>NZ_JBNTKD010000001.1:0-2595688 GCF_050408615.1 Microbacterium alcoholitolerans | reverse complement strand
CCGGCACGACCCGAATCCACGCGGAGTCTCCGTCTCTGGCCTCCCCGCTCGTGGACACCGTCGGCGCAGGCGACACGCTCGCGGCGGGATTCGTCGCCGCGCGACTCCAACAGATGGCCCTGGCGGACGCCCTCGCCTTCGCCGTGGCGTGCGGGACTGCGTCCACGCGCGGAAGCGGCGGCGTCGGTGCGCAGCCCGACGCCGCTACCGCACGCGCCCTCGCCGCGTCAGTGACCGTCTCCGCCTGATCGTCTACGCGCCCGCCCACAGCTGCTCGATCGCGACCGCCCACCCGAGCGTCCGCTCGGCGGCGCGGTGACCCGAGAGCATGGCAGCAGTGACCGTCGCGGGGTCGTCGGTCCAGGTCGCCTCACCGGCGAGATGCAGGATGCCCCCGATGGGCGTGGCAAGGTCGTCGTGGTCGGCGGTGATCGCACCGACCTTCATGTATGCGTAGGAGCCATGCGCGAACGGGTCGTCCTGCCACGCCGTGCGGTGCACGCTCACGGGCTCGGACACGCCGTCGCCATACAGGCGGCGCAGCTGCGAGAGCACGGATTCGGCAACGCGCTCGTCGTCCCAGTCGCGAGTGGCGATCGCGGCGGGGCCGGCCGCGAAGGTGAGGAGCGTCGGCTCGTCGTGCAGCGTGGTGAGGTCGTACCACGAATGCCACCATCGGCCCTCAGGCCCCTGCTGACGCAGTGCGTACACGCCGTCATCCCAGAAGCGCTCGGGGAAGCGGAGAAAGACCTTCTCGAACGCGTTCATCCGCAGACGCGCGAGTGCGTCGCCGTTGGTCGCGGGTAGTGGCGGCACGATCTCCACCGACCCGGACTGCAGCACGCCGACGGGCAGTGTCACCACGGCGGAGTCGGAAGAGAACTCGCCTCGCGTGGTGCGAATGCGGATGCCGTCCGACCAGTCGATGACCGTGACGACGTGTTCGAGACGCACGTCGAGCCCCTCCGCCAGACGGGCGGGCAGCACGTCGTAGCCATCGGGGAACACCACCTCGTCGCCGTCGATCTGGTCGTCATCGAGTCCGTGCGCAGCGAGGTCTTCGATCCACACCCCGTACTGCTCTTCAGAGCGATGCTCCAAGTACTCCCGGACGCGTTGGGTGCGCTCCGCGTCCCAGTCCCGTGAGGTGAGCGCAACCTCGGTCACGTCACGGTAAGAGGCGTCGGCCGCTGATGCGGCGATCGACTCCACCAGCGCGGCGTCCACTTCGTGAACATCGGCCGCGAACGTGCGCGCGGCGTCGTCGGACAGTCGGTGACCGTCGGGGCCGAAGTATGCGATGGGCCTGCTGTCGACCTGGTATCCGCCGACGGAGAACTCGGTGGAGCGCATGCCGAACGCTGCGGTCGCCTCGGCGACGGGGCTGTCGGCGATCCCGTGGATCCATGAGGCGCCGAGATCTGTCGTCGCACCGGTGCGGTCGGTGTGCACCCGTCCGCCGATCCGGTCGCGTGCCTCAAGCACGACGATGCGGCGCCCCGCATCCCGCAGCAACCGCGCGGCGGTCAGACCCGCGACGCCCGCTCCCACCACGATCGTGTCGAAGCGATCCACGGGTCCTCCTAGACGCAGCCATCCACGCGGACGAGCGCCCGCGTTTCCCTGTCATCCCAGCGTATCGTCGCAGGCGGACGGGCCTGGTCCGGAAGGCCGGCCTCGACGTCTCTCCAGACGACATGTACGGCGGATTCATCACGCCACCCGATGACGACGGCGCCGACTTCGGTGTGCTCTTCTGGCACAAGGACGGCTTCTCAACCGCCTGCGGTCACGGCACGATCGCCCTCGGTGCATGGGCGGTGCGCACTGGCCGGGTGCCGTCGAACCCCGACGGCGAGACCACCGTGACGATCGACGTCCCCAGCGGACGCGTGCAGGCGCTCGTGCGCCAGCGCGGTGGACGGATCGATGAGATCACATTCCGGAACGTCGAGTCGCGGGTGCTCGCCCGTGGCATCCGACTGACCACATCGCGCGGGGAGGTCGACGTCGATCTCGTGTTCGGCGGCGCCGTGTACGCGACGCTGCCTGCCTCCGCCGTCGGACTCGAGGTGCGCCCGACACACACCACCGACCTCATCGCGATCGGCCGCGAGATCAAGTGGGCGCTCAACGAGCATCCCGCAGCACAGCTCGCTGACCCGCGACTTTCGGGCGTGTACGGCACGATCCTCTTCGATGACCTCGGCCGCACCGAGAACGGCCCGCACCAGCGCAACGTCACCGTCTTCGCCGACGGAGAGGTCGACCGCAGCCCGTGCGGCTCGGGCACCGCCGCACGCGTCGCCCTGCTCGCCGCAACCGGTGAGCTCGCCGACGGCGAGACATTGATGCACGACTCGATCATCGACACGCGCTTTCACGCCCGGATCGCCGATCGCACGACATCCGGAGTGATCCCCGAGGTGCGCGGCACCGCCTACCGGGTCGGCTCGTCGACATTCGAACTCGACGACGACGACCCGCTGGCGAACGGCTTCAGCCTGCGCTGAGCGCACCACCACCCGACTGACAGGAGCACACATGCCCGCAGCATCCCTCTCGATCACCGGCGCGCACGTCTGGCACGGCGACGGCTTCCAGCAGCGCGACGTGCACATCGTCGACGGTCGCGTCGCCGAGAGCGCCGCCGACGGTGCTCGGATGCTGGACGCCGGCGGCGCCTGGCTGATCCCCGGCCTGATCGACGCGCACTTCCATGCGTACGCGACGAGCATGGACGGCTTCGAGAACGAACGCGGCCCGCTCAGCTACGCCGCGGTCAACGGCGCGCGCCGCCTGACCCGCGCCCTGCAGCGCGGTTTCACCACAGTGCGCGACGTCGCCGGCGGCGACATCGGGCTCGCCCAGGCGATCGACGCCGAGCTGTTCCCCTCGCCGCGCTACCACTTCACCGGGCCGGCACTCAGCCAGACCGGAGGACACGGCGACCCGCGCTCGGCTCACGTGGACGTGTGCTTCTCGCACGGGCACATGTGCGAGGTCGTCGACGGTGTCGACAACCTGCGCGTGGCCGTGCGCGAACGACTGCGCACCGGTGCGCACGCCATCAAGGTGATGGCCTCGGGCGGCGTCTTCTCGCTCACCGACCCGATCCGCATCCCGCAGTACTCCCCCGAAGAGCTGCGCGCCGTCGTCGACGAAGCGACCCGCCGGGGCTCATACGTAGCGGCGCATGCCTATTCCGTCGAGGCCGTGCAACACGCGATCGCCGCGGGCATCCGCTCGATCGAGCACGGCAACCTCATCGACCGAGAGACCGCCGACCTGATGGCGGAAGCCGGCGCGTTCCTCGTGCCGACGCTCGCGGCGTACGACGCGATGGACCGTCGCGGCGCGGAG
The DNA here is from genome assembly GCF_050408615.1 of Microbacterium alcoholitolerans. Taxonomy (NCBI): domain Bacteria; kingdom Bacillati; phylum Actinomycetota; class Actinomycetes; order Micrococcales; family Microbacteriaceae; genus Microbacterium; species Microbacterium alcoholitolerans. The sequence goes on along the minus strand of NZ_JBNTKD010000001.1, from coordinate 2,592,325 downwards.
ATCGGCCTGAATGAGGTCTCGCTCGCGAAGAACTCCGAGGTGCTGTCGAAGGGGCAGGATGCCGTTCGCCTGGCCCACGCGGCGGATGTGCGCGTCGGCTTCGGCACCGATCTGATGGGCGACCTCGAAGACGACCAGCTCGCGGGCATCCGTCTGCAGGTCGAGGCGAGCGGTGCCGAGGCGACCCTTCGGTCGATGACGGCGGTCAACGCCGAACTCATCGGCGATAGGGCCCTGGGGCACTTGGAGGCGGGCGCGTACGGGGACGCCGTGCTGCTGGCATCCGATCCTCTCGCCGACCCGTCGGCGCTGTGGCGTCAGGATGCCCGGGTGTCGGTGATCCGCGCCGGCGTGACGGTCTGACCATTCAGCGGGCGAACGAGCCCCAGGTGGTCGAGCGACCTGCCTCGCTGCGCTGCTGCGGCACGCCCCACGGGTTCGCGTCCTGCAGCGGCGCGGGCAGCAGCTCCTGCGGAGCACCCTGATACGCGACGCCGCGCAGGAATCGCGTGATCGCCGCGGTGCCGACGCTGGTCGCATCGCTCGTGGTCGCCGGGTACGGCCCGCCGTGCTGCATCGCCTGGGTCACCGAGACGCCCGTCGGCCAGCCGCCGAACAGCACGCGCCCGCTGGTCTCGGCGAGCGCATCGACGAGCGGTGCGAGTGAGCCGTCGGCCAGCTCCTCCGGCCGGGCGTGCAGCGTCGAGGTCAGGTTTCCGGGGAACAGCTCGGCGTGCAGCGCGGGCAGGGCATCCCGGTCCTGGTATCGCACGATCACCGACAGCGGCCCGAACGACTCCTCGAGCAGGGCGTCGCGGTTCTCGGTCAGGGTGTCGACGTCGACCGTGACGACGGTGGGCGTCGCATGCGTCTGCCCGGCGTCGTCGACGCGCACCTCGCCCTGCGCGAGCACGGTCGCGCCCTCGGCGCCGATCACGTCGTCGCGGCGCTGTGCGAACGACCGCCCGATGCCCGGGTTGAGCAGGCGGTGCTCGCCGACGGATGCCGCAGCATCTGCGACGGCGCTGAGGTCGGCGCCATCGGGCACGAACAGGAACCCGGGCTTGGTGCACAGCTGACCGGCCGAACCCGACACCGAGGCGACGAAGGCATCGAGCAGCGCCGCGTCGGCGTAGGTCGCGTAGACGGGGTTGACGCTGCCGAGCTCGCCGTAGAACGGGATCGGCACCGGCCGGGATGCTGCGATGTCGGCCAGCATCCGCCCGACGTGAGTCGAACCGGTGAACGCCCCGGCGCGGATGCGCTCGTCCTTCAGCATCGCGACGCCGTTCTGCTGCCCCTCGATCAGCTGGAAGACACCCTCGGGCATCCCCGCCTCGCGCAGCGCGCCGGAGACGACTTCGGCAGTGCGCCGGGAGAGCTCCAGATGCCCGGAGTGCGCCTTCACGATCACGGGACAGCCCGCGGCGAGCGCGGCGGCGGAGTCGCCACCAGCCACCGAGAACGCGAACGGGAAGTTGGACGCCGCGAAGTTCAGCACCGGGCCGACCGGCTCCAGCATCCGGCGCACGTCAGGGCGTGGGCCGATCACGTACTCGGGATCGGCGTCGTCGATGCGGGCGTCGAGGTACCCGCCGTCGACGATGGTGTCGGCGAACAGTCGCAGCTGCCACGCCGTGCGGCGCAGCTCGCCCTTCAGGCGCACCTGAGTGAGTCCGGTCTCCTGCATGGCGATCTCGACGAGCTCGTCGCCCGCCGCCTCGAGCGCGTCGGCGACGGCCACCAGAGCGGCTCCGCGCTCACGAGGGCTGGTGCGGGCGAAGGGGCGAGCAGCGGCGGCGGCCGCGGCGGCGATCTGGTCGAGGGACTTCTCGGTGTCGGTCACGGTTCTCTCCTTGGAGGTCGGATCGGAAGGCGGAGTCGAGGGACGTGCTAGAAGACGAAGCCCTCCGGGAACGGGTCGTTCTCGTCGAGCATGTACTGGCCGAGTCCGGTGACCCAGGCGCGTCCGGTGATGGTGGGGATGACGGCGGCGCGGTCGCCGACGGCGGTCTCGCCGATCAGGCGGCCGGTGAACTCGGTGCCGATGAACGACTCGTTCACGAAGTCGGTGTCCAGGGCGAGCTCACCGCGCGCGTGCAGCTCGGCCATCCGCGCGCTGGTGCCGGTGCCGCACGGCGAGCGGTCGAACCATCCGGGATGGATCGCCATCGCATGCCGCGAGCGGACGGCATCCGATCCCGGCGCGATGAACTCGACGTGGTGCACGTGGTTCGCGCCCTCCAGCACCGGATGCACGGGCGGCGCCTGCGTGTTGATCGCGTCCATGATCTGCAGTCCGGCGGCCAGGATGTCGTCCTGCCGCGCACGGTCGAAGGGCAGCCCGACCTGGTCGAGGTCGACCAGCGCGTAGTAGTTGCCGCCGAAGGCGACGGAGTAGGTGATCTCGCCGATGCCGGGAACCTCGATGCGCTCGTCGATCCGGTCGACGAAGCTCGGCACGTTCTCGATGGTCACGTCGACCGCGCGGCCGTCTTCGACCCGCACGCGCGCGATCACAAGACCGGCCGGCACGTCGAGGCGGATCTCGGTGACCGGCTCGGTCACCTCGACCATGCCGGTCTCGACGAGCACGGTGGCGGCGCCGATCGTGCCGTGTCCGCACATCGGGAGGAAGCCGGATGCCTCGATGAACACGATCCCCCAGTCGGCGTCATCGCGGGCGGGCGGCTGCAGCAGCACGCCCGACATGGCGGCGTGCCCGCGCGGCTCGTTCATCAGGAAGCCGCGGAGGCCGTCGAGGTGCTCCATGGCGTACAGGCGGCGGTCGTTCATCGTCGCGCCGGGGATGCGCCCGACGCCGCCGGTGACGACGCGCGTGGGCATCCCCTCGGTGTGCGAGTCGACGGCCTGGATGGTTCGGCGTGCGCGCATCAGCTGCCTCCTGCGAATTCGGTCTCGGGTGTGTGACGGTCATCCTCGCACTCGGTGGGCGAGACGAGGGCGGCGAGTTCGCCGATGCGGACCGACGAGAGCACGGGGCGGTGGTCGAAGCCCGACCCGCCGAGGATGTCGGCCACGCTGCGGCCGCAGGTGCGGCCCTGGCAGGCCCCGAGTCCGGCGCGGGTGGCGAGGCGCATGCCGCGTGAGGAGGTGTCGGCGTACTCGTCGAGCGTCGCCTTCCGCACGTTCTCGCACCGGCAGACGACGGTGTCATCCTGCAGCCATGCCGTCCACCCGGGGCGGATGCCGTGCACGTCCAGCCGCGCGGCGAAGGCCCGCATGCGGCGGCGAGCGGCGAGCGGCGAGCGGTACCGCAGGTCGGCTCCGGGGATGCCCGCGGCTGCGAGCCCGGCGATCTCGCCCTCGGCGAGCGCGGCATCCGCCCCGCCGATTCCCGTGATCTCTCCGGCGGCGTAGACGCCGGCGATGCTGGTGAGCTGCTGCGAATCGACCCGCACGAACCGGTCGGCGCTGATGTCGCAGCCGAACTGGATCGCCGCCTCCAGCCGCGGCGTGAACCCGTGACCCAGCGCCACCGAGTCGCACTCGACCGTGCGCTCAGTGCCCGGGATGGGCCGCCACTGCGGATCGATGCGCTGTACGGTGACGGCTTCGACGGCATCCGTCCCATGGATGCGCGTCACCGCACTGCCGAACCGGTACGGCGTGCGATGGCGGACGAGGGATGCCACGTACGAGCCCAGTTCGCCCGCCTTGCCCGCGGCCGAAGTGAGCTCCCAGGCGCGAGCACCCCAGCCGCGCACAATCGTGCCGATAGAGGCGGCCTCCACGACCTCGGCGACCTCTCCCCCGAGCAGCGCGATGCTCTGCGCGACCGGCAGCAGGAAGGGGCCGGCGCCAGCCACGACGGTGCGCTCGCCGAGCGTGAGGGCGTCGCGCTTGGCCATCGCCTGCGCGGCTCCGGCCGAGGTGACGCCAGGCAGCGTCCAGCCCGGCACCGGCAGCACGCGGTCGTGGGCTCCGGTGGCGACGACGACGGCATCCGCTTCGAGCGTCTCTCCGACGCGCCCGGCGGCATCGGCGGGTCCGGTGAGCACGTGCACGCGCAGCGGAGTGCCGGTCTCGACCCGCCACACGCTGGTCGAGGTGAGCACCCGCACGTTCTCGATGCCCTCGCGCACAGCGGCGAACCGGCCGAGCTGGTGCTGCAGACGGGGATCGGTGAAGTCGGAGTGGTGGCGCCAGAACTGGCCTCCGACGCGCTCACCCTCGTCGACGAGCACGACCTCTGCTCCGGAACCGGATGCTGCTTTCGCAGCGGCGAGCCCGGCGGGGCCGGCCCCGATCACGACGACGCGGGTCATGCGCGGGCCTCGCGCTCGAGCACATCGCCGTCGCAGGCGGCCCGCTGGCAGGCGCGCACGCCCTCGACGCCGTTGACGGTGATCACGCAGTCCTGGCAGATGCCGATGCCGCAGAAGATGCCGCGCTCGGAGCCCTGCGCATCCCGCCAGGTGCGGTGGCCGTTCGCCATCAGCACGCCGGCGATCGTCTGGCCGTCGCGTCCCGGCAGCTCGACCTCACCGAATCGGATGCTGATGCTCATCGCGCTGCCCTTCCCTGGCGTTCCGGGCCGACCCCGGCCACCGAGCCCCGTCCAGGTCGCAACCGTTGCCGCTTAGATGCCGAAATAGCGGCAACGAGTGCGACCTGGAGGATGCTCTGGTGGGACTCGACGCTCATGCTGATGCTCCCTGGAGAGTGAGGCGGGTCGGCAGGAACGGCGTCGGGTCCAGAGGTGCTGACGTGCCGAGCACGGCGTGCGCGATCAGCGCACCGGTGGTCGGGGCGAGACCGATGCCCGCACCCTCGTGTCCCGCCGCGTGGAAGAGTCCGGCGATCCGGGCATCCGCTCCGATGGCCGGAAGATGGTCCGGAGCGTACGGACGGAAGCCATAGTAGCTGCGCAGCAGCATGGTGTCGCGGAGGAACGGGAACAGCCTGACAGCCTTGGCCGCGACCTCCGAGAGCGGGGCGAGCAGGCCCTCGCCCGAGAAGCCGACGCGTTCGCGGCTGGAGCCGATCAGCACCGTGCCGGAAGGGGTCGATTCGACCACCGTCGAGGTCTGCAGCGCGGCATCCCCCGACCCCACCGCGCCGACGTAGTCAGCGTCGTACACCTTGTGGAACACCCGCTGCGGCATGGCTGCGGTGACGAGGATGGTCCCACGGCGCGGGCGGATGTCGAGTTCCGCGCCGAACAGCGCCGCGGCCTCGCCCGCCCAGGGGCCGGCGCAGTTCACCACGGCGTCCGCGTCGATGCGTCCTTCCGTGGTGAGCACCCCGCGCACTCGCTCGGATTCGACGACGGCACCGGTGACCTCGGCGATGCGCAGCTGCGCGCCGAGGTGGCGGGCACGGGCGAGCATCGCCTGGGTGGCGAGGCTCGGCTGCACCTGGGCGTCATCGGGGTAGTGCACGCCGAGCGCGACCTCCGGCGACAGGTGCGGCTCGGCATCGCGCAGCGCCTGCTCGTCGAGGACGTCGGCGCGGATGCCGATCTCGCGCTGCGTGTCGGCGAAGCCGCGCAGGGCATCCGCTCCCCCGTCGAACGCGACGACCACACCGCCCTTGGCCTCGTACTCGGTGGTCGGCTGCCCTGGTACGCGGTCGCCGTCCAGCCGCTCGGCGAGAGCCCGCCAGGCGCGGTTCGCCTCGATGGCCATCAGCGCCTCGGCTCCCGGCTGCTTGTCGGAGACCAGGATGTTCCCCTCGCAGCGGCTGGAGGTCTCAGCAGCCACACCCGTGCGTTCGAGGACGATCACCTCTGCGCCCGCTTCGGTGAGCGCGAGTGCGCAGGCGGCGCCGATCACTCCGGCGCCGATCACGATGATCCGCACGTGCTCACCCTCCCTCGCGTCGAGCCGATAAGTAACATGTTACATGCTACTTCACGGCGAGATGCGCTTCAGCCGCCGAGGTAGGCGTCGATCACCCTGGCATCCGCCGCCAGCTCCGCCGCCGGCCCCGACAGCGTGGTGCTCCCCGTCTCGACGACGTACGCGCGGTCGGCGATCTTCAGCACGGCGCGGGCGTTCTGCTCCACCAGGAGCACCGTGGTGCCCTGCGCGTTCACCGCCTGGATGGTCTCCATGACCTGCTTCACCACGAGCGGCGCGAGCCCCATCGACGGCTCGTCCAGCAGCAGCAGCTTCGGTCCTCCGATCAGCGCACGGCCGATCGCGACCATCTGCTGCTCACCGCCCGAGAGCGTGCCGCCCTGCTGCTTGCGGCGCTCGGCCAGCCGGGGCATCAGCGCGTAGACCTGGTCCATGCGCCGCGAGATCGCCTTCCGATCCTTGACGGTGTATCCGCCGAGCAGCAGGTTCTCGTGCACGCTCATCGTCGAGAAGATCCGCCGGCCCTCGGGGACGTGGATGAGCCCCGCCGAGACGATGTCCCACGGCTTCGCGATGCCCAGATCCATGTCGCCCCAGCGCACCGTGCCCGACTTGGGGCGCACCAGACCCGAGAGCATGTTCATGGTGGTGGACTTGCCGGCGCCGTTGTTGCCGAGCAGACACACGATCTCACCCTCGCGCACCTCGAAGCTCAGCCCGCGCAGCGCATGGACCCGCCCGTAGTAGACGTCGGCCGCTTCGACCGTCAGCGTGCTCATCAGCGCTTCTCCTTGCGGTTCTTCTCCAGCAGCGAGAGATCGACGGTTCCGGTCTGCAGCTTCGTGTCATCGATCGCGTCGTCCTCGACGCCCAGATAGGCCTCGATCACGAGCGGGTCGTTCTTGATCTGCTCCGGCGTGCCCTCGGCGATCTCCTTGCCGTAGTTGAGCACGACGATGCGCTCTGCCAGCTCCATGATCAGCCCCATGTCGTGCTCGATGAGCACCACGGCCACGCCCAGATCGCGGATGCGGCGGATGAGCTGGATCAGCGCCTGCTTCTCGTTGAAGTTCAGGCCAGCCGCAGGCTCGTCGAGCAGCAGCAGCTTGGGTGACGTCGCCAGCGCGCGGGCGATCTCGACCCGGCGCTGCTCGCCGTACGGCAGCTGCGTGACGTAGAGGTTCTCGTCGCCCGTGAACCCGACGAAGTCCAGCCAGCCACGAGCCTGCTCGGCGCACTCGGCCTCCGCGCGGCGGTAGCCGGGGGTGTGCAGCAGCGTCGCCCAGAAGCCCTCGCGCAGGTTCGCGTGCATCGCGGTCTTGATGTTGTCGAGTACGCTGAGCTCGCGGAACAGCCGCAGGTTCTGGAACGTGCGCGCCATTCCCCACTTGGTCACCCGCGACGGGAGCACCCGGTAGAAGCCGAAGCTCTGCAGCAGATCGACCAGGCGCAGCCGGTGCCAGATCGGCGGCGCCTCGCGCACGATGTCCTTGCCGTCGAACACGACCGAGCCGGACGTGGGCAGGTAGAACGCCGAGATGCAGTTGAACGCGCTGGTCTTGCCGGCCCCGTTCGGTCCGATCACGGCGAGGATCTCACCCTCATCCACCGCGAAGCTGAGTCCGTCGACAGCCTTCACTCCGCCGAACTGCAGGCGAAGATCCTTGACCTCCAGGAGTGCACTCATCGCTGCTCCTCTCCGTCCACCGTCTCGAGATCCTCATTGGCCGACGGCGGCGGTACCGCCATGAACCCGGCTGTGGGAGGCGGCACCGGACGCTGCTTCTTCAGCCACGGCAGCACCGCCGTCGCGGGCCACAGTCCCGACGGCCGGAACAGCATGACCACGACCAGCAGCACGCCGAAGATCAGGAAGCGCCACTCCGAGAAGTCGCGCAGCAGCTCAGGGGCGAGCGAGACGAACAGCGCGCCGATGATGACACCGGGCGTCGAGCCCATGCCGCCGAGTACGACGGCCATCAGGATCAGCGCCGAGTAGAGGAACATGAAGCTGTTCGGGCTGATCGCCGACAGGTGAGTCGCCATCAGCTGTCCGGCGAGCCCCGCCCAGACCGCGCCGATGATGTAGGCCGTGATCTTGGCGATGTAGGTGTTGATGCCCATCGCCTCGGCGGCGTCCTCATCGTCGCGCACGGCCTTCCACGCCCGGCCGAGCTTGCCCTTGGCGAGCCGCCCCGCGCCGATGACGCCGACCAGCACGACGATGATGGCGACGAAGTAGTAGAACACCACGCGCCCGGGGAAGTGCAGTCCGAAGATGGTGAAGCCATCGGCGAAGCTCCAGTCTCCGAACGTCCAGGTCGGGATGCCGTGGATGCCCGAGGGTCCGCCCGTGATGTCGAGGTTGTTCGCGGTGATGCGGATGATCTCGCCGAAGCCGAGCGTGACGATCGCGAGATAGTCGCTCCGCAATCGCAGCGTCGGCGCGCCGATGATTATGCCGGCGAGGATGCATGCGAGGACGGTGGCAGGCAGCGCTGCCCACATCGGCCAGCCCAGCACCGTGGTGAAGATGCCCGAGACGTAGGCGCCGACGGCGAAGAAGGCGATGTATCCGAGATCGAGGAGGCCGGCGTAGCCGACCACGACGTTCAACCCCATCGCCAGCATGACGTAGATCAGCGCGCTGGTGGCGATCGAGATCGTGTAGCGGGATGCGTCGAGGAACGGCAGCACCGCGAGCAGCACGACGCTCAGTCCGCCGAGCGCTCGCAGGAATCCGCGGTTGGAGTTGAGGATGCCGTGCGGCGCGGCCGGACGGTCGAACAGCGGCGACGGCGCGCGCAGCGCTGCGTCGCGCGTGAGTGCGGAGCGGGACATGTCACATCCTCTCTACGACGCGGGCACCGAGGATGCCGGTCGGCTTGAACGTGAGGAACAGGATGAGGAAGGCGAACGAGAACACGTCTCGCCATTCGCCGCCGAACCAGGCTGCGCCGAAGGATTCCAGCAACCCCAGCAGCAATCCGCCGAGCATGGCGCCGTAGAGGTTGCCGATGCCGCCGATGACCGCGGCCGTGAACGCCTTCAACCCGATGATGAAGCCCATCATGAAGTCGATCGACCCGTAGTACGCCCCGGCCATGACTCCGGCGGCACCGGCGAGCGCCGAGCCGATGAAGAAGACGGTGGCGATCACGCGGTTGACGTTGATGCCCATCAGCTGCGCGCCCTGCGGGTCAAGGGCGATCGCGCGCATCGCGCGCCCGGATCGGGTGCGCTCGACGATGTGCGCGAGCACCAGCATCAGGGCCGCTGCGATCACGACGAGCACGATCTGCGCGGCAGTGATGCGCATGCCGGCGAAGTCGAAGCCGCTGGATTCGAGCCGCACCGGGAAGGCTTCCGGGTTGGGGCCGAAGATCTGCCGCACGGCGTACTCGAGCGTGAACGAGACGCCGATGGCGGTGATCAGCACCGCGAGGCGCGGGCTCTTGCGCAGCGGGCGGTAGGCGATGCGCTCGATGCCGACGCCGATCAGCCCTGTCGTGACCATCGAGAGCAGCATGATGACCAGCAGCAGCGGAATGGAGGTCTCGTTCGAGATCCCGAAGGCCGACAGGGTCGCGAAGCCGGCGAAGGCGCCGAGCATGTAGATGTCGCCGTGCGCGAAGTTCAGCAGCTTGATGATCCCGTAGACCATGCTGTAGCCGAGCGCGACGAGTGCGTAGAACGAGCCGACGATCAGGCCGTTCCAGATGAGTTGCATCACTGCGGATGTCCTTCCGCGTCCAGGGGCGGCGCCGAACGAGGTGGGGCGGCTCGCGCCGCCCCACCTGTCGGATCAGCCCTGAAGGTCGTCCTCGAGCACGAAGTCGCCCGTCGCCGGGTCGATGCCCACGATCACGAAGCCACCGCCCGACAGGGTGTGGTCCTCCGTGAAGGTCAGCGGACCGGCGAAGGTGTCGAAGTCCTTCAGCCCCTCGAGCGCGGCGACGACGGCGTCGAAGTCGGTGACGCCGGCCTGGCTCATCGCCTCGGCGACCACGCGCACGGCGTCGTACGACTGGGTCGAGTACGGGCCGGGCCGGCCACCGGCCAGCTCTTCGTAGTCGGAGATCCAGTTCTCGGCGCCCTCGATCATGTCGGGCGTCTGGGTGAAGGTGCCCAGCACGTTCTCGGTGTAGCCGGAGCCTGCGATCTCGGCGAACTTCGCGTCGACCGAGCCGTCGCCGACGAGGAAGGCGCCGTCGTAGCCGGCATCCGTCGCCTGGCGGACGATCAGGCCGCCCTCCTGGTAGTACCCCGTCCAGTAGACGAGGTCGGGCTGCGCCTTGGCGAGCTGGGTCGCGGCGGCGGAGTAGTCGCTCTCACCCGGCGTCACGGTGGCCTCGAACGCCATGGTGAGGCCGGCGGCCTCGCCCTGCTCGACGAAGGACTTCGCCAGATCCGCGGAGTACGAGGTGGCGTCGTCGATCACGGCGACGGTCGTCGCGCCGCTCTTCTGCGCGTAAGTGACGGCGGCCTCGGCCTGCTGCGTGCCGGTTCCGTTGATCAGGAACACGCCCGGCAGACCCTGCGACACGAGTTCGTTGGAGTTGGCTGCGGGGATGACCATCGGGATGCCGGCCTCGTCGAAGATCGGCAGGGTCGGCAGCGTGGCGCCCGAGCAGTAACCGCCCACGGATGCGACGATGCCGCCGGTCACCAGCTTGTTCGCCGCGGCCACGGCGGTGGTCGCGTCGCAGGCGTCGTCCTCGGTCAGCAGCTCGAGCTCACGGCCGTTGACGCCGCCTTCGGCGTTGATCTCGTCGACGGCGAGCTGTGCACCGTTCTTCATGTAGTCGCCGAACGCGGATTCGCTGCCGGAGAACGGGGCGAGCATGCCGATCTTGATGGGACCATCTTCGCCGCCTCCGCCGGCCTCGCCGTTTTCGGACCCGAGACCGCCCGAGCAGCCGGCCATGAGGATGATCGCGCCCGCTGCCGCCGCGACGGACAGTGCGCGACGGTAGCGCTGTGTACGAGTGAGCATGTGTTGGCCTCCTGAATGCCGCATTGCATTTCGTCGGATAGTACGTGACACATTACTGATCGGGGACCATCTAAGGGAACACCCCGAGATCAATCCGTGATGCTCGAGGATTCTTCCTGTCCGCTCCAGACGCCGCCCACATGCCGGATGTGCCGCCGCATCAGCGCTTCGGCCCCCTCGCCGTCGCCGCTGACCAGCAGGTCGACCAGTTCGGCGTGCTCGAGAGCGGTGGAGTGCAGCGCGTCGGTCTCGGCGAGATGGGCGAGACCCACCAGGCGGGTCTGCTGCCGCAGTTCGCGCACCACGTCGACGAGGCGGCGATTCCCGGTGAGCTCGAGTATCCGAAGGTGAAAGGCGGTGTCCGCGGCCAGATACTCTGCGAAGCGCCCCGCGTGCCCGGCATCCACGATCTGCTGCGCGAGGCCGCGCAGTTCTGTGACGAGCTCGCCGGCGAGGGTGCCGGCGAGCTGCCTCATGGGCGGCGCCTCGAGCAGCATCCGAACCTCGCACAGTTCGTCGAGCTCTGCGCGCGACACCTCGGTGACGACGAACCCGCGATTGCGGATGGGACGCAGGAAGCCGCGGCGGGCGAGCGTCAGCATCGCCTCCCGCACGGGGGTCGCGCTCACGCCGAAGTCGCCGGCGAGGGTGGGCACCGTGACCACCTGCCCGGGCGCGAGCTCCCCGGCGACGATCAGCGCGGACAGCTGGTCCTCAACCTGCTCGCGCAGGCTCTGAGCGGGGGCGAGCGCCGCCCCGGCTGCGCTCACGGCGCGGCACCCAGGTGTGTCATGTGGCACACCTTACCGAGACGACGGCTCTGAGTCATCCGCTGTCACCAGACGGCGGCGACCGCCGCGTGCGTCTCGAAGATGCCCTCGGTGGTGCCCTCGGGTGCGCGGCCGATGCCGCACTCCGTCGCGACGCCGAAGACTGGGACGAACCGGGATGCCACGGCGATGCGCCTGGTGGCGCCGTCGACCCCGTCCTCGCGGTGCACGAGACCGAGGTACAGCTCTTCGACCGGAGCGAGATCGGCGAGCGGGGCGAAGTACGCCTCGTCATCGCGATCGATCGGCACCGGCAGGTGCAGCCAGCTCAGCGCGCGATCCGCGGCGACCGAGATCCCGTTGGCGAAGTGCACGAGGTTCGCTGTGTCCGCGGGCTCGATGAAGTGCGCCTCGGCGATGTCTCCATAGCAGAGGTGCACGCCGACCTCGACATCCTCCGGAACGGAGTCGATCAGATCGACCAGTCGCAGCAGCAGCCCGTCGAAGGGATCGCCGGGCCACCACGCCGACATGGTCCGGCCGCCCACCGCAGCGCGCTCGATGATGCCCAGCTCACTGGCGACATCCCACTGGATCGCGAGCTCCGCGTGGGGTATCGCGGCGAGGATCTCATCGAGCTCTCGCAGCAGCGCCGCCGTGTACACGGGCTCGATCGCGGCGCGATCCTCGCCCGAGAAGAACGCCGAGACGACGGCGACGACGGTCGGCAGCGACACCTGGAACCGCACGCCGGGCGCGATGACGCCCTCGTCGCGCAGGCGGCGGAAGATCGCGTACGAATCGACGGCGGCCGAGGCGTAGCCCAGCGGCGGCAGCCGCAGGCTTGCAGCATCCGCCCCGTCCGCGATGCGCAGCGGGCGAGCATCGAGGTCGCGCAGCCACACAGGTGCGTCGCCGACGCGCTCCAGGCCGGCCGCCTGACCGAGCACGTCGGGCTGGAACATGATCCAGTGGAATCGCTTCCCCACCTCGCCATCGGGGATTCGCTTCAGGCGCGGCCCGATGATCTCGGCGGCGGTGCGCATCGTCTGTTCGGCGTCGTCGTAGTTCACGCTGCCGACGAGCAGCGCTCCTTGGGGCTGGGTCATATCTCCAGCGTAGGTGCCCGCCTTTCCACGGCGCCGCCTCGACCCTCAGGCACGGCCGCGGATTAGCATGGGAGCAGGAACGGATGCCGGAACGGAGATCGCGATGGGATTCCTCACCTCACCCGCATTGGATGCCACGGGTCTGGTCGTGCTCGATGATCGGAAGCTGACGATCGACCCCGCCGAGTGGCTCGACCTCGACTACATCGGCTGGCGATCCTCCGGCATCACGCGATTCGCGCCACTCGCCAGCTACGCCGGCGAGATCGAGTGCAACGGCTTCTGGAACCACACGCCGCCGCGCACCGACAAGGACGGCGTCTGGATCGACTCGCAGGTGGCGACGGCGCCCACGCTGCAGCGTCTCGCCCTGGAGCCCGGGGCGAACGTCGGCCGCTGCCGGGTGATCGAGCTGCAGCCGAACAGCTACGCCGATGCCGTCTACAACCTGCACCAGGATGACAACAACCGCCTCAACAGCCCTGGCACCGGCTGGGTGGTGCGCAGCTGGCTGAACCTCACCGACGACGCCGATTCGCTGCTGATCCTGCGCACCGACCGCTTCGACCCCGCGACCGAGATCCGCCTGCCGCTGCACGCCGGCTCGCGGATCATCGTCGACACGCAGCGCTTCTGGCACGCCGTCTGGCACCAGGGACCTGCACCGCGGTACTCGCTGATCACGTCGTGGGCATCCGGTCCCGAGCTCGATGCGTACATCGCCGAGGGCGGCGGCGACCAGCATCCGGAATCGGTGCAGCTTCCGGCCGCGCTCGTCGCCGACGCGCAGATGGAGCTGCACCGGCGCATCGAAGAGCGCCGTCAGGCGTTCGAGGCGCAGGGGATCGTGATGGAGCCTGTCGAGTCGCTCTACGAGTGAGACTCGACCAGCACCGCGAGGTTGTGCAGCGACGAGCGCAGCCCCTCGCGGTGATCGGCGGCAGAGATGCCGGCGGGCACATTCTCGGCGCGGAACGTCGCCCGAGTGCCGGATGCCGTCGGCTCGACCAGCCAGCTCATCGTCATCAGCCCCGAGAACGAGGGGTCGTCCGAGGGGAACTCGACCTGCTGCACGACGCGCACGCCGTCGACGATCTCGACGAAGCGCCCTTCCACGACATCGCTTCCCTGACCGGTCTTGCCCGGGTTCGCTTCGGAATCCGCGTAGACGAGCTCCATCCGGTATGTGCCGCCCGCACGGGCGTCGAACCGCTCGACCCGGCCCGTCATGCCGTGCGGCGGCAGCCAGCGCTCCAGCATCCGCGGATCGACCAGCGCGGCGAACACGTCGTGCGTCGCCGCGGAGATCTCGCGGCTCTCCTCATCCGTGCGGGGCATAGGGCAATGGTAGGTGCACGACCCGCCATCCCGTCACCCGCGACGTCCGGCGGTCAGGCGGCGGTCACCGCGGAGCGGAGCACCTTCAGCTGAACCGTGCACTCCTCCGGCCGCGTCGCCGCGCGGACGCAGTCAGCGGCGAGCGGTCCGCCGGCCTGGGTGAGCACGCCCTGCATGAGCCCGAGGTGTACCTGGCACAGCATCGGGCGGTGCTCGGGAGCGCTGGCGGCATGCGGGCACGGCGTCAGCTCGACGGTCAGCCGGTCCTCGTCGATGACCGGCTCGAAGCCGCTCTCCTCGAGGTGCTCGATCAGGGCGTCCAGCTGGTACGTCGCCTCGCGACCCAGCTCGGAGTCGTCCTCGTGCAGCATCCGGCGCAGCATGTCGCCGCGGCGGGCGGCCTCGGCGACCTTCTCCCGGGCGACGGGACTCGACGCCTCCGGCGAACCGGTGGCGGCGCTGTACAGCGTGCGCGGGCGTCCGCGCGTGGTGCGCCGCTCGCTGGTCTGGATCACGTAGCCGCCTTCGATCAGGCGCTGCAGGTGCTCGCGCACCGTGTTCGCGTGCAGGCCGGTGGCCTCGGACAGCTCTCCGATCGTGCGGTCGGCACGAGTCTGGACCAGGTGCAGGATGCGCACCCGTGAATAGCTGGAGATCGGCCCGTAGACGAGCCCGCCGTTGACCATGCTCCCATCATGACAGAGGCCCGACACGCCCGGCCGGGGACCGGCCGTGAATAATCACGGCCGGCGGTTTCCGGGCCGCGGATAGGCTGGTCGCATGATCGTCGCGGCCGTGCTCACCGTCTCGGATCGCTCGGCCGCAGGCATCCGCGAAGATGCTGCGGGCCCGGTCGCGGACGCCGCTCTCCGCGAGGCGGGCTTCGCGTGCGCGGACGCCGTGATCATCGCCGACGGCGCCGATCTCGTCGAGCGCTCGCTGCGGCAGCTGGTGGATGCCGGCATCCGACTCATCGTGACCAGCGGCGGCACCGGTGTCGCACCGCGCGACCAGACTCCGGAGGGCACCGTGCGGGTGATCGAGCGGCAGCTGCCCGGCATCGCCGAAGAGCTGCGCCGCTCCGGCGCCGCGCTGAAGCCGGCGGCGATGCTGACCCGCGGCATCGCGGGCGTCACGGGTCGCGCACTGATCGTCAATCTTCCCGGCTCGCCGAAGGCGGTCGCCGAGGGCATGCCGATCGTGCTCTCCGTCGCCCCCCATGTGCTCGATCAGCTCGATGGAGAGGACCACCGATGACCGTCACCCTCGCCCGCATCTCGGACACAGCGCTGTCGCTCGATGAGCACGTCGCCGCTGTCGACAGCGCGACCGCCGGCGCCGTCTCGACCTTCGTCGGCCGGGTGCGCGATCATGATCCGGATGCCGCGGATGCCGTCGTCGCCCTGGAGTACAGCGCGCACCCGGATGCCGAGCCCGTCCTGCTGCGGATCGCGGAGGAGGCCGCGGCGGGAACGGATGCCGTCGTCGCCGTCAGCCACCGCGTCGGCCGTCTGAGCGTCGGCGAGTCCGCGGTGCTGATCGCCGTCGCCTCCGCGCATCGCAATGAGGCCTTCACCGTGTGCCGCGAGGTCATCGAGGCGATCAAGCGGGATCTGCCGGTATGGAAGCGTCAGGTCGAGGCCGACGGCACGACCGCGTGGAAGGGCATCGGCGGGTAGCGCTGGACTTTCGCGGGCCGTCGCCCTTGTGCTGCAGTTTCCTGCATCTGCGGCACATCTCTGTGCGGCACATGCAGGAAAGTGCAGCGCGAGATCAGCCGCCGGCGAAGGGCGGGAGCACGTCGACGGTTGCAGCTCCGGCGAGCGCGAAGTCGTCATCGACGCGAGCGCCGTCGACGAGCACGGCGCAGCGCGACAGGAGCCCGTGCAGCGCCGGATGGTCGGCGAGCAGGCTCGCCTTCAGATCGCCGAGCGTCCCGGCATCCGTCGCCATGGTGTCGCGCCCCACGGCCTCCTGAGCCGCGGCGAAGAAGCGCACCGTGGTCATGGGGGTGGTGGTCATCATGCCTCCCGTTCCGGCCAGCCGAGCGCCAGCTCCGCGATCGCGGCGACGGCCTCGCGGACCTGCTCGGGCGTGCCGCCGGCGCGTCCGGCGACGAGTCCCGCGACGAACGCGCTGAACGGCGCGGCCGGTCGCGCGACCCCGTTGGCCACGTCTCTGGCGAGGTCGAGGATCAGCGAGATCGGCACGTCCTCGGCGACCAGCCCGAACCGCTCGCGCAACGCTAGAGCCCATTCGTCGAGTGCCTCCGGCGGCAGGGTGCGGGGCGATTCGCTCACGATTCCTCCTCGAGTGCTGCGCGGGCGCGTGCGAGATCCGCCGGGGTGTCGATGTCGGCGGTGATCCCATCATGGTCGGTCAGCCAGGCGATCTCCAGGCCGCCGAGCAGCGCTCGGCAGGAAGCATCAGCGGCACCGCTGCCGAGATCAGCGAGCGCGCTGCGCAGCGCGTCCGTGCGGTAGATGCCCGCCAGCCACTGCGGATGCCCGCCGGCGCGGAACACGATCGCGTCTGACGCGTCGGGCGCTGACGCGTCGGATGCCACGGCCGCCGTCAGCCGCGCGACCACCGGATGCACGTGGGGCAGGTCACCGGCGAGGATCAGCATCCACTTTGGGTTCTCACCAGGTGCGAGCATCCTCATCGCCGCCGCGATCCCCGCGACCGGGCCGGAGAACGGCGGATCCTCCCGCACCCAGCGCACCGGCGCGCGTTCGTCGAGCACGGGACCTGCGGCGATGATCGGCGCGCACCGGGCATCCGACATCGCCGTCACGGAGCGGGCGAACAGCGTGCGCCCGCCGAACTCGATCAGCGGCTTCAGCCCACCGCCCATGCGCCGCGAGCGCCCGCCGACGAGCAGGATCGCACCGACGGTCATCGCCTCATTCCCCCGGACGCTGCCACGAGCCGCTGCGACCGCCCTCCTTCGCGACGATGCGCAGGTGCTCGATCGATGCCGAGCGGTCGACGCCCTTGATCATGTCGATGACCGAGAGGGCCGCGACCGAGACGGCGGTGAGCGCCTCCATCTCGACGCCGGTGCGGTCGGCGGTGCGCACGGTCGCCTCGATCGTCACGCCGTCGTCGTCGATCTGGAGGTCGACGACGGCGCCGTGCACGCCGATCACGTGGGCGAGCGGCAGCAGCTCCGGGGTGCGCTTGGCCGCCTGGATGCCGGCGATGCGCGACACCGCCAGCACGTCGCCCTTCGGCACGGAGCCGTCGCGCAGCAGCGCCACGGTCTCGGTCGCGCAGCGCACGAACCCGCGGGCGGTCGCCGCCCGGACGGTGGGCGTCTTCTCGGTGACGTCGACCATGCGCGCATGGCCGACGGAATCCAGGTGGGTGAAGGTCATCACAGCTCCATGACTTCGATGAGGTCGCCGACGAAGACCTGCTCCGTCTCGGCGGGGACGATCGCGTACGCCTCGGCGAGGCCGAGTCCGACGCTGAGGTGCGAGCCCGATCCGCCCCTGGTCGCCGGGCGGACGACGGGGTGGGCGGGATCGCTTCGGTCGATCACCGCGGGCAGGTACTGTCGCCGCCCTGGCGGGGTGTGCCAGTCGGTGCCCGCCGGCAGCAGCATGCGGGGACGATGAATGCTGTCGCGGCCCTGCAGGCGCAGCAGCGCCGGACGCACGAAAACCTCGAACGAGACGGCGGCGCTGACCGGGTTGCCGGGCAGGCCGAACAGCAGCATCCCGTCGTCGGTCGCTCCGAAGCCCTGCGGCTTGCCTGGCTGCATGGCGACCTTGGCGAACTCCATCGCATCGCCGAGGCTCTGCTTCACGACCTCGTACGCGCCGGCGCTGACGCCGCCGGAGAAGATGATGGCGTCCGCGCCGAGTCGCTGCGCCTCGGCGACGGCCTCGGCCGGACCGTCGCCCTCGTCGTCGACGACGCGGCAGAGCACGACCTCGGCGCCGGCCTCGGCGGCAAGTCCGGCGAGCAGGGAGCTGTTGGATTCGGGGATCTGCCCGCGCCGCAGTGGCTGACCCGGCGAGACGAGCTCGGAGCCGGTCGAGACGACGGCGACCTTCGGGCGGGGTGCGACCTCGACGCGGCCGATGCCGGCGGATGCCAGTGCGCCGATCTGCCGTGGGCCCAGCAGCGTCCCGGTGCCGAGCACGACATCGCCGACGGCGGTGTCTTCGGCTGCCCGCCGGATGTGGGCGCCGAGTGCCTTCGGTGCGTGCTGCACGATCGCGGTCGCGAGCGAATCTGCAAGGCCCCCGGCGGTGTCCTCGAACGGGACGATCGCGTCGGCGTCGGCCGGCACTGGCGACCCGGTCATGATGCGCGCGGCCTCGCCGGGTGCAATCGCGGGATCCAGAGCGCTGCCGGCGGGGATGTCGGCGATGACGCGCAGCGTGACCGGGTGGTCGGGGCTCGCGTTCGCGACGTCGTCGAAGCGCACGGCGAAGCCGTCCATGGCCGAGTTGTCGAAGACGGGTACGGCGCTGACGGCGAGTGCGTCGGATGCCAGGACGCGCCCGCGCGCCTCATCGAGCGGCACGATCGCGGGCGGATGCCGACGGACCGCCGCCAGCACGCGGTCGAGCTGCTCCTCGACAGTCCGGTAGCTCATGCCGCCTCCCGTCTCGTTGTCATGGGGCCCGGATGCACACCCGTTCGGGAGGAGTTCTCACGATCGGGAGGAGAGATTCGGCGATTCGGTCCTCCCGATCGTGAGTTCTCCTCCGGATCGTGCGCGGCATCGTGTGGCAGGCGCCGGGTCATGATGCATGCTCCGCTGATGCGTGCGCCGCTTCCCACGCCTCCATGCCGCCGGTGAGCACCACGGCATCGGCGCCGACGGCGCGCAGGGCCGCAGCGGCGCGGCGGGCGCGGGCGCCGACCTGGCAGATGACGACGATCCGCTCTGTTCCCAGGGCTCCAGGGTCTGTCAGCACTTCGGTCAGCGGCACATGCCGCGCACCGGGGATCGTGCCGCCCGCCACCTCCACGGCCTCGCGGACGTCGAGCAGCAGCGCCCCCGCCTGCGCCTCCTCGGACAGATCTGCGATGGTGATCTCGGCCGGCGCCTCCGGCGGAGCGGATCGAGCCGGCGCAGCAGCGCTGACCGGCGCAGAGCCACCCGCACCAGCATCCGACACAGCGCGCGCACCAGCATCCGACACAGCACGCGGCCGAGCTGCCCGCAGGGGCACCTCGCTCATCCTGGCGCGCAGCGCGTCGATCACCAGCACGCGGCCGAACAGCGGATCCCCGATGCCGGTGATGAGCTTGATCGCCTCCATCGACAGGATTGCGCCGGCCTGCAGGCAGAGCGCGCCGAAGACGCCGACCGCCGCGCAGGTCGGCAGTTCACCGACGCTGCCCGGCGGATACAGGTCGCCGAGCACGATGGCATCCGACCCCGCCGGAGGCGACGACCAGAACACGGTGATCTGCGCGGCGAACTCCTGGATGACGCCCCAGACCAGCGGCACGCCGAGGCGCTCGGTCGCCGCCGCGACCATGAGGCGGGTGTCGAAGGTGTCGGTGCCGTCGATCACGAGATCAACTCCGGCGAGCAGCTCATCGGCGTTGTCGGGGGTGAGCCGCACGCGCAGCGGTCGCACCTCGGTCTCGGGAGAGAGATCGGATGCCACACGCACCGCGCTGTCGACCTTCGCGGCGCCCACGTCGGCGCGGCGGTGCATGACCTGACGCTGCAGATTGGACAGTTCCACGACGTCGTCGTCAATGATCGTGAGGATGCCGATGCCGGCTGCGGCGAGCGCGAGCACCACCGGGGCGCCGAGTCCTCCCGCTCCGACGACGGCGACATGCGACGCCCGCAGCCGGCGCTGACCGAGCTCTCCGAGACCGGCCAGCACCTGGTGCCGCGCAGTGCGGGCGCGTTCGGCGTCGCTCAGTGCGTCGACCGGGTCGACGAGCGGGGGCAGCGCCATACTCTGAGGCTACGGACACCGTGCGCTCGGCGCCAGCCGCGGATGCCGGTGTTATCGAGCGGCGAGTCCGCCTCCGTCGAAATTCCGCAGATGCGGATTATCACTGCCGATTGTTCTGGATCTGCGCCACAAGGCGCCCTAGTGTGTGAGCATGAGTTCGTACCGCATCGCCGAGGCCGCGCGCCTGCTGGGCGTGAGCGATGACACCGTCAGGCGCTGGATCGATCAGGGTGCGCTGCCCGTCACCGGCGACTCGCCCACGCGCATCCCCGGCGCCGCCCTGGCCGAGCACGCCGCTCGTGCGGCCGAGACGCCGAGCCCAGACGGCGACCTGCTCAGCAGCGCCCGCAATCGGTTCACCGGCCTGGTCACCCGTGTGCAGATCGACGGCGTGATGGCGCAGGTCGACATCCAGGCGGGCCCGCACCGGGTCGTCTCCCTGCTGTCGGCCGAGGCTGCTCGCCAACTCGACCTGCAGCCGGGGTCGCTGGCGACCGCGATCGTCAAGGCCACGAACGTCATCGTCGAGACCCCCAAGGACCACCCGTGAGGATCCGCGCCGCGCTCGTGCTCCCGCTGCTCGGAGCGCTGCTTCTGACCGGATGCACGGCGACGACGGCATCCGACAGCCTGGACCCCGACGGCGAGAACGCCGGTCCCGGTACCGAGCAGCCCGGCCTTGCCGGCGAGGTGACCGTCTTCGCTGCGGCTTCCCTGCGCACCGCGTTCGACGAGATCGCCGAGTCGTTCGAGCAGCAGCATCCGAACGTCGAGGTCAATCCGATCGTCTACGACGGCTCGAGCACGCTCGTCACCCAGCTGCAGGAAGGCGCCAGGGCCGACGTGCTCGCCACCGCCGATGAACGGAGCATGCAGCTGGCGATCGAGTCCGACCTGGCATCCGACCCGCAGCTCTTCGCGACGAACACGCTGGTCGTGGCCGTCCCGGCCGGCAACCCCGGCGGCGTCGATTCGCTCGACGATCTCGCCGACGTCGTCACGGTGCTGTGCGCCCCGGAGGTGCCGTGCGGCAAAGCCTCGGCGACGCTGCTCGACGACGCCGGCGTCGCCGTGACGCCGGCGAGTCTCGAGCAGAACGTCACCGCCGTCCTGCAGAAGGTCGCGGCGGGCGAGGCGGATGCCGGACTCGTGTACGCCACCGACATCATCGGCGATGACGCCGTGCGCGGCTTCGCCCCGGATGGCGCAGATGCGGTGGTGAACCGCTACCCCATCGTCGCCCTCGACGGCGCGAGCGAGGCGGGCGTCGCGTTCGCGGAGTTCGTGCGCGGCGAGACCGGGCAGCAGATCCTGAGCGATCTCGGGTTCGGAGCACCGTGAGCCGCGATCACCCGGGCATCCGCGACACCGGCACGGGCGCGCCGTTCCTGCTCTACGCGCCTGCCGTGCTGGGTGCCGCGCTGCTGGTCCTGCCGCTGTTCGCGCTGGTCGGCCGGGCGTCGTGGGCGACCCTGTGGGAGGACATCACCTCGCCAGCCGCGCTGGATGCACTGCGACTGTCGCTGCTGAGCGGACTGTCGGCCACGGCGCTGTGCCTGGTGCTCGGGCTGCCCCTGGCGCTGCTGATGGCCCGCTCGAGTCCGCGTGTCTCCGCGCTGCTGCGGGCCCTGGTCGCGGTGCCGCTCGTGCTGCCGCCGATGGTCGGGGGCGTCGCGCTGCTCTTCCTGTTCGGGCGGACGAGTCCGCTCGGCCAGGTGCTGTCCGACTGGTTCGATCTCACCCTGCCGTTCACTTTCCCGGCGGTCGTGCTGGCGCAGGCATTCGTCGCGCTGCCGTTCCTGGTGCTGGCCGTCGAGGGGACGATCCGCGGCGTCGGCGGCCGCTACGAGCGCACCGCCGCGACGCTCGGGGCGAGACCGTGGCGGGTGCTGTGGCGGGTGACCCTGCCCCTGGCGGCACCGGGGATCGTCGTCGGGGTGATCCTGTGCTTCGCGCGGGCGATCGGCGAGTTCGGCGCGACCGCCCTGTTCGCCGGCAACGCGCCCGGCGTGACGCAGACGATGCCGCTGGCGATCTACACCGCCTTCAACGGCGCCGGCACGGGCCGTGAGACCGCGGTCGCCCTGTCGATCCTGCTGCTGGCGACGGCTGTCGTCGTGCTGCTGCTCGTGCGCGCCTGGCGGCCGGGGGCCCTGAAGTGAATGGCTCTGAAGTGAGCGGCGCGCTCGAGGCGCACGTTGTGGTCGATCATGCCGGCCTGGACGTCGCGGTCGCGGTCGCACCCGGCGAGGTGCTGGCCGTCATGGGTCCGAGTGGCGCCGGCAAGACGACGCTGCTGGATGCCATCGCCGGGCTCACCCGCCTGGACGACGGTCACGTGTCGATAGACGGCGTGCGATTGGCGGATGCCCGCATGCACACGCCCCCGTCGCGACGGGCGATCGGCCTGCTCGGGCAGGACGCGCTGCTCTTCCCGCACATGACGGCCGTGGACAACATCGCCTTCGCCGCGCAGTCCGCCGGAGCCGGCCGCGACGAGGCTCGCACCGTCGCCGCGGAGTGGATGCCGCGCATCGGCCTTCCTGGCCTCGGCGCCCGCCGCCCCGACCGGCTCTCCGGCGGCCAGCGTCAGCGCGTAGCACTGGCCCGGGCTCTCGCCGCGCGACCCCGGCTGCTGCTGCTGGATGAGCCGTTCTCCTCGCTGGATGTTCAGGCCGCTGCCCAGCTGCGCACGGTCGTGCGCGAGCACCTGCAGGGGACGACGACCATCGTCGTGTCACACACCCTCGCCGACGCCCAGGCTCTCGCCGACCGGCTGCTGATCCTCGAACACGGCCGTATCACTCAGCAGGGCCCACTCCCCGAGGTGCTCGCGTCGCCAGCATCCGACTTCACATCCGCGGTAGCAGCATCCCGCTGAGCGGGGACGTTTCGTCTCGCTTCGCTCGCTCAACGACCGGTTAAGGCCGCCGCAGGCGCTGCGGGTCCGGGGCCTCCACCGGGTCCCATCCGCGCTTCGGCGAGCGCGATCCGCGGTGCTCATCGCGCGAGCGGTACACGATGTACGGGCGGAACAGGTATCCGATCGGCGCCGAGAACACGTGCACGAGGCGCGTGAACGGCCACAGCGCGAACAGCAGGCAGGCGGTGATCACGTGCAGCTGGAACAGGAGCGGCACGTCGAGCATCAACTCGGGCCGCGGGCGGAAGATCATGAGCTCGCGGATCCACGGCGAGATCGTCTCGCGGTAGTGGAACCCCGGCCCGAACACCTGGTGCACCACTGTGGCCAGCGTGCCGAACAGCAGCGTCGCGGCGAGGAAGACGTACATCACCTTGTCCATCACCGTGGTCGCGAGGAACACTGCGGGCACCGTGCGCCGGCGGAACACCAGGATCGCAAGCCCCGCGAGCGTCAGCACAGCCGCGAAGGTGCCGAGCACGGTCGCACCGATGTGGTAGATCTCCTCGCTGATGCCGATGGCGTAGAGCCATTCGCGCGGGATGAGCAGGCCGACGGCGTGCCCGGCGATGACCATCAGGATGCCGAGGTGGAACATCGGCGATCCCCAGCGCAGCAGCGTGTTCTCGTACGACTGCGACGAGCGGGTCGTCCAGCCGAACTTGTCGTAGCGGTAGCGCCAGATGTGACCGAGGATGAATACCGCCGCACAGACGTACGGCAGCACCACCCACAGCAGAATCTGCATCGTGTTCACGATCACTCCCCTGTCTTACGGAAGGCCGGCATGGGCAGGCTCAGCCCGACGGTCTCAGTCGGCGGTCCCTCGCTCACCAGCGCGAGCACCCGCTCTCGGGTGGCCTGATCGACCTTCGGCAGCGACAGGGTGATCGCCCGGACGACGTCCGCCCATGCGCTGTCCATGCTCTCCAGCGCCGCCCGGAGCACCTCGATGCCCTCGCGGTGTGCCGAGAGCAGGGCATCCGCCACGTCCGACTGTGACCGCGCCGAGAACTCGAGCACCGCCGGCAGGTAGTCGGGCAGCTCGGCGGCGTCGAACTCCCAGCCCGCCGCCCGGTAGGCGTCGAGGAAGGTGACCAGCGCGGTGCCTCGCCGACGTGTGTCGCCGGTGGCGTAGTAGCTGAGGTACAGCGAGCACTTGCGCTTGAGGTCGAAGGTCGTCACGTACACCTTCTGCAGGTCGGATGCCCCGGCCTCGCGCGCCCGGGCGATGAACCGCTCCAGCGGCTCGGCGACGGGCTTCGGCAGGGTCGCCGCGTTCGCCTCGAAGACGTCCAGCCGCGTGAACCACTCCGCATCCGGGTAGTCCAGCAGCAGCGAGGTGAGCATGTGCACCGTCCGCCGCTCGGCGGCGGTGAGCTGCGCCGGAGTCAGGGCATCCGGCAGCTTCTTGCGCGGTGTGACGCGCGGAGGCAGGACGGTGCTCATGCCTCCTCCTCATAGGAGCGCTGCTCGGCACGCTCGCCCTCGGGCGGGAACAGCCCCTGCGGACTGCCGTTGCCGTCCCAGTTCAGCAGGTTGATGCGTCCGGGGCTCGAGGGCCGGTCGGCGGTCTGCCGATCCTGCAGCGCGTTGAAGTTCTCGATCGCGACGGGGACGGCCGTTCCGCTGGCCGCACCGAACGGCCCGCCCGCGCCGCCCATGCCGGGGCCGCCGTCGAAGTCGAGCGAGCAGCCCATCTCCTCGAGGTCGTGCGCCTGCTCCTGGTGCGCGGGCGGGATGACGTAGCGCTCCTCGTACTTCGCTATCGCGAGCAGGCGGTACATCTCCTCGATCTCGCGTCCGCTCATGCCGACGGCGTTCGCGATCTCCTCCTCGCGGATGCCGTCGATGCTGATGCCGCGCATGTACGAGCGCATCGCGGCGAGCTTGCGCAGCGACTCGTCCACCGGCGCGATGTCGCCGGCGGTGAACAGCTCCGCCAGGTAGCCGATCGGGATGCGCAGCTTGTCGATCGCGGCGAACAGCGTCCTGGCATCCTCTCCGTCGTTGCCCGAGCCGGTGACGACGTCGACGACGGGAGACAGCGGCGGGATGTACCAGACCATCGGCATGGTGCGGTACTCGGGGTGCAGCGGCAGTGCGACCTTGTAGTCGTGGATGAGGCGCCAGACGGGGCTGCGCTGAGCGGCGTCGATCCAGTCGTCGGGGATGCCGTCGCGCCGTGCGGCCTCGATCACGTCGGGGTCGTGCGGGTCGAGCAGCACCGAGCGCTGCGCGTCGAGCAGCTCGTGCTCGTCCTCGACCGCCGCGGCCTCGGCCACGCGATCGGCGTCGTAGAGCACCAGACCCAGGTAGCGCAGCCGCCCGACGCAGGTCTCGGAGCACACGGTGGGAAGGCCCACCTCGATGCGCGGGTAGCACATCGTGCACTTCTCGGCCTTGCCGGTCTTGTGGTTGAAGTAGACCTTCTTGTACGGGCATCCGGAGATGCACATGCGCCAGCCGCGGCAGGCGTCCTGGTCGACGAGGACGATGCCGTCCTCCTGCCGCTTGTACATCGCGCCCGACGGGCAGGATGCCACGCAGGACGGGTTCAGGCAGTGCTCGCAGATGCGGGGGAGGTAGAACATGAAGGCCTGCTCGAACTCGGCCTTCACCTCTTCGCTCATCTTCTGCAGGATCGGGTCCTCGTGCATGGTCTCGATCGAGCCGCCGAGGTCGTCGTCCCAGTTCGCCGACCACTCGACCTTCATGTCCTTGCCGGTGATCAGGCTCTTCGGCCGCGCCACCGGGGTGTGATCTCCGCTCGGTGCGTTGACGAGCATGTCGTAGTCGTACGTCCACGGCTCGTAGTAGTCGTCGATCTCGGGCAGCTTCGGGTTCGAGAAGATGCGGGCGAGCTTCGCGAGGCGCCCGCCGCTGCGCAGCCGCAGCCGGCCGCGCTTGTCGCGCACCCAGCCCCCGCCCCACTTCTCCTGGTCCTCGTAGCCGCGCGGGTAGCCGACGCCGGGCCGGGTCTCGACGTTGTTGAACCAGACGTACTCGACACCGGTGCGGTTCGTCCAGGCCTGCTTGCAGGTGACCGAGCAGGTGTGGCATCCGATGCACTTGTCGAGGTTCATCACCATCGACATCTGAGCCATTACTTTCATGACACCGCGCCCTTCATCGGTACTGCACGTCCTGCGAGCGGCGACGGATCGTGGTGACCTCGTCGCGCTGGTTGCCGGTGGGCCCCAGGTAGTTGAACGCCCACGCCAGCTGCGCGTAGCCGCCGATGAGGTGGCTCGGCTTGAGCAGGATGCGCGTCAGCGAGTTGTGGATGCCGCCGCGCTTGCCGCTCATCTCGCTGAGCGGCACATCGACCGTGCGGTCCTTCGCGTGGTACATGTACACGGTTCCCTCGGGCATCCGGTGCGACACGTTCGCCCTCGCGACGACGACGCCGTTGCGGTTGTACGACTCGATCCAGTCGTTGTCGCGCACCCCGATCTTCGCGGCGTCCCTCGGACTCATCCAGATCGTGGGGCCGCCCCGCGAGAGCGAGAGCATGAACAGGTTGTCCTGGTACTCGGAGTGGATCGACCACTTCGAATGCGGCGTCAGGTAGCGCACGTGTACCTCGGTGTGGGTGCTCTTGCCGGGCACGACGTCGCCGAACAGGCGGTGCATGTCCAGCGGCGGCCGGTAGACCGGCAGCGATTCGCCGAGCTCGTCCATCCAGTCGTGGTCGAGGTAGAAGTGCTGACGGCCGGTGAGGGTGTGCCACGGTTTCAGGTGCTCGACGTTGATCGCGAAGGCCGTGTAGCGCCGCCCGCCGTGCTCCGAACCCGACCACTCCGGTGAGGTGATCACGCTGCGCGGCTGCACCGAGACGTCCTGGAAAGACAGGTGCGTCCCCTCGTGCTCCTCGGCGAGGAACACCATCTCCTGCCCGGTGTGCTTCTCGAGCGCCTTGAATCCCTGCACCGCCAGGCGGCCGTTGCTGGTGCCGGACAGCGCCAGGATCATCTCGCAGGCGCGCCGGTCGCTGTCGAGCCGCACCGAGCCGGTGTAGGGGCCGGCTGCGACCGTGCCGTTGACGCTCTTGAGCCGCTCGATCTCAGGCTCGGCGTGATAGGTGACGCCCTTCGTCGTCAGGCCCAGCTTGGCGGTGAGCGGGCCCAGCGTCTTCCACTTCTCGGCGAGATTCGGGTAGTCGCGCTCGACCACCGTCAGCTTGGGCATCGTCACGCCGGGCACCCGCGGCAGGTCTTCCACCCGGCCGTGCGGGGTCGCCATCACATCCGGGGTGTCGTGCTGCAGCGGCGTGGCCACGACGTCGCGGCGAACACCCAGATGCGTTCGGGCCATCGCGCTGAACCGCTCGGCGAGGACGCGGAACGTCTCGAAGTCGGTCTTCGTCTGCCACGGTGGCGCGATCGCCGGGTTGAAGGCGTGGATGAACGGATGCATGTCCGTCGAGGACAGGTCGTACTTCTCGTACCAGGTCGCCGCCGGCAGCACGATGTCGCTGAACAGCGTGGTGCTGGTCATCCGGAAATCGGCCGTCATCAGCAGGTCGAGCTTGCCCTGCGGCGCGTTCTCGCGCCAGGCGATGGTCGACGGGCGCGACTCCGGCCCGGCCTCGGTGGCGCGCACCGAGGCATCCGTGCCGAGCAGGTGCTTGAGGAAGTACTCGTTGCCCTTGCCGGACGAGCCGAGCACGTTCGCGCGCCAGATGGTCATGATGCGCGGGAAGTTCGCCGGATCGTCCGGGTCCTCCACGGCGAACTGCAGCGATCCGTCGTCGAGGCTGTCGACGATGTGCTGCGCCGGCTCCTTGCCCAGCGCCTCGGCCTCGTCGACCAGGTCGAGCGGGTTGCGGTTGAAGGTCGGGTAATCGGGCATCCATCCGCGCTTCACCGACTCGACCAGGCAGTCGGCCGTGGTGCGCCCGGCGAAGGTGCCGCGGCCGAGGGGCGACGCCAGCTGATCGGCCGGCAGCCCGTCGTAGCGCCACTGGTCGGTGGCCAGGTAGAAGAACGCCGTGCCGATCGTGTGCCGCGGCGGGCGGTTCCAGTCGGCGGCCGCCGCGTACTGCTGGTAGCCGGTGATCGGGCGCACCTTCTCCTGCCCGACGTAGTGTGCCCAGCCGCCGCCGTTCACTCCCTGGCATCCGGTCATCGTCGTCAGCGCGAGGAAAGCGCGGTAGATCGTGTCGGAGTGGAACCAGTGGTTGGTGCCCGCGCCCATCAGGATCATCGAGCGCCCGCCGCTTCGGTCGGCGTTGTCGGCGAACTCGCGGGCGATCCTGGTCGCCTGCTCGGCGGGCACCGAGGTGTGCTCCTCCTGCCAGGCGGGGGTGCCGGGGGCTGAGGCGTCGTCGTACCCGGTCGGCCACTCACCGGGCAGCCCGTCGCGCGCCACACCGTAGCGGGCGAGCAGCAGGTCGAAGACCGTGGTGACGGTCTTGCCGGCGACGGTGCGCACCGGCACGCCGCGGGTGAGCGATCCGGAGCCGCCGGCGTGCTCCTGGCCGGGCTCGGGGGCGAGGTCGAACCGGGGCAGGCGGACCTCGGCCGCGTCGCCGTTCCAGCCGGGCACATCGGCGACCGAGAGCGGTGGCACGACATCGCCGAGATCGAGGTTCCAGCGGCCCTCGTCCTCGGGTGTGAAGCGGTGTCCGAGCGAGCCGTTGGGCACGACGGGTGTGCCGTCGGCATCCATCAGGACGGGCTTGAAGTCGGCGCGCGCCTGCGTGGCGGTCAGACCCTCGAGATCGGAGGCCGTGATGAACTTGCCCGGCACGAGTCCGCCGTCGCGCTGCTCGAGCTCGACGAGGAACGGCGAGTCGGTGTACCGGCGCATGTAGTCCTCGAAGCGCTCGGTGCGCTTCTCGACGAAGTGCTCGCGCAGGATGACATGCCCCATGGACAGCGCCAGCGCGGCATCCGTGCCGGGGTGCGGAGCGACCCATTCATCGGCGAACTTCGTGTTGTCGGTGTAGTCGGGCGAGACGGTGATGACCTTCTGGCCGCGGTAGCGGGCCTCGGCCATGAAGTGGGCGTCCGGTGTGCGCGTGACCGGCACGTTCGAGCCCCACATGATCAGGTAGCCGGCGTTCCACCAGTCGGCGGACTCGGGCACGTCGGTCTGGTCGCCGAACACCTGGGGGCTCGCGACGGGCAGATCGGCGTACCAGTCGTAGAACGACAGCATGGTGCCGCCGATCAGGTTCATGAAGCGCGAGCCTGCGCCGTGCGAGACCATCGACATCGCCGGGATGGGCGAGAAGCCGGCGATCCGGTCGGGGCCGTAGGTCTTCACCGTGTGCACGTGGGCGGCCGCGGCGATCTCCATCACCTCGTCCCAGCTGGTGCGCACCAGACCGCCCTTGCCGCGCACGCGCTTGTAGGCGCGGGCCTTCTCTGGGTTCTCGACGATCGATGCCCAGGCGTCGACGGGGTCGGGATGCTGCGCCTTCGCCTCGCGGTAGAGCTGCGCCAGCGTGTCGCGGATGTACGGGAAGCGCACCCGGGTCGGCGAGTACGTGTACCAGCTGAAGGCCGCCCCTCTCGGGCATCCGCGGGGCTCGTACTCCGGCGAGTCAGGTCCGATGCTCGGATAGTCGGTCTGCTGCGCCTCCCAGGTGATGATGCCGTCCTTGACGTACACCTTCCACGAGCACGACCCCGTGCAGTTCACACCGTGCGTGGAGCGCACGACCTTGTCGTGCGACCAGCGGTCGCGGTAGAACGCATCCCCCGATCGACCGCCTTTGAGGAACACCGCCCGCAGATCTTCGGAAGTCTCCCCTGGTCGCACGAAGCGCCCCATGTTCAGCAGTGCGTCCGCGAGAGGGCCGTCCGTCGCAGGGTCGCTCTCAGTGCGGGGTCCAGGGGTCATTTCTGCTCCTTCCCGGAGTACACGGGGTGTACCCCAGCATCCTGCCCGGCGGTGGAGCTGTAAACAAGGGCGGGCCGTGTTTAATGCTCCTCGCCGCGCGACGGTTTTTCCCGGTGCCGGCTCTGGCCCTCGCGCGCCGGTCACGCTACTGTCGCCGGTATCGAAGGGATGCCAGATGACTGCACCGACCTCGTCCTCCGCACCGTCCTCGACTGATCTGAAGGGCGGATTCGCCCAAGTGCTGCTGGCGACCGTCGCGTCGACCATGGGCTTCTGGGCGTGGATGGCGATCTCGCCGCTGCAGCAGACCTATGCCACGAACATGGGGCTGGATGAGGGGCAGATCTCGCTGATGCTCGCCACCCCCGTTCTGGTCGGCGCGCTGGGCCGCATCGTGATCGGCGCGATGACCGATCGCTTCGGCGGACGGAAGATGTTCACCGCCGTGCTGCTGCTCTCGGCGCCGGCTGTGCTGCTGGTCGCTCTGGCCGGCAGCATCAACAGCTTCCCGCTGCTGCTGGTCTCGGGCTTCTACCTCGGCGTCGCCGGCACGATCTTCGCGGCCGGTGTCCCGTTCTCGAGCGCGTGGTTCCCGCCGGAGCGACGCGGCTTCGCGAACGGCGTGTTCGGCATGGGCATGATCGGCACTGCGGTGTCGGCGATGGCGACGCCGCGGCTGGCGCAGGGCATCGGCTATCTGCCCACGCATCTGCTCATCGCGGGCCTGCTGGTCGCGATGGCGGCGCTGGTCTGGTTCCTGATGCGCGAGTCGCCGGTGTGGCAGCCCAGCCGCGACAGGCTGATCCCCAAGGTGATCGGGGCGCTGAAGCTGCCGGTGACGTGGGAGATGTCGTTCCTGTACGGCATCGTGTTCGGCGGCTTCGTGGCGTTCTCGACCTTCCTGCCGAAGTACCTCACGACGATCTACCCGGAGGTCGACGTGCTCGGTGCCGGCGCCCGCACGGCGCTGTTCGCCGCGGCCGCCGTGATCGCCCGTCCGATCGGCGGTGTGCTTGCGGACCGGTTCGGACCGAAGGTCGTCACGCTGGTCTCGCTGGGCGGCATCGTCACGCTGGCGTATGTGGTCGGTCAGCAGCCGCCCGAGGGCGTGCTCACCGGTGCGGTCTTCATCCTGATGGCGGCCGCGATGGGGCTCGGCATGGGCGGCGTGTTCGCCTGGATCGGGCCGTCGACGCCGAAGGACAAGGTCGGCTCGGTCAGCGGTGTCGTCGCCGCGGCCGGCGGCCTCGGGGGCTACTTCCCGCCGCTGGTGATGGGTGCGACGTACCACCCCGAGACGAACTCGTACTCGCTGGGCCTGTGGCTGCTGGTGCTGGTGGGCGCGTTCGCGCTGGTCGTCGCCGGAATGCTGAAGGACGTCGGCCGGAAGTGAGCTGCGCTACCTCAGCACGACGGGGACGGTCGCCCACCCGCCCAGCGGCGGTTCGAAGCGCGTCGGATGCCGGTCGTCGGCGGGTTCGATCGTCGCGCCGACTTCGAGCAGCGCCATGATCACGGCGCGCAGTTCGGCGTACGAGAGGTCGCGCCCCGGGCACACGTGCGGCCCGGTGCCGAACACCACGTTGTCCCTCGCGTGCGCGACGGGATCGAAATCCGTCGAGAACACGTCGACGTCCTGATTGGCTGCGGTCCAGTCGAGCAGCACTGAGGCGCCTGCGGGGATCTGCATGCCCGACGGGGTGGTCACCGGGCAGGTCGTGACGCGCTTGTTCGCGACGAACGGGTCGTCGATGCGGAGGCACTCCCCGAGGATCGCGTCGAACTCGTCGCGGCGCGCCGTGGCATCCGATCCTCCTTCTCGGATGCCGGCGGCGAGTGCGCGCATGCGCTGCTGCCAGCGCGGGCGTTGGGCGAGCCGATGCACGACGACGCCGACGCAGCGGGCGAGCGAGCCGAGGTCGCCGGCGGTCCAGTTGCGCAGGATCGACACGATCTCGTCGTCGGTCAGCGGCCGGCCGTGCACGCGTTCATCGAGGAGGCGGTGCGTGGCATCCACCGCGCCGTCCCTGCGCGCCGCGCGGTGCGCGTCGACCTGTCGGATGACGAGCTCATCGAACTCCGCCGCGATGGTCGCGTTGCGGGCCGGATCCTGTGCACGGGCCGCGGCGTAGTTGCGCGCCATCCATTCGCGCAGCTCGGTCTCGACGGCGACGGGCCAGCCGAGCCAGCGGCACTGCGCACGCACGGCGAACGCCTCGCCGAGGTCACCGACCGCGTCGAACGGGACGCCGCGGGTGAGCGCACCGACGACGTCGCGGGCGATCCCGTCCAACAGCGGCTCCAGGTCGGCGACGATCTGCGGGGTCATCTGCCGATCCACCACTGCCCGGTACGCGCGGTGCTCATCGCCGTCCATGCCGTTGGGCACGTGCAGGTGCTGTGAGGTGCGGCTGGAGAAGGTCTCGGGATCCCGCGCGGCGGCGACCACATCGACGTGCCTGGTGAGTCGGACCTGTGCGGTCATCGTGCCCTCTCTGGATCGGCTGGGTGAGATCAGCTGGGGCCCAGCTGGGGCCCAGGTTAGCGCGGCGGCGGTGACCCGACGACCGTGAATATCCACAGCGGCCGTTGAGGCTGCGCGACGTCGGATGCCACGGATAGCCTTGGTGCATGGCCACCCGTCGACCCGCACCGCCCGCCTTCGTCTGCACCGAGTGCGGCTGGACGACGGCGAAGTGGGTGGGTCGCTGCGGCGAGTGCCAGCAGTGGGGCACGGTGCAGGAGAAGGTGAGCTCGGGCTTCGCCCGGCAGACGGATGCCGTCGCCCCCGCCGCCCACCGCACTGCGCGCCCGATCACCCAGATCACCACGGCAGATGCCCCGCGGCGCACCAGCGGCGTCGGCGAGTTCGACCGCGTGCTCGGCGGCGGCATCGTGCCGGGGGCCGCGATCCTGCTCAGCGGCGAACCCGGGGTCGGCAAGTCCACCCTGCTGCTGGAGGTCGCGGCCGCCACCGCTCGCGCCGGACGCCGCGTGCTGTACGCCAGCGCCGAGGAGTCCCCCGCGCAGGTGCGCCTTCGAGCCGAGCGCACCGGAGCGCTGCACGACGAGCTCTTCCTGGCCAGCGAGACCGACCTCGCCACGATCCTCGGGCACATCGACGAGGTGAAGCCCGAGCTCGTGATCGTCGACTCTGTGCAGACCGTGGCATCCGGCCTGATCGACGGCGCCGCCGGGCAGCCGAGTCAGGTGCGCGAGGTGGCGGCGACGCTGATCCGCGTGGCGAAGGACCGCGGACTGCCGGTGATCATCGTCGGCCATGTCACCAAGGACGGGCAGGTCGCCGGCCCTCGCGTGCTCGAGCATCTCGTCGACGTCGTGTGCCACTTCGAGGGCGACCGGCAGACCGCGCTGCGCTTCATCCGCGCGCTGAAGAACCGCTTCGGGCCGACCGACGAGGTCGGATGCTTCGAGATGACCGGAGCCGGCATCGCCGAGGTTCCGGATCCGAGCGGGCTCTTCCTGTCGCAGGGCGCCGCAGAGCCCGGCACGTGCGTCGCGATCGCGATGGAGGGGCGCCGCGCGCTGCCCGTCGAGGTCCAGGCGCTGACCATCGCCTCGAACGCGCCGAACCCCCGTCGCGTGGTGCACGGGCTGGACTCCTCGCGCGTGGCGATGGTGCTGGCCATCCTCGAGCGACGTGCGGGCATCGAGACGTCGAAGCTCGACGTGTACGTGTCGACCGTCGGCGGGGTGCGCTTCACCGAGCCCGCCGCCGATCTGGCCATCGCGATCGCCGTCGCAGGGTCGATCCGGCACGTGTCTGTCCCGCGCACGATCGCCGCCGTGGGCGAGCTGTCGCTCGCGGGCGAGATCAGGCCGGTCACGCAATCGGCGCAACGGCGCAGCGAGGCAGCCCGGCTGGGATATCAGCAGGTGCTCGACGACCGGTCGAAGAACCTGCGGACCGCGCTGGGCGATGTGCGCTCTCATGCGAAGAGCGAGCCTCGCGAGGGATCCCGTCGCCGCGAGGATGACATCCCGCCGTTCTGAGCTGCTGCGCCGTCGTGCGTCGCCTTACGCTTCGAGGGCCTTCAGGAGCTCGGCGGGCGGTGCCTGCATGGGGTGGGGGCCTGCGATGTCGAGGAAGACCGTCGTGATCGTCTCGCGGTGCGTCGTGAGGAATGACCTCAGCCACGCCGGTGAGTAGATCCCCACGCCTGGCGGCAGGTTGGCCGGCTTGTGGGTCGCATCGCTGAACAGCAGCAGCGCGACGTCGCCGGTGTTCGGGTCGCGGTAGGTCCAGACCTCGCCGCCGTCGAGGGGGTTGTCCCGAGCGCCGGGCTTGATCAGCGGCACGACCGTGTTGCCGTTGCGCAGCGCGAGGGCGACCGCGGCCATGTCCTGCTTCTCGAGCGCCTGCGCCAGCGCCTCGGAACGGAACTCCTCCGGTGCGGGGCGCTTCGCCCCTGCCCTCTTCTTCGCCATGAGTCCAGCTTATGAGTGGGGCCCTCTCGAGTCCTCCATTGGGGACTGGCGTACTCGAGAGGGCCCTCCTGATTCTCGGCGTCGCGTATGTCGAAGCGCTGGGGACGCTGATGTCGACACCACTGGGGATGGTTTACGCCACATCATGCCGGAGAACCAGACTCCATGGTATCCCAAAATATTGGTGCTGTCAGTTGAATCCTGGTGACTTTCACGCAGTTTCTGTGCGCAGTCTGTACGGCTCCATCGGCCGGTCAGCGCAGAATGATCTGCTTCGATGTTCCGCTCTTGAAACCGCCGATCTCCACGGCGACATGGTACGAGGCTCCCCCGCCCGGTGCTCGCGGGCGGTTCTTCTCGTCGCAGGTATCCACCGACGAGCGGGTGCGGTCCCAGATCACCGGCGTGGCGCTGCTGACCGTCTTCCCGGCCTCGAGCGTCACGATGGTGTCGCTGGGCTCGGTCTGGCAGTCGGTGGAGCGCCACCACTCGTCCGAGCCGCTGGTGACCGTGAACTTCTGCGTGCTGGAGCCGACGTTCATGGTGCAGTCGGGCCCGTTGTTGGTGAGCTCGATCGACAGCTGCGGCAACTCGCCGGCCGCATAGGTGTCGGCATCCGTCACCGCCACGACGCGCACATCGGCCGCCTGGCAGGCGACGATCTCGGGCGTCGCGGTCTCATCGCCGGTCGGCTCGGGGCTTGCCGACGCGCTCGCTTCCGGTGTCGCGGAATCGCTCGCCACCGGGGTCGGGGGCTGCGAGGCCGGCGCGGGATCGGCATCCGATCCGCTCGACCAGGGCTGCGCGATCGCGAGCCACACGCCGGTGCCGATCGCGGCGATCACCGCGAGAAGCACGACGACGGCGAGGAGCCGCCGACGACGGTAGACGGCGGCTGAGGGACGGGACATGCTTCCAGGCTAATTGAGGTGCTTGATCATCCTGGTGTTGCCGAGCGTGTTCGGCTTCACATGCGCGAGATCGAGGAATTCCTCGACACCCGCGTCACCGCTGCGCAGCAGCTGAGAGTACACGTCAGCGTCGACGACCTGCTCGCCGATCGGCGCGTAGCCGCGGCGAGTGAAGAACGCCGTCTCGAAGGTCAGGCAGAACAGGCGCGACAGTCCCAGCTCTCGGGCGCGGATCTCCAGCTCGTCGACGATCGCCTTGCCGACCCCGTGGCGGAGGAAGTCGTCGCGCACGAGCAGGGTGCGCACCTCGCCGAGGTCCTCCCACATGACGTGCAGCGCCCCGCACGCGATCAGCTGTCCCTCGCTCTCGGCGACCACGAACTCCTGCACCGCCCCGTAGAGCACGGCGAGGTCCTTGCCGAGCAGGATGCGTCGCTCGACCAGCGGCTCCAGCAGTGCATGGATGCCGGTGATGTCGGTGCTGCGTGCTGCGCGGACGGTGTACTCGGTCACGGTTCCAGCGTAGAACGAGCTCATGTGTGCCGGATTACTGACGCCCGCCGCTGGGGACGGCGTGTCGGCGGTTCGACACGCCGTCAGCATCCGACGTCGTCCGTGATCCGACACCGCACGGCGACGAAAACGGGCCCGGATGCCGAAGCATCCGGGCCCGTGGGGATCGCGCGTCAGTCGTTGCCGGTGGCTGCGAGATCTGGCGTCGCCGAGATGCCGCCACCGCCGGTGTTCACGCCCACAGACACCTTCTCGCCGCGCGGCGCGTGCTCGAAGTCGAACTTGCCGTCGACGACGTCGACCTTCACGTGGTCGCCCGTGTTGAGCTGGCCGTGCAGGATGCGCTCCGAGAGCTGGTCCTCGATCTCGCGCTGCATGGCGCGACGAAGGGGACGGGCGCCGAGTGCGGGATCGAAGCCGATCTCGATGAGCTTGTCCTTCGCAGAGTCCGACAGCTCCACCGTCATGTCGCGGTCGAGCAGACGCTCGCCCAGCTGCTTGGTGAACAGGCCGACGATCTGGCGAAGTTCGTCCTTGTTCAGCTGCGGGAAGACGATGATGTCGTCGAGGCGGTTGAGGAACTCGGGCTTGAAGTGGCGCTTGAGCTCTTCGTCGACCTTGCCCTTCATCCGCTCGTACGTAGTCTGCGAGTTGCCCTCGATCTGGAAGCCGACCGGGCCACCGGCGATCGCCGACGAGCCGAGGTTGGTCGTCATGATGATTACGGTGTTCTTGAAGTCGACGATGCGGCCCTGACCGTCGGTCAGGCGGCCCTCTTCGAGGATCTGCAGCAGCGAGTTGAAGATGTCCGGGTGCGCCTTCTCGATCTCGTCGAAGAGCACGACCGAGAACGGCTTGCGACGCACCTTCTCGGTGAGCTGTCCGCCCTCTTCGAAGCCGACGAACCCGGGAGGGGCGCCGAACAGCCGCGAGACGGTGTGCTTCTCGCCGAACTCGCTCATGTCGAGCGAGATGAGCGCCGCTTCGTCGTCGAACAGGAACTCGGCGAGCGCCTTTGCGAGCTCGGTCTTTCCGACACCGGTGGGGCCGGCGAAGATGAACGAGCCGGAGGGGCGCTTCGGGTCCTTGAGGCCGGCGCGCTGGCGGCGGATCGTGCGGCTGAGCGCGGCGATGGCCTCTTCCTGCCCGATGACGCGCTGGTGCAGCGCCTTCTCCATGAAGACCAGGCGCGAGGACTCCTCTTCGGTGAGCTTGAAGACCGGGATGCCCGTGGCCTGAGCCAGCACCTCGGCGATCAGGCCCTCGTCGACGACGGCCTGGGTGGCCACGTCGCCCGAGCGCCACTGCTTCTCGAGGCGCAGACGCTCGCCAAGCAGCTCCTTCTCCTGGTCGCGGAGAGCCGCGGCCTTCTCGAAGTCCTGCTCTTCGCTCGCGGCCTCCTTGTCCTGCCGCACCTTCGCGATGCGCTCGTCGAACTCGCGCAGCTCGGGCGGGGAGGAGAGGATGCTGAGGCGCAGGCGCGCGCCGGCCTCGTCGATCAGGTCGATGGCCTTGTCCGGCAGGAAGCGGTCGGAGACGTAGCGGTCGGCGAGGTTCGCCGCGGCGACGATGGCGCCGTCGGTGATCTGCACCTTGTGGTGCGCCTCATAGCGGTCGCGCAGCCCCTTGAGGATGTTGATCGCGTGCGGCAGCGTCGGCTCGTTCACCTGCACCGGCTGGAAGCGGCGCTCGAGCGCGGCATCCTTCTCGAAGTACTTGCGGTACTCGTCGAGGGTGGTGGCGCCGATCGTCTGCAGCTCGCCGCGTGCGAGCAGCGGCTTGAGGATGCTGGCGGCGTCGATCGCGCCCTCGGCTGCGCCCGCACCGACGAGGGTGTGGATCTCGTCGATGAAGACGATGATGTCGCCGCGGGTGCGGATCTCCTTGGTGACCTTCTTCAGGCGCTCCTCGAAGTCTCCGCGGTAGCGGGAGCCGGCGATGAGCGAGCCGAGGTCAAGTGAGTAGAGCTGCTTGTCCTTGAGCGTCTCGGGGACGTTGCCCTTGACGATCGCCTGGGCGAGCCCCTCGACGACGGCGGTCTTGCCGACACCGGGCTCGCCGATCAGGACGGGGTTGTTCTTGGAGCGGCGGGAGAGGATCTGCATGACCCGCTCCGCCTCCTTCTCGCGGCCGATGACGGGGTCGAGCTTGCCGTCGCGCGCAGCCTGGGTGAGGTTGCGACCGAACTGGTCGAGCACCTGCGAGCCGCCCTGCGCGGCCGCGGGGCCGTCGTTCGCCTGGGCGCCGACGGACGCGGTCTCGCGCCCGGGTGCGCCGGAGAGCAGCTGGATGACCTGTTGGCGGACCTTGTTCAGGTCGGCGCCGAGCTTGACGAGCACCTGCGCTGCGACACCCTCGCCCTCGCGGATGAGGCCGAGCAGGATGTGCTCGGTGCCGATGTAGTTGTGGCCGAGCTGCAGTGCCTCGCGCAGGCTCAGCTCGAGCACCTTCTTGGCGCGCGGCGTGAAGGGGATGTGGCCGGACGGCTGCTGCTGCCCCTGGCCGATGATGTCCTGCACCTGCTCGCGCACGGCGTCGAGAGAGATGCCGAGGCTTTCGAGCGCCTTCGCTGCGACGCCCTCACCCTCGTGGATGAGGCCGAGCAGGATGTGCTCGGTGCCGATGTAGTTGTGGTTGAGCATCTTCGCCTCTTCTTGGGCGAGGACGACGACACGACGGGCGCGGTCCGTGAATCTCTCGAACATGCTGTGACTCCTTTTCGCACGGGGCGAAGCGGCTGTGATGCCTTGTACATCGAGAGTAACGACCGCAAGGTGCCTGATCGGCCGTGTTCGCCGTCGGCATAGTGGGGTTGCTTTCCGCCGGTCGGGGCGCCCGAGCCCCACCCCTTGACGCGTATATCGACTGTCGTTATGTTAACGACTAGCGATAACAACGAATATCGATATGGAGAAGAACATGAGCATGAACCACAGGCCGTCGCGGGCCGACGGCTTCGGGCTCGGCCTGATCGCCACCGGCGCCGTCAGCATCGCGGTCGCGGCGCTGGTCGCCGTGATCAAGGGCGCATTCGAGGTGTTCGGCGCCGCCGTGACGGTGCGGATGCCCGTCTCCGGGGAGGCCGTTTCGGCGTTGGCCGGGGTGGATGGCATCCGATCCGCCGACTACTCGCACGCCGACGTCACCTTCTCGTCTCTCTCGGCGGGTGCGCGGTGGATGCTGCTGCTCGAGGGCGCCCTGCCGGCTCTCGCGACCATCGGCGTGTGCGCGGTGGCGTGGTGGCTGGGCGTCTCGCTGATCCGCGGACGGCCGTTCCGCGGAACCATGTCGACGACCATCGGCATCACCGCGTGCCTCGTCACCGCAGGCGGCCTGTTCGGGCAGTTGTCCGGCGCGGTGGGCCGCGCGATGATCACTGATTCGCTGGCATCCGACGACCCGGCGATCTACGACACGTTCGCTGCGTTCTCGATGGATCTCGACCTGGCGCCGATCGGGTGGGGCTTCGCGCTCGCGCTGATCGCGATGGCGTTCGCGACGGGGACACGGATGCAGCGCGACACGGAGGGTCTGGTGTGATGGACACGAATGGTTACGCCGCGCGAAGTGGCGCGCTGATCGTCGCGCTGGCGCTCGGCGCGCTGCTGCTGCTCGGTTCGGCGATCAGCGCCGTGCCGAGAATCACCGGATACTTCACCGGATATTGGAACGGCCACAGCGACCTGCTGACGGGGCGCGAGCCGTCGATCCGGATATCTGACCCGAGTGACGTCGACCGGGTCGACTACAGCGGGATCGTCATCGTCAGCGATCAGACGCTGCTGTTGCCGCGTGTGCTGCAGGCTGCCGCGGAGGGTCTCGGCATTCTCGTCGTCGTGGGCGGCGGTGTGCTGACGGTGATGCTGGCGGTGCGGATGCTGCGCGGCAGGCCGTTCGCGCGGATGCTGGCGTGGGGGCTCGGCTCGGTCGGCGTTCTGGCGATTCTCGTCGGTGCAATTGCGCCACAGCTGCAGGCCTGGGCCGTGGATGCCGCCGTGCGCGAGCTCGGCTATGAGGTGTCCGCCGGATTCGACGGAACGCTGACTCCCGATAGTCCGGAGGTGATCGCGCTGCCGCTGTGGGATCCATTGTGGGTGCTCGATCGCGTGGATATGACGCTGGTGCTTCTCGGCGTCATCATCGCGATCGTCGGGTTGCTCATCGCTGACGGCGTGCGTATGCAGCGCGACACGGAAGGATTGGTGTGATGCAGCTGACTTCGGATGACTTGTTCTCGGGGCTGTCGATGCTCGCGCTGGTGCTGGTGATCGCCGGCCTGGTTGTCGGATTCTCGATCGCGCGGGCGCGGCGGCACGGCAGCACGACACTGGCGCTGGATGTGACGCGGAACGCGTCGTGCGTCTTCTTGGGGCTGTGCTGCGCTGGTGTGGTGCTGCCGGTGTTCAGCGCCCTCGACCCGAACAGCATGTCGCTGGAGGGCGACGTCGCTCAGTGGGTGACCCAGGTGCAGGATCAGGTGCTCAGCCCGGTGTGCCCCTTCGATGACGACGTAGCGAATCTTGCCGAGACGGCTTTGTGCGGAACCTGGCTGTCGAACGCGCCGCTCGCGCCGCGCCTCGTGCTGTGTCTGGGCAGGGTGCTGTCCGTGCTGGCATCCGGAGCGATCGCGTGGGCGATCTACAACGCGACCCGCCGCGCAGGTGCGCGTGAGCCGTTCCATCGCAGCGTCTCGCGTACGTTCGGGGTTGTCGCGATCATCGTGATGGTCGCGGGCGCGCTGGGCGAGCTGGTGCAGCAGATCGCCATGACGATGGCGGCACGGAGCCTGGAGTGGTCCGACGATCTGCTGCCGCCGTTCAGTCTCAGCATCCCGCTGTGGCCGTTCGCTGTGGCGGTCGGTCTGTTCGCACTGTCGGCGATCTTCCGGTACGGCGCGGTACTGCAGCGCGAGACGGAGGGGTTGGTATGACTCCCGCGGACTCGGACGACGAGCTCACCGGCATCCACTGCCGTCTGGATGAGCTGCTCGCCGAGCGGAACATGACGCTGACTGAGTTGAGCGCGCGGGTGGGTGTCAGCATCGTCAATCTGTCGGTGCTGAAGAACGATCGGGCGCGGGCGATCCGCTACTCCACGCTGCGGGCGATCTGCGACGCGCTGGAGTGCGAGGTGGGCGACCTGCTGGTGCTCGCGCCGCGCGCGTGAGCGGCGCGGGAGTCTTCGGGCACCTGTCACGCCGCGGGTCTGAATCTCTTCGGGGGCGGGTCGATGTCGCCGAAGGCGTAGGTGAGGACGGTCCGTGCTCGTAGGGCAGACCTCTCCCCCGATGGATACTGGAGCATGAGGTCGCCGTCGCCCTCGCGGATGATGCGCCACCCGCCGTGATGGAGAGTCATGTGGTGATAGCGGCAGAGCAGGATGCCTCGGTCGATGTCCGTTCTGCCCAGATCTCGGGCCCATTCGTCGATGTGATGTGCTTCGCAGTAGGAGGCGGGTCTGTCGCAGCCTCGCCAGCGGCATCCGCCATCACGGATGGCGAGGGCGATGCGCTGTCTCGGGGTGAACAGTCGGTGTTCCCGGCCGACGTCCAGCGGTTTCCCGCACGCGTCGATTGTGAGGGGCACGAATCCGCTCTCGCAGAGCCGCTGATCGACCGCCGCGG
This sequence comes from Microbacterium alcoholitolerans, assembly GCF_050408615.1. NCBI lineage: Bacteria > Bacillati > Actinomycetota > Actinomycetes > Micrococcales > Microbacteriaceae > Microbacterium > Microbacterium alcoholitolerans. Next base: position 2,551,074 of record NZ_JBNTKD010000001.1, on the reverse strand, counting down.
CGGGAACTGAGATCAGGTTGTCTTCGCTATGCGCCACCGGTGCGCGGTTCCCGTCAGCATCCACCGTCTGAACGAGGCGTACGCCTGCCTGCCGCGTGCCGAACACGCTCTCCGCGTCGGCGAGCGCGCCGGCACGCAGCACATCCATGAGGAGGTCATAGGCCAGTTGGTCGTTGGTGCGCGGGTCGTCGGCGAGGGAGCGGGCCTGCTCCTTCTCGTCGGAGTCGACGAATCGCGGCCCACCGCGGCGAGGGCGCAATGCCGACGCCAGCATGGTCTCCAGAAACAGGTCGCCGTCATCGTCGAGCACCATGCTCGCGCGCTTCTGCCCGTCCTGCCCGCGGTACGTGCGGAACGACCGCTTCTCGAACCGCTCGAGGAACCGGTCTTCGGCGCCGGTGGGGTCGAGCAGGTCGCGGATCGTGCGCGCCTGCTGCCAGAGCTCCTCGACCGTCCGCTCACTCGCTTCGCCGATGAGCTGCTCGGCCGCCTGCGCCCAGGCGTCACAGACCTCACGCTGCGCCTGTACCAGCTCGGCGGCAGCCAGTTCTCCGCCATCCACCTCGAACGGCTCTCCCAGCCCACGTCGGATCGCATCGAACTGCGCCGACGTCAAGCAGTTGTCTCGAAGCGCATCGCGAAGCGGCTGGTACCACGGAGCCGCCGACGGGCGCTCATCCTGCAATGCGTCAGCGGGCCCCTCCTGTTGCGAAGCCGCAGCGTCGTCATCGAGCAACGCTTCTCCCACCCGCACCTTGCGAGCAGCATCCGACTTCGTCGAACCCGTGACGTCCTGCACAAACGCTGCCGCCGACCGATGCCCGCGTGACGCCGACAGGCCGGAGTGCCCCTGCTCTCGCTTCGACCGCAGCGCGATCACCCCGGCCGCCGCCACCTGGATCTGCTCGACCTGCTGCACCAGCGCGGCAGTCTCTTCCAGAACGCGCACAACGTCAGCATCCGACATCAGCATCATCCATGCCCGCGCGCGATCCGCATCACCGCCGTCGATGAGCTGCCCACGCAAGGTGGGGATCAGCGCCGCGACGTCGGTGAAAGTTGCCATACTTCATAGTCACAGGGGCCACCGACATTGAGTTCTACGAGGAGTAGCGACTTCAGCGGCCAGTCAGAGCCAATCCCGCAACAATGATGCGGTCATCCACCGAAGTCGCCGCCCATGCTTCTGGTACTGATCGATCAGGTTCAAGGACTTCCCGTCGCGCAGATGCAATGTCCCATCGATTGAGACTGTCCCTATCGCTTCCTGCTCGCGCAGTAACGTCCAGAAGTGACTCTGCGGTTCGCCATGGATTCCGAGACGCGGAAGGTGCATGAGATGGTCGATCGCGGATGGAAAGTGACGGAGGTGATCAGGGTTCTCACCGTATCCGGCGGTGTCGAAGAACTCGCTCCGCACATCCCACGACAGTCGATGGTAGTGGCAGAACTCGAGCGCAGCTGCCAGAAAGCGGTATGTCAGGGTACGAGGCGTCGACGCCGGGGTCTTCTCGGGTTGGGGCAAGTCGACGTGCCATTCCAGTTGCTTCAGGACCTCCCAGCGATGAGCCGGGTCGACAAGATGCTTCCAATGAGCGACAACCACCTGCTCATTACCCGAATGCACTTGCAGTGACCCGACCCGGTTGAGCATTACCCGGGCAGGCGGAAGTGACACACCTGGCGAGAACTGCTCTGGTGAGGCGACGGCCAGCATGTCGTACATGCCACCACCCGGATGCATCTCGTACACGAGCAGTTCCGGGTGTCGACGAGCGAACTCCGCTGCCAACCACCACGAGTGCACGTTGATCGCGCGCGCTTCGTAGTCGATGGACGTGGTCTGGCCTGTCACATCGGCCGGCATCGTCGCGACGTCGCTCCGCACGGGCTGCGCTCCGGACGAGTTCAGCTGTTCAACGAAGGCTGCGTGAGCGGACTCGAAAACGGTCTGCAACGTCGACAGTTCGCGTTCTGGATAGTCGAGCGCGAGGGAATCCCCGACTGAATTCGGCGTCCAGACGCGCCAGTTCGGCGAGCTGTGCGCCTTCCACTCCGCCCATTGCAGCAACGACTCCATGGGCCGTTCGAACAGCGCCTTGCGTCCGCGTTTCTCGAATTGTGTGTTCTGATCCGGGTAGAAGCTCTCATACGCCTCCTCGCTGATACGCCACGCTCCGACGGGCTCGAGTCGACCAGCCGTCACCGTGCGCACTGAGTGAATCAGCAGGAGCGCCATATCAGTTCTCGACGGCCACGACAGTGTCGAACAAGCCGTACCGCCTCAGTCCTTCATGCGATTCGAGCCCGGTGTACGACAACGACGCGTCCTCGTAGCGCCGGAATGCGAATACCGCCTGGTTCATGTGGCTGGCGTTGAAGACGCCAAGGGAGACGAGGAGCTCGAAATCGGCCACAGTGAGTCCGGTGACTGCTCGGAACAAGTCCGGCTCGATCTTGGTGATCACGTCCTTAAGGGTGTGCTCGCGGTAGTCAGTCAGGTACATGAACGCGGGTATGCGGGTGGCAAACTTGATGAGCTTCTCTTGGATCTGCTTCCGCTTGGACTTGTATTCCTTCTCCTCAGCGGTCAACTCCTTCTTCTCGCTCGGAGTGATGTCGTCCCCCTTCTCCTTCTTGGTCTTCGACACCGCCTCGCTCTTATTGACCACCGTCTCGAACACGCTTGAGCCGAGTGCACGGAAGCCCTCGATGTTCATGACCGCGTTCATGGCGGCATCCGAGCCCATGATCTTCTTCAGCGTTTGGTTGTCCACGTTCACGAGAACGGCGGACTCCCATTTGCGCGCAAGCAACGTCGCGGAGGTGCCAGCCATGGCCATGTCGAGGATGCCCGCCGCATCCACCTGCGTCATATTGGATCCGTCGTAGGCGAGGACAGGCAGGAAGCTGACCAGCTCCTCGACTGCCTTCTCAGGATTCGGCGTCTCAGGCGAAAGCCCGCGGCCGTACTCGCTGATCTGCCTGAGTGCACGTGTCGGCGCAAAGTCGAAGACGAAGCTGACGGGCTTGAAAATCGCTTCTTCGTGCGGGTCATCTCCGTTGGGGTTGCGGATCACCCACGGCGACTGGACGCGAAACGCAGCTTGGAAGTATGTCTCGGGGGCGTTTAGATTGCGCAGCATCAGAATCGCCGACCACTGCGGGACGGTGACACCGGTGGTCAGCTTACCGACCGTGAGCGTGATGGTCTTCGTGTCGAACCCTGCGCCGATCGCCGCGCGCACGGGCGGAAGCGCGGCAAGGCCAACCCCCACACCCGGCTTCGAGACATTCACGACGCGATAGTCGCGCCAGTACGCATTCTGCGGCTCGGCGAGCAGATTCTCCATCGCGGCACAGGCCGCGGTGCTCGGCAGCATCCAAAGCGAATGCTGCATGTAAGGAAGCAGTCGCACGTCAGAGTATGGAAACGGCGGACGCGTGCCGGTCTTCAGCGCATCGACCTGAGTAGGCGCGTAGTTGCCCCGGATGATGTCGAGCCACTTCTGCACGTCGTTCTTGTGAGTGAACTGCGCATCGGCTCCGACGCCCTTCGCCTCGAAGAACGCGTTGAGGTCGAACTCGTCGAATTCACCCTGGTTGGCTATCGCGATGAGCTCATCGGGCATCTGGTAGGTCAGCAGGCGCATCTCCGGCAGCGCCGCGTACGGGTTCGGCTCATTCGGATGCTGCTGGGCGAAATCGGCTTTCGCCCGCTGCTCGTCTGTGTAGGTCCAGTTGTAGATCTGCTCCTCGATGAAACGTCCCTCGTTGAGAACTTTGAAGGGCGTGCCCGAGAGATAGAGATAGGAACGGGCCTTGATCGGGACGATCGCGTCCTCATCGAGGCCATTGACTTCGCGCTCTTCGGTGAAGGTCTCGAGGTCGGCGCCGAACTCCTGCGCAGTGGCCTTCTTCTTCGCGGTTTCGTCCTCGCCCTCGAACAGTTCCTTGGCTGTGTCTCGCCAGGCACCGAAGTGGTACTCGTCGAAGACGACAAGATCCCAGGCGACGTCGGTGAGCCATTTGTGCTTCGCTTTGAAGTTCCCGGCCTTGTCTTTGCCCATGAGGTCTTGGAATGAGCCGAAGAAGACGAGTGGAAGGTCGGGGTCGACGGATGCCGGGTCCCTCCCTGCTGCTCTGGACAGGTACTGCCAGCCGTCGAAGTCGACATGCGTCTTGAGGTCGCTTTCCCATGCGTCTTCGACCGCGGGCTTGAAGGTGACGACCAGCACCCGCTTGGCTCCGAGTTTCTGCGCGAGTTTGTAGGTCGTGAACGTCTTACCGAAGCGCATCTTCGCGTTCCAGAGGAACTCTGGGACCGCGTCAGCGTCTTCAGACCAACGATCTTGGAAGTACGCGTAGGTCTTGTCGATTGCCGCCTGCTGCTCTTGACGCGGTGGAAAGTCGAGGTGGTGCGTACCTTCGAGCGCCTGGTTGACGCGAAGCTCGGCGATCGCGGTGCGGACGTCCGCCACTGTGCAGCGCATCCACTCGAGAATCGGGTTGTCGAACCCCTTCTTCTTGAGCCGCTCGCGGACATCGAAGTCTCGGAACACCGATCCATCCGGGCGATCGGCCGGCTCGTCGATGACGATCTCGTAGTTTTCGATCGCAGCAGTCTTGAGTTGCTGGGAAACGCGCAGCTTGACGTCCTGCGTAGTCTGGCCGATCTTGAGGAGTCCGGCGTGCGCATCATCGGCGATCGAGTACGCGTAGATACGCAGGCGCGTCGCAGGTTTCTCGGGGAGGAGTTCGACCTCAGCCCGGCTCACTCGTACGCTCCCTTCCAAGCCACAGGTTTGACGAATCGGTCCATGAACGAACGGTCACGTTCAGTGAGCCCGTACTCCGTTGCCAGGTCGTCGTCCGTCCATGCACGGCTGAAGTCCTGCAACGGGGCGAAGGCATATACGCTTCTCGTGACATGCTGCGACATCCGCAGCAAAGTCAGCATGAAGCGGAAGAACTGCGTCCCCATATATCCGGCGGCATGTCGTGCCTCAGACTCATTTTCGAATGGACCGATCGCCAGGTACGTCTCTGTGGCGATCTCACCCGGTCCAGCGACGATAGGCCGAGACAGGACCAGGTGCGGGTACTCATCACTTCCAGGGCTCGCGTACGGGACGAACAACTTGACTTCGTCCACGAGATCGTGTCCTGCTGTGACCGCTTGACGAGTGGTGTATGAGACCCCACCATTGCGATATACCTTGAGGTCACCAGCCAGCCAGTCCTCACGGCCCAGGAAGTTCGTTGGGAGTCCAAACGGCTTTCGTGAACTCACCAACGCTGAGAATCGTCGATCATCAGGTAAGGTCGGCGATCGCGTCTCGCCGCTTTCCACCCCAATCACCTTCCGGAGTATCTCGAGACCCTCGTTATAGCGGATGAACGTGTTCATTCCCGGCTCAAGCAATGACCGCGATGCTTCGGACGTCACGACCCCGCCCTCATGCGTTCGCACCAGCACTTCTCCGTCGTAGCTCGCATCCCACAAGAAGGTGCAAATGCCCCCTCGGTTATTCACGCCAGGAAAGACATCTCCGGTGTTCGGATAGTCGTCCAGCACACGCATGCGTGCGTCTTGAAGCATCGTCGCTCGGAATTCGTTGAGTCCTTTCCCACCGGCATACCACCTGGCCGGGACGACCATGGAAAGCATGCGTGGCCCAAGCGTTTTCGCCTGCTCCACGAATAGCTGGTAGATCGGCGCAGCACTTGAACCGAATCCTCCGTCGTCCAGCTGGTACGGCGGATTCCCGATGATGACGTCGAACTGCATGTTGGCTCCGAACAGCTCGTCGACCCGAGCCTTGATGTCGTCTGTGTGTATAAATGCGTACGCGTGGGACTCCAGTCCGGAGTCGCGCAGGTATTCAGATTCGGCCGCCCCGCAGAATCGGCATCTCCTCCCGACCATCGTCGGGTTTCCCTCGGCGTCGAGCAGCTCATGATTTGGTCTGCCACCGACCCAGGTGTGCTCGGTGCGTTCGAACCAGATGTTGCCCCAGTCACGGTCGAAGCCCTTCGCGATCGAGTGCTTTCCCGTGGCATCCTTCGAGCAGTACACGCTGCGCCTCGCCAGCAGAGCGGTGAGCTGGGTGATCCCGATCCCGAAGACTTGCTTCGTGAGAATGTGATCGACGCGGCTCTTCAGCTCTGGGATGGCACTCTCGAGGCCGACCGTAAGCCGCGAGACGATCTCACGAAGGAAGACGCCTGACTTTGTAAACGGATCGAGGAACGTCACGTTTGGATCTGCCCAGATCGATGCACCACCGTTCGACTCGGCCCAGGCCTGCTCAACTGTGTCGAGCATCTGATTGGCCAGCTCGGGTGGGGTGAAAACCTCGTCGTTGGAGAGGTTCGCGATACACGTGAGCACGTCCGGGTTATGGCCGCGCAGCGCGAATGCGGCTTTACCCTCGGCGGCGACCGAGATACTCACGACGCCAGTTCCTTCACCGTCATCGCTGGGTACGTCTTTACCGGCGTAAAGATCTCGTGCTCATCGAAGGCGTCAAAGAGTGTGCCCTGCACAGACGCACGCTGCGTCAGGCTGTCGTAGCGGAAATCCCGACGCTGATACTTGCCGCGCCCGAGGTAGCTCCACTCCGGGAACGTGATGTGCTCGCCGGCGACCGTCGTCATCGCGAGCGCATCCCCCTGCACGATGTTCGCGGCGAGCACGGCCTCAGCCGCTCTCGACCACTCATCCTCCGGAGAGAGCTTCAGATACCGGGCGAAAGTACCCAGCAGGTTCTCGCGACACTCCCTCGCGTTGTCCTCCAGCAATTCGATGCCGTAGATGCACATCAGTCCGAACAGCGCGTAGTGGCGTTTCTCGAAGTCGCTCTTGCCCTGTTTCACCTGCACCGCTGCGAGCTTGCGCTCCAGCGCCGGCACCAGGAAGTTGCCGGAGCCGCACGCTGGCTCGAGGAACCTCGAGTCGATGCGCTCCGTCTCCTGCTTGACCAGGTCGAGCATGTCGTCAACCAGCCAGCGCGGTGTGAACACCTCGCCGTGGTCAGCGACCCGCTGCTTCGACTTGACGAGCTTCTCGCCAGCCATGCGCACCTCCAGGGCTCCCTCAACCCCGGATCGGTACAAGTACCCGGGTGCGTTAACCCTGGCACAAGTAACGGACATTCATGACGCTTAGGAGGTGCCTCGCGTCCCCTCCCCTGCTGCCGTTCACATCGGCGAGCTGATCGCGGACGTTCGCAGGCAGCGCGGACTCACGCAGGACGACCTCGCGCACCTCACCCGCATCGACTCGTCGAACATCCGCAGCTACGAGAAGGGGCGCGCTCTGATGGGCATCCCGACGCTGGTGCGCATCGCAGACGCGCTCAGGATCGAACCGGGCGAGCTACTCGAAGGCGTCACTGCGGAGATGTTCCCGGCGACAGCATCCGATCGGCGACGCGCGAGCTGACCGCACAAGGACCCAGGTTCGTCATCCTTCGTCATCTCCGCCCTGGGAATAGGAATGCGCACCTAACGTTGTCTCCCGTGGCGCGCATGGTGCGCGCGAAGACATGGAGACCCCAGTGAGCACCACCTCTCGCGCACAGAAAGCGCCCGACACCCGCGGACCGGTCCGAAAGCTTCTGACCTCGTTCGGGTTCCAGATCATCGCAGCCCTCGTGCTCGGCATCACGGCAGGCCTCATCGCTGTGGCCACCGGCGCCAGTGCCGAGAACGAGACGCCGCTGTTCGCGACGCTCGACACCATCGGCAGCACGTACGTCACGCTGCTGAAGGCGGCCGTCGTGCCGCTGATCTTCACCGCGATCGTGGCGAGCATCTCGAACCTGCGCCGCGTGCAGAACGCAGCGCGCCTCGCTGGTCAGACGCTGCTCTGGTTCGCGATCACGGCGTTCATCGCCGTGTCGATCGCGATCGTGCTGGGCCTGGTCATCCAGCCGGGCGCCAAGGCCGGCGACGGCCTCGAGACCGGCGCGCCGTACACGGTCGGCACCTGGTGGAACTTCCTGCTCGGCCTGATCCCGCAGAACTTCCTGGGCCTCACCGTAAGCAGCGGCCTCGACGCAGAGACCGGCGCCATCTCCTCGAGCGTCGGCTTCAACATCCTGCAGGTCATCGTCGTCGCAGCCGCCGTCGGCATCGCAGCACTCAAGGCGGGCAAGAAGGCCGAGCCGTTCCTCGCTTTCACCGAGTCGCTGCTGAAGGTCATCCAGCGCGTGCTGTGGTGGATCATCCGCATCGCCCCGATCGGCACCTTCGGCCTCATCGGCGCCGCGGTCGTCAAGTACGGCTGGGACAAGCTGACCTCGCTCGCCTGGTTCGCCGGCGCCATCTACATCGGTCTCGCCCTGGTGCTCTTCGTGGTCTACCCGGTCCTGATCCGCACCAACGGACTGTCGATCAAGCAGTACTTCTCGGGCGTGTGGCCCGCGGTGCAGCTGGCCTTCGTCAGCCGCTCGTCGATCGGCACCCTGCCGCTGACCGAGCGCGTCACCGAGCGCAACCTCGGCGTGCCGCGCGCGTATGCCTCGTTCGCCGTGCCACTGGGCGCCACCACCAAGATGGACGGCTGCGCCGCCATCTACCCGGCCATCGCCGCGATCTTCGTCGCTCAGTTCTTCGGCATCGAGCTGAACTTCGTGCAGTACCTGCTGATCGTCATCGTCTCGGTCGTCGGCTCGGCCGCGACCGCAGGCACCACCGGCGCGGTCGTGATGCTGACCCTCACCCTGTCGACGCTGGGCCTGCCCCTCGAGGGCGTCGGCCTGCTGCTGGCCATCGACCCCATCCTCGACATGGGCCGCACCGCCGTGAACGTCGCCGGCCAGGCACTGGTCCCGACGATCGTCGCCAAGCGCGAGGGCATCCTCGACGAGGAGCTCTACAACGCTCCGCGCAACGGCCTTCCGTTCGCCGAGGACCTCGACGATGACGAGACGGGATCGGATGCCGGTGAGCCGGACACCAAGAAGGAGCCCGTGACGGCGAGCTGAGCCCGTCCCCTCCCATCCCAGCCCCTGCTGGCCGACGCCGCCCCTACTGATTCACGCGAATCGGCAGGGGCGGCGTCGTTGAACCGGGGCGGCGATGCGCCGCGCTCAGCTTCGCCGCGCGTCACCGCTCTTCACCGCGAGCGTCACCGCTCGTCACCGAGCGTGCGGCGCAGCTGACTGTTCTCGTCCTTCAGCTCACTGTTCTCGTCCTCAAGATCCAGCACTTTGCCGATGCCCATCAGATTCACCCCGGCATCACGCAGCGCGGCGACCCGGCGCAGGCGCTGGATGTCATCCTCGCTGTACCGGCGAGTGCCTCCCTCGCTGCGAAAAGGGGCGAGCAGCCCCCGCCGCTCGTACAGCCGCAGGGTCGGCTCGGGAACATCCGCCAGCTCGGCGGCGATCGCGATGCCGTACAGCGGAGTGGAGTTGTCTCGCTCTGCCATCTGATCTCCGTCCAGGGGTTGAGATCTGAATCGTTCGGAGCTATAAATATACATCACCGGATGCAGATAACCTGCATCCCTCGAAGAACGTCGAGACTTCCAAGTCTCGACGCGGACAGCGAAAGGAGAACACCATGACAATGACCCTCGACCCGATCAGCCAGCTGGATCGCCTCGTCGCGAGCGTGCTGGACTCCGCGCCGGCACCGCGCGTGATGCCGGTCGATCTGTACCGAGACGGTGACCGCTACGTTCTGCACGCCGACATCCCCGGGGCCGACCCCGGTTCGATCGATGTCGACATCGACGGAACACAGCTGTCGATCCGCGCTCAGCGCACCGGCGGCCCGGGCGACGGGCTCCGCTGGATCGCCCGCGAACGCGGCGCAGGCAGCTACTTCCGACAGTTCACGCTCGGCGACGGCGTCGATCGTGAAGGCATCAGCGCGTCGTACGACAGTGGCGTGCTCTCGGTGATCATCCCGGTCAGCGAACGGGCCAAGCCGCGCAAGATCGCCGTCGAGTCGACCGACCGGCGGGAGGCCATCGGCGCCTGACCCTCGCGGGGAGCGCCCGGTCCAGGCGCTCCCCGCGCTCAAGATCCACAGGATCCACGACCGCACGATAATCACGGGAGAAGAAGACATGTCACTCTCACCTTCAATCGAGCGCTTTCTGACGCAGATGGAGTACCCCGCCGCCAAGGACGACCTGCTGCGTGAAGCCGCGCGAGACGGACTGAGTCCGGACGACGTCGAGAGCCTCTGCATGCTGCGCGACGGCAGCTACAGCGCCCGCCGCGAAGTGCTCGCGGCGCTGCGCGACGCCGACGAGCTCGTCGCCGCCTGAGCCTGCCGCCCGAACCGGCCAGTGCAGGGCTGGCCCGGAGTCGGATGCCAAGGGCCTCCGCATGCAGGCGAGGCGAGCCTCTCAGCCGTGCGCGATCCTCGTGTCGAGCGCCAGCTCCTCGGCATCCATCGCGGTCACCAGCTCGCGCATCACCTCTTCGCTGAGATTTCCGGCATCCCGCTCCTCGAGCAGCAGCTGCCGACGCACCGCCAGCCAGCCACGCGAGAGCGCCACGAGCTCGTCGTACGTCGGACGCGCCCGCTCGCCCAGCTGCGCGCTCTCGGCATCCGACTCCACTCTCACCAGCCGCTGCGCGAACGCATCGAACGCGGGCAGGCGGTCCTCGCCGTGCTCCTGCGCCCACTCGCGCCGCATCGAGCGCAGGTACGCCTTGCCCGCCTCGCGACTGCGTGCCCGCACCGCCGCGAGTTGGCGGGCATCCTCCTTCGCCTCGCTGTCGTCGACCACCCCGAGCGCACGGATCAGCCATGGCAGCGTCAACCCCTGCAGCAGCAGGGTGCCGACGGTGACGATGAAGGCGACCACGACGATCGCGTGCTCGGCCTGCTCGTCCAGACCGGCCAGATCGGCTGCGGCGAGCGCAGTGGCGAGCGTGACCACGCCGCGCATCCCCGCCCACGAGACGACGGCATTGTCGCGCCACGACAGCTTCGTCTCGGCGAGCTGAGCGCGCACTCGCTCGGGTGAGATCGGATGCCGGTCGCGGCGCCTCTGCTCCGCAGCCGACCGCGCGGGTTTGGTCGCGATCTCCTCCCACTTGCGCAGCCGATGCTTCGTCCAGAACTGCCCCCACGCGTGCGCGGGGTAGACGAACAGCGGACGAACGACCAGCACCGTCAGCAGCACGACCAGCGCGAGGCCGATCACCGGCCCGACATCGCCGTCCTGCAGGTCTCCGATCACCCGCGGCAGCTGCAGCCCGATGTAGGCGAACACGAACGACTCCAGCAGGAAGTCGGCCGACAGCCATAGCGGCGCCTCCTGCTGACGGGTCGTGTAGCTGGTGCGCGGAGCGTTGAAGCCGACGAACAAACCCATGGCGACGACGGCGAGCACGCCCGAGCCCAGCAGCTGCTCGGCAATGCCGTAGGCCCCGAACGGCGCCAGCAGCCCGAACGTGCCGTTGACGACCGGATCGCTCACCCGCATGCGCAGCTGATGCAGCACGATGCCGAACATCACGCCGACGGCCACGCCCACGACGACGGCGAGCAGGAACTGCCGGATCGTCTCACCCAGGTTGAAAGCCACCGACCCCGCCACGATCGCGGCGAAGACGCGGTACAGCGTGAGCGAGGTGGCGTCGTTGATCAGGCTCTCACCCGACAGCACCGTCATCACCCGGCGGGGCAGGCCGAGTTTCCGGCCGATGGATGCCGCGGACACGGCATCCGGAGGCGCGACGATCGCGCCCAGCAGCAGCGCGCCGGGCAGGGTGAGCGCGGGCATCAGCCACCACGCGATCAGCCCGACGATCACCGTGTTCACGACGACGAGTCCGATGCCGAGCCGGCGGATCTGCGGCATGCTGCGACGGAAGCTGACCAGCGACACATCCAGAGCCGCCGAGTACAGCAGCGGGGGCAGCACGATGTTCAGCAGCACATGGCCGTCGATCGAGATCGCAGGGACGAACGGCAGGAAGGATGCCCCGAGCGCGACGACAGTGACCAGCAGCGGCGCGGGCCACCCTCTCCAGCGTGCGACTGCCGCGACCGCGACGGCTCCGACGACGACGAAGAAGACACTGGCATCCATCACGAAAGCGTAACGCCCGCGTTCTGCTCACCGCGGTCACGACATCAGGTCGATCACCTCGGCATCGCTGGTCTGGCCGAAGTCGACGTAGTGCACCCCGACGGCCATGAAGTCTGGCGGGACCGACAGGCAGACGATCTCATCCGCGTCCGACGCGAGCGCATCGACGACATCCGCCGGTGCGACGGGCGTCGCCACGACGATCTGCGCCGCCTGCCTGGCACGCGCGATCGCGCACGCGGCGCGCATCGACGCGCCCGTCGCGATGCCGTCATCCACGATCAGCGCGGTGCGCCCCGCGAGAGACTCCGGTGCCCGTCCGCCGCGGAAGCGCACCGCTCGCTGTTCCACCTCCGCGCGCTCGCGACGCTCGCCCGCGGCCAGCTCGTCGCGCGAGACGCCCGCGGTGGCGATGACGTCATCGTTGCGCACGACGGCGCCCTCCTCGCCGACGGCGGCCATCGCGAGCTCGGGATGCCAGGGAACCCCGACCTTCCGCACGATGAGCACGTCCAGCGGAGCGTCAAGCGCCCGGGCGACCTCCGCCGCGACGGGCACGCCACCGCGCGGGAGGCCCAGCACGACGGCATCCGACCACTCCCGCTCGGCCAGCCGCTCACCCAGCTGCCGACCGGCATCCACTCTGTCTTCGAAACTGCGCATGTATTCGGCCTACGCCGCTGACAGCGGGAGGTCAACCCCGTGGCGAGGAATGCCGGACGACTTCGCGAGGTTGCACCGGATGATGACTGCTCCCGCCTTCTCCGTCCTCGATCTCGTTCCCGTGCGCACCACCTCGAACGGCACGCGCCAGACCAGTGCCCAGGCGGTGACCGCGTCGATGGCTCTCGCGCAGCGGGCGGACGAACTGGGCTTCCGCCGCTACTGGTTCGCCGAGCACCACAACATGCCGTCGGTGGCATCGACCTCGCCCCCGGTGCTGATCGCGGCCGCCGCAGCGCGCACGCAGCGCATCAGGGTCGGCTCGGGCGGGGTCATGCTGCCCAACCACGCGCCGCTGATCGTCGCCGAGCAGTTCGCCGCGCTCGAGGCTCTTGCGCCCGGTCGCATCGACCTCGGCATCGGGCGGGCACCGGGCAGCGACCCTGTGATCACGCAGCTGCTGCGCCAGTCCGGTACCGCCGGCGACGTCGAGCGCTTCCCCTCGCACGTGCAGGACATCGCGCTGATGCTGCAGCCGGACGGCGCGACGCTGCAGTTCACCAGCGGCGGCGAGTACCGGGTGACCTCGACCCCCGCCGCCGTCGGCACGCCGCAGATCTGGCTGCTCGGCTCGAGCGATTACTCGGCGCAGCTCGCGGCCGCACACGGCCTCCCGTATGTGTTCGCGAACCACTTCTCGGGCGTGGGGCTCGAGCGCGCTCTCGACCTGTACCGCACCGGATTCCAGCCGAGCGAGTCGCTTTCGGCTCCGCTGACGTTCCTCACGGCGAACGTGGTGGCGGCTCCGACGGCATCCGAGGCGGCCGAGCGCGCGCTGCCACAGCTGCGAATGATGGTGCGGCTGCGTCAGGGCAAGCCGCTGACCGCGCTCGAGACCGTCGAAGAGGCGACCGCGGGGCTCGCCGCAGCGCCCGCCGATGAGGTCGCGCTCGTCGACGCGATGCGCGAGCGCTGGTTCGTCGGGGATGCCGAGTCCGTGGCATCCGACCTCACGTCCTTCGCCGCGCGCCACGACGTCGACGAGATCATGCTCTCGCCGGTCGCCGGCGCATACGACGCCGAGCCCCTCGACGAGACCCGCGGCCGCATCCAGACCCTGGAGCTGCTCGCCCGCTGAGCCTGCGGCGCACTGCCCGTTATTGCGCGCTCCGTTGTCCTCGCGCCGCGGTCCTCGCGCCGCGCGCGGGATGCCATCGTCTGATCCGACGGCTTCGGCAGCGCACTTTCGCATCACCTTCGCATCCCAGCCCGCTGTGCGAGTCAGTCTGGGACGGAAAAGTCTGGTCTCGATGCGCTGGAACCAAACTTTGGCATCCCGGCAGGAGCGCACACCCGGCAGGAGCGCAGAACCGACCGGGCACACGTCGCCGGCCTACGCCTCGGGCTCGCCGTGGATGAGGCCGCGCAGCCAGTCGCGGGCCTCGATGAAGACGCCGTCGGCGTAGCGCTCGGGGTAGTGCACGATCTTGCGGTCGGCGCGCGGATACGAGCCGAGGAAGACGACGCGGGGGCTGAACCGTCGGATGCCGAGCAGCGCGTCGGCCATCCGCTCGTCGTAGGCATGCCCGTCGGCATCCACCACGAATCGGTACCGGCCGAGCGCATCGCCGATCGGGCGGGACTGCAGCAGCGAGAGGTTGATGCCGCGCGTCGAGAACTGCTCGAGCATCTCGAGCAGCGCGCCGGGACGATCGACGGGAAGTTCGATGATCAGCGAGGTCTTGTCGGCGCCGGTGGGGTCGGCGGGCACAGCGGCCCTCGACACCAGCACGAACCGCGTCACTGCGTTGTCGTTGTTGCCGATCTGCTCGGCGAGGACCTCGACGTCGTGATGCGCGACGATGCCTGGAGCGGCGATCGCGGCCTGCGCGGGCAGGGTTCCGTCGAGGATCCCGATGGCGGATGCCACATTGCTGGCGGCCGGAACGTGGGCGTGCTTCGGGAGATTCTCACCGAGCCAGGTGTGGCACTGCGCGTATGCCACCGGGTGCGCCGCGATGACCTGCACGTCGTTGAGCGTCGTGCCGGGCTTCGCGACCAGCACGAAGTTCACCTTGACCAGGTACTCGCCGACGATCCGCAGGCCCGGCAGCGTGGCCAGCGCATCGAGGGTGGTGGAGACGCCGCCCTCGACCGAGTTCTCGATGGCGATCATGGCCGCGTGGCTGCGCCCCTCGAGCACGTCGTCGAGCGCCTCGCCCACGTTGTGCACGGGCTTCCACTCGTGGCCTCGGGCCTCGGGAACCTGGTCGAGCGCCGCCTCGGTGAACGTTCCGGCTGGGCCCAGATAGCTGTACGTGCGGCGTTCGATCACTCCGCAAGCCTAGTGACATCTCGCGTCCCGCTCGCCGAAGTTGCAAGATGGGAGCATGACGAGCCGTGCCGGCCTCCCCGCGGAGGAACAAGACCTGATCGACGTCGACGAGCTGATCGCAGCGTATTACGACCGGCATCCTGACCCCGCTGTCGCCGCGCAGCGCGTCGTCTTCGGCACGAGCGGCCACCGCGGATCCGCATTGACCTCGAGCTTCAACGAGGACCACATCCTCGCCACGACCCAGGCCATCGTCGACTACCGCGAGGGCCAGGGCATCACCGGCCCGCTGTTCCTCGGCCGCGACACGCACGCCCTGTCGCTGCCGGCCGAGCGCACGGCGATCGAGGTGCTCATCGGCAACGGCGTCGACGTGCGGATCGACTCCCGCGAGTCGTGGGTGCCCACCCCCGCCCTCAGCCACGCCATCCTCACGCACAACCGCACGCTCGCAGCCGACGACCCCGCACGCGCCGACGGCATCGTGGTCACCCCGTCGCACAATCCTCCCCGCGACGGCGGGTTCAAATACAACCCGCCGCACGGCGGCCCGGCCGACACGGATGCCACGGGCTGGATCGCCCAGCGCGCGAACGATCTGATCGCCGCAGGTCTCGAGGGCGTCAAGCGCGTCCGGCACGCCGACATCGACGACTCCACGATCGGCACCTACGACTTCCGCGACGCGTATGTGCGAGATCTCCCCTCGATCATCGACATCGACGCGATCAAGCGGGCAGGCGTGCGGATCGGCGCTGACCCGCTGGGCGGGGCGTCAGTGGACTACTGGGCGCTGATCAGCGAGATGCACGGCCTCGAGCTCACCGTCGTCAACCCCGAGGTCGACCCCACCTGGCGGTTCATGACCCTCGACTGGGACGAGAAGATCCGGATGGATCCGTCCTCGCCGAGCGCGATGGCGTCGCTGGTCGCGAAGAAGGGCGACTTCGACGTGCTCACCGGCAATGACGCCGACGCCGATCGGCACGGCATCGTCACTCCGGATGCCGGACTGATGAACCCCAACCATTACCTCGCCGTCGCCATCGACTACCTGTTCTCGCACCGCCCCGACTGGCCGCGCGACGCGGCGATCGGCAAGACACTGGTGTCGTCGATGATCATCGACCGCGTCGCCGAGTCTCTCGGACGCCGCCTGCTCGAGGTGCCGGTCGGCTTCAAGTGGTTCGTCCCGGGGCTGCTCGACGGCTCGGTCGCGTTCGGCGGGGAGGAGTCGGCGGGCGCATCCTTCCTGCGCAGGGACGGCAGCGTGTGGTCGACCGACAAGGACGGCATCCTGCTGTGCCTCCTGGCCGCCGAGATCATCGCCGTCACCGGAAAGTCGCCATCCGAGCGCTACCGCGAGCTCGAGGAGGCCTTCGGCTCCTCGGCATACCAGCGGGTGGATGCCCCGGCGACGCCCGAGCAGAAGGCGACACTCGGCAAGCTTGCGCCGGATGCCGTCAGCGCGACGGAACTGGCCGGCGAGCCGATCACGGCGAAGCTCTCGAACGCACCGGGGAACGGCGCGGCCATCGGCGGGCTGAAGGTGCAGACCGAGCACGCCTGGTTCGCCGCGCGTCCCTCCGGCACCGAGGACGTCTACAAGCTGTACGCCGAGAGTCTGCGCGGCCCGGAGCACCTCGCTCAGGTTCAGGAGGAGGCTCGGGCGGTCGTGGCTGCGGCGCTGAGGGGCTGATCCCGCCCGCTCTATCTGCAGGAGATCGCGCGAATCGCAGGGGCTGGTACGCGGCAGCACCCTGCGTTCTGCGCGATCCCCTTCGGGTCGTGCGCGAACGCGACGGGACCCGACTCGATTCAGTCGCCCCCGGGGGGATCCGAGCAGTTCGCGCACCCGGCTGGAGATCCTGTGGAACTCCGGTGTCTCGAGCACCTCGGCGTAGCCGCGTTCGGCGGGAAGGTCGACGCGGTGCTCTTCGAGGATCCGGCCGGGCCGCGGGCTCATCACCACGACCCGGCTTGCCAGGTACACCGCCTCTGCGACGGAGTGGGTGACCAGCAGCACGGTGGTGCCGGTGCGCGCCCAGATGCGGTTGAGCTCGACGTTCATCTTCTCGCGAGTCAGAGCGTCGAGAGCGCCGAAGGGCTCGTCCATCAGCAGCACGCGCGGCTCGTGAAGAAGAGCACGACACAGCGACACCCGCTGCTGCATCCCACCGGAGAGCTCGTGCGGAAGCGCCTTCTCGAAACCGCCGAGTCCGGTCATCTCGATCAGCTCGTCAGCGCGGGCCTGCGCCTTCTTCATGTCCATCCCGCGCATCTCGGCCTGGAGCAGGCTGTTCCCGCGCACGCTGCGCCACTCGAGCAGCGCCGCGCGCTGGAACACGAAGCCGATGTCCTGCCGCGGGGCGGTGACGTCCTCGCCGTTCAGGCGGATCCGTCCTGCGCTCGGCAGTGTCAGACCGGCGACAGCCTTGAGCAGCGTCGACTTGCCGCAGCCCGACGGCCCCGCGATGGTGATGAACTCGCCCTGCTGGACATCGAGGTCGACTCCCTCCAGCGCGTTCACCCGGCCTCGCTTCGAAGCGAAGGTGATGGCGACGTCGGCGATCTCGAGCGCCGTCGGCTGCGCATGCGTCATGTGCGTCGTCTCCTGTTCGTGCTGCACGGCCACGGTGGCAGCGATGTCACTCACCCGGCGCGAACGAGGCGTCGAAGTACGTGTCGACCTCGCCCTCGCCGGAGATCAGCCCGGCCTCGGCCAGGACGTCGAGGGTGGCCTGCCAGTCCTCAGTCGCGTTGGCACCCGGGGCGCTGCCCTCGGTCGCCGGCGTGCTGAGCAGCTTGATGGTCTCCTGCCACTGGTTCAGCAGCACCTCTGCCTCAGGCATCTGCGGATCCTTGCCGTCCATGGCCTCAACGGCCGCCTCGGGGTCGTCGGCGGCTGCGCTGAACGCCTCCGACGTCGCGGCGACGAGCGCCTTGACGAGGTCGGGATCGTTCTTGATGGTGTCGTTGTGGGCGATGAGGCCGTTGCTGAAGAAGTTCAGGCCGGCATCCGCATAGCGCAGGTAGCGCATCTCCTTGCCGCTCTTCGCAGCGATCGTCGGGCCCTGGTCGTGCGCGAAGCCGATGAGGCCGTCCACCTGACCGGACAGCACGGCCGCGATCTTGCCGGCGGGGTCGAGGTTCTGCTGCTTCACGTCCGACTCCTGCAGGCCGACGGCCTCGAGGTACATCGGGAACGTCGTGGTCGGGGCGTCTCCGGCCGAGACGGCGATGGTCTTGCCTTTGAGGTCCTCGGGCTCTTCGATTCCGGAATCGGCGAACACCTGCACCGCCGACGGCGTGGTATGCAGGAAGACGCCGACGCTCTTGATCGCAACGCCCTTGTCGATGTTCGCGAGGACTGCCGGTGTGTCGGCCCAGCCGAAGTCGACCTGCTGCTGACCCACGGCCTGCGCGGTCTTGGTCGAGCCCTGACCCGCCTGGATCTCGAGGTTGATGCCGTGCTCTTCGAAGATGCCCTGCTCGACGCCGTAGTAGAACGGGGCGTGCTCGCCGTACGGGTACCAGTTGAGCATCAGAGTGACGTCGGTGAGTCCGCCACCGCCGGCTCCCGGGCTCTCACCGCTGTCAGGGGATGCTCCGGAAAGCCCACGAGCGCGAGTGCGGATGCGGCGACGACGGCGACGGCGCCGAGGACGGATGCTGACTTCTTCATCAGGTCTCCTTGCAGTGAATGGTGTGTGTGTCTTGGTGTGGCTTGTGGATGCTGGAGGATCGGCGCCGGTCAGAGCCGGACCGTGGCGGCGCCGACGTCACGCTTGGACGCGTGCCAGGGGATCAGGAACTTCTCGGCGACCTGGATCACGGCGAACAGCAGCACCCCGAGCAGCGACATGATGATGAGCGCTGCGAAGAGCATGGCCGTGTCGAGATTGCCGTTCGCCTGCAGGATCACGTATCCCAGGCCCTCGTTCGCGCCGACGAATTCACCGACCACCGCACCGGTGACCGCAAGGGTCGCGGCGACCTTCAGGCCGGAGAGGAGCTCGGGAAGCGCGGCGGGCAGGCGGACCTTGAGGAAGGTTCGCAGCCGGCTGGCGCCCATCGTCGATGTGAGCTGGAGGATCTCGGGGTCTACCGACCGCAAGCCGGCGAGGCCGGAGATGACGACGGGGAAGAACGCCATCAGGACGGCCACGAGGATCTTCGGCGCAGCCCCGAAACCGAGCCAGACGATGAAAAGCGGCGCGATTGCGATCTTCGGGATGACCTGAGCGAACAGGATGATCGGATAGAGGGTCTTCTCCAGGCCCTGTGAGTAGACCATGATGACGGCGACGAACACGCCGACGACCACGGCGATCGCGAATCCGATGAGAGTCTCGTAGGTCGTCACCCACGTGTTCTGCGCGAGGTAGGCGGCGTTGTCGGTGAACGCGGCCCACGTGTCGCCGGGCGACGGGATGATGTAGGGCTGCACCCACTTCATCGCGGTGACGAGCCACCAGACGACGACCAGCACGAGGACGAAGACGACGGGGTGCCAGTAGCGCGTCCACAAGCGGATGAGGGGGCTCGGCTCGCGGTTGCGCTGCGCGACCGCCAGCGCCATGGTGGCGTTCTGCGTTGACGACATGGGTTTCCTTGACGACGATGTCCGGGTGGCTGGCTGTTCGGGAAAGCGTATTCCGAAGTACTGAATTCGAGTGTATGTCGATGCTTCAGACGTGTCAAACCTCGAGGCTCGACCGCCTCCTCGACGGAGGGCGGTGCCTCAGCGGCCCCGGCCCGCGAACCCCCGTGCCAGATCCGCGCCGGCCGCATGCAGCCAGCGCTCCGGATCGGACAGCGCGGATGCCGAGGACCCCGCCAGCTCGGTGAGCGACACCACTGAGGTGAATATGCCGGTGTCGGCATGCTCGTCGATGCGGCCCGCGGCGAGGAGGGCCGGCACACCGGCATCCGAGGCCGACGACGCGACGTGCGAGGGCACCTTGCCGTCGCCGGACTGGCCGTCGTAGGCGCCTTCGCCGGTCACGACCGCGTCGGCGCCTGCGAGAGCTGCAGCCAGGCCGATGAGGTGCGCGACCTCCGCCGCACCGGGAAGCAGTCGCGCACCCCACGCGACGAGCGCGCCGCCGACACCGCCGGCCGCCCCCGCACCGGGAGTCAGGGCGTCGAGATCGAGCAGCGTCGCCAGCCGCGCGAGAGCAGAATCCGTGCGCTGCTGATCACCGCGGTCGGTCAGGCCCTTCTGCGGTCCGAACACGGCAGCTGCGCCACGCGGCCCGGTGAGCGGATTGGTGACGTCTGTGAGCACTCGCACATCAGATGTCCTGCGCATGCCACTGAGGTCTGCGTGCGCGATATCGGGCAGACCGCGTGTCCCTGGCGCGACCTCGTCGCCCAATTCGTCGAGGAACCGGGCGCCGAGCGCCCGCAGCATCCCCGTGCCGCCGTCTGTCGACGCGCTTGAGCCGATGCCGAGCACCAACCGTGAGACTCCGTGGTCGAGCGCCGCGGCGATCGCCTGACCGAAGCCGCGCGAGTCGGCATCCCACGGCCGCAGCTCGTCGAGCATCTCGATTCCTGACGTTGACGCCAGGTCGATCACGGCCGTGCCGCGCGGCGCGTCATCGGATGCCGGCAGCAGCAGCCACGACGTCTCCACGGGCCTGCCGGCCGGGCCCTCGACGCTCACCGGCATCCGCTCTGCCGAGGGCACGGCGACCGCGAAGGCGGCGACGGTGCCCTCTCCCCCGTCGGCCATCGGGCGCAGCACGATCTCTGCTCCGGGGTCCACGTCGCGCCAGCCCGCGGCGAGCGCGGCAGCGGCGTCCGCGGCGGTGATCGAGCCTTTGAAGCTGTCCGGGGCGAACACGATCCGCATCACAGCGCCCCCACCCCCGGTGTGCTGTCGCGCACAAGGACCTCGAGCTCCATCGGCGACTGCGCCCACTCGTCATCCACCGTGGCGCGGAACGCCTGATAGCCCAGGTCGCTCAGCGGCACGCGCACCGTCGTCAGCTGCGGCGTGACATCCCGGCTCACGGGCACATCGTCGAACCCGGTCACAGCGATGTCGGCGCCGACGGTGCGCCCGGACTCGCGGATCGCCGTCATGGCGCCGATCGCCACCACGTCACTCAGCGTGAACACCAGCGTTCCGGCATCCACGCCGTCTTCAAGTGCCCTGCGCATCGAAGACGCGCCGGACTCGCGTTCGAACGTCCCCCGGTACACACGCGAGATCTCGCCGCCGCCCGCTTCGAAGCCCTCTGCGAACCCGCCGAGGCGGTCGTCGGAGGTGCGCACGCCCTCGGCCGCCGCGATCGCAATGGCGCGGCGATATCCGAGTCGCGTCATCTCGCGCCCGAGCCTCTCCGCGCCCGTGCGGTTGTCGATGCGGATGCTGCGATCGCCACCCGGCCCGAACGTGACCGTCCGCCCGCCGAGGTCGCGGAACGCGGCGAGTTCGGCGACGGTGCGGCCCTCGCCGTCGTCTGTCCGGGAGGCGGCGAGGATCACGCCCCGCGGACGCTGCCCGCGCAGCGCGCGCAGGATCTTCGCCTCGCGATCGGGGTCGCGTTCGGTGATGGCGATCGTGACGATGAGGTTCTCCCCGTCGGCGCCCCGGGCGACGCCCGACGCGATCAGGCCGAAGTAGGGGTCGGCGATGTCGGCGACCAGCAGCGCGATCGCCGCAGATGTGCCGCGAGCTGTCGCCTGCGCCGAGGCGTTGGCGGTGTAGCCGAGATCTTCCGCCGCCTTCTCGACGCGAACGCGGTACGAGTCGGCGACCTTGCGCTCCGAGCCGTTCAGCACTCGCGAGGCCGTCGCCAGCGAGACCCCGGCCTCGCGAGCGACATCGTGCAGGGTCGGCGAGCGTCGCACGTCAGCGGTCATGAGGTGAGCCTATCGACGGGCGCGTTCAGGTCGCACTCGTTGCCGCTATCGGAGCCCGAGCGGTGTCCAGGTCGCACTCGTTGCCGCTTCGACGCGCGAATAGCGGCAACGGTTGCGACCTGGACGGCAGCACCGGCCCCACTCATCGTGCCTCGGCGATCCACCGGCGCAGTGTCGCCGCCTCGGATGCCAGCAGCGCGGGGTCATCGCCGAGGACGAACTCCAGCAGGGCGTCCCGCGGGGGCGTCTCGTGCCCGTGCGCGGAGGCGAACAGCGACTGCCACAGGTCGGCGCGCTCGCGCAGGCGCAGCCGCTCGGCCGCGGGCCACCACGAGAACACGTGCACGGCGCTGGTGTGCGCCGCCACCGCGTCGTACTCGGCGAGCGCGACCGCATCGGGGGCGCCGACCGACGGCTGCCAGTACGTCGAAAGCGCGGGGCTGTCGACGTCGGCGAGCAGGCGCAGCACGGCATCGGGGGTGTCCGCGACGGTGCCGCGGTGGAACTCGAGCGCAAGGGCGATGCCTCGATCGGATGCCTCGGCCGTGGCATCCCGCAGCCGGGCGACGATCCGCGCGTATTCCTCTGGCGACGCATCGCCGGAGTCGACGCGCCCCGCCCAGATGCGCACCCGATCCGCGCCCAGCGCGACCGCGCTGTCGAGGATCGGCGTCAGCTGCTCGTCCGCGCCGGAGCGGAAGTACGAGCCGTACGAGCAGACCGCGAGCCCGGCATCCGACGTCACGCGGGCAACCTCTGCAGCACGCTCGGGGTCTCCGGGCGGCACGTGCACGTCGCCGCCCCACTCGATCGCCTCGAGTCCGGCGTCCGCCGCCAGCGGGGCGATCTGCTCGGGGGTGAGCTGCCGGTACGTGACCGAGCACAGTCCGGGTCGCAGAACGGTCATGCGCTCATCCTCTCAGCCGGCGTTCACCGCAGGTGGGGCGATACGGTCTCGGCGAACGCGGCCGCCGTGCGCGCCACCACGTTCTGCGGGGCATCGTCCCAGATCTGCTGGTTGAAGATCTCGACCTCGATGTCGCGGTCGTACCCGGTCTCGACGACGGCGCGGGTGAGCGAGGCGAAGTCGATCACGCCGTCGCCCATGTAGTGCCGGCTGAGCAGCACGTCGGCGGGGAGCGGCGTCTTCCAGTCGCACACCTGGTACGTCGCGATGCGCCCCTCGCGTCCGGCACGGGCGATCTGCTCGTAGACCTGCGGGTCCCACCAGATGTGGAAGGTGTCGACGGCTGCGCCCACGGTCTCAGGCGCGAAGTCGGATGCGATGTCGAGGGCCTGCCCGAGCGTCGAGACGACGCAGCGGTCGGATCCGAACATCGGATGCAGCGGCTCGATCGCCAGCGTCACCCCCGCGCTCTGCGCGTACGGGACGAGCTCGCCGATGGCATCCCGCACCCGCTCGCGGGCCCCGATGAGGTCGCGCGAACCCTCCGGAAGCCCGCCGGCGACCAGCACCAGCACGGCCGTCGACCCCTCGGCGCCCGCAGTCGCGAGAGCTGCGGTCTCATCGATCGCACGCCGGTTGTCTTCGAGCGCGGCGTCCCGCTCGGCTCCTGCCGGGAGGGTGAAGAACCCGCCGCGGCAGTGGGTCGAGAACCGCAGGCCGGAATCGGCGAGCATCTGCACAGCGGTGTCGAGACCGACCTCGTTCACCGGCTCCCGCCAGAGGCCTATCGACTGCACACGGGCATCCGACGTCACCTTCAGCGCGGTGGCGAGGTCGGCGTACTTGATGGTGGCCTGGTTGATGGAGAGTCGCGGGTCGATGCTCATGCGTCCACTCCGTTCAGTCGCAGCATCCCGTGCCAGCGCTCGCGAGCGAGCTCGGGCTTCTCGAGCGCGAGCGACGAGTTCGCCAGCTCGACGATGCGGCTCAGGTGCGGCAGGCTGCGGGCGGAGTGCAGTCCGCCGACCATCTGGAACGCCGGCTGGTGCCCGTTCAGCCAGGACAGGAATGCGACGCCGGTCTTGTAGTAGAACGTCGGTGCGGCGAAGACCTGCCGGCTGAGCTCCTCGGTGGGACCGAGGATGCGCTCGTAGGCGGCGTGGTCACCGGCATCCAGCGCCTGGATCGCCGCCGAGGCGACGGGGGTGATCGCCGCGAACGCGCCGAGTAAGGCATCCGAGTGGGTGCGGGTGCGCTCGGCGACGTCCCGTGCTGTCGGCGAAGGGGCGTCGCCGATCAGCGAGACGTAGTTGAAGTCGTCGCCGGTGAACATGCGCACACCCTCGGTGAGCCGCTCGCGCACCGAGATCTCGCTCTCGGCGTTCAGCAGGCTCATCTTGACGCCGGCGACCTTGCCCGGGTTCTCGTTGATGATGTCGAGAAGCACATCGGATGCCGTCTGCCAGTCGGATGAACCGAAGTAGCCCTCCAGCTCCGGGTCGAACGCCGTGCCCAGCCAGTGCAGCACAACGGGCGTGGTCGCCCGCTCGAGCACGGCACGGTAGACCCGCCGGTAGTCGTCGGCGCCGCTCGCGACGCGGGCGAGGTGACGGGACGCCATCAGGACCGGCCCGGCGCCCTGTTCCTCGGTGAACTCGAGCTGCGAGATGTACGCGTCGATCACCTGCTGCAGCGAGATGTGCGTCTCGTCGATGTGGTCGGTGTTGACGCCGACGACGACCGAGCCGCCTTCCTCACGGGCGACCTCGGCGCTGCGCGCGATCAGCTCGCGGGTGGCTGCGGCGTCGAGGCCCATGTTGCGCTGGGCGGTGTCCATGGCATCCGCCACACCCAGACCCCACGAGTACACGTTGCGCCGGAAGGCGAGTGTGGCGTCCCAGTCGATGTCGGCCGGCTGACCGGGAGTGTTGTCGGCCCAGACGCGCGGCACCACGTGCGCGGCGGCGTAAGCGACGCGGCTCTGCAGCGGAGCGGCCGGCCGTGTGTACGCGCCGGAGTCGTTCAGAGCGGCATCCGACGTCGTGCCATCGGATGCCAGCAGGCGCAGCGTGGTCACAGCGAGAGCTCCTCGAGCACGACC
Organism: Microbacterium alcoholitolerans; assembly: GCF_050408615.1. Classification (NCBI taxonomy): domain Bacteria; kingdom Bacillati; phylum Actinomycetota; class Actinomycetes; order Micrococcales; family Microbacteriaceae; genus Microbacterium; species Microbacterium alcoholitolerans. Next base: position 2,526,125 of record NZ_JBNTKD010000001.1, on the reverse strand, counting down.
TTGCGCCCCTCGGCACTCGAGGCGAGGCCGGCTTCAGCGAACTGCACGCCCTTGGCTCCAGCGAGCAGGTCGAACGCGTAGTCGGTGCCGAGCGCGTAGGAGGTGAGGTACTCCTCCCACTGCTGGCGGAAGCCGTTCAGGAACACGTCGTTGGTCGGCACATCCTGCCAGTCGGCGTCGTAGTCGTGCGTGTCTTCGAGGTCGGGGTTCCACACCGGCTTCGGCGTGGCATTGCGCGGCTGGATCTTGCAGCCGAAGAGTCCGACGACCGCCGAGCCATGGGTGCCGTCGACCTGGAACTCGACCAGCTCGTCGCGATTCACGCGCACGGTCCACGAGGAGTTGATCTCGGCGATGATGCCGCCCTCGATCTCGAAGATTCCGTATGCGGCGTCCTCTGCGGTGGCGTTGTAGTGCTCGCCCTTCTCATCCCAGCGGTCGGCGATGTGCACAGCTGCCTGCGCGTACACCGAGCGCACCTCGCCGAACAGGTTCTCGAGCACGTAGTTCCAGTGCGGGAACATGTCGCTGATGATGCCGCCGCCGTCTTCGGTGCGGTAGTTCCAGCTGGGACGCTGCGCCGGCTGCCAGTCGCCCTCGAACACCCAGTAGCCGAACTCGCCTCGGACCGAGAGGATGCGCCCGAAGAAGCCGGAGTCGATCAGGCGCTTGAGCTTCTGCAGACCCGGCAGGTACAGCTTGTCGTGCACGACGCCGGTCTTCACACCGGCCGACTTGGCGAGACGGGCGAGCTCGAGTGCCTCGTCGAGCGACTCGGCGGTCGGCTTCTCGGTGTAGATCGCCTTGCCCGCGGCGATCGCCTTGCGGATGGCGGATGCCCGGGCCTTGGTCACCAGGAAGTCGGCGTAGATCTCCCACTGCGGGTCGGCAAGCGCCGCATCGAGGTCGGTGGTGTAGTCGGCGATGTCGTGCTGGGCGGCGAGCTCAGCGAGCTTGGCCTCACTGCGGCCGACCAGGAGGGGCTTGACGGTCACCTTCGATCCGTCGGGAAGCTCGATGCCGCCCTGATCGCGGATCGCGAGGATCGAGCGCACCAGGTGCTGCCGATAGCCCATGCGTCCGGAGACGCCGTTCATGATGATGCCGATCTCACGCACTTCGGTCATGGTGGTCCGTCCTGTCTCTGCTGTCGGGAAGTCGTCGCGCCTCCCGGCTGATATTGGGTAAGCGCTTTCCAGCATCCAAGCAGGTTCGAATGGCGAGCGCAACCCACGCGCGTCCGCGCCGCGACCCTCGCCGCCCCTGCTGGGCTGCGCCGCCCCTGCTCAGTTACGCAAATGGGCAGGGGCGAGGTAGCTGAGCGGGGGCGAGGACCGAGTCGCCGTAACCATGCCGCGCGAAGTGCAGCCGTGGAGGCGGCTGCCCAGGCCGCTTCAGCCGCCGAGGGCGTCGAGCAGGTCGGCGAAGTGCTCGAGGTCGGCGGCCGACCACGCGCGCAGGCGCTCGCCGATGCGACCCTCGTACTGCGCGCGGGCGATCGCCACGCGCTCCTGGGCGAGCTCCGTGGCGACGAGGCGCCGGGCACGCCGGTCGTCGGGGTCGCGGACGCTCTCCACGAGCCCGAGCTGCTCGAGCTGTCGCACGTGGCGGCTCACCGCCGACTTGTCGGTCTGCAGGCGCTCGATGATGGCGCCGGCCGAGGTCGCCTTGCCGCTGGCGATCGAGGTGAGCACCTGGTAGCCGAGCGGCTGCAGCTCCGGATGCACGGTTGCGGCGGCCTCGCGCCAGCTGATCCGGATGCGGGCGAAGAGGCGCCCCAGCTCCTGCTCCACGCGCGTGATGGCCTGGTCGAGCGCAGCCCCCTCGAGCGTCGCGTCAGAGGGGAGGTCGGAGGGGGCGCTCATGATCGCCAGTGTACGGCGCCGGACGGAGCCGTACGGCGCCGGACGGAGCCGAACTGCCTCGGACCGAGCCGGACTGTGCCGGCCTCAGCCCTCCGCCAGCAGGTGGAAGACCTTCAAGGCGGCGCTCAGCTCGTCGGGCGTCAGCTGGCCGATCGCCGATCGCATCCACGACGCATGATCCGCGCGCACTGCGGCGAGCGCCTCGGTCGCCTCCGGCGTCGCCGCGAGGACCCGCTGACGGCCGTCGTGTTCGGCGGCGTGCGAGCGCACCAGACCGAGATCCTCCAGCATCCGCACCTGCCTGCTGACGACCGACTTGTCCATCTCGAACGCCTCGGCGAGCTGGTGAGCGCTGGTGCTGCCCGCGCGGGCGACGAAGGTCAGCAGCTTGTATCCGGCCGGCGAGAGCTCGACGTGCACCCGCGCCGCGGACTCCTTCCACACCGACCGGGCCTTCGCGAACACCAGGTGCAGCTGCGCCTGGAACTCGGCGATGGCCTCATCGGAGTCGATGGATGCCGCGGCGCGGGCGGTCACGTCAGCGCCCCGAGCTCGGCGCCGGGGCGGCCGGTGCGCTCGCCGTGGTGGACTCGGCTGCGACGACCCGGACGGTGCCGGTCGAGTTCATCGATGCGCCGACCTCGGCTTCGCCGACCTCGATGATCGACTCCTCGGCCTGCTCGCGCAGCTCTTCGGCGGCGTTCTTGGTCGACAGCGGCTTGTTCCGGATGAATGCGATCGCGATCACGCCGATCACCGAGAGCGGGATGGCGATAATGAAGGCGTCGGCGATGCCGAGCCCGTAGGCGGACTCCACGACCGTGCGGATGGCGTGAGGGAGCTCCCCCACGTTCGGAACATTGCCGGTGGCGAGGTGCCCCAGAGCCTCGACCTCGTCGGCGGACGTCGGTGTGAAGCCCTTCAGGCCTTCGGAGACATGCGTCGCGACACTGCTCGCCATCAGCGAGCCCATGATCGTGACTCCGATGGTGCCGGCGATCGTGCGGAAGAAGTTGACGTTCGACGACGCCGCGCCCAGCTGCTGCGGCGGAGTGTCGTTCTGCACGATCAGCGTGAGGTTCTGCATGACCATGCCGAGACCCGCGCCGAGCACGAACATGTACGTCGCGACCAGCGCGAACGAGGTGTCGTAGCGCAGCGTCGACATCAGGCTGACGCCGATCAGCGCCAGGACGGAGCCGGTCAGCATCCATCCCTTCCACTTGCCGAAGCGACTCACGAGCTGGCCGATGATGATCGACGCGCCCATCTGCCCGACGATCATCGGGATCGTCATCAGACCCGACTCGGTGGGCGTCGCGCCGCGCGCGAGCTGGAAGTACTGCGCCAGGAACACCGAGGTGGCGAACATCGAGACGCCGATGGCAATGGATGCCACGACCGAAAGCGTGAAGGTGCGGTTGCGGAACAGCGACATGGGCACGATCGGCTCTTTGACGAAGAACTCGACGGCGACGAAGCCGATGATGGCGAGCCCCGCGACGATTGCGAGGATGATGCTGGTGCTCGAGTCCCAGTCGAACTGGCTGCCGCCCATCGACACCCAGATCAGCAGAGTCGAGACGCCGACGGCGAGCAGCACGATGCCGAAGTAGTCGATCGACACCTTCGCCTTCTGCGGCTTGGGGAGGTGCAGCGTGAACTGCAGCAGGACCAGCGCGATGATGGCGAACGGCACGCCCACGAAGAAGTTGGAGCGCCACCCCCACTCATCGGTGAGGTAGCCGCCGAGCAGCGGCCCGCCGATGGTGCCGAGCGCCATGATGCCGCCGACGACACCCATGTACTTGCCGCGCTCACGCGGCGAGATGATCAGTGCGACGGCGATCATCACGAGCGACATCAGGCCGCCGACGCCGATGCCCTGCACCACCCGCACGGCGATGAGCATGTTGGTGTCGGTCGAGAAGCCCGCGATCACGGTGCCGACGGTGAACAGGATCAGCGAGAGCTGGACGAGGATCTTGCGGTCGACGAGGTCGGCGAGCTTGCCCCAGATCGGCGTGGACACGGCGGTCGCCAGCAGGCTGGCGGTGATCACCCAGGTGTACTGCGACTGGGTTCCGCCGAGGTCGGCGATGATGACCGGCAGCGACGTCGAGACGACGGTGCCGGAGAGCACCGCGACGAACATGCCGACGATGAGGCCGGAGATCGCGGTGAAGACCTCGCGGGCCGAGCGCACGCTCTCGGATGAGGAAACGGTGGTGGAGTTCAAGACAGGGGTGCTCCCGATAGAAAGTTGACAGAGGTCAACCATACACAATTAGTTGCGTTACTGCAACCATTGCCGATCGTCAACCACTCCTCCACCCGGGTGACACCAGGACATATCGTGGACAGCGCCGCCTCGAACTCGGGAGACCCATGACAGCACCGCGACCCCGCACCCTGCTCGCGATGTCGGCGGATGCCGCGCAGACGGTCTTCGACGACCGCCGGCTGGCCCGCCTCGCCGAACTGTGCGACCTGGCATCCGACACTCCGGTCGACATCGATGCCGCCGCCGACGATGAGCTGGCGGACGTCGAGGTGCTCGTCACCTCGTGGGGCGCCCCGGCGCTGGATGCTGCGCGCCTGGGCCGCCTCCCGCGGCTGCGCGCGGTGCTGCACGCCGCGGGCAGCGTCCGCGCGATCGTCACGGATGCGCTCTGGGAGCGCGGCATCCTGGTCACCTCCGCGGCTGATGCGAACGCCGTTCCCGTTGCCGAGTTCACGTTCGCGACCATCGTGCTGGCGGGCAAGCGCGCGTTCACGCATCTGCGGACGCCGATCGCTCAGCGCACGGCGCACGGACTGCTCGACTACGCGGACGTCGGAAACGTCGACCGCACAATCGGCATCATCGGCTACTCCAGGATCGGCCGTCGGGTGGTCGAGATGCTCCGGATGCTGGATGTGCAGGTCCTCGTCGCCGACCCGTTCGCCGACGAGGCGGCCGTGGTCGCGGCCGGCGCGCAGCTCGTGCCGCTGGCGGAGCTGCTGCCCCGCGCCGACGTGCTCTCGCTGCACGCCCCGGACCTTCCCTCCACCCGGCACATGATCGCCGCGACCGAGCTCGCCGCGCTCCCCGACGGCGCGACCGTGATCAACACCGCCCGCGGCGCCCTGCTCGATCATGACGCGCTGGCCGCCGAGTGCCGCACCGGCCGACTCGACGCTGTGCTCGACGTCACCGATCCGGAGCCGCTGCCCGCGGATTCCGAACTGCACCGGCTGCCGAACGTCGCGATCACGCCGCATATCGCAGGCTCTCTCGGCACCGAGCTGCGACGCCTCGCGGATTCCGCGCTCGACGAACTGCAGGCCTATGCGCAGGGGTCGCCACCGCGGCATCCGATCACCGCTGCCGACATGGTGACGTCAGCATGATCGCGCTGCCCGGCGACGACCGCGCGCTCTCGCCGTACACCGGATGGACCCGCGCGCACTGGGAGCGCGTCGCCGACGCCATCCTCGACGGCGCCGCGCGACATGCCAGCCCGGCACAGTCGCTGATCCGGTACCCGGGCGCGGCCGGCGGTCTGGGGCGGGACATCGATCATCTCGAGGGGTTCACGCGCACGTTCATGCTGGCGGCCTTCCGCATCGCCGGCGACCCCGACGGCGCCGGCACCGGGGCGCTCGCCGAGCGATGCGCTCGTGGGATCGAGGCCGGTGTCGATCCACAGCATCCGGAGCGGTGGGTGCGCATCGACGAGCACGATCAGGCCAAGGTTGAGGCCGCGGCGCTCGCACTCGGGCTGCACCTCACCCGCGACACGGTCTGGGCACGACTCAGCGAGCGCGGTCGACAGCAGACGATCGAGTACCTCTCGACGTTCATCGGCCGCCCGTACCCGCCGAACAACTGGGCGTGGTTCCGGATCATGGTGTCGTACTTCCTGGAGAGCGTCGGCGGGCCGGTCTCTCAGGCCGACCGCGAAGAGGACTTCGCCCTGCTGGATTCCTTCGACCTACCCGGTGGCTGGATCGCCGACGGCGTCGGGCGCAACTTCGACCACTACTGTGGCTGGGCGCTGCCGTTCTACCCGATCATCTGGGCTCAGATGGTCGCGGACGACCCGCGCCACGTCGCGCGCGTCGACCGCTACCGGGCGCGGCTCGACGACTACCTCGATGACGCGCTGCACCTGATCGGTGGCGACGGTGCGCCGCTGCTGCAGGGGCGCTCGCTCACGTACCGCTTCGCGACCGCGGCCCCGGCCTGGGCGGCCGCCTTCCACGGCGGGTCCCGGCACGATCCCGGACTGCTGCGGCGCGCGGCCAGTGGGCAGACCAAGCACTTCGTCGAGCGCGGGGCGCCGGATGCCAGTGGCATCCTCTCGCTCGGCTGGCACCACCCGTGGCGGGCGATCGCGCAGAACTACTCCGGGCTCGGCTCGCCGTACTGGGCGGCGAAGGGGATGCTCGGGCTCGCGCTGCCCGCGTCGCACCCGGTGTGGTCTGCAGTGGAACAGCCGCTGCCGATCGATCGGGGTCCGTTCGCGCGGGCGATCGCGGCGCCGGGATGGCTGGCCGTCGGCACCTCTGACGGTGTGGTGCGCGTGGTGAACCATGGCACGGATCATCGTGTGGAGGACTCCCTCGAGCCGGACGCGCCGCTCTACGCGAAGTTCGGCTATTCGACGGCGACCGCCCCGGTGCTCGCCGGCCCCGGTGTGGCGCAGCCGCTCGACGGGACCGTGACGCTGGTGCGGGAGGGACTGCCGAGCCACCGTTCCGGGTTCGCGGCCGGCGGCGTGCGAGAGCTCGGCGGCGGAGCGCTGCTGGGTTCGTCGGTGGCGCGAGCACATTGGCCGATCGGCTTCGCCGCGCCGGCCGACCACGGCGTCGGCGCGCACACCGGGCACACCGAGGTGGGGCCGAGGATCGAGACCGTGTCTGTCGTGCGCGGCGCGTGGGAAGTGCGATTCGTGCGGGTGCACGAGGGAGACGATGTGCGCGATGGCGACGTGCTCCGCATCGGCGGGTGGGCGGTGACGGGCGAGATCGAGACTCTTGACGGCGCATGGGCGCGGACGTCACGGCTCAGCACCGGGGTGGTCGTCTTGGACGGATCGGATGCCAGGGCATCCGACGTTCTCGTGCAGGACGACGTGACTCCGCTCGCCGGGCGAACGGCCGCGCCGTGGATCGACGTCGAGCCGCTCGCGGGCCGCTGGCACGCACTGGGCGTGCATCTCAGTGCGAGCGACGGCGGCGCGGGCGGTGTCGAGGGGGTGCCGGTACTGTCGGACGCGTCGACGATCAGGTGGGCCGACGGCCACGTCACCCGCATTCCCGCGGACGCGCTGCAGGTCTGACCCGCAGCCGTCTCGACCTGGGTGCTCAGCCGCTTCGGCGGGAAACCAGTGTCGGCACCAGTCGCAGGTCTTCGGGTGTCTCGCCGTCGATGAGGGCGATGACGCTCCGCACCGCTCTGTCTCCCAGCGCGTCGAAGTCCTGGCGGACGGTGGTCAGCGGCGGGCGGTACTCGGCGGCATCTGCGACGTCGTCGAAGCCGATCACGGCGACGTCCTCCGGGACGCGCCGGCCGGCCTCGGCGAGCGCACGCAGGGCTCCGAGCGCCATCTGGTCGTTGGCCGCGAACAGCGCTGACATGCCCTTCGCGGTGGCCAGAATCCGCTGCGTCTGCGCGTGGCCGGACGCTGCGCTCCAGTCTCCCCGCAGAATCTCCGGCGCCTGGACTCCAGCATCCGACAGCGCCTCGCGCCAGCCGCGCTCGCGTTCGGTCGCTGCGAAGGATCCTGCAGGCCCGGCGAGATGATGAACGGCGTGGTGGCCTGCGGCGAGCAGCCGCTCGGTCGCGGCGCGCGCCCCGGCTGCGTGGTCGGTCGCGACGACGGCGAAGCGGGCGTCCGGCGGCGAATCGACGACGACGAGGCGGATGCCGGCGGCGGCGACATCCCGCGCGAGCACCGTCGCCTCGTTCAGCACGATCGCTCCGTCAACGCCCTGGTCGTGCAGTCGGTCGAAGGCCTGGGCGATGTCGCCGTCCTCGCCGAGGGTGACGACCGCGAGCGCGTAGCCGCGAACGGATGCCGCATCGGCGACGGCCTGCAGCATGCGGGAGTTGCCGACTGTGGCGAGGGTCTGCGCGACCAGCCCCAGCGTCTGCGTGCGTCCGGTGCGCAGAGCGCGGGCTGCGCGGTTGGGCCGGTAGCCGAGCTCAGCCATGGCCTGCTCGACCCGCCGGCGTGTTGCTGGATCGACCCGCGGACTGTCATTGGCGACGCGCGAGACGGTCTGATTCGACACGCCCGCGCGGACGGCGACCTGCGCCATCGACACGCGGCCCGTCTGCGCCGCTGAAGTCCGCCCTGCTTCCGGCATCCACCCTCCCGCCCCTCACGCGCCTCACGCGCCTCACGCGCCTGACGCGCCGCAACTCCGGCGTGTTGACGTTATCATGGTCCTGCGCATACCATGTTCACGTGAACATGCAGAATTCTCCGGAGTTGCGGATCGACGACCTCGGCGCCGGCGTCGTGAAGCGCAGCACCCGCCTCGCGGACGGCCGCGAACTGTTCTACTTCGACGACCCGGGCACGACTCTCGGACCGGAGCGCAGCGTCGACACCCGCACGCTCGACGAGCGGCCGGAGACGGCCACCATGCGCCAGGACATCCTGACCGGCGACTGGATCACGTTCGCCACCAAGCGGCAGAACCGCGTGATGATGCCCAGCGCCGACGCCGACCCGCTGGCACCCCAGACGCCGACCAATCCGTCCGAGGTCCCCTCGCGCTACGACGTCGCCGTGTTCGAGAATCGCTCTCCCGCGTTCGGCCCCGCTCTGAACCGGGCCACCGGCGGCGCGCCCGAAGCGGCGAACCCGACCCGCGGACTCGATGACATGGCAGAGCTCGGCATCGGCCGCACCCGCACCAGCATCGGCCGCTGCGAGGTCGTCTGCTTCAGTCCCGATCACGAGGGGTCCTTCGGCAGCCAGTCCGTCACCCGCGCGCGCACGATCATCGAGGCCTGGGCCGACCGCACCGCCGCTCTCTCGGCACTTCCGGGAATCGAGCAGGTGTTCCCGTTCGAGAACCGCGGTGAGGCGATCGGCGTGACTCTGCCGCACCCGCACGGGCAGATCTACTCCTACCCGTACGTCACGCCCCGCACGCAGCGGCTGCTCGACAGCATCCACCGCACCGTGCCCGACCTCATGACCCGCGTGCTCGAGTTCGAGCGGGCCTCCGACCGAGTGGTGCTGCAGGGCGAGCACTGGACGGCGTTCGTGCCGTTCGCCGCCCGCTGGCCGCTCGAGGTGCAGCTGACGCCGCACCGTCACGTGCCCGATTTCGCCGCCCTGAACGACGCGGAGCGCGACGAGCTCGCGCCGCTCTACCTGCGGCTGCTGCGCGGAGTGGATGCCCTGTATGAGACTCCAACGGCCTACATCGCGGCCTGGCACCAGGCCCCGGTGAACGCAGGCCGCGACACCGTGCGGATGCGTCTCGAGCTGACCAGCCCGCGCCGCGCGGAGGACAAGCTGAAGTTCCTCGCCGGCTCCGAGGCCGCCATGGGCGCCTGGACCGCCGAGATCCTGCCCGAGGTGGCCGCCGAGCGTCTGCGCGCCGCCATCGCATCCGTCCCGGAGGTGACCGCATGACCGCACTGAACGCCGCACGCGAGCTGTTCGCCGACCTGTACGGCCACGAGGCTGAGGGCATCTGGTCGGCGCCGGGCCGCGTGAATCTGATCGGCGAGCACACCGACTACAACGAGGGATATGTGCTGCCGTTCGCGATCCAGCAGCGCACGTACGCCGCCGCGAGTCTGCGCGATGACGACCGCATCCGCGTCGCGTCGACCTTCGCCGATGAGCCGGTCGAGGTGTCGCTGAGCGACCTCGACACTCTGTTCCCCAGCGCCGGCGACCTGCGCGTGCCGGAATGGTCGGCCTACGCCCTCGGCGTCGCCTGGGCGCTTCTGCTGGCCGCGCCGGATGCCCGGCCGACCGGAGTCGACATCGCGATCGCCTCCGACGTGCCGGTCGGCGCGGGGCTGTCGTCATCCGCGGCGATCGAGGGATCCGTGGCATCCGCCCTCAACGAGCTCTGGGGCCTCGACCTCGACCCGGTGACGCTCGCGCAGGTCGGCCGCCGCGCCGAGAACGAAGCCGTCGGCGCTCCGACCGGGATCATGGACCAGATGGCGTCCATGCTCGGCCAGGCCGATGCCGCGACGTTCCTCGACTGCCGCACTCTCGAGACGCGCTCGGTGCCCACCGGCTTCACCGGTGAGGGCCTCGAGGTGCTCGTGATCGACACGCAGGTCACGCACGCGCACTCCACGGGCGGTTACCGCGAGCGCCGGGCGTCGTGCGAGCGGGGCGCTGAGCTTCTCGGCATCCGATCGCTGCGCGATGCCGACGTCAGCGATCTGTTGCGCGCAGCCGAGCTGATGGACGATGTGACCTTCCGCCGGGTGCGCCACATCCTCACCGAGAACCAGCGTGTGCTCGACACCGTCTCCGCGCTCGACGAACAGGGTCCGCGCGCGATCGGCGAGCTGCTGGTGGCCTCGCACGCGTCGATGCGCGATGACTTCGAGATCTCGGTGCCGGAGCTCGATCTGGCCGTCGACACCGCGCTCGCGCAGGGTGCGATCGGCGCGCGTATGACCGGCGGCGGGTTCGGCGGCGCGGCTATCGCCCTGATCGAGCACGAGGCGGTCGAGAGTGTGTCGGATGCCGTCGTGCGGGCCTTCGCGGATGCCGGCTTCGGCGCCCCGCACGTCTTCACGGTGCACCCTGCGGAGGGCCCGCGGCGCGACGCGTGACCTGGGGACGCGGCTGGCACAATTGACTCTGCGCACCCGCGCGACGGAAGGAAGTCCATGTCTTGGCTGGTCACCGGCGGAGCCGGTTACATCGGAGCACACGTCGTCCGGGCGCTGTCCGCGGCGGGCCTCACGCCCGTCATCCTGGACGACCTCTCCAGCGGCCGCCCGTCGTTCGCGCCCGCCGATGTGGCACTGGTGGAGGGCAGCATCCTCGACCGCGAGCTCGTCGAGAGCGCGCTGCGCGAGCACAGCGTCGAGGGCGTCATCCACGTCGCGGGCTTCAAGTACGCCGGGGTCTCCGTGCAGCGCCCGCTGCGCACGTACGCGCAGAACGTCGAGGGCACCCGGGTGATCCTCGAGGCGATGCAGGCCGCTGGAGTCGCGAACATCGTCTTCTCGTCATCCGCCGCCGTCTTCGGCACGCCGGATGTCGCCCTCGTCACCGAGGACACCGCGAAGCGCCCCGCGAGCCCGTACGGCGAGTCGAAGCTGATCGGCGAGTGGCTGCTGCGCGATCAGGGTCTCGCGACCGCGGCATCCGATGCTCCGCTGCGACACACCTCGCTGCGCTATTTCAACGTCGTCGGATCCGCCGACCCGAGCGTCTACGACGTCAGCCCGCACAACCTCTTCCCGATCGTCTTCGAGAAGCTGCTGGCCGGTGAGACCCCGGCGATCTTCGGCGACGACTACGACACGCCCGACGGCACGAACGTCCGCGACTACGTGCACGTCGGCGACATCGCCGCGGCGCACGTCGAGGCCGCCAAGCGCCTCGCCGGCGGCGAGCCGATCGAGCCGGCGTACAACCTCGGCTCCGGCGACGGGCTGAGCGTGAAGCAGATCATGGATGCCATGGTGCGCGTCACCGGCATCGAGTTCACCCCGGCGATCGGGCCGCGTCGCCCCGGTGACCCTGACCGCATCGTCGCAACCGGCGAGCTCGCGGCACGCGATCTGGACTGGCGGATGCGCCACACCGTCGATGAGATGGTGCGCAGCGGGTGGGAAGCGCGGCGCAATGCCGGCTGATCGGATGCTGGTCCGCAATGCGACCGTCTCTGATGCCCATGGGCTCGCTGTGGTGCACGTGCGCAGCTGGCAGGCCGCGTATCGCGGGCTGATGCCGCAGGAGGTGCTCGACGGACTGTCGATCGCCGAGCGCGAGGCGAACTGGGCGCGCTTCATGGCCGACTCCGAGCGGAGTTCGCGCACCCTCGTGGTCGAGCGCGACGACCGGCTCGTCGGCTGGGCCGGGTACGGCGCCGCCCGCGATGACGATGCGCCCGGAACAGGCGAGCTCTGGGGCATCTACGTCCACCCGGACGCCTGGTCGACCGGTGTCGGTCACGCCTTGGTCGCCGCGGTCGAAGAGGCGCTCCGCGCCGAGGGCCATGAGGTCGCGTACCTCTGGGTGCTGGAGGGCAACGACCGGGCCGCGGCGTTCTACGAGCGGCACGGCTGGGCATCCGACGGCGGCACGAAGCTCGACGAGCGCCCCGGTCTGACGCTGCACGAGCGCCGCCACGTGAAGACGCTGACCTGAGGCGGTCGCAGGTCAGCCCACACCCGAGAACAGGACGAACGCCCAGACCAGGACGGATGCTGTAAAACCATCCTGTCCTCGTCGAATGTCCTGTTCTCAGTCACGCTCGTGACGTGAGCACGCGCGTCACGCCCAAGCGGTCATGACGTGCTTGACGCGGGTGTAGTCGTCGAAGCCGTACTGCGAGAGGTCCTTGCCGTAGCCGGAGTGCTTGAACCCGCCGTGCGGCATGTCCGACACGAACGGGATGTGCGTGTTCACCCAGACGCAGCCGAAGTCGAGATCGCGCGTGAAGCGCATCGCCCGGCTGTGATCGCGGGTGAAGACGGATGCTGCGAGCGCGTAGCGCACGCCGTTGGCGAGTCCCAGTGCCTCGTCGTCGTCGGAGAAGGACTGCACGGTCAGCACCGGTCCGAACACCTCGTTCTGCACCGCCTCGTCATCCTGGCGCATGCCCGAGACGATGGTCGGCTCGAAGAAGTACCCGGTCTCGCCCTGACGGCGGCCGCCGGTCTCGATCTTGGCGTGCGCGGGCAGCCTGTCGATGAAGCCCCGCACCTGAGCCAACTGCGCAGCGCTCGAGAGCGGCCCGTAGAACACACCCTCCTCGTGCGGTCCGCCGGTGCGGGCGTGTGTCTGCGTCCTGGCGACCAGAGCGCTCACCAGCTCGTCGTGCACCGACGCGTGCGCGATCACGCGGGTCGCGGCGGTGCAGTCCTGACCGGCGTTGAAGAACGCGGCGGCGACGATGGCATCCACCGCCTTGTCGAGAGCGGCGTCGTCGAAGACGATCGCGGGTGCCTTGCCTCCGAGCTCGAGATGCACGCGCTTGAGATCGGATGCCGCGGACTCGGCGACCGCCATGCCGGCCCGCGCCGACCCGGTGATCGCGACCATCTGCGGCGCCGGGTGCGCGATGAGCGCCGCACCCGTCTCTCGCGCCCCGAGCACGACGTTCAGCGTGCCGGCCGGTGTGTGCTCGGCGACGATCTCGGCGAGCAGCAGCGTCGACTGCGGAGTCGATTCGGCGGGCTTCAGCACCACGGTGTTGCCTGCGGCGAGCGCAGGAGCGATCTTCCACACGGCCATGTTCAGCGGGTAGTTCCACGGCGTGACCTGGCCGATCACGCCGATGGGCTCGCGGCGCACGTACGAGGTGTGCCCGGCGAGGTACTCCCCTGCCGCCCGGCCTTCGAGGCTGCGCGCTGCACCGGCGAAGAAGCGCAGTTGGTCGATGGACTGCTCGATCTCGTCGGCGACGAGGCTGGCGCGCGGCTTGCCGGTGTCCTGCGATTCGAGGTCGGCGAACTCGTCGGCACGCTCGGCCATGGCATCCGCGATCCGGAACAGCGCGAGCTGACGCTCGGCCGGCGTCGCATCGCGCCAGGCCGGGAACGCCGCCGTCGCTGCGGCGTACGCGGCATCGATGTCGGCATCGTCGGAGAGGGGGATGCTGCCGTACACCTCTTCTGTGGCAGGGTCGATCAGGTCGAGGCGCTCTGCGGCGTGGGCGTCGCAGTACTCTCCCGCGATGTGATTCTGCAACGTCGTCGTGGGCATGGCCCCACTCTAGATCGACGGCTACGGAATCGGAAGTATTCCGCGGTCTTTTCTGCGGAATCAGTTGCATCCATCCGTTTCGAGTGTCAGGATCGACACGTGACCGACAAGTCGAAACTCCCCGTGCTGGACGACGTCTCCAAGCAGATCATCGAGCTCCTGCAGCAGGACGGCCGGCGGCCGTATGCCGAGATCGGTCGCACGGTGGGTCTCAGCGAGGCGGCCGTCCGCCAGCGCGTACAGCGGCTGACGGATGCCGGTGTCGTGCAGATCGTGGCCGTCACCGATCCGCGTCAGCTCGGCTTCTCGCGGATGGCGATGGTCGGCATCCGCACCACCGGCGATCCTCGAGAGCTCGCCGAGGCCATCAAGGCCATCGACGAGTTCGCGTATGTCGTCGTGACGCTCGGATCGTTCGATGTGCTCGCCGAGGCGATCTGCGAGACCGATGAGGATCTTCTCGAACTCGTCTCCTCGCGCGTGCGCTCGATCCCCGGCGTCACGCACACCGAGAGCTTCCTCTATGCAGGCCTGCACAAGGACTTCTACAACTGGGGAACGCGCTGATGGGCACCACCGTCTTCGAGCGCTTCCCGCCCGCCGACGCGCTGATCGACGACGCCCTGCGCGACACCAGGCATGCGACGTTCTGGCTCGATGACATCGACCGGCCCTCCTACCCGCCGCTGCGCGGCCAGGTGCGCACGGATCTCGTCATCGTCGGCGGCGGCTACGCGGGGCTGTGGACCGCCGTGCGCGCGAAGGAGCGCGACCCGCAGCGCCGGGTCGTGCTGCTCGAGGCCGCACGGGTGGGCTGGGCGGCATCCGGCCGCAACGGCGGATTCTGCGAGGCGAGTCTCACTCACGGCTACGAGAACGGCATGAACCGCTGGCCCGACGAGATGGATCAGCTCGAGCGGGTGGGCCTGGCGAATCTGGACGGCATCGAAGCCGCCGTGGAGAAGTACGGCATGGACATCGACTGGGAGCGCACCGGCCAGCTCGCGGTCGCAACCGAACCGCACCAGATCGAGTGGATGCACGGTGACGGGTTCCTCGATCAGGACGCCGTGCGCGCCGAGGTTCACTCGCCCACCTACCTTGCCGGCAACTGGGATCGCCGCGGGTGCGCGATGATCCAGCCCGCCAAACTGGCCGTCGAGCTCGCCCGCGTGGCGACCGAGCTGGGTGTCGAGATCCACGAGCACAGCCGCGTCACAGGACTCAGCGGAAAGGGCGTGCAGACCGTCACCGTCGACGGTGGCGGTGTGGTTACCGCCGACCACGTGGCGCTGGCGACCAACGTGTTCCCGTCTCTGCTCAAGCGCAACCGGTTCATGACAGTCCCGGTGTACGACTACGTGCTGATGACCGAGCCGCTGAGCGCCGAGCAGCGCGCCAGCATCGGCTGGAAGAGCCGGCAGGGGCTCAGCGACTCCGCGAACCAGTTCCACTACTACCGGATGAGCGCCGACGATCGCATCCTGTTCGGCGGATACGACGCTGTCTATCACTTCGGCGGCAAGGTGCGCGCAGAGTACGAGGAGCGACCGGAGTCGTACCGCCGACTCGCCTCGCACTTCTTCACCACCTTCCCGCAGCTGGAGGGGCTGAAGTTCACGCACCGCTGGGCCGGCGCGATCGACTCCAGCAGCCGGTTCTGCGCGTTCTTCGGCCTCGCCCGCGGCGGACGCGTCACCTACGCGACGGGGTTCACCGGGCTGGGCGTCGGCGCGACCCGCTTCGCCGCAGACGTGATGCTCGACAAGCTCGCCGGAGCCGAGACCGAGCGCACGCAGCTCGAGATGGTGCGCACGAAGCCGATCCCGTTCCCGCCCGAGCCCGCCGCGGCGGTCGGCGTGAACCTGGTGCGCGCGTCGATGGATCGCGCCGATCACAACGAGGGCAGGCGCAACCTGTTGCTGAAGACGCTAGACGCCATCGGGATGGGTTTCGACTCGTGAGCCGGTGCGCCGATACATTCCGGGGGCCGACACGCCAGAAGTCGGACGAAACCTGGCAGCCTGTCCGACATCTGGCGTGTCGGCCCCCGATTTGAATGGGTTCGTCGGTGGGGCGGCCTCACCCGGGCAGTGCCAGCAGTGCCAGGTGCAGGGCGGCGAGGGTCTCGCCGTCGTCGAGATCGACGCCCAGCAGCTCGGAGATCAGCGCCAGGCGCTGGTAGAACACCGAGCGCGAGAGGTGCGATGCGGCCGCGGCCGCCGTGCGGTTGCCGGGATGCGCGACCACCGCGCGCAGCACCCGGATGAGGTCACCGCCCGTCTCGCCGTCGCGGCGGATCAGCGGCGCCAGCATCCGCTCGCTGTGCTCCTGCAGCCGATGGTCGTCGCCCAGCTCCGTCACCAGACGCGTGAGCGGGCGGTCGTCGACGCGGCGCACCTCGCCGGCGCCGAGTCGCGACGCGAGCAGTCGCGTCGGACGAACGGATGCCAGCAGCTGCGCCACCGTCGATGCGGGCGTTCCGATGGCCAGGCCGGCCGGCAGGTCACCCGCCCCCAGGGACAGCTCCGCCGTCGTCAGCTCTCGTGCCGCCGAGATGAGAACCACACCGTCGCCGTCGTGAACCGCTCCGAGCGCGCGTGCATCCACATCCGCAGCGGCCCCGGCGCCTGCGCCGACGAGCCTCGCGACCTGTTCCGCGTTGGCGTGCGGCGCGACCAGCACGCACAGCACACGCCCGCGCAGCGGAAGCCCGGCCGTCTGCATCCGCGTGGCGACGTCGTCCACGCCGGTGTGCCGGCCGCCGGCGACCGCGGCGACGAGATCGCGAGCCGGCAGCGCAGCCCACGCCGAAGGCCCGTCGGCGAGACGGGTCAGCGCCAGGGCTGTGGCGGCCAGTTCGAGCACGGTCACCGCCCCCGCTGGATGCGCCGCACCCGGGAGGGAGACGAGTGTGCCCCAGCGCACCCCGCGCGCCTGCACGGGAACCGCGAGCAGGTCGGCGTCGGCCCGCGAGCGCGCGGCCCAGCCGTCGAGGACGTCGGATGCTCTGGCATCCCGCACATCGGCGGTGACCACCTCGCGCCCGAGCGTCTCGAGCACGACCGGCGTGCCCAGCGCCCGGGCGGTCGCGTGCACCACGATGTCGGCCGGCGCGCCCCGCAGGCTGAGCTCGGTGAACAGCTCGTGCAGCCGTTGGCGCTCCTGCAGCGCCAGGAGCTGCCCGGAGATG
Source organism: Microbacterium alcoholitolerans (assembly GCF_050408615.1). NCBI lineage: Bacteria > Bacillati > Actinomycetota > Actinomycetes > Micrococcales > Microbacteriaceae > Microbacterium > Microbacterium alcoholitolerans. Next base: position 2,509,143 of record NZ_JBNTKD010000001.1, on the reverse strand, counting down.
ATCTGGCGGTGCACGGCCTCGGTGACCGCGACGAACTTCACCACGCGCTCGAGCGCGATCAGCGCGAGCCCGCGGGCCCGGCAGGCGGCGATCAGCGCGGGAGGTGCGACGGCGAAGCGCGTGCCCAGCTCGATGACGATCCCGGCAGCCCCGACGTCGGCGAGGCTGTTCGCGATCGTCCGCAGCGCGGCATCCGATCCCGACCAGCCGGCGGCCGTCGTCAGCAGCAGCTCGCCGCCGTCGAGCAGTCGCGCCACCTGATCGCTGTCCGAGACGTGAACCCAGCGCACCGGGGTGTGCAGTGCTTCGCCGCCCACCAGCACCTCGGGGTGTCCGCGGCGCAGCGCCTCGACCTGCAGCACATCCGCCACTCGCGGCAGCGCCGCACCCTCCGGACGATCTGTCCGAGGCGAGACGAAGTCCTGACGATCTGTGAGCACCGTCTCATCCTCTCCGGTGTCAGCATGGGAATCAATCCGTCGTGACCATCCGGTCATTGTGTGCGGAAACCCCGACCGACTCGACGAGGAGCATCCCGTGACCACGATCCGCCACTTCATCGACGGCGCAGACGCAGGCGAGACCGCCCGCACGCTGCCGGTCTACAACCCCGCCACGGGCGAGGCGCACCGCCAGGTCGCCACCGCCTCTGCCGAAGAGGTCGAGCACGCGATCGCCGTTGCGAAGGCCGCAGCGCCGGGATGGCGCTCGTCCACTCTGATCAAGCGCGCCGACGTGTTCTTCCGGCTGCGGCAGATCCTCGCCGAGCGAACCGACGAGCTCGCCGCGATCGTCACGAGCGAGCACGGCAAGGTGCTGTCGGATGCCGCGGGCGAGGTCTCCCGCGGCATCGAGAACGTCGAGTTCGCAGCCGGCTTGCTGCACCACCTCAAGGGCGAGCGCGCCGAGCAGGTCTCACGCGGCGTGGACGTGCACTCGGTCAAGCAGCCGGTGGGCGTCGTCGCCTGCATCACGCCGTTCAACTTTCCGGTGATGGTTCCGCTGTGGATGGTCGCCTCGGCCATCGCCTGCGGCAACACCGTCGTGCTCAAGCCCAGCGAGAAGGACCCCTCTGCCGCCATCTGGATGGCGAAGGCGTTCCAGCAGGCTGGGCTCCCGGACGGCGTGCTCAACGTCGTCAACGGCGACAAGGTCGCCGTCGACACGCTGCTCGACTCGAAGGACATCGGCGCGGTGAGCTTCGTCGGCTCCACCCCGATCGCGAAGTCGATCTATGAGCGCGCCGCGGCCAACGGCAAGCGCGTGCAGGCGCTCGGCGGCGCGAAGAATCACATGGTCGTCATGCCCGACGCCGATCTCGACGGCGCCGCAGCGGCTGCGGTCTCGGCCGCGTACGGCTCCGCCGGCGAGCGCTGCATGGCCGTCTCGGTGCTGGTCGCCGTCGGCGACATCGCGGACGGCCTGGTCGAGGGCATCCGATCGCGCATCGGCGAGCTGCGCATCGGGGCGGGCACGGACTCGTCCAGCGAGATGGGTCCGCTGATCACCCGCGAGCACCGCGACAGGGTCGCCTCGTACGTCACCGGCGCCGAGGCGGAAGGCGCCACGGTCGTCGTCGACGGCACGCAGAAGCACTTCGAGGGCGACGGATTCTTCACCGGCGTCAGCCTGCTCGACAACGTGCGCCCCGGCATGAAGGTCTACGAGGACGAGATCTTCGGGCCGGTGCTGTCAGTCGTCCGCGTCGACAGCTACGCCGACGCGGTCGAGCTCATCAATGCCAACCCGTACGGCAACGGCACCGCCATCTTCACCCGCGACGGCGGCACCGCCCGCCAGTTCGAGTTCGACATCGAGGTCGGGATGGTCGGCGTCAACGTGCCGATCCCCGTGCCGGTCGGCGCCTTCTCCTTCGGCGGCTGGAAGAACTCGCTGTTCGGCGACGCTCACATCTACGGCCCCGAGTCGATCGGCTTCTACACCCGCTCCAAGGTCGTCACCACCCGCTGGCCCGACCACACCCCCGCCCAGGTCGACCTCGGCTTCCCGAGCAACCACTGACCCCGCCGAAGGAGACAGGGACATGACGCAGTACACCGATCGCCACGGCGATCAGCATCCGCTTCCCGAAGCCGACGCGGCCGCACAGGTGCGCGCCGACGATCGCGCCCACGTGTTCCACTCGTGGAGCGCGCAGGCCCTCATCGATCCGCTGCCCGTCGCCGCGGGCGAGGGATCGACGTTCTGGGACTACGACGGCAACGCCTACCTCGACTTCTCGAGCCAGCTGGTCAACCTGAACCTCGGGCATCAGCATCCCGATCTCGTCGCCGCGATCCAGCAGCAGGCCGGGCGCCTCGCCACGATCCAGCCGGCCATCGCGAACGACGTGCGCGGCGAGCTCGCGCGCCTGATCAGCGAGGTCGCGCCCGACGGGTTCGAGAAGGTGTTCTTCACCAACGGCGGCGCCGAGGCGAACGAGTACGCCGTGCGCATGGCCCGCCAGGTGACAGGCCGCCGCAAGGTGCTCTCGATGTACCGCAGCTATCACGGCTCGACGTCGACCGCGATCTCGCTCACCGGTGACCCGCGGCGCTGGGCGAACGAGGTCAGCGACGCAGGTGCCGTGCGGTTCTTCGGACCGTACCTGTACCGCTCGGCGTTCCACTCGACAACGATCGAGGAGGAGGCGCAGCGCGCGCTCGAGCACCTCGAGCAGACGATCCTGCTGGAGGGCCCGTCGACGATCGCGGCGATCATCATCGAGACGGTGGTCGGCACCAACGGAGTGCTCGTGCCGCCGCCGGGGTATCTGCAGGGCGTTCGCGGACTGTGCGACCGGCACGGCATCGTGTACATCGCCGACGAGGTGATGGTCGGCTTCGGCCGGCTCGGCGAGTGGTTCGGCATCGACGCGTACGACGGCCGGCCCGACCTGATCACCTTCGCGAAGGGCATCAACTCCGGCTACGTGCCGCTCGGCGGCGTCGTCATCTCGGATACCATCGCAGAGCACTTCGACAAGACGCCGTTCCCCGGCGGGCTCACCTACTCCGGGCATCCGCTGGCGTGTGCCGCCGGTGTGGCGACCTTCGAGGTGTTCCGGCGGGACGGCATCCTCGAGCGCGTGCGCGACCTCGGCGAGCGCGTCGTCGAGCCGACGGTGCGAGCGTGGGTCGACACGCACCCGAGCGTCGGCGAGGTCCGAGGGCGCGGCCTGTTCTGGGCCGTGGAGCTGGTGCGCGATCGCGAGACGCGCGAGCCGCTGGTGCCGTTCAACGCGTCGGGATCGGATGCTGCCCCGATGGGCGCCTTCACTGCTGCCGCGAAGAAGGGCGGCGTGTGGCCGTTCACGCACTTCAATCGCATGCACGTCGCCCCGCCGCTGGTGATCAGCGAAGACGATCTGGTGCGAGGCCTCGCGGTGCTGGACGACGCGCTCTCGGTGGCCGACGGCTACGTAACCTGATCCCCTTCGCCGACACCCCTGCCTTCCGTCGAGACCCCTCCGTATGGGCGCCCATACGCAGGGGTCTCGGCGAGAACTGGGGGTGTCGGCGGCTGAACGGGTGACGGATCAGCGGCGGCGGATCGGGTAGAGCCAGAAGCACAGCCAGGCGAGGGCGGTGAAGCCGAGTGGCACGACAGCGAGCATGATCCGGATGCCCCCGTCGACGGCATCCGGCTGCGCGTCGCCGAGCGTCGCATCGAACCCGCTGGCGTTCAGCACCCAGGCCGCGACGATCGCCTGCAGCACCACCGCGCCGCGCACGACGAACCCGTTCACGCCGAAGTACACGCCCTCGCGGCGATGCCCGGTGCGATCGGCGTCGTCGTCGATGATCTGCGACAGGGCGATCTCGAGCAGCTGCAGCAGACCGCCGACGCCGACCCCGACGCCGAGGCCGACCAGGGCTGCGGCGAGGACGGTCGCCGGCAGCAGCCAGGCCAGTGTCGCGATGCCGAAGATCGCGATGCCGATCAGCAGCGCGGTGCGCGGGCTCGTGCGGCGGACCACCCAGCTCCAGCCGATGATCGACGGGATAGCCGACGCGAAGATCGCGCCGAGCAGCACGCTCGCCTCGCCCTCGGCGGCGTGCAGCGAGTACCGCACGTAGAACGGGATCGCGGCGATGATGATCGCGATCGACGTCTGAACCATCAGCGATCCGAGCACATAGGGCACGAAGGCGCGGTTGGTGAACGTGTAGCGCAACTGCGCCGTCCACGGCATCGGCGCCTCAGCGACGACCGCACCGCGACGTTCGATCATGCCGCTGCGGAACGACCACAGCAGCATCCCGAGACTCACCGCGCCGAGGATCAGCGCCATCGCCGGCCACCCCAGCGCGTCGTAGAGCGCCGGGGCGATCGCGGTGCCGAGCACCATGCCGAGGATGCCGAAGATCTGCCGGGGCACGTTGCCGCGCGCCCGCTCCTCGGTCGTGCGGAAGATCTCGGGGAACAGCGCCGAGATGTTCAGCACGACCACGACGAAAGCGACGTCGTACACCGCGACGACGACCAGGAACCAGGCGATCAGTCCGGCGGCGGGCAGCTCGGGCGGCATCCACACGAGCACGAAGGCGACCACCAGCGGCACGATGCCGAGACCGATCCAGGGGATGCGCCGCCCCCACGGCGTGCGCAGCCGGTCGGACATCGCGCCGACCACCGGGTTCAGCGCCGCGTTCAGGATGCCGTGCGCGATCATCGCGAATGCCACCCATTCGGCCGGCACGGCGAGGTGCGCGACGTAGAAGTAGACGACGAACGCCGAGAACGTCTGCGTCATCAACTGGATCGGGAAGCCGGATGCCCCGAATGCGACCGTCTGCGAACGGGTGGGTGCCGCGTCGAGTCGGCGGTCGCGGATGCCGGAGAGGAGGCTCATCGGTCTGTCCCGGCCGCCGGAGCCGCTGATGCGGGGGCTTCCCCGCGCTGCACGTTCCGTAGGTCTCGCCACCCGACGCGCACCAGATTCTCCTCCGCGATCACCTGCGCGACCGCGGGATCGGCCAGCAGCCGCAGCTCGTGTCCGCGCTTCGCGGCACCGTAGTCGACGACGGCGCGCAGTTCGTCGCCGTCGTCCATCGGATGCAGGTAGATCTCGGTCACGCCCTCGGGCACGCCGCGCAGCAGGTCGAGGAAGCCGTCGCGCACCTGCTCATAGGTCTCCTCGGCCGCGGTGCCCTCGCCGCTGAGCTCGAACGGATGGGTCCAGATCCGGTCCGGGATGACGATGCCGAGGGCATCCGCTGTTGCTGCCGCCTGATCGACCTGCGACTGCAGCGCAGGGTCCATGCCGGGGCCGGCTGCGAATCGCGGCAGACGGAACGGCAGCTCGTGACGAGCAGCGAGTTCGAAGACCTGCGGCAGGAAGTTCCGCCCATTCTCGAGCCCGTAGACCGAGCCCATGTGGTTGTCGAGGTGCGTGACATCGATTCCCGCAGCGAGCGCGGCCTCGAGCTGCGCGGCGAGCTCGGCGGCCACCTCGCCCTCAGAGCTCAGCTGCTCGACCTCGAGCACGGTGTGCGGGAAGTACCCGTCGACGTCGACGAGCGAGGAGGATCGGATGCCCGAGAGCGGCCGCCACCGGTACCGGGTCCATTCACTCGTCAGGACGAGATGCACGCCCACGTCGAGGTCGCGGCGGCCGGCGGCGAAGGCGGCCGCCTCCGGCGCCCACGGGCACGGCATCATGATCGTCGCCGAGTCGAGATGCCCGGCCTCGAGCAGACCGGAGATCGCCGTGTTCGCGGCATGGCACATGCCGTAGTCGTCGGCGTTGAGGATGATCGCGCGGGTGCCGGTGGGCAGACCCAGCCGTTCGATGAGGGGTGCGGGCATGTCAGGACTTTCGGGAGTCGGGAGAGAGGATGCGGGTGAACAGGATCGAGCGGAGCTCGGCCGCCGCCTCGTGGACGGCGCCGACCAGGGGTGCTTCCCGGCCGAAGGCGGATGCGTCGAACCGCAGCGGCAGTCGGTCAGCCCAGGCCTCGGCTTCGGCCTGGATGGCATCGAACATCACCGGATGCGCGGCGAGTCCGCCGAGCACGAACGCACCGGGGTCGATCACCAGGGTGATGGTGCCGGCGATCACGGTGATGCGACGGGCGATCTCGGTCACGATCGACAGCGCTGCGGCGTCGCCGTCGGCCGCTGCCTCGAGGTGCGCCAGCAGTGAGATTCCAGGATCGCGCCCGGCGTCCAGTGCGAGGTCGGAGGTGACCGCGTCTCCGACCACGGGCGCTCCGAGCGGCAGGGGCGTCTGCGGCAGATACTGCACCTCGCCGGCGATGCCACCGGCACCCCGGTGCAGGATGCCGTCCAGCACGGAGGCGGCGCCGAGTCCGGCGTCGAGCAGCAGCAGCGTGAAGCTGGAGCGCTCGAGGCCGTACGGGCCGGACAGCTCTGCGAGGGCCGCGAGGTTCACGTCGTTCTCGACGCGCACCGGGCATCCGATCCGCTCGGCGAGCGCAGTGCGGAAGATGCCGCCGTCGGGGCCGTGGTCGTCGCGGATCGCTCCGTCTCGGGTGACGATTCCGGGCACAGCCACCACGGCGGTGTGCACCGGGGCGACGCCGCCGGTGCACTCCTCGATCAGCGCGGTGACGACGTCGAGGCGGTCGTACGCCGCGGAGAGCGGTGCGTGTGCCTCCGCACGCACCGCACCGGTCGCATCGACGAGTGCAGCATGCGCGTCGTGGTGGTCGATGTGCACGGCGGCGGCATAACCGAGCCGCGGATTCAGCGTCACGCGCGTCGCCGCAGGCCCCTGCGTCGCGCGATCGACACCGGCCGGCACGATGCCGCCCCGCGACTCGAGTGAGCGCAGCACCTGGGTGACGGCCGTCCGCGACAGTCCGGTCTCGTTCATGAGCTCGGCCCTGGTGAGCGGGCCGCGTCTGGCGAGCGCGTCCAGAATCGCTCGGCCGTTCATCGCGCGCAGCATGCCCTGGGTGCCGGTCAGCGGATTCGTCACGTGCGTCCTCGCAATCGTCGGCGTTCAGTATGACACAAAGTGTCACACTTGCGGCCACCGCTGCAAGCTGCTGCCGACGAGAACAGGCGATCCGGCAGGAACAGGATGAAAACCGAGATCTCCACCTGTTCTCACCGGATCGCCTGTTCTGGAACGGCGCCGAGGACGCGCTGACTCAGCGCACGGGTTCTCAGCGCACAGGGGCGAGCACCGGGATCTCGTAGCGGTGCGGGGTGCCGAAGCGGTGCGCGGTGACCGAGACGGCCTGCTCGCGCAGGAACGTCAGCAGTTCGACGCGACCCGCCGCGACCACGGGGTTCGCGTAGATCGCCAGGCTCGGCGAGCCGTCGACGGCGGATGCCGTGGCACTGGCATCCGTTCCGATCAGGCGCACCCGGCCGCCGGCTGCCGCCAGGCGACGTGCGTGCACGGCCCAGGCGTCTGCGGCTTCGGTCACGACGACGACATCCTGCGAACCCAGCCACGTGACGATCGGCGTCGGCAGCGGTGCAGCCGTGCTCACGGTCACGCGGGAGCCGGCGCGCACACCGGCGGCGGCGACGCGGATGAGCTCGGCGACGCGGTCGCCCTCGAAGCGGATCGCGGCGGGAATCGCCTGGTAGCGCAGCGCATTCTGCTCGGTGGTGAGGCCCGTGGCATCCCGGACGATGCCGAACTCATCGGCCCACGCGTCGATGTCGGTCGCCAGCGCACCGCGCAGCCAGGCTGCGTCGTCGCCGTCGACGAGCTTCACGGCCGACTCGGCCAGGGCGTCCGGCGCGGTATCGGAGTGCACCGGGGCGTCCATCCACTCCGACAGGCCGACGAGGTAGTTCGGACCGCCGGCCTTGGATCCGGCGCCGACGGCGGCCTTCTTCCAGCCGCCGAACGGCTGGCGCTGCACGATCGCGCCGGTGGTGCCGCGGTTGACGTACACGTTGCCGGCCTCGATACGCGAGAGCCACAGCTGGATCTCGTCCTCATCGAGCGAATGCAGACCCGAGGTCAGGCCGTATTCGATGGCGTTGACGATGTCGATGGCCTCGTCCAGCGTCTCGGCGGTCATCACGCCCAGCACCGGTCCGAAGTACTCCACCAGGTGGAACTCGCTGCCGGGCTCGACACCCTCACGGATGCCCGGGCGCCAGAGCTTGCCGGTCTCATCGAGCTTCTTCGGCTCGAGCATCCACGACTGGCCGGGGTGCAGCTCGGTCAGGGCGCTCAGCAGCTTGCCCTCGGCCGGTCCGATGAGGGGACCGATGCGCGTCGAGCCGACGCTCGGGTCGCCGACCTCGTAAGCGCTGACCGCGTCGAGCAGCTGGCGGCGGAACCGCTCGGACTTCGCGACCGAGCCGACGAGCACGACGAGGGATGCGGCGGAGCACTTCTGTCCGGCATGGCCGAACGCCGAGTACACGACGTCCTTGGCGGCGAGGTCGAGGTCGGCCGACGGCGTGACGATCAGGGCGTTCTTGCCGCTGGTCTCGGCGAGCAGGGGCAGGTCGGCGCGGAAGCCCCGGAACAACTCGGCCGTCTCGAACCCGCCGGTGAGAATGACGCGGCCCACGGCCGGGTCGCTGACGAGCTTCGTGCCCAGTTCGCGTCCGTCGAGCTGCACGTACTGCAGCACGTCGCGCGGCACGCCGGCCTCCCACAGCGCCTCGATCATGACGGCGCCGGAGCGGCGTGCCTGGCGTGCGGGCTTGATGATCACCGGCGAGCCGGTGGCGAGGGCCGACAGCACGGAGCCGGCGGGAATCGCGACCGGGAAGTTCCACGGCGGGGTGACGACGGTGAGCCCGACCGGCTGCATGGTCGCACCGTCGATGTCGGCGAGCTTCTTGGCGCTCTCGGCGTAGTAGTGCGCGAAGTCGATCGCCTCGGAGACCTCGGGGTCACCCTGCTCGATGACCTTGCCGGCCTCGGAGCCCATCACCTCGAGCAGCTCGGCGCGGCGCGCTTCGAGCACGTCACCGGCGCGGTGCAGGATCTCGGCGCGGCCGGCGGCGCCCAGCGCGCGCCACGCCTCGCCGGCGGCGACGGCGGTCGCGATGCGCTCGTCGACCTGACCGGTGGTGCTGAGCGTGTTCGCGGCGACGGTGTCGTCGCCGAGCGTCGATCCCTGCATGCGGGCGCGGATGCCGTCGGCCCACGCGCGGTTGGCCGCCAGCGACGGGTCGGTGTCGGGGGTGTTCGCGAAGCCGTCCACAGCCGCCGCGGCGGCGGGCCGGCTGCGGTTCTGAGTGCGGTTCGGCCCGGGCACCTCGGTGGGCATCGAGGCGACGGATGCCAGGAAGCGCTGCTTCTCGCGCTCGAACAGCTTCGGGTCCGAGTCGAGGTCGAACACTGCCGACATGAAGTTCTCCTGGCTCGCGCCCTCTTCGAGGCGGCGGATCAGGTACGCGATCGCGACGTCGAACTCGTCCGGGTGCACGACCGGCGTGTACAGCAGCAGCGAGCCGACGGTGCGCTTGACGACCTCGGCCTGGGCAGATGCCATGCCGAGGAGCATCTCGAACTCGATGCCCTGCGTGGCGCCGCGCTTCTCGGCGAGCAGCCAGGCCAGGGCGATGTCGAACAGGTTGTGGCCGGCGACCCCGATGCGCACGTTCTTCACACGCTCAGCGGTGAGCGAGTAGTCCAGGACGGCCTTGTACGAGGCATCCGACTCCTGCTTGGTCGACCAGGTCGCCAGCTCCCAGCCGTGGGCTTCGGCGTCGACGGTCTCCATGGGCAGGTTGGCGCCCTTCACGACGCGCACCTTGATCGGGGCGCCGCCCTCGGCGACGCGGGCCGCCGCCCACTCCTGCAGTCGGATCATCGCGCCGAGTGCGTCGGGCAGGTAGGCCTGCAGCACGATGCCGGCCTCGACGTTCTTGAACTCGGGGCGATCGAGGATGCCCGTGAAGACCGCGATCGTGAGGTCGAGGTCCTTGTACTCCTCCATGTCGAGGTTGATGAAGGTGCCGTTGGACTCTGCGACCTCGTACAGCGGGTGCAGCGCCTGGATGGCATCGGCGACGGCCTCGTCGAAGGCCCAGGGGCTGTGCGGTGCGACGGTGGACGACACCTTGATCGAGACGTAGTCGACGTCGTCGCGCTCGAGCAGGCGACGGGTGCCGGCCAGTCGGCGCTCGGCCTCTTCCTTGCCGAGGATCGCCTCACCGAGCAGGTTGACGTTCAGGCGGACGTTCTCGGCAGAGCGGATGCGGCGGATCGCCGACTTCAGCTGCGCGTCGCGCGCATCGACGATCAGGTGACGCACCATGCTGCGCAGCACGCGCCGGCTGATGGGCACGACGATGCCGGGCAGTATCGGCGCGAACGCGCCACCGAGGGCAATGGCGCCGCGCAGCGGTGCGGGCAGGAACTTCGGGGTGAGCGGCACGATGTCGCGGAGGTTGCGAGCGGCGACCTTCGTGTCCTCCGGCCGCACGACGCCGTCGACGAAGCCGACGGTGAAGTCCAGCCCGTTCTCGTCACGGAGGACTCCGGCGAGACGCTGCGCGGCAGCATCCACGGGAACATCGCGGCTTTCGATCAGCCACTGGCGCACGAGCGCGACGGCGTCGTCGGCGAGCGCTGCCAGGTCGGCTGAGGTGTCGGATGCAGGGAGCACAGGGGTGGTCATGCTCTCAGGATGACCGGTTCCACTCATAAAGAAAAGCGATCATTCGCGATGATCACCATTCGATTTTTGTGATGCTTGGGCAGTGGGAAGCTTCTATGCCGTCACGGCGTTATCAGGCATCATGACGGACTATGGTCACGACCTGCTCTTCGGCACCTTCATCACTCCGACGAACCGGGTGCCACAGCACGCGGTGCAGCTGGCACAGGCATCCGAAGCAGCGGGGCTCGACCTGGCGACGTTTCAGGACCACCCCTACCAGCCGGCGTTCCTCGACACGTGGACGCTGCTGAGCTACGTGGCCGCGAAGACCACCCACATACGCCTGTCGGGCAATGTGATCAACCTGCCGCTGCGAGGACCGGCCGTACTGGCCCGTGCCGTCGCCAGCCTCGATCTGCTGAGCGGCGGGCGCGTGGAGCTGGGTCTTGGCGCCGGCGGATTCTGGGACCCGATCGTCGCAATGGGCGGCAAGCGCCTCACTGCCGGCGAGTCGGTCACGGCCCTGGAGGAGGGCATCGACATCATCTGCGGCATCTGGGACGCCGATAACACCGAGCGGCTCGTCGTCGACGGCAAGCACCACAAGGTCGTCGGCGCGAAGCGCGGCCCAGCTCCGGCACACGCCGTCGGCATCTGGCTGGGCGCGCTGAAGCCGCGGATGCTGCGGCTGATCGGACGCAAGGCCGACGGCTGGCTGCCGTCGATGAGCTATATGAAGAGCCTCGACGAGATCACCGAGTCGAACGCGCGCATCGACGACGCGGCGGCGACGACCGGCCGTGACCCCAGCGAGATCCGGCGTCTGGTGAACATCAACGGCCGCTTCGCCGCCGAGACGAATCCGCAGCTGCTCATGGGACCGCCAGCCCAGTGGGCCGAGCAACTCGCCGTGCTGACGCTGGAGTACGGCATGAGCGGCTTCATCCTCGCCGGCGACGACCCGAACGCCATCGCCGTGTACGGCCAGGAGGTCGCCCCCGCCACCCGTGCGCTTGTCGCCGCCGAGCGCGGCGCCTGAGCTCGCCGACACCCCCAGTACTCGCCCACACCCCTGCGTATCGGCGCCCGCACGTGGGGGTGTCGACGGGAGGTGGGGGTGTCGGCGAGGCGGAGGGGAGGGCGAGCGTCAGGCCCCGGGCGCCTCGAGCGCTCGCAGCCTCGGTGCGAGGTCCCGCTCGAAGAGTGTCATGAAGCGCTCCTGATCATCGCCGGGGGCATGGAAGACGAGGTGGTTGAAGCCCCAGTCGACGTACTCCTTGACCTGCGCGACGACCGCATCCGGGTCGGTGCCGACGATCCACCGCTTCGCGACCTGCTCGATCGGCAGCGCATCCGCCGCCTGCTCCATCTCGATCGGGTCGGTGATGTCGTGCTTCTGCTCCTTCGACAGCGACAACGGCGCCCAGAACCTGGTGTTCTCCAGCGCCACCTCCTCCGTCTCCTCATACGAGATCTTGATCTCGATCATCCGATCGATCTGCTCGAAGGAGCGCCCGGACGCCGCCAGTCCCTCCTTCACCGCCGGGACCAGCTTGTCCTCATACAGCTCCCGGCCCTTGCCGGAAGTGCAGATGAACCCATCGCCCGCACGCCCGGCATACTTCGCCACCATCGGCCCACCCGCGGCGATGTACACCGGGATGCCGCCATAGGGCACGTCGTAGATCGACGCGTCATGGGTGGAGTAGTACTCCCCCTCGAACGAGACCCGATCGCCCTTCCACAGCGCCCGCATCAGCCGCACCGCCTCCCGCAGCCGGGCGAACCGCTCACGGAACTCCGGCCATTCCTGCTCCCCCGCACCCCGGAACCCTGTCGCGATCTCATTGAGCGCCTCGCCGGTGCCGACACCCAGGAACACCCGATCCGGGTTCAGCATCCCCAGCGTCGCGAACGCCTGCGCGATCACCGCCGGGTTGTACCGGAACGTCGGCGTCATCACACTCGTCCCGATCCGGATCCGCGACGTCCGCTCCCCCACGGCCGCCGCCCACGCGATCGAGAACGGCGCATGCCCGCCGGTGTACCGCCACGGCTGAAAATGATCGCTCACCGCCACCGACTCGAACCCATGACCCTCCGCCGCGACAGCGATCTCGACCAGCTCCCGCGGACCGAACTGCTCCGCAGACGCCTTGTAACCCAGCTTCAGCATCAGAACTCCTCCTCGGCGCGCGCCAATGCACGTGCATCCGTCGAACTGCGACCATCTTCGAAACCCGCCCGGTACGCCTCATCGGCGCCGACGCGGAACATGTCCTTCGCCGAGTCGCGCACGATGCTCGCGGCCCCCGGCAGATCCAGCGCGCCGACGACGCGGCCCATTCCGCGGACCACCGCGACCGGGCATCCGCTCAGCTTCCCCTTGACGAGGTCCCCCGCGGCGGCGAGCTCATCGGCGATGCACGGCAGCGTGACGATCAGCGGACGCCCGGCGCTGTCGACCTCGCCGGCGAGCCTGTCGAACACGTGCACCCCGGCCGCTCCGATCGCGACGTCGGTCTGACCCTCGCGCCAGGGGCGGCCGAGGGTGTCGCTGATGATGATGCCGATCTCGGCGCCGGTGGCGGTGCGCAGCGCGCGGGCCAGGTCGCGCGCACTGGCATCCGGATCCAGCGGCAGCAGCAGCACCGTGCCGGATGCCGTGTTCGAGGCGTCCACCCCGGCCGCGGCCCCCACGATGCCGAGCCGATTCTGCACGATCCGTGTGACGCCGCCGTCGGCGCGCGGCCGGGTGGCGACGACGCGCACGGTCTCGGCGGCGATCGCCGCTTCGCGGTCTTCAGCCTGCACGATGCGTCCCTCGGCCTTCGAGACGATCTTCGAGGTGACGACGAGCACGTCACCGTCCTCGAGCGATTCATCCTGCAGCGCAGGGTCCCTCAGCGCGCCGAGAATGAGCTCCGCGAGGTCGTCGCCCGGCTGCACCTCACCGATTCCGGGCAGGGCCCAGACCGTCATCATCTGCATCCGTCACTCCAGGTCCGGCGCGATCTCGCGCGCGTAGGTCTCGATCCAGGCATCCTGCTCGCGCCCGACGTTCTGCGCATGCACGGTGTCGAAGCCGAGCGCGAACAGCGCGCGCAGGTGAGCGGCGTGCACGGCCGGGTCGGCGCTCACCGGGATGCGCTCGCGCAGGTCGTCGGGCATGACCGCGCGGGCGAGCTGCGCGACGTCGAACGGCGAGCGGATGTCACCGCGCGGAAAGCGCAGACCGGCCATCGGCCAGTCGCGAAGAGCGTTCGCGATCGCCTCGTCGTCCGTCGGCGCCCACGACAGCTGCGCATGGACGCTCGCCCGCCCCGGAGCGTGGCCGCCCTCGCGCGCGCCGTCGCGGAACGCGCGCAGCAGCGCCTGCATGCGCTCGGGAGCTGCAGCCTGCACGACGATTCCGTATCCCTCGCGACCCGCGCGGCGGGCGCTCATCGGGCCGCCGGCCCACAGCTGCACGCCGGGCGGCTTGGCGGGCATGGTCCACAGCCGCGAGGTCTCGAGGCGGTGGTGCGCACCCGCGTGGCGCACATCGCTGCCCTTGACCGATCCCGTGAAGAGCTTGCGGACGATCTCGGCCGATTCGAAAAGCCGCGCTGCGCGCTCATGCGCCTCGGGCCAGTAGCCGCCGGCGACATGCTCATCGATTGCGTCGCCGGCCGAGAGCAGCAGCCGGTGCCGGCCGGGGTGGAGCGCGGCGAGCGTCGCGCTCGCCTGGGCGACGGATGCCGGATGCTGGCGGTATCCCGGCACGGCCGAGACAGTCAGCGCTCCGGCGGTCTGCTGCCCGATCGCGCCGATGATCGTCCAGGCGAACGATGCCTGCCCCTGCTGCGGCAGCCACGGCTGGAAGCGGTCGAACACGACGGTGCCGGCGAACCCGCTCGCGTCGGCAGCGGCGGCCACCCGAACGGCGTCGGCCGGGGCGTGCTGCTCGAGCGCAGCGACGAAGTGCACCTCTCGGCTGCTCATCCGCTCCCCTTCCGTCTCCTCTCACACGCTATCGACCGCAGCGGTACGGATGCAGGCAGAAATGCACGAATGGCGGCGGATTCGGTCCGGATTCGCCGACATCCGTGTTCGACGCCGACATCTGTACCCCGGACGGCGGACGAATCGCGCGCGGAGCGGATGCGGATCAGTGCCGGGGTTATGGTGCCACGCGACGGTGCGAGGCGAAGGCCTCGGCGAGCGCGTCGCGGACGAGCGTGACGCTCTCGGTGCGGCCGGCGGTGCGCACGGCGGTGAACACCTCGCGCACCGGTGAGCCCGGCAGCGGGGCCAGAGTCATGCCGCTGGGCTCGTCACCCCAGATGAGGTCGGGCAGCATCCCGACGGCGTGCCCTGCGGTGATCAGCCGGATGTGCGCGGTGAGGTCATCGGCCTCGAAGCGCACGTCCGGCTCGAAGCCGGCCGCGCGACACTGCTGCACGGCCCATTGCCGGGCGGCGGTGCCGGCCGGCTCCATCACCCAGGCCCGATCGGCGAGGGATGCCAGTGGCGCCGGCGCCTCGGCGGGAGACATCACGATGCGGATCGGATCCTCACCGAGCAGACGATGCTGCACGCCGGTGTGCAGTTCGCGGGTGTGCCCGGGATACTGTTCGGCGATGACGAGGTCGAAGCGTCTGGCCGACAGCTCGAACAGGCTCTCCTCGGGTGCGAGTTCGGCGAGCTCGACGCGCAGCTGAGGGGCCCGCTCGGCCAGCAGCGTGAGGGCAGCGGGAACGATCGTCTCGGCCGCGGTCGGCATGGCCGCCAGCCGCACCGGCTCCAGCGCTCCGGGTGCCGCGAGCTCGGCCCGCGCGGCCTCATCGAGTTCGAGTGCGCGGGCGGCGTGCTCGGCCAGCATCCGCCCCTCCGGCGTCAGCCGAACGCGGCGACCGTCCGGCTCGAGCAGGGCGACCCCGGCTTCGCGCTCCAGCAGCGCGAGCTGCTGCGACACGGTCGACGGGCTGAACGATAGAGAGGCCGCCACCTCGGCGATCGTTCCGCGCAGTGACAGCTCATGCAGCAGGCGCAGGCGACGCAGCTCGAACACGTGCCCATCCTACTTTCACCCGCGTTGAACCTCGGCGTGCGGCATCCGCTCGCGCATCACTCTGATGGCGTCGGGATTGTCGTCGACGAGGACGGCATCGCGGCCGAGTGAGGATGCCACGGCCCCGGTCGTGCCGGAGCCGGCGAACAGGTCGAGCACGCGGTCGCCGGGACGACTGGATGCCTGCACGATGCGCCGCAGGATGCCCTCGGGCTTCTGCGTCGGGTATCCGGTCTTCTCGCGACCGGTCGTCGGCACGATGGTGTGCCACCACACGTCGGTGGGCAGCTTGCCGCGGGCGGCCTTCTCTGGCGTGACGAGTCCCGGCGCCATGTACGGCTCGCGGTCGACGGCCTCGGAGTCGAACCAGTACTCCCGCGGGTTCTTGACGTACACCAGGATCGTGTCGTGCTTGGTCGGCCAGCGGCTGCGCGATTTGGCGCCGTAGTCGTACGCCCAGATCAGCTCGTTCAGGAAGCAGTCGCGCCCGAACACGGCATCGAGCATCACCTTGGCGTAGTGCGCCTCGCGGTAGTCGAGGTGCAGGTAGAGCGTGCCGTCATCGGCGAGCAGCCGCCAGGCCTCCTCCAGCCGCGGCATGAGGAAGTCGCCGTAGTCGTCGAAGCGGTCGTCGTAGGTGCGCAGCATGCCGCGCACCCGCTCGTACGCGTGACCGTGGAATCCGTGCCGGATCTCCTTTGCCGGGACGACCGCCGCGGCGGCATCTGCCGCGGCGGCATCCGCATCCGCCCCGCCAGAACTCCGGAGAAACGTCCCCGAATCGGCGGCTTCGCCCGCTGCGGCCTCCGCCGCCGCAGATTTCTCCGGAGTTGTGGCGAGCCGGCGGGCGGTGACGACCTGCCGCTCCTGCGCGCGGCCGGTGTTGAACGGCGGGTCGAGGTAGATCAGCGTGAAGGAGCTGGATGCCAGCGTCGCCGCAACCTCGAGGTTGTCGCCCTGGATGATCGTGACGCGGCCGGGCGCTTCGCGCGGAGATGTGCGCTTGCCGCGGACAGATTCCGGGGATTCGCCCGCGGCAGGCGTACTATCCCGCGCGACGGGCGCGCTCGCGATCACCCCGGCCACCGCCCCCGGATCACTCACGGCACGCGCTGCAGCCACGCATCGGTGGCGAACTTCGAGTCCACGAGCGCTTCGGCTGCTTCGTACTCGTCGGGTGTGATCGTGCCGTCCTCGGCACCGGTGAGGGCGCGGAAGGTGTCTTTGAAGCGCTCGATGATCTCGCTGCGCTCCATTCCGGTCTGGGTGCGCAGCGGGTCGACGCGCTTGGCCGCCGACACCGTGCCCTTGTCGCTGAGCTTCTCACGGCCGATGCGCAGCACCTCGGTCATCGTCTTGCCGTCGATGTCGTACGAGATGGTGGCGTGATGCAGCACTCCGCCGTTGGCCAGGCGCTTCTGTGCGGCGCCGCCGATCTTGCCGGTGGGCGAGGCGATGTCGTTGAGCGGCTGGTACGTCGCATCGATGCCGATCGAGCGCAGCGCCTGCAGCACCCAGTCGTCGAGGAAGGCATACGAGTCGGCGAAGGTCATGCCCTGCACGAGGGATGCCGGCACGTACAGCGAGTAGGTGATGATCTGCCCCGCAGCCATCATCATCGCCCCACCACCAGAGATGCGGCGCACGACGTCGAAGCCGTGACGAGCCGCCCCCTCCGGGTCGACCTCGTTGCGGTACGACTGGAACGAGCCGATCACGACGGCCGATTCGTCCCACTCCCAGATGCGCAGGGTCGGACGGCGACGGCCTTCGCCGACGCGAGCGGTGAGCACCTCGTCGAGGGCGAGGTTCAGCCGCGGTGAGACCGCCTTCTCGTGCACGATCTCCCAGTCGAAGTCGCGCCAGCCGGGAGCCGTGACCAGGGCGCGGCGGACGACCGTGCCGACCGCTTCGGGCGAGAAGCCGAGCAGCTGGGCGCCTTCGGGCAGGGCTGCGCGCACGGCCGCGGCGATCGTGGTGGAGTCGGCCTCGACGGGCATGCCCTCGACGGCGGCGTTGATCGCCTCGAGCGCTGTGTCCGGCTCGAGGAAGAAGTCCCCAGCGAGGCGGAAGTCGCGGATCAGACCGTCTTCCACCTCGAGGTCGACGACGACGAGCTTGCCACCAGGAACCTTGTACTCACCATGCACGTGACCAGCTTAAGCCGCAGCGTCAGCCCCGTGCCGGGATCCGTGCGTCCAGCCACGCCAGCAGGTCGGCGCGCACCGCATCGGCCTGCACCTCGTTGAAGATCTCGTGCCGGGCATCCGGGTAGACGAGCGTGGTGACATCGGTGAGACTCGAGCGGCTGCGGTACGCGTCGGCGAGCTTGTGCACGCTGCGCGGACCGCCGACGGGGTCGTCGCGCCCGACCATCAGCAGCACGGGCACGCTGTGACCCAGATCGCGCTTCGGCCGACCGTACAGGCGCGCCGCCTCGATCGGCCCGAACAGCTTCAGCAGCGGCACCTCGGTGGTCAGCGGATCATCGCGGAACGCCTGCCACACGGCCTGATCACGCGAGAGCCACTCCAGGCCGTGAGCCTCGGGCCCTTTCCAGCGCGCGTTCAGCGGCGCGGCGTTCAGATGCGTCGGAGTGAGGTAGGCCGAACCGCTGAGCACGACGGCGTCGTACGCCTCCGGATGCTGGTTCAGCAGCTTCTGCGACAGGAAGGAGCCCCAGGAGTGGCCGATCAGCACCAGCGGCAGATCCGGATGCTCGGCGCGGATGATCCCGGTGAGCTGCCAGCACGCCGCCACCGCGGCGTGAAGCCCGCCCTTGCCGAGCTGCCCGAGCTTCTCGGGGCCGCCGTGCTGTCGGATGCCCGTGCGCCCGTGCCCGCGATGATCGTCGGCGTACACGTGGAATCCGTCGCGGGTCAGGGCCTCGATGACGGCTTCGTAGCGTCCGGCGTGCTCACCCACTCCGTGCAGCAGCTGCACCGCTCCGCGTGGCACACCCTCGGCCTCGTACACGTCGTACACGATCGCGATGCCGTAGGCGTCGACGAACTCCGCTGTTCTGCTGGCGACCATGGGCCGAGTCTACGAGGGATGGCGGTCGCCGGGGCAACCGGTGTGGGCTCAGGCGGGCACGAGCGCCGCGACGACGGCGAGCGCTGCGTCGCGGTCGGTGACCTCGTAGCCGCCGACGCCGTCGCTGGCGGAGCCCATCCGCACTGTGCCGGCCGACACGACGGAGCGCTTGGCCGAGAAGTGGACGGCGTCGACGCCGGTCGCGGCGATGGCTGAGACGTCGGATGCTGTGATGCCGCTTCCCGCCATGACCTCGATCCCGCCGGCGGCCTCGGCCACGAGAGCGCGCAGCACGTCAAGGCCTTCGATCGCCCGCGAGGCACCGCCGGAACTCAGCACCCGCGTCACGCCGAGGTCGCGCGCCAGCCGCAGCGAGCTGACCGGATCCGGGGTGACGTCGATCACCCGGTGCAAGGTGACCGGAGCACCCTCGGCGGCATCCAGCAGCCGCGCGAGGCCGTCACGGTCGAGCGTGCCGTCGGCGCCCTGGCATCCGATCACCACGCCCTGCGCGCCGGCGGCGAGCAGGTGCCGCACGTCACGCGCCATCAGCGCGATCTCGTCGTCGCTGTACTGGAAGTCGCCGGCGCGCGGGCGGACGATCGCGTGCACCTCGGGGCCGTCATCCCCTGCCGCGGCGCGGGTGAGCTCGACGGTCGCCTGCGACGGCGTGAGCCCGCCGAGCGCGAGCGCCTGCGTCAGCTCGACGCGTGCCGCCCCCGCCTCCTGCGCGATGCGCATACCTGCGGGATCCTGGACGGCGAGTTCGAGCGCGAGAGGCATGAAAACGATTTTCGCATTCTCACCTCACGCGTCAAGATTCGCGGGCTTTATTTTCATCGAGCCCGCCACCGAAAAGCTTAGTTAGACTATCTAAGTAATGACTGACGATATCGCCGACACCGCATCCGAACTCCGCTACGCCGTCTTCCGACTGACCCGCCGCCTGCGCGGCGTCCGCGCGGTCGACACGCTGAGTGATGCGCAGCTCGCCGCCCTCGGCGCCCTGCGCGTGCACGGACGGCACACGCTCTCACGGCTCGCGGAACACGAACGCGTGACCGCGCCGACGATGACGGCGACCGTCAACGGACTCGCCGAGCTCGGTCTCGTGGTGCGGATCCCCGACGAGGACGACCGTCGCCGGGTGCACGTCGAGATCACCGAACAGGGAGAGGACGTCGTCGCGGAGACCATCCGGCGTCGCGACGAACGGCTGGCCGACATGATCAGCGAGGTCGACATCGACGCCGATGACCTCGCGGTGCTGCGCCAGGCCGCAGCCCTGCTGCGGAAGGTGGCCGAAGCATGAGCGCCATGTTCAGGTCGTTCCGCAACTTCAACTACCGCACGTGGTTCCTCGGCGGCATCATCTCGAACATCGGCGGCTGGATGCAGGCGACCGCCCAGGACTGGGTGGTGCTCACCGAGCTGACCGACAACGACGCGACCGCGATGGGCGTCACGATGGCGCTGCAGTTCGGCCCTCCCCTGGTGCTGGTGAGCCTCACCGGCTGGGTCGCCGACCGGTTCGATCGCCGCAAGGTGCTGCTGGTCACCCAGAGCACGCTGATGCTGCTCGCCCTGGGAATCGCCGCCCTCCTGCTGACCGGCGTGATGACCCTGCCGCTGATGTTCTGCTTCGCGGCCGCCTTCGGCGTCGCGAACGCCTTCGACGCCCCTGCTCGTCAGGCCTTCGTCTCCGACATGGTGAGCCTGGAAGACACTTCGAACGCGGTCGCGCTCAACTCGGCCGCCTTCAACATGGCTCGCCTGGTCGGTCCCGCGGTCGGTGGCATCCTGATCGTCCTGCTCGGCTCGGGCTGGGTGTTCGTGGCGAATGCCGTGACCTTCCTGGCGATGATCGTCGCCCTGCTCTTGATGCGCATCCACGAGCTCAGGCCCCGCCTGAAGGACCGGAGCACCGGAGGCCTCGGCGAGGGGTTCCGCTACGTGTGGGGGCGCCCCGACCTCGTCGTGGTGTTCGTGATGGTGTTCCTGATCGGCGCGTTCGGCATGAACTTCCCGATCTTCGCCTCGACGATGGCGCTGGAGTTCGGCAAGGACGCGGACGGCTACGGGCTGCTCAGTTCGGTGCTCGCGATCGGCTCGCTCGCCGGAGCGCTGCTCGCCGCACGACGCGACCGGGCCCGCGTGCGCGTGCTGGTGCTCGCCGCGGGTGGCTTCGGAGTGGCATCCGTCGTCTCGGCCGCGATGCCCACCTACGTGAGTTACGCCATCGTGCTGGTCTTCGTCGGGTTCTCGACGGTGTCGATGCTCACCACCGCGAACGGATACGTGCAGACGACGACGGATGCTGCGCTGCGCGGCCGGGTCCTGGCGCTGTACATGGCGGTGATCATGGGCTCGACGCCGATCGGCGCCCCGATCGCCGGGTGGATCGTCGACGCCTTCTCGGCACGGACGGCGATCGTCGTGGGCGGCATCGCCGGCATCGTCGCGTTCGGGATCGGGGCCGCGTGGATGCTGTGGTCCGGTCGACTGCATCGCAGCGAAGGCGCCAGGTTCCGCCTGACGCTCGATGAGACCCGACCGGTGTCGGTCGTGCGCGCGATGGATCCCGAGTCGTTCGACGATCGCGTGACCGCGACCTCGCCGATCCGCCTGCCGCGCAAGAAGAAGGACTGAGACGTGCGGCGTCATCCGCGGTCGCTGATCCTGGCGCTCGGCGCGCTCACCGCCTTCGGCCCGATCTCGCTCGACGTCTACCTGCCGTCACTGCCCCAGCTGGGCACCGACCTCGGGGCATCCGAGTCGCTCACGCAGTTCACGATGAGCGCCTGCATGATCGGACTGGCGCTGGGGCAGCTGCTGTGGGGACCGATCAGCGATCGGTACGGACGTCGGATGCCCCTCATCCTGGCGATCTCGGGATTCGCGATCACCTCGGTGCTGTGCGCGTTCGCACCCACCATCGAGGCGCTGATCGGCATCCGCATCGTGCAGGGCCTGTGCGGCGCGGCGGGGATGGTGATCGCCCGTGCGGTCGTGCACGATCTGTTCTCGGGGGCCGAGGCGATCGCCGCGTATTCGACGCTGGCCGCGGTGATGGGCGCGGCGCCCGTGCTCGCACCTCTCGTCGGCGGCGCGATCGCGACGTTCTCGGACTGGCGAGGGGTGTTCATCGCCCTGGCGGTGATCGGGCTGCTGCTGCTTGCGGTGGCGGTGTTCGGCGTCCCTGAGACGCTCAGCGCGCAGGGACGGACGACCGGCGGGATCGTCAACGACTTCCGGGGCGTGGTCTCGGCGCTGCGCAACCGCTCGTTCATGCTCACCGCGGTCACGCTCGGCGCCGCATCGATCGCGCTGTTCTCGTACCTGCAGATGTCGCCGTTCGTGCTGCAGCAGCAGTACGGGCTGAGCGCGCAGGGCTTCGCGGTCGTGTTCGCGGTGAACTCCGTCGGCATCATGGCCGCCGCGAATCTGAACCGTCGGCTGGCACGTCGGATGCCCGGCGCTGCACTCGTGCGATGGTCGCTCTCCATCGGCACGGCGGTGGCTGTCGCGGTGCTCGTCGCCGGGATGCTGGAGTCCGCACTGCCGTGGCTGCTGGTGCCGCTGTTCGTGGCGATCAGCACGCACGGTGTGAACAATCCGTCGCTCACCGCGATCGCGCTCGGACGGGTGACGCGCAGCGCGGGCTCGGCATCCGCCGTGCTCGGCACGCTGTCGATGATGCTGGGCGCATTCGTCCCGCCGCTGGTCTCGATGTTCGGCGTCTCGGCCGCGGTCCTCGGCGCGACGATGCTCGGCGCCTTCGCCGTCGCGCTCGCGCTCACCCTTGCAACCCCGCGCCCCGGCGTCTCGCGGCCCCCGACCGCTCCGGTATGAGCTTCGGTCACCCGGACTGCGATCAGGCGACCGAAGCTCATACCGGAGCAGCGGGCTCGTGCGCCCGGCGAGCGCTGTTCCCAAACGCGCCGAACGGGCGTACCGTCACGCGCATGAGCGCTATCGTCAGCACACGCGGTCTGACCAAGGCCTACGGACGCGTGCACGCCCTCGACGGTCTGGATCTCGAGGTGCGTGCCGGGCACGTGCACGGCTTCCTGGGGCCGAACGGCGCCGGCAAGTCGACCGCCATCCGGATCCTGCTGGGTCTGGCCCGCGCCTCCGGCGGCGAAGTCCACGTCTTCGACGAGGACCCATGGCGCGCGGCATCCGCTCTGCATCGACGCATCGCCTATGTTCCCGGAGATGTCAGCGTCTGGCCGAACCTCTCGGGCGGCGAGGCGATCGACCTGCTCGCGAGCCTCCGCGGCGCCGACACGAAGGATTCGGCGTACCGCTCCGAGAAGCAGCGCCTTCTGGACGCGTTCCAGCTCGACCCGCGCAAGAAGGGCCGCGCGTATTCGAAGGGCAACCGGCAGAAGGTCGCGCTGGTCGCCGCATTCGCGGTGCCCGCCGAGCTGTACATCCTCGACGAGCCGACCAGCGGGCTGGACCCGCTGATGGAGGTGATGTTCCGCCGCGAGATCGCGCGAGTGCGCGCGGCGGATGCGACCGTGCTGCTGTCCAGTCACATCATGAGCGAGGTCGAACAGCTCTGCGATCGCGTCTCGATCATCCGCAGCGGCCGGATCGTCGAGACGGGGACGCTGGCCGAGCTGCGACACCTCACCCGCACCGAGATCTCGTTCGACGCCGCGTCCGACGATGCCCTGAGCGGGATCGCCGACGCCCACGACGGCGCCGTTCACGACGACCGCGCGCGATTCACGGTGGACAGCGACCGCGTCGCCTTCGTGCTGCCGGAGCTGGCACGACGCTCCGTCGAGGGCCTGCGGATCGAGCCGCCGTCTCTGGAGGAGCTCTTCCTTCGGCACTACGGCGACGACTTGGCAGCAGTCGAGAACGGCGGGAACGTCGAGAACGGCGAGGCAGCCGAGCGGAGCGGAGCGTCCGCGGCATCACGCGCGGCCACGCGCCGCCAGCGGAGGGAAGACGAGGCCCGGGGATGATCCCACTGCTGCGCCTGCGACTGCGGCGCGACCGTGTGCAGCTGCCGTTGTGGATCCTCGGCACCGCAGCCCTGGCCGCGGCGTCCGTCGGCGGTGTCGCCGAATCGTTCGCGACCGAAGCGGATCGCAAGGTGCTGCTGGCCACGGTGATGGCCAATCCGGTCATCCTGATGTTTCGCGGACTGCCATCCGGCGCCGGCGAGGCGCAGATGGCACTGTTCCTCATCCTCCCGTTCCTGGCGATGCTCGCCGCGTTCATGAGCACCTTGCTCGCCGTGCGGCACACTCGCACGGAGGAGGAGCAGGGCAGGGCCGAACTGATCTCGGCCACCCCCGCCGCGCGGGTGACGCCGCTGACCGCCACGACCGTGCACGGCGTCGTCGCGAACGCCGTGCTCGGGCTTCTGGTCGCCGTCGTCTACATCGGCTCCGGCTATCCGGCCGCCGGCTCGTGGACATCGGGGCTCGCGACCGCATCCGTCGGACTGTGCTTTCTGGGCGTCGGGCTGCTCTCCGCGCAGCTGATGCGCACCTCGCGCGGTGCGAACTCGCTGGCGGTCTGGATCCTGGTCGCGAGCTTCGTGGTGAGCGGGCTCGGCAATGCGCTGGGCACACCGAGCGATGACCTCACACGGATGGAGAGCGGCCGGCTCGCCTGGCTGTCGCCGTTCGGCTGGGCGGAGAACACCCGCCCCTTCGCCGACGATGCGGCGTGGCCGGCTCTGCTCGGAATCGCCGTGGGCGCCGCGCTGGCAGCGGCGGCGTTTGCCGTGCAGTCGGTGCGCGACCTCGGCGAGAGCGTCGTGCCGCAGCGGCACGGACGCGCCTGGGCTCCGGCATCCCTCAGCTCGCCGACGGGTCTGGTGTGGCGGCTGACATCGGGGTCCGTGCTGGGATGGGCGATCGGGGGCTTTCTGACCGGACTGCTCGCGACGAGCCTCGCGGCCGTCGTGAACGAGATCGGCACGAGGATCGATGCCGTGCAGAGGATCTTCGAGGCGATGTCGCAGCAGGGCGGTCTCGAGTCGGGGATGGTCGTGATCTTCTACATGCTCGCCGGCGTGCTGGCGGCCTGCGCGGGCGTGCAGTCCGTATGCCGCGCGCGTCAGGAAGAAGTGCACGGCACCGCCGAGCCCGTGCTCGCCGGCGCCGTTGATCGGGTGCGCTGGCTTGCCGGATACCTGCTCATCGCGTTCATCGCCGTGGTGCTCACGATCACCGCGGCGATCGCGGGGTCGGCGCTGGGAGCGCTGGGCAGCGACATGTCGCTGCTGCAGGATGCCGTCGTCGCCGGCATAGGGCAGGGCATCGCCGCGTGCGTGTTCCTCGCGCTCACGGCACTGGTGTTCGTGCTGACGCCACGTGCGACGATCGTCGCCGGATGGATGCTGGTGCTCCTCGCCCTGCTCATCGGCCTGTTCGGTCCGCTGTTCTCGCTGCCGGAGTGGCTGACGACTCTTTCGCCGTCCGCGCAGACGCCCGTGCTCGACGCCGACGGTGTCGATGTCAAGGGTGCGTGGTGGCTGGCTGCCGCCGCGGTGGCCGGCAGCGTGGCATCCCTCGCCCTGATGCGCCGTCGCGAACTGCGCCCGGCGGCCTGACACCGACCTCCGCTCATCGAGTGGACGCGCGCGACCTGTCAAGGGTGTGTCGCGGTGTCCGGATGCTGACTAGCTTGCCTGCATGAGCGATCACGATCACCGCAGCGAACAGCCGGATCCCGCGACCACCCAGGCACCGCACGTGCCGGGGCAGAGCCCGGGCGGCAGCGGTCTGCCGCGGCAGCGGGATGCCAAGCTGCCGACGGCGCCCGGCTCCGATGAGGACGAGAAGAAGTCGGCTCCTCCCGGCGAGGAGGACGCACCGCTCGGTGGCTCGGAGGTCACCGAAGACGAGTTGACCGCTGACACCGAGGTGGAACGGGACGCTCTGAAGTCGCTCGACCCCGACGACACGCCCGCGTGAACACGGGTGCTCTGCCTCTGTCGCCCGCCGCGCCTGCTGGATAACGTGGGTTCATGAGCGGATCGCGATCGACGACGAAGACCTCTGCCGACAAGCGCGAGCCTCAGGTGCTGCGCTGGGTGTTCTGGCCCGCCGCGGTGATCGTCATCGCGTTCGTCGTGTTCACCTTGCTGTTTCCGCAGGTCGCCGAGGCGGCGTTCCAGGCGGTGCAGACCTCGATCGTCAACGCGTTCAACTGGTACTACGTGCTGATTGCGGCGTTCTTCGTGGCGTTCGCACTGTTCCTCGGGTTCAGCCGGTTCGGTGACATCAAACTCGGCCGTGACGATGAGGAGCCCGAGTTCTCGCTGATGAGCTGGTTCTCGCTGCTGTTCGCGGCTGGCATGGGCATCGGTCTCGTCTTCTACGGCGTCAGCGAGCCGCTCAGCCACTTCGCGAACCCGCGGCCAGGCGTCACCGGCACCCCGGAGCAGCTCGCGCAGGCGGCCCTCGGCCAGACGTACCTGCACTGGGGAGTGCACGCCTGGTCGATCTACGTCGTCATCGGTCTGGCGCTCGCCTATGCGATCCACCGCCGGCGCCGCCCGGTCTCGATCCGCTGGACCCTCGAGCCGCTGCTCGGCAAGCGCGTGGAAGGCGGCTGGGGCCACACGATCGACGTGATCGCCCTGGTGGGCACTCTGTTCGGCGTCGCGACGTCACTCGGTCTCGGCGTGCTGCAGATGAGCTCGGGACTGCACTCGGCAGGTTTCGCCGACCCCGATGAGACGACCCAGGTGATCCTGATCCTCGTGATCTCGGTGTTCGTGCTGATGTCCGTGCTCTCCGGCGTCACGAAGGGCATGAAATGGCTGTCGAACATCAACCTCGTGCTCGCCGGGCTGCTGGTGCTGTACCTGCTGGCAGTGGGTCCGACCGAGTTCCTGCTGCGTGACTTCGTGCAGTCGATCGGCTACTACGTGCAGAACTTCATCGGCCTGTCGTTCAACGTCAGCGCCTTCCAGGGCGAAGCCGGTGAGCAGTGGCAGGCCGGCTGGACGTCGTTCTACTGGGGCTGGTGGATCTCATGGGCGCCGTTCGTCGGCATCTTCATCGCCCGGGTGTCGAAAGGACGCACGGTGCGGGAGTTCGTGATCGGCGTCATTCTCGTGCCCACCCTGCTGGGCATCCTGTGGTTCGCGGTGCTCGGCGGGTCGGCGCTGTCGATGGAGCTTGCGAACCCCGGCACGCTCACCGGACCGAACGGCGAGGTCGACCTGCAGGGCGCGCTGTTCGCGATGCTGCAGCACGTGCCTGGTGCGTCCATCGTGAGCATCGGCGCGATCCTGCTGCTCGCGATCTTCTTCATCACTTCCGCCGACTCCGGCGCGCTGGTGATGGGCATGATCGCGACCGGCGGCAAGCCCGAGCCGCGCCGGTGGATCCGCACCTTCTTCGTGGCGGCGACCGCGCTGCTGGCCATCGCGCTGCTGCTCGCCGGCGGGCTCACCGCCCTGCAGACGGCGGCGATCACGATCGCCCTGCCGTTCAGCGTGGTGATGCTGCTGATCTGCTGGTCGACCGTAGTGGCCTTCACGCGCGAGCGGCGCGCGTACGCGAAGGCCGAGCGCGCGGCGTTCATCGACCGGATCGGCGACTACTACGGCCTCGAGGTCGAGGCGCACGACGCGAACGGCGTGCTGGGTTCGCAGCCGCGCTGGATGCGGCGGATCCAGCGGCGCTTCGGGCTTCCCGTGGCTCCAACGGACCCGATCCGCATCACGCCGTCGGCGCTGACGGTCGAGAGCCACGGCGATGCGTCGCCGTCGACGCTCGACATCGACGGTCTGGTCGACGAGGACGATCTGTCGGGGATGGACGACCCCGACGTGCAGGCGCAGGAATCGGGCCCGTTCCTCAAGGACTGAGCTTTCTGGGGTCAGTTTCTGCGGGCTTCGCCCGTGCGAAGGGCGCATTTTCTGGCCCCTCGTGGGTGGGTGGTCGCGTCTAATCCGCCAGTGCGAGCCGCAGCTGTTCGACGGCCCAGTCGAGTTCGGTGGCGCGGATCACCAGGGGCGGCGCGATGCGGATGGTCTGACCGTGGGTGTCCTTCACGAGCACGCCGCGTTCGCGGAGCCGCTCGGCGATTTGACGACCCGTGCCGACGGCGGGGTCGATGTCGACGCCGGCCCAGAGCCCCGCGATGCGCACGTCGCTCACGCCGTTGCCGAGCAGCGGCTGAAGGGCGGATGCCAGGTGCGCGCCGAGCTGCCGCGCGCGCTCCTGGAACTCCCCGCTCTCCAGCAGTTCGACGACCCGCAGCCCGACTGCCGCTGCCAGCGGGTTTCCGCCGAAGGTCGAGCCGTGCTCGCCAGGGCGGATGACACCGAGGACGTCGCGGTCGCCGACCACGGCCGAGACGGGCAGGATGCCACCGCCGAGCGCCTTGCCCAGTAGGTACAGATCGGGGACGACGCCCTCGCGATCGCAGGCGAACGTCTCACCGACGCGGCCGAGCCCGGACTGGATCTCATCGGCGATGAACAGCACGTTCCGCTCGTCGCAGATCTCGCGGATTCGGCGCAGGTACCCCTCGGGCGGGATGATCACGCCGGCCTCGCCCTGGATCGGCTCGATCAGCACTGCGGCGGTCTCGTCCGTGATCGCGGCGGCGATGGCATCCGCGTCTCCGTACGGCACCGTGTCGAAACCGGGCGTGTACGGGCCGAAGTCGTCACGCGCCTGCGCGTCGTCGCTGAAGCTGACGATCGTCGTGGTGCGACCGTGGAAGTTTCCGGCAGCGACGATGACGCGCGCCTTGCCCGCGGGGATGCCCTTGACGCGGTAGCCCCAGGCGCGAGCCACCTTGATGCCGGTCTCGACGGCCTCGGCGCCGGTGTTCATCGGCAGCACGAGGTCTTTGCCGCACAGCTCGGCGAGCGCCGCGGCGAACGGCTCGAGCCGGTCGTTCATGAACGCACGGCTGGTGAGCGCGACCCGCTCGAGCTGGGTGGTCAGCGCCTCGACGATCGCCGGATGCCGGTGGCCGAAGTTCACGGCCGAGTAGGCGGCCAGCAGATCCAGGTAGCGGCGGCCGTCGGCATCCGTCATCCACACGCCCTGCGCCTCGGCGACGACGACCGGCAGCGGAGCGTAGTTCTCGGCGACGTGTACTTCGTCTCGCTTCGCTCGATCAGCAACCGCGTACGTCTTGGTGCCGTTCATGTCAGGCGCCGCGCAGCTCGAGGGTGCAGCACTTGATGCCGCCGCCGCCGAGCAGCAGCTCGGAGAGGTCGACGGTGAGCGGGTTGTAGCCGCGCTCACGCAGCTGCTTCTCGAAGCCCTTCGCGCGCGGCGAGATGATGACGTTGTAGCCGTCGCTGGCGGAGTTCAGGCCGAAGACGGCGCCGTCCTCGTCGGAGACCAGGATCGCGTCGGGAAAGCGCTCCTCGAGGATTGCGCGGCTGGCCTCGTCGAAGGCGCCGGGCAGGTAGGCGATGTTGGCGCGCTCGGGACCGCCGTTCTCCACGCCCTGCACGGGGTCGAGCACGGTGAGCGCGGTGTCGAGGTGGTAGAAGCGCGGGTCGACGAGCGTGAGGGTGACGACCTCGCGATCGAACACCTCGCGCACCTCGTGGTGGCTGTCGCCCGCGGAGCGGAATCCGGTGCCGGCAAGGATCACGTCGCCAGCGAGCAGGAAATCGCCCTCGCCCTCGTTGACCTCGCGGGGCATGACGGTGTCGAAGCCGTTGGCGCGGAACCAGTCGGCGAACGCGGGCGCCTCGCCCTGACGCTGCTCGAAGTAGAACTCGGGCACGTACGCGCGGCCGTCGATGACGAAGCCGCCATTGGCGGTGTAGACCATGTCGGGGTAGTCGGCCAGGGGCTCGATGAGCTCGACCTCGTGGCCCAGCTCGAGGTACACGTCGTGCAGTTGCTGCCACTGCGCGACGGCCTTAGCGGTGTCGGTCGGCTTCGCCGGCTCCATCCACGGGTTGATCTTGTAGTTGACCGTGAAGTGCTCCGGTCGGCACATCAGATAGCGGCGGCGGTGGGCGACACGGGCGGGTGCGGCGACGGTGGTCGTCTCAGGCATGGACATGGATGCTCCTCGGAGAAGGTGCGGCGGACGCTGTCCAGGGGCCCGGCGGAAGTTCGACCCGCGACGCTGACGGGGAAGATGCACGTGGGCACGCCAGTGATCATTATTTCACGGCCCGCCTGCGAGTCGCCAGCGCGCTGCCGCGTGCCTCGCAGGCGACGTCGGGTAGCGACAGGCGCGGGGTGCGCCAGCTCTGTTGCGGGTCCCACCAGGCGGGGCCGCGGATCTCGGGCAGACCCTCGTTCATCCGGATCTCCCAGCCGGAGTATTCCAGGGATCGGTGGTGCCACCAGCACAACGGCACGCCGTTGTCGGTGCTGGTCGGCCCGCCCCTTGCGTACTCGGTGACATGGTGGATCTCACACCACGACGCCGGGACGTGACACCCCGGAATCAGGCACTCCTTGTCACGCAGGACGATCGCCCGGCGCTGGTACACGGTGAAGATCCGGTCACTGACCGTCATCCCCACGATCCGCCCCTCGTCAGTGAAGACGCGCTGGATGGCGCCGGTGCAGCCGGTGTGCCGGGCAACCGCCGCGCTGACCGGGCCGCCGACGCCCGGGATGCTGGCCCAAGAACTGTCTGAGGATTCCAGGTGCACGACGAGCGTCGGCGCTGCACCACCGAGGGACGGCGTCTCGGCGTGCCGTGCGGCGATTCCCAGTGCCGCGGCGAGTGCATCGTGCTGCTTCTGCCCGCGCGTGCGCGTGTCGAGCACGTTCCGCGGGTCACTGTTGAACTCATCGTCGGCGTTGGTCTCGTCAACGCTTGTCTCGTCGTCGGAGGGGCCGGAACGCCACCCCCTCCGGGATCGGTGGTCCGTCAGTCTTCGGGTTCAGCTGGGCGTCCATCAGCAGCTGCAACTGCGCGTATGTCTCCGGCAGCAGGTTGCCGCGCATCGGGTACACCCCATCGCACAACCGCCCGACCGACAGGTAACGTCGACGCATCGCACGATGCTCCACCGGCTCCGCCCCATCCGGATCCAACCGCACAGCAATCGCATGCGCGAGAGTCTTCAAGTCCTCGGGCGTCGCAGGCGGCGTGGTGTCGGACTGCGCATCGCCGGCGACCGCATGCCCACGGGCCACGTCCGCGAGCACAGCATCCGCCTCCCACCGATCAGCGCCGCCGATGCGGTCTCCGGCAGACTCGATCGGGCCGGTCGCGGCGAGCAGTCCACTGACGCCGATCGCACCATCGAGCATCGTTTGCCGAAGAGCCGGCCACGCTGCCGACAGCGACTCCCCCGATGTCCGGTCGGTGTCGCGATGCACGAGCCTGCCCGCCTTCACGAACCGCGCCGCGGCCCGCGAGTCGACCCGCAGCGTGCGCTGCAGCAACTCGTTCATGTTCCGGCATCCGGCACCGTTCGGAAGATCCACCGAATCCGCCGTCGCCACAGTCTCTACGACCACTGCCTCCACCCGCCGCAGCGCCTCGCCGGCAGTGCTCAGCACCACCCGCCGCTCGGCATCCGTGAGAGCAGAAAGCGCATCCGCACCGAGCAGCCGATCAAGGTCGGCGACGACCCGATCCAGGACTGCGGCGGTGCTGTTCATACCCTCTATTCAACACGGGGCCACCGACATTGAAACCCAGAATCCGGCTGATCAGATAGCTTTTTCGCGACCCGAACGCTGCAACCGGCACCCGGATATTGAATGCCACTCAGATGACGGCGGCGCTCCAGTCGTCGGGGTTGCCGAAGCGGTGCGCGGTGATCGAGATCGCCTGCTCATGCACGAAGGGCAGCAGTTCAAGCCGCCCGGCCGAGGTCGCCTCGTTGTCGTAGACCGCGAGATCCGGGTCGCCCTCAACCGCGCGCGCCAGATCCTGGTGCAGTGCGGCGACAGCATCCGTCGTGCCGATCAGCCGCACCCGCCCGGCGCCCGCGAGCGGCGACGCGCTCTCGTCGGCATTCGGCTCCGCGTCGCCCCGACGTGCCATCCGATCGATCCATTCGGCATCGCTCTCGACCGAGACCAGCACTTCGAGGTCCACCAGTTGTCCGCGCACGCCGGCCGGCAGGCCGGACGGCACCGAGAGCATGAAGTGCGCACCCGATCGGATGCCCGCGAGTACCACCCGCAGAACCTCGTGCAGTCCGGCATCCGACGTCGCTCGCACGATGACAGGCAGCGGCCGGTAGCGGAACAGATTCCGCTCCGCGCCGAGCTGCGACACGTCCCGCACCTGCCCGAACTCCCGGTCCCACGCGACGGCATCCGAGAGCGCGGCCTGGCGCAGCCACTCGAACTCGTCGAATCCCAGCGACGGCTGCGCCGCCTCGATGAGAGACGAGATGCGCGTGTCGAGCCCCCGCAGGTGCAGCGTGCTCGACGCCTTCCCGCGCGGTTGCGAGCGCCACGACCCGAGCCCCACCAGATAGTTCGGACCGCCCGCCTTGGCACCGGGGCCGACCGATGACCGCTTCCATCCACCGAACGGCTGGCGCTGCACGATCGCGCCGGTGATCCCGCGGTTCACATACAGGTTGCCTGCCTGCACCTCATCGAGCCAGAGCTCGAGATCCGCCGGGTCCTGTGTGTGCAGCCCGGCGGTCAGCCCGTAGGCGACCGCGTTCTGCAGCCGGATCGCCTCCGACAGGGTGGGCGCATGCATGATGCCCAGCATCGGACCGAAGAACTCCTCGAGATGAGTGCGCGAGCCGGGCTGCACGCCGACGCGGATGCCGGGGCTCCACAGGCGACCCGTCTCATCCGTCGACCGTGGCCGGATCAGCCACTTCTCGTCCTTCTCCAGCGTCGTGAGCGCCCACTCGAGCTTGCCCTGCGGCTTCTCGATCACCGGACCGATCTCGGCCGTGGCATCCGACGGCCATGCCACCCGCATCGAGCGGACCGCGTCGACGAGCTGACGCGCGAATCGCTTGGACCGGCCGACCGGGCCGACCAGGATCACCAGCGACGCCGCAGAGCACTTCTGGCCGGCATGGCCGAAGGCGCTGCGCACCAGATCGGCGACCGCGAGGTCGAGATCGGCGGTCGGCGTGATGATGATGGCGTTCTTGCCGCTGGTCTCCGCCAGCAGCGGCAGATCGGGGCGCCATGAGCGGAACAGCGCAGCCGTGTCCCACGCGCCGGTGAGGATGACGCGGTCCACCGACGGGTGCGAGATGAGCTGCTGTCCGAGCTCGCGCTCGCCCAGATCGGCGAAGGCGAGGACGTCGCGCGGCACGCCGGCCTGCCAGAGCGCCTCGGCGATGACCGCGGCGCAGCGCCGGGCCTGGTGCGCGGGCTTGAACACGACACCGGAGCCCGCGGCGAGCGCGGCCAGCACGCCGCCCGCGGGGATCGCGAGCGGGAAGTTCCAGGGGGGCGTGACCACGGTCACCTTCGCCGGTTCGAAGCGCGCGCCGCTGATCCCGTCCAGCTCGCGTGCGCAGGCGGCGTAGTACTTCGCGAAGTCGACGGCCTCGCTGACCTCGATGTCCGCCTCGGCGAACACCTTGCCGGTCTCGACGGCCGCGATCTCGATCAGCTCGCCGCGCCGCGACTCGAGAGCCGCGGCGGCGCGCAGCAGGATGTCGGAACGCTCGGATGCCGGGCGCGAGCCCCAATGCGCACCGGCGTCTCGCACGCGCGTGATCGTCTGCTCCAGCATCCGGTCATCGTCGATGCGCCCGGCGCGCACGGTGTCGAGGCCGAGGGTGCACGCGTCGGGGTCGGCGATGCGGGCGAGGATCCCGCGGCCCCAGTCGCGGTTGCCGGCGAGCGACGGGTCGCTGTCCGGGGTGTTGTCGAAGCCGGGCGCTCCCGCCGTCGCCGCGGCGGCGAGCTCCTGCCGTGCGTACACGGCGGTCTGCAGGAAGGGATCCCCGTCGCCCTCCTCGTCGCCGGACGATCCGCGTGCGATGCCGAGGACGACCCCGGTGAGATCCTCGTCATCCGCCGCGCGCGTGACCGGCAGGCGCACGGATTCGTGCGCGGGCGCATTCCTGTTCTGGGTCCGGCGTGCACCGGTGAGCAGGGTGCGGTCCTTCGTGCGCGCGAGCGAATCGAGGAAGCGCAGCCGCTCCCGCTCGAACAGCGCGGGGTCATCGGCCAGGTGGAACGCCGCGGAGAGAAAGTTCGACGACGAGGCGTTCTCTTCCAGCCGGCGCACCAGGTAGCTGACGGCCACGTCGAACTCCGCCGGGTTCACCACCGGCACGTACAGCAGCACGCCTCCCACCTCGCGCGAGACGGCGGCCACCTGCCCCTGCGCCATGCCGAGCAGCATCTCGAACTCGATCGCCTCGCGCACCTCCCGCTCCCCCGCGAGCAGCCAGGCGTAGGCGATGTCGAACAGGTTGTGACCTGCGACACCGATGCGGACGGCGGCTGTGTTCTGCGGCGTGAGCACCTCGTCGAGGCAGCGCAGGTAGTTGGCGTCCGTGTCGAGTTTCGTGGCGTAGGGCGCCTGCGGCCAGCCGTGCATCACGGCATCGACCTTCTCCATCGCAAGGTTGGCGCCCTTCACGAGCCGCACCTTGATGCGCGCGCCGCCGTGCTCGACGCGGTCGCGTGCCCAGGCGGTCAGCTCGCGCAGGGCCGGCAGCGCGTCCGGCAGGTAGGTCTGCAGCACGATGCCCGCCTCGGCGCTCTTCAGTCGCGGATCGCTGAGGATGCGCGTGAACACCGCGATCGTCAGATCGAGGTCCTTGTACTCCTCCATGTCGAGGTTGATGAAGGTTCCCTCGGAGAGGGCCGTGACGTACAGCGGCATGAGGCGCTCGACCACGGCGTCGACGACATCGTCGAACGCCCACATCGAGATGCGGCTCATGATCGCCGAGACCTTGACCGAGACGTAGTCGACGTCGTCGCGACGGACGAGATCGTGGATGCCCTCGAGCCGCCTCTTCGCCTCGGCTTCGCCGAGCACCGCCTCGCCGAGCAGGTTGAGGTTCAGCCGGACGCCCGCGGCACGGGCATCCGATGTGCCGTCCTTCTTGTCGGCAGTCGGGCGGCGGATCTTCTCCAGCGCCGGTCCGAGTCTGTCGGGACGGGCATCGACGATCAGATGCCCGACCATCTCGCGCAGCACGCGCCGCGCGATGGGCACGGTCGGCACCGGCAGCGCCGGGGCGATGCCCCCGCCGAGCCGGACGACACCGCGCAGGTACCAGGGCAGGAAATCGGGGGCGAGCGGTGCGACGCGATGGAGATTGGATGCTGCCGCCGCCGCGCTCTCGGGACGCATCACCCCGTCGACGAAGCCCAGCGTGAACGGCAGGCCCTTGGGATCGTGCAGCACGCCAGCCAGGCGCTCCGCGGCCGGATCGACGTCCACCTCGGCGGCCTCGAACACCCAGCGTGCGGCGAGTTGGACGGCGGCGTCTGCGAGATCGGAGCCGATGGGAGAAGACGACTGCTCTGCCATGCCTCCACACTAGGTGTGCTGTCGCGTCGCGGGCGGATGATCCGCCGACGGGCTCAGCTCCAGGTGCTCGGCGCGGGCGCCTTCATCGGCGGCAGCGCCGAGGCGGTGGACCACTCGTGGATCCACTCGGCGACGTCCGGGATGCCTTCCGGGACGCCGCCGTCCGGCGTGCCGACGGCGGCGAACAGCTCGTCGTGCGTCACCGTTCCGCCGCTGCGGCGCAGCATCCGGGCCCGGACGATGACGCGTGCGTAGATCTCGCCGCCGACGACGGCGCGGTGCTCGAGGAACACGGCTTTGTCGTCGTGTCCGATCAGGCGCGACTCGACGTCGAAGCGCTGCCACAGCTCGAGCGACTTGCGGAACGTGACCGTCTGGCTGGAGACGACGGCGTACCAGCCGCGCGCCTTCATGGTGTCGAACAGGCCGGTGCCGATCAGCAGATCCCAGCGGCCGAGATCGAACAGCGACAGATAGCGGCCGTTGTTCATGTGCCGCAGGATGTCGAGGTCGGTGGGCAGCGTGGTGAGCCGGATCCGGCCGATGCCCGCTGGCGCGATGAGGCCGTCACGCCGCAGCCGCCGCCGAGCCTGGAAGATCACGAGGAGGGTGCGCCAGATCACATTCACAAGTGGCGATAGTAGTGATCCACGACAGTTCGCCAAAGTTCGTTGGCGGGATGCTACAGCGGGCTGGATGTGCTACGCGCCGATTTCCCGTCTTGCGATCTCGCGCGTAGAGTCACGGCATGAGCGCCGAAGCCCAGCCCGAGATCATCGTCCGTCCGGTCCGCGATGTGGATGCGGAAGCCCTCGGTCGCGTGCATGCGCAGACGTGGCACGAGACCTACGACCACCTGATCAGCAAGGCCGCGCTGGAACGGATCTCGCCGCGCCGCATGGCCGAGCTCTGGACCAACTGGGCCCGCCAGGGCGACGACTTCAAGATGAGCGCCGCACTGGTCGATGGCGAGATCGTCGGGTTCGTCGGCTCGGGGCCTGCCCGCGACAAGGACGCCCCCGCGTTCCGTGAGCTCTACTTCATCTACCTGCTGGAGGCCTACCAGGGCACCGGAATCGGTCAGCAGCTCTTCGACGCTGCGGTCGAGAAGGATGAGCCGCTGTACCTGTGGGTCGCCGAGGACAACCCCCGCGCGCACCGCTTCTACGTGCGCAACGGCTTCGCGCTGGATGGCGCCGCCCACACCGAGCCGTTCCTGGGCGAGACGCTCACCGAGGTCCGCTTCGTGCGCTGAGCGCCTGCGCCGTTGCGCTCCCGCCCCTGCTGATCGCCGCCGCCCCTGCTGAATCACGTGATTCAGCAGGGGCGGCGGCGTTGGACAGGGGCGAGGATGCCAGTCTGCAGGACCCGGACCTTCACAGCGCCCGGATGATGTCCTCCACCCGCTCCTTCGCGTCGCCGAACAGCATCTGCGTGTTCTCGCGGAAGAACAGCGGGTTCTGCACTCCGGCGTATCCTGCGGCCATCGACCGCTTGAACACGATGACGTTCTCGGCCTCCCAGACGCGCAGCACGGGCATCCCTGCGATCGGGCTGCCAGGATCCTCGGCTGCGGCGGGGTTCACCGTGTCGTTCGCGCCGATCACCAGCACCACGCTGGTCGCGGCGAGATCGTCGTTCACCTCTTCCATGCTGAGCACGATGTCGTACGGCACCTTCGCCTCGGCGAGCAGCACGTTCATGTGCCCGGGCAGACGCCCGGCGACGGGATGGATGCCGAAGCGGACGTCGACGCCGCGCTCGCGCAGACGGGCGACGAGGTCGGCGACCGGGTACTGCGCCTGGGCGACAGCCATGCCGTAGCCGGGAGTGATGACGACCGTCTTCGCGCCGGACAGCATCCCGGCGGCCGCTTCGGCGGTCACCTCGCGGTGCTCGCCGTAGTCCTCATCGTCGGACGCGGATGCCACGATGCCGAACCCACCGGCGATCACCGACAGGAACGAGCGGTTCATCGCCTTGCACATGATGTACGACAGGTACGCACCCGACGATCCGACCAGCGCGCCGGTGACGATCAGCAGGTCGTTGTTCAGCAGGAAGCCCGCCGCTGCCGCCGCCCAGCCGGAGTAGCTGTTCAGCATCGAGACGACCACGGGCATGTCTCCGCCGCCGATGGAGGCGACCAGGTGCCAGCCGAGCGCGAACGAGAGCAGCGTGACGGCGATCAGGAGCCAGAGCTGCTGATCGAGGACGAACCACACGGTGAGGACGACGAAGAGCACCAGCGCACCCACATTGAGCAGGTTCTTCCCCGGCAGCATCAGCGGTCGTGACGAGATTCTCGCCGCGAGCTTCAGGTACGCCACGATCGAGCCGGTGAAGGTCACACCGCCGATGAAGATGCCGATGAACACCTCGGCGTTGTGGATGTCGACGAGCTGGGCGGGGATCTCGGCGTGCGTGAGGTGACCGTTCCAGCCGACCAGGACGGCGGCGATTCCGACGAAGCTGTGCAGCAGCGCGATGAGCTGCGGCATCTCGGTCATCTGCACGACCTTCGCACGCCACAGTCCGATGGCGGCTCCCACCAGCACGCCGACGCCGAGCAGGGTGAGCCCGAGCATCGCACCGGCGCCGCCCCATGCGTCCGCGACGGTGAGGGCGAGTGTGGCGAGCAGCGCGATCGTCATGCCGGCGATGCCGTAGGTGACGCCGGCGCGGGCGGACTCGTGGCGGCTGAGACCGGCGAGGCTCAGGATGAACAGCAGGGCGGCGACGATGTAGGCCGCCCCGGCGAGTGCGTCGACGCTCACTTCTGGCCGCCCTTCGTCGTCTTGCCGAGTGTGAACATGCTGAGCATTCGGCGGGTGACGGCGAAGCCGCCGAAGATGTTGATGCTGGCGACCAGCACCGCGACGGCGGCGAGCGCCTGCACGACCGGGTTGCCGTCGGTGATCTGCAGCATGGCGCCGACGATGATGACGCCCGAGATCGCGTTGGTCACGGACATCAGCGGGGTGTGCAGCGCGTGGTGCACCTTGCCGATGACGTAGAAGCCGACCACCACCGAGAGCATCAGCACGGTGAAGTGCTGCGGCAGCGGTGCCGGGGCGAACGCATTGACGAGGAACAGCGCGGCGATGCCTGCGACGATCAGGGCGACTTTCTTGCCGACCGACATCTTCTTCTGCTCGGGTGCGGCTGCGACGTCTGCCTTGTGCGGGGCGGATGCCGGTGCCGCGGCCACCTGCACGGCGGGCGGTGGCCAGGTGATCTCGCCGTCGCGTACGACGGTGACCGAGCGCTGCACGACGTCCTCGAAGTCGAGCGCGAGCGCGCCGTCCTTGTTCGGGGTGAGCAGCGCCACGAGGTTCGCGACGTTGGTGCCGTACAGCTGCGAGGCCTGGGTGGCCAGACGCGAGGCGAGATCGGTGTAGCCGAGGATG
Organism: Microbacterium alcoholitolerans; assembly: GCF_050408615.1. Lineage (NCBI taxonomy): Bacteria > Bacillati > Actinomycetota > Actinomycetes > Micrococcales > Microbacteriaceae > Microbacterium > Microbacterium alcoholitolerans. The sequence goes on along the minus strand of NZ_JBNTKD010000001.1, from coordinate 2,470,666 downwards.
ATCACGCCGTTCTCACTCACGACGCGCTCTCCCGCGACAGAGCCCTCGACGTTGCCACCCTGCGCGGCCGCCATGTCGACGATGACACTGCCGGGCTTCATGAGTGCGACGTCGGATGCCGTGATCAGGCGCGGCGCTGCGCGCCCGGGGATGAGCGCCGTCGTGATGATGATGTCGACATCGGCGGCCTGCTCGGTGTAGATCTCGGCGGCGCGGCGGTCGTAGTCGGCGCTGGTCGCCTTCGCATAGCCGTCGGTGGACTTCTCGACCTCGACGTCGACGGGGATGTAAGTGCCGCCGATGGAGGAGACCTGGTCGGCGACCTCGGGGCGCGGGTCGGTGGCGCGCACGATGGCGCCGAGGCTGGATGCCGCGCCGATGGTGGCGAGGCCTGCGACGCCTGCACCGGCGACGAGCACCTTGGCCGGCGGGACCTTGCCTGCCGCGGTGACCTGGCCGGTGAAGAAGCGGCCGAACTCGTGTGCGGCCTCGACGACGGCGCGGTACCCGGCGATGTTGGCCATCGAGCTGAGCACGTCCATCGACTGCGCGCGCGAGATCCGCGGAACTGCGTCGAGGGCGAGTGCGGTGATCCCACGCTGTGCGAGCTTCTCGACGAGCTCGGGGCGCAGCGCCGGCGACAGGAGCGCGATCAGGGTCGCCCCGTCGGCCAGGGCGGCGATCTCGGCATCCGACGGCGCATTGATCTTCAGCACGACCGGGCTGCGCCAGGCATCCGCCGCCGCTACCACGTCCGCACCCGCCTGGCGGTACTCCTCGTCGGGATACGACGAGCGCTCGCCCGCTCCCGTCTCGACTGCCACTGTGTAGCCGAGATTCTTCAGGGTGTGCACGGTGGCCGGGGTCGCGGCGACCCGCGCCTCATCCGGCCCCTCCCGCACGATTCCGATCTGCGTCACTGCGATCCTCCTGTCCGGCGGCCATGCCGGTATGTTCGTCGTTTTGCACAGACTACTGAGCGGCTTGGAAGGAACGGACCGTATCCGCCCATGTGACGCCTGAAGAATCGATGTTCTTGCCGTTGCGATAAGCGGGGGGGCGATGCCGCCCGCCAAGGCGAGGACTTCGCCCCCCCCGGCTCAGCGACGCCGCCCCTGCTGGATCACGTGATCCAGCAGGGGCGGCGTAGGCGAGCAGGGGCGCGGATGCCCCCGACGCGCTCGCCTCAGCGCCCGGAGACCTGCCCGAACAGCTTGGCGATCGGTGCCAGCACCAGCGGACGAGCCGCGAACCAGCCCGCTGCGATGACGGCCATGGCGACGACGAACACCCAGAAGCCGGTCCACACGTCGGCGTACGCCGTACCGTCGACCGAGCCCTGCGCCGCGAACATGTGGTTCAGGTTGCGCAGTGCACCGGTCAGGAACACGAGCGCCACGTGCGCGATGATGAACGCCACGAAGTACAGCATGACCGGGAAGTGCAGCGCGCGCGCCCACTCGACCGGGTACGCCTTCGAGAGCTTCTCAGCCTTCTTCGGCCACAGCCCCGACATCCGGAATCCGGTGATCACCGCGAGCGGCGCAGCAATGAAGATCGTCGTGAAGTACGCGAGCTGCTGCAGGGAGTTGTAGTTCACCCAGCCGTTCTCGGTCGGCCAGTCCAGCGAGATGTACTGCAGCCCCGCCGACAGAGCGTTGGGGAACACCTCCCAGCTCGTGGGGACGACGCGCACCCAGTGCCCGGTGACGATGAGCAGCACGACGAAGATGACGCCGTTGATGATCCACAGCAGATCCAGCGCCTGGTGGAACCAGAGTGTGAGGCTGATCTTGCCCTTGCTGTCGCCGCGCGGGGTCCAGAACACTGTGGGCCGCTTCTCGCTGCGCACCCGCAGTCCCGAGCGGATGATCAGCACCATCAGGAACATGTTGAAGAAGTGCGCCCAGTTCGCCCAGGGCGCGAAGCCCGGTTCGACCTCGATCGCCGGGTGATACTCGCCCGGGAATGCCGCAAGGAAGTCCTGCATGAACGGGGTGCTGAGGAATGTCCGCATGAAGAACACCGCGGCGACGGCGAGCAGACCGAGCGCGGCCAGACTGAGCAGTCCGCCAATGGTCTGCGGCCACGTCGGGCGCAGCTTCGACGGCTCGCGCTCGGGTTCCGTGGCGTACCGGGGCGCCCGCCCCTGCCAGACCGTGCGCGTGAACGGCAGCGGTGCGGAGATGTCGGCGGTGTCGGATGCCACGGCGACGGCGACTGCTCCAGCGGCAGGTGCCTCGGCAGCGTCCGCTGCAGTTTCCTGCATCTGCGGCGCCGTTTGCTGGGGCGGTTGCGAGGAAGTGTCGCGGACGCGAGCAGCACCCGCTGGCGGCCAGGGGTCGCCGCCGGCGACGCGAGGCAGGCCCCGACGCAGCGCGGCGCCGTCGGTCGCCGCAGCGGCGACAGGCGCGGATGCCGCAGCGGGCGCAACCGCGGTCGGAGCCGCTGCTGCGGTCTGAGCTGCTTCGGCGGTCGGCTGCGCGATGGCATCCGACGCCCCTGCATCCGGCACCGAGGAGAGGGCGGATGCCACGGGCGCGGCAACCGCCACGGGCGCGGCAACCGCCACGGCAGCGGCCGGAGGCCACGGCTCGCCGCCCGCGACACGAGGCAGACCGCGACGCAGCGCCGCGCTCGAACCGGCGGCGGGGCCAGGCGCTGCCGTTTCGGGGGCCGAAACGCCACTTGTCGGATCGGATGCCCGATTCTGTCCGACATCTGGCGTGTCGGCCACCGGAGTGGAGACGGTCGCTGCGACGGCAGCGGCCACCACAGCGTCCGCCGGCAGCGCGTCCGAAGGCACCTCGGTGGCGGGAGGCCAGGCCTCGCCGCCCTTCACCCGCGGCAGGCCGCGGCGCAGCATCCCGGTGGCCATCGGGCTACTTCTTCCGCGCTTCGAGCGCCTCGATCAGCTGCGGCACGACGGTGAAGACGTCACCGACGATGCCGAAGTCGGCGACGTCGAAGATCGGCGCCTCGCCGTCCTTGTTGATCGCGACGATGGTCTTCGCCGTCTGCATGCCCGCGCGGTGCTGGATCGCACCCGAGATGCCGAGCGCGATGTACAGCTGCGGAGAGACGGAGACACCGGTCTGGCCGACCTGGTGCGCGTAAGGGATGTAGCCGGCGTCGACCGCAGCGCGCGATGCGCCGACTGCTGCGCCGAGGGCATCCGCGAGCTGCTCGACGAGCGCGAACTGCTCCTTCGAGCCGAGTCCGCGGCCACCCGAGACGACGCGAGTCGCCCCGCGCAGCTCGGGGCGCGACGAGGTCTTCTCCTCGGCCGCGATCTCGCCGGCCGAGGCGGCCACGGCACCGGATGCCGTGACCTCGAGCTCTTCGACGGTGGGCGTCGCGGCTTCAGCGCGAGCGTCGACCGCACCTTGACGGACCGTGATGATCGGCGCGCCGAAGGTCGGCGCGGAGTCGGTGAGGAATGACCCGCCGTAGACCGAGTGCTGCGCGGTCACACCCTCGTCGTCGCGGGCGACCCCGATGGCATCCACCGAGAGGGCGAGCTTCTCGCGCACCGCGAGGCGTCCGGCGGCGTCGCGCCCGGCGATCGAGTTCGACACCAGAACCGCATCAGGCTGCACCTTCTGGTACGCGGCCTGCAGGGCATCCACGACCGGGACGGTGAGCGCCGACGCGTCGCCGGCGGCGGTGAGCACGACCTGCGCACCGGCCGCCGCAGCAGCATCCGTGGCCGCCTGACCGCCGCCGACGATCAGCGCTACGGGGGCACCGACGGTCGACGCCGCGCCGATCAGCGCGGCCGTGCTGCTCGCCGCAGCACCGGTCGGGTCGACGTCGACGAGGACGAGGATCGGGTTCGCGGGGTACGCCATGTCACACCAGCCTGTTCTGTGCGAGGAACTCGACGAGCTGAGCGGCTGCGTCGCCCTCGTCGTTGATCTTGACCCCGGCCGCGCGCGGCGGCTTCTCGGAGACGGCGGTCATGATCGTGTGCGGCGCATCGGCCGGGTCGGCGGAGACGCCGAGGTCTGCGAGCGAGAGGACCTCGAGAGGCTTCTTCTTCGCGGCCATGATGCCCTTGAAGTTCGGGAAGCGGGCATCCGGCAGCGCCTCGGTGATCGAGATGACGGCGGGCAGCGTCGCGGTGACCTGCTGGGTGCCGTCATCTCCCGTGCGCGTGCCGGTCACCTGGTCGGCACCGATCTCGACGGCGCTCAGCGCGGTGGCCTGCGCGTAGCCGAGGTGCTCGGCGAGCATGGCCGGAATGACGCCGCCGGAGCCGTCGGTGGACAGGTTGCCGGTGATGACGAGATCGGGCTCACCGCGGCGGATCGCGGCGGCGAGCGTCTCGGCGGTCAGGCTGAGGTCTGCGCCGCGCAGCTGCTCGTCGACGACATGCACGGCGGATGCGGCACCGATCGCGAGTGAGCGGCGGACGGATGCCGTCGCAGACTCGGGCGACATCGACAGCGCGATGACCTCGGTGCCGGCGTTCTTGTCGGCATAGGACAGCGCCACCTCGAGAGCACGCTCGGTGATCTCGTCGAGCACGACGTCACCGGCCGCACGATCGGCCAGTCCCGTCTCCAGGTCCAGCTTGCGGTCGCCGTAGGTGTCGGGGACTTCCTTCACCAGCACGTAGATCTTCATCGAATACTCCTCACGCCGGAGACGAGTCTATCCGGCCGCTTTCTTCGCGCCCAATTGCATTCACGACTCTATGTAGCCAATCCGTCAACCGCTGGCACTGCGACCGTGAAATCTTGTGCGGAATGTATACATAGCGCCGGAATCGCAGGTTCTTTCGTGCGAGCCGATAGCGTGGGCTCATGGCCCGCCCCCGTCCGCTCCCGATCGATCCGCTCGCTGAGGCGAAGCGGCAGTGGCTCGCGCACGGATGGACGGATGCCGCCGAGGGAATGGCCGTGGTGACGTCGGTGATGCGCGCTCAGCAACTGCTGCTGGCGAGAGTGGATGCTGCGCTGAAGCCGTTCGGTGTGACCTTCGCCCGTTATGAGGTGCTCCGCCTGCTGGCGTTCAGCCGGTCGGGCACGCTGCCCCTGTCGAGCGTCGTGGCGCGACTGCAGGTGCACGCCACCAGCCTCACCAGCACCGCCGAGCGGCTGGTGCGCGACGGGCTCGTGCGCCGCGACCCGCATCCGCACGACGGACGCGCAGCGCTTCTGACGCTCACAGACTCCGGTCGTGATCTCGTCGAGCGCGCGACGGCGGCGCTGAACACCGAGGTGTTCTCCTCCCCCGGGCTCGACGCCGGCGACGCCAGAGAACTGGTCGGCATCGTCGCCCGCCTGCGCAAGAACGCCGGCGACTTCACCGATCCACGCCCTCTCCCCGATCCGCTCTGATGGCGACCTTCGTTCTGGAGCGGATCGTCCCTGCGCCGCCCGCGGCTGTGTTCGACGTGTCTCTCGACGTCGATCTGCATGTGGCATCCCAGAGCTCCCGCGGCGAGCGCGCCGTGGCAGGCAAGACGACGGGCAGGCTCGGTGAAGGCGATGAGGTGACGTGGAGCGCCCGCCATTTCGGACTCCGGTTCCGGCTCAGCTCCGTCGTGTTCGACGTGCAGCGTCCGCTTCGCTTCCGGGATCGGCAGACGAAGGGCCCGTTCGCCTCATTCGTCCACACGCACGATTTCACGCCAGTCGACGGCGGCACGCTCATGCGCGACACGATCGAGTTCCGTTCGCCCCTCGGCGCGATCGGTCAGCTCGTCGACAAGACCATCATGCGCCGCCACCTGATCGCCGTCATCACCGAGCGCAACGACGCGATCAGCCGGCATTTCAGCTGAGGGCGCTGACCGAGATCCCGAGCGGCACGTGCGAGACCGGGTCGAGCCCGGTCACGGTGATCCACCCGTCCGCCAGGTGAGCGGCATCCGTGCCCGGTTCGGGCGCGTTGGGCAGGTCTTCCACGGCGAGGCGGATGTCGTGCTCGTCCTGCTGGGTCAGCGTCGTCTGCACGATTCCGAAGGGAGCGAGCTCCGCCTCGATCACTCCGCGCGGCTCGGCGGTGTTCGGCGCGTTCACGTTGAGCACCGTGCCGCGCGGGTACTGCAGCAGCTCGGGGATGAGCCGGGTGACCGCACGTGCCCCGGAATCCCAGTGGAAGTCGGTCGGCGACATCCCCACGTCGAGCGAGACGGCGATGCCCCAGGCCCCGTTCAGCCCGCCGGTGAGGGCGGCGCCGACGGTGCCGGAGTGCAGGATCGCCCGGCCGACGTTCGCGCCGTGGTTGATGCCGGATGCCACTACGTCGGTCGGATCGCCGAAAGCGCCGCGCGCCGCGATCAGGGCGATCAGTCCGGGGCCGCCGTGCACGGCGAAGGCGGGCACCGACTCCAAACCCTCGAGCGTTCGCCGGTCCACGGCGATCCGACCACCGGCATCCGCCGCCATGATCGACGCGCTCGAACCGCTCGACTGCGTGACGGGCGCGGCGATCACCACGTCCATGCCGTCCTCGAGCAGGGCGACCGCCAGCGCATGCAGGCCGGGGGATTCGATGCCGTCGTCGTTCGTGACCAGCACCCGGGTCATGATGCATCCCCTTCGTCGGCGGCTGCAGCCGGGTCGGCGAGGGCGGCCAGCCCGTCGGGACTCACCCGGGCACTCGCTCCGGAGTCCTCGTCGTGCACGGCTTTCGTGCTCACGCGCTCGCGCAGGCCGGCGATGGTCTCGGCGTCACCCGTGCCGAGGCCGTGGCGGGTGACGTTCATGGCGCCGGCGGCGGCGCCCAGCGTGATCGCGGTGCGCGGTGACTCGCCGCGCACCATGCCCGCGACGACACCGGCCGTGAGCGAGTCGCCTGCACCGCGACCGTCGGCGACCTCGAGCTTCGGCGGCGTCACCTCGAGCACGCCCTCGTCGTCGAGCATGAGAAGCGGGTCGCCGGCGCGCGTGACGATCACCGTTCGCGCGCCGCGGTCGCGGAACCGGCGCATCGCCTCGACGACGCCCGCGGTGGATTCGTCCGTCAGTCCGTGATCGCGCAGTTCCTCGTCGCTGATCTTCAGCACATCGACGCCGCCCTCCAGGGAGGCGTCGAGTCGCTCGCCGGCGAGGTCGACGACGACCGTGCACCCGGCCGGTCCCAGATCGGCGGCCAGGCGGCGATAGGTGTCCGCCGGCAGCACCTCGTCATCCGCGGGTCCGCTGAGGATGACGATCTCCGATCGCATGCTCTCCCGGATGAGCGCGGTGTAGAGCTCGTCGAGGTCGTGCCGCTCGAGCGGATCACCGCTCTCCTCCCCGACCGTCACCCGCTCGCCGTCTCGCCGATCCTGCACGTACGCCGAACCGCGTCCCTGCCGGTCGATCGCGACCACCCTGATCCCGTCGTCCTCGAGCAGGTGACGGATCACCTCACCGGCCTCCCCGGCGAGCGTGCAGCACATCGTCACCGAGATGCCGAGGCGCCGCAGCATCCGTGCCTGCCACACGCCCTGACCGCCGGCGTGGATATGTATCTGGTCGTCGCCGCCGGCGCTCTCGACGGTCACCGTCAGAGTCGGCGCGGGCGCGAAGATCGTCACGTCACTCATGACGGCGACCGTACGGCGCGAGCCGCCGAGCGCACACCCCCTTGCGTGCGGATCAGTCCCCGTCGTAGACGTACCGGTCGAAGCGCTCCGGCACGCGCATGCGCTGCCAGGCGAGCTCCTCGTCGCGCCGCGACCGGTCGCCGGGGAACGCCTTAGCTGTGTACCGCGGCACCTGACGCGCATGCCCTGCCATGTGCGCAACCGCAGCGGCCTGGCCGCAGACGCGAGCCGCCGCCACCGCTGAGGGATCGGATGCCTCGCGCGCCGCGGCATGGCTGCCGAACGAACGCTCGCGCACCTCATCGATTTCGAGGTCGCCGCGCATGAACGCCTGCGCGGCCTCCAGCGCCTCACGCGGGCGCGCATCGTCCGGCCGCTCGGCGAGGAACAGCGGCAGCATCCGCTCAGCGCACGCCACCGTCCATTCCACGAGCTCCCGGCGGTCGGTCTCTGACAGTCTCAGGTCGGTGTCGTCGGGCTGCGTGTCCATGATGATGCTCATCGGTGCTGGAAATGAGGGGGGCGCTTCTCGCGGAAGGCGGCCATCCCCTCCTTCTGGTCTTCAGTGTCGAACAGTGCGGCGAACTGCTGCTTCTCGACGTCGAGACCCGCCTCCAGCGTGGTCTCCATCGCGGCATCCAGCGTCGCCTTCGCCGCATACACCGAAGGCAGCGACTTCGCGGCGATCGTCTCGGCGAGCGACGTAGCCTCGTCGAGCAGATCGGATGCCGGCACCACGCGCGACACGAGGCCGATGCGCTCCGCTTCCTCGGCCCTGATGACCCGCCCGGAGAGGATGAGCTCGGCGGCCTTGTAGTAGCCGACCGCCCGGATCAGGCGCTGTGTCCCGCCCATTCCGGGGATGACGCCGAGGTTGACCTCGGGCTGGCCGAAGCTCGCGGTGTCGGCGGCGAGGATGATGTCGCACATCATCGCCAGCTCGCATCCGCCGCCGAGCGCGTAGCCGGAGACGGCGGCGATGACGGGGGTGCGCGCGGTCGCGAAGCGCGTCCACGCGCCGAAATGGTCGGTCTCGAGCATCTCGGATGCCGTCTTCGCCTCCATCTCCTTGATGTCTGCTCCTGCGGCGAAGGCCTTCTCGGAGCCGGTGACGACGATCGCGCCGACGCTGTCATCGGCGTCGAAGGCCTCTGCGGCAGCGGCGACCTCTTCCGACAGCTGCCCGTTGAGAGCGTTCAGGGCCTGCGGTCTGTTGAGGGTGATCCAGCCCACTCGTCCTCGCTGTTCGACAAGGATCGTCTCGTACTCGGGCATGTTCCGTTCCGACATCTTCGCTCCATCCGCCGCGACGCTGCGGCCCCTCCAGTATCCCAGGTGTCGACGACACCGAGGCCCGAGGTCACACTTCGCCGGCGCGGATGTCCGTGATGATGCCCGAGAAGTCACGCGCGGCGCCGTCGCCCGCGGCGAACGCCGCGTAGATCTGCTGGGCGAGCAGGCCCATCCTGGCATCCGTCGACGTCTGCTCGATCGCCTGCAGCGCGAGGCCCAGGTCCTTCGCCATCAGCGCTCCGGCGAAGCCCGGCTGGTAGTCGCGGTTGGCAGGACTCGTGGGCACGGGCCCGGGGACGGGACAGTTGGTCGTGATCGCCCAGCACTGACCGGATGCCTGCGATACGACGTCGAAGAGCGCCTGGTGCTCGAGTCCGAGCCGCTCACCCAGCACGAACGCCTCAGCCACCGCGATCTGCGAGACGGCGAGCACCATGTTGTTGCACACCTTCGCGGCCTGCCCGAGACCCGGTCCGCCGCAGTGCACGATGCGCTTTCCCATGACCTCCAGCAGCGGCAGCGCGTCGGCGAAGTCGGCATCCGACCCGCCGACCATGAACGCGAGAGTGCCGTTCTCGGCGCCGACCACCCCGCCTGAGACGGGTGCGTCGATGCTGCGGTGCCCGGCGGCGAGCGCGAGCTCGTGCGCGGTCTGCGCCTCATCGACCGCGATGGTCGACGACTCGATGAACAGGGTGCCGGGCTTGGCAGCGGCGAGCAGCTCGTCCTGGTACGCGGCGATGACGTGTCTTCCGGCCGGGAACATCGTGATGACGACGTCGGCGTCGGCCGCGGCCTCCGCACCGCTGCCGGCGATCGGAATGCCGGCAGCGGCCGCTGACGCGATCGCGCCCGACATCAGGTCGAAGCCGTGCACGTCGTGACCGGCCTTCACGAGGTTGACGGCCATCGGCAGCCCCATGTGCCCGAGTCCGAGGAACGCCACCTTGACTCGCGACGGCGCAGTCACGATGCACTCCGCATCTGCACGGATCCGGCAGGGCGCAGCATCTCGCGCCCGACGATGAGTCGCATGATCTCGTTAGTCCCTTCCAGGATCTGATGCACGCGCAGATCGCGCACGACCTTCTCGACCCCGTAGTCCTGAAGGTAGCCGTAGCCGCCGTGCAGCTGAAGAGCCTTGTTGGCGACCTCGAACCCGGCATCCGTCGCGTAGCGCTTGGCCATCGCGCAGCGCATCGTGGCATCCGGCGCCTTCTCGTCGACGGCCTGAGCGCCGTCGCGCACCATCAGTCGCGCAGCCTGAAGCTCGGTGCGCATGTCGGCGATCGTGAACAGGATCGACTGCTTCTCGGCGAGCGGCTCGCCGAAGGCGACCCGCTCGTGCACGTACTGCACGGCCTTCTCGAGCGCCCACTGTGCGCCGCCGAGAGAGCATGCGGCGATGTTGAGGCGTCCGCCGTTGAGCGCCGACATGGCGATCGCGAAGCCGCGCCCCTCGTCGCCGAGCATGGCGGATGCCGGAACGCGCAGTCCGTCGAAGATGACCTGGCGGGTGGGCTGCGCATGCCAGCCCATCTTCTTCTCGGGTGCGCCGAAGCTGAGCCCCTCGGCGTCGCCCGGCACGAGGAAGGCGCTGATGCCCTTCGCGCCCGAAGCCGCGTCGCCGGTGCGCGCCATCACGACGTAGACGCCGGCCTCGCCGGCACCCGAGATGAACTGCTTCACACCGGTGAGCAGGTAGTCGTCGCCGTCGCGCGTCGCACTCGTGGCGATGTTGGCGGCATCCGATCCGGCGCCGGGCTCGGTCAGGCAGTACCCGCCGAACTCGGACATCGCAGTCAGCTTCGGCAGCCACTGCGCGCGCTGGGCGTCGTCGCCGTAGGTGTCGATCATCCACGCGACCATGTTGTGGATCGAGATGTAGGCGGCCACCGCCGGGTCGCCCTTGGCGAGCTCCTCGAAGATCGCGACGGTGTCTACGCGGCCGAGACCCGTGCCGCCGAACTCCTCGCCGATGTAGATGCCGCCGAGGCCCAGCTCGCCCGCCTTGTGCAGCGAATCGCGCGGGAAGATGTGCTTCTCGTCCCGCTCCGCGGCGAACGACGCGAGCTCGGTCTCGGCGAAGTCGCGGACGGCGCCGAGGATGGCCTCGCGCTCCTCAGCCGTGACGGTCGTGACAGTGGGATCGATCATGGTCATCAGTGCCCCTCCCCTGTGGTGGCCGGCATGACGAAGCTGGCACCCTCGCGGATGCCCGAGGGCCAGCGGCTCGTCACCGTCTTGGTCTTCGTGTAGAAGCGGAACCCGTCGGCGCCGTGCTGGTTGAGGTCGCCGAAGCCGGAGGCCTTCCAGCCGCCGAACGTGAAGTACGCGATCGGCACGGGGATCGGGATGTTCACCCCGACCATGCCGACGTTCACGCGCGCCGCGAAGTCGCGGGCCGCGTCCCCGTCGCGGGTGAAGATGCCGACGCCGTTGCCGTAGGGGTTGTCGGATGCCAGTGCCAGCGCCTCTTCGTAGTCGGCGGCGCGCACGACCGAGAGCACCGGCCCGAAGATCTCCTCGCGGTAGATCGACATGTCGGTGGTGACGTGGTCGAACAGGGTGGGGCCGAGGTAGAAGCCCGACTCATAGCCCTCCACGACCAGACCGCGCCCGTCGGCGACCATGGTGGCACCGGCGTCGACGCCCTCCTGGATGAGCCCCTCGACGCGGGCCTTCGCGGCCGCGGTGACCAGCGGTCCGTAGTCGATGCCGTCTGCGGAGCCGGGCCCGACCTTCAGATCCCGGACGCGCTCGGCGAGCTTTGCGACCAGGGCGTCGGCGGTCTCCTCACCGACGGGGACGGCGACCGAGATGGCCATGCAGCGCTCGCCCGCCGATCCGAATCCCGATCCGATCAGAGCGTCGGCGGCCTGGTCGAGGTCGGCGTCGGGCATGACCACGAGGTGGTTCTTCGCGCCCCCGAAGCACTGCGCGCGCTTGCCGTTCGCCGCGGCGGTCGTGTAGATGTACTCGGCGATCGGGGTGGAGCCGACGAAGCCGACCGCCTGGATGCGCGGGTCGGTGAGGATCGTGTCGACCGCCTCCTTGTCACCGTGCACGACGTTCAGGATGCCCGCGGGCAGCCCCGCCTCGAGGAACAGCTCGGCCAGCCGAACCGGCACGGAGGGGTCGCGCTCGGAGGGCTTGAGCACGAAGGCGTTGCCGCTGGCGATCGCGGGGCCCGCCTTCCACAGCGGGATCATGGCCGGGAAGTTGAACGGAGTGATGCCGGCGACCACGCCGAGCGGCTGGCGCATCGAGTAGACGTCGATGCCGGTGCCGGCCTCGGTGGAGTACTCGCCCTTGAGCAGGTGCGGCGCCCCGATGCAGAACTCGATCACGTCGAGTCCGCGGATGACGTCGCCCCTGGCATCTTCGATCGTCTTGCCGTGCTCGCTCGAGAGCAGGCGGGCCAGCTCGTCCATGTTCTGGTGTGCGAGTTCGACGAAGCGCATCATCACCCGAGCGCGCTTCTGCGGGTTCGTGGCCGCCCAGGCGGGCTGTGCGGCGGCGGCGTTCTCGATCACGGCGCGGACCTCGTCAGCGGTGGCGAGCGGCACGCGCGCCTGCACGGCGCCCGTGCTCGGATCGAACACGTCGGCGACGCGGCCGCCGGTCGGCTCGAGGGACTTTCCGCCTACGAAATGGGGGACATAACGGGTCATTGTGTGACACTCCTCTGCGCCGTCTTTGGCACAGTGCCAATGGTACTCGGCCTACGGATCATTTACTAGGGCGTCCTACTATCTGCGCTGTTCCTCCGCAGTTCACCCACCGGCCACCTGGCGCATGTAGTACTTGACGTGCGCGGATGAAGGCAGATCGGAATCGGGTGTCGTCGGACTTCGCGCCGCGGTGAGCGCATTCGAGCCTCCCGCCGCGGTCACAGACCGCGAGACCCCCGCCGAATCGGGTCGGCGGGGGTCTCCTCTATGCGAGCGAGATCACTCAGCGGAGCACGTGTCCGTTGACCTTCACCTTGCCCTTCGAGACGCTGACGATCGTGCCGGGTCCCGTCGGGTTCCCCTGCTCGTCCGTCGCCGCGGCGGTCGCCGCCCACAGCGTGCCGTTCGAGGCCGTCGACACCGCGAGCGCGTTCGGCAGCGGGATGAAGCCGAGCTGCTCACCGGAGGTCGACACTTTCGCGACACCACCGCCGAACAGCTGCGCAACATAGACCGCGCCGTTGCCCGCCATCGCGACGCTGGTCGGACCCGCGAGGCCCGATGCGATCGCGTCGGGCTCACCGCCGTTCCGATCGATGCGCCACAGCTGACCTGCGCCGGTCACCATCCCGGGAAAGCCGGGCAGCGTGGTGACGTAGACGACACCGCCCGAGCCGACCGTGATGCCAGTCGGCACCGGCTCAGCATTGAACGTCGAGCCGACGACGCAATCGGGAAGGACGGGCTGGCCGTTCTCGTCGACGCCGAACATCGGCAGCACGTCCTCGGTGACCTCGACCGGCACCGGCGGGAAGAGGGTGAAGACGCTGATGTCACCGGCGTCGGTGACCCGCCAGACGACGTTCGCTCCGGCATCCGCCACCAGCCAGTCGCCGCCGTAGGGCACGACGGTGTAGGCGTGCGCATCCGTGATCCCGGCGTTCGTGCCTGCGTCACCGAGGCAGCTGTCGACGAAGCCGTAAGTGTTTCCCTGATCGGGATTGTTCGCGTACTCGTAGGCGTGCAGGTCGACGTAGGTCGTTCCGCGCGGATTCTGAAGGGTCAGCCCGCTCTCCAGCGGCGGCGCCTCTTCACCCTGCTCGAGCGACGTCGTGTACGCCATCGTCTTGCCGCGGGTGGCGACGCTGGTCGTGCCCTCTGCACCGGTGATGATCGGCTCGATCGAGCCGTCCGGCTGCAGCTGCCCGATCATGCCCATCGCCCCATCGGCGACGAGCACCCGGTGTCCGTCGACCGTGAGGCTGTACGGCATGGCGACCTGATCGGACCACTGCTTCGGCGTCGGCGGGTCGGATGCCGCCGACGCGGACGTCGGCAGCGAGAGGGCAAGTGCCACCGCGGCGCCGGCCGCGATGAGTGGACGGGTACTGCGCATGATGCCTCCGATTTCAGGCTCGGCGAGAACGTCGAGCCGAGATGAACCGGGCGGAGCGTCCCCTGGCGTCCGGATGCGAGATGAGCCGCCCCAGTGACGACTCAGCAAGGATGATCCTCCCGAACGCGCCCGGGCGCAAGAGGATGTTCCGGCGCTAGGCGAGCACGGACGGCGCCGTCAGCCCGGCAGATGCCATGGGCTCCGCCCGCGCGGCCAGCCGCATCCACGTCTCCACCACTGTGTCGGGGTTCAGCGACATCGACTCGATGCCCTGATCGAGCAGCCAGTCGGCGAGGTCGGGGTGGTCCGAGGGTCCCTGCCCGCAGATGCCGACGTACTTGCCGCGCCGCAGGCACGCCTCGATGGCCATCGCGAGCATCTTCTTCACCGCGGGGTCACGCTCGTCGAACGTCTGCGCGACCAGCGCCGAGTCGCGGTCGAGGCCGAGCGTGAGCTGGGTCATGTCGTTCGAGCCGATCGAGAACCCGTCGAAGTGGTCGAGGAACTCGTCGGCCAGCAGTGCGTTGGACGGCACCTCGCACATCATCACGACCTCGAGGTCGTTCTCACCGCGGCGCAGGCCGTTCTCGGCGAGCAGCTCGACGACGGCCGCACCCTCGGCGACCGTGCGCACGAACGGGATCATGATCTTCACGTTCGTCAGGCCCATGTCGTCGCGCACGCGGCGGAGGGCTTCGCACTCCATGTCGAAGCACTCGCGGAACTCCGCCGAGATGTAGCGCGAGGCGCCGCGGTACCCGATCATCGGGTTCTCCTCGTGCGGCTCGTACCGGTCGCCGCCGAGCAGGTTGGCGTACTCGTTCGACTTGAAGTCGCTCATCCGCACGATCACCGGCTCGGGCGCGAACGCCGCCGCCAGCATCCCGATGCCCTCGGCCACGCGCCGCACGAAGAACTCGCGCGGCGACGGGTAGGCAGCGATGCGGTCGGACACCTGGGCATGCAAGTCACCGGGCAGCTCGTCGAACTCGAGCAGAGCGCGCGGGTGGATGCCGATCTGGCGGTTGATGATGAACTCCAGCCGCGCGAGACCCACGCCGCGGTTCGGCAGCCGCGAGAACGAGAACGCCTGGTCGGGGGTGCCGACGTTCATCATGATCTTGACCGGCACTTCGGGCATCCGATCGAGGTGCGTCTCCTCCTCCCGGTACTCGAGCAGCCCCTGGTAGACGAAGCCGTCGTCACCCTCGGCGCACGACACGGTCACGTCGAGGCCGTCGGGGAGGACGCGAGTCGCATCTCCCGTGCCGACGACGGCGGGGATGCCGAGCTCGCGCGCGATGATCGCGGCGTGGCAGGTGCGCCCGCCGCGGTTGGTGACGATCGCGGAGGCCTTCTTCATGATCGGCTCCCAGTCGGGGTCGGTCATGTCGGCCACCAGCACATCGCCTGCGCGGAAGCGCGCCATGTCATCGATGGAGCGCAGCACGCTCACCGCGCCCGAGCCGATCTTCTGCCCGATCGCGCGACCGGTGGCGAGCACATCGCTGCGCTCGGCGAGCACGAATCGGCGCATGACGTTGGCATCCGCGCGCGAGACCACCGTCTCCGGGCGCGCCTGCAGGATGTAGAGCCTTCCGTCCCCGCCGTCACGCGCCCACTCGATGTCCATCGGGCGCCCGTAGTGCCGTTCGATCGTGACCGCGTGGCGGGCGAGCTCCTCCACCTCGGCATCCGAGATGCTGAACAGCTGGCGCTGGTCGGCCGGGACGTCCTCGAAGACCGTCGTGCCGCCGACCTGATCGCTGTCGGTGTACCGCATCGCGATCGCCTTCTCCCCCACCGACCGCTTCAGGATCGCGGGGCGGGATGCGGCGAGCGCGGGCTTGTAGACGTAGAACTCGTCGGGGTTCACGGCGCCCTGCACGACTGCCTCGCCGAGCCCGTAGGAACTGGTGATGAAGACGGCGTCTTCGAAGCCCGACTCGGTGTCGACGGTGAACATCACCCCGGACGCCCCGATGTCGGAGCGCACCATGCGCTGCACGCCGACCGAGAGGGCGACATCGTGATGGTCGAAGCCGTTGTGCACCCGGTAGGCGATCGCTCGGTCGTTGTAGAGGGATGAGAAGACCTGCTTGACGGCCTGCAGGATGTTGTCGATGCCGGAGATGTTGAGGAACGTCTCCTGCTGACCGGCGAATGAGGCATCCGGCAGGTCTTCTGCGGTGGCCGATGAGCGGACCGCCCACGACACGGCATCCGGCTCGGGGTCGCTGTCGACGAGGCGGGAGTATGCGTCGCGGATATCGCGCTCGATGTTCTCGGGCAGCGGCTGCTGCTCGATCCACTCGCGCACGGCCGCGCCGACGCGCGAGAGCTGGGTGACGTCGTCGACGTCGATCGCCTCCACGGCGTCTCGGATGCGGGTGTCGAGCCCATCTGAGGAGAGGAAGGCGCGATAGGCGTCCGCAGTCGTCGCGAGTCCACCGGGGACCCGCACCCCGAGATCGGCGAGGTTGGCGACCATCTCCCCGAGGGAGGCGTTCTTGCCGCCGACCTGCGGAAGGTCGGCCATGCCGACCTCGTGGAACCAGAGGACGTTCTTCATCGCGGTGCTTCTTTCACTGGGGTTCATGAGGAGCTCGATCAGGCACGCAGCTTCATGGTCTGCATGATGACCGCGGACATCTCCTCGACGCTCTTGGTCGAGGAGTTCAGGAACGGGACACGGTTTCGTCGGTAGAGGTCTTCGGCGCGGCGCAGCTCGATCGTGCACTGCTCGAGGCTGGAGTAGCGCGAGCTCGGCCGGCGCTCATGGCGCACCTGGCTGAGGCGCAGCGGCGTCGTGGTCAGCCCGAAGCAGCGTGCGCCGTACTTCGCGACGGAGCGCGGCAGACCCTCGGTCGGGAAGTCGTCGTCGGTGAGCGGATAGTTCGCCACCCGCAGGCCGTGTTGCAGCGCGAGGTACATCGTCGTCGGCGTCTTGCCGCAGCGCGACGGCGCGATGATCACGACGTCCGCCTGGTCGAGGGCGCGGGAGCTCTGCCCGTCGTCGTGCTCGATGGCGTACTCCACGGCGCGCATGCGCGCGAAGTAGCGGTCGGTGTCGCCGAGGCCGTGGTAGTTGCCGAGCTGCTCGGACGCCGTGACGCCGAGGGCCTTCTCGAGCTCGGTGAGATGGCCGGCGAGCAGGTCGATGACGGTTGCGCGGGAGGCGCGGAGGATGCCGCGAAGCGCGGCGTTCTTGACGGTGATGAACAGCAGCGGGTCGCGGCCCTGATCGTGGTCCGCGGCGATGCTCGCGACGACCGACCGCGCTTCGGTGTCGGTGAGGACGAATGGGATCGTGTGCTTGAGGAATCGGATGCCGGGGAAGTTCGCCAGCAATGCGTTCCCGAGGGTCTCCGCGGTGACCCCGGTGCTGTCCGACACGAAGTACGCGGCGCGGGTGGACGCGACAGGGGCGGACGCGACGGGGGTCACGGGAGCGGGGTGGGTCACCCTCTCACGTTATGGAAGAAACAGAATCCCTTATGACCAAATCAACGAGAAGGATCCGGGGTTCTTATGCATTGCGAAGATGTCAGCGCAGCGCGGGGATGACCTCGCGCTCGAACAGCTCGATGCCGGAGCGGTCGTAGGCCGCCTCGGGGAAGTAGTGGATCGCGTAGCCCAGGCCGCGCTCCTTCATGCTGCGCAGTCGCTCGATGATCTGCTCGGGCGTGCCCACGCCGTGCGCGTCGGGGCCGCGGTAGTTGCGCATGACCTCGTCGATGCGGTCGCCGAGGTGCGGCGCGAGGCGGGCCTCGATCGCGGCCAGTCGCTGCTCGACCTCGGCCTCGGTCGAGCCGATGACGGTGTTGTAGTTCGTGGAGCGGACGATGGAGTCGAAGCCGGTGCCGACCTTCTTCGTGTGCTCGCGGAGGATCTCGCTCTTCGCGGTGAACTCCTCCGGCTTGCCCGAGCCGAAGTTCGTGTACTGGGCGTACTTCGCGGCGATCTTGAGGGTGACCTTCTCGCCGCCGCCGGCGATCCACAGCGGGATGCCGCCGTTCTGCAGCGGCGTCGGCTGCACGATCGCGTCATCGACCTGGTAGTAGCGTCCATCGAGCGTGGCGTGCCCGGTGCTCCAGGCCTGTCGCATGATCTGCACGCCCTCGTCCAGCATCCGGAGCCGGTCGCCTGCGGCCGGGAATCCGTAGCCGTACGCGCGCCACTCGTGCTCGTACCAGCCGCCGCCGATGCCCATCTCGGTGCGCCCGGCGGAGACGATGTCGACGGTCGCGGCGACCTTCGCCAGGTACGCCGGGTTGCGGTAGCCCATGCAGGTGCACATCTGACCGAGTCGGATCCGGCTGGTCGATGCGGCGAACGCCGACATCAGCGTCCACGCCTCGTGCGTGGCCTCGTCGCTGTGCACCGGGGTGGTGTGGAAGTGGTCGTACACCCACAGCGACTCCCACGGCCCGGCATCCGCCGCCTGAGCCAGGTCGCTCATCACCCGCCAGTGATCGGAGGGCTCGATGCCCACGAGATCGAAACGCCAACCCTGGGGAATGAAGAGACCGAATCGCATGTGCGGCAGTCTAGCCAGACCGTGTCGCTGGTGATGTTCCCTGCGCGTTCACCTGTTCGCCACCGGCACTCGATAGTTCTGGAGAGTCCTTCGCGGAGCGCACCGCCGCCCCGCAATCAGACTCGATCCCGAGGATTCAGATGCCCACCCATCGACGTCGGCGCGTGTTCCGCGCTGCTTCCGCCACCACCCTCACCTGCGCGCTCGCGCTGACACCGCTCATCGCCGTCTCGTCCGCGCAGGCTGCGCTCGTCGACGAGCCGATCCGCCACGCCGCCGCGGATGCCCCGTTCACCCTCACCCCGATCGGCTCGTACGAGACGGGGGTGTTCGACGAGTCCGCCGCCGAGATCGTGCAGGCGCACGGCGATCGCCTGTTCGTTGTGAACGCGCAGGCCGGCGCGGTCGACGTGCTCGACTACTCCGACCCGGCGGCGATCGCCCCGCTGTTCACGATCAACTCCGACGGTGTCGCCAACTCCGTCGCGATCCGCGCCGACGGACTCGGCGTGATCGCCTTCGAGGCGCCGGTGAAGACCGACCCCGGACACCTGCTGTTCTTCGACGCGAGCGCTGACGATGCGGCATCCGCCGTGCTCGGCACTGCCGCTGTCGGCGCCCTGCCCGACATGGTGACGATCTCCGACGACGGCGCGTACGCCGTCGTCGCGAACGAGGGTGAGCCTGCGGACGACTTCAGCGCCGACCCCGAGGGATCGGTCGGCATCATCACCCTGCCGGACGACGTGTCGGCGCCGGCGCAGGACGCCGTCCGGACGGCGAACTTCCACGACTTCGAGGCGGGTGGCTCCAAGACGCTGCCCGCCGAGGTGCGCGTGTTCGGACCGCAGCCGCACGGCGACGACCTGCCCGTCAGCCGCAATCTCGAGCCGGAGTACATCGCGGTCGATGGCGGCACCGCGTACGCCGCCCTGCAGGAGGCGAACGCCGTCGCCGTCGTCGATCTGGACTCGGCTTCCGTCACCGACATCTGGTCTCTCGGCTTCAAGGACCACTCGCTCGACGGCAACGGTCTCGATCCCAGCGACCGCGACGGCGGCATCGACATTCGCACCGTCGAGGGGCTCAAGGGTGTCTACATGCCCGACGGCATCACCTCGTACTCCGCCGGGGGCAGCACCTTCCTGGTCACGGCCAACGAGGGCGACGCCCGCGAGTGGGGCGACTACGTCGAGGCGAGCCGGGTCAAGGATCTCGAGGACGACGGCTACGGCCCCGTCTGCGAGAACCTCGCCGGCCTCACCGGCGACGCCGAGCTGGGGCGGCTGAACGTCACGATCGAGAACGGGTTCGACGCCGACGCCGGATGCTACGACGAGCTGTACGCCTTCGGCGCCCGCTCGTTCTCGATCTGGACCACCGACGGCGAGCAGGTGTTCGACTCGGGTGACGCGTTCGAGCAGATCACCGCCGAGGCCGCACCGGAGTTCTTCAACTCCAACCACAGCGAGTCCAACCTCGAGGGCCGCAGCGACGACAAGGGCCCAGAGCCCGAGAACCTCACGATCGGCGAGATCGACGGGCAGACCTACGCCTTCATCGGGTTCGAGCGGGTCGGCGGGGTGATGGTCTTCGACATCACCGATCCGGCATCCGCCTCGTACGTCTCGTACATCAACAACCGCGACTTCGCCGTGTCTGTGGAAGACGCGGACGCCCCGGCGGCAGTTCTCTCGGGCGCCGGCGACCTGGGCCCGGAGGGCCTGACGTTCATCCCGGCATCCGAATCCGCCACCGGCGAGCCGCTGCTCGCCGTCGCAGGCGAGGTGTCTGGCACGACGACGCTGTTCGCGATCGACACGGGCGCGGATGAGAGCAGGACCGACATCACGGTCCTCACCGTCAACGACTTCCACGGCCGTCTGGAGGCGGATCTGCAGGGCGGCGTCGCCGGTGCCGCGGTGCTCGCCGGCGCGGTCGACGCCTTCGAGGCCGAGAACCCGAACACGCTGTTCGTCTCGGCCGGCGACAACATCGGTGCATCGACCTTCACGTCGTTCATCGATGATGACAACCCGACGATCGACGCACTCGTCGCGGCCGGGCTCGACGTCAGTGCCGTAGGCAACCACGAGTTCGATCAGGGCTTCGACGACCTCACCGACCGGGTACTCCCCCGCTTCGGCGGCGCACAGTTCGGGCTGGGCGCGAACGTGTACGAG
The DNA here is from genome assembly GCF_050408615.1 of Microbacterium alcoholitolerans. Classification (NCBI taxonomy): domain Bacteria; kingdom Bacillati; phylum Actinomycetota; class Actinomycetes; order Micrococcales; family Microbacteriaceae; genus Microbacterium; species Microbacterium alcoholitolerans. The sequence continues at coordinate 2,450,037 of NZ_JBNTKD010000001.1, read as the reverse complement.
AAGGGCACGAAGACTCCGGCGCTCGACGAGTACGCGATCACTGTGCTGGACGGCGTGCGGGTCGGCTTCATCGGCACGGTCACGCAGGACACCGCCGCGATGGTCACCCCGACCGGCATCGCCGACATCGAGTTCGGCGACCAGCTCGAGGCGGCGAATCGCGTCGCGGCCGAGCTCACCGAGGCGGATGCTGCAGATGTGATCGTGCTGCTCACCCATTCCGGAACGGCGACGTCGTCGTGCGAGGCCGTCGCCGGCGACACCAGCGACTTCGGGGCGCTCGTGTCGGAGGCATCCGCCGACATCGACGCGATCGTCTCGGCACACACGCACCAGACGTACTCCTGCCTCGTGGAGGGCCCGACCGGCACCGAGCGCCCCGTGATCCAGGCGCTGGAGTACGGCAAGGCGCTCGGCAAGCTCGACCTCTCGGTGGACGCGGAGTCGAAGGAGTTGCTGTCGATCTCGAGCGAGATCGTGCCCCTCGTCGTCGACGGCGCGGCGGCATTCCCTGCGGACCCAGCGGTCGCCGAGATCGTCGCGGACGCCGTCGAGGTCGCGGAGGTGGAGGGTTCGGTCGAGGTCGGCTCCATCACCGCCGACATCCTCCGCGGGGGCGACCCGGCGGGTTCGGATCGGGGCGTGGAGTCCACCCTCGGCAACACGATCGCCGACGTCTACCTGTGGGCGGCGGCGAACGAGGACTACGCCGGCACCCCCGCACAGATCGGCATCATGAACCCCGGTGGCCTGCGCACCGACCTGCTGTACGGCGAGGACGGCACGCTGACCTATCGCGACATCGCGAACGTGCAGCCCTTCGCGAACACGCTCGTGACGGTCACCCTCACCGGTGCACAGCTGAAGAGCGTGCTCGAGGAGCAGTGGCAGCCCGACGGGTCCGAACGACCGAAGCTGCACCTGGGCGTCTCGGAGGGCTTCTCGTACGAGTACGACCCCGAAGCCGCGCGCGGCGAGCGCATCATCTCGATGACGTTCGAGGGCGCTCCGGTGGCGGCCGGTGACGAACTCACCGTCGTGACGAACTCGTTCCTCGCAGCCGGCGGCGACAACTTCTTCACCTTCGCCGATGGCACCGATCGCACGGACACCGGCCAGGTGGACCTCACTGCTACCGTGGCGTACTTCGCCGGGCACAGCCCGGTGTCGCCGGCCGACATCGGCCGTGCAGTCGTCACGGACGGCGCGGGCGACGGTTCCGGTGACGGAGACGGTTCCGGTGACGGAGACGGTTCCGGTGAGGGCTCGGGCGCTGACTGGGCGACGGTCGAGCTCGGCTCGTCCCAGGTCGAGCAGGGCGGCGTGCTCGAGGTCGCGGTCAGCGGCCTCGAGGCCGGCCAGCAGATCGCCGCGACCCTGCACAGCGACCCGATCGTCGTGCAGGGTATCCCGGCGGCGGATGTTGACGGCACCGTCAGCTTCGCGGTCGAGATCCCCACGGACTTCGCGGTGGGAGCGCACACCCTCGTCATCACGTCGGGTGACTTGGAGCCGATCGAGGTGTCGGTGACCGTCGTCGAGGCAGGCTCGCTGGCCCTGACCGGGTCGGAGCTGCCGTGGGGCATCGCGCTGGGCGCGGCCGTCCTGGTCGTCGCCGGTGGGCTGCTGTTCGCGCTCCGCCGCCGCGGAGTGGTCGACGCGGCCTGACCGTCTGGTCTCGGCGTCGAGGCTCCCGCGTGCAGATGTCTGCACGCGGGGGCCGCGTCGTCGGGGCGGGTGTCGACGGAGTCCGAGCCGAGCTGGACTGCGGTCGGTAGCCTGGGATCTGTGAGCACCGCAGAGATCCCGACCCACCTGATCGACCTGCTTGAGCGCCCCGTCTACGGCGTGCTGGCCACAGTCGGTCGCGACGACACCGCCCGTGCGAGCCCGATGTGGTTCGAGCTCATCGACGGCACGATCAGGTTCACGCACACGAACACCCGCGCGAAGTACAAGAACCTGCTGCGCAACCCGTCGATGAGCTTCGCGATCTACGATCCCGATAACCCGTACCGCTACGTCGAACTGCGCGGGCGGCTGCTCGAAGCGACACCTGATCCCACCGGTGCGTTCTATCAGCAGTTGTCGTGCCGCTATGGGAACGTCGATCCGGCGGCGCCCGCGGCTGCAGAGGAGCGCGTGATCCTCGTCATGTCGATCGACAGGGTGATCGGCAGATGAGTTCGGGGATGCTCGGTGAACTGGGTCTCTGGCGTGGCGGCCCGCTGCTCACTCCAGAGATCGCTCGAGTCGCGGAGCGACTGGGCTACGGCACGGTGTGGGTCGGTGGGTCTCCGGCATCCGATCTGACGCAGGTGGAGGAACTGCTCGACGCGACCGAGCGCATCACCGTCGCCACGGGCATCGTCAACATCTGGACCGCGCCGGCGAAGGACGTCGCCGCGTCATTCCACGGGATCGAGCAGGCGCATCCCGGGCGCTTCGTGCTGGGTGTCGGGATCGGGCATCGCGAGAACCAGGGTGACGTGTACCAGCGGCCGTACGCTGCGCTGGTCGATTATCTCGATGTGCTGGATGCCGAGGGGGTTCCTGTGCATCGGCGCATGATCTCCGCGCTGGGGCCGCGGACTCTGCGTCTGGCGGCCGAGCGTTCCGCGGGGACGCATCCGTATATGACGACGTCGGCGCACACTCGCTTCGCGCGTTCGGTGATCGGGGCGGAGTCGCTGATCGCTGTGGAGCAGCGGCTCGTGCTGGATGAGGACGCGGATGCGGCGCGCGCGACGGCCCGCCGATTCCTGGCGAGGTACCTGTCGCTGACGAACTACCGCCGCACACTGGAGAGCCACGGCTCCACGGCATCCGATCTCGACGACGGCGCAACGGATGCCGCTGTCGATGCGCTGGCGCCGCACGGCTCTGCTGACGTGCTCACGGCGGCCGTGCGCGCGCAGCAGGAAGCCGGCGCCGATCACGTCTGCGTGCAGTTCCTGTCACCGAGAGAGGATCCGACGCGGGCGCTGGAAGTGCTGGCAGAGGAGTACGAGCTCGGTGATTAGAGTGCGCGCAGGCGTGGGGCGAGGTCGCGTTCGAACAGGGTCATGAAGCGCTCCTGATCGTGACCCGGGGCGTGGAAAACGAGGTGGTTGAAACCCCAGTCGACGTAGTCCTTCACCTGCGCGACCACCTGGTCAGGGTCGGTGCCCACGATCCACCGCTTCGCGACCTGCTCGATCGGCAGGGCGTCGGCGGCCTTCTCCATCTCGATCGGGTCGGTGATGTCGTGCTTCTGCTCCTTCGACAGCGACAGCGGCGCCCAGAACTTCGTGTTCTCCAGCGCCGCCTGCTCGGACTCCTCGTATGAGATCTTGATCTCGATCATCCGATCGATCTGCGAGAACTCCCGACCCGACGCCTCCACGCCTTCCCTGACGGCAGGGATCAACGTGTCTTCGTAGAGCTCGCGCCCCTTGCCCGATGTGCAGATGAATCCGTCGCCGACGCGGCCGGCGTACTTCGCCATCTGCGGGCCTCCTGCCGCGACATAGATCGGGATGCCGCCGTCGGGCACGTCATAGATCGACGCGTCATGCGTCGAGTAGTATTCGCCGTCAAAGCTTGTACGCTCCCCTGTCCACAGCGCGCGCATGAGTCGGATCGCCTCGCGCAGCCGTGCGTACCGCTCACGGAACTCCGGCCACTCCTGCTCTCCCGCCCCTTGGAACCCGGTGGCAATCTCGTTGAGCGCCTCTCCGGTGCCGACGCCGAGGAAGACCCGGTCGGGGTTGAGCATCCCCAGCGTCGCGGACGCTTGCGCGATCACCGCCGGGTTGTACCGGAACGTCGGCGTCATCACACTCGTCCCGATCCGAATCCGCTTCGTCCGCTCCCCCACCGCCGCCGCCCACGCGATCGAGAACGGCGCATGCCCACCCGTATACCGCCACGGCTGAAAATGGTCGCTCACCGCGACCGACTCGAATCCGTGGCGTTCTGCGGCGACCGCGATCTCCACGAGTTCGCGCGGACCGAACTGCTCCGCAGACGCCTTATAACCCAACTTCAGCATCAGATCTCCTCGATGTGCGAAGCAACGCGGACGACATCAGGACAAATAGGCGTCCGCCACGCCGTCAGATGCCTTTAGTTCGGCTGTGGATCCGTCGAACACTACTGATCCGCGCCGCAGCACATACGCACGGCTCGCTAGTTCCAATGCCAACGTGGCGTTCTGCTCAACCAGAAGAATGGATCTTCCAAGAGCGTGGATCTTCTGCACCGCCTCGTACACGTCGTCTACAACTGATGGGGCAAGCCCCATGGAGGGTTCGTCGAGCAGCATGACCTGCGGATCGGTCATCAAGCTGCGTGCGAATGCGAGCATCTGCTGCTCTCCTCCGCTCAAAGATCCGGCGACCTGATTCCGGCGACGCACCAGCACGGGAAAGAGTTCGTCGATCATCTCCCGAAGTTCACGCCTCCTTGCGCCGTTAGCGCGATGCGCGTAGTGGCTGAGTCCGATGTTCTCGTCGATCGACAACGGTGCGACGATTCGCCGCCCCTCAGGCACGAGCGCCATACCCGCACGAACGACCCGGTTCAGCGGCTTAGAGGTGATGTCCTTGCCGAGCAATGTCACTGTTCCGCCGGATGCCCGGTGCGCCCCGGCGATCGTGTTGAGGAGCGTGGTCTTCCCTGCGCCGTTCGAGCCGACGACTGCGACCAACTCGCCAGGCCCCAGTCGGAGCGACACGCCCCGCAGCGCCTCGATGGTTCCGTACCTTGCAGAAAGGTCATCGACTTCAAGCATGCTTCGCCTTTCCGAAGTAGGCCTCAAGAACCTCCGGATGCGATAGGCACTCCTCGGGTTCACCCGCGACGAGAACTCGACCGAAGTTCATCACGGTCGTCGCGTTGCAGAAGCGCCGGACGAGCTCCATGTTGTGCTCGATCAGCAGAAGGGTAGTTCCGGATTGCTGCAGCTGCTGGAAGAGATCCCCGAGTGCCGTCGATTCCGCCGAGTTCATTCCTGCACTCGGTTCATCCAATAGCAGCAGTGTGGGGTCAGACGCGAGCGCCCGCGCGATCTCAACACGCCGTTGCTCGCCGTACGACAGTTCTGTGCTGATCGCTCGCCGATCCGAGGTTACTCCGACCTGCCGCAGAAGCGCATCAGCCCGGTCCTCGAACATACTCTGCTCACGCTGACGCCCTAAGCCCGGGATGAACGTACGCAGAATACCAGGTCGTCTATGCATGTAAAACCCAGCGACCACCGTGTCGAGGACGGTCATACCGTCGAAGAGACGGACGTTTTGATAAGTTCGTGCGACATCCTGCCGAGCGACCTTGTATGCCGGCATTCCATCGATGGCAACGCCATTCGGGCCTATAATCTCACCTTCGTCGGGGGCTAGGAATCCGCTGATCAGATTCAGCATCGTGGTCTTTCCCGCACCGTTGGGGCCGAGAAGTCCGTGGATGCTCCCATTCAATACACGGAGGCTCGCATCATCAACAGCGACAACCCCTCCAAAACTCTTCCGAAGGTTCCGGACGTCGAGCACTGCATCCTGATCGTGTGGCATGTTTACTCGCCTCCTCCGCGCTTTCTTCCGATGATCAGGAACGGAAGCGTCACGGCGTCGCGTGGGGACCCCTTGCCCGCGTTAAGCACCGGCTGTCCGAGGTCATCGTCCTTGCCGCGGCGGGCCCTGTTGCGCCAATGCTTGAAGCGGACGGGGTCGACGAGCCCACGTGGCAAGAAGATCATGATCAAGATGAGAATGATGCCATTGGCGATCGCCTCGCCATGACTCAGGAATTGCCGCAAGAGCTCTGGGAGCATTGTGAAGATCACTGCTCCGACGATCGGGCCCGCCCAGTGGAATGCACCACCTAGCACTACGGCAGCCAGCATGGTGAATGACAGGTGAATGTAGTAGCTGTCTGGCCCGATGTAGCCCAAGACGTTAGCGAGCATGACGCCGCCTGCACCGGCGAGCCCACCGCTGAGCGCCATGGCCGTACGCCTCACCTGTGTGACGTTCACCCCCAGACCAGCCGCGACGTTGGCATCCTGGCGCACGGTATCGGCGGCGAGTCCGTACCGGCTCCGACGGAGTCTTGCGAACATCCAAGCCGCCAGCGCGACGATCAGAACAAGCTCCCAAGTGCTCACTGTTCGACTAACCACCATTCCGGCCGCACCGCCCGTGAGCGCCGTGACGTTCAGCACGAAGACGCGTGTGATGAGGACCAGCGCCAGAGTCGCCAGGGCGAGGTAGTGCGACTCCAGTCGAAGGATCGGAAGCGAGACGACCACGCTGACGGCTGCCCCGATGACCACGCCACAAAGCACGACAAGAAGGAACGGGAGACCGAGGTCGAGTAGGTGAACGCTCATGAAACCGGCCACGGCACCGAATGCACCCGCGGCCAGACTAAGGATTCCAGTTGAGAGTGCCGCATATGTGCTGAGCGCGAACAGCGCGTAACAGAGCGCGAACTCGAGGACAGGGATGAACTGCATCAGAACCGTACCTCCGGTCGTGTATCCGTCAGCTTCGCGTCACGCACGCTCATGTCGAACCTCGCCGAAGATTCCACTGGGCCTGACGATCAGGAACAGGAACAGGAGGCCAAAGGTCACGGCGTCACGAAGCCCGCTTGAGATGTACTCCGCACCGAGAACTTCGAACACACCGATAAGAAGTCCCCCGACGATGGCACCTCGAATGTCTCCGAAGCCCCCCACCACAACAGCGGCGAATCCCTTGAGAAGCATTCCCTCACCGAGCTGCGATGACACGTTATTGGTCGCAAGCCCCGACAATACGCCGGCCAGGCCCGCTATTCCTGCTGCCAAGAACGCCGTGACGATGATGATCTTGCGCGGCTCAATGCCACCCAGCATGCTTGCCGTCCGGTCGTAGCCGACAGCTCTGATCGCGGATCCGAAGCGCGTTCGCGTCATGAACAGCCACATCGCAAGACCGACAACAATCAGCGCGACGATGCTCAGCATCTGCGGCCCACTCACCGAAATCCCAGCGAGCGAGAATCGCGAAGTCTTAAGCTGCGAGTCCGGGAAACTGAGCGCGTTCGGGCCGTTCACCATTAGGCCCAGTTCCAGCAGGATCAACCAGAAACCGATACTCGTGATGATGAGACCAAGCGAGCCTGAATCACGTCCGCGCAGAGGTTGAAAGCCGAACTGATCGACAATCACCCCGATGAGCCCTGCGGCGACAACGCCAACGACAAGCGCGAGCCAGAAAGGTATGTCTAGTGAGGTGACGACGAGCAGCGCGACGATCGCGCCCCAGCTCGCAAACGTACCGTGCGCGAGATTCAGAATCCCCATCGACGCGAAGACGAGGCTGAAACCGACAGCGAATAGCGAGTATGTGGCACCGACGGCGAGGCCGTTGACTAGTTGTTGCAGAAACAGATCCATGAGTCCCTCAGTCTTTCGGGGATGCGGCAGGATGCCAGGGCACTTTGGCGATGGCGGGACAGGCGCGGGTGTGCTGCTTACCACAGCACACCCGCGCTCGCTCACTGGTTCCAGAGCACGGTGTTCCCGTCATCCCAGGTCACCATGAAGTATTCCTCGATGGTCGCCTGACCGTTCTCCAAGATCAGACCATTCATACCAACGGGCATATCGGGAAGCGCAGATACGTTAGCCATAGCCTGTGCAACGCCTTCTCGGGTGAACTCAGTCGCGTCTAGGAACCCTTGAGCTATGAGATAGGCCGCCATGTATCCGTTGACCGCGAAAGTGTCAGGCGCCTGGTCGAACTTCGCGGTGTAGTTCTCAATGAACTTCTGCGCATTCTCGTTGGGGATGCCATCAAAGAACGGCGCAGGAAAGACCGCGCCGTCCATCGAATCGCCGCCGAGCTTGTATGCATTTTCACCGCTGATACCGAAGTTGCTGATGATCGTTCCGTCATAACCACGGTCGCGAACAGCATCGATCATCAGGGCACCGGTGTCACCGTACATGCCGGCCAGGAAGAGATCGGGGTCAAGTTCGGCAATGGTCGTGGCCGGACCGGTAAAGTCGCGATCAGCGATGAACGTCTCGACGACGCGGACGACCTCCACGCCTTCCGACTCGAGCTTCTCCTTCCATCGATCGAACTCCGCGACCTGTCCCTGTGAGTCGGCCGTGTTCGCGATCACCGCAGTCTTGATGTCCTCAGCCGCGAGGATTTGATCGACGAGCTGGTCGTGGCCCTGCCCCTCAGTTCCAGGCAGCAAGGCGACACGGTACAGGTACGGTGGCTCGTTCATCCCGTCAAGCAGCGCGACCGCAGTCACCGTGGGCAGCTTCCCACTCTGCAGTACGCTGCGCACAGCACCGGCTTCACCGCTGATGGTGCAGCAGATCACGCCGTAGACGTCATCGTCTCGGACAAAGTCGTTGGCGATGCTTACCGCCTTCGCGAAATCACCGCCGGCGTCCTTTACATCCAGTTCGAGGGTGACACCTTCGCCTAACGCACCCGAGGCATTGATCTCTTCGACGGCCAACTCGGCACCGTTGGCCACGGGGATGCCCGCAAACGATGCGGGTCCAGAGAGCAGCGCCTGGACGCCGATCTTGTAGGTTCCGGCGGCCCAGCCGTCACCGCCACCCGCGGAGGAGCCCTCGTTGTTCGCTCCATCGCTCCCACAAGCACTGAGCGTGAGCGCCACAGCCAACGATATCGCGCCGATCTTTCCGGCACGGCGGAGTCCGCCGGATTTCGTGTTCTGAACAAGCTTCATGTTGTCTGCCTTCTCTAGCAACGCTGGAAGCCTCCTCGCTCCCTACCAAGCTCTTGCTCGTTTTTACTCTAGAGGCGCCGCGAACGCGCTGTCAATAGCTCCGTTGTCACCGCTTACTAGGGTCACACCTGAGTGCAACGACCCTTCTTGGCCATCCGCGCCCCACATGGAATGCGATTCGGTGAGGAAGATTGGCGATGCTTCGAGGTCGATGAAGTTGGGCTCGTCAACGATCAGAGCCTTAATCGCCGCCCGCGCCTCGGGTTCGTCGAACGTCGCGGACACGTCTTCAACAGAGTTAAACCAAAGCTCGACGACGCCGTCGAAACATTCCGGCGCACCCCGCGATGCACGCAACGCATCGTTAATGGGAAGTGCGGCCGTATGGTTTTGAATGTACCGCACCGCCCCCAGGACGCTGGCTCCGCGACGCGCGATGTCAGCGTGGATGCCATGCCAGTGCTCCAGGAACTGCTCCCGGGTCAGATCAGAACGACGCCGAAGGCAGAAGAAGAGCTTGTACATGTGTCCTCCCGTGGTCATGCGCGACTCGGACCACACCGAGATCCGCTTTCGCTACCCTAACAACCAATCGCTTGGTATGGTGCAGGTATGCGTATCGATACCACACTCGTCGAGAAGGATCTCCTCATCTCCGGCGAGCGCGCCAGCAGCGCAGAGGCAGCAGGGCTCGACCGTGTCTGGTGCACCGAGACCGGCGTCGATGTCTTCCTCCAGGCATACGAGATCGCACGCGAGACCGAACAAATCGAGATCGGCACGGCGATCGCCGTCGCTCTCGCACGCAATCCGATGACCGTCGCCTACACCGCCTGGAACATCGCCGACATCTCCGACGGCCGCTTCACTCTGGGGCTCGGCAGCCAGGTCAGGGCACACATCGAACGTCGATTCTCGATGCCGTGGACGAGACCCGCGCGCCAGATGCGCGAGTTCGTGCTGGCGCTGCGAGCAATCTGGGAAGCCTGGCGCACTGGCGAGCGCCTCGCCTTTGAAGGCGAGCACTATTCCCACACACTCATGAACGACTTCTGGGCGCCGAAGCCGCACGAACATCGCATCCCGATCCATCTAGCAGCCGTCGGTCCGAAGATGGTCGAAACGGCGGCGGAAGTGGCCGATGGCATCATCCTGCACTCGTTCACGAACAAGGAGTACCTGGAGCGGGTGACCTTCCCCGCGATCGAGCGCGGCCTGGCACGATCCGGGCGGACGATGGACGACCTCGAGATCTCGATCCCGCTCTTCATGATCATGGGCGACACCACCGAGGAGATCGAGTCCATCCGCCGGCAGGTGGCGATGCAGCTCGCGTTTTACGGCTCGACTCCGTCGTACCTGCCGGTGCTCGAGGCGGTCGGCATGGCTCAGCTGCAGCCCGAACTCGCAGCGCTCTCAAAGTCAGGTGATACGGCTCGTGCCCTTGAGGTCGTCCCCTCCGCGCTGATCGATCACTTCGCAATCCAGGGGCGCCCGGAGGACATGCCCGCGCTCGCCACGAGGCACCTCGGGAGACGGGTCACCCGTACGTCCTCGTACTTCGGCTGGCCGTCTGTCGATCCCGATCGGCTCCAGGCGATCGCCGCCGAGTTCCGGGCGGAAGGCTGAACACACTCTCTGACGCGGCGCATCGGGTCAGCGCAGACGGACACGACCGCCGTCTAGCACGATGCGCGGATCAGCGTCGCCGGTCTGCGCATAGGTCCGGAACAGCGCCTCCGATGCGCTCGTCCGCCAGATCGCGGTCGTCAGCGTCTCCTCGGGGAAGACCGGAGCAGTGAAACTCGCTGACATCTCCGCGAAGCGCGGGTCCTCGCCATCGCAGACCTCAGAGAGGAGGGCGCGACCGGCGAACCCGTACGTGCACAGGCCGTGCAGAATCGGCTTCGGGAACCCGGCGCGCTCCCGCGCGAACCATGGGTCGCTGTGAAGCGGGTTCCGGTCTCCGGAGAGCCGATACAGGAGCGCCTGTTCCGGCTGGATCCGCTCCGTGATCTCGGCATCCGCCGTCCGCTCGGGGATCTCCGGAGGATGGGCACGCGCACCTGACTCGCCACCGAACCCTCCTCCTCCGCGGAGCACGACCGTCGAGCGCGTCTCAGCCATCAGCTCGCCGGTGGTGGCGTCGACGGCGCGCGCGGACAACTCGACGACCGCGTTGCCTCCCGGCCCCTTGTCGACGATCGACACAACGGATGCCGTCGAGTCAACAGCGCCACCGGGTGGGAGCGGGCGGTGCAGGCGCAGGCTCTGCGCACCGTGCACGAGACGAGACAGGTCGATGTCGCCGATCAGCGGAAGTGCCGCGCTCGCGTCGGCGACAATGACAGCGTACGTTGGCAACACTCGCTGTTCGACGTTATGGGAGTTCTCGGTGACGAAGGCAAGCTCCCCGGCGCCGGCGCCGACCCCTAGCGCGTACAACATTGCGTCCCGACTGGTCCACACGTAGCGCCGAGGGTTGGTGGACCGGCCCACCGCGTGCGGGTCAACGGCCATCGGTGCCCCCCGCGAACCGTGCAACAGCGACGACGAATCGCTCCTGCCGGGCGGCGGCGGCGATGCCCTTCGCCTCCTCGCTGAGCTGATCCCCGATGGCAACCGATGCGGCCCGCTGGACAAGCCGCTTCGTCGTGCGTAGGACTGCCCCCCCGACCTCAAGGACCTGGGCGACGCGCGCCTCGACCCGCGCGTCGAGCTCTTCATCGTCGACCACTTCGGAGGCGAGGCCGAGCGCCAGAATGGCGGCAGCGTCCAGCCGTCGGTTCGACAGCAGCAACTCCAGAGCACGCTCGGGTCCGATTCGACGGGCCAGGCCCCAGCTCACACCGGCATCCGGAGACAATCCCACAGCGCTGTAGCCCGCTGTCAGCGAGGCTGACCGGGACGCGACGACGACGTCCGCCACGAGCAACAGACCAATTCCGCCGCCTGCAGCAGCCCCCTGCCAGCGCGCGATGACCGGGATCTCCAGCGCGTGCAGCGTCGCGATCCCGCGATGCGCGAAGCCGGTCATGTGTGTCATCGCTGCGGACGGGTCCTCCACCTGAGCGAGATCGGCGAGGTCGCCGCCGACGCTGAAGTGTCGCCCCCGCGCACGTATGACGAGGACATCGATGCGACCACCCTGCGCGGCATAGGCAATTTCGGCTGCGGCCGCATCGAGCTCTCGCACGAACCGGTCGTCCATCGGGTTGGTGCCACCTCGGCCACTGAGCTCAAGAATGCCTACCCGCCCATCGAGACGTGGCTCGACCCTCACATCCATCGCGTCAATCCACGAGCTCGAGGATCGTCGCGTTCGCCTGGCCGCCACCCTCGCACATGCTCTGCAATCCGAACTGGCTGCCCGTTCGCCGCATCTCCGAGATGAGAGTCGTCATCAGCCGCGTCCCACTGGCGCCGATCGGGTGCCCAAGGGCGATCGCACCGCCGTTGACGTTGACCCGATCCAGGTCTCCGCCGAGTTCGCGTTGCCAGGCGAGAACCACGGATGCGAACGCCTCATTGATCTCCGCGACGCCGATGTCGTCGATGCGGAGTCCGGCGCGCTCCAGTACACGCCGCGAAGCAGGAATCGGCCCTGTCAGCATCAGGATTGGGTCCGACCCGACCACCGCAAGCTCGCGCACTTTCACGAGCGGCCTGAGACCGTACTCCTTGACGGCGCGCTCGCTGGCGACGAGAACAGCGGACGCACCATCGGAGATCTGGCTTGCCAATGCCGCCGTGAGCCTCCCGCCCTCCCGGAGCGGGGCGAGCCCGGCCATCCGCTCAAGCGAGGTGTCGCGGCGAGGACCCTCGTCCTTCGTGATGTTGCGAATGGGCGCGATCTCGCCGTCGAAGCGCCCCTCGTCCGTCGCGGCGATCGCCCTGCGATGACTCTCCAGGGCGAACTTCTCCATCTCTTCCCGGCTGATGTCCCAGCGACGAGCGATCTCCTCGGCTCCGTGGAATTGCGACACTGGCTGGTCTCCGTACCGGGCGCGCCAGCCCTCCGAGCCAACGAACGGGTCATCGTCCAGCCTTAACTGGGGTCCCAACGCCGCCGCCGTGCCCATCGGGATCATGCTCATGTTCTGCACGCCGCCTGCGACGATGAGATCGGCAGTGCCGCTCATCACCGCCTGGGCGGCGAAGTGCACGGACTGCTGGGACGAACCGCACTGGCGATCGAGAGTGACGCCGGGCACGTGCGTCGGGAATCCCGCGGCGAGCCAGGCCGTGCGTGCGATGCAGCCGGCCTGCGGACCGACGTTGTCGATACAGCCCAGAATGACGTCGTCGACGAGCGCCGGATCCACGCCCGAACGGTCGATCAGCGCGGTGATCGCATACGAGGCCAGGTCCGCGGGGTGGATCTCCGCGAGCCCTCCCCCGCGCCTGCCGACGGGTGTCCGGACTACTTCGACTATGTACGCCGTTGTCATTATCTTCCTCGATCTCGATATGGCGGCTCGCCCCGGGGTGAACGGGGTCGCTCAGGAGTGGAGTTGCTCTCGTAGAACGTGACGGAGCACCTTCTGGCTCGCATTGCGCGGCAGATCGTCGACGAAACGCACGCTCGTCGGACGCTTATACCGGGCAAGATACTGCGTGCAGTGGTCGACGACGGCCTGCTCGTCGATCATCGCATGCGCGCTCCGCACGATGAACGCGACGGGCGTCTGCCCCCAGCGCTCGTGCGTGCCACCGACTACGGCGACCTCGGCTACTTCCTCCATCTCCGCGATGCAGGCTTCGACTTCCGACGGATAGACGTTCATCCCGCCGCTGACGATCAAGTCATTCCGCCGCTCTGTGACGTAGATGAAGCCGTCTGCGTCCATCGCACCCAGATCGCCGCTGTAGAACCAGCCGTCACGGAACGACTTCGCCGTCGCCTCCTGGCGGTTCCAATAGCCGATGACGAGGGCAGGCGAAGAAACGACGAGTTCGCCCACGCTGACGCCGTCATGCGGCAAGTCGTCGCCGTTCTCGTCGACGACACGAACACCGCAATCGATCGCGGCGCGACCGGCTGAAGCGTAAAAGTCGTCCGCTTTGGAACCCTTAAGCACAGAATCGACATCCGTGACGGTGAAGAGGCTGCCGGAAGCTTCCGTCATTCCCCAGCCCTCGAGATAGCGGTGCCCGACGACCTCGGCCCAGCGGCGCATTTGCGCGGGCGGGGCCTTCGACGTCGAATGCACGAAGGTGCGCACTTGCTGCCACTTGTCCGGATGCTGTCTAGCAAGCTCCGTCATCGCAGGAATCCACGGCGTCGGCACGAACGTGAAGGTGATCCGCTCTCGACCAATCGCCTCCATGACAGACTCTGGCCCGTCGACGTCGGTCATCATGACGATTGTGCCGCGCACGAAGACATGCGAAATGAGCAGGCCCAGCACCGTCGCGACGAACGACATGTTGGAGTAGTACAGGCAGACGCTGCCCTGGGGCGTCCGATAGGAATGGGAGTGATTCCGTGCCGTGTTTTTGAGCGTGCGGTGCGTGACCATTGCCCCCTTCGGGCGGCCGGTAGTGCCACTCGTATAAGAGATGACGAAGAGGGAGTTCTCATCGGGCTCAGGTGGCAGCGCGATCGCGCCGCTGGCGACAAAGGCGTCATACTCATTGTCGGGCACATGCCAATCGTCGAACTCGGGCATCAATCGCAGACCGTGCTCGTCGGCAAGCACCCTTGCCTCGTCTGCTTTGGCCGATTCATAGAAGAGCGCGACCGCGCCGGAGTCTTCTATCTGGAATGCCGCCTCATGCTTCGTGAAGAGAGAGTTCAACGGCACCAGCACCAGGCCTGCCTTTGCGACCCCGAAGTACAACTCCAGGTACTGCGGACAGGTCCCCGACCATGCCGCAATCTTGTCGCCGGGCGAGAACCCGGCGTCCAGTAGAGCGTTCGCCAGCCGCGTCGTCCGCTCGTCGAACTCGGCGTACGTGCGCGTCAGCCCATCCGTCGTCTTCAACAGCACCCGCTCCGGATGCTGTTGTGCCCCCATGACGAGCACACGTCCAATCTGATCCACAGCTCTCCTCCCGCACCCGTGTTCGGGTCTCCTCAGTGCAACTGGTAGACGTCGTACGAAACGACCCCTGCCGCGATGTCGATCGACCCCTTGCCCACGAACAACGATCCATTCAGCCACACGTACCGTGGGTCGGCCGTCTCAAAGGTGATCGCGGTGTACATGGTTGACCCGTCGATACCGTTGGACGCGTCCCCGCGCCCACGGTATTCCATGAACAGGAACGCACCGTCCTCAGTCTTCAGCGCCATCCGCACGTCCGGGATGGCTGTCCCGTCCGGGCCGATCGTCAGCCAGTCCGCAGCCGAATCCCCGCGTTGCGCCGCGTTGATGCGCTCGCCGACGAGTGATCCGTCCGTGACTCCCACCACGACTCGCTGCCCCAAAGGCGTTAAGCCGGCGAAGTCCGGCTTGGGGTTCGGCTTGGCCGTCAGCTTCGCAAAATGCACCAGTTCCATGCCGCTCCTTCTCAGATTCCCAGGATGTGCGCGGCGGATACCGCGGTCGTGCCCTTGATCAGACCGCCGCCGCACTGCACAAACGCACGACGTGCTCCTTCCACCTGACGGGCGCCAGCGCCACCGCGAAGCTGGGTGACCGCTTCATAGATCTGCGCGACCCCCGTGGCACCGATCGGGTGCCCGCGCGCGACGAGACCGCCCGACGGGTTCACCGGGAGCCGGCCGCGTAGCGTCGTGTGCCCGGTCTCCGCCCACTTGGCCTCGTCGCCAGGCGAACACAGGCCCGACTCCACCCACGAGACGATCTCGCCAGGCGAGGTCGCATCGTGCACTTCGGCGAAGTCCATCTCGTCCGGACTGAGACCGGACTGCTCCCATGCGGCCTTGGCTGAGAATTCGTGTGAGTCCGATGGGCCTGCGGCATCCGCTGGAAGCGATCGCAGCTGCGATGCGAGGATGCGCACATCCCCTGCCCGGGTCGCGACATCCCCCCGGGTGATCACCGCCGCCGCTGCGCCATCGCCGACGGGCGAGCACATAAGCACGGTCAGCGGTCCGAGCACATGGCGGGCATCCAGGATCTCCTCCACGGTGCGTGGAGTGCGACGCTGCGCGAGGGGGTTGAGCGCGCCGTTCGCATGCGCCTTGGCTGCGACTTGCGCGAAGTTCTCAATCGAGAGGCCGCGCTCACGGATCAGATACTCGGCCACCTTCGCGTAGCGGTCGATGAAGGGGCTGCGCGTCACCCCGGCGCCTTCGCCGTAGTCCTTGAAGTCCACATCCATGCCCCCCATGAACACTTCGAAGCTCTTCGTCTTATCCTGCGAGTAGAGCTTCTCGGCGCCGACGACGAGCACCGTGTCGTACTGCCCGCCGGCGACGGCACTCCAGCCCAGGTGGAACGCATTGGCGCCCGTCGCACAGGCGTTCTCGACGTTGTTGACTGCGATCGCTCCCGCTCCCATATGGTGCGTCACCGTCTCGCCACGGATCGAGTTCTGGCCGCTCATGATCCCGGCGCCGACATTGCCGAAGAACACCGCCTGGATGTCGTCAAAGGTGACGTCGGCGTCCTTCATGGCGTCGCCGATCGCCGTCGCGGCGAGCTCTTTCAGGCTCGTCTCCTCGAACCGTCCCATCGGCGTCATGCCGACGCCGCGGATCATTGCGTCCTTCATGGCCTATCCCTTCCCTCGAAGCGTGTCTCGCATCGCGTATCGCGTCTCGTAACGCCCGTCGGCGGTGCGACCCCCGTCGACGACGAGGCTCTGGCCGGTGATGAAACTCGCGTCGTCGGAGGCCAGGAAGGCCACGGCGGCGGCCGCCTCATCCGGTCGACCCTGGCGCCGCATCGGCTGCATGAGGTCGCGCGCGGCCCGCTGTTCTTCGGCATCGCCGAATCCAGTGCGCACCATGTCTGTGTCGATGACGCCGAGCACCACCGCGTTCGACCGAACCCCTCGATCGGCATACCGTGTTCCGAAGTGTCGCGAGACGGCGAGCAGGGATGCCTTTGTCGCCTCGTAGGACAGTGAGTAGCCGCTGGAGATCAGTCCAGCGGTCGACGTGACGAAGACGAAGGCACCCGACCCTCGCTGAATCATCCCGGGCAGCGCCGCCTGCGCGACGAGCCAGTGCGATCGCACGTTGATGTCCACGGCCAGTTGCCAGTCTTCGACGGTCTGGCTGCGTCCGGGCTGCCTGCCCGAGACGCCCACATTGCAGACGACCACGTCGAGCGGACCGATCTCGCGCTCCGCGCGCTCGACCAGGGAGCGACTGGACTCCACATCCGCGGCATCGGACCGGATGGCGACGCCTTGAGCGTCGGGGAGTGCCGCGACGGTATGCTCGGCCCGCGTCAAATCGATGTCCGACACCGCCACCTGTGCACCCTCGGCTGCCAGACGGATCGCGATCTGCGCGCCATTGGCCTGCAGCTCATCCTGCGAAGCGGCGCCGCCTCCGACGACGAGGACCCTGCGTCCCCTGAACCTGCCGTTCAGCATCCAGACCTCCACTAGCCAACCAAGCGCTTGGCCGTTACGGTATCATAACCAGACAGAGGAGCGATACATCAGTTCCTGTCCGCAGATCGCCAACGAGGAGGACCCCTGTGAGCCACGCCGACCCGATGAAGTTGCCCGCACCGGATCCCACGGACATCGCGGGCCTGGACACGCTTCTGTCCGACGATGAGCGGCAGATCCGCAGTGCCGTCAGGCAGACGCTCGACACCGTCGTCGACCCTTACATCACGGAATGGTTCGAAGCCGGGTCGATCCCCGATGTCCGCGGTCTAGCCAAGGAGCTCGGTTCACTTGGTGTCCTCGGCATGCATCTCGAAGGATACGGATGCGCCGGCATGTCCGCGACGGCCTATGGTCTCGCCTGCCTAGAAATCGAGGCCAGTGATTCCGGCATCCGCTCCCTGGTCTCGGTTCAGGGATCTCTGGCGATGTTCGCGATCTGGCGCTGGGGTTCCGAGGAGCAGAAGCAGTCATGGCTTCCTGGAATGGCCATCGGCGACCTGATCGGATGCTTCGGACTCACGGAGCCCGACGTCGGTTCTGATCCCGCGAATCTCAAGACCCGCGCCCGGCGCGACGGCGGAGACTGGGTGCTCGACGGCGGCAAGATGTGGATCTCGAACGCACCCTTCGCCGACGTCGCGGTGATCTGGGCACAAACTGACGAGGGTATCCGGGGATTCATCGTCCCCCTCGACACCCCCGGGGTCACGGTCACCGAGATCGCGCACAAGATGTCGCTGCGCGCCTCAGCCACCGGGGAGATCGCCCTTGCCAACGTCCGCCTCCCCTCCGACGCCGTGCTGCCCGAGGCGCGCGGCCTGAAGGGCCCCCTGTCGTGCTTGAACGAAGCCCGCTACGGCATCGTCTGGGGCGCGCTCGGCGCAGCACGCACGAGCATCGAGAGCGCACGGCGATACGCGATCGAGCGAGAGCAGTTCGGCAAGCCGATCGCCGGATTCCAGTTGACACAGCAGAAGCTCGTCGACATGTCACTGGAATACACGAAAGGCTACTTGCTGGCGATGCATCTCGGTCGCCGCAAGGATGCTGGGCAGCTCCGTCCCGAGCAGGTCAGTCTCGGCAAGCTCAACAACGTGCGCGAGGCCATCGAGATCTGCCGCACGGCCCGGACCATCCTCGGTGCGAACGGGATCTCCCTGGAGTTCCCGGTGATCCGCCACCAGAACAACCTGGAGTCGGTGCTCACCTACGAGGGCACCGTGGAGATGCACACGCTCATCCTGGGCCAGGCGCTGACCGGCATTCCAGCCTTCGCCTAGCACGAGTCGAGAAGGGGGCGACGCGGGCCCACGTCCGTGACGCCCCCTTCTCGATTCAGAAAATCTCGTCCGGCAGCTCGAGGAGCGCGGCCGTCGGCTCCGCGTCGAGCAGTGACCGCTGCGCGCGCAGCAGCGGAAGACGCTCTGCGGCGAACTGCCGCGCTGCCGCGACTTTGCCCATATAGAACGCCCGATCGGTCGCGTCGAGCCCACCGGCCGACAGTCGTTCATGCGCCACGGAGGCCTGTTTGGACAGAAGCCACCCGATCAGCAGATCGCCGTGCATGTCCAGCACCCGCGTCGTGTGCAGCGCTACGCGATGGATGCGCGCCGGGTCCGCGGAGCTTGCATCCGCCCATTCCCCCAGCCGAGTCACCGCGGAGGAGACCGCGTCGAGAGCATCCTGCAGAGCGTCCGACAGGCCCGCATCCAGATCCGCCACATCCGCGGCTCCCTGGGCTATCTCCGCCATGAGAGCGCTCCACGCGCGCCCCTCGTCGCGACGGATCTTGCGGAAGAAGAAGTCGATCCCCTGGATCGTCGTCGTCCCCTCGTAGATGGTGTCGATCTTCGAGTCGCGGATGTACTGCTCGAGCGGGTAGTCCTTGAGATACCCCGATCCACCGAAGATCTGCAGGCTCTCGGCAAGCAGCGCGTACGCCTTCTCCGAGCAGAACCCCTTGACGATAGGCAGCAACAGATCGTTACGCGCCACCGATTCCGCCGGATCCGCTCCGTGCTCTCTGGCGAGCTCGATGTCGTCGAGAACCGTCCCGGCGAACACCATGAGCGCACGCATGCCTTCGACGTAGTACTTCTGCACCATCAGGGATCGACGCACGTCAGCATGGCGGATGATCGGGATGTCCGGAGCGTCCCGCGTTCCCTTGCGGGTGAGATCCGCGCCCTGCAGCCGGGTCTTCGCATAGTCGAGGGCATTCAGATACGCCGTCGACGCCGTCGCCATCGCCTTCGTGCCCACGAGCATCCGGGCGTACTCGACGACCTCGAACATCTGCGCGATACCACTGTGAACATCGCCGACCAGCCAGCCGACCGCCGGCTCATCCGCCCCGAAGGTGAGCTCGCAGGTCACGGATGCCTTGAGCCCCATCTTGTTCTCGATCTTCGTCACGACCGCGCCGTTCCGGCGCCCGAGCTCACCCGTCTCCAGATCGACGTGATGCTTCGGCACGACGAAGAGACTCAGTCCCTTCGTCCCCGGACCACCTGCGCCGGGGGTGTCGACCGGCCGCGCGAGCACGAAGTGCACAATGTTCTCGGCGGCATCATGCTCGGCACTCGTGATGAAGCGCTTGACGCCTTCAATATGCCATGTGCCGTCCGCCTGCGGCACCGCTCTGGTGCGGCCCGAGCCGACGGCGGAGCCCGCATCCGGCTCTGTCAGCACCATGGTGGCGCCCCAGGCGCGCTCGGTCATCAGCGCGGCCAGCCGACGCTGCTGTTCATTCCCCTGGCCGTAGAGGATCTGCGCCTGCGGCCACCCCGCGGCGTAAAGGAATATCGCCGGGTTCGATCCAAGCGGGAACTCGGCCATCGCCCAGCGCAGACTCGGCGGCACCGCAAGTCCTCCCAGCTCGGGAGCGATGTCCATCCGCCACCACTCGGCATCGACATAGCTCGCGTAGGACTCCTTGAACGCCGCCGGCAGTGCGACGCTCGCCGTCGCCGGGTCGAGTGCGATCGCGCCAAGGGCGGTGTCGTCGAACGAGGCGGCGAGCTTCGTCTCGGCCAGTTCAGCCGCCGCGAGAAGCATCTCCTCCGCGGTCTCCTGATCGAGGTCGCTCCAGGCGCCGTCACCGAGTACGGATCCGCGCCCGAACACCTCGAAGAGATTGAATCGGATGTCCCTGACGTTGCTCCGGTAGTGGCTCATGATCCTCCAATGATGGTGTTGCTGGATGAGTGAGTGGGCGCCGAGGTCTCGCTGCCCGGCAGCATGCGGCGGATGATCTCCGTGAGCGCCAGTGGATGGTCCAGCAGCACGTGGTGTCCGCAATCCTCCACCGTCACGACCTCGACATCACCCAGCTGCGTCGCCAGCGCCTCGGCCTCGGCGTCATCGAGCAGTCCGCCGTCCCCGCGCACGAGGATCACCGGGCATCCGCTGAGCGGGACGGCGTCCTCGAAGATCACGCTGTCGTGCATGAACACCCGAGGGTCGAACTTCCAGCTCCACCCGCCGTCGACGGCGATGATCGATTCCTCCGCGACGTGCCCGATCACGAACGGCGACCGCGGCTCGGATCGCGGCAACAGCCGGAACCGGGCGAGGATCGCCTCCCGGTCG
The DNA here is from genome assembly GCF_050408615.1 of Microbacterium alcoholitolerans. Lineage (NCBI taxonomy): Bacteria > Bacillati > Actinomycetota > Actinomycetes > Micrococcales > Microbacteriaceae > Microbacterium > Microbacterium alcoholitolerans. The sequence goes on along the minus strand of NZ_JBNTKD010000001.1, from coordinate 2,429,160 downwards.
CTGTGAATCTTGTGCGGAGACTCTCGCAACGAGCGCCAGCCGTCTCCAACCGCCCGTCTGGGGAACTCCGAATCGACGAGAATCGCGCTGTCGAGCTCCGCCGCATGATCCCGCACCACCGCATAGGTCACGAGTCCACCCATGGAGTGCCCGACGAGCAAGGGACGTTGGCGCACATGCTCGCTGTGCAGGACGGCGAGGACCTCATCGCACCAGAGATCGATGCGGTACGCATCTCGCCATCCGCTGTCGCCATGCCCGGAGAGATCGAGCGCGACGACACGGCAGTCCGTCAGCACAGGACCTATGTGATCCCACCATGCCGCGTGCGCTGCGCCGCCGTGCACTAGCACGACGGGATGTCCGTCACGAGGTCCCCACATCCGCAGCGCGGTCTCGACACCGGCGGCCCGCACCGTCGCACGCTCCGGCTCCTCAGCGAGCGCGTGCTCGTACCATCCCGGGACGGAGGTCATCGTCATGGTTCCGTTCAGGGTCCGCGCCCGACCGATTCCCGCATGCGGTATGCGCGACGTCATCGGAGGATCGCCAACGAGTAGGAGCCATGCGTCTGCTCGACGGACCCCACGCCCACCACCATCCTCGAGCACAGCCACCGATACTCCGGTGCATCAGTCTCGAAGACGAAGGCCGCGCGCACCGCGCCAGAGCCCACCCCATCCGGCCAGTGTGCCCGCCCGCTGTAGGCGATCTGCAGCGCAGCCCCGTCGTCGGTGCGCATGCTCACTCTGACGTCGATAAGCACCGTCTCATCAGGCCCCTGGAGCAGCCAATCGGCGGCCGAGGTTCCCTCCTGCTTCGCCCGCAGCATCGGCCCCTCGATGCTCGATCCGACTATCGGCCCCACGAGACGGTGGCCACGGCTCGCAACGCCGCGGAACTCCACGCGGGACAGCGGTGCATGGAAAGTACCGAATGGTTCAACTCGCACTGCGACATCTCCCTCGAGGCGGCGCCGGTGCAAGAGGTATACACAAGCGCTTGGTAGGTATACTATCTGAGCGTATGAGCTCGAGCAACATGTCTCCCCCGTGCTATGACCGGCTTCCGACGGCGGAAGGCACGGACATGAAGCACGCTTGGGATGTCTTCGGGCGTGACGATCAGTTGGGGACACTGAACTTCGTGACGCCGGAGCGCCGCCGGGCCGCCGCAGCCAGCATCCGCCTCGGACAGACCATCAGCCTCACGGTCCCGCTCGACACACCGACGTTGCCCCCGTTCGGCCGCGCCCCCCTGCAGCATGAGATCTACGCAGCGAACGACTTCAGCTGGGGCGACTCGGTGACCGCGTTCGATACGCAGTCCTCTTCCCAGTGGGACGGACTGCTGCACGTCTCACACAAGTCACTGGGCTTCTACGGCGGACGCACTGCTCACCCCACGTCGACCCCGTCGCTCGGCATCGACGCATGGGCGCGCACCGGCATCATCGGACGCGGCCTACTCGTCGACGTCGCGAGCCACTGGGGGACGTCCAACGCCCTCTCCGGTCGAGCGCTCAGCGCAGACGACCTGGAGCACATGCTTCGCACACAAGGCAGCGAGCTGCATGCGGGCGACATCCTGTGCTTGCGCTTCGGCTGGCCCGACGCATACCGCACCCTGGATGAGGGACAGCGCGACGGCTACATGGCACGACCTCGATGCGACGGGGTGAGCGCTGTGGCATCGACCGCCGAGTTCCTATGGAACGCCGGAGTAGCGGCGCTGGTCGCCGACAACCCCACCGTCGAATCGCAACCCGGCGACAGGAACGCGGGGTTCCTTCACCACAGACTGCTCACCATGCTCGGCATGCCGTTCGGGGAGATGTTCGACCTCGATCTTCTCGCCGAGCACTGCCGGACACAGGGAGCATGGGACTTCCTGTTCACATCCGTCCCATGGAACCTGCCCGGCGGCGTGGCATCCCCGGCAAACGCGGTCGCCGTGGTGTGAGGGTATTCACTGATGATGAAGGAGCGCACGATGACGAATACTGAGGTTCTGGATCGAGCACGGCTGCAGGATCTCGCCCTGGCATACGCCGAAGCCGTCGATGCCGGGGACGTCGACCGCGTCGCCGGACTGTTCACCGAGGATGCCGTCTTCCGCGCGTACGACCGCCCCCGTGGTGAGGCTCACGGTCGCGCCGAGATCCGTGCGCTCATGGATAAGCTCCTCGATACATTCACCGGCACCTTGCACCACGTGTCCGGCCCCCGGGCGGAGTTCACCGGCGACGACACTGCCGTCGGGTTCGTCTCGCTGCACGCGTGGCACGCGTTCGTCGAGGACCGCCCCGACGGCATCTTGTGGGGTCGCTACGCGGACGAATACCTCCGCACAGGGTCTGGCTGGAAAATCGCCCGGCGCGCGCTGCTCGTGCACGGCCAGCAGGACTTCGCGTTCCCCTGGATCGCGCCCGCATAGACCGGGAACCGCCTCACCTCTCCCAGAAAGGCAACCACATGTCCACATCCGAAACTCCGCGACCAATCGCACTCATCTCCGGGGGTACAGGCGGTGTCGGGGACGCCGTCTCGTCCAGGCTCGCCGACGCGGGCTACGACATCGCATTCACCTTCAATTCCAACACGGCGAAGGCGAACGCACTCTCCGCGCGGCTGTCCGCAGCCGGCTCCCGCGTGCATGCACGCCCGGTCGACCTCACCAACGCCTCCGCCGTGGAGGAGTACGTTGCCTCCGTGGTTGATGCCTTCGGACGCATCGATGCGGTCATCCACGCGAGTGGTCCGTACGTCGAGCAGCGCTACGTGAGCACCTTCACCTCCGCGCAGTTCCGACAGCACGTCGACCAGGAACTGATCGCCCTCTTCGAGCTCGCCCGCACGACGCTTCCGCACCTGCGGGACAGTTCCGGCTCGCTCACTGCGGTGACCTCCGTCGGCGTGCGCAGGTTCCCCGCGAAGGATGCCCTCTCGTCCGTCCCGAAGGGCGGCATGGAGGCCTTGATTCGGGCGATCGCCCTGGAGGAGGGACGCTATGGCGTCCGCGCGAATGCGGTCGCGCCCGGCGTGCTGGGCGACGGCATGATGGACATGCTCGCGGGCACCGGCGACGTTCCTGCTTTCCAGCGCACTTTCCTCGAGGAGACGATTCCGCTTCGTCGCCTGGGACGAGCAGCGGAAGTGGCCGATGCCGTCTGCTTCATGGTGTCGCCCGCCGCAGCCTACATCACCGGGCAGAGCCTCGACATCGACGGCGGCTACAGTCTGTGACGGTCGTGTCCGGGGTGGTTTGTCCATCCCGGACACGGATTCAGCGCCGTGCGTTGACGCCCTTCATGAAGAGCGCGGCGATCTCGTCGGCGAGCTGGTCGGCGCTGAGTCGTCCGTTCGGGTCGAACCACCGCGTCGTCCCGCTCACCGACGCCATGATCGTCCGGTAGACGACCTTCGCGTCCAGGGCGGACTCGAAGGCACCTTCGCGCTGGCCCCGCTCGAGCACGTCGAGCCAGATGTCCTGGCACTCCTGCAGAGACCGCTCCATGAACGGGAACGAACGCGCCAAGTAGGCCCAGTCGCTCAGCATGATGCTCAGGGCGTAACGGCACTCGTCGAGCAGGGTGACCGAGCGCCGGATCAAACCGTACGCCGCGTGTGTCGCATCCACTTCGTTCGCGGCCACCTCGCGGTAGCCGTCGAGCAGTTTGGTCCAGTACTCCCCGAGCAGTTCCTCGACCATCGACTCCTTAGAGGTGAAGTGGTGATAGAGGCTGCCCGACTGGATGCCCGCAGCGTCGGCGATATCGCGGATGGTCGTCACGTGGAAGCCGTTCTCCGCGAACAGCTTGCCGGCGATCTGGATCAGTTCGTCGCGGCGACTCGAACGCGTAGTCGCGACCCCTCGGATCTCTGTTCTCGGCATGTCTTCTCCTCGTCAACTTATTCTGTCGCACCAATCTAACGCTTGATCACCGGATAGTATGTGCATAATCTTGAACCAAGCAACTGTTTGGTTGGCACCGAAGGAGCACCATGACGTCGACCGCGAAGCTGGAACGCGACATCGAAGCAGCACACCTGTTCGATGCCTGGCTGGAGAAGGCACGCCTCGCGCTGGAGACCCCCGACGTCGACCGCTTCACCGCTCTGTTCGACGACGATGGCTACTGGATGGACTACCTCGCGTTCACTTGGCGCTATCGGACCTTCGAGGGTCATGCGGCCATCCGTGAGGCAGCGGGGCGAACGCTCGCCCCGCATCCTGTGCGCTCGGTCGCTGTATCCGCCGAGCGGGCGCGCCCGCGCCTCGCACGCCGCTCCGGCACGAACGTCCTCGAGGGCTTCTTCGACTATGAGACGGCTCACGGGGCCGGAACCGCATATGTGCGACTGCGGCTGCACGACGACGGCGCCGACCCGACCGTCTGGGTGATGCTCACCACCCTGCAGTCCGTGCACGGATATGCAGAGCAGAGCGGCACGAACCGCCCTCGTGGCCATGAGAGCGACGATGGCACCATGAACTGGCTGGATCGCCGGAACGCGGAGCGGGCATTCACCGACCGTGACCCCGAGGTCATCATCATCGGCGGCGGGCACAGCGCGTTGACGCTGGGCGCTCGGCTCCGGCAGATGGGTGTGGACGCCCTCATCCTGGAGAAGAATCATCGAATCGGCGACAACTGGCGCAAGCGCTATCACTCGCTCACGCTGCACAACGAGGTCGCCACAAACACGCTTCCCTACATGCCGTATCCCACGACGTGGCCCTCTTTCCTGCCCAAGGACAAGCTCGCACAGTGGCTGGAAGCATACGCCGAGGCCATGGAACTGAACGTGTGGACCGACTGCGAGGTGGTGAGAGCAGAGCGTGATAAGGCGTCAGGGTTGTGGACGGTGCGAATCCGCCGCAGCGACGGCTCCATCACGGAGCGCGCTGCGCCTCAGGTGGTGTTGTCGACCGGAGGACACAGCGGTGTGCCCAAGCTGCCCCGGATCCCCGGACTGGAGGACTTCGCCGGCCGCGCGTTCCACTCCAGCGAATACCACTCGGCCGACGACCATGCCGGAGAACAGGTCGTGATCATCGGCGTGGGAAGCAGCGCCCACGACATCGCGCAGGATCTATACGAGAACGGCGCTGGTTCGGTGACCATGATCCAGCGCAACCCGAGCGCGGTGATCAGTCTCGACCCCTGCGGGACCATGGTCTATGCTGCCTACTCCGATGACCTCGACCCCGCGGATGTCGACTTCGTCCAGGCGGCCACGCCGTACCCGATGCTCAAATCGACGTATCAGTGGCTGACCAAGAAGACCTGCGAACTGGACCGCGCACTCATCGACGGGCTCGAGTCCGTGGGGTTCCGCACCGACTTCGAACCTGACAACACCGGATTCCACATGAAGTACCTCCGCAAGGGCGGCGGGTACTACATCAATGCCGGGTGCTCCGAACTCATCATCGACGGCAAGATCGGCATCCGCCAGGCCGCGGACATCGAACGGGTCGAAGCCGGGGGCCTCCGCATGACGGACGGCTCGTTGCACCCGGCCGACACCCTCGTACTCGCGTCCGGCTACGAGAACCAGCAGGAGGGCGTGCGCCAGCTCTTCGGCGATGATGTCGCCGACCGGGTCGGTCCGATCTGGGGATTCGACGAGAACCACGTCATGCGCAACATGTGGGTGCGCACCGCCCAGGATGGATTCTGGGTTATGGGTGGGTCTCTCATGGAGGCGCGCCTGTACTCGACATATCTCGCCGTGCAGATCCGAGCGGATCTGCTTGGCATCCTGCCCCGCGAGGGCCTCGCCTGATCCCGTCAACGGCTTCGTCTAGGAGGAACCACATGCACGACATCTCATTGCAGGGCCAGGTGGCGGTCGTCACCGGCGCAGGTGGAGGACTCGGCCGGAGCTACGCGCTCGCGCTCGCCGATGCGGGTGCCGCCGTGCTCGTGAACGACACCGGTGGGGCACTCGACGGACAGGGTGGCGAGCGCGGCGCCGCACACGCGGTCGTCGACGAGATCGTCGCGCGTGGCGGACACGCCGCCGCGAACACCGACTCCGTCGCGACCCCGGAAGGCGGCGAGGCGATCGTCGCGCACGCGATCGCCGAACTCGGTGACATCGACATCGTCGTCAACAATGCCGGCATCCTGCGCGATCGAAGCGTCGGGAAGATCGACTGGAATGACTTCCAGAGCGTCCACGACGTGCATCTGCGCGGCTCGGCCCACGTCAGCCAGCCCGCGTTCCGTCATATGCGTGAGAAAGGCTACGGCCGATTCGTCTTCATCGGTTCGAACGCCGGCACCTTCGGGAATTTCGGTCAGGCGGCGTATGCCTCTGCGAAGGGCGGCATCATGAGCCTGTCCGGGATCGTCGCCATAGAGGGCGAGCGCCACGGCATCCTCAGTAACGTGGTCTGCCCGATCGCCCGGACTCGGATGACGGATAGCATGCTCGATGATGCTCTCGACCTGGACCCCGACCACGTCTCGCCGCTCATCGTCTACCTCTCCAGCCGCGAGAACACGGCGACGCACCAGATCTTTTCGGCTGGCGGGGGCCACTTTTCACGCGTGTTTCTCGGGCTGACCGACGGCTGGTTCGCCGATGAGAAGTCCACCGCCGGCGCCATCGCCGAACACTTCGACGACATCGTCAGCACCGGGCACTTCTCGGTCCCCGGCTCTGCCGCGGAGGAAGTCGCCGCGCTTGCCGCACGGATCGCTGAGTCCACGAGTGGATCAGAGGCCCGCAGATGAAGACGCTGCGAGAGGTCGTGCTCCGCGCCGGTGATTTCGGCGATGCCGTCGCCATCCGCGCAGGAGAATATGAGCGCACGTACCGCGAGCTAGTCGAACGCTGCACCCGCCTCGCCCATCACCTGCTCAACTCTGGTCTGCGCGCGGGAGATTGTGTGGCGATCATGGTGGAGGACGGACTCCGCGCCATCGAGCCGCACCTTGCCTGCGCACTCGCGGGCCTCGTCATCGTGCCAGTAAACGCCCGCTTCCGCAGCTCCGAGGTCGAGCACATCATTGTCGACTCCGGCGCCCGCGCCGTGATTCATTCTGCGGGCGTGTTCGATGTACTCCAGGAGTCCACGATTCCCGACGTGATGCTCCGTGTGAGCACCGGTGGCGCTCACGCGGACGACACGTCAGCAGATTACGAGTCGTGCGTCACCGGGGGCAGCCCGTGCCCCCCACCGACTGTCGCGATCAGCCCTGACGACCTGGTGATGATCGGATACACCAGCGGAACCACGGGCCGCCCCAAAGGGGCGATGATGACTAACGCCAGCGGAATCGCCGCGATTCGCGCGAACGTGGTGGCTTTCCGCGTCGTGCCGTATGGTGCCTGTGCATTCTCCGGATCAGTGTCGTTCACAGCGCTCTTCTGGGCCTTCATCGCCCCGCATCTGTTCCTCGGCGCAAGCATCGACTTCCTTCAGCCGAACCTGACGATTGAACGATGGTTCGAACGTATGGAGCGGTTTCAAAGCACCTTCACTTTCGTCCCGACTCCGTACATGAACGATTTCGCGGTGTGGGCGAAACAGCGACCCGAGGCGATCACTGCACTGTCGGGTGTGTGTCATTCTGCTTCTGCCGCCACGCCGGAACAGCGCTCGCTGATGCTAGACGCGCTCGGCTCCACGTACATCGAGTCGTTCGGGATGACCGAAAGCCTTGCCGCGGTGTGTGCGACGACACGCATGGACAGCGTCGGCATCAGCCCTGCAGATGATCTCCTCAAGACCATCGGGCGCGCGATCGCCCCAGCTAACGTCTATGCGGTTGCAGACGACGGATCCAGGCTCGGGCCAGGAGATGTGGGAGAACTCGTCATCGAGTCGCCGTCGCTGTTCGTCGGATATTGGCAGAACCGATCGGCGACGCAGAGGTCCCTGAGCGATGGGCGCTACTGGACCGGGGATATTGGACATGTGGACGCGCACGGATACGTCTACATCGACGGACGTAAATCCGAACTCATCATCAGCGGTGGTATGAATGTGTACCCGGCGGAGATCGAGGCCGTCCTGCAATCCCACCCCGGCGTGTCGGAAGCGGCAGTGCTCGGCATCCCCCACGCCCGCTGGGGCGAGTCCGTCGCCGCGGCAGTCGTCCTGCGCCCAGGATTCTCCCTCGATGACGCGTCTCTCATTCGCCATGTCTCGGATCGGCTGGCGAGCTACAAGAAGCCGACGTCGATCACCTTCGTCGATGCGCTACCCCGCAATGCCAACCTGAAAGTCCTTAAAGCTGAACTCGCCCAATTCTTCACAGTGCCGCCGCCGACAGTGGATTCTCCCTCGCGCTGATACTCTCCGGCGATGTCTCGCCTCAACGTAACTTCGAGACGCTCACTCACCCCCGCTTGATCAGCGCCGCCAGCGCCTGCCCGCCGCCGATGCACATCGTGACGATCGCGTACTCTCCGCCGGTCCGCTGCAACGTCAGCGCCGCGCGCACCGTCAGGATCGCGCCGGTCGCCCCGACCGGATGCCCGAGGGCGATCGCCCCGCCGTAGGGGTTCACCTGCGCAGGATCCAGCTCGGTGTCGCGGATCACCGCGAGCGCCTGCGAGGCGAACGCCTCGTTCAGCTCGACCGTCGAGATGTCAGCCGGCGTCAGCCCGGTCTGCGTGAACAGCTTGCGCAGCGCGAGAGTGGGCGCGTATCCCATGATCTCGGGCTCCAGCGCCGCGGTCGTGACGGCCTCGATGGTGGCAAGCACCGGAGCGCCCTCAGCACGGGCATCCGATTCGCGCATCAGCACGGTGGCCGCGCCACCGTCGTTGATGCCGGAGGCGTTGCCCGCCGTGACCGTACCGCCGTCAGCGAATGCGGCGCGCAGCGACGCGAGGCCCTCCGATGTCGTGTCCGGGCGCGGATGCTCATCGCGCGACACCTCGACGGGCTTGCGGCCCGACGTCGTGACGGCGACGATCTCCTCCGCGAACGCGGCCTGCGCCTCATCCGTCGCGGCCCGGCGCTGCGACTCGAGAGCGAAGGCATCCTGGTCCTCGCGCGAGACCGAGAACTTCGACGCCACGTTCTCGGCCGTGACGCCCATGTGCTTCTCGCTGAACGGGTCGGTCAGCATCGCGATGGTTCCGTCGACGAGCTCGCGATTGCCCAGCCGGTCGTTGAACCGCGCGTTGAAGTCGTAGAACGGCATCCGCGTCATGTTCTCGGCGCCGCCGGCGACGACGACATCGGTGCTGCCCCACAGCAGCTCCTGCGCACCCGACCAGATCGCCTGCAAGCCCGAGCCGCACAGGCGGTTGACGGTGAACGCGGGCGTATTGACGTCGAGACCGGCGGACAGGGCCACCCGGCGAGCGATGTACGCGTCGCCTGCGACCTGCCCGATCGTGCCGATGACGACCTCGCCGACGCGAGACGCGTCGACGCCCGACCGGCGCAGCGCCTCGATCGTCGCCGCGGCGCCGAGCTCATGCGCGGGAGTGTCCTTGAACGCGCCGCCGAACCGCCCGACCGGGGTCCGTGCCCCGGCGACGATCGCGACCTTCTCGCGCGAAGCAGCCGACGAAGCCATCAGCCCGCCGCCTCTTCGGGCCGCTCCAGCACCTCGATGGCCGCTGTGTCGGGCTCGTACTCCTCGATGTGCCGCTCGTCCGGTCCGTTGTAGGCCGACAGCGGACGGATCAGCGCGTTCGAGGCCTGCTGTTCGAGGATGTGGGCGGTCCAGCCAGTCACCCGCGCCGCGATGAACAGCGGGGTGAAGGTGAGCGTGTCATAGCCGATGAGGTTGTACGCCGGGCCCGACGGGTAGTCGAGGTTCGGGTAGATGCCCTTGCGCGAGACGAACTCGTCCTCGAGCGTCGAGTACAGCTCGGCCACGTCGGGTCGATCGTAATGCTCGACAAGCGTGTCGAGCGCGGCCTTCATGGTCGGCACGCGCGAGTCGCCGCGCTTGTACACGCGGTGACCGAAGCCCATGATCTTGCGCTTCTCGGCGAGCGCCTCATCGAGCCACGGCACGACGCGGTCGGCCGAGCCGATCTCGTCGAAGATGTGCATGACGGCCTCGTTGGCGCCGCCGTGAAGCGGCCCCTTCAGTGCGCCGATCGCGCCGACCACCGCTGAGTAGAGATCCGAAAGCGTGGAGGTGATCACGCGAGCGGTGAACGTGGATGCATTGAACGAGTGCTCCGCGTACAGGATCATCGAGCGGTTGAACGCATCGACGACTACCGCAGACGGCTCCTCGCCGAACGTGAGCCAGAGGAAGTTCGCGGCGTAGTCGAGGTCGTCACGCGACTCGACCAGCTCCTGTCCCCGCCGGCGGCGCTGACCGTATGAGACGATCGCCGGCAGCACCGCGAACAGCTTCAGGCTGCGCTCGAGGTTCTGCTCGGGAGTCCCGACGGCATCCAGCACGTTGCCGGTGCCGGCCGTCTCGATCGCGCCGATCACGCTGACGGCCGTGCGCACCTCGTCCATCGGGTGCGAGTCCAGCGGCAGCGCGTCGATCGCCGCCTTGACCTCGGGCGCCATGGCGCGGTTCGCGCGCTCGGTCGCGCGGAACTCGGCCAGCTTGGCGGCGGTGGGCAGCTCGCCGTGCCACAGCAGGTAGGCGACGGCTTCGAACGACTGAGTGGCCGCCAGCTCCTGCACCGGATACCCGCGGTAGAGCAGACTGTTCGTCTCGGGGTTGACCTTGCTGATCGCCGTCGCATCGGCGACGACCCCGGCCAGGCCCTTCTTGATGTCGTTGTCAGCCATTGCTCACTCCTTCGTGATTGTGAAGTTGAAGACGCCCGAGTCGAAGTGGTTGTACGACTCGTAGTCGATGAGGTCGTAGAGGTCGGCACGGTGCTGCATCTCGCCGAGCTTCGAGGTCAGGTGCCCTTCATCGAGAAGCGTATCCAGCGCACGCCCGGTCGCGCCCATCGCGATCCGGAGCATCGACACCGGCCAGATGACGATGTTCACGCCCACGTCGCGCAGCTCGTCGACGCTGAACAGGTCGCTCTTGCCGAACTCCGTCATGTTGGCCAGGATCGGCACGTCGACCGCCTCGCGGATCGCCGCGAACTCCGAAAGCGACCGCATCGCCTCGGGGAAGATCGCGTCGGCACCGGCATCCACCAGCTCTTTCGCGCGGTCCTTCGCGGCCTCGAGCCCGTCCACGGCGGCGATGTCGGTGCGCGCCATGATCAGGAAGTTCTCGTCGCGCCGCGCATCGACCGCGGCGCGGATGCGCTTGACCGCCGTGTCGGCATCGACGACGGCCTTGCCGTCGAGATGACCGCACCGCTTCGGGTTGATCTGGTCCTCGATGTGGGCGCCGGCAAGCCCGGCATCCTCGAGCGTCTGGATCGTGCGCGCGACGTTCATCGGCTCGCCGAAACCGGTGTCGGCGTCGATGATGGCGGGCAGGTCCGTCATCCGTGCGATCTGCTGTCCGCGCGCGGCCACCTCGGTGAGCGTGGTCAGGCCGATGTCGGGCAGGCCGAGGTCTGCCGAGAGCACGGCGCCCGAGATGTAGACGCCCTCGAAGCCCTTCTGCTCGATGAGGCGGGCGGAGAGCGGGTTGAACGCGCCGGGGAACCGCAGCAGATCGCCGCTCGCGAGCCGCGATCGGAACGCGCGGCGCTTCTCGTGCGCGGGAACGGTGGAGTACAGCATCAGAACAGCCCCTTCAGGGCGGGAGCGGATGCCAGGACGCCGGGCTTCGCGATGATCGACAGCTCCGCGACCTCGGCGGCGCTCAGCTCGGGCAGGCGCTGCACCAGTTCGAGGAAGCGGTCGATCTCGGCCGGCTCCAGGACGGGCTCGGCGAGGATGCGGAACTTATTGATGTAGTTCTCGCGGGCGAAGGGCCGCGCACCCAGCGGGTGAGCGTCGGCGACGGCGATCTCGTCGATCACCTTCGTGCCGTCGGTCAGCGTGATCTCCACGCGACCGCCGAAGGCCTTCTCGCTGATGTCGAGCGAGTGATAGCGACGCGTCCACTCGGCATCCTCGAGCGTGGTGATCTTGTTCCACAGCGCGACGGTGTCCTCACGCGCCGCGCGCTCGGGAGCGTACGAGTCCACGTGGTGCCAGGTGCCGTCCTGCAGCGCGACCGCGAAGATGTACGGGATCGAGTGGTCGAGCGTCTCGCGCGAGGCGGTCGGGTCGTACTTCTGCGGGTCGTTCGCGCCCGAGCCGATCACGTAGTGCGTGTGGTGCGAGGTGTGCAGCACGATGCTCTCGATCTTCGCCGGGTCGCCCAGCTCGGGGCGCTCGCCGTGCAGCTTGCGAGCGAGGTCGATCCAGGCCTGCGCCTGATACTCGGCCGAGTGCTCCTTGGTGTACGTGTCGAGGATGGCGCGCTTGGGCTCGCCGGCGGCGGGCAGCGGCACCTCGTAGGCGGCATCGGGGCCGTCCAGCATCCAGGCGATGACGCCGTCTTCGCCTTCGTAGATCGGCGACGGCGAGGTCTGCCCGCGCATCGCGCGGTCGACGGCCTCGACCGCCATCTTGCCCGCGAACGCCGGGGCGTGCGCCTTCCACGTCGAGATCTCGCCCTTGCGGCTCTGGCGCGTTGCGGTCGTGGTGTGCAGCGCCTGCGACACGGCCTGGTAGATGGTCTCGGCGTCCAGGTCGAGCAGCGTGCCGATGCCGGCTGCCGCCGACGGGCCGAGGTGGGCGACGTGGTCGATCTTGTGCTTGTGCAGGCAGATCGCCTTGACCAGGTCGACCTGGATCTCGTAGCCGGTCGCGATGCCGCGCACCAGCGCCTTGCCGTCGCTGCCTACGTGCTGGGCGACCGCGAGGATCGCGGGGATGTTGTCGCCCGGGTGCGAGTAGTCGGCGGCGAGGAACGTGTCGTGGTAATCGAGCTCGCGAACCGCGACCCCGTTCGCCCATGCGGCCCACTCCGGGCTGGTGCGCTGCTCGAGCTCGGCGCCGAAGACGGTCGCGCCCTTTCCCCCGGTGGAGACAGGGTGCGCGAAGGCCTGCGCGCGGGCTGCGTTGATCGGCGCACGCGTGAGGGATGCTGCAGCGACCGAGGCGTTGTCGATGATCCGGTTGATGATCATGTCGACCACCTCGGCGTCGACCTCGACCGGGTCGGTGGCGACCGCGGCGATCTTCCAGGCGAGCTGCTGCTCGCGGGGCAGGTCTTCCTCGGAGCGGTAGACGCGAACGGAGTGGTTGACGGTCATGGGGTTCCTTCCGGGAGGGCGCTCTGCTGCTCGAGCGAGCTCTGCTGATCGAGTGAGGCGAGGATGCTTTCGAGTGCGTTGTGCAGGTGGACGTGGGTGGCGTGCGCGGCGAGGTCGGCGTCGCGGGATGCCAGTGCGCCGGCGATCACACGATGCTCGGCGGCGGATGCGGCCAGGCGCTCCGGCTTGTCGCGTGCCATGCGCCGCACGCGCACGAGGTGCGTGCGGACCGTGCGCAGGGCCGAGCTGAGGTAGTCATTGCCGACTGCGCGATCGAGCTCGGCGTCGAGGCGCGCGATGAGCGCGTAGTAGGCGTCGCGGCCCTCGTCACGGGAGAGGTCCACGTGGGTGAACTCCTCGGCGAGCGAGGCGAACGCCGTGGCATCCCCTCGCCCCGCGGCGAGGCGCGCTGAGGTCTCTTCGAGGGCGCGACGGATCTCGAACAGCGCGCGGATGTCTTCGGCGTCGAGCCCGGCGACGACCGTGACCCGAGGCGACTGCTGCACGGCAAGGCCGTCTGCGGCGAGCCGGCGCAGCGCCTCGCGCATGGGGGTGCGGCTGACCCCGAGACGGGCGGCCTGCTCGACCTCGGCGAGAACGGTGCCGGCGGCGAGCGCGCCCGATTGGATCTCTTCGAGCAGTGTCGCATAAGCGCGGTCGCTCGCACGGAGGCGATCGACGACGGTGCTCATGCGGTCAGTGTATACACAAAACTCATCGGATGCCATAGTTCGGGCATCCATCCGCATTTGCGTATACATACGTGCAATCCCATCTGCCACTTGCATCAGAGGTACTCAGTGTTACTATGTACCGGTAGTCAGCATCACTGAGTAGCGAAGGCAGGCGATGGCGAAGCAGATCACCGAGATGCTCAAGGGCACTCTTGAGGGCATCGTTCTCGAGCTTCTGGCGGCTCGACCGGCGTACGGGTACGAGATCACCGCGCAGCTGCGCGAGCACGGCTTCGACGAGATCGCCGAGGGCACGGTGTACGCCCTGCTGGTGCGCGTCGAGCAGAAGGGCCTCGTCGACGTCGAGAAGGTGCCGAGCGAGAAGGGCCCGCCGCGCAAGGTCTTCACGCTCAACGCGCAGGGCGAACAGGAGCTCGCCGAGTTCTGGAGGACATGGACCTTCCTCTCAGAGCACATCGAACGGCTCCGAACCAACAGCAGAACGACCGGAGGAGACAACTGACATGGCGATGAAATGGATCGAGGCGGTCACCGGGCCGCTCGAGCAGAAGAAGCAGTACAAGCAGGCCAAGGTTCGCATGGAGGAGCTCCCGGCGCCGTACGACGAGGCGGCCAAGGCCATCGGCCGCTACCTGCTGTCCACCAGCGGCGTCACCGACGGCGACGTGCTGGTGCAGATGTTCGTCGACCTCGTCGACCTGTTCGAACAGGCGTCGCTCGACGGCACCCCGGTGATCGCGATCGTCGGCGACGACCCCGTCGCCTTCGCCGACGACTACGCCCTCGCCTACAACGGCAGGAACTGGGTCGACAAAGAGCGCAGGCGCCTGACCGAGACGATCGACAAGATCAGAAAGGAGGGGTCGTGATGACCGCTCTGGCCATCACCGTGCGCGGCATCGCGAAGTCCTACAAGGATCTGAGGGTGCTGCGCGGCGTCGACTTCGACGTCGAACGGGGCAGCGTCTTCGCGCTCCTCGGCTCGAACGGCGCAGGCAAGACGACGTTGGTGCGGATCCTCGCGACGCTGCTGAAGGCAGATGCCGGCCAGGCATCCGTGACCGGGTACGACGTGGCATCCGACGCGGTCAAGGTGCGCGAATCGATCAGCCTGACCGGGCAGTTCGCCGCGGTGGACGAGATCCTCACCGGACGCGAGAACCTCATGCTCGTCGCGAAGCTGCGACACCTGCCCGATCCTGGCCGCGTGGCCGACGACCTGCTGGCGCGATTCAGTCTCACCGACGCGGGAGCACGCAGGACCGGCACGTACTCCGGCGGCATGCGGCGGCGGCTCGACATCGCGATGAGCCTGGTCGGCGACCCTCAGGTGATCTACCTCGACGAACCCACCACCGGCCTCGATCCCGAGGCGCGCATCGAAGTGTGGGAGGTCGTGAAGGGGCTCGTGGCAGGCGGCACCACCGTGCTGCTCACCACGCAGTATCTGGAGGAGGCCGAGCAGCTGGCCGACCGCATCGCCATCCTCCACCAAGGACGCATCATCGCGAACGGCACGCTCGCCGAGCTGAAGCAGCTGCTGCCGGCAGCGACCGTCGAGTACGTCGAGAAGCAGCCGACCCTCGAGGAGATCTTCCTCGCCATCACCAGAGAGGAAGCGGCATGAGCACGCATGCGCTCGCAGACACCGCCACACTCACCGGACGGTCGCTGCGGCACATCTTCCGCAGCGCGGACACGATCATCACGACCGCGATCACTCCGATCGCTCTGCTGCTGCTCTTCGTCTTCGTCTTCGGCGGGGCGCTGCGGCAGAGCATCGGCACCGGGAACTACGTGAACTACCTGCTTCCGGGCATCCTGCTCATCGCGATCGCGTCGGGCACCGCGTACACGGCCCTGCGCCTCTTCACCGACCTGCAGGGCGGCATCTTCGAGCGCTTCCACTCCATGCCGATCACACGGCCGAGCGTGCTGTGGGCGCACGTGCTGACGTCGCTGGTCGCGAACGGCCTGACGGTGGCGATCATCTTCGCCGTCGGGTTCGCAATGGGCTTCCGCACGGAGGCGAGCCCACTGGCGTGGCTCGCGGTGATCGGCATCCTGACGCTGTTCACGCTGGCACTCACGTGGCTCGCGGTCATCGCGGGCCTCTCCGGCAAGAGCGTCGACGGCGCGACAGCGTTCTCATATCCGCTGATCTTCCTGCCCTTCATCAGCTCGGCGTTCGTGCCGACCGAGACGATGCCTGGACCGGTGCGCTGGTTCGCCGAGAACCAGCCGGTCACGTCGATCGTGAACTCGATCCAGGCGCTGTTCGCCGGGCACCCGGTCGGAAGCGAGATCTGGATCGCGCTGGCGTGGTGCGCCGGCATCCTTCTCGTCGCGTATCTGCTCGCGATGCGCGCGTACCGTCACCGGATCGGGTGATCGCCACGGCGGGGTTGATTCGACGATCACACCCGGACGGCCACGGTCGCCTCTCCGGGACCACCGCACTCCTCGCTGCCGCCGACGCGGACCCAATCCGGTGCGGCCTCGACCTCGGTCCGGATCGTCCCGTCCGCCGACAGCACACGCACCGTGAACGCATCCGGTGTGCTCATGCCGGTGGTGAAAGTCCACCTGTCACCGCTGCTGCTCTGCGAGGGCGGGGCGACCTGCGTCAGTTCATCGGGCACCGCACCGCCTTCTGCGGGCACGCAGAGATCATCGACGCAGAGCTGCACCTCTGCGACCTCCGAAACATCTCCCTCGAGCTCGATGGTCAGTTCGTTGATCCAGCCGATCGCAGGACACGCGACATACACCGGGGCACAGGCGGTGAGCGCGAAGCCGAGCGACAGCGAAACGCCGGCGGTGAAGATCGCGCGCCTGCCCGCACTCCGGGCGCGTCGTGCGACTGCGCTGCGCGGATCGTGAATCGGGGAGTCCATGCGGCCATTCTGCCCGCAAGCCAGGGTCGGACGCCCGAGGGAAGGAGCCGAATGCCGGTCATGCGACCCTCATGACCGGCATTCGGCTCCCCGGCACCGCCGGCCGAGCGCCGCCGGTCAGACCACGGACTCCGGCATCGGCTCGACGAGTTCCCGGGTCGTAGGCTCGCCGAGCTTGACCAGCACGACGCCGGCGAGCACCAGCGCTCCCCCGATGAGCTGCACTGCTCCCGGAAGCTGGCCCAGCAGCATCCACCCGAACAGCATCGCGGCGATCACCTCGGCGAGCGCGACGAACGAGGCCAGGCGCGAGCCCAGCATCCGTGTCGAGGCGATGCCGAGCACGTACGCGAGTGCAGTGGCGAGCACGCCGACCGCGATGACGGGCACGAACCACGGCACGGTCACGACGCGGTACGTGACGTCGTGGGTGTTCCAGTTCATCGGCAGCACCCCGATGAGTCCCGCGACGGTGAGGCCGACCGCGCCGAGCAGCAGACCGCAGCCGGCGAGTGCGATCGGCGGCAGGCCCGTGTCTCCGCGACCGGAGAGCACGAAGTAGGTTGCCGCGCCCACCATGGCCCCGAGCGCCCAGAGGATTCCGCCGCCGTCGATGCGCGCCCCGGTGAGCACGTCGAGCATGAGCACGAGTCCCACGAAGGCGACTGCGGCCCCGAGGATGCTGCGTCTGCTCGGCCGCTCGCCGCGTCGGATCCAGAACCACAGCACGACCGCGACGGGCGCGGTGTATTCGATGAGCAGCGCGATGCCGACGTCCATCACCGCGACCGCCTGGAAGTAGAACAGCTGCGTGGCCGTGACGGCGAGCAGACCGTAGGTGACGACCATGCCGGCGTTCTTCCTGACCAGAGCCCACCGACCGCGAAGCGACAGCACGGTGGGCACGAGCAGGACGAGAGCCGCGACCCAGATGCGCGCGGTGACGGCGGCCCCCGGCGTCCAGCCGGCATCGATCAGGCCACGCGCCAGCGCACCGGACATGCCGAAGGCGAACGCGGCCCCGATGGCGACGAGCAATCCGGCGCTGACGCCCCCGCGTCGCACGTCACTGGCAAAGGTGGTCATGAGCAATGACGCTACGCCTGGAGGTGTAAGGTGTCAACATGCTGTTCACCGATGACACCGACGAAGCTCTCCGGGCGGCCGTCGACCTGGTGAACTCCGCTGAGCCGCCGGAGTCTCTCGTACTCGAGGAGTTCCTCGCACGGCATCCGTACACCGGGCGCATCGACCGCGACGAGGCGGAGTTGAGCGCGCTGCGCGAGCTGCGCCCTCGCCTGCGCGAGCTGCTGCTGGCACGGCGCGACGACATGGCAGCCGGCGTCAACGGCGCCCTCGCCGATGTCGATCTCACGCCGAGGCTCACGCGTCACGACGGTGCCGACTGGCACCTGCACGCGGTGGCCGACGACCACCCGCTGCCCGAACGGATCCTCATCGAGACCGCCATGGCCCTCATCGACGTCATCCGCGCCGATGAGGGCAGTCGGATCACGGTCTGCGACGATGCGGAGTGCCAGGCGATCGCACTGGACCTCTCGCGCAACCGCTCCAAGCGATACTGCTCGACGGCATGCGCGAACCGCAACGCCGTGGCCGCGTATCGGGCGAGACGCGGCGCGGGCGCATGATCCCGGCATCCGATTCACCGCCGTTCGAAACGTGGTTTCCGGAGGCCGCGTTCGCCGGAAGCCTCGGGCACACCCTCGGCACGCTGCTGGCCATCGAGCCCGTCCCAGCGCCGAACGGATTCGCATCGCAGTGGCGGCGCTGGCGTGAGGACGCACGACAGGTGGACGCTGCGCCGCGCGTGCTCTCGTCACAGCAGCGCGGACGTCGAAGCGTGTCCCTGATCGAGCTCTCCGGCGCCGACGGTGTGCGCCTGCGCGCCTGGTACGTCGCGCCGGCCGGTGTCGAGCCCCGGGTCGGCATCGTGCACAGCCATGGCTACGGCGGGCGCGATCGCGTGGAGTTCGGCCGCGTCCCGGCGGATGCTGCCGCGATCTTCCCGGTCGCTCGCGGGCTCGGGTCGCTGAATCGCGGGATCGGGGCACCGGAGCCGGTGCAGGAGCATGTCATCGCCGACCTGGCAGATCCCGACAGGTGCGTCATCGGACTCTGCGCGCGCGATCTGTGGCTCGCGGCCGATGCGCTGGTGGCGCTGGCGGGCGATGTTCCGCTCTACTACGTGGGCGAGAGCTTCGGCGGAGGCATCGGCGCGCTGGCCGCGCCGTGGGATGACCGGTACATCGGTGCGACGCTGGTGGTTCCGACCTTCGGGCAGTACGACGAGAGGCTGGCGGTGCCGTGCCTGGGCAGCGGCGAGCACCAGCGGACGCACGTGCGGCAGCATCCCGAGGCCCGCGAGCAGCTGCGGCTGTTCGACGCGTCGACGTCTGCGGGCTTCTTCACGATTCCGGTGCGGGTCGAGGCGGCGCTGTGGGATCAGTACGTGCCGCCGCAGGGTCAGTTCGCCGTCGCGAACGCCGTTCCCGACGAGCTGCTCGAGCTCGCGGTGCTGCCCGCCGGGCATGCCGAGTATCCGGGGTTGGCGCGCGTCGTCACCGAGGCCCGCCGCGCGGGCCTGGCTCACCTCGAGCGCGCGCTCGCCTCGCTCTGAGCGGATGCTGTCAGCCGACGACCCCCTCGAACAGGCCGATGTGGTTGCCGTCGGGATCGATGATCACCGCCCAGGCGCTCGTCTCGGTGATCGGCGCGCGCTCCATCGCGACCGATCCGCCGGCCTCCTTGGCGGCCGCGATCGTCTCGTCGATCGAGTCGACTTCCACGTATGAGCGCGGCTGGGTGAACCCGTCGTCGCGCGGCGCAAGCCCTCCTCCGGAGATCCCGTTCGGCGCCTGCCACATGGGGTATCCCTCGAAGCCGGGCATCTCCGCGATCTTCCAGCCGAACAGGCCGGAGTAGAAGCTCGTCGCTCTGGCCATATCGCCCACCGGGATGTCGATGTGCGTGATGTCGCCGTGTGCCATTTCTCATCCTCTCGTCGGCCGACGCGGCCAAGTCTGCGCCCCGAAAGCGCCGAGGGCAAGAGGCACCGACCTCAGTACGGCACGGCGAAGATCTCGTCGTGCACGGCGCCGGGTGTGCCGGCCGGCAGCGGCACGAGCTTGAGGAAGTCCCGGTCATCGGTCTGCCGGCACCAGTCCAGCAGCGCGGCGCGCATCTCGTCGCGCACCGGGTCGAAGGCCGACTCGACAGCGAGATTGCGCTGCTCACCCGGATCGGCACGCAGATCGTGCAGCTGCTCGCGGTGACGCCCCCAGCTGTAGACCGTGTACTTGTACCGGCCCCGGTACAGGGCGCGCCCGCGGGTGAGGGGTGGGTCGGCGCGTTCGAACCGGGTCTCGACGGCGATCACGCGGTCGGATGCGGGTGGCTCGCCTGCGCCGAGCGGCAGCTGGATGCCCCGCAGCCCGTCCGGCGTCGTGGCACCGGCGGTCGCCAGCAGCGTGGGCATCAGGTCGAGGCCGACGGATGCGAGTTCGTGGCGTGTTCCGGCCGCGACACCGGGACCCCGTGCGATGAGCGGCACGCGCACGCACTCCTCGAACAGCGCGGTCTTCTGATTCCATCGATGCGACGCATCTCCGTCGCCGTGGTCGCTCGTGAACACGACGAGCGTCGAGTCCGTCAGTCCGGCTTCGTCGAGTGCGTCGAGCAGACGACCGAGGTACGCATCGGCGCGCTCGACCAGGCGCCGGTACGCGGCACGATACGAGCGCCAGTCGTCGTGGGTGTAGTCGTCAGTGCCGTACACCTGCTGCGCCGCACGCTTCTCGAACCGCACAGCCTCTGGTTCGAACGGCGCAGGCTCGAAGTTCGCCGGCAGCGGCGGCGCGTCGCGCGGATCACCCGGGTCGACGTCGCCGTACGGCATCGGCTGCCGGCGCGCGTACTCGCAGATGGTGTGCGGGTCGTCGAAGGATGCCACCAGCAGGAACGGCTGGGCGGCGTCCGCCCGCGCGCTCAGCCACTCGGCGCAGGCATCCGCCAGCCCTCTGTCGCCGAACGGGCGCAGCACGTCGAATCCGGCATCCGGGGGTGCGCTGGCCTGCGTCGCGTGCCACTTGCCTGCGTACGCGCACTCGTAGCCCGCGGCTGTCAGCAGGTGTCCCAGGCTGTCGGCGCGTGCTCCCGGTTCGGGCGATGCTGCGCCACCGGGTCGATTGCCGCCGATGCCGACCTCGTGGGGCATCCGCCCGGTCAGCATCGAGGCCCGCGAGGGCACGCACAGCGGGAACGTGACGTATGCGCGGACGAACTCCGCGCCCTCGCGACGCAGCCTGTCCAGGTGCGGGGTGTCGAGCCAGCCCTCGTCGCGGTCGATGACGTGCGCGCCGAGCTGGTCGGCCATCACCACGAGCAGGTTCGGCCGCTCCCCCGCGCCCGGCACTACTTGCCCATTCCCAGTGTGAGACCCTCGGTGAGACGGCGCCCGAGCCACAGATAGATCGCCAGCATCGGCAGCACCACGATGCACAGGCCGGCGAACAGTCCGCCCCAATCGGCTCCCGAGTACGTCTGCTGCTGGATGAACGAGATCAGCGCGACCGGCAGGGTGTACTTCTCGGTGGACTGCAGCAGTGTCAGCGCGAGCAGCGTCTCGTTCCAGTGCGAGATGACCTGCAGCACGAATGCGGTGAGGATGCCGCCCTTGGCCAGCGGCAGGGTGATGCGCCAGAAAGTTCCGAACGCGGTCGTGCCGTCGAGCGCGGCCGCCTCTTCCATCTCCAGTGGCAGCGATCGGAAGAACGCCGTCAGCAGGAACACGGTGAACGGCATGGAGACGCCGATGTACACCAGGTTCAATCCGATCAGGCTGTCGGTGAGATACACCTCGTTGAGCATCACGAACAGCGGGATGACGATCACCTGCGCCGGGATGCCCAGGCCGAGCACGAAGTACATCGTCAGAGAGCTCGTCAAGCGGTTCTCCACACGACTGAGGTAATAGGCCGCCGGTGCGGCGAGCGCCACGGTGAGGAAGGACGACACCACGGTGGTGACGACGCTGTTCATCGTCGCGGTCGCGAAGTCGCCGACGGTCCACGCGGTGACGAAGTTGACCGGGTCCAGCGAGGTCGGCAGCCCCCACGGATCGGCGAGGATCGAGCGGGTGTCGCGGAACGCCTGGATGACCATCCACACCATCCACGCCACGTTGAGCACGACGAACGTCCACAGCAGCACGAGGCCGATGCCGCGCACGAGACTGCGGTCACGGCCGATCGCCGCCCGGCGAGGGCGCGGTCGCCGCCGCTGAGGCGGGACGATCATCGTGCGGGTGGTGACGTCGGTGACGGGAGGCAGGTCGGTCATGGTCACGGTCTTCTCCTAGAACTCGATCGCTTCGCGCTTCATCACGCGACGCAGCAGCAGCACCAGCACGGACACGAGCGCGAGCGACAGCACGGCCGATGCGGACGCCGCACCGTACGCCGGCACGGACTCACCCGAGAACGCGGTGACATAGGTGTACACCGCGGTGGTCCAGGTCTGCGTAGGCGGCATCCCCGCGCCGGTCGAACCTCCGAAGATCCAGATGATCTCGAAGATCTTCACCGACGAGATGGTCCACAGCACCGCGCAGGTGCCGAACACATCCCAGGTGAGCGGCAGGATGACGTAGCGCAGGCGCTGCCAGGCGTTCGCGCCGGCGAGCGCGCAGTCCTCGTAGTAGTACGGCGGGATGCGGTCGACGCCGGCCATGAGGATGGTGGTGAAGTACCCGGTGGTGATCCAGGTCATCATGACCATGATCAGCGGAAACAGGTTGTCCTGGGCGAGCCAGGCGGGGGGATCCGTGACGCCGAACGCTCCGAGCAGTGTGTTGACGAGGCCGCCGGGGTTGAAGATGAAGCCGGCCAGCACCCCGAAGATCATGGCATTCACCAGGTGGGGGAAGAAGATCACCGAGCGGGCGATCTTCTTGCCGGTCATGTCGCGCAGCACCAGGGTCAGGGCGAACGCGATCACGAAGATCGCCAGCCCCACGACGAACAGCAGCAGCAGGGTGTTGCCGAACGATCGCAGGAACAGCTTGTCGGAGAACAGTCGCACGTAGTTGCCGACGCCGACGAACTCCATCGGGCCGGCACCGGCCCACTTGTTGAAGCTGATCCAGATGGCGTAGATCGATGGCACGACGAACAGGATCGTGTACAGCACGAACGCCGGACCGACGAAGGGCACGAACAGGCGGCGACGCGCCTGATCGATCGTGCTGCCCCCGCCCCGCCGCCGACGAGCGGCGGCGGGGCGGGCGGTGGCGGGCGCCAGGGCGACGTCGGTCACGAGTTCTGCTCCCAGTAGTCGATCTGCCCCGACTTCATCGTGTCGACGAAGGTCTGCGCGTCGGTCTTGCCGAGCACCAGATCGCTGAGCGCGGGCCAGAGCAGCTTCTCGTTGTATCCCGGGAAGCTGATGCCGTCGTTCTGCATGTAGTACGAGTCGGCCGCATCCAGCGCATCCTTGATCGTCGACATCTCGTCGCTGACGGCGGCGTCGGCCCGGATCGGGATGATCTTCGCGTCGGTGCCGAGCGCGTCCTGGTACTTCTTCTCGAGGAAGAACGCGGCGAACTTCTGTGCGTTGTCGGAGTTCTTCGCGCGGGCCGGGACGGCGAACCCGACGAAGTCGGCGCGTGCGCTGTCGCCGAGCCCCGGGAGCGGGAAGGACGAGTACTCGAAGCCGTCGGCGGCGTAAGGACCGGTCTCGGTCGGGATCCAGGTGCCGTTGAACAGCATCGCCGCCTGGTTGTCGGCCCACGCCTGCTGCTGCGCCGGCCACTTGCTGGCGTTGTACCCGTCGATGAAGTAGTCGCCCTCGACGAGCTCCTCGATCATCTGCGCGGCCTCGAGCGTCTCGGGGTCGTCCCAGGCCTCACCGGTCTTGTCGGCGGCCATCTCGCGCAGCGAGCCCGGCCCCGCCAGACCCACCATCGCCGAGGTGTACCAGTACGCATTGTATCCGGCGACATCGCCGTCGATCGCGATGGGCGTGTCACCGGCGGCCTTCATCTCATCCATGGCCGCGAGGAACTGATCCCAGTCCTGCGGTGGGCTCTCGACGAGCTCGGGATGCTCGGCGGCGTTGAACCAGACCGCATCACCGGTGAGCGAGTACGGCAGCATCCACGGCGCATCGTCGCCCTCGACGGTGAGCACGTCGTCGCGCAGATAGGCCTCCGGAACGAGCGACGACACCTTCTCTCCGGCGACGTCCGCGGCGTAGGCCTCGGCGAGCGGCTTCGCCTGGCCGGTCTCGGCGAGGATGGGCGCGAGCTTGGCGAAGGAGCCGTCGACGATGTCGGGCACCTTGTTGGTGTTCAGCGTGGGGACCGTCTTCTTGATGTTGTCGCGGCCCTGCCACTGCACGTTCACCTCGATGCCGGTCTGCTCCTCGAAGTCGGCGATGGCGTCGGCGACGACCTTCTGCTGCGCCTCGCCCTCCTTCCACATCGACCAGTACGTGAGCTCCTTCGAGTCGCCGGCATCGCCCGATGCCGACGCACAGCCGGTGAGAGCGAGCGCGCCGACGAGTGCGGCGGCGGACAGGGTGCGGATCTTCGCCATCGGGATTTCCTTCCATCTGTGAGGCGTCTTCGCCTTCGTCGGACGACTCTCACCCCCAGCGACCAGAGCATTCAAGGAGTAATCCTAAATTCGTTACCTCTTCGAGTTCCCGTGCCGCGGACATGAAGAGATGACTTTGGCAATTCCACGAGATGAATCGACGAATACGTCTTTATTCCTCTCTTTCAAGACAGCAGAATCAAAGGAAGTACGACGGAGGTGGGGTCATGGCGTCACAGCGCAGCGCAGCCGTGCGCGATGCGGAGGCACGCGGGCTGAAGTTCGAGGTCCTGGCGGATCAGCTGCGCAGGGGCATTCTGGCCGGCACCTGGACCGCAGGGCAGAAGCTGCCCACCGAACAGGAGCTGTCAAAGGAGACCGGCCTGTCGCTGACCACGGTGCGCCGCGCGTTCGACGAACTCGTCGCCGAGCGCATCGTCGTGCGGCGGCAGGGCGCAGGCAGCTTCGTCGCACACGACCGTCCCCGCGAGGAGCGCGCGCGGCGTCGCATCGGCGTCCTGCTCCCCGACACCCAGCTGTACTACCCGCGCGTGCTGCAGGGGATCGACGAGTCGCTCTCGGCGGCAGGCGCTTCGCTTCAGCTGGCCACGTACCGGTACCAGCCCGAGCGCGAGGACGAAGCGATCGCATCGCTGCTCGACGCCGGCGTCGATGGACTTCTGCTCGCTCCCACGCTCACCGGCGTCCCCGATCCGACCGCTCGTGTGCAGCAGCTGATGGCGCTGCCCGTCCCCGTCGTCCTCGTAGAGCGCAGCCTGCACGGCACGGGCCCGGCCGACGTCACCGAACACGTCTGCTCCGACCACGCCGGGGGCGCCTACGACGCGGTCGCGCACCTCGCCCGTCTCGGGCATCGCCGCATCGCGCTGCTGACCCGCTCCCGCACGGTCACCGAGTACGGCGTCGTGCACGGTTACCAGCAGGCGGTCGCCGATCTCGGTCTGCCCGACGATCTGCGGTTCTCGCAGGCCAAGAGCGAGTGGGAGGCCGATTCGGCCGAATCGGCCTACCGGCGGCTCCGCGACTTCCAGGCGACTGCGGCGCTGGTCTTCGGTGACCGCGAGGCGGCGATGCTCGAGGGCGCCGCCCGACGCAATGGCGTCCGCGTGCCGGATGACATCGCACTGGTCTCGTACGACGACGAGTTCGCCGATCTCGCAGAGGTGCCCCTCACGGCGGTCGCACCCCCGAAGTACCGGATCGGCCGGATGGCGGCCGATGTCATGCTCCGCCGACTGATCGAAGGCGATGAGTGTCCTCTGCATCAGATCCGGCTGCGCCCGCGCATCGTGGTGCGCCGCTCGTGCGGAGCGACAGCGTTCGAACCGGCATGAGACGCCGGCCGTAGGCGCAGACGCCTGCGAGCACTCACCACCAGCATCCGTCGAAGAGGAGAACACGTGCGCATCGGATTGATCGGAGCGGGCGCCGTCGCGCCGTTCCACATCGCGGCGGCTGCCGAGAACGAAGGCCTGCATCTCACAGCCGTCTGCGACACCGATGCGGACGCGGCCGCCCGCGCAGCGGCGCAGGGCAGGAATCCCGCCGTCTTCACCGATCACCGCGCGATGCTGGATGCCGGAATCGTGGATGCCGTCATCGTGAACACCCCCCATTCCACTCACCTGCCGATCGGGACCGACGCCGCCTCTGCCGGGGTCCATGTGCTCGTGGAGAAGCCGATGGCCAACAGTCCCGAGGACTGCGACCGGCTCATCGCCGCATGCCGCGAAGGCGGCGTCGCGCTGGCCGTGGGGCACATTCAGCACTACCTGCCCGAGAAGATCGCCGCGCAGCAGGTGCTGGCCGGCGGAGAGCTCGGAACCGTGCAGATGATCCGCGACAACCGCAGCACCGACTACCGACCGGGAACGCGCTCGCCCTGGTTCTTCTCCCCCGCGATCGCCGGCGGGGGCGCGCTGATGAACATCGGCGGGCACTGCCTGGACCGATCGCTCTGGTTCGGCGGCGGCCGGGCCGTCGAGATGCTCGCGACGACCGTGAACCGGTTCGGCTCGGCCGTCGAGACCGACGGGGCGATGCTCCTGCGCCTCGACAGCGGTGCGGGCGTGAGCATCGCCGTGGTCAGCGATCCGGCCACGCGCGCAGACCAGATGACCGTCGTCTGCGACGGCGGAGTGATCGAGGTCGACCCTCGTCATGGGACGACCGTCCATGCCGATGGGCGTTCGCGACTCGTGCACAGGACGCGAGCCGATGACATCCAGCGCGCGTTCACCGCGCAGCTGGCCGACTTCGCAGCCGTCGTCGGCGGCGCCGAGCCCACCGTGCCGCTCGCGCATGCCCGCCACGTCGTCGAGCTGGTGCACGCCGCGTACCGCTCCGCGGCGGAGGGCGGTGCCGTGTCGCTGGCGAATGCGCACGCGGATGCGATCGCATGACCCGCCGGCCGAATGTCGTGCTCATCGTCAGCGACGATCAGGGCCCCTGGGCGCTGGGCGCGGCGGGCAATCATGAGATCCGCACACCTGTCCTCGACGATCTCGCCGCTCGCGGTGTGCGGTTCGAGCGCTTCTTCTGCGCCTCCCCGGTGTGCTCGCCCGCCCGCGCGAGCATGCTGACCGGCCGGATCCCCTCCTCGCACGGCGTGCACGACTACCTCGACGGCGCGCACGTCGGCACAGCCAGTCGTGATCATCTGGCCGATCAGCCGACGCTGACCGATGCGCTGGCGAATGCCGGCTATCGGCTCGGCCTGTCGGGCAAGTGGCACCTCGGCGCCAGCGACGTGCCGCGCCCCGGCTTCGTGCACTGGTACGCACTGGAGGGCGGCGGCAGTCCGTATCGGGATGCTGTGATGTACCGCGGGGATGCCCCGGAGCACGTGACCGATTACCTCACAGAGGTCATCGCAGACGATGCGATCTCGTTCATCGACGCCGAGCAGCAGCACGAGACGCCGTTCTTCCTCGCACTGAACTTCACGGCTCCGCACAAGCCGTTCGCCGGCCAGCATCCCGAGGAGTACACCGCGCTGTACCGGGACTGCGCCTTCGAGACGTGCCCGCAGGAGCAGGCGCACCCGTGGCTGCAGACACTCGACGCCGCCCCGATCGGCGGCGAGGCCGACACCCGCGAGGCGCTCATCGGCTACTTCGCCGCCGTGACCGCGATGGATGCCGCGATCGGACGCGTGCTCGATCGGCTGCGCGCGCACGACATCGAAGACGAGACGGTCGTGGTCTTCGTCAGCGACAACGGGTTCAGCTGCGGTCAGCACGGCTTCTGGGGCAAGGGCAACGGCACGTTCCCGATGAACATGTACGACGAATCGGTGATGGTGCCGTTCATCATCACCGCGCCCGGTCGCCTGCCGGCCGGAGAGGTGCGCGCCGATCTGGTCAGCGCATACGACCTGCCGGCGACCCTGCTCGAGCTGCTCGACCTGGATCACCGCCCCTTCGAGAGCGGTCCGGGGCGCAGCTTCGCCGGTGTACTACGCGGCGACGCGTCGCCGGACGTCGGACACGCGGAGCAGCCGGAGCGTCCAGTGGTGGTGCACAGCGAGTACGGGCCGGTGCGAATGATCCGCACCGCCGACCGGAAGTACGTGCATCGGCATCCGCACGGCCCGCACGAGTTCTACGACCTCGCCGAGGATCCGGGCGAGCGGCTGAATCTCGTCGACGATCCGGCCCGCGCAGGCGAAGTGGCGCGATTGCGCCATATGCTTCACGAGTGGTTCGTGCGGCACACCGCCGCACACGCCGACGGTCAGGGCCTGCCCGTGCTCGGCGCCGGACAGATACGCCCTCTCGACGACGATCCCCTCGGTGCCTTCGCGTCGCCCGGATGGGATGGAGCCCCATGAACCGCCCCAACATCCTGCTCATCGTCTCGGACGACCACGGCTACGCCGATCGCTCCACCCACGGCACGGCAGGGGTGCGCACGCCTGCGCTCGATCGCCTCGCCGCGGAGGGCGCGACCTGCACGGACGCCTACGTCACCGCGCCCATCTGCTCGCCGTCACGCGCCGGCATGATCACCGGCCAGTACCAGCAGCGCTGGGGCGGCCTGTGGTTCGATTCGGCTCACATCGGCACCGCCCCGACGATGGCCGAGCAGCTGCGCACCGCGGGCTACGCCACCGGGTACTTCGGCAAGGTGCACTACGGCGACGAGACACCCGCCGACCGCGGTGCCCCACCGCATCATGGCTTCGACGAGTCGTTCTACGGACTTGCCGGGCAGTCGATGGGCCGGCTGCACTACCTGCATCACACCGAGCAGGCTGTCGCCGAGTACGGCGAGGCGGCCGAGGCCATGGGCGTGCAGCCGTTCTGGGCGGGCGAGGAGCCTGCGCCGTTCGACGGCTTCACCACCGACGAGATCGCCGACCGAGCCATCGACTTCATGCAGCGACACGGCGTCGGCGAGAAGCAGGGCGAGCAGCCGTTCTTCGCGATGGTCGCCTTCAACGCCGTGCACAACTTCGCCTGGCAGCTGCCCGAGGACGAGCGCGAGGCCCGCGGCCTGCCGCCGTTCGAGGACTGGCATCCGGGAGCGTCCGAGTACCTCGACTGGTACGACGGGGCGATCAGCCCGAACCTCCCCGACGGGCGCGCCTACTACCTCGCCCAGCTCGAGTTGATGGACCGGGCGATCGGGCGCCTGCTCGACACGCTGGATGCCGGCGGCGCAGCATCCGACACCATCGTCGTGTACTTGACCGACAACGGCGGGTCACGGTGCAACTACGGCGACAACGGCGAGCTCCGCGGCACCAAGTACACCCTCTGGGAGGGCGGGATACGGGTGCCGTTCCTGGTGCGCTGGCCGGGCGTGACCGCAGCCGGCAGCACGGTTGCAGAGCCGGTGAGCGCGCTCGATCTCGCCGCCACTTTCACGGCCGCCGCGGGAGCGGGCGACGGCGAGCACGACGGGATCGACCTGCGTGCCGTTCTCAGCGCGGCAGGGGACGCCGACACGGCGTCCGCCTCGCGAGAGCTGCACTGGGACTGCGGCTGGCAGTGGGCGATGCGCCGCGGCGACTGGAAGCTGCTCTGGGTCGACGCTGACGACCCGACGGCCGCCTACGTGCGCGATGTGGAGCACACGGCGACCGGTGACGGCCTGATCCTCACCGATCTCTCCGGCGATCCCGGTGAACGCGACAATCTCGCCGCGCGTCGCCCGCGACTGGTCGAGCAGCTCATCCAGGCGCACGCGAGATGGCGCGAGGAGGTCGGCCTGCCGGCCGATCCCTCGCTCAGCCGCTGACCTGCGCCGGGTAGGCGGCGAGCGCGGCCGCACCCTCCCAGCTGTCGGCGGCCTCGTCGAGCTCAGACAGCAGCCGGGCGCACAGAGCGGCGGTGCGCGGATCGGACGGCCGGCTGATCAGCTCGAAGGGGTCGTCCACGAGGCCGAAGAATCGCACCTCCAGACCGGATGTGGGATGCCAGGTCGCGACGACCTTCGCCTCGGCGGTCCGAAGCCCCCGCGCGCTGCTCGGGTCGGACCGCGACGCGTACCGGGTGTACAGCGTGGCGTCGTCGGCCGGCGTGTGCTCCGCTTCGCCGCGCAGCGCCGCCGAGCGGTCTCGCCCGGCGATCCGCACATCGGACGGAGAGACGCCGGCGAGCCCGAGGATGGTGGGCGCGAAGTCGAGCGAGTCGATGATCACACCCGTCTCACCGGCGGGGATCATGCCGGGCGCGTGTACGATCAGCGGCAGCCGCATCGATTCCTCATAGGCGACGTTCTTGTACATCAGCTCGTGACTGCCCAGCTGCATCCCATGGTCTGATGTGAACAGGATCACGGTCGGGCGCCCGCCGTCGAGCTCCGCCACCGCCGCCGCCAGCCGGCCCACCTGCTCATCGACGCCGGTCACCGCGGCGAAGTAGTCCCGGGCGATCGCAGCCGCCTCGACGGCGACATCGCTGCCGTGCCGCACATTCGGCCGGTTCAGCAGCGTCCGCTCGTCGAGGTCGGCGTATCGCGTGCGATAGCGGTCGGGCACCTGATCGAACGGCTGATGCGGTGGATTGAGCGAGAGCATCAGCGCGAACGGCTCGTCGCCGGCATCTTCGAGAAATCGGATCGCGACGTCGGTCTCGTGCTCGGCCGACCACTGCTCGACGTCCACGCGCTCGTGACGAGCGGCGGCGGTGCTCCAGTAATGCGGTGCGAGATGCCGATCCGAGGCGCCGTGCGAATACCAGAAGTCGAATCCGAAGCGGCGCTCGGGCGGCGACCAGGCATCCCACACCTTGCCGTCTTCGCGGCGCCCCTCACCATGCTGCTCATCGTCGGCCACCGGCGGCTCCAGATGCCACTTGCCGATGTAGCCGGTGCGCCATCCCTGATCGCGCAACGCGCTCGCCCAGGTGGGCAGCCCGTCACGCAGACCGACGCCGTCCGCCGCCGTCTCGGAGTTCACATTGAGCGTGACTCCGTTGACCTGCGGCGGCATGCCGGTGAGGAACATCGCCCTGTGCGGGCTGCACACCGGGTAGCTGCTGACGGCCTGCCGCGCCACGCAGCCCTCGGTGGCGAGACGGTCGAGGTGCGGCGTGTGCACCGGGTCTTCACCGAGCACACCGAGCGAGGCGGCGCGGAACTGATCGGCCATGACGACGAGGATGTTCGGGCGGTGCGGCATTGCGGCTCCTGAGATCGGGGTCTCAGCAAGTCAACCCGGCGCTGACAGGAGGATTCAACGCCCATTCCCACGCGCCGGCTCGCGCCGCCTGCACGCGCCGGCGGTCAGGCGTTTCGGTACCCGGTGTGGTCGGGGTTCGGCACCAGCTTCCAGCCGTCCCCGTCTGCGACGACCAGGCTCTTCATGCCGCCGGCCTCCGCGATCAGCTCATAGTCCTGCCCGGCGTCCGCCGCGTAGCAGAACAGAGTGACGAACGGCTCGTCGCCGACGTTCACGCTGCGGTGGATCCAGTGGCCGGGTACGTTCACGGCCTTGCCAGGGGTGAGCTCGATCGCCGTGGACTGTCCGTCGACGGTCTCCAGCAGCATGACGCCGTGCCCGCTCAGGCAGTGGTACAGCTCGGCGCGATCGGCGATGGCATGCAGGTGGCCGCGGGTCACCGCGAACTCCGAGCCCACGCGTCCGGGCAGCAGGGTGCTGGTGCCGACGATGAGCGCGCCCGGGCCCTCCTGGTAGCGGTGGTCGTCGACCCAGTAGATCAGCTCGTCCGCGCCGCGCTCATCGACGGATGCCCGCCAGGCTTCCTCGTCCCGGTAGACGCCGGCCATATCGCCGAGGAACTTCTCGTACCGGCGGGAGCGTCCCTCGATCCCGCCGTCGGGCGAGATCTCCAGCGTGACCGGGGTGTCCACTGTCGAATGCGTGCTCAAGATCAACCTCCTGCTAACTTGTAATTACAGGTATACTCCGAAACGTCCCGAATCCGAAATGGAGCAGACCGACCGTGATCATCGCCCACGACCTCGGCACGACCGGCGACAAGGCCTCGCTTCACCACGACGACGGCCGACTGCTGGCATCCGTCACCGTGCCGTACCCGGCGCACTTCGCCGACGGCGGTGTCGCCGAGCAGAACCCGCAGGACTGGTGGGACGCCACGGTCGCCGCGACCCGCGACCTGCTCGCCCGCACCGAGACCCCCGCCGCCGAGGTCACCGGACTGGTCGTCAGCGGCCAGATGATGGGCGCCGTGCTGCTGGATGCCGACGGCGAACCCGCCCGCCCCGCGATCATCTGGGCCGACACGCGAGCCGGAGCGCAGCAGCGCGAGCTCGAGCGGGCGCTCGGTGCCGAGCACGCCTACCGGGTGCTCGGCCACCGCCTGAACCCGACGTACTCGATCGAGAAGATCATGTGGGTCCGCGACAGCGAGCCCGACACCTGGGCGCGGGTGCGCAGGGTGTGCGTCGCGAAGGACTTCATCGTGCTGCGGCTGACGGGGCGCCTCGCGACGGACCGATCGGATGCCTCGGGCATGAACGCCTACGACCAGGCCACCGGCGACTGGTCAGACGAGGTGCTCGCCGCCGCGCGCCTGGAGCGCTCGCTGTTCCCCGAGATCCTCGAATCGACCGCGATCGCCGGCACGCTCACGTCGTCCGCCGCCGAGGCCCTCGGCCTGCACACCGGCGTCCGCGTCGTGATGGGCGGCGGCGACGGCCCGATGGCCGCGGTCGGCTCTGGCATCGTCGCCCCCGAGGACGGCGCGTACGTCTGCCTCGGCACGAGCTCGTGGATCTCATTCGCGGCAGACGCCCCGCTGCACGACCCGCAGATGCGCACCTTCACATTCGACAACGTCGTGCCGAACAGCTTCGTGCCGACCGCGACCATGCAGGCCGGCGGCGCGTCGGTGCAGTGGATCGCCGAAGCGCTCTCCCCCGACCCCGCACATCCCGAGACCGGGCGTCTGACCGCCGAGGCAGGCGCCGGCATCGACACCGAGGACCTCTACTTCCTCCCCTACCTGCTGGGCGAGCGCTCCCCCATCTGGGATCCGGACGCCCGAGGCGCCTTCGTCGGCCTCGGCCGGCACCACACGCGCGCGCATCTCATGCGGGCCGTGCTCGAGGGCACCGCCTTCAACCTGCTCACCAGCATCCACGCCTTCCGCGAAGCGGGCGCCGTGATCGACCGCATCGATGCCGTCGGCGGCGGCGCGCAGAGCGACGCCTACCTCGCCGTGCTCGCCGACGTCTGGGGCGTGCCGGTGCGCCGCCGCACCATCGTCGAAGAGGCCAACAGCCTCGGCGCCGCCGTCACCGGCGCCGTCGGTCTCGGCCTCGCCGAGTTCTCCGCCGCCCGCGCGCTGAGCGAGGTGACGGCGGAGTTCGCTCCGGATGCGGCGCGCCACGCGATCTACGCCGAGCGGCATTCCCGGTTCACCGAGGCGTACGCGGCACTGGCGCCGTGGTTTGCGGGAAGGAGTCGCTGATGGGCGTCATCCTCGTCACCAGCCGCTCGTTCTCGGACGGCGACCTCGACCTCGTGGCGCGCGCCAACGCCGCCGGACACCGCATCATGCGCGGCCCCGCGCACCATGACCTCGCCGAACTGCGGCCGATGCTGCACGGCGCGGATGCCTGGATCGCCGGAACCGGAGCAGTCACCGCCGAGCACATCGCGGCCGCACCCCGGCTGCAGGTCATCGCCCGCTACGGCGTGGGCACCGAGGCCGTCGACATCGACGCCGCCGCCCAGCGCGGCATCGTCGTGACCAACACGCCAGGGGCCAATGCGGCCGCAGTCGCCGACCACGCGGTGGGACTCATGCTCGCAGCCCTCCGCACCATCCCCGATGGCGACCGCCGCGTGCGCGCCGGGGACTGGTCGGTGCGCCGCGGACGAGAACTGGGCGCCGCCACCGTCGGCATCGTCGGGTTCGGCCGCATCGGGCAGGGTGTCGCCGCACGCCTGCGCGGCTTCGGATCGCGCATCCTGGCATCCGACCCGTTCCTCTCCGACGAGCGCACCCGCGAGGCCGGCGCCCAGCCCGCCGATCTCGACGACCTGTTCCGCACCGCCGACCTCATCACCCTGCACGCCCCCGGCGGGCAGCGACTCGTCGATGCCGATCGGCTGGCCGAAGTGCGCCCTGGCACGATCCTGGTGAACACCGCCCGCCCCGACCTCGTCGACGAGCAGGCCGTCGCCGAAGCGCTTGCCTCCGGCACCCTGAGCGGCTACGCGGCCGACACCCTGGACGGCGACACCGCCGCCAGCGCGAGTCCGCTGCTCGCATCCGATCTCGCCGACCGCGTGATCGTCACCCCGCACCTCGGCGCGCAGACCACCCAGGCCGTCGACAACATGGGCCGCATGTCGCTCGACGACGCCCTCGCCGTGCTGCGCGGCGACGCACCGGCCCACCCCGTCACCTCCCGCTGATCCGCAATGGAGCCCCTCATGACCGAGACCGCATCCACCTCCTCCCGCCCAGACGCCGCCCGGGTCCGCGCTGACCGCGCCTCCGCCGACCACATGGGCTTCGTCGGCGTCACCACGGGATCGTCGTCGATCATGAAGGTGTTCCCGCTGTGGGCCGACATCCTCGGCCTGCCGACCCGCACACTCGTCGGGCACGACCTGCCGATGGACGCCGACCCGTCGGTGTACCGGGCGATGGTCGAGCAGATCCGCGACGATGAGCACCACCGCGGCGCGCTGGTGACGACGCACAAGATGAACGTGTACGCGGCGGCATCCGATCTGTTCGACGAACTCGACCCGTTCGCCGTCTCGTGCTCCGAGATCTCGAGCATCTCCAAGCGCGGCGAGAAGCTCATCGGGCGCGCGAAGGACCCGATCACCGTCGATCTCGCCCTCAACGACTTCCTGCCCGCCGACCACTTCGCCCGCACCGGCGCGGAGGTCGTCATCCTCGGCGCCGGGGGCTCGGGCACCGCGCTCAGCTGGGCTCTCGCCGAGCGCGCGGACGCCCCCTCGCGCGTGACGGTGACGGCTCGTGCGCAGGACAAACTCGATCACCTGCGCGAGGTGCACCGCCAGCACGGCACGGCCGAAGGCCTGATCCGGTATGTGGTCACCGAGACGCCGGAAGAGGCGGATGCCATCGTCGCCGCAGCCCCGGCGGGATCGGTCATCGCCAACGCGACGGGCCTCGGCAAGGATCGGCCGGGTTCACCGCTCACCGACGCCGTAGTCCACCCCGAGGGCGCCTGGGTGTGGGAGTTCAACTACCGCGGGTCGCTGGAGTTCCTGCATCAGGCGGTCGCGCAGCGCGAAGCGCGTGGCCTGCAGGTGATCGACGGGTGGCGCTATTTCATCCACGGCTGGTCGCAGGTCGTCGCCGATGTGTTCGAGATCGACCTCACGCCCGACGTGGTCGAGCAGCTCGCAGCCGCCGCGGAGTCGGTGCGCTGATGTCCGGCGAGGTGTCGGGTTCGGTTCGCACGGTGCTCGGCGACGTCGATGCGGCGTCGCTCGGACGGGTGAACTACCACGAGCACCTCTTCCAGGTCTCGCCGCTGCTGCCCGGCGACGAGCTCGACGACGAGGCTGCGTCATCCGCCGAGGCCGGGCTGCTGAAGGCGAGCGGCTTCGAATCGATGGTGGATGCCACCCCCTTCGGCATCGGTCGCGATGCCGCCGCTCTCGCGAGGATCAGCAGCGCGACCCGGCTGCACATCGTGGCGACGACCGGAAGGCACCGCGAGGCGCACTACGGCGAGGATCACCCGATGCAGTCGTGGGACTCCGAAGCGCTCGCGGCGCTGTTCACCGCGGACGTCGCCGACGGGATGGCAGCCGATGATGCGGAGGTCGCATCGGCCGGACCGAGAGCGCATGTCGCGCTCGCCCGCACGGCCGATGGGCGCACGATCCGCGCCGGGATGCTGAAGGGCGGCATCGACTACTGGCGCATCAGCGCGTTCGAGCGCACCACGCTGGACGCCCTCGCTGCGACCCACCGCGCGACCGGTGCGCCGATCATGGTGCACCTGGAATTCTGCACGGCCGCGCACGAGGTGCTCGATCTGCTCGGCGCCGAGGGCGTGGCATCCGATCGCGTCGTGCTCGCCCACGCCGACCGCGACCCGGACGCCGGCCTGCACGTCTCGCTCGCCGAACGCGGCGCCTACCTGGGATACGACGGCTTCGCCCGCCCGCGCACGCACAGCGACGCGCGCCTGCTCGAACTGACCTCGGCGGTGGCATCCGGCGGCGGCGCAGACCGGATCGTGCTCGGCGGCGACGTCGCCCGCGCGACGCGCTACATCTCCTACGGCGGGATGCCAGGTCTCGCCTACCTCGGCGAGCGGTACCTCCCGCGCCTGCGCGCCCTGGTCGGCGACGACGCCGTCCACGCGATGCTGGTCGCCAACCCCGCCCGCCTGCTGTCGTTCTGAGCCCCGCACTCACCCGCGGGCTCTGAGCTCCGCACTCACCCGCGGCGGCGGCATCCGGGTGCAACGCGAAAGCGGCCCCCACCCGAAGGTGAGGGCCGCCCGTGACGAAGCGTCAGATCACTCGTAGAGGACTGCGGCGATCTTCGGGTCCTCGATGTTGTCGGCGTCGTACCAGTACGAGCCGGTGTCGTAGAACTCGTCGAGGGTCTCACCGTTGGCTGCCGCGACAGCCGACTCAACCGTGCGAGCGCCGATGCCGATCGGGTCCTGGGTGATCGCGCCGGCCATGGTGCCGTCCTTGATCGCTTCGATCTGGGCTGCGCCCGAGTCGAAGCCGATGATGGTCAGCTTGCCCTTCTCGAGGCCGAGCTCCTTGACGGCGTTCACGACGCCGATGGCCGAGCCCTCGTTGGTGCCGTAGATGCCCTTGAGGTCCGGGTGGGCGGCGATCATGGTCTTGGCGATGTCGGCCGACTTCAGGTGGTCGCCGTCACCGTACTGGATGTCGACGATGGTGATGTCGGGGTAGTCCGCCTCGATCTTCTCGACGAAACCGTCGCGGCGCTCGACACCGGTCGAGTTGATCTGCGAGTGGCCGACGATGCCGACCTCGCCAGAGCCGCCGATCAGCTCTGCCATGTGCTCTGCAGCCAGCGCACCGGCGACCATGCTGTCGGTCGCGGCGAGGCTGAGTCCGACGTCGCCGTTGCAGGGTGCGTCGAAGTACACCACGGGGATGTCCTTGGACTTGGCCTGCTCCAGCGGAGCGACGCACGCCTCGGGGTCGAGGGCTGCGTAGCCGATCGCGTCCGGGCTGCTGTTGATCGCGGTGGTCAGCATGTCGAGCTGCTGCGCGATCTCGGTCTCGGCTGCGGGACCCTCGAACGTCACACGGACGCCGAGCTCCTTCGCCTTCTCCTCGGCACCCGTCTTCACGGCCTGCCAGAACTGGTGCTGGAAGCCCTTCGAGACGAGGGCGACGTACATCTCGCCGTCACCGCTGCCGCCGGCCTCGGGCGCTGCGCCCTCCTCGACGACGTCGCCGCCGCCGCAGCCGGCGAGGACGAGCGCGGAAGCCGCGACGAGAGCGGCGAATGCGGTCTTCTTGCCAATTCGCATGGAAACTCCATTGTTCTGTGTGGATGTCGACCGGGTGATCGACGGGGATCGGTGGGAAGGGATCAGGTTCAGGTGCGCTGGCGGTTGCGCAGCGAGTCGAAGAACACCGCGAGCAGCACGACGACGCCGACGACGACGTTCTGCCACTCGGACTGGATCGACATGATGCGCAGGCCGTTGACGAGCACGCTCATGATGAGCGCGCCGATCACGGTGCCGATGATCGAGCCGCGTCCGCCCAGCAGCGAGGTGCCTCCGATGATGACGGCGGCGATCGCCTGCAGCTCGTAGCCCATGCCGATCTGCGGCTGCGCCGAATCGAGACGGGATGCGATGATGACGCCGGCGACGCCGATGAAGGCGCCCGCGAGCATGTAGACGAAGATCGTCCAGCGACGGGTGTTCACACCCGACAGGCGCGTCGCCTCCTCGTTCGAGCCGATCGCGAACGTGTAGCGGCCGAGCAGCGTCTTCGACAGCACGAGTGCTGCGATGATCGCGAGCACGATCGTGATCAGGACGGCATTCGGGATGCCGGGGATGATCACGCCGAGCGCGATGCGCTTGAACTCCGGTGCGGAGGTCGAGAAGTAGATCGGGCGCACGCCCGAGATGACGAGCGCCAGGCCTCCGGCGATCATCATCATCGCCAGCGTGGCGATGAACGGGGGCAACCGCAGGAACGTGATGTTCACGCCGTTGACGAGACCCATCAGCACGCCTGTGGCGATGCCGCCGAGCACGCCGACCCAGATCGGCAGGCCCCAGTTGGTGATGAAGACACCTGTCATCACGGCGCACAGCGCCATGCCGGTGCCGAGCGACAGGTCGATGCCACCGGTGATGATCACGAACGTGGTGCCGAGCGCGAGGATCGCGATCACCGCGGTCGAGAGCAGCACCGTCGTGAGGTTGCTCACGGTGAAGAACGCCGGGCTGGCGATCGAGAAGAAGATGACCAGCACGACGAGCGTCGCGAAGGCCAGCGACTGCTGCAGCTGGCGCTTCAGCATGCCTGCGACGTCGCGCTTGTCAGTGTTCTCGGTGACGGCCTGCTGCACCACGGTCGTGGTCGAGCCGGACTGCTGTGGTGTGCTCATTCGTCTTCCTCTCCGTGGGCGGCGAGCTGCATGATCTTCTCCTGGCTGGCTTCCTCGTTGCGGAGGGTGCCCGT
This sequence comes from Microbacterium alcoholitolerans, assembly GCF_050408615.1. Taxonomy (NCBI): domain Bacteria; kingdom Bacillati; phylum Actinomycetota; class Actinomycetes; order Micrococcales; family Microbacteriaceae; genus Microbacterium; species Microbacterium alcoholitolerans. The sequence continues at coordinate 2,390,625 of NZ_JBNTKD010000001.1, read as the reverse complement.
GATGCGTCCGTTCGCGAAGACGGCTATGCGGTTCGCGACACGGAGGATCTCGGGCAGTTCCGACGAGATGACGATGATGGACTTGCCGGATGCCGCGAGCTGCTGCATCAGGCGGTAGATCTCCTCTTTCGCTCCGACATCGATGCCTCGGGTCGGCTCGTCGAAGATGAGGATGTCGCAGTCGCGCATCAGCCACCGGGCGATGACGACCTTCTGCTGGTTTCCTCCGGACAGCAGCTTCACGATCTGGTTGACCGAGGGGGTCTTCACGCGAAGCTGCTGCACGTAGTCCTTGGTCTGGCTCTTCGCCTTGCGGTCGCCCATCCAGCCGATCGCGTTGGCATAGGAGTCGAGCGAGGCCAGCACCGTGTTGAAGGTGACGTCCTGATCGAGCATCAGGCCGAGCAGCTTGCGGTCCTCGGACAGGTAGCCGATGCCGCGCTTGACCGCGTCCTCGGGCTGGCGGATGCGCACCGTGCGCCCGCCGACGCTGATCGCTCCGCCGTCCTTGTGGTCGGCGCCGATGATGGCGCGCGCGGTCTCGGTGCGGCCGGCGCCCATCAGGCCGGCGAAGCCGAGGATCTCGCCCTTGTGCAGCTGGAAAGAGACGTCCTTCAGCAGGCTCTTGGTCGACAGGCCCTTCACGTCGAGCACGATCGGGTCGTTCGCGTGCTCGCGCGCGTCGGGTCGGGTGCCCTCATCGATGACGCGGCCGACCATCATCTCGATGATCTTCGGCACGCTGATCTCGCTCTTCTCCAGCGAGCCGATGTACTCGCCGTCGCGGAGCACCGAGACGCGATCCGCGAGTCGGCGAAGCTCGTCCATGCGGTGCGAGATGTAGACGATGCCGGTGCCGCTGGCCTTGAGCTGCTCGATGAGCACGAACAGGGTCTCGACCTCGCTGTCGGTCAGCGCCGAGGTCGGCTCATCCATGATGAGCACCTTCGCATTGAACGACAGCGCCTTGGCGATCTCGACCATCTGCTGCTCGGCGACGGTCAGCTCGCCGACCGGCTTGCGCGGATCGAGCTGGATGTTGAGGCGGCTGAGCAGATCGGAGGTCTTGCGGTTCAGCGCACGCTCCGACAGGAACGGCCCGACCTTGGGCTCGCGGCCGATGTAGATGTTCTGCGCGACCGTGAGGTCGGGCATCATGTTCAGCTCCTGATGAATGATCGTGATGCCGAGCTGCTGCGCCTGCAGCGGGCTGGTCAGCTCCACCTGCTCGCCCTCGAAGGTGATCGTTCCCTCGTCGCGGGTGTAGATGCCGGAGAGGATCTTCATCAGCGTCGACTTGCCGGCGCCGTTCTCTCCGACGAGGACCAGCACCTCGCCGGAGCGCACCTCCAGGTTCACGTCTTTCAGCGCCTGCACGCCGGGGAAGCCCTTGCTGACTCCCTCCACCCTGAGGATGGGATCGCTCATGCCCGCACCTGCTCCCTTGGAGGTCGATGATTCCCAATGGAATCGAATTCAAACATCGGATCAATTGTGCGCCTAACCCTTGGGTCAGCGCAAGTTGTACCTAAATGTATCTAACACCGAGGACGATCGCCACACCTGTAATAACAAGTTGATCACGAACGATGCGATGTCGGTCGCCGGATCAGTGCAGCGCGATCGACCTGACCGCGACGAGCTTGTCGCGGATGAACGCGTTCGCGTGCGCACCGAGCTCGTCGCTGTCGGTCCAGAGGTTCCGCCAGATTCCCAGCATGCGGCTCAGGTCCTCCGCGACCACAGCCGACGAGAACGACTCGAAGACGATCGGGCCGTCATAGCCGATCCGCCCGAGAGCCTTGAAGAAGCCATCGAAGTCGACGGTTCCGGTGCCGAGGTAGCCGCGATGGCTCTCGCCGATGTGCACGTACCGCAGGTGCGCCGCGGCATCCAGCACCGGCGCGACCATATCCGACTCCTCGATGTTCATGTGGTACGTGTCGAGGTGGATGCCGAGGTTCGGCCGGTCGATCTCGGCGAGGTGCGCGACGGCCTGACGCGCCGTGTTGAGCACGTTCGTCTCGTAGCGGTTCACGACCTCGAGTGAGACCTGCACGCCTCGCGTCGCTGCGTGATCGGCGACGCGCGCGACCGCGCGCCGGCTGCTCTCGATGCCCTCTGCCGTCGCCGGGAGCATGTACTTCTTCATCGCCGAGTAGATCACGCCGCAGAAGTGCGTGCCGCCCAGGTCGGCGAGCACGTCGACGGCGCGCATCAGCAGCGCCTCGCCGGCCGCGACCACCTCGGGATCGGAGCTGGTGACATCCGTCGCCTCGGAGAGTCCGAGCGATGCGCTCACCGCGAGGCCGTGCTCGGCGAGCGCGGCCTTCGCTGCATCGACGTCGAACGAGAACGGGTCCATGAGCGGGAACTCGATCAGGTCGAAGCCGGCCTGCTTCGTCTTCTCGACGGCGAGGCGGATCCCGTCGGCGTCGAAGGTTCCGGTCCAGACGAGTCCGTGGCATCCGATGTTCATGAGATCTCCTTGCGCGACTCGTGTCCGACCACGCCCTTGCGGAGCAGGGCGTTGCCGTACTTGCGGGTCTCGCCCGTGCGCACCATCAGGTACGCCGTCTTCGCGACGTCGTAATAGGCGAAGCGCTCCACGAAGCGCGTCGTCTCCTGCGTCGTCCCGGCCGCCGACATCAGCTCGCGCTGCACATCGAGCACGGTGGCATCCGCCGACTCCATCAGATCCATACCCGGCGCGTCATCCAGCGGCAGCACCGAGCGGATCGCGGCGACCACCTCGGGCGTGCTCGTGCCCGGGAGGTCGACCACCCGCTCGCCGAGCGCCCACGCCGGGAAGTGCGCGTCGGCGACGACGACCGAGTCGGAATGGCCCATCCGGTCGAGATGCAGCAGCAGCTCGCCGGTGAGCAGCGGATTGATTCCTTCGAGCATGTCGTCCTCCTCAGGCGGGGATGAGTCCTTCTTCGGCGAGTTCGCCCCAGAGCCCGGCCGGGATCTGCAGCGCCGCGTACTCGGCATTCTGCCGCAGCTGGGCGGGGCGGCTGCCGCCCACGACCACCGAGCGGACGGATGCCGCGCGAAGCGGGAACTGGATCGCCGCGGCGGGGAGCGGCACTTCGTGCGCCTTGCAGATCGTGGCGATGCGCACGAGGCGGTCCCACAGTTCGTCGGGAAGCTGACCGTACTCGTAGCGGCCGTCCCGGCGCGGCTCGCTCTGCGCGAGCAGGCCGGAGTTGAACACGGATGCCGCGACGATGCCGGTTCCGCGCTCGTCGCACGCCGGCAGCACGTCGACCGCGGCGGGCTGCTCGAGCAGCGTGTAGCGGCCGGCGACCATGATCAGGTCGAGATCGGCTTCGCGAACCGACCGCGTCAGGGCATCCGACACCATCGATCCGACGCCGACCGCCCCGACCAGCCCCTCGTCGCGCACCTTCTCGAGAGCAGGGAAGGCCGAGGCTATCGCGAGTTCGAGGTCGTTGCGCTCGGGGTCGTGCAGGTAGACCAGGTCCATCCGCTCGATCCCGAGGCGCTCCTGCGACTCAGCGATGCTGGCGCGGATGCCGTCCTCGGTGAAGTCCCACTCGCGGCGCTGGTCGTCCGCGACGAAGAAGTCGTTATCGGTGTCGAGGCCGCCCGGCTGGTGGTCGGGGTTCGGGCGCAGCAGGCGCCCGGCCTTCGTCGACAGCACGAACTCGTCACGCGGCTTCGTCTGCAGGAACGCGCCGAGGCGCTTCTCGGACAGGCCCAGGCCGTAGTGCGGCGCGGTGTCGAAATAGCGGATGCCGGAATCCCAGGCCGCCTCGAGCACCGCCCACGCCTCGTCGTCGCTCAGCTCTCGGAACAGGTTGCCGACGTTGGCGGCACCGTATCCGAGCTCGGGGAGGGTGAGCGGCGCGCGCTCAGTCGATGACATGCTGCCCGGTCCAGGTGTACTTGGCGATGCTCTCGGACTTCATCTCCATGCTCGTGCCCGGCGCGGTGGGCGCCATGTACGAGCCGCCCTGGATGTCGGTCGGGACGACGAAGTGCTCGTGCAGGTGATCGACGAACTCGATGAGCCGGCCCTCGCGGGTTCCCGTCACGGCGACGAAGTCGAACATCGACAGGTGCTGCACGGCCTCGCACAGACCGACGCCTCCGGCGTGCGGGCAGACCGGCACACCGAACTTGGCGGCCAGCAGCAGGTTCGCGATGTTCTCGTTGACACCGGCGACGCGCACCGAGTCGATCTGCATGACCTCGATGGCGTTCGCCTGCAGCAGCTGCTTGAAGATCACCCGGTTCTGCGCGTGCTCGCCGGTGGCGACGCGGATCGGGGCGATGCCGCGGGCGATCTCGGCGTGGCCGAGGACATCGTCCGGGCTGGTGGGCTCTTCGACCCAGGCCGGGTTGAACTCGGCGAGCGCGTTCACCCATTCGATCGCCTCGGCGACCTCCCAGCGCTGGTTGGCGTCGATCGCGATCGGGAAGTCGGGACCGCACACCTCGCGCGCCTTGCGGAAGCGGCGGATGTCGTCGTCGAGGTCGTCGCCGACCTTCAGCTTGATCTGCGTGAAGCCGTCGGCCATCGCCTCGCGCGCGAGTCGCTCCAGCTTCTCATCGGAGTAGCCGAGCCAGCCGGGGCTGGTGGTGTAGCCCGGGTAGCCGGTCGCCAGCAGCTCGGCCTCGCGCTCCTCACGACCGGGCACGGCCGCACGCAGGATCTCGAGCGCGTCCTCGCGGGTGAGGGCGTTGCCGAGGTAGCGGAAGTCGACCAGGTCGACGATCTGCTCGGGGGTCATCCGGGCGAGCAGCTGCCAGAGCGGCAGACCGGCGCGCTTGGCCTTGATGTCCCACAGGGCGTTGATCACGGCGCCGATGGCCATGTGCATGACGCCCTTCTCGGGGCCGAGCCAGCGCAGCTGCGAGTCGCCGATGATGTCGCGGAACGTGCCGCCCATGTCATCGAGCAGCGGCTCGATCTCGCGGCCGACGAGGTGCCCGGCGAGGGCGTCGATCGCGGCGACCTGCACGTCGTTGCCGCGGCCGATCGTGAAGACGAAGGAGTGACCCTCGATGCCGTCCTCGGCGTCCGTGCGCACGATCACGTACGCCGCCGAGTAATCGGGGTCGGGATTCATGGCATCCGAGCCGTCCAGGCTCAAAGACGTGGGAAAGCGGATGTCGCTGGTGTCCAGCGCGACGATACGGCTCACGGTGCTCCTTCGGTGCGTCGAATGACGCAGACACTTGGAGTGTAAACATCCGATGTCTATACTGTCAATCGGTGGGCGCCGCAGAGAGAGCCCATCCCGAAGACCTGGAGGAGAACCATGAAGTTCGCTCGACTCGGCGAGTCCGGAAGCGAGATCCCCGTCGTCATCGACGCCGACCGCACCTTCGACCTGCGCCCCCTGACATCCGATGTGAACGGCGACTTCCTCGCCGCCGACCCCGTCGCGCGCACCCAGGCGGCACTGGATGCCGGTGAGCTTCCCGAGCTCGACGGCGCCGCCGAGCTGCGCATCGGCGCTCCGATCGCCCGCCCGAGCGCCGTCATCTGCATCGGCCAGAACTACGCAGCCCACGCCCGCGAGTCCGGTGCCGAGCCGCCCACGGTGCCGATCATGTTCCTGAAGACCCCGAACACGGTCGTCGGCCCCAACGACACGGTCACGATCCCCCGCGGCAGCGAGAAGACCGACTGGGAGGTCGAGCTCGGCATCGTCATCGGCACGCGCGCCGCGTACCTCGATTCGGTTGAGGAGGCGGATGCCCACATCGCCGGCTACGTCGTGGCCAACGACGTCTCGGAGCGCGCCTTCCAGATGGAGGTGTCGGGAGGCCAGTGGTCGAAGGGCAAGATCGCCTTCGGCTTCAACCCGACCGGCCCGTGGCTGGTCACCCCCGACGAGGTCGACGTCGACAACCTGAACCTGCGCAGCTTCGTCAACGGCGAGGCCCGTCAGGACTCGAACACGAACGACATGATCTTCGATGTCCGCACGATCGTGCACCACCTGTCGCAGTACGTCACCCTCGAGCCGGGCGATCTGATCCTCACGGGCACGCCGCAGGGCGTCGCCTTCGGCGGCAAGTTCCCGTATCTGAAGGCCGGCGACGTCGTCGACATCGAGATCGAGGGCCTGGGCAGCCAGCGCCAGGAGTTCGTCGCGTGGGAGGCTGCGAAGTGAGCGGTCAGCTGGAAGGTCTCGTCGCGATCGTCACCGGCGGCGCATCCGGAATCGGCGCGTCGGTGGCCGCGAAGCTGCATGCCGAAGGCGCGCAGATCGCCGTCCTCGACCGCGACACCGCCGGAGCGGATGCCGCATTCGCCGCGTTCACGGCAGACGTCTCCGACCGCGCATCCGTGGATGCCGCCGTCGCAGCGGTCGCCGAGAAGTTCGGCCGCATCGACATCGTCATCAACAACGCCGGCATCGGCGCGCAGGGCGACATCACCGCCAACGACGACGACGAGTGGGCACGCGTGCTCTCCATCAACGTCACCGGCATCGCCCGCGTCACCGCGGCGGCTCTGCCCTGGCTGCGGAAGTCGCCTTCGGCGGCGGTCTGCAACACGGCATCCATCGCCTCGACCACCGGCCTGCCGCAGCGCGCGCTGTACTCGGCGTCCAAGGGCGCCGTCTCGGCGCTGACCCGCGCCATGGCCGCGGATCACCTGCGCGAGGGCATCCGAGTCAACGCCGTCAACCCCGGCACCGCCGACACCCCGTGGGTCGGCCGCCTGCTCGACTCGGCCGCGGACCCGGCTGCCGAGCGCGCCGCGCTCAACGCCCGCCAGCCGCACGGCCGCCTGGTCTCGCCCGATGAGGTCGCAGCCGCCGTGCTGTACCTCGTCTCGCCGTCCGCCGGCTCGACGACCGGCACGTGCATCGAGGTCGACGGCGGCATGGCCGCCCTCCGCCTCCGCTCCGAGTAGCCGTCCGGGGCAGCCGTCCGGGGGTCTTCCGGCCGGTCGTCCCCGCTTCCAGGTCGCACTCATTGCCGCTAAAGCCCGAAATCCTGCCTCCAGGTCGCACTGGTTGCCGCTAACGCGCACGAATAGCGGCAACCGTTGCGACCTGGACGCGGGCGGCGGCGTGCCATCCGCCTGTGGACAACTCGGGCGAGCATCCGATGAGGAATGGCATCGTGAAGCGATGCGCCCCGCAGCTCCTCTGCCACCCAGCTTGGGCCCGCAGTTCCGGGTCGATACAGCGATGGATGCTGGTGTGAATCGCGGCCGGCTGCGTCGCTCAGACCTCGAAGCCCCGTTCATCGGCTTGCGTGTACAGCCGATCGAGATGGATCTCGACGATCTCGACCCGTACACGCGGCAGATCACCGAACGACGGATACAGGCGTTCCGCTACGCTCCTCTTCTGCGTCCGCGACAGTTCCTCAGTCACGAGCCGCCGTCGCGATCTGGGGCGGTCCACTGCCTTTGGTGTTTCCCCCGCCGCCAGAAGACGGGGTCTCCGAGGTCGCTCGTGATCCACTCGACGGCCGCGACCTCGACGTACATGTCAGCACGCTCGGCAAGGGACCGCTGGTTCGCGCGGCGAACGTGAAGGGCCATCGTGCTGACCCGCGCGGTGTCCATCTGCTGAACGCCCGAGGACTTCCCGTCGCCAGTCCGGCGACCTCCTGGGCTCAGCTCGCTCACCTGAGCCTGATCGATCTGGTGGCTCTCGGCGACTACTACTGCCGAGTCTGGCGACCGGGACCCGGTCGCCCTGATGCAGGGCAGCGATCACACGCAAGCATCGACGAGTTGCGCTCGACGATCGCGCTGACGCGGTGGGCCGGCATTCGCCGACTGCGTCAGGCGGTCGAGCTGGTCCGAGAAGACTCCTGGTCACCGCGCGAATCGCAGGTTCGCTGTCATCTCGTGCTCGCGGGCCTGCCCGAACCCGCGCTGAATCATGACGTCTACGACAGACACGGACGATTCATCGGCTGCGTCGACCTCGCCTATCCGACGCAGAAGGTCGCGATTGAATACCACGGCTTCCTGCACAGCTCCCAGTACGCGGCGGACGTCGAGCGGATCGCCGCGCTGCGCGCCGCCGGGTGGACAGTCATCGAGGTGACCAGCGCTCTCTTCGCTCGGCCCCGGCACCTCGTCGCCCGTGTCCGCGCCGCACTCAACGGTTGACCGGGCGCCAGCATCCGATCCGACGGTCCAGGTCGCACTGGTTGCCGCCAAATCGCCGCGATAGCGGCAACGAATGCGACCTGGGGGGACGAAGGAACGCACCTCCGATGCCGGGCCGGACCGGGCCGGCACGGTCAGCGGATGCCGTAGAACGCCAGCGCGTTCGACCAGAAGATCTTCTCGGCATCCAAGCCGCGCGACACCGCCCAGTCGGCGACGGTGCGGAACCAGCGCTGGCGCGCGCCGGCGAGGTAGGCCCCGCCGTCCGGAGCCCGGAAGTCGATGGACGAGACCGGCCAGTCGCTCCCCCACATCAGGCGGCCTTCGCCGAACGCGGCGAGGGCGGCGTCCAGAAACGGCACCACCTGGGCATCCGCCCAGTGGCCGCCGGTCTCGGCGGGAAGGCCCGAGAGCTTGCAGAACACCTGCGGGCTCGATGCCAGCTCTCGCAGGTCCCCCAGCCACTCCGGATTGGGCTCGAGCGGCGCATCCGCCGTCCCGATCGCCGGTTTGCCGAGATGGTCGAGCACGATCCCCAGCTCGGGGACGGCCGCCGCGAGCGCCGTGACATCCGGGATCTGGTGCGCCCGCACGCACGCGTCGAACGTCCACCCTCGGGATGCCACGGCGCGCGCACCTGCGACGAAGGCATCCGTCCCTGCGAAGCCGTCGGACTCGCCCTGCAGAAGGTGACGAACCCCGACCACTCGGTCGTGCTCCGCGAGCGCGGCGAGGTGCGCTTCCGTCTCAGCTCCCCTGTCGAGCCTGGCGCCGGCGACGATGGCGACGACGCCCGAGGCGAGCGCGATCGAGTCGACCCAGCGCACCTCGTCGATGGTGTGCTCCTCGATCGGGTCGGCCTGCACGAAGATGGCCGCCTCTTCCGAGACGCCCTGCAACTGCTCCTCGTTGATCTCGATCTCGGCGAACGCCCAGTCGAGGGCTCCGTCGAGCCAGGTGTAGGAGAGGACTGCGGGATCCCACAGGTGCAGATGAGAATCGATGACGCGCATGCGCCCATCCTCACACAGCGCGAGACAGACATCGGATCATTGTGCGAGGATGTCGCCATGGCTGTCACTGACGAGGCGATCGAGAAGATCAAGGCGATGATCGTGTCCGGCGAGCTGAGCCCGGGCGACCGGCTTCCCCCCGAGAAGGAGCTCGCCGAGCGCCTCGGCCTGTCGCGCAACTCGATGCGCGAGGCGGTGAAGGCCCTTGAGGTCATCCGCGTGCTCGACGTCCGACGCGGCGATGGCACCTACGTGACCAGCCTCGAGCCGCACCTGCTGCTGGAGGCCATCAGCTTCGTCGTCGACATGCACGACGACGATTCGCTGCTCGAGTTGTTCGCCGTGCGTCGGATGCTGGAATCTCAGGCGACCGGCCTCGCCGCCGGCAACGCCTCTCCCGATGACGCGCAGGCACTGATCGACGAGGTCGAGTCGGTCGATCCGGGCACCGTGTCGATCGATGACCTGGTCGCGCACGACATCCGCTTCCACGGCCAGATCGTCCACCTGACGCAGAACGGCTATCTGTCCAGCCTGATCGACGGCCTCGGCAGCCAGACCATCCGCGCGCGGGTGTGGCGCGGCCTCACTGAGCAGGGCGCCGTCGAGCGCACCCTGTCGGAGCACCGCGCCATCGCCGACGCGATCGCCCAGCACGACTCGGCGCTCGCGACATCCCTCGCCACCGCGCACGTCGCAGGCGTGGAGCGCTGGCTGCGCCAGGCCACCCCGTCCTAGCATCCGACGGCGGCGGCAGATCCCCCGCTCCGTATGAGTTCGTGCCGCGAAAACGGCGTTTCAGCGACCGAAACTCATACGGGAGCAGTCATCACGCGCCGAGTCGGACCATCGCGGCGTCGAACTCCGCGGCCGACGAATCGCTGACTCCATCGAACAGCAGCGCGTCGAGCACGTCCGGCGCGGCGGTGAAACAGGGAACGCCGGCGAGCCGCAGGTCGACGATGTCCTTCGGCGAGCGCAGGCTGGCGGCCAGCACGTTCGTGTCGCTGCCCTCGCACACCTGCTGCATCCGGGCGATCAGGTCGTCGCCGTCCATCCCGGCATCCCGCATCCGTCCGAGGTACGGCGCGATGTACCGCACGCCGATGCTCGCGCACGCGAGCGCCTGGGCGACGGAGTAGACGGCGGTGACCAGCACCGAGACGCCGTCGCGCACGAGAGCGGATGCTGCCGCGAACCCCTCTGCCGTCGCGGGCACCTTCACCGCGACGCGCTCGCCCAGCTCGATCAGGCCCGACGCGTTGCGCAGAAAAGCGTCACGGTCGCCGCCCCAGGTCTGGAAGAACACCTCGCGGGCGCCCTCGCCGACCCAGCGCTCGTACAGGGCCGGGATCTCGTCCGCGGTGCGTCCGCCGCGCTCCAGGATCGTGGGGTTGGTCGTCACGCCGTGCACGACGCCCGCCGCCAGCAGGCGGCCGACTCGATCGACGTCGGCACTGTCCACGTACAGCCGGGGCGCGGTCATTCGATTCTCCTCACACGCCCAACCTGTCGTTACAGGTGGGGATGCGGCTAATGTAATGACAGCATCCGCCTCTGTCAAAAGACGATGCCCTGTCAAAGAGGATGCCGTGTCACTGACGATCGGGAGAATATGACCAGCGACCAGTCCGCCCGCACCGGCGTCGTCATCGTCGGCAGCGTGACCGCCGACGTGACCACCTTCTCGCAGCGCCTGCCCGCGCGCGGAGAGACGATCCTGGGCGATCAGTTCACTCTGCTGCTGGGCGGAAAGGGCGCCAACCAGGCCGTCTCCTCCGGTCTGGCCGGTGCGCGCACGAGCTTCGTCGGATGCGTCGGCGACGACCTGTTCCACGACCTCGTCGTCGACGGGCTCAGCAATGCCGGCGTCGACCTCACGCATCTGCGCACGGTTCCCGGCCCGACCGGCATCGCGCACATCCGCGTCGACGCGTCGGCGCAGAACGACATCGTCATGGTGCCGCTGGCGAACGCGCACCTCAGCCCCGAGCAGATCGACGCCGCACTCGAGGCGCTCGCTCCCACAACCTCCGTGCTGCTGACACAGCTCGAGACCCCGGCATCCCTCACGCTGCACATCACCACCCGCGCTCGCGAGCACGGCATGACCGTCGTGCTCGACCCGGCTCCCGCCGCGACGCTGGATGCCGCGGTGTGGGCGAACATCGACATCGTCACCCCGAACGAGACCGAGGCGACGATCATGAGCGGCATCGAGGTCACCGACTCCGAGTCGGCCGAGCGCGCAGGGCGCTGGTTCCTCGAGCAGGGTGCGGGCGCCGCCGTCATCACGATGGCGGAGCGCGGCTCGTGCGTCGTCACCGCAGACGGCACCACGTTCATCGAGCCGATTCCCGTCGAACCGATCGACACGACCGCCGCCGGCGACGCCTACGCCGGCTACCTCGGCGCCGCTCTCGCACAGGGCTGGTCGCTCGCCGACGCGACCCGCCTGGCCAGCGCCGCCGGCGCGATCGCCGTCACCCGGCAGGGTGCCTCACCCAGCCTGCCGAGCCGAGACGAGGTCGACGCGCTGCTGGCATCCTCCGATGCGACGCGCCTCGCACCGGCATCCGAAAGCTGAGGGAGACATGCGCAAAACGGCCACCACCATCAATCCGGCTCTGTCGCGGGTCATCAGCGAGACCGGACACACTGACCAGATCGTCGTCACCGATGCCGGCCTGCCGATCCCGGTCGGTGCGGAGCGCATCGATCTCGCCTACCGCCCCGGCGCCCCGGCGTTCTTCGACGTGCTCGACACCGTGCTGGCGGAGCTCGTGGTCGAGGGCGCGACCGTCTCAGCGGAGGTCGCGGAGCACAGCCCGCACGTGCTGGAGGCGCTGCGCGAGCGGCTGCCCGGAATCGAGATCGAGCTGGTGCCGCACGTCGAGTTCAAGAAGCAGACGCATCAGGCGCGCGCCTTCGTGCGCTCCGGAGAGTTCACCCCGTACGCGAACGTGATCCTGCACGCGGGGGTCGCATACTGATGACCGTCATGATCGAGGGAATCGACCGCCGCTCGGCCGCCCCGATGTACGACCAGCTGCGACGGCTGATCGTAGAGGGCATCGAGCGCGACGGTCTGCAGCCCGGCGACCCGCTGCCGGGCGAGCACCGACTGTGCGAGACCTACGGCATCTCGCGCACCGTCGTGCGGCAGGCGCTGGCGCAGCTCGAGCACGAGGGGCTGGTCGAGCGGGTCAAGGGCAAGGGCACGTTCGTCGCGCGTCCGCGCACGCCCGAGTCGCTCGTCCACACGCTCGTCGGTCTGTACGACGAGGTGGAGCGCCGCGGCGGGCACGTCCGAAGCGACATCCTGCGCCACGAGCGCAGTGTGGCGGATGCCGAGGTCGCGGCCGCTCTGGAGCTGGACGAGGGCGCGCCGATCGTCGTGCTGGAGCGACTGCGGCACGTCGACGACGACGTCTGGTCGCTGTCGACGACGTGGATGCCGGATGCCGTCGGCGTCCACTCGCTCGAAGCCGACCTCAGCAACGCCTCGCTGTACCGGCTGCTGGCCGAGCACGGCATCGTCGCCACCCACGGCGTCCGCTCGGCCGAGGCGACCGTCGCCACCCACGACCAGGCGCGGCTGCTGGGCGTGAGCACGGGTGCGGCACTGCTGCGGCTGCGCAGCGTGAGCCGTGACGAGTCAGGACGCCCGATCGAGTTCTTCGTCGCCTACCACCGCGGCGATCGCTCGCGCTTCGAGTTCCAGCTCGGCCCCGAGCAGTCCCAGGGCACGCTGATCCGCATCCCCTGACCGCGAGGGCCTGCTGAGCCGCCGGAAGGTCTGCTTCACCCGCCGACTACGCTCGAACCATGAGCGAATGGGTCAGTTCCGCCATCCAGGTCCTCGAGGCGGATGCCAACCGCTCGGCCGACACGCACCTGCATCTCTTCCCGCTGCCGGCGGAGTGGGGCATCGACCTGTATCTGAAGGACGAGTCCGTGCATCCGACGGGTTCGCTCAAGCACCGCCTCGCGCGCTCGCTCATCCTCTACGGGCTGGTCAACGGGCTGATCGACGAGGGCACCACGCTGGTCGAGTCGTCGAGCGGCTCGACGGCCGTCTCGGAGGCGTACTTCGCCCGCATGCTCGGTCTGAAGTTCATCACCGTGGTGCCCCGATCGACCAGTCAGGAGAAGATCGACCTCATCGAGTTCTACGGCGGCAGCTGCCACTTCGTGGACCGCGCCGAAGACATCTCCCCCGAGGCGCGGCGCCTCGCCGCCGGCTGCAACGGCCACTATCTCGACCAGTTCACCTTCGCCGAGCGCGCGACCGACTGGCGCGGCAACAACAACATCGCCGAAAGCGTGTTCAGCCAGTTGGCGCAGGAGCGGCATCCGGTGCCGCGCTGGATCGTCGTCGGCGCCGGAACCGGCGGAACCAGCGCGACCTTCGGCCGCTACGTGCGCTACCGCCGCCACGAGACGGAGGTCGCCGTCGTCGATCCGGAGGGATCGGCGTTCCACGCGGGCTGGAAGGGCGATGCGGATGCCACCGGCTCACCCAGCCGCATCGAGGGCATCGGCCGCCCACGGGTGGAGCCGTCTTTCGTGCCGAGCGTGATCGACGAGATGATCCAGGTGCCCGACGCCGCCTCGGTCGCAGCGATCCGGCTGCTGCGCGAGCGCACGCTGCACTGGGCGGGCGGCTCGACCGGCACCAACCTCTACGGCGCGTTCGAGCTGATCGGCCGGATGCGCGAGGCCGGCGAGACGGGCAGCGTCGTCACGCTGATCTGCGACAGCGGGATCCGCTACGCCCAGACGTACTACTCCGACGAATGGGTCGCCGCGCAGGGGTGGGATCTCGCCCCGCACCGCGAGCGGATGGAGCGCTTCCTCGCCGGAGGCGGCTGGGACGACGCCCGCTGACACAGCGGCAGCATGGATTTGGCATCGGGAAACATCCGATGTTCTAATGGACGCATTCCCCACAGCCTGCAGGTTTCTGCCTGTGCTCAGTCGTGCTTCGCGGGATCTCCGTCAGAAACATAGGAGTTGTGACCATGTCCACCGAAACCGCCGTCGTCACGGAGGATTCTCCCGAACGCGCACGGAACATCCGCCGCACCGCCTGGGCCGGCATCGTCGGCAGCGTCGTGGAGTACTACGACTTCACGCTGTTCGGCCTCGCCGCCGCCCTCGTGTTCGGCCCGCTCTTCTTCCCCGGCGCCGACCCGGCCACCCAGGTGATCAACTCGCTGCTGACCTTCGCGATCGGCTACTTCGGACGCCCGATCGGCGGCGTGCTGTTCAGCCACTACGGCGACCGGATCGGACGCAAGCCGATGCTCGTGATGACCCTGATGCTGATGGGTCTGGCGACGCTCGCGATCGGCCTGCTGCCCACTTATGCGCAGATCGGCCTGTGGGCGCCGATCCTGCTCGCCGTGTGCCGCATCCTGCAGGGAATGGGCGCCGGAGCCGAGTATGTCGGCTCGCTGGTGATGATGGCCGAGTCCGGTGACCGCAAGCGCTTCGGCCTGCGCGTCGCCCTGCCCGGCATGGGCGTCTTCGGCGGCATCGTCATCGCAACCGGCGTGTTCGCGCTCATCGCGCTGCTGCCCGAAGAAGCGCTGTTCAGCTGGGGCTGGCGCGTGCCGTTCCTGATCAGCGTGGTCACGCTCGGCGTCGGCCTGTGGATCCGCACCGGCATCCACGAGACCGAGGAGTTCCGCGAGATCCGCGCCGAGGGCCGCATCGCGCGCTTCCCGATCGTGGACGCGGTCCGCTCGCAGTGGCGTGAGATCCTGATCGGCGTCGGCATCAACGGACCATACCTCGCCTTCTCGTCGCTCACGCAGGTGTACCTGCTGTCGTACCTGACCGGCACTCTCGGCTACCCGCCCTCATTCGGCCTCGTGGCGAACCTCGTGTCGTCGGTGCTCGCGATCGGCATCGTCCCTCTCACGGGGCACCTCGGCGACCTCCTCGGCCGCCGCCGCATCTGGCTGTTCGGCGCCGGTGTGTTCCTCGTCTTCGGCGCGCTCGTGTTCCCGATGTTCGCGACCGGCAACGAGGCGATCATCATCCTGGCGATGGTGCTCGGCATCTCGGTCGGCCTCGCCACCATGTACGCCACCCAGGGCGCCATCCTCACGGCGCTGTTCGACCCGCAGCACCGCCTGTCGGCCGTCGTGCTGGTGCGCGAGCCCACCGCGGCGCTGATCGCCGGCCCGACGCCCGCGTTCGCCGCCTGGCTCGTGCTCATCGCGGGTGGCGCGACCTGGCCGATCACGCTGTTCTTCGCGATCGCCTCGATCATCGCCGCCGGAACCGCGCTGCTCGGATGGAAGCGCCTGGCGCGCGTCGAGTCGCAGTAGCCCGCCGCAACTCCGGAGAAACTCCCCCGACCTCGCCCCGAAGCCCGATTTCCGGACTTCGGGGCGAGGTTTATCCGGAGTTGTGGACGGCGCTGCCCGGCACCCGGCTACGCTGACGGCATGACCACGCTCATCCTCACGGTCGCGGGAGCGGATCGCCCCGGGCTCGTATCCGCCGTCGCCGACATCGTCGACACTCACCGCGGCAACTGGGAGAACAGCCGGCTCGCCGAGCTCGCCGGAACCTTCGCCGGCATCATCGAGATCTCGGTCTCGCCGGAGCACGTCGATGAGCTCCGCTCGGCGCTCGGAGCACTCGACGGCCTGCTCGCCGTGACCGTGCAGACCGGGTCGGATGCCACAGAAGCCGCCGACACGGCGCAGCGCATCTCGCTCACTGTGCTCGGCAACGACCGGCCCGGCATCGTCCGCGAGGTGTCCGGCGTGCTGAACGCCCACGCGCTGAGCATCGAGAGCATGACCACCGAGACGCGGGATGCCGCGATGGCCGGCGGGCGGCTGTTCGAGTCGGAGGTCACCGCGACCGTGCCCGCGACCGCCGATGTGGATGCCCTGCGCGCAGCGCTCGAGCGGCTCGCCACCGAGATCCAGGTCGACATCACCCTGGGCTGAGAGCTTCCTTCACGCCGGCGCTGTCGGCATCCGATCCCGTCTTCTGCAAAGGTGCCCCGTGACGAACGATCCCGTGACCGCTGAGAACGTCATCGCCGACCTGCTCGCCGCCCTGCCCGAGGGCGCGGTGATCACCTCCCCCGAGTCACTGCAGGCCTACCGCCACGACCGTGCCAACGATCCGAATGCCGGCACGCCGCTCGCCGTGGTGCGGGCGACGTCGACCGACGACGTGCAGGCGGCCGTGCGCATCGCCGCGGCGGAAGGCGTCGCGATCATCCCTCGCGGGGCGGGGTCGGGACTGTCCGGCGGGTCGTCCGCCGTGGACGGCGCGATCGTCGTCTCGCTGGAGCGCATGCGTGAGATCCGCATCGATCCGGCGGTGCAGATGGCCGTCGTGCAGCCGGGCGCCTTCAACACCGAGGTCAAGGCCGCGGCATCCGAGCACGGGCTCTGGTACCCGCCGGACCCGTCCTCGCAGGACTTCTGCTCGATCGGCGGCAACGTCGCCACCAACGCCGGCGGGCTGTGCTGCGTGAAGTACGGGGTGACCAGCGACTATGTGCTCGGCCTGACGGTGGTGCTCGCAGACGGGCGGGCCGTGAAGCTCGGCGGGCCACGGCTGAAGGACGTCGCCGGGCTGTCGCTGACGAAGCTGTTCGTCGGCAGCGAGGGCACCCTCGGCATCGTCACCGAAGTGGTGCTGCGGCTGGTTCCGGCACAGCAGCCGCCGACGACGCTGGTGGCCATGTTCCCGACCCTCGCCGGTGCGATACGGGCCGTCGTCGACATCAAGGCGGCGATGCGCCCCTCGATGCTCGAGTTCATGGACCAGGTCGCGATCAACGCCGTCGAGGACGTCGTGCGGATGGACCTCGACCGCACCGCCGCCGCGATGCTGCTCGTGCAGTCCGACGAGTCCGAGGCGGTCGCCGCGGCACAGGCCCTCGTGATCGAGTCGCTGTGCGAGATCGCGGGAGCGACCGAGGTGTACGCGACGAGCGACCCGGACGAGAGCGAGGCGCTGATCGCCGCCCGGCGCATGGCTATCCCCGCCGTGGAGCGCCGCGGGGCCTTGCTGCTCGAAGACGTCGGCGTGCCGCTGCCGCGGCTGGCCGATCTCGTCGAGGGCGTCCGGCTGATCGCGGAGCGCAACGGCATCGAGATCTCGATCGTGGCACACGCGGGCGACGGCAATACGCATCCGCTGCTGGTCTTCGATCGTGAGGATGCCGAACAGCGCATCCGCGCCGATCGCGCCTTCGGCGAGGTGATGGATCTGGCCCTCGCACTGGACGGCACGATCACCGGTGAGCACGGCGTCGGCCGGCTCAAGCAGCCCTGGCTTGCCGACTACCTGGGCGACGATGTGCTCGAACTGAACCTGCGGATCAAGAACGCCCTCGACCCGCAGAACATCATGAACCCCGGAGCCGTGTTCGGCGCGCTCTGAGCTGCGCCCGCGCTCGCCCGTCGCGGTGCTCAGTCGGTGAGGCCGATGGCGTCCGGCTGCAGTCTGCGCAGCCAGTACTCGGTCTGGGCGACGTGGCCGGCAGCGGCCGCCGATGCGGCGACAGGGTCGCGTGACTCGAGACCACGCAGGATCGCCCGGTGTCCGGCATCCGAGAGCACTTTGATCTCGGCGGCGCTCTCGGTGCGGAAGATCCGGTAGGCGCGCGAGCGCGCCCGGAACACGGCCAGCAGGCTCGCCAGCGCCGAGTTGCCTGCGATCTCCGCGATGCGCATGTGGAAGAGGTGATCGAGCCGCGAGACCTCGGCGTCGTCCTCCGTGCCCTCCAGCTCGATCAGCAGTTCGTCCAGCTCGGCGAGGGCGGCGTCCTCGATGCGCGCCGTGGCGAGCGCAGCGGCGTGGGCCTCAAGCGCGCGACGCAGCTCATACAGCTCCAGGATCGAGTCGAGCGGCAGCAGCCCGACCGTCAGCGAGAGACTGCCGATCAGGTCTCCGGCGTTCAGGTCGCTGACGTAGCTCCCCGACCCATGCCGGGTCTCGAGCACGCCTAGCGCCGCGAGCATCCGGATGCCCTCGCGCAGCGATCCGCGCGAGACGCCGAGCCGCTCGCACAGCTCACCCTCACTCGGCAGCCGGTCTCCTGGCCGGAGCGTTCCGTCGGCGATCAACGCGCGCAGCCCGTGCACGGCGGTGTCCAGCGCGCCCATCCCGGTCCTCCCTCGCGGAGCTTGTTCTGCGAGTCTGACGGATCTTGCACCGTCGACCAATTTGTATAACAACTTAGCGCGTCTAGCCCGCTCGAGGTGGCGCAAACGCGACCGATATGCCAAAGTTGTGCAACAACTCCCTGAATCGCCGATGAGGATCCATGACGGCTGCACCCTTCCCCGCTCCGCTCGCGCTGACGTCGTACCCCCGTGCGCGGGACGCGTGGCCGCTGGATCCCGACGTGATCCACCTCAACCACGGATCCTTCGGCGCCGTGCCCACGGAGGTCGTCGAGCACCAGAACGCGCTGCGCGAGCGTGCCGACCGCAGCCCCGTCGAGTGGTTCCCCCGCATCGCAGAGCGGGTGCGCGTCGCACGCGAGCAGACCGCGCCCTTCGTCGGTGCGCTTGCGGAAGACAGCGCGTTCGTGCCGAACGCCTCGGCAGCGGCGACCATCGTCTACAACTCGCTGCGCCTGAGCGTCGGCGAGGAGATCCTCGTCACCGAGCACGGATACGGCGCGATCACGATGGGCGCGCAGCGCCTGGCACGACGGTTCGGCGCGACGGTGCGCACCGTGGAGCTGCCGCTGCTGGCATCCGAGGATGAGATCGTGCAGCGCTTCGCGGACGCGATCACCGACCGCACCCGCCTCATCATCGTCGACCAGATCACGTCTCCGACGGCCCGCGTGCTGCCGACCCGGCGCATCGCCGAGCTGGCCGCCATCCGCGGCGTGCGCACCCTCGTCGACGGCGCCCACGCCCCCGGTCTCATCGAGAACGCCGCGGCGCAGGGCGGCGGCGACTGGTGGTTCGGCAACATGCACAAATGGCCGAGCGCACCCCGCGGGTCGGCGCTGCTGGTGACCTCGGCCGTCGACCGGCAGGACCTGTGGCCCCTGATCGACTCCTGGGGCGCGCCCGAGCCGTACCCGGACCGCTTCGACACTCAGGGCACGATCGACGCCACCACCTACCTGAGCACGCCCGCCGCCATCGAGTTCATCGAGCGGGAGTACGGCTGGGCCGCGGCCCGCGAGACCCTGCCGCTGATGGCGGATGCTGGAGCCGAGGCGATCGCCGAAGCGCTGCGTCCGTTCAGCGACGAGGATCCGCTGACGATCCTGCCGTCTGCCGCCCCGTCGATGCGCCTGATCCGGCTGCCCCTCGGACTCGGCGCCAGCCGCGAGGAGGCCGACGAGCTGCGCATGCAGCTGCTGGACGAGGTCGGCGTCGAGACCGCATTCACCAGCTTCCGCGGCATCGGCTACTTCCGCCTCTCCGTGCACCTGTACACCGAGGCATCCGACATCGATGCATTCATCGAGCGCTGCGTTCCGCAACTGCTGCAGCGAGCCGGCATCCGCACGGCTGCCCAGGCCATCATCGCCTGACCACCTTCACCTGACCACCCGACAAGAACCACAGAATGAGAGGCTACTCATGAAGCGCAAGATGCTGATGACCGCCGCGGGGATCGGCACCGTCGCCGCCCTCGCCCTCACCGGATGCTCATCCGGCAGCGGACCGGCGGCCGACGGAACCGTCACGCTGCAGATGGTCGAGAGCCTGACCAACCCGGCGCGCACCGACCTGATCCGCGGCCTGCTCGACGAGTTCGAGAAGGACAACCCGAAGATCAAGGTCGATCTCGTCTCGCCGCCGACCGAGCAGGCAGACCAGAAGATCCAGCAGATGCTGCAGTCCGGCAAGGGCGTCGACGTGCTCGAGGTGCGCGACATCACCGTCGGCCCGTTCGCGAACAACGGCTGGCTGCACGACCTGACCTCGGACCTCGAGGCCTGGGACGGCTGGGACGCGCTCACCGACAACGCGAAGTCCGCCTCCGTCGCCGAGGACGGCAAGCGCTACTTCGTGCCGTACGGCTTCTACGGCCTCTCGCTCTTCTACCGCACCGACCTGGTGAAGGAGGCGGGCTTCGACGGCCCGCCGCACAGCTGGGCCGATCTGCTCGAGCAGGCATCCGCGATCCAGGACCCGTCGAAGAACATCTACGGCTACGCCTTCCGCGGCGGCCCGAACGCCAACAGCAACGTGGTCGCGGCGATCGAGGCGTATGTCATCGACGACCTGAACGTCGACGACGCGTTCCTGATGAACGACGGGTCGACGATCTTCGCCGCCCCCGAGGCGCAGGATGCCCTCGACGACTACTTCGCACTGTTCGAGCAGGCGTCCCCGCCGTCCGCCGTCTCGTGGGGCTACCCCGAGATGGTCGCCGGCTTCACGAACGGGTCGACCGCGTTCCTGCTCCAGGATCCCGAGGTGATCGCGACCGTGCAGGACTCCTCTCTGACGGAGGAGCAGTGGGACACCGCGCCGCTGCTGGTCGGACCGTCCGGCAAGGCCGCTCAGCCGCTGGCCGTGGCCGGCTGGGGCGTCGCCGAGAACAGCCAGAACAAGGAGGCCGCCACGAAGCTGGTGGAGTTCCTCGCCTCGGCCGAGCCGGCGACCGAGTTCGCCCAGGCGAACAGCCTCGTGCCGATCATCGCCGCCGCGGCGGAGGACGAGTTCTACTCGACCGGCCCGTGGACGAGCTACGTCACGATGACCGAGAACCCCGACACCTACATCAACGTGCGTCAGCCCCGTGGCGTGAGCTGGTGGACGGAGTGGATCCAGAAGTCCGACCAGGAGGTGCAGAAGGTGCTGCTGGGAGACATGACCACCACCGAGCTGCTGAAGTCCTGGGACGAGTTCTGGACGGAGAAGTACGCAGCGGAGAAGGGCTGACCCTTGTCGCTTCGCACCCGCACGGGAGGCTCCGCCGGCACCGCCGTCGGGGCCTCCCCCTCCCGTCGCCGCCCGTTCCGCGCTCGCCACGCGCTCACGCTGCTCGCGTTCATGCTGCCCGCGGTCGTGTTCGTGGCATGGTTCACGTACTTCCCGATGCTGCAGGGCGCCCGCATGGCGTTCCACGACTGGAACCTGTGGGACCTCACCTCGACGCCGTTCGTAGGCTTCGACAACTTCATCGCCGTGTTCCAGAACCCGGCGTTCCCGACGATCGCGTGGAACTCCGTGCTCTGGGTCGTCGGCTCACTCGTGCCGCAGCTCGTGATCGGATTCCTCATCGCGCTGGCGCTGCGCAAGAAGTTCCGCTTCCGCGGGCTGTATCAGGCACTCGTCTTCTTCCCCTGGGCCGTCTCAGGCTTCCTGATCGGGATGCTGTTCCGCTGGATGTTCAACGCGGAATTCGGCGTCATCAACGATCTGCTCATGAAGGTCGGGATGATCGATCAGCCGCTGCCATGGCTGGCCGACCCGAAGCTCGCGATGGTCGCCGTGATCGCTGCGAACATCTGGTACGGGGTGACGTTCTTCGCGATCATGATCCTCGCGGCTCTGCAGTCGGTTCCCGACGACATGCTGGAGGCTGCGAGCCTGGACGGCGCAGGCAAAGCGCGTCAGCTCTTCTCGATCATCATCCCGTACATCTCGATGACGCTGTTCCTGACGGTCCTGCTGCGGGTCATCTGGATCTTCAACTTCCCGGACGTCATCTGGGCGATGACGAACGGCGGCCCGGCGAACCAGACGCACATCATCACGACCTGGATGATCGACTACACCCAGCAGGGCAACTACGGCATCGCCAGCGCGATCGGTCTGATCGTCGTGGCGTTCCTGTTCGTGTTCTGCGCCTTCTACCTGATGGCGATGAGGAGAGTGCAGCGATGAGCACCATGACCGAGACCTCGTCGACCGATACGCGTCGCATGACCGTTCCCGTCGGTGCGGCTCCGGCCCGCACCCGGCGTCGGGTGAGTGTCGGCGGCGTGGTGCGGATGGTCGGGCTGGCCATCTGGCTGATCATCACGCTGTTCCCGCTGTACTGGATCGCGCTGACCTCGTTCAAGTCGCCGGGCACGATCAACACGTACCCGATCGAGTACTGGCCGAGCGACCCGTCGCTCGACAACTACATCAGCCTGTTCGAGAAGAGCTCGTTCGGGGTGTTCCTGATGAACTCCGCGCTGGTGGCACTGACCGCCGGCGCCGTGGCGACGCTGATCGCGCTGCTCAGCGCGTACGTGGTCGCCCGGTTCGAGTTCCGCGGCAAGGGCGCGGTGCTGATCGCATTCCTGCTGACGCAGATGATCCCCGCGTTCATCGCTCTCGGGCCGCTCTACTCGATGATGAGCGACCTGGGTCTGGTCGACACGAGGCCCGGTCTGATCCTGGTGTACATCGCGATCTGCATCCCGTTCTCGACGGTCATGCTGCGCGGGTTCTTCGAGAACGTCCCCGACGCTCTCGAAGAGGCGGCGATGATCGACGGATGCTCGCGGCTCGGCGCCCTGTTCCGGGTGCTCGTCCCGGTGATGACGCCGGGAATCATCGCGGCGTTCATCTTCAACTTCGTGAACTGCTGGAACGAGCTGTTCCTGTCGGTCGTCCTGATCAACACCGACGCGAACCGCACGGTGCCGTCGGCGCTGAACGGATTCATCTCGACGTTCAACATCGACTGGGGCTCGATGTCGGCGGCCGCGGTGCTGACGATCCTGCCGACCATGGTGATGTTCGCCCTCGCCAGCCGCTGGATCGTCGCCGGCCTGACCTCCGGCGCCGTCAAGGAGTAACCCGGCGCGCCCGGTCCGCGCCGCCCCGCCGGTCCCGGAACGCAACGAGGGGGCAAAAAATGCGGCATCCGAGTCGTCGGATGCCGCATTTTTTGACCCCTCATGAAGTTTGGGGGGCCGGACGTCGGATGCCCGGGTCCGAGTTCAGACCAGGCGGGACTTCGGGGAGACCGAGTAGGTGTCCTCGGGGTCGTCGTTGACGACACCGGCGAGAGCGGTGTCGATCGCGGCCATGACCTCGGCATCCAGCGTCACTCCCGACGCCTTCACCGTGTCGGAGAGCTGCTCGGGGCGCGAAGCGCCGACCAGGGCCGCGGCGACGTTCGGGTTCTGCAGCACCCACGCGATCGCGAGCTGCGGCATGCTCAGGCCCGCATCCGCGGCGATCGGCTTCAGGCGCTGCACCGCCTCGAGGATGTCGTCGCGCAGCAGCCGCTCGATGAAGTGGGCGCCCGAGTGCGGATCCGTCGCGCGCGAGCCGTCCGGCACGGGCTGACCCGGCAGGTACTTGCCGCTGAGCACGCCCTGCGCCATCGGCGACCAGACGATCTGCGAGATCCCGAGCTCTTCAGACGCCGGCACGACCTTGCCTTCGATGACGCGGTGCAGCATCGAGTACTGGGGCTGGTTCGAGATCAGCTGCACGCCCAGCTGCGTCGCCAGCGCGTGACCTTCGCGCAGCTGCTCGGCCGTCCACTCGGACACCCCGATGTACAGCGCCTTGCCCTGGCGGACGACGTCGGCGAACGCCTGCATCGTCTCCTCCAGCGGAGTCTCATAGTCATAGCGGTGCGCCTGGTACAGGTCGACGTAGTCGGTGCCCAGCCGCTCGAGCGAGCCGTTGATCGACTCGAAGATGTGCTTGCGGCTGAGTCCGGTGTCGTTCGGCCCCTTCGGTCCCGTGGGGAAGTACACCTTGGTGAAGATCTCGAGCCCCGCGCGGCGCTGGCCGGCGAGCGCCTTGCCGAGCACGACCTCGGCGGCGGTGTTGGCATAGGTGTCGGCCGTGTCGAACGTGGTGATGCCGGCATCCAGTGCCGCGTGGACGGTGGCGACGGCGGCGGTGTCGTCCACCTGCGACGCGTGCGTCACCCAGTTGCCATACGTGATCTCCGAGACCTTGAGTCCGCTGTTACCGAGATAGCGATAGTTGACCATGCACCAACGCTACTGCCGTGCTGGTCAGACGGGCGCCGTCGCCGGCTTCCGCCCAGCCAGGCGCACGGCGAGACCGACAATCGCTCCCGCTGCGAGCAGACTCACGACATACAGCGGCGCCGCCCAGGGCGATGCATCCCCACCCGAGATCATGAACGTGTCCGCGAGACTCATCCCCGGCAGGAAGGAACCCACGAAATAGGCCGGCACGCCCAGCGCCAGCACGATGAGGAACAGCAGCGCGGCGACGGTCGCGTCGAGACGGGATCGGATGCTGAGCACCGCGACGACCACGGCGATGGCGACCCCGATCATGCCGACCCGCACCGTGCTCATCATCCCGTCATCCTCTCCGCCGCGCGCGACAAGGTCGATGTCGGAGTTCAGACGCCGGCCGGCTCCCGCAGGTCAGCGCGCGTCACCGGCTCGGTGGGCGGACCGGCGGCCAGCGAGGGGTCGCGATCGGCGGGATCGGATGCCGCAGCATCCGACATTCCGGCGGCAGCCGCGCCCACGTGAGCCGCCGGCGCACCACCTGCGCTCTCGGCGACGATCGCGGCGCGATCGCGGAAGCCCTCGGCGCTCACGCGATCGAGTTCGACCTGCTTGCGGATGGCCTTGGTCTTCTCGTACAGCGAAGGGTCGCCCCAGCTGGTGAGCACCTTCACGAGCACGGGCAGCAGCTCGATCATGAAGAACAGCGCGGCGATCAGCAAGTGCGCCCACCAGATCGTCGGCTCCTTGGCGGCGAGGCGGTTCAGGCCCGTGACCTGGCTGAGAAGTCCGACCGCCTGCGCGTTGCCGGCAGCCACCGAATCGGCGCGCGCGTTGTATGCGGCGAGCGCCTGCTCGTAGGTCTGCTGCGCGGCGGGAAGCTGGTCCTTCGCCTGCTGGCGGTTGGTCGCCTCGGATGCCGTCGTGTTCTCCTTCGCCGACGTCTCCGCCGCCGAGAGGTCGTCGTTCGCGCTGCGCAGCTGAGCGGCCAGCGCGTCATAGGTCTGCTGCGCCTGGGCGAGCTGCGCCTTCGCGGCATCCGAGCTGGAGCCCGGCCCGTTCACGCCGGTGCAGCCCGGCACGGTCCCCGCACCCTCGCCGGTGAGCTCGCACTGGTACAGCGCACGCGCTTCGTCGATGACCTTCTGCTGATCGGCCATCTTGCCGGTCAGGTCGTCGACGGTCGCCGCTGCGGCCGACGTCGAGGCAGAACCCGCCTCGGTGCCTGAGACGATGCCCGTCGCAGCCTGGTTCTCGAGGACGGCGACCCGCTCGGATGCCGAGTCGAGGGCCTTCTTCTCGGGACCCTGCTCGAGGGCATCCTGATCGGACTGCGACTGCGTGATGTTGGTGGACGCGACCTCGCGCGCGATGTCGTTGTTGAACACCTGCAGCACGAGTGGCTCCGCCACCAGGACGCCGATCAGCGCCGCCATCGCCACACGCGGCAGTGCCAGGGCGATGAGCTTGACGACACTCCGGGTCGAGGTCATCGTCGAGGTGAGGAAGCGATCCAGGTTGAAGATGATGGCGGCCCACACGATCGCGAGCGGCACTGCCACCCAGACCGCGACCTGCACGCCCGTGGTGAGGGCGAAGAGCATTGAGATCGCCGAGACCAGCGCTGTGCCGAGCAGCACGAAGAACATCTGCACGAAGCGCGGGGTCTCACCCGGCACACGATCGAGGATCTCCCCTTCGGCACCGCCGAGGATCGCCATAGTGCGCAGGCGCGAGCCCTTGGGTCGCGGTGTGCGCTCGCGCTTGAGTCGCGGTGTGCGCTCGCGCTTGAGTCGCGGTGTGCGCTCGCGCTTGGGTCGCGGTGCGCGCTCGCGCTTGGGTCGCGGCGCGCGCGAAGCGGATGCCTCGGAGCCGGCAGCTCCGGACAGCGCGGGTTCGGCAACCACGCTCGGGGCGGCGGCGGAGTCCGACTCGGGCGCGGTGCTGCCGGTCGGTTCGTAGCTGCGCAGGAAGTCGAGTTCCGCGTCGTCGTGGATGCCCTCGGGCCGGTCAGGGCCATCGGCTTCGAACGAGATCCGCCCCTGCGAATCCATCTGGCCCGGGCGGTGTGCGGAATAGGACATCGTTCCAGGTTAGAAAGCCGCGCCTGTGGGAGTCCCGGACGATCCCTGAGGACGATTCCCAGGAATGAGTCGCCGCCGCGGTGGCACGGGCGCGAGAATGTACGGCATGAAGACGCTGCTGCTGACCCGTCACGCGAAGTCCGACTGGGGCGATCCGAGTGTCGCCGACCACGACCGTCCGCTGAACGAGCGCGGACTGCGTGACGCTCCGATCATGGCCCGCAGGCTGCGCGATGAGGGCATCCGACTCGATCACATCGTCGCGAGCACCGCGCTGCGCGCGCGCACCACGGCGGACGCCTATGCGAGCGCCTACGGTCTCGAGGTCGCCGACGAGCCGCTGCTGTACGCAGCATCGGCCCGTTCGATCATGTCGGTCGCGTCGGAACTTCCCGACGAGACCGACGTCGCGATGTTCGTCGGACACAACCCGGGAATGCAGTACGCCTTCGCCGAGCTCACCGGCGAGTTCGTCGAGTTCCCGACGTGCACGGTCGCGGAGTGCGCCGCCGACGTCGACTCCTGGGCCGAGCTGATCGAGAGGTCCGGCCGCTTCGTCTCGCTGCGTACGCCGCGATCGTGATGTCCGCCACCCTCACTCGCATCGCGGCTCTGCTCGCCGCATCGATCGCCGCGCTCTCGCTGTCGGGATGCGGCGCCACTCCCGCCGACACCGCCGATCGGCACGAGGCGGAGGCGCACCGGGCGGTCGCCGACTTCGTCCGCAGCCTCTACCGCGGGCCGACCGACACGGTCGACGACTATGCACGGTGGGCCGACGAGAAGCTGATGGGCTCCCCGTCGCTGGAGATGATCGGCTATCAGGCGTACCCGGGTGCGGTGCACGGCGAGCCCTTCGGCGCACTGCAGCTGCGCGCCACGATCGCGACCGGCGACAGCGCGCCGCAACGGACGTGCTACGAGGCCGAGTTCGACTTCTGGGGTGTGGCCACGGAGGAGTTCGGGCAGTGGGACGACGACGACGCCGTCGCCACGCCGATCGAGTGCCCTGCGGATGCCCGAGCCGTGGGCCCACCCGTCGACACCCGCCCGGTGTTCGTCGTGCCGCCGGGCGCGAAGGACATCGTGACCGACGTGCTGAGAGCCGCCGATCCGGACTCCACCGAGGAGAGCATCCGGGTGGAGATGGAGTCTCGCATGCCCAAGCCCACGGGCGACCGCGAGGTCGCCTTCGAACCGTCGGTGGCGATCCGGGACCAGGAGATCGGCGTCGCGATGGGCGACGTCGACGACTGCTTGCTCGTGGCGCGCCGGACCGACGGAGCCATCGAGGTCCTTCAGGCTCCCCGCGTACTGCTGCAGCCGGGCGAACTGGGCTGCCACGCCGACACTGCCCTGCGCTCACCGCACTGACGCCCTGCGCTCACCGCACTGACGCCCTGCGCTCACCGCACTGACGCCGCGCGATGGCGCGCGAGGAGCGGGCTCAGGCCATCGCGGCGGCTGCGACCTCGTCCTCGCTGGTCGCGACCAGCTGACCGCATGCCCCGTCGATCTCCTTGCCGCGGGTGTCGCGCAGCGTGGTGGGTATGCCGGCGTCGTTGAGGCGGCGGACGAACTCGTCCGTCGCCTCGCGGGTGGATGCGGTCCACACCGATTCGGGCGTCGGGTTCAGTGGGATCGGGTTCACGTGCACCCAGCCGCGTCCGCGCTCGTTGAGCTTCTCCGCCAGCAGGTCGGCACGCCAGCCGTGGTCGTTCATGTCCTTGATGAGCGCGTACTCGATCGAGACGCGGCGCCCGGTCTTCTCGTAGTACTCGCGGGCCGCGTCGAGCGCCTCATCGACCTTCCAGCGCGAGTTGACCGGGATCAGCTCGTCGCGCAGCTGGTCATCCGGAGCATGCAGCGACAGCGCGAAGGTGACGGGGATGTTCTCGTCGGCCAGCTTGCGGATGGCTGGCACCAGGCCGACCGTCGACACGGTGATGCCACGGGCGCTCATGCCCAGCCCGTCGGGCTGCGGTGCGACCATGATGCGAACGGCATCCATGACCCGCTTGTAGTTCGCGAGCGGCTCGCCCATGCCCATGAAGACGATGTTCGTGACACGTTCCCTGTCGGGCCCGGTGGTTGGGTGAGCGGAGCGAGACGAGACCCCGCCGAGACCGCCCTCGGCGATCAGGCGGTTCGCGCGCACGATCTGCTCGATGATCTCTGCGGTCGACATGTTGCGGGTCAGACCCGCCTGGCCGGTGGCGCAGAACGGGCAGTTCATGCCGCAGCCGGCCTGCGAGGACACGCACAGGGTGATGCGGCCCGGGTAGCGCATCAGCACCGACTCGACCAGCGCGCCGTCGTGCAGTCGCCAGAGGAACTTGATGGTGTCGCCCCGGTCCGTCTCGAGGCGCTTCACCTCGGTCAGCAGCGGTGGCAGCATCCCACCCACCAGGTCTTCCCGCTGCGCGGCCGGAAGATCGGTCATCTGCGCCGGGTCGGAGGTGTAGTGGGTGAAGTAGTGCGTCGCCAGCTGCTTGGCGCGAAAGCCCGGCAGTCCGAGTTCCTTGACCTTCTCGATGCGCTCGGTCGGGGTCAGGTCGGCCAGGTGCACGGGCGGCTTGCCCCGCTTGGGGCTGGCGAACTGCAGCAGCGGGCGCCCCTCGGCATCCTTCTTCTGCGTCCACCCCTCCGTCTTCGGGCGCGTCTGGCGCACGCCGGTGTTCGCAGGGCGCGCAGGAGAAGTCTCGGTCATGGTTCCAGGGTACGGGCTGACGAGTGGGAGGAGCCTGGGCCGTCGCAGGGCTCAGCTTGTAATTACAGGCTTGGATCGGGGAGAATGAGCGCACCCCCGAGCAAGGAGCCGCCATGACCGACCGCCTCACCCGCACTCGCGCCAGCGGCGTCCTCGCCGTGCTGCGTGCGCCGTCACCGGAGTCCGCTCTGGATGCCGCCGAGGCGATCATCCGCGGCGGCATCACCGGCATCGAGGTGACCTACTCCACCCCCGACGCACCCGCCGTGATCCGCGAGCTCATCGCCCGCCACGGCACTGCGGCGCACATCGGCGCCGGCACCGTGACCACGCCCGAGCAGGCCACGGCGGCAGCCGACGCGGGGGCCGAGTTCCTGGTCAGCCCCGGCACGCTCCCAGACCTCACCCGGGCCATGCTCGACACCGGTCGCGTCGTGATGACGGGCGCCCTGACCCCTACCGAGGTGATGGTCGCCCTGGAACTCGGCGTCGATGTCGTGAAGATCTTCCCGGCATCCCTCGGCGGTCCGTCGTATCTCGGCGCGCTGCGCGGCCCGTTCCCGGATGCGCCGCTGATGCCCACCGGCGGAGTCAAGCCCGACAACCTGGCCGACTGGTTCGGCGCAGGCGCGGTGGCGGTGGGCGCCGGCGGCGATCTGGCGAACGGAGCGTCGATCGCGGCATCCGACTGGGCCGACCTCGAGGCGCGCTCCGCCCGCTTCGCCGCCGCGCTGACAGCCGCGCGCGGCTGACGCATCCGCTGCTCCGAGTTACAGAACGGGGCCGACACGCCAGATGTCGGACGATCCCCGCAGATCGGTCCTGCATCTGGCGTGTCGGCCCCCGAAGTGTAAACGCGCGGGCGAGCATGGAGTCCGTCAGTCCAGGAAGATGTCCGGGAACAGCCGGTCGTCCGGCGTGCCGGGCACGGCGGCGTACTTCGAGAAGTCGGTCACGCCGGCATCCGACAGCACGTCCTCGACGATCAGGGTCTGCCCCGTATACGAGGCCGCGGGCTTCGTGACCACCGCGTAGGCGGCGTCGGCGTAGATCTCCGGCGTGCGGCTGGCGGCCATCAGCTTGTCGCCGCCGAGCACGTTCTGCACGGCCGCGGTCGCGATCGTGGTGCGCGGCCACAGGGTGTTGGCCGCGATCCCGGCATCTGCGAATTCGGCAGCGAGGCCCAGCGTCGCCATCGTCATGCCGTACTTCGCGAGGGTGTAGCCGGTGTGCGCGCCGAGCCACTTCGGCGCCAGGTTCAGCGGCGGCGAGAGCGAGAGGATGTGCGGGTTCTCGGCGTCGCGCAGCAGCGGCACGGCTGCGCGCGAGAGCATGAAGGTGCCGCGCACGTTGACGTCCTGCATGAGGTCGTACTTCTTCGCGCTGAGATCCAGCGACTGCGAGAGGTCGATGACGCTGGCGTTGTTGACGATGATGTCGATGCCGCCGAACTCGCCCTGCGTCTTCAGCACGGCTTCGGTGATGTGGTCGTCGTCGCGCACGTCGCCGACGATGGGCAGCGCCTGACCGCCCGCCGCGCGAATCGCCTCGGCCGCGGTGTGCACCGTGCCCTCGAGCTTCGGATGCGGGGTGTCGGTCTTGGCGAGCATCGCGATGTTCGCTCCGTCGGCCGCTGCGCGCAGCGCGATGGCGAGGCCGATGCCGCGGCTGCCGCCGGACATCAGGATGGTCTTGCCTGCGAGGGACATGTTCTCTCCTTGCGCTTACTTCGGTGCCATGCGGATGGCGCCGTCGAGACGGATGGTCTCGCCATTCAGGTAGCCGTTGGCGATGATGCTCTCGACCAGCGCCGCGTATTCGTCCGGACGACCGAGCCGCGCCGGGTACGGCACCTGCTGGCCGAGGGACTCCTGCGCCGCCTCGGGGAGACCGGCGAGCATCGGGGTCTCCATGATCCCCGGCGCGATCGTGCACACCCGGATGCCATGGCGCGCGAGCTCACGCGCGATCGGCAGTGTCATGGCATGCACGCCGCCCTTGGATGCCGAGTACGCGGGCTGGCCGATCTGGCCGTCGAACGCCGCGACGCTGGCGGTGTTGATGATGACCCCGCGGTCGCCTCCGGCGCCCCGCTCATCGGGCATCGGCTCGTTCTGCGCGATCACGGCGGATGCCTGCGAGATGACGTTGAAGGTGCCGACGAGGTTGATGCGGACGACGCGTTCGAAGGCGGCGAGGTCGGCGGGGTTGCCGTCGCGGTCGAGAACCTTGGCGGGTGGCGCGATTCCGGCGCAGTTGACGACGACGCGCAGCGGCGCGATCGCCTGAGCGGATGCCACGGCTGCGGCGACCTCGTCAGCGCTGGTCACATCGGCGGGAGCGAAGATGCCACCCAGTTCGGCGGCGATCTCGGCACCGGCGGAGTTCGGCAGGTCGACGATCGTCACCTGCGCGCCCGCTGCGGCCAGTCTGCGCGCGGTGGCGAGTCCCAGCCCGCTGGCGCCGCCGGTGATCAGCGCACCCTGTCCCGTGATCTGCATCGTGTTCTCCTTCGAAACGACACGGCACCTCCACGGCGTCGTGTGCGACTGAGTCTCAGCATACGTGGTGCTGAGTGCCGTCAGTGGCGGGTTCAGCGCGGTGGGTGGATGCTGAGAGTATGGAACTTCGTCGC
Source organism: Microbacterium alcoholitolerans (assembly GCF_050408615.1). Classification (NCBI taxonomy): domain Bacteria; kingdom Bacillati; phylum Actinomycetota; class Actinomycetes; order Micrococcales; family Microbacteriaceae; genus Microbacterium; species Microbacterium alcoholitolerans. The sequence continues at coordinate 2,359,150 of NZ_JBNTKD010000001.1, read as the reverse complement.
AAACGAGCCTACGACACGGCCTCGGCCGCGGACGGGTACCGAGTGCTGATCGACCGGCTGTGGCCACGGGGCGTCTCGAAGGAGAAGGCGGCGATCGACCTGTGGGCGAAGGACATCGCCCCGAGCGCGGAGCTGCGACGCGACTGGCACGCCGCACCCGCTGAGGATTTCGAGATCTACGCCGATCGGTATCGCGCGGAGCTGGCGGGCGAGGACGCCGAAGCGCTGCGCCGGCTCGCGGATGACCTGCGACAGCATCCGGTCGTCACGCTCGTGTACGCGCTGCACGACACCGAGCGCAACCACGCCGTGGTGCTGGAGCAGGCCCTTCGCGAACTGCGCTGAGCCGCAGCGCGCGCTCAGAGCTGGTTGACGCGGATGAGATTGCCCGCGGGATCGCGGAAGGCGCAGTCGCGCACGCCGTAGTCCTGGTCGGTGGGCTCCTGCACGACGTCGGCCCCGCCGGCCTCCATGCGCTCGAACAGCGCATCGAGGTCATCCGTGCCGAGCGTGACAGCGGCGAGCACGCCCTTGGCCATGAGGTTCAGCACGGTCTCGCGCTCGGCCTCGGTGACGCCGGGGTCGACCACGGGCGGATGCAGCACGATCGAGGTGGCATCGCCGACCGGGCCGACCGTGAGCCAGCGCATGCCGTTGTAGCCGACGTCGTTGCGCAGCTCGAAACCGAGCAGGTCGCGGTAGAAGCCGAGTGCCGCCTCGGCGTCGGTGTGCGGAAGGAAGGTGTTGTGGATCGAGATGTTCATGTCGCCCACGCTACGACCGGGCCGCGGCGACCGCTTCTCGATTCCTGACCGGTCTGGTGATCTGCTTGGCCAGGCACGGCGGAATGCCCTCGACCGATCGCGAGGGGTCGTCGCGATAGGCGCTGGGCGAGACGCCGACGAGCTGTGAGAACCGGGTGCTGAATGTGCCGAGCGACGAGAACCCGACGGCGAAGCAGATGTCGGTGATCGACATGTCACCGCGCCGCAGCAGCGTCATCGCCCGCTCGATGCGCCGTGTCATCAGATACGAGTAAGGCGGCTCACCGTAGATGCGCCGGAACTCTCGGCTGAGGAACCCCGCCGACATGTGCACCCCGCGGGCGAGATCCTCGACGTTCAGGGGCTGTGCGAACTCGCGGTCGATACGATCGCGCACCCGCCGCATGACGGCGATGTCCGCCCGGTCGTCCGAAGCCATGCAGGCATTCTGCCTCACCCAGGGCCGAGGATGAAGTTCCAGGCACCAGTCGCGACAGCGGCGGTGATGGCGGATGCTGAGATCGCCGCGCCGATGAGCAGCAGCATCCACTCCCGCCAGCCGAATCGCGCGGGACGCGCCCAGGTGCGTCGCACATCGGCGCCGAACCCTCGGGCCTCCATCGCGGTGGACAGCTTCGCGCCACGGCGGATCGACAGCACGAGCAGCGCGAAGGCCATGCCGGCGAACCTGCGCACCCGACCACGGTCGGCCACTCCGCGGGCTCGGCGCGCGAGCTCCAGCGCCCGCCAGTCGTCGATGAACAGACCCACCATCCGCAGTCCGGCAAGCGCCCCCAGCACGAATCGTGCCGGCAGACGCATCGTCTGGGCGAGCCCGTCCGCGAGATCGGTGGGATCGACGGTGATGAACAGCACGACCGACGGCAGCGCGATCGCGAGCACCCGCAGCATCGTGGCACCGGCGAGCAGCAGCGATCCGTCGCTGACGCGCACCAGGAACCACTCGAAGTACACGGTGCCGCCGGCCTCGCCGTAGAGGGCGATCGTGACGCCCGTCAGCGGGGCCGCCAGCCAGACCGGCCACGTGCGCCGCCAGAACTCCCGCCATCCGATGCCCGCGAACACGAACAGCGCGCACTCCAGCAGCAGCGCGACGGCCGCCGAGACGATGTCGAGGGTGAGGATCAGCGGCAGTGCGATCAGCGCGCTCGCGCCGAGCTTGGCCACCGGGTTGATGCGCGCCATGGCGCCGGTGCGCGCCCGCGTCTCGAGCAGGGTCATGATCGCACGTCCATCGTGAACCACTCGGCGTGCAGCGCCCTGACGACGTCGAGGTCGTGGGTCACGGCGACAAGCGCGGCACCGTCGTCGCGCAGCTCGGCGAGCATGGCGATCAGCTCCTGCCACGTGCGCGCATCCTGCCCGAATGTCGGCTCATCGAGCACCAGCATCCGGGGTCTGGTGGCGAGCGCGGCGGCGACCGTGAGCCGTCGCTTCTCGCCGCCGGAGAGCGTGTAGGGGTTGGCCTTGGCCAGCCGGTCGAGCCGCAGACGCTGCAGCAGCTCGTCGCTTCGGGCCGCGATCTCGGTCGGTGAGAGTCCGAGCGAGCGCGGACCGATCGCCAGCTCGTTCTGCACCGTGGTCGCCAGCAGCTGATGCTCCGGCTCCTGGAACACCGTGCCGATCCGGGTGAGCAGCTGACGCGACGTCCAGCGGATCGGGTGGGGACCGGCCCCTTCGCTCAGGGCATCCGATGCGATCAGCTGACCATCCGCAGGCGGAAGGAGCCCCGCCAGCGTCAGGCCGAGCGTCGACTTGCCGACCCCGTTGGGGCCGGTGATCGCGAGCACCGAACCCGCCCGCACGTTGACGTCGAGGCCCGCCGCGACGGTGGCGCCGCGCACCCGCGCGACGGCGAGGTCGCGCGCGCCGACCAGCACCTCTCCCGGTGCGGATGCCGGTGGCGCCGGATGCTGTGGTGGCAGGCCGGGCACCCATACTCCCGCTGCGGCGAGCCGCTCCCCCTCGGCGGCGAGCACGGCGTCCGGATGCCCGTCGGCGATGACTCCGGTGCCGCTGCCGTCCGCGTCGTCGCCGATCACGATGACGCGGTCGATGAGCGGCAGCCACACGTCGAGGCGGTGCTCGACGACGATGAGCGTGGTGCGCTGCGCCGCGAGCAGCCGCTGAACCGCCTCGCGGACCTCGATGACGCCCTCAGGGTCGAGGTTCGCCGTCGGCTCGTCGAGCAGCAGCAGCCCCGGCCGCATCGCCAGCGATCCGGCGAGCGCCAGACGCTGCTTCTGCCCACCGGAGAGCGCCTTGGTCGGGCGATCGAGCGGCACGTCAAGGCCGACGGCGTCCAGCGCCGCGTCAACCCGTCGCCAGATCTCGTCTCTGGGGATGCCGAGGTTCTCGCATCCGAAGGCGACATCGTCGCCCACGCGCGCGAGGATCACCTGCGAATCGGGGTCCTGCAGCACGAGGCCGGTGCGCCCGCGCGAGGCGGCGGCGGGGGCGCCGTCGATGAGCAGCTCGCCTTCGGCCTCGCCCTCCTCATCACCGCCGAGCACGCCCGCAAGGCCCTGCATCATGGTCGACTTGCCCGCACCGGATGCCCCGAGCAGCAGCACCCGCTCGCCCGGTTCGATCCGCAGCGAGACGTCGCGCAGCGCCCAGGCGAGGCGGCTCGCGTGCCGCCACCCCCAGCCCCGCGCGACGACCGCCGCAGGTCGCGCCTCGACTGAAGTCATCTCAGACGCGGGCCCGCACCTCGCGGCCGGAGCCGAAGCGGTCCAGGGCGCCGGTCGATGCCAGGCCACGGGCCAGCAGCCAGCCGAGCAGGCCCGCCAGCACCGCACCGGACACCACGGTCGAGATCAGGTAGATCGTCGTGAATGCCGCATCCGAACCGGCGAACCACAGGATCAGGTTGTTGACGCCGCCGAAGAGGGCAGCGCCCGCACCGGCGAGCATCGCGACCGGCAGCGTCCAGGCCCGGTAGGCGAAGAGCAGGAAGATCAGCTCGGCGCCGAGCCCCTGCACCAGACCGGCCTCGATCGTGAGGAATCCGCCCCACTGCGCTCCGGCAAGGGCCGAGACGACCGCGGCGATGGTCTCGACGTAGATCGCGGCGCCGACCTTGCGGATGATCAGACCGCCGAGCACACCGGCGATGAGCCATGGCCCGTCGAGAAGCCCCTGCATGCCGGGCAGCAGCGGCTCGAGCAGGGCCTTCGGCCCGAGGTAGCCCACGTTCCAGGCCAGGAACAGGAACCCGCAGGCGACGCCGAGAACGCTGGCGACGACGATGTCGACGATGCGCCAGCGCCAGATCTCCGGCCGGAGCCGCCCCGTGCGGGTCGGGGTGGACGTGGGTGCGGACGTACTCATATGAACTCCTCCCTGCGCCGGCATTATCCGGATCAGGTTCGACGGTCGAAGCGCGTTTCGCTTCCTCTCAGCCCGGCATGCCGGACTCCCGTGGTGATGCCTCGATCATAGCCCGCCAGCCACCCTGGCAGACCGGCACGGAGACATTGGGTAGCGTGGATGGGTGACAACCTCCCCCGAGTCCACGCGCCCTGCCACGCGCCGCGCACTGCGCGAGCGCACGCGCGCGCAGGCGGAGACCGCCGCGCCAGGTCCGCTTCCGGCGTTCGGAGCCAGTCTTCGGCCCGATCAGCCGCACGACGCCGGCGACACGGAGACCGCTGTTCGGCCCGCATATACCGACGCCGGCGCATGGAGCGCCGATACTGTCGCTGTGGATGTCGTCGAGCCCGCCCCGGGGCCGGAGCCGGATCTCGACCCGGCCGACCCTGCGCCGAGCACGCCCGAGCCAGACCTCGAGGACGAGTTCGCTGAGCCGCGGACGGCCTGGGCGGACGAGAAGAGCCTTCCGACCGCGCTGACCTGGATCGACGAGACCCGGTTCGCGGAGTCGTCGATCCCCGAGCGCGAGAAGGCGCCCGACCTGTTCGCCGGTGCGAAGCTGATCCCCGGCTGGCTGCGCCCGCGCATCCTCGTTCCGCTCGGCATCGTCGCCGGCGTGTGCGGCGCATACGTCGCCACGACGCTGATGTGGCCGCTGAACGCCGTCGCTCCGGTGGCCGCGACCAGCGAGGTCGAGATCGAGCCGGCACCTATAGCAGCAATGAACTGGCCCGCACAGGGCAGCGCGGCCGTCGGCATCCAGGGCATCGCACCGGTGGCATCCACCACCGAACGCGACGAGATCGCGAGCATCTCCAAGGTCGTGAGCGTGCTGATGGTGCTCGATGAGCTGCCGCTCGAGCCGGGCGAGCAGGGCCCGAGCTTCGATTTCGACTGGGGCGATTCGAACGAGTACTGGGAGTACCGTGCCGCGGACCAGTCCGCACTCGATGTGCCTGTGGGCGGCTCGCTGACTGAGTACCAGATGCTGCAGGGCATCATGCTCGGCTCGGCCAACAACTACATCGACCGTCTCTCCGATGAGCTGTGGGGTTCAGACTGGGGATTCTCGCAGGCCTCTGCGAAGTGGCTGGATGACCGCGGCCTGGGCGCCATCGAACTCGACTCGCCCTCCGGCTTCGACGAGGACAACATCGCCACGCCGGCCGCGCTGCTGCAGCTGGGGGAACTCGCGATGCGGAACCCGATCTTCGCCGAGCTCGCCGGCACCCGCTCGGCGGACATCCCAGGCGTCGGCACGGTCACCAATACGAACCAGATGCTCGATGATCCCGGAGTGGTCGGCATCAAGACCGGCACGCTGTCGCACTGGAACCTCCTCACCGCCAAGGACGTGCCGGTCGGCGACACCACTGTGCGGCTGTTCGCCTCGGTGCTCGGGCAGGACGACAACGAGGCGCGGCTCGCCGTCACCCGTCAGCTGTTCGCCGAGGTGGAGGCGTCGCTCATCGCACAGCCGACCGCCGTGCCGAAGGGCACCGTCGTCGGGCACGTCACCACCGAGTGGGGTGGCCGAGTCGACATCGTGACGGATGCCGATGCCCAGGTCGTCCTGTGGAACGGCGCGACCGCGGAGGCATCCACCGCGCTCACGTTCGAAGACGAGTCCGAGGCCGGAGCGAAGGTCGGCACGCTGACGGCCGACGGCCCGCTCGGCACGGCGGAGACGTCCGTCTCGCTGGCCGCGGAGATCGTGTCGCCGAGCGCGTGGTGGCGTCTGACGCATCCGCTCGAGCTGTTCGGCCTGGACAACGACTGACGCACCGCCGCTCTCCGGCACAGGGCACCGCGGCACGATGCGAGCCCAGTGCACGAGTGCCCGCCCCGTGTTCGGGGCGGGCACTCTGCTACTCGGCGGAGGCGTCGATGCGTCAGTCGCGGCGCGGGTCGGATGCCGACGACTCGGCGTCCTTCACGGCTTCGGCCAGCTGCATGGCGTCCGGCGCCTCGGCGATCGCCTCGACGTCCTCGGCCTCGCCGGTGACCACGACGGGGGTGGAGCCGGTGAGCGCCTCCTCGGCGTCGATGTCGGTCGCCGCCTGCTCGAACTGCGACTGGTAGAGCCGCCAGTACGCTCCCTGCTTGGCGATCAGCTCGTCGTGATCACCCTGCTCGACGATGTCGCCGTGCTCCATCACCAGGATGAGGTCGGCGTCGCGGATCGTCGACAGACGGTGCGCGATCACGAACGAGGTCCGTCCCTCGCGCAGCGCCGCCATCGCCTGCTGCAGCAGCAGCTCGGTGCGGGTGTCGACAGCGCTGGTCGCCTCGTCGAGGATGAGGATCGACGGCCGTGCCACGAACGCGCGGGCGATCGTGATGAGCTGGCGCTCACCGGCTGACACGTTGGACGCGTCCTCGTCGAGCACGGTCTCGTACCCCTCGGGCAGCGAGTGGACGAAGCGGTCGACATACGTCGCGGCCGCGGCCGCGACGATCTGCTCGTCGGTTGCCGAGTCGTTACCGTACCGGATGTTCTCGCGGATGGTGCCGCCGAACAGCCACGGGTCCTGCAGCACCATGCCTGTGCGGCGGCGCAGGTCGTCGCGTGCCATCTCGGCGATGTCCTGCCCGTCGAGCAGGATGCGCCCCGAGTCCAGCTCGTAGAACCGCATGATCAGGTTGACCAGTGTCGTCTTGCCCGCACCGGTCGGACCGACGATCGCGACGGTCTGGCCCGGCTCGACCCGGAACGACAGATCCTTGATCAGCGGCCGGTCCTCGCTGTACGAGAACGCGACGTGCTCGAACTCGATCACGCCTCGGCCACCGTCGACCGTCGGGGCGTCCTCGTCGTCGGGCTCCTGCTCCTCGGCATCAAGGAAGTCGAACACGCGCTCGGCCGAGGCGGTGCCCGACTGCACGACCGCGGCCATGCCGCCGAGCTCGCTGAGCGGCTGGCTGAACTGCTGCGAGTACTGGATGAACGCCTGCACGTCGCCGAGACGCAGGTTGCCGCTGGCGACCATGAGACCGCCGAGCACCGCGATGCCCACGTAGGTGAGATTTCCGACGAAGGTCATGGCGGGCATGATGATGCCCGACAGGAACTGCGCCTTGAAGCTCGCCTGGAACAGCTCTTCGTTCTCGACCTGGAAGCTGTCGAGAGCGTCCTGCTCGCGACCGAACACCTTGACGAGCGCGTGACCCGAGAAGGCCTCCTCGACGCGTGCGTTGAGCCGGCCAACCTTGCGCCACTGGATGCCGAACGCCTTCTGCGAGCGCGGCCCGATGATGCCGAAGATCACGGCCATCAGCGGCAGCGACACGAGCGCCACCAGCGCGAGCTGCCACGAGATGGAGAACATCATGATCAGCACGCCGATGACGGTGAGCACCGAGGTCAGCGCTCCCGACAGCGACTGCTGCATGGTCTGCGTGATGTTGTCGATGTCGTTCGTCACGCGCGAGATCAGCTCGCCGCGCTGCACCTTGTCGAAGTACGACAGCGGCAGGCGGTTGATCTTCGCCTCGACGTCTTCGCGCAGGCGCCACATGGTGCGGACCATGATCACATTGATCACGTAGCCCTGCAGCCAGCTGAGCACCGAGGCCACGACGTAGATGGCGAGCACCGCCATGATGATCCAGCGCAGTCGCTCGAAGTCGACGCCGTCGCCGACCGAGAAGTTGTCCATGGCGGCGACCATGTCGGCGAAGGTGCCCTGATCGTTCTGGCGCAGCGCCTCGACGACCTGCTCCTGGCTCATGCCGGAAGGGAACCCGTTGTCGCCGAGGACCTTCGAGATGAAGCCCTCGTAGACGATGTTCGTCGCCTCACCGAGGATCTTCGGCGCGGCCACAGTGAGCACGACGCCGATCGCGCCGAAGATCGACACGAGCACGAACCACGCCGCCGACGGGCGCAGCAATCCGATCATGCGCCGGAAGCTCGGCCCGAAGTGATCGGCCTTGCCGGGTGCGGGGCCGTCGAACATGCCCCCGCCCTCCAGGCGGGCCTTCTCGGCCAGTTCGGCCTCTTCCTTCTCTGCGGCGGTCAGCTCGACCTGAGTCTTCGAGTCGCTCATGCGTCCACCCCCAGCTGCGAGACCACGATCTCCTTGTACGTCTCACTCGTGGCGAGCAGCTCGTCGTGCGTGCCGACGCCGACGACGGCGCCGTCTTCGAGCACGACGATCCGGTCGGCATCCGTGATGGTCGACACGCGCTGCGCGACGACGATCTTGGTCACGTCCGGCAGCTTGCGCCACAGTGCCTGGCGCAATCGGGCATCCGTCGTCAGGTCGAGAGCCGAGAACGAATCGTCGAACACGAGGATCTTCGGCTGGTGCACGATCGCGCGAGCGATCGCGAGGCGCTGACGCTGCCCGCCGGAGACGTTGGTGCCGCCCTGCGAGATGCGCGACTGCAGACCCTCGGGCATCTCCTCGACGAAGTCGCGCCCCTGCGCGATCTCGAGGGCAGCCCACAGCTCTTCGTCCGTGGCGTCCTCGCGGCCGTAGCGGAGGTTGGATGCCACCGTGCCGGTGAACAGGAACGGGCGCTGCGGCACGAGGCCGATGCCCTTCCACAGGGTGTCGAGGTCGGCCTCGCGCACGTCGACGCCGCCGACGGAGACCGAGCCGCCGGTGACGTCGAACAGCCGGGGGATGAGCGAGACGAGCGTCGTCTTGCCGGATCCGGTCGAGCCGATGATGGCGACAGTCTCGCCGGGCTCGGCGCGGAAGCTGATGCCGGAGAGCACCGGGGCCTCGGCCCCTGGGTAGGTGAACTCGACGTCGTCGAACGCCACGGCTCCGGGAGCCGGGAACTCGGTCACACCGCTCTCAGGGCGGGTCATCGACGACTCGGCGTCGAGCACCTCGCCGACGCGCTCTGCCGAGACGGCCGCGCGCGGGATCATCATGGCCATGAAGCTGGACATGATGACGCCCATCATGATCTGGCCGATGTACTGCATGAACGCGAAGATCGTGCCGATCTCGGCGTTGCCGTCGTTGATCTCGACACCCCCGAACCAGACGACCGCGACGACGGTGACATTGAGCACCAGCATGAACAGCGGGAACATCAGCACGAACAGCGAGCCGATGTTGCGGCCGAGCACCATGAGGTCGGTGTTCACCTCGCGGAACCGGCGCTCCTCGATGCGCTCGCGCACGAAGGCGCGCACGACGCGCACGCCGGTGAGCTGCTCGCGCATGATCCGGTTGACGGCGTCGAGCTTGCGCTGATTGGCGCGGAACAGCGGCACCATGCGGGCGATGATGAGCACGGCGATGAGCAGCAGCAGCGGAACCGACACGGCGATCAGCCAGCTGAGGCCGACGTCGGTCTGCACGGCCTTGATGATGCCGCCGATGGCCAGCAGCGGAGCGGTGACGAACATCGTCGCGCCCATCATGGCGAGCATCTGCACCTGCTGCACGTCGTTCGTGTTGCGGGTGATCAGCGATCCGGCGCCGAACTGCGACACCTCGCGCTCGGAGAAGCCGCTGACGCGCGCGAACACGTCGGCGCGGATGTCGCGGCCTGCGGCCATCGCCATGCGCGCCGCGAAGAGCGTCGCGACGATCGAGGCGAGGATCTGACCGAGCGAGACGATCAGCATGAAGGCGCCACGGCTCCAGATGTAGCCGATGTCGGCCTTCGCGACGCCGTTGTTGATGATGTCTGCGTTGATCTCAGGCAGGTTGAGGGATGCCATCACACTGGCGAACTGCAGCACGACGATGATCAGCAGCAGCCACCAGTATCTGGTGAGGTAGCGGTAAAGGATTTTTCCCAGCACAGGTGGACTTCCTTGGGATCGGATGCGGCCGAAAAAGGCCACACGATAGCGTGCCACGAACTGCCGACATTCGTATCCCCCTCAGGGATGACCTTCGCTGACAGCGAAACCCCCGAATAGACTCGCTGGAGCGAGAGCGAGTCGAAGGGAACACATGCGCGACGACGAGAAGGACGCACCCGCGGTGCTGATGGTGTGCGACTACTCGCTGCGCTATCTCGGTGGCGCCCAGACCGCCTTCCTGCGCCAGGCGGAGGCGCTGGCGAGTGAGGGCGTGCGCGTCGTGGTGCTGGCTCCCGATGCCGACGTGCGCTCCCCCGAACTCCCGATGATCACCATCGCGCCGCCCCGACGAGGGAACATCCCGGTGCTCGATCTGCCGCTGCTCGGACGCGCCCGGGACCTCGAGCCGCTGGTCGCCGCGACGATCCGACGACACGACATCGACGCGGTGATCGTGCATTCGGAGTTCGCCCTGGCCTCCGCGGCGATCTCGGTCGCACGGCGCCTCGGCATCCCCTCCCTGCACACCGTGCACACCTTCTTCTGGCGAGCCCCGGCGGCGCTGGCGCCGTTCGCCCCGGTCGTCTCCCGCGTGCACGGCGCGCTCACGGGCATCCGAGGCGGCGACCGCTTCACGGGCAGCCATCCGCTGAACAACGCGCTGCGCACGATGACCCTGCGCGTCGCGCAGCGCGCCGACATCGTGCTGTCGCCGTCCAAGCACCAGGCCGAGGCGCTGCGCGCCGCCGGCGCCGGACGCGTCGAGGCCTTCTCCAACGTGGCGCAGCCGCTGCGCGCAGCATCCGCTCTGCCCGCCGAAGAACCGCTGCGGCTGCTGTGGGTCGCGCGCTTCGCTCCCGAGAAGCGCATCGAGGTCGCCCTCGATGCGATGCGTCTCGTCGTCGACCGGCTCGGCGCGGATCGCGTGCATCTCGACGTCGCCGGAGGCACGCACCGCCCCGTCGAGGCGGTGACGTTCCACGGCCCGGTGCCGGGTGAGCGCGTGGGCGAGCTGATGGATGCCGCGGACGCCGCGCTCATCACCTCGCTGGGCTTCGACAATCAGCCGATGGTCGCGCTGGAGGCGTTCGCGCACGGGCGTTCGGTCATCGTCAGCGATCCCGTGCTGGCGACGGAGTTCGGCGACGCCGCTCTCGGCACCGCAACACCGGATGCCGCGGGCCTGGCCGATCTGATCATGCGTCTGGAGGCCGACCGATCCCTGCTGGACGCCCCGCGCGCGGGCGCCCTCGCCTACGCGCGCGAGCGCCAGCCGGCCGCACACGTCGCGCGTCTGCGGGAGCTCATCGCCTCAGTCTGAGGATCAGAACAGCGGCGTCTCGGGCACATACTCGCGAGCGGGGCGGCCGGCGTCGTCCGGCAGCTCCGCGATCGTGGCCGGCTGCCACTTGGGCTGGCGGTCCTTGTCGACCAGCTGCGCGCGGATGCCCTCGGGCAGGTCCTGATGGTTGTGCGCGAACCACATCACCCGGCGGTACTCGCCCTCCAGGGCTTCGCGCACGCCGCTCATCCGCCGTGCTTCGCGCACGGCGTCCAGCGTCACCGCGAGCGCGGTCGGCGCCAGCTCCTCGAGCGTCGCCAGGGCGGATGCCGCGTCCGGGGCATCCGATTCGCGCAGCCGCTGCGCGATCTCACCGACGGTGTCGGCCGAGAACGCCTCGTCGATCCACGCCCGCGCTGCGGGCAGTTCGGAAGGCTCGGGCGTCTCATCGAACAGCAGCGTCATCTCGTTCGGCGTGCCGGGATCGGCCCGGTACGCGAGCGCCTCGCGCAGAGAGCCCAGGTTCTCGGACGGGACGAAATGGTCGGCGAAGCCGAGGTACACGGCATCCGCTCCGCTCATGCTCTGACCGGTGAGGCCGAAGTACTCCCCCAGGCGCCCCGGAGCGCGGCCGAGCAGCCAGGTGCCGCCGACATCCGGCGTGAAGCCGATGCGCGTCTCGGGCATGGCGAGGCGCGAGCGCTCGGTGACGATGCGCACCGCGGCGTGCCCGGCCAGTCCGATGCCGCCGCCCATGGTGATGCCGTCTGCGAACACGACGATCGGTTTCGGGTACTCGGCGATCAGCGCGTTCATCGCGTACTCGGCGCGGAAGAAGTCCGCCGTGCGCTCCGCCTTCCCGGCCGTGATCTGGTCGTACAGCGCCCGCACGTCGCCGCCTGCACACAGTCCGCGCTCCCCCGCACCGTCGATCAGCACGGTCTGCACGTCGCTGTCGTGCACCCACGCGGTCAGCGCCGCGGTGATCTGCTCGATCATGCCCAGATCGAGGGCGTTGATGGCACGCGGGCGGTTCAGGGTGATGCATCCGAGCGAGTTCTCGGTGTGCACCAGGACGGTGGCTTCTTCGACGTCGGTCACGATCGCCAGGCTACTCTGCTTCGCGATTCGCCCCGATCTGGGTGCCAGGATGGGCGTTTTCGGCAGGTAAGCCGGGCATTCTGAGGGTTTTCCGAGAAGATAGGAGGAACTGCCAGACAACAGGGGAGGTCACCATGCCCGATGGACAGGTGCTCGAGTTCACCCGGGTCACGAAGAGCTTCGGCGCCGTGACCGCGGTATCCGATCTCTCCGTGCGCGTCGAGCCCGGAGCCGTGACGGGTTTTCTCGGGCCGAACGGCGCCGGCAAGACGACGTCACTGCGGATCCTGCTCGGGCAGATCCGGCCGACTTCCGGGACCGCGACGATCGGCGGCTCGCCGTATTCCGAACTGCGCCAGCCGCTGCGCACGGTCGGCGCCGTGCTCGAGGAGTCGGCCTACCGCCCGCGCCGCAGCGCGGCACGCCACCTCACGATCGCGGCGAAGGCCAACGGCATCCCCGCCGAACGGGTCGACGAGGTGCTGCACCTGGTCGGGCTGCAGGACGACGCCGACACCCGTCTGGGCAGTTACTCGCTCGGCATGCGCCAGCGCCTCGCCGTCGCGAACGCGCTTCTCGGCGACCCCGGCGTGCTCGTGCTCGACGAGCCCGCGAATGGCCTCGATCCCGAGGGCATCCGCTGGATGCGCCTGCTGATGCGCCGGCTGGCCGACGAGGGACGCACCGTGCTGGTCTCGTCGCACGTGCTCAGCGAGATCGAGCAGGTCGCGGACAACGTCGTCGTGCTCTCGCGCGGGCGCGCCGTGTACTCCGGCGGCATCGACGAACTCGCAGACCCTGCCGGTGGAGCGGTGATCGTCGATGCCGATGACCGCATCGCCCTGGTCGCCGCGCTGACGGCGGCGGGACTGTCGTACGATCTGCTGCGCTCTGGCGTGACGGTGCGCGATTCGGACGCCGCACGCGTCGGCGCCGTCGCCGCCGAGGCGGGCATCGCGTTGACCACGCTGCAGCAGCGCGGCCCCAGCCTCGAGGAGGTCTTCCTCGACCTCGTCTACGGTCGGCGATCCGACAGCCCGAACCTGAGCAAGGTCGCGAACCCTGTCGCGCACGCGGCCGAGAGCGACGCGGCCACTGGCAGCACGGCCGATGCCGCGCTCGTCGCCGGTGGGCTTCCGCTGGCCGGAGCGGCCGCGGTGGTCGCTGACGGCGGCGTCGTCGCCGCGGCGGGTGTCGGCTATGGCACGTCGCCGATCGACATCCCGCCGAGCGCTGAGAGCGCTGAGGAGTCGGATGCGGAGGCGCCGGAGTCCGAGGCGCCGGAGTCCGAGGCGCCGGATGCTGAGGCGCCGGATGCTGAGGCTGCGAGTGCTGAGGCGGATGCCGGCGAGGCTTCGGATGCCGGCGAGGCCGGCTCTGCGGAGGGTGCTGCGCAGGCCGAGGATGAGACGGGATCTGCACGGGCAGAGGTTGCGGAAGCGCGGGAGGAGCTCGACGCTGCAGATGCAGGCGCGGATCGGGCATCCGATGAGGGCGACGATTCTCGTCCCGACGTCCTGCCGCTCGCTACCCAGGCGGTCTCGATCCCGGCAGCCAGCAGCGACATCACGTTCACGGGACTGATCACGGGCCTGCCCTCCGGCGACGACGAGGCGGAGGTGCCCGCTACCGCGGCCATCCCCATTCCGTCGATCAGCCCGCGCGACGAGGACGAGGAGGATTCCTCGGTCGACGATGCCGAGCACGACCCGCGTCTCGCCGCCATGCGCACCTCCCTGTCATCGGCTGCGAGCCGCTTCTTCGAGGGTCCGGCGCCCGAATACCCGTACAGTCCGAGCATCTCGTATGGCGCTGCCTCAGCCGAGGATGCTGCGGCCGAGCCCACCACTGAGGCCGCATCCGAAGGGGAGCACCACGACGGCGCGCACTCCCCCGAGGGCGAGCAGCAGTCTCCCGAGGGTGAAAACCATGGGGACGAGCACCACGACGAGAACAACCACCACCACGGTTGACGCCGCGCGCCGCGGACTGAGCGATCAGGCCGGGCGCGGCCGGATCACGGGACGCTGACGAGGCTTCGGCGTCGGAACGGGCGCCGTCGATGCGATGTCCACGACGTCCTCCGGGTGCTCGGAGACATCCAGACGCAATGCCTGGGTGAGCGCCAGGCCGTGCCGAGTCGTGAGGATCAGCCGCTGGTACTGCTCATCGCCGTCGAGATCGATCACGACGCTCGGGCGACGGCGGCGGATGAGCACGAAGTCGGTCGTGCCTGCACCCTTCCAGGTGCCGGCGGCGAGGATCCCGGGGATGTAGGTGCCGGGGCCGGGCACACCGCGCAGCCAGGTCCAGGCATCCTGGGTCAGCTGCACCTTCGTGATGTGCTCGCGCTCGATCCGCAGGTTGTCACGGTGAAAGGTCGACGCGCGCTCAATCGGTGACAGGACGACCTCGAGTCGTGTCTGATCCAAGAGCAACGTCACCATGCCCCCAGTCTGCCAGCGCCGCCCTGCAAGATCACTGCGACTTGCTCACAGGACCGCAACAATCCCGGCCCACCGGCCCGCGCGCGCCACAACTCCGGAGAAACACCCGCCCGGAGCGCGCAAGCCGTCGACCGGACAGCTTCGCTGCGGCTCTTCCGGAGTTGTGGCGGCCGGGACGAAGATCAGCCGGCGGCAGAAGCGGCCGCGGCAGCCGGCAGTGCGGCCTCGATCGCAGCGAGCTCCTCGTCGCCGTGTGCGGCCGTGAGGAACCATGCTTCGAACACGCTCGGCGGCAGCGCCACGCCCTGCTCGCGCATCGCGTGGAAGAACGGCGCGTAGCGGAACGCCTCCTGCGCCTGGGCCTGTGCGTAGTCGCGCGGCGCGTCGGCGGCGAAGGCGACGCCGAACAGGTTGCCTGCGCGCGGCACGGCGTGCACGACGCCGGCACCGGTCAGCGCGGCGTCGAGAGCGGATGCCAGGCGATCGGCCGCCGCATCGATGCGGGCGTACACGTCATCCGTCGCCAGGCGCAGAGTGGCGAGGCCCGCGGCGACCGAGAGCGGATTGCCCGAGAGCGTCCCCGCCTGGTACACCGGGCCGACCGGGGCGAGCAGGTCCATGATCTCGGCGCGGCCGCCGAGCGCGGCCAGAGGCATCCCACCGCCGACGACCTTGCCGAACGTGAAGATGTCAGGCTGGTAGTGCTCGCCGTCCTGCTGCTGCAAGCCCCAGAATCCGGCGGGATGCACGCGGAATCCGGTGAGCACCTCGTCGAGGATCATCAGCGCGCCGTGCGCGTGAGCGGTCTCGGCGATGAGCCGGTTGAAATCGGGAAGGGGAGCGACGACACCCATGTTCGCCGACGCGGCCTCGACGATCACCGCGGCGATGCGGTCGCCGTGTTCGGCGAACACCGCGGCGAGGGCATCCGGATCGTTGTAGTCGATCACCAGCGTCTGCGCGGCGATCGGCGCCGGCACGCCGGCGGAGCCGGGCAGGGCGAGCGTCGCGACACCTGATCCCGCGGCGGCCAGCAGCCCGTCGGAGTGGCCGTGGTAGTGGCCGGCGAACTTCACGAGCAGGTCGCGTCCGGTGGCGCCGCGCGCCAGGCGGATCGCGGTCATCGTCGCCTCGGTGCCCGTGGAGACCAGTCGCACCCGCTCGACCGGGCGCACGTCACCGTGGCGGACCCGATCGGCGATCACCTGGGCGAGTTCGACCTCGCCTTCCGTCGGGGCGCCGAACGACAGACCGCGCATCGCGGCCTCCTGCACGGCCTGCACGACCTCGGGATGCGCGTGACCCAGCAGCGCCGGCCCCCAAGAGGCGACGAGGTCGAGGTAGCTGCGGCCCGTGGCATCCGTCACCGTCGCGCCGGAAGCGGATGCCAGGAATCGCGGCGTCCCGCCCACCGAGCCGTACGCGCGCACCGGCGAGTTCACGCCACCGGGAATCACCGCACGGGCGGCGTCGAACAGGGAGTCATTGCGATCGGCCATGCAGACCAGCGTAGATCCCGCGCCTATGTTCGAGCCCGGCGTGCCGGATCACTGATGGTCGCCGGCCACGTCGGCGTGTCACCCGTCCGACGCGCCGGCATCCGCCACGCCCATCAGTGATTCGTCACCGAGTGCGCAGCCAGCCGGCGGCCTCGAGCGCCCAGTACGTCAGCACGGCGTCGGCACCCGCCCGGCGGATCGACAGCAGCGACTCCAGGATCGCCGCGCGGCGGTCGATCCAGCCGTTCGCGGCGGCGGCCTCGACCATCGCGTACTCGCCCGACACCTGGTACGCCCACACGGGGACGTCAACCGCGTCGCGCACCTCGCGCAGCACATCGAGGAACCCCATCGCGGGCTTGACCATCACGATGTCGGCGCCCTCGTCCTGGTCGAACAGCGCTTCGCGCACGCCCTCGCGGCGGTTGCCCGGATCCATCTGGTAGGTGCGCCGGTCGCCCTGCAGCTGTGAGTCGACGGCTTCGCGGAACGGGCCGTAGAAGGCGCTGGCGTACTTGGCGGCGTAGGCGAGGATCAGCGTGTCGGTGAAGCCCTCGGCATCCAGCACCCGGCGGATCGCCGCGACCTGGCCGTCCATCATGCCGCTGAGCCCCAGCAGCTGCGAGCCGGCGCGCGCCTGCGCCAATGCCATCGACTCGTATCGCTCGAGGGTGGCGTCGTTGTCGACGGCCCCCGAGTCGGCCAGGACACCGCAGTGCCCGTGGTCGGTGAACTCGTCCAGGCACAGGTCGGTCTGCACGACGAGCGCATCGCCCACCTCCGCGGCGACGGCCGACGTGGCGACGTTGAGGATGCCCTCGGGGTCATCCGCACCCGAGCCGATGGCGTCCCGCACCGCGGGCACACCGAAGAGCATCACGCCGCCGATGCCGGCTTCGGCAGCATCCGACGCCGCTTTCTTCAGCGAGTCGAGCGAGTGCTGCACCACGCCGGGCATCGAGCCGATCGGCGAGGGCTCGTCGAGGCCCTCGCGCACGAACATGGGCAGCACCAGCTGCCGGGCCTCGAGCGACGTCTCGCGCATCAGTTCGCGAACCGGCGCCGACTGGCGAAGTCGGCGCAGTCTGGCATCGGGATAGCGGCTCACGGTGCGAACTCGTCCGCTGCGTGCGGCAGTGTGAACTGCGAGACGGTGTCGATCAGGGCATCCACCGTCTGCCGGTCGGCGACCGCGGCGATCGTCAGCCCGGCCTTGCGGGCGTCCTTCGCGGTCCGCGGGCCGATCGCGGCCAGCAGGGTGGAGTCCGGGATCTCGGGGAACTGCTCGCGCACCTGACCTGCGACCGAGCCGCTGGTGATCAGGATGGCGTTGATGCGGCCGTTCTCGACGTCGCGGCGGATCCGATCGGTGACCGGCACGCCGACGGTGCGGTAGGCGACGACGCTGTCCACATCGTGGCCGGCGTCGCTCAGCATGACCGACAGCACCGGCTTGGCGATCTCGCTGCGCAGCGAGAGCACGCGACGGGGCTCGGGCTCGAGTGCGATCATCTGCTCGGCCATCCCCGCAGCCGAGTTGTCGAGCTCCGGCACCAGGGTGACGTCGTATCCGACGGCCAGCAGCGCCGCCGCGGTGGTCTCGCCGACGGCGGCGATCTTGGTGGTGCGCGGGATCTCCACGCGATGCGCGAAGAGGACGTCGACCGTGGTCGCGCTGGTGACGGTCAGCCAGTCGTAGTGCCCGTCCTGCAGCCGGGCGAGGGCGACATCGAGCGCCTCCTGATCGGTGGTGGGGGCGAAGTTGATCAGCGGTGCCACCACCGGAACTGCTCCCTGCGCACGCAGACTCGCAGCGACGCTGTCGCCCCACGGACCACCGCGGGGCACCAGAACTCGCCAGCCGTCCAGCGGCCGGGCCGTCTTTGTTTCGGAAGCAGTCATCAGATCACTCTCACGGGAGGAGGTCGGCCGCTCCCTGTTCGAGCAGCCGATGGGCCGCAGAATCGCCGATGCCACGGGCTGTGCACATCGGGTCTGCACCATCGGCAGCATCCGCATCGTTGCCGCTGCCGTTCCGTCGAATATACCCCCGGTTCAGGGACTCGGTGACGTCGAGTCCGATCCGGCGCCCTCCACCCGGCTCGTAGACGACGGCGCGGACTCGGATGCTGTCGCCTGTTACGACCGCGTGCGCGGCCATCGGCGCCTGGCATCCGACTTCGAGCCCGGCGAGGATCGCGCGCTCGACGGTGACGGCGAGGCGGGTGTCCTCGTCGTCGAGCCGGGCGAGCGCAGCGAGCAGTTCCGCGGGCGCGTCGGCGACGGTCTCGACCGCCAGCGAGCCCTGCCCCGGTGCGGTCGGCCACTCGGCGAGCCCGAGCTCTTCACGATGCAGGGTCGACTCGGATCCCAGACGCGACAGTCCCGCCGCGGCGAGGATCACAGCGTCCAGTTCCCCGGACTCGACGCGCGCGAGACGCGAGTCGACGTTGCCGCGGATGTCGACGACCTGTGCGTGCGGCGCGCGGCGACGCACCTGTGCGATGCGCCGCGGAGCGCCGGTTCCGATCTTGCTGCCCGGAGCGAGCTCGTGCAGGGGCGTGCCGTCGCGAGTGATGACGACGTCACGGGCGTCTTCGCGCGGCGGGGTGGCGGCGATGACGAGCTCGGGCGGGACCGCGGTGGGCAGATCCTTGAGGGAGTGAACGAGGATGTCGCACTCTCCGGCGACGAGCGCCTCCCGCAGCCGGTTGGCGAAGATGCCCGTGCCGCCGATCACCGACAGGGATGCCCGATTCGTGTCGCCCTCGGAGACGATCGGCACGAGCTCGACCGGACGGCCGGAGATCGCGGCGAGCGCATCGGCGACGTGGCCGGACTGTGCCTGCGCGAGCGCGCTGCGCCGCGTTCCGAGCCGGATGGGGGCGGATGCCGAAGCGGTCACTGCAGCACGTCGGCGATCTCGTCGAAGCGCAGGCGGCGCCCGGTGTAGAAGGGCACCTCCTCCTTCACGTAGTTGCGCGCCTCGGTGTAGCGCAGGTCGCGCATCAGGTCGACGAGCTCGGTCGGGTCGTCCGCTTCGAGCGGCAGCAGCCACTCGTAGTCGCCCAGCGCGAACGCGGCGACCGTGTTGGCGATGACGCCGGTGAACGCGGCGCCCCTGCGGCCGTGATCGGCGAGCATGCGCCGGCGATCCGCCTCATCGATCAGATACCACTCCGGGGTGCGCACGAACGGGTACAGGCACAGCCATCCCTTGGGCTCGATCCCCCGGAGGAATCCCGGCACATGGGCGCGGTTGAACTCGGCGTCGCGGTGCACGCCCATCACGTTCCACACGGGCAGCAGCGTCTTCAGCAACTCGGTGCGGCGCAGACGACGCAGGGCGCGCTGCAGTTCTTCGGCGGTGTCGCCGTGCAGCCAGACCATGAGGTCGGCGTCGGCCTTCAGACCACTGACGTCGTAGAACCCGCGGACGCTGACGCCGGAGTCCTCGATGTGACCGACGATCGTCTCGAGTTCGGTCGCATCGCTCTCGGCGACGGGGGCGTCCGGGTTGCGGCGCCATACGGCCCACAGGGTGAATCCGGACGGGTTGTCATCATGCGCTTCGGACATGATTCCAGTGTGCCCCTTCAACCTGTGGAGGGCGAACCGGCGCCGTCAGGGCGCTCAGCGAGACGGTTCGCGGGCACCGCGGCGAGGCGATGCTCGCCAGCGGTGCTCAGCGGGATGCTGCGCGGGCGATCGCCCAGACCAGTCCGCCGACGACCGCGGCGACGCCGGCGACGGCCGCTGCTGCACCCACCGGGTTGCGGTGAGCGAACGCACGAGCTTGCACGATGCCCCGCTGCGAGGCCTTCTCGATGCGGCGCGGGAAGTTGCCGCGCACCTCGATCGCGGCCAGTGCGGCCTTGAGTTCTGCGCGGGCGGACTCGACGGGGTCGGTGATCCCGTACGCCACGGCCGTGCGCGGCAGGTCAGCGGCATTCAGCTGCGGGTCAGAATTCGTCATTGCCGGCCTCCTTCACGAGACGGACGTCGGTGGCCACTGCCTGAGCCGGGTTCTTGCGCTTGACGATCTTGCGGAAGCGCATGAGCCCGAGCAGCGCGAAGATCACGGCTCCGAGCAGCAGGAAGCCGAACACGGCAAGCGCAGCCACCCATGCCGGCCACCACGAAGACAGGCCGATGATGCCGAACGCGAGAAGCACGGGGATGGCCCAGAACAGCAGGAACAGCGTGATGATGAACCACAGGCTGCCGAACAGCCCGTCCTTCGCGGTGCGCCTGACCCATGCCTTGGCGGCCTCGACCTCGGCGGTGACGAGGTTGCGCACCAGCTCCGGCAGGTCGCCGAGCAGGGTCAGCAGGCTGTCGTCGGCGCGATCGCGGTATCCGCGGCGCACGTCAGGATCCGTTCTTCTGCGCCGAGCTCTTGGGGGCCGGCTTGGCGGCGCTCTTCCTCTCGGCGGCGCGCTTCTGCACGCCCTCCGTGGCATCCTCGGCCGCGTCGGCCACGCCTCCTGCGGCGTCCTTCGCCGCGTCGACGGCCTTGTCGAGCTTCTCAGCGGGGGTGCCGGAAGAGGAGGCGGCCTTCACGACCTTGACAGCGCCGTTCCAGACTGCGCCGGGAACCGCGGCGGCCTGCGACTTCGCGAAGTCCTGCACGCGGGCGACCTGCTCCTGCACGGGATCGGTGTGCCAGACCTTCAGCCACTGCGTCTTGATCTGCTCATAGCGCTCGCGCCCGGCGCGAGTGCCGAGCACATAACCTACGCCGAGTCCGACGACGAGTCCGATCTTCCCTTTCATGGGAGCCTCCTGACGTTTGTTGCGGCGTCTTCACGGGCCGGATCGAGTCCACCCCGCGTGATCGCTTCCAGATTAGTCGCATATTCCCGATTCGGCATCTACCGTTGCGCGATGCGCTCGCAGAGTGTATGGATCAGGCCCGGAGGGATCTTTCAGTCCCAGAGGAGGGTGCTGCGCAGCCGGTCGGTCTCGGCGATGGCATCCGGAATCACCTGCGCGAGACCCGTTCCCGACATCCACGCGCCGACGACGGCCAGCCCCGCCACGTTCTGCACCGCGGCGCGTGCGGCCGTACGGTGCTCCGCCGCGCCGATCAGCGACGTCGGCTGGGCCTGCACGAACCGCCCGCGGTGCGCGGTGAGCAGCTGCTGCGGCGCCAGCGCGACGCCGAGCAGGGCGGATGCCTCGGACAGCGCCAATTGCGCGGCCGCGGAGTCATCGAGGGCGGCGGTCGCAGCCGGCTCGCCCTGCGTGCCGAAAGACACCCGCACCACGTGCCGGCCGTTCGCCATCTCGCGGAGCCAGCTCCACTTGGCGGTGGAGTGGGTGAGCGCCTTGGCCGTGTGACTGCCCGGCACGGTGAGCACGCCGCTTCCGCGCGGGGCGAGATCGAGCGCTGGAGCGTCCAGCAGCAGGGTGATGATCTCGATCTCCGGCGCCGGACCGGCATCTCCCAAGCCGGTGACGTGCCCGTCGAGCAGCCGGCGCGCGGCGGGCTCGGAGGTCGCGACGATGACGCCGGTGGCGGTGAGCGGCGCGGCGGTCGCGTCGACGGAGACAAGGTCGACAGAGGTCGCGTCGACAGAGACAGCGTCGGGGTCGGTGGGGTCGACGGCAGCGGTCTCGATGTCGAAGGGCTCGGCGGGCATCGTCACCTCGTGCTCTACGCTCCAGCTGTCGCCGATCCGCTCGAGCCGTGTCACGCGCGCATCGGTGCGCACGTCGACGCCGTACTTGTCTAGTTCTGCGCGCAGTGCGTCGACCAGGCGGCCCATGCCGCCGCTCAGTCCCAGCACCGCGGCGCCGGGTGCCTTGCCCTTGCGGCTCGCAGCGAGCGCGGCGACCGCACCGCTGAGCGATCCCACCCGGGTGAGGGCCGCGTTCAGACCGGGTGCCGCGACATCGGTGTCGACCGCGTCGGGATCGGCCGAGTAGACGCCGGCGGTGACAGGCGCGACGAGGCGATCGCGCACGCGGGCTCCCATGCGCGAGCGCACCAGTCTGCCGAGGCTGCGCTCGTGGCCGATCGTGAGCGGGGGCCGCAGCCGGTCGATGTAAGCACGCCAGGCGCCGCGCCAGCCGATGATCCGGCGCACGTCCTCCTGGAACGGGTTGGCGGGGATGCCCAGCAGACCGCCGATCGGCAGGGGCGCAGCCGGGGCATCCGGAATCCCGCTCAGCCACGCGCCGCCACGCTCGGGGGCGACGACGAGGTCGCCGAGACCGAGTTCGTCGATGAGCGCACGCACGTGCCCGCCGCGGGTCGCGAAGCTCTCGGCCCCTGCGTCGACGGTGATGCCGTCGAGTTCGGCCGAGCGGATGCTGCCGCCGAGGGCATCCGTCGCCTCGAGCAGCGTGACGCGCATGCCCACCTTCGCGCACTCGCGCGCCGCGACGAGTCCGCCGATGCCGCCGCCGATGACGACGACGTGCTGCTCCGACGCGCGTGCAGCGAGCTCGGGTGCGTCGTGTTCGGTCATGCTCTTGATTCTTTCACCGGCGCGGTCGTGCCCGCAGACCCGGGCGGCGGCCGCGTCCCGTCAGAGTTCGCCGTGCGCGAGGGCGACGATCCGGGTCAGCTGATCGGGATCGGTCTCGGGTGGCACGCCGTGACCGAGATTGAGGATGTGCCCCTTCGCCCCGCGGCCCCGCTCGATGACGTCCCGCACGTGCGCTTCGAGCACCGGCCACGGCGCCTGCAGCATCGCCGGGTCGATGTTTCCCTGCACGGCTGTGTCAGGGCCGACGATGCGGATCGCCTCGTCCAGCGGCATCCGCCAGTCGACGCCGACGGCGTCCGCGATGCCGCCGAGGCGCGTGTCGGCGAGGAACGGTCCCGTGCCGACGCCGAAGTGGATGCGGGGAAGCCCGATCCCTTCCAGCGCGGCGTGCGAGTGCGGAGCAACGTGCATCCGGTAATCGGCAGGGCTGAGGGACCCCGCCCACGAGTCGAAGAGCTGCACGACGGATGCGCCCGCGTCACGCTGGATCTCGAGGAAGCGGCGCGAGATGCGCGCGAGCCATCCGGCGAGCGCATTCCACGAATCGGGATCGGCGTGCATCATGGCTCGGGCCCGCATGTGCTCCTTCGACGGGCCACCCTCGATCAGGTACGCGGCGAGCGTGAACGGCGCACCTGCGAAGCCGATCAGCGGCGTCTCGCCGAGTTCGGCGACGGTCAGCCGCACGGCTTCGGCGATCGCCGTGCCATCGAGGTCGCCCGGGTCGATCGCGGTGATGCGCGCCACGTCGTCGGCGGTGCGCACGGGGTTCGCGAACACCGGACCTCGCCCCGGCTCGATCACGACGTCGATGCCGGCGAGGCGCAGCGGGATGACGATGTCGCTGAAGAAGACGGCGGCGTCCACGCCGTGCCGGCGCACCGGCTGCAGCGTGATCTCGGAGGCGAGTTCGGGGGTCAGGCAGGCATCCAGCATCCGAGTCCCGACGCGCAGCTCGCGGTACTCGGGAAGGGAGCGTCCGGCCTGACGCATGAACCAGACGGGAGTGCGCTCGGGGGTCTCGCCCGAGAGGGCACGCAGCAGATCGCTCATGCTCCCATCGTGACAGCCGTGCCTATGCGTCTCCCCACCGGTGCCGCGCACGATCTGCTGCATGGCCCGCGCCAAGCTCGCTCAAAGGCGCGGTGGGTACAATCCTGTCGTGCTGCTCTGCGTCTCGGCGAGTCACAAGACCGCCTCCTTCGAACTGCTCGAACGACTCAGCCGCCACCCCGAAGCCGTCGCCCCGAACCTGGTGGATGCCGGCGCCGACGGTGCGGTCGTGCTCGCCACGTGCAACCGCTTCGAGGCGTACATCGACGCAGACGGGCTCACGCAGGACGCAGTGCTGTATGCCGTTGCGCAGGCGACCGGCATCCCGGCATCCGATCTCGACGGCTCGTACCGTCTCGTCAGCGACCGCCATGTCGCCGAGCACCTCTTCGCCGTCGCCTCCGGCCTCGAGTCCGTCGTCTCGGGCGAGGGCGAGATCGCCGGTCAGGTCCGCCGTGCCCTTTCGGATGCCCGGGAGCAGGGCACGACGTCATCCGAGCTGGAGCGCCTGTTCCAGCGCGCGAGCCAGGCGCAGCGCAAGGTCAAGAACGTCACCGCGCTGCACCGGGCGGGCCGCTCGCTGGTGCGTCTTTCGCTCGAACTGGCCGACAGCCGCATCGCCGACTGGTCGACTGAGCGCGTGCTGCTGGTCGGCACCGGCCAGTACGCCGCGGTCACCCTCGCCACCTTGCGCGAGCGCGGCGCCGTCGACATCTCGGTGTTCTCGCCGTCGGGCCGGGCCGAGCTGTTCGCGAAGAAGTACGGCGTGCGTGCGGTCGCGGTCGCCGACTATGCCGCCATGGTGCAGCAGTCCACTCTGCTGATCACCTGCACCGCCGCCACGGAACCCGTGCTCGGTCCCGCGCAGCTGTCGCGTCGGGTGAACCAGACGGATGCCGGATGCCCGGTGGGCGCGGCGACCCATTCGGCCGGCGCACCGCACTCGCAGCTCGTGATCGACCTGGGCATGCCCCGAAACGTCGACCCGACGGTCGCGCAGGTCGAGGGCGTGACGCTGCTGGACCTCGAGACGATCCGCCTGCACGCGCCTCTCGAGGAGCTGCACGCGACGGATGCCGCCCGCGACGTCGTGCGCGAGGCGGCGGAGAGCTTCCACCTGTCCGGCTCACGCCAGAGCGTGACACCGGCGGTCGTCGCGCTGCGCACCCACATCTTCGGGCTGCTCGAAGCCGAGATCGATCGTGCCCGCCGCCGCGGCGATGACGACGGCCTGGTGGAGCAGGCCATGCGCCACCTGGCCGGCGTGCTGCTGCACACCCCGACCGCCCGCGCCCATGAGCTGGCAGCCGAGGGCCGGGGCGACGAGTTCACCGCGGCACTCGAGACGCTCTACGGACTGCGCGCCGACGAGGACCGCACCGCAGCATCCGACATCGCCTGATGCCGCGCCGGGTGCTTCGGCGTGTGCGGGCGCTTCGCGCGGGAACGTGGACCGAGAAGTATCAACATCAGGTGCATCACTAGGCCGCGATTAGAAGGCTGAACAGGTGTTTCTCGTCACTGAAGCGTCCTCTGCGGCGGAGGCCCCACGTGAGCACGCAAGCGCATCGAGAGTTCCGCGGCTGTCACCCGCGGCGCCAATGAGGGCGATTGGGCTACCCGGCACCATTTGGGGCCCCGGTGTGGTGTTGTGATAGTGAGCAAACAGCTTCAAGTGGAAGATTATCGGTGGTCATGGTTGCAACAATGATGCATTTATTGCAACCATAGATGCGTGCGCACTGGTTCAGATGATGATGGTCGGTCGTCGTTGCGGTTGACAGGGAATGTCATCGCCCTCGATGAGGGAAAGTACGTCTTCGAGTCGATGCTGGATGGCTGGGGTGACCAGCAAGCGAGCCGCGGGTTGCAGGCGACAACCATCGACGCACGGCGGCGGTTCATCGAGGATTTCGCTGAGTTCTGCGCGACGTACCCATGGCAGTGGCTGCCGCGGGACCTGGAGGACTACTCGGTGCGCGTGCGACACGGCAAGGGGCCTTTGAAGCGGTCGACCATTCGGGGCTACCAGGCGAAGATCCGCCTGTTCTGCGACTTCCTCACGGACCCGCGGTATGGCTGGCAGGCGGAGTGCTTGGCGCGCTTCGGGGAGGCCCCTCAGCAGATCTGTCACGACTGGAACACCATCGCGCACTTGCTGGACTATGAAGGCGATCCAGGGAAGCGCGCGCTCACCTTCGACGAGCTGGAGCAGTTCTTCGATGCCGCGGACGCTCGGGTGGAGACCATCGTTCGCCACAGGAGGAAGGGTGCACTCGCCGCGCTCCGCAACGCGCAGATGTTCAAGACCATTTACGCGTTCGGGCTGAGGCGCTCCGAGTGCATCGGGCTTGATATCGCGGATCTGCGGTCGAACCCGATGGCGCCCCAGTTCGGCAGTTTCGGTGCCGTGTATGTCCGGCACGGGAAGGGCAGCCGAGGGACTGGCCCGAAGCGACGGACCGTATTGACGCTGCCCGAGTTCGACTGGATCGTTGACGGGCTCACTCATTGGGCGGACCAGGGGCGGCCGCGGATGATCGGCGACTGGGAGACGGGCGTCCTCTGGCCGACGGAGCGCCGGACGAGAGTCAGCGGCCGCTATCTGAATGACCGTTTCGCCGAGCTGCGTGACGAGGTCGGGCTTCCGGAGGAGCTCACCCTGCATTCGCTGCGGCACACCTATGTGACAAACCTCATCGAGTGGGGTTACAGCGAGAAGTTCGTACAGGATCAGGTGGGCCACGCGTACGCCTCGACGACGGCGATCTACACGTCCGTCGGGGACGACTACAAGAACCGCGTGCTCGCCGATGCGCTGAAGAGGAACACGGAGAACCGCAATGACGACTGAATCCAAGGGGTCCATCGACTGGCACCTGCGCGCCGTGATGGCTGAAGCCGGGATGTTTCAGACCACCGAGCTACTTGCACCGCTGCGTGAACAGGGGGTCGTGCTGTCCCGTGAGCAGGTGTATCGGCTGGTCACCAGGACCCCGGAGCGGTTGAACGTCGAAGTGCTGGCGGCGCTGTGCCGCATCTTCGGATGCCAGCCGAACGATCTAATCACCGTTAAGGCGCAGCCGGCGGTGGCGAGGAAGACGGGCACCGCGCGCGGGCGTGACACGGCGATTGGGGATCTGCGTCCGGTGCGTGCGCGACTTCATCGTCCCGCCGATCCTGGCCGATGATGACGGAAGCTCCCTTGCGGGTCTGCGACCGGTGCGGACGTACGGCTGTGGGTCTGTACTCTCTGCTCGGTGGAAGGATCTGCAACGTCTGCTACAGCGCACTCCGCCGAAACCCGTCCGAGTGCCCCTTGTGTGGGAACATCCGGGTCCTTGCATTCACCACCAAGGAGGGTGTGATCTCCTGCGCGATCTGTGCTGGCCACCCGCCACGATTCGCGTGCCGCACATGCGGTAGCGAGGAGTTCCTGACCGGAACTCACTGCGGCCGCTGCAGGCTGCAAGCGCGTCTAGACGAGCTCATCGGCCCCGCGGAGGAAGCGCCAGTCGAGCTGACCAGGCTCCGCACACACCTCGGGAACGCTCCGATGGACCCGCGCTCGATTGTCCGCTGGCTTCGGCGACCGCATGTAACGGAAACGCTGAGGGGCATGGCAACGGGCGCACTCCCTCTCGACCATTCGGCCCTCGATCACCTGCCACAAGGGGCGGCAACACGCTACTTCCGGCGTCTACTCATCGAAGCCGGTGTGCTGCCGCAGATCCATGTGTTTCAGCACGAGCTCACGCTGCACGTCGCCGCCTTGGCGGCGACGCTCGAGCGCCCAACCGGAAACAAGCTCCGCCGCTTCTACCGATGGGACATCCTGCCGAAACTACACCGACGGTACCGAGATCGTGGTCGAGACCTGTCCATGGAAGCCTTCAACGGGCAGCGCGGCCATCTCGCTGCGGTCGTAAGGTTCCTTGCCTGGCTGGATGCCAGTGATCTGACGGTCGGCGATCTGGACCAGCGCACACTCGACCACTACATCGCCCGTATCAAGACCCGAGAGCCTGTGGAGCACTTCGTGCGGTGGGCGACCCGATCACGATTGTCCGACGACCTCACCACGAACGTCCGTGCTGCGCGAAACACGATGTCGTCCATGACCGAGGATGAGTTGTGGCGCGCTGTCGATCTCCTCCTCTACGACGAGGAGATCGAGCTCGAAGTGCGCGTCGCCGGGCTCTTCGTGCTCCTGTACGCCCAGATACTCGGTCGCGCCGTCAGCATGACTCGCGATCAAATCGACGCCACACCGGACAAGGTGACTGTGCAGTTCGGCGTCACACCCGTCGTGCTCGATGACACGGTCGGCAATCTCGTTCGTCGGCAACTCGAGGCGGAACCCCGACGAGGGTACGCCACAGGTGCATCAAGCTGGCTGTTCGAGGGGCTCTCGCCAGGGACGCACATGACCGCGGCGTACATCCGACTTCGCCTGGGTGAACTCGGGATTCGCCCGCGTGTGTCGCGTGAGACCCGGATGAATCTCCTTGCCATGCGAATGCCGGCCGCCGTGGTCGCAGATGTGGTTGGTATCCGCACCACCACTGCAGACCGTCGCAAGAGTATGGCCGGCGGAACCTGGTCGAACTACCCGGACTTGCGGGTGTGATCCCCATCTCGCGAGGGTCATCGCGACCGCACGGCGCGAGTCCATGTGAATGAGAACGCCAGCGATATCAGGAGAAGCGAGCGAGGCCCAGAGAGACGGCTGCCAGCATCACGGCGCTCAGGGCCATCGCCGTGTAGGAGCCGGTAGCGGCCGCGAGCAGGGGGCCAAGGGCGGGACCGACCGCGCTGATGAGGGTGATGGGTGCGGCGAAGACGCCGTTGATGGAGCCGTAGTTACGGACTCCCCACCGGTCGGCGACAGCGGAACCTTGGACGAGTGTCTGCGCGCCGCGTACGGCACCTGCCGCGATCCCGATGACGATCAACAGCCACGGCGGGCCAGGCACGAGCGCGAGAAGGGCGAGGAACACGACGCTCAGCCCGGCGGTAGCCGCAAGCGGGATCCACGGGGCTGCGGTGTGCGGTATCGCGACGTAGAGGAGCCGGCCGATGACCTGTCCGGCGCCGAGGAGTCCGAGCGCCCAGGCCGCGAGCTCGTAGCTCATGCCTTTCTCGGTGAAGAGAGGGATCAACGCCAGGGTGACGCTGAACAGCGCCGCTGCGAGTGTGAGCATCGATAGCTCGAGCATCCAGAAGCGGCGGGTGCGGATGACGGTGCTGACCGTGTGCACGTGGTCCGCGGCCGGGCCGTGCGGGACCTGGTCCCAACGGCGTTCCAGGCTGAACCAGTGAAGGGGCACGGTGGTCACAAGCAGGAATGCGGCGAGGATCAGGAACGTGGTTCGCCAGTCGGTGACCGTGAGAAGTCCGGCGACGACCGGTGCGAAAACGGTGGAGGCGAGCCCGCCAGCCAGGGTGAGGATGGTCATCGCCGGGCGCCGCCGGGTCCCGTGGCGGCGGGCGATGACGGTGAACGCGGCCTGGTAGAGCACGGCGGACTGCGCGACACCAGCGATCACCCACCCGGCGGTGAACAGGGCGAGGTTCGGGGCGAGGGCGACGACGACGAGTCCAGCCGGGCCGACGATGCTTCCCAATGTCATGATCAGGCGCGGACCGCGCTCGTCGAGCCAACGGCCGATGAAGACTCCGGCCACGGCGGAGGCGATGAGACCTGCAGAGAACGACAGCGTGACGAGTGTGACCGGCCAGCCGGTGGCGACGGATATGGCCGGGGACGCGACGATGAGGGCGTAGTACAGGATTCCCCAGCTGATGACCTGCCCCACGGACAAGGCTGCCAGCCTCCCGCCGAGCCGGGCCGGGGCGGCCACGTCAGACGTCATACAGAGCGAAGAGCGTCGGCGGCAGCATCCAATGCTCCATCGTTGAGGGCGAAGTACGCCCACTTGCCGCGCTGCTCGCGAGTCACCAGACCCGCATCGGCGAGCAGCTTCATATGGTGCGATACCGTCCCCTGAGAGAGCCCGACAGGTGCGGTGAGGTCGCAGATGCAGGCTTCACCGCCGGGGCTGCCAGCGATGAGGGAGAGCAGCATGACCCGAGTGGGGTCGCCGATAGCCTTGAACACCCGCGCGACGCGCTCAGCGTCCTCTGCAGTCAGGGCAGATGCGATCCGCGGCACGCAGCACGCGGACTTTTCGATGGTCGTTGGCACGCTCACAAGGCTAGTCTGACACGTATTGACAAACTTCGATAGGTGCGCGAATGTTCTCGTATTGAAGTTTTTCGATCCGAGGAGATGTGATGTCTGAGATTCCCGTGCTTCCCGTCGTCGTCATCGGTGCCGGTCCGCAGGGCCTGGCCGCGGCCGCCCACCTGACTGAACGCGGCGTCGATGCCGTGGTCGTCGAGCGCGGCGCTTCGGCCGGCGCTGCGGTGTCCGAGTGGGGGCATGTGCGGCTGTTCTCGGGGTGGCCGGAACTCACCGATGCCGCGGCGCGACGGCTACTTGAGCCGACCGGTTGGACTGCGCCGGCGAGCGGCTACCCGACCGGTGCGGAGTGGGTCAGCGAGTACCTCGCGCCACTTGCGGACACGCTGGGCGACCGAGTCCTCTACGGCACGACGGTGACGGGCATCGCGCGGCAGGGGCGTGACAAAGTGGTTGCGAGCGGCCGGAAGGCACAGCCGTTTGTCGTGCACACCGTCGACCAGGATGGCCGCGATGGCCGCATCCTCGCAAGCTCGGTCATCGACGCGACCGGCACCTGGTCGCTGCCGAACCCTGCTGGTGCCGACGGATACCCCGCGGTCGGCGAGACCGCCGCGGCCGACCGTATCTCCTACCGAATCCCCGATGACGTCTCCGACCTGGCCGGTACGCATGTGGTCGTCGTCGGTGCCGGCCACTCGGCCACGCACACCGTGCTTCGTCTGAGCGAGCTGGCCCGCCGCGCGCCGGGCATCCGGGTGACGTGGCTGCTGCGCCGTGGGAGCGCGACGAACGTGTTCGGTGGAGGTGTGGGCGATGAGCTGCCCGAGCGTGCCGCGCTCGGCTCTCGTGCACGAAAGGTCATTGAAGCCGGCGTGGTCGAGGTGGTCACCGGGTTCCGTGTCGCCGAGTTCCATCAGGACGACGGTGCCCTCACGGTCATCGCCGAGAACGGCCAGGAGATCTCCGGTGTCGCGCGCGTCTTCGCCCTCACGGGGTTCCGGCCCGACACGAGCATCCTGCGAGAGGTGCGCATCGACCTGGACGGGTCCTTGGATGCGGTGGCGGGGATCGCGTCGGAGATCGACCCGAACATCCACTCCTGCGGATCGGTCGGCGCCACGGGTGCCCGCCAGTTGACCCAGCCCGAGCAGGGGTTGTTCATCGTCGGCGCAAAGTCGTATGGCCGCGCGCCCACGTTCCTGGCCCTCACCGGGTACGAGCAGGTGCGCAGCGTCGCAGCTCACCTCGCCGGCGACCCTGAGGCCGCCGACCGCAATGAGCTCGTCCTTCCCGACACCGGCGTCTGCGGCGGCGCCGGCGAATTCGACGCCGAAGGTGCCAGCTGCTGCGGCGCCCCGTCGGTGCTGCAGATCGGTTCTCGACCCATCAGCGTCTGACGCGCTGACCGATTCCCGAGGGGGCGGCTTCCTGATGGAGGCCGCCCTCGTCGCGTGCCCAGGTGAAGAGTCGGTGAACTGCCTCACCTCCGATTGCGCGTTACTTTGAAGAATGTCAATATAGAAGCATGTCGAATCAAGAGGTTGAGCTGGTCATCATTGGATCGGGCCCTGCGGGTTACACCGCCGCGGTCTATGCCGCTCGTGCGGGGCTTGCCCCGGTGGTGATCGCTGGTTCTGTGACGGCGGGTGGCGCTCTGATGACGACGACGGAGGTGGAGAACTTCCCCGGCTTCATCGACGGAGTGCAGGGTCCGGAGCTGATGGAGTCGATGCGCCAGCAGGCCGAGCGGTTCGGCGCCCGCATCCTCCTCGACGACGCGGTCCGCGTGGACCTGGACGGTCCGGTCAAGACCATCGAGACCGGCGCTGGAGAGACGTTCCGTGCCAGGGCGGTGATCCTGGCCATGGGCTCCGCCTATCGCAAGCTCAGCCTCCCGGACGAAGAGCGCCTGACCGGTCGCGGGGTTTCCTGGTGTGCCACGTGCGATGGTTTCTTCTTCCGCGAGCAGGAGATCGTCGTCGTCGGCGGGGGCGACTCCGCGATGGAGGAAGCCCTGTTCCTCACCCGCTTCGCATCGAAGGTGACCGTCGTGCACCGCCGCAGTGAGTTCCGGGCTTCGAAGATCATGGCGCAACGCGTGCTCGACCACCCGAAGATCGAGGTCGCGTGGAACAGCGAGGTCGCACGCCTCAACGGGACCGCGAAGCTCGAGTCCGTGACCCTTCTCGACACCGTCACCGGTGTCGAGTGGGAGATGCCTGCGTCCGGGCTCTTCGTCGCCATCGGCCACGATCCGCGCTCCGAGCTCGTCACCGGAATCGTCGACACCGACGCGGCCGGTTTCGTTCTGGTGGATCATCCCTCGACGCGGACCAACCTCCCCGGCGTCTTCGCGGCCGGAGACCTGGTGGACCACACCTACCGGCAGGCGATCACCGCCGCGGGTACCGGCTGCGCTGCCGCCCAGGACGCCCAGCACTTCCTCTCCGCCCTCGAGGAAGACGCTGCGCCTCTGCCCCAGACTGACGCCTTGACCGAGACTGAGGAGGTCTTCGCATGAGCACGCTCACGGCTGTCACCGACGCCACATTCCACGACGAGGTCCTCGGCTCCGACATCCCCGTCGTGGTGGACATCTGGGCCACCTGGTGCGGGCCGTGCCGCCAGGTCGCTCCGCTGCTCGAGCAGCTGGCGGCCGAGTACGACGGGCGGGTGAAGATCGTCAAGGTCGACGCCGACCAGAACCCCGAGACGGTCACTGCCGCCGGCGTGACCTCAATCCCGACGCTCGGGTTCTACCGTGACGGTGCCCGCACGGACATCCTCATCGGCGCGCACCCGAAGCCCGTCATCGCCGAGAAAATCGAGGCCCTGATCTCATGAGTACCGCAACCGCATCTTCTGCTCCCGTGGCCGTCCGGCGTCTGTCCACGCTCGACAAGTGGCTGCCGTTGTGGATCGGGCTCGCCATGGTCGCCGGGCTCCTCCTCGGCCGGTTCGTGCCCGCGCTCTCCGATGCGCTGTCCGCCATGGAGGTCGGCGGCATCTCGGTGCCCATCGGGCTCGGGCTGTTGGTGATGATGTACCCGGTGCTCGCGAAGGTCCGCTACGACAAGGTCGCCGCCGTCACCGGAGACAAGAAGCTGCTGGTCTCCTCGCTGGTGCTGAACTGGCTGGTCGGCCCCGCGCTGATGTTCGCGCTCGCGTGGATCTTCCTCCCGGACCTGCCCGAGTACCGCACCGGGCTGATCATCGTCGGCCTCGCACGCTGCATCGCCATGGTCGTCATCTGGAACGACCTCGCCTGCGGCGACCGCGAGGCCACCGCCGTGCTCGTCGCCATCAACTCGGTGTTCCAGGTCGTCGCGTTCTCGCTGCTGGGCTGGTTCTACCTCACGGTGCTTCCCGGCTGGCTGGGCCTGGATACCCAGGGGGTCGAGATCTCGGTCTGGCAGATCGCCCTCAACGTGCTGGTCTTCCTGGGCGTTCCGCTCGTCGCCGGGTTCGCGTCCCGATACATCGGCGAGAAGCGCCGCGGGCGGGACTGGTATGAGCAGAAGTTCCTCCCCGTGATCAGCCCGTGGGCGCTGTACGGGCTGCTGTTCACCATCGTGCTGCTGTTCGCGCTGCAGGGCGACGCGGTCCTGGCCAAGCCCCTGGATGTCGCCCGGATCGCGCTGCCGCTGCTGGCCTACTTCGGGCTGATGTGGTTCGCAGGTCTCCTGCTCGGCAAGGTCTTGGGGCTGAACTACGCCCGCTCCACATCGCTGGCGTTCACGGCCGCTGGCAACAACTTCGAGCTCGCCATCGCGGTCGCCATCGGCACCTTCGGCGCCGCCTCCGGCCAGGCCCTCGCCGGCGTGGTCGGCCCCCTCATCGAAGTCCCCGTCCTCGTCGGGCTCGTCTACGTCTCCCTGTGGGCGGCACGCGCCTGGTTCCACACCGATCCGTACACCGGCGAGAGGATCACCTCATGAACGTCACCATCGCGGACGCCGCGGACGCCTGCAGCCCCGTCGCCACGCACGCCATCGGCCAAGAGGCGGCATCCGCTGTCGCCGCGACCCTGAAGGCCCTCTCCGACCCGCTGCGCCTGCGCATGCTCTCTGCCATCGCCTCCGACCCGCGCGGCGAGTCCTGCGTCTGCGACCTCGCCGAGCTCGCCGACGTGTCCCAGCCCACCGTCTCCCACCACCTGAAGGTGCTCAAAGACGTCGACGTGCTCACCTCCGAACGCCGCGGGACGTGGGTCTGGTACCGCATCAACCCGGGCCGCCGCGGCGCCGTCACCGCGCTACTGGACTCCTTCGCGCCGGCGACCATGACCGCGCCTGGCGTGGATGGCGACAGCGAAGACCGCGACAGTCGCCCCGACTTCGACATCCGGATCACCCACCTCGCCGACGAACTCGCAGCCGAGGTCCCCGAACTCGCCCCGGAGACGGTGCTGAGCATCGTTCGTGAGTCCTACACCTCGCTCGCCCGCACGGCCAAGGTCACCGGCGCCCTCGTCCCGCTCACCGAACGGTTCGCTCGTCAGCGGCTCGCTGACCTCACCCGTGACCGCGACCAGTCGGTGCCGCAGGTGCTGTTCGTCTGCGTCGCCAACGCCGGACGCTCCCAGATGGCAGCAGCTCTCGTCAACCAGATCGCCGGCGGCAAGGTCATCGCCCGCTCCGCCGGATCCAGCCCCGCCGAGGTCATTCACCCTCACGTGCGCTCGATCCTCGCAGAGATCGAAGGCGATGCCGCGGGCGAGCGGTTCCCCAAGCCCCTCACCGACGACGCGGTCCGTGCCGCTGACGTGGTGATCACGATGGGCTGTGGCGACGTCTGCCCGATCATCCCCGGCGTCCGCTACGACGACTGGGCCGTCGGCGACCCCGCCCTCGCCTCCCGCGAAGGCGTCGAAGCCATCCGCGACGACATCGAAGACCGCGTCCGCGCCCTCATCGACCAGCTCACCCACTGACCGCACCCGCAGGAGCCCTCATGACCGACACATCCGCCAAGCCCTCCGTCCTCTTCGTCTGCGTGCACAACGCCGGCCGCTCGCAGATGGCCGCGGGATTCCTCCGCGACATCGCCGGCGACCGCATCGAGGTCCGCTCCGCAGGATCCATGCCCGCTGACCAGATCAACCCCATCGCCGTCGAGGCCATGGGTGAGCTCGGCATCGACATCACCACCGAGCAGCCCAAGATCCTGACCACCGAGGCGTTGCAGGCCTCCGACGTCGTCATCACGATGGGATGCGGCGACGCCTGCCCGTTCTTCCCCGGAAAGCGCTACGAGGACTGGAAGCTCGACGACCCCGCAGGACAGAGCATCGACGCCGTGCGTCCCATCCGCGACGAGATCCGCGCACGCATCGAGAAGCTGGTTGACGAGCTGATCTGACTCAGATGGGCGGGCGAATAATCCCCGCGGAGCATTTCTTCCGCCGACAGACTGAGAAGCTGGGTTGACCGGGGGCTTACTGGCGGTCACCGCGTCCCCGACTGACTCGCTGCGCACAATCGAGGCCGGGTTGATCACTTCGAGTTCGACTCTCCCTCGCCGTTTGCGCCAGCAGGGTGTCGCGCTCGCCTTGTTCGCGACGCCGATCTAGCGCCCCGGGGGGAGGGGGCGTAGGTCACATTTGCTCGAGCTAGCGTCCGTGGGTAGTCACACAATCCGATGCAACCAGTTGCCATAGACCGCATTAGGTCAGTAAACGCTGTATAGTTCAGTGCATGCTGACTATTGCTTCTCGCCTCGACGTCATGAACCGGCTGGGCCGGGCCATGGCGGACCCGACGCGCTCCCGGATCCTGATGACCCTGCTGAACGGGCCGAGCTACCCGGCCGTGCTTTCGCGTGAACTGGAGCTGACGCGCTCCAACGTGTCGAACCACCTGACGTGCCTGCGCGACTGCGGGATTGTGGTCGCCGAGCCGGAGGGGCGGCAGACGCGCTACGAGATCGCCGACCCGCACCTCGCGGCGGCGCTCACGGCGCTCGTGGACGTGACGCTGGCGGTGGACGAGCACGCGCCGTGCGTGGACGACGAGTGCACGGTGCCGGGTTGCTGCGGGACGGGAGCGGGCGCGTGAGCGCGGCGTGCGGCTGCGACGAGCCGGAGACCCGGGTCGGCGAGGAGGCTGAGGAGGAGCGGGAGCGTCCGTGGTGGCGGGACCGCGGGATCATGGTCCCGGTGTTCTCCGGCGTCGCCTTGGGCACGGGCCTGGTCCTGGAATGGACGGGCGCGGAGATCCCGGCGCTGGTGGCGTTCTGGATCGGCCTGCTGCTGGGCGCGTCGACGTTCACCCCGGGCGCGGTCCGCAAGCTGTTCAAGGGCAAGCTGGGCATCGGGTTGCTGATGACGATCAGCGCGGTCGGCGCGGTCATCCTCGGCTACGTCGAGGAGGCCGCCGCGTTGGCGTTCCTGTACTCCATCGCCGAAGCGCTGGAGGACAAGGCCATGGATCGCGCCCGCGGCGGGCTGCGGGCGCTGCTCAAGCTCGTCCCGGAGACCGCGACCATCCGGCAGGACAGCGCGTCCGTGGAGGTCGCCGCGAAGGACCTCCAGGTCGGGCAGCTCATGCTGGTGCGTCCCGGGGAGCGGATCGCGACCGACGGCATCGTGCATGCGGGCCGGTCGAGCCTGGACACCTCGGCGATCACCGGCGAGTCGATCCCGGTGGAGGTCGAGCCCGGCGACGCGGTGTCGGCCGGGGCGATCAACACCGCCGGTGCCCTGGAGGTCGAGACGACCGCGGCGGGCACGGACAACTCGCTGACCACGATCGTGGAGCTGGTCGAGCAGGCGCAGACCGAGAAGGGCGACCGCGCCCGCCTGGCCGACCGCATCGCCCGCCCGCTCGTGCCCGGCGTGCTGATCCTCGCCGCCCTCGTCGCGGTCATCGGCTCGCTGCTGGGCGACCCGGAGCTGTGGATCACCCGCGCCCTCGTGGTGCTCGTCGCCGCGTCGCCGTGCGCGCTGGCGATCTCCGTCCCGCTCACCGTCGTCGCCGCAATCGGCTCGGCGAGCAAGTTCGGCGTGATCATCAAATCCGGCGCGGTCTTCGAGCGCTTCGGCGTGATCCGCCACGTCGCCGTCGACAAAACCGGCACCCTCACCCGCAACGAGCCCGCCGTCACCACCGTCCTCACCGCCGACGGGGTGGGCGAGGCGCAGGCCCTGGCATGGGCAGCGTCGCTGGAGCAGCACAGCACCCACCCGCTGGCCGCCGCGATCACCGCCGCCTCGCCCGGAGCCCCCGCCGCCCTGGACGTCACCGAGCAAGCCGGGCACGGCATCGAGGGCACCCTCGACGGGGCCCGGATCACCGTCGGCAGCCCACGCTGGCTGGACGCGGGAACGCTCAAGGACCAGGTCGCGGGCCTGGAGGAGCAGGGCATGACCGTCGTCATCGTCCACCGCGACGACGTCCCGGTCGCGGCGATCGGGGTCCGCGACGAGCTGCGCCCCGAGGTCCCCGAGGTGGTCCGCACCCTCGCCGCCCAGGACGTCGGGATGACCATGCTCACCGGCGACAACACCCGCACCGCCCGGGCGCTGGCAATGCAGGCCGGGATCGAGGACGTGCGCGCCGAGCTGCGTCCCGAGGACAAGGCCGCCGCAATCAGCGAACTGGGCAGGCACGGCTCGGTCGCGATGATCGGCGACGGCATCAACGACGCCCCCGCCCTGGCCGCCTCAGACATCGGAATCGCGATGGGCGCGACAGGTTCCGACGCCGCGATCGAGTCCGCCGACGTCGCGTTCACCGGCCACGACCTGCGGCTCCTCCCGCGCGCGTTCGACCACGCCCGCCGCGGCAGGCACATCATCAACCAGAACATCATCCTGTCCCTGCTGATCATCACCGCCCTGCTCCCGCTCGCCCTGTTCGGCCTGCTGGGGCTGGCCGCGGTGGTGCTGGTGCACGAGATCGCCGAGGTCATCGTCATCCTCAACGGTCTCCGCGCCGCCCGGACGAGGAAGACCGCCTCGTGAACGCGCTGGATGCCGTCGTCGAGAGGAACCGCGGGTCGGCTGCGAGCCGCAGGAGGGCGCTCGGTCTCGCGCTCGTCGTGGCCGTGCTCGCCCTGGCCGTGGACCAGGGGTCGAAGGCCCTCGCGGTTGCGCAGTTGACTTCTGCAGGACGGATCCCGCTGATCGGCGACCTGTTCGGCCTGTCACTGGTCTACAATCCCGGAGCCGCTTTCTCGCTCGGCTCCGGGGCCGCCTGGATCTTCACAGTAGTCGGCATCCTTGCAGCCGGGACGGTGGTCGTGTTTGCCGTGCGGCTGCGCGGTGCCCGGTGGGGCATGGCCCTGGGCCTGGTGCTCGGCGGCGCGCTCGGCAACCTCGTCGACCGACTCCTCAACCCTCCCTCGTTCGGGCAGGGGCACGTCACCGACTTCCTCGCCTACGGAAACCTCTTCGTCGGGAACATGGCCGACGTCTTCGTCGTCACCGGTGTCGGACTGGTCTGTCTGCACCTCCTCACGCCGACGACCGTCGGCGGCGCACGAGCGGAAGGCAACTCATGATGATTGAACTGCTGCACATTGTCGGCTGCCCGAACACGGACATCACCGAAGCCAACACGCGCGCTGCGCTGGACACTCTCGGACTCGGGGCCGTACCTATCGAGTCGGTGACGATCCGGACCGAGGCCGAGGCAGTAAGCACTCGGTTCGGAGGCTCGCCCACGATCCTGGTCGACGGGGTCGACCTCTTCCCAACCGCACCAGTTCACTCGCTCGCGTGCCGCGTCTACGCGACTGAGAACGGCTACGCCGGAGCACCGACAGCGTCACAGATCACCGAAGCGCTGCGCTTGGTCTGATCACCTCCTGTCAAAGGTTCGGGATCGAAATGCCGACCCGTTCGATGACCGCGGCCGCGTAACTGCTGCTGTTCGCGCCGATCGCGTTGGACAAGGTGATCGCGGAGGAGATCTCCAGCCCGGTCCGGTGAGGGGGATGGCAACGGGTGAACTGCCTCCCGACCACTCAGCGCTTGATCTTCTGCCGCAGCGGGCGTCAACATGTTACTTTCGGCGTCTGCTCATCAAGGCCGGTGTGTTGCCGCCGATCCACGTGTTTCAGCACGAGCTCACGATGCACTTCGCCGCCTTGGCCGCGACGCTCGAGCGCCCCACTGGAAACAAGCCTCGCCGCTTCTACGGCGGCGACCTGCGGATCGTCGGCATCACCGGCCAGGTGGGCCATATTGCTGAAACTGCATCGCCGATACCGAGACCATGGTCGCGCCCTGTCCTTGGAAGCCTTCAACGGACAGCGGGGCCTCTGCGCGTATGAAGGTCGCGCGCGGGTGGGGTGCCACGAGTTGAGACACAGGGTCGTGTCAACGCACGAGCCGACCGATCGCTTCTGAAGCCTCGCGGATCTTGCCTTCGATGTCACTGTCGGCTCGGACAGCGTCGGTGACACAGTGGCGTAGGTGGTCTTCGAGCAGTCCGACGGCGACGCTCTGTAGAGCGCTGGTGAGTGCGGAGATCTGCGTGAGGATGTCGATGCAGTATTTCTCCTCTTCGACCATGCGGTGTACGCCGCGGGCCTGTCCTTCGATGCGCTTGAGGCGCGCGAGGTAGCGAGATTTGTCGGTGATATAGCCGTGTTCCCCGTGCTCACACACAGTTGCTTGGGCGGTGTCGGTCATGGTTGCCTCCGAGGAGTCAGGTCTTGTTGAGGATGGCGCGTGTGGTGGTCTCGGGCCGGAGGTCGAGCCGACGCAGCAGCTGCGCGTTCAAAGCGACGACGATGGTCGACAGGGACATGAGGATCGCGCCGACGGACATCGGTAGGACGAATCCGATGGGTGCAAGTACTCCCGCTGCCAGTGGCACGGAGATCAGGTTGTAGCCGGCGGCCCACCACAGGTTCTGCTTCATCTTCCGATACGCAGCGCGAGAGAGTTCGATGACGGACAGCACGGAGCGGGGATCGTCGCTGGCGAGGATCACGCCGGCGGATGCGATCGCGACGTCGGTACCGGCGCCGATCGCAAGGCCCACGTCCGCTTGGGCGAGGGCGGGGGCGTCGTTGACGCCGTCACCGACCATCGCGACCTTCCTGCCCTCCTTTTGCAGTTCTTGCACCTTGGCGGCCTTGTCTTCGGGGCGGACACCAGCGAAGTAGCGGTCGATTCCGAGGTCCTGAGCAACCGTGTGCGCCACCGCTTCGGCGTCTCCGGTGATCATGACCACCTGAACACCCAGGGCGTGGAGCGCCTCGACGGCTTCGCGGGACTCGGAACGCACCTCGTCGGCGAGCTTCAGCGCACCGATCACTTGCCCGTCCTGCACGACGTGAAGGATGATGGCGCCGTCCTTGCGCCAGCGGTCTGCCACGGGAAGCTCGCTCGCGTTCTCTTCGGTGAGCAGGTGCGGCCCGCCGACTCGGATCGTTGTGCTCTCGACGGTCGCGGTGACTCCGACAGCGGGAGAGGAGGTGAAGTCACTGCTGTGGGGAACCGTGAGGTTCTTGTCGGCTGCGGCGCGGACGATGGCCTTGGCGAGCGGGTGCTCACTGTCAGCTTCCGCGGCTGCGGCGAGGGCGAGCACCTGGTCACGGTCACCACCCTCAGGCACCGACACGTCGCTCACGATCGGCTCTCCCTTGGTGAGGGTTCCGGTCTTGTCGAACAGAACGGTGTTGACGGTGCGCATGCTTTCCAGGGCGAGCCTGTCCTTGACGAGCACTCCGCCCCGTGCGGCACGCTCTGTGGCGATCGACACGACGAGCGGGATGGCCAGGCCGAGTGCGTGGGGGCAGGCGATCACGAGGACCGTGATGGTGCGGATCACGGCGGCGTCGGGGAAACCGATCACGGTCCACACGATGGCG
The DNA here is from genome assembly GCF_050408615.1 of Microbacterium alcoholitolerans. NCBI lineage: Bacteria > Bacillati > Actinomycetota > Actinomycetes > Micrococcales > Microbacteriaceae > Microbacterium > Microbacterium alcoholitolerans. Next base: position 2,318,303 of record NZ_JBNTKD010000001.1, on the reverse strand, counting down.
GTGATCGCGGCTGCTCCGAGGGCGAACCAGAACAGCCAGCCTGCCGCGGTGTCGGCGAGGCGCTGGGCACGCGAGGAAGAGTTCTGAGCCTCAGTCACGAGACGTTGGATGCCGGCAAGAGTGGTGTCGTCGCCGGTCGCGGTGATCTCGATACGGAGCCCGGAGTCGGTGGCGACTGTTCCGGCCGTGACGGTGTCGCCGGTTGATCGGGTGACCGTGCGGGATTCTCCGGTGACCATGGACTCGTCCATGGAGGCTCGCCCGTCGATGATGCGCCCGTCAGCGGGGATGCTTCCTCCGGGGCGGACCACGACGACATCGCCCACCAGGAGATCGGCTGGCGAGACGGTGACGACCTGCCCGTTCTCGATGCGCTCGGCCTTGTCGGGCAGGAGAGCGGCCAGTGAGTCCAGTGCGGAAGTGGTCTGGGCGAGGGAGCGCATCTCGATCCAGTGACCGAGCAGCATGATCACGATCAGGAGCGCCAGCTCCCACCAGAAGTCGAGTTCGTGATGGAGCACACCCAAGCTCGCGCCCCAGGAGGCGAAGAACGCGACCGTGATGGCCAGCCCGATGAGGAGCATCATCCCGGGCTTGCGGGCACGGAGCTCATTGACGGCACCGACGAGGAAGGGACGCCCACCCCAGACGTACATCACTGTGCCCAGCAGCGGGGACACCCATGTGAGGCCGGGGATCTCAGGAAGGGTGTAGCCGAGGATCATCGCGAACATCCCGGACAGGGCCACGGTCGGGATGGCGAGGATCAGCATGACCCAGAACAGGCGCCGGAACTGACCGACGTGGTCACCATGCCCGGAGTGGTCCATCCCGGCGTGATCGGCGTGACCGGCATGCCCATGCTCGGCGTGGTTCATGCTGGTGTGGGCAGTGTGGTCGACCTGTTTCGCCCCCTGATGCGCGCTGTGATCCATGTGGCCGGAACCGTGCGCGTCGCCGACGTGTCCGCTGTCCTCGGACCGTGGATCCGTCACCGCCGGTGTTCCGTGTCCGGTGTGGGCCATGTTGTGGTCGTGTGTGTGCGCTTCGCCGTGGGAGGTGGCGTCGGCGGGTCCGTGATGATGGTGGGCGTGCGGATCAGTCATTGCTGGCGTACCTCGTTCGGATCAGGTGTCCCGGCCTGTTCTGGCCTGATGAGGGTAACGATATACCCCTGGAGGGTATTCCGCTACGGTTTTCGGTCCGCGCCGTGGAACCCGCGTCGCTCCCGCGGATCGACTCCTGGTCGGGATTCTCTCGCCTACGGTGGGGCCACAGTCAAACACCGTGGCCCCACCGCGGTGGACTCTTACGCCGGGGTGGCCGCGTACTTCGCCGGGTCGGCGTCGAAGAGCGGGCCGCAGGCTGCGCAGCAGAAGTAGTAGCGGGTGCCTTCGTAGTCGCGGAACAGGCCGGCGGCTTCGGCGTCTGCCTTGACCACGGTGCTTCCGGTCATCACGGGACATTCAGCGAGGTCTTCTGCGGACGGGGCGAGGAGGTCCTTGCGTCCCTCTGCGTCGACGGCGGCGTGGTGGTTGTGGTTGCAGCAGGAGCCTGTGGAGTTCTCAGACATGGTGTTTCTCTTTCGCTATCAGTGGTGTGTTCCGACGGTGACTGCCGTGGTCACGGCTTCCCGCGTTTGGCGGGCCTTCGTCGGAGAGGGGTCCGCCGCCTGGCTGCGGAACGAGCGCAGGCGGAGGCTGTTGCCGACGACGAAGACGCTGGAGAAAGCCATCGCCGCGCCGGCGAGCATCGGGTTGAGCAGCCCGAGCGCGGCGAGCGGAATCGCCGCCACGTTGTATGCGAACGCCCAGAACAGGTTTCCCTTGATCGTGCCCAACGTCTTACGTGACAAGCGGATCGCGTCCGCTGCGCTGCGCAGGTCGCCGCGCACGAGCGTGATGTCGCTGGCTTCGATGGCGACATCAGTGCCGGTGCCCATCGCGAGCCCGAGGTCGGCTTGAGCGAGCGCGGCGGCGTCGTTGACGCCATCACCGACCATCGCTACGATCTTCCCCTCTCCCTGCAGGCGGGTGACGACGTCGACCTTGTCCTTGGGCAGCACTTCGGCGATGACTTCGGTGATTCCGACCTCAGCGGCGATCTGCTCCGCCACAGCGCGGTTGTCGCCGGTAAGCAACACCGGGGTCAGGCCCAGGCGTCTGAGCTCGGCGATGGCTTCAGCGCTGGTGGGCTTGACCGTGTCGGCGACGACGAGTATCCCGCGGGCCTGCCCGTCCCAGCCGACCGCAACAGCGGTCTTGCCCCGACGCTCCGCATCCGCTTTCGCCGCGGCGAGGGCGGCGGGGAGATGCTGTGACCAGTCCGAGAGGAGCGATTCCCGTCCGACGAGCACTGCGTGCCCATCGACGACCCCTTGCACGCCCTTGCCTTCGATGTTCGCAAAGTCTTCCGGAGTCGGGAGCGGGCCGACCGTTTGGGTGGCCGCCTTGGCGATGGCCTGGGCGATGGGGTGCTCGGAGGCGTCCTCGAGGGCCCCCGCCAGACGCAGCACGTCCTCACGGTCAACACCGTCAGCTGTGTACACGTCGGTGAGCGTCATCTTCCCGGTGGTGACCGTGCCGGTCTTGTCCAGCACGACTGTGTCGACCTGGCGGGTGGATTCGAGGACCTCGGGTCCCTTGATCAGGATACCCATCTGCGCGCCGCGTCCCGTGCCCACCAGCAGCGCGGTCGGGGTGGCGAGTCCGAGTGCGCAGGGGCAGGCGATGATGAGCACGGCCACCGCAGCGGTGAATGCGGCGGCCGTGGGGAACCCTGCGCCCAGCCAGACTCCGAGAGTTGCCACGGCGATGGCGATCACGATCGGGACGAAGATCCCGGAGACGCGGTCGGCGAGTCGCTGAACTTCGGCCTTGCCGGATTGGGCGTCCTCGACGAGTTTCGCCATCTGGGCGAGCTGTGTGTCGGCGCCGACTCTCGTGGCGCTTACGACCAGCCGCCCGCCGGCGTTCACGGTCGCGCCGGTGACGGCGTCGCCTTCGCCGACCTCGACCGGCACGGACTCGCCGGTGAGCATGGACGCATCCACGGCAGAGGTGCCGGAGAGGATGATGCCGTCGGTGGCGATCTTCTCGCCGGGGCGCACGACGAACTCGTCACCGGCCTTCAACTCGCTGGTCGGTATGCGGGTTTCCACGCCATCGCGCAGAACGGCGACATCCTTCGCACCCAGCTCCAGCAGGGCACGAAGGGCCGCGCCGGCCTGACGCTTGGAACGCTTCTCGAAGTAGCGGCCGGCGAGGATGAACGTCGTCACCCCGGCGCCGACTTCGAGATAGATGTTCGCGGCCCCGTCGCTCGGGGTGACGGTGAACTCGAACGGGTGCGTCATCCCGGGAACGCCGGCGGTGCCGAAGAACAGCGCATACAGGGACCACAGCAGCGCCGCGAGGGTTCCCATGGAGATGAGGGTGTCCATCGTCGCCGCACCGTGGCGCAGATTCGTCCAGGCCGCTTTGTGGAACGGCCATGCTGCCCACACGATGACGGGGCCGGCCAGTGCGAGCGACAGCCACTGCCAGTACGTGAACTGCAGGGCGGGGATCATCGCCATCGCGACGACCGGAACGGTGAGCGCGACCGAGGCGATCAGGCGGTTGCGCAGGCTCACCAGCTCCCTGTCCTGAGGTTCCTCCTCATCTACGCTCGAGGAGGGTTCGGTCGGTGTGGGGAGCGCTGCGGAGTATCCGGTCTTCTCTACTTCGGCGATGAGCACCGCCGGGTCGATACCTGCGGGCGCGGTGACCTTGGCCTTCTCGGTGGCGTAGTTCACGGTCGCGCTGACCCCATCGAGCTTGTTCAGCTTCTTCTCGATGCGCATCGCGCACGATGCGCAGGTCATGCCACCGATTTCCAGCTCAACGCTGGTGTCGGACCGCGTGCCTGTCATGATGATCTCCTTATCGGCAGTTCGTGCAAAGGGTGAGACGACCTGGACTGCTCAGTGGCCGTCGTGTCCGTCGTCGGCCGTCTCCGATTCGGTGCCGGTGGCGGCTTCTTTGCCCTGCTTGGGCGGTGCGGTATCGAGCACGAATGTCGCCGTGCGGACCTGCCCTGCGACCTGGAAGTCGAGGTACAGCAGGTAGCGCCCTTCCGTGGGCGCTTCAGCCGTAAATGTGATGCCAGGGCCAGCCGTCTCCTCAGGCTTCGGTGCCTCACCGTGTGCATGCACGTGGAGGTAGGCCAGGTCGCCCTCACGCAGCGCGACCAGGTGACCGAAGGCGCCGAGATACGGCTGCAGCTCGGTTACCGGCGCACCGTCCCGGGTGACCTCGAGCGTCAGCTCGCTGCCTTGTCCACCGACGAGGTCGCCGGACACCGTCACATCGAAACCGTCGACGGAGTCACGCGTCCTCACCTCTGTCGGCGGTGATGAAGTGGTTGCTCCGGCGACATCGACCGTTCGCGAGAGGGTGGCGGTGGTGCCATCGGCAGAAGTGAAATCCGTGTAGACGCGGTACGTTCCCGCCGAGTCCCACACCCACGGCATCGACCAGGTGCCGGTGCTGGCATCGAGAGTGGGATGCACGTGCCGGTACTCGGCCCCGTCGCTGCGCACCACAATCAGGTGCAGCTGCTGTCCGTGCGCGGTTTCATACTCGGTGACCGGCGCGCCGGCCGGGCCAAAGATCTCGAATGCGAGTTGTCCGCTGGTGCCCGCCTGCCTCGGCGCGCGAAGCGCGCCGAGCCGGAACCCAGATGCGGCCAGTGATAGTCCGTTCATGCTCGCCTTCTCAGCGGTTGTGTTCACGTCGAGGTCTGCCGCACCATGCGTCTCATGCGGAGCCGCCCCAGACTCCGCCCAGGAGGCGACCGTGCCGTCAGGAATGACAGCGTCGCCGGCGACGTAGGCGGCACCGAACAGCACAACCAGAACCGCGCCGTACGCACTCAGCCGGCTTGCGGTGTTCATCGGGTCCGAACCGCCTCATAACCGGCCTCCTCGACCGCAGCGAGGACCTTGGCGTCGTCCAGAGGCTGTTCGCTGGTGACGACCAGCCTTCCGCTCTGGGCACTGACATCGATGCCCGTCACGCCCGCGAGCTGGCCGACCTCGCCACGAATGGCGACCTCGCAGTGGCCGCAGCTCATGCCGGAAACCTGATATTCGCTCGTGTTGCTCATCGCTGATCCTTCCTCGGTCCCAATACCCCGGTGGGGTACTGTTACGCTCAACTGTATACCCTCCTGGGGTATTCCGGTCAAGGGAGAGGGAAACGGGAATGACGGAAATTCTGATCGTCGGAGCAGGAGCTGCCGGGCATTCTGCTGCCTCGACGCTGCGGCGCGAGGGATTCACCGGCTCGATTCGCCTGCTGCATGATGAACCCGGTTCGCCGTACAACCGCACACTGGTCGACAAGGGCATCCTCCCCGGCCTGCTCACCCAAGAGCAGGCGGGGTTGCCCATCCGCCACGTGGAAGGCCTGGATCTCGTGCCGGGCCGAGCTGTTGCAGTCGACCCGGCTGAGCGGTCGGTGCGGCTGGAGGATGGACGCGAGCTCGGCTTTCGGCAGTGCCTACTCGCTGTGGGGAGTGCACCGCGATCCGCCCCGGATTCGCCATTGAATGGCGTCTTCCCGTTGCATCGTGCTGCCGACGCACTGCGCATCCGCGATCATGTCGCCGGCGACTTCGCTGGTCGATCCGTGACGGTGCTCGGCGCGGGTCTGATCGGCACGGAAGCGGCGAGCTTCTTCGTCGCCGCGGGAGCGGAGGTGCACCTGGTCGCGCGATCGGACCTTCCACTGGTGGCGACGCTCGGCATCCCGATCGCCACCCGACTGCGGGACCTGCACCGCGAACACACGACCTTCCACGGTGGACGGGCGGTGACCTCGCTGCGCCGCGCCAGCAACGGCGGCGTCGAGGTGCGCCTCGACAGCGGCATCACATGGGAGTCCGACCTCGTCGTCACCTCTCACGGCACGACACCGGCGACGGGGTGGGTATCAGCGGGAAGCACCGCCGGCATCGGCGTCGACAGGTCGCTTCGAGCTGACGCGCTTCCCCGCATGTATGCGGCCGGCGGCGCGGTGTTGTATCCGTGGGGAGACGGAACTCGGGTCCGAGTTGACCACTGGGACGATGCTGTCGCACAAGGTGCTCACGTCGCCCGGAGCATGCTCCACGATCTGAGCATGGGCGAAGATCCGGGGCCCTACCGCCCGGTCAGCGGCTACTCGGTGAGCATGTACGGTTCCTCGCTCACAGGCGTCGGCATTCGTGCACCGGGGACCCGTGCCCGAACGGAGACGGCCGCGGAGGGCGGCCTGGTCACGACGTTCGCCGAGTCCACCGGCGGCGTGACGGGCGCTGTCGGCTGGAAAGCAACGCGGGCGATCCAGGCACTCCGCCAGGGCATCATCGGCGCATAAGTGTTCCCAGCGGCGTGCTAAAGGAGGATGCTACGGTGTGCACCGGACGGAGGTAGAGCATGAATGTCGCGCGCCGCGGCTTGCGCCCGCAGATCTCGCTGCGTGGAGCGCTCCTGCTCGCGACGGCTGCTCTGACAATCATCGTCGGGCTCTTGGGCATGCACACCTTCACCGCCGACGCGGCCGGTCACCGAACCGCCGCACCTGCGCACGCGGTTTCCGAGAACAGCATGCACTCGTCCGGGAACGCGCAAAGCGATGGGACGGCGGCCCCCGCCACGTCGGGGCTCGCCGTATGCGATGACGCCTGCATGTCCGGCCCCGCGGGTGGGCACGCGGACATGATCACCGCATGCGTTCTTGCTCTTCTTGCTGGCCTTGTGCTGCTTCTGCGTCCCGGGTTCTCGTACCGACTCGGGCCTCCCCTGATGTCGATCCTCCCCAGGCTCCGGCCGGGCGCCGCGCGCACACTGAGCCGCGCCCCGTCACTGACCCTTCTTTCGATCAGTCGTACCTGAGCGGTCGACATCGGCGCCGTGCCGACATGCAGCACCGTCCCGGACGGGCGGCAGCTGCGTCGACCCTTTCTCAGACTGAATCGAAGGAACGATGATGAAGAAGCTCCCCCTTGCGCTGAGCACAGGCGTGCTCAGCCTCGCCCTGGTCCTTACTGGCTGCACGGACGCGTCCGCCCCCACCGGAGAGGCAACCTCGTCGTCCGAGGCACCGAACGCGGCGGCGACTGAAGCGGACGAGATGTTCGTCACCATGATGATCCCGCATCACCAGCAAGCCGTTGAGATGTCGGACATGGTCCTCGCGAAGGACGGCCTGGATCCGCGCGTCGCGGATCTCGCCGAGCAGATCAAACAGGCCCAGGGCCCCGAGATCGACCGGATGCGCGGCTGGCTTGAGGATTGGGGCGTCGAGTACGACCCTGACGCCACCGAAGACATGGATCACGGGTCCATGGGCGGTTCGATGGACGGGATGATGTCCGAGGAGGACATGGCCGCGCTGGAGAGCGCAGACGCTGCCGAGGCCAGCCGTCTGTTCCTCGAGCAGATGATCAAGCATCACGAGGGCGCCGTCGACATGGCAGAGACGGCCCTCGAGGACGCGAAGAATCCGGATGTCCTCGAGCTCGCTCAGCAGGTGATCGACGACCAGACGGCCGAGATCTCCACCATGCAGGCACTCCTCAGCGAGCTCTGAGACCGCGGGGTGGGTCGGGCCCGAACCGACCCACCCCGCTCTCACGCCCCTGACGCGCACACCTCATCTCAGCCGCCCGTCACTCTCCTGACGCTGAACCCACGCGTTCGAGTGTTCCGAGATTGACCACGTCGGCGACCATCCGCCCCACGGAGCCCCTCATGAATCGCCCCATCCTCTCCCTGACAGCCCTCTGCATCACGGGCGTCGCACTCACCATCACCGGCTGCACTGCGCAAGCTGACGAGCCCGCCGCCGTCCCGCCGACCATCGGCCATATTCACGGCGTCGCTGCAGACCCGCGAGGCGAGGACCTCTTCATCGCCACGCACACCGGCATCTTCACCCTCACCCCGTCCGGGACAGTCGCTGGACCTATCGGCGGTCACGACTTCGATGCCATGGGATTCACGGTCCTGGACGACACCTTGTTCGCCTCCGGCCACCCCGGGATGGAAACGTCCGCTGAGCTCGGGGCCCCAAACCTGGGGATCATTCGCAGCGACGATTTCGGTGAAACCTGGTCACCTGTAGCGCTCAATGGCAGCGCGGACTTCCACGTCCTCACCGCAGGCCCCGATGGGACGCTCTACGGATTCGCGTCGACCGAGGTGGAACTGCTGATCAGCGTGGATGAGGGCCGCACCTGGACCCCTGGCGCTTCGTTCGCCGCCGCAGACCTCGCCGCCACCGATGACGGTCTCTACGCCGCCACCGAAGCGGGCCTGCAGGTCAGCACGGACCAGGGCCGGACATTCACCCCGGCCACGGGAGCGCCGGTGCTCTACACACTGGATGCGGCCGCGGACGGCTCGCTCGCCGGTGTCGGCACCGACGGCTCCGTGTGGTCGCAGGGCCCGGACGGGGCCTGGCAGAGTCTGGATACCGTCCAGGGTGCCGCGCAGGCGTTCAGCGTTATCGGGGAAGACAGGTTCATCCTCGTCGACGATCGCGGCGTGGTGGAGATCACCCCCGATTCGGCTCGCGTTCTCTCCCCGGCCCGCTAACCCACTTACGAGTCCGAGTCAGGAGATGCACATGGACCGTCCCACAAGTCTTCTCAAGAATCCGGCGTTCTTCATCACGGCCGGCACGCTCCTGGTCATCGTGCTGACGATCGCCAGCTACTTCCTGATCGGGGGCATGTTCGGATGAACCGCCTTCCCGTGTGCCAGACATGTTCACCACACGCCGACGACCATGCCCCATCGACGCCCCACCCTGCGAATCGCGGGCACCGAAGGCTCGTGCGTCTCGGGTGGGCGCTGTTGTTCATCGGCCCCGCGTTGACCGTGATGCACCTGATCATCGACGCTCAGCGCGGTGGCGCTGGCACCGTCTGGACGTACACGATCCTCAGTGGCGAGGTGGGGGTCATCGCCACGATCATCGGTGTCGCTCTCGTGTTCCGGGAACCTCGAGGGGCGCGGCATGATTCTCGATGACCTCTGGATCAACGCCCTCTGGTCGATCATCCCGACTCTCGCGATCAGTGCCGTGTTCTGGTTCGTCTTGCGGGGGATCCTCCGCGCCGATCGCAACGAACGAGCAGCGTACGCACGAATTGAGAAAGACCTCCGCGCGGAACGAGCAGCCCAGGCCGCCGCCGCACACAGCGGTATGGCTCCCGGCTCCGACACGGGCGATTCGCAGGCGGAGCCCGGATGACCTCAATGTCGATCCCGAGCCCCAGCACCAACGGTATTGAGCTCGGCCCCTTCACGGTCCGGTTCTATGCGCTGTTCATCATCGTGGGCATCATCCTCGCTGTCTGGTTGACCGCGCGCCGTCTGCGTCAGCGAGGAGCGAAACCAGGAGTCGTCGTCGACATCGCTCTTTGGGCCGTACCGATAGGCATCGCCGGAGGCCGCGTCTACCACGTCATCACTCACCCTGGGGACTACTTCTATCCGGGCGCGAATCTGTGGCGCACCCTGTTCGTCTGGGAGGGTGGTCTCGCGATCTTCGGCGCCATCCTCGCTGGAAGCCTCGGCGCATTCATCGCCTGCCGCCGGGCGGGGCTGCGGTTGCTGTCTTTCGCTGATGCGCTGGCCCCCGGGCTATTGATCGCTCAAGCGGTCGGCAGGTTCGGCAACTACTTCAACCAGGAGCTCTTCGGCACACCGACAGACCTTCCGTGGGGGCTGCAGATCGACCCGACCAGTCCGGCCTTCCCGCCGGGAATGGCGCCGGACACCCTCTTCCACCCTTTGTTCCTGTATGAGATGGTCTGGAACCTCGCCGGCGCAGCCCTCATCCTGACGATCGAGCGAAAGACCCCTCTTCGATGGGGGAGGGCCATCAGCCTCTACCTGGTGATCTACGGCACCGGCCGGGCCTGGTTCGAATCATTCCGCATCGACCCGACGGAGTTCGAAGTGTGGGGGCTCAAGGTGAACATGCTGACAGCCATACTCGTCGCTGCAGGAGGCCTGGCCCTGTTCCTCATCCAGACCCGCCGCCACCCGCATCCCGAGCTCTCGCCGTACCGCCCCGTCGATTTGGAGCACGCCTTCACACCACAAGGAGTACCTGATGACACGATCCAGAGAGAATCCTGATCCCGCACGGAACTATCGACTGCGGAGGCGTTTCCTTCGAGCGGGTCAGGCCGTCATGGTGATCGGCGCGCTCATCGCCATCATCCACTGGCTCAGCCACCTGGAAGCGTTCGGGCCGGGGCAACCCGAAGGGTGGATCGACCTTGTTGCCGGTTACCCGATGGCGATGCTCCTCATCATCGTGGGTGCCGTGGTCTCCAGCCGAAAACCCACATGACCAGCGGTGTGAGCGCGAAGCTGCCGTCGCCGCCTCGACTGCGCCTGATCGGCCGCACGTCCCTGGCAGGGGGAGCGTCGGGCTGGCAGGAGCCTCGTGAGGTGGTTCGGTCACGCCCGGTCATGCCGTGCTGGCTGGCAGTCATCACGGCGGCGGCGGCGGGGGTCCTGATGGACCTCGCTTACCCCGCTGCAGGCGTCTGGCCCGCCGCATACATTGCCACAGCGCTCGTGCTGCTGGCCATGATCGGCCGTAGTGTCGCCGGCTCCCTGGCAGTGGGGGCTGTCTTCGGGCTCGTGTTCTACGCCCTCTTGGTGTTCTGGACATCCCGCTACCTCGGTCCGATCCCCTGGATCGCCTTGAGCGCCTTGGAAGGGTTGTTGACCGCGCTCGGATTGATCCCGATCGCCCTGGCCTACCGCTGGCTGCCTCGAGGGATTCCCCGGCACCTAGGACGCCACGTGCTGTTGCCTGCGCTGGTGGCGGCGCTGTGGACCGGACGCGAGGTCGTGCTCGGAACGTGGCCGTACGGCGGGCTGCCCTGGGCGCGGCTGGGAATGTCGCAATCTGAGAGCCCGGTCGCAGCGATCTCTTCGTGGGTGGGCGTGAGCGGCCTGAGCTTCCTGATGGTGTTCGCCGTGGCCGCAACCGTCGAGTGCGCCCGCACTCGTTCCTGGCGGCAGCCTGCGTGGGTTGCCGTTCCGGCGTCCGCAGTCGCGATACTGCTGCTGATGCCGGCATTCCCGACCGCCGCTGCAGGATCGCTGCGGATCGGTGCCGTCCAGGGCAACGGCCCGTCCGGGTACTTCGATGAGCGCAAGCCGTGGGGCATCGTCGATGCGCAAGCGGCTGCCACCGACCCGTTGTACGGAGAGGACCTTGACCTGCTGGTTTGGCCGGAAGGCTTGGACGCCGACCCCTTCCGGAACGAGTACCTCGCCAGCTACCTGACCGGCATCAGCGGGCGTGCTGGTGCACCGCTGCTGGCGAACGCCGCCACCACCGATGGATCTGCGCTCTACAACACCTCCTTCGTCTGGGACCCGAGCATCAGCCCGGCACCTGAACGCGAAGATCTGCAGACCTACGACAAACGCAACCCGGTTCCCTTCGGGGAGTACGTGCCTGACAGGGATTTCTACAACGCTCTGGCCCCGGACCTCGTGGGACTCTTGCAGAGGGACTACGCCGCCGGCACTGACACACCTGCGGTCTCCATCGACGGGGTCCAGGTCGGGCTCGCCATCTGCTTCGACGTCATCTACGACGAGATGATCAGAGAGAGCGTTCGAGCAGGAGCCCAAGTCCTCGTCTTCCAGACCAACAACGCGGACTTCCGCGGCACCGACGAGAACCTGCAACAGCTCGCCTTCGCCCGAATGCGAGCGATCGAAGCCGGCCGCACGGTCGTCAACATCTCGACGGTCGGAACAAGCCAGATCATCCGCTCCGACGGCGCGACGATCAGGTCACTGCCCGCAGGCGTGGAGGGCGTCATGGTCGAGAACGTGGAGCTACGCACAGGGACCACCCCCGGCGTGGCCTTCGGCACAGCCATTTCGCAGCTACTGCTATGGGCCGGGCTGGCCGCCCTCACCGCCGCAAGGTTCACAGCTCGCCGCCGCATCCGAGGCCGCTAGCCGGGACACCTGCTGACCAGGCCACAGACCGCCGCCGCTGGCTACCATGCCCCTGGAGGGTATTCAAGGCCCTCATGGTCGGTCCCGGTGCGGCGTAACGTCAGGCACTCCTACGAAAGGAGTCCACCATGACTGCGACCGCGGAGATGCTCCGCACCTATCCCCGCGACCTCGGGCACGTCGACCAGCAGGCTCTCGCCGCCTGTATCGACGCGTGCCTGGAGTGCGCTCAGGCCTGCACCGCCTGCGCAGACTCTTGCCTCAGTGAGGACATGGTCACCGAGCTGACCAAGTGCATCCGCACAAACCTCGACTGCGCAGACCTCTGCGAAGCTACCGCCCGAGTCCTGTCTCGCCACACCGGATATGACGCCAACCTCACCCGGGCGACGTTGGAGGCCTGTCGCAAGGCCTGCGCCAGTTGCGCCGACGAGTGCGAGAAGCACACCATGCACGAGCACTGTACCGTGTGCGCTGAAGCCTGCCGGCGCTGTGAACGGGCCTGCTCCGCACTGCTGGAGGCGCTGTGACAAGCCACAACATGCACGGGAGCGACAAGGCGCACACACCCGCGACCAGCGAACAAGAGCATGGCGGAATGGCGAGCTACCTCAAGCTCGCCATCTCGCTCGCATTGAGCTTCGTGGTGATGTACTTCCTCACCTTCGCGATGATCAACGTTCTCGGTGACCTCTTCCTCAACATCAGCAACCTCTACATGGCACTGATGATGGTGTTCCCGATGGGCATCATCATGATCGCAGTGATGTGGAAGATGTTCCCCAACACGGTGCTGAAAATCGGCCTGCTCGTCGGTTTCGTCGTTCTCTTCCTTGTTGCGTTCTTCATGGGGCGAGCAGAAGCATTCGTAGGCGACGACCAGTTCCTGCGCTCGATGATCCCCCACCACTCGCGGGCGATCCTCGTGTGCGAGCAATCGACGATCACTGACCCCGAGATCGTCGAGCTTTGCGGGCAGATCGTCTCGTCCCAACAGCGGGAGATCGACCAGATGAAGCAGATCCTCGAGCGGCTGAACACGCCCTGAACAGAAACACACATGCGTGTTCATCTGCTGGTCGGGGTGACCGTCTGGTCGCTGCGTCTGAGTAGCAATACTTCTCCGATGAATACTTCTCTCCGCCGACACGCTTCGCGCGGACGGATGCGGCCACGCCGTCCGTGCGAAGCGCACATCTCCGCGGCAAGCGCACGCCGCGCCGGCGGCGCGGGTGCGACACTGATGTCATGGCCCTTCACATCACCGGAGACACCGCCGCCGACGAACTGCTCACGGACAACCCGCTGGCGCTGCTGGTGGGCATGCTGCTCGACCAGCAGGTGCCGATGGAGACCGCTTTCGCGGGACCGCTGAAGATCAAACAGCGCACCGGGGCATCGGATGCCACGGCGATCGCCTCCATGGATCCGGACGCCTTCCTCGAGGCGTTCAAGCAGACCCCCGCCGTGCATCGGTTCCCCGGGTCGATGGCGACGCGCGTGCAGACGCTGTGCCAGACCCTGGTCGACGAGTGGGACGGCGACGCCGAGGCATTGTGGACGCAGGGCGACCCGGACGGCCGCGAGGTGCTGAAGCGCCTCAAGAAGCTGCCGGGATTCGGTGAGCAGAAGGCGAAGATCTTCCTCGCGCTGCTCGGCAAGCAGTACGGCTTCACCGGAGAGGGCTGGCGCGACGCATCCGCCCCTTACGGCGACGAGGGCGCGTATCGCAGCGTCGCCGACATCGTCTCGCCCGAGTCGCTCACCAAGGTGCGCGAGCACAAGAAGGCCATGAAAGCCGCAGCGGCTGCGGCGAAGAGCGACAAGGCGACGAAGTGAAGCCGACTGGCGGAAGCGTCGGGGCTTTCATCGCGGCCGTCACACCGGCGCGCCGGCAGCGGGATGCCGAGACGCTGGCCGCTCTGCTGCAGGAGGTCTCCGGACGTGAACCCGTGCTGTGGGGCACGATCATAGGCTTCGGCAGCTGCCACTACCGCTACCCCACCGGCAACGAGGGCGACATGCCGCTGCTCGCGTTCGCACCGCGCAAGGCCGCTTCGACGATCTATCTGGAATCCACCGCGGAGTACGCGAACGACCTGGCCCGCCTCGGTCCGCACACGACGGGTGCCGGTTGCCTGTACATCAAGGATCTGGAGCAGGTCGACCTCGGCGTGCTGCGTGGCATACTGACCCGCTCGCTCGCGTGGTCCGAGGGCGGCGGCAGCGAGGGCGTTCAGCTGACGGAGATCACCTGAGCGCCGAGCGCGTCAGCCGCCCGCCCACCGGAGTTCAGCCGCGAGAGACCCGCTCGGCCTCTTTGGCTGCGACGATCTTGCGCAGGCCGGAGCTCGAGAAGCGGTGGTTGCGGCTGTTGAAGTACAGCTCGATGCCGGCCTCTTCGCAGTACTCGCGGCCGGTGAAGTCGCGATCCTCGTACTCGTCGCCGACGATGCGCACATCGAGCTTGAATGAGCGGAGGATGTCTTCGAGATCCTGCTCGGTCGAGTAGGGCACGATCTCATCGACGTACTCGCAGCCGCGCAGCTGGATGTAGCGCTCGACGACCGTCTGGGTCGGAGCGTTCTTCTCGGGGCGGTCGAGCGTCGGGTCCATCTGCAGACCGCAGATCAGGTAGTCGCACTGCCGCTTCGCCTCAGCGAGCATCATGATGTGGCCGGCGTGCAGCAGGTCGAAGGTGGAGAAGGTGATCCCCACGCGCGGACCGGGGTTGTAGTCCTGGTGCTTCTTCGGCATATCCGTCATCGTCGTCCTCTCAGGGGGTTGCCCTGGAGAGTCTATGTCGCCAGCCTGTGCGGCCGTGACCGTAGCATGGCGGTGAATGCTCTCAACGTGACGAAGGGACCGCGATGTCTGCGCCACTTCTCGATGCGCCGCTGCGCTTCGGGGCGAACTACACGCCGTCGACGAACTGGATGCACTCGTGGCTGTCGCTGAACCTGGACGACGTGCGCCGTGACTTCGCGGGACTCGCCGAGCTGGGGCTCGACCACCTGCGGATCTTCCCGCTGTGGCCGGTGCTGCAGCCCAACCGAACGCTGATCCGCGCCGAGGCCGTCGCCGATGTGCGCGCCGTCGTCGACGTGGGCGCGGAGTTCGGTCTGGACGTCAGCGTCGACGTGATCCAGGGGCACCTGTCGAGCTTCGACTTCATTCCGTCGTGGCTGTACACCTGGCACGACAAGAACA
This sequence comes from Microbacterium alcoholitolerans, assembly GCF_050408615.1. Lineage (NCBI taxonomy): Bacteria > Bacillati > Actinomycetota > Actinomycetes > Micrococcales > Microbacteriaceae > Microbacterium > Microbacterium alcoholitolerans. The sequence continues at coordinate 2,303,059 of NZ_JBNTKD010000001.1, read as the reverse complement.
TGTTCACCCACCCGGATGCCCTCAGCGGCCAGGTCGCGCTCGTCGAGCGTCTCGCGCAGGAGCTCGGCGATGCGAAGAACTTCCTCGGGTTCACCACTGGGAACGAGACGAATCAGTTCTCGGCATCCGTGCATCCCGCTCCCTGGCCGGTGACCATCGACGAGGCCGCCGGCTGGATCGCCGCCCTGCTCGACGCGGCCGACTCGGCCGCGCCCGACCAGGAGCACGTGCACAGCGAGTACGACGCCGCCTGGTATCTCGATGGGCACGGTTTCACGCCGGCGCTGGCCGCGCGGCTGGGAGCGATGACGACCGTGCACTCGTGGATCTTCAACGGGACGGCCCAGCGCTACGGCGGCCGCTCGGCAGCATCCGATCGCCACGCCGAGTACATGATCGAGGTGACCCGCGCGTTCGCCACGGACCCGCAGCGGCGCACCTGGCTGCAGGAGGTCGGCGCGCCGTCCAACTGCCTGACCGACGACGAGATGCCCGGCTTCCTCGAGGCGACGGTGCGCCATGCGGCGCGCACCGAGAACCTCTGGGGCGTGACCTGGTGGTGCTCGCACGACGTCAGCCGCACGCTCGCAGACTTCCCCGAATTGGAGTACTCGCTCGGGCTGATCGATCAGTCCGGTGCCGCCAAGCCGATCGGCAGGCGCTTCGCCGAGATCATCCCCGAGCTGCGTGAGAGGAGGGCGGCGCCGCCGCGCCCGCTCGGCATCGTCATCGAGGTGGACGCCGAGGACACCCCCGTCAGCCGCGGCGCCCTCGCACCCGGCGGGCCGATCTTCGAGGCGTGGGTCGCCGCCTGCGCCGACGGCGTGAATGCCGCGTTCGTGACCTCGAAGGACGCATCGGATGCCACGGCGCTCGCCGCCCGCGGGATCACCGAGTTGGTGCATCCCGATCTCTCGCAGGGCGTCGCGACGTACTCGTCGAACAACACCGTCGTCGACTGACCTGTCACCGACTGATTGAGGGGACGCCCCGATGCATGAAGAGACCTCGCTCACCGTAGGCCGCGCGAACCGCGTGCTCATCGAGCGGGTGCGCCCCGCCATCCACTCGGCCCGCGTGCCGCTCGAGATCGCCGCGCATCAGCTGCCCGGCGAGCCGATCGCGCCGTCCGAGGCCGTCGGGCTCGATTTCCAGCCGTTCACGGCGGGCAGCATGTGGGGGCCGGCGTGGGGCACGACGTGGTTCCGCGTGCGCGGAGAGGTTCCGGCCGAGTGGGCCGGCAGGAAGGTCGAGGCGCTGATCGACCTCGGCTTCGACGTCAACATGACCGGCTTCCAGTGCGAGGCGCTGGCGTACCGGATCAGTGATTCCGGTCTCGTCCCGGTCAAGAGTCTCAATCCGCGCAACCAGTGGCTGCCGGTCGACGCTTCCGCCGGTGACGCGGTCGAGTTCTACCTCGAGGGCGCCTCGAACCCGGTGCTGCTCGACTACCACCCGTTCCTGCCGACGCAGGAGGGCGACATCGGCACTGCCTCTCGCGAGCCGCTGTACCGTGTGCGGCACATGGACCTCGCTGTCTTCGAGCCCGAGGTGTTCGATCTCGCTCTCGACCTCGAGGTGCTCATCGAGCTGCAAGCCGAGCTGCCCGAGACGAGCCCGCGCCGGATGCGCATCCTGCAGGCGCTCGACAATGCCCTCGACGCGCTCGACCTGCAGCGCATCGTCGAGACCGCGTCGGATGCCCGTGCGCAGCTGACCGAGGTGCTGGCATCCCCCGCCGACGCGAGCGCGCACCGCATCGCCGCCATCGGTCACGCGCACATCGACTCCGCCTGGCTGTGGCCGGTGCGCGAGACGATCCGCAAGGTCGCGCGCACGACCTCGTCGATGACGGCGCTGATCGATGAGGATCCCGACTTCAAGTACGGCATGTCGAGCGCCCAGCAGTACGCCTGAATCAAGGAGCACCGCCCCGAGGTGTGGTCGCGGGTCAAGGCCGCCGTCGAAGACGGGCGCTTCCTGCCCCTGGGCGGCATGTGGGTTGAGTCCGACACCGTGATGCCCACTGGAGAGTCGCTGGTGCGCCAGTTCTCGCACGGCCAGCGCTTCTTCGAGCGCGAATTCGGCATCCGCTCGAAGGGCGTCTGGCTGCCCGACAGCTTCGGCTACTCCCCCGCGCTGCCGCAGCTGATGCGCCGCGCCGGCTTCGAGTGGTTCTTCACGCAGAAGATCTCGTGGAACCAGCGCAACATCTTCCCGCACCACTCGTTCCTGTGGGAGGGCATCGACGGCTCGCGCATGTTCACCCACTTCCCGCCGATGGACACGTACAACGCGCAGCTCTCGGGCTCGGAGGTCGCGAAGGCCTCCCGCCAGTTCAAGGAGAACCGCGTGGCGACGATGTCGATCGCGCCGGTGGGCTGGGGCGACGGTGGGGGCGGCACGACCCGCGAGATGACCGGAAAGGCGGCCCGGCTCGCTTCGCTCGAAGGATCCGCGCGGGTGGAGTGGAAGCATCCGGATGCCTTCTTCGAAGACGCCCGCGCCGAGCTCACCGACCCCGCCGTGTGGGTCGGCGAGCTGTACCTCGAACTGCATCGCGGCACACTCACCAGTCAGCACACGACCAAGGCGCTGCACCGCTGGGCGGAGCAGGCGCTCATCGAGGCCGAGCTGTGGGCGGCGACGGCCGCTGTGCAGCGGGGCGCCGAGTACGCCTACGACGAGTTCGACCGGCTGTGGCAGCTCGTGCTGCTGCACGAGTTCCATGACATCCTGCCCGGCACATCGATCGCGTGGGTGCATCGCGAGGCCGCCGAGACGCTGGGCGACGTCATCTCGGATGCTGAAGCGATCTCCGCCGATGCCCGAAGGGTGCTCGCAGGCGAGGGCGATACCCTGCTGCGCTTCACCCCCACATCAGTCACGGCGGTATCCGGCGAACGTGCACTGGGAGCCTCGGTCGTGTCGGCCGAGAGCTTCGCGAGTGGGCCCGCGACCCTCACCGCCCTTCGACTCGCTCCGCTCGCTCAGGAACCGCAGGGCGGATGGCGCCTCGAGAACGACCTGGTCTCGGTTGTCGTGTCATCCGACGGCCTGATCACCTCGGCGATCGACAAGGCCACCGGGCGCGAGACGATCCCGGCGGGCAAGCCCGCGAACCTGTTCCAGCTGCACCAGGACTTCCCCAACATGTGGGACGCGTGGGACATCGACCGGTACTACAGGAACCGGGTCGACGACCTCACGGCGGTCGCGTCGATCTCAGCATCCGTCATCGACGGCGCGGCGACCGTGCTCGTCAAGCGGGAGTTCTCGCAGTCCGCGATCGAGCAGACGATCATCCTGCGACCCGATTCGCGCACGGTGCTGCTTCTCAACGACATCGAATGGAACGAGACCGAGAAGCTGCTCAAGCTCGCCTTCCCGCTCGACCTGTTCGCCCGCGAGACGCTCGCCGAGACGCAGTTCGGCTTCCAGCGTCGGGTGACGCACGTGAACACCAGTTGGGAGGCGGCGAAGTTCGAGACCTCGATGCACCGCTTCGTGCTCGCCCAGGAGGACGACGGCTTCGGCGCCGCGCTTGTGAATGACTCGATCTACGGCTACGACACCTCGCGCGAGGTGGATGGTGACGACGTGACGACCACCGTGCGGTTGTCGCTGCTTCGGGCTCCGCGCTTCCCCGATCCCGAGACGGACCACGGGGTGCACCAGATCGAAGTCGGCTTCGTGATCGGCGCGGATGCCGAGATCGCGACCGCCGAGGGCATCACGCTCAACGCGCCGGCCACGCTCGTGCGCGGTGCGGACCAGGTCGAGCCGCTGGTGTCCGTGAGCGGCCACGGCATCATCGTGTCTTCGGTGAAGCTAGCCGACGACCGCTCTGGCGACCTGATCGTCCGCGTGTACGAGTCGCTCGGACGCCGGACATCCGGTGCGCTGTCGGTGGGCTTCGAGCACACGGGGATCCGAGAAGTGAGCCTGATCGAGGACGAGCTCGACGAGCCGCGCCTCGGCGGCGAGCTCGCGCTGCGCCCGTTCGAGGTGCGCACGCTGCGGATCGCCCGCTGATATCGCGGGGGCGTCCGCCGCCGCCCCTGCTGGGCTACCCCGCCCCGGTCGGTTTGCGGGAATGAGCAGGGGCGGCGTAGGTGAGCGGGGGCGAGGATCGTCAGTACACGACGACGGATGCCGGCTCGCGGCGCGTACCGAGCACGATCGCCAGCACGCCGAGGAAGCACACCCCGGCGGCATTGATCAACGCGAACAGGGCGTTCATCGTGACCAGGGCGTCCTGACTGGTGACCATCGACCCGAGCAGGGCCGCTGTCTGCGGCAACTGGCCGGCGATGATCGCGATCAGCACCCAAAGCGGAGCCCATCGCCACGGGGCGGGCACGACGCCGGTGCGTCCGATCTGGGTGACCGCGATGATCGCCAGCACGAGCTCGAGCACGACGCCCGTGATCGTGAGCATCTGCGCGGCAGCGAAGGAATCCGGGGCGTCGTACGCGGCATCCGGGATGAGGTCGAACAGCCACGGAGCGCCCGCGTGCCACAGCGCCAGCGCGATCAGTGCACTGGTGCCGAGGGGGCGCCGCGCCGTGACGCTCCCGCCCCGTCCGATGCCGATCGCGAAGAGGAGGAACGCCGTTGAGACCAGCACTGAGGGCAGCCGCCCGATGCTGAGCACCGTGCCCATCCAGCCGACCAGCGTCATCAGCGCGCACGCCACGAGCAGGATGCCTCCGATGAGCCAGGTGCGCCGCCGCTGCATGCCGGCTTTGCCGCTCTCATCCACGGTGACCATATCTTCACTGTAGTGATGGCACCGGGCATCCGCCCGTGCGCGCCAACCGACCCTTGTTGTCGAGATCAGGCGGTTCGCTGAGAGCAGGCCGATTCTCGAGAAACCGACCTGTCGCGGCGAACGAGCCTGTTCTCAAGCGACGACGGATGCCCGGGTGCGGCGCACCCGAGCACGACTCTTGCATCAGGCGAAGAAACCACCCTTCTTTCGCACGGTTCCCCACGCAAGAGCGTCAGTCCCTACGCGAAGCTGAATTCAAGCCATCCACTCGCGCAAAGGAGCTCATCATGGAACGCGACGACACCACCCCCTTCGACACCGACGCGCTGCTGCACATCGGCCGCCCGTACTGGTTCGACCGCCACCCCTCGCAGGCCGAGGGCGAAGACTTCTGAGCCGACACTGCGACGAAGCCCCGATTCCAACCGCTGGAATCGGGGCTTCGCCCGTGAGGCAGAGGGTCAGGCGCCGCGCAGGCGCTCGGCCAGGTACTGCTCCAGCGCGTCGAGCGGCACGCGCTCCTGCGCCATGGTGTCTCGATCGCGCACGGTGACGGCACGGTCATCCAGCGAGTCGAAGTCGACGGTGACGCAGAACGGGGTGCCGACCTCGTCCTGACGGCGGTAGCGGCGGCCGATGGCGCCCGCGTCATCGAAGTCGACGGTCCACTTGCCGCGCAGCGTGTCAGCCACCTCGCGCGCGAGCGGCGACAGACGCTCATTGCGCGATAGCGGGAGGACGGCGATCTTGACGGGAGCCAGGCGCGGGTCGAGCTTCAGCACGGTGCGCGTGTCGGTGCCGCCCTTCGCGTTGGGCACCTCTTCCTCGACGTACGCATCCACGAGGAACGCCATCATCGAGCGGGTCAGGCCGAACGACGGCTCGATCACGTAGGGCGTGTAGCGTTCGCCGGATGCCTGGTCGAAGTACGTCAGGCTCTGGCCGGACGCCTCGGTGTGGCTCGACAGGTCGTAGTCGGTGCGGTTGGCGACGCCCATCAGCTCGCCCCACTCCTTGCCCGGGAAGCCGAAGCGGTACTCGAAGTCGATGGTCGCGGCCGAGTAGTGCGCCCGCTCGTCCGCCGGCACGTCGAAGCGGCGCATGTTCTCGGTGTTGATGCCGAGATCCTCGAACCACGCCCAGCAGGCCTCGACCCAGTGCTCGAACCACTCGTTCGCCTCGGCGGGCGGCACGAAGTACTCGATCTCCATCTGCTCGAACTCGCGGGTGCGGAAGATGAAGTTTCCCGGTGTGATCTCGTTGCGGAACGCCTTGCCGACCTGGCCGATGCCGAACGGCGGCTTCTTGCGCGAGGCGGTCAGCACGTTCGAGAAGTTCACGAAGATGCCCTGTGCGGTCTCGGGGCGCATGAAATGCAGGCCCGACTCGTCGTCGACGACGCCGAGGTAGGTCTTCACCAGGCCGGAGAACGCCTTCGGCTCGGTGTACTGACCCTTGTTGCCGCAGTTGGGGCACGGAACGCCGGCGAGCCCGCCCTCGGGCGCCCGGCCCTTGCGCGCCTCGAAGTCCTCGACGAGGTTGTCGGCGCGGAAGCGCTTGTGGCAGCTGAGGCACTCGACCAGCGGGTCGGAGAACGTCGCGACGTGGCCGGAGGCCTCCCACACCCGCTTGGGCAGGATGATGCTCGAGTCCAGCCCCACCATGTCGCCGCGGCCGCGCACGAAGGTCTGCCACCACTGCCGGCGGATGTTCTCCTTCAGCTCGGTGCCGAGGGGGCCGTAGTCCCATGCCGAACGGGAACCGCCGTAGATCTCACCCGCTTGGAACACGAACCCGCGGTGGCGGGCGAGGGCGATGACCTTGTCAAGACGGGACTGTTCGGCCACGGTGGCTCCAATGGTCGGATGCTACGGGGAAACGCCCGTGAACACGGGCATCCCCATCCTACCGGCGACCCCTCCGGCGCAAGAGCTCACACGAATCGCACCGATCACGCTGGCGCACAATCTCGCCAGCGAGGCCGAGGTCGACGAGGTGCTCGCCGAGGCGGCGACGCTCGGCGCCGATGTCTCCCCCGCAACCCGCAGGGAGTGGGGTGGCTACTCGGGCTACTTCTCAGACCCCGACGGGTTCCGTTGGGAGATCGCAGTCAACCCCGGCGACACCGGGGCGTTCGTGCTGCCTACTTCGTGAAGAGATAGCCGCGTCCTGCTTCGAAGCCGGCGACCTTCAGTCCCTGGGCGAGCAGCTGCTCGACCTCGCCGCGCAGGCGCAGCCGCCATTCGTGTGCGGCGGCGGGGTCGGACACGCGCATCGCCTCGACGTCGGTGGGGATCTCAAGGGCCGCCTTGACGGCGTCGGATGCCGGCGGCTTGGCGATATCGGCCAGTGACCACTCCACGTCGAAGCGGTCGCTCTCGTCGCCCGCGTCACCGCCGCCGAAGATGCCGTACTGGTTCACGACGTAGTCGGTCACGCGCGCGCCCAGCACGGTGAGGAAGAAGTGCGCGTTGCGCGCGACCAGCGGGTCGAAGGTCCACGTGATCCGGCCGACCTCGCGGGAGAACGCCCACTGGCGCTGGTGCTCCTTCAGCTCGCGGCCCCAGCCCCGGCCACGGTACTCGGGAATCAGCGCGGTGATGTGCGAGTGCATCGTGCGCCGGCCCGGCACTCCGAAGAAGGCCACCGACGCGCCCACCATGCGCTCGTCACCGTCGTCGCCGTCGAAGAGCCCGACGACGTAGTTGCCCGACTGCTGCAGGGCACGCAGGGTTCCGGCATCGATCACACGCTCGGGCCCGCGGATGGAATCCAGCAGCCCCTGGGCCTCGATGATCAGTTCAACGGTGTCGAGATCTCGAATCGTGCGCACGTCCCCAGTCTGCCCCTCTTGCGCCGGATGCCGAAACCGTCAGCGGTAGGGGAACGCCTCGCCGCCGTCCGAGGCGAGCGCGTTCGCGACGATCTCGAGGTACTCCTGCATCATCTCCTCGGGCATCGCGGGCATGCTCTGCTCCCAGTACGGCAGAATCGCGCCGCGGCCCTGCATCATCCCGGCCGGGCGCGCGTACGCCCACAGATGCAGATGCGCCGAGCCGTCGTTCCAGCGTGAGAAGTGACACCGTGCGACGGCCGGGATCGCCTTCGTCGCCTCGGACACCCTCTGCAGCACCGGTCCGAGGCCGGCGAGCACGTCGATCGGGGCATCCTCGAGCTTCACGTGGCGGCGTGGCGAGATCGCACCGACGAACGGGATGCCGGTCGGGCCCTGCATGCCACCGCTGACGCGCCACTCGTCGTCCTGCCAGATCGTGAACTCGGACGGCTTGCAGTGATGGCACTTCGACGGGTCGAGTTCGCCGCCGCGCGGCTTCTCGGGCACGAGCATGGGCTCCAGGGGCAGCAGCTCGAACGCGGCGATGCTCGGCACCGGTCCGCTGCCCACCGTCCGGCTCGCGTCGAGCGTCTGCCCGATCGGCGCCCAGCGGTGCCAGTCGGTGTCGGCGGGATGCTGCTCGGCGGGAACCTCGTCGTGTGCGCTCATCCGTCTATGGAATCACGGCCGGGCATGACGGCAGGGATGCCCAGTTCTTCGGCAACCTGCGCCATGCGGATGTCGTAGGTCCAGATCTCGTCGACGCTGAGGGCGACAGCGGTGGCGAGGTGAATCGCGTCGAGCGTGCGCAGGACCGGCGGACCGATGATCCGGGCGCTGTCCATCACTGTACGAGTCAGGTGCGCCGTCGAGATTCCGTCCATCGCTTCGGTCGCCGCCATTCCCACAACCCGCGGGAGATCGGCGTCGATACGCGTGCGTGCGACTCTGCCGACTTCGACCCGCGCCAATGCGGACGTCACCAGGTGCACGCCTTGCTGCTCGGCGTCGGTGAGAGCATCCCGAAGTGCCAGTGACTCGCGCTCGTCGAAGATGCGTTTGATCAGCGCACTCGAGTCGAGATAGACCCTTGTCATATCCGGTCAGCCCTGAGCTCATCGAGGATCTGCTCTGAGGTCAGCCCCTCTGGAAGCCGGAGCGCAGGGGTCACTGCCCGGTATCGGCGCGTCGGTGGTTCGACCCAGTTCGGCAGGACGTCGCGTGGCTTCTCCCCCAACCCCAGGTGCTCATCGACGGCGCGGCGCAGGATCTCCTGCTGACTGAGTCCGGTGCGCTCCGACTCGGCTTTCAGCGCCGCCGCTGCCTCCGGCCGCAACCGCAGATTCATCGCCATACACCGATGGTACCACTGACGGCCGATAGTGGTACCGCGAGTTCAGGCCGCCCGCAGCGCGTCCCGGTCGAGCTGACCCACCGACGTCAGGCCGGCGAGCCCCAGCGTGATGTCGAGTTCGGCGAGAACGTTGCGGATCACCTCGCGCACACCCTGTTCGCCTGCGATGCCGAGCCCGTACGCGTACGGCCGGCCGAGCGCGACGAGATCCGCACCCAGGGCGAGGGCGATCGCGGCATCCGCCCCGGTGCGCACCCCGGAGTCGAAGATGACCGGCACCCGCCCGCCGACCTTCTCGCTGATCTCGGGGAGCACATCCAGCGTCGGCACCGAGCGGTCGATCTGGCGTCCGCCGTGATTCGAGATCCAGACGCCGTCGAGTCCGACATCCACTGCGTGCTCGGCGTCGTCGGGATGCACGATCCCCTTCAGGATGATCGGCAGCGACGTCCACTCCCGCGCCTTCGCCAGGTCGTCCCACGTGAGCGTCGGAGTCGAGAAGACTTCGAGGAACGTCTCGACCGCGGCACGCGGCAGTGGCGAGCGCAGATTGTCACGCAGGTTGTGGCTGCCGGTGAGATGTGCGCCCTTGCGGGCGATCGAGACGCCGGCGGCGATGGTCTTCGGAGTCACCTTCACGGACGGCCCGCCAGGGACGGCGACGGATGCCCGTTCCTTCACCAGCTGCTGGAACACGGGGTCGGAGGTGTATTGGGCGATGCCCATCCCGCGTGTGAACGGCAGGTAGGCCAGGTCGAGATCGCGGGTGCGCCAGCCGAGCAGGTGCGTGTCGAGGGTGACGACGATGGCCTCGCAGCCGGATGCCTCGGCGCGGCCGAGCAGCGACGCGTTGAGCTCGTCGGATGCCGACCAGTACAGCTGGAAGAGGCGTGGCGCCCCCGGCGCCGACTGCACGATGCGCTCGCGCGGGAAGGATGCCTGATTCGAGACGGTGTAGGGGATGCCGGCGGATGCTGCGGCCCGGGCGACGGCGAGATCGGCCTCCGGGTGCGCAAGCTCCATCACCCCGAGCGGGGCGAGCAGAAGCGGAGTGGGGCGGGAGCGCCCGAGGAACTCGACCGACAGGTCGCGATTGGTCACGTCGCGCAGCGGCCGGGGCCACACCTGCCAGCGGTCGAACGCCGCCCGATTCGCGGCGACCGTCACCTCGGCTCCCGCCCCTCCTGCGATGTAGGCGTATGCCTCTTCGGACAGGGCGGCCTGGGCTGCCGCGTCCAGCGCATGCACGTCGACCGGCACGGCGGGCTGCTGGCCGCTGATGCCGGCGCGGTAGATGTCGGACTGCGTGCGGCGCGAGATCCCTCTTGCGGCCGCAGGATCGTTTGGAGCCACGGTGCTCATGCACGCCACCCTACCGGCGGGTTCCGACGGCGGACTCAGCGACTGACAGTCCGACCGTCCGGGTCACCCTGGCGGGCGGGGCGCAGGCGGGCAGGTGCGGGCCAAGGCAGGGTGAAGCGCTCGGTGGGCGGGCGCTGCATGTCCCCGAAGTCGTCCACCTTCACCACGACGCGGCCGGTCCGGGCCTGCTCCGGCGGGGTGACCTCGACGAAGCGCACGCGCAGCGGCTCGGGCGCCTCGCCCTCGAGCATCCACACATCGGCAAGCCAGGCGAGTCCAACCTGCTCCAGCGCGGCCTCCGCCTCGAGCCAGTCGACAGGCTCGGATGCCACGCGTCCGAGCAGATCGATCGCGGTCCAGTCGTCTGCGGAGGGGTGGATCCACCCGAGCAGCTCGCCGTCGTCGCGGCGGTGCGGTGTCCAGTCAGCAGGCAGCATGCCTCCGACGCTACCGGCTGCATTCGCCCCTGCGCGCGACCCCCGATGGCGCCGGAGCGATAGCCTGCTCTGATGGGCAATGCGGATGACAGGGCGAGAAGACGACTTACACGCAGACCCCCTCGCGGCGCGACCGTCGCCGTGCTGGCGTTCGTCGGACTCTGCTCGGCCTTCATGTTCACGCTGGTCGTGCCGCTGCAGGCCGAGCTGCCCGAGCTGCTGAACGCCTCGCGCGAAGACACCTCCTGGGTCGTCACGATCACATTGCTCGTCGCCGCCGTCGCGACTCCGATCTCAGGCCGCCTCGGTGACATGTACGGCAAGCGCCGTGTGGTGATCGCGCTGCTGATCGTGCTGATCATCGGCTCTGTGGTCGCAGCGCTGTCGACCTCGATCGTCGGCGTCATCATCGGGCGCGGGCTGCAGGGCGCGACGACCGGCGTGGTTCCGCTCGGCATCGCGATCATGCGCGATGTGCTGCCTCCGGCACGCCTCGGCACCTCGGTCGCGCTGATGAGCGCGACGATGGGCGTCGGCGGCGCGATCGGGATGCCCGTCGCGGCGTTCCTCGCGCAGAACGCCGACTGGCATGCATTGTTCTGGCTGGCCGCGGGCCTCGGGGCGATCGGCGCCGTGCTGGTGATGGCCTTCGTGCCCGATGACGTGCTGCTCTCACCGGGGCGACTCGACATCCTCGGCGCCATCGGACTCGCGATCGGTCTGACCGGCCTGCTGCTCTACGTGTCACGAGGGGCGGAGTGGGGCTGGGTCGCGCCGATGTCACTGGCGAGCCTGATCGCGGGCATCCTCGTGCTGCTGCTGTGGGGCTGGTACCAGCTGAAGGCGCGCGACCCGCTGCTGGATCTGCGCGTTGCCGCACGGCCCGCCGTGCTGTTCACCAACGTCGCCGCGATCTGCATGGGCTTCGCCCTGTTCTCGTCCAACGTCACGTTCCCGCAGCTGCTCGAACTGCCGGTGGCGACCGGATCGGGCCTGGGGCTCGACATGTTCTCGGCAGCGCTCGTGGTGGCCACGTCCGGCGTGGTGATGATGGTTATCTCGCCGCTCTCCGGCTTCCTCGAGCGCACGGTCGGGCCACGCCCGCTGTTCACCGTCGGCACGGCGGCGATCGTGCTCGCCTACGTGTTCGTGCTCATCTGGTCGACCGAGGTCTGGCACCTGCTCGTCGCGAACCTGATCATCGGGGTCGGCATCGGCTTCTCGTTCGCGGCCATGCCGATGATCATCATGCGCGCTGTGCCGTCGAATGAGACCGGAGCGTCCAACGGGTTGAATGCCCTGTTCCGCTCGGTCGGCACATCGACGGCATCCGCCGTCATGGGCGGTGTGCTCGCCTCGATGAGCATCCAGGTCGGCGACATCGCGGTGCCCACCCGCGAGGCGTTCCAGTTCTGCTTCTGGCTGGCGATCGTCGCGGGCATCATCGCACTGGTGCTGACGTTCTTCATCCCCCGGCACCCGCACGCCGAGCAGCATCCGGCCCTCCCGGGCTGACACCCGCGCGCGTAGTCTTGTGCGGTGACCTCTTCGCCGACCGACGTCGCGCCCGATCCTCGCGACCGCAGCTTCTTCGGACAGCCCCGCGCGCTCGTCCACCTGTTCGGCGTGGAGATGTGGGAGCGCTTCAGCTTCTACGGCATGCAGGGCATCCTGCTGATCTACCTCTACTTCTCGATGAGCGAGGGCGGCCTCGGCCTGCCGGAGGCGATCGCCGGCGGCATCGTCGGCGCCTACGGCGGCGCGGTCTACCTCTCCACGATCCTCGGCGCCTGGCTGGCGGATCGGATGTTCGGCTCGGAGCGCGTGCTGTTCGTCAGCGCGATCATCATCGTCGCAGGGCACCTGTCGCTCGCGGTGCTGCCAGGGCTCATCGGCGTCGGGGTCGGTCTGGTCCTGATCGCACTCGGCTCCGGCGGGCTGAAGGCGAATGCGACGTCGGTCGTCGGCACACTGTACAGCTCCGACGACCCGCGGCGAGATGCCGGATTCTCGCTGTTCTACCTCGGCATCAACCTCGGTGCGTTCTTCGGTCCGATCCTGACAGGTCTGCTGCAGTCGACGGCCGGCTTCCACTGGGGCTTCGGGCTCGCCGCAGTCGGCATGACCGCCGGACTCATCCAGTACTCGTTCGGCCGCAAGCAGCTGCCCGAGAGCGCGCACACGGTGCACAACCCGCTGCCGCGCCACCGCTACCCGCTGGTGGGGATCATCGCGATCGCAGCGATCGTCGTGATCGTCGTGCTCGTGCTCATCGGCGTCGTGCGCGCCGACAACCTCTCGGCCATCGTCATCCTCAGCGCGCTCGCGGCGACCATCGCATACTTCGCGGTGATCCTCTCGAGCCGCCACATCGAGGTGAAGGAGCGCTCGCGGGTGTGGGCGTTCGTGCCGCTGTTCATCACCAGCGTGGCGTTCTGGTCGCTGTACCAGCAGCAGTTCACCGTGCTCACCGTCTACTCCGACAAGCGCCTCGATCGCGTCATCTTCAGCTGGGAGATGCCGGTGTCGTGGGTGCAGTCGATCAACCCGATCTTCATCATCGTGCTCTCAGGCGTCTTCGCCGCCGTCTGGTCGCGACTGGGCACCCGTCAGCCCTCGACGCCCGTGAAGTTCGCCCTCGGGGCGATCGTGATGGGCGGCGCGTTCCTGCTGTTCCTGCCATTCGCGAACGGCGGCCCCGGCTCGACCCCGCTGCTGGCGATCGTGGGCATCCTGTTCGTGTTCACCGTGGCCGAGCTGCTGATCTCGCCGATCGGGCTGTCGGCGGCGACGAAGCTCGCGCCGGCCCGCTTCCAGACGCAGATGGTCGCGCTGTTCTTCCTGTCGGTCGCTCTCGGCACCGCGATCTCCGGATGGCTCGTGCAGTTCTACGACCCGTCGAACGAGGCACCGTACTTCTCGATCCTCGGCGCGATTGCGATCTTCGTCGGTCTCGGACTGTGGCTGTCGGCGCGCACCGTGCTCTCGCTCATGAAGGGCGTGCGCTGACTCAGCGAGGTGGGTCAGCGAGGTGGGCCAGCACCCTGACCCGAGCGAGTCGCGCCAGTCGGTCACGCGCTCAGTGCGCGTACTCCATGAGGTCGGTGCCGAGCACCCGGAACGCGTCGTGCGCGCGCAGTCGGTGGCTGATCGACAGGTCGTCGAAGCACACGGTCAGCGCGTAGGCGATGCCGGCTCGCGGCCCTGCCAGCACGCCCGCCTCGGCGCGGACGCCGTGGCCGCGACCGGTCTTGTTGATGAAGAGCAGGCCGTGGGCGTCGTGGTCGTGTGCGAAGGGGTCGAGTCCGGAGGCGGATGCGGCCAGGCTGAGGTCGTGATTCAGGCTCAGCCACTCCGAGACCTGCGAGCTGACGCGCGCGTTGACCACGTCCGAGTTCACGAGCGAGGCGAACAGGCGGGCGAACTCGCGGGTGGTGCCGACGGCCACGTGCGGGGCGTCGTCCGGGCCGCGCTTGTCGCGGAAGCGATCCAGAACGGCGCTGCGCGGCATCCCGAGGCTGACGATGCGCGCGCGCACCTGCTCATGCCCGACCGCGTCGAGCAGCGCGTTGGCGGCGTTCGGGTCGCCGGTGGCTGCCGCCAGGGTCGCAAGGTCGATCATCGGCAGCGCCGGAACGCGCAGACTGCGCCAGAGGCCGGAGCCGGTGACGAAGTTCGCGCCGACGCGGTCGACGATCTGCAGCGGATCGATCGTCCCGGCATCCATTCCTGCTGCCACCTCGACGAGCACCGGGACGATGCCGAGTCCGGCGATCGGAAGGGCGATGTGGTCGTCGCCGGAGAGCACGGGCTCGCCCGTGTCGAGGTCGACGACGTGCACCGACACCTGTGCGCCGGACTGCGCGAGCTCCTCGAGCGCGCTCATCGTCGAGGTGAATGATCGACGTCCGACGGCGGCACGGCGCGGGGCGCGCCGACCACGGTGCCGTGCGCCGCGGCGCGATGCGCGGTCGCCCTGAACGGGCTCGGGGACAGAAGCGGAGGGCGAGGCCACGCAGTTCTTCCTTACGGGGGACGGGGAGATGACGGTTTCCGAGATCACCCTCCCCCGTGCGCGACCCCGACCGCCGACTTCATCGTACCGCTGTCGTCTTCCCCCGTCCCAGGGAATTCACCAGATCGTGACGCGCTGCTCCTCGGGCAGATGCAGGGCGTCGCCCTCGTTCACGTCGAAGGCCTCGTAGAACGCGTCGACGTTGCTGAGGATCTGGTTGCAGCGGAACTCGTTCGGCGAGTGCGGGTCGATGGTCAGCAGACGGATAGTCTCTGCCTCGCGGCTCTTCTGCTGCCAGACCTGCGCCCACGACAGCAGCAGCCGCTGCACGCCGGTGTACCCGTCGATGACGGGCGCCTCCTGACCGTCGAGCGACAGCTCGTATGCCTTCAGTGCGATGCCGAGGCCGCCGAGGTCGCCGATGTTCTCACCGATCGTGAGCGCTCCGTTGACGCGGTGCTCATCGGTCAGCCCGAGCGGTACGAGCACGTCGTACTGCTCGATCAGCGCCTTGGTGCGCTCCTCGAATGCGGCGCGGTCGTCGTCGGTCCACCAGTCGGCCAGGCGGCCCTCGTGGTCATACCGGCTGCCCTGGTCGTCGAAGCCGTGCCCGATCTCGTGACCGATGACGGCGCCGATGCCGCCGTAGTTCGCGGCGGCGTCGCGGTTCGGGTCGAAGAACGGGTACTGCAGGATCGCCGCGGGGAACACGATCTCGTTCATCAGCGGGTTGTAGTACGCGTTGACCATCTGCGGCGGCATGAACCACTCGTCGCGGTCGATGGGTCTTCCGACCTTTGAGATCTGCCGGTCGTGCTCGAAGACGGTCGCACGGCGCGCGTTGCCGACGAGGTCGGACGCGTCGATCTCGACGGCGTCGTAGTCGCGCCAGACATCGGGATGCCCGATCTTCGGCCGGAACGTGGCGAGCTTGGCGAGAGCCTTCTCGCGGGTCTCGGCGCCCATCCACTCGAGCTTCTCGATGCTCTGGCGATACGCCTCGATGAGGTTGGCGACCAGTTCGTCCATGGCGGCCTTCGAGGCCTGCGGGAAGTGCCGCTCGACGTAGATCTTGCCGACGGCGTCGCCGAGCGATCCCTCGACGAGCGAGACGCCGCGCTTCCAGCGCTCGCGGATGGTCGGGGTGCCGGTGAGCTCGGTGCCGTAGAACGAGAAGTTCTCGTCGATGATGTCGTCGGTCAGGTATCCGGCCAGGCCGTGTACGACCTTGGCGCGCAGCCAGGCCTTCCAGTCATCGAGGCGGTCTTCGACGAGCAGCGCGCCGAGGCCCTCGAAGAAGCTCGGCTGGAAAACGACCAGTTCGTCGAATGCGGCGGGGTTGACCGAGGACACAGCGTCCCGCCACGGGGAGAGGTCGGCGCCGACGAGCGCCTGGAATTCCTCCCACGTCTTCAGGTTGTAGGTCTTCACGGCGTCGCGGGATGCGACGTTGTCCCAGTGGTGACCGGCGATGTCGTGCTCGAGCGCGAAGGCGCGCTCGGCGGTGTCGCCGGCGTCGGCGACGGATGCCAGGATGAGCAGCCGCTCGAGGTGCTCGCGGTAGGCGGTGCGGGTCTGTTCGAAGTTCTCGAGGCGGTAGTAGCTCTCATCCGGCAGCGACAGGCCGGCCTGCACCGCGAAGGGCACGTAGCGCTCGGGGTTGCCGGGGTCGGGCTCGACGAACACGCCGATGAGCGCGGCGACGCCCTCGCGGTCGAATGCGCCGACGGCGGCGAGGAACGAGGGGATGCTGTCGATGGCGTCGACCTTGGCGAGCTGCTCGGCCAGCGGTGCGGTGCCGAGTGCGGCGATGCGCTCGGTGTCCATGAAGCTGGTGAACAGGTCGCCGACCTTGCGGGCGAGCGTGCCGGGCTCGGCGGACTGCGATTCCTCGACGATGGCGTGCACGTCCTTCTCGGCCTGCTCGGCGAGCAGGTGGAAGGAGCCCCAGCGCGCCTTGTCGGCGGGGATCTCAGCGGCGTCCAGCCACGTGCCGTTCACGTGGCGGTAGAGGTCGTCCTGAGGACGGATTGCGGATTTGAACTCGGAGACGGCGAGGCCGGAGGGCAGAACGTCTGTCATGCCCCAAGCCTACGGCGTGGCTCCGACGGCGACCGCGACGCGGTCACCGGTCGCTGCGCCGCAGACCCCATCGTGGACGGCGCCTCTGTGCCGCAGAGGGCGCGGCCGCGGCATCCGCTTCCCGCACCGTCCGTCGGCGCTGACGCCACGCCGCGACCTCGGCATCCACATCGCGCGTCTTCGTGACGACGGGCGGCCCGCCCATCAGCTGCCGCCGCGCCTCGATCACGCGCTTGTTGAAGTCCTCGAGCACCGCCCTCACGTCCTCTTCGCGCCCGAGGTCGTCGAGCGAGGCGTCGAGCTCTTGATCCTCAGTGCGCAGCATGATCGCGGGCGGTCCGAGACCGGTCAGGTTCTCGGTTTCGATCTTGCGGCGGATCCACCAGTCGGGATCGTGATGCGTCCCCAGGCCCTCGATCGGCTTGCCCGCGCCCGGAAGGTTGTCGAACGCGCCCTGGCGGATCGCGATCTGGATCGCGGTCTCGACGAACTCCGCCTTGTTCTGGGCGTTCAGCACCATCGGCGGCTCGGCACCGGCATCCGACGGCTCGCTCTCGCCGGCCGCCTGCCGCGCGCGGTACCGCGCCGCCTCGCTCATCGCGTCTGACATGGTCGCCACCTCCGGTCTCTTCAGGGTACTTCCGCCGATGTCGGTGATGGCTGCTGCTCACGGAGGGACTGTCCGCGCCACGCCATAGGCTCGACTGGTGACTTCCCCGTCTTCGTCGCCGACGCTGAACCGCGAGATCCTGCTCCTCGCCGTGCCCGCCCTCGGCGCACTGGTCGCTGAACCGCTGTTCCTGATCATCGACGGCGTCATGATCGGCCACCTCGGCACCGTCTCGCTCGCCGGGCTCGGCATCGCCAGCGCCGTGCTGCAGACCATCGTCGGGCTGATGGTCTTCCTCGCCTATTCCACGACGCCTGCCGTCGCGCGTCGATTCGGCGCCGGCAGACACGGCGACGCCGTCTCGGTCGGCATCGACGGCATGTGGCTCGCCCTGGCTCTCGGTGCCGTGCTCGCGATCGTCGGCTCGCTGGCGACCCCCGCGCTGGTCGCGATGTTCGGCGCCACCGACGCGGTGGCCGCCGAGGCGCACACCTACCTGTCGATCTCGATGTGGGGCCTGCCCGCCATGCTCATCGTGTTCGCCGCCACCGGCCTGTTGCGCGGCATGCAGAACACGGTCACTCCGCTGTGGATCGCCGGACTCGGCTTCGCGGCCAACGCTGGTCTGAACTGGATCTTCATCTACGGGTTCGGCTGGGGCATCGCCGGCTCCGCCTTCGGCACCGTCATGGCGCAGTGGGGCATGGTCGCTGCCTACGTGATCGTCATCCGCCGGCTCGCCCTGCGACACGGCGCATCGATGAAGGCGCAGCGCAGTGGCATCCGGGGCACCGCGCGCTCGGGCGGCTGGCTGTTCCTGCGCACCGTGAGCCTTCGCGTCGCCCTGCTCGCGACGGTCGCCGTCGCGACCGGCATCGGCACCACAGAGCTTGCCGGATGGCAGATCGCGTTCACCATCTCGTCCACCGCGGCGTTCGCGCTCGATGCTCTCGCGATCGCCGCGCAGGCGCTGATCGGCAAGAGCCTCGGCTCGGGCGACCTCGCGCAGGTGCACCGGGTGCTGCGCCGCACCGTCGCCTGGGGCGTGTGGTTCGGGGTGATCGTCGGCGCGATCGTCGCGGCGCTGTCGCCCGTGATGGGAATCATCTTCACGGGGGATGCCGAGATCGCCGCCCTCGTGCAGCCGGCGCTGCTCGTGCTCGCCGTCGCGCAGCCCGTCGCAGGTGTCGTCTTCGTGCTCGACGGGGTGCTGATGGGCGCCAACGACGCCCGCTATCTCGCGCTCGCCGGCCTGCTGAACCTCGTCCCCTTCCTGCCCGCGCTGTGGATCATCACCGCAACCGACGTCGGCGGAACGGCAGGGCTCGTGTGGCTGGCCGTCGCGTTCTTCGGCGTCTACATGCTCGCTCGCCTCGCCACCCTCGGCTGGCGCGTGCGGACGGATGCCTGGACGCGGGTGCCCGCCTGACTCCGCCGCTCATCCGCGACGCCCCGACGGGCGGTGACGGGCGACGCCGGTTGCACGTGCCTCGTGGCGGGGAGCCATTTGCTGGCTATGAACGCCAGAGAGCCGGCATTTGGCTCCTCTCACACGTGCGGTGACCGGGCTCGGCGAGCGCAGCTCAGGCGATCTCGCCGGCCGCCACGGTCTCGGCGAGCATGTGCACGCGCGGCAGGTGGTGGGCACCGTAGAAGTCGGCGCTGACCAGACGGGCTGCGTCCGCGGCATCCGAGCTCTCGTGGCCGAGCACGGCGACGACGGCGAGCGCGTGCATCCATCCGCCGGCCAGGGTGCCGAGCAGCATCAGGTACGGCACGCTGACGCCGTACGCGTCGCGGGTCATGCCGAACTCGAGGACGGATGCCGTCGCCGCACGACCCGCGGCGATCGCGCGCTCGAGTCGATCGGCGGTACGTGTGCCCACGTCGTTCCTGAATCCGCGCAGCGTGTCCACTGTCAACTCGATCTCGGCGAACAGTCCCTCGGCGGTCGCGCCTCCGTCGCGGACGACCTTGCGTCCGATCAGGTCGTTCGACTGGATCGCGGTGGTGCCTTCGTAGATCGGCATGATCCTGGCATCCCGATAATGCTGGGCGATGCCGGTCTCTTCGATGAAGCCCATGCCGCCATGCACCTGGATCGCGTCGCTGGTGAGGGCGACGGCGTCTTCGGTGGTCCAGCCCTTCAGGATCGGCACGAAGAACTCGGCGAGCGCGCCGGTTCCGTCAGTGTCGGCGCGGTCGAACAGGTCACCCACGTAGACGCCGAGGGCGCGCATCGCGAAGATGCGGCTCTGCATCGACAGCAGCAGTCGACGGACGTCGGGATGCTCGGCGATGGGTGTGCCGGCCGGGCGGTCCAGCACGGCTCCCTGCAGGCGGTCTGCGGTGTAGGCGACGGCCTGCTGGTAGGCGCGGTCCGAGATGCCGGTGGCCTGGAATCCCATGCCGGCGCGGGCCGAGTTCATCATCACGAACATGCCGGCGAGCCCGCCGCCGACCTCGCCGACGAGCGACCCCGTCGCGTCCTCGTACGCGAGCACGCAGGTCGGGCTGCCGTGGATGCCGAGCTTGTGCTCGATCGCGACCGTGGTGACGGCGTTGCGCTCGCCCGGCGCACCGGAAGCCTCGGGCAGGAACTTCGGCACGACGAACAGCGACAGACCCTTGGCACCGGCCGGGGCGTCGGGAG
Source organism: Microbacterium alcoholitolerans (assembly GCF_050408615.1). Taxonomy (NCBI): domain Bacteria; kingdom Bacillati; phylum Actinomycetota; class Actinomycetes; order Micrococcales; family Microbacteriaceae; genus Microbacterium; species Microbacterium alcoholitolerans. The sequence goes on along the minus strand of NZ_JBNTKD010000001.1, from coordinate 2,282,936 downwards.
TGCGCGCGAGCACGAGGTGCACGATGTTCTCGGCGACGTCGTGATCACCCCAGGTGATGAAGATCTTCTGACCGCTGACTCCCCACGATCCGTCATCGCGCGGCGTCGCCATGGTGCGGATGGCGCCGAGGTCGGTGCCGGCCTCGGGCTCGGTGAGGTTCATCGTGCCGGTCCACTGTCCGGAGACGAGGCGGGTCAGGTAGGTCTCGCGGATCTCATCGGATGCCACGGCGTCGAGCGCATGGATCTGGCCGGCCGTCAGCAGCCAGCACAGCGCGAAGGCGGCGTTCGAGCCGTTCCAGATCTCACCGAGACCCGCACGGATCGATCCGGGAAGGCCATCGCCGCCGGCGGATTCGGGAGCCTCTGCGCTGACCCAGCCAGCCTCGACGAACGCCTGGTACGCCTCGGCGAAGCCGGCGGGCAGGTGCACCTGCCCGTTCTCGAGGCGAGCGCCCTCGCGGTCGCCGATCGTCTCGAGTGGAGCGAGCACCGAGGCGGCGAACTCACCGGCGCCGGCGACGATCTCGGTGGCGTCGTCGGCGCTGAACGCGCCGCCGGTGGCGCGCGCGGGCAGGTCGAGCCCGAACGCCTCGCCGAACAGGAAGGCGTAGTCGTCGACCGGGGGGATGTATTCGGATGCCATGGTGCGCTCCTTAGCTGAAACTGAGGTTCAGTGTACGCGAGACCGCGTGTCATCGGTTAGCGATCTTCTGCACATGGAGGCGATCGCGGACACCATCCCCTTCGCGACCGGTCTGTTCGGCATGCTGACACTGATGTCGACGATGTTCGTGCGGATCGTCAAGACCGAAATCGGCTCATTGCGCACCGAGATGTCGACCGAGTTCCGCGGCATCCATCAGCGCATCGATCGACTCGACAACGACGTCAACGCGCTGATGAAGCACACCTTCGGCATCCAGCGCGACTGACCGCACTACTGCTCAGGCGTACCGGCGGCACCATTCGTACATCACGACGGCCGCGGCGGCGCTCGCATTGATGGAGCGCGTCGACCCGTACTGCGTGATCTCGATGTGAGCGGATGCCGCGGCGAGCGCCTCTTCCGACAGCCCGGGCCCCTCCTGTCCGAACAGCAGCACGCAGCGCTCCGGCAGATCGGCCCGGTCGACCGGGACCGCCTCGCCGACGTTGTCGACGGCGATGATCGGGATGCCCTCGGCGGCCGCCCACGCGGTGAACATCTCGACATCCGGGTGGTGCACGACGTGCTGGTAGCGGTCCGTGACCATCGCACCGCGCTTGTTCCAGCGACGTCTGCCGATGATGTGGACCGTGTCGGCCAGGAACGCGTTGGCGCTGCGAACGATCGAGCCGATGTTCATGTCGTGCTGCCAGTTCTCGATCGCGACGTGGAACGAGTGCCGCTGCGTGTCGAGATCGGCGACGATCGCCTCCATGCGCCAGTAGCGGTACCGGTCGATCACATTGCGCGTGTCACCGTGCGCGAGCAGTTCGGGATCGTAATGCTGCCCGGTGGGCCACTCGCCCTGCCACGGCCCGACCCCGTGAGTGGTGCGTTCTGGTGTGCCCTCATCGCCGGGTTCGGAGATCTGCTCGTCCATCTCGAACAGCGTAGCCGCGCGTCATGATTTTTAGGCATACCGAAAAGTCGCTACGATTTCGGCATGCCTAAAAATCGGTTCGTCTCCATTCGGCTTCGTTCACTCATGCGGGCGGCTGGGGTGGTGATTGCCGGAACGCTGACCGCGAGCACCGCCTCATGTGCACTCCCCGCCGACGACCACGCCGTCGATGATCGGCCGACGGTCCTCACGACGTTCACCGTTCTGGCGGATATCGCCTCTGTCGTCGCGGGAGATCACCTGCAGGTCGCTTCCATCACCAAGCCGGGAGCCGAGATACACGGCTACGAGCCGACCCCGCGCGACATCGCCCGAGCCGCGCACGCAGATCTGATCGTCGACAACGGCCTCGGTCTGGAGGCATGGTTCGCGAAGTTCGTGGAGGGCGTCGACGTGCCTCACGTGGTGGTGTCCGCCGGCATCGAGCCCATCGACATCGCCGAAGACGCCTACGCGGGCAAGCCGAACCCGCACACCTGGATGAGTCCGCTGAACGTGCAGGTCTACGTCGACAACATGGTGGAGGCGTTCAGCCGCCTGGCTCCTGAGCATGCCGACGCCTTCGCCGACAACGGGGCGGAGTACAAGGCCGAGCTGCAGAGCGTGCACGACGAACTGGTCGATGAGCTCTCGGGCATCCCGCAGCCGCGTCGCGTTCTGGCCACCTGCGAGGGTGCGTTCTCCTACCTGGCCAGGGATGCCGGCCTCCGCGAGGCGTACATCTGGCCGGTCAACGCCGAGCAGCAGGCCACGCCGCAGCAGATCACGCGGATGATCGCGCTCGTCGCCGACACCGGGGTGCCGGCGGTGTTCTGCGAGTCGACCGTCTCGGACAAGCCCATGCAGCAGGTCGTCGAGGCCACCGGGGCGCGCTTCGGCGGTGTGCTCTACGTGGACTCGCTGTCTGAGCCCGGCGGCCCGGTGCCCACCTATCTCGACCTGATCCGGCACGATGCGACGACCATCGTCGACGCCCTGACGGCGGCCGGCGAATGACCGCGGCGATCGACGTCGACGGCCTCACGGTGCATTACGGAGACGTGCGGGCCCTCGAAGACGTCTCGCTGTCGATCCGCAGGGGGGCCGTCACCGGGCTCATCGGCATGAACGGCTCCGGCAAGTCGACGCTGTTCAAGGCACTCACCGGCGCCGTCCGCCCCGATCGGGGACGCGTGCTGATCGAGGGGAGCACTCCGATGATCGCGCGCCGGCGACGGGCGATCGGCTATGTGCCGCAGAGCGATCAGGTCGACTGGTCGTTTCCGATCTCGGTGCGCGAGGTTGTGATGATGGGGCGCTACGGCGGCCTCGGACTGATGCGCCGCCCTCGCCACGACGATCTCGCGGCCGTGCGGGAGGCTCTCGAGCGGGTCGAGCTGACCGAGCTCGCCGACCGTCAGATCGGTCAGCTGTCGGGCGGGCAGCGCAAGCGCGCGTTCGTCGCCAGAGGGATCGCCCAGAAGGCCCGGATCCTGTTGCTGGACGAGCCGTTCGCGGGGGTCGACAAGAGATCGGAGCAGATGATCGCGCAGCTGCTGCGCTCGGCCGCCTCCTCGGGCCTGACGGTTCTGGTGTCGACGCACGACCTGCACGCCCTCCCGCAGCTCGCAGACGACGCCGTGCTGTTGCGCCGCCGGATGATCCGGCAAGGCACCGTCGCCGAGGCGCTGCGCCCCGAGAATCTGGCCAGGGCGTTCGGGCTGGACGTGCTCGGCCGCGAGGACCACGAGGAGGAAGCGTGAGCCCCATCGATCTCATCCTCGAGCCGCTGCAGTACGAGTTCATGGTCCGTGCACTGCTGACGACGGTCATCGCTGCCGTGGTGTGCGCTCTGCTGTCATGCTGGCTGGTTCTCGTCGGCTGGTCGCTGATGGGCGACGCCGTCTCGCATGCGGTGCTGCCCGGCGTCGTGCTCGCCTACGTGGTGGGCGCGCCCTTCGCTGTCGGAGCGCTCGTGTTCGGCTTCCTCGCCGTGGCGCTTATCGGCGCCGTTCGCGGCACGGGCAGAATCAAGGAGGATGCCGCGATCGGCATCGTCTTCACCACTCTTTTCGCACTGGGGCTCGTCCTCGTCTCCGTCACGCCGAGTCACACGGATCTCAATCACATCGTCTTCGGCAACGTGCTTGGCGTCTCCTCCGCCGATCTGGTGCAGATCGGCGTGCTGGCCGGAATCGCGGCGGTCATCCTGGTGATCAAGCGGCGGGACCTGACGCTCTTCGCCTTCGACCCCGCGCACGCCTTCGCCATCGGCCTGTCGCCCAGCCTGCTCGGGGCGCTGCTGCTCGGGCTGCTGGCGCTGACCGCCGTCGTCGCACTGCAGGTCGTGGGCGTGATCCTGGTCGTCGCGATGCTGATCATCCCGGGCGCGACCGCGCGCCTGCTCACAGATCGGTTCAGCAGGATGCTGCTGCTGGCGCCGGTCATCTCGGCCACATGCTCGGTCGCGGGCATCTACCTCAGCTACTGGCTGAACGCGTCGCCGGGTGGTCTGGTGGTGGTCACTCAGGGCGCTGTGTTCGCGTTGGCCTACCTGCTCAGCCCTCGGCACGGCCTGCTGGTGCGCCTCGTCACCTCGCGGAGGCCTGTCGAGGCGTAGGATTTCGGCATGCCTAAAGCTGGTCCGCGTCCGGTCGCACGCCTTGGCGTGCGCCGAGCGGCGCCGCTGCGCGGGATGTGGATGCTGGGGCCGGCGCTCGTCGCCGGGGTCGCCTACCTCGACCCCGGCAACGTCGCCAGCAACATGACCGCAGGCGCCCGCTACGGCTACCTGCTGGTCTGGGTGGTGCTGGCCGGCAACATCATGGCCTGGCTGATCCAGTACCTCTCGGCCAAGCTCGGCGTGGTCACGGGGCAGAGCCTGCCCGAGGTGCTCGGAACCCGCATCCGCAACCGCTGGGCGCGGCGCGCCTACTGGCTGCAGGCCGAGCTGGTCGCCATGGCGACCGACATCGCCGAGGTGCTCGGCGGGGCAGTGGCGCTGTACCTGCTGTTCGACATCCCTCTGCTGCTCGGCGGGGCCATCACCGGGGCCGTCTCGATGGTGCTGCTGGCGGTGCAGACTCGCAGGGGCCCGCGCCACTTCGAGTTCGTCATCATCGGGCTGATGCTGATCATCGTGATCGGCTTCGTGGCGGGGCTGTTCGTCGCCCCACCCGACCCGGCCGGCGTGCTGGGCGGGATGGTGCCGCGGTTCGATGATTCCGGGTCGGTGCTGCTGGCAGCATCCATCCTCGGCGCGACGATCATGCCGCACGCGATCTACGCACACAGCGCGCTGACGCGCGACCGCTTTCCGGCACGCGGACCCGGCGCGGACTCCCGGCGCCCATCGCTCCGCACCTTGCTGACCGTCACCCGCTGGGACGTCACGATCGCGATGGTGATCGCCGGTTCGGTGAACCTCGCGATCCTGCTGCTCGCCGCCGCGAACCTCGCCGGCGTCGAGGGCACCGATTCGCTGGAAGGCGCCTACGCCGCCATCAGCGACAACCTCGGCGCGGTGATCGGCACACTGTTCGCCGTCGGCCTGCTGGCCTCGGGCCTGGCATCCACCTCGGTCGGCGCCTACGCGGGCGCCGAGATCATGCACGGCCTGCTCACGATCCGCATTCCCCTTCTGGCCCGCCGGCTGGTGACGCTGATCCCCGCGCTGATCATCCTCGGCATCGGCTTCGACCCCACGCTGGCACTGGTGCTCAGCCAGGTGGTGCTGAGCTTCGGCATCCCGTTCGCGCTGGTGCCGCTGGTCGCGCTCACCGCGCAGCGGCGCACGCTCGGCGAGCACGCCAACCGACCCCTCACGACGGTGCTCGGCGTCGTGTTCGCCGCGCTGCTGATCGCGCTGAACGCGGTGCTGCTCTGGCTGGTCGCCACCGGCGCGTGACCTGACCCGCCTGCTCGGGTCGCAATGGATGCCGCTATGCGCGCCGAGTAGCGGCATCCATTGCGACCTGAACACTCGGCAGGCGGAAAGCCGGGCCGGGTAGGCTCGACGCATGCCCTCCGCCCCCGCCAAGAAGCATCGTGACGACTCCGAGGCGCGGCGGGCGATGACGCTGAGCACCTGGTTCGCCCTCGTCGCCGGCGCACTCGGCGTGGTGCTGATCGCCTGGCCCGCCCTGCTTCCCGCCGGTGGGCCGTGGGTGCAGCTCGTTCTCGGCGCGATGACCCTGTTCTTCGCGTTCCGCGCCCGCTCGATCGGCACCCGCGGGGTCAATGACTACGACGGACGCCTGTCGCTGCTGGCCGCGATGGCCGGGTTCGCGATCCTGTTCTTCGCCGGCGGCGCCGCCTTCGCCGTGCTCGCCTCGCTGGGAGGCTGATATGTCGTCCCCCGCGTTCGACGACTACCTGAAGGCCATCTACGCGCACACCGAGTGGCAGGATGCGCCTATCACGCCGTCGCAGCTCGCCGCCGCCCTCGGCATCGCTCCGTCGAGCGTCACCGAGATGGTGAAGAAGCTCGCGGCCGCCGACCTCGTCTCGCACGTGCCGTACGGCGCCGTGCGACTGACGGATGCCGGTCGCGACCGCGCTCTGGCGATGGTGCGCCGCCACCGGCTCATCGAGACGTGGCTCGTCCGCGAGTTCGGCTACGCCTGGCACGAGGTGCACGACGAGGCCGAGGTGCTCGAGCACACGATCAGCGACCGTCTGCTGGAGGGCATCGACGAGCGTCTCGGCCGTCCGCGCTTCGACCCGCACGGCGACGCCATCCCCGACGCCGCTGGCCGCGTGGACCGCGAGCCGTTCGTTCTGCTCGGCGACGCACCCGACGGCCATACGGGTCACGTGCTGCGCGTCAGCGACCGCGACCCCGAACTGCTGCAGCAGCTGGAGAGCATCGGCGTCGCGGTCGGCGTCGACGCGACGGTCGATGCCGACGGGGTCGTGCTCGATGGCATCCGACATTCCCTGCCCGACGGCGCCAGCGAGGCGATCTGGCTGAGCGCACAGCCCGCCGACGTAGGCTCAAGCCGACCGCCTCGGAAGGAAAGACGATGACTCAGGACGACATGCTGTTCCTGGTGCTGATCAGCATCGGGCTGACTGCGCTCGCGCTGTTCTCCTTCCAGCTGCTGCGCCGCGACAAGAAGGACAATCGCGGCGAGTGGTACGAGGGCCCGTGGGAAGACGACGACCGCCCCCGCAAGCCGCGCCGCTGACCTCCGACGCGCTTCCGTTTCGCCCAGCGGGAATTTCCCGCGACCTCCAAACGCTGTTATATGCATACGCATATATTTCTCTCCTTGGAGGTTGAGGACATGACTAATCACATCGATGGCCGAGTCATCATCATCACCGGCGCCGGCAGCGGCTTCGGAAAGCTCGTGGCCGGCATGACCGCTGAGCTCGGGGCACACGTCGTCGCCGCCGACATCAACGAGGAGAACCTGAAGACCGTGGTCGATGAGATCCGCGCGAAGGGGCAGAGCGCCGAGTACAAGGTCGCGGACGTGACCGACAAGGAGCAGATGGACGCCCTCGCCGCCTTCGCGGTCGAGACGTTCGGGCGCATCGATGTCTTGCTCAACAACGCCGGGATCATGCCGCTCGCGTACTGGGCGGACCACAAGCAGGCTGCCAAGGCCTGGGACAAGTCGATCGACATCAACATCAAGGGCGTCGTCAACGGCATCACCGCCGTTTACGACCAGATGATCGAGCAGGGTCGCGGGCAGGTGGTGAACATTTCGTCCATCTACGGCAACGCCGGGATGCCGGGCTCCGGGGTCTACAGCGCCACCAAGGCCGCGGTGAAGATCATCTCCGACTCGCTGCGGATCGAATCGCACGGCAAGATCAAGGTCACCACGCTCAAGCCGACCGGCGTCCCCGGCACGAACCTCGCGAGCGCCGTCGTCAACGAGACAGCGATCTCGGGACTCACCGGACCGAACGCAGCCGAGTACTTCGACAGCACCGAGAAGTTCATCGCCGGAGAGCTCCCGGCCGAGAAGACCGACTCGGACAGCATCGAGTACTGGGCACTGACTCCTGAAGAGCTCGCTGCGAACGTCGTCTACGTGATCAACCAGCCGTGGGGCGTGAACATCAGCGACATCACCGTCCGCGCCAGCGGAGACGTGTTCATCCACTGAGCCCGAACCCGGAGGGGGCGGCATGACGCGGCCCCCTCCGTACGTTCTCCGCGCCCCATAGGCTGAGCACATGGCCGATCGCGATGACATCGAATGCTGGCTCACCGACATGGACGGTGTGCTCGTCCATGAGAACGCCGCCATCCCCGGGGCATCCGAGATGCTCGCAGGGTGGGAGGCGAACGGCATCCCGTATCTGGTGCTGACGAACAACTCGATCTTCACCGCCCGCGACCTCGCCGCACGGCTGCGCACGAGCGGACTGCACGTGCCCGAGGAGCGCATCTGGACCTCGGCGCTCGCGACCGCCGACTTCCTGAAGCAGCAGGTGCCGGGCGGCTCCGCGTTCGTGATCGGCGAGGCCGGCATCCTCACCGCCCTGCACGACGCCGGCTTCGTGATGACCGAGACCGCCCCCGACTTCGTGGTCGTCGGCGAGACGCGCACGTACTCCTTCGAGGCGATCACGCGCGCGATCCGGCTGATCAACGCGGGGGCGCGGTTCATCATCACCAACCCGGATGCCACCGGCCCCAGCATCGACGGCCCGCTCCCCGCGACCGGCGCGGTCGCGGCTCTGATCACGAAGGCGACCGGCAGGGAGCCGTATGTCGTCGGCAAGCCGAATCCGATGATGTTCCGCTCGGCACTGAACAAGATCGGCGCGCATTCGAAGAAGACCGGCATGATCGGCGATCGGATGGACACCGACATCGTCGCCGGCATCGAAGCCGGCCTGCACACGGTGCTCGTGCTCACGGGCATCAGCGATCAGGCCGAGATCGAGAAGTACCCGTTCCGCCCGGACGAGATCGTCGACTCGGTCGCCGACCTGATGCCGGCCATCACCGGAACGATCCGCACGGTCGAGAGCTGAGGGCTCACCTCACCCGCCCCTGACCTCGCTCAGCCGAGTGCCACCTCAGGGAGCGCGTGCGCGGCCAGCCACAAGCGATCCGGGTCGTACTGCGCGCGCACGCGATGCAGACGATCCAGCGTCTCGGAGTCGAACACGCTCGCGGCATCCATCGGTCCGTCCACGAAGTTCAGGTAGGGCGCGCAGTCGGCCCACGCACGCACCGCCTCGATCGCGCCTTCGACCAGCGCCGCCGCCTGCCCGGCGAACTCGGGCACCGCGACGGGCTGCACCGCGAGCAGCGCGTACTCCCCATCCAAACAGCGCACGGCAGCATCCTTCGGATCTCCGAGCGCGCCGCCGAGGTGCCTGATCTCGATGATCATGGGTGTCGCCGTGGCATCAGCCCCCGCGCTCTCGAGCACCGCGGCGATCGCCGCTTCGCTCAGATCGCCCAGCATGATGTGATCCGAGATCGCCGCCGAGGGCACCGGCGGGTCCATGTGCACCTCGAGCATCGCGGGCGCGGAGACGCGCGCGAACGTGTCCATCTCGGGCGCGAGATCGCGCAGCGGGCGCAGCAGCTCGGCCGTGTGGTCGTCGTCGGCGAGGATCGCGCCGTCGATGATCACCAGCGAGCGGCCGGAGAGGAACGGCGGCAGCTCGGGGATCGGCGGGAACCGGAGCAGCCGCAGGCTGGTGGTCGCGGCACGGTCGAGCCCGTGGGTCCAGTCGCGCCATGCGCGGACGACCTCGGATGCCGCGGAGATGTCCCACAGCAGGAAGCCGGCGTGCACGTCGGGGATCGACAGCAGTTCGATCTCCATGGCGACGACCACGCCGAAGTTGCCACCGCCGCCCTGCAGCGCCCAGAACAGTTCACTGTGCTCGGTCGCACTCGTGCGCACCAGCTCGCCGTCGGCGGTGATGATGTCGACGGCATGGAGGCGGTGGGCGGCCAGGCCGTGCTCGCGTCCGTAGAAAGAGATGCCGCCGCCGAGCATGTACCCCGAGACCGCGACGTCTCCGGCGCTGCCGTGCAGTGGGGTGAGGCCGTGCGTCGCAGCCGCTGCGACGACCTCGTGCCAGAGCGTTCCGCCGAGCACGCGGGCGGTGCGCGCCGCCGCATCGACCTCGACTCCGGTCAGCCGGTGCAGCCGCAGCAGCATGGCCCCGCGCAGTGCCTCCTGGTCGAGCGCAGGGGCGCCGTGCCCGCTCGCCTGCGGTGCGATGCGAAGCCCGGCATCCGCCGCGGCGCGCACCATGCGCACGACGTCATCGATGCTCTCGGGGACCGCGATCACCGTCGGATGCTGGTCGGCGATCAGATTCCACGCCAGACGTGCGTGATCGTATCCCGGCTCGCCGGGAAAATGCAGACCCTCGACGGCACGCAGCGCCGTGAGGTCGGGAGTGGATGCCAGTGTCATGGCATCCACTCTGTGCCCCGCACCCCGCCTACGGCATCGGGAATCCTCCCTATTTCCGCGTCGCGGACTCCCCTCAGGACTCTCCGTCAGGACTTTACCGATCCGCTCATCAGACCGCCGATGAAGTACTTGCCGAGCAGGATGTACACGAGCAGCGTCGGCAGCGACGCGATCAGCGCACCCGCCATCGACGCGCCGTAGTTCGACAGCTGCGCCCCCTGCGACAGGTTGACCAGTGACAGCGACACCGGCCCCTGGTTCGCATCCGACAGGAACAGTGCGAACAGGTAGTCGTTCCACGCCGAGGTGAACTGCCAGATGATCGTCACGACGAAGCCGGGCAGCGACAGCGGCAGGATGATCCGCCAGTACGAGGCGAGCATGCCGGCACCGTCCACGCGCGAGGCCTCCATCAGCTCTTCGGGGACGCCCTCGTAGTAGTTGCGGAAGATCAGCGTGCAGATCGGCAGACCGTAGATGATGTGCACGATCAGCAGAGTCGCGATGCTGCTCGGCATGCCGAGCGAGGTCTTCATCTGCACCAGCGGCACCATGATCGCCTGGTACGGGATGAACATGCCGAACAGGATCAGCGTGAACACCACGTTCGCGTAGGGGAAGCGCCATCGCGAGAGGACGAAGCCGTTCATCGAGCCGAGCATGGCCGAGATCAGCGCGGACGGGATCGCCAGCAGGAACGTGCGCCCGAGTGACGCCGAGAGGTAGTCCCAGGCGTTCGCCCAGTTCTCGAAGCCGGTCACGCCGTCGGCATCCGCCTGCCAGGGCCAGATCGACGGCAGCGCCCAGGAGCTTGCGGCACTGACATCCGACGGCGGCTTCAGGCTCGTCACGACGAGCACGTACACCGGCATCAGCACGATGACGACGAACAGCAGCAGCAGCGCGTACTTGGCCGTGCGGCCGATCCGCGCGCGCTTGCGGTGGGGTGCGGGGGCGCGACCTGCGACGGACGCGCGACGCTCGATGCCGGTTGCGACGCTCACTTGCGCACCTTCCTCTCGGCGCGGGCTGTGGAGATCAGGTACGGGACGATGAAGATGCACACCAGCAGCAGCAGCACCGTCGCGATGGCGGATGCCTTGCCGTACTCGCCGCCCGTGAGCGCCACCCACATGTAGGTGGCCGGCACCTCGGTGACGTACACGGGGCCGGTGATCGCCATGATCAGGTCGAACACCTTCAGTGACATGTGCGCCACGATCACCAACGCCGACAGCGCCACCGGGCTCAGCTGCGGGAAGACGACATGCCGGTAGAGCTTCCATTCGCTGGCGCCGTCCATCCGGGCCGCTTCGCGAAGCTCTTCCGGAACCCCGCGGAAGCCGGCGAGGAACAGCGCCATCACGTAGCCGGACAGCTGCCAGATCGCCGGCATGGCCATCGCGGCCATGCCCCACAGCGGCTGGTTGTACCAGTCGTTCTGCAGCGCGCCGAGACCGATCGAGTCGAGCATGCGGTTCAGGCCCGAGGCGCGCTCGCCGGTCGCCGAGCTGAGCAGCCAGCGCCACACGACACCGGATGCCACGAACGAGACGGCCATCGGGAAGAGGTAGATCGAGCGGAACGCGCCTTCGGCGGTCACGCCCTTGTCGAGCATCCATGCCCACAGGAAGCCGAACAGCATCGTGCCGACCATGAAGAACACGGTGAAGATGCCGAGGTTCGCCAGCGAGTGCAGGAAGCGCGGCTCGGTCAGCAGGTCGACGAAGTTCTGCAGGCCGACGAACTCGGAGGCCGTCAGCGCGGAGTCCCTCGTCATCGCCGTGGAGAAGTTCACGCCGATCAGCACGTAGACGAAGATGCCGAGCAGCACGATCGTCGGCGAGATCAGCAGCAGCGGGGGTCCCCAGTTGCGGATGCCTTTGCGCATCGGTGTCCTCCTTGACGCGAGCGTGGGTGCGGGGCGGCGCGATCACGCCGCCCCGCAGTGAATCGGATGCTACTCGCCGAGCGCCTTGGTCTGCGCCTGGACGAGCGCATCCTGCAGCGTCTGGCCATCCTGCGTGGAGACGAACTGACCGATCGCCGAGGTGATGTCGTTCAGCCACGACACCTTCACAGCGGCGCCGTGCGCCAGCGAGCTGACGACGGTGTCCTCCGCGAACGAGGCGATCGCGCCCTGCTGGTACTCCGGATACGCGGCCGGGTCGGCGTCGGTGCGCGCCGGGATCGAGCCCTTCGCGAGGTTGAACGCCTCCTGGCCCTCGGCCGAGCTGATCGTCTTCAGCCAGTTCTTCGCGCCACCGGCGTGCGGGGCGCCGACCGGCAGCGTGAACGAGTCGGCGAGGAAGTCGAACATGCCGTCGGTGCCGGGGGTCGGCCACGTCGTGTAGTCGGTGCCGTAGGTCTTGCCCTTGGCGTCGAACTGCGCGAGCGCCCAGTCGCCCATCACGTTGTACGCGGCCGTGCCGTCGATGACCATGTCGGTCGCGACGGGCCAGTCCTGACCGGTGCCGTCGGTGTTCGCGTAGGACAGCAGCTGCGTGTAGTAGTCGATCGCGTCGGTGACCTTGGAGTCATCGAACTTGGTCGAGCCGTCCCACAGCCCCTGGTAGCCATCGGCGCCGAGCACAGAGATCAGCACGTTCTCGAACAGCTGCACCTGGGTCCAGTCGGTCGCCACCGAGAGCGGGGTCTCGATGCCGGCGGCCTTCAGCTTCTCCATGTCTGCGAGCCAGGCGTCGAGATCGGCAGGTGCGGCGTTGGGGTCGATGCCCGCGTCGGTCAGCACCGCGGTGTTGACCCAGACCACGTTCGCACGGTGGATGTTGCTGGGCACCGAGTAGATCTTGCCGTCGACCGTCAGGCGGTCGAGCAGCGTGGACGGGAAGACGTCGTTGAGACCGTTGTCGGCGTAGAAATCGCTGAGGTCCTCGATCTTCTCGGCCTCGATGTAGTCGGTGAGCTCGGCACCGGCGTGCGCCTGGAACGAGTCCGGCGGGTTGTTGGCCTTCAGTCGCGACGCGAGAGCGTTCTTGGCGTTCGATCCGGCGCCACCGGCAACGGCCGCGTTGACGAACTCGGTGTCGGGGTACTGCTCGTTGAACACCTCGACGAGGGCGTCGAGACCGGCCTTCTCAGAGCCGGCGGCCCACCAGGTGAAGACCTCGACCTGGCTGTCGTCGTCCGAGCCGCCCGCGTTCCCGTTGTCGGCATTGCCGGAGCACCCGGTGAGCACGAGACCGGTGACGGCGAGACCAGCGACTGCTGCAAGTGCTTTGCGCATGTGATCCTCCATTGGAACTTTCCCCGCGGTCATCCGCGGTGCTCATGCCATCGAAACTGAAAACGTTGCCAAATGCAACAGCCCCGCGGTCACATCCCCGTAACACCCGGTGGCGTCTCGCCGGACCCGCGGGTGATCAGGCGGGTGCCGAGCACGATGTGGCGCTCGGGCCCCGCCAGCCCTGCGATCCGGTCGAACAGCAGATCCGCCGCCGCCTCGCCCATCACCCAGGGGTCCTGCGCGATCGTCGTCACCGGCGGGCTGAGCAGCTCGGCGAGCGCGAAGTCGTCGAAGCCGACGAGGGCCGGCCGCACGCGCAGCAGACGCAGCGCCCCGAGGACGGCTTTGGTCGTGCGGCTGTTCGTGGTGAACAGCGCCGTCGGCGGATCAGGCAGGGAGAAGAGCTCGCGGAGCGCCTCGAGGCAGGCATCCACCTCGTCCTCGACTTCGACGATGAGGTCGGGCCGGTCGGGAAGCCCGCACTCGCGTGCGCCGCGGCGGAAGCCCGTCTGACGGCGCTCGGATGTGTACCGGCCGGAGACGTGCGCGATGCAGGCGATGCTGCGATGGCCCACCCGCACCAGGTGGCGCACGGCATCGGCGGCGCCGCGCTCGTTGTCCACGAGCACGACGTCGGCGTGCATCCCGTGCGGCGGGCGATCCACGAAGACGATCGGCGTGCCCACTGCGCGCTCCGAATCGAGGAAGGAGATGTCGGCTGCCTCCGGCGCGACGACGATGAAGCCGTCGAGGCGGCGGTTCAGCATCCGCTTCAGCACACGCTCGCTCGCGGTCGAGTCATCGCCCGCCGATGCGACGAGCACCAGCAGGTCGCGATCCTGCGCACGCGACTCGACCGCCTCGATGATCTGGGCGTAGAACGGATCCGAGATGCGGGTGACCGCGACGCCGATCGTTCGGGCGGAGCCGGTGCGCAGGGTGTGCGCGAAGTCGTTGCGGCTGTACCCGAGAGCGGCGATCGCACGCTCAACCGCCTGCCGCTTGGCACGGCTCACCCCGTCCTTCCCCGAGACGACGCGCGACACTGTCGACAGGCCGACCTCGGCCAGCGCAGCGACGTCCTTCATCGTCGGCCGCCCCGTGGCGTCGGCAATCTGGTCGGTTGACTTCGCCATAAGTGGCAGGGTGGCATGAAAACGTTGCCACGTCCAGAAACGCGAAGATCTAGGCTGACCGGATGGGAGTTCTCGACGACGGCGAGCGGGTGACGGCGGCGGATGCTGCCGACTGGCGCGCCTGGATGACCGACAACCACGACACGGCGACCGGCGTGTGGCTGCTGGATGTGCGGCGCGCGGCATCCGACGGAATCGGGTACGAGGATGCCGTCCGTCAGGCGCTGTGCTTCGGATGGATCGACGGTCCGGTGCGCACTTTCGACGACGGCAGCGTCGGGCAGTGGTTCTCACCGCGCCGCCGCGGCAGCGGCTGGGCGGCGACGAACAAGGCGCGCCTGATCGAGCTCGAGGCGGCCGGCCTGCTGGCACCCGCTGGCATCCGCGTGATCGAGGCCGCCAAGGCCGACGGGTCGTGGACCGTTCTCGACGGGCCGGAGGCCGGCATCGAGCCCGACGACCTCACCGCCGCGCTCGACGCTCTGCCCGCCGCCCGCACGGCATGGGACGCGTTCCCGAAATCGACGAAGAAGCTCGGCCTCACGCAGATCGCGATGGCGAAGCGCCCCGAGACGCGCGCCAAGCGCATCGCGAAACTGGTCGCCGACGCCGCGGAGGGCCGCCGCCCCTGACGCGCTTGACGGCGTCCCGCGCCGGATCGGAACTACTGCGGGTCGAGCCCAAGGTCATCGAGGTCGAAGGCGGCCAGCCATTGCAGCCCCTCGGCCTCGATCGCAGCCTGCGCGCCGGTCTTGCGGTCGACGATCACGGCGACGGCGACGACCTCGGCACCCTCGCGGCGCAGCACCTCGACGGCCTTCAGCGCCGACTGACCGGTCGTCGAGGTGTCCTCCAGCACGACGACCCGCTTGCCGGCGACATCCGCGCCCTCGATCTGACGGCCGCGGCCGTGATCCTTGGGCTCCTTGCGCACGACGAACGCGTCCAGCGGACGCTCGGTGCCGACCGAGGCGTGCATCACCGAGTTCGCGATCGGATCGGCGCCGAGGGTGAGCCCGCCGACAGCCGAGACGTCGTGGTCCTTGATGAGGTCGAGCATGATCCGCCCGATGGCCGGAGCCGCGCGGTGGTCGAGGGTGAGCTTGCGCATGTCGACGTAGTACGTCGCCTGCTTGCCGCTGGAGAGGGTGAAGTCACCGTGGAACACGGCCTCAGCGGTGATCAGGTCGAGCAGGGCGCGGCGGTCTTCGGAGAGGTCGCGGTCTTCGGCGGGATTCGTCACGGCATTCAGTGTATTCGGCGTGCGTCCCGAGACGGATGCCGCAGCCTGGCCTACCGTGGAAGGAGGAGGCTTCACATGTTCTCGTACGATCCCTATGCCGCCCTCGCCGAGCTGCGCCCCGTGCCGCCGCTCGAACTGACCAGCCCCGATTTCACCGCCGGCGGTCCGCTTCCCGGATTCGCGTGGTCATCGGACAGGGCGGGTGAAGACAGGCATCCGACACTGAACTGGTCCGAGCCGCCCGCCGGCACGCAGAGCTTCGCGATCTCGTGCTTCGACCCGGACGCGCCGACCGGATCCGGCTTCTGGCACTGGGCCGCGTACAACCTGCCCGCCGACCTGCGCTCGCTGCCGAGCAGCGACGGCACCGCCGAGAGTCTCCCCGTCGGCAGCCGAGTGCTGCCGAACGAGGCGCGACGGGAGCGCTACATCGGCGCAGCCCCGCCCGCCGGCACCGGCGTGCACCGATACTTCTTCGTGATCGACGCACTCGACGTCGATCACCTCGACCTCGATGCGGGCGCGACACCGGGCGTGCTGGGCTTCAACCGGCACTTCCACACGCTCGCCCGAGGGGTTCTGATCGGAACGGGCGACCCCGCCGAGAGGTGAATCCGAACGCCTGAATGCCACTCGATATTGCTCTGGTGGCACGCGAATCACTCCGCTACTGTCTGCTTCAACGGCGCGCCCTGAACCGGGGCTCCCCGCCAGGACCACACCACGGTCGCAGCATCACGAAGGAGTGTCATGCGCAATTCGACAGGTCGGAGATCACGGATTCTGGGGGTGGCCGCTGCGGCGACCGCTCTGCTGGTCGTCGGGGGCATGTCCCCCGCGGCCGCTCAGGACGATGACGCGGGCGCCTTCAGCGCCACACCGCTGACGCCGGATGACAGCTTCAGCAACCAGGCGAAGTCGAACTCGGGTCGGCTCGCGACGAACGACGCGAAGCTTCTCAAGCGGTCGGATGCCAAGATCACGCCGATCATGGTGAAAGTCGACGTCGACCCCGTCGCCTCGTACACCGGCTCGATCGATGGCCTCGCAGCCACCAGCCCCGAGATCACGGGTATCCCGATCTCCCAGGGCAGCGCGGCGATCGACGCCTACACGGCGTACGTCGCCGAGCGCATCGCCGAGGCGAAGAAGGAGGCGACCGACCTCGTCGACGGCGCGAAGGTCATCGCCGACTACGTGACCGTCTACGGCGGCTTCTCAATGGCCATCCCGGCCAATCGCGCCAAGGACCTCCTCACACTCAGCGCCGTCGCCGCGGTGCAGTCCAACGAGCTGCGGCAGACAACCGGAGCATCGACCGCTGCGGCGACCCGCGGCGCCCCTGCCTCGGTGACCTCGGACGCCGCAGCCGACGCGGAGTTACCCGAGACCACCCCGGCGCCCGACCACGACGCCACGCACTTCATCGGCGCCGACGCCGTCTGGCCCAGCCTCGGCGGGCGCGACCGCGCCGGAGAGGGCGTGATCGTCGGCGTCATCGATACGGGCATCTGGCCCGAGCATCCGATGCTGGCCGAGAACGGCCTCGGCGCGCCGGACGGCGGCCCCTGGTCGTGCGAGTTCGGCGACGGCACGGTCGGCCCCGAGTTCGACTGCAACAACAAGCTCGTCGGCGCCTACGCGATGCTCGACGTCTACCAGGCCACCCCCGACCCCGCCGGCATCGACGCCTACTGCCTCGACACGCTCTGCTCGGCACGCGACGCAGAGGGACACGGCACGCACACTGCCACCACCGCGGTGGGCGGCAACGTCGAATCGGCTGAGATCCTCGGCATCCAGCGCGGACCGTTCAGCGGCATCGCACCGGGAGCCTCGGTGATCGCGTACCGCGCGCTCGGACCGAACGGCGGCTACGAGGGCGACCTGGTCGCCTCGATCGGCCAGGCCGTGCTCGACGGCGTCGACGTGATCAACTACTCGATCAGCGGCAGCCCCGATCCGTACGACTCCACCGAGCTGGCGTTCCTCGACGCGTTCGCGGCGGGTGTCGCGGTGAACTCGTCGGCCGGCAACTCCGGCCCAGGCGCGTCGACCGCCGACCACGCCAGCCCGTGGACCACCACCGTGGGCGCATCCACGTCGGATCGCGCATTCACCTCGGCGCTGGTGCTGGCGTCCACCGACGGCGAGACGCTGGTCAAGCAGGGCACGACGATCACGCAGGGCATCGACGACGTCGCCGTCGTCCTCGCCGCGGACGTGCCCGGCTACAACGACGAGCTGTGCCAGACGCCTCTTCCCGCGGACTCGGTGACGGGCGAGGTCGTACTGTGCATGCGCGGCGGGAACGGCCGGGTCGCGAAGGGCTACAACGCCCTGCAGGGCGGAGCTGCGGGCATGATCCTCGCCAACCCCGAGCCGATGGATCTGCAGACCGACAACCACTTCCTGCCGGCGATCCAGCTGGAGGGCCCGAACGACGACATTATCGCGTTCATCGCCGATCATCCCGGCGTCACGGCCACGTGGGCGCAGGGCACCGCGACGGTCGCGGAGGGCGACGTGATGGCCGCGTTCAGCTCGCGCGGTCCGATCGGCGACTTCCTGAAGCCCGACATCACCGCGCCCGGCGTGCAGGTCATCGCCGGTCACACGCCGACGCCGATCGGCGTCGACAGCGGCCCGGCAGGTGAGCTGTACCAGGCGATCGCGGGCACATCCATGTCGGCGCCGCACGCGGCCGGCGTCTCGGCGCTGCTCGTCGCGGCGCACCCCGACTGGTCTCCTGGCCAGATCAAGTCGGCGCTGATGACCTCTTCCGTTCAGGACGTGATCAATGTCGACGGATCGGATGCCGGTGTGTTCGACCGCGGCGCCGGATCGATCCGCGCCGATCGCGCGATCGCCCCGCTGGCGACGATCAGCGAGACGGCGGCCGCGTTCGCTGCGAGTGCAGCGGATGCCAAGACCCGTGTGGATCTGAACATCCCCAGCATCAACGTCGATCCGCTCCCTGGTGCTGTGACGACGACCCGCACGGTGACGAACGTCAGCGGCAGGACGCAGGTGTTCCGCACCGGATCGAGCACGGACGGCGAGTTCGACATCAGCGTGTCGCCGAAGAACCTGACCATCCCGTCGGGACAGTCGCGCGACATCACCGTGACGATCAACACCCTCGGCGCCACCGACGGCTGGCACGAGGGTCAGATCACGCTCACTCCCAAGACCGGCAACGCGATGGTGATCCCGGTGGCCGCGAACGCGACCGCTGCGAGCATCAGTCTCACGCAGAGCTGCACGCCGACGACGCTCGACCGTCGTGGCGTCGCCGACTGCACGGTGACGGCATCCAACTTCCTGCCGGTCGACGTCGATGCTCAGATCGAGGTTGCCGCTGACGGCAAGATGCGAGTCGAGTCCGTCGAGTCGCCGCTGCGCAAGAAGGGCGGCAAGGGCGTCTGGAGCGGCACGCTCGGTGCGGCGATTCCGCCGCAGATCACCGGGTTCACCGCCGATCTCGGCCCCGGCGGCGGATACCTGCCGCTGGAGGCCTTCGGAATCGCGCCGTTCGCCATCGGCGATGAGGAGATCGTCAACTTCAACGTCCCGCCGTTCGACTTCGGCGGCGAGACGTACACCCGCCTGGGCGTGGTCTCCAACGGCTACCTGGTCGTCGGCGGTGGCGGCGCGGCTGAGGTCTGGTACGAGCCGAAGCCGATCCCGGATCCGGTGACACCGAACAACGTGCTGGCCCCGCTGTGGACCGACCTCAACCCCGAGGCCGCGGCGCCCGGCGCCGGCGTGAGCATCGGGTCGCTCACCGATGGTGTGGACACCTGGATCGTCGCCCAGTGGAACGCGGTGCCGACGTACTCCGGCAACGCGACGAACACCATGCAGGTGTGGATCCAGACCGGAGGAACCGAAGGCGTCTGGTTCACGTACGGCGAGGATGGGGCATCCGACTCCGCCACCACGGCGGCGACCGCAGCGGAGAACCGCGACGGCACCAGCGGCGTCGTGCTCGACGGCCTGCCGAAGGCCGACGAGGGCTACGCGGTCGGCACGACTCCTCCGGCAGCGGGCGGAACCGTCGAGCTGAACTACTCGGTGCGCGGTCAGGCAGAGGGCGAGTGGGCCGCGGTGGCGACCCTGACCTCTGATGCCCTGCGCACGACGCCGATCGCGCGCACGCCGATCACCGTCGACTGGAACGCCGGAGGCTGATCCGCACGGGGACCCCGGCCGGGGCGGACGGCCGGGGTCGGTGGCCGCGAATAGGCTGGATGCATGCGTCTGGCCACCTGGAACATCAACTCGATCCGCACGCGCGTCGATCGCGCCATCGACTTCGCCGTCCGCGAGGACATCGATGTGCTCGCCTTCCAGGAGACCAAGTGCAGGCCCGAGCAGTTCCCCTACGCACCGTTCGAAGAGGCCGGCTACCACGTCGAGGTTCACGGGCTGAACCAGTGGAACGGCGTCGCGATCGCGAGTCGCGAGCCGATCACCGAGGTCTCGACGGCGTTCGACGGGATGCCCGGCTTCGCGAAGGGCCATGAGGGGCCGGATGCCCCGCTCGAGGCGCGCGCGCTCGGCGTCACCGTGGGCGGTGTGCGGGTGTGGAGCCTGTATGTGCCCAACGGCCGGTCCCTCGGCGACCCGCATCTGGCGTACAAGCTGCACTGGCTCGAGGTGCTGCGCACGGCGACCGCGGCCGAGATCGCCGCGAACCCGGAGCGTCCGCTCGCTCTGGTGGGTGACTTCAACATCATCCCGTTCGACCACGACAACGGCGACCCCGCGATCGTCGTCGGCCGTTCGACGCACGTGTCACCCGAAGAGCGTGCGGCGTTCTTCGCCCTCGAATCGGCGGGGCTCACCGATGTCGTGCGTCCGCTGATCCCCGAGGGGTTCACCTACTGGGACTACCAGCGGCTGAAGTTCCCGCGCAACGAGGGCATCCGCATCGACTTCATCCTTGGCTCGAAGGCGTTCAGCGATGCCGTCACGGCAGCATCCATCCACCGCGACGAGCGCAAGGGCGTCCAGCCCAGCGACCATGTCCCGGTGGTCGTCGACCTCGATCTCGGCGGCGAGGACGACGACGACATGCCGATGATCTTCGCGTGACCGGCTCCACCATCCGGCTGATCGCGACCGATCTCGACGGCACGGTTCTCGATGCCACAGGCCGCATCACACCGCGCACCCGCGCGGCGCTGGACGCCGCGCGGGACGCCGGCATCACGACCGTCCCGGTGACGGCTCGTCAGCCGATCGGCCTGCGTCCGATCGCCGAGCAGGCCGGCTTCGCCGACTGGGCCCTGTGCGGCAACGGCGCGTACGGTGTGCACCTGACCACCGGTGAGCATCTGTTCGCCGAGGAGATCCCCGCCGACGTGCAGCGAGAGCTCGCCGAGGCACTGCACGCCGCCGTCCCTGACCTGCTCTTCGCGAGCGTGCGGGATGCCGGTGAGGGTTTCGTCGCGCAGGAGGGCTACGCCGCCATCGCCGACGTGAACGACCACAAGCGCCATCCCGAGTCGATGGGCGGCGTCCCGCTGGCCGACGTGCTGGCAGCTCCCAGTCTGAAGCTGGTGATCCGGCACGCTTCCGTGCCGGTCGCGGAGGTCTTCGCCGCGCTGCAGTCCCTGGGGCTGACCGGCTTCGAGGCGACGATGTCCGGTGCGCCGTTCGTCGAGGTGATGGCCCAGGGTGTCACGAAGGCGACCGGCCTCGCGCAGGTGTGCACGCGGCTCGGCATTGAGAGCCACGAGGTGCTCGCCTTCGGCGACGCCCTCAACGACCTCGAGATGCTGCAGTGGGCAGGACGCGGAGTCGCGATGGCGAATGCGATCGACGTCGTGCGCGACGCCGCCGACGAGGTCACCGCCTCGAACGAGGACGACGGCGTCGCCGAGGTCATCGAGCGGATGCTGGGAGGCTGAGTCCGGCTCACTGGCCGGGCCGAGCCCGGCTGATCGCGCGGATCTACTCCCCCATCGTGCCGGTCTGCACCTCGCCGGCCTTCGGCGCATAGCGCAGCAGCACCACGCCACCGTCGCCTGCCTTCGCGTCGATGAGCCGCAGGTTCCCGGGCGCGGCGCCGTCCGGAAAGACCTTCTTGCCCTGCCCGAGCACGACCGGGTACACCCACAGCTGCAGCTCGTCGTACAGTGCGTCCGCGAGCAGCGTCTGCACCAGATCGACGCTGCCGATCACGTGCACATCGCGGTGCTTCTCGCGCAGCTCGGCGATCTCGGAGGCGAGGTCGGCCCCCACCCGGGTGCTGCCCTGCCATTCGAGCTGGATGTCGGCATCCCGGGAAGCGACGTACTTCGGCACCTCGTCGAACAGCCGGCCGATCCACCCCTCCGGCCCCGTCGTGTGCTGCGGCCAATAGCCGGCGAAGATGTCGTAGGTGTGGCGGCCGAGCAGCAGGGCGTCGAGGGTCTGCATCCCCTCGCTCACGCTGCGGCCGACAGCCTCGCTCGGCAGCGGGGCCTGCCATCCGCCGAACGCGAAGCCGTCGCTCGGATCCTCCTCCGGCCCACCCGGCGCCTGGGCGACTCCGTCCAGCGTTGTGAACAGATCGATGATGATGCGTCCGGTCATGGTGGGTCCTCGTCGGTGGGAGTCTCTGCTGACTCGACGACGATCACAGACCTCGCACCCGCTGTCAATGCTCTTGCCCACCCCGCACGCGCGCACGGGTATGGTTCAAGCCATGACCGCTCTGCCTTCTCTCGCACTGACGAAGGGGCTGGGCCCGAGTCTCGCCGGCGGCGATGCGGCGGCTCTCGTGGGCACCTCCCTCTTCGCCGCAGATCGTGACTTCCCACAGCTCGCGCTGAGTCGGAGCGCGATCGCGCACAACATCGCCGCGATGATGGCGTACGCGCGCGAGCGCGGTGTCGCGATCGCGCCGCACGGGAAGACGGCGATGTCGCCGACGCTCGCGCAGCAGCAGCTGGATGCCGGCGCATGGGGCATCACGGCGGCCACACCGACACAGTTGCGGGTCTATCGCGACGCAGGCATCTCGCGCCTGGTGCTTGCCAACCAGCTCGTCGAGCCGGGTGCGATCGCCTGGCTGCGCCGCGAGCTCGATGCCGATCCGGAGTTCGAATGCGTCGTCTATGCCGACTCCGCGGACGGACTCGATCTGCTCGCCGGCAACTCGGCGGGCCGCCCGATCGACGTGCTGCTCGAGGCCGGGAATCCCGGCGGCCGCACGGGTGTGCGCGGGGCTGTCGCCCTGCGTGCGCTGGCCGAGCGCGCAGCGCGCACGTCGGGCATCCGCGTGGTGGGCACCGCGGCGTACGAGGGAACCATCGGCGGGGCGACCGATGCCGAGAAGATCGAGCACATCCTCGCCTTCTCGCGGCAGCTGTCCGAGACGACACTCGCTCTCGAATCAGACGGGCTGCTGGCCGGTGGCCTGATCTCGGAGGGAGCGATCGTCTCGATCGGGGGCAGCGCGTACTTCGACGTCGCGATCGACGGCCTCCTCCACGGAGGACTCCCGCCCGAGCGCATCCTGCTGCGCAGCGGCGCCTACCTCACGCATGACGACGGACTGTACGAGCGCACCACGCCGAGCTCGCGCGGCAACGCTTCGGCGCCGAGCCTGCAGGCGGCGATCCGGGTGTGGGCGCCGGTGCTCAGCATCCCCGAGCCGGGTCTCGCCATCGTGCTGTGCGGTCGACGAGACGTCGGGTTCGATCAGGACCTGCCGGTCGTGCAGGGGGTGCGCGGCCGCGACGGCTCGGCGCCGCGCGACTTCGCCGGGCGGGTGACCAAGCTGGCCGATCAGCACGCCTTCATCGGGTTCGATGCGGAAGCGACGGCGCCTCGCGTCGGGGAGCTCGTCGAACTCGGCATCTCGCACCCGTGCACCACGCTCGACAGGTGGGGCCTGGTGCCGGTCGTCGATGACGACCACGCCGTGCGCGACGTGGTGCGACTGCACTTCACCTGAGCGTCTGCACTTCACCTGAGCGTCGGCCGGCGTCTGCGTCCGACGGCCTCCCCCGTGCGGTGGATGTGAGGGCATCCGATCCGCCCTACGGTGGAATCATGTCTGCGCCCGCACCGTTCACGCGCACACCGACCCCGCGCGAGCTGCGCTCGGATCTGCTGCTCGCCGCCGTCATGCTCGTCGGCGGCGTCATCAGCGCCGGGCTGTCGTCGATCGCGCAGGTCTACGGCGAGGATCAGGCGCCGATGTGGTCGGCCCTGCCGGTCGTGCTCGGTGTGTCTGCGCCGCTGGCCGTCCGGCGCCGCTGGCCGGCCGTCGTCGCCATCGTCATCGCGATCGTCTTCTTCGCCAGCGTGTCGCTGAGGGTGCCCGAGATCTACGTCGTGCAGATCACGATGTTCATCGCGCTGTACACAGTCGGCGCCTGGATGAACAACAGACTGGCCGCCCTGTGGGTGCGCGTCGGCATCATCATCGGCATGTTCGTCTGGCTGATCGCGGTGATGTACCACGAGACGATCAACGGCGCGGCGGAGGCCGACGTCGCCGCGGGCGCATTCTCGCCGTACCTGGCGTTCATGATGATCCAGCTGCTGCTGAACGTGCTCTACTTCGGCGGGGCGTACTACTTCGGCGAGCGCTCATGGCACGCCGCCCAGCAGCGCTTCGCGCTGGAGCACCGCACCCGCGAGCTCGAACGCGAACGCGAGGTGACCGCCGCCCAGGCCGTCGCCCTCGACCGGGTGCGCATCGCCCGCGAGCTGCACGACGTCGTCGCCCACCATGTGTCGGTCATGGGGGTGCAGGCGGGCGCTGCGCGCCTGTTGATCGATCAGGATGCGGAGCGCGCCAAGACCATGATGGCCGGCGTCGAGGCCGCCTCACGCGATGCGATCGGCGACTTCCGCCGGCTGCTCGAGACCCTGCGCGCGCCCGGCGGCGAGGATGACGCACCCGCCACGACCCTCGGGCTCGACGACATCGAGCGTCTCGCGCAGTCGTCCCGGGATGCCGGTCTGCCCACGGACTACAGCGTGATCGGCACACCCGTGCCCGTCTCGAGCACGGTCGGCGTGAACCTGTACCGCATCGCGCAGGAGGCGCTCACGAACGCCCGCAGGCACGCCGGCGTCGGGGCGAAGGCCGATGTGCGATTGCGCTACGAGTCGGACAGCGTGGAGCTCGAGGTTGTGAACTCGGGCCGCGCCGTCACTGCGCCCCGCGCCGGGCTCGGTCAGCTGGGCATGCGCGAGCGGGCCCTGGCATCCGGTGGATCGATCGAGCTGCAACCGCGACCGCAGGGCGGGTTCCGCGTCCGCGCGAGCATCCCGCTGCCCCACTGAGACCCTGCCCACTGACGCCCCTGACCGATTCCGCTGACAACTCGAGGCCGATTCATGACCGACTCCCCCATCCGCGTGCTGCTCGTCGATGATCACACCATGCTGCGCGCCGGATTCCGCACGATCCTCGACACCCAGCCCGACATCGAAGTGGTCGGCGAGGCCGCGACGGGAGCCGAGGGAGTGCAGCTGGCGCGGAGCCTGCGCCCGGACGTGATCACGATGGACGTGCAGATGCCGGACATGGACGGGCTCGAGGCGACGCGTCAGATCGTGGCAGACGGCGAACTGGCATCCGCCGTCGCGATCGTCACGACCTTCGATCGTGACGAGTACCTCTTCGAGGCGCTGGATGCCGGCGCCAGCGGGTTCCTGCTGAAGAACGCCGGCCCCGAGGAGCTGATCGCGGCCGTGCGCGCACTGGCGTCAGGCGATGGGATGCTGGCGCCGGAGGTCACCCGTCGCGTGCTCACCCGCTTCCGGACGCCTGCCGCGCCTCTCCCCAGTGCACCGGATGCTGCCGACCGCACCGCATATTCGCGCGAGGATCCCGTGCGCTCGACGAGATCCCGCCCACTAGGCGGGACGAACATCCTCAGCGAGCCGCTCACCGAGCGCGAGAGCGAGGTGCTGGCGCTGATGGCCGATGCGCGCAGCAACGCAGAGATCGCGGGCGCCCTCTTCATCGGCGAGGCGACCGTGAAGACGCATGTCTCACGGATCCTGCAGAAGATCGGCGCCCGCGATCGGGTGCAGGCCGTCGTGCTCGCGCACCGGCACGGCCTTGCCTGAGCTCGGTCAGGCGTTGACGAGCTCGGTCAGGCGTTGACGAGCTCGGCGGAGTGCTGCACTCGCGCGATCAGGCCGTTGAAGGCCTCGAGGTAGCCGACGAGGAAGCCGGCGGTGCTGTCATCGCTGACCTGGCCGTCCTCGGTGAACAGGCCGGGACGGTCCTGGATGAAGCCCTCGGGCTGACCCATGGTCACGGCGTTGAAGTGGCCGAGGATCGCACGCAGGTGCTGCTGCGCGGCGGCGGTCGCGACACCGCTGCCGGAGGTGCCGATCACGGCGGTGGGCTTGCCGAAGAACGACATCTCGCCGTACGGGCGGGTCGACCAGTCGAGCGCGTTCTTGAGCACGCCGGGGATCGAGCGGCTGTACTCGGGGGTGATGATGATCACGCCGTCGACGTCGGCGATGGCCTGCTTGAAGTCGCGTGCGACCTGCGGGAAGTCGGTGTCGTAGTCGGGGCTGTAGAACGGCAGGTCCTTGATCGGGATCTCGACGAGCTCGGTGCCCTCGGGGGCGAGGTTCTCGAGTACGCGCCCGAGGCGGCGGTTGATGGAGGTGCTCGAGATGCTGCCGACGATGTAGCCGATGGTGCGGGTCACAGTGATTTCCTTCTGGGGTCGGGGCTCGACGAGCCCGGGTTCATACGACAGACACAACGTATATGCGCGTGAATGTTATTCCCGTTGCGGCGAGATCGGTCCGCATGTCGCGCTACTGTCGATCCATGCCCGACGCCGCACCGCTGATCCGTCCGGTCACCGCAGGCGTCGTGACCGCGCTGGTCGGCTTCACGAGCTCATTCGCCGTCGTGTTGACCGGGCTCGACGCCGTCGGCGCGAGCCCCGAGCAGGCCGCAAGCGGCCTGCTCGCTTTGAGCCTGACGATGGGGATCGCGTGCATCGTTCTGGCGTATCGATACCGGATGCCCATCACCGCAGCCTGGTCGACTCCGGGTGCCGCGCTGCTCGCCGCGACGACCGCGGTCGAAGGTGGCTGGTCGGCGGCTGTCGGCGCATTCCTCGTCGTCTCGGCCCTCATCCTGCTGACCGCGGCGGTGCCGCAGATCGGTGCACTCATCGCTGCGATCCCGCCGTCGATCGCACAGGCGATGCTCGCCGGCGTGCTGCTGCCCCTCTGCCTCGCACCCATCACCGGGATCATGATCAACCCCTGGGGCGTCGCACCGGTTGTCGTCACCTGGCTGCTGCTCGCGCGAATCGCACCGCGCTGGGCCGTGCCGGCCGCCTTCATCACAGCGACTGTCGTCATCGCAGCGGGCATCATCGCGAACGGCACCGACGTCGACCCGGCGCTGCTGCTGCCGACCCTGGAATTCACCGCCCCCACCTTCACCGTCGAGTCGATCGTCGGCATCGCGCTGCCGCTGTTCATCGTCACGATGGCCTCGCAGAATGTGCCGGGAATTGCCGTCATGCGCAGCTTCGGCTACGAAGTGCCCTGGCGACCGGCGATGCTCGTCACCGGCATCGGCTCGGCGCTCAGCGCCCCGGCCGGCGGCCACGGCATCAATCTCGCGGCGATCAGTGCGGCCCTCGCCGCCGCGCCCGATGTCGACCCCGACCCACGACGCCGCTGGGTGGCCGGGGTCTCGACGGGCGTCTCATACATCCTGTTGGGCGCATTCTCGGCCGTGTTCGCCGCGCTTGTCCTCCTGGCACCGGCGGCGGTCATTCCGGCCGTGGCCGGTATCGCGCTGTTCGCGGCGTTCGGCTCGTCCGTGAAGCAGGCGATCGATGATCCGGGCGAGCGGATGCCCGCTGTCGTGACGTTCCTCGTCGCGGCATCCGGCGTGGCGCTGCTCGGCATCAGCGCGGCGTTCTGGGCGCTGGCTGCGGGACTGCTCGTGCGCGGCGTCCTGCATTTCAGGAAGCGCTGAGCCCTGCGCCCGCTCTCCGCCGGCGGGTGGATACGCAGCAATCCGCCTCAGGGGGGATACGTCGCGCAGCGCGCGTCCGTAGCGTTGACGGCATGCAACAGGCAGCGATCATGCAAAGCGAAGCGAAGGCAGACCACAAGGCACCGGGGCGCCTGAGTCTCGACGGAGTCACCAAGAGCTACGGCTCGCGGACCGTCCTCGACGGCATCCGATTCGATGTCGCCCCGGGGCGACTCACCGGCTTCGTCGGCGGCAACGGCGCTGGCAAGACGACGACCATGCGCATCATCCTCGGCGTGCTCGCCGCCGACGCCGGCACGGTGACGCTCGACGGCGCGCCCGCGACGGCGACCGACCGTCAGCGCTTCGGCTACATGCCCGAGGAGCGGGGCCTGTACCCGAAGATGAAGGTGCTCGAGCAGGTCGTCTACCTCGCCCGACTGCACGGCTTCAGCAAGTCGGATGCCACCGAGCGCGCGACCGCGCTGCTGACCGAGCTGGGGCTCGGCGAACGCCTCGAAGACAAGATCGAGGCGCTCTCGCTGGGCAACCAGCAGCGCGCCCAGATCGCGGCCGCACTCGTGCACGATCCTGATGTGCTCATTCTCGACGAGCCGTTCTCGGGCCTGGACCCGCTCGCCGTCGACGTCGTCGCCGGCGTGCTGCAGACGCGAGCGGCCCAGGGTGCCGCGATCCTGTTCTCCTCGCATCAGCTCGACGTCGTCGAGCGACTGTGCGATGACCTGATCATCATCGCCGACGGCACGATCCGCGCCGCCGGCTCGCGCGACGAGCTGCGCGCGCAGCACTCCGTTCCGCGTTGGGAGCTGGAGGGCTCCGGGGATGCCGGGTGGCTGCGCACCGAACCCGGGGTCGCCGTCATCGAGTTCGAGGGCGGCAACGCCGTCTTCGACGTCGATTCCCCCGACACGGCGCAGCGCGTGCTGCGCCGCGCGATGGCCGACGGCGACGTGTCACTGTTCGCTCCGCAGCGCCCCACGCTGGCGCAGATCTTCAAGGAGGTCATCCGATGACCATCACGACGTCACCGCGGCGCACCGGCGCCCAGACGAAGCCGCTGTCGACGCCGCAGGGCGCCTGGCTCGTCGCCGAACGCGAGATCATGACACGGCTGCGCAGCAAGGCCTTCCTGATCTCGACGGCCGTACTGGTGCTGGTCGCACTCGGCGGCGTGATCTGGATGGGGATCGCCTCGGGCACGAGTTCCGCCACCCCGGTGGCTGCCGTCGGTCAGACCGCGTCGGCCCTCCCGGACACCGGCGCGTTCGAGTTCACTCCCGTCGACACTCGGGAGGCCGCTGAGGAACTCGTGCGCGACGGCGAGGTCGATGCTGCGATCCTCGACGACAGCGACTCGCCCACCGGCGTGCTCGTGATCGGCGACGAAGAGGTGCCGCAGGATCTCGTGGCAGCGCTGTCGGCCGCCCCGACGGTCGAGCTGCTCAACCCCGACGCCCCGGATTTCGGCATGCGCTACGCGCTGGGCATGATCTTCGGGCTGGTCTTCATGATGGCGGCGATCTCGTTCGGCACGCCGATCACCACGAGCGTCGTGGAAGAGAAGCAGACCCGCATCATCGAGATCCTGCTGTCGGCGATTCCGGCCCGCGCGCTGCTGGCCGGCAAGGTGATCGGCAACACCGTGCTCGCGATGGGGCAGATCCTGCTGCTCATCGCGGTCGCCATGATCGGTCTCATCGTCACCGGTCAGCCCGAGCTGCTGCAGGGCTTCGGCGCTCCGCTGCTGTGGTTCGCGGTGTTCTTCTTCTTCGGCTTCATTCTGCTGGCGGCGATGTTCGCCGCCGCCGGATCGCTCGTGTCGCGTCAGGAGGACGCCGGGGCGACGCTGACTCCGGTGATGTACCTGACGATGATTCCGTACTTCCTGGTGATCTTCCTCGGCAACAACGCCACCGTGATGACCGTGCTGTCGTACGTGCCGTTCTCGGCGCCGGTGGCGATGCCGGTGCGGCTGTTCTTCAGCGAAGCGCAGTGGTGGGAGCCCCTCGCATCCCTCGTGATCATGCTCGTCGCCTGCGTGCTGATGATCATGCTGGGCGCCAAGATCTACGAGAACTCGCTGCTGCGCATGGGGGCACGGGTGAAGATCCGCGAGGCGCTGCGCGGCTGACGGAGCCGAGCTGCGGCTGCTAACGCGGCCGCAGCTCGCTGCTCACCAGAGCGTCCGCGGCGCGCACGAGCGCCAGATGCGAGAACGCCTGCGGGGTGTTGCCCAGCTGCCGACCGGCGACGGGGTCGTACTCCTCCGACAGCATCCCGACGTCGTTCGTCAGTGAGCACAGCCTGGCCATCAGCTCGTCTGCCTCGTCGCGGCGGTCGGTCGCGGCGTACTGCTCGACCAGCCAGAACGAGCACGCCAGGAAGGGGCTCTCCCCACCGGCCAGCCCGTCCACGCCGGAGTCGGTGCGGTAGCGGTGCACGAGTCCGTCGTGCATGAGCGTCCGCTCGATCTGCTCGACCGTCGCCAGCATCCGCGGGTCGTCGGGTGCGCAGAATCCGACCTCGGCGAGCAGCAGCAGCGAGGCATCCACCTCGGCCGAGCCGTAGTACTGCGTGAAGTACCCGTCGGTGACACCCTGACTGTCGATCTCAGCGCGCATGCGGTCGCGCAGCTCGCGCCACGTGTCGGCCGGCCCATCCATCCCGAAGTCCTCCACCGCACGCACGCCGCGGTCGAACGCCGCCCAGATCATCGCCCGGGAGTGGGTGAACATGTGCGGCTCACCGCGGATCTCCCACAGCCCGTGATCGGGGCGATCGATCGCGTCGGCGGCGAAGCGAAGCAGATTGCGCTCCAGCGGCCAGGCGAACTCCGTCTCAGCCAGCCCTGCCACGCGCGCTGCGGCGAGGGTGACCATCACCTCGCCGACGACATCGGCCTGGTACTGCGACGCGGCGCCGTTGCCGACCCGCACCGGTGTCGAGCCCTGGTAACCGGGCAGCGCGTCGAGGGTCCACTCGTGCAGGTTGCGCTCACCGGCCAGCCCATACATGATCTGCAGGTCGGCGGGGTCGCCCGCCACCGCACGCAGCAGCCATTCCCGCCAGCGCTCCGCGAGTGCGAGGAAGCCGTGATCGAGAAGCGCCTCGAGCGTCAGGGCGGCATCGCGCAGCCAGACGTAGCGGTAGTCCCAGTTGCGCTCGCCGCCGATCTCCTCCGGCAGCGCCATGGTCGCCGCGGCCGCGATGCCGCCGGTCTCGTGATTCGTGAGCGCTCGCAGGATCAGCAGCGATCGCACGACATCCTCGTGGAACGGGCCGCTGTGCTCGACGCGATCGGCCCAGCTCTGCCACCAGTCCTTGGTCGTCGTCAGAGCGTCGTCGATGTCGAGCGGCTCGGGGACCGCGCGGTGGGAGCGGAACCAGGTCAGGTGCAGGTCGTGGGTCTGGCCGGCATCCACCGTCACCTCGCCGGTGTGCTCGTGGTCTTTCGCGCGCAGCCTCCCGCCGCGCAGCACGAGCGCGTCAGGGCCGGCCATGGCCACCACCTCGGGATGCCCGTGCGTGCCGGTCTGCCTCACCCACGGCATCGCGCGGGAGTAGTCGAATCGGATGCTGAGCCGCTGCTGCAGCGTCATCGTCCCCCTTACGCCCACGATGCGGCGGATGAGATCCGTGCGATGCAGTTCGACGCCGGGATCCGGGTCGATCGGCATGAAGTCGTGCACCTCGACGACGTCGTCTCCCCTCTCCCATCGCGTGATCAGAACGAAGGTGTCGGCGTCGTAGCGTCGGGTGCACGTGGCATCCGGGTCGGTCGGGCGCACCTCCCAGCGGCCGTGATCCGCATCGCCGAGCAGGGCCGCGAAGGTGCTCGGCGAGTCGAGCCGGGGCAGACACAGCCAGTCGATGCTCCCCTCCCGTGAGACGAGCGCGGTCGTGCGGCAGTTGCTGAGAAGGGCGTAATCCTCGATGCGCGGCGCCATCTTCCGGAGTCTTCCATGCCCGGCTGCGGACCGCCACGGGGGTGCGCACCGCCACTAGGGGGACTATCGTCTGCCCCATGCCGACAACGACCCTCTTCATCCTCGGCGCCTCCGGCGACCTCACCTCGCGCCTGCTGCTCCCCTCGCTCGCGGCGCTGCTGTCGAAGCATCCGGATCGGCAGGTGATCCTGCGAGGTGCGGGCAGCGACAAGTGGGATGCCGGGGTGTGGCGCGACGCGGTGAAGGGCGCTTTCGCCGGTGCGCCGGACGCGCTGGAGCTCGTCGAGATCGGCGACTATCTGCAGGCCGATGTGACGGATGCCGATGACGTGGCATCCCTGGTGAAGAGTCTCGAACCGTCGACGGTGCTGTATTTCGCCCTGCCGCCGGCGGTCACCGCCGCCGCGATCGACGCGATGGCGAGGGCGACGCTGCCGGAGGGCACCGTGCTGGCGATGGAGAAGCCGTTCGGCGAGGACGAGGCGAGCGCACGCGAGCTCAACCAGAAGCTGCTCGCTCTGGTTCCCGAGCAGCAGATCTTCCGCGTCGATCACTTCCTGGGCCGCTCCACCCTGCTGAACCTCCTCGGCGTGCGGCTGGCCAACCGCATCTGGGAGCCGGTCTGGTCGGCCGAGCACGTCGACAACGTGCTGATCCGCTTCGACGAGAGTGTGGCGCTGGAGGGACGCGCCCGCTATTACGACAAGGCGGGCGCGATGATCGACATGATCCAGAGCCATCTGCTGCAGGTGCTCGCGCTGCTGGCGATGGATCCGCCGGCGACTCTCGGCGAGCGCGACCTGCGTGACGCGAAGGCAGCGGTGCTGCGGGCGACGCACGTGTTCGGCGATGACGTGGCCGCCTCTTCGCGGCGTGCGCAGTACACGGCCGGCCGGGTCGGCGACCGCGACCTGCCCTCGTACAGCGACGAGGACGGCGTGGATGCCGCCCGCCAGACCGAGACGCTCGCCGAGGTGGTCTTCGAGATCGCGAACGACCGCTGGGCCGGAGTTCCGTTCGTGCTGCGTTCCGGAAAGGCTCTCCCGAAGAAGTGGTCCGAGATCGTGGTGACCTTCAAGCCGGTGCGCCACGTGCCGCCGGGGCTGGATGGGGTTCCCGCCGACGGCGGGCGCCTGACGTTCTCGCTCGGCCCGGATGAGATGTCGCTGCGCCTGCACGTGACCGGCGGCGAGGATCCGTTCGCGCTGCGCGAGGAGAACCTGCTCGCCGACCTCGGCGAGGGTCAGCAGCGGTCGTACGAGGAAGTGCTCGAGGAGCTGCTCGACGGGGATGTCGCCCTGTCGGTGCGCGCCGACGAGGCCGAGGAGTGCTGGCGCATCATCCAGCCGGTGCGCGACGCGTGGGCATCCGATGCCGTCCCGCTCGAGACGTACGCGGCCGGGTCGAAGGGTCCGCACGGATGGGCGACCTCGCAGTACTGACGTCGCACACGCGTTTCAGGGCAGGCGGGGAGCCGGTTGTCAGGAATGAGCCCCCGATAACCGACATCTGGCTCCCCGGCGCAGTGCCGTGGAGCCAGATGCGGGGAACTTCGGAAGCCGCAGACTCAGCTCTGGCTGGTGAGGACCAGTCCCGATCCGTCGGCCGAGACGTCGACGCGGACCGTGTCGCCGTCGCGCACGCCACCCGAGAGCAGCGCGGTCGCAAGGCGGTTCTGCACCTCCGTCTGGATCAGCCGGCGCAGCGGACGCGCACCGAACACCGGGTCGTACCCGCGCTCGGCGAGCCACGAACGGGCATCCGGCGTGACCGCCAGCGAAAGCCGACGATCGTGCAGTCGCCGCTGCAGCTGGTCGACCGAGAGCTCGACGATCTGCGCGAGGTCGTCCTCGCTGAGCGCCTGGAACATCACGATGTCGTCGAGTCGGTTCAGGAACTCGGGGCGGAACGACTGGCGCACGAGCGCCATCACGGCGTCGCGCTTGTCGTCGGTCGACATCACAGGGTCGATGAGGATCGGCGAGCCGATGTTGCTCGTCAGGATCAGGATCACGTTCGAGAAGTCGACCGTGCGGCCCTGGCCGTCGGTGAGGCGGCCGTCGTCGAGCACCTGCAGCAGCACATCGAACACCTCGGGATGCGCCTTCTCGACCTCGTCGAGCAGCACCACCGAGTACGGACGCCGACGCACGGCCTCGGTCAGCTGACCGCCCTGCTCGTAGCCGATGTAGCCGGGAGGGGCGCCGACCAGCCGCGAGACGGAGTGCTTCTCGCCGTACTCGCTCATGTCGATGCGCACCATGGCGTGCTCGTCGTCGAAGAGGAAGTCGGCGAGGGCCTTGGCCAGCTCGGTCTTGCCGACTCCAGTGGGCCCGAGGAACAGGAACGAACCGGTGGGACGACCGGGGTCGCTGATTCCCGCGCGGGACCGGCGCACAGCATCCGACACCGCCTTCACGGCATCCTTCTGCCCGATCAGCCGCTTGCCGAGCTCGCTCTCGAGGTGCAGCAGCTTCTCGCTCTCGCCCTGCAGCAGGCGCCCGACGGGGATGCCCGTCCATGCGGCGATCACGGCGGCGATGTCCTCGTCGCCGACCTGCTCGTTGACCATCCGGCCCTCGCTGTCGACGGCGGCTTCGGCGGCCTCCGCCTCGGCGATGTCGCGCTGCAGCTGCTTGATCGTCTCGTACTCGAGCTTGGATGCCTTCGTGTAGTCGGCCTCGCGCATGGCGAGGTCGCGCTGGGTGACGGCGTCGTCGAGCTTCTTCTTGAGCTCGCCGACGCGGTTCAGGCCCTGGCGTTCGCGCGCCCAGCGCTCCTCGAGCCCGGCGAGCTCGTGCTCCAGACCAGACAGCTGCTCGCGCAGCGCCGCCAGGCGCTCCTTCGAGGCGTCGTCCTTCTCGCGCTTGAGCGCGAGCTCTTCGAGCCGCATCCGGTCGACCTGGCGCTTGAGCTCGTCGATCTCGACGGGCGACGAGTCGATCTCCATCTTCAGCCGCGACATCGCCTCGTCGACCAGGTCGATGGCCTTGTCGGGAAGCTGCCGGCTGGGCAGATAGCGGTTCGAGAGTGCGGCGGCTGCGACCAGGGCGCCGTCGGCGATGGTCACTCCGTGGTGCGCCTCGTAGCGGCCCTTGAGTCCGCGGAGGATCGCGATGGTGTCTTCGACCGACGGCTCGCCGACGTAGACCTGCTGAAAGCGGCGCTCGAGCGCGGCATCCTTCTCGATGAACTCGCGGTACTCGTTGAGGGTGGTGGCGCCGATCAGGCGCAGTTCGCCGCGGGCGAGCATCGGCTTGAGCATGTTGGATGCCGCGACCGAGCCCTCCCCGCCGCCGGCACCCATCAGCACGTGCAGCTCGTCGATGAAGGTGATGACCTGACCCTCGGATTCGGTGATCTCCTTGAGCACGCTCTTCAGCCGCTCCTCGAACTGGCCGCGGTACATGGCGCCGGCGACGAGTGCCGAGATGTCGAGGGAGATGAGCTCCTTGCCCTTGAGGGATTCGGCGACGTCCCCGGCGACGATGCGCTGAGCGAGCCCTTCCGCGACGGCGGTCTTGCCGACGCCGGGTTCCCCGATGAGCACGGGGTTGTTCTTGGTGCGACGGGTGAGCACCTGGCTCACGCGACGGATCTCACTGTCACGGCCGATCACCGGATCGAGCTTTCCCTGGCGGGCGCGATCGGTGAGGTTGATGCCGAACTGCTCGAGGGCGCTCTGCTGCCCGTCTTGTCCAAACGACTCAGTGTTCTGGGCGGGGTTGGTCATTCGTTCCTCCTGAGGAGACTCCTTCAAAGTTGAGTTGTGTTGACTCAAGTTTAGCAGGTGGACGTCCGGGCATCCACGTCACACGTTCGCCGCGATGACGTCCCAGATTGCGTCTGCGACGACGCGCTTCGAGCCGGATGCTGTCAGCACGACCTCGCCGTCGTCGCCGACGACCTGCACCGCGTTCTCGGGCGTCTCGAAGCCGCGGTCCCACCCGACCTCGTTGACCACGAGCAGATCGACGCCCTTGCGCTCTCGCTTGCGGCGAGCGCGGGCGAGCAGCTCGTCCTCGTCGCGGGCGGTCTCGGCGGCGAAGGCCACCACGACCTGACCCGGCTGGCGGCGGGCGGCGAGTCCTGCGACGATGTCCTCCGTCTCGACGAGCTCGATGGTCTCGAGGCCACCGGCTTCCTTGGTGAGCTTGCCCGCCGACACCTCGGCCGGGCGGTAGTCGGCGACCGCGGCGGCCATCACGATGACGGTGGCATCGTCGGCGACGCGGCGCATCGTCTCACCGAGCTCGGCGGCGGTTCCGGCGCGCTCGACGCGGATGAGCGGATGCCACGTGGCATCCGACAGCACCGAGTCGTCGATGTTCGACGCGACCAGCACCACCTCGGCACCGCGGTCGGCGGCGGCGCGCGCCAGGGCGACGCCCTGCCGCCCGCTGGATCGGTTGCCGAGGTAGCGCACGGGGTCCAGCGGCTCACGCGTGCCACCGGCGGAGACGACGACGCGGAGTCCGTCCAGGTCGCTCTCGCCGACCAGTGCGAGCGCTGCGTCGACGATCTGCTCCGGCTCCAGCATCCGGCCCGGCCCGCTGTCGCCGCCGGTGAGCTCACCCGCATCCGGACCGAGGATGGTTACACCGCGCGAGCGCAGCGTGGCGATGTTCGCCTGGGTCGACGCGTGCTGCCACATCTCGGTGTGCATCGCCGGGGCGATCGCCACCGGTGCGGTCGAGGCCAGCAGCGTGGTCCCCAGCAGATCGTCGGCGAGCCCGGCTGCCATCTTCGCGATCGTGTTCGCAGTGGCGGGAGCGACGATGATCAGCTCGGCCGCCTGTCCGAGCGCGACGTGGCGCACCTGCGCGACGTCCTCGTGCACGCTCGTCGTGACCTGATTGCGACTGATCGCCTCCCAGGTCGGCAGCCCGACGAAGCGCAGGGCGTCATCGGTGGGAACGACCGTCACCTCATGACCGGCCTTGATGAGCAGGCGCACGAGGTGCACCGTCTTGTACGCGGCGATGCCGCCTGTGACTGCGACCACGATGTTCACGTCTCCGATTCTGCCCCAGTGGGCGGCGCGACGTCGGGTTCTGTCAGCGCTCTGCGCGAATGCCACGCCACAACTCCGGAGAAATCTGCGGTCCGGTGTGCACCCGGGCGCTAATCGGAGCGACGAGCGACAGATCTCCGGAGTTGCGGCGGGCGAGCGAATGTGAGAGGGCCGATCAGCCGCCCATAGACTCAGACCCATGTGCACTGTCGTGATCGATGTCGAACCCGGTGCGGCGCGACTGCTGGCGGTGCGCGACGAGGATCCGCAGCGCGACTGGGATGACCTCGGCGCGTGGTGGCCCGGGCGGTACCCGGGCGTGATCGGCATCCGCGATCGTCGCGCCGGCGGTGCGTGGCTCGCGTTCGACCCCGCCACCCGGCGCCTGGCGGTGCTGCTCAACCGCGCCGATCTGCTCGATCTGCCGGAGAGCGAACTGGAATCCCGCGGAGGGCTGGTGCTCGAGTCCGTCGCCGGGCGCTCACCGCAGCCGCCCGTGCGAACGCACGGCTTCAACCTGCTCGAGGTGACGCCCGATGCCGCGCGCGTGCTCACCTGGGACGGCACCGCCCTGCGCGAGAGCGCCGTCGCTCCCGGCGTGCACATGATCGCCCACGACGACCTCGACGATCAGGCCACACCGCGCATCGAGAAGTGGCTGCCCCGGTTCCGCGCCGAGGCGCGGGAGACGTCGGATGCCACGGATTGGGCATCGCACTGGATCGGCCTGCTCGCCGAGACCGCCTCGCTCGACCCGGCCGACGACCGCGCGATCATCCGCGACAACAACCCGCACGGCTACCCGACCATGTCGCTGCTGTACTGCACGGCCGAGCTCACCGCAGAGCACGCCGATGTCGGCTCGCACATCCTGCCGCGGCCCGGCCACTGGACCTGAGCGGAATCAGCCCCGGATCACTCCGCAGCAGCCACCGGATCGTGCGCCGGGAACACCTGTGACCAGTCCTCCGCGATGCTGATCACGGTGACGTCGTCCGCGGCGAGCGCATTCTCGGCGCCCTTGTCGTACGGCTGGTCGCCGCGGCCGGAGTGGTCGTCGTGGTGCACGAGCAGGGCGAGGCCCCGGCGTGACTGGTCGGCGCCGACCGCGAACTGCAGCATGGGCAGGTCGCCGTTGGAGTTGCCACACGCCAGCAGCGGGCGCCGACCGATCCGGCTCCAGATCCGCACCGGCTTCATCGGCCCGTCGTCGAAGAACTCGAGCCCCGCTGTATAGCGCACCTTCCGGGCATCCTCGTCGTAGGTCAACCCGAACGCCGAGCCGACCACGCGCTCGGGCGGGACGCCGTAGTACTCCTCGGTGACGTTGCGCATGAAGTCGCGTTCCCCGCCCGAGACGATGTAGCAGGTGAAGCCGTGGCTCTCGAGGTATCTCATCAGCTCGCGCATCGGCTCGTATACGACCCGGGAGTAAGGCACGTCGAGCACGGGGTGGCGCACGTCGCGGAAGAACTCGTTGACGGATGCCGCGTAGGCGTCGACATCCACGCCGTCGGTCATTCCGACCAGCGAGGCGATCATCGTCTTCAGATCGGAGTCATCGCCGAGGTAGTGCTTCTCGACGGCGCCGCCGATCCACGACAGGTCTCCCGTCACCGCAGCCTTGAACGGCTGCTTCTCGGCCAGCGACGGATCTTCCTTCGCGGCCGCCTGCCACTGACCGATCACGTAGTGCAGCTGCACGACGAGCGGCTTCTCCGACCAGAGCGTCCCGTCGTTGTCGAAGACGGCCACCCGCTCGGCGACGGGCACCGGGTCGGGGCCGGTGGCGACCGATTCGACGAACTCGATGATGGTCCGCCGGGTGGGCGTGTCGTTCCACGAGGGAAGGGGCGTGATGTGTCCTTCAGCCGGGTTCATCCCTGCATCATGGCATCCGAGTGCGCACTACGGTAGATCTCATGGCGGATGACGGGCGCGAGATGGTGCTGATCCCGGGCGGCACGTTCCGAATGGGCTCCGAGGAGTTCTACCCCGACGAGCGGCCGGTGCACGAGCGCCGCGTGGCGGCCTTCCACATCGACCGGTTCGCTGTCACCAACGCCAAATACGCCGCCTTCGTCGATGCCACCGGGTACGTCACCGTTGCCGAGCGGCCGCTCGATCCGGCCGTCTATCCCGGTGTCGCCCCGGAAGACCTGCTGCCCGGCGCCATGGTCTTCACCCCGACGCGCGGACCGGTCGATCTGCGCGACTGGCGTCAGTGGTGGCGGTGGGAGACGGGGGCGCACTGGCGCCGACCGTTCGGCCCGACGTCGTCGATCGACAAGCGGATGGATCATCCCGTCGTGCACGTCGCCTTCGAGGATGCCATCGCCTACGCCGACTGGGCGGGCAAGCGACTTCCCACTGAGGCCGAGCACGAGTATGCGGCGCGAGGCGGCGCGGACGGCAGCCGGTTCGCGTGGGGCGATGAGCCCTATCCGAGCGGTCGCGCGCTCGCGAACTCCTGGCTCGGACGCTTCCCGTACGACAACCGCGGTGTGGGCGGAACCGCGCCCGTCGGCTCGTATCCGGAGAACGGGTACGGGCTGTTCGACATGATCGGGAACACCTGGGAGTGGACGAGCGACTTCTACGCCCCGCGTCACATCCTGCCCTCGGACAAGCCGGTGGATGCCGGCCGGCGCACCAACCTCCTGGCTGCCGCGAGCAGGGAAGAGGGCCAGCAGATCCCGCGCCGGGTGCTCAAAGGCGGGTCCTTCCTGTGCTCGCCGGACTACTGCCTGCGCTTCCGCCCGGCGGCGCGCTCACCCCAGGCTGAGGACACGGGCATGTCGCACGTCGGATTCCGCCTTGCGAAGGATGCCTGAGCTCCGCGACGAAATCGTCTCACCCGCAACGGGTGAAACAGCACCCGACACGGCTCTCCTTCTGGCGCCCGGAGCGCGAAAGCCGCCATCATGACAGTGTTGCCTGTTCTCCCCCGAGAAAGGAAAGACACAATGGGGTTCTGGGATTTCTTCTGGTACATGATCTGGGCGTTCTTCTTCATCGCCTACCTGATGGTGCTGTTCTCCATCATCGGCGACATCTTCCGCGACCATAAGCTCAACGGCTGGCTCAAGGCGGTCTGGGTGATCTTCCTGATCTTCCTGCCGTTCCTGACCGCGCTCGTCTACCTGGTCGCACGCGGTCAGGGCATGGCTGAGCGCAGCGCGGCATCCGCTCGGGAGGCGCGGAATGCGACCGACGCGTACATCCGCCAGGCCGCCGGCAAGAGTCCGTCCGACGAGATCGCCGATGCCGCGAAGCTGCTGACGGCCGGCACCATCACGACCGAGGAGTACGAGAAGCTCAAGGCCAAGGCACTGGCCTGATCCGACACGTCTCCCGACGAGCCGCTGCCCGAGGTCACTCGGGCAGCGGCTCGTCGCGGTAGAGGGCCTCGAACGTGTCGAGGGTGCGGTTGATGTCGTGCACGGCGACGCCGTCGAGCGATGCCCGCTGCATCCGCTCGTATTCCTCAGGAGAGGCGGTGAGCACTCGCGTGAGCTTCTCGGCGAGATCGTCGACGTTGCCCGGTTCGAAGAGGTACCCGTTCTCGCCGTCGTGGACGAGGTGCGGCAGCGCGACGGCGTCGGCGCCGACGACGGGGAGGGCGGATGCCATCGCCTCCATTGTCACGATGGACTGCAGCTCGGCGATCGAGGCGATCGCGAACACGGATGCCCGGGAGTAGAGCTCTCGAAGCTCCTCATCCGTGACGCGACCGTGGAAGGTCACGCGGTCGCTCAGCCCGAGCTGGGCGGTCAGGCTCTCCAGCGCCTTGCGCTGGTCGCCGCCGCCGGCGATGTCGAAGGTGACGTTCAGCGCCGGGTCGAGCTTGGTCATCGCCTGCAGCACGACGTCGACGTGCTTCTCGCCGGTCAGGCGGCCGACGAACAGGATGCGGTTCTGCGCGCGCGGTCCGACGACCGGCGTGTAGTTGCGCCGGTCGATGCCGCACGAGATCGGCACGACGCCGTCGATGTCGATCGTGCGCTCGAGGAAGTCGGCGGCCCTGCGAGTGGGCGTCGTCACGGCGCGGGTCATGCCGAAGGTGCGGGCGGCGTCGGCCCACGCGAGCTTGAGCACGATCCGGTTGAGGAAGTCCGGCATGGTGGTGTGGTCGAGGATGTTCTCAGCCATGACGTGGTTCGTCGCGATGATCGGGATGCCGCGCTGATTCGCGATGCGGGTGAGGCCGCGGCCGATGACGATGTGCGACTGGATGTGCACGATGTCGGGCTGGACGCTGCCGAGCACCTTGCGGGCGTAGTGCTTGGAGCGCCACGGCCAGATGAAGCGCAGCCAGTCGTGCGGCAGCCAGCGCACGGCCGGCAGGCGATGCATCGTGAGCGGCTCGCCTTCGATGATCTCGGTGTGCACGGGCGAGCGGCGGTACGCGGTGTTGGGGGCGACGACGTGCACGTCGTGTCCCCGCTGCACGAGGCCGGCGGCGAGACGCTCGGCGAAGCGCGCGGCGCCGTTGATATCGGGCGCGAACGTGTCGCAGCCGATGAGGATCTTCAGGGGACGTCCGGGTTCCGCAGAGCCCGCCGAGGCGGGCTGGCCGTCAGGGGAAGATGTCACGGGGGATGCTGCCTATCTGTAGCGCTGAGCGCAGGCAACTCTACCCGAGAGGACTGCGACGGGCCGGTTGCCTGGCCGCGACGCTCTCAGCCTGATCCACGCGTGCTCGCGTAGCGTGTGATCATGCGCCTGACCTCTTCCGCCGATCCCGCCCTGTGGATTCCCGTGACCGGGTCGCTCGGTCTGCGCGGGCGTCGGCACCGCAAGGCCGCGATTCGGATGCTGATGGCGCAGGCGAACACGTCGATCGGGCGCGACGGGGTGCCGGGCTCGCGCGTGGGCGCGTGGCTGGCCAGTCAGGCCATCCCGCTGGCGATGCGCAAGGCCGACGGCCGGGTGCTGGCCTGGACGTGGAAGGCCGAGCCCGAACTGGTCGTGGCCATGGCGACAGTGCAGGAGCTGACTCCGCAGCTGCGCATGGCACGGGCATCCATGCCGATGGAGTACGACGACACCGAGAGCTTCCCGACGCCGCTGGGCGTGGGCGAGAAGCTCATGATGCCGATGCCACCGAACCCGGCATCCCC
The DNA here is from genome assembly GCF_050408615.1 of Microbacterium alcoholitolerans. NCBI lineage: Bacteria > Bacillati > Actinomycetota > Actinomycetes > Micrococcales > Microbacteriaceae > Microbacterium > Microbacterium alcoholitolerans. The sequence continues at coordinate 2,241,222 of NZ_JBNTKD010000001.1, read as the reverse complement.
GCCGTCGGCGAACTACACCTGGGACACCGGGACGCACCTGATCACGCTGAACGTCGTGTGCAGCGATCGCGAGCGGTTCGGAACACTCGAGAGTGCGCTGGATGATCTGGCGCGCAGCATCCGCATCGCGGACGATCTCACCTCCGGTGAGTCGAACGTGCTGCGCCTGCCGCCGGCCTGACCGGCACTTCCCCGCGGCTCAGCCGCGCTCGTACTCGGCGAGCACGAGGCCGGATTCGTAGGGCGTGATCACCGGCGCACGCCACCGCTCGGGCGCATAGCCGCCCTCTGCGAACAGCGGGATGCCACCGCCGAACAGCACGGGATTGCGCTTCAGCGCGAGTCGGTCGATCTCATCGCGCAGCGTCGCGGCCAGCGCGCCGCCGCCGCAGAGCCAGATTCCCTTCCCGGATTCGGCCTTGAGCGCGCGCACCACCTCGACCGGGTCGCGGTCGGTGAATTCCACCCCGTCTGCGCCCTCGGGCGCCGTGTGTTCGCGGGTGAACACGATCTGACGGAGGTGGGAATACGGACTCGGATGGTCGGGCAGCCCGACGGCGTAGGTGTTCCACCCCATCAACACCGAGTCGAACGGACCGCCGTCGATGGGCAGTCCGATGGCGTCGGCCATGGCTGTGTTCACCGCGCCGACGTACTTCTCGCCGACGGCGGCGGGGTGGCTTCCTTCGAAGACGAAGCCGTCGAACTGCCCGTCGGGTCCGGCGATGAACCCGTCGATCGTGACGGCCGCGTAGTAGGTGAGTTCTCGCATCTGATTCCAATCACTACAGGTGGTGTGGTTACAGACTACAACAGGTGAAGTGGTTGAGCTAGTGTCGAGTCATGGCGAAGAACGATGCGAGGCGGAATGCGCTGACCGACGCGGGCATCGCCGTGCTGGCCCGTGAGGGCTCGCGAGGCCTGACCCACCGTGCGATCGATGCGGAAGCGGAGGTGCCGGTCGGCACGACGTCGAACTACTTCCGCAGCCGCGAGGCCCTCCTGCACGGCCTTCTCAAACGGATCGGCGCCCGGCTGGCACCGACCAGCCAGGATCTCGAGGCACGGGCATCCGATCCGCCGTCGCGAGAGCTGTTCGCGGCGTACACGCGCGATATCGTGCGACGGCTGACCGCCCAGCGCGAGGTGACTCTGGCGCTCTTCGAGCTGCGCCTTGAGGCCGCCCGTCGGCCCGACCTCGCCGAGGCGCTCGGAGCCTGGCAGCGCGCCGGGTTCGACGCCGACGTCGCGTTCAACACCGCCGCGGGTCTGCCCGGTGGCCGACGAGAGATCGCCCTGTTCCACTATGCGATCGAGGGACTGGTCTTCGATCGGCTCACCTCATCGATCGATCCCGAGGGCTCGACCGATGATGCGGTCGACGCGTTCGTGCAAGGACTGCTGCCCTGATCGCCCGTGGGGTCAGCGGCGGCGGTCGACGACTGGTCGCGCTTAGGGTCAGTCGCGGGCGCGCAGCGCGCTCTGCAGCCAGCGGTACGACGCCTTCGGGGTCCGCTTCAGTGTGTCGAAATCGACGTGCACGATACCGAAGCGCTGGGTGAATCCGGCCGCCCATTCCCAGTTGTCCAGCAGCGACCAGACGAACAGCCCGCGCAGGTCGAGACCCTCTGCCGGTCCGCCCGGCGCCACTGCGTCGAGAGCGGCGCCGAGGTGCGCGGCGAGGTAGTCGATGCGAGCATGGTCGTCGACGGCGCCGGTCGCAGCGTTCACTTCGTCGGCGAAGCTCGCGCCGTTCTCAGTGATGTAGACCGGCGGCAGCACCTCGCCATAGCGCTCGTGCACCTCGGCGAGCGCGGTGGCGAAGAACTGCGGTGCGACCGGCCAGCCGAATCCCGTGGTCGGGAACTCGTCGAAGTCCTCGAGTCGGAACGGCAGGTCCGCCATGGCGTCGCTGGTGCCATCCGGGCTATCACCCGAACCTGCGCCGGCGGCGACGCGTGTGGGCATGTAGTAGTTGAGTCCGTAGAAGTCGAGCGGCTGTGAGATGACGGAGAGGTCGGCGGCGGGCACCTCCGCGAAGGCCCCGAACAGCGGCGCGAGCTCGTCAGGCACGTGCGGGTAGTGACCGAGCAGCACCGGGTCGGCGAAGACGCGGTTGTGCACCACGTCGAACAGTGCGGCCATCATGGCATCGTCTGGGCTGTCGGTGGCGGGCACGACGGGGGTGTGGACGTTCGTGATGCCGATCTGGCCGTCCACGCCTGCGGCGCGCAGCGCCTGCACGGCGAAGCCGTGACCGAGCAGCTGGTGGTGCACGGTCGGCAGGGCGTCGAAGAGCAGGGTCTGCCCCGGTGCGTGCAGCCCGAGAGCGTAGCCGTTGAGTGTCACGGTGGCGGGTTCGTTGATCGTGATCCACGCGGTGACGCGGTCGCCGAAGCGCTCCCCCACGAGCGCTGCGAACTCGCCGAGGCGGTGCGCGGTGTCGCGGGCGAGCCAGCCGTGCTCGTACTCGACCGGGATGTCCCAGTGCGAGATGGTGACGAACGGAGAGATGCCGGCCTTGTGCAGCTCGTCGAGCAGCCGGTCGTAGAACGCGACGCCCTCGGGATCCAGCGGCCCGGTGCCGTGCGGCTGCAGCCTCGTCCACCCGAGCGAGAGCCGGTAGGCGTCGGCTCCCAGATCGGCCATCAGACGCACGTCCTCGGCGTGGCGGTGGAAGTGGTCGGCGGCCACCGCGGTGCTGGATCCGTCGAGGATCCTTCCGGGCTGTGCGCTGAAGGCATCCCACGTGCTGGGCGTGCGGCGGCCGACGTCCGCTGCGCCCTCGATCTGCGCCGCGGCGGTGGCGGTTCCGATCACGAAGCCGCGCGGAAGGCGGCGGCCGAGCTGCTCCGCGCTTGGGTGAGGCATCATCGTCTCCCTGGGTCGGGTCCCTGCGCGTCCACCCTACCTAGCCTGCCCTCCCTCCCTCCGCCGAGACCCCCAGTTCGCCGCGAGACCCCCACGTGCAGGCGACTGCACGTGGGGGTCTCGGCGACAGGAAGGGGTCTCGGCGGACGTCAGATCTTCACGTCACCCACCAGGTTCACCTTGATGCCCATGCCGTCGAACATCGCGGCCTTGGCGATCAGCGCCTTGTCAGCCGTCTCGGCGTCGGGCGCGTAGACGAGCTGCGCGTGGTTGGCCTTGTGGCGGGCCATGAACTGGTCACGGCTCTGACCGTGCAGCACGACGTGCGCGATCGGCCACTCCTCGTTGGTCGCGGCCTTGCGGCGCTGCGTCTCGTCCTCGGGCAGCTCGATGACGGATGCCCGGAAGATGTCCGCCTGCAGCACGCCGTCGGCGATGAACACGCGGCTCAGCACCACTTCGCCGGGCTTCGAGACGCCGTTGAGTGTCGCGCCGCCGGCGGGGAAGAAGACGTGCCCCTGGCGCCAGCCCTCGGCCTTGTCCCAACCGCCGAGGTGCGAGGCGGGAACCGAGCCCGAGATCTCGTAGGCCCAGACGAACTGTCCGTCATACTCCTCGCCCCAGCGCACGTCGTGCAGCGTGTTGTCGGGCACGAGGCCCATCGCGCGCCAGACGCGGTCGGTGACGAGCGCGTCGACGGCGACGCCCTCGTCGGCCTCGTTGAAGTGCGGGAACGCGCGGCCCTCGTGCAGCACGCGCGAGCCGTCGCGGCTGGTCACCGGCGGACGCTGGGTGGAGTTCAGGATGCCCTCGGCGAGGTCGGATGCCGGAACCAGGTCCTTCAGTCCCTGCTGGTATTGGATGCCGACAGCATCCAATCCGAAGTCATCGGCGATCCGCAGGGCGGCGATGTACATCTTCATCTGCCACTGCACCTGCTCGCGGGTGAGCTCGGTCGTGCCGTCTTCGCCGAAGTTGAACGTCATGCCGTTCTCGACCAGCCAGTCGAAGGCTGCGTCGGCCTCGGAGTCCTTGACCTCGAGCATCTCGGCGTACAGGGCGGACTGCGACAGGCGCTCCTTGTAGATGCCGGTGTGGTTGAGCAGCTCGTCGTCGAAGATGGCGTTGTACATGCCCATGCAGCCTTCGTCGAAGACGCCGATGATGGCCTTCTCGTCGAGCAGCTGCGCGGCGAGTGCCTCGCCGAGCTGCTTCTCAGGGCTATCGGGCAGGGCGGGCAGTGCGCGCACGTGGGAGTCGTCGTGCACGATGGCGCCGGTCTCGGTCCATTCGCGGATGCCGTTCGTGAACCACTCGTCGGTGAAGTCGACCGACCAGGTGGTGGCGTAGGGCTTGCCCATCTTGGTGAGGCCGGCGTTCAGACCGAGAAGCCCGACAAGCCCGGGCCAGTCGCCGGCGAAGTTGGCGACCGTGAGGATTGGACCCTGGTGGCTGCGCAGGCCTGCGAGCACGTGGTGCGAGTACTGCCAGTTGGCGATGGCGACGACCAGCGGTGCGTCAGTGGGGATGCTCTTGAAGACCTCCATGCCCATGCGCTGGCTCGAGATGAAGCCGTGGCCGGTGGCCGGGTCGACCCCGAACGGGCGGATGACGCTCCAGCCGAGACCCTCGAGCACGCCGGTGACGCCGGTCTCGAGCGCGACCTGGGTCGGCCAGCCGGCGATGTTGGCCGATTCGCGCAGGTCGCCCGAAGTGATCAGGTACGCGGTCTTCGGCGCGGATGCCGGGCGCGGGGCGGGGGTCGGGAGGGTGTAGCTCATGATGTTCTCCGTTGTGAGGGGGTCAGTTCGTGGGGGCCGTATGGGATCGACCGGCGCCGAGCCGGATCTGCTGCGCGACGACCTCGTCATCGAGCACGAGCTGTGCGACGTCGAGTTCACCGCCGTCGACGTGAAGGGTGATCGAATCGTCGTCGATGTCGACGCGCCCCCAGGCCTCGCCAGTGGTGAAGAGGAAGCGCTGCGGACGATCGGCCGAGACAGGTTCGAATGCGAGCGTGCGCGTGACACCGTCCCACTGCGCACCGGTCGCCGCGATCAGCAGCGCCCACGATGCGAGCGATCGGGCGTAGTGGTTGCCGCATTCGATCTCGTTCCAGGGATTCCGGTGCACGCCGTCGTACCGTGCGCGAAGCGTCCGCTCGATGCTCAGCGCGTCGTCGACCATGCCGGCGAAGAGCATCGTCGCCGCGACCTGATGCTCGATGCCGGTCCACACCTCGTCGGCGTACACGAACGGAAGCACGGGACGGCCGCCCTGCGGCCAGGAGGCCAGCAGCAAGCCGCCCTCGTCGTTGAGCGCGTACACCCGCTGAGTGCTCTCGTGGTGACGGAGGTCGGATCGATGATTGTGACGAATGATCGCGGCAAGGGCGGAGGTGACGTGATCTCTGGGGAGCAGTTCGCCGAGTCCGCCGAGGTACGCATGGAACTGGCCGAGCAGCTGATCCGACAGCACGCCGTCGCCGTACTGATACCGATGCCCATCGAGGTCGTCGATCACCTGACGGTAGTACTCGCCGTTCCAGAGGGTGCTCTCGAACGCTGCCGCCACATGGTCGGCTCGGTTGCCCCATTCCCGTGCACGGTCCTGCTCGCCGAGGTGCTCGGCCATGCGCGCACCAGCTCGCAGCGCCGCCAGGTACATGCTGTTCGCCAGGGGTTCCGTGCCGTGGAACTCGATGTCGTACGTGTTGTGCAGCTCGCCGTCGAGCAGCCCGTCGCCGTCGCGATCCCATTCCCGGGTCGCGTAGTCGAGCGTGCGCACCGCGGCCGGCCACAGTTCCCGCAGGAACTCGTCGTCGCCCGAGTATCGCCACTCCCGGTGCAGTCGCAGGAAGGTTCCGAGTTGACCGTCGACGGCCGGCCCGATGAACCAGCGCGGTGCGCCCCAAATCCGGTTGCCGCGGAACTTCTGCGCTCCGCTCTCGTCAGTCTCGAGGAGGTACTCTGCTCGTCGCGCGCTGCGCTCAAGGCTCGGAAACAGCCAGGCCGCGGTCTGCGCGTATGACCAGACGTGAGTGCACGTGCCCTCACAGGAGCCCGCGTGATCGAACGATCCCTCCCAGGCGGCGAACACCGGCCCGGTGCCCAGCTCGGGGGTGGGAGACTCGAGCACGAAACACGTCGTCGACCGCAGAGCGGCGATGTTCGCGCCGACCGCTTCGGCGATCACAGGGTCGAGGGAGCCGCCGTAGAGGGCGTCGACGAAGGTGTTCGTCGACGCCTCCAGCCCTGGGAGCTCTCGATGCAGGTGGGTGGCGGCGGCCCAGGCATCGTCCCACAGCGTGGCGTAGTGGTTGCGCACGACCGACGGAAGCTCGGCACGCAAATCAGGAGTTCCGGCCTCGAGAGCATCATCGAAGATGATATGACCGTGCCAGCCGCGGCGGCGGTTCGGAAAGCTCCACGCGAGGACGAACTCGAAGTCGCGCGACTCCCCTGGAGCGAGCGTGTGCACGATACCCAGCGATCCGGTGCGCCCGCGCGGCAGCTTCGCCATCATCTGCTCTTCAGTGAGCGTCTCGTGGGGGTCGGCAGCGGGGTCGGCGAAGAGGCCGCGCGGCTTGTCCTCGAGGGTCAGCCGCGGCTCGGCCGACAGCCGTCCGTCCGCGGTGAGGTCGTCCCAGAACAGTCGGCCGCCATCCGGCCAGTAGCTGGTGACCCACTGCGGCTTGACGGTGACCGAGGTGTCGGTCGTGGTCAGGCTCAGGGTGCCGTAGCCGGGATCGTCCGGGGCGAGGTCGATATCGAAGTCGAGTCCGCGCACCGTGCCCTCGTCGCGCCACCGCACCGACTGGGTGCCCCGCATGCCCCACGGTGCGTCGGGCCCGGGTTCGCCCCGCCCGGCGGTGTGACTCATGCTGCCGACGATCGTCACAGCGACAGGCGCCTCGGTCGGATTCGAGACCCGGTAGCGCAGCACTGCGGCGGGGATGCCCGAGGCGTCGGGGTCGAGCGGAACGAATGGTGTGAACGCGCGCAGCGAGACGTCGACAGGAAGGATGCTGTCGCTGAAGACCACCTCTGCGACGGGATACTCGCCGTAGAGCACCGCGGCGTCCAGACGCGGCAGGCCGGCGAGGTCATCGAAGCTGTAGCCGGCGTCGCGGTCGTGTCGACCGGTCGGACGGGCCTCGAGTACGCGCGTGACCGGGTCGCCACCCTCTGGCGCCGCGTGGATCGCGAAGAACGAACGGGGGTTCGCACGCCCCTTGTCGGGCAGGTTCTCGAACTCCCAATCGCGCAGTTCACCGCGCGCGCCGAGCGAGACGTTGCCCGTGCCGATCCCGCCGAGAGGGAAGGCGGCCGCCTGAGCGGTGTGCGGGATGCCGCGCGTCCGCCGGATCACGACGCACCCGCCCGCTGCACCTCGGCGAGCCCGTGCACGACGTCGCGCGTGCCGGCGTAAAGCTGCAGGTACCGATCGAAGAGCTCGTCGTATACCTTCTTGACCGCAGGGTCGGGCGTGATCGTGTCGGAGGCGGGGTTCCAGGTGTCGATCTGCGGCGTCGCGTCGTCGTCCGCGACGGCGGATGCCGCCAGGAAGGCCGCGCCGTAGCTGGCGCCGATCGTGGTGGCCGGCACTTCTTGGACGAGGCCGGTGGCATCCGACACGATCTGAAGCCAGAGGCGGCCCTGGGTGCCGCCGCCCACGGCGACGATACGGCGGATGTCGGCGCCGGCCGCTCGCATCGTCTCGACGTTGTGCCGCACGCCGAGGGCGGTGGCCTCGAGGGCGCCGCGGTAGAGGTCGCCGCGCCCGTGACGCAGGGTGAGCCCGGCGATCACGCCACGGGCATCCGGGTCCTGGACGGGGGTGCGCTCCCCCGCGAAGTACGGAAGCATCAGCAGCCCTCGTGCGCCGGGGCCGGACTCAGCGGCCTCGGCGAGCAGCTGCGGGTAGTCGGCGTCGGTGAGGTCCTTGAGCCAGCCGGTCAGCGCGCCGGAGGTCGACATGCCGCCGGCGAGGTTGCGGGTGCCGGCGAACGCACCGGCGGTGGTCCACATCGACGGTGTGCGGAGCGTGTCCGCTCCGGTGGCGATGAGGAACATCGTGGTGCCGTACATGAGCATCAGGTCGCCGACGCCGTGTGCGCCGACGCTGACCGCCTCGCTCCACGCGTCGATCGTGCCGGTGATGACCGGGGTGCCGGCCGGGATGCCGGTGAGGTCGGATGCCGCGGACGTGACGGTGCCGGCGATGTCGCCCGCCCAGGTGAGCGGCGGCTGCTCGATGCGGCCGGCGACCTGCTGCCACCACGGCGCGTACCAGCGCTCGTTCTCGATGTCGTACAGCGGCGAGGTCTGGCTGGCCGACTGGTGATCGAGCACGTAGGCGCCGGTGAGCTTGCGGGCCAGCCACGACGCGGGCATGAACAGGCGGGTGGCGCGCGCCCAGGCGTCGGGTTCGTTCTCGGCGACCCAGGCGATCTTGGCACCGGCGGCCTGCGAGGTGAGGGTCGAGCCGCCGACCCTGGTGATCTCTTCTTCGCCGAGCTCGTCGGTCAGGCGGGCGATCTGCGCAGTGGAGCGGGTGTCGACGCCGTAGAGGATCGCTGGGCGCACCGGCTCGTCATTCTCGTCGGCGAGCAGTACGCACGGCCCCATGCCGCTCACGCCGACCGCGACGACCTCGGCATCCGATGAGGCGGCCAGCAGATCGCGCGCGATCTGGATGAACTCGTCCCACCAGATCCCGCCGTCCATCTCGACCCACCCCGAGCGCGGCCGGTCGACCTCGTGCGTGCGCGTCGCGCTGGCGAGGATCGAGCCGTCCTCAGCGACCAGCACGCCTTTGCTGCTCGACGTTCCGATGTCCACCCCAAGGGTGCAGCGCATGTCGTCCTCCTTGGTATGACAAGCTGCCCCCAGCGTACGCGAAATCGATTTCAAGACGCAACCGGATTGCGCCTCGGGTGGTCAGACCCGCGCTGAGGCAGCCTGCACCTCGTTTCGCAGAACGACAGTGCGCGCCGGCTGCTGATCGCCGCGGATCCGCTCGAGCAGCATCCGTGCCGCCGTCACCCCCATGTGCCGTGCCGGCAGCCGCACCACGGTGACAGCGCTGGGCGACAGGGTCGTGAACGGCAGTCCGCCGATGACCGCCACGCCGATCTTCGGCGGCGTCAGGTCGTGCTCGGTGAGCACCTGGATCGCGCCGACCCCGATGAGGTTGTTGCCGGCGACGACGGCATCCGGCGGCTCCGGCAGTGTCAGCAGCTCCTCCATGACCTCGCGGCCGCCGTCCACGCGGAACGACGAGAAGCGCAGCAGGTCAGACGGCGCTTCGATACCGGCGGCGCGATGAGCCACTCGCCAGCCTTCCGCGCGATCCGCCGAGGTCTCAATGTGCTCGGGCCCGCCGATGTACGCCACCCTCCGGTGCGTCTTCAGCAGATGCTCGGTGGCCAGCCGCCCGGCGTCGCGATTCGCCATGATGACGCCGTCGACATCGTGGCCGATGCTGCGGTCGACCGCCACGACCGGACGGCCGGTGGAGAGGATCTCGTCGAGGTTCGTCGAGTCCGACGCGGCCGCCAGGATGACTCCCGACATGTTCTCGGCGATCGCGATCCGCAGATACGTCGACTCCTTCTCGAGCTGAGCGTCGGTGTTGCACAGCACCACCGAGTAGCCGGCTTCGCTGGCGACATCCTCAACCCCGCGGGCCATCTCGGTGAAGTACGGGTTCTCGATGTCCGGGATGAGCAGCGCGATCACCTCGGCACTCTGCCTTCGAAGCGTGCGCGCCGCACGGTTGGGCGTGAAGTTCAGCTGTGCAGCCGCTGACCGGACCGCCGAGGTCTTCGCCTCCGAGACGCCGACGCCGTTGAACACCCGTGAGACCGTCGCCGGTGATACGCCGGCAAGCCGTGCGACGTCGTAGATCGTGGACACGCTCTCCTCCTGCCGGTCCGGTACTAACACACTAGCGGTTTGAAATCGATTGCAACTGGATCTCGGAACGGGTACTGTGTCCGGAGCATCCGCCCATTCGCAGGACACGAGGAAGTGCACGCATGCCCGATCTGAACTCCATCGCCGCTCTCCGCTCAGTGCAGACGCGATCGATCTCACCCGAGAACTTCGACGGGGCGGCCGGCGGGGGCGGCCGTGCCACCGACGGCACTGGCGCCGACTGCGCCCGAGACCTCGGCCCGGGCTGGAAGATCTCGCCGAGCGTCGACATCAAAGCGGGCGACACGTTCGAGCTCGCCTCCATCGCGGGTGCGGGCAAGATCACGCACATCTGGATCACCACTCACACCGACAACTGGCGCACGCTGATGCTGCGCGCCTATTGGGATGGCTCGAGCGAGCCCGCGATCGAGGTGCCGTATGGCGACTTCTTCTGCAACGGCTGGGGTGTGTTCGCTCAGGTGAACTCGCAGGCCATCGCCGCCAACCCGCACGGCGGCTTCAACTCCTACTGGCCCATGCCGTTCCGCGACGGCGCACGACTGACCATCGAGAACACGTCGGCGGTCGATGTTCGGGTGTACTACCAGATCACGTACGAAACTGGTGGCGACTACTCGCAGGACGGCTATCTCCACGCACAGTGGCGACGGTCGAACCCGCTCGAGGAGCTGACCCCGCATGTCATCCTCGAGGGCATCGAGGGCCAGGGCCAGTATGTCGGCACGTACATCGCCTGGGGCGTGAACTCCAACGGCTGGTGGGGCGAGGGCGAGATCAAGTTCTACCTCGACGACGACACCGACTACCCCACGATCTGCGGCACGGGCACCGAGGACTACTTCGGCGGCGCCTGGAACTTCGACATCCCCGGCAAGGGGTACACCGAGTTCTCGACACCCTATCTGGGCATGCCCCAGGTGATCCGGCCCGACGGCCTTTACGTCTCGCAGCAGCGCTTCGGAATGTACCGCTGGCACCTGCAGGATCCGATCCACTTCGCCACCGGCATCCCGAAAGTCGACATCCAGGCGCTCGGATGGCGCAGCGGCTGGCGCTATCTGCCGCTGCGCGACGACATCGCGTCGACGGCGATGTTCTATCTCGACCGCCCGACCGCACGCCGCCCGAAGTCACCGAGTCCCGACGACCTGGAGGTTCATCTAGGGACCGCCCCGGTTCCCGACATCGGCGCCACTCCCCCACGCGAGCCGCGGAGCTGACGTGCATTACGCGACCCATCCCTCGCTCGCCGGGCGGCTCGTCGTCATCACCGGCGGCGGCCGCGGCATCGGTCTGCAGACAGCGCGGCGGTTCCTCGAGCAGGGAAGTCGGGTGGTCGTGCTCGACCTCGCCATGACGGCCGACGACGTCGATGTCGCGTTCGTGCGCGTGGATGTGACGGATGCTGATGCCGTGGCATCCGCGGCATCAGACGTCTCCGCCCGCTTCGGCACACCCGACGTCGTACTCAACGCCGCCGGCATCGTGCGCTCGGCGAGCGCCGAGGAGATGTCGGCCGACGACTGGCAGCGGGTGGTCGACATCGACCTGAACGGCACGTTCTACGTCTGCCAGGCGTTCGGCAGGCTCATGCTCGATGCCGGCCGCGGTGCGATCGTGAACATCGCCTCGATGAGCGGCAGCATCAGCAACTTCCCGCAGAAGCAGTCGAGCTACAACGCCGCGAAGGCCGGTGTCGTCCACCTCACGAAGACCCTGGCCGGCGAGTGGGCGGGCCGTGGCGTGCGAGTGAACTCGGTGTCGCCCGGATACATCGGCACAGACCTCACCGCTCAGGTGCTGACCGACGATCCGGCACTGGGCGAGACGTGGCGTGAGCGCACGCCGATGGGCAGACTCGGGACCCCAGACGAAGTGGCTTCGGTGATCCTGTTCCTCGCCTCGGACGACGCGAGCTTCATGACCGGCTCCGATGTCTTGGTTGACGGCGGCTACACGGTCTGGTGAGGCCCCCGGACTACTTGAGCCCGGCCATCTTGATGTTGCCGATGATCTGACGCTGGAAGATCAGGAACAGGATCACCACGGGCGCCGCCGCGAGCACGGATCCTGCCATGAGCAGCCCCAGCTCGGTGCTGCGCTCCGAACGGAAGGTGGCCAGGTACTGCTGAACGACGAATCGCTCCGGTGACGTGATCGTCATGATCGGCCACACGTACGAGTTCCAGTACGCCAGGAACGCGGTGATGCCCATCACGACGAACGGCGGCTTGGACAGCGGCAGGAAGATGCGCACGAAGATCCCGAACCGACCGCAGCCGTCGAGCATCGCCGCCTCTTCCAGACTGGCCGGGATGTTCAGGTAGAACTGGCGGATGAAGAAGACGGATGCTGCGCTCGCAGCCCCGGGGATGACCAGGACGGCCAGCGTATCGAGCATCGACAACCGCGTGACCACGATGAAGCTGGTGAGCAGGATCGTCATGCCGGGGATGAACATCGTGGTGATCACGATGACCCACATGGTGCGCTTGAACCGGAAATCCAGCCGGGCGAACGCGTACGCGGCGAGGGAGTTCACCGTGAGGCTGAGCACGGTGAACAGCACAGCGCCGAGGAACGTCCACCCCATGGTGAGCGCGAAGGTGGGGTCGGCGATGATCTGGGCGTAGTTCTCCCACTTCCAGACCTCGGGGAAGAACTGGAAGGGCGTCTGAATGACCTCGGTCTTCGACTTGAACCCGGCGATGATCATCCATGCGAGCGGGAACAGCGCCGCGACGATGAAGATGATGCCGGCGAGCAGCTTTCCGGTGAGGACGAGCCAGCCGCCCGCGGTGCGCGGCCTGCGAGGGCGGCGCGAGGCGCCCTTGCCGGCGAGGACGATCCGGGTGGTCTCACCCTGCATGATGGCCATCAGTCGACCAGCCTCTCGGAGTTGACGAACTTGAACACCAGGGCTGAGACCGTGCCCAGCACGACGAACAGCAGCAGTGCCGCGGCGATCGAGTACCCGACGTTGATGTCGTTGCGGAAGTGGTTGAAGATGAACAGGTTCGGCAGGGTGGTGGAATCGAGCGGGCCGCCGTTCGTCATCACGAGGGGGAGTTCGAACTGCTGAATCGCCGCCACGAATCCGGTGACCAGCAGATAGAGGAAGACATTCTTCATCTGCGGGATCGTGATGTAGAAGGTCTTCTGCCACCAGCCGGCGCCTTCCATGGCGGCGGCCTCGTAGTACTCGGCGGGGATGTCGACCATTGCGGCCACCATGATCAGGGACGTGAGTCCCATGCCGAGCCAGATCGCCGGGATCGCGATCGCAAGCAGCGCCCAGGCCGGGTCGCCGATCCAGGCGATGGGGTCGATGCCGAAGACGCCGAGGAATGCATTGAGCAGTCCACCCGAATAGTCGTAGATGAGCACGAAGATGATCGACGCGATGACGGCCGAGATGATCGTCGGGATGTAGATGCTGACCTTGAGGATGCTGGCGAAGCTGCGCGACACGGCGACCACGAGGCTGGAGAAGAGGTACGCGAGTATGAGCATCACAGGCACGGTCATCAGCACGAACGCGAAGCCTCGGCCGATCGTAGCCAGGAAGAGCGGGTCGCTCAGCACGTCGGTGAAGTTCTTCCAGCCGACGAACTCGGGATCCTTGTAGAAGCTCCAGTCCTGGAACGACAGGTACCCGGCGTATATCGCGGGCCAGATCACGAAGATGCCGAGCAGCAGCACCACGGGAGCGAGCATGAGGAATGCGAGCTTGGTGTCGCGGTGTCGATATCGGTCGTGTCGTCGGCGCGCATCGTCGCGCACGTTCTTCGCTGTTGCCACAGATGTTCTCGTCTCAGTGCGGTGCGATCGCGGGGGCCTGATCGGCCCCCGCGATCGTGATCAGTTCGAAGGTGCTTTGTCGGCGAGCGAATCGCGGTCGATGACCGTTTGAATCGCCTTCTCGGCTGTTCCGATCGCCGCATCCGGCGTGGCTGCGCCCTTCATCACCGATTCCATCGCGGTGCCGACGGCGAGCGACACGTCCCACGGGTAAGTGGGCTCGGGGATCGCGGTCGGGATGATGTCGTTGACGACGATGTCCGACCACGGGGCATCCGCTGCGGCCTCGTCGTCGGCGACGGCCTCCTGCACGGATGTGCGCACCGGGACCTTCGTGAACTGAGTGTCGACGAAGAACGGCACCAGCAGGTCGGGGTCACCGGCGAGCGCCCAGGTGAGGAAGTCCGCGGCAGCCTGAGCGTTCTTGGTCTTGGCGTCGATCACCCAGCGGAAGTTGCCGAGCGTCGTGGCACCGCGGCCGTCGGCGTTCTCAGAGTTGACGAACGCGCCCACCCCGGTGTTCTCGAGCATGTCCGGGAAGTCCGAGCCGATCTCGGACATCATCCACGAGCCGGACACCTTGAACGCGACTTTCTGCTCTCCGAAGTCCTTGCCCTCGACGTACGCGGCGAGCGCCTGCTTCGCCATGTAGCCGTTGTCCCACAGCTCCTTGTACTTCGACATCAGATCGCGGTAGCCGTCGTTGTCGATGTCGGGCGCGGTCCAGTCATCGGAGAGGGCCGTGTGGCCCGCGAAGTTCCACTGCTGGCCGACGCTCGACCAGGCGAAGGTGACGGCGTCGGATGCCGGCGAGATGCAGTACTGGCCGCTGGCGAGGGTTGGCTTGATCTTCGCGCACGCATCCAGCAGCTCGTCCCAGGTCTCGGGCCCGTTGTCGCTGTCGACGCCGGCCTTGTCGAGGATCTCCTTGTTCCAGAACAGCACTGTCTGCGGCTCGAGCAGCAAGGGGTAAGCGTAGTAGTCACCGTCGATCTGCGAAATCGGCTGAGCCTGCTCGATGATCTCGTCGAGCTTGTCCTGCGGCACGATGTCGTTGAGCGGGTGCAGCTGCTCGGCGTTCACCGCGTCGGTGATGCTCGCCGAGAACGTGTAGACGTCAGGCGCCTTGCCCGCGGCCTGTGCGGCCTTCATCTTCTGGTCCCACGCATCGGCCGGCACTTCGGTGTCGACGACCTTGATCTCGTCTTGCGACTCGTTGAACTGCTTGACGATGTTCTTGTACCACTCGTTCTCGACCGGCGTGAACGTGCGATGCCAGAACTGCACCGTGGTGACTCCGTCGGCATTCGCGTTGCCGTCGTCGGCGCTCTGGCCGGGGGTGCTCGATCCGCATCCGGCAAGAAGACCTGCCGCTGTGATCACGCCGAGGACCGACAGTGCCGTCCGCCTCTTGCTCGTTGTGTTGATTGCCATGGGTTCCTCCTCAGGAACACGACTCGTCGTCGAATCGGGGCTGTGTTCGGCTAGTGCCGAGGGACACGGGTGGAAGGGCTGCGTGCCCGTTCAACCGGGGTAGACGACACGTTAGACGAAATCGATTTCAAGTACAAGAGATCCGGCTGCAGAAGCGTCGAACACGTCTGCAGCCGGATCGGTTCACGCGTCGCCGTGTCGGCGTCGGATCAGCAGGAACGCGCCGCCGGCGAGAAGCAGCAGGGCGCCGAGCGCGATCGGCAACACGAGTGCGGCACCATCGGCTCCGGTGGCAGCCAGCGATCCGCCATCGACCGTCGCATCGGAGTCATCGTCCGGCGCAGGAGCGACCGGTGCCGGCGACTCGTCGGGGCCGGGATCCTCGCTCGGCTGGGGCGCGGGAGCCGTGGGCTCCGGGTCGGGGTCGGGCTCGGGCTCGGGGTCGGGATCCGTAGGCCCAGGACCCGGCGTCGCGGTGGGGTCCGCTTTCACGATGGCCAGATCGTCGATCTGCACCCAGCGGTCGCCATCCAGCGCCGTGCCCACGAACGCCTCGATCGTCGTCGACGCGCCGGAGTTGAATGTGATCTCCAACCGCTCATACGGGACGACCTGCTCGAAAGCCTCCGAGCCGAGCACCTTGGCGCCGGGTCCGATCTCGCGCACGCCGAACTCCCCCTGTGCGGCCGCACCGCCCGTGACCACGAAGCCGGAGAAGACGTAGTCGGTGTTCGGCTCGACCGGAACCTGCTGATGCACGTCGATGTTGCCGGTGCTGTTGCGCATCCAGGCCTGACGGCTGCCTGCATAGGCCCAGGTGTGATTGGTGTCGATGCCGCAGTTGCCGTTGCATGCCCATGGCTCCGTCATCGCCTCGCTGCGCTCGAAACTCGAGTTGCGAATGAGGTTCGGGTTGATCAGCGTGCCGTCCTCATCGAGCTGCACGCGAATGAGGAAGACGTTGTACGGATCCCACTGCGACAGCGCGATGTAGAGGTCGTTGCCCGTGGACCATGGGTGGATGTAGCCGCCGTAGAGCCCGGGGTAATCGAGCGAGTTGGCGACGCTCTCGCCTTCGCTCCATGGCCCTTGTGGGCTATCCGCCGTGCGCAGCAGCATCGTGCCGTCGGCTTTGCCGTCGAGCGTCACCATGAGCCATTTTCCGGTGTGCTCGTTGTACTGCACGGACAGTTCGGAATTCATCGGCGGCACGATCTCGGCTGCGCCGGACCCATCTCCCGGCGCCCATGCTGCGCCGTCCCAGTAGCGCCACGCGTCCTTGTCGAGCATCTCGTCCTCGGCCACCCTGGCCACGTGTGCGGCGCCCAGGCGACCGTTGGGAGTGCCGAACATGTAGACGTATCCGTCGCGCTTCTCGAAGGCGACCATCTGGAACGGATGCTGATTCTCGCCGCCTTCCCATGTCGAACCTGTGGCCGTGTTCTGCCAGGTGGGGCCGTCGGTGGAGTTCCAGGTCTCGCCGTTGTCGTCCGAGTAGGCGATGCGACTGAAGTTCGTGGCCCACTGACCGGGGGGACCCCACTCCTTGACCGACATGAACGCCATGTACTGGCGGTCGCCGACCGCGATGCCGGCGGTCGGGATCGTGGTGTGCTCGTCACCGGGGATCTTCTTGGAGGGAATGAGCTCGCCCGCGTGACCGGGGACGTCCTCGACCGCCGAGTCAAAGCTCATGCCGTCGCTGAGGTCGGTGTCCGTGGAGCGCAGCAGTACGTTGGATCGCCAGTCGCCGCCCCCACCCCCGGGCCCGGACCAGTCGCCGAAGGTGTCGCCGAATGCGGTGAGCACCTCGCCTCTGCCGTTGTCCCACATGATGCCGAGATCGGTGCCGGTCACGCGCCAGGCGGCAGCCGTGTCGGTGGTCGCGCTCGACCCCGTCATCTGGGCGATCATCACGGCAGGAGATGGCGGCAGCGGCTCGGGGTCGGCGGCATTCGCCACGGAGCCGCCGGAGCTCAGGCCGGTGATGGCGAGCAGTGCGCCGATGGCGGCGGCGGTGCGCGACCGGCTCCTGCCTCTGCTCGATTTTGCGGTCGATGAGATCACAGTCGTCCTTTCAATGGGCCGTCGATCGCACCGGACGCCAGGATCACGCTGGGCGCATCGAGGGACTTGCGGATAGCCCCTGGACTGCTTTGTCGAGGGGGTTGCTTGAAACCGATTTCATGTCAGGATAGGGAGCCAACAGACTCCCGTCAAGACCTCTGAAGGGCATCCCATGGCACTGCGAACCCCGCTCACCGACGCGACCCCGGCCGCTGTCGACGGCCCCTGGCTGCGACCCGGCCAGCTCGCGCCCGCCGAACCGCGCTGGGGGCACGCAGACGGCATGCAGGTCGGCCTTCACCCCATCCCCGGGCCGCGCGGACTGCTGCGGATCTTCACGCCGTACCTCGATCATCCGCGCGAGCGGCTGGTGAACTTCATCGCCGTCGAACCCATCCCCGTTGGCGCCGAGAGGCGTGGATACTCCGAGCTGGAGCCGAGTGAGCTCGACCCGGGCCAGGACGGCAAGCGCTTCTGGTCGAGCGACGACCCGAGCGGCGCTTCCACGCCGTCTGACCCGCTGTCGCCCGCGCGAGGCGTGGTGGAGACCATCGACGGCGTCGAGCACCTGACCGTTTGGATCGGCGTCGAGCGGTTCGACAACGGCGCGGACGTCAGAGTGCGGGTGCGTTTCCGCGCCGATCGTCCGCGCGAAGTCGAGGTGGCCGGTTTCGAGAATGACGGCTCCGCGCCCCTGCGGAATCTCATCCTGACCGCGACGATGGGCAACTGGGCGCGGCTGCGGCTGCTGGAGCTCGCGCATGACACGCACCATCCGAAGGATCTCTGGCCGGAGCTCACAGGCACGGGCTTCTCTGAGCACGCACGCTTCGGACTTTCCGCACTCCGCAGAGAGGGCGCTGCTGCCGAGGTCAGCGCCATCGGCGACGAAGAGGATCCATGGTCGGTGAGCTACGCTCTGGACACCGCCGACCACTGGCGGATCCTCGGGCGCCGTGCCCGACAGACCTGGCGAGTCGACGACCCGCATCCGGACCTCGAGGTGCTCGTCAATGCCCGCTGGTCGTACTGGGCGAGCGCGTCGGAGATCCCCGGCGGCCCGGCGTTCGAGAACTTCGAGGTCGTCGAGCCCTTCCGTCAGGGTGCCGCGTTCCGTTTCGCCGTCGATCCGCTGGACTGATCGGGTCCAGTCGACCGACGGCAGGGCTGGGCAGCTCGGAACACACTTCATCTGATCTTGACTTGCGAGAATTATCGAATATTATTTGAATACGCTCGCCCAAACGATCTGAGGAGACACCATGAGCAACCCTTACCTCAAGCGCTTCAACAGCGTTTTCGCCGACAAAGCACCCGTGATCGGCATGGTTCACATGTACCCGCTGCCCGGCGCTCCGTGGTTCGCCGGCGATCTCAACGACGTCATCGACCGTGCGCTGCAGGACGCCACGACCCTCGCCGAGAACGGCGTTGACGCCCTTCTCGTGGAGAACTTCCACGACTACCCGTTCTACCCAACCACGGTCGAACCCGAGACCGTCGCCTCGGCCGCGGTCGTGGCCCGAGAGGTCAGCCGCCACACCGACCTGCCTCTTGGGATCAACATCCTGCGCAACTCTTGGAAGGCATCGCTGGGCATCGCCGCCGCGGTCGACGCCCAGTTCATCCGCCTGAACATCCTCACCGACGCCTCGGTGACCGACCAGGGCATCATCAACAGCGAGGCGCACCTCGTCGCACGCTACAAGAAGCACATCGGCGGAGATCACATCCTGACGCTGGCCGATCTGCTCACTAAGCACGCACGCCCGATCGTCGAGCGCCCTGTCGGCGTCATCGCCGCCGACATGCTGCACCGTGGCGGCGCGGATGCCATCATCCTGGCCGGCGACGACACCAAGATGCCTCCGAGCCTTGAGCGCCTCGCTCAGGTGAAGGACTCCGTGCCGGACGCCCCTGTCATCCTGGGATCGGGCATGACCGCCCAGCACGCCGCTCGCTACGCGGAAGTCGCAGATGGTGCTGTCTTCGGATACGGATCGAAGCCCGACAACAACATGGACCTGCCGGTCAGCGGCGAGCTGACCCGCGAGTTCGTGAACCTCTGGCAGTCGGCCGGGGAGGCTCGCAAGGCAGCCTGAGCCGTCGACATGAAGGGGCCCGCGCATTGCGCGGGCCCCTTCATGTGCGCCCGCCCGACGTGCGCGATGAGATCATGAGATCAACTACCAGTTTCGAGGAGTCCGAGTGTCCGACCACCCCGTCCCACCGTCGCGACGGCGCTCGACGCGCGTGCCGCTCGCGGATCGCGCGTACGACGCGCTGCTGCTGCAGGTGATCGGCGGGGAACGCCCGCCGGGTGACTGGCTCAACATCGGCGCGCTCTCGCGCGAAATGGGCCTGTCGGCTACTCCGATCCGCGAAGCTCTCGCACGCCTGGAGCCGACCGGTCTGGTGCGTCGTAACCCGCTGCGCGGATATGAGGTCGCCCCACTGCTGTCCCCCGCCGAGATCGTGCAACTGATGGACGCCCGCCTTCTGTTCGAGCCGACCTTCGCGGCCGCAGCCGCAGCCAATGCGACGCCCGAGTTCCTCGCTCAGATCATGGAAACGATCGAGTCGATGGAGAAGACTGGCGAGCACTCCGACGCTGAAGCGTTGAAGAACAGCTGGATCGCTGACGAGCGGTTCCACACACTTATCAGCTTCCAGGCCGGCAACCCGTTCAGCCGCAGGGCGTTCGAGGGTCTCGGCAGTCAGCTGCAGCGCTTCCGTCTCAGCGGTCGGGCCGGTCGAACCCATGCCTTGGAGGCGGCGCACGAGCACCGCGACATCTACGCAGCGATTGCACGCGGAGATTCAGAAACCGCGGCCGCCCTCATGCGGGCCCATGTGGAGCATGCGCGCCGACGCACACTCACGGACGAACGCGTAGTCGCCGAGGCGACGACTGCCCACTGATCCGGCACGTTACAACGCCGCGCCGTCCAGTCGCTCTCGGACTGGACGGCGCGGCGCATGTGGTGATCAGCTCACTTGTCAGCGGTGAACACTCCGTTGCGGCGCTTCGCCACGAGATACAGCACGACGCTGATGGCGCACAGCGTTGCGACGTAGAACGGGAAGATCCCGCCGAGGCCGACACTGCGCAGGTACACGAACAGGTACGAGGCGGTACCTCCGAACACGGCCACACCGATGCCGTACCCCAGGCCCACCGCGGTGCCGCGGTAACGCTGCGGGATCATCAGATTCGCGACCGTGCTGAAGATGGTGAGGTTCAGCAGCAGAATCAGCGATCCGCCGAGCAGCACTGCGGCCAACGACCCGACGCCGTTGCCGGTGTAGAGCAGAACCAGGAAGATCGTGGGGATCGTCAGCAGACGTCCGATCACGAACCAGCGCGAGAGATCCCACTTGTCGAGCACGCGGCTGAGCACCCATGCACCCACCGTGAGGATGACACCGAGCGTGGTCGACACGAAGAACACGCCCGTCGGATCTTCACCGTACGATCCAGTCGCCAGCGACGGCAGGCCCGACAGCCAGGTGTAGTTGTACGCCTGGAGTGCGCCGACGATGAACACGACCGCAAGCACGCTGAGCCAGTAGTGGCGCACACCGCGCCAGACCTCGATGGTCTCGGTGCGCGTCACCGGCTCGGCATCCTTGGCTGCGGCTCCGCTGCCGGGCAGCGTCTCGGGAAGCGTCCGCCGGAGCCACAGGACGATGATGCCGAGCAGACCGCCGAGGATGAACGGGATGC
This sequence comes from Microbacterium alcoholitolerans, assembly GCF_050408615.1. NCBI lineage: Bacteria > Bacillati > Actinomycetota > Actinomycetes > Micrococcales > Microbacteriaceae > Microbacterium > Microbacterium alcoholitolerans. Next base: position 2,220,378 of record NZ_JBNTKD010000001.1, on the reverse strand, counting down.
GCCAACCGAACTCCGCCATGTTCTCAGGGCCGAGGGTGGCACTGGCTGCGAACGCCGTCAGCGGGGCGAGCATGTTGCCGAAGTTGTTGAACGTCGCCATGAAGCCGGCGACGTAGCCGGGCCGCTCGGGTACGAGCTCGACACCGTAGGCCGCGCCGAGAGAACCCTCGATGCCCGTGGAGAAGCCCTGCAGCACACGGCACAGCAATACGATGACGCCGGCCCAGATGCCAATCGACTCGTGGGTCGGCGTCAGGCCGATGACGAGGCTCGCGAACGCCGTCGCGCCGACAGCGCCGATCATCACGGGGCGGCGCCCGATCCGGTCCGCCACCGTGCCGAGCAGCGCCCCTCCAATGGGGCGGACGACGAAGCCGACGGCGAAGACGGCCAGCGAGTTGAGCGTCGCGGCGACCGCATCCTCGCCAGGGAAGAAGGCCTGTCCGATGTAGACCGAGAGCAGGCCGAACATCGCCCAGTCGTACCATTCGAGAGCATGACCCGCGCTGAGCGCGAACAATTGCTTGGCGTGCTTCTGCTTCGCCACGGGCGACAGCTTCTGGGTTTCCATCTCGGGACCCACATCTTGGATTCTAGACATCTCTGAAGAGCTCCTTCGCTCTGTATTGAGGGGCAAACGGGAGGGTTATCGAATACTATAGTCAGTACTATACGATTATTCCAGCATGTTGCACGGATGATCTCCGCACGATCACCACGGGAGCGGACGGCGCAGCACGCCCTCAATCATGTCGAGGACACCCGCGAAATCCATATCGAAGATGATCCGATGCAACGGGCGCCTCTCGTCCGGCTCTGGATGCACTCCGGCCAGATAGCGCTCGCCGTTCTGCGGATCATCGAAGGTCTGCAGCGGCCGCTGCACCGAGCCGGCGACCAGATCGGGGCGAAGCAGCGTCGCGACAGCGAGGCTGTCATTGATGCCCATCACACGAGCATCGGCGGGGCGACCGTATGAGCGCGAGTAGAAGCCGGCATAGTCCTTGCTGATCTTCGTGATCAACTCAGCGGGCGCATGTCCCGTCGACGAGGCGATCTCGAGGAAGAACGCCTCGGGCACCAGCGCCTGCCGTGTCACGTAGGGGCCGCACCAGGTCACGTCGCCCGCACACGCCGCGACACGCTGAGCGGCATCGATGTCGAACGAGACGTTGGGGTCGCGCGACACGCGGAACCGCCGATCGGCCCACGGCTCGGTGTCGCCGTATAGGGCAGGACCGAGCGTTCCCACGATCGTCGTGCTTCGGAGCTTCTGCAGCAGCAGCGGCTCAGATTCCAGTGCCCTGGCAAGGTTGGTCTGCGGCCCGAGAGCGAGGTAGTCGATCTCGTTCGGATGCCGGGCGACCAGGTCGAGGATCACATCGACTCCATCGGGCTCGGTCGGCACCGACGTCTCGGGACGCAGTCCGGTGTTGCCAAAGCCATCGTCACCGTGGACGCCCGATGAGAGCCGCAGCTCCTGCAGCAGCGGTTGATCGCTGCCGCGGTACACCGGCACATCCTGACGACCGCACGTATCGAGCACATAGCGCGCGTTGTCCGCCGCGCGGTCACCGTGGCAGTTCCCGAAGACACTCACGACAGCGAGGATCTGCACGTCGGGGTCTGCCGCCAGCAGCATCAGCGCGAGGGCATCATCGACGCCCGTATCCGTATCGACTATGACTTTCCGCATCATCACTCCTTCTGGGGTGGATCACCGCGGTACGGCGATCTCGAATCGTTCGTTCAGCCGCGGACGGCCTGGGGTCTCGGCGCGCTCAGTCCGACGGCAGCGTAGGCCTCGGCGGCGCGGTCTCCCGAGAGCTGATCGGCGAAGCGCCGCGCTGATTCGGAAGCACCGGGGCGCACTCCCACCGCGAAGCGCGCATAGGACTGCAGCTCGTGCGGAATCGGCTCGACGACGTGGTCTCCGGGCACGGAGCGCAGTTCGCTGATCTGCTGTATAGCCACTTGCGCGCGCCCGTCTACAACGGCCTCGGCCGTCAGCCCTGTGGCAAAGCGCACGGCGCTCTGATCGATGCGCTCGAGCAGATCAAGTGCACGCATCGTGTCGGCGAAATGCAATCCGCTCGCGCCCGACAGCGAATACGCGACAGCGGGTGCTCCGAGCACGTAGTCGAGGAACGCGCGCACCGAGTCGTCGATGGGGCCGGGGTCCTGCGGCATCCGAGCGAATCCCACGGCCGACACGGCGATCTCGGTGACGGTCAGCGGGTCGAGGACGCCTCGCTCCCCCAACTCTCGCACGGCCGCAGCGACGCCGAGGAACAGATCGGGACGTTCACCGGCCGCGATGCGCTCAAGCAGGACGGTCGTCGGCTCGAAGACGGTCTCGACCCGGGTGCCGCTCTCCCGTTCGAATTCGGGGGCGAGAGTCGTGACGATCGGCTCACGGACGACGAGTCCGCTGTAGAGCGAGATCGGCGCCGGAGAAATCGGCGGGGTGGTCATGGGCGGGGTGTCCTTCCCTCGGCGACGCGAGTTGCGAACGCGGCCAGCATGTCGGGGGTGAGCGGGGCCGTGCGATGCCCGCTCGTGATGAAGTGCACCTGCGCGGTGTGCTCGAGCTCCTCGAGCGCATCCAGCGCGGAATCGAGATCGGCGCCAGCTACGACGGGGCCGTGATTGCGCAGCAGCAGCGCATGGCTGCATTCGGCCGCCGTCGAGACCGCTGCCGTGGCCGCCGGGTCTCCCGGGGCGAAGTACGGCAGCACAGTGAGCCTGCCTATCCGCATGCCGTAGTACGCGGTCAGGGGAGGCAGCGGGTCTTCTTCGTCGAGTTCCGCCAGGCATGACAGCGCAGCCGAGTAGACGGAGTGCGTGTGCACGACGGCGCGGAGGTCTGGACGGGCTCGCAGCATCGCCACGTGCAGGAAAGCCTCCTTCGTAGGCGCAGGGCCGTCGAGATGGGTGCCGTCCGGGCCGAGTACCGACAGCTGCTCCCGCTCGATCTCGCCGAGGCTCACCCCGGTCGGGGTCACGAGGATCCGTCCGCCATCGCGGACCGCGAGGTTGCCGGTGCGTCCGTGCGTCAGCCTGCGCGCGTGCACGGAGTGCGCCACGCGCGCGATCTGGTCTCTCGCATCGGTCATCGTTCGCCTCCGGCAAGGGCGACGTCGACGAAGAGGTCGGGTCCGCCGAAGTTTCCTGATTTCAGTGCGAGGTGAAGGTCCTGCCGGGTGTCGTGGATCCAGGGGACACCCGTTGCCACCTCCTCGCCGACGACGGCGGTGTGCGTCCCAAGCGCCTTCACGACCTGACCAGAGGTCTCGCCACCCGCGATGAGCATGCGCCGCAGCCCTCGCTCGGCCAGCCCACGGGCGACCAGTCCGGCTGTCTCCTCATACAGTGCCCCGACGCCGGGCATTCCGGCGGCGCGTTCTTCGGCGGGCTGCGAGGAGTAGATCAGCGCCGAGCTGCCGTCGGGCAGTCGATCCCACCATGCGAGCGCGTCGGCGGCCAGGCCCTCGGCAGTGCTCTGATCGTCGGCGACGAGCGGGAACGATTCGCCGCCGGCCTTCTGGAAACGGTCGATCTGCTCGAGCGTGCGCCGCGAGCAGCTTCCGGCGATCAGCGCCGTGCGCCCCTCTCCGGGTGTCGACAGTGGACGACCGGATGCCGGGATGCGGCGCGCGAGAGCGCCGATGAGCCCCGCAGACCCGGCGACGAGCACGGCATCGTGCAAGGCTGCGGCGATGCTGTCGAGATCGCCCTCGGCGACGGCATCCGCGATCAAGTGCCGCACGCCCGCCTCAGCCGCCTCGCGGATCCTGGCGTCGACCGCGGATGCTCCGCGGTGCACGGTCTGCAGGCTGAGGACGTCGATCGTCCCGCCGACCTGCGGGCCGAGCAGCCTGGGCACCGACGAATCGTGCATGGGAGTGATCGGATGATGGCGCATATGCGTCTCGTGCAAAGGGTCCGAGCCGACGAAAAGGTGCCCTTGATAGACGGTGCGGCCATGCAACGGCGATGCCGGGGTCGTGACGATGAGGCGTTCATTCAGGCGTTCGGCCAGCGCTTCGGTCACCGGACCGATGTTTCCCTCTGCGGTGGAGTCGAAGGTCGAGCAGTACTTCAGGTAGAAGCGTTCTGCTCCCGCAAGTTCGAGCGCGTCGAGGGCAGCGAGACTCTGTGACACGGCGTCATGCGGAGCGATCGACCTGGTCTTCAGTCCGATCACCACGGCATCCGCGTCAGCCGCGTCGGCCACGAGCGGCGCTCCCGCGTCAAGCACGAGCACGGTGCGCAGCCCTGCACGGCTCAGCGCGGCCGCCACGTCTGTCGCGCCGGTGACGTCGTCCGCGATCACGCCGATCATGCGACATCTCCCGGTATGGCCGCCGCGAGCCGGCGCGCGGCGGCTGCCGGCCCGTCGAGCACAGGCTGCTGGAGCCGCTCGGCGAGCGCCGACGCCGCGGGCGCGAGAGAGTACTGCGCGAGCACCACGACGTCGTGATCGCCCGGTGCCGCGGTGATCGCCTCGAGGAGCGCGCTCACGAGCTCGTCGACGGCGAGCGGCTTGGCCGCCGAAGGCACGACGAGACGATTCAGCTCCGGCGACTGTCCAGCGGTCTCGAAAGCCGCGAGCAGGCGATCACCGCTGTCGGCTGCCGCAGACTCGAGCGATGCGACCAGAAGCAGCTTCGCGGGCCGCATCATCACGACCTCGTCGAACAGCGGACCGTCAGCGGAGAGCACGGCGACGCCATCAGCGACCGCGTCGCGAACCTCGGCCCTGCTCCCATACTGCGAGCAGGTGAGCAGCACGCCATCGGCTCCGTCAGCGAGCGCCGATTCGATCATGCGGTCCATCCGCGCGGCCAGTCGCTCGCTTATCCCGCCGTCGAGCTGCGCATCGGCGAGCAATCGGTCGTCGAGCAGGTTCCATACCGTGCCGTCGGGGAACGCCGTGCGGACGGCGGTCGCTGCCGGTTCGATCGCCAGTGGCGTGGCGCTGATCACGGCGATCCGGGGAGTGTTCATCGTGTGATCCTCTCAATCCATGACAGGCCCGCCTCGGTGCCGGCGACGGGTCCGTACTCGCATCCGATCCAGCCGGAATAGCCACTCGCCGCGATGCGGGCGAGGACCCGCTCGTAGGCGATCTCTCCGGTTCCGGGCTCTCCGCGCCCGGGATTGTCGGCGATCTGAACGTGACCGATGTGACGGCGCAGGCTCTCGAACCTCTCGATGAGGTTTCCTCGGTCGACCTGGGCGTGGTAGACGTCGAACAGAACACCGACGACATCAGGGTCGACGGCCTCGGCGACCGCTGCGGCGGCCTCCATCGACGCGAGTCCGTAACGGGGCTGATCGCGCTTGTTGATGGCCTCGAGCACGAGACGGATACCGGTGCCATGAGCCTGCTCGGCCGCCCACGCGACATTCGCCACGTAGCCGGCGAACGCACGATCCGCATCGACGCCCTCCGGGCGCAGCCCCGCCATCACATGCACCACGGGAACGTCCAGTGCCGTGGCGTACTCGAGCGCCTTGGTCACGCCGGCGCGAAACTCATCCCCCGCCGCAGGCACGAACCCGGCTCCCATGACCGTGTCGGAGCCCGCGGGACCGGCGGGAGTGTTGATCAGCGCGATTCGCACACCGGCATCCCTCGCGAGCTCGCCGATCCGGTCTGCCGGCAGGGCGTACGGAGAGGCGAACTCGACTGCCGTGAAGCCCGATGTGGCGGCCGCGTCGAAACGTTCCTCGAAAGACAGTTCGGTATACATCCACTTGAGGTTCGCCGCGAATCGCAGCTGACCGGCGTCCGTGTCGATGATCATGCCGGCACCACCGCATGTCCGGGATTGACCACGTGTTGCGGGGCATCCGCCCCGGTCAGCACCCCGATCACATTCGCCGCAGCCATCCGGCCGGATTCGCTGCGCGCCTCGCGCGTCGCACCAGCGACGTGTGTCGTGGCGACGATCCCCGGCGTACGCAGCAGCGGACTGTCTTTGGGCAGCGGCTCGACGGCGAAGACGTCCAGTGCGGCGCCGCCGATGACTCCCTCTCGGACAGCGTCGACGAGCGCCACCTCATCGACGATGCCACCGCGTGCGGTATTGATCAGAATGGCGTCGTTCTTCATCATGGCGAGCTTCTCGGCACCGATCAGGCCTCGCGTCGAGTCGTCGAGGAAGAGGTGGAGGCTGACGAAGTCAGCGTCGATCAGCAACTCGTCGAGGGTCACCCGACGGATGCCCTGCTGCTCGGCGAACGCCGCGTCGAAATACGGATCGTAGGCGATCACCGTCATGCCGAATCCGGCGGCGATGAGGGCGACGGCCTTGCCGATCGAGCCGAGCCCGAGGATCCCGAGTGTGGCGCCCCGCAGTTCCCGACCGGTCGGCTGCTGCCACGTGCCGGCGTCGAGGTTGCGGATGCTGTCGGGAACGCGTCGCGCAGCCGCGAGCATGAGCGTGAACACGTGCTCTGCAACGGCCTGACGGTTGGCCCCGGCGGTGACGCACACCGGGATACCGCGTTCCGATGCCGCAGCGACATCGACGCTGTCGTAGCCGACTCCGGTTCGCACGATGATCTGCAGGTCTGCCGCGGCCCCGATGTCGGCCGCAGTCAGTGGCCGCGTGCCGGCGATGATCGCGCGGGTCGCTGCGAGCGCATGCTGCCGATCCGCATCGTCTAGCCGATCGAGTTGGGGTTCATGGCGAGTGGTCAGCCCTGCGGCGCGCAGGCTGCGATCGACCTCATCGCCGGGATGCAGAAACGCGGTCGTGATGAGAACGTCGGCATTCACCAGATTCCCCCTTCGTAGTCAACGGCGGTGAATCCGCCACCGTGGAAGGCGGCAGTCGGCGCGGAGCGGTCGACGTTCTCGGCGTGCTCTGCGGCGTCGTCCCGCGGCACGAACCCGATCGCATCCCAGCCGACGGCGGAATTCCACCACTGCTCGGAATTGGCCGAGACTCCGTACACCACCTGGCATCCGACCGGTCCGCTCTCGATGGAGCACCGCGTGAGCTCAACGGCATCCGGCCAGCTCAGCCACAGTGCGAGCTGGCGCGTGTCCTCGGGCGCCGGACGCATCGTGCCGATCCGCAGAAGTACCGATTCGATCCCCCATTTGTCGTGGTACAGGCTGGCCAGCGCCTCGCCGAACGCCTTCGAGACCCCGTAGTAAGTGTCCGGGCGCAGCGGCGCGCTCTCATCGAGCACCTCGTCAGCGGGGTGAAATCCGATCACGTGGTTGGAACTCGCGTAGACGACGCGACGGACACCCGCTCGTCGAGCCGCTTCGTACACGTGGTAGGTGCCGTCGATGTTCGCGGCGCGGATCTGTTCGTAGGGCGCCTCGTCCGCGATGCCGCCGAGGTGCACGATGACGTCGGCGCCCGCTGCGGCCGCTGTCAGGCCCGCAAGGTCGGACAGGTCGCCGATCACGACCTCCTCGCCGGGGTGCAGCGGCTCGTCGGGTGAGCTCCGCGCATAGAGCACCACCCGGTCGTAACGGCCCGCCAGACCCTCGCGGATCACGCGTCCCATGCGACCGGTACCTCCGGTGTACAGCACTGTGGTCATCATCGTCCTTCCTGCGCAGCGATCAGCCGATGCTGCGATCCTGTTCGCCGATCACTCCATCAGCGAAGTAGCCGATCCCTGCTCGCTGCGGACGCATGCGCCGCACCTCTCCGTCACTGAGAGCCAGCGCGACGTCATGGCCTGGCAACAGCACGCCCGAGGTGTCGGTCAGCAAAGAGCGCAGCCGGTCGATCGTGGCGATGCTCTGACGCTCGTCGAGCGTGGAGTCCACGCGCAGGGTGGTGAGTTCGTAGATGTTCTTCACCGAGTCGCCGGCGAAGACGGCAGGCGTATCGATGCGGTCCGAGAAGAAGGCGAGATGGTGGGGCGTGTGCCCCCCGGCATCCAATGCATGGATGCCGGGGAGCACCTCCCGGCCGGGCATTATCCTCTCCACACGGTCCCGCTGCAGGAGTTCGCGCACATGCAGATCGGGAATGAAGGGCGTGCCGGCCGGCTGCTCCGCGGCCCAGGCGAGTTCACGCTCGCCCACCCACGTGACCGCGTTCGGGAACATCGTGAAGTTCGCGACATGATCCCAGTGCATATGCGTGAGCAGCACGTCGGTGATGTCATCCGCGGTCAAGCCGAGTCGCTCGAGACCCAAGTGGATGAGCGGGATATACGACGGCGGACCGACGTCGATGAGCGCTCGGCGCACACCGTCATCCAGCAGCCAGACGGTGCTCCACCCGAAAGCGCCGTGCGACGAGGACTTGCCTGGGAATCCCTCGACCAGGGGTTGTGCCATGTACATGTCCATCAGGTTCTCACCGCCGCTCCGTCATACATCATCAACTCCGAAACTAATACTATTCGCTATAGTATAGGAAATCAAGGAGGTTCTCTCTTGCCTGGAACGCGCATGAGCTCACCGTCCGTCACGGCTGCGGAAGCGGTCGACAGCGGGGCACGGCGCCGGCCGATGCCACCCGAGTTGTCCGCCACGATCCTCGCTGTCGCGGCGGTCCTCGTCGGCGGAATCCTGGGTATGCCCGTATACGGAGTGTTCCTCGGCTGGGCGGCCGCCTCGCTGGCGCGCAGAGGCGGGATACCTTCACGGGTCGTGCTCCTCTGCCTTGCCGCCGGCGGCGTGCTCGGCGCTGCGACGCTCGCCGCCACCGCGGTGGTGGCTCCCCTGCTCGGCCCCAACGCGCCCGAGTGGCTGAGCGCGGTGCTGTCCCTCGCCGTCGCGAACCCGATTCTCATCCTTCTCGGGCGCCTGCGTGCGTTCGCCGCCGTGCCGGCGATGTTCATCGGCTTCTCGACACTCCTCGCCGTTCATCTCGGGAGCACGCATGAACTCACCGACGGTCTTCTCGGAGCACTGCTGGTGGCGAGCGCGACGAACCTTGCGGGGGTGGGAGTCAACTGGCTCGGCGAGCGCATGACGCGGCTCCACGGGCCCTCCGGCTCCCCGGGGGCCCCGCCCCGTGACTCTAGACTGAAGCCATGATCGAGCCGACAGCGACCAGGAGGCCGATCGCCGACCAGATGTACGATCTGCTGCTGCAGCAGTTCATGTCCGGCGATCGCGCGGCAGGGCAGAGCCTCAACATCGGAGCCCTCTCACGTGAGCTCGACGTGAGCCAGACGCCGCTGCGCGAAGCTCTGGCCCGGCTCGAGCACACCGGCCTGGTCGAGCGCGAAGCGCTGCGCGGCTACCGGGTCGCGCCGATGATGACCCGCACCGAGGTGCAGCAGCTGATGGAGGCGAGGCTGCTCATCGAACCCGAGCTGGCCGAGCAGGCGGCGTTGCGCAAAACCGACGCGTTCCTGCGAACCCTGAAGGAGACCGTCGACGACTTTCACCGCTCAGCCGAAGCCGCCGACGTCGAGACCGAGCGCTTCGACCTCTACTGGCGATCGGATGACCGTTTCCACATGGCCATCGCTGCGCAGGCGGGCAACCGATTCCTCGAGATGGCGTACGCCGCCCTGGGCGGGCAGATCCAGCGATTCCGGCTGTTCTCGAAGTTCGGCCGCACGGGTGCGCGACTGGCCGCGCCCGAGCACACCACGATCTACGACGCGATCGCCGCGGGAGACGGTGCCGCCGCCGCCGAGGCGATGCGCGCGCACGTCACCGGGGCCACTCAGCGCCTGCTCGGGGACTGACCAGCTCTGGCCCCACCGCCCCGCGCGGCGGCCTCCCCGTCATCCGCTCAGCCGCAGCGGCTACAGTTGACGCGTGTGCGGGAACGCGCACACGCACGCGAGAGCCAGGAAGTGGAGGTGGTTCATCATGTCCGGTGACAGTCATAGTCGCAGACGACTCCCTCTTTCCACTTCCGCACCGCTCGGCTGAGCGACGCCTCATCGGAGTGCGTCTGCCGCCAGGCGCGGTGCCTTCCCGTAAGGCATGCCATGACTCCCAAGCAGCTGCAACACATCTCCGACGTCGCCGACGCGATCGAGCAGTCCCTCTCCCGCGGTGACCTCGCGGCGGCATCGGCCGCTCTCACTCCGATGCCCGTGCCCGAGATCGTCGAGCTGCTCGGGCGCCTGAGCATCGCCGACGGCGCTGTCGTCTACCGGTTGCTGGCGAAGACCGGGGCGCTCGAGGTGTTCGAGGCACTGCCGCCGGGCATGCAGAGCGACCTCATCCAGGCCCTGCAGGATGCGGAGGTCACCCGCCTGTTCGCCGAGATGGATCCCGACGACCGCGTCTGGCTGATCGACGAGCTGCCGGCATCCGTCGCGCCCCGTCTGCTGCGCGGGCTCTCGTCGCGGGAGCGCGAGCTGACGGCATCCGTCCTTGGCTATCCCGAGAACGCGATCGGGCGCCGCATGAGCCCTGAGATCTTCACCACCCACCCGCAGTCCACCGTCGGCGAGACCATGCGCCGCGTGCGCGCGAACCTCGATCACGCCGAGACCGTCTACACGCTGCCGGTCACCGACGCAGGGCGGCGGGTCGTCGGCGTCGTCAGCCTGCGTGACCTGCTCGCCGCCGACGATGGCAGCCGCGTCGCTGCCCTCATGCACGAGGCGCACGTGGCGAACGCCGATGAGGACGCCGAAGCCGCCGCGCGCCGCACGACCGATCTCGGCCTGCTCGCCCTGCCCATCGTCGACAGCGAGGAGCGCCTCGTCGGCATCCTCACCATCGACGACGCCGCGCGCATCCTCAAGCAGGAGGAGAGCGAGGATGCCGCCCGCCAGGGCGGTGTGGAGCCGCTGCGGCGTTCGTACCTGTCGACGCCCATCCGCCGCCTGGTGCGCTCCCGCGTGGTCTGGCTGCTGGTGCTCGCCGTCGGCGCGACGCTCACGGTGCAGGTGCTCGACACGTTCGAGGCGACACTGGCGCAGATGACCGTGCTGGCTCTGTTCGTGCCGCTGCTGATCGGCACGGGCGGCAACACCGGCAATCAGGCGGCCACGACGGTGACGCGTTCGCTCGCACTCGGCGAGATCGCCCCGCGCGATGTGCGCAAGGTGCTCTCCCGCGAGATCCGGGTGGGGCTGTCGCTCGGGCTGCTGCTCGGGCTGCTGGGGTTCGGTATCGCCGGTCTGGTCTACGACTGGCACATCGGCCTGGTGATCGGGCTGACCCTCACGGCGGTGTGCACGGTGGCGGCATCCATCGGCGGCATCATGCCGCTCGCTGCGCGCGCGATCAAGGTCGACCCGGCCGTGTTCTCGAACCCGTTCATCACGACGTTCGTCGACGCGACGGGCCTGATCATCTACTTCCTGATCGCGAAAGCCGTGCTCGGCATCTGACCGTCGGCCCGGTCAACTCCGGTCGGTCAACTCCGGTCGGTCGGCTCGTCGTCGCGGCGGGCGCGCGGATGCCAGAGCACGACCTCCGTCGAACGGCGGATCCGCCGGCCCGACCCGACCGGGACGATCGAGCCGGTCGCCCCGGCGGCGAACACGCGCACGCCAGGGCGGTTCTCCCGCTCGGCGCGCAGCGCGCCCTCGAGCTCCACGACGCGGCGCCGCAGCATCCGCACCTCGTCCTCCAGATCGAGCAGACGGGCGATGGCTGGCAGGCTCATCCCCTCGCTCGAGAGCTGGGCGACCTCGCGAAGCTGCTCGATGTCGCGCACCGAGTAGCGCCGCGAGCCGCCGCGGGTGCGGCCGGGCACCACCAGGCCGATGCGGTCGTACTGCCGCAGGGTCTGGGGGTGCATTCCGGCCAGCTCCGCGGCGACGGCGATCGCGAAGACGGGTGCGTCAGCAGCCATCTCGGGCACCCTCATCACCACCCTCCCGGCGCTCCGCGCTCGACCGAGAACAGGACATCCTGCGAGAACAGGACGGATTCGCGTGAATCATCCTGTTCTCGGCGAATCTCCTGTTCCGGAAGACGCAGTGCGGAGCGGATCATGATCAGGCCTTCGCCTTCGCCATCATCTCGGCGCGCGGGTTCTCGTTCGGCTCGACGGCGTGGAACGCCTCGAGCGCCGCGCGGGCCGCATCGTCGAGATGCGTCGGCACCGCGACCTGCAGCTCGGCGAGAAGATCACCGGTCCCCTTCGAGGATGCGATGCCCCGACCCTTCACGCGCAGCACTCGCCCGGAGGGCGTGCCGGGCGCGACGCGCAGCTTGACCGTGTCGCCGCCGAGCGTAGGCACCTCGATGGTGGCTCCGAGGGTCGCCTCGGTGAACGTCACCGGCACCGTCAGGCGCAGGTTGAGTCCGTCGCGGGTGAACACCGGATGCTGTCGCACCTTCACCTGCACGACGATGTCGCCTGGCTCACCGCCGTCCGGCGAGGGACGACCGCGGCCGCGCAGGCGGATCTTCTGCCCGTCCGCGACGCCGGCGGGCACCTTCACCTTGAACGGCTTGCCGTCTTCGGCCTGCAGGGTGATGGTCTCGCCCTGCGCGGCGGTGACGAAGTCGAGCGTCGTGCGCGCCGTGACGTCGGCGCCCTTCTGCGGCCCGCCGAACCCGCGGTATCCGCCGGTCGGCTGACCGAAGCGGCCAGAGCCGAACGATCCACCGCCGCCGCCCTGCGAGAACATCGAGAAGATGTCGTCGAAGTCGGCCTGCCGGCCGCCGCCCTGCCCGAATCGGCTGAAGACGTCCTCGAACCCGCCCGATGCGCCTGAGCCGGGTGCAGTGAAGCGCGCACCCGAGCCCATCGCGCGGATCTCGTCGTACTCGCGGCGCTGTTCGGCGTCGCTGAGCACGCTGTACGCCTCGCTGACCTCTTTGAACTTCGCCTCGGCCTTGGCATCACCCTGATTCGAGTCGGGGTGATACTTCCGCGCGAGCTTGCGATACGTCTTCTTGAGGTCGGCGTCGGAGACGTCTTTCGTGACGCCGAGCGTCTTGTAGAAATCCTTGTCGAACCAGTCCTGGCTAGCCACTGATCACCTACTCTGCGGGTACGGCGACGACGACCTTCGCCGGACGCAGCTCGACGTCGCCGAGCCGGTAGCCGACCTCGACCACTTCGAGGATCGTCGACGCGGTCGCGCCGGGAGTGGGCTGCTGGAAGATCGCCTCGTGGTGCTGAGGGTCGAACTCCTCGCCCGCGGCTCCGTAGGCGACCACGCCGAGGCGCTCGACCACGGTGCGCACCTTCTCGGCGATGACCGAGAATGCCGAGCCGTCGACCAGATCACCGTGCTGCTGAGCGCGGTCGAGGTCGTCGAGCACCGGCAGCAGGCCCTTGGCGGCCTCGCCCTTCGCCCGAGCGATCTCGAGGTGACGCTGCTCCTCGGTGCGCCGGCGGTAATTCGCGTACTCGGCCTGCAGTCGCTTGAGGTCGTTGAGCAAGTCGCGCTCGGCATCCGCGATTCCGGCGCCGTCAGCATCCTCGAGCGTTGCCTCTTCGGTCTGCATGGCGGCCAGGATGTCCTCGACCGTGAGGTCGTCATCCGACCCCTCGGCCGCCGCCGCGTCAGCGGCCGCGGGCTGAGATGCGGCATCCGGGTTCACCTGCGGCTCGGGGCCGGATGCCGCAGCATCCGACCCCGCACCGTCAGCGTGAACCTCGGCGTTGTCGTCGTCGAAGTTCTTGTCCGTCATGGTTACTTCTTGTCCTCATCCTCGTCGTCGACGACCTCGGCGTCGATGACGTCCTCCTCAGCGGAAGCGTCGTCGGCCGGGGCTTCGCCGTCGGTCGGAGCGCCGGCTGCGGCATCCGCCTGACCCTGCGCGTAGATCGCCTCGCCGAGCTTGCCCTGCGACTCGTTCAGCTTGTCGAACGCGGTCTTGACCGCGTCGTCGTCCTCGCCGGCGAGAGCCGTCTTCAGGGCGTCGACGTCAGCCTGCACGTCGGTCTTGACGTCCTCGGGCAGCTTGTCCTCGTTCTCCTTGATCAGCTTCTCGATCGAGTAGGCGAGGGTCTCGGCCTGGTTGCGGACCTCAGCGGCCTCGCGGCGCTTCTTGTCGTCGGCGGCGTTCTCCTCCGCCTCGCGCACCATGCGGTCGATGTCCTCCTTCGACAGCGACGAGCCGCCGGTGATCGTCATCGACTGCTCCTTGCCGGTGCCCTTGTCCTTCGCGGACACGTGCACGATGCCGTTGGCGTCGATGTCGAAGGTCACCTCGACCTGCGGGATGCCACGGGGAGCCGGCGCGATGCCGGTGAGCTCGAAGGTGCCGAGCGGCTTGTTGTCGCGGGTGAACTCGCGCTCGCCCTGGAAGACCTGGATCGCCACAGACGGCTGGTTGTCGTCGGCAGTGGTGAAGGTCTCGCTGCGCTTGGTCGGGATCGCGGTGTTGCGGTCGATGAGCTTGGTCATCATGCCGCCCTTGGTCTCGATGCCGAGGCTCAGCGGGGTGACGTCGATGAGCAGGACGTCCTTGCGCTCGCCCTTCAGCACACCGGCCTGCAGTGCGGCGCCGACCGCGACGACCTCATCCGGGTTGACGCCCTTGTTGGCGTCCTTGCCGGTCTCGCGCTTGACGAGCTCGGCGACAGAGGGCATACGGGTCGATCCGCCGACGAGAACGATGTGGTCGATCTCGCTGACCTTGATGCCGGCCTCGCGGATGACATCCTCGAACGGCTTCTTGGTGCGGTCGAGCAGGTCCTTGGTGAGGTCCTCGAACTTCGCGCGGGTGAGCGTCTCGGACAGCGAGACGGGGCCCGACTCGGTCAGCGACAGGTACGGCAGGTTGATGCTCGTGCTCGTCGAGGACGAGAGCTCCTTCTTCGCCTGCTCGGCGGCCTCCTTGAGGCGCTGCAGCGCGATCTTGTCACCCGAGACGTCGACGCCGGTGGTCTCCTTGAACTGCTTGATCAGGTAGTCCACGACGCGCTGGTCCCAGTCGTCGCCGCCGAGGCGGTTGTCACCGGAGGTGGCGCGCACCTGGATGGTCGAGAAGTCGTCGTCCTTGCCCACCTCGAGCAGAGAGACGTCGAAGGTTCCGCCACCGAGGTCGAAGACGAGGATGAGCTCGTCTTCCTTGCCCTTGTCGAGGCCGTACGCGAGAGCGGCGGCGGTCGGCTCGTTGATGATGCGCAGGACGTTCAGGCCCGCGATCTCGCCGGCCTCCTTGGTGGCCTGGCGCTCAGCGTCGTTGAAGTACGCGGGGACGGTGATGACAGCATCCGTCACGGTGTCACCGAGGTACGACTCGGCGTCGCGCTTCAGCTTCTGGAGGATGCGCGCGGAGATCTCCTGCGGCGTCCACTTCTTGCCGTCGACGTCGAACGACCAGTCGGTGCCCATGTGGCGCTTGACCGACGAGATCGTGCGGTCGACGTTGGTGACGGCCTGGCGCTTCGCGGTCTCGCCGACGAGCACCTCGCCATCCTTGGTGAATGCGACCACCGACGGGGTGGTGCGGAAGCCCTCGGCGTTGGCGATGACCTTGGGCTCGCCACCCTCGAGGACGCTGACGACGGAGTTCGTCGTTCCGAGGTCGATTCCGACAGCACGTGCCATGTGTTTCTCCTTAATGGGTGAGAGTCTGCGGGACGACTCGCGGAACCCGTCAAGGGAAACCTGAGTCGTGATGACTCAAGTGTAAACGCACGATCGGATGCTGTCAAGAAAGTTGATATGGGGTGGCTCAACTTTGAGCTTTGCGGCGCACTACATCCTTCTCGCTGTCATCGACGAGCTGGGCAGCGCGATACGGCACCAGCTCGCGCATGACCAGGCCGGTCTCGGTGCGGACGACGCCGGGGATGTCGAGGATGGCCCCTGCGACGCGGTACAGGTCGTCGGTGTCGCGGGCGACGATGAGGATGATGAGGTCGGCTCCGCCCGCAACGCCGCTCACCTCGAGCACTTCGGGGATGGATGCCAGCGCTTCGCCGACCGCATCGAGTTCGCGCTGGATGACCGTCGTGGTCACGTAGGCGCGCAGCGGGAATCCAAGGAACGCCGGCGCGATCCGGTGCTCGAACGGGAGCAGCGCCGGCTCGGTCTCGTAGCGGTTCAAGCGGGTGCGCACGGTGTTGCGTGCGAGTCCCGTGCGCTCTGAGATCTGCACGCCGGTCGCGGTGGGGTCGTCGATGAGTGTTCGGAGGATGGCACGATCCGCGGCGTCGGCTGTCTGCTTCACCATGTTGGTCAGATTAGCAGTGCGGCTTCACCCCGATTTGCGCATCCTGATCAATCTCAGATCGCAGTTTGCGCTCCACGTTTATCAGGGTGATACTCAGCGGCACGAATGAACAACCGCTCGACGAGGAGGCGCGACGTGGACGCGACACTGACGGCAGATCGCACCTGCACGCTGGAGACGCTGCATGCCATCGAGAACAAAGTGCTCTGGCTCGCCACCGCGATGGTCCACCACGCGAACAAGGTCCGTCCGAACGAGACCGGCGTCAAGGTCGGCGGTCATCAGGCGTCAAGCGCGTCGATGGTGACGATCATGACCGAGCTGTGGCTTGAGCAGCTGCAGCCGGGCGATCGCGTCGCCGTCAAGCCGCATGCCTCTCCGGTGCTGCACGCCATCGAGTTCCTTCTCGGCACACTCGATGAGAAGTGGATGACGACACTGCGGCAGTTCGGCGGTCTGCAGAGCTATCCCAGCCGCCGCAAGGATCCGGTGCCCGCGGACTTCTCGACCGGCTCGGTGGGCATCGGCGCGACGGCTCCCATCTGGGCGGCGGTCTCGCGCCGGTTCGTGAACTCGATGTCCGGCACCGCCGGCCGCGGTCGGCAGTACTCGCTGGTGGGCGACGCGGAGCTCGACGAGGGTGCGATCTGGGAGGCCGTGCTCGACCCGTCCGTGCAGGAGCTCGGCGAGATCGTCTGGATCGTCGATCTGAATCGCCAGTCTCTCGACCGCGTGGTGCCCAAGACCGCTGCCGAGCGCATCCAGCGACTGTTCGAGGCCGCGGGCTGGCAGGTGCTGACCGTGAAGTTCGGCGCTCTGCTGGAGGATCTGTTCGCTCGCCCGGGCGGCGACGCCCTGCGTCAGCGCATCGTCGACATGCCCAACGCCGAGTACCAGCGCCTGCTGCGCTGCTCGGCCGCGGAGGTGCGCGATCGGATGCCCGGAAGCGGCCCGCACGCGCAGGCGATCAGCTCCCTGCTGTCGACGCTCGACGACCAGACGGTCCTGGCCGCGGTGCGCAACCTGGGCGGCCACGACCTGGAGGCGCTGCGCGCCGCGTTCGCCGCGATCGACGACACCCGGCCGACCGTCATCATCGCGTACACCGTCAAGGGGCGCGGCCTGCCGATCGAGGGGCACCCGCAGAACCACTCGTCGCTGCTGAGCATCGAGCAGTTCGACGCCCTGGCAGAGCGGCTCGGCGAGGATCCCTCCGCGCCGTGGCGTGCGTTCCCCGAAGGCAGCGGGCCGGCACGTGCGTGTGCGGACGCCGCCGCCCGGCTGGTGCGCGAGCCGGTGCTCGCGGCCACTCTGCCGGCTGCCCCGCAGGATCTCGGGCGAACGCCGCGCAATACAGCGACCACGCAGGCCGCGGTCGGGCGGATGCTGGTCGACCTCACCCGCGTAGCGCCCGAGGTGGCGCGACGCGTCGTGACCGTGAGCCCGGACGTGAGCTCGAGCACGAACCTCGCCGGCTGGATCAACAAGGTCGGCGTGTGGGCACCTGCCGAGCGTCCGAACTGGTTCAGCGACGACGCCGAGACGATGCTGCACTGGCAGGAGCGTCCTGATGGGCAGCACATCGAGCTGGGCATCGCGGAGGTGAATCTGGTCTCGCTGCTGGGCGAGCTCGGGGCGACGTGGAGCCGCTGGGGCGAGCCGCTCATCCCGATCGGCACGATCTACGACCCCTTCGTCGAGCGAGCGCTGGAGCCGTGGTCGTACGGCATGTACGCGGGCGGGCAGTCGATCCTGATCGGCACGCCCTCCGGCGTGAGCCTCGCGCCGGAGGGCGGCGCGCACCAGTCGATCAAGACCCCGAGCATCGGCCTGGAGCAGCCCGAGTGCGTCGCCTACGAGCCGGCTTTCGTACTCGACGTCGAGTGGACGCTGCTCGACGTGATGCGCCAGATCGGGCGCGAGGGCGGGCGCTCCGCGTACTTCCGGCTCTCCACCCGGCCCGTGGATCAGACGCTCGCACAGGTTCCGGAGGATCCGGCCGCCAGGGAGCGGCGTCGTCGTCAGGCGGTCGCGGGCGGCTACTTCCTCCGACGCACCGAGAACCCGAGCGTGACGCTGGTCGGGATGGGCGCGATGATCCCCGAGGTGATCAGCGCGCACGAGCGCCTTGCCGGCATCGGGATCGAATCCGACGTCATCTGCATCACGAGCCCCGGGCTGATCTTCGAGGCGCTGCAGGCGAGCCGGCGCGAAGGCGTCAGCGCCGACTCGTGGATCCTCGATCAGATCTTCCCGCATGAGCGTGCGCGCCCGATGGTCACCGTGCTGGACGGTCACCCGCACACTCTGGCGTTCCTCGCGACGGTGCACTCGGTGCCCTCGGTGGCTCTGGGGGTCAGCAGCTTCGGTCAGTCGGGAGACATCGACGAGGTGTACCGCCACCACGGAATCGACGCCGACAGCATCATCCGCGCGGCGCTCGACCTGACCTGACGCCGCCCCGGGTATCCACTTCGGCATCCCTGTGCCGGATTACTGACGTGCCGGGCCAGGCACGGCGCGCCGCCCGCCCGACACGCCGCGTGGGCACAACGGCGCCCGTTATCCGGCACAAGATCGGATGCTGAAAGCGATGCGACCCGGGAAGCAGGGTCTTCCCGGGTCGCATCGACGTGCTCTCAGCCGATCAGCTCAGCCGGCGCTTCCGCGCCCACAGCAGTCCGCCGAGGGTCATCAGCACCAGTCCGCCGGCTGCGATCGATGCCCACAGAGTCGCATCCGCACCGGTCACGGCCAGCTCGTCACCAGCATCCGACGAGTCGCTCGAGCCGGAACCGTCACCGGGACCCGTGCCACCGCCGTCACCATCGCCGTCACCATCGCCATCACCATCGCCGGGCGCGGCTGTCACGGTCAGATCCGCAGCAGCCAGCTCCGCACCCTCAGCATCGGTCGCCACCACCCGGTGGTCTCCAGCCTCGGTATCCGCCGGGATCGTCACGGTCACCCGCGCCGATCCGTCAGCATCCACCACCACGTCATCCAGCTTGACCGGCTCCGAATGCAGCCACAGTTGCACTTCAGCATCCGCCGCGAAACCACTCAGGTCCACCGACACCTGCTCACCGGCCACAACACTCGACGCACCCAGCTCCAACTGCGCCTCCGCGACAGGAGCGGACGGCAGGTCGAGCTGCCAGCCCTGTGCCTCCAGGTGCTCGAAGACCTCGCGCGCGCTGCGGTCGCCGAAGGTGGGCGCGGGGCCGTCGCCGTAGACGTCGACGACGATCGGCTCCTCGTCCGTGCCGTAGCCCCAGAACGGGGTGTCGGAGTCGGCGCAGGCGGTGCCAGCACGAAGGTGCACAGCGGCCCCTGGCGCGAGCTCGGTCTCGCGGAACTGCTCGAGCGACGAGAACGGGCGGGCCTTCGAGCCGTCACCGGCACGCTCGGCGCTGCAGTCGACCCAGACCTCCGAAAGGCGGCCCGGGTCCTGCGCGAGCGTCGGGTGAAGGGCCAGCTTCGCCAGCGCGAACGGTGCGCGCGCCGAGTCGATCACGACACGGAACCGCTGAGCCGTGGTGGCTGCGTCGAGAGTGACGATCCGGCTGACGCCGATCGTTCCGGCACCGCCGACACTCTTCCATTCGCCATCGATCTCGGCCTCGATGTGGAATTCATCCACCGTCTGCCCGGCCACGTCGACGCCCTCCGCGATCGTCACGCGGTTCACCGTGCGGGGCTCGCCGAGGTCGATCGTGAACGTTCCAGTCTTCTCCTCGCTGCTCCACGCGGTGCGCCGGCTGCCGTCGGTGAGCGCGTCGGTCGCGCCATTCGGGCTCTCGACGGGAACGCCGATCGCCAGGTCGACGCCGAACGCCTTGCGCTGCTCGGCGGCGAACGACTCCAGGGCCGAGACCGATGAGGGAGCGAACGACCCGTCGGTCGTGGGTGGGGTGTTCAGCAGCATGACGGAGTTGCGGCCCACCGTGTTCAGGTAGTGGTTCAGCAGTGTCGGCCCGCTCTTGGGCGCGTCGTTCGGGTGCGCGAACCATCCCTGGGTGAGCTTCATGTCGGATTCCGTGGGCCACCAGTGCAGGGCATCCGCCCCGCCCCGCGCACCGGCGACGAGCTGTTCGGCCGAACCGACCTGCTCGAAGGAGCCGCCGGCCACGACGCCGATCTTTCCGCCGTCCTCGGGCACCTTCACAGCCATCGGCGCCCACTCGTTCTGCCGCGCGGTGCCGTGCTCGTTGCCGACCCAGCGCACATCGTTACCACCGACAGCGACCACGGCGTTCGGCTGCAGCTTGCCGATCAGGTCGTAGAAGGCCGGGTAGTCGAACAGTTCCTGCTTCTCGGTGTTGCCGGCCGCGCCGTCGAACCAGACCTCATCGATCTGCCCGTACTGGGTGAGGATCTCGTACAGCGAGTTCAGGAAGTACGCGCCATAGTCTGTGGCGTCGTAGGTGAAGGTGGGCAGGTCCTTGCCGGCACGGTCGTCGTCCTCGACCAGGGTCGGGATCGTGCGCTCAGACTTCGCGCTGCCGTTGCCGAAGCGCCCGTCGATCTCTTCGTGCGAGTCGGCCGGCGACATGTACAGGCCGACCTGCATGCCGTACTTGCGGGCGGCATCGGTGAACTCGCGCACGATGTCGCCCTTGCCGTCCTTCCACGGGGTGGCAGCGATGTCGTAGTCGGTGTACCGCGAGGGGTAGAGCACGAACCCGTCGTGATGCTTCAGCGTGAGGATCGCCATGCGGTGGCCCGAGTCGCGCAGCGTCTTCATCCAGCCGTCGACGTCGACCGCACCGGTCGGGTCGAACCGCGCCGGGTCCTCGGTGCCGTGGCCCCATTCCTGGTTGTAGAAGGTGTTGATGCCGAAGTGCACGAATCCGGTCAGGCCCAGCTCCTGCCAGCGCAGCTGCTGGTCGGTCGGGCGCACCAGCGCCGACTTGGCAAGGATGTTCTCGGCGCAATCGTCGGCCGAGACGCTGACGTAGTTCGCCGGTTCGATGTCGCCCAGCTCGGTGCAGGGGATCACCGGCTTGAGCTGCTGGAACTGGAACGACGCGTTCACGAACGGCTCGGTGAGCAGCGCGAAGCGTGCGCGATCGATCTTCCCGATGAACGCCCGGCCGCCGATGACGGCGATCTCGTTGCCGAACGATGCTGTGGTCGTGGCGGCGGCGTTCCGGATGGAACGTTCGGGTGCGGTCACCTTGGGCAGTTCCACGCCATCGAGCCACGCGATGACGTCGGCGCCGCCGCCATCGATCGGCTGGTAGGCCACCGAGAGCACGTGCGCTTCGCCCGTGGCGGGCACTGCCGTCGCGGCCATGTGATCGACCCACTCGCCCGACTCGTTCGAGCTGAACCCGTACTGCAGTCCGTCGGCGCGATAGCGCACCGAGAAGTTGCCCCCGACGGCAATGAGCGTCGCGAGGTCCTTCTGGGCGGAGTCGGCGGTGAACTCCACCTCGGCGGCGAAGCCCTCAGCCAGGGTCGGCCCGTCGAAGACCTCATCGGATGCTGTGAAGTCGGCCGCCTGCGCGGAGCCGGCGAGCACGAGCTCGCCGGACGCGACTGTTGCGCCGCTTCGCAGCGCGAGCGCGCCCTCTACGATCTCTCCCGTTGCAGGGGCGTAATCTGCGCCGGAGACCGTCCCCGAGAAGCCGGTGTTGAGCAGCGTGGTCGTCACCGGCTGCGGCTGGAAGGTGTTCTGGTCCGGGTCGTAAGCCGTGAGGCCGGCCGCGACGCGGACACGGTGCAGCAGACCGCTGTAGCCGCGGTCTCCGCCTGCGGGGTGGACGTCGTTGCCGAATCCGAGCGAGGCGTCTGCGGCTGCATTGATCGCCGCCGGGGCGGCTGCCACGACAGGCGTGAGCGCGACTCCGTCGAGCGAGACGTGCAGCTCGGCGCCGTCACCGACGTGGATGTACTGCACCGAGATCTCGTGGCGCGTGGACGCCGACGGCGCGGGAGCCGTGCGTCGGTTCTTCTGCCAGGAGCCGTCCGACTGCGAGTCGAACCCGTAGACCAACTCGCCGCCCTCGATGCGCACGAACAGATTGCCGCCGGCGGCGAAGAGCGTCGCCATCTCGGTCTGAGAGGCGGATGCCGTGATCGAGAGCTCTGCAGCGAAGCCCGAAGTCGCATCAGGCTCGGCGAGCGAGAATCCGGACGCGTCGTACCGGATGCCCTGAGTGCCGCCGCCGAGAACCACGCCGCCGCCCGGTTGCTGCTCTTCGGCGCCGTTCATGCGATGCACGACACCGCGCATCGTCTCGCCCTCGACCGTGGTGTACGCCGTGGTGCCGACGAGCGACCCCGCGAACGCGATGTCGAGTTCATCGGATGCCGCAGATGCTGCGACACCCGGAACCAGGGCGCCGGCGAGGATCATCGTCGTCGTGGCCATGGCGACGCCGACGCGCCGTATCGATCGAGTGGAGGCGGACAGTGAATGAGGACGTCTGCGTGCACGCATGCCTTAGCTCCATTGCTGAAAAGGACAGATCGGTGCGACGCTAGCAGACCTCCGATGTATAGACAACGCTTCTGTCGAAATTCGGCCCGCGACCCGCCAGCGGCCTCGAATTGCTCGGGTGTTCGACCGTTCTGCGGCACCGCCCGACCCTCATCCATTCCGCGCAGCGTCGAGCAGTCGGGTCAGCGGCACCGGCATCCGATCGAGCGGGACGACTTCGATGACGTCGGCTGCGAAACGCGTCTTCCTCCCGGCGGCCGTGCCGGCGAACCGGTGCAGCTGGTCCTCTATGCTTCGGATCCGCTGCGCGGGCTGTCGCTGGAACATCCGGAAACGGGCGAGCTCGCCGCGTGACGAAAGCGTCTCGAGCACGAGATCGGATCCGGCCGCGCGGATCACCTCCTCCTCCAAGTCGCGGTCGCAGCCGAAGAATCCCGCGGCACCGAGATCGTCACCTTGAAGCATCCCGAGGTCACGCAGCACGCCGGTCACGTAGCGCCCTTCGGCGGCGTCGAACAGGCCGAGCGCCCGCGCACCTGTGCCGCATAACGCCGTCAACCGTGTGCGCAGATTGGTGATGCCCTTCAGTTCCACGAGGTCGAGGCCGTCAAGCACGACATCACTCCGGCGAGCAAGCGCCTCGAACGCAAGACGGTCACTGCCGCCCTCGAACAGCACGGCAGTGCGTCGCAACGACCCCACGCCTGCGCCCGGCATGGCTCGACCCTAGCGCGGTGTCTGATCCTGGCATCCGCCGTTCCGGATAACCTGGGCCGGCGCTCGGCGCTCACTTGCCGCCGGGAGGACCCAGGATCAGCAGCACGGTGTACAGCGCGACGATGGCGACGGCGATGAGCGCGCCCAGCACCCATGGACGCAGCAGGAACCAGCGCATGGTGCGGTCGTACCAGGTGCGATCGCGCGGGTCGTCGGTCTCGGTGAGACGCCACTCGCCGACCAGCCGGCCCGTGCGGTGCAGCCAGATCTCGGCCGGAATGGTTGCAAAGGGCACGATGGCGCTGGCGATCGCGGTGATGGCCACCCCGACGTGCCAGCGCTGGTTGAACGCCACCAGCACCGCCATCGCCCCATAAGAGAGGAACACGAAGCCGTGGATGCCACCGGCGATCGTGACCAGCAGCGGCGTCGCTCCGACGGCGCGGGCGATGAGGGCGCTGATCAGCAGCGTCCAGGTGATCGCCTCGGCGATCGCGAGCACGCGATACAGGCGAGCGGGCTTGGTGAACACGTCTTCTCCTCGGGTCGTTCCGCTTCCACGCTAGGCGACGCGACCTATCCATCCGCCGGGGCTGCGGGCGGATCCGCGGTTCTCCGTCGAAAGATCAATCAAAAGGTGGATCGGCGACACAGCGGTCGACAGCGGTATCCACGGGCCGATCGAGCGGTACCATCGCTTGGCGCGTTGCCCGGCGCGCCACGTCCAACGGAGCACACCCTGCCCATGACCGAACCCGTTTCACCGCCGCCGGTCCGGCGGTCCACGCACGTCGACGTCGGTGCCGACGAGGCCGGAACCCCGCTTGTCAGCGGGTCCGACACCGTTGCGGCTGCGCCGGTGGCATCCGAGGACGAACCGACGCGTGGCAAGCGCAAGCCGGCGGTCATCGCCATGGCCATCGCCATCGCCACGCTGCTCGCGGGCCTCGGATTCGTGGGCACCAGCATCCTGACGAACGCGCTCTGAGTCGCCGTCTGCGTCGCCCGACTCAGTTCACCGCGGTTCCCGCAGCACGCCATACGCACGGCGACCTCGTCCGCCCAATGCGGCACCCGGTAATCTGGACACTGCGCCGGGGGGGAAAGAGCAGGATCATGACCACCGTGTCGCCACGAGATTCTTCGATCAACGGCGGCGTCCTTCCCGACGCGCCCGTCCCCGAGATCGACCGTTCATGCGTGTCGCGCCTCGCGAAGGCGGTGGAGATCGCCGACTATGCGGCAGCCGAAGAGATCGCCCGCGACAGCTGGTTCGACCTGGCGCTGAGCCTGCGCCACGGCGTGGCCGAGGCTCTTGAGCCCATTCCCGCGAACGAGCTCCGCGGCCGCCCCCTGCTGCTGATGATGCTCGGCATGGCGTACAACGTCACCCCGCAGCAGCGCGCGAAGGGCCTCCGGTACTTCGTCGCGGCCGTGTTCGCCGCACGGTCGATGCGCGGACGGGTCAGGATGACCGATCGGGTTCTGCTGCTGGCCTCCGAGAGCGCCGCTTTCCGAGTGATCGGCCGCACCGGCCTGAGCGTCAGGGCGGCACGGAGCGCATTGGGCGCCTTGGAGGCTCTGCCTGCAGTGGAGCGCGGCAGCATCCCGGCCCTGCCGCGGATCTATGCGCACCTCGGAACGAGCCTGTACTACGGCGGACGAGTAGCCGAAGCGCTGAGCTGCTTCGAGCGCGGGCTCGCCGAGTCCCCCACGCAGGGCTACCCTCTCGGATTCACCAATGTCGCCATGCTCGCCGGCATTCATGCGCTGGCCGGAGATGTTCACGAGGCCGAGGCCTACCTCCAGAGCGCCCGCGGTGAGCCATGGACCGACGTTCAGCGCTCCTGGTATTCCGGAACGTTCTACCGCATCGCCGAGGCGATCGTCGCGCTTGAGCGCTTCGATACCGCGACGGCTCGTGCGCATCTGGATGCGATGAGGCACGATCGGCGCACGATCGAGCACTGGCGTGCCATCTCGGCGACTGAAGCCCTCGTCGCACTTGTCGATGGACGCGCGGCTGCGGGATTGGTCGGGATGGATGCCTTCGCGAAGCTGCGCGGTGAGGAGGGACGTCGACCTGCGACAGTATCGAGCCTGGCCGGGGTTCGCTCGCTCCTGCAGCTCGCTCTGGGAAGCACGGCGGCCGCGGCGACCGTGCTTCGCAGCATCGATCGCGGCGAGGCGGAACGGTACGCGGGAGCGGCGCGAATCGCTCTCGCTCGCGGGGAGCACGGTGCTGCCCTGCATGATTCCCGCGTCGCTGCCGAGCGCGCGTGCTCATCGCGCACCCTCGCCGAAGCAGCCGCGATCGAGGCGGCGGCCACCTTGCGCGTCGAGGGAAGCAGGCGGCGCAGACCCGCCATCGAGCATCTGGCCGAACTCCTGCTGAGCACCGGGATGCGGCTCCCCGTCACGATGCTGCCGCCCGCGGACTACGCGGCGGTCTGCGCGGAGCTGACCCGCTTCGGGTACGACGAACTGCGGCAGGAGCTGCCGGAGCGGCCGATTCTGACGTTCGACGCTCCAGAGGCGGTGCTGACCGAGGCCGAGCTGACGGTGCTCGATGCGATGCGCAGGCACCCTTCGATCACATCCATCGCGGGCGATCTGCGACTGTCGGTCAACACCGTGAAATCCCACAGGCGCAACATCTACCGGAAGCTCCAGGTGAATACTCGGGATGCGGCGGTCGCCGTGGGGCTGGATCGCCAGCTTCTGATTTCGACGGAGTGAGCGTGAGCGGCGTCAGCCGGATCGCGTGGACGGGTTCGCTGTGCGCACCCCGGCCGCTGCCAGCATGGCGACGATCCGCTCGGCCAGGCAGGAGCCGGCGATCGAGGTGACCACTCGAGCGATCAGGGTGGGTACGAGGACGGCAGCCACGAGGTGCTCGGCGGACATCACCGGCAACGACATCAGGAACACCGCAGTGCCCACCGCCACGCCGATGAGCACGTGCCGCAAGGCGCGAGGAATCCGCTCGGTGAACGCGACCGTGAGGTCGAACGTGGCACCGGCCACCACCAGGGGAACGGCGATCAGCCAGCCGACGGCGGTGAGAGGCCCCGCGAGCAGCCCGGCCATGAGGCCCGCAAGCGTGGCGGTCCATCGCAGCGGGATCATGCGCCGTGCGGTGAACAGGAAGAGCGTCTGCAGGCCCGCGGCGCAGGCGTACAGAGGCGGCGACCACGCGGCGATCAGCGGCATGAACGGCGCGATCGCGATGATGGGCACGACCTGGATGGCGGCGAAGACCGCGATCTGCAGGTGCATCCGGGTCATGGAGGCGCGGGCGTCGTCGCGTCGTCTCGATGGCACCGTTCGATCCTAGTGACGGACCGTCGTGAGCGGCGCGCCGTCACCGTCCGTTCACGCGTCACGGCCAGACTTCGATCATGAGTGATGAGCGAGAGGTGCCCCGTCCCGAGGCGACTGCGAACAGCGGTGCCGTCGCGGTGATCGGGCTCGAGCTGCGCGGCGACACGCCGGCGCCGCGGAAGCAGGTCTATTCGTGGGCGCTGTGGGACTGGGCGACGCAGCCGTTCAACACGGTCATCCTGACCTTCATCTTCACCGCGCTGTACCTCACCACCGACGCCTTCCTCTCGCCTGAGCTGCAGGCGCTCGAGAAGACCGATCCGGTGAAGGAAGCCGCGATCGCCGAGCTCACCTCTGGTCTGGGCCTGGGGTCGACGATCGCCGCGCTGGCGATCCTCTTCCTCGCGCCGGTGCTGGGTCAGCAGGCCGACGCGGCCGGGCGGCAGAAGCTGTGGCTGGGCATCGGCACCGGTGCGCTGATCCTGTGCATGTTCGGCCTGTGGTTCGTCACGCCCGTGCCGTCGATGTTCTGGGTCGGCGTGGCGCTCATCTCTGCCGGCGCCGTGTTCGGCGAGATCGCCGCGGTCAACTCGAACGCGATGCTCATCGGCATCGCCAACCCGAAGAACATCGGCCGCATCTCGGGACTCGGCTGGGGCTTCGGCTACATCGGCGGCATCGTCGCCCTGGTGATCGTCGTCGTGCTCGACACCGCGGACTGGTTCGGCATGTCGACCGACAACGGATTGCCGTTCCGGCTGATCGCGGTCGGCTGCGCGGTGTGGGCGCTCATCTTCAGCATCCCGATCTTCCTGAACGTGCCCGAGCCCTCGCTGGGTCGTCCCGAGCGCAAGGTCGGGTTCTTCACGTCGTACAAACTGCTGGTGAAGGACGTCATCGGCCTGTACCGCAACGACGACACGCGCCCGACCTTCTGGTTCCTGCTCGCGAGCGCGGTGTTCCGCGACGGACTGGGCGGGGTGTTCGCGTTCGGCGCCGTGATCGCATCGGTCGTGTTCGGCTTCGAGTTCATGCAGCTGGTGATCTTCGGCATCGCCGCCAACCTCATCGCCGGTGTCTCGACGATCATCGCCGGTCGGTACGACGACCGGTTCGGTCCGAAGCGCATCATCCTACTGTCGCTGACGGCGATGGTCATCGCGGGTCTGTGCGTCTTCTTCCTCGCCGGCAACGGCACGATGGTGTTCTGGATCGGCGGGCTGATCCTCTGCGCGTTCGTCGGACCGGCACAGGCGGCCTCGCGCTCGTTCCTCGCCCGGCTCACACCGGCAGGGCGCGAAGGCGAGATCTTCGGCCTGTACGCGACGACCGGGCGCGCTGCGAGCTGGATGGCGTCGGGCGCATGGACGCTGCTGATCGTGACCACCCAGTCGACCACCTTCGGCATCCTGGGGATCATCCTGGTGCTGCTGATCGGCCTGCTCCTGCTGCTGCCCGTGCAGGAGCGACGGGTCGCCTGACGGGGGAACGATCCCTATCGTCAGTTCCGGGGCGAGATCGCGTTGGCGATCCAACGTGCCGTCGGCTCATCGATCACGAGGTCGGTGATCAAGCCGCCCTCCAGCGCGCCGCGCAGACCGAGCAGCTTCGCCCTCCCCGAGACGACGCAGACCCTTCGGGGCACCTTGCGCAGCTGCTTCAGCGGCAGTCCGGTCGAACGGGAGTTGATCGGGATGTTGTCATCTGTGCCGTCTGCACGGAAGAACACCGTGGCGATGTCGCCTACGACGCCCGCCTGCGCGAGGGTTGCGTAGTCCTCGTCGCTCACGAAGTCGGTGCGGTGCGCGCGGTCCGGAGAGCCTGTTTGCGGCGCGCCCAGCCCGAAGAGCGCGACGTCGACGTGCGACTGGAGCTGGATGTGGCGGCGCACACTGCGCTCTTTCCACATCGCGTTCCGGACTGCCGGATCATCGAAGAACTGCGGCACATGGAACGCGTGCGTCATCGCACCGAACGCCTCGGCGAACCGCTGCAAGATGATGCTCGGGTACTCGACGCCACCCTTCTGCATCCCACCCGAGCCGTTCAGCTGCACGATCTTGGAGTGGTTCGTCTCCTTCGGCTGCAGGTGCCTGCTCAGTGCCTCGATCGTCACACCCCACGCGACGCCCAGGCTCATGTTCGAGTCGAAGATGCCGCTCAGCACCCGACCGGCCGTCATCGCCACCCTCTCGAGGCGCTCCGTCTCATCGGCCAGGTTCGGCACCGGCACCACGTGCGACGTCACGCCGTAGCGCGATCGGATGAGGTGCTGGATCCGCTCGGCCTGGTCGCTGGGGAAGCGGATCTGGATGTCGACGAGGCCGTTCTCCTTCGCCTTGCCGATCATCCGCGACACCGTCGATCGTGAGGTCCCGAGTTCGCGGGCGATCGCATCCATGGTCATGTCCTGGATGTAGTACAGCTGGGCGGCCTTGAGCGTGCCCTTCAGCTCGGCCGGCACGTCACGGTCTGCACGCATGCCTGCATCCTAGCTGCACGTTCGCTCACGCGAGCGTCCAGACGTGCAACATGGTTCATTCTCGGCGTCATCGGCGGTCGAAGATGTCACTGATGAGGGCTGTTTGCACGTCCGCTCAACTGGCTTGCGACATTTCTTAGGCTCGGCCAGTCTGATCCCGTGCACCCCGAGCACGCCGCACACATCCACACCAAGCCGCAGATTCACTGCGCCGTCAACGGAGATGGAACACTCATGCTTTCCAAGAAATCCACTCGTCTCACCGCCGCCGCGTTCATGCTCACCGGCGGCCTCGCCCTTGCCTCCTGCTCGTCCGGCTCTGCCGCCGACGATTCCGGCGAATCGACGCACACGTTCTCCGTCGCATCGTTCCTGATCGACGAGACGCCGAACGCCGACATGGTCCACTGGTTCCTCGACACCGTCACCGAGAAGTCGGACGGGCGCATCACGTTCGACTACTTCGCGGCCGAGTCGCTGTGCCCCGCGGGCGAGATCGTCCAGTGCGTCACAGACGGTCGCGCCGACATGGGAATCGTTCCGCCGACCTACACCCCCGACAAGTTCCCGCTCCAGAACCTCGCGGCGCTGCCGTTCATGACGGACGACAACCAGGCGATGATGGCCGCGTTCCATCAGCTCGACGAGGGCAACCCGCAGTTCACCGCCGAGAGCAGCAACCTCGGCCTGCACAACCTCGGATACTGGTCTGCCGGCGCCTCCATCTTCGGCACCAAGACCGAGATCGCCGAGCCCGATGACTTCGACGGCCTGCGCGTGCGCGCCGTCGGCGACGGCCTGCTCTCGGCGCTCGAAGCGGTCGGCGCCTCGCCCGTCGCGCTGACGGCCGGCGAGATGTACGAAGGGGTCGAACGCGGCGTCATCGACGGGGTCGCCAACAACCTCGACGCGCCGATCTCGTACAAGCTCACGGAGGTCCTCGACAACTGGACCGACACCGGTTACGGCCACTACATCACGATCGGCATGTGGATGTCCCAGTCCGCATACGACTCGCTCCCCGCCGACCTGCAGAAGGTCGTCGATGAGGCCGAGGTCGCGCTGAACGACGGTCAGGGCATCTCGGTGTTCGCCGAGACCGCGGCGACGCAGTGCGATTACATGCTCGAGCAGGAGAACGTGACGCTCACCCGCTGGGACGACGACACGATCGACGAGTTCAAGGAACTCACCGGCGACACCGCGAAGAAGGCGTGGATCGAGACCGCCGGCGCCGCGGGCGTCGAGGATCCGGCTGCGGTGCTCGAGGCCTACGAGGCCGCGCTCACCGAGTTCTCCTCGGACCCGGCCGACCGCGTGGCTCCGCTGGCGGAGTGCGCCCAGCGCTTCGCAGACCGCTGATACGGAAGGCCTTGAACTGATGTCCCTTCTGGACGCGCTGTCACGCCGGATCTCCGGCGTGACAGCCATCATCGCAAGCCTGTGCACGTTCGCACTGGCGATCGTCATCACGACCGACGTGGTGAGCCGCATGGTGACCGGCCGCAGCCTGCCCGGCCTGGTCGAGGTCTCCGAGACTCTGCTGGTGATGCTGATCTTCCTCGGCATGGCCTTCGCCTCGTACACCGGCGGACAGATCGCGGTCGATCTCGTCACCGGAGCGCTCCCGAAGCGCGCCGCCGCATGGCTGCGCTCGATCGGCGACGCGATCACGCTCGCCATCCTCGTCTGGCTGGTCACCGCCACGTACACGCGCGCGCTCGACTCCTTCCTGGGTGGAGAGTTCAAGTTCGGTCTTGTGCACTGGCCGCTGTGGCCGGCCCGCGCCTCGATCGTCATCGGACTGCTGATCTGCATTCCGATCTATGCCCTGATCGCCTGGCGCGACATCTCCGAAGCCCTCGGGCGCCACGTCCCCGAGCAGCGCGCTCCGGAGACCACGGTCCAGATCTGACGAAAGACGATGATGTCTCTAGATACCTCACTGATCATCGCGATCACGCTTGTGTCACTGCTCGTCCTGCTGGCGATGCAGATGCCGGTGGCCTTCGCCCTCGCAGGTTCCGGTGCGCTGGGCCTGCTCCTGCTCCACAACTTCGGCTACGCCACGAACGTGCTCGGCTCCGTGCCCTTCAGCGCGTCGGCGAGCTTCACTCTCACGATGATCCCGATGTTCATCCTGATGGGGACACTCGCTGTGAAAGCACGTGTGGCGGAACACGTGTTCGCCATCGCGAACCGCACGTCGCGCAAGCTGCCAGGCGGTCTCGGCATCGCGACCGTGATGGCCTGCGCCGGCTTCGCCGCGGTCTCCGGCTCCACCGTGGCCACCGCGGCGACCATGTCGCGGATGGCTGTCGGAGAGATGCGCAAGTACGGATACCCCGCTCACTTCGCCACCGGGATCGTCGCAGTCGCCGGAACCCTCGGCGTCATGATCCCGCCGAGCATCATGCTCGTCCTCTATGCCGTGCTCGCCGGCGAGTCGCCCGCGCAGGTCATGGCCGGCGGCATCATCCCGGGTCTTCTCTCGGCCGCGTTCTACATCGCCTACATCGCGATCGTCGCCAAGCGCACCATCGTGCCCGCGGATGCGACCGTCGAAGCTGCCACCGCTGAGCTCGCCTCCGCACGGTCGTCGAAGCGCGGCGGCTCGGTTGCGGCGACCGGCACCGTGACGATCACCGCTCCGGCACAGACCGAGACGCGCACGGTGGGGCCCGTGAAGGCAGACAGCCTGCGCCACCTCCCCTGGCGCGGTCTGTTCCACATCGGGATTCTGTTCGTCATCGTGATGGGCGGTCTCTACAGCGGTCTGGTGACTCCGACCGAGTCCGCGGCCGTCGGTGCGCTCGCGGCGCTCGCGATCCTGATCATCGAGATGCGCAAGCTGGGACTGCGTCAGCTGTGGAGCCTCACGGTCGAAGCCCTCAAGGAGGCAGCCGTCACCACGACCAGCGTGTTCGCGATCGTCGTCGGCTCGACCGTTCTGTCGACGTTCTTCGTGGCAT
Organism: Microbacterium alcoholitolerans; assembly: GCF_050408615.1. Lineage (NCBI taxonomy): Bacteria > Bacillati > Actinomycetota > Actinomycetes > Micrococcales > Microbacteriaceae > Microbacterium > Microbacterium alcoholitolerans. The sequence continues at coordinate 2,188,378 of NZ_JBNTKD010000001.1, read as the reverse complement.
CCAGGGTTCCGTTCCTCCTGGCCGAATGGGTGACCTCGCTCGAAGTCGAGCCGTGGGTGGTCGTGGCCATCTTCCTCGTCATCCTCATCCCGATGGGAATGGCGCTGGAATCGATCTCGATCCTCGTGATCGCCGTCCCCCTGATGCACCCGATCGTGACCGGCCTCGGATTCGACGGAATCTGGTTCGCGATCCTCGTGGTCAAGCTCATCGAGATAGGGCTGGTCACACCGCCTGTCGGCATCAGCTGCTTCGTCGTCGCCGGCACCGCCGGTGTCTCGCCGCACCATGTGTTCCGCGGTGTGCTGCCGCTGATCCTCGTCGAGCTGCTGATCGTGGTCGTGCTGTTCGTGTTCCCGGATCTCATCACCTTCCTCCCATCACTCGTCGCAAAGTAGGTTTCCGATGTCTTCGCCCACTCCCACCAATCTGTCGTTCGACTTCACCGGTCAAACGGTGATCCACACCGGCTCCGCTCAGGGCATCGGCTACACCACGGCAGAGTTCTTCCTGGCGCATGGCGCGCGGGTCATCGCCGTCGACCTGCGCGCCGGCGATCTGACCGCGCTGGCGGCCGAGCACAAGACGCTCACCGTCATCGAAGGCGACGTCGCCGACCCCGAGACGGCTCGCAGTGCGGTGGAGGCGGCCGAAGGACAGGTCAGCGTCCTCGTGAACAACGCCGGGCTGCTGCGCGACCGGGTGCACTGGAAGCTGTCGGACGACGACTGGACCCGGGTGATCGACGTCCACCTCCGCGGGACGTTCAACTTCGTCCGCGAGGCATCGCCCGTGATGCGTGCGTCGGGTTACGGGCGCATCATCAACACGACCTCGTACGCGGGCATCCGAGGCAATTTCGGTCAGGTCAACTACTCCGCTGCGAAGGCGGGGATCATCGGCCTCACGAAGGCTGCCGCGAAGGAGCTCGCGCCCTTCGGGATCACCGTGAACGCCATCTCGCCCAACGCGCAGACCGCGATGATCGACTCGATCCCGGAGGCCCGGCGACTGGAGATCCAGAACGAGGTGCCCATGAAGCGATTCTCGACGACGGCCGAGGTGGTTCCCGCGATCGCCTTCCTCGCCTCGCAGGAGGCCGGGTACATCACCGGGAACGTCGTCCAAGTCGACGGCGGAATCTCGATCTAGACCTCATTCCCCGCAATCAGTTAGGAAGAACAAATGGAAGTCACCCTCGAACAGCTGCGCCGCAACGAGCCGATCGATCTCGGCGTCTCGGAGTGGTTCACCGTCGAGCAGGACCTGATCAACAAGTTCAGCGAGCTCACCACCGACGACCAGTGGATCCACGTCGACATCGAGCGCGCCACCGCCGGCCCGTTCGGTGCGCCGATCGCACACGGCTATCTCGTCGCGTCGCTCATCTCGCAGTTCCTCGACGAGCTGCTCGTCATCCCCGACCGCTCGCTCACCGTCAACTACGGCATCGATCGTCTGCGCTTCACCGGTCCGGTGCGCGCCGGTGACCGCATCCGGATGCACATGACGGTCGACGACGTGCGTGAGAAGGGCGACGGCCTGATCACCTCTCTCGGCATGCGCCTGGAGATCGAGGGCCGCGACAAGCCGGCCATCGTCGGAACCGCCCTGTTCCGCTTCAGCTGAAGGACCGACCGATGAACAAGCCGACCCCAGTGGAGACCGTGACGCTCACGCAGGATCTCACCCTGCCAGCGCTCCTGCAGCAGCGTGCCGAGTCGCACCCCGATCTCGCGTTCGCTCACGAGGTGAACGGGACATCCCGCACGTACCAGCAGATGCACGAGGCGTCACTCGCCTTCGCCGCGTACTTCGCCGAGAAGGGCGTCGAGCGCGAGGAGATCGTGGCGACGTTCATGCCCGCCACCCTCGAGGCGCTCGAACTGTGGGTCGGCTTGTCTTGGCTCGGCGCCATCGAGGCGGCGCTGAACACCGCCTACCGGCACCAGCTGCTCGCCGACGTCGTGAACGACACCCGAGCGTCGACCATCGTCACGACAACGGAGTTCCTGCCGCACCTCGTCGAGGCGGCGGGAAGTCTCGTCCATGTCGCGGTGGTGCACGTCCTCGACGTCGACGATCAGTCGGCGCTGCCGAAGGTGGACGGGTGGGCTGTGACGGCCGCAGCGCACGCCCGGTCGACTCCGCCGGCGCGGAAGCACACCCGACCGGAGATGCATGAGAGCTCGTGCATTCTGTACACCTCGGGCACGACCGGCCCGTCGAAGGGCGTTCTGCTGCCCTGGGCGCAGATGCTCGAGAGCGGCCGAACGATCATCCCGACCCACGCGATGACCAGCGATGACATCTTCTATTGCCCCTACGCACCGTGCCACATCACGGGCAAAGCGTATTTCTACAGCATGCTGCTGGTGGGCGGCGGCTATGTGGTCAAGCGCAAGTTCAGCACGAGCGAGTTCTGGCCGGACATCCGCGCGTTCGGATGCACGACCACGCTGCTCCAGGGCGCCATGGCGCACTTCCTGCTCAACCGCCCGGCCCGCGATGACGACGCGGAGAATCCGCTCACGCAGGTCATCGTCGCACCCGTCATCCAGGAGGTGGACGAGCTCGAGCGCCGCTTCGGGATGAAGGTCGGGACGGTCTACAACATGACCGAGCTGAGCTGCCCGCTCGTCTCGGAGGGGTGGAACCAGGACGGCCCGGGCAGTTGCGGCATCGCCCGCGACGGCGTCGAAGTCCGCGTCGCGGACGAACTCGACCGGGAGCTTCCGGTCGGCGAGGTCGGCGAGCTGCTCGTGCGCCACCGTGACCCGTGGACTCTGACGACCGGCTATCTCGGGCGTCCGGAGGCGACGGTCTCGGCGATGCGGAACAACTGGTTCCACACCGGCGACGCGTTCTATCGCACCGAGGACGGCAGGTACTTCTTCGTCGATCGCATCAAGGACTCCATCCGCAGGCGCGGCGAGAACATCTCGTCCAGCGAGGTCGAGCGCGAGGTGCGCAAGTTCCCCGGCGTGAAGGAGTGCGCGGCGATCGCGGCCCCGTCCGAGTTCGGCGAAGACGACGTGCGCATCGCCGTCGTTCCGGAGGACGTCGCGGTCGTCTCACCGGCTGAGCTGTACAACTTCCTCGTCTCGCGTCTGGCCGCGTACATGCTTCCGCGCTACATCGACGTGATCGATTCGATCCCGAAGACCGAGACGCAGAAGATTCAGAAGAACCTCCTTCGGGCGCTTCCCATCGGGGATGCCACGTGGGAGGCGCCCGACCCGCGAGCGCTGGCGTGAACCTGCCCGACACCTGGCCCGGGTTCGCCGACTCGCTGATGCGCGCCAAGGCGCACACCGGTCTCGACGACTCGGTGACATTCCGGCTGGTCGACGAGTCGGATGCCCGAGCCGTCGTCGTCACGGGACACTTCGCGTTCCTCGGAGGATCGATGGGCGTGGCGCACGGCGACACGGTGCTGCGCGCCCTCGACACCGCCGCAGAGCACGAGTGCGCGATCGTCTTCGTCACGAGCTCCGGTGGCGCGCGCACGCAGGAAGGATTCGACGCCCTCATCCAGATGCCTCGGATCATCGCGGCCATGCGCCGGGTGCGGCAACGCGGCCTGCCAGTCATCTCGGTGTTCCGGCACCCGACGACCGGAGGCGTCCACGCCTCATACGGCGCGGCAGCGGATGTGATCGTCGCCGAAGCCGGCGCCACCGTCGGCTTCGCCGGACCGCGCGTGCTCGAGGCCTTCACGAGTGTCACCGTCGATCCGCGCCGCAGCCACACCGCTGAGGCGTACTTCGACCACGGTCTCGTCGACGAGGTCGTTCCCGTCGGGGACGGGCTCGCGGCAGCACTCGCCTGGGTTCGGCGTCTCGCGCCAGGGTCCTTCACGGAAGCCTCGGCGCGGCGCGAGACGACGGCGACCGACGCAGTCACGACTCCTGACACGACTCTGACCGGTTGGGCTGCAGTCGAGCGGGCACGCGCTCCGATGCGCCCATCCGCCCGCCGAGTCGCATCCTTCCTGCTCACCGACCTTCGTGAGACGCGGGGCGACCGCACCGGCATCGACGACCCGGTCGTGCTCGCGGGCTTCGGTCGATTCGCGGGCATCCCCGTCACCGTGATCGGCACTGACCGAGAGGCCGCCGGGCCCAGCGGCACGGTCGGCGCACCGCACGCATCCGGCTTCCGCAAGGCCGCGCGCGTCGTGAGGCTGGCGGCACGGCTCAACCTCCCGGTGCTCAGCATCGTGGACACACGGGGCGCGGATGCCACTCCCGGTTCCGACAACGCCGGGCTCACCGCCGCGGTGAGCGAGCTGATGCAGGCGCTGCTCGACTGCTCCACGCCGACGCTCTGCGCGGTGACCGGCGAAGGCGGGTCGGGCGGCGCCGTCGCGTTCGCCTCCACCGACGTTCTCGTCATGCAGGATGACAGCATCTTCGAGGTGATCGCCCCAGAGGGAGCCGCGGCCATCCTCTACCGCGACGCCAAGCGTGCCGATGCCGCCGCCGCCCAGATGGAGCTGGATGCACCCTCGCTGCACCATCGCGGTTTCGCCGACGCCGTCACCCCGGGTCCGACCACAGCGGGGGTGTTCCCCAGCCTCGCGCTCCTGCGTGCCGAGCTGCGCGTCCAGCTCGGTGAGCTCCTCCCGCTGGACGCGGGTGCGCTGCAAGACCGCCGTCAGGACAGATACGCCTGAGTACAGGAGAACCATGAACCAGCGCATCAACGAGCCGGCCGAGCTGGGCGCGCTGCTCGGACTTCGAGAGACGTCGCCGACGCGAAGCGGAGAACGCGTGTGGAGCATCCAGCGCGGCCCTGTACCGACGCAGGAAACCGTGCCGAGCCCGCGGGGAACCGTGCCGAGCCCGCGGGGAACCGTGCTGCTGATCGCAGGTCTCGGGATGCATCGCATCGAGTGGTCCGCCGAACTCATCCGAGAACTGCAGCGCGGCGGCTACGAGACGATCACCGTCGACAATCACGACGCGGGACTCTCGCACCTGCGCCTTGCGCACGACGCGTACTCGCTCGCTGACATCGCCCGCGACCTCGTGGATCTGCTGGACGTCCTCGGGCTGGAGCGCGTGCATGTGGTCGGCATCTCGATGGGCGGCATGATCGCGCAGCATGTCGCCATGGCTGCACCGGAGCGCACGGCCTCGCTGACCTCGCTCGCCTCCACAACGGGACGACGCGGAGTCGGCAGGCCCGCTCAGCACGTGAAGTGGATCTTCAAGACGCCGCTGCCGACCGATCACGACCCCTATCTCGAGTATGTCCGCGACCATCATGTCGCGATCACGACCGACTCCAGTCGTGATGTCGATCGCGCGTCGTGGCTCGGCGAGCAGGTCTGGCAGCGTGGGCTGAACGCCGACGGGTATGCACGCCAGCTCGCAGCGATCGGCGCCGACGGCGACCGCACAGAGCGACTCCGCGCGATCACGGTGCCCACGCTCGTCATGCATGGCGACGATGACCCGATGATCGACATCTCGGGTGGACAGGACACGGCGGATGCCATTCCGAGCAGCCGATTCGTCGTGGTGCCGGGTATGGGCCACGTCGTCACGTGGCATCACGCAGCAACCGTGGCCTCCCACCTGATGGAGCATTTCGCCGCTTCAGGAGCAGACCGCCGCGCGACCTGACGGGCGCTCCTCCAAGATTCTGGTACGGAGCGCACTCGTGTACTGAACGAGTTCCGTCAGCTACCCTCGTGCGGTGCTCGCGTTCGGAGCCCGGCATCACGTCGGTCGCATTCGGCTTCGAGTTCATGCAGCTGATGATCTTCGGTATCGTCCGCCGCCAAGCTCATCGCCAACGCCTCGACAACCACGACCGGCCGGTACGACGACCGGTTCAGCCCGAAACACATCGTCCTGTTATCGCTGACCGCGATGGTGACCTCAGGCCTCGCCGTCTTTCCTCCAGACAACGGCACGATGGTGTTCTGGATCGGCGGGATGCTCCTGTGCGCGTTCGTCGGACCGGCGCAGGCGACATCCCGCTCGTTGCTCACAGGGCGCGGCGCAAAGCCGAGATCTTCGGCGTGCACGCGACGACCGGGCGCGCGACGAGCTAGTCGGCGACTCTCGTCGACGCCGCGCTCAGCGTGCTGGCTAAGCGCGGCGTGACACCACTCTCAGTTCCCCACGCTCTCCCGACGAATTTGCAATAGCAGAGCCGCCGCACCAGCCATCCCTGGAACACGCTCGGTCGGAATGGACTTCTGCTCCCTCGATATCCCGCAGATGACTCGCCCCGCGTGATCGAGCTCAATACCGATCCGATGGAGTCCATGCACCACTATCCATGGGAGGGAAGTCCCGGGATGTCGCATCTGCGATCCCCGAACGGTAAGTTCCCGCACACTTGGGAAGGGCGATTCCTTTCACTCGTCTAGCGAACGGGCGCGATTCCAGGACCGACTACCCGGCTGATGCGGGCACGGGCTTTCGCGAGCGCCTCGGGATCATCAGTTGATTCCGGGTCAATTTCGGCGGGAACGACGACGTATGCTTCTCCCCGGCCGTCACGACGGTGCACGATTCGGCACGGATGGTACCCGTTCTCAGCTATCACGACGGTGCCGCCATCGGTGCGTTCGAGGGTGAGGTCCATAATCAGTGTGTCTCGTGTGATCGGCGGCTTCAGGTTGATGTCGGAGACAAAATTCCCAGCCGACCAGAGGCAGGGGACCTCTCTGCCATCTTCGGAGACGAGTATCTCGTAGGGCTGTACGCAATGCGAATGCGCTCCAACGATGTAGTCGGCGCCGGCATCGGCTACGCGGCGCGCGAACTCGCGCTGACGTTCGGTGATCTCCGGTGTGTACTCCCGGCCCCAGTGGCAGAACGCGAGGATGAATTCAGCTCCGGCGTCGCGGGCCTGGGCGATGTCGGCAGCGATCTTCTCCTCATCGAAATACGGGAACATCGTGTCCAGTCCCGTCTTGGTGAAGTTTGCCTTTTTCATCATTTGCCGGGCGCTGTCTAGGTACGCGACCATGCCGACGCGGATGCCACCGATGTCGACTACGAGAGGACGCGGGTCGGCTGCCGAAGCGTAGAGACCGGTGTGCATCAGTCGACACTGGTTGGCGGCGTCGAGCGTTTCGAGCACGCCCTGCGTACCTGAGTCGTAGGCGTGGTTCTGTGCATGCGTTACGGCGTCAAAGCCAGCACGGCGCACGGCACCGAGGAACGCGGGCGGCGCATTTAGGTGCGGGCGGGCGTTCACATGCTCCCGCTCGCTCGTATATGGCGCCGATGGACTGACGGTGCTCTCGAGATTGCCGATGACGAAGTCGGCGCCAGCGAGCAGCGCACGTACCTCATCGAAGCTTGCGTCGAAGCCGCCTTCGCCCCAACTCGCAGCTGCCACCTGCTGGCGGTACCGCGCCATGAGGTCTCCGACCACCAAGATGCGGGCACGCCCCTGCTGAGCCGCCGACCCCCGGTACACGTCGCCATCCAGCGTGAATCGCGAGTCCGGAATCTCCCCGGGCACGTCATCGGCGTGGGCCGTTTCGGTCCGGTACGAAGGGTGGCGAATCTCATGTCGCTCGATTACTCCCGTGAGTTCTTCGTCCGTGTAGAAGCGGCGGTATGGTTCCGCGGGGTTCATCCGGCTGCCAAGCTCGCGCCCCTCGGATGAGGGCTCCCGCCAGATCAAGGAGTTCTGTTTTGCATACTCTGCGGCGAAGGAACGCCGACCGGCGATGATCTGCACAGAGGCGTCGACAGCACCCGCTCCGATCTCCTTGCAACGCGCCGGTAGCCGGAGTGACCCAAGGGCCGAGCATCCGTCGAAGGCGCGTGCGCCGATCACCTGCAGCCGGTTGTGCAGATGAACCGCGCGGAGACCGGAGCAGCCCTGGAAGGCACGAGCGGCAATGCTCGTCACGAGGTGCGGGATGTGGACCTCTGTGAGGGACGTGCAGTTCTCGAAGGCCGAGATTCCGATGTAGTCGAGCTGCGTGGGCAGTGCGTTCTCGCGCAGCGCGCGGTCGGTCACCATGACATCGCTGATGCCGCGCTTCGAGTAGTAATACAACGTAGTCAGTGAAACGCAGTCCTTGAAGCTCTCCCTACCGATCCTGCGCAACCCATAAGGTAGACCGACTTCGGCCAAAGCTGATGCCCCTTCGAAAGTGCTGCGGTTGAGCACTTCGACACTTTCGGGGATCTCGATGTGCGTGAGCGCGATACAGCCAGCAAAGGCATGACTGTTTATCGTCGTGATGCTCTCGGGAAGTACGAATGCGGTCGCTTCCACGCACCCTTCGAAGGCACGGGCGCGGATCGCGACAACAGGATGCCCATCAACATGTTCGGGCACTTCGACCTCACCTCGAGCGCCTTCATGGCCGACCACGGCCGCTACACCGTCGCTCAGGCGAAAGCGGATCCCATCTCGAACGATGTCCGTGAACGCTCCTGTTTCCGAGCCCGGCGCCACGGCCTTTCGCAGCCGACGCACGACTGCTCTGCTCTTACGGCGCAGTCTGTCCATGATGTCGTGCGGCTCACGGTCGATGGTCTTTCTGGCTGTCGACGCCGCCTTCGGCTCCTGTATATTGGCCGAGCTCCGATCGCTGGGCTGCGTGCGGCGCGTGGCGCTGCGCTCGAGGAATGGGTCGAACAGGTACCGCTTCCCGACCTTCGCCGGCGCATACGGCGCTTGCACGAGCACGAGGTCTGGCATGGAGTTTCCTTCGATGAGACTGACGCCATCGGGTCCGATGGCGACATCCCATCCGACATAGTTAACACCGGGGAGAACGTCCATTGCGCGTTTGGCGGTCTCGATGACCTGGTCCCAATGCGGGATCTGAAAACCGACGAATCGCTTCCCCGAGTAGGGGTGGGCGTCATAGGAAATGCCCTTCTTGTCGACCGCCGGTGTCACGATCTTTCCTGTGGCGATGTCGACGTCACTGACCATCCCAGTGCCACTGAAGTTGTCAGTGATGCCAGTACTGCCGAACCGCGCTCCCGTCGAGATGATGTGTGTTCCCGAATCGTCCTGCAGCGTAACGACACGCACTGTGTTCACAGAATTCGGATAGAAGTCATTCATTTCAGGATGCTGAACGACTGATTCCTCAACAAGAATCAGTGGCTGCTTCATCAGGTCGTCGTAGAGCTCGCGAAGCGCTACCTCATCGCCAGTGAGATCGAGCGTGAAGGTGCCTAGTCCGCCGCCGGATTTGAGTGGCTTGCAGAAGGCGGAGTCAAGTCCTTCGGCGAAGGCCAGGAACTCGTCAAACGTCGATTCCGAGTTGACCCAGAACTTCCGCTTCACGAATTCGGCGTAGATCGCGTCGAACTTGTCCTTGCGGCCCATCAACTCAGTGTCCGCACGATTGTTGATTCGGCTCGCGAGTATCTCGCTCAGCTTCTGACGGGCGTATCCATCCATCTGCTCGTCTGTAAGCTCCCAACCGCGGTAACACATGTAGTACGCCGGGATGATGTCGTACAGAATCTGGTACCGCGTCATGTGCTTCTGCACTCGCTGCACCGTCCAGCCCGTGATTTCAGCGACCTTCTCACGGTTGGCCTTCGCTGTTTCCGTCCACCGCTGGATGAGAGCGGTAATCTCGTCCTCGGATTGGGCGGCGAGACGGTAACCCACGTACTTGCGGAAGTCCAATGTGGGCCAGCGCCGCTTGACCTCGCGCATGCGTCGCTCTGCTTCTTCGAACGTCCAACCTGTCTCATGGCAGACCTGTTGGATGTGCTTCCCCTCGCGCTCGATGAGTAGGCGCACCGCCTTCGTGAGAGCTTCGCCTTCAGCGTGACGATAGAGCTTCTGCTGCGCGAACTCTCGGAAGCCGATGCCGTATCGGCGACGGATATCGTGCATCACCGCGAATGCCCGACCGTATGAGGAGTCGCGCTGCTCGGCGACGAGGGCGACGTAACGGTCCTTGCGCGCCAGCTCAGCGAGCGCTTCGCTGGGAACCAGATAGAGGCGGTCGCGAATGTATGTGCGCGGTGTGATGTCGTACTCGTCGCGAGCCGTCTTCACTTGAAGCAACGAGTCGCTGAACGACAGCCCAGTATGCAGGCGTACGTATGCGGCCGCCGAGCCAAGGGTCTCCGCATCCTCACGGCTGATATTCATGTTGTCTCTCCTGTCCAAGCCAGTCGCGGAAGTCCGCGTGCTCATCCGGGGTATTGAATCCCACCGTCGCGGCGTCGAGCACGTGGAAATGCGTGCCGATCACCACCTGGTCGAAGGGCAGTCCTTCATAGGACTGGTAGAGCTGCCAGCCCTTGCAGGAAGTAATGCGGCCGGCCAAGTACAGGTCGCGCACGCGCTGTAAGTGCTGCACGAGCACTTCACGGCGGGAGGCGCGCACAGCGACGATCGCCCGTTCATCGCCAAAGAACGCCAACTCAGCGTCGGGGGCGGTCACGATCTCGCGTATGGCGGCGTCGCTGTACAGTGTGTCTCCGTACAGGAAGGTCACGTTGTCCGTAATCAACTCAGGCACGAAACGATCGAGTTCAATCTCGTTCACCTCGGGAGCGTGCCGGCGTGCTCCCACTGTGTCATACGCAGGGTTGCTTGCGGAGATGACGATGTCAGCCCCCGGATCAGCATCTGTCACCTGTCGCACGATGCGACGTAGCAGTGTCTCTCCATCGAATTCGATGAGGTGCTTGGGGATGCCGCTATGCCCGCCCCAGCGAGTCCCACGTCCGTTAGCCATGATCACGTACCGCATCAGCGAATCACCCCGTGTGCGCGGTAGAAGTCACCGAGCTCACCATCGCGTTGCGGGCCCCATATCTGGATGATGTTGACGCCCGATGACGTGTTGGCCTCGATGACGCACGGCCCATCGGGTGTGACGAGAATGTCCCAGGCGATGAACTGAAGGTACGGCACCGCGTCGACTGCGCGTAGCACCGATTCCTTCACCTCATCCCAAAGCGGCACTCTTGCGCCCTGGATCGTGGCGTTCGAGTCAGGATGAGCTGTAAACACACCATGCGACCAGAGCGTCCTTGCTTCGCTTAGCGTTCCGGTATCGAGGTCGATGCGCGACACCAGCCCACCCCGGCTCCCGTTATCTACTGGCACAGTCGCGGCGGTTCCCATCCGGAGCACAGCAAAGAAGATCTTGGCCGTGCCATCGGACATTCGCATCGTGATCAGACGAATGGTATTTGTCGTGTGCTCATATATCGCCGCGAGGTCGGGATGCTGCTCGACGGCGCCCGAGAGGAACCACCCGTCCTCACGCTGCAGCAACTGCAGCACCTGCTCCTTGGAGGAGGGTACGCGATCGATCCAGAACTCGCCGTCGGCAGCATCGAGCCGACGCACACCTTTTCCCTTGCCGGCTGCGAGGGGCTTAAGGAACATCGACCCGACGTCCTGCAGGGTCGGGACCGTGTCGGCGACGACTCGCACGGGCGGAGCATCTCCATGCGAAACGAGACGTCCCTTGTTCTTGATGAAATAGATCGGTGGCACACTGATGTGGCGCTCGAGCATCTCGCTGCAGACGATCTTGTTGTTCAGCATCGCATCGAAAGGCTCGTTGATCCAACGCGACCTGTACCAATCGAATTCTGACAAGTACGCTCGCTTAGTCCGAGCGGTCAATCCGTAGAGCGCGACCTGATCACTGATGAAGCCCCCCGAGATCGCATATCGGATTCGCGCATGCCAGGGCACGTCAAACCGATTGGGGGCGAGCAGAATTCTGGTCACCCAGAGATATACGAGCTTGCCGCGTTTGATGAAGGCTTTGATCAGCGGGTGCATAGTCCCCCGGTGGTGAACATGTGATCGACGAGATCCTTCGCCGAGTGCCCCGGGTCGGGGAACAGGAACTTCTCCTGATAGCGCTTCAGCACGTCGTACGGATAGTCAGCTTCAAGCGCACGCATCAGTTCCGGCGCATCTCGGAAGACGCAACGGGGAAGCTCGTTGTCGAGATCGATGTTGACGCCGTTGCTCTCCAGGTAGTGCTCGTAGTCGTATAGAAAGTAGAACGTCTTCACGTTGATCAACGCGGCCTCAAGGGCGATGGATGAGTAGTCTGTGATCACGTAGTCAGCGATCGTCAGCAACTCAGTACCGGTGTAATCCGGGCACGTGTGGTGCTCTTGGGGCGGGTAGATCAGCGTGTCACTCTCGTGCTTCTTGATCACGAGCGTGAACTTGTCCAGGTCCAGCTCCGCAGCGAGCTTCAGCGCACCTGTCGCGTTTTCGCCGCGCCGGAAAGTCGGCACATAGAGGACGACCGGCTTTTCTCCCAGTTCGGGGTGTCGACGCCTGATGCGGGCTGCGATCGCGTCCTTTTCCCGCAACAGGTAGTCGGCACGGGGCAATCCGATGTTGAGCAGCTGGTCCTCACTCACCCCAAAGGAAGCGCAGTACTGCGGGTTCCATACTTCGGCTCCAGCGACGACATAGTCGTAACCCTCGTGCATCCGCATGCCCTTGGCGACGTGCTCGGCGCGACCCTGCGTGCGTCCAAGAGCCTGCTTGCCGGACTGCTTGATCTTCCCGAGAGAATGCCAGATTTGATAGACGACCAGCGATCGTCTGTGCGTCAGCATGGAAACCGCTGGCCAGTAGGAGTCGAGGACGCAGACCTTTGCTGTAGCCAGGTGATACAAACTCTTCAGGAGGACCGGCGCGAACATGAAGGTCTCGCGGCTGTCTCCGCCTCGCAGCAACTTAGACAGCGTTGCCACCTTGACGTTGGGATCGCGTCGCCGCAATTCCTCGATTATCAGACGAAAATCGAGCGGTTCGCGATCCATCCGACGCCCAAGGAAAACGACCTTGTTCTCGTCCACGCGGGTGACCAGCTTGATCGCCGTGTAGACGACAGTCAGGAACACGCGAACGACCCCGATCCGCATCCCCTTCATATGCGTTCTCCCTCAGCCAACGCTCTTTCAGGCAGCTTCACCAGTGTGCGCGGCCGCTGCCGATGGTATCCGTACCGTCGCTTCTTCTGCTCGAGCTTCAGCAGCAGGTAGTCGATCGTGGCCGGCGTCAGCCGGTCGATCCGTGGATAGTCGGGAAAGCGGTTGATCTCGGGGATCTTGAAGCCATCGGGAGTGATCGCCACATCGAAACCGAGATACTCGAGCTGCGAGAAGCTCGCCGCCATCTCGAGGATCTGATCCTTCACGAGATCCCAGTTGGGCACGGTCCCCTCGATGAGAACGTCGGTGTCGGGATGCCGAGGACACGGAGTCACACGACCGTTCACTAGCGTCTGCGCGTTGCCGAAACGCCCCGAATCGACGTCGATCTCGGCGAGCATTCCGCCGGCCGCGGTGTTGTCGACGTATCCCGAAGCCACGGAACCGATCCGCAAGTATGCGTTGCCGAGCTCGGGCGTGAGGCCATCCTTCTTGAAGACGATCATCCGGATGGTGTTCACGGAAGTCGGATAGATCTCGGCGATCGCCGGATGCATGTGGATGAACTCGGTGATGAGGTACCGGTTCTGAGGGTTCGCGAGGACGTCGATGACATCCTGCTCGCTGGCGACCACCCCGTTGAGGGAGTACACCCCGTCTTCCCAGCCGAGACGGTAGAAGCCTTCCCCATGGGAGCCCTCGTCAGGTTTGAGCGCCAGTACGCCGAGTTCGCGGGCCAAACGGAGCACATCCGAGTATTCGGCTCCGTACCCCTCGGGGCAGTCCATCATCTGGACGACGTGGTTCCTGCCGCCGCTGCGGTGGGTATAGAAGTAGTACGCAGGCAGAAACTCATTGAAGTCGGCAGCCACGTACTTGATGCTCACCTTGTCTTCGAGCCAGTACTTGTAGCGCTCATTGATGTGCCGAAGCCACCGGTACTCGAAGTCGGAAATGAACTGATGACGGTTCTGCGGCGTGATCCCGTACTGCGGGATCCGGTACGACAGGAATCCGTGCCGGTACGCCCAGAGCTTTGTTCTCAACGGAACACCGTTGCGCTGGACCAGATCCCGACGAATGTCGCCCGGCCAGCGGACCGCCTGGTACGGAAGAAGACCCTTGGGGAAGAAGGCCTTCGCGTACTCCCGCCGGATCTTCAGCTTGGCGTTGTGCATGCCGCGTGCCACACGGGCGCGCAGGCGGAAAGCTCCCGAGCGCTTCTCGTCGATGAGCCCGCGGAGGAACGAAACGGTGTGCGGTTCGAAGGGGAACAGCCTGCTGTAGTGAGGGGATGCCGACACACGCTGGACTCGGATCGACTCGGCGTCGACGACGAGACGGAACTGCACGAAACGGAGCTGGGGCGCGAAGGCGAGCATGCGCTGAAGCAGATCGACCACTCGGGGCCAGCTGGGAATGCTGCCGCTGAACCGCTCGTCAGTGAGCGGGTGGTGCGTGAACGTCTCCGTGCGGCCTTCGATGAGTGCTCGAGCCTGTTCGAACGAGCCTGTCGCAGGGTTGACCCGGCATACGAACCGTAGAGGCTCCTCGCCGGTCTCGGATGCATGATCGTCGCGGAACTGCACGAAGGCTTCCGCGATCTGCGGATTCGCGCCATCCTCGTTCATCATGGTGACGTCCACGATGAAGGTGGAGGCATCGTCTTCGTTCGCGGAGTGATCAGACGTCGGTTCGACGATCACGTGCGACTGATCTCTCGTCACCGCCGAGAGCAGCTCGTGGAACTCGTGCCGGGAGCATTTGATGCCGTCGACGACGAACGAGGAGCCCTCTCGCGCGACAGTGGCACGGGCAGCGGACTGCCACGCGGTCGGCGCGAGCACCAGCGGACCCGTCTTGTCCAGCAGGGCGCCCAGATCGTCCAGAGATGCCCCGGAGGCTTTGGCGTCGGGTGAGATGGCGACGATATGAGGGGCGCCGCCCCGGCGGAAGATCTGATAATGCACACTGTCGAAGTGCTCATCGAACGGCGCGAACACAAGTAGGGCCGAGACCCGGTCGCGCAGCCATTTCTCATACTTGCCGTTGAGTGGATGCGCGTACAGGAACTCGCGGCGTGACAGGAACCTGGATCGATTGCCCTCTGTGATCCCGAAGTCACGCGCGACAGCGACGGGGAATCCCCACTCATGTGCCTGTGCGATCTGCTTCGCCGACGCCCATGTCTCGGTTGCTCGATCATGGTTCATCGTCCAAACCCACGAACGCGCAGCGCGGCCGGTGTAGCCGGCGGCGCGCAGATCGAACGTTCGCAGTCTGCGTACGAGTCGCGCAGCCTGGCGCTGCGCCCGTCCGCGAGCAGAGTTCCGCAGCGCACGCTGGTGCCGCGCGGGGGCGCGGTCGTCGAGAACGGCCCTGAGATAGCCGTTGGTCGCGGTATTGAACAGGCGGTGGTGAGGGTACGGCGGCTCGGGGTCGATATCCAGAACCGTGACTCCACCGTTCGAATCGGGGTGGACCACGACGGACAGGAATGTGAATCCTGCGCGCGCGTGGCCGAAGGCCCGACCCAGGTTCTCGACGATCTCGTCGAAATGCGGGATCTTGATCGCGCCGTCGCGGACGGTATCGACAGCACCCGTCTCGACATCCATTGGAATTCGCTGATCCCAGCGGCCTCGTCGCCGAGCCGGAAGTTCGGCGGTGTTGACCTCATCCATCGAGTCACTCATGTCAGTTGAACCCGCATGAGAGCGCGCGCGACCGAGGAGTACTTCGGCGTCGAGCACGAGCACATCATCGGTCGACGACTTACCGAGGTAGACGCGCAGGTATGCGACTTCGGATCCGAACGCGTTCGTGAGAGTCTCATCGCGCGTGTGCTGGGTGACCAGCAGTCGCCCGTGCTCGGCCCGCGCCAAGAGCGTGGCCTCGATCACATCTTCGGTGACCACGTCGCCGTCCCAGAGGTACTGGCCACCAGTCCAGGACAGGACGTGGCCGGTGCCGTATCCCCATGCGAGCGAGACGACTCGGACGCTCTCGCGCTCGCGGACCAGCTCAAGCAGCCAGACCACACCCGTGTCGATGCCGCCGAACTCATCACTGATCGGCCGAACCGCAACCGCCGCACTGGCGCGTGAGACGATCGCGATCGGCTCTTCGAGCGCAGACGCCAGACCGGCGATCCGGCGCCCACCGACGACGCGATTGCGCAGCCAGGGCCGCGTGTCGTTCAGCGGATGCAGCGAGTGATAGTCCCGCTGTGAGATCGGCGGCAGCTCGCGTGGAGCGAGAGCCTGCACCTCTCGATAGGCGGCGACGGTGAACCCGCTTCGATGCGCGCGGCGGATGAACCCGGGAGATGACGTGGGGGCGAGCCAATCGCGATACGACTCGCGCACCCATCTGCGTGCGGCAGACGCGGCGAATCCTTCGCGGACGAGCGGTTGCGCCAGGGTCGTCACCGCAAGACGCTTACCCTCCCGTATCAAGCCTGACAACGCACCCTCATCCGATCGCTCTTGATTTCCTCGTGGATTCTACCCGGCCGGGTCTACCATCCGTCTCAGCATTCGTCCAGGACCTCGGCCCGCGAGTGCTCTACTGGCGCCGAGCCCATACGTCAGAATGTCGTCGGCACCTGGATCAACACGGAATACCCCACCCTTCCTCATGGTTCGGCTCTTCATGAGCCTGACCGCGATGGCACCGCCGCCCACGGCTGCTGACAGCCCCAGCGCCGCGCTCGACACGCTGCTCGATGCCGTCGACGTGCGCATCCGCGGCCAGCGCCGAGTCCGGCTCGACGACGGCGAGATGCTCGTGCTTCCGCAGTCATCGCTGTCGTTCGCGTACGTCATCACCGGCAACACGACCACCCGCGTCCCGGTGAAGGGACCGCATCAGCTCGGCTCCGGCGAGGTGCTGCTGTCGAGCGGACGACTGCCCGCCACCCTGACCGCCGACGGCCCGGCATCCGTCCTGCTGACCGAGCTGGAACTCGCCGAGCAGTCAGCGCACCTCCTCGCTCTGCTGCCCGACGCCGCGACCATCGCCGAGTTCGCGGCCCTCGAGCCGGGCGCGGCGGCCCTGGCGCAGCACATGGGCGTCGGCGCCCATGATGAGCACGCAAAGCGCGGCGGCGACCTCGCCATCTGCCGCATGATGGCCAAGACCGTGCTCGCATCGGTCATCCGGGCCTGGGTAGCGAAGGGCTGCGCACCGACCGGCTGGCCGGCGTCAGCATCCGATCCGTTCCTCGACCGCGTCATCAACGCGATCCACGCAGAGCCCGGCCGCGACTGGACGGTCGAGACCCTCGCATCGCTCGGCGCCATGTCGCGCTCGGTCTTCGCCGAGCGCTTCCGCAGCACCTTCGGCAACTCCCCCGCCGGCTACGTCACCGCAGTGCGGATGCGAGCAGCGCAGGATCTGCTCACACGCGGCCTCGGCGTGAGCGCGGTCTCACGCGAACTCGGCTACGCGTCGGACGAAGGCTTCAGCCGCGCGTTCCGCCGCCACGTCGGCACGACCCCGTCGACGTGGCGCGCGCAGCATCAGCTCACGAGCGCCTGAGTCGCGCAAGCCACGCCACGGCCGCACACTACTGGCGCCCACCCGCCCGGTTCGACAGGCCGAACAGTCCCGCGCCGAACGCCAGCAGTACCGCCCCCACCACGTAGACCGGCACGACGCCCCACCCATCGACGAGCAGTCCGCCGACCGCGGCGGCGAGCATGATCGCGCCCTGGAACCCGACCACGACGATGCTCCCGCCGGCCTCCAGCCGATCGGGCATCCGGTGACCCACCCACGTGTTCACGATCAGCAGCCACGAGGCGAAGAAGAATCCCCACACGAACGCCGCGACGCCGACGAGCATCGGTGCGCCCGACAAGGCGATCACCATCAGCACGCTCACCGCGATCACCAGTGGAGACACCACCGCGAACATCCGATAAGTGCGGTCGATGACCATGCCGATCACCAGATTGCCCACGAACCCGCCCAGGCCGAACACTGCCAGCAGCGCGATGATCACACCGGCATCGATCGGCTGACCGGCTTCATGCACGCGCTCCAGCGCGAGGCGGATGTACGTGAACGCGAGAAAGTGCCCGAGCACGATCAGCACGTGACCGGCGACACCCAGCCCGATGCCGGGCAGGCGCAGCGTGCCCACCAGAGTGCGCAGCGACGCAGAGCTCTCTGCCGGGACCTTCGGCAGCAGCATCCGCAGCGCGATCGCGAGCAGCGCCGTGACGAGCGCGGCGAATCCGAACACCGCTCGCCAGTCCATGACCTCGCTGAGCATCACGCCGATCGGCACGCCCGCGACCGTCGCGAGCGACGTGCCCGCCGACGTGAACATCACCGCCTTGCCGAGCCGCTCAGTCCCGGCAATCTTCGCGGCCACCGTGATCGACATGGCCCAGAAGCCCGACAGCGCCGCCCCCAGCAGCACTCGGCCGAGCAGCAGCAGCGGCAAGTTCGGAGCGATCGCCACTGCCGCATTCGAGACCGTCGCGCCGATCGCCATCCACACGAGCAGCGTGCGGCGATCCAGTCGCGGCAGCGCGAGTCCGATCGTCGGAGCGACGATCAATCCGGCCAGCGCCGTGACCGAGACCATCTGCCCGGCCTGGCCGACCGTCACGCCGACGTCGGCGGCGATCTCGGTGAGCACGCCGCCGGGAAGGAACTCCGCGGTGACCAGCAGGAAGCTCATGGCCATCATCACGGTGAGGGCGCCGTAGCGCAGCGGCGGAAGAGCTGTGGTCGTCACAGGGACGGGTGCGGTCGTCGTCATGCTTCCAGCCTTCCGCCATGATCGGATGCCCGCCCGACCGCCCGTCCGGGGCATCCGACCGATCGTCCGATCGCACTGGCAGCACGTCGCCGCCATGCTCCGACACACTCTTGTTTCCGCAAACATTTCGTGGCATTCTCGTTCACGCCGGAACCCCAGTCCGGTGCTGATTCGAAGGAGAGCCAGACATGAGAACCCCTCGCAGATGGGCCGGAGTAGGACTGGGCGCAGCCCTGGTCGTCACCGGTCTGTCACCACTCGCCGCAGCGCCGGCCTTCAGTGCGGACTCCCCATCCGCTGACATCGTGCTGCGCACCGGCGACCTCGAAGTGCGTGCATCCAGCGCATTCCCGCAGATCGTGCAGTACACCGACCGCGACAGCGGCGCGGTGCTGCACGGCAACGACACCGCCCTGACCGAGCTCGAGATCAACGGCGAGGCCCAGCCCGTCGAGGTGCGATCCAAGAAGATCAGCGGGTCCTCGGCCGAGTACACGATCACTCCGACCGCCCTCGAGGGCGTCGAGTTCACCGCCAAGCTCAGCGTCAAGAAGAACGTCGTCACGCTGGCCTTCACCGAGATCGTCGACCCCGACAAGCAGGTCACGACCATCCGCATCCCCGGCCACGGCCTCGTCACCGTCTCATCGGCCGAGACCGGCGCGAGCATCGCCACCGCCGACCTGTCGGTCGACCGTGCGGTCACCGGCGACAAGTTCATCCCCGTCACCGCCGACACCCCCGTCGGCGCACCTGTCGCGACGAACACTGTGATCGCAAACACCGACCAGCTCGCGGCGGCCTTCACGACCAACGCGATGTACGACCCGTCCTCGGGCACGGGTTACAAGGACGGCGGTAACTTCTGGCGCGAGAGCGCGAAGGACGGCGACGACGTCGAGATCGGCGTCTCGAGCGGACAGTGGCTGTACCGGCCGGCCGACGCACCGAAGACCGAAGAGCTTCCCTGGGTCAAGGTCGCCATCACCGCCGATGCCAACGGCGACGACGCGGTCGACTGGCAGGACGGCGCGATCGCCCTGCGCGACTTGCGCGTCGCACCCTTCAAGGGCGACCAGATGCCGAACAACGTCATCACGCATATTCCGTTCAACTTCGCCTCGCAGGCGACCCACCCGTTCCTGCGCACCCTAGACGACGTCAAGCGCATCGCGCAGAACACCGACGGCCTGGGCCAGGCGGCACTGCTGAAGGGCTACACCAGCGAGGGCCACGACTCGGCCAACACCGACTACGGCGACAACTTCAACGAGCGCGCCGGCGGCCTGGACGAGCTCAACGCGGCGCTCAAGGCGGGCGAGAAGTGGAACGCCTCGTTCGGCGTGCACATCAACGCGACCGAGATCTACCCCGAGGCGAACTCGTTCAGCGACGAGATCATGGACCCGAACGCACCGGGCTGGAACTGGCTCGACCAGTCGTACTACATCGACCAGCGCTACGACACGACATCCGGCCTGCTCGACAAGCGGATTGGCGAACTGGCCGACGCCACGCACGACAACCTCGACTGGGTCTACGTCGACGTCTACTACACGTACGGCTGGATCGCGAAGGAGATCCAGGAGTCGCTCATCGACCACAACTTCCGCGTCGCATCCGAGTGGGCCGACAAGCTCTCGGTCAACAACACCTGGTCGCACTGGGCCACCGACGAGAAGTACGGCGGCTCGACCAACAAGGGCATCAACTCGCAGATCCTGCGGTTCGTGAACAACACGCAGGCCGACGTCTGGAACCCCGACCCGCGCCTCGGCACCGCGCACATCATCGAGTTCGAGGGCTGGACGAACCAGAACGACTTCAACGGGTTCCTCGACAACGTGTGGACCGCGAACGTCCCGGCGAAGTTCGTGCAGCACCACGAGATCATGCGCTGGACCGACGAGGCCATCGACCTCGAAGGCGACGTGCGGATCACCGGCACGACAGCATCCGACCGCTCGATCACCGTCGGCGGCGATGAAGTCCTCCGCGGCGACACCTACCTGCTGCCCTGGTCGTCGAAGGCCGGCAAGAAGGTCGACAAGCTGTACCACTACAACCCGGCCGGCGGCGAGACCACCTGGACTCTCACCGACGACTTCGCGAAGAACCGCACCCTGCAGCTGTTCTCGCTGGGCGACGGCGGGCGCACCAAGATCGCGGACCTGCCCGTGGTGAACGGCAAGGTCACGATCAACGCCGAGGCCGGCCAGGCCTACGTCCTCGTCGAGGGCAAGAACAAGAACGCCGGCAGCGCGCTGCCCAAGAAGGTCGACTTCGGTCAGGGCACTCCGGTGACCGACCCCGGCTTCAACCTCACCGACCTCGACGAGTGGAACCCGAGCGGAGACGTCGCGATCGAGCGCGACGGCCTCGGCCGCCGCTCCGCGCTGTTCGGCGCCGGCTCGGCGGCGATCTCGCAGAAGCTCGATCGGCTGCCCGCCGGCGAGTACACCGCGAGCGCCTGGGTCGGCATCGATAAGGACAAGACCCGCGAGGTGACGCTCGGCGTCGACCTCGGCAAGAAGGGATCGGATGCCAGTGTCACGATCGACTCGTCGAATGCTGTCAACTACATGGCATCCGATGAATGGCACGGCACCACGATGCAGCGTCTGAAGGTGCACTTCACCGTGCCGCGCGGCGGCGACAAGCCGGTCTTCAGTGTGAAGGTCGGCGATGGCGACACCCCGGTGCGCGTCGACGACGTGCGCATCATCGAGGCGGCGGCGCCGACGCTCGGAGACGGCGTGATCGCCAGTGAGGACTTCGAAGACACGGATGCCGGATGGGGTCCGTTCTTCAAGGGCTCAGCCGGCGGATCCACCGACCCGCGCACCCACATCGCCAAGCGCAACGACTTCACCCAGAAGGGATGGAACGGCCGCAAGATCGACAACATCCTCGACGGCGAGTACTCGCTGATGGCGCACCAGGAGAACCGCGGGCTCGTCTACCGCACCTCCGAGTACTCGGTGCCGTTCGAGCCAGGGCACCGCTACCGCGTCTCGTTCGACTACCAGTCGACCGAAGCCGGCGAGTATGCCTGGGTGACCGGATACGACTCGGCGACCGGTCCGCGCATCACCTCGAGCACCGACTTCGACGCGGTGCACGAGACCACGCGCTTCGAGCAGATCGTGGATGCCAGCGCCTGCGGCGACACCTTCGTGGGCCTGAACCGCATCGGCGGCGGCACTGCCGACCTGATCGTCGACAACTTCACGGTCGAGGATCTCGGGGCATCCGATGCCATTCCCGCCTGCGCGCAGCTGAGCGGCAAGCTCGGCGCCGATGTCATCCAGCAGGGCAAGGCGACCGAGTTCACGACGACCTTCACCTCCGACGAGGCGGCGGCGATCTCTGACGTGACGGTCGAGCTCGACCTGCCCGAGGGCTGGTCTGCCGAGCCCATCACGCCCGCGACCGCCGCCTCGGTGGCGCCCAAGGGCACGCTCGTGACTCGCTGGAACGTCACGGCTCCGGCTGACGTCGACGGCTCGTACGACATCGGATCCACCGCCACGTACACCACCACCGTCGATCCGGTCGGCGAGCGCGAGGTGTCGAGTGTGACGAGGGTGAAGACGCTGCCGAAGGCGCCGACTACGACCGTGTTCGCCAGCGACCACGATTGGGTCACCGCGAGCAACGGCTGGGGTCCGGTCGAGCGCGACCTGTCGAACGGCGAGCAGGGAACCGGCGACGGCACCCCGCTGACGCTGAACGGCAAGGTGTACGAGAAGGGCCTGGGGGCGCACGCGCCCAGCACCATCAAGTACTTCCTCGGCGGACAGTGCACCACCTTCACCGCCGACGTCGGCATCGACGACGCACAGCCCTCGCGCGGGTCGGTCATCTTCTCGGTGAAGGTCGACGGCGAAACCGTCGTCACCTCTCCCCTGCAGAAGGCGACCAGCGAGACCTTCGCGCTGACCGCGGATGTCACCGGCGGCCAGTTCGTCGAGCTCATCGCCTCGGATGGTGGCGACGGAAACGGCAACGACCACGCCGACTGGGCGGACGCGAAGTTCACCTGCGGCAGCTGATCCCCTTCCTCACCGCTTGAGGGGTCCATCCTCATTGCTTGAGGGTCAGAGAACGCGCTTTCCCGGCAACGGGACGGCGCGTTTTCTGACCCCTCGTGGGATCGGCGGGCGCTGGGCATGCTGCCCGTGCGCTGAGCTTTCTGAGGCTCCGCTTCCCGCTCAGGGATGCCAGTGGTCGGCGAGCTTGGTGAGCAGGCGCGCGAGTTCCGCACGCTCATCATCGGTGAAGGCCTCCAGCGCCTGACCGAGGCGCTCGCGGCGCTCGCCCCGCACGCCGCGGATCATCTTCGAGCCCTCGTCGGTGAGGGCGAGTCGTGTGCGGCGCGCGTCGGTCGGGTCTGCCTCGCGCCGCACCCATCCCCGATCGACGCCCTGCTGCACCAGACGTGAAGCGCGGGGCTGGTCGACGCCGACGGCCTCGGCGAGCGCGCTGACGCTGAGGGGCTCGGATGCCGCGGCGAGCGCATCCAGCATCCGGATCACCGCGGGTGCGCCGCCGCGAGCCGCTTCCCAGCCCATCCGCCCGTGCGGGTGACCACCGCGCATTCCGCGGGGATGCCCGTCGACGCCCGGCCGGTGATGCGCGTGCGGCCCGCCGCCGCGGCGGCCGCGCAGACGCGACAGGGCGAGGGCGATGGCGTCGGCCGAGGAGTCAGTGCTCATGGGACCGATAATACATGCAACTTGACATGCAGATCGGATGCATGTCACAATGCATGTACATGCTATATGACAAGCAGAGGATTCTCATGAACAACAACGACATGAACACCACAGACTCCCGTCCGTTCGGCTTCTGGATCACCGCCGTCGACCGCCTCATGAAGGCCGAGTTCGCCACCGTCTTCGCCGACGAGGGCATCTCACGACGCGAATGGCGGATGCTGAATCTCATCGATGGCACCGTTACCGGAGGTTCGGCTGCAGGGCAGCTGCACGGTTCGAAGCGTCGCGGCTTCACACTGCGTCGACTGATCGAGCTCGGCTGGATCGAGCGCTCAGAAGATGCGGAGCAGGGCTGGGCTCTCACCGAAGCCGGCCGCCTGGCGAAGACCCGCCTCAGCGATGCCGTCGACCAGATCCGTGCCAAGGTGACCGCAGCGGTCACCGACGAGGAGTACACCGCGATGACCGCATCGCTCGAGAAGATCGCCCGCGAGTTCGGGTGGGAAGAGGGCAAGCGCCTCCCCCGCCGCCACGGACGCCGGCACGGGCACGCACGTGACTTCGGCCACGGACACGGCTGCGAGCACGGCCACGAGCACGGACGTCGATTCCGCCGCGGACACGACGGACACGGACGTGACTCCGGCCACGGCCGCGGACGTGACTTCGAGCACGGCCACGAGCACGGACGTGACTTCGGTCACGGACGCGGCTTCGGTCACGGTCACGGATACGGACGCCGCGCGGTCGAGCACCACGTACACATCCACACGCACTGACCGGTGCGCGGGCGGGCGGGGTTCCGCCCGCCCCGCCGGCATGCCTTCTGCCGGTTCCGCGTCTATCCGACCGGCGAAACCCATCCCGGCACCGGCGCAGCTGCGGCCGGCAACACCTCAGCCGAGGGGAACGGGTTCGCCCCGGTTCCGAGCAGCACGCCGATCGTCGCGACGGCTGCGATCAGCAGCAGGAAGAGGATGCTGAAGATGGCGATCGTCCAGCCGCGATAGTTTCCGGGCGTGGCCCCGGATGCGGGCGGCACGACCGCGGGGTCCCGCGGGATCGGAGCCGGCTTGGGCAGCGAGTCCACACTCGGCAGCGTCCGCCGCGCCGCTCGCGTCGCGGGCACGGGGTCCTCTTCGCCGGCAGCCGCCGCCGGCGGAATCACCGGAGCGTCGAGCACCGACGCCGGCAGAACCGGATCGGGGATCTCCGGGTCCGGCACGGCCGGGGCGGGAATCTCAGCATCCGGGATCTCGACGTCCGCGACGTCATCCGCTGTGAGCGGCGGCGCGTCAGCGGCCGCAGCGGCCTCGCTGATGGCATCCGACACTGCACTCTCAGGCGATGCCGCGCTGGCATCCGACACTGCACTCTCAGGCGATGTCGCTCCGGTCTCGGGCGGCGGGGCCGCCTTCGCGTCACCGTTCTCGCCCTCGACAGGATTGGACATGTCAGCCTCCGATCGCTCCCGCATCGGTCGTGCTCACGTCGGTGCGGTGGAAGTTCTGGAATGCGCGGGATGCAGTGGGGCCGCGCTGCCCCTGGTAGCGGTTTCCGTACGGTCCCGAGCCGTAGGCGTTCTCGGCCGGCGAGGTCAGGCGGAAGAAGCAGAACTGGCCGATCTTCATCCCCGGCCACAACTTGATCGGCAGGGTGGCGACGTTGGCCAGCTCGAGAGTGACGTGGCCGGTGAAGCCGGGGTCGACGAAGCCGGCGGTCGAGTGCGTGATCAGGCCGAGCCGGCCCAGCGACGACTTGCCCTCCAGGCGTGCGGCGATGTCGTTCGGCAGCGTGACCTGCTCGAAGGTGGCGCCGAGCGCGAACTCGCCCGGATGCAGGATGAACGGCTCATCGGGAGCAACCTCGATCAGGCGCGTGAGCTCGGGCTGATCCTCGGACGGATCGATGAACGGGTACTTGTGGTTGTCGAACAGCCGGAAGTACCGGTCGAGACGCACGTCGACACTCGACGGCTGCACCATCGTGTCATCGAACGGCGAGAGGCCGACGCGGCCCGATGCGAGTTCTGCCCTGATATCGCGATCGCTGAGAAGCACGCCTTCAGCGTAACCGGTGCACGTGCCCGGCTGGGCCCCGCAGCGTCACACGACCCTGCAGCGTCACACGACCCTGCAGCGTCACACGAGTCCCTGCTCGTAAGCGAGGATCACGACGTGCACGCGGTCGCGCGCATCGAGCTTGGCGAGCACGCGCCCGACATGTGTCTTCACGGTCGACTCGCTGAGGAAGAACTGCTCCGCGATCTCGGCGTTCGTCATTCCCCGCGCGATCGCGGTGAAGATCTCGCGCTCGCGCTCGGTGAGCTGCGCGATCGGGTCGGATGCCTGAGCGTCGGATGCCTGCGGGTCGGATGCCACCGGTGGGGCCTCCAGGTCGCCGGCCACCCGGTCGATCAGCGCCCGCGTGACGCGCGGGGCGAGCACGCCGTCGCCCCGGTGCACGGCCCGCACCGCTGAGAGCAGTTCGTCCCGCTGCGCGTCCTTGAGCAGGAAGCCGCCGGCGCCCGCCCGGATCGCCGCGAACGCGTACTCGTCGAGGTCGAAGGTGGTCAGCACCAACACCCGCGTCTCGGGGCGCGCGGCGACGATGGACTCGGTCGCTGCAATGCCGTCGATGCCGGGCATCCGCACGTCCATGAGCACCACGTCGGGGCGGAGAGCCGCGGCCTGACTGATCGCCTCGGCGCCGTCGGCGGCCTCGCCGACGACGAGCAGATCGGGGGCGCTCTCGAGCACCATCCGGAACCCGACGCGGATGAGCGACTGGTCATCCACCAGCAGCACGCGGATCTGGTCTGTCACGGGGCATCCTCCGGGGTCTGCGACTCGGGCTCAGGCACAGGGGTGGGCTCGCGCTCGTCGCCGCCCCTGCTGGTTGTCGCCGCCCCTGCTGAATCACGTGAATGAGAGGGGGCGGCGTCGCTGGGCAGGGGCGGCGACACGGGCCCGCCCTCGCCCGCACCCGGTGCGAGTTCAGTGCGCGGGAGCTCTGCGCGCAGCATCCATCTTCCCGCTCCCGCCGGGGCGGAGACGAGCGTGCCGCCGAGCAGCGATGCGCGCTCGGTGAGACCGCGCAGGCCGAACCCGCCTTGCGAGGGCGACCCTGTCACGCCGTCGTTGACGACCTCAAGCACGATCGGCGACGCGTCGTAGTCGATGCGCACGTCGATCAGCTTCGTCGTCGGCGCGTGCCGCATCGCGTTGGTGACCCCCTCTTGCACGATGCGCCCGATCGCGAGGCGGAGGGCGGGAGTCTCTGGCGCGCGTCCGCGGACGGCGAGGGATGCCTCGAAGCCGGCCCGCCGCGCGGCGGCGACGGTCTCGTCGGGATCGGTGGCCCGCAGCGGAGCGAGCGGGGTGTCGGAGTCGCCGTCGCGCAGCACGCCGAGCATCGAGCGCATCTCGGTGAGCGCGTTGCGGGCCGTCGCCGCCGCTGCGGTCGAGGCCTCACGGGCTCGCCGGCGGTCATCGGTCGCGGCGGCGCCCTCGGACAGCGCGACCACGACCGTCAGCGAATGCGAGACGATGTCGTGCATCTCACGGGCGATGCGGTCGCGTTCGGCGGCGGCCGCGAGCTGCGCCTGCTGATCGCGCTCGACGAGCAGCTGCCGCGAGCGGTCGATGATCGCCTCGAGGTAGCGCTTGCGGTTGCCGACGTTGATGCCGATGAGGGCGCCGATGAGCCCCGGGATGGCCGTGGCCAGCCCGGCGTTGATGGCCTGCTGCACCGTGATCGCTCCGCCGGGCAGCAAGCCGTAGGCGAGAGCCGCGACGAGCAGCACACTGATTCCGAGGCCGATCCAGCAGGCCCGCGTGGAGCGGTACACGGCGAGTGAGTACACGGCCACGGGGAGCATCGGAGCCCCGGTCGAGCCTGTGATCGTCAGGAGCAGCAGCTCCACGATGATGGCGGCGACGAGCACGATCTCCGGTCGGCGACGACGCCACATCAGCAGCGCAGAAGCGCCGACGATGACGATGCTGAGGAACACACCCTCACCGACCGATATCGGCTCTGCGGTGTCGGGAAAGGTCGCGTTCGCGCCCAGGCTGAGCAGTACGCAGATCAGGGCGATGAGTGCATCGCCGAGGCGCGGATGCCGGGCCCAGAACCGCCGGATGACGCCGGGCGGCCGCGGCAGACGCAGCTCCTCATCGGCAGAGATGTCTGCCGATGAGGAACTGCGTGGATCAGGCACGGTCATGACTCTACGTGGCCGCTCCCGGTTGCGGATCCTGTTGCGGATGCTGGGATCAGGCATCCCGTCCGCGCAGCACCACCCAGCCCGCGGCGAGCGCCGCGGCTGCCCACGCACCGAGCGTCAGCCACGAGGCGCCCGCGCTGACTGCCTGACCGTCCGTCGGCAGGATCGCGCTGGGGGCGACGGATGCCGGCAGGTAGTTGGCCACGTCGATCAGCCAGGTGAGGTCGGGCAGGAAGGCCGAGAGCAGCGTGAGGATCACCGGCAGCACGAAGATGATGCCGACGGTGGCGGCGATCGCGGCGGCACCGGATCGCAGCAGGAAGCCGAGCCCGACACCGATCAGAGCGAACAGCGACATCGCGGCCGAGGCGGCGATGACCGGCAGGATCGTGGCGCTCGGATCAGCCCAGTCGAAGGCGAGATCGCCCGCGGCGAGGAACGGCGTGACGATCAGCATCGCGGCGATGAAGATCAGCAGCGAGACGACGAACATGAAGACTGCGAGCACGGCCGCCTTCGCTGCGAGCACCGACCCTCGCACCGGGTTGGCCGCGAGGGTGGAGCGGATCATGCCGGTGGAGTACTCACCGGTCACTGAGATCACACCGAGGATGCCGGCGAGCAGCATGGTGAACTGCACCGGCGAGACGATGATCATGATCGGATCGCCCATGCCCTCAGGGAAGTTGGCGCCGATGAGGACGCCGATGCCGATGGTGAGGGCCGCGACGATCGCCACCGACCACCAGGTGCCGCGCACCGAGAGCAGCTTGACGAATTCGCTGCGCAGCTGGCGGACGAACGACACCTGGGATGCGGTGGAGCTGACGTATGTGGCGCGAGCCTGGACGGCGGTCATGCGCGGGCCTCCTCGAGGACTGACTGCTGCTGTTGCGGTGCACCGCCTGCGGCATCCGGTGAGACGTCGCGATTGCGGTACTCGACGGCGTCACCGGTGAGGGCGAGGTAGGCGTCTTCGAGTGAGCCGCTGGTGGGGGTGAGTTCGTGCACGGCGATGCCGCGTTCGGCGGCGATGTCGCCGATGCGGGATGCCGGCAGGCCGGTGACGTCGAGCGTGAACTGGTCGGTGGAGACGATCTCGACGTCGCGTCCGGCGACGGCGTCGGCGAGTTCGGATGCCCGAGGGCTGCGCACATGAACGCGGGCGGTGGTCCACGCGCGGACGATCTCGGGCAGCGGGGCGTCGGCGAGCACCTTGCCCCGGCCGAGCACGATGAGATGGTCGGCGGTCTGCTGCATCTCGCTCATCAGGTGGCTGGAGAGCAGGACGGTGCGTCCTTCGGATGCCGCGTGGCGCGCGAACTGGCGCACCCAGCGCACGCCCTCGGGGTCGAGGCCGTTGACCGGCTCGTCGAGGATGAGCGTGTGCGGGTCGCCGAGCAGGGCCGCGGCGATGCCGAGGCGCTGCCCCATGCCGAGCGAGAACCCGCCGGCGCGCTTGCGGGCGACCGAGCCGATTCCGGCGATGTCGATCACCTCATCGACGCGCGAGGACGGGATGCCATGGGTCGCGGCCATGGCCTTCAGGTGGTTGCGGGCGCTGCGGCCGGTGTGCACGGCCTTGGCGTCGAGCAGCACGCCGACCTCGCTGAGCGGGGACTTGAGCTTGGAGTACGGCTGACCGTTGACGGTGACCGTGCCGGTCGTCGGGCGGTCGAGGCCGACGATCATCCGCATGGTGGTGGACTTGCCGGCACCGTTCGGCCCGAGGAAGCCCGTGACCATGCCCGGGCGCACTGTGAAAGACACGTCGTCGACGGCGAGCTTGTCGCCGTATCGCTTGCTGAGACCTTCTGCTGTGATCATGTCTTCGACGCTATTTCTTTGTGGCAGGGTGCGCGTCAGTCGCGAGGATGAACGTTTCGGGACGGGTATGGCACCGTAGTGCCATACCCGGGGTGTTGCGGCGTGGCTTTGCGGCGTGGTTTTGCGGCGTGGTTTCATGCCGCAACTCCGGAGATCCGCTCCGTGCCGGCCGATTCCTGCCGAAGCTGCGCTCGAAGTCGGGCAGATCTCCTGAGTTATGGCGGCGCCGCGCGCGTCGGATGCTGCACGCCTTTGTTATGCTGGCCAGACGCCACCAGGCGTTCGGGGCTGTAGTTCAATGGCAGAACTTCTGCTTCCCAAGCAGACAGCGCGGGTTCGATTCCCGTCAGCCCCTCCACAGGATCACCGCACGCGCAGGCCCTCGAGCATCGCGGTCAAGGTCGCCATCGCGGCGTCGAGATTCCGCACCCTGTCTTGGGCCGGAGCCTCCGCCGACCAGAGCGCCGCTTCGTTCATCGCTCCGGAGAGCAGCCGCGTCGTGGCGGCGACGTCTCCGGTCAGCACGCCCTGTTCGGTGAGCTCTGCGATCGCCTCGCCGAGGTGCTGCGCGGAATTCGCGTCGTCGTACCGTCGCCACCTCGCCCATCCGAGCACTGCGGGACCGTCGATGAGCATGATTCGCTGCACCCGGGCATCCGTCGATGCCTCGAGGAAGGCCCGGCATCCGGCGAGCAGCTGATCCCAGGCATCCGGGCCGGCGCTCTCCGCGGCGCTGACCACCTGCGCTGCCACCGTCTCCTGCGCCTCAGACAGGACAGCCTCGAACAGCTCGGTCTTCGAACCGAAGTGATGGTACAGGGCACCCTTCGTCACGTCAGCGTCCGACACGATCTCCGGCAGTGACGTCGCCGCATACCCCGCAGCTGCGAAGCGGCGCGACGCCGAGGTCACCAGGGCTCGTCGCGTGGCATCCCGCTGCTCTTCTCGACTCATGCATCCATCTTGACATACCAGCGGTATGTCAATTAATTTCACATACCAACGGTATGTCAACCCAGGAGACCACATGCTTCACCGCCTCTACCCCGTCATCGCCACCGAACTCGTCACCGAGACCGCCGCCTTCTGGAAGGAGCGACTCGGGTTCGACGAGACCTTCGCCACCGACTGGTACGTGAGCCTTCGGCATCCCGACAGCGGCGCGGAGATCGCGTTCCTCGACGCGACGCACGAGACCATCCCCGCCGGCCACCGCACGCCGGCGGCGGGTGTGCTCACGAACCTCGAGGTCGACGATGTCGACGCGTGGTGGCAGCGCCTCGTCGTGGAAGGCGGCCTCGCCCCGCTGCTGCCGATCCGCTCCGAGGACTTCGGACAGCGCCACTTCATCGTCGCCGACCCGTCAGGCGTGCTCATCGACGTCATCACCGAGATTCCGCCCAGCGGTGATTTCCTCGACGCCTATGCCGAGGGAGCGGCTGCGGCGACATGACACGTGCAGAGTGCGTAACGGCCCGACCCCAGGCAGAAACAGCAGGCTCAAGCCCTGCCGACCGATCAGTTTCCGTCGGCCGCGACCTCCACCAGCTCCCGGCTCGTGGAGGTCAGATCGCGCGCCGTTCCGCGCCACAGCGCGGTGATCGGGCGCACCACTGGCGGTCCCTCCATCGGCACCTCGACGAGCCGCGCGAGTCTGATGTCGTCGATCACGGCGAGGCGCGAAAGCATGGCGGGGGCCAGCCCCTCGGCGACCGCGAGGCGCACGGCCGCCGACGTGGGGAGGACGATCGCGGGCGCTGCCGCGTCGCGTCCGAGCCGATCGCGCACCGCGTCCTCCCAGGTCTGCCGGGTGCCGCTGCCCGCCTCCCGGGCGACGAGTCCGGCATCCGCCACCTCGCCGAGCGAGACCGTTTCGCGTCGCGCCCAGGGATGCCCGGGGTCGACGACCAGCGCCAGGGCGTCCATGCCGACGACCGACTGCGACAGGTTGGCCGGCACCGTCGTCGACTCGATGAACCCCAGGTCGACGGCGCCGCCGCGAACGAGATCGGCGACCTGGTTGCTGTTGCCCGTCAGCATCCGCACCGCCGTGGGCGTGCGCCCCGCGCGCATCTGCCGCTCGCGCAACACGACCAGCCACGCCGGAACCATGTGGGCGGCCACCGTCTGGCTCGCAGCGACCGTGAGCTCCCGGCGCCGCTCGTCGCGCAGCGTCTCGACTCCGGCGCGGAACCTCTCAGCGCCTGCGAGCACGTCCGCCGCCCAGGATGCGACAGTCTCGCCTTCCGGCGTCGGCACGACGCCGTGCGGCGTGCGAAGGAAGAGCTCCATGCCGAGTTGGCGCTCGACGCCGCGCAGCCTCGTGGACGCCGACTGCTGCGACACCCCGCACTCGCGGGCCGCTGCCGAGATCGAGCCGTAGCGCACGGCTGCCGAGAGCAGTTCCAGCGCATCGATCTCCGGGACTCCGTGCATGCCCACCCCACAGGTTGATCTTGTACCCCCATCGACAATAGCCCGGTACCGGCCGGTCGGCGCATCGTGAAGGGTGGGAGGGTGCAGCTCTCACCCGTCGCCACACTGCCGCATCGCCTCAGCCGCCGCGGCGGCGACGTGCTGCCGGGGGTGCTCCTCACCGCCGCCATAGCCCTCGTCGCCACCGGCATCGGCGCGATCTTCCCGGTGCTCGGCTCCGCCGTGCCGGCGATCGTCATCGGCGTCATCCTGTCGGTGCTGCGGCCGCACCTCATGCGACACCATGAGCGAGCGGATGCCCTCATCCAGCCGGGCATCGCCTACTCGGGCAAGTTCCTGCTGCAGCTCGCCGTCGTGCTGCTGGGCGTGCAGCTGTCGATCGGCAGCATCCTGCAGGTGGGTCTGGAGTCACTGCCGATCATGCTGTCGAGCCTGCTCGCCTGCCTGCTCGGCGCATGGTGGATCGGGCGAGCCCTGCGCGTCGAACGCCGCCTGACCACGCTGATCGGCGTGGGCACCGGGATCTGCGGCGCCTCCGCGATCGCTGCGGTGTCGCCGGTGATCGGCGCTGTGAGCGCCGAGATCGCGTACGCCGTCTCGACGATCTTCCTCTTCAACATCCTCGCCGTCGTGCTCTTCCCGATGATCGGCCACGCGCTGAACCTCGACCCGCACACCTTCGGGCTGCTCGCGGGAACCGCCATCAACGACACCAGCTCCGTCGTCGCCGCAGCGAGCGTCTACAGCACCGCCGCGCTCGGGTTCGCCGTGGTCGTCAAGCTCGTGCGCACCCTGATGATCATCCCGATCAGCATCGGCCTGTCGGTCATGGAGGCCCGCCGGCACGCCGACGGGCAGAAGCTCGACGGCAGCCGCATCGCCAAGCTCGTGCCGTGGTTCCTGATCGGGTTCGTCGTCGTCGCGGCCGTGAACTCCACTGGCATCATCCCGGACGGACCGCGCGACCTGCTCGTGCACGCCAGCGTCTTCCTGATCGCGATGGCCCTCGCAGGCATCGGCCTGTCCACCGACATCCCCGCGCTGCGCCGCTCCGGCTGGCGTCCGCTCGCCCTCGGCGGGATCCTGTGGGCGCTGGTGACGGTGACGTCACTGGCGACGATCGCGATCACCGCCGCGCTGCGCTGACGGATGCCGGCGACGACGGCTGTCGACTATGCGTTGCGTGCGCACACCATGAGCAGGTTCCCATCGGGATCGCGGAACTGCACGAACGAGACGCTGCCGATGTCGATCGGTCCGGTGACCAGGGGAATGCCGAGGCTGCCGAGATGCCGCCCCGCGTCGTCGAGGTCGTCCGTCCACCAGAAGAAGCGAGGTGGTCCGTCCGGGGTGAACGGCGCGGTGGAATCCAGCGCCAGTCGCGGTCCGGACGGGGTCGGAAGATCCACGATCGTGTTCTCGTGCGTCGGCGCAGGCGCCTCTGCGCCCAGCAGTCGTGCATACCAGGCGGCGGATGCCGAGATATCGCGAACGGGGATGAAGACCTGACCTATTTCCCGCAGCGGATTGTTCCTCATGTGTGTCGACGATAACGAAGACACTCGCCCGCCGTCGCCGCTGGGTCCGGATCCGGCCTCAGAGCATCAGCACACCGGGTGGCCCGGCGAAGTCCCTCAACCGCGCGTAGTCGTCGAGCGCGCGCAACGCGGCCCAGGCGACGACCGCGCTGGATCGCGGACGCTCCGGCGACGGCGCGTTCTCCACGACGACGCGCACCTCGCCCAACTCGCCGACGGCATGGATCTCGTGCCTGGTGTGCACAGCCGCCGGATCGGCGATGATCCTGGCGGTCGCGAGGTCCCAGGCATCCGCCGCCAGCGCGAGCGCGGCCGCGACGTTCGCCGACGACGGGAAGCGCTGCGACACCTGACCCGCAGGGCCGTCCGCCAGCATGATCTCGCGGCCTCCCGCTCGCAGGTCGTGCTGCAGTTCAGGAGACATCCACGGCTGCACAAGGGCGGCCGGCAGTTTGCGACTCTCTATCGACACCGTCCGCAGTGGGCCGGCGGCGCGCAGCGCCCGCACCTGATCGAGACCGCCGATCGCCCCGGTGCAGGCGATGAGCTTGCCGCCGCCGGGCGCTTGAGGCCCCAGCAGCCGTGCTCGGACGGCAGCATCCGACAGCGCTCCGACCGAGAGAAGGACGACATCCACCCCGGCATCCAGCAGCGCGGGAACCCGCTCGCGCACCGCGGCCTGCGTGGCCGCCTCCACGACGACGTCGACATCGGCGCCTGTGGGCAGCTCGTCGTCGCGGCCGAACGTGCCGATCACCTCGTAGGGCCGCGTTCGCTCAACCTCTTCGCGCAGCGTGCGGTTGATGTTCCCGCCACCGAGGAACGCCACCCTCAGATTCGCCGCACCCTGACCTGCCATGCCTCGACCATAGGGCACCGTTCGTTGCCGAAATACTTGACAACCTGTCGATATTTCTTCACCCTGGGGAGATGGATCTCAGCGCGCCCCTTCGATCACTTATTCCAAGTCTCGATTCGGCCGTGCTCGAAGTCCTGGCAAGAACTGAGGAGCCGCAGAGCGCTTCAGCGATCTGGCGCGCTAGCGCACGCGGCACGCGCAGCGGACAGTTGCCTGTCATCGCACGGCTGGTCGAGCACGGCCTCGTCACGGCATCACCTGCCGCAACCGGCTACCTGTACGCCCTGAACCGTGAACACATGCTCGCCGATGCGGTGCTGTCGGCGAGCCGAGCTCGCGTGCGGATCGTGGAGGGACTGCGTGACGAGCTCGAACAGCTTAACCCTCGTCCGTTGCACGCGTTCGTGTTCGGATCGTTCGCGCGGGGCGAGGCGGACGAGGTCAGCGACATCGATCTTGCGATCATCGGGCCGGACTCTGTCGACCCACGATCTTTGGACTGGATGCGGCAAACGGATGCCCTAGCCCAGGCGGTCAAGCGCTGGACCGGCAACGACCTCCAAGCACTCACGTTCACGGAGACCGCGTTCATGAATCTTGCGGCCGCCGATGAACCGATCGTGCGGAACTGGCGCGAGGACGCGATCCGCGTCGTCGGCGATGATCCGTTTACCTTTCTCGAAAGGCTGCCGAATCGATGACTCCGAAAAAACTCCCCAGCCGCGCATCGGATCGCACCGAAGCTCGCGCTCGCCTCGATACAGTGGCCCGGACCACAAGGCCGCGATCACGCTTCTCGCTCGGGTCGACCAATCGCTGAGCAAGCGACTGTCACGGCTGATCACGCTGAAGTCAGACACTCAGTACGGCGCCGGACTGCTGAACAGCCACGATCGAGAGGTCGCGCTGCGTGAAGCTGCGACGCTGATCGACGAAGCCGAGCGGCGCCTTGTCGGGTGACCCGGTCATCGCTCGCGCACACGGCCGTAGTGTCGTATCCATGACGACCACCGCCGACCCCGCAGCCGTCGCCGCCTATTGGCAGCGTGTGCGCACCGAGATCCCGAATCTTCCCGCCGAAGCACCGGAGGCGTGCGCGTTCGGCGCAACGCCCGAGCACGCCGACGGCCTGCTCGAACTCGTCGTCTCCGGCGTCAAGACAGGGACCGCATCATCGGTGTGGGATTACGAGGCGTCCGGCGACCCGATGCCTCAGGTCGGCGAGCTCAGCATCATCCTCGACGGCCGTGGTGAGCCTCGCGCGGTCATCCGCACGACCGCGCTGGAGATCGTGCCGTTCGATGAGGTCAGCGAGGAGCACGCACACGCCGAAGGCGAAGGCGACCGCACGCTCGACGCGTGGCGCGAGATCCACGAGCGGTTCTGGCGGGATCACTCCGAAGACCCGCGTGGCTGGGCATCCGACATGCCGGTACTTTGCGAGCGGTTCGTGCTTGTGCATCCGGCTGCGTGAGCGCGGTGGCGGCCGCACAGCGGTCCGCGGGGAGCGAAATGACGGTTCCGGGACCCCCATAACCGACATCTGGCTCCCCGCGACGTGCGTAACTGCGGCGCGGAGCACGTGCAGCTAAGCGACCTGACCCGAGTGCTTGCCCTCGCGGATCTCCTCCACGAGCTTCGCGTTGAACGCGGGAAGATCGTCAGGCGTGCGGCTCGAGACGAGGCCCTGGTCGACCACGACCTCTTCATCGACCCAGTCGGCACCGGCGTTGCGCAGGTCGGTGCGCAGGCTCGGATAGCTCGTCATCCTGCGCCCGTCGACGACACCGGCTTCGATGAGGATCCAGGCGCCGTGGCAGATCACCCCGACCGGTTTGTGCTGCTCGAAGAAGGCGCGCGCGAACTTCGCTGATGCCTCGTCCATCCGGAGGTGATCGGCGTTCACGACCCCGCCCGGCAGCACGAGGGCATCGAACTCATCCGCCGAAGATTCTCCGACGACGGCATCGACCGCCTGCACATGCCCGTTCTTGCCCGTGATCTCACCCGCCGAAGGCGCGATCATCGTCAGCGTCGCGCCCATCTCGGCCACTGCCCGCCACGGTTCGGTCAGCTCGCTGTCTTCGTACCCGTCAGTGGCCAGGAAGGCGACTCTGGTGTTCTCGTCAGTCATCGATCTGTCCTCTCAGTCATCGGTGGAATGCACTCCACGCTCCGGGATTCCCTCGATCGACGCGACCCCCTGGCCAAACTGCTCAAGACGATGTACGAGAGGCGCCCGCTCACGCGAACAGGTCGTCGAACTCGTCGAGTCGGATGCGCGGTGCGGTCGCCCCCACAGGCACGGGCTCAGCGACCGGCACGTCTCCGACGCCAGACGCCGTGTCGACGGCATCCATCAGCCGGCGCGCCTCAGCAGTCAAGAACCGGCTCGGCTTCGCGACGACGTGCCGCGCGAGGAACGAGGTCGGATGCGTCGGCAACCGCGACGGCGCATACACGTCGAGCGTGTCGCGCGCCCTGGTGAGCGCGACGTAGAACAGGCGCTGCTCCTCGACCAGCCCCGCAGGCGTCGACAGTGCCATGTCCGACGGCATCGCCCCGTCGCACGAGCGGATCACGTGCACGGCACTGAACTCGAGCCCCTTCGCCGAATGGATCGTCGACAGCGTCACCCAGTCCTCATCGAGCTCGGGCTTCTTCGCCCAGTCGCCCGCCACATTCACCGGGTCGATCGCCTGCTCGCTGACGAAGGCACGCAGATCCGACTGGCGCGCGGCCGCCTGCGCGATGCCGTCGACGTCGCTCACGCGGCGCTGCCAGTCCGGATAGTGCACCCGCAGCAGCGGATCGACCGCGCCACGGCAGGCCTCGACGATCTCGGGCACTGTCGTCGTGGCATCCACCGCCCCGAGCAGCGAAAGGGTCGACGCGAGACCTGTGCGTCCCTTCGCGGGGGCGGCGGCGACAGCATCCGACGCCCGATCGATCCCACCGTCGGCGAGAATCCCGGCGAGCGAGCGCGCGGACGCCTTGCCTATCGCGCGGTGCCTGGTCAGCAGCCGGTACCAGGAGACCTCGTCGGAAGGATTGAGCACGACGCGAAAGCCGGCCAGCAGGTCGCGCACGTGCGAGGTCTCGAGATACCCGATGCCGCCGAACTTGTGGAACGGGATGTTCCGCACCTTCAGCTCCACCTCGAGCAGGGCACTGTGCGAGCCGGTGCGCATCAGCACCGCCTGCTCGCGCAGCGGCATCCCATCGACGTGCGCGGCGAGGATCCGATCCGCGACCGTGCGCGCCTCGTCGTCCGCGTTGCGGCAGACGACGAGAGAGGGTCGGATGCCCGCATCCGACCGATCCGCGCGAAGTCGCAGCGGCAGTTCGCCCGGCCGGACCTCGTTCGCGAGATCCAGAATGGGCTGGGTCGAGCGGAAGTTGCGTTCCAGTCGCACCATCGTGGCATCCGGAAAGGACTCCGCGAGGTCGAGGAGGTGACCGGCACTCGCACCGCGGAAGCCGTAGATCGCCTGCGCGTCGTCGCCCACCACGGTCAGCCCGCGACCATCGGGCGCGAGACCGCGCACGATGTCGACCTGCAGGCTGTTCACGTCCTGATACTCGTCCACCAGCACCCAGTCCCATCGTGCGCGCAGGCGCGCCCCGACGTCGGGATCGCGCACCAGCGCCCGCCAGGCGATGAGCAGGTCGTCGAGGTCGAGCAGACCGCGTTCGCGTTTTCGGATGCTGTAATGCCGCAGCAGGCCGAGAATGGCATCGGTGTGCTCGATCGCCCACGGGAACTGCTGTTCGATGACCTTGCGCGCCGACATGCCCGTGTTGATCGCACGCGAGCCGATGTCGGCCATGGTGCGCGTCGTCGGCAGCCGGACCGCCTGGCCACCGGATTGAGACGTTCCGTCCAGACCGTGCTCGCTGCGCAGCAGGTCGAGCAGATCGATCACATCATCGGGATCGATGACGGTGACATCCGCCAGCCCGAGATGCTGCGCGTGCTCGGCGACGACACGATGCGCGACCGCGTGGAACGTGCCGCCGGCGATGCGCTGAGCCGCCTGCGCGTCACCGCACAGGGCCGCCGCTCGCGAGATCATCGACGCCGCCGCCCGGCGGGTGAACGTCAGCAGCAGGATGCGCTCTGGCGCGACACCCGCCTCAAGCAAGCGGGCGACCCGCGAGGTGAGCACGCGCGTCTTGCCGGTTCCCGCGCCCGCAGCGATCACGAGCGGTGAGTCACCGTGCTCGACGGCCTCCAGCTGTGCCGCGTCCAGCCCGGCGAGCGCATCAGTTCCTGTCACACGAGCGACGGTACCCGCGGGGTCGGACATCCTGTCGGCACCCGGCAGCCGTGCGTCACCCAGACAGACTGCGTCCAAGACAAGCGTGTCACCCAGAACAGGCTCGTCACCCAGAGCAGGCTGGTTCCCCGAGAATCAGCCTGTTCTCGCGAACCGGCCTGCTCTCGGGTGAACCGCACCCGACCACTGGCACCCGGGCACCCGCGCACCCCACGCACCTGGCCTCAGGAAGCCCGCGCCTCCAGCGCCTTCGCGATGCGCAGGATCGCCTCGCGCATGATCGGCCGCGGCGTCGCGAACACGAATCGGGTGTATCCGATGGCGGCCTTGCCGCACGCCGCGCCGTCGGTCATCGCCACACCGGCGTTGTCGCGGAACCACTCCCCCAGGTCTCCCGTCAGCCCGGTGGCGCGGAAGTCGAGCAGCGCGATGTAGGTGCCCTCGGGTGCCGTCACGGTCACGCCGGGCAGGTGCTCGGCAACCAGGGCCGCCAGCTCGCGCCGGTTTCCGTCGAGGTACTCGGTCACCTCGTCCAGCCACCCCTCCCCGCCGGTGTACGCGGCGAGCTGCGCGATCATGCCGATGGTCGCCGTGCCGTGGCCGGCCCAGCCGCCGTCGGCCTCCCACGCGTCGCGCGTCTCGTCGTTCGAGAGGATCAGCTGCGCGCACTTGAAGCCGGCCAGATTCCACGCCTTCGAGGCGGACGTCGCCGTCAGCGTGTGCGCGGCAGCGGCATCCGACACCGAGGCGTACGGGATGTGCCTCGCCGGGGTGTACACGAGCGGGGCGTGGATCTCATCCGAGAACACCCGCCCGCCGGCATCCGACACCACGTCCGCGATCTGCAGCAGCTCATCGCGCGTCGCGACGGTGCCCAGCGGGTTGTGCGGGTTGCACAGCACCAGCAGCTCGGCGCCGTCGGCGAAGGCCGCGGCGACGGCATCCAGATCCATCCGCCAGCGACCATCAACCTCGACGCTCGGCACCTCGATCACGCGCCGGCCATGGCGCAGCGGAACATCGAGGAACGGCATGTAGGCCGGGGTCGGCACGATCACCGCTCCCCCGGGCTTCGTGTACGTGGTGATCGCGAACTCGTACGCCGCGATCACGTCCGACACCAGGCGCACATCCGCCGCGGCGACCTGCCAGCCGAAGTGGTCGG
Source organism: Microbacterium alcoholitolerans (assembly GCF_050408615.1). NCBI lineage: Bacteria > Bacillati > Actinomycetota > Actinomycetes > Micrococcales > Microbacteriaceae > Microbacterium > Microbacterium alcoholitolerans. Next base: position 2,148,658 of record NZ_JBNTKD010000001.1, on the reverse strand, counting down.
CGTACCAGCGCGCCGTCGCCGCCTGCAGCGCCTCGGCTATCGGCTGGGGCGGGTAGCCGGTGAGGCCGGCATCCAGTGCAGCGCGGATGGCCTCGGAGATCACCGGAGCGACGCCGAAGTCCATCTCGGCGATGAAGGTGCCGATCGTGCCGGGGAACCTCGTCCACTTGACGCTGCCGGCCTGACGCAGCTCGGTCTCGGTGATGGCGTCGAACGGATGCGATGACTCGGCGATGCTCATCCCCCCATTCTGGTGTGTCGCAGGCGTCCGAGGCCGCCGCCCGTAACTGCGAGAAACCACTTCCTGCACGAAACGCCCCGTGCGGGGCGGATTCTCGTGCGGGAAGTGGTTTCTCGGCAGGTGACGGACCCGGTCCCGGCCCCGGCGTCAGCGGCGCTTGCGAACCAGGATGACGATGAACGTGACGACGGCGGCCAGCACGACGACGCCGAGGCCGATCAGCAGCGGCCACGGCGTCTCATCCGCGGGGGCCGAGATCGGCGTCACGACCGGCTCGGGCGTCTCGGTCTCGGGAGCTGCCGTCTCCACCGGCGCGGTGGTCGCCGTCTCGGTCGGTGCGACCTCGGCCGCGGCGAGCGAGAACGAGTACTCGCCGGAGGTGGGGTGGCCATCGCTCGAGACGACCTTCCACGTCACCAGGTACGCGCCGTTGGGCATGTCGGCCTTGAGCGGAACGGTGACGGTGTCGCCCTGGACGACCGGAGCCTCTGCGACCCAGTCCTGACCGGACTCGTCCTCGACGGTCATCGCGGTGCCGCTGTTCTCCTCCAGCGACAGCAGGTTGTTCGAGAACGTGAGCGTGATCTGCTCGGGCGCCGTCGTCAGCTGCTCATCGGCCGCGGGCGAGCTCGACACGAGCTCGTCGTGGGCGGATGCCGGAGCGGCGATGGCGAGACCTGCGACGACGGCCACGGCGGCGGTCGCGAGGACAGTGCGGATACGGAACATGTGAAACCTCTCTTCGGATGCCGCGAATGCGGCGTCTGCATCTGTGGCGCGCGACATGCGCGCCGGGATCGACGCGGGATGCGCGCCGGGATCGGCGCGGGATCGCGCCGGGATCGGCGCGGGATCGCGCCGATGTGGGCGGCCGGAGGCCGTGCGTGAGTCAGATGAGACGAAAAGGCGGGCCCCGGCGCCGCAGCGCCGTGAGGTGCGGGACCGCGGGGTGCGGTGCGCGGACGGATGCCCAGCGGCGGCCCGCCGGAAGCGGAACGGATGCGAGCACGACAGCGACGACGACCCGGCGCAGCCAGGCGGCGACATCGGATGCCACGGCCACCAGCGCCCGCACGATGCGCTCACCGCGGTGCAGTGCGACGATCGTCAGCACGGCTGCGATGCCGTGAGCGACCCACATCCCGGCGTCCTCCGGGATCAGTGGCGTTCCGCCCTCGAGCGACAGCGGCAGGGAGCCGTGCACGTGCGGGGCGAAGCCCCCGCGCGGCGTGATGCTGCCGAGCACGAACAGCGCATGGAACAGCGCTTGCGACGCGGAGACGGCGATGCTCAGCCGAACGACCGACAGGCGGCGGCCGGCGAGCAGCGTGCAGATCATGAACGAGAGCATCCACGGAACGGCCACTCCCAGCATCCCGGGCATCGCGCCGTCCACCCAGACGTGCGAGAGCAGCGCGACGAAGGTCGCGATCGTGGCGCCGACGAACCCGCGCAGCAGCGGGATTCGACGGGAGGGACGCACCCGTCCATCATTTCATGGGCGGCCGCCGCGTCGCGCCGCTGCGATCGGGTCGGATGCCGGCATTCGGGCATCCGAGAACAGGCGATCCGCCGGGATCAGGACGATTCCCGCGAAATCAGCCTGATCCGAGCGGATCGCCTGATCCAAACAGCTCCGCGGTCACTCGGCGGCAGGCGGCGAGCAGATCGCGGCCTTGGCGATGGCGTCGCCGTACTGCTCAGCCGTGAACGGCAGACCGAACTCCGGAGCCGTCTGCCCCTCGGCCGCCGGCGCCTTCGAGGCGATCGCCGCGAGCTGCCACGAGAGGTAGCCGGCCATCGCGCCGCCGCCGCTGGAGCCGTTCAGCGTCACCGCGACCGTGAATCCCGTCGCCGGGTCGGAGTAGGCGGCGGTGGCATAACCGGGCACCCAGCCCTGCTGACCGATGAGCGAGCCGACCATCAGCGCACCGCCGGTGGCCTGGTACCAGCTCGGCGCCTTGTCGTACGCCGGCAGCGGCGAGCCGAAGCGCGCGGGCTCCGCGCCCTCTTCGCGCAGCGCCTGACGGGCTGTCGCCTGCACGTAGCGACCCAGGTCGCTGATCGTCGAGACGGCGCCCGAGTCGGTGAAGCCGAGGCTCGACGAGCTCTTCGTGATGTCGATCGGCGCCGTGCAGTCGTATCCGCCCTCAACGGCCGGCAGGTAGCTGCCCTGCAGCGCCGGACCGGGCTTCGGAGCCGAGGCGGTCGCTGCGGGCAGAGACGTGGATGCCAGTGCCAGCGGCGTCGTGACGTACTCGGCGATCAGCTCGGACGCGGTCTTGCCGGTGGCGCGCTCGAGCGCGAGCCCGAGCAGCATGTATCCGGCATCCGAATCCTTGTAGGTGGTGTGCGCGGGGCCGCGCTCGACGCCGAGGCCGAGGCTGGCGAGGCGCAGCGGCGCCCACTCGCGCTCCGGCGTGTTGAGCCAATACGGCTTCGCGGCGCCCTCTGACGAGGCGATGCCGCTGGTGCCATTGCACAGATCCAGGAGCGTGATGTCGTCCATGTCGGAGACGCCGGAGACGTAGTCCGGCACGGGGGTGTCGAGCTCGATCTCACCGGCATCCGCCATGCCGTACAGCACGTCGCAGGTCATCAGGCGCGTCACATCGGCGACGCGGAACGACATATCGGCGGTGACCTTCTCGCTCTCTCCGCCGCTCTGCGTGCCCACACCGGTGACCCACTGGCCGCTCCACGGCACCCAGACGCCGACGATGGCGCCCGTGGATCCGCTGGCGACGATGGCATTGTCGACCGCCGACTGCAGCTGCGCGGTGACGTCGTCGGGAAGCTTCCCGTCCACCTGCGCAGGCGGCGTGTACGTGAACTCCGGCTCCGACGCCGAGCATCCGGTCAGCGCGATGGCGAGCGCGACGGCACCGCCGAGGGCGGCGCGCGCACGGCGCGACGAAAGAAGTGGCATGTATCGACTCTCCCGAGGGTGGATCATCCGAGTCTAGAACGCGGATGCTGAGAGCCCGCCACCCGTGGCATCCGATCAGCTCTCGATCTTGGCGGCCTGCCGGGCCTCCCACGCCTCTCGCATGAAGCGGCGGACGTCCTCGTCGACGCGGATGTCGCTCGGCCGCAGCGGACGCGAGAGGTACAGGCCGTCGAGACTGGTCAGCCTCGACAATGCGACGTAGGTCTGACCGGGCGCGAAGGCGCCGGAACCCAGATCGACGATCGCCTGCTCATAGGTCTTGCCCTGGGATTTGTGGATCGTCACCGCCCACGCCAGCCGCAGCGGGAACTGCGTGAACTCGGCGGCCACCTCGCGGGTCAGCGTCTTCGTGCCCGGGTTGTACGCGTAGCGGAACCTCTCCCAGACGGCGGGCTCGACGTCGAACTCCTCGCCGTCGACCTCGACGCGCACGCTGCCGCCGAGGATGCGGGTGACCGTGCCGATCGACCCGTTCACCCACCGCGGCGGCTCGCCCTGCATCGAGGTGTCGTTGCGCAGGAACATCACCTGCGCGCCGACCTTCAGCTTCAGCTCGGCATCGGCCGGGTAGTTCGCCTCACCGCGGCCGAAGTCGCCGCTGACCTCGGCCTGCGCGGTCTGCTCGCGTCCGGGGAGAGCGGCGAGATGGCGCTTGTTGATGCTGTTGACGATGTCGTTGCGGGTGGCGAGGGTGATGATCGGCACCTCGCCGGGCTCGGACTCCGGCGGCGTGCGCGCACCCTGCGCGTTCAGCGTTCCGGCGATCTCGGCCGTGACCCGCCCGTAGCGCACCGCGTTCAGCATGGCTTTGAAGCCGTCATCGGACTGGCGGTGGATGTGCACCAGCTCGTGCACGTGCAGCTTCGCGCCGTGGGTGCCGAGATCCAGCATCCCGCCGGCTTCCGACGACGCCAGGCCGCCCGTCCACACCTTCGCGTCGAAGAACCAGAACGAGCGGTAGTGGTCCTGGATGTAGCGCAGCTCATCTCCCCGTGGCGGCACGGGCGCCAGCTGGTACGGGTCGCCGAACATCACCACCTGCACCCCGCCGAACGGGATCCCGCGCTTGCCCCTCGCCTGCCGGAGCGACCGGTCGATGGCATCCATCAGGTCGGCGTTCACCATCGAGATCTCGTCGATCACGAGCGTCTCGATGGCGTTGAGGATGCGTCGCGTGGCATCCGACTGATCGATGTCGCCCTCGGCGATCAACCCGATCGGCAGCCGGAACAGCGAGTGGATCGTCTGCCCCTCGACGTTCAGCGCGGCGACGCCGGTGGGCGCGCAGATCGCGATCTGCTTGCGGGTGTTCCACGCGAAGTGCTGCAGCAGGGTCGACTTGCCGGTGCCGGCGCGACCCGTGATGAAGACGTGCTCGTCCGAGTTCTCGATGAGGTCGAACAGCTCCTGCTGTTCGGCGGAGAGAGGCGGCGCAGACACGCCCTCCATGCTAATTTCTCCAGCGGCGTGCGGCCGCTCCCGTCACGGCGGTTCCCGCTCGGCTTCGTCACAGCACGTTTCCCTAGACTGTGCCGCATGATGCAGGGGCGGAGGGTGTCACCGGGGCGAGCGCGCCTTCGTGTCGACCTCACCATCCTCAGCCTCGTCGGAGTCCTGCTGCTGGCCGCCCTCGGCGCCGGCGGCGCCTCGCTGTATCAGCAGTTCTACAGCCCCTCGGCGTTCGTGCACCGCTACCTCGACCTGCTCGCCGAGGGCCGTGCCGCCGATGCGCTGCGCGTGCCGGGGGTCGCGCTCGACGTCGCTGTGCTCCAGGGTGCGGACTTCGAGCCGACGGCATCCGAGGCTCTGCTGCGTCGCGCCGCCCTCGCCACACTCGACGACATCGAGATCGTCTCCGCGACTGAGCGCGACGGCGTCCACGAGGTGAAGGTCACCTACGAGGCCGGCGGGGTCGACGGCGCGTCCGCGTTCAGGGTCGTCCAGAACGGCTGGATCGGCGTGACGCCGAACTGGCGCTTCCAGCGCAGTCCGCTCGCCGAGATCGACCTGACCGTGCGCGGCTCGGACACGTTCGCTGTCAACGGGTTCACGATCGACCGCCGTCAGGTATCGAGTCAGTCGGCCGAATCCGACCCGCTGGCGCCGCTGCCTCTGCTGGTGCTCACACCCGGCGCCTATTCGGTGACCGTCGACACGGCCGTCTCGGCGACGCCCGGTGTGCGCGTTCTCGCCGACACCGCCATGGCGCGCACCGCGGTCGATGTGCAGGCGCAGCCGACCGAGAAGTTCACCGAGGTCGTGCAGCAGCAGGTCGAGCAGTTCCTCACCCAGTGTGCGAGCCAGGAGGTCCTGCAGCCGACCTCCTGCCCGTTCGGACTCGAGGTGCAGAACCGCATCGCCCCCGGGTCGATGCCGAAATGGTCGATCAAGACGCAGCCGAAGGTGTCGGTCGTGCCCGACGGTGCGAGCTGGGCGATTCCCGCGGCGGATGCTGTCGCGCACATCGACATGGAGGTGCAGTCACTCTTCGACGGCACCGTCCACGAGCTGAAGGAGGACGTGCCGTTCCAGGTGAACGGCACGATCACGATTCTGCCCGATGGATCGGTGTCGATCCGGGTGGGATCACCGGGCTGAGAGCCGATCCCGCTCGGCCAGTTTCGCGAGCTGGGCGTTGTACTCCTCGAGCTCCGCCTCGCCCGAGCGGTCGGCGTGCCTGTCTCGTCGACGCTGCAGCTTGGCATCCGATCTCGACCACTGGATCGCGAGCGTCACCGCCAGGATCAGCGTGGGGATCTCGCCGACCGACCACGCGATGCCGCCGCCGATGTACTGGTCCTCCATCGGGGTCGGACCCCACGTGCGGCCCATCGAGCCGAACCACTCCGCGACGATCAGGCCTTCCTGCATCATGATCGCCATGCCGAAGAAGGCGTGCGTGGCCATCACCGCGATGAGCGTGATCAGGCGGCCGGCATAGGGCAGCCGGTACGGGATCGGGTCGTCGCCGATGAGCGTCATCGTGAACAGGTAGCCCGCGATGAGGAAGTGGATGATCATCCACTCGTGACCGAGATGGTCGTACATCGCCCAGCGCACCAGGTCGGTGAAGTAGAACGCCCACAGCGACAGCACGAAGACGGCAGCGGCCACGAAGGGGTGCGTGATGAACTTCGAGTACGGCGAGTGCACCGCCCACAGGATCCACTCGCGACCGCCGCGGGTGCCGTCGTCGCGCTTGTGGATGGTGCGCAGCGCCAGCGTGATCGGCGCACCGCTGACCAGCAGCACGGGAATGGCCATGCTGAGCACCATGTGCCCCAGCATGTGCACGCTGAACAGGTACTCCTGGTACGCGTTGATCGGCCCGTTCGTGACCCACAGCAGCAGGGCCATGCCCGACATCCAGAAGATCGTGCGATGCACCGGCCAGCTGTCGCCGCGGCGGCGCAGGCGCAGCAGACCGGCGATGTAGAGGAAGACGCCGAAGCCGACCGCGACGACCCACAGGATGTCGAGGTCGTACGAGGTGAACCAGCGATCGATCGTGAGCTCGGGCGGCAGCGGCGAGCGGGTGAGGCGCTCTGCTGGTGTCTGCACCGCCGGTGCCTCCTCACCCAGCGGCGGAGGGGTGCGGGCCAGCGCGGCCGCTGCTCCGGAAGCGAGGCCCATCAGGGCGATCTCGCCGAGGATGAGCGTCCAGAACGAGCGCTTCTGCTTCTCGCCGTCCATGTGCGGGATGAGCTGCTGCCGGTACCAGGCGCCGAACATCCCGAGCGCGACGAGCAGCACGGCCTTGCCCAGCACGATCAGTCCGTACGGTGTGAGCAGCTCGCTCCAGGCGCCGAGGGCGATGACCGTGCGGGCGATGCCGGAGACGGCGACGACGACGAACGCCGCGAGGGCGAGCGAGGAATAGCGGCTGACCAGGACGGACAGTCGGATGCCATCGCCGGCCTGCGGTCGCGAGCCGAGGCCTCTGAGCAGGATCAGCAGCATCACGCCGCCGAGCCACACGGCGGCGCCGATGGTGTGCAGCAGGATCGAGTTCACCGCCACCGTGTGGCCGGCGACGTCGCCCGAGTGTCCCTGGGTCGCCATGGGCAGCAGTGACGCGGCGGCGAGCACGGCGGTGAGCAGGGTGCCCGTCCAGCTGCGCCAGCCGAACACGAGGATCGTGATGACGGCGCCCATCAGCGTGGTGATCAGCCATGCCTGGCCGAGCGGCAGCTCGAGCAGGAAGCGGCCGAACTGCTCGCCGAACGAGTTGTCGGCGGTGAGCTTCGGGTTGAACGCCGCCATGAACGTGAGGAAGGCGGTGATGGCGGATGCGATGGTGAAGATCGCCGCACCGATGGATGCCGTGTCGAGGGCGATGTCGAAGGGCCGCGATCCGCTGCGCAGCGCGAAAAGCGCCAGCACGAGAGAGCCGAGCATGGCGGCGGCCGCAAGGTTGGCGATCAGCTTCGCTGCGGGCAGGCCCCACATGACGATCGGACCCGGGTCCAGCAGCTTCGGGGGCACGGCTCCGCCGCCGACGACGAGCGCGGCGATCAGGCCTGCAATCGCGCTGGCAACGAGGATCAGCAGGCCAGCGAGACGGTACGAGTTCACTGTTCCAGCCTAGGCCGGAACCCTGTGCGATCAGACGAGAGAAGGGTGCTCAGACGAGAGAAGGCCGCCCGGTGGGGCGGCCTTCTCTGTGGAAGCGGTCTTACTTGACTGCTGCCTTCAGCTTGGAACCAGCGGTCACCTTGACGCGCTTGCCGGCCGGGATCTTGATCTCGGCGCCGGTCTGCGGGTTGCGGCCGGTGCGAGCAGCGGTGTCGACCTGCTCGAACGAGATCCAGCCGGGGATCGAGACCTTGCTGCCCTTGGCGACAGCGTCGGAGACGGTGCCGAAGAGCGAGTCGAGAACGCGAGACACGGTGGCCTGGCTCTCGCCGGTTGCGGAAGCGATGCTCGCGACGAGCTCGGTCTTGGTGATGGACTTGTCAGCCATGTCTTCCTCCAGCGACGTCCGTCGCAGTTGTTTGTTTCGGGAAGCCCCCGTTGGTCAGATCGACCGCCTCGAATGTACCAACCACAGGCGGGGATTCCGCGTCATTTCGCGGGTTTCGGAGTCTTTTCCCTGCGTGTCGCGCAACATTGGTCACTTCTGTCACAGATTTCGCGATCCTTCTCACCCCCTCGGGAGGATTTCTCCGGATCGGGAGGAGGGATACCCAGGATCACGCCTCCCGAGAGGGAGTTCTCCTCCCGAGAGGATGCAGGGTCTCACGCAGCCAAGTGCAGGCGCTGCGCGATGGCGGCCAGAATCATGCTCTGCACCTCCGGCCAGTGCTTTAGCAGCTGGTCGTAGCCGATCCGGATGACGTGATATCCATGCAGCTTGAGCAGCGCGTCGTGGCGGATGTCACTCGTGCGCTGCGCGCCGACATGGTGGCCGCCGTCGATCTGCACGACCAATCGGTCGCCGATCAGGAAGTCCACTGCGTGCCCGTGCAGCCACACCTGTGGCGTGATGCGCACATCCAGCCATCGCAGCCGAGTGCGGAAGATCGACTCCGTGCCGGCATCCGCGAACGGAGTCGCCTCCTCGAGCAGCCTTCGCGCGTCTGGCGGGAGGGGTGCGCGTTCGAGCACACCTGGATCCACCAGCCGCTGCTTGAACGCGGACTCCCAGATCGCCAGAGCGGACTCATGCGGCTGGCAGCGGGAAGCGATGACCAGGGCGTTCTCGAGCGAATCCTCGCAAGAGTCCGGCTGGCGAGGGAACAGTGGGCTGTGCCAGTGCAGCACTCCGCGCGAGACTTTCGCATGCCCGGCATGCGGCGAGGCGGCGAGGTGCGGCTCCGACGCATCGAGCACCCATAGTCCCCGGCGCGCAGCCAGCGTGATGCAGCTGAGCACCACACCGCGCGCAGCGGCGGTCACCAGCATCCGATCAGCGCCGATCCTGGCCACCCACCCACGACGGACGGACGAGATCAGCCCCTGCCTACGGGCTTTGCGCAGCGCATGCTCGGTCACGCCGAGCCGGCGCAGCGTCTCGACGCGGGCGACTCCGTCGAATTCGTCGAGTGCTTCCCAGACATCCATGCCGTCGATGGTGGCGTGAAGCGCCGATATCGGATGCCGAGATTCCCGCGCTCTGTGGAGAAGTACTCAGATATACAGGTTGTGCAGAGAAGGGCACGCCACCCGTTCGGGAGGACTTCTCAGGATCTGGAGGGTGAATGCCCGAGATCCCTCCCCCGGAGAGGGAGTTCTCCTCCCGAAGCGGTGAGGGTGCGCAGCAGCCCCGGACACGCAGAAGGGGCGAGGATCCGAAGATCCTCGCCCCTTGAATGCGATGCTTACCAGCTCGACTTGGTGATGCCGGGCAGCTCGCCGCGGTGAGCCATGTCACGGAAGCGGACACGCGAGATGCCGAACTTCGTGAGCATGCCACGGGGGCGGCCGTCGATGGCGTCACGCGAACGGACGCGAACCGGCGACGCGTTGCGCGGAAGCTTCTGCAGGCCGATGCGTGCGGCCTCGCGGGCCTCGTCGGTCGCGTTGGGGTCGACCAGGGTCTTCTTCAGCTCGGCGCGACGCTCTGCGTAACGCTCGACGATGACCTTGCGCTGCTCGTTGCGAGCGATCTTGCTCTTCTTAGCCATGGATCAACGCTCCTCTCGGAATTCGACGTGCTTGCGGACCACCGGGTCGTACTTCTTCAGCACGAGGCGGTCGGGGGTGTTGCGACGGTTCTTCTTGGTCACGTAGGTGTAACCGGTGCCCGCCGTCGAACGGAGCTTGATGATCGGACGAACGTCCTGAGCCTTCTTGGCCATTAGAGCTTCACACCCTTCGCCTTGAGGTCCGCGACGACCTTCTCGATACCGCGAGCGTCGATCACCTTGATGCCCTTGGCGGACACGTTCAGGGTGACCTTACGACCGAGCGACGGCACGTAGTAGGTCTTCTTCTGCACGTTCGGGTCGAAGCGACGCTTCGTCCGGCGGTGCGAGTGCGAGATGTTGTGACCGAAGCCGGGAACAGCTCCTGTCACCTGGCACACTGCTGCCATGTGATTACTCCTTCATTACCGTGAGGCCGGACGGCCTCACCCAAGATCCCTTGTCTGCACCCCGCGTGGGCAGGATGCGAACTGCGCACAGGAGAGCGCGCAGACGAAGAACAGTCTAGCACGGCGATGACGGATGCCCGTCCACCGCCAATCTGGCGAAAACTGATGCGGAAGCTGCGGGTTCATGGTACGTTACCCGCGTAGATCACTGGGGAGTAAAGGGATCTCGGAACCCTACTGAGGGGCAAGGTTCCGGGATCCCTTTTCCGGTTGACACCCGTAGATGAGCGGTGGAAGACTGCGACTCATGGCGTTCACCCTGGGGCTCGTCGGCGCGGGCCAGTTCGCCGGCCAGTTCGCGACCCTGTTCCACCATCACCCCGGTGTGTCCGCGGTCCACGTGACAGATGTCCTCCCCGCACGCGCGAGCGAACTCGTGCGCTCGGCCGGGCTCGCCGGGACGTTCGACACCTTCGAGGAGATGCTCGCCTCCCCCGTCGACGCGGTCGCGATCTTCACGCAGCGCTGGACGCACGGCCCACTGGTGGTGCAGGCGCTGCGCGCCGGCAAGCACGTCTACTCGGCGGTGCCGATGGCCATCACGGTCGACGAGGTCGCGGCGATCATCGATGCGGTGCGCGAGACCGGGCTCACTTACATGATGGGCGAGACCAGCTATTACAACCCGGCGACGGTGTTCGCTCGGCAGAAGGTCGCCGACGGGTCGTTCGGACGCCTCTTCTACGGCGAGGGCGACTACGTCCACGACATGGACCTCGGCTTCTACGAGGCGTACCAGTACTCGGGCGGCGAGAACTGGAAGGCGACGGCCAGCTATCCCCCGCTGCTGTATCCCACGCATTCGATCGGCGGTGTGCTGGGTGCCTGGCCGACCCACGCCACCGCGGTGTCTGCGATCGGCGTCGTCGATCGGCGCGGCGATGGGGTCTTCGACCGCTCGGTCAGCCAGTTCGACAACGACTTCTCGAACGCCACGGCGCTGTTCGAGCTCGCGGCGGGCGGTTCGATGCGGATCAACGAGTTCCGCCGGGTCGGATATCCCTCGCATCTGCGCGAGTCCCGGTTCCGCTGGTTCGGCACCGACGGATCGTTCGAGCAGCTCGCGACGACCACCGTGTGGCAGAACCGCGATGGCGTCGAAGACATCTCCCACCTCATCGACACGCATGCCTCGACCGCGCCTGACGACCCGTCGCTGGCCCACGTGGCGCCCGCGCTGCGAGATGCCTTCGTCTCGGGCTACGCCGAGGTGCACGAGGCCACGCGCTCCCGCATCCCTGCGGAATTGCTCGCGCTGCCCAACGGTCATGAGGGCAGCCACCACTTCCTCGTCGACGACTTCGTTCGCGCCGTGCAAGACCAGACGCGCCCGCCGGTGAACGCCTGGCAGGCCGCTCGCTTCACCCTGCCAGGGGTGATCGCGCACGAGTCCGCGCGCCGCGGAGGCGAGCGCCTCACCATTCCCGACATGGGAGATCCCGACATCGGTGAGCCGGCCCAGCTCAGTCTCAGTGCGAAGGATGCCCGTGGCTGAGGGCTCCCGGCCCCGTTCGGTCACCCGCGCCGACGTGGCCCGCTATGCCGGCGTGAGCACCGCGGTCGTCAGCTACGTGCTCAACGACGGTCCGAAGGCCGTCGCTCCGCTGACCAAGGAGCGGGTCCTCGACGCCGTCAGGGTGCTGGGCTACCGGCCCAACCTCGCGGCCCGCGCGCTGTCGAAGGGTCAGGCCGACATGCTGGGCCTGCTGGTGAACGACAATCGCAACCCGTTCTTCGCCGAGCTGTGCCATGCGCTCGATCAGGCCAGCGCCGACCGCGCGCGTCAGCTGCTGATCGTGAACAGCGACCGGCTGCAGGTGTCGACCTCCGAGCAGATCCGCGACCTCGTGTCACGGCAGATCGGCGGTCTGCTGATCGCCAGCGTTCTGACCGCCGGAGAGCAGGCGCTGGTCGAGCACGTGGGCATCCCGACGGTCATGATCGGCCAGTTCGGCGAGGTGGACGGCCTCGCCGGCGTGAGCGTGGACTTCGCGGCGGGCGCCCGGCTCGGCGTGGAGCACCTCATCGGCCACGGATACACGGACATCGCCTTCATCGGAAGCGCTGCGCGCTCGGATGCCCGTGAGCGAGGCTGGCACGAGGCCCTCACCGATGCGCGGCTGCCGCACGGCGTGCTCACCCACACGACCTTCTCGTACCAGGGCGGTTATGAGGCGGGCAGGCGCCTGATCGACAGCGGGCGCCTCCCCCGTGCGGTGCTCGCCGCATCGGACCAGATAGCCGTCGGCCTGCTCACCGCGCTGCGCGAGGGCGGCGCCCGCGTACCCGAGGATGTCGCCATCGTGTCGTTCGACGGCACCACCGCCGTCGACTATGTGTGGCCGCGCGTGACGACCGTCGTGCAGCCGCTGGAGCAGATGGCCGAGACCGCGATCCGCGCGGTGCTCGAACCCGATTCCGTGCCGCGTTACGTCGAGTTCGCCACGCACCTGCGAGTGCGCGAATCCTGCGGCTGCACGGCATCCTGACGCACCGTCTCCTGACAGACCGCCTCCTGACGCACCGCCTCCTGACGCCTCCTGATACCGGCGGTCAGAGAGCGCCATCAATCGGATGCCGGGAGAGTCAGCGCCGCCTCGGCGGCACCGCGACCCCATCGGAACGGCGAGACCGTCGGGTCGCCGGCGATCCAGAACCGCCACGGAAAGGCCATGGTGCCCGCGATCCCGGCGACCCCGACGCGGGGGCCCGACGAGATCTCGACGGGGGTCGGGTTCCAGCGCAGCAGTGCGGTCGCGGCGTTCATCGGAGCACCCGTGACGAAGTCGATGCCGTCGTGCAGTGCGTGGCGGAGCCCCATCGCCTGACCCAGGCGCCCGGGCCCTCGGGCGAGGTCGCGTCGGGTGATGCGCGTGAGGGGCGCTGCCACCCCGCGGCGTGCGGCGGCGGCATCCTCACCCTCCACCACCTCACCGGCTCGCAGCAGCACTCCGCCCGCTGTGCCCTCGGGACCGCAGACCACGTTTATGCAGGAATGGATGCCGTGGCTCAGGTACACGTACAGGTGCCCCGGCTGGCCCCACATCGTCGCGTTGCGCGCGGTGGGGCCCATGCGCGCGTGCGAGCCGGGATCGGGCACGTCGCCGGTCCCCCGGCCGTGGTACGCCTCGACCTCGGTGATTCGCAGGCGCGTCTCGACACCGTCGACGACGGTCTGCAGCTGCGCGCCCAGCAGACGCGGGGCGACCTCGAGTGGCAGTCCGATCAGATCGGACCGCTCGGCCAGGGGCATCCGATCGATCACGGCTGCGGCGCCATCCGGCACCACGAGATGTCGAAGCCGTTGAGCGTCGGCATCTCCTGGTCGCCGGTCAGATCGATCAGGTGAGTGTGCAGCGTCGTCGGCAGGGGCAGCAGCAGGTCGTCGTACTCGTTCGTGACGAGGTCAGGCGCGATCACGACGGCCGCGTACTGGCCGCTCGGCGATGCGCACACCTGCAGGATCGAGTCCGCGCCGCTGACCTCGCTGATCACCGTCGCGGTGCCGTCGTCGTCGACCCGCACGACCGCCTGGCCGGTCGGCATGCCCGTCTCGTCGCGCTGGACGATGTGGCGCAGGGTCCCGCCGGGGAACGTCTCGATCGCGGTCGGGTCGCCGTAGTCGGGTTCGGATGCCGTCAGCGGCGCTTCGCTGCCGTCCGCCAGGTTGAGTTCGACCACGCTGGCGTCGGCGCGCTCGACGATCGCGGTGAAGGTGCCGCGCGTGACGCCGAGGATGCTGGCGGCGATGCCCATCGACTGCACGCCGGCGTTCGAGGTCGGGTCCTCGACGCTCAGTGCGCCGTTGAAGTCGATGAACAGCAGAGACGACGAATCGGGCACGAACTGCCATTCGGCAACGCTCGCGTCAGCGCCGTCGACCTGGACGATGCGCGGCTCACCGGCACCGCTCAGGGGCTGCGTGACCAGGACGCTCGCCCGGCCGGAGTCCTCGGTGAGCTCGAGATCCGAGTAGCTGTAGCCGACGAGCCCGGCACGATCGGAGACCTGCACCGACGAGACGTAGCCGGGGCCGGGCAGCGTCAGTTCGCGCCGGTCGGAGCCGTCGCGGTTCATCACCAGCAGCTTCGAGCCCTCATCCTGCTCGACGGCGACGACGAGGTGGTCGGGCGTCACGCGGAAGTCGTCGATGCGCGGATGAGTGAACACCGGCGTCGCCTTCTCACCCGTGAGGTCGGTGGTGAAGATGGTGTCGTCGTCGACGGAGCGCTGAAGCAGGAACATCTGCGCCGCCGGCGTCGTGAATGTCGTCTCGAGGTCGCTCGAGGGGCCGCCGCCGACCGCGGTGGCGCCGGCGACCGAGATCCGGTACTCGGTGTCGTCGTACAGCGGCGCGGTGAAGCGGATGCCGATGCTGCGACCGCTCGCATCGATCGTGAACGGCGTCGCGGGCTCGACGCTCACCTGCTCCGGCGTGATCGGGTCGAGGCTCTGGTTGGCGGTGAGGATGACCCGGCTTCCCGAGGTCTCGATCGCCTGGGCGGGATCCACCTGGACCTCGCTGAGCCGCGGGCCCTGTGTGAGGCTGACGACGCCGAGGATGCCGACGACGAGCACCAGCACGCCCATCACCGCCCACAGTGCGAGCAGGAACGGCCGGTTGCCGCGGCGTGCGGCGGTGGGCGGTTCCACTTCGGGGGCCGACACGCCAGATGTCGGACCGAATCCGGGATATCGTCTGACATCTGGCGTGTCGGCCCCCGGTTCGATGAGGGCTTCGGAGGTCGGGATCTCCGGGGCGGGGGTCGCCGGGGCGGGGGTCGCCGGGGCGGGAGTCTCTGGTGCGGGGGTCTCCTGGGCGGCGCGCAGCGCGCGCAGCTGCGCCCGGGTGAGCGGCGGCTCGCCCGATCCGTCAGTACTCATACGGATCCTTCGGCTCGTCGATCTTCGTCACCGAGGTCGGCTCGACGCGCAGCGTGCCATCGCTGTCCGCGCGCACAGTCCCGGCGACTTCGATCCACTGCCCGGTGTCGTACGACTCGTCGAGCCCGGCGCCATCCACCTGCACCGACGCGGGCTGCGCGTCGATCACGCAGTGCGAGATCACCATGCGGGTCAGGTTCACGTCGCCGCCCTCTGCGGGCGTGACGAATCCGGTGAGGGTGACGGGCGCGCCGTCGTAGTTCTCCGGTCTAGTGGAGGTCGCGAAGGCCGTCGACCACTCGCCGACTCCGAACGTGGTCGTGTCGGCGACGCCGAGCGAGACGTCGTCTGCGCCGGCGAAGAGCGTGGGGCTCTCGCCGGCCCGTGAGACGGCGAGTTCGGCCGAGAGGGATGCCGGCGGCAGGAGCAGCGCTGCCAGCACGACTCCGGATGCGATCACGCCGCCCGTCACGACACCGGCGGTCTGCAGCATCCGGCGGCGCACAGCGACAGCATCCGACCCGCTCTCGGCGGCCGTGTGATCGTGGTCTCCCTCGGAGCCGAGCGGCAGTGTGCACGACCAGATCGCAAGGACCAGCGTCACTGCGGCGGCGGCCGCGGCGAACCAGACGGTCTCCGGGCTGATGTACAGCGTGAGCCGCCCCGTGACGGCGAGGCCGAGCGTGACCACCGAGATCACCGCGGCGAGTCCGACGCCCAGCCACCGGGTAGCAAGCGCGTGCCCGGTGGAGGGCTCGGTTCGGGCATCCACGTGCTCAGCCAAAGACGTTCACCCCGATCCCGATCGCGCAGGCGGCGAGGATGACGACGCCGACGATGCCCGCGATCACGCGGGTCGTGAACGTGGTGCGCAGCAGCGCGATCATCTTCACGTCCACGAGCGGTCCGACGATGAGGAAGGCGATGATCGCTCCGGACGAGAACGTCGAGGCGAACGACAGGGCGAAGAACGCATCGACGTTCGAGCAGATCGCGACGGTCATCGCCAGCGCGACCATCGCGAGGATCGACAGCACCGGGTTCGATCCGATCGCCAGCAGCACGTCGCGAGGGATGAGCACCTGCACGGCCCCCGCGAGTGCCGAGCCGATCACCAGCGCCGGCATGACCGCGCGCAGCTCGACGAGGAACTGCATCAGGCTGCGCCGAACCGGCGAGCCGGGCTCGTGGCTCATCTGGTCACACGTCTCGACGAAGCGGGTGGTCAGCAGCGCCTGCGGGTCGCGGTGGCGGCTGTAGATCCAGCCGATGAGGTTGGCGATCACGTAGCCGCCGACCAGGCGCGCCACGAGGATCCCGCCGTCCCAGCCGAATGCCGCGTGCGTGGTGAGGATCACGATCGGGTTGACGATCGGGGCGGCGATCAGGAACGTCAGCGCTTCGGCCGGCGCGAGTCCGCGCATCATCAGACCGCGCGCGAACGGCACGTTGCCGCACTCGCACACCGGGATGAACATGCCGAGCAGCGACAGCACGGCCCGGCGCGCCCAGGCGTTGCGTGGCAGCCAGCGCTGCACGGCATCCGACGGCAGCCACACCTGCACGACGATCGACAGCAGCACGCCGAGGATCACCCAAGGCAGCGCCTCGATCAGCACGCTCAGGCTGAGGGTCAGGCCGTCCTGGGCGCGCGCCGGCAGGGCGGAGGGGAACAGCGTCGGCGCGAGGAAGTCGATGAGCACCAGCACGGCGACGATCGCCGTGCCGATCCCGATCGCCTTGACGGTCGGCACCTTGCGCCTGTGGTTGTGCGTGTGCGCGTGGCTGCGCGGTGTGCGGACGGGCGTCTCACCCAGCGTCACGCTTCAGCCCCGCTGTCGCGCTCATCGCCGCCGTCGCGCTCATTCCCGCCGTCGAGGCGGTTCGCGCAGGCGGCGCACAGACCGAAGATGTCGACGACGTGCTCGGCATCGCGGAACCCGTGCAGCGCGGCGGTGCGCTTCGCCCACTGCTCGACGTCCTTCGCCTCGATCTCGACAGTCAGGCCGCAGGACCGGCAGATCAGGTGATGGTGGTGCCCCTGGGTCGTGCAGGCGCGGTACAGCGCCTCGCCCTCAGGGCTCTGCAGCGAGTCGGCCTCACCGGACGCCGCGAGGCCCGCCAGCGCCCGATAGACGGTGGCGAGCCCGATGCCGGTGTTGGCCTGACGAAGCTCGGCATGCAGGCTCTGCGCGCTCACGAATCCACGCGCGTCAGAGAGCGCGTCGCGCACGCGCTCGCGCTGCCAGGTGTTCCGCTGAGCCATGATCCGAGTCTAGGCCGGGCGCCTGAGGTCAGTCCTGAGAGCCCTCAGCGGGCTCGTCGGATGCCACGGCGCCGGTCGCGTCGGCGCCGGTCGCGTCGGCGTCGGTCGCGTCGTCTTCGTCGGACTCCACGACGGCGGATGCCGACGGCGGGCCGGTCAGCACGCCGTCCGGGCGCAGCAGCTCGCGCACCTCCGCCATGAAGCTGGTCAGCTGCTGCTGCTGCCAGCGAAGCTGGCGGGTCTGATCCTCAGCATCCCGCAGCACGCCGGTCGCGTGACCGGTGACTGAGTCGACGATCTTCTGCGCCTTGGCGCGCGCCCGCTCGAGCGTCTCGCGCGACTTCACGTGCGCCTCCGCCTCGATGGCCTGCGCCTGCGAGCGCATCAGCCGCTCGTAGTCGTCCGCCTTGCTCGAGATGCGCTGCGCGTGCTCCAGCGATGCGGAGACCTGCTCATTGGCATCCGACGTGATGCGCTCCGCGTGCGCGACGGCCTGGTTGTGCAGCACCAGGAACTCCTGCTGGGCGTCGTCCTGACGGCGGGTCAGCGTCTCTTCGAACTCCAGGACGCGGGCGTTCATCTCGCGGACCTCGCGCTCAGCATCCGAGCGCATGTCCGTCGTCTCGCGCGTGACCATCGCGCGCAGCGCGGCGGCGCCCTTCTCGGCCTCGGTGCGGATGGTCGCCGCCTCCCGCTCGGCCTGCACGACCTTCTCGGCGGCATGCGCGGCCTCGCGCTCGAGCCGCGCCTCGTGCGCGGTCAGCTCGGTGTCGATCTTGAGGCGGATCTGGTCGGCATCCTGCTCGGCCTGCGCGGTGATGCGGGCGACGTCGGCGGCGAGTTCGGCGCGCTTCCCCTCAGTCTCCTCACGGGCGGCCTCGAGAAGGCGCTCGGCCTGCGTCGCGGCGTTGTGGATGAGCACACTCGCCTGCTCCTCGGCGACGCGCAGCACGGCTTCGAACTGCTGGCGGCTCTGCGGCTCGTCGGCGCTCTCACCGTCCTCGTCACCGCTGGGCTCCGCGGTCAGCGCCTCCGTGAGGGTCGCGACCTGCGCGGCCGCGTCCTCGGCGCGGGCGTTGGCGGCCGCGAGCTCCTGCTCGAGCCGTGCGACGTCGGCGTCGCTGTCGGCGAGCGCGTCGGCGATCGACTGCTCGCTGCGGTTGCGTGCTTCCTCGAGTTCGGCGCGGTGCCGGGCATCCACGCTCTCCATGTCGGCGCTGAGACGCTTGACCTGGTCGCGAAGGGTCGCGAGTGCGGCATCCACCTCGGCCTTGTCGTATCCGCGGAACGCCTGCGTGAAGGCGGAGTGCTCGCCCTTGGGCGCGGACGTCAGCAGCTGATCGAAGAAGTCGCCGTTCTGCTGCCCGCCGGGCTCTTGCGTGTTACTCAATGGAGGTCGCCTTTCTGAAGTTGTCGCCGCTCAGCCCCTTCATGATCTCATCCTCTGACTGTGCGTCGGATGCGACGGCGCAGGCGCTGAGCGATCCAGCATCCGCAGTAGATCAGGAAGGAGATCGTGGTGATGTACGGGCTCACCGGAAGGGTTCCGGCGAGGGCGAGCATGATGCCGCCGACCGCCGCGACGAAGCCGAACAGTGCCGCCAGCAGCGGCACGGCGACCGGACCCGCAGACAGTCGCATCGCGGCCGCGGCGGGCGTCACCAGCAGTGCCATGACCAGCAGGGCTCCGATGATGTGCACGCTGACGGCGACGATGAGGCCGAGCAGCAGCATGAACGTCAGGTTCACGGCGCGGACGGGCACACCGCGCGCGGCCGCCGACTCGGGATCGAGCGAGTCGAAGCTCAGCGGGTTCCACATCAGCAGGAGGCCGACCAGCACGATCACGCTCATGCCGATCAGCCAGCCCAGGTCGGGGTTGGAGACCGAGACGATCTGGCCGGTCAGCAGCCCGAAGCGGTTGGCGCTTCGACCGTCGTAGAGCGAGAGGAAGAGGATGCCAAGACCCAGCCCGAACGGCATGAGCACGCCGACGATGGAGTTGCGGTCGCGCGCACGGGATCCGAGGATGCCGATGAGCAGCGCCGCCACCACCGCGCCGCCGATGGACCCGGCGACCACGCTGCCGCCGAACAGCAGCGCAGCCGCGGCACCCGCGAAGGAGAGCTCGCTGATGCCGTGCACCGCGAACGCGAGATCGCGCTGCATGACGAAGACGCCGATCAGGCCGCCGACCAGGCCGAGCACGGCGCCGGCGATCAGCGAGTTCGACAGCAGCGCGAGCAGCTCGCCGTAGTCCTGGAACGAGAAGACGTCGCTCCAGTCGATCAGCGGCCTCATGCGTGTGCTCCCGCGCCGGTCGCGGCGTCGCCGCCGTGGTCATGGTGGTCATGGTGGTCGTGGTCGTGGTGCGGTTCGGCATCTGGGACGCCGACCACGACGAGCCGGTCGCCGGCGCGCAGCACGAAGACCGGGGTGCCGTACAGCTCGGTGAGCACACGCGTCTGCAGCACTTCGTCGGGGGTGCCGAGCACGAACCGGCCGCCGGCGATGTAGAGGATGCGGTCGACGCGGCCGAGAATCGGATTGATGTCGTGGGTCACGAACAGCACCGCGGTGCCGTGCTCTTTGCGCTGCCGGTCGATGATGTCGGTGATACCGCGCTGGTTGGCCAGGTCGAGGTTCGACAGTGGCTCATCGCACAGCAGCAGCATCGGCTGATCGGCGAGCGCCTGGCCGACGCGCAGGCGCTGCTGCTCGCCGCCCGAGAGCAGCCCGACCGGGCGCTCGGCGTAGTGTGCGGCGCCGACGCCGTCGAGGAGCGCATCGACGCGGACGCGGTCGCCGCGGTGCGGCAGCGGCAGCCCGAATCGGGTTCCTCGAACGCCCAGAGCGACCAGATCGCGGGCGCGCATGCTGGTGTCGGGCGGCAGCGGCCGCTGCTGCGGAACGTAGCCTATGCGCGGGTTTCCGCGCCTGGCCGGGCCGTCGGCGATGCGGATGCTGCCGGATGACAGCGGCTGCAGACCCAGGATGCTGCGCAGCAGGGTGGTCTTGCCGGAGCCGGACGGCCCGAGCACTGCGATGAACTCGCCGGGTGCGACATCGAGGTCGAGGCCCGCCCACAGCTCACGGGAGCCGCGGTGCAGCGCGGCTCCCGTGATGGTCAGCACGGGGGCTGGCGCCCCGTCGGTCATTCCATCGGTCATTCGCCGAGGGCTGCGAGGTCGGTGATCGCGGAGCGCATCCACTCAGAGTACGACTGATCCGCTTCGAGCAGCTCCGAGAAGGTGAGCACGGGGATGTCCGCCTGCTTCGCTGCGTCCTCGACTCGAGCAGTCTCGCTGCCTCCGGTCTGCGCGTTGGCGAGCACGGCGCTGACCTTGCCGTCGTCGATGAGCGCGAGCGCCTCCAGCAGTGTCGCGGGCGCGACATCGCTGCCCTCTTCGACCGCCGACGCGAACCCTTCCGGTGCGACGTCGTCGAGTCCGGCGGCCGCCGCCAGCAGTCCCGGCAGCGGCTCGGTGATGAACACGGGCGTGCCCTCGAGCTTCACGTGCAGTGCGTCCAACTCGGCCTCGATGGCGGTCAGGTCTTCGCTCAGCGCTTCGGCGTTCGCCTCGTAGTCGGACTTGCCGGCGGGGTCGAGCGCGGCGAGATCCGCGGCGATCTGCTCGACGACGTGCGAGATGGTGTGGGCATCGAACCAGACGTGCTCGTTGAAGCCGGCGATGTGTCCGTGACCGGCGTGGTCGTGCGCGTGCTCGTCGCCGTTCTCGTGCTCATGGTCGTGCTCGTGGTCCTGCTCCGGCTGCTCGTCGGCGTGCTCGTCGTCGGCGTGATCCTCGACCGTGGCATCCGGGTAGTCGTGCGAGAACTCCACCGCGGTGATCAGCGTGGCATCCGACCCCTCGCGCAGCTCTTCCATGAACGCGTCGTAGCCGCCGCCGTTCTCGATCACGAGATCGGCCTTCTGCACAGCGAGGCGGTCGCGCGCGGTCGCCTCGTACGAGTGCGGATCCTTGGCAGCCGAGTCGATCAGGCTGGTCACCTCGACGCGGTCTCCCCCGACCTGCGCGGCGAGCGAGCCGTAGACGTTCGTCGAAGCGACGACGCTGATCGTCTCGCCTCCCTCGGGTCCGGCTCCGTCCGCGCCTGTCGAGCAGCCCGTCAGGACGATCATGGATGCTGCGGCGAGCGCGAGGGCGGAGAGCGACTTCTTCATTTCTTCATCCTAAATGCTAATGAGAACCATTCTCAACTCGGCGGGTAGCAACTCTGCGAGCTGAGGTGCGGTGCGCACACGAGGCACGCACCGCACTTCACGACGGGATCGCGAGGGCTCAGCCCACCGCTGCGGCGATCTCGTTCGGAGTGACATCGAGCTCAGCACTCTCAAGCACTTCCCCCGTGATCAGGTCGACAAGATGCACGCTGCTCGCCGCGGGCTCGGTGATGTAGGCGACGTCGCCGGTGACGACGATCGCGGGGTGCGGATCCTGCCACTCGCGCGGTCCCTCCCACGGCCCGACGACGGGGTGGCTGTCGGTGAACTCGCCCGTCTCGGGATCGAGGACGTGGATCGCGCCGTCCGACGCCAGAATGTAGGCGAGGTCGTCGGGGCCCCGTGCGATGTCGCGGAACGTGTACGCAGCCCCCTCCGGCAGATCGATGACGTCGAGGGTCATCGCCTCCGTGTCGATGAGCGTCACGGCGTCGAGCAAGTAGCCCTCGGCGTCGGCGTCGCTCTTGTAATCGCCGACCACCATCGCGCTCGTCTCGCTTACGAAGGCGTTGCCCATGCGCCCGTAGGGCTGGTCCGGAGCGGCCACCTTGGTGATCTGGCCGCCGGAGTAGACGAGTGCTCCGTCTTCGCAGCCGAACACGACCACCTCCCCCTTCGCCGTACCCTCACCGTGCACGCCTGGGCACTTGTCGCTCCTGGCGATCTCGTGGCCGGATGCATCCTTCGCGACGATGCCGTTTCGGCCGTCCGCGTTGCCGACGGTCGTCAGGAATGTGCCGTCCTCGAGCATGATGGACACACCGTGGTGTGCCTCCGCGCCCTCGACCGTCTCGAACGCGGGCAGTTCGGAGGCGCCCAGCTCGGCCGGGTCGAAGATGGTCGTGTCGCTCGTGCCGTCCGCGTAGAGCAGGGTCCTGCCGGCGTGGCGGACGACGTGACCGGGGGTGTCGGCTTTGAAGATCTGGTCGGTGAGCTCGGGGTCGTCGGCCGAGCCCGCGGCGGTGTCGAGGACCTGGAAGCCCTCACTCATCGTGACCATGACGTGGCGGTCATCGCCGGCCGCGTTGAGTCGCGTGAAGGGCTCGGACTGGAAGTCGCCGACGATCTCGAGCGTCTCCCCGTCCAGCACGAGGATGCCGCCCTCATAGGCGACGGCGACGCGAGCGCCCGCCGGTTCGGCGTCCGTCGCGGGCTCGGCGGAGCTCGATGGGCTCGTCCCGGCGGAGCACGAAGCCAGCGCCAGTATCGCTCCGACGGCGATGGCGCCGATCGCGGATCGGCGAAGCAGATGCGGATTTCGCATGTATGTCTCTTTCTTCTCAGGTGGGGGTCTCAGGAGCTGAGACCGGTGGTGATGCGCTCGGTGTTGACGCGCATCATGGTCAGGTAGTCGGGGGCGCCGCCGTGAGCTTCGGTGAGTGATTCGGTGTAGAGCTCGACGACGTCGACGTGGATATCCGCCTCTCGGGCGAGCGCCTGGACGAGGCGGTCGGGTGAGGAGGACTCGGCGAAGATCGTCGGGACGCCCGTCTCCTCGATCGCGTGGACCAGATCAGCGAGGTCCGACGCCGAGGGGGCCGCGAGCGTGGTCCCACCGGGGATGACAGCACCGATGACGTCGAAGTCGAAGCGCTGAGCGAGGTAGCCGAACACATGGTGGTTGCTCACCAGCGCGCGTCTCTCGTCGGGGATGCCCTCGAACGAGGCGACCATCTCGGCGTCCAAGCCTTCGAGCTCGCTGCGGTAGTCGGCCACTGCCGTCTCGAGGCTGTGCGGGTCGATGCCGTCGATCTCGCCGAGCGTCACCGCCAGCGCGTCGACGACGTCGGTCATGCGCGCGGGATCGGTCCAGAAATGCGGATCGGGCATGCCCGCTGCGTCGCCCTCGCTGTAGTCGAGCACGTCGATGACCTCGCCGGCGACGAACGATGCGACGTCCGTCTCCCTCGCAGCATCGAGGTGCTGCTGCAGGCGCTCTTCGAGCCCGAGGCCGTTCGAGACCAGCAGATCGGCCTCACGCAGAATGATCGCCTGCTGCGCGGAGATCTCGAAGGAGTGCGGATCGGCATTCGGCTTCATGAGCGTGACCACCTCGGCCTGCTCGCCGACGAGCTCATCGACGACATCGCCGAGGATGTTGGTCGAGACGACCACGACAGGTCGCCCATCCGGCGGAGTCGCGCATGCGGTGAGCGCCGCCCCTGTCAATGCCGTGACGGCGATCGCGGCGAGGATGATCCGTGTCGTGCGCACGTCAGCGTCCCGTCTCTGCCACGAAGGCGGGCTCTGTCGAAGTCTGGAAGGTCCTCGCGAGGCGGGCTCCGTCGGCGTAGTCGATCTCGTAGAGGCGTCGCTCGCTCGGGGCGCTGAGGTACGCACGATGCTGGTCTGCCGTCAGCGTCGGTGATGCGCCTGCAGTGAGGGATTCCGCGACGAGCGGCTTCGTCTTGGCGAGCACCGATCCGTCCGCCGAACTCAGCACGAGCACGCGCCCGTCGCGAGCGAGCGCGAGCACATGCCCTTCCTCATCGTCGACTGCAGTCACGCTGGCCAGCAGTGCCGGAACAGGAAGCAGTTTCCACGTGCGCTCGCGGGTGTCGAGGATCCAGATCCCCTCGTCTCCGGCGAGGGCCGCCACCGTCGGGCGGCCTTCGCGGTTCTGGAAGCGCGTTGCGGCAGGCGCGTCGACATCGGCGGGATAAGGAATGCGCTCCACGGTCAGGCCTTCGTCCGAGACTGTTGCGAGAAGAGCTCCGTCGGCGCAGCCGATCACCGCGCCCACGCGCGTCGTGATCGTCCCAGCGGGATCGGCGCAGCGCTCCTCGAGTCCGGTCGGCTCGCCTTCGCTGGTGTATCCGACGACCGAGGCACCCTGCGCGCCGTCGATCTGCGTCACCAGCGCGAAAGACCCGACGGGCACCACCAGCCCCTCGTGCGGATCCACCTTCATGCGGAAGCGTTCCGCGATCTCACCCTTCGACAGCGCCTCGGTGTCGAGGAGGACGGCATCGCCGGATCCGGCGAAGAAGACGCCCGTGCCGCCTGCCGTCGACAGATTGGTCGTGGCGACCGTCGCCGAGCCCTCGCCCTGGAGTGTGCCGAGCAGGGCGGGTGCCGCTCGATAGTAGTGGAAGTGATCGATGTGATCCCACGTCCAGACGCCGCTGTCGATGATGTCGACGCCATTGCCGGACTGCGAGAACAGATAGCGCCCGTCTGTGCTGAGGGCTCTCGGCGCTTCGACATCGCCCAGTTCAGCGACGCTCTCATCGAGGAGATCCAGGTGGGTGACGGCACCGTCGGGGTCGATGATCGTGAGGCCGAGCTGCGGCTCCGCAACCTCTTCGGCACCGGCGACGGCACCGTGCCCGTCGCCGCTGTTGCCGCCTTCGTCAGCTGGCATGATTCGCTGTTCGGCGGGTGCGGCACACGAGGTGAGCCCTGCGGCGATGACGCCGGTGAGAACGAGGATGGTGGCGATGCGGGAGGACACGGCTTCCTTTCGGTGGGGTGAGCGGTCGCATCGTCGCGACCACGGTGAGCGGGTGTCAGACCGCACGGATCGCACTTCGGCGTCGGTCGATCGCCACGCGGACGATCCACGAGAGTCCGGCGAGCAGGATCGCTGCAGCGGCGACCGAGGCGCCGGCGGCCGTGGCCGCGTACCACGAAGCCAGCAGTCCGAGGGCGACGGATGCGACTCCGAAGACGCACGCGATCACGACACGACTCGGGATCCGATCCGTCCAGTTGGAGGCGGCGACTGCCGGCGCCAGCAGGAGTCCGACGACGAGCATCGATCCGACTGCCTGGTATGACGCGACGATCGCAAGCGTCACGAGTCCGACCAGCGCGGACTGCGCGAATCGCGGACGCAGCCCGAGCACCGACGCGATGCGGACGTCGAGCGAGAGCGCCACGAACGCCCGGTGAAGCACCGCGGCGACGATGACCGCGACGGCGGCGGCGATGCCGAGCAGCAGCAGGTCGCTTTCACTGATTGCGAGGATGTCGCCGAAGAGGATCGCGGTCGTGTCGGTCGCGAAGCTGCCGGAATGGGAGATGATGATCACGCCGAGCGCCAGCATCGACACGAACAGCAGCCCGATGCTCGTGTCGTAGGACAGTCTGGCCCTGCGCTGCAGGAACCCGATGCCGATGCTCATCGCGACCGCGCTGAGCGCGCCGCCTGCGAGCACGGGCAATCCGAGGACCGTGGCCAACGCGACGCCCGGAAGCATGCCGTGCGCGAGCGCCTCTCCGAGGAACGCCATGCCCCGGATCACGACCCACGTACCCACAACCGCGCAAAGGACCGACACGAATGCGCCGCCGAGGAAGGCGCGCTGCAGGAATTCGATGGCGAACGGTGAGGCGATGGGTGAGGCGAGGAGCACGATCATGGAGCCTAACCACTATTGAGAATGATTATCAAACTCGTATGATGGAGTCATGCTCATCGCGTCATCCTCAGGAAGCCCTGCCGTCGGCGTGCTCCCCGCGGCGTCCCTGTCGCGCATCCGTGTGCTCTTCAATGGACACGCCGCGCTCGATGGGGTCTCGCTGCGGGCATCCCGCGCCGCGCTCACTGTGCTGACGGGACCGAACGGCGCTGGAAAGTCGACGCTGCTCGAGGTGCTCGCGGGGACCAGAGCCGTGAACTCGGGAACCCGGTCCGTCGAGGGCACGGTCGCCTTCGTCCCCCAGCGCGCGGCCATTCCCCCGCGACTGCCGATGACCGTACGCGACGTCGTCACCGTGGGCGCCTGGGGACGCACGGGCCTGCGGGGGCGGATGGCGTCCGACACCCGTCGCCTGGTGCAGTGCGCCTTGGAGCGGACGGACATCGCAGCTCTGGCCCGCAAGCCGTTCGCCGCCCTGTCTGGAGGCCAGCAACAGCGAGCTCTGCTTGCTCAGGGAATCGTGCGGGAGGCGGACCTTCTGCTGCTTGATGAGCCGACGACCGGACTCGATGCCGCGAGCAGCCGACGAATCCGCGAGATCATGCGCGAGGAGGTCGTGCGCGGCGCAGCCGTGGTCTGCGTCTCGCACGACTCCGACGTGATCGCCGAAGGCGATGCCATCGTGAAGCTCGCGGAGGGGCGGATCGCCGGCAGTACCGAACTCGACGCCGCGGATCAGTCGACGAGCAGGGCGGGCTCCTCGAGGATGGATGCCACGTCGGCGATGAACCGGCTCATGCCGTCGCCGTCGATCACGCGGTGATCGAACGACCCGGCGACCGTGGTCACCCAGCGCGGGCGCACCTCGCCGTCGACGACCCACGGCTTCTGCGCGATCGTGCCCATGGCGACGATTCCCGCCTCACCCGGGTTGATGATCGGCGTGCCGGCGTCCATCCCGAACACGCCGATGTTGGTGATCGTGATGGTGCCGCCCTGCTGCTCTGCGGGAGTCGTCTTGCCCTCGCGGGCGGTGACGGTGAGCCGGTTCAGCGCCCGGGCGAGGTCTTTGAGGCCCAGCTCGTGGGCATCCTTGATGTTCGGCACGATCAGCCCGCGCGGCGTCGCCGCAGCGATCCCGAGGTTCACATAGTGACGCAGAACGATCTCAGCCCCGCCGTCGGTGTCGACCCACGCTGCGTTCACCATCGGGGTGCGCTGCGCCGCCCAGATCACGGCACGGGCCACGATCAGCAGCGGCGAGACCCGGATGTCGCTGAAGTCAGGCGACGCCTTCAGGCGCTTGACGAGCTCCATCGTGCGCGTCGCGTCGATCTCCTTCCACACGGTGACGTGCGGGGCCGAGTACGCGCTGCGCACCATCGCCGACGACGTCGCCTTGCGCACGCCCTTGACGGGGATCGACTCGATGCGGTCGTCGCTCTGCTGCGGCTCCTCGGGAACCGGGATGGTCTCCTCGCGGACGTCGCCCCACTCGGGAGTCTCGATGTTGCGGAAGACGCTCGCCTGCTCGGCGTGCTTCACGACGTCGTCGCGGGTGACCTCGCCGTCCGCGCCGCTCGGCGTCACCTCGGTGATGTCGACGTCGAGGTCGCGGGCGAGCTTGCGGATCGGCGGCTTCGCGATCACGCCGACCGACGAGCGCACCGGCCGCTGGGCCGGGCGCTTGCGCCGCGAGGCCGCACCGCCGCCGGTGCCGTATCCGACCAGCACCGCGCCACCCTCATCCGCGGCGGGCGCCGCCGGCGCTGATGGCTGCGCCGTGGCATCCGATTTCTCGGAGACGAAGGTGATGATCGGCACACCGACCTCGACGGTGACCCCCTCTGCCACCAGCAGCTCACCCACCGTTCCGGCATGCGGCGAGGGCAGCTCGACGAGCGACTTCGCCGTCTCGATCTCGCAGATCACGTCGTTGATCGCCACGGTGTCGCCGGGGGCGACCTTCCACGTGACGAGCTCGGCTTCGGTGAGACCCTCGCCGACGTCGGGAAGGGTGAATGTCTGAGTGCTCATGCGAACTCCTTCGGCTTTGCGTTTCGACTCGCTGCGCTCGCTCAACGACCGGGTTGTGTCAGTAGGCGAGGGATCGGTCGACGGCTTCGAGGATGCGATCGGCATCCGGCAGGTACGCGCCCTCGAGCTTGGCAGGCGGGAATGGCACGTCGAACCCCGAGACTCGAAGCACCGGCGCCTCGAGCGCATAGAACGCGCGCTCCATGACGGTCGCCGCGATCTCGCCCCCCAGGCTGGTGAACCCGGGCGCCTCCTGCGCGTAGACCATCCGCCCGGTGGACCGCACGGAGTCGAGGATGGGTCCGTAGTCGACCGGCGACAGCGAGCGGACGTCGACGACCTCGCAGCTGGTGCCCTCCGACTCGGCGAGCGCGGCCGCCTGCAGCAGCGTCGTCACCATGGCTCCGTGACCGACCAGTGTCACGTCGCTGCCGCGGCGCACGATGCGCGACGCGTGAATCGGTGCCGAGGAGGAGTCGAGCTCGACCTCGCCCTTGTGCCAATAGCGGCTCTTCGGCTCGAGGAAGATGACCGGGTCGTTCGAGCGGATAGCCTCCTGGATCATCCAGTAGGCATCGTTCGGCGTCGACGGCGACACGACCCGCAGACCGGACGTGTGCGTGAAGTACGCCTCGGGGCTCTCCTGATGGTGCTCGACGGCACCGATGTGCCCGCCGTACGGGATGCGGATGACGACGGGCATCGACAGCGCACCCTCATGGCGGTTGGTCATCTTCGCCAGCTGCGAGGTGATCTGGTCGAAGGCGGGGAAGACGAAGCCGTCGAACTGGATCTCGCAGACGGGACGGAACCCGGCCATCGCCAGACCGATCGCCGAGCCGACGATGCCCGACTCGGCGAGTGGGGTGTCGATCACGCGGCGGTCGCCGAAGTCGCGCTGCAGGTGCTCGGTGACGCGGAACACGCCGCCGAGGGGGCCGATGTCCTCGCCCATCAGCAGCACCCGCGGGTCATCCTCCATGGCCTTTCGCAGGCCGGCGTTCAGCGCCTTCGCGAAGGGCATCGTCTCGATGGTCATTCGGCGCCTCCTTCGAACGATGCCTCGTATTCGTCGAGCCATGCCTTCTGCTCGTCGATGCGCGGGTGCGGCTCGCTGTACACGTGGTCGAACATCAGCTCGCGCCCCGGCGCCGTGAGCGCCACGGTGCGCGCGCGGAGGTCTTCGGCAGCATCCGCCGCCTCGGTGTCGACGTCGTCGAAGAAGGATGCCGCAGCCCCGCGCCCCTCGAGGAACGCCCGCATGCGGGCGATCGGGTCGCGCTGCGCCCAGGACTGCTCCTCGTCGCCGCCGCGGTACTTGGTGGGATCATCGCTGGTGGTGTGCGCGCCCATCCGGTAGGTGACCGCCTCGATCGCGCGCGGGCCGTTCCCCGCACGCGTCTCGTCGAGCAGTGCTCGTGAGACGGCGTAGCTGGCGAGCACGTCGTTGCCGTCCACACGCACCGACGGGATGCCATAGCCGGCGCCGCGGTTCACCAGCGGCACCTTCGACTGGGTCTGCACCGGCACCGAGATCGCCCAGTGGTTGTTCTGCAGGAAGAACAGCACCGGAGCGTTGTAGCTCGCGGCGAAGACCATCGCCTCGTGCACGTCGCCCTGACTGGAGGCGCCGTCGCCGTAGTAGGTGATGACGGCCTCGTCGCGGTCGGCGTCGCCGGAGCCCGTCTTCCCGTCGAAGACGAGTCCCATCCCGAAGCCTGCGGCGTGCAGGGTCTGCGAGCCGAGCACCAGCGTGTAGATGCGGGTGTTGCCGTTCTTCGGATCGGTCGGGTTCCAGCCGCCGTGAGAGTTGCCGCGCATCACACTGAGGATGTCGACCGGGTCGACCCCGCGGATGCGGGTGACGGCGTGCTCGCGGTACGAGGGGAAGATCGTGTCCTGCGTGCGTGCGGCGCGGGCCGAGCCGACCTGGGCCGCCTCCTGCCCGCGGCTCGGCGGCCACAGGGCGAGCTGCCCCTGACGCTGCAGGTTGGTGGCCTGGGTGTCGATGGCGCGGATGACGACCATGTCGCGGTAGAACTGCTCGAGTTCGGCATCCGTCAGCGCGTCGATGAGCGGCAGGTACTGCTCGGCAGCGGCGCTCGGAGCGTATCGCCCGTCGGCTTCCAGAACGCGAACGAGGGGTGTTTCGGTCGAGGTCACCGTTCCACGCTACCTACGAGGGCATGCCCGGTCACGTATAACTCGGGGGCCCTTGTAAGTGCCCGGAGATACGACCAAGCGGCTTCCCGCCCTCCCGCTGACGCATCAGCCCCCGCCCAGCAACGGGTTGCCCTGGTCGACGTAACTCCTGTCCCAGGCCTCCCCCGCCGGGCGGCGCATGTGCTGACGTCTCGCATCGAAGAACGGCTGGTGGTCCCATTCATGGACGACGCCCTTGGCCAATGATTCTCCGATGAAGGCGCGGTGACGCTGACCCCGCAGGATCTGTGCCTGGGTCACCTGCGGGTCCCACCCGTCGAAGCAGACGGCGCGCAGCCGGGCCATGACCTCCTGGTTCGCCACGCTCGCCGAGACATCGATCAACTCATCGCGGTCGGATTCGAGGTCGTACAGCAGCTGCTCGCGACCATGCACGTAGACGTACTTCCACCGTCCGTCGATGACCGTTCGAGTGGTCGCGATGACACCGTTGGCGTTGTAGTCGATGATCACCGGCCGCGGGGAGGAACCGACGGCAAGCAGGTCCTGTCCCGGCCGGTCGGATGCGCACTGGTCGAGCGGGGCATCCTCGGTCGCGCCCGCCAACGACACGATCGTCGGGAACAGATCGATCAGCGAGACCGGATGCCCCACACTCTCACCCTGTCCGATGCCCGGACCGGCGAAGATCAGTGGAACGCGCGAAGACCATTCGCGGAAGGTGCGCTTGAAGAACATACCGTGTTCGCCGACCATGTCTCCGTGGTCGGAGGTGAGGATGATCACGGTGCGCTCGCTCTGCCCGAGCCGTTCGATCTCGGCGATGATCTCGCCCAGTTTGTCGTCGATGTAGGAGACCATCCCGTAATAGGCGCGCCGCAGGCGCCGAACCACCTCATCGCTCGTGTCGACCAGGTCGACGCCCTGGAACGCGTTGACCCACTCATCCCATACCGTCAGCGGCCATCCGCCCTCCGGGCGTCGCGGCACCTCGAGCTCACGGCCCTCGTAGCGATCCCAGTACTCCTGAGCGGGCGCATAGGGGTCATGAGGCTGTGTGAACGACACGCAGAGGAACCACGGCTGCGCAGAATCCTCGCGGCGAGCGAAATGCCGCAGTCGCTCCAGAGCCCTGAACTGCACCTCCTCGTCGTAGTCGAGCTGCGCAGACCACGGCACCGGCCCTGCGGCCGGCACCATTGCAGCCATCGGCCGACCGGCCCGGACGGCGGGAGGCCGGGGCGGGTCTCCGAGCGCCTCCCAATCCTGTGCCCCGCGCAGATCCGAGGGATAGATGTCGGTCGTCAGCCGCTCTTCGAACCCATGCAGCTGATCCGGGCCCACGAAGTGCATCTTCCCACTCAGCACCGTCCGGTAGCCGCTGCGGCGCAGATGATGCGCGAAGGTGGGGATGCTGGCAGGCAGCTCCTCGAAGTTGTCGTTCACCGGGATGTCACCGGGGAGCCTGCCCGTCATCAGCGACGCACGCGACGGCGAGCACAGCGGCGAGTTGCAATAGGCACGCTCGAACAGCGTTCCCCGACGCGCCAGCTCCGCCATGTTCGGCGTCAGCACATCGGAGTTGCCGTACGGCGATGTCGCGAACGCCGACAGCTGATCGGCCATCACGAGGACGATGTTGAGCGGTGTCTCGGAGTCGGCGGCGTCACCGCTGTTCGCGGACATGCTCATGCTGGTTCGACCCTCACTCCGGTCTGCTCGGCGGCGGACTGATGAATCGCCTCGATCAGCTGCGTGACCCAGAGCGCTTCGTCCACGCCGGGAAGCCGGCGACAACCGTCGCGTAGCGACTGGACGAACGCATCGATCATGCTCGTGTTGGGTCCCATCGGCTGGTCGTCGTAGCCCGCGACAAGCGCTCTGGGGAACTCCGCCTGCTCCTCGCGGTACACCTCGATGCCCTGCCGCGCGTCATCGATCACCACGGCTGCGTGCTCGCCGACCACCTCGAATCCGAACCGCACCGCGCTGGGCATCCCGTCGGGCAGTACCCACAACGACTCGACGGATGCAGAGCTGCCGTCCTCGAAGGTCAGCAGCGCCTGCAGCCCGTCCCAGGTGTCCACGCCCTGCGCAGCCAACAGGCCACGGCTGCCCGTCGCCTGCACGGTGGTGAGACCGCGCGGGGCGAGGGCCGCGACGATGTCGAGGGAGTGCGGCATGAGGAACCACCCCGGCGACGAGGCGCCTGCCCACGACAGCGCTTTCAGCGGCAGCCGCCGACTGTTGCTGAGCCGCGCGTTCTGGAAGAGCACGCGGCCGAGGCCGCCCCCGGCAGCATCTGCGAGGAGGGACCGGAACGACGGATGCCAGCGGTTGAGATAGGCGACCGAGATGTCCGCACCGTTGCGCGCTGCGATCTCGCGCATTCGCACGCCATCCGACGTCGACGTGGCCAGCGGCTTCTCGACGAGCAGACGCAGCCCCGCTTCCGCGCCCGCGACGACCGCGTCCGTATGGAGATGATCCGGCGTCGCGACGACGAGAGCATCGAGTCCTTCCGAGATCAGCCCGTCGATGCCGTTCGCGATCGGCACCTCCAGCTGCTCGGAGAAACTCTGCGCCGCAGCGGCGGAGACGTCGTACACGCCCGCGAGCTCGACGTCGGGGTGGCGACCGGCCAAACCGGCGAATGTGCGCCCTCTGAGCCCCGCTCCGATGAACCCGATCCGCAGACGGGGCGACTCAACCATTGTTGGCCCAATACGTCGCACTGTCCTTCGGCAGCTGGGAGGAGAACTCCTGTGCCGAGATCGCGCCGAACGCGAGCTTGTTCACCAGAGGGATGAGAACCTTGGTGGTCCAGTCGCCGTAGTCGTCGATGACCAGATCGAACTGCCCGTGGACGGAATCCGCGTCGTCGATCAATGCCTTGATGTCGGCGAGCTCGGCGGGCACATCGATGTCGGCGCGCGGTGTCATGTTCCCGGCGAGTGTGGAGACGCCCTCGAGCTGTTCCTTCTTCATGAAGTAGGCGATGAACTGCTCAGCGGCATCGGTGTTCGCCGCGTTGGCGGGGATTCCGAACCCGATCAGCGACACTTCCTGCGAGGCGTCTCCGTCGGGACTGGTCCTCGGCATCGGGAAGGCACCATATTCGAAGCCGTCCGCCGTCGACGACTTCGTCTCGTGAGGAATCCAGGTTCCGTTGAAGATGAGATCCGCATCGTTCTGCGCCCACTTCTGCTGCATCGCCGGCCACTTGCTGCTCGAGTATCCGTCGATGAAGTAGCCGCCGTCGACCAGCTGCTGCAGCTGTGCTGCGGCATCGATGAACCCCTGCTGCGTGAACGCGTCACCGGTGGGGTCGGCTGCCGCGGCGTGCAGTTCGCCTGCCCCCATGTTCCGCACGGCGAGCTCGGCGTAGTAGTAGAGGTTGAAGTTCGCGATGTCGCCGTCCTGTGCCAGCGGAGTGCGGCCCGCGGCCTTCGACGCGTCGAGCCACGCGATCAGGTCGTCCCACTCCGCCGGAGGGTCGGTCACGAGCTCCGGGTGCTCGGCACGGTTGTACCAGAACGCCGAACTGATGACCTGGTACGGCAGCATCCACGTCTCACCATCCACGGTGATCATGTCGAGGTAGTCCTCCGGGATGACGGACTCGACGGTGACGCCTTCGCCCGGGATCTCGGAAGCGAGCACGTCGTTCATCGAATGGCTCGACTCGGTCGACACCAGTACGGACTTGATGTTGCGCTGAGCGGCATCGATGAGGTCTGCGGGAGCGGTCGGGCTGTTGAGCGTGGGCGACAGCTTCTTGACGTTGTCACGTCCGATCCACTCGACATCCACCTCGATGCCGGTCTCGTCGGTGAAGTCGTCGATCGCCGCCTGGAGCGCGAGCTGCTGGGGCTCGCCCTCCGACCACATGGACCAGTAGGTGAAGGACGTAGAGCCGTCCGGCTTCTCGTCCCCCTGGGTTGCGCGCTGGATGGCGGTGCATCCTGAGAGCGCGACGACGGTGACCAGGGCGAGGGATGCGAGGGCGAGGCGTTTCATGACTGCGAGCTCCTTTGCTGTTGGGATTTGCACGATGTTCTGAGTGGGATAGAGGTGCGGCGGGGCGGGTCAGCGGTCGGCACCGAGGGTGAGGCCCTCGATGATCCGCCGTCCGAGCCAGAGGTAGAGCAGCAGCACGGGACCGATGACGATCGCGACGCCGGCGAACAGCTGCCCCCAATCGGCACCGGTGTACTGAAGTCGCTGTAGGAACTTCAGGAGCGCTAGCGGCAGAGTCTCCAGCTCGGTGCTCTGGAGGAAGACCAGCGCGATGATGGTCTCCCCCCAGTGCGAGATGATGTTGAGGATCAGCAGCGTGACGATCCCCGAACGGGCCAGGGGGAGCATGATCGATGTGAAGGTGCGCACGGGACCGGCACCGTCGAGTGACGCCGCCTCTTCCATCTCCTTCGGCAGCGAGACGAAGAATCCGGTGAGGAAGAACACCGCGAACGGCAGCGATGTCGCCACGTAGAGGAGCCAGACGCCCTCGAGAGTGTTGACGAGATAGAGATCGCTCATGAGGCGGTAGAGCGGCAGCACGATCACCTGCACCGGGATGCCGACACCGAGCGCGAATGCCATCGTCAGAGGACGGCTTCCGACGACCCCGAAGCGACTGAGCGCGTACGCTGCGGGAGCGGCGAGCACGACAGTCGTGAGGCCTGTGGCCAGCACGAGCACGACGCTGTTCGTCAGCGCCACGCCGAAGTTGCTCGCATTCCAGGCTGCGGTGAAGTTGTCCAGCCGCCATTCCTGCGGCAATGCGAACGGATGGTTGAAGAGCTCCGTCGTCGTCTTGAAGCTGGAGAGGAAGATCCACACCAGAAGCAGAACGCTGAAGAGCGCCAGCGCCCACACGAGGACGATGGTGGTGCGCCACCCGACCCGCCCGAGCAGGCCGTTGATCTGCTTGCCTGCGCCGTTCCGGGCTACGGCAATGGCGACGGGGGCGTGAGAAGTGTTCTGTGAACGGTTCATGGGCGAACGCCTTAGTACTCGATGGTCTCGTGCTTGAAGATCCGCCGCGAGAGCCCGACCAGAACGCCGACGAGCAGCAGCATGATGATGGCGGTGGCCGCGGATGTGCCGTACTTGGGCACACCCTGGGCCGAGAACGCCTCGGCATAGGAGTAGACGGCGGTGTTCCACACCTGCGTCGACGGAAGGTAGCCTGCACCACCGGCGAAGGCGTAGATGAACTCGAAGATCTTGATCGAGCTGACCGTCCAGAGCACAGCTGCCACCCCGATCACGTCCCAGGTCAGCGGCAGGATGATGTGTCGCAGGCGCTGATATGCGTTGGCTCCGGCGAGCGCGGCCTCTTCGAAGAGGTACGGCGGGATCCTGTCGACGGAGGCCAGCAGGATGGTGGCGTAGAAACCGGTATTGATCCAGACCAGTCCGAGCATGATGACGAGGAAGAGGCTGTTCTCGCTCAGCCATTCCGGGGGAGCCGTCACTCCCACGCTTCTGAGCACGGTGTTCAGCAGCCCCTCATGCTGGAAGAGGAAGCCCCAGACGATCGAGAGGACGACGCCGGGGACGATCGTCGGGAAGAAGATCACCGCGCGGATGAAGCGCCGACCGCGCAGATCGCGCAGGACGAGCATCAGGACGAAGCTGATCAGAAACGTCAGCCCTCCAACCACGAACAAGATGAGGAGTGTGTTGCGGAACGAGATCATGAAAACGGGATCGGCGAAGATGCGTCGATAGTTCTCGAACCCCACGAACTCCATGGGTCCCGCCCCGCCCCACCTGTTCAGGCTGATCCACAGCGTCTGAATGCTCGGGATGACCATCAGCACCAGATAGAGAACGGCCGCGGGAGCGACGAACCACCAGAACACGCGGCGCCGGGACCTCGCCAAGGGCGTGGATTTGGCGAGCCGAGCATCGCGCTGTGCTCCCACAGGGGAACGATCGCGGTGAATCACCAGCTCCATCGTCTCTGTCATCCGAATCTCCTTTGATGTCCTCACCCGCGCGACGGCAGAAGTCGCTGTCCTGCGGGTCGTAGGAAACTTATCAGTAGGCTTCCTACATGTAAAGCCCTATGCTGGTTCGTATGCAGAGTGTTGCTCCCCAGATCGCCCGTCGCATCAACGACCGCGCCGCCCTCGACCTGCTCGCAGCTCGTGAGGAGATGACGCGATCGGAGATGCGAACAGCCCTCGGGATGTCACAGCCGTCGATC
The DNA here is from genome assembly GCF_050408615.1 of Microbacterium alcoholitolerans. Classification (NCBI taxonomy): domain Bacteria; kingdom Bacillati; phylum Actinomycetota; class Actinomycetes; order Micrococcales; family Microbacteriaceae; genus Microbacterium; species Microbacterium alcoholitolerans. The sequence goes on along the minus strand of NZ_JBNTKD010000001.1, from coordinate 2,112,191 downwards.
CTCGAGCTCTTCGACCGCCTCCTCGAGGACGGACTCATCGAGGAGGCGGGACAGGTCGAGGGCAGGCGGGGTCCGCGGGCGCAGGCATATCGCATCAACCCCCGGCGTGCACACGTCGTAGTGGCGAGAGTGGCGCGCCAGGAGATCGTGGCGAGTGTCTCGAATCTTCTCGGGGAGTTCGTGTCGACCTCGTCAGCCCCCGCGCCGACAACGGACTCGGACGCACTCCATTCCGACGTTGCCGAGTGCGTGGAAGCCGCGATCTCCCGGGCCGGCGTCGAGCGCGATCAGGTGAGACTCGCTGTCGTCGCGACGCCGGGTGTCGTCGATCCGGAGACCGGCGACGTCGGCTACGTCGCGCATCGTCCGGAATGGCGCGGGGCCCTTCGCGCCAACCTGGAGCAGGATCTGGGCATCCCCGTGCATCTCGAGAACCAGGTCAAGCTCCTCGGACTCGCTGAACTCGACGCGCGTCGAGCCGAGACCTTCGCGCTCGTGTCCATCGGACCAGCGGGCCTGGCCGCAGCCCTGGTGCTCGACGGCACCCTGTGGCGCGGCGCCCATGGAGCTGCAGGCGAGATCGCCTACATGCCTGGCGGCAGCGAGCTTCCGGTGCTCGGTCCTGACAACTCCGCGACCGGCAACCTGGGAGAGCTGATCAGCCGCCTCGCCGTCGAGCAGCCACTCCGCCTCGAGTCGATGACGCGCCCGATCGCCCGCGCAATCGCGGCGATCTGCACTGTCATCGACCCAGGCGAAATCATCCTCGCAGGACCGATCGGGCGAGGAGGGGGCGATCCGCTCTCCAAAGCGATCGAAGACGCCTTGACCGCGGTCTGGCCTGTGCGAGTGCCGGTCACCCCAACGCGAGTCTCCGGCGACGCCGTCCTGAAGGGCGCGGCACGAGCGGGCCTCGACAGGCTCCTACCCGAGCTCTGGGGTCCGCAGACGGGATTGACCAAGGCATGAACGAGACTTCTCAGGGCGCGTCTCGCCCGAACGTCGTCGTCGTGATGACCGACGATCAGGGCTGGTGGTCGATGCCCAACAGGATGCCCGAGCTGCACATGCCGCACCTCGAAGAGCTCATGGCCGACGGGCTGGAGCTGACACGGTTCTACTGCGCATCCCCGGTGTGCTCGCCTGCCCGAGCGTCGATGCTGACGGGCCGGGTGCCCTCGGCGCATGGCGTGCACGATTGGATCGTCGGAGACCGTGACCCTCAGTCATGGCCCGATGACTACCTCGCCGGCCAGCCATCGACTCCGGAGATCCTCAGCCGCGCCGGCTACCAGTGCTGGATGAGCGGGAAATGGCACCTCGGCGACGCGAGTCGACCGGCGCCGGGATTCACGCGCTGGTACTCCCACCGATACGGCGGTGGGCCTTACGTCAACGCGCCGGTCTGGCGGGACGGCGTACCGGTGGACGAGCCGCGCTACATCACACACGCCATCACGGAAGAGGCCCTCGGATTCCTCCGTGACCGCGACCCGAATGCGCCCTTCTACCTCCAGGTGAATTACACCGCGCCGCATGATCCGTGGCTCGAGGGACACCCTGACGAGTACACCTCCCTCTACCGCGAGTCGTCGTTCCCTTCCGTTCCCCGCGAGCCCCGCCACGAATGGACTCACGGCTCAAGCTCCTTCGACGGGGCATACGACGACCCGCATCCGCACCTGGTCGGCTACTGTGCCGCCCTGACCGCCGTGGACCGCGGTCTGGGACAGATCCTGAACCTGCTCGAAGACGAGGGCATCCGCGACGACACGGTCGTGCTGTTTCTCTCGGACAACGGCTTCAGCTGCGGGCATCACGGGCTGTGGGGCAAGGGAAACGGCACCTGGCCGCTGAACTTCTGGGACTCTTCAGTGCGTGTGCCGATGGTCGCCAGTGTGCCGGGCGGCGCCAGGGGAACGAGCGACGCGCTGGTGTCCGCCACCGCTCTGCACTCGACAGTCTGCGAACTGGCCGGCGTCGAGATTCCGGCAGACCAATGGCGCGCATCGGAGTCGATTGCGCCGCTCCTGCGTGGCGAGTCGACGCAGGGCGCCGACGTCGTCGTCATCGCCGCGGAGTACGGCATGGGCAGGATGATCACGGACGGGCGCTGGGTCTATGTCCATCGCAGGCAGGGCCCTGACGAGCTCTACGATCGAGAGAGCGATCCCGGCGAGCAGCACAACCTCATCGACGACCCGTCGCGCGCGGGTCTGCGCGATGAGCTTCACCAGCACCTGACTGATTGGTACGGCGTCCGAGCGCGCGAGGGGATGGAAGGCTGGAACCACGATGTGCGCGGCTTCGGCCAGGTGCATCCAGTGTCACGAGGACTTCCTGACACCCTGACGTACGCAGTGACGCCCGCACCCGACGGCAACTCCGAGACCGACTGACCAGCAGAAGGATCCCGCAGGTCGGCGGTCAATTGAGCTGTGACGCGACGGCGAGCACGCGGCCGATCGACTCCTCTTCGCCGACTGAGATGCGGATGCCGTCGCCGGAGAACGGCCGGACGATCAGGTCGGCGGCGACGAACGCGGCAGCCGCATCGTCGGTCGCGTCGCCGGTGGGCAGCCAGATGAAGTTCGACTGCGAGTCGGGCACGTCCCAGCCCTGCGCGCGGAGGCCTGCGAGCAGGCGCGTGCGCCGCTCGACGATGACGGCGACGCGCTCGCGCAACTCGTCCTCGGCGTCGAGGCTGGCGATGGCGGCGCGCTCGGCGGCCGAGGTCACCGACAGCGGGATCGCGGTCGTGCGGGCGGCGTCGAGCACGCGCGGGTGGCCGATCGCATAGCCGACGCGCAGGCCCGCCAGGCCGAACGCCTTCGAGAAGGTGCGCAGCACGACGACGTTCGGATGCTCTTCGAAGACGCGTTCGGCGAGACCGTCGACTGCGTCGGGAGCGGTCACGAACTCGGCGTACGCCTCGTCGAGGATCACAAGCACGTCGCTGGGGACCCGGGCGACGAAGGCGGCGAACTCGGCGCTGGTGACGATCGGGCCGGTCGGGTTGTTCGGCGTGCAGACGATGATCGCCCTGGTGCGCTCGGTGATGGCATCCGCCATCGCGTCGAGGTCGTGACGCGCGCCGTCGGTGAGCGGCACCTGCACCCCGGTGGCGCCGGCGACCAGCGGCAGACCCGGATAGGCCTCGAACGAGCGCCAGGCGTAGATGACCTCATCGCCGACGGATGCCGTGGCCAGCACGAGCTGGTAGAGGATCGAGACGCTACCGGTGCCGATGTGCACCGCGTCGACGTCGACGCCGTACTTCTCTCCCAGTCGCGCGCGCAGCGCGCCGGCCGTGGCATCCGGGTAGCGGTTCATCGGCGTGGTCGTCTGCAGTGCTTCGAGCACCGATGGCAGCGGCTCGAAGGGGTTCTCGTTGCTCGAGAGCTTGAACGCGTCAGGACCGGCCTGCTTGCCCTGGCGATAGGGCGGCAGCGCGGCGATCTCGGGACGGATGCGGGGCAGGGTCGGCTCGGTCACGGGATCAGTCTATGGAGCGGGTCCGTAACCGCACCCACTGACTTCGCGCGCCAACCGTGACAGGATCAACAGATGCGATTCCTGGTCCGCGTCATCGTCAACGCCTTCGCCATCTGGGTGGTCACGCTCATCCCGGTGCTCGAGGTCAGCATCCGTCCCTTCGCGCCCGGCGAGACCCTGCAGGTCGCGCTCACCTTCCTCGTCGTCGCGGCGATCTTCGCCCTGGTGAACACGATCGTGGGCACCGTCGTCAAGATCGTCGCGATCCCGCTGTACATCCTGACGCTCGGGCTGATCTCGTTCATCATCAACGGCTTCCTGCTGTGGCTGACGGCCTGGATCACGACCGGCTTCAACTGGGGCCTCACCGTCGAGTCGTTCTGGTGGGGCGTCGTCGCCGCGATCATCATCTCGGTCATCAACGCGATCTTCGGTGCAATCCTGCGCCCGCAGCGCAAGAAGGAGCGTCGCTGAGCTCGATCTGAGGCTCACGGCCGCTCGGCCCGGAACTCGGTCGTCTCGACGCTGGTCGCCTCGCCGAGTTCGGCGAAGAGCGCCTCATGCAGGTCGCGCACCCGCGGATCGCCGGATGCATCGGCCTGCGCGGCCGTGTCGATGTACTCCTGAAGCCGGTGCGGGGCGATCGGCGTTCCAGGCTCCACTTCGGCGTGCATGGTGAAGCTCGCGGCGGAGCCCGTGCCGCCGACACTTCCCGTGCCGGCGATGTTCGAGATCACATCGCCGCGGTGCCGCGCCTCGACGAGCGTCTGATCGGATGCCAGTGATGGCTCGACCGGATTGCCCGCCGTGAGCACGAAGTCCACGTCGTAGACGCCCTCCATCGCGATGAAACACGCGCCCGCGGCACCCTGCGAGTATCCGACAAGCTCCACCCTGTCGCCAGGTTCTGCGCCGGCCGCGTGCAGCGCCTTCTCGACGGCGACCTGCGACGCCGCCTGCTCGCGGTCGACGTACAGATCCCAGTTCGAGCCCATGTCCCACGGGTCGTCGGTGCCGGGAATGACTGTGCGGGTGCCGTCGATGTAGCCGACGAAGCGCTTCGAGCCGTCCGACATCGTGTACTTCTCGACGACGACCTGCCCGGCGCGGCCGTATGGGATCCGCTCGAAGGCGTCCTTCAGGCTCGCGACGGGTGCGACGGTGCCCCTTCCCACCGCCTCCAACCGCACCGGCGGCGGTGCGCCCTTCAGCTCCACGCCATAGGGCAGCAGGCCCCGCCGGCTCATGGTCCCCGCGTGCGACAGCAGCAGCAACCCCGCGCCGATCGTTCCGAGGCCCAGCATCGGCGGCCCCGGCACGATCACATCGACCACGTCGTCCCAGGGCTGGTCCGCGATGTCACCGAATCGCCCCTGCTCCCACGTGGCGATCAGCATCGCCGCCCGCTTCTCGATGTCGGGATCGCCGTCGAGAAGCGCATCGATGCGACGCTGCAGCGCCATCGCCTCGTCCGGCCGGTGCACGCTCAGCGCCGCCTGCTCGTTGCGCAGCTCGACCAGCTCGAAGGTGTCGGCCATCATCTCGACCCCGTTCGCGTCGTCGCGCGCCTCGTCGGCCATGGCCGTCAGGCGGTGCGCGCATCCGGTCATTCCGCCGGTGCCGACCATCCGGGCGATATCCGGTGTCTGCGCGCACGTCGCCGCGGCGCGGTGCACGAGATCAGCGGCATCCTGCAGTCGCCTCGCGACCTGTCCGAGACGTCTGCCGATGTCGCGCACCATCGACGAGTCCACCGAGATAGCACCACCCGAGGTGATGTCCAGGCCGTCGCTCATCAGCGCACCGCCGCCCGCACGACACCCTGCTGCTCCTGCACGGCGACCACCTCGGCCGTGAGCCCGCGATGCAGCTGTGCGAGCGCGTCGCGCAGGGCCCGCGCGCTGACGCCCTCGCTGTGCCAGGTCGAATCAGCGACCATGCCGGAGGCGACGGTCTCGGCAAGAGTCAGCTGATCCTCCGCGTCCTGCAGCAGACGCAGAGCCGCGAATGCGGCCCACAGTCCGCCTGCGGCGAGAGCTTCGTCGGGAGCGATGGAGTACATGCATCCAGAGTGCGGCCGGCGCGGCATCCGACCGGCGCCGATTCCCGGCGACTGTGGACAACTTCCTCGCACAGATCGTTGGGGAGAACCGACGATGCAGGCAGAATGGAGCGATGAGCGACCGGGATCCTTTCCGCGTCATCTTCGTCTGCACCGGCAACATCTGCCGATCGCCGATGGCCGAGGTGGTGCTGCGTGCACTCGCCTCCCATCGAGGACTCGGCTCGCGCGTCGTCTCCACCAGCGCTGGCACCGGCGATTGGCACGTCGGCGAGCGCGCCGACGCGCGCACGATCGACGCCCTCACCCGACGCGGCTTCGACGGAACCCTGCACCGCGCACGCCAGTTCACCGCGGCATCCTTCGCCGAGAACGACCTGATCGTCGCACTCGACCGCACACATGAGCGCATTCTGCGGGCCTGGGCGCGCACCGAGGACGACGAGGGCAAGGTCACCCTGCTGCGCGCCTTCGACACCCACGCCTCGAGCATGGATGTGCCCGATCCGTACTACGCGGGCCCGGAAATGTTCGATGCCGTGCTGACTATGATTGAGACCGCGACCCGCGGACTCTTCAGGCAGCTCGAACCGGCTGTGCGGGCATCCCATTCGTCGCCCCGCGCGATGCGGGGCCCCGAGCAGGAGGAACTCCTCTGACTTCTCTGCCCTCGCTTCCGATCCAGCCGCTGAGCCCCCTCGACGGCCGCTACCAGGCCGCCGTCTCGGGTCTGTCCGACTACCTCTCGGAGGCGGGCCTGAACCGCGCCCGCGTCGAGGTCGAGGTCGAATGGCTGATCGCGCTCACCGACCGCTCGCTGTTCGAGACCTCGCCGCTGTCGGATGCTGACAAGCAGCGCCTCCGCGCGCTGTACCGCGACTTCGGGCAGGCCGAGATCGACTGGCTCGCACAGAAGGAGGCGGTCACCCGCCACGATGTGAAGGCCGTCGAGTACCTCGTGCGCGACCGGCTCGCATCTCTCGGTCTGGATGCCATCGCCGAGCTCACCCACTTCGCCTGCACCAGCGAGGACATCAACTCCGCCTCGTACGCGCTCACCGTCAAGCGCGCCGTCGAGGGCGTGTGGCTGCCGGCGCTGGATGCCGTGATCGCGAAGCTGCGCGAACTGGCGGTCGAGCACGCGGATGCGGCGATGCTGTCGCGCACGCACGGCCAGCCCGCCACCCCGTCGACGATGGGCAAGGAGCTCGCGGTGTTCGCGTGGCGCCTCGAGCGCGTGCGCACGCAGATCGCCGGCTCGGAGTACCTGGCGAAGTTCTCGGGTGCCACCGGCACCTGGTCGGCGCACCTCTCCGCTGAGCCCGACGTCGACTGGCCGCAGCTGTCGCGCGAGTACATCGAGGGCCTGGGCGTCGACTTCAACGAGCTGACCACCCAGATCGAGTCGCACGACTGGCAGGTCGAGCTGTACGACCGCGTGCGTCACGCCGGCGGCATCCTGCACAACCTCGCGACCGACATCTGGACGTACATCTCGCTCGGCTACTTCGCACAGATCCCCGTCGCCGGGGCGACCGGCTCGTCGACGATGCCGCACAAGATCAACCCGATCCGCTTCGAGAACGCCGAGGCGAACCTCGAACTGTCGGCTGCGCTGCTGGGCTCGCTGTCGCAGACGCTGGTCACCAGCCGCCTGCAGCGTGACCTCACCGACTCGACCACGCAGCGCAACATCGGCGTGGCGCTCGGCCACTCGCTGCTCGCACTCGACAACCTGCGCCGCGGCCTGAACGAGATCTCGCTGTCGCGCGACGTGCTGTTCGATGACCTCGACCACAACTGGGAGGTGCTGGCCGAGGCCATCCAGACCGTGATCCGCGCCGAGGTCGTGGCGGGCCGTTCGAGCATCACCGACCCGTACGCGCTGCTGAAGGAGCTCACCCGCGGTCACCGCGTCGGCGCGGCGGAGCTGGCGGAGTTCGTGCAGGGCCTGGAGATCGGCGATGCCGCCAAGCAGCGCCTGCTGGCCCTCACCCCCGCGACGTACACCGGCCTCGCCGAGCGCCTGGCGAAGTAGCGCTAACGGCGCCGCGATCCCAACGCCCGGGAGCCGCCCCGCCCCTGGTCAGCTACCCCGCCCCTGGTCATTTGCGTAAATGGACGGGGGCGGCGTAGCCCAGCAGGGGCGGGGTCGCCCAGCAGGGGCGGGGTCGCCCAGCAGGGGCGGGGCCCGTTCGAGGCGATCAGACGAGGACGCACTCTGGCGTCAGGACGCACGGTGACTCATGCTGGATACGTGCGCACCGGTGCGAAGATCGCCTCGGCCGGCATCCTGATCGGGATGCTGGCAGTGACCGCGTGCACGCAGGCCGAAGCGCCGCCGGTGAGCCCGGGCACGAGCGTCGGCCCGAGCACCGGCTCGCCGTCGTCGACGGCGAGCGCCGAGCCGGTCGCCCTCGCACACGATCTCGATGCGCCGTGGTCGGTGCTGCCGCTCGAGAGTGGTGGGGCGCTGATCTCGCAGCGCGACGATGGGCGGATCGTCGAGCTGACGCCGGACGGCGAGCAGCGCGACGCCGGCGTCGTGCCCGGCGTCGTCTCCGGCGGCGAGTCAGGCCTGCAAGGGCTCGCACTGCGCGAATCCGATGGCGTTCGCTGGCTGTATGCGTATCACGGTGCAGAGAGCGACAACCGCGTCGTGCGGATGCCCCTCGCCGGCGACCCCGGACGGCTGTCACTCGACATCGACCGCCTCGAGGTCGTGCTCAGCGGCATCCCGCGTGCGTCGAACCACAACGGCGGTCGGATCGCGTTCGGTCCGGACGGGATGCTGTACATCGCCACCGGCGACGCCGGGCTCAGGGACGAGGCCCGGAATCACGAGTCTCTCGCGGGCAAGATCCTGCGGGTCTCACCCGACGGCGACCCCGCTCCGGGAAACCCCTTCGACTCGCCCGTGTACAGCCTGGGGCACCGCAACGTGCAGGGCCTCGCATGGGATTCGCAGGGCGTCCTGTGGGCGAGCGAGTTCGGGCAGAACACCTGGGACGAGCTCAACCGCATCGAGGCCGGCGGCGACTACGGCTGGCCCGATCACGAGGGCATCGCCGGAGCAGCGGACGCCATCGATCCGAGGGCGGTGTGGACGCCGGCCGATGCCAGCCCGAGCGGCATCGCGATGATCGACGACGTCGTCTACGTGGCATCCCTGCGCGGCGAGCGGCTCTGGCTGCTCGACACGACGGATGCCGACGCCCAGCCGTGGGCGGTGCACGCCGGCGAGTTCGGACGGCTGCGCGATGTGGTGCCGGGACCGGACGGCACATTCTGGGTGCTCACGAACAACACCGACGGTCGGGGCGACAGCCGCGAGGGCGATGATCGCCTGCTGCAGCTCACCCTTCCGGAGGGCTGACACAGGCGGCGGCTCCGACGGGCGACTGATTCACACGGTGGGAGCGTCGCCCGACGCCGGCCGATCCTCCGGAGCCGCAGCGGCGTCCGACGAGGAATCGACGCCCGAGGCGGAAGCCTGGCCGGCAGCATCGTCGTCGTCATCCTCGAACAGCACCGGACGGTCGACGTGCTTGGTCACGTCCGCCGGGTCGATGGCCAGCATCAGCATGGCCAGGCCGAGCAGGGTGACGATGAACGAGATGCCGCCGATGACCAGGCCGAGTCCGATCGGCGTGAGGCCCTCGTAGGTGCCCTTCTCGATGGCGAGGTTGACCCGCGAGGTGAAGGCGCCGGTCGAGACCAGCGTCACGATCGCTGCGAAGACGCCGCAGACCAGGGCGATCCCCACGAGGTGCAGCGGACGCAGGATCTCTCGGCGCGTCGGCTTGGGGTCGGTCATGCGTATCCTCCATGGTCAGCCAGGCGGTCGCCGCCGGCATCCGATTCGATGTTCTTCTTCGCGCCCGGCGTGATGCCGGCGATGCCGAGGAACACGGCCACGATCGCGGCGTACGCGCCGAACATCCCCACGCCGAGGACGATGCCGGTGAGCACGAAGTCATTGCCCTCGACCGTGTACGGCTGTGTGAGATTGACCGGCACGACGAGCAGCAGCAGTGCCAGCAGAAGGCCCATGGCGCCGATCGTCATCGCGTCGCGCGCGCCGTCCGTGCCGCGGTATCGGATGCCCGCGAGCAGCTCCACCAGACCGGTCAGCGCAGCCCAGACGATGACGAGCACGAAGAACAGCGTCTCGGACCGCCAGGTCGGCACGCTCGCCGCCATTCCGAGCACGAGAGTGAAACCGCCCATCATGACCGCAGGCCACCTTCGGCCGGCGGGGTACACGAGGATCGCGGCGAGGATCAGCACGAACGCGGTGACGATCGCGAAGCCCCCGAACACGGCAAGTCCGACAGCGGCGGAATGGTCCGGAGAGAAGGTGATCATGATGGCCGCGACAGCGGCGAGCGCGGCACGGCTCAGCTGCACGTGACGCGCAGTGAACGGACGGGAAGGGGCAGGCATGAACGACCTCGAATCGGTGACCCGCCCAGTCTACGCCGGGCCCCTATGAAGGAGGTTCGGCGGCCTCCCCAGGCGATCGCCGAACCCCCACCCCAGCGGGGTCGGACCGCCTCTCCCTCCCCAGAAGGGATCGACGCCGTATCGGTATGCCAATCTATGCGGAAGGCCTTCACATACCGGGAGCACTGCTGTGACGATCGAGAGCACCTCCGGCGCACGCGCGATGACGCCGTTCGCCTCCGCGCTGCGCGAGGCGATCGACGCGCGCAGCATGACACTCGCCCGCCTGCACCAGCGGCTGACGGACCGCGGGAACGCGGTCTCGATGGCGACGCTGAGCTACTGGCGCTCCGGCGACCGCAGGCCGGAGGGCGCGCAGTCGCTCGCAGCCGTCGCCGACATCGAGGATCTGCTCGGACTGGATCCGGGGGCGCTGACCGAGCGGCTCGGTCCGACGCTGCGCACGGGTCCGCTGGGGCCGACCGCTTTCCCCTTCGACCAGCTGTCACTCGAGCAGCGTGTGCGCGACACCTTCGTCGCCATGGGCGCGACGTACCCGGATCCGACGCGCGAGCTCAGCATCCACGCCGTCAGCGACGTCGGGGCGGACCGCAAGATCCTGCGACGCACCACCCGGCTCGTCGTGCAGGGCACCTCCGGCGTGATCTCGGAGATCCCCTTCGTCGAGATCACCGAAGAGACCCCGGCCACCAGCCCCGTGTTCGTCGCGCTGGGCGGCGGGCGGATCGCGAAGACGCACACCGATCCCAGCCGCACCGTGCACGGATTCCTGTTCGCGCTGGATCGACCGATCACGACGCCGGAGTCGGCCATCATCGAATGGGCCGCCGAGTATCCCGCGGACTATCCCGAGGGCGATGGCAGCGGACACGGCATCTCGCTGCAGTGCCGCGAGCTGCTGCTGTGGGCACGTTTTCACCCTGAGGCGATCCCGACCTGGATCGAAGAGGTCGAGGAGACACCATCCGGAGAGGTGGTGACGCCGCGCGACCTGGCCGGTGCGGTCTCCATCCACGCGGTGCGGCGCAGCTTCGGCCCCGGCGCCCTGTCGCTGCGGTGGGGCTGGGACGACCGATCCCCGTAATCTTGTATTGCAATACTTGCGTCACAAGGTTACTCTGATCGCATGACCGAGAGCGCCGAGCGCATTGCCACGAACCTCCGCAAAGGGGTGCTGGAGTTCTGTGTGCTCGGCCTGCTCGCCGACACGGAGCGCTACGGGCTGGAACTGGCGGGCGAACTGCAGGCCCGCGGCCTCATCGCCGGAGAAGGAAGCCTGTACCCGCTGCTGTCTCGCATGCGCGAGAGCAGTCTTGTCACCACCCGCACCGCGGCCGTCGGCGGCGGTCGACCCCGCAAGTACTACACGATCACCGACGCGGGCCGTGAGCAGCTCGCCACCTTCATCGAGGTGTGGCGAGCTCTCGGCACCGAAGTCGACAGCATCCTCGGAGGGCGCGATGAGCACTGAAGACACCTACCTGCGCTCAGTGGAGCGGATGCTGCGCGACATCGCCCCCGAGCACCGCACCGCGGTGCTCGATGACCTGCGCGAGCACTTCGCGGATGCCGCGGACGCCGGCCAGCCGGTCGATGAGACCATCCGCGGCCTCGGCACGCCGCGCACGATCGCCGAGCGGGCGCATGAGGAGTTCGGCGTCGCGTCCGCGGAATCGGATGCCCGCGCCGAACGCGCCTGGCGCGTGCTGCAGGGCGCGGCCGTGGTGATGGCGGTGGTCACGGGAGTCGTCGTCGCCTTCATCATGCCGTCGTTCGCGACCGACGAGGGACTGAAGACCCTCTTCGAGATGCAGGGACTCTGGCCGGCCCTCATCGCGCTGGTCCCCGCGCTGATCACGGTCGTGCCGCTGGCGGTGGGTCGTGCGGCACGCACACCCGTCACGATCATCTGCGCCGGGCTGGTCACCGCGCTGGCGCTGATCGGCGGCTTCACCATCGGCGGATTCTTCCTGCCGAGTGTGCTGCTGAGCTGGGCCGCACTGGTCGCCTGGGTGCGACTGCGCGGGTCCGGATTCGGAATCGGATGGCGGATCGCCGGCGGTGTGCTGGCGGCTCTGCCGGTGCTGTCGTTCCTGATCCCCGTCTTCGGCGGGATGCCCGGCCGCTACGCCGACGACCCGGTCGGACCGAGTGTGGGCATCGATTCCTGGGGCTGGGTGCTCTTGGCCGGCGTGCTCGCGCTGGCCGCGCTCATCGTCGTCGGATTCCGTGCCGCCGGCTGGGCGCTCACCGCCATCGGCCTGTTCGTGCTGATCGTCGGACTCGTCTCGGGTGGGCTGCTCACCCTGTTGTTCGTCTGGCTCGGTGGGCTCTGGCTCACGATCGGCCTCACGCACGCCGTCACCGCCGCACGCCGTCGCTGACCGGGTGCGCTGCCGTCGCTGACCGGGTGCGCTGACCGGCGACGCGAACGCACCGCGTCGCCCGTGCGCTGCACCTTCCTGCATCCGCCACATCGGTGGATGGCGCGGATGCAGGAAAGTGCCGCAGACGTGGGACGGCAGCATCCCGCCCCGACGCATCCAGCCGCTCAGGACGCGGCGAGCGCGCGGCGGTGGCTGACGCGATGACCGACCCAGAAGCCGATTGCGATCAGGCCGGCCAGGGCAACTCCGGCGACCCACGGGACAGTCGACGGCGCGGCGCCGGCGGTGGCGCTGGCGAGCTGCGTCGAGCCGGCCGCGATCTGCCCGTTGCCGTCCTGCAGCGCAGCGGCGCCTCCCGACAGCTCCCCGCCGCCTGCGGCGAGCTGCGCAGTGCCCTCGTCGACCGCGGTCGCGCCCGCGGCGAGCGCCTCGACGCCGTCGGTGAGGTCGGATGCCCCTGCGCTGAGGGTCCCCGTGCCGACGGCCAGCTTCTCAGCGCCGACGGTCAGCTCGCTCGCACCGGTGTTCAGACGGCTCGCACCGGCGTTCAAGCGGGTCGCACCGGCGGAGAGCGTCTCCAGCCCTGTGGTGAGGTCGACGGCGCCAGTGACGAGCTGGTCGCTGCCCGCACGCAGGTCCGCGGCGCCGGCTGCGACCTTCGCGGTGCCGGCGGAGAGTGCGTTCGCGCCGCTGGACAGATCACTCGCGCCGACGACGAGACCGACCGTCCCCGGCCACCCCTTCGCCTTGTCGCCGTTGACCAGGACGTTCGCGCCGCCCGCCACCTGCTGAGCGCCGGCAGAGGCCGAGACCAGGCCCCGCGCCAGCGACGAAGCCGCTGCGGTCGGGGCGGCCATGCCATCGACCTGCTGGTCGACCCCGGCGGCGAGCGCAGCGAGCTGCTGCAGCTGCGCATTGTCGGCATCCGCGGCCGCAAGACCTGCCAGCGCATCGGCGAGCTTCTGTGAGTTCGTCGGCGCACTCGCAGCGAGACCGGCGAGCGCATCGGCGGTCGCCGGCGTCGCCAGCGTGCGCACCTGGTCGGTCACGCCGGCGGCGAGAGTCGTGCTGAGCGTGCTCGCGCCGGCGAGCACCTGCCCGGAGATGTCATTCGCAGCACCGACGCCCGCCGACAGGGAAGCGGCGCCCGCGGCGAGTTCTGTCGAGCCGTCGTGCGCCGTGTTCGATCCGTCGGCGAGTTCCGCGGCTCCGGCCGCGATGCGACTCGTGGTGGCGAAGTAGAGGACCATCATCCCGGCCAGCAGGACGCTGAGGACGATGACGGCGATGCGCATGCCGAGGCCATGCGCGTGAGGTGTTGCACTCGTCATTGAGGACTCCAGAGGTTCAAGGCATCATTGCCTCCGGTGAGCGTAGAGTCGGGCAGCGCACCCCCAGCCACTCTTGCGTGTTGAAACCAAGTGCCCAGTCAGGCGAGACTGAGTTTCTTGTGCAGGATCGACAAAAGCGACGCGACAGTCAGGCGGCGACGGGCGTGCTGGAGGTCTTGACGGATGACGTGTGAGTGCGCGCCGACGATGCAGGTGCAGCCGGCGACGACGCGGCTGTCTGCGACACGTGCGGCGTCGCAGCGGACGCGTTCTGGGACGACACCTTGACCTGTGCGGTCACCGGCTTCGCGCGGGTGGTCAGCACCAGCATCCGGATCACGCCGCCGAGCGCGAGCCCAGCCGCGAGCGCGCTCAGCGCGACGAGCAGGGGCATCCACTCGGTCGCGAACGAGGCCGCGAGACTCAGCAGCGCACCGACAATCCACACGCCGATCGCTCCGCCGGCGAGGCCGGCCGCGCCGCGCGCGACGGCGAACGCCGCGACGAGTGCGCAGGCGATCGCGAGTGCGGCGCCGGCCATCCCGATCGGCACGAAGAACATGGCCAGCGTGTTGGTCACTGCAAGAGTGGACATATCCAGACCCCCCGGTCATCGGCACGCCGCCCCCCGGCGCGCCTCTGACAACAAGGTTACGCGGATAGATGCCGTTGTCACCCCGTCCGAAGAACGATTCGGCATCATCCTGGAGGATGACATCCTTCCGGCAGGTGACGCCCCGGAGAACGCCGGGGCGGTCGTCAGTCCTTCCGTCGGCGTCCCGGCCTCGGAATGCGCAGCTTCGTCAGCCGAGGAGTGATCACCGGCACGGGTGCGGTGAACACGGCATCCACCATCCTCGAGCCCTCGCTCGGGCCGATGACCGGAATCGGAGTGGTCAGCGTCGAGATCGGCGTGGTGAGCGTCGGCTCGACAGGCGCCACCGGCATCTTCGCGAACTCGCGGTGCGCGCGAACGTAGGCCGGGATGAGCAGGACGATCGCTCCGAGCCAGGCCAGCGGGTTGCTGAGCGCCACACCGGCGAAGTGGAAGATCGCCCCCAGCACCACGGCGGCGACGACGCGCATGATGAGCTCGATCACGCCGGTCACCGTCGGCACCAGCACCCGGCCGATGCCCTGCAGCACCCCGCGCAGCACGAACAGCACGCCGAGCATCGAATAGCTGACACCGTTGATGATCAGCATGAGGTGCGCCATCTCGACGACCTCCTCAGCGCCATCTCCGACGAACAGCCGCACGACCGAAGAGCCGAACACGATCATCACCGCGCCCAGCATGAGCGAGGTGATGACAGCCATCCAGATCGCCTGGATCGTGCCGCGGCGGATGCGATCCGGGCGGCGTGCGCCGAGGTTCTGCGCGGCGTACATCGATGCGGCAAGCCCCAGCGAGGCCAGGAACGCCGTCGCGAGGCTGTCGACGCGGGATGCCGCGGTGTAGGCCGCGACCGCTTCGGCGCCCAGCATGTTGAGCGCCACCTGCACGATCAGCGCGCCGATCGCGATGATCGACGCCTGGAAGCCCATCGGCAGGCCGAGTCGCAGGTGCTCGGCGACCTCGGCGCCGGTCACCTTCCAGTCGTCGCGGTGCACGTGCAGCACCGGCAGCCGACGCCACATGTACAGCAGGCAGAGGATCACCGAGATGGCCTGCGCCACGACGGTCGCCCATGCCGCACCGGCGACGCCCCAGCCCAGCGGTCCGACCATCAGCAGCACGAGACCCACGTTCAGCGCACACGAGATGGTCAGGAACACCAGCGGGGTCGTCGAGTCGCCGATCGAGCGGATGATCGCCGCCAGGTAGTTGAAGAACATGATCGTGCTGCCGCCGATGAAGGTCACCTGCGTGAAGATCGTCGCCTCGACCAGCAGCTCCGGCGGCGTCTGCAGCAGCACCAGGAAGGGACCCGCGATGAGCGGCCCGACCACGGTGAGGATCAGACTCGTCACGGCGGTCAGGAGGGTTCCGGTGGCTACCGAGCGGCGCACGCCACGGGCATCCCCTGCGCCGAACGCCTGGGCGGTCGGGATCGCGAAGCCGCTCGCCAGGCCCCAGGCGAAGCCGATCACCAGGAAGATGAGGCTGCCGGTCGCTCCGACGGCGGCGAGCGAATTGACGCCCAGCTGACGGCCGACGACGACGGTGTCGACGAACTGGTACAGCTGCTGCACCACGTTGCCGATGAGCAGCGGGATCGAGAAGGCCAGGATGACGCGCCACGGGCGTCCGGTGATGAGGGTGGTTGCCATGAAGGGATCTCGTGAAGAGAGGGCGGATGCCAGGAGCGGCGAGAACACGAATGGCACCGTGATCGGTCACGGCGCCATCGAGGATTCAGTGTATCGAATCGATTCGGCGAAACGGAAGCTCTCCTTGAGGTCAGCCCCTCACCTCGGCATCCGATAGCGAGTCAGGGAAGGTCCTCGACGTCGATCACGTCGTCCGGCCCTCCGTCCCGGTCCGTCTCCTGCTCATCCGTGACGACGCCCGTCGCCGGTGCATCCCGCACCGTGTGGTGCGCCCCGGTCTCCGCCGCGAGCCTGGCACCCTCCTCGATCGCCTCCTCCTTCGAGGCGTAGCCCTGAGAGAACTCCGCCTCTCCCTCGACGCGATTCACCCACTGTCCGTTCTTCGAGATCGTCTCGACATCTCCGCGCGCCATCACCGCTCCCTCCGTCCGCCGCGCATCCCGCGGCGAACCGGCAGGATAACCCCGCGGCCGCGGACACACGCAGGGGCTTGCGCCCTCCCCCGGCGGCGGGGTACTCACAAGAGCATGACTCGACTTCGG
Organism: Microbacterium alcoholitolerans; assembly: GCF_050408615.1. NCBI lineage: Bacteria > Bacillati > Actinomycetota > Actinomycetes > Micrococcales > Microbacteriaceae > Microbacterium > Microbacterium alcoholitolerans. The sequence goes on along the minus strand of NZ_JBNTKD010000001.1, from coordinate 2,095,633 downwards.
CGCAGCGATCCGCACTCATCCGGGCTGACGCGCGTGCGTCGCGGGTTCGGGTTCGAGTACCGCGCAGCGGACGGCGCCCGTATCGAGGACTCCGCCGCCATCGCTGCGCTGCGCTCCCTCGCCATCCCGCCCGCGTGGACGGATGTCTGGATCAGCCCGCACGAGAACGGGCACATCCTGGCGATGGGGACGGATGCTGCGGGACGCCGGCAGTACATCTATCACCCGGCCTGGCAGGAGCGGGTGTCGAACGAGAAGTTCGATCGGATGCTGGATCTCGCCGAGATCATCCCCATCGTGCGCCGCGGAGTCACCCGTGACCTGCGCGCCGACGACTGCGGCCGCACGCGGGTGCTCGCCGGTGCCTTCCGGATGCTGGATGCCGCGCTGCTGCGGGTGGGATCGGAGCGGTACGCGAAGCAGCACGGCAGCATCGGCCTGGTCACCCTGCGCGGGGCACACGCCCGCGTGCACGGCGAACAGGTCGTCGAGCTGAAGTTCCCGGGCAAGAGCGGTCAGCCGTGGGAGTCGGAGGTGGCTGACGAAGACCTCGCCGCGCTCATCACCGACCTCAAGCGTCGCGGCCCGCGGGTACTGCTGCTCTCCTGGCGGGACGAGCGGGGATGGCATCCGCTGCGCGCATCCGACATCAACGACGACGTGCGCGCGCGGACCGGCGGCGAGTTCACGGCGAAGGACTTCCGCACGATGCACGGCACGGTCATCGCAGCGCAGTCCCTCGCCGTCACGGGGCCGAAGACCACGGCATCCGCACGCAGCAAAGCGATCGTCGCGGCCGTGCGCGCAACCGCCGCCGCCCTGGGCAACACTCCGGCGGTGGCGCGTTCGAGCTACGTCGATCCCCGCCTGTTCGACCTGTACGAGGAGGGCGTGACGGTCGATCCGACGCGGCGTGTGGAAGGCCAGTTGGTCGAGCTGCTGCGCTGAGCCCGGCGCCTAGCCGCAGTCGCGCAACGGGTCAACCCGGTGTGACGATCGAGCACTCGCGCCTAGCGTCGCGGATGAACCTCGATCGAAGGAGAGTGACATGAGCGACGCACAACGCGGCAACACCACGCACGGACCGAACCTCGACGAGCAGCTCGAACAGGAGTCCCGCGGCATGGTGCAGGGCCACGGCGCTCCGCACGCGGAGCCATTTCGCGAGACGGAGCCGCTGCCGGACGACACCGATTCCGAAGAGGTGCAGGAGGCGTTCGAGCGCAGCGGCCCAGAAGTCGCCGATGATCAGCAGGCCGCCGATGATCAGGAGGCCGACGATGAGCTCGCCTGACGTCGGAGGCCGGAGCCTTCGCGACCTGCTCGCCGAGCCCGGCCACTGGAGCACTGTGTACACGGACGGGCCGCAGGGCGAGCCGCCTGGTGCGGTGGAGAGCCGGATGCGCTCCCTGAAGGACGGCATGCTCGAAGCGGGCATCCCCGAACATGACGCGGAGGTGATCGTCGACGTGCTGCCGGATGACACCGGCACACCCGCACCATCTGCGCGCTGGCTGCTGGCAGCCGACGGCCGCATCGTCGCCGAAACCGGCTGGGCGACGGCAAGACGCGGCCCGGAGCGGCTGTCGTTCGGAGCTTTCCCGGATGTCCTGCCACTCCTGCTGCATCGCGCCGACGAGACTCGCATCCTCGTCGTGGAGACCGCACGCGACGGCGCCGACCTCTCGCTGCAGCGACTGGGGCGAGCCGTCCCCGAGCACGAGCAGCAGATATCGGGTGAGGATGACCCGATCACGAAGGTCAACGCCGGCGGATGGTCGCAGGCGCGGTTCCAGCGCAGCGTCGAGGAGGTGTGGCAGCGCAATCAGGACGAGGTCGCGGAGGAGATCGACCGAATCGTGCGCAGTCACCACCCCAGCCACATCTTCGTGACGGGCGATGCGCATGTGCGCGGACTGCTGCTCGAGAGCATCAGCCCGGAGGCTCTGGAGGTCGTCGTCGAGGTGGATGTCATCACCCGCGCGGCGGGTGCGGACGACAGCACGCTCATCGAGGCGATCGACGAGACTGTCTCGCTGTCTCACGACTCGCGGGTGAGCGCACTGCGCGACCGGGCGGCCGAGCGCGACGGCATCAATGGCGCCGAGGGCATCAGCGCCGTGGTGGAGGCGCTGCAGCAGGCGCAGGTCGACACGCTGCTGCTCGACGAGCGCATGTCCGATTCGTCGACGCTGCTCGCTCTGCCGGCAGAGCCGTGGATCGCGGTGAGTTCCGCGGACTCGTTCGACGCGGGCGCCGGCGTTCCGCTGCCTGCGATTCAGGCGCTGGTCCGCGCGGCTGTGCTCACGGATGCGCAGCTCGTGTTCCTCGAGGAGGAGCCCCCGGAGGGCGAGCCGTTCGATGACAGCACCGCCGCCCAGCCGCTCGCCGTGCTGCGCTGGGCGGTGGCAGCCGGGGCATCCGATTCCGGCCAGGCGTCGGATGCCGGCGGAGGGGATCACCCGAGTCAGGCCGAGGGCGAGGATCCGGATGACCCGCCGACCAGACCGGATCCGCAGACCGAGGGTCACCCCTCGCAGGCGGAGGGCGCTGATCCCGACGCGTGAACACGATGCTCCTGTCCCGCCCGGTGCGGCGGGACAGGAGCATGATGGAGGGGTGGCCATTCCTCTCGCACAGCTGACCCAGATGCCGCCTGCCCAGTTCGTCGAGGTCGGCGAAGGCGTGGCGCTGGCGACCTACAGCTGGGGTGAGCTGGACGCCCCGGCCGTGGTGATCGTGCACGGCTTCGCCTCGAGCACGCGCGACACGTGGGTGCTCACCGGCTGGGCTCGGATGCTGGAGCGCGAGGGCTACCGGGTGCTCGGCATCGACCTTCGCGGGCACGGGAAGAGCGAGAAACCGCATGACGCGGACGGCTACACGGTGCGCAGCCTGGCATCCGACGTCGAGGCAGTGCTCGACACCTTCCTGGTCGACGAGACCTTCTACATCGGCTACTCGCTAGGCGCACGCGTCGGCTGGCAGATCACGCAGGACCTCGGCGAGCGGATCCCGCGCGCGGTGCTCGGGGGCGTGCCCGACGGCATCCCGCTCGAACGTCTCGACATCGATCAGGTGCACCAGTACGCCGCCGAGGGCATCCCCGTCACCGACCCGGTCACGCAGAACTACATCGCTCTCGCCGAGCGGGTGCCCGGCAACGATCTGTACGCGCTGCTCGCCCTCGCGGAGGGCATGCGCGACTCGCGCTCGATCGACCCCGACCCGAGCATGGCGCCGCAGCAGCCGGTGCTGTTCGCGACCGGCTCGGAGGACGGCGTGATCGACGGCTCACGGCGGCTCGCAGAGGCCGCAGCGCAGGGCACGTTCTTCACGATCCCGGGGCGGCACCACTTCAACGCGCCGGGGTCGCGAGACTTCCGTCACGCCGCGCTGGAATTCCTCCGGGGCTGACCGCGTGCTTGACGAGCGTCGTCAGTCCTCCGAGTGGCGGAAGGCGGCGCGCAGGCCGATGTAGACGGCGAGCGCGACGGCCGCGACCAGGGCGAGCTTCACGACGAACCACAGCACCGAGAGCAGTGCGCTCACGATCCACCAGGCGATCACGACCGCGACGACGACACCGACGATGGTCCAGATGGTGCTCTTGGTCATGGCTCCAGCCTAAGAGGAACAGCGTCTAACGTGTGATCGTGACCTTCGACGGCCCGCTTGCGGCATCCGCCTACGAACTCCTCGGCGTCGCAGCGACGGCATCCGACGACGACCTGCGCCGGGCGTACCGGCTCCGCCTGCGCCAGACCCACCCCGACACGGGCGGCGACGCCGCGACGTTCGTGCGTGTGCAGCGCGCATGGGAGCTCATCGGCACATCGGATGCCCGTGCTGCATACGACCGCGGGCGCGACGGCAGCCGGTGGGCGCCGTCGTCGACGCGCACGGCCACCGGCACGCGTCCGCGCGGTCGCTCATATGGCGTGGCCGGCGCCTGGCGCCGCCAACGCTTCCGCGAGCTGCTGCGCGAGCATCTCGGTCACGACGCGACCGACGCGCAGGCCTACGACCCGGCCGTGGTGCGCTCGGCGCCGTGGGAGGTGCGTCGGATGCTGGCCGATGCCCTCGCCGCAGAAGAGACGGCCGCAGCGATCGACGAACTGGGCATCGGATTCACGGCCTGGCACGACGTCGTCACCGGCGACGACGACACCCTCGACCACGTGGTGCTGAGCCCGAGCGGGCTGTATGCGCTGGTGTCGGAGGACTTCGGCGACACCGTGCGGTTCCGGCAGGGCGAGGTGATCGGCGCCGCGGTGCACGGCAGCACTCCGGTCGCAGACATGTTGGCGCGCATCCGGGTCATCGCGAAAGCGGCGAGGGTGCGATTCGGCGGAGCGATCCTGATCCTTCCAGACGAGGATCTGGCCGAACTGGTCACGCCGCTCGGCAGCATCCGGGGCATGCCGGTCGTCGTCGTGCGCCGCAGCGCCGTTCGCGCCGTGCTGCGCTCGGGCGTTCCCGGCGCGCGCGTGCTGGGCGGCAACGAGGCGTTCGATGTGCGCACCCGGCTGGCGCAGACGGTGCGGGTGCGGGTGCCCTGAGCGCGACTGCGAGTGCGGTGCCTGCGAGTACCGTGGTGGCGTGGATGCCACGGATGCGCTGCCTGACCGACCCGCCCCCGACAACCCGCAGGGCAAGCTCGTGCTGCTGCGCCACGGTGAGACCGAGTGGTCGCGCACCGGACGGCACACGGGTCTGACCGACATCCCGCTGACCACGCACGGGGAGCAGCTGGCGAAGGCCGCGGGCGAGCTGGTGCGGGATTACGACTTCACGCTCGTGCTGTCCTCTCCCCTGCAGCGCGCCCGACGCACCGCGGAGCTCGCGGGGCTGCAGGCCGACATCGACCCGCTGCTGGTCGAATGGGACTACGGCGGGTACGAGGGACGCACGACGAAGGAGATCCGCGCGGAGCTCGGCTACAACTGGACGACTTTCGCACACGGAGTCATCCGCGGCGAGACTCCCGGCGAGACGGTCGAGGAGGTCGCTGCGCGGGCGTCGCGCGTGCTCACCCGCGTGCTGCCCGCGATGGCGCACGGCGATGTCGCCCTCATCGCGCACGGCCACTATCTGCGCATCCTCACCGCGGTGTTCCTGCGGCAGGCACCGCGCTTCGCGGCGTCCATCCTGTTCGACGCGGGATCGGTGTCGGTGCTCGGGTTCGCGCGCGAGCAGCCCGCGATCCTCGCCTGGAACCACGGGCCGCACCTGCCGCTAGTGCCGTCTGAGTCGTGACGTCGACTCAGATCGCCGCAGTCATCGCGCCAGCACCTCGTCGACGTCGGCGCCGGGAAGCGCAACGGTCACGTGCGTGCCCCACGGGTCGTCGACGGAGATCGAGCGTCCGTCGTCGGCGAACTGCAGCTTGCCGTGCGTGAGGCGAGCGGCGAGCGCGTCGAGATCATCGCGGGCCGGGACGGTGATCGCGACATCACCGAGTCCGAGGCCCGCCGCGCGGGGACCGGCACCGGCGCTGTTCCACGTGTTCATCGCAACGTGGTGGTGGTAGCCGCCGGCCGCAGCGAACAGGGCGCCGGGATAGCTTCCGACGGTGGTCTCGAAGCCGAGCGCGTCCACGTAGAACGCGCGGGCGGTCGCGATGTCGCCGACCTGCAGGTGCACGTGGCCCACCCTGCCGGCGGCCTTCTCGATCGTGTCGATCGCACTCTCGTCGAGGTGACGGCGCAGGTACTCGTTCGGGTCGAGGTAGAGGGTCGACATCTGCAGCTCGCCATTCTCGTACGACCACTGCGAGCGGTCGCGGTCGATGTACAGCTCGATGCCGTTGCCCTCGGGATCGGTGAAGTAGAACGCCTCGCTTACGAGGTGATCGCTCGATCCGCTGAACCGGGCGCGCTCGTCCTGCGCGGCGCGCAGCACAGTCGCAGCGAGGGTGGCAGCATCGTCGAAGAGGAAGGCGGTGTGGAAGAGACCGGCCTGCCGCGGGTCGACCGCGGGGAGCCCCGGAGTTCCGATCAGGCGGACCATCGGCGTCGCGCCGCGGCCCAGCACCCGATGGACCTCCACGCCGCGGGCGCGCTCCTCGATGGGCTCGAGAGCGAGCGCGCCCGCGTAGAACGACGCCATCATTTCGAGGTCTCCGACGCGCAGCGTGACGGCATCCATCCCGGTGCGGGCGCTGAGGACGCGGTCAGGGGCGATGGCGGTTTCGTTCGCAGGCATGGGATCTCCCGGCAGAATCACGTTGGCTCGATGTAAAACCAAAGTATTCTGCGGCTCATTCCCGCCGGCTCCGCGACCTCGGCTCCGCCACAACTCCGGAGATTCGCACGCCGCATGCGGTTTGTTGCGCGTGCGGCACCTCGTGGGCGATTTTCTCCGGAGTTCTGGCGGTCCCGGTGGGTGTGGGTGGTGTTACGGTGGCCACGCGAGAGAGGTGCACGATGTCGCTCAGCCACACACCGAGCGCCGGCGATCCGGCATCCGGTGCGCTGCGTCTGCCCTCGACCGGCGGGCTGGTCGACCGACTCGACCGCCCGATGCGCGACCTGCGCATCTCGGTCACCGATCGCTGCAACTTCCGCTGCGTGTACTGCATGCCGCGCGATGTCTTCGGGCGCGACTACGCCTTCCTCGACCGCGATGAGCTGCTCAGCTTCGAGGAGATCGAGCGGATCGCCCGGGTCGCCGTCGCGCACGGCGTGCGCAAGCTGCGCCTCACGGGCGGCGAGCCGCTGCTTCGGCGTGGCATCGAAGACCTCATCGCCCGCCTGGCGGCGCTTCGCACTCCCGCGGGCGATCGCGTCGAGATCGCGCTGACGACGAACGGCTCCGCCCTGGCCGTGAAGGCGCGCTCGCTGAAGGATGCCGGGCTCGACCGTCTGACCGTGTCGATCGACTCGCTCGACGACCATCTCTTCCAGCGGATGAACGATGTGCGCTTCCCGGTAGCGCGGGTGCTCGACGGAGTCCATGCCGCCCATGAGGCGGGACTGGGGCCGATCAAGCTGAACATGGTCGTGAAGCGCGGGCTGAACGACCACGAGATCGAGACGATGGCCGCCCATTTCAAGGGCTCGCCGTACACGCTGCGCTTCATCGAGTACATGGACGTCGGCACGTCCAACGGCTGGTCACTGGACGAGGTCGTCCCCTCGAGCGAGATCATCGAGCGCATCGACACCCTCTTCCCGCTCGAGCAGCTGTCGCCCACTGCGGTCGGCGAGACGGCGAAGCGCTGGCGCTACCGTGACGGCACCGGCGAGATCGGCCTCATCTCATCGGTGACGAACGCCTTCTGCGGCACCTGCAATCGCGCGCGCATCTCGACCGAGGGTCGGCTGTTCACCTGCCTGTTCGCGACCGAGGGGCATGACCTACGCGCCCTGCTGCGCGGTGGAGCCGACGACGCCCGGCTGGCGGCAGCGATGGCATCCATCTGGACCGCCCGCGACGACCGCTACTCCGAGGAGCGCGCGGCGCTCACGCCCGAGCTGCGCGCCGCCCGCCAGCGCATCGAGATGAGCTACATCGGGGGGTGAACTCCAGCTTCACTCGAGCAGTTCATCCGGGTAGCGAGCGCGGTCGAGGAGCGCACCGATGCGATCCGCTTCGCCCAGACTCGCGACGCGCGGCGAGAGGCGAGTGCATCCGGACGCTGCGGGAGCACTGTCATGCCTGGATCCACTGTGGCTGGCGCTGTCGAATGTGCGTCGCGAGTCCGGCCGCCAGCGGGTACGTCGGATCGATCTCGGAAGCTTCTCGCAGGTAGGCGAGCGCAACGGATCGCTTGCCCAGGGCCCACAGCAGCCACGCGATGACGCAGAGAACGGGCGGACGCAGCGGCTCGATCGCGAGGGCGGCGGTGACGCGGAACAGGTCGATCACTCTGCGCATCCGCGCCTGGTCTGGATTTCGACGCGACTCCCCCAGGAAGCAGCTGACCGGCAGGTCGTGCTCGATCTCGTCCCGCGCGGCGAGGTCGGCGACATGCTCATCAACGCTGAGACCGCGCTTGTCCGCGGCATCAGACAGCCTCTCGATCTTCTTCAGCGACATCTCCCCCACCTGGCGTCCGAAGGCGATCTGAGTCGACACGGCCTCGGGCACCGACGCGAACTGCAGCATGATGAGCAGCTGCGCATGGAACGCCGGCGAAAAGTCCTTGACCTCGTCATCGAACAGCGTCTCCACGACACCGATGATCAGACGCAGAACGTCCCAGTGAGTGAGCGGCCCGGCGCCCTGTTCCAGCTCAGCTGCCGCCCGGTGCGCCTGAGACGACGACATCTGCAACGTGATCTCCGGCAGGGAATCCCCCGCTGTGACGATGCGATCGAGCACCTCGTCCTTGTCTCGTGGATCTACCGAGGGCAGATGAATCCCGGTGCGTGCGCGCGTGATCTTCTCCATCGCATGAGCCTCGCCGATGCGCGCGTCACGGCGAGTGGCGGATGCCGAGAGCTGTGGACAACTGCCGCGATTCGCAGATTGTGCAGAAAGATGCGGCGGAAAGATGCGGCGGAAAGATCAGTCGGTGATCCCTGGCATCCGATGTCATGTCGTGGTTGCATGATGCGATGAGCACCGCGACCTCCGCCGATGGAACCACCATCTCGTTCACCGCCACGGGAGCAGGCAGGACGGTGGTGATCGTGAACGGCGCGCTGTCGACGGCAGCCGATGCGGCGCCGCTCGCCCAGGCGCTGACGGATGCCGGATTCCGCGCGGTCGCGTGGGATCGCCGCGCACGCGGTGCGAGCGGCGACCGGGCGGGTTCGAGTCCGAAGGACGAAGTCGACGATCTCGCCGCCGTCATCCACGCGGCCGGAGGGACGGATGCTGTGCTCGGCCATTCGTCCGGCGCGGTTCTCGCGCTCTACGCGGCGATGCGTGGCGTCCCGACGGGCGCGCTGTTCCTCTCCGAACCGCCGATCGACTTCGACGGCGCGGGTTTCGGCGACGACCTGCCCGACAAACTGCAGGGATTCGTCGACGCCGGTGAGCCCACCGAGGCGGTGGCCTCTTTCCAGCTCGATGCCGTGGGGCTCCCCGCCGAGATGGTGGAAGCCGGACGCGTGAGCGGACAGCTCGAAGCACTCGCTCCGCTGGCCCAGTCGACGGTCTACGATGCCCGGCTGACCCTGCGACTGAAGCAGATCGATCCCGCGCTGCTCGAGGTCTCGGTGCCGGTCACCGTGATCCGTGGTTCGCAGACCTTCCCGTTCCTGATGGCGGCGGCTGACAGGCTCGCGTCCGCGGTCTCTGGGGCGGAACTGGTCATCGTGCCGGAGTCGATCATGCATCGGCCCGACCCGTCGGCCACGGCGCGCGTGATCGCCGAGCGGCTCTGAGCGGAAGAAGTGCATGTCCGCCGATCAGCTGCACCGCCCGCCGTGTGTCTTCTGCGAGATCGTCGCCGGGAGACTCCCCTGTGCCAAGGTCGCAGAAGATGAGACGACGCTCGCCTTCATGGACATCGACCCCGGCTCGGACGGCCATCTGCTCGTCGTGCCCAAACGGCACAGCACAGACCTCGTCGACATCTCGGCTGACGATCTGACCGCGACGACTCTCACTGCCCAGCGCATCGCGAAGGTCCTGTCCACGCAACTCGGCGCGGACGGCGTCAACGTGCTGAACTGCAGCGGCGCCGCCGCCTGGCAGACCGTCTTCCACTTCCACCTGCACGTCATTCCGCGCTACCTCGACAAGACCCGGGATCGGCTGGAGCTGCCGTTCGAGCCCGGCGCAGGGGCCGCCCCGGAGGACCTGGCGAAGCACGCGAGCCTGATCGCTGCTGCCCTCTAGACGCCGCGCTGAACGCCGCACTGGGTTTTTTCCACGTGGCAAGTTACAGTGAGTTCGCGCCGTGACCCGAACGCGGGGCAACAGACACGTGGCGACGACGCCACGAGAAGGATCCCGATGAGCATTCTTGCCCCCGCGCGCCCGCAGACGAGCGATCGCCGCCTCCTCACGTGGCTGTTCGTCATGAACGCCGCCCTGCTCACCTGCTACGCGGGTTTCATGGTCATCTTCATCCCCGACCAGGTGCAGCAGATCGACCCGGCGAACAAGGTCGCCAACCTCGCGATCGTGATGACAGCAGCATCCATCGGTGCGATCATCATCCATCCCCTGATCGGCGCATTCTCCGACCGCACGCGCAGCCGATTCGGACGCCGCACCCCGTGGATGGTCATCAGCGCCGCCACTGCCGCACTCATGATGGTGCTGCTCTCCGGAGCCGCCGAGCTGTGGACGCTCGGCGTCTACTGGGTGCTCGTGATGCTCGCGCTCAACGCGGTCGCCACCGCTCAGGCCGCGATCGTGCCCGATCGCATTCCGCGGGAGCGGTTCGGCGTGGCATCCGGCATCCTCGCGATGGGAACCTTCATCGGGATGGGGCTGGGAGTCGCCGGCGCCGGGTTCCTCGTGAACAGCATCGGGATCGGCTACGCCGCCTTCGGCGGCATGATCCTCGTGGTCACCCTGCTGTTCACGATCTTCAACCGCGACTTCTCCTCGAAAGACCTCGAGCGCCCGCCGTTCAGCTGGCGCAAGTTCTTCGCGAGTTTCTGGTCGACCCGCGACATTACCCGGACTTCTGGTGGGCGTTCGCCGGACGTTTCCTGCTGATCCTCGCCTACCAGAGTGTGCAGTCCTACCTGCTGTACATCCTGCGCGACTACATCGGCGTCTCCGACGCCGACTCGACCGCGCTGAGCACCCCGCTCACCGCGGTGATGCTCGTCGGCGCGCTGGCCACGGCCTTCCTCACCGGGAAGCTCAGTGATCGGATGCAGCGGCGCAAGGCCTTCGTGATCGTGGCATCCGTCGTCATGGCTGCATCTCTCGCGATCCCGCTGTTCGCGCCGAGCATCGGCGGCATGTTCGCCCTCGCCGTCACGTTCGGTCTCGGCTACGGCGTCTACATGAGCGTCGACTCCGCGCTCATGAACGAGGTGCTCCCCAAGGCCGAGGCCGCCGCGAAGGATCTCGGCATCCTGAACATCGCCACGACGCTGCCGCAGGCGATGACCCCGGTGATCGTCTGGGCGCTGATCGCGGTCACCGGCAGCTACACGGCGGTCTTCGTCGCCGGCATCGTCTTCGCACTCGCGGGGGCGCTGTCGGTGATCCCGATCCGCAGCGTGCGATGAGCGGGCCGCGATGATCAGGTCTGCGAGGAATCGTCCGGATGTGCGCGATCGTGAGCTGACCTCGCCTGTGCGGCTCACGGATCACCGCGGACGGTTGAACGAGGCATCCGTCGGCTGGACCAGGACGCAGCTGCACGACACCGACCGCATCGGCCACGGCTGGTACGGCTGGGGGCGCAACAAGCGCTGGGAGTACTGGGGCATCGTCACCCCGACCCACATCTTCGCCCTCACGATCGGCGGGCTCGACTACGCGAACGTGCGACAGGTGTGGGTGCTCGATCGCGCGACGCTCACCGAGCTCGACGCGTTCGAGATCTCGCCGCTGAGTCGTGGGCTCTCGATGACAGGCACGCACGGCGCCGGTGTGAACACCTCGCGCGGACGTGCGATCGATCTGCGCCTGGTCGACACGGATGCCGGAACGAGACTCCTCGCCCGCACGCCGCGCGTGCGGGTAGACGTGCTCGCCGGAATCCTGCCGGGTCACGAGGCGATGGGGCTCGCCTCACCGCACAGTCGGATGCTGGCGGAGTACACCGTCAAGGATGTCGACCGGCCGACCACGGGCACGATCACCGTCGACGGCGTCACCCACGATGCGACGGGATACGCGGTGCTCGACCATGCCCGCTCGCGCACGCCGTACGTCACCGACTGGAACTGGGGTGCCGCCGTGGGCGAGGTGGACGGGCGCCGGATCGGGATCAACTTCGGCGGCTCCGGCCCCGGCGGAATGCTGGTGAATGGCATCTCGCACACGGGCGTCACGATCGACGGCAGGGTGCACAAGATCCCGACCGCACTGACATGGGAGTACGACCGCACTGACTTCATGAGGCCGTGGCGTCTGTGGAACGAGCGCATGGATGTCACGTTCACGCCGTTCTTCGATCGGCACGCGCGCACGAACTTCCTGATCATCTTCAACGAGGCGCACCAGTGCTTCGGGACCTTCGCCGGTCGCGTGCAGACCGATGAGGGCGAGTGGGTGAGCGTCGACGGTCTTGAGGGCTGGGCGGAGGACGTCAGGAACCGATGGTGAGCGGCGTCTGCACTGGGATGTCGCTGGCTGTCGGCGTCTTCACGCGAGCAGGCCGAGGCCAGCGAGCACCGGATCGGTGGTTGCCGTGGCGAACACGAGCGCCGCATCGAACGCACTGACCGGCAACTCGGTCAGCGCGCTCTGCGATCGCATCGTCGCGCACACGCTGTCACTCGTCTTCGGTCCCGCCGGCCGGACGATCACGGCCGAATGCGTGAGCGCGTCGCCCTGGACGGCGCCTTCGAAGGCGTTCTCGTCGATCGATGCTGCGGCGACTCGTTCGACGTGAAAGCCGACTTCCGTTGTCGCCGGATACGTCATCTCGGGCACGTGCTCGTCTCGGTGGGTGAGCGCCACGGCAGCGTATCGTCGGCCGAGCGCCGTGGCGAGGAACGAACCGGTGGGGTACGCAGTCAGCACACCGTCGAAGATCACGGGTGCCTTCTGTATGTGGTTGTTGTGGGCGACGTAGGCGATTCGCTCTCCGTCCGCGAGCTCGTCGACGGCTTCGAGGATTCGCGATGCCACATAGCGCTCGCGGATCGTCGTGTCGTCGACGCGGCCACCGCCGGTGAACAGATCGGCCATGGCGCGCAGCATCAGGTCGGTCGTCGCCGCCGCGTCAGCGAGTCGTCTGGCCTTCGCCCACGCATCGGCATCCGATGACGTCCCACGCGCACCGCCGATCGCATCGAGTCGGCTCTGGAGCCTCGCCAGTGCCACAGTGAGCGCGTCCTGCGTCGACGGGTCGAGCGCCATCCATGCCGATGCGCTCGCTGCGGCCGACGCACCGATGACGTTCTGCGCGAGGCGTCGCGCATCGTCTACGAGTTCGTTCGCCGCGGGGTCGACGTCGGCGACGATCGCTGCAAGTGGGCTCAGGCTGGGCTCGATGGTCAGGGAGTTGGGCAGGTCGACGCCGTGGACACGCAAGCCGTGATCGCTCGGCAGGCGTCGGCGCAGCTCCGTCAGAAAGGAACCGTAGATCGCGTAGGTGAGAGGGCCGACGAGTTCAGTCAGCGGCTCTTCCCGGTCACTGCGCAGCCACGCCTGGATGGCCGGTGCCTCGTCATGCCCGACCTCAAGTGCGATGCCGGTGACACCGTGCGCAGCGGCAAGCTGATCGACGACCCGCGCGCGTGCGTCGTTGAACTCCGCGACGAAGTGCGCAGACTCACCGATGCCGATGACGGCCGTGTCGGAGACGAGCGGCGCGATTCCGTCGGGGCCGACGGGATCTTCGTGGTTCCATCGAAGGACGTCGAACGCCGCCGCGCCGTGGGAGTCGGGAACGGGATCGCGTGACACAGGTCGGTCCTCCTAGTTGAAGTCGCCGCCTCCGCCGCCACCGCCGAAGTCGCCCGGCGCCATGTCCATGAAGCGGGAGTAGTGGCCCTGGAAGGCCACGGTGATGGTCGCGGTCGGGCCGTTACGGTGCTTGGCGACGATGAGATCCGCCTCGCCGGGTCGGATGTCCTTGTCATAGGCGGCTTCGCGGTGCAGCAGGATCACCATGTCGGCATCCTGCTCGATCGAGCCGGACTCACGCAGGTCGCTGATCGCAGGCTTCTTGTCCGAGCGCTGCTCGGCGCCACGGTTCAGCTGCGAAAGTGCGATCACCGGCACCTGGAGCTCTTTGGCGAGCAGCTTCAGCGCACGGGAGAACTCAGAGACCTCCTGCTGACGCGATTCGACGCGCTTGCCGCTGGTCATCAACTGCAGATAGTCGATCACGACCAGACGCAGGCCCGACCGCTGCTTGAGCCGCCGGCACTTCGCACGGATCTCGACCAGGGTCATGTTCGGGCTGTCGTCGATGTACAGCGGTGCGTCGTTGATGCGGCCGCGGGTCGCGGCGACCGTCGTCCAGTCACGCGGGTCGAGCGTGCCCTTGCGCATGTGCTGCAGCGGGATCGCGCCTTCGGCGCTGAGCAGACGCATCGCGATCTCGCTCTTGCCCATCTCGAGCGAGAAGAAGATCGACGGCTCGTTGTGACCGATGGATGCCGCACGGGCGAAATCCAGAGCCAGCGTTGAGTTATGCGTCGGAACCATCGACTCGCCAGCGAGGTACATGTGATCGGCGTTGTCCACCTGCACGCAGCGCACCGGCACACTGTCGATCGGCCGGATCGCCTTCACGTATCGGCGCTCGTCAGCGGTGGCGATCGAGAACCTGAGACCGTAGCCGGGCGATTCTGATTTCGAGACGACGACGAAACGTTCGCACGTGTGACCCAGCCCGACGACGAGCTCGTGCATCGAATCGATCAGGCCCTTGTCCAAGCCCTCGAATCGGTACGAGCCGATGCCTTCCTCCACAGCGCAGTCAGAGTCGATCAGCCCTGCGAGAAACTGGCGGCGCTGCGCTGCAGATGCCCTCAAGTAGAGTGCCGGAATCCGCCGGTCCTCAGCCGTGTCCAGCACGCGCAGCGAGACCGACTGAGCAGTATCCGGTGCGAGCTGAAGTGATCCGCCATCCGCGTTCACACCCACATGAACCGCTGCCGTCATCCGCGCGCCGTCGCTGTGGCCGTCGCCGAGCCACGCGCCGAGCGTGTAAGGCGGCACAGGAAGGTCGACATCAGCGCCGCCCAGGGGTGCCGCATTGCGAACGGAATGATTGGCGCGCCGGTCGGCTCCGATCGTCAGGGTGGCGAGCATCTCCTCGGTGGTGACGGTCTGGGGCACGCCAGTTGCAGAGCGGCGAGCCGCCCGGGTCTCCGTCACCCACTGGTGCTCGGCGTCGGCGATGATCGTCGTTCCGTCCGAGAACTCGATCTCGTAACACGGCCGGTCGACCATGACTTCGGTCGCGGCGACGACGCGGGTGGGCTTGCCGTGCGCGTCGTAGAGTTCATCGCCTACCTGGACTTCCCCCATCGTCGTCCAGCCGGACGGCGTGGCCAGGGGGGTGTCGAGCGCGAGCGCCTTGCCCATAGCAGGCCTCGCGGCGACGACGATCATCTGACCGCCGTGCAGGCCGTTGGTCAGGTCGTCCAGCTCGCGGAACCCGGTGGGGATGCCAGTCATCGTGCCATCGCGGCCGTTGGCCGCCTCGATCTCTTCCACCGCGGCATCGACCGCTACGGTCAGCGGCACGTAGTCTTCGGCGGTCTCGGAGCCGGTCACCGAGTAGATCTCGGCCTGGGCGTTGTTCACGATGTCGGTCGCGTCGCCCTCGCCGGCATAACCCAGCTGCACGATGCGCGTTCCGGCATCGACGAGACGCCGAAGGATTGCACGCTCCTGGACGATCCCGGCGTAGTAGCCGGCGTTGGCCGCGGTCGGCACGATCGAGGTCAGGGTGTGCAGGTAGTCTGCGCCACCCGCCCGGCCCAGCTCACCGGTCTTGATCAGCTCGTCGGTGACGGCCACGACGTCGGTGGGCTCGCCGTGCGAGTACAGCGAGAGGATCGCCTCGAAGATCAACTCGTGCTTCGGGATGTAGAAGTCGGCGCCCTTGAGGCTCTCGATCACATCGGCGACGGCATCCTTGGACAGCAGCATTCCGCCCAGTGCGCTCTGCTCTGCCAGCAGATCGTGCGGAGGGGTCCGCTCAGGGGGACGCGAACCACCCAGACGCTCGTCTGAGATATCTGCGATCGACACCGTGCCCCTTCCCGACAGAACGACTCGGTCGGTGCGTTCAGCCACTCGACCGAATGGATCTCTCGGTCGCCAGCACCAGCGAATCACGACCCTCGGACATCCGGTCTCCACCAAAGTAGGAGCAGCGATATGCCCATGCAACCAGCCCTGTGGATAACATTGTGGAGAGTGTGCGAACAACTCCGGAGAGTCTGTGCAGAACGATTGTGGACAACTCGGTGGAGAGTTCGAGTATTCACCCGAGTATTTCCGTTTGACCAGGTGTTCATCGTTTCCCCAGCCTGTGGATGACAATCGACTTCAACGCATGATTGAAGGTTTGCGGCGAGTTGCGCGGCATGTGCAGAACCTGGGGAAAGTCAAGCTCGAAGTTCGGCCGGGCGTGGTGGATTCGTCGACACTCCAACGCGATGTGGACAGCACCCGCAAGTCACGGTATGTTCACACGATCGAGACTCGCTCGCGACCCGTGCGGCGAGTCGTCCCTGGGGAGGGTTTCGTGCGACTTGCGTCAGCAGATCGCCGCAGCATCGCGAAGTGGCTGTGGAGCTCTCTCGGCGTACTCGCCTGGGTGATTCTGGCCACCGCTTTCGGCGGTTCTCCGGCATCGGCGAACGACGGATCGGACGCCGAAGCTCCGTCCTCCTCGGCGAGCAGCGCAGCGAATCCGCATGCCGGGCACGAGCAGTCAGCGCCCGGACAGAGCGTCGCCGCTCGTGCGGCGAATGGCCCGGACGCCAAGGGCGCGTCCGCGAGCAAGCAGGCGCAGGCCGCGCCGACACCGGCAGTGAAGTCACCGGCCGCTCCCGCCCGTCAGTCGCAGAAGTCTCCGGTCGGCACTCAGGCCGCGGCGACCACGAACGCGAAGCCCGAGACGAAGCCGAGCGCGGGTCCGGCTCGCGGTGCGGAGCAGGCCCCGAACGGCGCCCCGCGGCCCGCGCAGGACGATCACGATGAGGTCGACTCCGACGAGTCCCGAAAGCCCTCCGACTCGAAGAACACCTTGAGCAGTGGATCCGACCGCGAGAGGTCACCCGATCGCGACGACCGCGACGACCGCGACGTCCGCTCCGACCGCGATGACCGCTCCGCTCGCGACGACGACGACCGCTCCTCCCGCGATGACGACCAGCGCGACCGCTCAGATCGCTCCGACGACTCCCGCTGGTCGAAGTCGCCCGATTCGTCGCGGCCGGGCCATTCCTACGGACACGGGAAGCACGGCGCCTCGGCTCCCGGCTTCACTCAGGATCACGGCAAGGCTCCCGCTCATGCCGACCATGACGCTCCGCATGGTGACAGGCACGACGACCGGCGCGCTGCCGCGCATGCTCTCCGCGACAACGGAAGTATCACGCATGCCGACCGCATCCACCACGCCCCGCAGCGCGCGCTCGCTCCCGCGCCTGTGGCGAGCACGCCCGCCACGGCATCCGTGGCCGACGACAGCACGCCGGCACCGTACCCGCCGCTGTCGAACGATGCGCCGACCCCGCAGCCCACCACCACGCCGGCCACGTCCGGTGCGGGAGCGACGGGCATCTCGCCACTGCAGCTCACTGGTGACGACATCGCCGGTTCCGCTCAGCTCGACAGCATCCTTCTCGGCATCGCCGAGCATTCGGACGACGATCTGCCTTCCGACCCCACCACCACGACGGACTCCTCCCCCGACTGATCATTCGGTGCGGTCGATTCTCATCGGCCCCAGGCAGCCTTGCGCACTCTGCGCAGCCACCGACTCGATCCGCTCTGGAGACCCCTCATGCGCACACGCGCAACTGCATCGACCGCGCCCGCCGGCATCCGCCGAAGCCGCTCGGCCTGACGACTTCCGTCGGCGATCGGTCCACTTCGACGAAGGAAGGACCGTCGCCGGCGGAGCTGGCGTCGGCGCGGCGTGGTGATTCTCCTCAGTCTCATCTCGCCGTGCCGACCCGCAGGCGCCGACCGCGGATCCCCTCTCCGCGGGCGCCTGCCGGCGGGTGTCTCGCACCCCTTCGCGAGACACCCGCCAACCTCTGCAGGAACCGCACGGCTCCCCTCGCCTCGCGGCGCCTGCAGATGCGGTCGGCTTGTCACACAGCCGCCGCCTGGGGCGGGTGCTCAGCTCCTCTCGGCACGACACCCGCCCCTCCACCACTGTCCTGCGCTCAGCGTCGCGTGCAGGACAGTGGTGGACTCTGCCGGCCGATTGGAGTAACGTCACGGCCAAGCACGCACGCCGGCTGCACGTAGAGGGGACGTGACGCATGGACGCTCAGGCGACCCGGCACCGCATTCCAGCGGTGTTCCTCTGGGGAGCCCTCGCCGTGCTCGTCTGGGCAGCGCTCACAGCGCTCGTCGGTGGCGGCCAGGCCCGTGCCGACGACGACGACCCGAAGCCCCTCGACGGTGTCACGTCGCTCGTCGGCGGCGTCGTCAGCAAGGTCGTCGATCCGGTGGTCGAGAAGACCGCGGATGTCGTCACCGAGGTCACCGCCCCCGTCGTCGCTGTCGCCGAGAAGACCGTCGCCAAGACCGCCGACACCGTCGCCACGGTGCCGGTCGTCGGCAAACCGGCGGCGGATGCACTCGGCGTGACCAGCGAAACGGTGACGACGGTCACCGAAACGGTCACCACGGTGACTTCGAACTCACCGGTCTCGGCGATCGTGCGTCCCGTGACGGACCTCGTGGGCGACGTGCCCGTGGTCGGGAGCGTGCTCGAAGATCTGGGCGCGACCGATCTGCTCGACGAGTCAGCCGGAGCGGTCGACGGTGTCGTCGGCAACCTGACGCCCGTCGTTGACGACACCGTGCCTCCGGTGGTCGATGCTCTCGATCCGCAGCTTCCCGGCGGCGGGCACACGATCATCCCCGGTGACGAAATCTCTCCCGTGTCCGATCACGGCGCTTCGGCTCCGACCCCGGATGCCGCCGCGGACGGCGCACGTGATGCGGCGACGCGAGGCGCCGAGTCGGCGCCCGCGTGGGCTATGCCGAATTGGGAGCAGGCGGTGCCGTCCGCCGCGGCGTACGAAGCGGATGGGTCGGATGCCCGTGATCCGGGCGGTCCAGCATCCGTGCCCGCACTCGCGACATCGCCCGCCAGCTCCTCGGCTGGCCCGGGCGGCTCTTCGAGCGGCGTGAACGCCGTCCTGCATCAACTTCCGGTTCATGCCGATGGGGCGTGGACCGGCGCGGAGATCTCCGCGGATTCCACACTGCCGCCGTCTCCGGCCGGCAAGACCGACGTCTCTCCTGACTGACGAGGGGTGAGCCGATCTTCGGATCGGCAACGCCCGGCTGCACGCCCGTGCAGTCTTCGACTCGTACAGATCAGGAGTTTCAATCATGCGCACTTTCGCAAAACACGCCCTCTGGGGCGTGGTCATCGCCGGCGGCATCTCGCTGCTCGGCGCATCTGCCGCCAACGCGGCAGAGACCAACGGGGAGGATGGCCTTCTCAGTGGGTCTCAGATCCTCGCGCCGGTGACGGCCCCGCTCACCGCGGTGGGCAACGCCGTCTCAGTGCTCGGCACGAGCGCCGTCGAGTCGGCACCCGCCGAAGCGGCACCCGCCGAGTCGGCACCGGCAGAACCGGCACCGGCCGCACCGGCACCGGCACCGGCACCGCAGACCAGCGGTGACGACGGCGTGGCGTCCGGCTCTCAGGCGGTCGTCACGGTGAACGTGCCGGTCACGGTCAAGGACAACGCGGTCGGCGTGCTCGGCACGTCCACCGCGGCATCCGAAGCCGCGCCCGCGGAGCACGCCGCACCCGCGGCTGAGCCCGCACCGGCCCCCGTCGTGGAGACGTCCGGAGTTGACGGGCTGCTCTCGGGCACCCAGGCGCTTCTCGACGTGAACACGCCGATCACCGTGACCGGCAACGCCATCGGAGCCCTCAGCGACAGCGCCGTCGACTCCGCCGCCACCGAGCAGTCCGACGCCACCCCCGCGGCGCCGATGACCGGAACCCCGGCCACCGACGCCACCACTGGCGGCACGGACGGCATCCTCGGCGGCACTCAGGTCGTCTCACCGATCACCGCACCCATCACGGTGACCGGCAACGCCATCGGAGCCCTCGGCGACAGCACCGTCGAACAGTCCGACCCCGCCCCCGCGGCACCGATGACCGGAACCCCGGCCACCGACGCCACCACCGGCGGCACGGACGGCATCCTCGGCGGCACCCAGGTCGTCTCGCCCATCACCGCACCCATCACGGTGACCGGCAACGCGATCGGAGCCCTCGGCGACAGCACCGTCACCGGCGGAGGCGCCATGGCACCCACGACCGGCGGCACGTCGGCCACGGCGACCACCGGCGGCATCGACTCGCTGCTCGGCGGCTCGCAGGTGCTGCTGCCGATCACGGCGCCGATCACGATCGGCGGCAACGCCATCGGTCTCATCGGTGACAGCACGGTGACGGACCCGGGCACGACCACGGATCCCGGGACCGACCCCGGCACGGATCCGGGCACGGACCCTGGGACTGATCCTGGGACCGACCCTGGGACTGACCCTGGGACCGACCCGGGCACGGACCCTGGAACCAACCCTGGAACCGATCCCGGAACCGACCCGGGTGCTGACCCTGGTACCGACCCGGGTGCTGACCCGGACACCGCACCGAATCAGACCACCGCGGTCCTGGCATCCACCGGCGAGGGCATGCTGGCCACGACCGGAGGCGCTGACATCGCCCCGGTTCTGGCACTGCTCGCCGCGTCGATGGTGCTGATCGGAGGAACGCTGATCCGGCGCTCGCGCAGGGCGTGAGCTGAGCCGTCGTGCACGCTCGCCCGGGTACCGCCCGGGTGAGCGCGCACGACGCGGCGGTGACGGATGCGGGTGCGCATCCCGTCCCGCCGCTTCGGCGCGTCTGCGCTCAGCGCGCCGTCGACTCGCGTTCGATCAGGTCGATCGGCACGAGTGTCTCGACGTCGATCTGCTCGCCCTTGATCAGCCGCACAATGGTCGCCATCATGGTGGCGCCCTTTTCCTCCGTGTGCAGGTCGACCGTGGTCAGCTGGGGACTCGTGCTGGTCGAGAAGACGTTGTTGTCGATCGTCACGATCGCGACGTCCTGCGGCACCCGCAGGCCATGTTCCTTCAGCACCGGCAGCGCTCCGGATGCCATCTGAGCCGACGCGACGAGGATCGCATCGAACGGGGCATCCGATTCGATCAGCCTCTGCGCCGCCGCCGCTCCCCCGGCCGGCGTGTAATCGCCCTCTTCGACGGCACCGGGCTCGAGTCCGGCCGCCGTGATCGTCTCGCGCCACCCCTGCAGGCGCTCCCGCCCGGCCGAGGTGCTGAGCGGGCCAGTGATGGTGGCGATGCGCCGGCATCCTCGCTCGATGAGGTGCTGCGTCGCGAGCGCCCCCGCCGCGGCGTTGTCGACGTCGACGATGTGGATCTCATCGCCCAGCTCGCCTGGCGGCCGCACGCCGAAGACGATCGGCAATGTCCTGGCGAGATCGCGGTACGACGACGACGCGCTGTGATGCGACAGGATCAGTGCACCGTCGACGTTGCCGCGACGCAGAACCTGATGCGTCTTCTCGGGGTCCTTCTCGGATTCGATGAGCAGCGTCAGCGAGAACTGCGTCGATGACGCGTACATCGCCGCGCCCTGGATGACCTCGGCGAAGTACGGGTCGGCGAAGAATTCCGCCGTGCGCTCGGGAATCATCATCGCGATCGTCTGCGTGCTTCGACGCGCGAGGCTGCGCGCCGCCCGATTGGGCACGTAGCCGACCTTTGCGATGGCCGCGTTCACCCGCGCGATGGTCTGCTCGCTGACCCGCGGCGAGCCGTTGATGACCCGAGAAGCCGTCGAACTCGAGACACCGGCCAGGGCCGCGACCTCTTCGAGGGTCGGAATCCAGGGCTGCGCCCTGACGGGCGGCTCCGTCGTCACGTCGTCTTGTCTCCTGCTGCCCAGAGGGCGCTCACATGGGTACCTCGCTGCGGAGGTGAACCTCTACACCGTACGTCATTCCGCCGCGTGCTTCACTCCGGAATCGCGTGCCTCTCGATGAGTCGCGCCACCCACCGGCCGCTGTCCTTGATGGTGCGCTCCTGGGTGTCATAGTCGACGAACACGATGCCGAAACGCCTGCTGTAGCCGTAGCCCCATTCGAAGTTGTCGAGCAGCGACCAGACCAGGTAGCCCCGCAGGTCGACGCCCTGCTGCATGGCGCGGTGTGCCGCGGTGAAATGGCGGCGCAGGTAGTCGGTGCGCTCTTCATCGCGCACACGGCCGTCGGCCACCTCGTCCTCGAAGGCTGCGCCGTTCTCGGTGATCGCGAGCGGCAGCCCGGGGTTCTCGGCGCTCAGTCTCAGCAGCAACTGCTCGAGACCGTCGGGAGCGATGTTCCATCCCATCGACGTGTACGGGCCGTCCTGGCGGACGAACTCGACACTCTCGCTGCCCGGCCATGCCGACCCGCCGGCGTTCTTGTGTCCGTCGGCGTGCTCGCGCGGTGAGACGCCGTCCCAGGCGCGCACCCGCGTCGTGGAGTAGTAGTTGACGCCGAGGAAGTCGAGCGGCTGGTGGATGATCTCGATATCGCCGGGCAGCACGAACGACCAGTCGGTGACCGCCGCGGTGTCCTCGATGAGGTCGGCCGGATACCCGCCGTGGAGCATCGGCTGGGTGAACGAGCGGTTCGCCAGTGCATCGATCCGGCGCACGGCATCGCCGCTCGCGTCGTCGTGGCCGCGGACGACGTGGAAGTTCAGGGTGACCGACACCTGAGCCCGCGGCACGACCTCGCGCAGCACGCGCACCGCGAGTCCGTGGGCCAGGTTCAGGTGGTGCATGGCGGCGAGCGCGGCGGCGCCATCGGTGCGGCCCGGCGCGTGCGAGCCCGAGCCGTAGCCGAGGAAGGCACTGCACCAGGGTTCGTTGAGCGTCGTCCATACCGCGACGCGGTCGCCGAGCGCTTCGGCGACGTGCCGCGCGTAACCCGCGAACCGCAGCGCGGTCTCGCGGTTCGTCCAGCCTCCGGCATCCTCCAGCGTCTGCGGCAGGTCCCAGTGGTACAGCGTGGCGATGGGTCGGATGCCACGGGCGAGCAGCCCGTCGACGAGGCGGCTGTAGAAGTCGATGCCCGCCTGGTTCACCGCTCCCGAGCCGGTGGGCTGGATGCGCGGCCACGATATCGAGAACCGGTACGCCTCGAGGCCGAGCTCGGCCATCAGGTCGAGGTCGGCTTCCAACCGGTTGTAATGGTCGTCGGCGACAGCACCCGTGTCGCCGTTCACCACCTTCCCCGGCGTCGCGCTGAACGTGTCCCAGATGGAGGCACCGCGTCCGTCAGCGGTGGTGGCACCTTCGATCTGGTACGCCGCGGTGGCCGCGCCGATGATGAAGTCGGCGGGGAACTCGAGTCCCGAGTCCCGGTAGTCCGGGCTGTCTCTGGTGTGCACCTGCATCTGGATGGTCATATCAGCCTTTCACTGCGCCTTGCATGATTCCCGCCACGAGCTGCCGGCCCGCGACGATGAAAAGGATGAGAAGCGGAATCGTCGACAGCACCGCTCCGGCGAGCACCATCGCATTGTCGGGGTTCTGGCCCCCCGCGGCGCTGAGCGCCGCAAGTGCGGTCTGGACGTTCGGGTTCCGCGGGCTGAGCACGAGCATCGGCCACAGGTAGTCGGTCCACGATGCCATGAAGGTGAACAGGCCGAGCACGGCCATCGCGGGGCGGGCCGCCGGCAGTGCGACGTGGCGGAACGTGCCCCACATGCTGGCGCCGTCCACACGAGCGGCCTCGATGAGCTCGTCCGGGATCACGTCGACCAGGTACTGGCGCATGAAGAATACGCCGAACGCGGTGACCATGCCGGGCACGATCACGGCCTGCAGCGTGCCGACCCACTGCCACTCGGCCATCAGCATGAACAGCGGGATGATGCCGAGCTGCGTCGGAATGGCCATCGTGGCGATCACGGTGACGAGAAGCCCGGTGCGGCCGCGGAAGCGCAGCTTGGCGAAGGCGTAACCGGCGAGGGTGGAGAAGAACACCACCGAGATCGTGATCGCGCCGGAGATGATCGTGCTGTTCAGCAGCGACAGCATGAACGGCACGGTGTCGAACACCTTCGCCGCGTTGGCGAGGAAGTTCGGGCCGGGCACGATCGCCGGCGGCACGAGGTTCGTGTCGGATGACTGGCGGCTGGCGATGACGAACGACCACCACAGCGGGAACGCCGAGCCGGCGAAGTACGCCGCCAGCAGCGCGTAGGTGAGAGCGCCGGGACGCTCGTAGGCGCGAACGCGCTTGACGCGGCGTCGTTCGGCGACGGCACGTCGCTCCTGCATCTCGGGCGAGGAGTACGTGCGGGACGGTGTGGCTGTAGCGGTCATGATTCTCCCCGCTTCGCGCGCGCCGACAGGGCTCCGACTCGTACGGTCTTCACGTCGGCGGTGCGGACGGCGCGGGTGACCATGAAGCTCAGCAGACCCACGCCCATGATGATGACGAACAGGATCCACGCAGTGGCCGAGGCACGGCCGAAGTCACGACGCGGGAAGGCGAGCTCGTAGAGATAGAGCACGATCGTCTGGAACTGGCGGTCGCTGCCGCCGTTGGTGCGCCCATCGAAGAGCTTCGGCTCGGTGAAGATCTGCAGTCCGCCGATCGTCGCGGTGATCACCACAAAGATGAGCGTCGGTCGGATCATCGGGATCGTGATCGACCAGAAGCGGCGCAGCTTGCCCGCGCCGTCGAGGGTGGCCGACTCGTACACGTCACGAGGGACTGCCTGCATCGCCGCGAGCAGCAGCAGCGCGTTGTATCCGGTCCAGCGCCAGTTGACCATGCTCGCGATCGCCACGTGCGAGGGGAACACATCGAAGGACCATCGGATCGGGTCGAGCCCGAAGAGATCGAGAAGCCCCGCGACAGGGCCGTGATACTGGTTGAAGATCTGCAAGAAGATCACCGTCACCGCAACGGGCGCGACGATGTACGGCAGCAGGATGCTCATGCGCCAGAACGTGGCGCCGCGGATCGCCTGATCGAGCAGTGCCGCGATCAGTGTCGCGACGATGAGCTGCGGGATCGCGGACAGCAGGAAGATGCTGATCGTGTTCCAGAACGCGTTCCAGAAGAACGGATCGTTCAGCACGGAGATGTAGTTCTGCATCCCGACGAAGTCGCCCTGCCCCTTGAGCAGGTGCCAGTCGTAGAGCGAGACGTTCATCGTGTACACGATCGGGAATACCCCGAGGAGCGCGAACAGGATGAAGAACGGGGCGATGTAGAAGTACGGCGAGTAGGTGTAGTCGAAGCGACTGACCTTCTGCCGGAACGTCAGTTGCGAGCGGGACGCGTGGTCCGTTCTGCTGCTCATCGTTGAACCAATCCGGAAGTCGAGGGGTGCGGGAGGGATGCCGCAGGGGCGGCTCGGCGCGATGCCGAGCCGCCCGTGCGATCAGCCGACGATCTGGTCGAGCAGTTCCATGGCCTGGTCCCAGGCCTCGTCGGGGTCGGTGACCTCGCCCTGACTGACCCGGTCGAAGATCGGGCCGAAGACGTTGTCCTGGATGTTGGAGTCCTCCGGGCCCTTCACCTGTGCGACGACGCCCTTCGAGCGCTCAGCGAAGATCTTGCCGACGGGGGCGTCGTTGAAGAAGGCGCTGGTGGTGTCGGCGACGAGCTCCTGGCCCTCCGGCGTGCTCGGGAAGGGACCCGCGACCTCGAAAGCTGACGCCTGCTGCTCGGGAGATGCGAGCCACAGCGCGAGTTCGGCCGCCTCTTCCGGGTGCTCTGACGAGCTGGCGACGCCGAGGAACGCACCGCCCCAGTTCGCCGCACCGCCGGGCAGCACGTTGGCGAAGTCCCAGCCGCTGTCGGTCGTGCCCTCGTCGTAGTAGCCCTGGACGATGCCGAGCATCCAGCTCGGGCACATGTACACCGCGAAGTCGCCGGCCTTCGCCTCGGGTCCGACCTCCCAGCCGGGCAGGTTGGCGCCCAGGCCGTCGTTCTCCGCCTCCACGATCTTGGCGAACTGCTCCTTGAGCACGTCGTTGCCCTTGACGTTGAGGGTCTCGCCATCCTTCTTGTAGTAGCCCTCCTTCTGCTGGTTCACGAAGGAGTTCCAGAAGAATCGCGGGCTGTGATAGAACGCCTTGCCCGTGGCGTCGACGTATTCCTGACCGACCTCGAAGAAGCGATCCCACGTGGCGTCGTCGCCGCCGAAGTACTCGGCGACCTCGTCGCGCTCGCTGGGCAGGCCGGCCTCGGCGAACAGGTCGCCGCGGTAGCAGAGGCCCTGCGGGCCGACGTCGAGGCCGGCGCCGATGACCTTGCCGTCCGTCGTCGTACCCTGCTCGTACTTCCAGTCCAGCCAGGAGTCCTTGACGTCTTCGATGCCGTAGTCGCGCAGGTCTTCGAACGCGTCCTCGGGGATGGTGCCGAGCCAGCCCTCCTCGATCGCGACGATGTCGCTGAGCCCGGTGTTGGCTGCGATCTTCGCATAGGCGTCGTCGCGAGCGGCGCCGCCGCCCTCGAGGTTCGTCGCCTCGATCTTGATGTTGGGGTTCTGCTTCATGTACTCGTCGTACTTGGCGTCGACGCCCATCGTGCCGAACGTCGTGATCGACAGGGTGATCTGCTCGTCGCCGCCACCACCGGCTTCACCACCGCCGGTGGAGCAGCCTGTGGCGACGAGGACCAGGGCGGTCGCGCCGGCGAGGGATGCGGCGATCCTGCTGCGTGCTGTATTCACGGTCACTTCCTTGTGTGCGTTGGTTAGATGCAAGCGCTCCCACACCTGATCGTGGGAGCGGTACCACGGGTTGTGGCAACACAATACGCACCGGGAATCAGCCGCGTCAAGGCTTTTGTGGGAGCGCGCCCACAAAAAGCTCGAAAGAGGGACGCGCCACGCGGATCCGACGTGGGGCGTCAGGCGCCGGATGCCGCGAGCTGGCGGCGCGCGTCGTCGATGATCGTCATGACCTCGACGGTCGTCTGCAGAGGATGCAGCGGCGACTCGAGAAGCCCGTCATCGACGTGACGCGCGACGGCCGCCGCCTGCCAGGCCATGCCCTGTCGGTAGGTCAATCCGGAGCGGTCGTCGAAGCGCGCCGTCTCGTCGCCGCGACTGACCGAGAAGCCCGAGGGGAACACGAAGAACGGGTCGATCTCCACACGGCCGAGCGTGCCGGACGCGGCTGCGCGCCCCGGCGAGGTCACCCGGATGCTCGTACTCAGCAGCGCCTGTGCCCCGGATGCGTAATCCAGCACGAGCGCACTCTGCTCATCGACGCCGGTCCCGGTCAGCGCGCCCGTCGCCCGCACCGACTCGGGCATTCCGAGCAGCAGGTGGCTCAGCCAGACGGGATACACCCCGAGATCCAGCAGTGCGCCGCCGCCCAGCTGCGGGTCGAACAGCCGGCCACCCGGCTGCGCGGCGAATCCGAGATCGGCCGTCACCAGACGGAGCTCGCCGAGGTCCCCGGCGTCACGCAGCTGCATCATCACATCGGTCTGGGGAACGAAGCGGGTCCACATCGCCTCCATCGCGAAGACGCCGGCGTCAGCCGCGGCGTCGCGTACCGCCCTCGCCTCCGCTGCCGACAGCCCGATCGGCTTCTCGATCAGCACGTGCTTGCCCGCCGCGATAGCATCCGTCGCCAATCGCAGGTGCTCGCTGTGCGGAGAGGCGACGTACACGATCTGCACGTCGGGGTCGTCGTACAGCTCGGCATAGCCGCCGTGACTGCGCGGGATGCCGTGCTGCTGGGCGAACTGCGCCGCGCGGTCGGCCGAACGCGATGCGACGGAGACCACACGCTGATCCGTGTGGGTGTGCAATGCGTGCACGAAGTCTGCGGCGATGCCACCGGGTGCCACGACGCCCCAGCGCAGGACCGGGCCGCCTCGCAGCGGCTGCGAACGAGTGGCAGGCAGGACGGGCGGGGCTGAGGTCATGGTTCCTGAACCTAATGCACGAGCATCCGGCGGCACAGAGATTCTCCGCCACGGCAGCCGCCGGCGAGTCGATCCGTCGTACGATGGCTTCGACGTCCCGCCGGGATTGGCCGGGGCGACGCGGTCCGGGTTTGGACTGCTCTCTGAGGCGCAGCTGCTGCGCCCGGTCGATCCGCGTCCGAGGACGCCGGTGAGTCCGCATCAGCATCCGATCAGACGTCCCGAACCCGGAGAACCATGCCCCGTCTCTCACGTCGCACCGCCTCGGCCGCGACCGTCGTCGCCCTCGCCATCGCCCTCGGCGGCTGCTCTGCCGCCGGCGCCGTCCCAACCGAATCGGCCCGATCGGATGCCCCGGAATCGGCCGTCACGGTCGACAACTGCGGCACCGAGATCACGCTGCAGGAGCCTCCGAAGCGCATCGTGACCGTCAAGTCGACGACTCTCGAGCTGCTGCTCGCGCTCGGCCTGCAGGACCACATCATCGGCAGCGCGTACAGCGACGGCCCCGTTCCCGACGAGTACGCCGACGCCGCGGACGGCATCCCCGTGATCTCCAACAAGCTGCCCTCGCAGGAGGCGACCCTCGCCGTGGAGCCCGACTTCATCTTCGGCGGGTGGGAGTCGAACTTCTCGATCGACGGCGTCGGCGAGCGCGACACCCTGCACGGCCTCGGAATCACCACCTACGTCGCCCCTTCGGCCTGCAAGGATCCACAGTACATGCCCGACCCGCTGACGTTCGACACCGTGTTCGACGAGATCCTGCAGGCCGGCGAGATCTTCGGCGCGGAGGACGCCGCCGCGCAGCTGGTCGCCGACCAGCGCGCCGAGCTGAATGCGCTCGAGCCGGATGCCCGTCAGCTGACCGCCGTCTGGTATTCGTCCGGTCGCGACGAGCCGTACGTGGGTGCGGGCATCGGCGCACCGGCGATGCTGATGGATGCCGCGGGGCTGCGCAACGCCTTCGCCGATGAGCACAACACGTGGATGTCGGCCTCGTGGGAGAAGGTCGCCGAGATCGATCCGGACGTGCTGGTGCTCATCGGGTCCCCCGGCAACACGGTGGAGGACAAGATCGCCCTGCTGAGTTCGAATCCGGTGACATCCACCATGGACGCCGTGATCGACGAGCGCTTCGTCACCCTCGACTTCGCCGCAGCAGAGGCGGGCGTCCGCAACGTCGGCAGCGTCGCCTCGCTGATCGATCAACTCGGAGAGCTGTGACCGCCACCCTCCCGCGCGAGTACGCCGCGCCCACCCGGATCATCGTCGGACCGGCGCGGCGCCCTGCCGCCCGCACCGCGATCGCGTCCGTGGTGCTGAGCGTCGCGCTGGTGGCATCCGCGCTCGTCGCGATCGGATTCGGCCCCGCGAGCATCACGCCCTCGGAGGTCGCCGCGACGATCTGGGCGCACGTCACCGGCGGCGAGCGCGTGCTCTCGGCGACAGCGGATGCCATCGTGTGGCAGCTGCGCGTGCCGCGCGTGCTGACGGCAGCCCTGGTCGGCGGCGGGCTCGCGCTGTGCGGTGCCGTCATGCAGGCGCTCACGCGCAACCCGCTGGCGGATCCGTACCTGCTCGGCCTGTCGTCAGGCGCCTCCACCGGCGCGGTCATCGTGCTCGTCCTCGGCGTCTCGGTGGCGCTGCCCGGCGCGGCCTTCGCCGGCGCGATGCTGGCGCTGATCCTGACGTTCACCATCGGCCGGGCGGGCGGCGGCACCTCATCGACCTCGCTGATCCTCGCCGGCCTCGCGGTCTCTGCGGTGCTGTCGGCGCTGACCAGCCTGGTGATCTTCTGGAGCGCGACGAACGACAGCTACCGCGAGATCCTGGGCTGGCTGCTCGGATCGATCGCCGGTGCGCAGTGGCCGGACGTGCTGCTCGTCGCCGTGGTGATGTCCGCGTGCGCGGTGCCACTGCTCGGTTCGGCGCGCACGCTGGACGGCCTCGGCCTCGGCGACTCGGCCGCCACCGCGCTCGGCATCCCGGTGCAGCGCATGCGCCTCGCGCTGTTCGCCTGCTGCGCGTTGCTGACCGGTGCGCTGGTCGCCGTCAGCGGCGCCATCGGCTTCGTCGGACTGATCCTGCCGCACGCCACCCGTGCCATCGTCGGAGTGCGACATCGTGCCCTGCTGCCCACCACGATGCTCGTCGGAGCGCTGTTCCTGCTGTGGGCCGACACGATCGCGCGCACCGCGTTCGATCCGCGCGAGCTTCCGGTGGGCATCGTCACCGCGCTGATCGGCGGCCCGGTGTTCGCCATCCTGATATCGCGACTGCGTCGGAGTCGACGATGAGCTGGGCGGGACCGGCGACGTCCGGGCCGGAATCGACGTTCGCCGGTCTCAGCACAGAGCGCGTGCGGCTGACCCGCTCTGGGCGGCTGATCGCCGATGGCGTCGACATCACCGCCCCCGCCGGTTCGGTCACCGCGCTGCTCGGCCCCAACGGGGCGGGCAAGAGCACGCTGCTGCAGATGATCGCGGGCATCCTCACTCCACAGGAGGGCGAGATCCGCTTCCTCGGTGACGACCTGCTGCGCATGCGTCGTCGCGAGCGCGCGCGGCGCCTCGCACTCGTCGAGCAGGAGTGGAGCGATGTCGACGGACTCACCGTGCGAGAGCTCGTCGACATGGGCCGGATGCCGCATCAGAAGTGGCTCGCGGCAGCATCCGCCGCCGATGAGGACATCGTCGAGGACTCGCTGCGCCGCGCCGGGGCTGTGGAGCTGGCGGAGCGCCCGGCGACGACCCTCTCGGGCGGCGAACGCCAGCGAGTGAACATCGCCAGAGCGCTGGCCCAGCAGCCGCAGCTTCTGCTCGCCGACGAGCCGACCAACCACCTGGATGTGCACGCCCAGCTGTCGTCCCTCGCCCTGCTGCGTCAGCTGGCTCGGGACGGGATGACGGTGATCGCCGCGCTGCACGATCTCAACCACGCCGCGCAGTTCGCGGATCACGTGGTGGTGCTCGCCGACGGCCTCGTGCGGGTCGCCGGGCCGCCCGCCGAGGTGCTCACCGCCGACTGCATGCGGGCGGTGTGGCGTGTGGATGCCGAGGTGCTCGAGCACAACGGGCGGCCCCTGATCGTGTTCGAGGCGCCGGTCGACCCTCACCCGCTCGGGAGGAGTTCTCACGATCGGGAGGACGTATCGCAGGCAGAGCTCCTCCGGTGACGGAGTTCTCCTCCCGAACGGGCGAGTGCCCGCGTCCGCCCAGACGCACAGCGCCCCCGGCATCCGAAGATGACCGGGGGCGCAGTGAAATGCGAGTTACTTCGCGGCGACGACCTGGAGGGTGATCACTGCGGTGACGTCGTCGTGCAGACGAACGGTCGCCTCGTGGTCGCCGACCGACTTGATCGGAGCGCCGAAGTGGATCTTGCGCTTGTCGATCGAGCCGAGACCGGCGGCGTCGACCGCGTCGGCCACATCGCCCGTCTTGACCGAACCGAACAGGCGGCCTTCGCGACCGGCCTTGACGGCCAGACGGACCTTGGTGCCCTCGAGCTTGTCCTTGAGAGCGTTGGCGTCGTCGAGGTCGTGGATCGCGCGCGCCTTGCGGGCAGCCTGGATCGACTCGACCTGCTTGGCACCGCCACGGGTCCACGCGACTGCGAAGCCCTTCGGGATGAGGTAGTTGCGGGCGTACCCGTTCCGAACCTCGATGATGTCGCCTGCGCTACCGAGCCCGGCGACCTCGTTCGTGAGAATCAGCTTTGCCATTGTCGGTACCCCTTAGCGGCCAGCGCCAGCGTAGGGCAGGAGCGCCATCTCGCGTGCGTTCTTGATCGCCTTGGCGATCAGACGCTGCTCCTGCACCGAGACACCGGTGATACGACGGGCACGGATCTTGCCGCGCTCCGAGATGAACTTGCGAAGCGTTGCGACGTCCTTGTAGTCAATGACGCCCACGCGGATCGACTTCGCGGGAGCGGTGGGCTTGCCACCCTTCCGCGGCTTGCGGCGGTCGCCGCTCGACTTTCCAGCCATGAGTTTTCCTTAAGAGATGAGATCGGATGCCAGCGGCATCCGGAGCTTTAGAACGGGGTGTCGTCGCCGAAGCTGCCCGGAGTGCTCCAGGCGTCAGCACTCGAGGAGCCGGGTGTGGACCACGGCTCTTCCGAGACCTGCTGCTGCTGCGGACGGGACTGTCCACCGCCAGAGGATGCGGCCCGCGTGACCTGTGCCGTCGCGTATCGCAGCGACGGACCGATCTCGTCAACCTCCAGCTCGATGGCCGTGCGGTTGTTTCCTTCGCGGTCCTGGTAGGAGCGCTGACGCAGACGGCCCTGCGCGACGACACGCATGCCCTTCGTCAGCGAGCCCGCCACGTGCTCGGCGAAGTCGCGCCACACCGACGCGCGGAGGAACAGCGCTTCGCCGTCCTTCCACTCGTTGGCCTGGCGGTCGAACGTACGCGGCGTCGAGGCGATGGTGAAGTTCGCCACCGGCAGGCCGTTCTGCGTGTAACGCAGCTCGGGATCTGCGGTGAGATTGCCCACCACGGTGATGACGGTTTCGCCGGCCATGTGACTTAGGCCTTGGCTGCCGTCTTGGGCTTGCGGGCGGCCTTCTCAGCAGCGCGCTTGGCCTCGGCTGCGACCATGGCCTGTGCCTCTTCGGCACGCAGGACCTTGGTGCGGAACACGAGCTCGCTCAGCTTGAGCTGGCGGTCGAGTTCGCTGGTGGCCTCGCTCGTCGCGGTGAAGTTCACGACGGCGTAGATGCCCTCGTTCTTCTTGTTGATCTCGTAGGCGAAACGACGCTTGCCCCACACATCGACCTTGTCAATCGAGCCACCATCGTTGGTGATGACCTTCAGGAACTTGTCGAGGTTGGGGGCAACCTGGCGCTCGTCCAGCTCGGGGGTCAGAATGACCATGAGCTCGTACTGGTGCGTCACTTACCCACCTCCTTCGGACTAGAACGGCTCCCGGGACTTTCCCGGAAGCAGGAGGGTGTTGTGCACGTCGTCCGTCCAGGGCATCCCGAATGGATGCCGGAGGGCAGACAACCACAGGAGTCTACCGGAGATCCGGGCGCGTCGCGAACGCGTCCCGGAACGCCCGGAACAGATGCGCGGGTGGCGTCAGCGCACGACGGCGGGCACGTCCGCCCAGATCGCGCGCTCAGCAGCATCCGGCGCCGCAGGAATCCGGCCTGCGCCATCCGGCTCCGGGATCGCCGCAAGCAGCGCACGGGTGTACGGATGCTGCGGATCGGTCCACAGCGCCTCGGTCGGGCCTGACTCGAGCACGCGCCCCGAGAACATCACGAAGGTGCGGTCTGCGATGCGCCGGACGACGGCGAGGTCGTGCGAGATGAACAGCATCCCCGCGCCCGCCTCCTTCACGAGGTCGCGCATGAGCGCCGCCACGCTGGTCTGCGTCGACGCGTCCAGCGCCGAGATCGGCTCGTCGGCCACCAGCAGCTGCGGTCGCGCGGCAAGGGCCCGCGCGATGGCGATGCGCTGCTTCTGCCCACCCGAGAACTGATGCGGGAACTTCGTGACCGCACTCGCGGGCAGGCCGACCTTCTCGAGCCATTCCTCGACGCGCGAGCCCTCGGCTCCGCGCGTCTTCGCGGTCGCGATCCCGTCGGCGATCTGGTCGCCCACGCGCCGGCGCGGGTTCAGCGACGTCGACGGATCCTGAAACACCATCTGGATGCCCGTGAGAGGCCGCGGACGTCGACGCACCCGCAGCGGGGTGACCTCGGCGCCGAGGAAGCGGGCGCTTCCGCCGGCGAGCTTCTCGATGCCGACCGCCGCGCGAGCCAGGCTCGACTTCCCGCTGCCGGACTCGCCGACCAGGGCCACCGTCTCGCCGGCATGCACCTGCATCGACACATCGTTCACGGCGACAACGGGCGGGTTGCCCGGGTAGCGCACCACGACGTTCTGCGCGTCGAGCACCACGGGTGCGGCTCCGGTGTCGGGCGTGAGCACGGCGTCAGGCATCCTGATCGTCTCCTTCGATGCTCGAGCCGGGTTCTTCGATGCTCGAGCCAGGTTCTTCGATGCTCGAGCCAGGCAGCGCAGCGAGCAGCTGTCGGGTGTACTCGTGCTGCGGGTCGCGGAACAGCGCTGCGCGCTCGGCGTGCTCGACGAGGCGCCCGTCCTTCATGACGGCGACCTCATCGGCGATCGCGCTCATCACGCCGAGATCGTGCGTGACCAGCAGCACGGCCAGGTGCCGCTCGTCGGCGAGCTCGCGCAGCAGCGTCAGGATGCCCGCCTGCACGGTCACATCCAGCGCGGTAGTGGGCTCGTCGGCCAGCAGCACCTCGGGGTCGCAGGCCAGCGCGCAGGCGATTGCGATGCGCTGACGCTGTCCGCCCGAGAACTGGTGCGGGTAGCGCCGCAGCGCCGCGTCGGGGTTCGGCACCTGCACCCGCTCGAGCAGTTCGACGGCGCGCGCACGCGCGGCGGTCCCCTTCAGCCCGAGGTGCACCTTCATGTGGTCGGTGAGCTGGCGCCCGACGGGCAGCTGCGGGTGCAGGGATGCCGACGGGTCCTGGAAGATCATCGCGATGCGACGACCCCGGATGCGGTTCAGCTGACGGCGGCGCAGTCCGAGCAGCTCGGTGTCTCCCAGTCGGATCGAACCGCCGGTGCGGGCGTGCCGGGGCAGCAGACCGAGCACCGCCATCGCCGTGAGGGTCTTTCCCGACCCGGACTCGCCCGCCAGACCGTGGATGCGCCCGGCTTCGAGCTGCAGCGACAGACCCTTCACGAGAGGCCGCCCGATGTCGACGGTGAGGTCGCGGATGTCGAGGATGCTCATGCGGCACCTCCGCTCGATGCGGCCAGTTCGCTCTGCTTCTCATGCGTGACCTCGGCGGTCGGGTCGAGCACGTCGCGCAGCGCATCGCCGAGGAAGTTGAAGGCGAGCACCACGGTGAGGATCGCGAGCCCAGGGAACACCCCGAGCCACCACGCGTCGAAGTTCTGCATCGCAGACGAGATCATCGAACCCCACTCCGCCATCGGCGGCTGGGCGCCGAGGCCCAGGAACGACAGACCGGACAGCAGCAGGATGGCGGCGCCGATGTCGAGCGTGGCCAGCACCAGCAGCGGGCCGGCGATGTTCGGCAGGATGTCCACGATCAGCGTGCGCGCCGGAGAGTGACCGAGCAGCCGGCCGGCGATCACGTAGTTCTGTCCGCGCAGCGACAGAACGATGCTGCGCGTGACACGTGAGTACTGCGGCCAGGACACCACGACGGCCGCGATCACCGCGTTGAACAGCGACGGGCCGAGCGATGCGGCCACGACCATGGCGAGGATCACGGTGGGGAACGCCATGAACAGGTCGGTGATGCGCATCAGCGTCTCGTCGATCCAGCCGCCGAAATAGCCGGCCAGCGCGCCGATGGTCGCGCCGATGAGCAGGGCCGCGATCACCAGGGTCAGCGCGAGCGGGATCGTCACCGTTGCGCCGGTCATCAGCCGCGAGAAGATGTCGCGCCCGTTGCCGTCGGTGCCCAGCAGCGTCTCGATGCCAGGCGCCTGCAGGCGTGGCAGCACCTGCGCGTTCGGGGGGTAGGGCACCCACCACTGCGCGGTGAAAGCGATCACGATCCAGGCGGCCGCGATGACGGTGCCGATGACACCCAGCGGCGTGCGCCAGGCGCGGGGCCAGCGCAGCTTCAGTCGCATCGGCATGCGCGGTTCTCGGGCGGCGCTCATGCGATCCTCACTCTCGGATCCAGCACTCCGTAGAGCAGGTCGACGACGAAGTTGATGACGAGGTAGATGACGCCGACCACCAGGCCGACGCCCATGATCCCTGGGAGATCGAGGTTGGCGGCCGAGTTGTACGCGTAGGTGCCGAGGCCCGGCCACGCGAACACCGACTCGACGAGCACGGTGCCCGACAGCAGGGCGCCGAAGGCGACGCCGACCACCGTGAGCACGGGAAGCGCCGCGCCGCGCAGCACGTAGTCGATGACCACCCGCATCGCGGGCAGGCCCTTCGCGCGTGCGGCGCGCACATAGTCGCTGGCCAGCACTTCGAGCACGGAGGTGCGGATGAAGCGGGTCAGCAGGCCGATCGTCACCAGTGACAGCACCATCACCGGCAGCGCGAGGTGAGCCATGGCGTCGGCCCAGCCCACACCGTCGCCGTTCAGCAGGTAGTCGATCGTGTACAGCCCGGTCACGCGCGGCGGCGGGATGATCGACGGCGAGATGCGGCCCGAGCCCGGCGCGATGCCCAGGTTGAGGAAGAAGACGTAGAAGCTGACCAGCGCGAGCCAGAACGTCGGCACGCTCAGACCGATCAGGGTGACCACGCGCACGATCTGATCGGTGACCAGGCCGCGGCGGTACGCGGCGAGTGTGCCGAGCACCAGGCTGACGGCGAGGCTGAGGATGATCGCACAGATCGCGATCTCGATGGTGGCCGGCACCGCGGTGGCGAGGTCCGCGGTGACGGGCCGTCCTGTGACCAGGGAGGTGCCGAGGTCGCCGCGCAGCAGGTTGCCCATGTAGATGAAGTACTGCACGAACAGGGGCTGGTCGAGCCCGTGGGCCTTGATGAAGGCCTCACGGGTCTCAGGATTCTGCGACGCCCCCTCACCCAGTGCCGCGGAGACAGGGTCTCCGGGCACCAGGTTTGTGAGGAGGAACGTCACGATGGTGACGCCGATCAGCAGCAGCACCGATGTGCCGGCGCGGCGCAGCAGATATCCCGCGAGGGGCGACTTCTTGCGCTGTGCCTGTGTCCGCACAGCCACTGTCGACATCATCCGAGTGCCACTCAGCCGGCGGGCGTGATCTCGGCGATGTCCATCTCCCACACCGAGTTGTACACGGCTCCGTCGACCTGGGCCGAGGTGGCGATGTTGCGGCCGGGAACGATCATCGGCACGAACAGGCCCTCGGCCTGCATTGCCTCCGCGAACGCGGTGAATGCGTCCGTGCGCTGTGCGGGATCAGTGGCGCTGGCCGCTCCTGCGGCAAGTCCCGCGATCTCGGGGTTCGCCTCGGCGGCCCAGCCGGAGCGCAGGCCGACCTTCAGGCCGGGGCCGAAGGGCAGGAAGTTCGCCGAGTCCGCGTAGTCCGGACCCCAGAACCAGAGGCCGAAGCCCTCCGTGCCGTTGACATACGCGTCGAGCTCGGTGGCGAACGGCGCCGGCGCCAGTTCGACGTTCACTCCGGCATCCTCGAGCTGCGCCTGGATGCGTTCGGCGAGCGGGGTGAACTCGACGCCGCCGACCGGGTAGTCGTTCGGGAACTGCAGCTTGAGGGGCTGGCCGGTGTAACCGGCCTCGGCGAGCGCGGCCTTGGCCCTGTCGAGGTCCTGCGTGACGCCCTCGGGCAGTGCGCCCTCGAATCCGGGCGGGATCACGCCGGTGGCCTGGACGGAACCTGCGCCGGCGAGCTCGAGCAGCGCGGGGTAGTCGAGGGCGTAGCGGATGCCCTCGGCGAGCTTCACGTCGGCGAGGTCGCCGGCGACGTCGGAGGACTGGTTGAGCAGCAGGAAGATCGTCTGGCCGGAGGGCACCGAGTCGACCTTGAGGTCATCGCCGAGCCCGGCGACCTGATCGCCGTTGAGGTCCATGGCGACCATGGAGTCGCCGCCCTTGAGGTTGGCGAGCTGGGTGGCGCTCTCGCTGACGTTGCGGATCACAACGCGGTCGAAGGCGGGCTCCTCGTCGCCGTTGTACTCCTCGTTGGCCTTCAGCACGATCTGCGAGCTGAGGTCGAGCGTGTCGAGCACGAACGGGCCGGAACCGGCCGAGGTGCCGTCCAGGAACTTCTGCGCCGTGTCGGTGCCGTCGGTGGTTCCGCCGTTCTCGATGACGACGTCGGAGTTGACGATGCCGAGCGCGGGGTTGGCGAGGATCGCGGGCAGCTGCAGCAGCGGAGTCTCGGTCGTGAAGCGGATCGTCTCGGCATCCACCTCTTCGATCTGCACACCCGTCAGGAGGAAGTTCGGCTTCGCGTCGACCATGCCCTGGATGCGCTGCAGCGAGAAGACGACGTCCTTCGCCTCGATCGGCGAGCCGTCCGAGAAGACGCGGCCGTCCTCCAGCGTGAAGGTGAACTCGGTGGCGCCCTCGTTCGCCTCCCACGACGCGAGGCCGGGGATCGGCGTCGACACGTCCGAGCCCTTGAAGTCGACCAGGGTCTCGTAGATCGCCTTGGCGAGCATGTTGCCGGTCGGGTCGTAGCTGTGCCCGGGGTCGGCGGTCTCGACCGAGAAGGCGGTGTCGATGACAAGCGAGCCACCCGCAGCATTCGAGCCCTCACCGCTGTTGTTCGCGGAGTTTCCTCCCGAGCAGCCGGTGATGGCGAGGAGCGCGACCGCTCCGAGGGCGATCGCCGACTTGCGCGACGTCGACAGCATGGATACCTCCATTGGCAGGGATGGATTCGGGAGAGTCCGGAAACGTCCGACGTGGACGGACCGTGTTCACATTCCCATGATGTGCGACGATCTGTCCAATGACAAAGCGTCATACAGACAAGGTTTGTCGAGTAAGTGGAGGTCAGGATGCAGAATGTCCAGCTCTGATGCGGATCACGCTCGTGATTCTGGACGAAGTGCCACCGCACTCGATCCGGTGTCCTACCGAATCCTCGATCTGCTGCGCGAGAACGGACGGATCTCGATCGCCGCACTGGCCGAGAAGATCGGCATCTCGCGCGCCAACGCATACACCCGCGTCGAGGCGCTCGTGGCCGACGGCGTGATCACCGGGTTCAGCGCACGGGTCGACCCCGCCCGGGCCGGGCTGTCGATCGGAGCGATGATCTTCGTCACCGTCTACCCGCAGGCGTGGTCCTCGTTCCGCGAACGACTGACCGAGATGCCCGATGTCGAGTACTGCGCGGTGACCACCGGCGAGCACGACGCGATGCTGCTCATCCGGGCGACCGACGTCAGCGGGGTGCATGAGTTCTCGACCGGCGTGATCGCGCAGCTGCCCGAGGTGCGCACCGTGGTCAGTGTCGTCGTTCTCGACGAGGTGATCCGGCGCCCCTACGTGCTGCCCACCGACCTGCCCGAGCGCAGCCTGGAGGTGCCGCTGGGCATGACGCGGTGGACGCCGGCGACGGCGGGTCGCGACACGCTCCCGCCGCGCTGAATCGGATGCCGGTGGCCCGGAATCGGATGCCGTGACGCGGCCCGTCAGGCCGCTGCGACCTCCGCGCAGATGCTGAGCTGCGGGGCACCGTGCATCTCGTAGCGCTCGATGAGGCGCAGCATCCCGTCGTCGTCGCGCTCGATCTCGCTGACCCCGGTGCCGCTGACGACCTCACCGGTGGCGACCAGCACGTGCACGAACGACACGTTGATCGTGTCGCCGGTGCGGGTTCCGACGCAGCGCCCGAAGGTGACGGTGTCGCCGACGTAGTCGCCCCAGATCACCCCGTCGCGCTCGAAGTAGCGGAAGGTGCTCGGTGCATCGGGGTCCACCGCCGAGGTGGTCGAGGAGAGCATCTTGAAGGTGCGCCCGTCGAGCGAGGGCAGGGTCTGAGTCGCAGTCACCTCTCGATTATGGCCGGGCGGCAGGGGATGCCGTTCATTCCACCGTGCCGCGCGGCACGACCCATCGGTGGGCGAAGTCCGTCCGGACTCGGGCGACGTTCTCGAAATCGGCGTCGTAGTGCACCACGATGACCCGCTGGTCAGCGCTGCTGTGGCAGATCGCGGTGGCCGCGATCTGCAGGTCGCTGACACTCACCGATCGACCCATCCCCTCCTCGAACAACCTCTTCTGCAAGTCGACGGCAAGCGCCGCGATGCGCGCGTCGGGAGGAAGGAAGATCTTGGCCGCACGGTTCGACCCGATGATCGCATCGTGCTCATCCGCGGAGCGCGCCGAATAGCCCTCTTCCAGCAGCTGGGGCAGGCAGCCGCCGAGGTCGCCGGTCTCCAGCAGGGCGACCAATGCTGCAGCGACCTCTGGCGATCGGTGCACGCGCTGCAGCACGGAGTTGTCGACCAGGTGGATGAGCCTCACCGCTGTGCGCCGTCGACGACGTCCCGACGGTCGAGCTCGATCGCCGCCCCACCGCGCAGCAGATCGACGTACCCGAGTGCCGCACCGCGCCGCGCGGCCTGAGCGAGCGCCTCATTGACGGCCGCCTTCTTCGTGCTCGCGCCGGTCAGCGCCATGACGCGTGCGAGCAGCTCGTCATCGATGTCGATGAGCGTCTTGGTCATGGCATCCCCAATCGATATATCCCGTGTCGTCCCATTATATATCTCAAATCCGACGTCGGCGCGCGCGGGCTCCAGGTACCGTGGAGCCCATGGAGTGGATCGCCGACGTCTCGCGGGGCGAGTGGCTGCGTGCACGGCTCGACGGCAGCTTCGACACGATGCACGGTGTCGTGCCGCGCGGCTTCGCCGCCTATGCGCGGGTGTTCCACCCGGCATCCGTGCGCTCGCAGTACGACGACCGGCCGGCGACCTGGTCGGATGCGGCATCCGCGTTCGGCACCATCATGCATCCGCTCGCCCAATGGCAGAGTCTGGTGCGCACCCCGCACGAGGAACAGTGGCACACCCGCAATGCGCCCGACGGGCGCGAATTCTCGGCGCCGATGGAGGGCGAGATCGAGCCGCAGATGCTCGCACACATCGCCGCCCACCTCAGCGCGCACACCGGCACCCCGGATGACGGGGTCGCCGCCGTCTGGTCCGGCTACGGTGGCCTGCTCGGGTTCTTCGGAGAGACGCCGGCGCGCACGTTCATCACGTTCCAAGGCGACGACGGCGAGCCGGGCGTAAACCCGGGGGCGGATGCCCGTCACGAGCAGATGCTGGCGCGCAGCATCCACGATCCGTTCAACAACGTCTTCCGCAAGCCGACCTGGCAGCCGGGCATCCTGCCGGACGAGGTGTCGAAGGGCCCGCAGCTCGAGCTGCCCGGCCGCGAGTACGTGCTGTTCTCCGCGCCGCCGGCCGCCTTCGCCGACCCGAACTGGGTGCTCGACGCGCCGTGGCGCGACGGACCCGGCGAAGCCCACGGGTTCCCGCCTTCGGCGCAGCATCCGAACATCGTCTGGCCCGCCGATCACGCCTGGACGATGGTGAGCGAGATCGACTTCGACTCGACGATCGTCGCGGGGTCCGCCGATCTCGTCGCCGCGATCTGCGCGGATCCTCGACTCGAAGCCGAGCCGATCCCGGCGGACGCCGACCTGAGCTGGCGGGCCGACGGGATCAATCGGTGACGACTCCCCGCCCTGCCGGGACGACGTTCGACGCGCGTCCGCTGACGGCTCCGGTCGACCCGCGGGCCGTGAGCGCGTTCTGGCGCGAGCGCAGAGCGCGGTATCCGCGCTCGTCAGGGCAGACGGTCGCGCTGGTGTTCACGATCCTCATCGCGGCGTTCGCGGCGGTGATTTTCATCGGCGTAGGCGGCACGATGTTCGCCGTGATCGGCTCGGGCGTGGGTCGCGGCGAGATGAGCCGGCTCACGCTGCTGATTCCGGTCAGCGTCATCGTCGTCATCGCGCTCATCATCGCGGGCGTGATCATGGCCTGGCGGCGAAGGCGCGTGCAGCGCTATCGCATCGCCCGGTTCGCGAGTGCGAACGGCATGACGTACATCGATCAGCTGGCGTCCCCCGCTCTGCCGGGACTGATCTTCCAGCAGGGCTCCAACAGGCAGTCCAGTGCGCTCGTCCGCGGATCTGAGCCGCGCTTCGTCGAGTTCGGGAACTACGAGTACACGACCGGGTCGGGCAAGAACCGCAGCACCCACCGCTGGGGCTACGTGGCGGTGAAGCTCGACGTGCCCCTGCCGAACATCGTGCTCGACGCCAGGGGCAACAACGGTCTCGGCAGCAACCTGCCGACGTCGTTCCGGCGCGACCAGCGCCTCTCGCTCGAGGGCGACTTCGATCAGCACTTCACGCTGTACTGCCCCGAGGGCTACGAGGCCGATGCGCTGTACCTGTTCACGCCCGACATCATGGCGCGCTTCATCGATCACGCCGCCCAGCTGGATGTCGAGATCGTCGACGACTGGATGTTCCTGTACATGCAGCGCCCCGCATCGACGACCGATCCGGCGACCTGGGCCTGGCTGTTCGGCGCCGTCGGCGCCGTGCTCACGAAGTTCGATCAGTGGGCGCGGTGGCGAGACGAGCGGCTGCGGCAAGCGCGAGCGGATGCCACGGCGCAGCCCGCCGTCGCAGCAGCGGAGCCCAACCTGCCCTTCGCACCCCCGGCCGGCATGCTCGCACCGCCCGCCGGTGTCGCCCCCGAAGGTCGGCGCCTGAAGCGCAGCACCTCGGGCATCGTGATCATCGGCGCCGTCTTCATCGCTTTCATGATCTTCCAGAACATCGTGTTCCCGCTGCTCAGGGGGTGACATCACCCCTGCGGAGCGAGACCGAGCTCTTCCAGTTCGATCGCATCCAGCATCCGCGACCTGATCAGGAACCGCTTGCCGGTCGGGCCCTCGACGCTGAACCCGGCGCCGCGTCCCTCGACGACGTCGATCGTGAGGTGCGTGTACTTCCAGTACTCGAACTGCGACTCCGACATGTACACCTCGATCGGATCGAGCCCCGGGACCTCGAGTGCGCCGAGACGCACGTCACTGGCACCGGTGATGAACATGCCGATCGGATAGCACATCGGCGATGAGCCGTCGCAGCATCCGCCCGACTGGTGGAACATCAGCGGCCCGTGCTGCGCGGTCAGCTGCCGCAGCAGGGCCGCCGCGTCCTCGGACACGGCGACCCTCGATGGCTGATCGGACATCAGAAGAAGCCCATCGGACCCTCGGCGTACGACACGAGCAGGTTCTTCGTCTGCTGGTAGTGGTCGAGCATCATGCGGTGGTTCTCGCGGCCGATGCCGGACTGCTTGTACCCGCCGAAGGCGGCGTGCGCCGGGTACTGGTGGTAGGTGTTGGTCCACACCCGGCCCGCCTCGATCGCGCGGCCGGCACGGTAGGCCGTGTCACCGCTGCGGCTCCAGACACCCGCGCCCAGAC
Source organism: Microbacterium alcoholitolerans (assembly GCF_050408615.1). Taxonomy (NCBI): domain Bacteria; kingdom Bacillati; phylum Actinomycetota; class Actinomycetes; order Micrococcales; family Microbacteriaceae; genus Microbacterium; species Microbacterium alcoholitolerans. Next base: position 2,052,907 of record NZ_JBNTKD010000001.1, on the reverse strand, counting down.
CGTAGAGCGTGTCGTTGGCGATGCCGATCGCGTTGTCGAAGTCGGTGAAGCTCGTCACCGACAGCACGGGTCCGAAGATCTCCTCCTGGAAGATGCGCATGTCGTTGGTACCCTCGAACACCGTCGGAGCGACGTAGTAACCCTCGCTGAGGTCACCGCCCAAGTCGACGCGCTCTCCGCCGGTGAGCAGCCGCGCGCCGCCCTGCTTGCCGATGTCAATGTAGCTGAGGATCTTCTCAAGCTGGTCGTTCGAGGCCTGCGCGCCGATCATCGTGTTCCGATCCAGCGGGTTGCCCTGGATGATCTTGCCGACGCGCTCGAGTCCGTCGGAGAGGAAGCCGTCGTAGATGGATGCCTGGACCAGCGCCCGCGACGGGCAGGTGCAGACCTCACCCTGGTTGAGGGCGAACATCGTGAAGCCTTCGAGCGCCTTGTCGTAGTACGGGTCGTTCGTCGACCGGGCGACATCTTCGAAGAAGACGTTGGGCGACTTGCCACCGAGCTCGAGCGTCACCGGGATGAGGTTCTGCGAGGCGTACTGCATGATCAGCCGGCCCGTGGTGGTCTCGCCTGTGAACGCGACCTTGCGGATGCGCTTGTGCTGCGCGAGCGGGGCCCCTGCCTCGATGCCGAAGCCGTTCACGATGTTGACGACGCCCGCCGGCAGCAGGTCGCCGACGATCTCGAACAGGAAGAGGATGGATGCCGGTGTCTGCTCGGCCGGCTTCATCACGATGCAGTTGCCGGCGGCGAGCGCCGGAGCCAGCTTCCACACGGCCATCAGGATCGGGAAGTTCCACGGGATGATCTGGCCGACCACACCGAGCGGCTCGTGGAAGTGGTACGCGACGGTGTTCTCGTCGAGCTGGCTGATGCCGCCCTCCTGCGCGCGCAGCACGCCGGCGAAGTAGCGGAAGTGGTCGATCGCGAGGGGAATGTCGGCGGCGAGCGTCTCGCGCACGGGCTTGCCGTTCTCCCAGGTCTCGGCGACGGCGATCTGCTCGAGGTGCTGCTCCATGCGATCGGCGATCCTGTTCAGCACCACCGCGCGCTCGGCCGGGCTGGTCTTGCCCCAACTCGTGAACGCCTTCCAGGCGACGTCGACCGCGCGGTCGATGTCTTCGGCGGTGCCGCGGGCGATCTCGGTGAACGGTTTGCCGTTGACCGGACTGATGTTCTCGAAGTACTGGCCCTTCACCGGTTCGACGAACTCGCCGCCGATGTAGTGGCCGTAGCGGGGGCGATAGTTGGCGATGGCGCCTGATGTTCCGGGTGCCGCGTAGGCGGTCGACACGGTCTCTTCGACGATGGTCATGTGTGTCTCCTTCGACGGTGACGTTCGGGGCGGCGTCGGTGCCGTCCGATGTGCTCGAAGATACGTCGCACGACGTTGCAGGTCGTTGCATCGGGTTGCGACCGGCTCCACGCGAAAGATTCTGCGACGCATCCAGCCGCAGAAACGACGTGTCAGACCCGAGGCGAACCACTCGGCGGAACGCAGCGCCGCCGAGTGGTTCGCTGTTCAGCGTCTTTCAGATGCGACCTCGAAGGCATGGGCCGACGCTCGAGGCAGCGGCGTCAGTTTCAACAGCAGCAGGTAGATGGCTCCTCCGGTCAGCAGGGAACCGACGACACTGACATCGACTCCCCCGAAGACCCCCGCCAACGGTCCGGGAAAGCTGGCCGCGGGGCTGAAAAGCATGCCGAATGTCACACCACCCAACCAAGCGACGACTGCCCTCGGCTCCCATCCGTTGCGATACCAGTACCTGCCGCCACGACGACGATCGTTGAACACCTGAAGGTCTTCGACGTCGAACCGCCAACCCTGTCTGGCCACCCCGATGAGGCAGATCAGCATCCACGGAGAGATGACGAAACTCAAGATCATCACGAAGTCATTGACCAGGTCGATGACCGACCAGACGAACTGCCCGAAGTACACCAGCCCCACACCGACGAGACCGACAACCAGAGTCGCCTTCCAGCGTCTCACGCCCGGGAAGATCGAGGCGATGTCCAATCCGGTTCCATAAAGTGCGAGAGCTCCCTGCGCGAGCGTACCGACAAGGGCGATCATGAGAATCGGAGCCAGGAACCAGTTCGGAGACGCCGAGACCAGCCCATCAACTGGCCCGAGCTCGATTGAGGACGCAGCCCCGATGAAGGCTCCGAAGAGCATGACCGCCCAGCATCCGACGAACATGCCGATCGTGTTGGCTGCCACGACTTGACGCCCGGTGTACCTCGTCTCTGACAAGTAGCGCGAATAGTCGCCGACGAAAGGACCGTAGGAGATCGGGACCGAGAACGCGATGAGGGCTCCGAGCATCCACGTGCCCGTTGGGTTGCCCGCCACCACCAGCTGACCCTGTGCTGCGTCCTGGAACGTTCCGGCCAGAGCGAAGAAGCCGACCGCGATCGCAGCGCCGACGAGGATGCTGATCCACACCTGCACCCGCACGACCCAAGCGAAGCCATAGACGGCCAGAAGAATCGTGATCGATCCCATCAAAGCGAAACAGACGACGAGGGCCAGATCTGACGAGGTGGTCCCGAAGAGTCGGGCGAGCACACTCACCAACGCAGCGCCACCCGACCATACGACGAGGGCGAAGAACGCCAAGGCAACCACGACGCTGAAGATCGATCCGATGAGTCTGCCGACCACACCGAAGACAGCCCCACTGGCCGTGGAGCTGTTCGTTCCACCGCGAAATCCGAGTAGAGCGAAAGGCCCGTAGAAGATGAGACCCACCAGGAGACCTGCTGTGATGCAGGTAGCGCTCTCCCAGAACGTCAGACCGAACGACGCGGGCAACCATCCGAGGATGATCACGTTGAACGACAGCTGTGCTCCCACCCAGACCGAAGCGAACCTCGCGATCGTGCCGTGTCGCTGACTTTCTGGGACGTGTTCAATCCCTCGGGTCTCCACCCCCAGCCGCGACGATGACTCCATCGTTTCAGAGTTGCTCTTCATCACCATTGATGTTCGCTCCCTTTCCGACCGGGAGACACGGGCCTCTCAGTTCACGCCCCGGACCATCCGACGGCGTTCCTCATCTCCAGCACATCGGTGCACTCGTCCCATCGCTCCCGCTCCGGTGCACCGTCATCGACGATGAAGGAGAGTGGGGTCAGCACCGCCCCTCCCCCATCTGCCTTGTGCCAGCGCAGGGAGAGTGAGAAGGCGGTCAAGCCTCGGACGGAGTCATCGACCGATTCGCAGAGAAGTTTGCAGGAATGCAGGTGCTTCTCATCACCCACGATGAGAGTGGCGCGACCTGTGCGCCGCAGATTGTCGGCGCTGAAACGGCTGGTCACGACGATGCGGATTGCATTGCCTTCGATCTTGATCTGTGCCCGTGAGAGCAGGCACGCGTGCGGAAACAGTTCTTCGTCGGTAGTCATCAACAGCACGGCGCGCTCAGCAGCACCGATTGTGGGCACACCCGACAGCAGCTTGCTCAGCGCCACGGGCAGGGGAACGGGAATCTGCCCATCTCTGCTCATGCTTCGCCCCGTGCGACTTCTGCCGCGGGAGGCGCCAGACTTGAGCGCATCGCCGTCACCGCGGCGAGCACTCCTGTTCGGATTGTCGGCTCAAGCACCGGGGCGAAGCGCGGCGAGTGGTTCGAAGGAACATCCGGTCGGGCCATCACCTCATCCGACATCCCGCCCAGTAGCCAGTAGACCCCGGCAGCGCCCGCTCCTTCCGGCAGCAGGCCGAAGTCCTCGCTTCCCAGCTGGGGTGCGGCTTCACCGACGCGATCGTCTGTGAAGACAGCGACGAATGCCTCGCGAAGGGCTGCGGTGCTCTGCGGGTCGTTGTACAGCAGTGGAAATTCGTAGGTCACGTCGATCTTCGGCTCAGGTGCGCCGGATGCCATCGCCTCTGCGGCGTAGACGCGGCGCAACGCGGCCAGTAGTCTCGCCCGCACGTCTTGGTCCAGCGATCTGACGTTCACGGTGAACTCCGCTGAACCAGCGATGATGTTCTCCTTGGTGCCTGCCTGGATGGTCGCGATCGTCACGACGGCCGGAGCCAGGGGATGCACCTCGCGGCTGACAACACTCTGCGTGCGCACGATCATGTGAGCGGCAAGCACGACCGGATCGATCGTCTCATCGGGACGGGAAGCATGCCCACCACGACCGTGAACTGTGACTCTCCAGCTGTCCGACAGTGCCATCGCCGGTCCGCTGGCGACCTTCAGCGTTCCCGCGTGCATCGGCCACACGTGCTGCGCGAAGATGACCTCGGGGTGCGGGGTCCTTTCCCACAGTCCGTCCTCGATCATCGCCCGTGCCCCCTGCCCCGTTTCCTCGCCGGGTTGGAAGAGGAGGACCACGGTCCCTGACCAGTCATCGCGTGTCTCACTCAGCACTCTCGCGGCCCCGAGCGCACAGGTGATGTGCACATCATGGCCGCAGGCATGCATGAGGGGCACCTGCCCACCATCCGGCGCAGCGGCGTGCGCGGTGCTCGCGTACTCGAGGTCGGTGTCCTCGAGCACGGGCAGCCCGTCCAGGTCAGCCCGAAAGCCGACTACAGGTCCAGCGCCGTTACGGAGAACCCCGACCACGCCCGTCCAGGCACAATAGAACACCTCGAATCCCAGCTCCTCCAGTTGAGCATGGACGAAAGCCGAGGTCTTCACCTCCTGCATCGACAACTCCGGCGTGCGATGCAGATGCTTGTACATGTCGTGGAGCCACTGCTGCAGCTCCTCCGTGTATTCGCTCTGCTCTGCGGCGGTGAGTGCGGTCATGCTGATCTCTTCTCTGCTGGACGGGTCTGCCCTGATAGGGAGGTGAACGGTGAGAACTGGTGACTACTCGGTCAGCACAGCGACGGCACGCACGGGCGACCCTGTGCCGTTACGGATGCGCAACGGCAGTCCATGGAACTGGAACCGCATTCCCTTCACGGCACCCAGATTCGCCAGCCCCTCGGTGTTGACGATCTGATACCTGCCGCAGACGACATGAGCTCGGTCGTCGGTGCTTTCATAGTGGTCAATGGATACACCGTCGATGCCGATGTTGATCACGCCGCGCTCTGCGAGCCACTCGGCCCCGTCGGTGCTGAGCCCGGTGTAGTTCTTGAGGTATTCATCACGTGGCCAGGTGCGCTCATTGTGACCGGTGTACAACAGAACGATGTCACCCTCCCGGATCTTGACGTCCGCCCTAGCTTCGGCCTCACGCAGCACATCCGCGGTGATGTAGTCGGGGTAGCGCACATGCGACACGTCCCAGCAGATCGCAGGTCCGTAGTAGAACTCCAGCGGGCTCTCGCTGAGCGAGGGTCCGTGCTCGTCGTACTCGAAGATGGCGTCGGTATGAGTGCCGGTGTGCTCGCTCATGAGCAGGTTGTGCGACCTGAACGGCATCTGAGCGCCGAGTCGCTCCACCGACTCAGCATGCGTGTGATTGACCATGATGTAGGGCTTCTGGTGCACGGGATAGATGGGCATGCCCTGGTAGATCTCGTTGGTCAGATCCACAAGCCGATATGGCTTGCGCAACAGCTTCGCACCCTTGCGCGGCAGTTCTGGAGAGCGGTGTTCAGTCATGGACTATTCCTTCGTCGTGAGGTGGATGCATGGATGCCAACAGCGGTCAACCACCGTTGGGCGTCAGTGACCAGTAATTGCGGTCGTGGTACAGGAGGGGTCTGGCGCCCTCTGGAGCATTCATCTGCGAACGCTGGATCGCACCGATGATGAGCACGTGATCGGCGACCGGGACGGTCTGAACGACTGAGCACGCGAGGTTGAACACAGCGTCTCGAATCGCCGGCTCGCCGTGGCTCCCTCCTGGGGTCGGCTCGATGCAGATGTCGTCTACGAACTTTGAGGTGCCCGGCGTTCCACAGCGCCGTGCGAGGTGCTCCTGGTCAGTGCTGAGTGCCGAGATGCCCAACCGCTTGGTCTTGAGTATCTGGTGGCACACCTTCGTCGTGTTGGTCAGCGAAACCATCACCAGCGGAGGTGTGGCCGAGATCGAGCTGAACGCGCTCACCGTCATCGCCCAGGGGCGGCCGTCAACCCAGGCGCTGACCAGAAGCGGGCTGCCGGCGAGGGAGCCCATTGCGGCACGGAACTCATCGACTGATATCAGCGGTGAGTTCCGCACCGCATGAGATGACTCGGTCAGGGGACCGCGATCGAAGACCTGGTCCAACTCGGCTAGAAAGTTCCAGTCCCAGTCGACTTCGGCTCCGAGCCCTGCTGTCACGGTCATGATTGCACCAGTGATGGGTCGTAGGCGATGGCCTCGACTTCCAGAAGCAGCCCAGGATACGCCAGACCGGATACTCGCACCGCGGTCCCGGCTGGTCCGGGGGACGGCAGATACTGCAAGCGCACGCGGGTCATCTTCTCCCAGTACTCCTGCAATTCGTCATCGGGCCCGTCGAACACGTAGTAGGTGTTGAACTTCACCAGGTGTTTGAAGCTGGTGCCGGCTTCTTCCAGAACCTTGCCGATGTTCTCGAACACGATCCTGGTCTGCTCTTCGATATCGTCCGAAGCCACGGCGACGCCAGGGTCACCGGTGGCGATCTGTCCGCCGACAAACAGCAGCGGACCGCAGACCCAGCCCTGTGAGAAGCTGACGGGCATGGTCCATGCGTACAGACCCTCGGGCATGATGCGGCGGGCGGGGGGCCAGGTGAGTGCGTCGTTGTTCATGAAGCTGTCCTTAGATTCGTGTGTGTGGCGTGCGCCTGCCCATCGCAGGACGCGCAGGCGCACGCAGGGTCGGTTCGCGACTCAGAAGCCGAACTGCATGTAGCCGCCATCGATGTTCAGAGTCGCTCCGGTGATGAAGCGCGCTCGGTTCGACACTAGGAATGCGCACAGGCCGGACACCTCTTCAGGCGTTCCGTAACGCAGCATCGGAATACCTTGCGCTGTGGAGTCGTACACCTCGTCGACGGTGTCACCGACGGCGCCGGTGAGCTGACTGGCGAGATCGTCCCACAACGGCGTCCTGATGAAGCCGGGGCAGACCGCGTTGACAGTGATGTCCGGTGCGAGCTCGCGCGAGATGGTCTTCGACCACATCGACAAGCCCGCCTTGGATGCGTTGTAGTCGCCCATGTTCGCCAGCCCACTGTGAGCGCTGATCGAAGACATGTTCACAATGCTCGCGCCCGGGTTCATGCGGAGGTGTGGCACGCACTCCCGCGTGATGCGCACGGCGCTGTACAGGTTGGTGTTCATCGTGTCGAGCCACACCTCGTCGGGCGTGCTCCAGTCACGATCGACTCGTCCGTTGCCGACGTTGTTCACGAGGATGTCGATCCGTCCGAACCGTTCGAGCGCCGTCGCGACGATGTCCTTTCCGGCGCTTTCAGTCGTGCAATCCATCTGCAGCGTCGTCAGCTGACCGGCGAGTTCCTTTCCGGCTGCCTCCAGCGCTTGCAGCTTCTGCTCGCCGCGGGCCACAGCGACGACGTTGACGCCTTCGCTGGCCAGTTCTAGGGCGATGGCACGCCCGATGCCGTCGCTTGCACCGGTGACGATCGCCGTCTTACCACCAAGGTTCAAATCCATTTCAGCCTGCTTTCCACTTCTTCGTGGGTTGATGGGTATTCAGTTGGGTCAGGACTCGTTCGTGAACTCGAGTCCGATGAATGACGTGAGGTTCTTCACCTGCTGTGATGGGTCGTACGCCTGGTACAACTGCTGGCGGATCGCCGGCGGCGGTGTCGAGTTCACGTTCTCGAACAGGTTCACTCGTGACGCATGTGCGCTGCTGGTCAGATCCCACACGAAGTTCATGAACTTGTTCTTGCCTCGGGCCGAGATGTTGTGCCCAGGCAGGAATTCGTCAACCCAGGCCCCGATCTGCTCATGCTCAAGGTCCTTCGCAGTGACCCGGCTGACCAACCCCTGACCGCACAGCTCTCGCAGGATCTGCATGATGTTCGGCAGGTTCGCGGTTGCGTGCAGTCGCCCCGCGGTCACCATCGTGCGATCCGGGACGTAGATGCCGTGTGGCGTCAGCGAGCCCTTGTCCTCGGCTGCGAGCACAAACGATTCGAGCGCAGCGGCGTACGCGAACACCTCGGCCACGACTGCGCGCACTGCGGGGATGCTTGCCGTTCCGAGGATGTCGACGATGAGCTGGGCCGTCGCGGCGAAGATCTTCGCACGTCGCGCCATTCGTGCGAGGATCGCCCACTGTGGGAAGACCGCCACATCGAGATAGAGCGGCAGCGTACGCGGATTGCGGAAGCTGAACAGTCGTTCCCGTGGGATGAACACGTGGTCGAAGAACATGAACGCGTCCACTTCTTCGCCCTGCGCGTCCAGCGGATGGTCCTCACGGTTCTCCATGCCCGTGAGAGTGCCCTCGCGGGGAACGAACGAGAGCCCCGGTGAGTTCACCGGCACATACGCCCATATCGTCGCCTCGGGGTCGGTACCGGGGCTCAGCAGCGTTGCAATGCCGCCCCAGTGCCCGATCGTGGCTCCGGATGCTGCCGGTTTCACGCCATAGACGACGATGCCGTCTGGCCGCTCCTCGACGCATCGCAGGCGGCCGGGCATTTCGGCGGTGGCGAGAGTGCGGTCCGCCTGGGCGTCGGCGATCACGTCTGTGCTGAGCAAGTTGCGCTCGCGGGCGAAGTTGACGAAGTCGAGGATCTTCCCAGGGGCGTCCGGTTCGGTCTGCTCGATCAGATGGCTCGCCGACAAAAAGCCCATCGCCAGCGTAGGTCCGTAGTCCGGCGGACGACCAAACACCCCGAGGGTGCGGTCGGTGCTGAACTCGAGCAGTCTGCGACGGGTGTCGAGATCATCGCGATCACGTGGCACGAGCCAGGCGGTGCTGACTCGTTCGCCGAGCTCCGCGTCGAAATAGGTGGTCACATCGGCCGTCTCGGGGCGATGTTGGGCATCGTAGAGCTCGGCCCAGAGATCCACCGAGTTCTTGAAGAGTGGATGGTTCGGCACGTCGGTGATTTCTTCGCCCTGGTACACGATCCGACGACCGTCCCGAAGGCTGTCCTTGTACTGAGCGCCGGTGAGCAGGTGCGGGGAGGTCGTCGTCGTGACCTCGGTGCTTGCGGCGGCGACAGCTTTCGCTCGGTCTGCTGACATGTGAGATCTCCTCCATTGGATTCTCGGTTGGTCTTACCTAGATGGCAATGGTCTGACCATACGGGAGCCGGAAGCAGAGTGTCAACCCTTTTTTCGAATCTCGAGGGCCGCTGGTCTCGGGCGGCCGAAAGTGCCACGCGCACATGTACAGTTATGGAACGGTTGCTACGTCGTCAGTGGGGTCTCAGTTACCCTTCGCGAAAGTTCAGGTTCTGAGAGAAATATGACAGGTCCCACGATTGATCAGCGCAGCAGTCGACGCGCTTTCGAAGAGGTCCTCGATCAACTGGAAAGCGCCATTGCCGCAGGTGAGTATTCGCCCGGCGATCGTTTGCCCTCCGAACGCGATTTGGCCGTGCAACTGAATGCGTCACGGCCTTCGATACGTGAGGCTCTCCGTGTACTTGAGGCGCTTGGAGTGGTGGACGTTCAACGTGGAACAGGCCACGGCATCACGTTGCGAGAGACACCCGCGACGGACAGCCTCGCGTATCTCTTCCGCTTCCACCTCGCGCTTCGGCACGTCGACCTCAAGAGCGTGGCTGACATTCTCACTGTGTACTCGCGGTGGGCCATCAGAGAAGCAACCAAGAACTCTGCTCCGCTGCTTGCCTCCGTGCTTGAGGAGATCGTCGCGCGCATGCAGGACGATCGTCTTTCACCGGAGCAGTTTGACGAGCTCGACGTCTCCTTCCACCTCGCGGTCGTCATCGCTGCAGACAATGAATTCGGGACGTTGGTGATCGAGGGCTGCCGTTCCGCGTTGTCTCGATTGATCGAAGCAGCGACCGTCACTGCCAAGAACTGGCCGGCCCGTCGCCGAAAGCTCGCCAAGGAGCATCTCGACATCTTCCTCGCGATTCGAGACGGCGATGCTGACAAGGCTGAGACCCTGCTGACCGACCATTTGACGAAGTGGATCAAGAAGGGCATCTCAAAGCTCGAGAAGTCAGCCCCCAGCCTGCACGCGTAGCAACATCAGCCGATCAGATCAACCCGCCTCGAGCTTCTCGATCCTCGACACCAGCCCGGCGCGGCGGGGCGAGCGCGCGGGCAGCATCTCAAGGCCGAAGCGCAGCACCTCAGCATCCGACGCCCCCTCGGGAATCTCGGCGTACGCCAGCAGCACCTCGATGCTCGCCTCGGTGAGCATCGTCTCGCGCAGCATCCCGCGTAGCCCCTCGCGCACCTCGACGACGCCGGGCGCATCCGAATCGGGCAGCACCGGCCCGCGGTATGCCGACAGCGCGACGCGGTGCGCGCCTCGGCCGAGCAGCGCGAGCACGTTCTGCGCATCGGTCTCGAGCGACATCGGCAGGCGGTACGGGCGTGACTGCGGCACGAGGTCGGGCGAGACGCGCTCGAGCACCTTGCGCAGCCGCACCATCTCGGGGCGCAGCGTGTCAGGGCTCGCGCCCTCGCCGTAGACCAGCTCGGCGAGCCGCTCGGCCGACAGGCCCTGGCGGTGCACGGCGAGCATGAGCAGGATCTCGGCGTGGCGAGCGCTGAGCTCGACGATGCGCTCGCTGTGGGCATCCGACACATCGAGTCGCGCGCGGTCGCGACCCAGCACCTGCAGCTGCGCGCGCCGCGGCGCCTCGCGCAGGGCGCGGCGGGGAGTGGATGCTGGAGCGCTGGGCCTTGGTGTCCTGGGTTCTTCGGCGCGGGCCTTCAACCGCGAGATCAGCAGCTCGGATTCGACCGCGCGGGCGGTGGCATCCACCAGCATCCGCGCCTGCGGTGTCACCGCCTCGTCGCCGCCAGTGACGTCGATGACGCCCAGGATCCGCCGGGTCTCGGGGTCGAAGACGGGAGCCGCGGTGCACGACCACGGCTGCACCAGACGGTTGTAGTGCTCGGCCTGCCGGATCTGCACGGACTCGCCCAGTGTCAGCGCCGTGCCCGGCGCCGAGGTGCCGATGCTCTCCTCCGACCAGTTCGCGCCCTCGACGAACCCCATCTCGCCCGACAGCATCCGCTGCTGCAGGTCGCCCTCCACCCACAGCAGCCGTCCGGCGTGATCGCCGACCGCGACGACCACGCCCGAGTCCTCCGGCGATCCGGGCAGCAGCAGGGTGCGGATCAGCTCGAGCGCCCCGGCGAGCGGATGCCCGGAGCGGTACGCTTCGAGCGCCTCGGTCGTGAACTCCAGCGGCGGCAGCCCCTCGGCGCCGACGCGGTCGCGCCAGGCGCGCTGCCACGATGCGCGGATCAGCGGACGCACCTGCTCGAGGCGGCGGTCGTCGAGGTTGCCGGCGACCAGCTCCTCGTGCGCGCGCTCGACGATCAGATGCGAGACCTCGGGCGAGGCGTCGCGCGCTGAAGACCACGGCCTGCGACGGTGATCAACCATGGGACTCCGATCAGCACTGACGGGTGTGGGGTCAAGTGTAGGTCGCAGAACCGCCCTTCAGCCTGTGCCAGCATTTTGCTAGCGTTGGTAGTGTCGAGGAGGCTGACATGGCTACTGTGACCATTCGTAATCTCAGCGACGAGGTGGTCGCGGCACTGAAGAAGCGCGCCAAGCGCAACGGGCGGTCGATGGAGGCCGAGATCCGCGAGGCGCTGAACCGCCTCGCCGCGGACGACCGTCAGATCAGCGGGATCGAGGACGCGCTTGCCCGTCAGGTGCTGCCTGCCAGACGTTCCGTCCCCATGCGCGAGGTCATGGCGCGAGCTGCCGCAAACCCGAGGACGCCTGCGCAGCAGCGCGTCGCACGCGAGTGGGCGGCCGAAGTGTCGGAGAGTCGTCGGTCGGACACTAGCGCAGATGAGGAGTGGCTCGATCCATGGGAGCGCGCGGAGCAGCAGTCCGATCGGCTGCGTGAGGAGCAGCAGAAGTGATTCTGCTGGACACCAACGCCCTAATCCGAGTCCATGAACTGCCCTTCTTCGATGAGTCGCTCGCCCTCAGCGCACTCACCCTCGCAGAGCTGCGCTTCGGCATCGAACTCGCACCCGACCCCCGCACCCGAGCGCGCCGTGTCCAGGAACTGAGCCTGGTCGAGGACGTGGTCGGGGCAGCCTGGCTGCCCTTCGACCGAGCTGCCGCCGAAGGGTACGGGAAGATGGCATCGATCGTCGCCAAGACCCGCCCTGCGCAGGCCCGCAGGATCGATACGATGATCGCCGGCCACGCCTATTCACTCGGCGCGGCGATCATGACCTTGAACCCGAAGGACTTCGAGCTCGTCGCCGACGAGGTGGAGATCATCGTTCCCGAGCTGCGCTGATCCGTCGCGCCCTCGCCTCGCTTCGCTCGCTCAGGAACCGGACCTTGATCAGCCGCGGGCGGCCCACCACTCCCGCAGGCGCTGCTCGGCAGCATCCGATCCGATCGGTCCCTCGTCGAGACGAACGTCGAGCAGGAAGCGATACGCCTCGCCGACCTCACGGCCCGGCGGGATGCCGAGGATCTGCTGGATCTGGTTGCCGTCGAGGTCGGGGCGGATGCTGTCGAGCTCTTCCTGCTCGCGCAGCTCGACGATCCGGCGCTCGATGTCGTCGTAGGCACTCGCCAGGCGGGCGGCCTTGCGCTTGTTGCGCGTGGTGACGTCGGCGCGCACCAGGATGTGCAGGCGCTCGATCAGCTCGCCGGCGTCGCGCACGTAGCGCCGCACGGCGCTGTCGGTCCACGCGCCCTCGGCATACCCGAAGAAGCGCAGGTGCAGCTCGATGAGCTTCGCGACGGCATCCGTCGTCTCGCCGTCGAAGCGCAGCGCCTGGAGGCGCTTGCGCGCCATCCGCGAGCCGACCACATCGTGGTGGTGGAAGGTGACCCCTCCCCCGGCCTCGAGCTTCCGGGTGCGGGGCTTGCCGATGTCGTGCAGCAGGGCGGCGATGCGCAGCGCCACGTCGGGCGGGGCACCGGGGTTGCGCTGCTGCTCGAGCGCGATGGCCTGGTGCACAACGGTCAGCGAGTGCTCGTAGACGTCCTTGTGGTGATGGTGCTCGTCGACCTCGAGGCGCAGCGCGCTGACCTCCGGAAGGAACTGCTCGATCAGGCCGCTGTCGACGAGCACGCGGATGCCGCGCACCGGGTCGTCGGTCTGCATGAGGCGCACCAGTTCGCCCTGCACTCGCTCGGGACTGACGATCTTCAGCGTGGCGCCCAGCTTCTCGATCGCAGCGAACGTCGCATCCGCCACGGTGAAGTCGAGCTGGGCGCTGAACCTCGCGGCGCGCAGCATGCGCAGCGGGTCGTCGCCGAAGCTGACATCGGGATCGATCGGAGTGCGCAGGATGCCCGCGACGAGATCTTCGACGCCGCCGGCCGGATCGACCAGTCTCGGACCCGGTGCTGACTCCGGCCGCTGCGCCGGCGGCGTCACCTGCAGCGCCATCGCGTTGACGGTGAAGTCGCGTCGCTGCAGGTCGTCGTCGATGCTGTCGCCGAACTCGACGACCGGCTTGCGGGTGGCGCCGTCGTAGCTGTCGGCCCGGTACGTGGTGATCTCGACCTGCTCGCCCTGAACCCGGGCGCCGATGGTGCCGAACGCACGGCCGATGTCCCACTGGGTGCTCGAGATCGGCTTGACGATCCGCAGGATGTCGTCGGGCCGTGCATCCGTCGTGAAGTCGAGGTCGTGGAGGTCACGACCCAGCAGTGCGTCGCGCACCGGGCCGCCGACGACGGCGAGCTCGAACCCCGCGTCGGCGAACGCGGTCGCGAGCGTGGCGACGACGGGATTCGCGGCGAGCGCGGCGAGCCGGGACAGGCCCTCGGCCATATTGAGCATGGGTTCCAGGTTACCGGCGCGCGCGAGCGCGATCAGCGCGATCCGACGAGCGCGGGAGACGCGAGTTCACGGAACGGACTCCATCACGCCATCGGCGGGTCACCTGCTGCCGGTTGAGTGAACCCGCGCGCTCAAGTGCGCGACCCCATCCCCGACTCGAAGGATCGACATGCATTCTCGACCCGTCGCACGGCACGCCCGACCGGTGGCCGCCGCTGCGCTCGTCACGCTGCTCGGCGGCATCCTCCTACCTCCGGCGGCCGCGTCCGCGGCATCCGTTCCCGAGGTGCCGACTGACCCGCTGCTCACCAGTGACAGCACGTGGCGCTACCTCGACGACAACACCGACCCGGCGCGCGGCGACGCGAACCTGCGCGTGTGGACCGCCCCCGAGTACGACGACAGCGCATGGAAGAGCGCGCAGGGATCGTTCGGGGCGAAGCGCGGCGAGCTCGCGCCCGTCGGCCCGCACCAGCCTCGCACGCTCTTGACCCACTACATCGACGACACCGGCACCACGATCCCCACGTATTTCTTCCGCTCCGACTTCACCCTCGAGCAGGGAGTCGCCGAGCAGGTCGCGTCTCTGACGGGCGAGGTCACCTACGACGACGCGCTGGTCGTGTGGATCAACGGCGAGAAGGTCGCCAGCTACGTCGACGGCCGCATCACAGAGACCACGAATCTCGAGTACGCCGGCGACAGCAACGGCGACCCGCTGACGAGCACGTTCTCGGCCACCGGCGATCTGCTCAACGACGGCGAGAACACGATCGCGGTCGCGCTGTACCAGGATCGGGCGTCGAGCTCCGACATCTACTTCGATCTGTCCGAGCTGAAGCTCGTGTCTGAGAACGCCGAGCCCGTCGCCGCGCCACCCACCCGTGTGATCCTCACCCCGACCGCGACGCCCGAGACGTCCCAGTCGTTCTCCTGGCAGGCCGGCGATGCCTCGCACGCGTCCGGCCAGGTGCAGATCGCCCCGGCCGCCGGAGACGCCCCGGTGCGCACGGTCGACGCGTACTCGGCCGGCGTCGTGGGCGGCAGCCCGCTGCAGCACTTCTCGGCGACCGTCGACGGGCTGACCGCGGCGACCTCCTACCGCTACCGCGTGGGGCTCGAGGGCAGCTGGAGCGAGTGGCGGGAGTTCACCACGGCCGACCCGAACGCCACCGACTTCCAGTTCGTCTACTACGGCGACGCGCAGATCGGCCTCGACTCCACCTGGCCGTCGGTCGTGAAGCAGGCCGAGGCGAACGCCCCTCGGTCGATCGGCTCTGTGCACGCCGGCGACCTGATCAACACCTCGTCGAACGACACCGAGTGGACCAACTGGTTCACGGGCATGAAGGATGCCGCGGCGACCACGAACGTGATGGCGGCGCCGGGCAACCACGAGTACTCCGGCGACAAGATGCTCACAGCCTGGAAGGCCAACTTCGAGTACCCTCACAACAACCCGTCCACGGGCACGGTCGGCGAGCTCGCCAACCTCGCCCAGGGCGAGAGCGATGTGGCGCGCCAGTACCGCGCGTACTTCGAGCACTGGAGCGAATTCGCGCAGGAGACGGCGTACTACACCGACTACCAGAACATGCGCTTCATCACGCTGAACGCGACGCGCGACAGGACGTTCCTGACGCCGGGAGCCCTGCCCTCCTGCAGCGGAGAGGCGTGCCCCGAGAACGACGTCTCGCGTCTGTGGACGCGCTTCCAGGCGGCCTGGCTCGACCACATCCTCAGCACGAGCCCCTCGAAGTGGAACGTCGTGACCTTCCACCAGCCGGTGTACTCCACTTCCGCCGGTCGCGATGAGCCCATCCTGCGCGACGAGTGGGTTCCCGTGTTCGAGCGCAACGACATCGACCTGGTGATGATGGGGCACGACCACACCTACGCCCGCGGCTACAAGGACACCACCGCGACGGAGACGCCCGGCCTCACCACCGGACCGGTGTACATGGTGTCGAACTCGGGCGCGAAGCACTACAGCCTCGAGACCGACGCGAAGAACGTGTGGACGAACAACGGCGCCACGCAGGTGCTTCGCGGTGAGAAGATCACCACGTACCAGGTCATCGACGTGTCGAAGGATCAGCTGGTCTACCGTTCGTACATCGCCGAGAAGGTCGCCGGCGCGACCACCGACAAGAACGTCGGCGAGGTGTACGACCAGTTCACCGTGACGAAGTACGACGACGGCCAGAAGTGGGTCACCGAGGCAGGCATGACCCCTCCCGCGCAGAAGGTTCCCGCGTCGGTGACGCTCGATGTCGACTCGGTCGAGGCCGGCGCATCGGTCTCGGTCGCGGGTGCGGGTTTCGAGCCGGGCGAGAAGGTGGCTCTCGAGCTGCGCTCGGAGCCGGTTCGTCTCGGCGCGGCGACGGCGGATGCTGACGGCACCTTCACCGCGTCGGTCACGGTGCCCGAGACGACGGATGCCGGTGAGCACACCCTCGCGGTGATCCGCGAGAACGGCGACGAGGTCACCGTGTCGCTCGTGGTCACCGCCGCAGAGGCTCCCGGCGAGCAGCCCGGCGGCGGCGACGGCTCCGGCTCTGGTGAAGGCTCCGACGACGGATCCGGATCCGGTGAGGGCTCCGGATCCGGTGCTGCGGATTCCGACGATCAGTCCGGCGCTCTCGCCACGACCGGCGCCGACAGCCTTCCGTTCATCGTGACGGGTGCTCTGCTGCTGACCCTCGGCCTCGCGCTCGTCGCGGCCCGCCGTCGCGCGCGCAGCTGACCTCACGGGGTGCGGCAGGTCGCCGACACCCCGCGCTGCCGCCGACACCCCGTCGTGGAGACGTCTCTGCGACGGGGTGTCGGCGCTTTCCCGGGTGTCGGCGAAAGAAGCGGGCGGCTAGGCGACGGGGTCGCCCTGCACGGGGCCCTCGGTGTTGGGCTTCCAGCCCAGAGCCGGAGCGACGTGCTCGGCGAACGCCTGCAGCACGTGCAGGTTGTACTCCGGACCGAGCTGGTTGGGGATCGTGAGCATGAGCGTGTCGGCTGCCATCACGGCCTCGTCGGCCTTCAGCTGCTCGATGAGCGCGTCGGGCTCGGCCGCGTAGGTCTTGCCGAAGGTCGATCGGATGCCATCGATGATGCCGATCTGGTCGCCGTTCTCGGCGCTGCGCAGGCCGAAGTACGCACGGTCGGTGTCGTTGATGAGCGGGAAGACGCTGCGGCTGACCGAGACGCGCGGAGTGCCCGTGTGACCGGCATCCCTGTACGCCGCACGGAAGGTGTCGATCTGCTCGCGCTGCAGCTCGTGGAACGGCTGACCGGTGGCCTCGGTGACGAGGGTCGAGCTCATCATGTTCAGCCCGAGCCTGCCGGTCGTCACCGCGCTGGAGCGCGAACCGGAGCCCCACCAGATGTGATCGCGCAGCGTGGGCGACTGCGGTTCGATCGCCAGGTACTGGCCTGCACCGACCATGCGCGGGTCGCCAGGCGCGATGCGCTCACCGTCGATCGCGCGCAGGAACAGGTCGAACTTCTCGCGGGCGAGCACGCTGCCGCGCTCGGTGTCTTCAGCGTCGACGTAGCCGAACGACTCGTAGCCGCGCAGGGCCGTCTCGGGTGACCCGCGGCTGACGCCGAGTGCGATGCGCCCGTCTGCGATC
This sequence comes from Microbacterium alcoholitolerans, assembly GCF_050408615.1. Taxonomy (NCBI): domain Bacteria; kingdom Bacillati; phylum Actinomycetota; class Actinomycetes; order Micrococcales; family Microbacteriaceae; genus Microbacterium; species Microbacterium alcoholitolerans. The sequence continues at coordinate 2,035,423 of NZ_JBNTKD010000001.1, read as the reverse complement.
AGGTCGAGGGTCGCCGCCTCTTCAGCGAACTGCAGCGGGTTCTCGTAGCGCATGTCGATGACGCCGGTGCCGACCTCGATGCGCTTCGTCCGCGCCGCCATGGCGGTGAGGAGTGGCATCGGCGACGCGGCCTGCCGCGCCCAGTGATGCACGCGGACGTATGCGCCGTTGATGCCGATCTCGTCGGCGCCTTCGGCGAGCTCGATCGTCTGCTTCAGCATGTCGCCGGCGGTGCGGGTGACCGATCCAGGGACGTCGGCGTAGTGCCCGAACGAGAGGAATCCGAAAGCCTTCATGATCTATTCGAACGCATGGTCATCGGATGCTATTCCGCCGGCACCAGCATGCCGTCGAGCACCAGCTGCCGGATCCGCGGTTCGAGATCGGCCCACAGATCGCCGAGCGGCACGTCGAACAGGTCGGCGAGAGCCGCGGCGATCTGCGCCACGGTGAGCTCGCCGTCGCAGGCACCCACGAAGCCGGCCAGCGCGGAATCCACGCCGATCGTCCTGCCGAAACCGCCGCCCTGCCGCAGCTCGATGACGCTCGGGTCGTCGTTGCCCGGCATGTAGTGCCGGGCCTCGGTCACGTCGGCGGCGACCACGAGCCGCTGGGGGATGCCCTCGATCAGCGCGTCATGAGCGGCAAGGCCGGCCCTGAGTGCCCGCCCGAGGTCCGACACGGGCTGCGAAACGGTCTCGAACCGGCGGAGGCGAGCGCCGGACGGATGCACCTCGCGGGCCGACACGCCAGATGTCGGACGGTTCCGGGCATCCGGGCCGACATCTGGCGTGTCGGCCCCCGAACTGTAAAGGTCGCGGGAGGGTCGGCGCAGCAGAATGTACCCGAAGCCGACCGCAGTGACGTCACGGGCGGCGAAGTCGTCGAGCCAGGCGGTCAGCAGGCGCGTGAACTCCTCGTCGCGCGGCAGGATGCCGCCGTCGCGGATCCACAACTCGGCATATCCGAGGGGAGTCAGCTCTTCGCGCTGGATCACCCACGCATCCAATGCATCGTCGATCCACCCACGCACCCGGTCAAGGCCCGATTCGGCGCCGCCCCACGCGCGGCCGCGCGACTCCCAGTTGCCCAGCAGCTGCGCGATGCCGCCAGGGGCGAGGTGCGCGGGCACTCCGCTCAGGAACTGCTCCACCAGAGCATCGCCGACCAGGCCGCCGTCACGGTACTCGTACTCGGGCACGCCGTTCACTCGCGGCGTGATGACGAACGGCGGGTTCGAGACGATGAGATCGAACACCTCGCCGGCCACCGGTTCGAAGAGGCTGCCCAGGCGGAAGACGATGTTGTGCACGCCGTTGAGCTGGGCGTTCAGCTCGGCGTAGGCGAGCGCGCGTTCCGAGATGTCGGTCGCGATCACGGTGCCCGCGTGCCGGGCGATCAGCAGAGCCTGGATCCCGCATCCCGTACCCAGGTCCAGTGCCCGCTCCACCGGCGTCGGGATCACCAGTTCGGCCAGCGTCCGCGACGCACCGCCCACTCCCAACACGTGATCGGCGGGCAGCGAGGTGCCAAGGGCGACCTCGTCGAGGTCACTGGCAATCCACCATTCACCGACGCCGTCGGCGTCCACGAACGACTGCGGGCGGATCAACGCCAGCGGCACCACCTGCATATCCCGCACTTCAGCCAGACCCAGCGTCGCCAGGGCGTCGACGCCCACCCGCGGCACGGCACGTTCGACAGCATCCAGCGGCTGCGGCATCCCGAGCACCCACAGGCGACCGATCGTCGACAGCGCGTCGTCGCGCCCGGCGATGGCGCGCAGGATCGGCTCGCGCATCCCGCGAGCCAGTGCGTCGTCGGCCTCGTCTCCCCACAGCCGTCGCAGCGGATCGGAACGGAAGTCAGCGGCGTCCAGATCTGAGGCGAGAGCCTGCACGACGACGGGATCAGGGCGGGGGTGGGCGCGGTCCGGCACGGCCGTCACTCTACGCGCCTTCAGGGTTCCGCACGCTGTGCGGCCTAGAATCGGGGGCGTCGTCCTCGCCGCATCCCCGGCACCGATGACCCGATACATGATCTCGACGCTCCCCCGCGAAGGCTCCCGCCCGCGTGCGCGCCGGCTGCTGAGCCGCCTCGCCGCGGTACTCGTCGTCGGCTCCCTCGCCCTGGGCGGCGCATCCGCGGCATCCGCGGTGGAAGAGCCGGATGCCCCCGAGCCCGACGCCGTCGTCGAGCTCTCGGTGTCCGCCGGGTCAGGAACCGCCATCGATCCGGGCGGTCCCCTGGTCAGCACGGTGACCCTCGCGAACGACACCGACACCGACCTCACCGCCGGCAGCGTGAGCCTGCAGGTGAACCGCTCACCGCTCGCCGACAGCGCTGCGCTGGACGCGTGGCTGAACGACGGCACCATCGCCGGCAGCTTCACCACGATCGCCGTCGAGCCGACGCCGGTCGTCAGCGACGGCGCGCAGGCGGCGGTGAATGTGGTCGTGGATGCGGTGGACCTCGGCCAGCTCGGTCCTGGCGTCTACGCACTGCAGGCGCGCCTGTCGGGCGCGACCACCACCGGCGTCGACGGCGAACCCGAGCCGTGGAACTCCTCCGCCACGACGGTGCTTGTCGTCGCGGCCTCCGGGGCGCGCACCACGGCCGTGCTGGTGCCGATCACCGCCACGCCCGCCGAGGGGGGCCTGCTCACCTCCGAAGAACTCGCCGTCCTCACGGCCGAGGGGGGTGGCCTCGCGGGACAGCTCGATGCCGTCGCGGGAACCGCCGCGATCCTGGCCGTCGATCCGGCGATCATCGCCGCCATCCGGATGCTGGGAATCAGCGCCCCCGCGAGCGCCACCGACTGGCTGAACGAGCTCGAAGGCCTCCCCAACGACGTGTTCGCCCTGCAGTTCGGCGACGCGGATGCGACCGTGCAGGCGCACGCGGGTCTGCCCGAGCTGCTGGCCACGCCCGAACTCACCCCGCTCATGCAGACCGCCGACTTCCCGGCCGGAGACGAGTCCGCCGCGGACGATCCCGACCAGCCGGAAGCGACAGCGTCTCCCGAGGCCACCCCTACGCCGAACCCCGAGCCGACCCTCCCCGACACGGCCACGCTCTCCGCCATAGCCGGCGCTCAGCCGGGCATCCTCTGGCCGCGAGGCGACGTCTCCGACGACGACCTCGCCACCTTCGGCGGCTACCTCGGCGACGGCGTCACCACGATCTTGCCGTCGACCTCGGTCGCGGGTCCCGCCGTCTCGCACGGCGCCGTCGGCGCCCGCGACGTGCTGGTCGCCGATGCCGCGGCATCCGCCCGCCTGTCCGCAGCCGTCGCGCTCACCGACGGTCCCGAGATCGACCGCGAGCTCGCCGCCGCCGCGGGCCATCTGTTCTTCACCGCCGCACAGTCGCCGACCGCGATCCTCGCCCTCGACCGCTCCGAGATCCGCTCTCCCGCAGCCCTCCGCGCCGCGCTGAGCACGTTCGCGTCGCCCGGGCTCACCCTCGACGAGCTGCTGGCCGCGCCGCCGGCATCCGTCACCCTGGCATCCGACGCATCCACCGATCGGGTCCCGGCGCTCGAGGCTCTGCTCGCCGACGAGCAGAGGCTGACGAGCTTCGCGACCATCCTCGACGAGCCGGGAGTGCTGCTCGCGCCGACGCGCATCCGCGTACTGCGCACCATCGGCGTGGGGCTCGACGAAGGCGAGTTCTCTGCGGCCGTGAGCGCGCAGGTCGAGCGGGCGCAGACCACGCTCGACGCTGTCAGCATCCAGCAGCCCAAGCCCGTGCAGCTGTTCACGTCCGCCGCACCGCTCCCGGTGTGGGTGCGCAACGATCTGCCGTGGAACGTCAACGTCTCGCTGTACAGCACCCCCTCCGACCCGCGCCTCGACATCCAGCCGGTCACGCAGGTCGAGGCGCTCGCCGCCAGCAGCACCAGGGTGAACGTGCCGATCGAGGCTCGCGTGGCGAGCGGCGACGTGCGGGTGACGTTCCGTCTCACCAGCCCCACTGGCGTCGCGATCGGCGAGCCCGCGGTCGCGGATGTCACGCTGCGCGCGGATTGGGAGGGCATCGGCCTCGGAATCCTCGGCGGGCTGATCGCACTGCTGCTCGTGCTCGGTGTCGTCCGCACCGTGCGGCGCAGGCGAGCGGATGCCACGGCCGGGGGCGAGTCGGATGCCACGGGCGCCGTCGAGTCGGATGCCACGGGCGCCGTCGACACTGAATCGAAGACGCAGGAGAGCGATGACTAGTCTCGGCCGAGCCAGTGCGATCCTCGGCGCGGGCACTCTGATCTCGCGCGTCACCGGGCTGGTGCGCACGATCGTGCTCGTCGCCGCGATCGGCAGCATCGGGCAGGCCGCCGACGCGTTCGCGGTCGCCAACCAGCTGCCGAACAACGTCTTCACGATCATCCAGACCGGCATCCTGACCGCCGTGATCATCCCGCAGATCGTGCGCTCGGCCAGTCACAAGGACGGCGGGCAGGCGTTCATCTCGAAGCTGTTCACGCTGGGGACCGTCGTGTTCCTCGCGGTCACCGCGCTCGCGATGGCGATCGCGCCCTGGCTGGTCGCGCTGTACGCCGACAAGTTCTCGCCCGACCAGCTGGCTCTCGCCACCGCGTTCGCCTACTGGTGCCTGCCGCAGATCTTCTTCTACGGCCTGTATGCGCTGATCGGCGAGACACTGAACGCGAAGCGGGTGTTCGGCCCGTACACGTGGACGCCGGTCGCGAACAACCTCATCTCGATCGCCGGATTCCTCGTCTTCATCGCGCTGTTCGGCGGCAACCAGAGCCGGATCGGCGTGTGGGACCCGACGATGATCGCCGTGCTCGGCGGCACCGCCACCCTCGGCATCGCCCTGCAGGCCGGACTGCTGCTGCTCGCCTGGCGGCGGACGGGGCTGAGCCTGCGCCCCGACTTCCGCTGGCGCGGTGTCGGCCTTCGCCACGTCGGAACACTGGCGGGCTGGACGTTCCTGATGGTGATGGCCGGCCAGATCGCCGGGCTCATCCAGACGCGGGTCGTCTCGGCAGCATCCGGCGAATACCCCTCGACCGCGCTGATGATGGCCGCCTGGCTGGTGTTCATGCTGCCGTACTCGATCTTCGCGATCTCGATCGGCACCCCCTACTTCACCCAGATCGCCGAGCACGCCGCAGCCGGACGCCGCGACGAGGTGCGCAGCGATGTGGCGCGGTGCATCCGCGCGGTCTCATTGTTCGTCGTCGGCTCGGGAATCGCCCTCGCGGTCGCCGCGGTGCCGGCGACGCGGATCTTCACCGAGAGCGCCGACCAGGCGGTGCAGGCCGCACCAGTCCTGGTCTGCTACCTGGTGGGCCTGCTGCCGCTGTCGGTGCTGTTCATCGTGCAGCGCGCCTTCTACGCCTTCGGCGACACTCGCACGCCGTTCCTGTTCACCCTCGTGCAGGTCGCGCTGATCATCGGCTTCTCGTACCTGGCCGCGGCGGTCGCGCCGCTCAGCCAGCTCGCCGCAGCCGTGGCCCTCGGCCAGTCGATCGCCGGACTCGTGCAGACGGTGATCGCGATCTGGATCCTGCGCAACCGCCTCGGAGGACTCGAGCTGCCGCAGACGCTGCTGTCGCTCGGCCGCTTCTTCATCGCCGCGATCCCGGCCGGCTTCGCCGGATGGGGCGTCTACGTGCTGATAGGCGCAGGCGAGGGCTGGACGGCCGGGCAGACCGGATCGACCTTCGTCGACAAGATGCTCGGCGCCGTCGGAACCGGTGTCATCGGGCTCGTCGCAGTGGTCGTGTACGCGATCGTGCTGCTCATTCTCCGCGCGCCGGAGCTCTCAGCGGCCAAGGGACTCGTCAAGCGGTTCCTCCCCGGGCGCTGACGACCGGCCGAGAGCCTCGCCGCACGGGAATGTCACGCGGCTACCATTGTTGAAGCAGGGGATGCAGTTTCGGCATCCGATCCTGCTGATCAAGGAGAGCACATGCGTCAGGTCATCATCATCGGCTCCGGCCCCGCCGGTTTCAGCGCGGCCATCTACGCGGCCCGCGCGAATCTGAAGCCGCTGCTCATCGCCAGCACCGTCGAGGTCGGCGGCGAGCTGATGAACACCACCGACGTCGAGAACTTCCCCGGCTTCCCCGAGGGCATCCTCGGCCCGGACCTGATGGCCAAGCTGCAGGAGCAGGCCGAGAAGTTCGACACCGAGGTGCTGTACGACGACGTCACCGAGCTGCACGTCGACGGCCCGGTCAAGAAGGTCGTCCTCGGCAGCGGTGCCGAGCACGAGGCATCCACCGTCATCTACGCGACCGGCTCGGCGTACCGGAAGCTCGGCGTCGAGGGCGAGGAGCGCCTGTCCGGCTACGGGGTGTCGTGGTGCGCGACGTGCGACGGGTTCTTCTTCCGCGAGAAGACGATCGCCGTCGTCGGCGGCGGCGACTCGGCCATGGAAGAGGCGACTTTCCTGACGCGCTTCGCCTCGAAGGTGTACGTCATCCACCGCAAGGACACGCTCCGGGCATCCAAGATCATGCAGGAGCGCGCGTTCGCGAACGACAAGATCGAGTTCATCTGGAACAGCGAGGTCGTCGAGGTTCTCGGCGGCGACGCCGTGAAGGGCGTGAAGCTGCGCTCCAGCGTCGACGGCGAACTGAGGGAGCTCGAGCTGGACGGCCTTTTCATCGCGATCGGAAACGACCCGCGCACGCACCTGGTGCACGAGAAGCTGCAGCTGACCGACGCCGGCACGATCTGGGTCGACGGCCGCTCGTCGCGCACCTCGGTGCCTGGCATCTTCGCCGCCGGCGACGTGATCGACCCGACCTACCGTCAGGCCGCGACCGCCGCCGGGTCGGGCGTCGTGGCGGCTCTCGACGCCGAGCACTTCCTCGCCGATCTCGAAGACTCCTCGGTGCAGGAGCCGGCGGCCATCGCCGCCGAGGTCATCGTGAGCTGATACCGCAGGGAACACATCGTCGCCGTCCGGTGTTGTACCGGATGACACCGAACAAGGAGATTCAATGACTGCCAAGGCAACCACGCAGGCCACCTGGGAGCAGGACGTCCTGCAGGCCGACGGTCCGGTGCTGGTCGACTTCTGGGCCGCCTGGTGCGGGCCGTGCCGCATGGTCGCGCCGGTGCTCGACGAGATCCAGGCCGAGAACCCCGACAAGATCACGATCCTCAAGCTGAACGTCGACGAGAACCCCGACCTCGCGATGAAGTACCAGATCACCTCGATCCCGGCGATGAAGGTGTTCCAGGGCGGTGAGGTCAAGACGACGATCATCGGAGCCAAGCCGAAGTTCGCCCTCGAGCAGGACCTCGCGCCGTTCATCGGCTGAGTTCGCCTCGCGCTGTTGAGAGCCCGTCACCTTTCGAGGTGGCGGGCTCTTCTGCATCCGGATGCCCGGGGCGGCGCTACGCTGCCAGCATCCGCCACACGGTCGGACTCAGTTCGGGGTACTCCAGCGCGATCGTGCGCAGCACCTGATCGTTCCAGCGGCGATCGCGGACATTGCCCCCGCGGTGGTCGACGACGTCGGCGCGAAGGAGCAGCACGACCAGTTCGTCGACCGAGGGCAGCTCGCTCATGAAGTCCCACGGATCCTGTCCGCTGCGCAGCCGCTCGTGCACGAGCACCGAGCGCTCATCCCCTGCTTCGGCGCGCAGCACTTCCAGGCTGGCACGGCGGGGGAATGAATCGCTCACCTGACAAGCCTACGCGCGTCGGCGACGACCACGGCGCGCGATGTTCACCTCGTCGGTCATCGATTCGAGCTCTCGGCCCTTCGTCTCGGCCACCTTGTAGTAGACGAAGAAGAACGACAGCAGGGCGAAGAAGGCGTAGAAGCCGTATGCGAACGTGAGACCGATCTCGGCGAAGGCCGGGAACGTCGTGGAGATGAAGAAGTTGGCGATCCACTGCGCCGCGGCGGCCACCGCCAGAGCGCTCGCGCGGATCGAGTTCGGGAACATCTCCCCCAGCAGCACCCAGACCAGCGGTCCCCAGGTCGCGCCGAAGAACACCACGAACGCATTCGCAGCGATCAGGGCGATGGTGGACCACGGCTCGGGCAGGACGACCTCGCCCGCGGCATCAAGAGTCCCGAACGAGAACGCGACGGCCATCAGACCGAGGGTCAGTGCCATTCCCACCGAGCCGACCAGCAGCATCAGACGACGCCCCACGCGGTCGACGAGCAGGATCGCGATGATGGTGACGACGATGTTCGTGACGGACGTGATGACGGTGATGGTCAGGGCATCCGACTCGTCGAAGCCGACCGATCGCCACAGGGTGGTCGAGTAGTAGAAGATCACGTTGATGCCGACGAACTGCTGGAAGATGCTCAGCAGGATGCCGATCCAGACGATCGGCTTCAGCCCGAGACGGTGTCCGCGCAGGTCTCGCAGCGACTCCTTGCGCTCGGTGTTGATGGTGCCGGTGATCTCAGCGATCTTCGCGTCGACGTCGTGCTCGCCCGTGACGACCGTGAGCACCTCGCCGGCCCTCTTCAACTCACCTCGGGCGACCAGGTACCGCGGAGATTCGGGCAGACCCAGCGCCATCACGCCGTACACGATCGCCGGGATCGCCTCGGCGATGAACATCCAGCGCCAGGCATCCAGTCCCCACAGCGGCTCCGCGGCTCCGCCGGCGACGTTCGCGAGCAGCGCGTCGGAGAGGAGCGCGACGAAGATGCCGGTGACGATCGCGAGCTGCTGCAGCGACCCGAGCCGCCCGCGGATCTTCGCCGGCGACACCTCCGCGATGTACGCCGGCGCGATGACGGATGCTGCGCCGACGCCGAATCCGCCGACGACGCGCCAGATGATCAGGTCGATGACGCCGAACGCGAGGCCGGACCCGACCGCCGAGACGAGGAACAGCACCGCCGCGATGAGCATCGTCGGAATCCGCCCGAATCGATTCGCGACGGGCCCGGCGAACCACGCGCCGATGGCGCAGCCGATCAGCGCTGACGACACGGCGAAGCCCTTCAGAGCGACGCCGAGATCGAAGGCATCCGCCAGTGCGTCGACGGCGCCGTTGATCACAGCCGTGTCGAAGCCGAAGAGGAAGCCGCCTAGTGCCGCGGCGATGCTCACGCCGATGACCCGACCTCGGATGCCGCCGGACTTCACTGTCTCAACCATCTCGCCCCCCGGTGTGTGATTGACCGGAGCCTAACCCAGCCGGGTGGCGAGAGGAAGAGCCTTTCGCCGAGGGATCTCAGCGGTTGCCGAACTCCGCTTCGCCGAGCTCGCCGAGAATCCGGTTCAGATCCTGAATCGATGCGAATTCGATCTTGACCTGGCCCTTTCGTGCGCCGAGTGCGATCTGCACGCGCGTGTTCAGACGGTCGCCGAGCTTGCTCGACACCTCGTCGAGGTAGGCCCGACGCGCCCCGGCCTGCGGCTTCACACGCTTGCCGGACGCCGCGGGAAGCTCCTTGGCCGCGGCCTCAGTGGCACGCACCGAGAGATCCTCGTTCACGACCTTGTCGGCGAGACGCTGCATCTGCTCGACGTCATCGAGCGAGAGGATGGCTCGTGCGTGACCGGCCGAGAGCACTCCGGCGGCGACGCGCTGCTGAACCGGCATCGGCAGCCGAAGCAGGCGGATCGTGTTGCTGATCTGCGGGCGCGAGCGGCCGATGCGAGTTGCAAGCTCTTCCTGAGTGATGCCGAAGTCCTCAAGCAGCTGCTGGTAGGCGGATGCTTCTTCCAGAGGGTTCAGCTCGGACCGGTGCAGGTTCTCGAGAAGGGCGTCGCGAAGCAGGTCCTCATCGGCGGTCTCGCGCACGATCGCGGGGATCGTGTCGAGGCCGGCCTCGCGGGCGGCGCGGGTGCGCCGCTCCCCCATGATCAGCTCGTAGTCGCCGCCGGTGTTCTTGCGAACGATGACCGGCTGCAGCACGCCGAACTCGCGCACGCTGTGCACGAGTTCGGCGAGGTGGTCCTCATCGAAGTGCGTGCGCGGCTGACGCGGGTTCGGAACGATCTGACGCGGGTCGACTTGAATGAGTCGGATGCCCGGGATCTCAGTGAGCGCCTCTTCGGTCTGCTCTTCGGCTGCCTCGATGCTGGCATCCGACTGCTCGACCGGCGCAGTGTCGTTCTGCTTGATCTTGACGGCTCCCGGGAAGAAGACGTCGACGGGACGTTCGGACTGATCCGCCGTCGGGATGAGCGCGCCGATGCCTCGACCGAGTCCAGTGCGTTTGGCCATCATGCCCCCTGTTCGTGCGCAGTCCGCTGACCTCGCTGCGCGATCTCTACTGCTGCTTCCCGGTAGGCGATGGCGCCGGCCGATGTTCCGTCGTACGCGATGACGGACTGACCGAAGCTCGGAGCCTCGGATACTCGCACGGAGCGAGGGATCACTGACTCGAGGACCTGCTCCGGGAAGTGTGTGCGCACCTCGTCGGCGACCTGCTGTGCGAGGCGCGTGCGCGCGTCGTACATGGTGAGCAGGATCGTCGAGAGGTGAAGTTCGGGATTCAGATGCTTCTGGATCATCTGGATGCTGCCGAGCAGCTGGCTGAGTCCTTCGAGCGCGTAGTACTCGCACTGGATGGGGATCAGGACTTCGGATGCTGCCGTGAAGGCGTTGATCGTCAGGAGCCCCAGCGATGGTGGGCAGTCGATGATCACGAAGTCGACGGCGTAGTCCTTGAGGTAGAGCTCGAGTGCGCGGCGGAGCCGGAACTCCCGCGCGACCTGTGAGACCAGCTCGATCTCAGCGCCGGCGAGGTGAATGGTGCTCGGCGCGCAGAGCAGGTTGGGCGATTCCGGGCTCTCCTGCACGATATCTGCGAACGGCACGTCGTTGATCAGGACGTCGTAGATGCTCACGGTGTCAGCACTGTGCGTCACGCCCAATGCGGTGGAGGCGTTGCCCTGGGGGTCGAGATCGATGACGAGCACTTTCGCGCCGATATCTGCGAGTGCTGAGGCGAGGTTCACCGCTGTGGTGGTCTTGCCGACTCCGCCCTTTTGGTTCGACACCGTGAAGATGCGGGATTCATCGTCGAATCGGACGTCGACCTTGCTGAGGGCCTTGCGTCGGGAGGACAGATCGGCTAGCTCGCGAGCGAGGGGGGTATCCATCCCGAAATCGTTGTTCGGCGATGCGTTGTCGGATGGTTTCACGTGAAACATCGACTCCTTTCGGGACCGTGTTCCACTCTAACCGACCCCACCCCCACCCCCGTCCCACCCCGGCCCCGCCCACGCGGTCATTGAGCGAGGAGCGAAGCGACGAATCGAAATGGCCGTTTCACGTGAAAACAACCAGCCACCGAGAACGCGTTTCGACTCGCTGCGCTCGCTCAACGACCGGGGCCCCACACACCCGGTCATTGAGCGAGGAGCAAAGCGACGAATCGAAATGGCCGTTTCACGTGAAAACAACCAGCCACCGAGAACGCGTTTCGACTCGCTGCGCTCGCTCAACGACCGGGGCCCCACACACCCGGTCATTGAGCGAGGAGCAAAGCGACGAGACGAAATGGCCGTTTCACGTGAAACAACCAGCCACCGATAAGACGTTTCGACTCGCTGCGCTCGCTCAACGACCGGGGGTACCACGCACTCGGTCATTGAGCGAGGAGCGAAGCGACGAGACGAAATGGCCGTTTCACGTGAAACACCACGCACCGATAGACGTTTCGACTCACTCCGCTCGCTCAACGACCGGGCACCAGGTCATTGAGCGAGGAGCGAAGCGACGAGTCGAAATGCCCTACTACCGCGCACCGATCACTCGCTTGGCCGGTGCGGTTTCCGAAGCGCGCGTTCGCGGGCACTCCAGCCCTTGATGGCGTCGTATCCGCCTTGAGTGAACGCGAATCGCTTCGCATGGCTCCACCCCTGCATTCGCTTCTCGAGCGCGAATGCCTCGTCTATGCGGTCGAACTCGGCCCACCAGACCAACTGGATCGGAAGCCGGCACGACGTGTAGGCGCTTCCGAGTCCCTGCGCGTGTGTTGCGACGCGAGTGTCGAGGTCTCTGGTGCTGCCAACGTAGAAGGTTCCGTCCGAGCAACGCAGCATGTACGTGTAGCCGATCATCAGGAGAGCGTACGAATGTCGGTCGACCGATGGCGGCAACTATCCACGTTCTGTGGATGTTTCACGTGAATCGGAGTCTTGTGGACAGCTTTCAGCGGGCGTGGGTCCAGGACCCCGGCATCCTCGGTCATTGAGCGAGGAGCGAAGCGACGAGACGAAATGCCCCGTCCATAGAACGCGTTTCGACTCGCTCCGCTCGCTCAACGCCCGGGGAACGGAGAACCTCCGGTCATTGAGCGAGGAGCGAAGCGACGAGACGAAATGCCCCGTCCATAGAACGCGTTTCGACTCGCTCCGCTCGCTCAACGCCCGGGGAACGGAGGATCTCCGGTCATTGAGCGAGGAGCGCAGCGACGAGACGAAATGACGCACATAGCGAATACGTTTCGACTCGCTCCGCTCGCTCAACGCCCGGGGAGGCGCAGACGGGGAGAGCGCTCAGGCGCGGACCCGCGCGCGGAAGACGCGAGTCGATTCGGACAGAATGCCCTCACCGAGAATCTCAACCGCGGCGTCAGTGACCTTGTGCTTCTTCAGAACCTTCTGCGCTGCGGCGATCTCGCCGTCCACGTTCTGTCCCTTGAGGAGGATCAGCTCTCCTCCATCCTTCACCAGAGGAGCCGTGATCGGGATAAGCGTCCGCAGCGCACTGACAGCACGAGCCGTGACCACGTCGAACTCCAGCCCCACATCTTCGCCGCGAGCCCGCATGACCGTCACGTTGTCGAGTCCGAGCGACTCGATCTGCTCGTTCAGCCACGTAACACGACGGTCCATCGGTTCGATCAGTGTCCACTGCACATCCGGGCGACTGATCGCCAGAACCAGTCCAGGCAGACCTGCGCCCGAACCGACATCGGCCACCGACCCATGAAAAAGCGGCGCCGCGATCGCGGAATTGAGAATGTGACGTGTCCAGATCCGCGGGAGTTCCAGTGGGCCGATCAGTCCACGCAACTCCCCTTCTGCGATCAACGCCGCAGTGAACTGCCGAGCGAGGTCGATCCGAGGACCGAAGAGGCTCGCGGCGGCTGTCGGTTCGGCTTCTGGTGTGGTGGGCATTTCGTCTCGCTTCGCTCGCTCAATGACCTGGGTGTTCGCTCGCTCAATGACCGGGAAGTCGACGTTTCACGTGAAACATCAACGACGGGAGATGACCGTGTGACGGTCGGGCCCCTCACCGTAAGACTCCGAGACAAGTCCCCGATCCGACACGATGTCGTGCACCAGCTTGCGCTCGTAGCTCGACATCGACGGCAGCGAAGCTTGGCTCGCGCCGTCATCCAGCTTCGCGACAGCGGCGTCGACCAGCGACTCGAGCTGGCGGCGGCGGGTGTCGCGTGACCCACCGATGTCCAGGATCAACCGCGAAAACGACCCGGTCTTACTCTGAACGGCGAGACGCGTCAGCTCCTGCAGCGCCTGCACTGTGTCGGGCGCGGAGAGAAGCGAGAGGCCATCGCCCTCTGCTTCGACCGAGACATAGGCACGTCCCTGTCGCACATCGAGGTTCAGATCACCGTCGATGTCAGCGATGTCGAGAAGTTCCTCGAGGAAGTCAGCGGCGACGTCGCCCTCGTGCTCGAGATCCTCAACCGACGCATCGGTCGAGGTCTTCAGCTCATCAGTGGCCATCAGTTGGACCCCTTCTTCTTCGCGCGCTTCTTGCTCATCGGCTGCTCTCGCTTCGGTGCCTCGGCCTTCGCCTTCTCCATCTCCTCGAGCTTGCGCTGCTCCTCCGCCTGGACGACTTCGATCGGCACGATCTTCCCCTGAGCGTTGATCGCCTTGCCCTTGCGAGCGAGGCGCTCCTCGCGCGCCTTCGCGGCCTCAGAGCCGGGGGTCGGCATCTCACGGATCACCAGGAACTGCTGACCCATGGTCCAGAGGTTCGACACGAACCAGTAGATGACGACACCGAGCGGGAAGAAGACACCCGAGAAGATGAAGCCCAGCGGCAGCACGTAGAGCATGATCTTCTGCATCTGGTACGCCTGCCCGGTCTTCGCCTCGGGCGACAGGTTCTTCGAGATGATCTGCAGCTGCGTGAAGAACTGCGACACGATCATCAGGACGACGAGGATCGCCAGCAGCACGATCGCGGTGACGTTCTGGTCTTCCCACGCCTCGCCGAGCGTCTCGTGCAACGAGACGGTTCCGAACAGCGTGGCGTCGTAGAACTCCTTCGTGAGCTCGGCACTCAGCATCCCGACTCCGCCGATGCCGTCCCGCGCGTGCATTCCCACGTCGCGCAGAACACTGAACAGCGCGAAGAAGATCGGCATCTGAACCAGCAGCGGCAGGCAGCTCGACATCGGCGTCGTGCCGTGCTTCTTGTACAGCGCCATGGTCTCGCGGCTCATCGCCTCGCGAGAGAGCTGGTCCTTCTTGCCCTTGTACTTCTCCTGAACTTTTCGCAGTTCAGGAGCGATTTCCATCATCTTCCGCTGGCTCTTGATCTGCTTCACGAACAGCGGGAAGACCGCTGCGCGAACCACGATCACGAGCCCGACGATCGACAGCACCCACGTCAGACCGGCAGCCGCGGGCATGCCGGCGGCGGTCAGCACCCAGTGCCAGGCGACCAGAATGAGCTCAACCGCCCACTTCAGTGGCCACAGAATGGCACCCAGGAAGTCGAAGCCGCCGGAATCCGCCGGGGCCTGGGTGCTTGCGAGCAGGAGGTCAAGACCCACTGTTCAGTCCTTTCGAGCAGGTACGACGAAGCCTCGAGGAGTCAGGTCGTATCGGAAGTGAGCGTGGGGGCGAACATCGTCGACGCCGCCCTTGCTCCACGGATTGCAACGCAGGATGCGCCATGCCGAGAGCACCGCTCCCCACACGGCGCCATGCTGCTGAACCGCTCCTACAGCGTACGCGGAACAAGATGGGTAGTACCGGCACACGTCGCCGTACAGCGGCGAGATGACCGCCCGATACCCGACGAGGAAGGCGAGCACGAGATTGCGGGGAAGCACCAGCACGCCACGAACGAGATCGGATGCCCGGAACTGCGCCGTTCCGAAGGCGTAGGACGGCAGCGCACTCATGCTCGCTGCTCCACTCCGGGCAGCAGACGCTGCAGACACCGCGACACATCTGCGCGCAGGTCGGCGAAGTCCGCGGTCGCGGATGCAGGAAGGGCACGGATGACGACATCCGTGCCCTCCGGAACCATGCCGACGAATTCCGCGCACACCGCCTTCAGGCGACGGCGAACGGTGTTTCGAACCACGGCGGTTCCTACCTGCTTGCTGATGATGAACCCGAACCGCGGTGCCCGTCGATCCGCGCCTCGGAGCACCGAGGTGATCAGACGAGGCCCGCCGCACCGTGTGCCACGACGAACCACCTGTCGGTAGTCGGCGCCGCTGGTCAGACGATTCGGCCGGGCGAGCACGACGTGGTCCGAGTCAGGGCTTTACGCCGAGAGCTCGGTGCGGCCCTTCGAGCGGCGTGCCGAAAGGATGGCGCGACCGGCGCGGGTGCGCATGCGGGCGCGGAAGCCGTGCTTCTTGGCGCGACGACGGTTGTTGGGCTGGAAGGTGCGCTTGCTCATGGAATCACTCCGGGAATGGGTGTCACCGGGAGTTCAATCATCCGGAGACAGGGGGTACTGCCGTTAGGCATAAGTCAACCGATTAAGGGTACGACCTGCCGCGGCGCAGGGCAAATCCACCACCCGATGCCACTGTGCACCCGGTGAGTTGCGCACAGCCATTATCCACACCTGTGGAGACTCTCCCATGTCACGACACACCCGCATGTTTCCGGGCACGGCTTGCTGTTCGGCGTGCCGATGGCTACCGTTGCTTCGAACGTTATCCACAGGGGGAGATCACGCTTCAAGGCGACCTTTCCACAACCCCGCCCCGGAGCATCATGACCTCTGCAGCCCAACCCGATGTGCCGATCTGGTCGACGCTCCGCGAACGTCTGTCCGCGGATGACAGGGTCAGCCCTCAGCTGCACGGATTTCTGAGCCTGGTCGTGCCGGCGGGTGTGATGGGCGGCGTGCTCTACCTCGATGTGCCGAACGATCTCACGGCCGCGCAGATCAACAAGCGTCTGCGCGTCCCCCTGATGGAGGCTCTCTCTGCGATCGGCGACGAAGTCACCTCGTACCGGACGGTCGTCAACCACGAGCTGGCCGACCAACCGACCGCACCGATCGCCGTCCCGGACTTCTCCACGCCCGAGCCAATCCGCATCGAGTCACCGATCGAGCAGCAGCCGACGCCGATGCGCCATGAATCACGGCTGAACCCGAAGTACACCTTCGACAACTTCGTCATCGGCCAGTCCAACCGCTTTGCGCATGCTGCCGCGGTCGCCGTGGCCGAGGCGCCGGCCAAGGCGTACAACCCGCTGTTCATCTACGGCGATTCGGGTCTCGGCAAGACGCACCTGCTGCACGCCATCGGTGACTACGCCCAGTCGTTGTACGCCGGTGTGAAAGTTCGCTATGTCTCCAGTGAGGAGTTCACGAACGACTTCATCAACTCGATCGCGAACAACCGCGGCGCCGCGTTCCAGAGCCGCTATCGCGAAGTCGACATCCTCCTGATCGACGACATCCAGTTCCTGCAGGGCCGCGCCGAGACGCAGGAAGCCTTCTTCCACACGTTCAACCAGCTGCACGATCACAACAAACAGGTCGTGATCACCAGTGATGTGGCTCCGAAGCTGCTGACCGGTTTCGAAGATCGCATGCGCAGCCGCTTCGAGTGGGGTCTGATCACCGACGTGCAGGCGCCCGACCTCGAGACCCGCATCGCGATCCTCCGCAAGAAAGCGCAGAGCGAATCACTGCACATCCCCGATGAAGTCCTCGAGTACATCGCAACCGTGGTCTCGTCGAACATCCGCGAACTCGAGGGCGCGCTCATCCGCGTCTCCGCGTTCGCGAGCCTGAACCGCTCCTCGCTCGACATCTCGCTGGCACAGACCGTGCTGCGCGACATCGTCGACACCACCGAGGACAACATCATCTCGCCGACCGACATCATCACGGCGACAGCGGGCTACTTCAAGCTCACCGTCGACGATCTCTACGGCTCGAGCCGTTCACAGCAGATCGCGACCGCTCGCCAGATCGCGATGTATCTATGCCGTGAGCGCACGAGCCTTTCCCTGCCGAAGATCGGTCAGCTCTTCGGCAACCGCGACCACACGACCGTGATGTACGCATGCAAGAAGATCAGCGAGCTCATGAAGGAGCGCCGTTCGATCTACAACCAGGTCACCGAGATCACCACGCAGATCAGCCGTCGCTGACACCGCGACACGCCTACCGCCGATCGGCATCGCGTCAGTTCTCCGCAGGACCTGTGGATAACTTGTGCAATCAGACGGTTTCGGATGCCGGATTGATCGCATCCTGTGGATAACCCAATCCGCCCGATCCCAAGCCAGTTCCCCTGAAACCCGCGGATTCCTCAGCGTTTCCACATCTCACACGTGTGTAGTTTCCTACTCTTCACTGATATCCACCGGGTTATCCACAGTATCCACAGCTGTTAACACCGTTAAGAGGTCTATCTCTGAGAAGGGTCATTCGATGACCGGACGGATGTGGACGAACCGCGAATCACAACGATCTCCGGGTAGCGGAGCCTTCCCCCGGTGCGGCTAGCATGGGATGGCTCGCAGTGGGTCCACCGCGTCAGCTGAAGTACAACGAGGGAGCGCCCGTGAGGTTCCAGGTCAACCGCGACGTGTTCAGCGAGGCTGTGTCGTTCGTCGTGAAGCTGCTTCCGCAGCGCAATCCGCAGCCGATCCTCGCGGGTGTGCTGATCGAGGCATCCGGTCAGCAGCTCACTCTCTCGGCCTTCGACTACGAGGCATCCGCGCGTACGACGATCGAGGCGACCGTCGACGAGCCGGGAACGATCCTCGTTCACGGCCGACTGCTCTCCGACATCGCGAGCCGTCTTCCCAACGCACCGATCGAGATCGCAGTCGAAGACGACGGCGGCATCGCTGTCACCTGCGGTTCGGCGCGATTCACCCTGGCATCCATGCCCGTCGAGGAATACCCGTCGATCCCCGAGGTCGCCGGCTCCACCGGCGTCGTACCCGCCGAGGACTTCGGCACGGCCATCGCGCAGGTGGCGTTCGCCGCATCGCGCGATGACGTCACCCCCGTCCTCACGGGTGTGCAGCTCGAGGTCTCGGGACACGACCTGAGTCTCGTCGCCACTGACCGCTACCGCGTGTCTCTGCGAAACGTGCCGTGGGATGGCGACGATGTCGCCGAGCAGACCGCGCTGGTTCCGGCGCGCACACTCACCGAGGTCGGCAAGACCTTCGCGCACGGCGGCAACATCGAGATCGCTTTCTCGGGCGAGGGCGACCGCGAGATCATCGCGTTCACCTCGGGCAACAAGACGGTGACCTCTCTCCTGATCAAGGGCAACTTCCCGCCCGTGCGACGCCTGTTCCCCGAGCAGACCGATCACTACGCCGTCGTGAACACCGCAGATCTGGTCGAGGCGGTCCGCCGCGTTGCGCTGGTCCTCGATCGATCGGCGCCGCTGCGCTTCACATTCGGCACCGACAGCGTGACGATGGATGCCTCCGGCAGCGAGCAGGCGCGGGCGAGTGAGTCGGTCGACGCCCATCTGAACGGCGGCGACGAGGTCGTGCTCGGACTGAACCCGCAGTACCTGCTCGAAGCCCTCGGTGCGGTCAAGAGCGAGTTCACCCGCGTGACGTTCACCTCGAGCGACAATGCCAACAAGCTCAGCCCGGTTCTCGTGACCAGCCAGACGTCGGTCGATCAGGCCGGATCCGACTCGTTCAAGTACCTGCTTCAGCCCAACCTGCTGCTTCGCTGATCCCGCTTCCCGGAATCGGCACTCCATCAGAGCTCGGCGCTCCATGAGAGCGCAGCACGGCATCCGGGCGCACTGTCTGAGCCGAAAGGTAGGCTGATGCGGTGATTGTGGAGCACCTGAACCTGGTCGATTTCCGCAATTACGCGACCGCTGATCTGACCCTGCACCGCGGCCCGAACGTCCTCGTCGGCAGCAACGGGCAGGGCAAGACGAATCTGGCCGAGGCGATCGTCTTCCTCGCGACTCTCGGGTCGCATCGGGTGTCGTCGGATGCCCCGATGGTGCGTGACGGGAAGGAGTTCGCGGTCATCAGAGCCCGTCTCGCCCACGGCAGCCGGAATGTGCTCATCGAAGTGCAGCTGAATCGGCAGGGATCGAACAAGGCGCGGGTGAACGGCTCGCCATCGAAGACCAATGAGCTGCCGCGCTACGCGCATGTGGTTCTGTTCGCCCCTGAAGATCTTCAGATCGTCCGCGGCGATCCGTCATCGCGCAGAAGGTTCGCCGATCAGCTGCTGATTCAGCGGATCCCACGACTGGCGGGCGTCATCGCCGACTACGAACGCGTGCTGCGTCAGCGGACAGCGCTTCTGAAGTCCGCGCGCGCCCGTGGCATCCGAGGTGACGCACTGAGCACCCTCGATGTCTGGGACGACAAGCTCGTGGCGCTGGGATCGGAGATCATCCACGCGCGCATGCGCCTGGCGGCGGATCTGCAGGGTCCGCTCACCGACGCCTACGCGGCAATCGCCGGCGCGGATCACCGACCGCAGATCGAGTGGGCGCTGTCGGTGGGCGGTGACGATCCGGAAGAGGAGGGCGCCGGCACCGAGTCGGGAACCCGGGCCGATGTCCGCGGCGAGATCGAGGAGCAGTTCCGTACGACATTGCAGAGCAAGCGAGCCAAGGAGGTCGAGCGCGGCCTGACCCTGGTCGGGCCGCACCGCGACGATCTGATCCTGCGCGTTCGCGATCTTCCCGTGAAGGGCTACGCCTCGCACGGCGAATCCTGGTCGGTCGCACTCGCTTTGCGACTGGCATCCGCCGAGCTCCTTCGCACCGAGTCACCTGCCGGCGACCCGGTGCTCATCCTCGACGACGTCTTCGCCGAACTGGATGCCGATCGCCGGCAGCGTCTGGCCGCACTCACCGCGGGTTACGAGCAGGTGATCGTGACCGCGGCGGTGGAGGCGGACATCCCCGCGGTCCTGCACCGGCATGTCGTGCGCATCAGCGCGGGTACGATCAGCGACGAGAGAGAGGACGCCGATGACTGATCCGCAGCCTCCCGAGACCGTTGCCACATATCTGCGTCTTCGCGGCCTGAAACCGAGTTCGAAGAACTGGAAGCGCAGGAAGCGCGTCGTCGTCGACGACGAGAACGCGCCGTTCACGAAGGGGCGAGATCCGGGCATGCTGGGCGATGTGCTCGCGAAGCTCACGAAGGACTCCGGCTGGGAGAAGACGCTCGCAGCAGAAGACCTGGTCAGACAGTGGGCAGAGCTGGCCGGCGCCGACACGGCGAAGCACTCAGAGCCCGTCTCACTCGAGCGCGGCGTGCTCACCGTGAAATGCGATTCGACGGCATGGGCGAAGAACCTGCAGTTCATGCGCGCGGTGATCATGACCGAGATCACCAACCGCTACCCGGATGCCGGGGTGCAGAACCTGCGTTTCATCGGACCCGATGTGCCGTCCTGGAAATGGGGACCGCGAGTCGTGCCGGGACGGGGCCCACGGGACACCTACGGGTAGGGCATCACGAAGCACCCCTGAAGCGCTCAGAACGCGATACACGGCGTTTGAGGCGCATAGCGGACCTCGAAACCCGCTAGAATGAGAGCGAACTTTCGATGTGGAGAACAACCTCTGATGACGCCTGACAACCCCGCCCCCGAGAACGACCCTTCACTCTCAGAACAAGTGCCGAGCTCAGAGAACCGGGGCGGGCAGGATCCCAGCGACTACGGCGCCGATTCGATCCAGATCCTCGAGGGTCTGGAAGCCGTGCGCAAGCGCCCCGGCATGTACATCGGCTCCACCGGGCCTCGCGGTCTGCACCACCTGGTCTACGAGATCGTCGACAACTCGGTCGATGAGGCCCTCGCCGGCTATGCCGACCGCATCGTCGTGACGCTGCTGGCCGATGGCGGCATCCGCGTGGTCGACAACGGCCGTGGCATCCCCGTCGATCCGCACTCCTCCGACCCGACGAAGTCCACCGTCGAGGTGGTGCTGACCATCCTGCACGCCGGCGGGAAGTTCGGCGGCGGCGCCTACGCCGTCTCGGGAGGACTGCACGGCGTCGGATCATCTGTGGTGAACGCGCTCTCCACGCGTTTCGACGTCGAGGTGCGGCAGAAGGGCCACGTGTGGCGTCACAGCTTCGCCGACGGCGGCACTCCGCAGCAGGCGCTGGAGAAGGGCGAGGCCACCCCCGAGACCGGAACGAGCATCACGTTCTGGCCGGACGCCACGATCTTCACCGAGACCGTCGAGTTCGACTACGAGACCCTGCGCACCCGCTTCCAGCAGATGGCGTTCCTGAACAAGGGACTGCGCATCGTGCTGAACGACGAGCGTCCGTCGTCCGCCTATGAGGTCGAGGTCGAGGGCACGCTCACCGTCAAGCAGCCCTCCGACGACTTCTACTACGAGCGCGGGCTGGTCGACTATGTCGAGTACCTCAACAGGGTGCGCAAGGCAGAGGTGGTCAATGACGAGATCATCGCCTTCGACTCTGAGGACAAGGAGCGCAAGATCTCGCTCGAGGTCGCCATGCAATGGACCACCTCGTACACCGAGAACGTCTTCACCTATGCGAACACCATCAACACCCACGAGGGCGGCACGCACGAAGAGGGATTCCGCGCGGCGCTGACCAGCCTGGTGAACCGCTACGCGCGGGCGAACAACCTGCTCAAGGAGAAGGACGAGAACCTCTCCGGCGACGACGTGCGCGAAGGTCTCACGGCAGTCATCTCGATCAAGCTGGGTGAGCCGCAGTTCGAGGGGCAGACCAAGACGAAGCTCGGCAACACCGAGGCGAAGACGTTCGTGCAGAAGATCGTGAACGATCAGCTCGGCGACTGGTTCGACCGCAACCCCGTGCAGGCGAAGAACGTGATCCGCAAGGCGATCGACGCGGCCACCGCGCGTCTGGCCGCTCGAAAGGCGCGCGAGACCGCTCGCCGCAAGAGCGTCTTCGAGTCGGCGGCGATGCCCGACAAGCTCAAGGACTGCACCAGCAAGGATCCCTCGATCAGCGAGATCTTCCTCGTCGAGGGCGACTCGGCAGGCGGTTCGGCCGTTCAGGGACGCGACCCGCACACCCAGGCGATCCTGGCACTGCGCGGCAAGATCCTGAACGTCGAGCGGGCTCGCCTGGACAAGGCACTGGCCAACAAGGAGGTCCAGGCGATGATCCAGGCCTTCGGCACCGGCATCGGCGAGGACTTCGACATCGAGAAGGCGCGGTACCACAAGATCGTGCTGATGGCGGATGCCGACGTCGACGGCCAGCACATCACCACCCTGCTGCTCACGCTGCTGTTCCGCTACATGCGCGGGCTGATCGAGGCCGGCTTCGTCTATCTCGCGATGCCGCCGCTGTACCGGCTGAAGTGGTCGAACGCGCCGCACGAGTACGTGTACTCGGATGCTGAGCGCGACGCTCTGCTCAAGCACGGCGCCGAGAACGGCAAGCGACTGCCGAAGGATGCCGGAGTGCAGCGCTACAAGGGTCTCGGCGAGATGAACGCCAAGGAGCTGTGGGAGACCACGATGGATCACACCACGCGCACGCTGCGCCAGGTGACCATCGACGACGCCGCCGCGGCGGATGAGATCTTCAGCGTGCTGATGGGTGAGGACGTCGAGTCGCGGCGCACCTTCATCCAGCGCAACGCCAAGGACGTCCGCTTCCTCGACATCTGACGCTTCGACGAGCTCAGCGACCCAGATCTGAACGACCGGAATCGAAACACACATGACTGACGAAGAACGTCCCGACATCAACGACGGACACGAGCACGGCCGCATCGACCAGGTCGACCTGCAGGCCGAGATGCAGCGGTCGTACCTCGACTACGCGATGGCCGTCATCGTCGGCCGCGCGCTGCCGGATGTGCGCGACGGCCTGAAGCCGGTGCACCGCCGTGTGATCTACGGCATGTACGACGGCGGCTTCCGTCCCGACAAGTCGTTCTCGAAGTGCGCCCGCGTCGTCGGCGAGGTGATGGGGCAGTACCACCCGCACGGCGACTCGGCGATCTACGACGCCCTGGTCCGCCTCGTGCAGCCGTGGTCGCTGCGCTACCCGCTGGCCCTCGGCCAGGGCAACTTCGGCTCCCCCGGCAACATGGGCGCCGCGGCCCCCCGATACACCGAGACGAAGATGGCTCCGCTCGCGCTCGAGATGGTGCGCGACATCGAAGAGGAGACCGTCGACTTCTCCGACAACTACGACGGCCAGACCCAGGAGCCCGACGTACTGCCGGCGCGGTTCCCGAACCTGCTCGTCAACGGGTCGGTCGGCATCGCGGTCGGCATGGCGACGAACATCCCACCGCACAACCTCCGCGAGGTCTCGGCCGCCGCCCTGTGGGCCCTCGACAACCCGGGCCTGCCGCGCGAGGAGCTCCTGGACGGACTGATTCAGCGCGTGCCGGGACCGGACTTCCCCACCGGTGCGCAGATCCTCGGCACCAAGGGCATCCACGAGGCGTATCGCACCGGCCGCGGGTCGATCACGATGCGCGCCGTCGTCGAGGTCGAAGAGATCCAGGGCCGCACCTGCCTGGTGATCACCGAGCTGCCGTACCAGGTCAACCCCGACAACCTCGCGGTGAAGATCGGCGACCTGGCCCGCGACGGCAAGATCACCGGCATCGCCGACATCCGCGACGAGTCATCGGACCGCACCGGGCAGCGCTTGGTCGTCGTGCTCAAGCGCGACGCCGTCGCGAAGGTCGTGCTGAACAACCTGTACAAGCACACCCAGCTGCAGGAGAACTTCGGCGCGAACATGCTCGCGATCGTCGACGGCGTGCCGCGCACGCTCGCGCTCGACGGCTTCATCACGAACTGGATCGCGCACCAGATCGACGTCATCGTCCGCCGCACGCAGTTCCGCCTGAGCAAGGCCGAGAAGCGGATGCACATCCTCGAGGGCTACCTGAAGGCACTGGATGCCCTCGACGAGGTCATCGCGCTGATCCGCCGCTCCCCCACCGCCGAAGAGGCGAACGAGGGCCTGCAGCGGCTGCTCGCGATCGACTGGGACCAGGCCGATGCGATCCTCACCATGCAGCTGCGTCGCCTGGCGGCGATGGAGCGTCAGAAGGTCATCGACGAGGCGGCCGCACTCGAGCTGAAGATCGCGGACTTCAATGAGATCCTCGCGACGCCGGCACGCCAGCGCGGGATCATCCACGACGAGCTCACCGAGATCGTCGACCGCTTCGGCGACGAGCGTCGCACGCACATCCTGCACGGCTTCGACGGCGACATGTCGATGGAAGATCTCATCCCCGTCGAGGAGATGGTCGTCACCGTCACCCGCGAGGGGTACATCAAGCGCACCCGCAGCGACAACTACCGTTCGCAGCACCGCGGCGGCAAGGGCGTCAAGGGCGCACAGCTGCGCGCCGACGACCTCGTCGAGCACTTCTTCGTGACCACGACGCACCACTGGCTGCTGTTCTTCACCGACAAGGGCCGGGTGTACCGCACCAAGACGTATGAGGTGCCGGAGGCCGGCCGCGACGCGAAGGGTCAGCACGTCGCGAACCTGCTCGCGCTGCAGCCCGAGGAGAAGATCGCACAGGTGCTCGCCATCCGCGACTACGAGGCGAAGGACTACCTCGCGCTCGCGACCCGCGGCGGCCTGGTGAAGAAGACGCGTCTGGGCGACTACGACACCAACCGCCAGGGCGGCGTCATCGCGATCCGCATGCGCGAGGGCGACGAGCTGGTCAGCGCGAAGCTCGTGAACGCCGACGAGGACATCCTGCTCATCAGCGCCAAGGGCATGTCGGTGCGCTTCCACGCGACCGACGAGGCGCTGCGTCCGATGGGCCGCGCCACCGAAGGCGTGCGAGGCATGAAGTTCAAGGACGACGAGGATTCCCTGCTCTCGGCATCCATCGTCTCCGAGGACTCGTACGTGTTCACCGTGACCGACGGCGGCTATGCGAAGCGCACCACGGTCGACGAGTACAAGGTCCAGAAGCGCGGCGGAACCGGCATCAAGGTGGCCAAGCTGAGCGACGAGCGCGGTGTCCTCGCGGGCGGTCTGATCGTCTCCGAGGACGACGAGGTCTTGGTGGTTCTGTCCAGCGGCAAGGTGGTACGCTCTGCCGTGGCCGAGGTCCCTGCGAAGGGCCGCGACACGATGGGAGTCCTGTTCGCCCGCACCAAGGGCGATGACCGAATCCTCGCTGTCGCCCGAAACAGCGAACGCGTGGTCGAGGACGAGGCAGAAGCGGAATCCGACACCTCCGAGCCGCAGACTCCCCCCGCTGAGAACCCCGAAGCCTGATCTGAAGAGAGCAACGACACATGAGCACAGTCGCTGACAAGCTGGCAAAGAAGTCCACCCGCAAGACCGGTGGCAAGCAGGTTCGCCTGCGGCTGGTCTACGTGGACTTCTGGTCGGCCGTGAAGCTGTCGTTCCTGGGTGCTGTAGCCCTGGCGATCGTGACCATGGTGTCGTTCTTCCTGCTGTTCATGGTGCTGCAGGCGACGAACGTGCTCGCCCAGGCCGGCGAGATCCTCTCCACCCTGACCGACGGCAGCGTCGATCTGGAGAGCCTTCTCGGCCTGCCGCAGATCATGGCGTTCGGTGCGGTCGTGTCGATCCTCAACCTCATCGTGTTCACCGTGATGGGTGCCGTGGTCGCCGGGATCTACAACCTGGCCGTCAAGGTCACCGGCGGGCTGCTCGTCGGCTTCATGTCGAACTGACCCTCAACCCGGACGAAGCCTGACCTTCGAGGGTCAGACCACCCCGGTCGTCCCCAACAGGGTGCCGATGAGCCAGGTGGCCAGCAGCGCGAGCGCGCCGCCGACGACCAGACGGACGGATGCCCGAAGCGGCGACGCACCGCCGACAGTGGCTGAGATGGCACCGGTCGCGGCGAGGGCGATGAGCACAGCCGCGAAGGTGATCGGCACGCGCAGCTCCGGCGGCGGAAGCAGGATCGCCAGCAGCGGCAGCAGCGCCCCGAGCGTGAACGACACGGCCGACGAGATCGCCGCGTGCCACGGATTCACGAGGTCGTGCTGATCGATGCCCAGTTCGACCTCGAGGTGCGCGGCGAGAGCGTCGTGCTCCGTCAGCTCGACCGCGACCTGACGCGCAGTCTGCTCGCTGAGGCCCCGCCGGCGGTACAGCGTGGTGAGCTCGTCGAGCTCCTCCGCGGGCATGGTCCGCAGCTCCTCGCGCTCCTTGCTGATCAGCGCGCGCTCGGTGTCGCGCTGGCTGCTCACCGACACGTACTCGCCGAGCGCCATCGAGATCGCGCCGCCGACGAGGCCGGCGAGGCCGGCGATGAGCAGGGCGGAGTTGTCGGTGGTCGCGCCCGCGACCCCGACGACGAGGGATGCCACTGACACGATCCCGTCGTTCGCACCGAGAACACCGGCCCGCAGCCAGTTCAGCCTCGCGCCCAGCCCGGCGCCGTGCGGTTCGTCCGCATGCAGATCGCTCATGCCATCATCATGGATCCGGGCATCCGATCATCGGAGGGACCACGCGGGGCAGGTAGGGAAAACCCGAAAGCAGCTTTCCGGCTGCCCACGTGTCGCCGGCACGCGCTGAACCGTAGCGTTGTTGCCATGACCACGAATCCCACTCCACCGCCTCCGGCGCCTCCGCTCGCGCCGCCAGCGCCCGCGGCTCCTGTCGCAGCGACGACGGATGCCGGCTCGCCGCCGCTGCGGATCCTGCTGACCATCCTCCAGCTCGCCGCGCTCGGCACGGTCGGCGCCGGCGCGATCGGCATCCTCACCGCGACTTTCGGTGCGGGCCTCGCACTGCTGTTCGTCTTCGGTGTCGGCCTGTTCGTGCTGCTCGGATTCGTGTACGGCCTGTTCGGGCTGGGCTGGTTCGAGGTGCATCGCGTCAGCGCACTGTACGACCTCGGTCTGCCGGACCTGCGCTGGCGACCGCGCACCAAAGCCGGCTTCGGCGGATGGCTGAGCAACGTCGCACGCCAGTCCATCAACGGGCCGATGTGGCGCGCGATCGCCAACTTCGTGCTCGCGTGCATCGCCGGCTCACTGGTCATCCGGCTGTTCTGGGGCATGATCTGGGCCGGGTTCTTCGCCTTCGCGCCGCTCAACCGGCAGGGATCCGTCGATGGTCCGTTCGGCGCGGTCATGGATGTGGCCTGGGCGCCGCTCGTCGGAGCTCTCGGCGTGATCGCCGCAGCAGCCGGCATCGTCGGTCTCGCCCTGCTGCACCGGACTCTCAGCCGTGCTCTGATCGTCCCGAACCGCGAGGCCGAGCTCACCGCGCAGGTGCAGACCACCACGGCACAGCGCGCCGGTGCCGTTCGCGCCGCCGAGCTCGAGCGCACCCGCATCGAGCGCGACCTGCACGACGGCGTCCAGCCGCGGCTCGTCTCGGTCGGCATGACGCTGGGCCTGGCCCAGCAGAAGATCGACACCGACCCGGCCGCGGCCAGAGAGCTCATCGGCGAGGCGCACACCTCGACCAAGGCGGCGATCACGGAGCTGCGTCAGCTGGCCCGTGGCATCCACACCTCCGTGCTCGATGACCGGGGCCTTGATGCCGCGCTGTCGGCGCTCGCCGGGCGCTCGCACATCCCGGTGCAGCTCGATGTGCGCATCGACCCCGGCATGAGCGGAGCGAATGCGGGCTGCCGGGATGCCGAGGCGGCGGTCTACTTCGCGATCGCGGAGTCGCTGACCAACGCCGCGAAGCACTCCCGAGCCAGCGAATGCCGCGTCGTCGTGCGCAGCCGTGACGGAGGCCTGTGGGCCCGCGTGGAAGACAACGGCATGGGCGGTGCGCAGGTGCAGCCCGGCGGCGGACTGGACGGGATCACCAACCGGGTGCTCGCCGCCGGCGGGACGTTCCGGTTGGAGAGCCCCGCAGGCGGACCGACCAGTCTGGAGGTGACGGTGCCATGCGCATTCTGATCTGCGAGGACTCCGTGCTGCTGCGCGAGGGCCTGGTGCGACTGCTCGAGGACGCCGGGCACGAAGTGGTCGCCGCCCTGCCCGACACCGATGGACTCATGGATGCTGTCACCGAGTCCGACCCGGAGCTGTGCATCCTCGATGTGCGGCTTCCCCCGACTTTCACGGACGAGGGCATCCGGGCGGCTCTGGCGCTGCGCGCCGGGCATCCGACCCTTCCTCTCCTCGTGCTCTCGCAGTACGTCGAGGAGCGGTATGCGAGCGATCTCATCGCTGCGCAGAGCGGATCGGCACAGGGTGCGGCGCTCGGCTACCTGCTCAAGGACAGGGTCGCCGACGTCGCCGAGTTCGTCGAGTCGGTCGAGCGGATCGCCTCGGGGGCGACAGTGCTCGACCCGGAGGTGGTCGCGCAGCTGCTGACGCGTCGCAATCGCGACGAGCGGATGCTGCGACTCACCGAACGGGAGCGGACGGTGCTCGCCCTGATCGCCGAGGGCAAGTCGAACAGCGCCATCGCTGGGCTGCTGTTCCTCAGCGAGGCGAGTGTCGAGAAGCACATCACCGCGATCTTCCAGAAGCTCGGCCTCGACCCCGAGGACGGCAATCGCCGGGTGCTGGCCGCGCTCGCGCATATCGACAACACGCAGAACACGAACAATCAGAACACCAGGGATCAGGGAGGCCTGTGATGGCTATCAAGGCAGTGACGGTCGCCGTGGCCGCATTCGGAGGGCTCGTGCTGCTCGGCAGCGGAACCGCGGCCGCGTTCGCGGGCGTCAACCACATCTCCGCCGAGACCGAGACGAGCGCCGTCCAGGTCGACGGCGTGCAGGCGCTGAACGCGCAGGTGGACGGCGCATCGCTGTCCATCGAGTTCTACGACGGCGACACGGCGACCTTGCGCGCCGATCAGGGTTCGACGAGCGGCTGGACGCTGCGCGCCGACGGCGATGAGCTGCGGGTGCACAGCCGGGACCGCGGGTGGCTCGGCCTTGGCTGGCTCACGCCGGACTGGGTCGGCGGAGACTGGTTCAACGACGGGGATCGGCTGACACTCCTGCTGCCGGAGAGCCTCGAGGGCATCGACGCCGATCTCACGCTCAACGCCGGCGCGCTGTCGGCGGACGGCGCGTTCGGTGCGGTGGATGCCGACATCAGCGCTGGCCGGATGGATCTGACGGGCACTGCGAGCAGCCTGGACTTCACGCTCAGCGCCGGTGGCGCGAGCGTGGAACTGGCGGACGTGGATGCGGCCAGCTTCGAGATCTCGGCAGGACGCGCGGACGCTGAGCTCACCGGCGCCGCGCCGAGTGATGTGACCGTGGATGTCGCGGCCGGCAACCTGCAGCTGACCCTGCCGGACGAGCCGTACGACGTGCGGCAGGACCAGGCCGCCGGGAGCGTGAACAGCGACCTGCGGCACGATCCGGCGAGCAAGAACACGGTGTCGGTGTCGGTGTCGGCGGGCAGCGTCGACCTGCGGGCACGCTGAGGTTCCGGGGGCGAATCGAGGGCGGGCTTTCGGCTCGCCCTCGATTTCTCTTTTCCCGGTTGCATCCGGTAAAGTCTTGGAGGTTGACGGGGCTATAGCTCAGGCGGTTAGAGCGCTTCACTGATAATGAAGAGGTCCCAGGTTCAAGTCCTGGTAGCCCCACTCCGTTCGCGGAAATCCCGCGGTGTTCGCACCGTTCGGGGCCTTAGCTCAGTTGGTAGAGCGCTGCCTTTGCAAGGCAGATGTCAGGAGTTCGAATCTCCTAGGCTCCACGAAGCAGTTTTTAACTGCTGACACAAACCCCCGGAAACCCTGGTTTACCGGGGGTTTTCTGCATCCTAGTGACAGTTCTTAACAAGGTTGTTAACAGTGTGGATAGGTGTGACGATAGGTGTGACCGGACCCGAACTCGCGTCCCGCCTCAGTTTCTTGACAGACAGTATGCATCTCAGTGAGAAGGAACTGCGGGAATCCGTGCCCGAAGGGTACGCAACGAAGACGATGTTGCCGATGCCATACCGGTATGAAGATGTTGCGGCTGTTGCACCTCTCCTCGACACCGCTGTCGAACTCATCAGCAGCTCGGGGAGCAGGGCGGCGTCATCTTCAACACCGAAGCCCTGGCGGAAGTGGAAGCGCTGCAAGAAGCGGGCTACCGCGTCGGTGTCTGGCGTCCTGAGGGGGAGCGGTCCGAGGACATAACTTTCTGGGGCAGCAACAGGCTCATCGTCTACCGGGGGTCGCTGCGCGGAACCGTGAAACAGCGCCACCAGCAAGCGGCGTTCGTGCTCACACCGAGCAACAAGCACCGCGCCTTGCCCGCCTACAGGGAAAAGATGGCCACCGGAGGAGTCCTGAACTTCCCGCCGCGCGCGGTGAACACGGTCACCGCCATGCTGAGAGGGGACTTCTATGCCTGACGGCCTCATCGTCATCCTGGATGAAGCGGCGAGCGTGGAATGGGTTGCCGCCGCTGCCGAGTACGAGGCCGTCGTGCTCGTGCCTGAGAGTCAGATGACCCCCGCTCTCCGCCGTTCTGTAGATGCGGCACGCAGCGCGTTCGGCCGAGAGCGGGTGCTCGACTCGTACCAGCCGTTCTCGCCTCAGATACTCGGGGATGCCGTTCACTGGCTTCGCGAACGGGAGGTCGAGCGCATCGAACTACGCGTCGACCCCCGCCACTTCGATATCGCTCGTATCGGCATCAGCCTCAGCCGCGAACCCGGCGTCGTCCTGACCGACCTCGACGGCATCCGCGCAGACGAGCGTGCGGAGCCGTATCGGCTGGTGAATGAAGACCACACGGGCGTCATCGTCATCCTGGATACTGACGCGCCCCGGTTCGACTGGGACGCTCTGGCGTTCCACCGCCGAGCGTGCGTCGTCCTGGCAGAAGACTCCGCGAACCCCCGCATCCAGGCTGAACTCACCGCCGCCAGAGCAACGTTCGAAGAGACCGGCACGCTCGGCAACATCACCGGGTTCGCATGGGACGAAGGCATGGCCCGAAACGCTATCGACTGGCTGCGCACGGCCGGGATGGAGCGGTTCGAAGTCTGGGCGGCTGACCGCCACCGTGACGAGATTCAGGCCACGCTCCGCGCCTTGGGCGAGACGGCGGTCATCTGCACGCACGACGGGCGTCCATTCGAAGAGGACGATGAGCGCGGCCAAGAAATCGGCGTTCTCGCGTTCTTCGGCACCGACATCCTCGACGGGCCGGACTGGGATGTCATCGCCGACCAGCGTGGAGCCTGCGTCATCATCCCTCCGCGAGCGGAGGATGCACTCAACGGTTGGAGCATCGCCGACGCGGCATCCACCTTCAAAGAGCGCGGTGTGCCGCTGCGTGTCGGGGATGCCAGCATCGACGCCGACAACATCCGGCACGCCATCGCCTGGCTGCGCAAGAAGGGCACGCCGTACGTCGAAGTCTGGGCGGACAAGGGCCTGCATCGCGAAATCCGCGCGCTCATCGAGCATCTCGGTGAGGATGCCCGGTTCTGCGACATCGACGGACAAACCGAAGAGCCGGAGAAGGCACTCATGCAACAGCGGACCAAGACCACCAGCACTCTGCTCGTCATCGCCGTCGATGCCATCTTCACTGAGGCCACCGCCGAGCTTGGTCCCTTCGAGCAGCTCATCGTGGACCAGGTCGGCTGGGATATCGGGCGGCCCATCACAGGTGCGCGCGCTCTGGCTGGTTGGGAGCGCCGCGTGGCCATGCTCTGCGGAGCGGTCCGGCCAGGCATGACCGCCGTCATCGCCTCACCCCACCCGGCGATGCGACGGGCGGCTTCACGCGTGCTGACCGCCGTACCGTTCGTCGGTATGAAGGATGCCGTTCAGCTCGCGGAATGGGACTCCGACAACGTCGTGAACTTTGCGGCCCGCGTCGTCGAGACGGCGAAGGAGCGCGGTGGACGCGGACCGGAGCGCATCGTCATCATGGTCCGTGAGGACGCTGAGTTCGTGGAGGATGCGCTCTACCGCGCCACGACAGCGCTCGATGAAGCGCGCGTCGAAATCATGACTGTGGACCCGCAGCTTGGGCTGCTCGAACGCGATGTTACGTTGCTCTGGAGCGAAAAGGACGCCGCCGCACATGCCGCCAATCTCAGAGCCATCCTCGCGGAGCGGGAGAGCAGCGAGCCGTTCTGAGGTTGGCATTAGGCTTCGGCTATGAAATCGCGCGCCCCTGTGTATTCCAGTTTCGTTTTGGCGGCTTTGTTGCTCACGGGTTGTGCACCAGCAACGGGCGAGGGCGTATCAGCCGCAACACCTGCCGCATCCCCAACGATGGAAGCCACGAGGGAGCCGATAGTTGGCGAGCCTGGTGACCCTCTGACGGCCGCTGAGGCGAAGCAGCTCAACGGTCAGCGGGGGACGCTGCGTCCGTACGAGAAGAATGACGGCTCGTACGTCATCATCGACGTGAAGCAGCCGCTTCCTGAGCCGGTGAAGCAGGAAGTTGCTGAAGAAATTAGCGGCAGTAGCAGCACAGACCTCGGCGACTTCTTCGCCGAGACAGACCGTCAGTCTGCGGCGACGGGAAAGACCCTGATTGTAGTGCGCTATATGAACGCTTCTGATGCTTATGGTAATTATTCCACGGCATGGCGTTCTAGCTCTGCTGCTCCTGGATTCCCTGGTGGTACAGGTGGCAGTGCTGAAGAGGTCGCAGCCCAGGCTCGGGCATGGGCTGACGGACAGCGAAACCCTGCCTCCTTCGAAGTCATTATTGTGAACGGATGAGCATGAAGAAGCCCCGCCAAGAAGCTCGGGTTCTTGGCGGGGCTTCTTCATGCGGTCTTACCCTCCGCAGGTTCCGGCGCTTGCAGTACCGGAGGAGCCGTACCCACTGTTTGCCCTGACGGTCAACCGGGAGGGGAGGCAACTACTTCCTTCCGTAGCAGAGTACATGTACTGGTTCCAGGAGGTGCTGCTGGTGGTGGTGCTGGTGGAGGACCAGACTCCACGCTCCTCGAAGGAGATGGTTGCAGAGTAGCTCGTGGCGTAGGTCATGTCGTTCCACGAAGCGCTGTACGACAGGGCGGTCGAAGCCTCAGCACCAGTACGGCAACGGGTACCGAAGTCACCGTTACAACGGAGGCTTACGCCGGTCGGCGTGCTCGGGATTGGCGGGTGGCTGAAGCTTGCCGACATCGAGACGGTGCGTTCAGCGGTTGCCACGTTTGCTCCTGGCCCGGAGACGCCGCTGGCGCTTCCGGTGCAGTAGATGGTTCCACCGCCCAGGCGGCGCTCTGCGCTGCTGGAGTGTGTCCCCGTTGTATCAGAAGATACCGAGATAGTGGCGGAGGCAGAACTGGTGCCACCAGTCCAGCGGGTGTATGTACCGCCGGGGCAGGAGCCGCTGGCGCTTGCAGACCAGGAGGTGGAGCGGGACGCGGAGGTGTTACCTACCCAGTAGGAGCCGACGTTGCCGTGGTTCACGTTGCCAGGGTTCACGCTCAGGCTGACGCTGGTCGGTGCAGGCGGGATTGCAGCCTGGATTCCTGTGGTTTGGGTGCTGACGTTGCCAGAGTTTGCGAACACGCCGACACAGCGGGCCTGCACGGAGCTTCCGTACCAGCTACCCCATGTGACAGAGATTGCGCTGGTGCTGAAGGTCGGACGACCGTTCAGTCGGGTGCCGTCGTTCGGGGCGTACCAGCCCTGCCACACGCCTTCGTTGCCTCCAGCGCCATCGTTACGCCACTGGTACTCGACGGTGGTCGGAGCGTCACAGGCGGCGCTCATGCCGATGCGGGCGCTGGAGCCGTGGGCCTGGCCGTTACGGAACGGCTGCTCCAGTGCCAGGCTGGCCGGGGTTTCCATGGATGCTCGATGAAGCGCGCGTCGAAATCATCGCCGTGGACCCCCAGCTCGGGCTTTCGGAGAGGCATGTCACCGCATTCTGGCGCGAGAAAGACGCCGCCGCTCACGCGGCGAACCTGAAAGCCATCCTCGCGGAGCGGGAGAGCACCGAACCGTTCTGACGTTGCCACTATGCTTCGGCTATGAGTTCGCGCGCGCCCGCCCTTGCCAGCCTAGCTCTGGCGGCCCTCTTGCTCTCAGGTTGCACGGCCACGCAGTCTCAGACGGCGGAGCCGACGCCTGCGCCCGAGGAGACGCAGATTCCGGAGGAGATTACTGGCCAGCCTGGTGACCCTCTGACGGAGGCCGAGGCGAAGCAGCTCAACGGACAGCGAGGAACGCTACGCCCGTACGAGAAGAATGACGGTTCATACGTCATCATCGACGTGAAGCAGCCTCTTCCGCCTGAGGTCAAGCAGGAGGTCGCTGAGAACCTGGGCAGCGTTGGCAACGACACCGGTAGTGCTCTCGGGCAGCTCAACCGTGAGACTTCAACGGGCAAGACCATCATCATGGTTCGGCAGATTCATTACAGCTCGGCGACAGGCGGGGACTTCTTCGGTTGGCATGCCGCGTCTTATGCCAGCGGGTTCCCTGGCTTTACGGGCGGCGATTCGGACAGCGTCGCCGCACAGGCGCAGGCTTGGGCTTATTCGCAGCGCGACCCGGCCCAGTTCGAGATTATCGTCGTCAACGGTTAGCCCAAGACGACCGAACCTAACGCCCCCAGGCGACCGCCTGGGGGCGTCTTCGTGTGCGCGAGAAGAAGACCCCCCGTTCACGCCAGAAGAGGGGTATGAGCACCCTTACCCCTCTCACAGAACTCTCCGACCGCGAGCTGATGGAACAGCTTCGCGCCAACCCCGGCAAGACTCGCCTCGTCCGCGAGGTGGAACGTCGCGGCGGAGCAGTCATCCAAGCCGCCGTGGCCACCTTCGAGGACGCCGAAGCCGCCTACTGGGAAGCCCTCCACGAGGTCACCCGCATCACCGCCGTCGAGTACTTCCTCGACCAGTTCTGCGCCGACAAAGCCAGCCAGGAGCCGGGTGCTGTGCTCCGGAAGTTCGCGTACGGCCGCAGCCGCAGCACGCCGGTGCACAGGGCCGGACTCGTCGGTGAGAAGCAGCGCAAAGACGCTGCCTACGGCAAACGCGCCATCAGCATTGACGCGGCCCGTGAGGAGCACGGCTTTGACCTCTACGCTCCTACCGAGCCGCTAAGCGATGCCGAGCGCGAATGGAACACACGTGTCATCCGGGAGTCCTTCCAGACCATCGCCCGCGAACCGAGCGCGGCGACCGGCCAGCCGGTGCTCACAGAGAAGCAAATCGCGGCCGTCCTCACGCTCGGCAACCTCCACCGGGATGACGCGCTCCCCGAGATGAACAAGCACGACGCCGCAGCGACAACGCTTCGGGTCAGCCGCTCGACCTTCGAAGAGCATCTGCGCAAGGCGCGGGCTGCCGCCGCGAACCACCCCGTTCTCTCCATCGCCATCTTCCCGAGGCCCTTCCCCCGTGCGTCCAGACCCTGCCCGTGGTACTCGCACGTCACGAACTACTTCAGAACGGCAGTCTCGACGAGGCCACTCTCGTCGAGATCGTCGACACCGTCAGCCTTCCCCTGCTCACTGCCGACGCTCGGCCTGCCAGCCGCTCGGGGTCGTGATCAGCACCCGCGCTCCTGACAAGGACGTGTCAGCGGCTTGACGGCCGCGGCCGTCAAGGCTGGAGCGTCTTTCAGATTCACCGGGTAGACGATCGTGTGGTCCAAACCCGAGGCGGTGAGCACTGCATCAGATGCCGCCTTATCGGCGAAGAACTTGCCGAAGACGGTCCGATAGATCAGCCGAGCGAATCCGGACGCCTTCTCAGCCGTGTCGCCTGCGCCGAACGCCGATACCAGCACCGCGCACCGCGGCTCCCCCGCTCGCCGAAATACTCCCGGCAGGCGTTCAGCGCCCACAGGACATTCTCCCCTGGCGACAGCTCCGGGTCTGGGCCCGTCGATTCGAGCAGCTCCCTTGCCTCATGCCAGTGCCATGCTGGAGCCATGACTCTTCCCCACGCTGACATCGACCCGGACGGCCTGCTGGAGTACTCGGTCGTGTTCACCGACCGCTCGCTGAACCACATGTCGGCGAAATTCATCGGCGTCATGCAGCAGACGCTCGAGATTCTCTGCGAGGCCTACGGTGCAGACAGCGCCGCACTGGTCAACGGCGGCGGAAGCTACGCGATGGAGTCGGTCGCGCGCCACCTGGCAACCGGCCGCCGCGTGCTCGTCGTGCGCAACGGACTGTTCTCGTACCGCTGGTCGCAGATCCTCGAGACCGGCGGCATCGCCGATGACGTCACGGTGTGCCTGGCCCGACCAGACAGCGACGACCCGCAGGCAGCGTGGAGCCCCGCCCCCATCGATGAGGTCGTGGCCGCGATCCGCGCGCACCGGCCCGACGTGGTCTTCGCACCGCACGTCGAGACCGCCGCCGGGATCGTCCTCACCGACGAGTACGTGCGCGCTCTCGCGGACGTCGTGCATGAGGTCGGCGGTGTGCTCGTACTCGACTGCATCGCCTCCGGTGGGATGTGGGTCGACATGCGGGACCTCGGCGTAGACGTGCTGCTCAGCGCACCGCAGAAGGGCTGGAGCGGCACGCCGGGAGTCGGATTCGTGATGCTCGGCGAGCGGGGGCGGGATGCCGTGGCATCCGCCGCTCCGAACAGCTTCGCCCTTGACCTCGGCCGCTGGCTCGCCATCTCCGACGCTTACCGCGACGGTACGGCGACCTATCACGCGACCATGCCGACCGACTCGATCGCGCACAACCTCGCCATGATGATCGAGACGCGCGAGCGCGGGTTCGCCGCGCTCCGCGACGCGCAGATCGAGCTCGGCGCGCGCGTGCGACAGCTGCTGGCCGAGCACGGGATGCCATCGGTGGCAGCATCCGATTTCGCCGCACCCAGCGTCGTGGTGGTCCACACCGACGACCCCGCGATGCGCACCGGTGCCCGCCTTCGCGAACAGGGACTCCAAGTCGCTGCGGGCGTGCCGCTGCACTGCGACGAGCCCGACTCGTTCTCGACGTTCCGGATCGGGCTGTTTGGCCTCGACAAGCTCGCCGACATCGACGGCACCGTCGCGCGCCTTCGGACGGCACTCGAGGCGACGACGGCGCGGGAGGGATGACTCCCCCGCGCCGCCTGCCCGTCAGGAGACGGCGCGGCGGACGAGGTCGGTGAAGAAAGCCACGTCGGCCCTGTCGAGCTTGGTGACCGCGAACGACGTGGGCCAGACGTGCCCGTCGTCGAGGTTCGAGTTCGTCTCGAAGCCGAAGGTCCCGTACCGCACCTTGAACTTCGAGGCCGGCTGGTAGAAGCACAGCACCTTGCCGTCCTTCGCCCACGCGGGCATGCCGTAGTAGGTGCGCGGGACGAGCTCGGGCGCCGTCTCGGAGACCAGCTTGTGCAGCGCCTCGCCGATCTCGCGCTCATCGTCCGGCAGATCGGCGAGCTTCTCGAGCAGCTCCTTCTCGCCCTCGCGGCGGATCGCCTCCGGATCCTTCTTCGTGCGCGAGCGCGCCGCACGGGTCTCCTTGGCACGATCCTTCATCGCCTGGCGCTCTTCGTCGGTGAAGTTCTCGGTCTTCTCGGTGCGGTCAGTCATGGCACTCCCTCTCGTCGTGGATTCCCACGCTAATCAGGTCGGAATCGCCGCACTTCTCGATTCCTGATCATTCCGGCTTGGGAAGGTGCGGTCGGAATAGAGTGGAAGTCCCTCGAAGATGGAGCCGGAAATGACTGAGAAGATCGTCGTCGGTGTCACTGGGGCCTCGGGCAGCCGTCGCGCTGTCGACTGGGCTGCCGCCAGGGCCATCGCCCGCAGACAGCACCTCGAACTCGTCAGCGTGATCGGCGGCGCCATCGGCACGGTCGGTGAGGGCAGCGTCCTCGCCGCGGCGCAGACCGCCACCGAGGAGCTGCTTCGTGACGAAGCCGATCGCATCGCCGCAGAGGGGCTCGTCGTCACCACCCGCGTGGCCACCGGCAATCCGGTGAACGTGCTCATCGAGGCATCCGAGGACGCCGCGCTGCTCGTCATCGGTAGCGACTACCGCGGCCCCGGTGAGGGACCGGCACGCGGCTCACACGGCATCCGCATCGCCGCCGCCTCCGCCAGCCCGGTAGTGGTCGTGCCCGATTTCGATGTCGTCGGTGAGCGCAGTGGGGTCGTCGTCGGGGTCGACGGCTCACCCACCTCGGAAGCGGCGATCGCCTTCGCCGCCGCCGAGGCCGACCGGCTCGGCGAGCCGCTCACGGCCATCATCGTCTGGACGCCGATCGCCGCGCCGCGCAACGCGCTGATGGTCGTCCCGCACGCGTACCGGGAGGGAATGGAGCAGAGCGCTCGCGAGGCGCTCTCGCTCTCGCTGGCAGGCATCCGCGGTCAGTACCCCGGAATCGAGATCGAAGAGGCCATCGCCGAGGGGTATCCCTCGGCGGTCATCAACGAGCTCGCCGAGAGCGCCCGCCTCACCGTGGTCGGCAGTCGCGGGCATGGCGTCGTCCGCCGGCTCCTGCTCGGATCGATCAGTCACGAAGTGCTCCAGCGTCTGGCGACGGTCACCGCCGTCGTGCGCTGAATCCGCTGCTTCGCGAGAGGGGGGAATATGGCGGATATCGTCCGCATGGATTCGGATGACGTCGCGGATGTGGAGCGGATCTGGACGGAATTCGTGCCGTCTGCGGAACTGCAGCACATCGACCCCGAGCGGTTCTCGTTCCGCTGGCGCTCGGTCGCGCTCGCGGACGTGGCGATCATCCGGTACAGCCTGACGGCGACTGTCGAATCGTGCATCCGACCAGAGGATCAGCTGTTCGCCTGTCGTCTCGTCAGCGGGCCCGGCAGCTGGGTGCGAAGCCGGCAGCGATACATCGAACCCGGCATCCCCTGGGCGACTGACGGCGCGCAGGTCGAGGCGCGCTGGGAGGACACTGCGGATGTGAGTGCACTCGCCTTCGACCGCGGGCGCGCGCAGGAACTGGCCAGACGCATCACGGGCGATGATCTGCTGTCGCTCCGCCTGACGGGCCTCGAACCACGCAACGACGCCGCCGCACATCACTGGGGGCGGGCATTCGACTACCTGCTCAATGCGGGCTCGACCACGGACGATGACGAGATCCTCGAGGCGGGTCTCTCCAGGCACGCGCTCGTGACGACGCTCAGCTGCTTCGCGTCGACGTACCTGGAGGCGATCAGCCGCGTCCGCGACGACGCGGGCGCACTGACCGTGCGCCGCGCGGTCACGTACATCGATGAGAACGCGCAGCGCCCGATCACCGTAGACGACGTTGCGGCCGCCGCCCACATCTCCACTCGGGGACTTCAATACGCTTTCCGTCGCAGCCTGGAGACGAGCCCCACCGAGTACCTGCGCCGCGTCCGGCTCGACGGTGCGCATCGCGACCTGCGCCACGCTTCACCACGTGCCACCGTGGCAGCCATCGCGCGACGCTGGGGCTTCGCGAATCCCTCGCGCTTCTCCGCGCTGTATCGCCAGGTCTACGGCCGCAGCCCGAAGGAGACGCTCGAGCACGGCTGAGGCGCAGGCCGCGGCCGCTGATCGTCCCTGGAACGAACAGTGATTTCGTTCGTTGTACCACCGATGCCTGCGCGACGTCCGATCGCAGGCGCACTGGTTATGGTGTGCAGATGGGATTCATCTTCTACGGCACGTCCGCTGAGCCGATCGAGATCGACGATCGCACGCTCGCACACCTCAAGGTCGTGATCGCCACGAAGCTGCGTCGCAACGAGAGCTTCACACTGTCCTGGCGACACCCCGACAGCGCAGCTCCCGGTCGCTCGACCCTGTGGCTGCACCCCTCCATTCCGCTGCGTTTCACCTTCGATGAGCCGCAGACGCCGGCGCTGAGTCAGCAGTGGCTGCAGGAGCTGTCGATGTCCGCGAGCAGCAGCGGTGGCATCCTGCTCACCGAAGAGCACATGGAGCCGGTCGAAGACGAGGTCCTCTCGACCACCTGACCGCATCGGATGAGCGGTGTCGTCAGCGCTTCTGTGCTCGCGATCACCGCCCGCCGACTACGGTGAACGCATGGATCTGAGGGTTGCGGCATACGGCGTCATCACGGATGACGCCGGCCGCGTCCTGCTCGCGCGATGGGTCGAGGGACGCCGGGTCGCATGGACGATGCCGGGCGGCGGACTCGAGGACGGCGAGGATCCGGAGCTGGCCGTGCGGCGCGAACTGCGCGAGGAGACCGGGTTCCAGATCGAGACCACGGAGCTGCTCGGGATCCACTCCCGCGTCATCCCCGCATCGCGCCGGGTGCGTCCTGGCGAGAGTCGGATGCCCCTGCATACCATCCGGATCGTCTACCGCGCGCGGATCACTGGCGGCGAGCTGAGGTACGAGCAGAACGGCTCGACCGACATGGCCGCCTGGTTCACGCTCGACGAGGTGGCCGAGCTGCAGCGCGTGAAGCTCGTCGACATCGCGC
Source organism: Microbacterium alcoholitolerans (assembly GCF_050408615.1). Lineage (NCBI taxonomy): Bacteria > Bacillati > Actinomycetota > Actinomycetes > Micrococcales > Microbacteriaceae > Microbacterium > Microbacterium alcoholitolerans. The sequence goes on along the minus strand of NZ_JBNTKD010000001.1, from coordinate 1,994,985 downwards.
TGCGCATGGCCGGCGTGCTCTGACGAAGAGAGCCGGGGCTATTCCGGAACCGAGATGTCGGCGACCGTCGCGTCGTAGGCGCGGATCAGCTCGTCGGCATCCACGAACAGGCTGTATCCGTGGGATCCGGCGCCCATCGCGACCCGACGGCCGAGGATCGTCTCGTCGACGTACACCGGCCAGTCCGTCGTGCTGCCGATCGGCACGATCGTTCCGCGCTCGTAACCGGTGGCGGCGAGGGCCAGATCGGCCTCGGGCAGGCGCAGCTTGTTCACTCCGACGATCGCGCGCAGTTTAGGCCACGAGATGGACCGGCCGCCGGGCACCAGCGCGAACAGGTAGGAGTCGTCCGACCGCTTCACGACGAGTGTCTTCACGATGTCAGACGGCTGCAGACCGAGCGTTTCGGCGGCCTCCGCCAGGCTGCTCGCCTGCGGCCGCTCGCGGATCTCGATCTCGAGGCCACGGGCGGCCGCAGCAGAGCGGACGCGCTCGTGCGCGCTCACACGTTGGGGGGAGACAGCGGGTCGTCGGCGACCCAGAGCTCGTCATCGGCGCGCAGCGCCTGCCATGCGGCGACGACGACGCCCACGGCCGCGGCGATTCCGAGCACGAGGGCGATGGTCGAGCCGACGCCCATGCCCTTCTTCTTGGCGACCACACCGTGGCGGGCGTTGTTGAAGCTCTCCCGCTTCTGATTGGCGACGTCCCACGCGGTCAGCGCCGTGCCGACGACACCGCCGATGACCGGGACGACCCGCTGATCGACGACCTTCTTGCCCATCTTGACGCCGCGATCGACCGTCGGCGCGACATGGCGCTCGTACGAGTCGTGCACCGCGGGCATGACCTGCTCGCGGTTGAAGTTGCCGAGCTGACGACCCGCCTCGCGGGCGATGTCCGCGGCATTGCCGACGATGACCTGCTGGGATTCCCAGAGTCGTTCTGCGTCCTTCTGAAGCTGACGCAGTTCCTTCTTGCGCTTGCGGCTGAGATTCACGTTGCTCTCCCGTCGGTCGGAGTCCGTTCAGCAATCATCTAACCAGACGTGACTGAGTAGCAGCAGAGTCTGGCGTTATGTCGGCAGACAGGGCACAATGTCCGGCCCGCACAGAAGTTGCTCTGCGAGAATGGAGGGTATGGCTCACGCTTCTCATGTCGCAACCCTGCACACCAACCACGGTGACATCGTCATCAACCTGTTCGGCGACCACGCCCCGAACACCGTCGCCAACTTCGTCGGCCTCGCCGACGGATCCAAGTCGTGGACGGATCCGGCCACCGGCAAGCCCGGGGAAGGCCCGCTGTACAAGGACGTCATCTTCCACCGCATCATCCCCAACTTCATGATCCAGGGCGGCGACCCGCTCGGCCAGGGAGTCGGCGGACCCGGCTACAACTTCAACGACGAGATCCACCCCGAGCTCAACTTCAACGAGCCCTACATCCTGGCGATGGCCAACGCGGGGCTCCGCCGCAACGCGATCACCGGTCAGGCTGAGGGCACGAACGGCTCGCAGTTCTTCATCACCACCGACCCCACGCCGTGGCTGATGGGCAAGCACACCATCTTCGGCGAGGTCGCCGACGACGCCTCCAAGACGGTCGTAGACGCGATCGCATCCGTCCCGACCGCCGCCGGCGACCGTCCGATCGAGCCGGTCGTGCTGCAGTCCGTCGACATCGTCGCCAACTGACGACAGCGCTGGCCGATCCGGATGACGAACCCAGACCTCACGCAGAACCGCGAGAACTTCTGTTACCGGCATCCGGATCGGCAGAGCTTCGTGCTCTGCCAGCGCTGCCTGCGCACGATCTGTCCTGAGTGCCAGACACAGGCGGCGGTGGGCGTCATCTGCCCGGAGTGCATGAAGGCCGAGCGCAAGGCGCAGACGCCCGCGCAGCGCAGAGCCCGTCGACGCTGGGGCACCTCGATCGCCGCCGACGGTCGACCGCTGATGACATACGCGATCATGGCGGTCACCACGGTGTTCGGCGTGCTGCAGCTGCTGCTGGATCGGTTCTTCGACTTCACCGACACACTGCTCTTCTGGGCGCCGTTCCTTTATCCCGACCTCACGGGTGCTCCGTTCGAGCCCTGGCGTCTGCTGACCGCCATGCTCGTGCACGGCGGCATCTGGCATTTCCTGCTGAACATGCTGGCGCTGTGGATGATCGGCCGCAGCCTTGAGCCCATGCTCGGGCGCTGGCGGTTCCTCGCGCTCTATCTCATCGGCGGGCTCGGCGGTTCGGTGGCGGTCGCCTGCATCGAGCCCGCATCGGCGGTCGTCGGCGCATCCGGCGGGATCTTCGCCCTGATGGGCGCACTTCTCGTGATCGGCCGCCACATCGGCGCGAACATCCGCGGGATCCTGGTCATCCTCGGCCTGAACCTCGCGGTCGGATTCTTCATCTCGGGAATCGCGTGGCAGGCGCACCTCGGTGGTGCGGCCGTCGGCGCCCTCATCGGGCTGATCTTCGCGCGCACGCGTCGCCGTGATCAGCGCACTGCGCAGATCCTGCTCCTGGCCGGTCTGACGGTCGCACTGCTGATCATCGTCGCGGCTGTGCCGCCGATGGTCATCAGGACGATGATCTGACCCTAGTTATCCACAGGTCTCTCCACAGGGTGGGGAGAATTACACCGGTGTTATTCACACCTGCATCCACATTCTGTGGGAACCGCGAAAGGCTTGGGAACCGCGAAGGGGTGGGAACGACGAAGGCCCCTCGCGATGCGAGAGGCCTTCGGGGACGAATGGGATGCCGGTCAGCGCCAGCGGGTGGTCATGAGGAAGCCGATCAGCGCGATGCCGAGGCCGATGCCGAGATTCCAAGCGTCGAGCCCGGGGATCGGGTACTTCGAACCGGAGATGTAGTACACCAGGATCCAAGCGAGCCCGAGCAGCATGAAGCCGACCATGACGGGCTTGAACCAGACGGCGTTGGGCGCTTCGTCGCTGCCCTCGGGACGGTCGACGGGCTCTTCGGGTACGCGGGATCGTGCCATGGGAATCAGTCTAGCGGGGGCGAATAGACTTTCCCTATGCACGGATCCGGGTCCTCTCGGCGATCGCGTCGCGCGGGCTCTCGGAGACGGCCCCGCACGACGTTCACCAGCGTGCTCGGGGAGCTGCTGCTGACGGCCGGAGTGCTCGTGCTGCTCTTCGCCTCATGGCAGATGTGGATCGGAGACATCATCATCGGCGCGCAGAACAACGCCGCCGGCGCCGAGCTCTCCGAGCAGTGGTCCAACGCCCCCGCCGTGGCGCCACCGCCGGCTGTCGAGCAGGACGGAGCGGTGGTCTACGAGCCGCCCATCCTCGAGCATCCCGCCGATGCCGAGATCTTCGCCAACATGCACATCCCGCGCTTCGGCGATGACTACAATGTCAACATCGCCGGCGGCACCAGCCGCGCGCGCACCCTCGACAAGATCGGCATCGGACTGTACGAGCAGTCGAAGATGCCGGGTGAGGTCGGCAACTTCTCACTCGCCGGGCACCGCACGACCTGGGGCAGGCCGTTCAACAAGATCGACAAGCTGAAGTTGAACGACGCGATCGTCGTCGAGACGCCGGAGGGCTGGTACACCTACCGGTTCCGCACGCTCGAGTACGTGACACCCACACAGGTGGACGTGCTGCTCGACGTGCCGCAGATGCCCGAGCTCGACACCGGCGAGCGATACATCACCCTCACCGCCTGCTCGCCGCTGTACTCGCTCGCCGAGCGCATCGTCGCCTACGGGGTGTTCGAATCCTTCCAGCCCCGGGCCGAAGGCCCGCCGGCCTCATTGGCGCCGGTCGAGGTCGCCACCCCCTCCGCCGAAGGAGTCCGCTGATGTACGCCGCACTCTGGCGCCTGCTGCCCGGCCCCTGGTGGGTACGGGCGCTCATCCTGATCGTGCTCGCAGCCGCCGTGCTGTACGGGCTCTTCTTCTACGTCTTCCCGTGGATCAGCCCGATCGTCCTGCCCGCCGAGGTCGACCTGGAATGACACCGCGCGTCCTGGTCGTCGACAACCACGACAGCTTCGTGCACACTCTGATCGGGTACCTCCGTGAGCTCGGCGCCGAGGTCACGATGATCGAGGCCGACTCCGCAGACGTGGATTGGCGGCGGATGCTGCGCGCCCACGATGCCGTGATGATCTCGCCAGGACCGGGCACACCCGCCGATGCCGGTGCGTCGATCGATGTGGTGCGGATGGCCGCCGAAATCCGGATGCCACTGCTGGGCGTCTGCCTCGGCCACCAGGCGATCGGCGAGGCCTTCGGGGGCACCGTCGCGCGGGCGCCCGAACTGATGCACGGGATGGTCTCGCAGGTGACGCACGACGGGTCGGCTCTGTTCGATGGCATCCGATCCCCCTTCTCGGCCGGCCGCTACCACTCTCTCGCCCTCATCGACGTCCCCGAGGCGCTGCGCGTGACGGCGCGCGCCGAGCACGGCACGGCGATGGCTGTCGCGCACGAGGATCTGCCGATCGTCGGCGTGCAGTTCCACCCCGAGAGCGTGCTCACCGAGAGCGGCCATCGGATGCTGGGCAACTGGCTGAGCTCGATCGAGCCCCGAGGTCACTCGGTGGCTGCGGCGCAGTAGCGCAGCTCGACCGTCGAGTGGATCGCGACCTCGCCGGGCGCCTGCGACATCGAGATGACCGCATTCGGCACCTGCCCGTCGCTGCACGCGCCCAGCTCGATCGGCGCCGCCGTGAGCGCCAGCTTCTCGAGCTGCTTGGTGGCGGCATCCAGCGACCACCCGGTCATGTCCTCGATCGTGACCCGCCCGTTCGAGACGACCAGGTCGACGACGGTGTCGGGCTCGAGCTGAGTGTCGGCCTCTTCGCTGGCGCTGAGCACGGTACCGGCTTCCGCATCCTTGTCGTTCTGGGGCCGGACCGTGCCGAGTTTCAGGCCGACATCGGTCAGCGCCTTCGTCGCGGCATCCTGCGTCAGCCCCTCGACGACGGGCATGGGCACGGTGTCCGCGCCGGTCGAGACGTAGATGATCACCGAGCTGCCGTCGTCGAGCGTCTCACCGCTGGAGGGCTGAGAGCGGATCACACGGCCCTCGTCGAACTCGGTGCTGGACTCCTCTCGAAGGTCTGCAAGCAGACCCTCGTCTTCGAGCGCCTCCTCGGCCTCGGCCGCGGTCATGTTCACGACGTTCGGCACGGTGACGGTGTTCGAGGGGACGTCGGCCGGCTGCATCGCGAGGCTGACGACCCAGAAGAGCACGGAGATCAGCAGAACGGCCAGCAGCGCGACACCGGCCCAGATCCAGGCCACGGGCGGACCGGACTGGGTGCGGGTCATGGTCGTGTCGGTGCTCAGCTGACGCAGCGAGCGTGCCGTCTCCTGCGCCAGGCGGGGGTTCGGTCCGTACAGCTCGCTGGTGAGGGCGCCGATGTCCTTCTTGCTCGGCGCGTGGCCCCCCGAGACGCCGTTGAGGGCTGCGCGGAACGATGCCGAATCCGGGAAGCGCTGATACGGGTCCTTCGCGAGGGCGCGCAGCACGATGGCATCCAGCGATCGCGGCAGGTCCTCGTTGAGCTCGCTCGGCGGCACCGGCGTCTCGCTGACGTGCTGGTAGGCGACCGCGACCGGCGAGTCACCGCGGAACGGCTGGCGGCCGGTGAGCAGCTCGTACAGCACCACGCCCGCCGAGTAGAGGTCCGTGCGGGAATCGACGGATTCGCCCTTGGCCTGCTCCGGGGAGAAGTATGCGGCAGTGCCGATGATCTGCGTGGTCTCGGCCACGGTCGACGATGAATCGGAGACGGCTCGGGCGATGCCGAAGTCCATCACCTTGACCTGGCCCTTCTCGGTGATCATCACGTTGCCGGGCTTGATGTCGCGGTGCACGACGCCGGCGCGGTGCGAGTAGTCGAGAGCCTCGAGGATGCCATCGGTGTAGCGGATCGCGTCCGCGACGGGAACCGGGCCCTGAGCGATGACATCCTTCAGCAGCGTGCCGTGCACGAGCTCCATGACGATGTACGGCTCGTCGCCGCCCTGGCCGCCAGAGCCCGAGGCGCTGGCCGAGGGGTCGCCGGCGTCGTACACGCGCACGATCGACGGATGCGACATGCGCGAAGCGGCCTGTGCTTCAAGACGGAACCGGGTACGGAAGGCGGTGTCGCGCGCGAGTTCTGGATCCAGGATCTTGATGGCGACCTGGCGTCCGAGGGTCAGGTCGTAACCGCGGTGCACTTTCGCCATGCCGCCCTGGCCGATGACCTCGTCCAGGCGGTAGCGGCCTGCGATGATGCGCGGCTCTGTCGACACAGATGACCCCATTCTCAGTACTGCGAAATCCCTCTACCAGGCTACTGGGCCGGAGGGGGTTCCTCCTCGCCGCCACCCTCGCCGCCGTCATCGCCCGGGGAAGCAGGCTGGATGGCCGTCTCCATCTGCGGGGAGCGCTCGGACGGGCGGTCGCCGCCGCAATACGCCACGTACGAGGCTGTCACGTTCTGCCCGGCAGTGCCTTCGTTGATCGTGATCTGGGCGCTGCGCTGGTCGGGCGTGAAGTTCATCTCGGTCTGGCTGCCGCCGGCGAACACGGCGTTGGTGATCTTGACCGAGTACGACGACAGCGACGGAATGCCGGACGGGCACTCGAAGTTCGTCCAGTTCAGGGTGACCGTGGTGCCTTCGACCGGGTCGCCGCTCAGAGACGGCGCCGACTGCGGTGCGGGGACTGTGACCGGTGCGGCGTAAGTCGTGAGGGTGATCGTGGTGCCCTCGGGGACGTTGCCGGTGTTGCTGACGTCCTGCACAGTGCCCTCCTGATCGGCCGAGGGCGCGGGAGTCGTGCCGACCACGCACTCGCCGACGAGGCCGTTGTCGTCGAGGACCGAGCGGGCCTGATCGCACGACATGCCGACCAGATTCAGCTCGCCGACGTTGATCGTCACCGCATCCGGCGTCGTCGGCGGCGGCGAGGACGGCGTCTGCGACTGAGTCGTCGGCGGTGTCGACGTCGGCGGTGCCTCCTGCTCGCCCTGGTTGCCCAGCAGCGCCCACAGGGTGCCGCCGAGCACGATCACCAGCAGCACGATCAGTGCGATCAGCGGCCAGGTCCAGGGGCTGCGCTTCTTCTTCGCCGGCTCCTCGGCCTCGCCGTCCGCGGCCTCGGTGGGCAGCTGCGCAGTGGTCGGCATGATGCGCGTGGCGTCGTCGGTGCCGGTGAGGATGCGCGTCGCATCGTCGAGCGCAGCGGCCCCGGCGACGGCTGCGATGGCGGGCACGGCGATCGCCGCGGAGTTCAGGTCGCCCCGGCGCAGCGCCTGGGCCGCGCGCGAGACGGTCGCCGCGGACGACGGCCGGTCGGCGGGCTTCTTGGCGATCATCGCGAGCACGAGGTTCTGCACCGGGACCGGCACGGTCGCCGGCAGCGGCGGAGGCTGCTCGTTGATCTGCGCCATGGCGATCGCCACCTGCGATTCGCCGGTGAACGGGCGCTTGCCGGCCAGGCACTCGTACGCGACGATGCCCAGCGAGTAGATGTCGGTCGCGGGAGATGCCGCGTGGCCGGAAGCCTGCTCGGGAGAGAGGTACTGCACGGTGCCCATCACCTGACCGGTCGCCGTCAGAGGCACCTGGTCGGCGATGCGGGCGATGCCGAAGTCGGTGATCTTCACCCGTCCGTCCGGCGTGATCAGCAGGTTTCCCGGCTTGATGTCACGGTGCACGAGACCGGCGGCGTGCGCAGCCTGCAGCGCCGACGCGGTCTGCGCGACGATGTCGAGGGTCTTGTCGGCGCTCAGCTCGCCATCGCGCTCGAGGATGGTCGACAGCGCCTCACCGGGCACCAGCTCCATGACGAGGTACGCCGAGCCGTTCTCCTCGCCGTAGTCGAACACGCTGGCGATGCCCTCGTGGTTGACGAGCGCGGCGTGACGGGCCTCGGCGCGGAAGCGCTCGAGGAACCCGGGGTCGCCCATGTACTCGTCTTTGAGGATCTTGATGGCGACGACGCGTCCGATGACGTGATCGGTCGCCTCCCACACCTCGCCCATGCCGCCGATCGCGATCCGCGACTGCAGCTCGTAGCGTCCTCCGAACGACACACCCTGCGTCGGCCTCATCTGCCCAGCACCGCCTCTATGACCTTCTTCGCAATCGGAGCGGCAAGTTCGTTGCCCGTTCCCGATTGACCCTTTCCACCGCCGTCTTCGACGACGACCGCCACTGCGACCTGCGGATCATCCGCGGGCGCAAATCCTGTGAACCACAGCGTGTACGGCAGATCATCACCGTTCTGCGCTGTACCGGTCTTTCCGGCGACATCGACGCCGTCTATTCTTGCACCCGTAGCCGCCCCGGACTGGACGCCTTCCACGAGCACCGCGGTGAGTGCGGCCGCATCGTCGGGATCCAGCACCTGATCGAACGCCTCATCGGTGAACTGCTGGTGCACGGCGAAGTCGTCGCCGATGACAGCATCCGCCATCCGCGGCTTCATCACGGCGCCGCCGTTGCCGACGCCGGCCGCCACCATCGCCATCTGAAGTGGCGTCGCGATGACCTGCCCCTGGCCGAACCCGGTCAGGGCGGTCTCGGCGTCGTTCAGACGCGACGGGTAGCTCGACGGGGTCGCCGCGAGAGGGATCTCGAGCTCGGTGTTGAACCCGAACTTCTCGGCCGTCTCGCGGATCTGCTTGTCGCCGAGTTCGACGGCCAGTTCGGCCATCGGGATGTTGCAGCTGAGCCTCAGCGCCTCGGCGATCGTGGCCGTCTCGCCTTCGCCGCAGGTGCCGCCCCAGGCGTTCGAGATCGGCTTACCGCCGGGGGGCGTGTAGCGCGCCGGGTTCGGCAGCGTCGACTCCAGCGTCCAGTCACCGGACGCCAGTGCGGCGGCGGCCACGACGACCTTGAAGGTCGATCCGGGCGGGTTGAGGTTGCCTGCGATCGCGCGGTTGTACAGCGGCTTGGTGGGATCGGCGGCCAGACGGTCGTGCTCGGCGTTGGCGGCGTCCGCATCGTGGACGGCCAGAGCGTTCGTGTCGTAGCCGGGGGTGGATGCCATCGCCAGGATGCGCCCGGTCGCCGGCTCGATCGCGACGACGGCTCCCTGCAGGCCCTGCAGCGCCTCGTAGGCGGCGCGCTGCGCCTTGGCGTTCATGGTCAACTCGACGCTGAGTCCCTGCTGCGGCTGACCGGAGAGGATGCGCTCGATCTCGCTGAAGAATGCGTTCGATCCGGTGCCGGACAGGTCGGCGTTGAAGGCCTGCTCGATGCCGGTGCGCGAGTCCAGCACCGGGTTGAAGTAGCCGGTCACGGGCGCCCACATGGCGGCATCCGCGTACATCCGCTGGTACTGGTACCGATCGGTCGACGGCGTCGAGCTGGCGATGGCCGTGCCGTCGACGATGATCGATCCGCGCTGGATCTGGAAGCTGTCGAGGCGTGCGCGGGTGTTGTCGGCGTTCTGTGCCAGATTGTCGGCATCGATCACCTGGATCCAGCTCGTCGCGAGGAACAGCGACAGGAACATCACCAGGACGACGAAGCTCAGGCGGCGCAATTCTTTAGTCATATTTAGCCGATCACCACCCTCGGCTGGCGGCGCACGCCGTCGCTGATGCGCAGCAGCAGCGCGACGATGAGCCAGTTGGCGACCAGCGACGAACCGCCGGCCGCGAGGAACGGCGTCGTGAGGCCGGTCAGCGGGATCACCCGGGTGACGCCTCCGACCATGATGAACACCTGCAGCGCGATCGTGAACGACAGGCCCGTGGCGAGCAGCTTGCCGAAGTCGTCCTGACCTGCCAGTCCGATGCGCAGTCCGCGGCTGATGAACACCATGTACAGGCACAGGATGGCGAACAGGCCGACGATGCCGAGCTCTTCACCCAGGCTCGGGATGATGTAGTCGCTGTGCGCGAGCGGCGTGATGTGCGGGCGGCCCTGCCCCCAGCCGGTGCCGATCAGCCCGCCGTGGGCGAGGCCGAAGATGCCCTCGACCAGCTGGTAACTGCCGCCGCCCGCGGCGATCACATCGGCGTCGAACGCGTGGAGCCAGTTGGTGAAGCGGCCCTGCACGTACGAGAGCACCCGGGTGGCGAAGAACACGCCGACGCCGACACCGGCGAGGCCGATCAGCACCCAGCTGGTCTTGCCCGTGGCGACATACAGCATGGCGATGAACATCCCGAAGATGAGCATTCCGGTGCCGAGGTCGCGCTGCACGACGATGATCAGCAGCGAGAGGATCCAGACGACGAGCACCGGACCGAGCTCGCGCATCCGCGGCCAGGTGATGCCGAGGAATCGCTTGCCGACCGAGCTGAGGCTCTCTCGGGTGCGCACCAGGTAGCCGGCGAAGAAGATCGCCAGGAAGATCTTGGCGAGCTCGCCGGGCTGGAACGAGAACAGCGTGCCGACCGAGACCCAGACATCGGCGTTCGCACCCGTGTCGCCGAGCCCCGGTACGAACGGCAGGATCAGCAGGACGATGCCGGCCAGGCCCGAGAGGTACGTGTACCGGTAGAGCACGCGATAGTTGCGCAGCATGATGACCAGTGCGATCGCGCCGGCGATCGAGATGGCCGTCCAGGCGAGCTGCTTGTTGGCGAATGCATCCCAGCCGGTGTACTTCAGGGCGATGTCGATGCGGTAGATCATCGCGATGCCCAGGCCCGTCAGCACGGTGGCGATCGGCAGCACGAACGGATCGGCATCGGATGCCACGACACGCAGCACCACGTGCAGCGCGAACACGAGCACGGCCAGTCCCCCGCCGATCATCAGGATCGTCGGGTCTATCGCGCCGAGCGCTCCCAGCTGGACGAGCGTGAGGGCGGATCCTGCGATCAGGCAGGCGAACAAGAGTAGCCAGAATTCCCGGTTGCGCTGCTTCTGCGGCATCCGGATCTTCTTCAGCGCCCTGATGACGCTGGTATCTGCGCTGACATCGGTCACGGCGTCGGTGCTTCCGTCGTGGACGCCGGTGACGGCGTCGCGCTGGGGGTGAGCTGCGGGGATGGTGTCGCCTCGGGAACCGGGGCGAGCACGCTGCCGCGCAGCCGCTCGGTGATCGCGGTGGCGTCCGAGAGCGAGCGGGCGTTGATCGTGCGCTCGACGGCGGCGCGCTGGTATGAGGGCAGGTCGGCGAGCAGGATGTCGGTGTCGCGAACCTCGGTCGACAGCGAGATGGGGCCGAGGTTCTGCTGCACGCCGCGGAAGATCACCACGCTGTCCTCATCGGCGCCGACGAAGTAGCGCGTCTGCGTCCAGTTGTAGGCCAGCATGCCCGCACCGACGAGCGCGAGGATCGCCAGGAACATCGCGACCAGCCAGGCCACACGTCGACGTCGCGCACGCCGGCGATCCTCTTCGATGATCTCCTCGAAGTAGTCGGAGTCGGGCTCGAAGTGACTGGGCTCGTTGGCGGCCTGTCGCGCGGGGTGCAGCCAGCCGCTGAACGACGGACGCGGGGCGGGGACGGGCAGGTCCGACGGGTTGGATGCCGCGCCGACGATCGTTCCGGTGCCGGACGAGAGCGGGTGGGCGCCCCCGACGTCGACGAGCACGACGGTCACATTGTCGGGTGCGCCGCCGTCGAGCGCCTGCTTGAGCAGACTGTCGGCGGTGCGCCCGGGGGCGAGGCCGAGGCTCATGGCCTTCGCGATGTGGACGTCGTCGACCACGCCGGAGAGACCGTCGGAGCACAGCAGCCACCGATCGCCCGGACGGGTGGGCATGACGAACATGTCCAGGTCGGGGTCGATGTCCATGTCGCTGAGCACGCGCATCAGCACCGAGCGGCGCGGGTGATAGCGAGCCTCTTCGACCGTGATCCGGCCCGAGTCCACCAGCCGCTGCACGAAGGTGTGGTCGGTGGTGATCTGGGTGAGCGCGTCGTCGCGGTAGAGGTAGATGCGCGAGTCGCCGATGTGGCCGATCACTGCGTAATCGTCGACCATGATGATCGCGCTCAGCGTCGTTCCGAGGCCGGCGAGCTCCGGACGCTCCTTCGAGGCGCGGACCAGGTCGCCCGCGGCGGTGGTCGCGGCGGCCTGCAGCGAGGCCTGTGCATCGTCAGTGGAGGCGTAGGGCTGGTCGAGGCCCTCCAGGCGGCTGATCGCGATGGTCGAGGCGACGTCGCCGCCGGCGTGGCCGCCCATGCCGTCGGCGACGACGAACAGGTTCGCTCCGGAATAGCCGGAATCCTGGTTGTTGGAGCGGACCTTCCCGGTATGGGAGATCGCTGCGCTCGAACCCTCGAAGACCATCGCGGTGCGGTGCCCTTACGCTCGCAGCTCGAACGTGGTGGCGCCCACCTTGATGGGCGCGCCGATGGCGACCTGAACGGGCGTGTCGCTGAGCCGCTGGCCGTCGAGGAAGGTGCCGTTGGTCGAGCCGAGGTCCTGGAGGGTCCAGATGTCGCCGCGCCGGGAGAGGCGGGCGTGGTGGCTGGAGGTGTAGTCGTCGCGGATGACGAGGCCTGATTCGCTGGAGCGGCCGATCGACATGGAGTCGGCGGTGCTCAGGGGAACCTCGAGGCCCACCTTCGGACCGGATGTGATGACCAGGCGGGTGGCGGCCTTGGCCGAAGCGCCGACCGGGCGCGGCGTGTGCGGCGGAGCGGATGCCGCGGCGGCCTCGCCCGCGGGCATCTTGCGCACCCGCACGCCGAAGAGATCGGCGCGCAGCGAGTAGACCACGCCGAACACGAAGAACCACAGCATCACCAGGAAGCCGACCCGCAGCAGCAGGAGCATCAATTCGCTCACGAGGGCCTCCCGGCAGATGGGTCCCTGAGCCTGTCGGCGGACACCGGCACGACTCGGAACGTCAGCTCGGTGCGTCCGATCGTGAAGACCGTGTCGGGAGTGAGGGCCATCTCGCGCACCTTCTGACCGTCGACCTTGGTGCCGTTGGTGGAGCCGAGGTCGCGCAGCATGGCGCGCTCGCCGTCCCAGAGGATCTCTGCGTGGCGCCGGCTCGAACCGGCATCCGAGATGGTGATTCCGGCGTCGCTGCCCCGGCCGATCACGGTGCGCGCGCTGTGGAGCGGATGCTGACGCCCATCGATCTCGACGACGCCCTGCCAGGTGACGCGGCCTTCGACCGAGCCGGAGTTCACCCGCACGGTCCCGGTGGCCACGCGCTCGTCCGCCTCGATCGAGATGGAGAGCGGGCCCGAGAAGCTGTAGCCCTGCGTGCGGGCGTGCTTGGTCAGCAACGCGAAGAGCTCATCGTGGAGGGCTCGGCCGAGCCCCCGCATCCGCTCGTCGTCGGCGGGGCTGAGGCGGACGAGGTAGTCGCTGGGTGTGATGATGCGGTCGCGGCTGACCACCGCCGCCTTCGTATCCGCCTCGCGACGCAGCGCTGAGGCGATTTCGACGGGCTGGATGCCGCTGCGGAAGGTCTTCGCGAACGCGCTGTTCACTGCGCGTTCGAGACCCTTCTCAAAGCTGTCGAGTAGTCCCACGGGGTTCCTTTGGCATGCCGGTCGGTTACGACATCGTATCCACCCGCCCTGAAAACCTGTCGCGCCCGCCACCGAGATCAGGCGATCCGGCCGCAGCAGGCCGATTTCTGCCGAATCCACCTGTTGCGAGCAGATCGCCTGATTCCGATGACGGATGCCGCGGGCGCGAGTTCTGAGCACCCCGAGTCACGTGATATCTTTGGGAGGTTGGCTTCCACGGAAGACGACATGCGCGAGTGGCGGAATAGGTAGACGCGCTGGCTTCAGGTGCCAGTGCCTGCAAGGGCGTGGGGGTTCAAGTCCCCCCTCGCGCACCAGAACGAAATGGTCCCTGACCTGGGATTTTATCTCTCGGGTTGGGGGCCATTCGCGTCGGAAGTGCTAGAAAAAGTGCTAAGCGTTGCCGAGGTTGAGGCTGTAATCCCACCGGCTGGTCATTTGCGTCGGGTGAGCAGCGGCCCGGAACATCGTCCGTGGCGAGCACGAGGGGGAGTTCCGGCAGTCGCATAACGTCCTCGCGCTGGCCTTCGGGTTAATACCCGCAGGCCGAGGGCTGGCGGTGGCGGATGCCGTAGCGGCCGGCGTCGTCGCGCGGGGATTCCACCTCAACACTGGCGCGCTGGGTACGAAGTACCTCTTGCCGATGCTCAGCAGGCATGGACAATGCTCAAACGGCCCTCAGAGTTGCTCTGCAGACCTCGTATCCCAGTTGGGGTTTCTGGCTGGAGCATGGCGCAACGACGACGTGGGAGCATTGGGCGCTGGCATCCCGCTCGCGCGGGCACTACTTCCTCGGAACGGTCGACGACTGGCTCTATCACGATGTCGCCGGCATCCGTCCCGTCGCCCCGGGGTATCGGATCTTTGAGCTCGCACCCGCCGTGACCTCGATTCTGGAGGCGCAGGCGTCGGTGTCGACAGCCTTCGGAACCGCTGCCGTGCACTGGAGACGTGAGGGCCACGAGATCGCGCTCGACGCGACTATTCCCGTCGGAGCCGAAGCCATACTGCGGCTCCCCGACACTGACCCTCAGGTCCTCCGTCCTGGGCGGCACACCGTGCGCGCTTCGTGCCCGTGAACCGCGGGCTGGTGCGGGCATCGCGAGCTGAGCGGAGGCGTCAGAGGGTGGTCATCCCGCCGTCGACCACGAACATCGATCCGGTCGCATAGCGGGACTCGTCTCCGGCGAGATAGACCATGATGCCCTCGATATCGGCGACGTCGCCGGCGCGCCGCATCGGTATGCGAGAGAGGATCGCCGCCCGCGCGGCCTGGTCCTCGACGATGCCCGACACCAGCGGCGTGAGGACGTGCCCCGGTACGACCACGTTCACCCGGATTCCGACGTTCGCATAGTCGGCCGCCGCCGTACGGGCGAGGCCGTGCACGCCCGCCTTCGAGGCGCTGTAGGCCGCGAACCCGGCTCCCTCGCCGTTGAGCGCCGTCGGACTGCCCGTGACGATGATCGATCCGCCGCGCTGCGTCATCGCGCGCACCGCGTGTTTCAGCGTCAGGAACGTCCCTGTGAGGTTGACGTTCTGCGTGCGCCGCCAGACTTCGAGATCGAGATCGCCGACGCGCGCGTCCGAGCCGATGAGCTGCACGCCCGCGTTCGCGACGACGATGTCGATCGGCCCGGCTGCGGCGAAGGCGGTGGCCACCGACGTCTCGTCCGCGATATCCATGCGAACGGCGCGGGCCGAACCGCCGCTCTCCTGCGCAGCCTCCCGGGCCCCGTCGACGTCGCGGTCGGCGAAGACGACCCTCGCGCCCTCGCGGACGAAACGCTGCGCCGTGGCACGGCCGATGCCCGAGGCTGCGCCGGTCACTATTGCGGTGCGTCCCATCAGGGCGTTCACGAGGGCTCCGTCTCGTCCACCGGCTCGTAGTACTGGCGCGAGTCATCAAGGTGCCCGCCCATGGCGNTTTCCGATCAATTCGGCGTCTCGCGCACCGTGATCCGCGAGGCAGTCCGCGGCCTGGAGGCCAAGGGCGTCGTCGAGGTGCGCTCCGGCCGAGGCGTCCGCGTCGCGCATGTGAGCTCCTCGCGCGTGTCTGAGAGCCTGCAGCTCTATCTGAGCGGGGCGCAATCGCAGCAACTGCTCGGGCCGCCTGAGATCAGCGAGGTGCGCGCGACGCTGGAGCTGCGCCTGGTTGAACTCGCGTGCGAGAAGGCGACCGAAGCCGATCTGGACGAGATCCAGGCGAGCCTCACCGACATGGCGGCGGCGGCGACCGCGGTCGCCGCCGCCGCCATGTCGGTGAGGCTCGCCTGGATCTCGTCCAGATCGGCTTCGGTCGCCTTCTCGCACGCGAGTTCAACCAGGCGCAGCTCCAGCGTCGCGCGCACCTCGCTGATCTCAGGCGGCCCGAGCAGTTGCTGCGATTGCGCCCCGCTCAGATAGAGCTGCAGGCTCTCAGACACGCGCGAGGAGCTCACATGCGCGACGCGGACGCCTCGGCCGGAGCGCACCTCGACGACGCCCTTGGCCTCCAGGCCGCGGACTGCCTCGCGGATCACGGTGCGCGAGACGCCGAATTGATCGGAAAGCTCCCGCTCGGAGGGAAGCCAGTCACCCGGTGCGAAGCCGCCAGACGCGATCGTCGCCAGCATGCTCTCGGTCACCCGCGAGGCCAGGGACGGCTCGCGCTGCAGCTGAGTGAACTCCATCGGTCCTCCTGTTTTTCTTCGGACGCGCCTCCATTCTCGCAGGTGGCGGCTTTCCTCCGACGACGTTGTGTTACGGCATTCGGCCTGGCTATAGTGTGGCATACCAGAGACCAAGCGTGTCTCTATCGAGTCAAGGAGGCCTCGTGTCCCGCACACGCACCCTCGCTGCCGGCGTCGCCGTCGCAGCGTTCACCGCACTGGCACTTTCCGGCTGCGCCACCACCGGAGGTGGCGGCGGGGACACGGGATCCACAGAGAAGCCGGCCATCGATGTCGGCGTCTCTCTGGAGGGCAAGACGATCTGCTTCGGGTTCTCGGGAAGCGAGACCGAGTTCTGGGCGGCAGGCATCGCTGCCATCTCAGACTCGCTCGAAGCCGCGGACGCCCGGGTGATCGAGCACAACTCGAACGAAGACCCGAACAAGCAGCTGGAGCAGATGAACGACTGCATCACCCAGGGAGTCGACGGGATCATCATCATCCCG
The DNA here is from genome assembly GCF_050408615.1 of Microbacterium alcoholitolerans. Classification (NCBI taxonomy): domain Bacteria; kingdom Bacillati; phylum Actinomycetota; class Actinomycetes; order Micrococcales; family Microbacteriaceae; genus Microbacterium; species Microbacterium alcoholitolerans. The sequence continues at coordinate 1,978,380 of NZ_JBNTKD010000001.1, read as the reverse complement.
GAGGACGGATCGAGCGCCGACACGATCATTGCCGAGGCGAACAAGGCCGACATCCCGATCGGCGTGTTCAACCGTCCGCCGGCATCCGAGGACGGCGCAGCGATCGTGGCCGTCGCCGACAACCGCGGCGTATCTGCGGCGACGATGGAGCACATGGTCACCGAGGCTGAGGCGCTGGGACTCGACCGGAAGATCCGCTCCGTCATCATGGTCGGCAATCTGAGTGACCAGAACGCCGTCGAGCGCCGCAACGGCTTCTACGACGTCGTCGACGCGAACCCGGACCTCTTCGAGGAGCCGATCGAGGTGCAGACGAATTGGGACGCCGCGACCGGCCAGGCGAATCTCGAGGCCGCGATGCAGGCGAATCCCGAGATTGATCTGCTCTTCACCTCGTCTGATTTCCTCTACCCGCAGATCCGCTCGGTGCTGGAGCCGCTCGGTCTCTGGAAGGCCGCCGGCGAGGACGGGCACGTGATCATGGGCGGCATCGACGGTGACAACCGCGCCTGCAACCTGCTCAAGGATGGGTTCGTTGACGCCACCGGCGTGCAGGACCTCTTCACGGAGGCGGAATCCCTGCTGACCGCGCTCGCCGAAGCGATAGACGCCGGAGAGACCGACGCGGACGAGTTGCTGCTCGACCCCGGCTTCGCGCTCACCCAGGACAACGTCGACGAGAAGGAGAAGGACACCTGGGGCTGCGTGATCACGCCTCCGAACTCCTGACCGTCCCCGGTGCGGCGCGTCCTCGGCGCGCCGCAGCCCGACCCTGCCCGCCACCCGTCGGAGGAACCCACGTGTCCACCACCCAGAAGACCGCCCCGCCCGCCGCGCCGCCCGAGAGCGCGCGACGCGTCGACGGACTCCAGCGCTTTCTCGCCGGCGAGGGCTTCGTCCTCGCCCTGATCGTCGTTTACATCCTCGCCGTCTCGCCTTTCGCGAACGGTCTGCTCACCGAGCGCAACGCCGTGAACGTACTGTCCAATCTTTGGCCGCTCGCGATCATCGTCATCGGCCAATCCTTCGTGCTCATCCTCGGGGGTATCGATCTGTCCCAGACGGCGGTGATCAGCGTGGCGAACACCTTCGGCGCGCTTTTCATCGCCCAGGCGTTCGCGCCGGCTCTGTTCTCGGACACCGTGTTCTGGGGCAGCGTGATCGGGGAAGAGGGGGGAGCGCTCTCAGATGCGGGCCTCGGCGGCACCGTGCTCGCGATCGTGCTCACCGTCGCGGCCGGGTGCCTCATCGGCCTGTTGAACGGCTGCGCCGTCGCCGTGCTGCGCATGCCGCCCTTCATGGTCACCCTCGGCACGATGCTGCTCTTCGGCGCCGTGGCCATCTGGATGACCCGGAGCGAGAACGTGACCAGCCTTCCGCCCGAGTACCTCGCGATCGGCAGCACGCAGGGGGGCGGCGTCGCATCGTTCCTCACGCTCTCGATGGGAGTGGCGGTCGTCGTCGCGATCGTCGCGCACTACGTGCTCTCGCGAACCACCTATGGCGCCTGGCTCTATGCCGCGGGGACGAACCGGCGCACCGCAGTGGTGTCCGGCGTGCCGCACACCCGGATGGTGATGTCCGCCTACGTCATCAGCGCCGGTCTGGCGGCGCTGGGCAGCGTGCTCTACTCGTCTCGACTGGGGGCGGGCCGCCCGACGCTTGGTGACGACATGTTGCTCGACGTGATCGGCGCCGCGATCATCGGCGGAATCTCGTTGTTCGGCGGTAAGGGCAGCGTGCTCGGAGCGTGCCTCGGGGCACTGTTCTTCGTGATCCTCAGCAACAGCCTCAACCTCATGAATCTGCCCTTCCACGTGGTGTGGGTCGTGAAGGGACTCGTGATCGTGGCCGCGGCGCTGCTCGACGTGGGCCGCAACCGTCTGATCGGGGGCCGGCGATGACCTCGACCCCCCGCCTGGAGCTGCAGGACATCTCGCACGCCTTCTTCGGCATGCCGGTGAATCGCGACATCTCGCTGCGGGTCGAGCCAGGCGAGGTCCTCGGCCTCGTCGGCGAGAACGGAGCCGGGAAGTCGACGCTGATGAACATCGTCGGTGGCGTGCTGACACCCGACGAGGGTCGGATGCTGATCGACGGCGACCCCTATGCTCCGAAGTCCACCGGCGAGGCACGAGCGCGGGGCGTCGCGCACGTGCACCAGGAGCTGAACCTCTTCTCGCAGCTCTCCGTCATCGACAACGTGTTCCTCACCGCGTACCCCCGACGCTGGGGCGTGTTCACGGATCGGCGGAAGGCGCGCCGCGACACCGCGAACGCCCTCGCTCAACTGGAGCTTCCCTTCTCGCCGTCCACCATCGTCGAGCAGCTGAGTCCCGGTCACCGTCAGATGCTCGAGATCGTGAAGGGCACTCTCGGAAGCCCTGGGCTCATCATCCTCGACGAGCCGACCACCTCCCTCACCAGCCGCGAGACACAGCTGCTCTTCGCGCTCATCGAGCGCCTCACGGCTCAGGGAACCTCGTTCATCTACGTCTCCCACATTCTCGATGACGTGAAGAAGCTCTCAGACCGCATCGCCGTGATGCGCGACGGTGCCCTCATCGACGTGCGGGCCGAGGCCGACCTCCCCGTCCGGGAGCTCATCACGCTGATGGTGGGCCGCCCGCTCGACAGTCTCTACCCCGACCGGGCAGGCCACACGCCCACCGATGTCCAAGCGGTCCCGGCACTGCGTCTCGACGACGTATCGGCGACCGGCCTCGTCCACCGCGCAACGCTCACCGTGGACCGCGGCGAGGTCGTCGGCGTCTTCGGACTCATGGGCGCGGGACGCACGGAGCTTGCACGCGTGATCGCGGGGCTCGATGCCGCCGACAGCGGCCGCATCGAGGTGGCGGGCACGGACGTGACGCGCCTGTCGCCCCGCGCGCGGATCGCGGCAGGGTTGGCCTTCGTCACCGAGGACCGCCGTGGCGAGGGGCTGCTTATGGAGTTCCCGGTGGTCGCGAACGCCGCGCTGCCGTCGCTGGCACGGTGGAGCGGGGGAGTGCTGGCGCCGCTGCGCCGCCGCTCCCTGCGTGCGCGCGTTCAGGCGGTGACCGACGTCCTGCGTTTGAAGGCGACGGACGTGACGCGCTTGCCCGTGCAAGCCCTCTCGGGCGGGAATCAACAGAAGGTCGTGCTGGCCAAGTGGCTGCTCACCGAGCCGGAGCTGCTGATCCTCGACGAGCCGACCCGCGGCGTCGACGTCGGCGCGCAGTACGAGGTGTACCGCACGGCGCTAGAGCGTGCCGATGCCGGGACGGGCATCCTCGTCATCTCGTCCGAGCTGCCGGAGCTCCTCGGCATCGCGGACCGCATCGTCGTGATGCGCCTCGGCCGCATCGTCGCCGAATACCCGCGGGCGCACTTCGACGCTCGCATCATCCTCGGCGCCGCGTTCGGCGAGCGACCCGACGAGGTCGCCGCGGGCGAGGCCGCATCCATCCAGATCCAGGGAGGCGTCTGACATGTCGCGCGTGAAGGACCTCGCACTCCAGAACGTGCCGGTGATCCTGCTGGTCGTCGTGTTCCTCGCTTTCGCCGCAGTGGACCCGCGGTTCCTGTCCGGGGACACCATCACCCTCATCCTGCGGCAGTCGGCGTATGTCGGGATCCTGTCCGTCGGCATGACGCTCGTGCTGATGACCGCCGGCATCGATCTGGCGGTCGGGTCGCTGCTGTACCTGACGGCCGTCGTCGTCGGTCAGATCGTGCACACCGTGGCAATGCCGATCTTCGTGGTCCCGATTCTCGCCGTGCTCATCGGAGCGATGTTCGGCGCCTTCAACGGCTTCGCGGTGTCGGTGCTGAAGATCATCCCGTTCATCGTCACCCTCGCCATGCTCACCGCCTTCCGAGGCCTCGGCTACGGAGTCTCCGACTCGCGCGAGGTGAACTATCCCGACGCGATCACCGCACTGGGCGCGCAGTCGGTGCTCGGCATCCCCCTCCCCATCGCCGTGTTCGCACTCGTAGTCCTGCTCGCCCATGTGACGGTCACGCGCACGCCCTTCGGGCGGCAGCTCCTGGCGACGGGTGAGGACCGCCAGGCCGCAGCGCGCGCGGGCGTGCGCGTGGGGCGCATCCAGTTCGCCGTCTACGTCATCTCCGGCGCCCTGGTGGGGTTGGCGAGCTTCATCGCCGTGATCCAGCAGTTCTCCGGCACGGTCACCCCGGCGGCCGGGAAGGGCATAGAGTTCGACGCGATCGCCGCCGCCGTGCTGGGTGGCACGAGCCTGTTCGGTGGACGCGGCTCGGTATTTCCGGGCACCGTGGTCGGGACGCTCCTCATCCAACTCGTCAACACCGGACTCGGGTTCATCCGCGTCGACCTGTACCTGACGCAGATGGTCCAGGCCGGCATCATCCTGCTCGCCGTGCTGATCGACAGCATCCGCACGGGGCGACTCGAGAAGCTGCGACGCACCGTCATCACCAGCGGGCGGCCGGACGATGATCCTCCGCCGAAACCCGCGGCACCAGCCCGCACGCAGGAGTCGGCGTGATGACGACACCGCTGCTCACCTTCTACGGCGACGACTTCACCGGCTCGGCGGACGTAATGGAGGCGCTCACGACCGCCGGCGTCCAGACGGTGCTGTTCCTCGAGACGCCGACCGCCGCGGACCTCGCGCGCTTCCCCGATGCCCAGGCGGTAGGGGTCGCCGGGATCGCCCGGACCATGACCCCCGAGCAGATGGACGCCGAGCTGCCGCCGATCCTCGAGGCCCTGCGCGCCGCAGGAGCGCCTCTCTTCCATTACAAGATCTGCTCGACGTTCGACTCCTCACCGACGATCGGCAGTATCGGCCGAGGACTGGACATCTCGCGCCGCACCTTCGACGCGGGTCTCGTTCCGATGGTCGTCGGAGCGCCCGTGCTGCGCCGCTACCAGGTGTTCGGAACCCTCTTCGCGACGGCGGACGGTGTGACGCATCGGCTCGATCGTCACCCGACGATGACGCGTCACCCCATCACACCGATGGATGAGGCCGAGCTGATCGCCCACCTCCGACACCAGACTGCCGCGAGGGTCGCTCTCGTCGACCGCCTCACGCTCGCAGCCGGGCCCGACGCCGTCGACGCCCGCAGGGCTGCCGCCGCGGCCGACGGCGCCGACGCGCTGCTGTTCGACGTGCTGGACGAGAGCGACCTCGTGCAGATCGGCCGCGTGATCGACGCGATGATCCGGGACGCCGACCGTCCGGTCGTCGCGGTGGGGTCCAGTGGTGTGGAGTACGCGCTCGCCGAGTTCTGGGCTGAGCGGAGCGGCGCGCCGGCTTCGCCGTTCCGACCGCGGCACGGTACGCGCGTGCAGACCCTCGCGGTCAGCGGGAGCCGCGCGCCGGCCAGCGACGCGCAGGTCGCTGACGCCCTGGCGCGAGGATTCGTCGGCGTGCCGGTCGATCCGGTCGCCGTCACGGCCGGGCCGGACGGGATCGCCGCGCTCATCGCCGCGGCACGACGTGCCCTGGAGACCGGCAGGGACGTGCTCCTGCACACACCGCCCCGAGACGAGCGGCCCATCGACCCGCACGGCCTGGGTCTCGCCCTCGGTGAGGTCACCGGCCAAGTCGTCCGGGGAAGCGGCGTGCGGCGACTGGTCGTAGCCGGCGGCGACACTTCCGGACTCGTCGCCCGCTCGCTCGGAATCCTCGCGCTTCAGATGATCGCCGAGGTCGCGCCCGGCTCCCCCCTGTGCCGCGCTACCGCGGACGATCCCGCCGTCGACGGCCTGGAGATCGCCCTGAAGGGCGGCCAGGTTGGCCGTCCGGACTACTTCACCACGGTCGCCAGCCTCGACGGTGACGCATCTTCCACTCCCACTCCCAACCAGTAAGGAAAGACAATGACCTCGATCGCGATCATCGGTGCCGGCGGCAAGATGGGCTTCCGTACCAGCGCGAACCTTCAGGAGACGGACTACACCGTCTCGCACGTCGAGCCGAGCGAGCAGGGGCGGGCGCGCCTGACGACTCTCGGCATCCACGCGGTGGACGTCGCAGACGCCGTCCCGGGCGCCGACGTGGTGATCCTTACCGTGCCGGACAACCGGATCGGCCGCGTCTCGAAGGAGATCGTGCCGCAGATGCAGACCGGTGCCACCCTCGTGGTGCTCGACGCAGCCGCCCCCTATGCGGGGGAGATCGCTCTGCGCGACGATATCAGCGCCGTCGCTTGTCACCCGTGCCATCCGCCGGTCTTCAGCGACGAGGTCGAGGCCGAGGCGCAGCAGGATTACTTCGGCGGCGTGGCCGCCAAGCAGGACGTCGTCATCGCGCTGATCAGCGGCACCGACGCGGACTACGACCGCGCGGAGCCGGTGGTGCGCGCGATGTTTGCCCCGGTGCGCGACGCCTACCGAATCACCGTCGACAACATGGTCCTGCTGGAGCCGGTCCTCGCCGAGACCACCGCGGCCACGTGCGTGACGATCATCCGTGAGGCTACCGACGAGGCGATCTCCCGCGGCGTGCCCGCGGACGCCGCTTTCGCGTTCATCCTCGGCCACCTGCGCGTGGAGCTCGCGATCCTGTTCGACCAGATCGGCTCGCCGTTCTCGGACGGGGCCATCAAGGCCATCGAGTCCGCGCGCGACATCCTGTTCCGGCCGGACTGGAAGCGCGTGTTCGACGAGGAGAACGTCCGCGCGTCGGTGGCGGAGATCGTGGCGGAATAGCGGCGTCGACAGGACGGGAATCGAGGCACGATGACACGGATGCTGCATGCCGGAGCCTGGACGCTTGAACTGGACGAGCAGGGCGTGCTGCGCCATATCCGGTTGGGCGACCGGGAAGTGCTGCGCGGCCTCGCCGGTGTGGTGCGCGATGCGGACTGGGGCACAGTGGAAGGTGCGGTGACGATCGAGCGGTGCGAGGTCGCGGAGGATGGGTTCTCCGTGTTCTTCACATCCGAGCACCGCGGAGCGGGAGTCGACCTGGTCTGGGCCGGGACAGTCACCGGTCATCCGGACAGCACTGTCCGGATGACCTTCGACGGCCGTGTGCGCCGATCGACGCGCACCAACCGGATCGGGCTGGTAGCGCTCCACGCCCTCGAGGCAGCCGGTCATCCCGTCGACGTCATCCACGCCGACGGGACGGTCGAGTCGTCCCGGTTCCCCGATCTGGTCTCGCCGCACCAGCCGTTCCTCGATGTCGCGGCGTTCCGGCAGCGCACCCAGGACGGCGCGGAGATCGAGATACTTTTCGAGGGAGACGTGTTCGAGACCGAGGACCAGCGCAACTGGTCGGACGCCTCGTTCAAGACCTACAGCCGTCCGCTTTCCCTGCCGTTCCCCTTCACGCTGCAGGAGGGGGAGGTTGTCACCCAGTCGGTGACCCTCCGAGCGACCGGCACGCTGCCATCGCGCGCCGACAGCGCGCCGGCACCCGTCAACGTGCACGTCGACGACGCCCCCGCACCCTGGCCGCGCCTCGGCGTGGGCTGGGCGGCGCGGTACACCGCTGCGGCCGACGCCATCGCCGCGCTGGGCCCGGCGTGGCTCCGCGTCGACCTGAACGTCGACGCGGACGGACGGGTCTCGGACTCACCCGCGTTGCATGCCGCTGCCGCGACCGGGCTGCCGCTCGAACTCGCCCTCACCGTCGCCGAGGATGCTCCGGCCGAGGCGCTCGCCGGGCTCTTCGCCACGGACCAGGTCGATCACGTCCTCGCCTACACGGAAGGTGCGCCGACCACCCTCGCGGTGACGCTCGACGCCGTGCGCTCCGCAGCCCCCGCGGGGACGCCGGTTCGCGGTGGGACCGACGGCAACCTCGCCGAGCTCAACCGCTTCCCGTCGGCGTCCGGTCGCGAGGGGGTCGTGCTGTCGATCAACGCCCAGGTGCACGACGGTGCGGATCTCGCCGTCATGCAGACGACCGAGGCGTACCCGTCGATGATCTCGACCGCGCGAGGCCGCGGCAACACGGATCACGTCACCGTGTCGCCCGTCACCCTGCGGCCCCGGCGCAATCTCTACGCGACGGCGGAGGCACCTGCGCACCGTGTCGACGGCGTCGACCCCGCCTCGGTCGACCCCCGGCAGCACAAGCCCTTCGCTGCGGCATGGACCGTGGCGGTGCTCTCCGCGCTGTCCGCCGCCGGCGCCCGCGAGGTCACACTGTTTGAGCACGCCGGGCCCCGCGGCATCCTCGATGCCGATGGCAGCAGCACACCCGTGACCGACGTGCTGACGCGAGCGTTCGCGGCCGACGCAGTCCTCCGCCTCACGAGCGACGATCCGGCAGCCGTCGCGGGGGTCGCCCTGCGCCTCGACGCCGGCGTCACCATCGTCCTCGCGAACCTCACGGATCGACCCCGAGACGTCATCCTCACCGGAATCGTGGCCGCGAAGCCGCGCACGATCGCTCCCTTCGACATCCTCCTCCTAACCGACGGGACAGCATGAGTACCGACCGCATCCACGCCCACTACGTCATCGAGACCGGTGACAGCCTCGAAAGCGCCGCTGCGGCGATGGCGGGGGAGCAGTCCACCGGGACGTTCGTCGCGTTGCCTGGCGAGACCCCCGAGCTGCATGCGCGTCACGCTGCGACCGTCGAGCGCATCACGCCACTCGACGACGCCGTCGTTCCATCGCTGAGCGGTGCCGTCGCGTCTGCCGACAGCCGCTATTGTCGCGCCGAGGTGGAGCTGTCCTTCCCACTGGAGAACGTGGGAACGGCGCTGCCGAACCTGCTGGCGACGGTCGCCGGGAATCTCTTCGAGCTGCAGCAGCTCAGCGGCATCCGTCTGGAGTCGCTGGACCTCCCGCCCGTGTTCGGGGCGGCGCATCCGGGCCCTCAGTTCGGCATCGAGGGCACCCGCCGGCTCGCCGGCGTGCAGGACCGCCCCATCATCGGCACCATCATCAAGCCCAGCGTGGGACTCACCCCCGATGAGACCGCAGCCCTGGCCGGTGACCTCGCCCGCGCCGGACTCGACTTCATCAAGGACGACGAGCTCATGGCGAACTCGCCGCACTCGCCATTCGAAGAGCGGCTGAGCGGGGTCATGCACAGTCTGCAGGATGCGGCCGACGACACCGGGGCGCTAGCCATGTACGCGGTGAACGTCACCGACGAGCTCGACGAGATGCTGCGGCATGTCGATGCCGTCGCCGAGGCCGGCGGCACCTGCGTGATGGTCAGCGTGAACGCCGTCGGTCTCGGAGCGCTGCGGGCGGTCCGCGAGCGCAGCTCACTTCCGATCCACGCGCACCGCAACGGATGGGGCGCGATGACCCGGCACCCGCTCCTCGGCTACTCGTATGCCGTGTGGTCGCAGCTGTGGCGACTGGCGGGCGCCGATCAATTGCACGTGAACGGCCTGCGCAACAAGTTCTGGGAGTCGGACGCCTCGGTGCTGCGCTCGGCGAGGGCCTGCCTACGGCCCGAGAACGGACACCCGGCGGTGATGCCGGTGTTCTCGTCAGCGCAGTCCGCCGACCAGGCCGCCGACACGTATGCCGCACTCGGAACGGTCGACCTGATGTACGTGTGCGGCGGGGGCATCATGGCACATCCCGACGGGCCCGCTGCGGGCGCGGCGAGCATCCGGCAGGCGTGGCGGGCCGCCGTCGACGGCGTACCCGCGTCCGAGTACGCGCACACGCACACGGAGCTCGCGGCCGCACTGCGTCTCTTCGCGCGCTGACCCGACGCCGCCGCACCGCTCAGGCGCCGCGGAAGGCGCGGTACGCGCCGATGTACTCCGCGATGCCCTCGGAGAGGTCGGGGAACCGGAGGGCGTAGCCCAGCTCGTCGCGCAGGGCCGACACGTCCAGCACCCCGCGGTAGGCGCTCTCTACCGATACGTCGGTGTCTGCACCCGGCTCGAAACGTACGCGGAGGTCGGGCAGTTGACGACGAACGGTCTCGATGAGCTGCTCCTCGCTCACCAGTGAACGCCCTGTGGCGGCGAAGAAGACCCTCTGCGTGGTGTCGGGCCGCTCGAGCAGGCGGGCGATGACCCCTGCGACATCGGCGACGTGAGTGAAGTCGCGTGCCGGCATCCGCTGGGTCCCCAGGTCCACGTCGATGCCGTCGACACCGCCCTCGACGAGGGGCTTGAGTCCGATGGGCCATTGCATCCCGAACCCGTACACCGCGGAGGGTCGGACGATGCGCACGTTCATCCCGAAGCTCGCCGCGTACTCAAGGGCGAACACCTCTGCCGCGGCCTTCGACGCGCCGTAAAAGCCTCCGCCGGGTCCTTCCGTCTCGGTTACGAACGAGTGGCGTACGGGGATCGGCTCCACCTGGACCGTCGGCAGCACGGCGATTGACGAAAGGTAAACGAAGTCCTGCACACCGGTGTCCCGCGCCATCTCGAGCAGGCCGATGGTGGGCAGGACATTGCTCTCCAGCGCGCGTAGGGGTGCCGTGCGGAGCACGACGACGTCGACCATCGCGTCGACGTGCACGATGCCGTCCGGGCGGTGGCGTTCGAACACGCGACGTAGGCCGTCCTCGTAGTCGGCGGCGAGAACCTCGAGACGCAGCCGGTCGGTTTCGTGCCCGAGGAGGTGCCGGGTCTCAGGACGGAGCGGATGCCGGCTCACGCCGACCACGTCGTGACCGTCGTGGAGCAGCTCTCGCACCACATGACCGCCGATGAATCCCGTCGCTCCGGTGACGAGGACTCCGCTCATCGCCCCGCGTCCCGGCTGCCGGCGCACACTTCGCGTCGATGTAGGCCGTGGGGATGGTCTGGTCCCGCCTCCGCGAGCGCGACTCCGTCGTCGCGCAGCGCCGTCCCCAGGACGGTGAGTTCGAAGCGGTCGGTGAGCAGCGCCGTCGACGAAGTCATGCCCTCAGCATAGTGAGGTGGCGCGCGGCACCGGCGAGGCCGCTCCCGCTTCTCACGGATGCGCGACGGGAGGGCATTTCGTCGTCGACCGCGGGTGACGACGCTCTGATTCCGCTTGACGGATCTTTGCGAAGAAGTCTTCGAGAAGGTAGCGGTCGTCGACGCGCTCACAGACTCGGATGCGGCGATCTCCCGCCCCTGCCATCATCGAGCCAGCCGACGCGATGCAGCGAGCGATGCGCTTTTCCACACTGCGCCGAACGGATTGAGGGTGGCACCGATCGCCGGCGAGTATCTCAGCGAGCGGAAGTCAACCGCGGGCTCCATGTTCGACGCATTCCATCCAAGCAGCTGGCGAGCCAGGTAGGCGTCCACTTCACCGTGCGGTCTGACTTTCGCATCGATGTCGGCGCGACGCAACCACCCCTGCAACGTCATCGGGTGGATCCCGAAGTCTTTCGCGATCTGCTCAATCGTCACACCGGGCCCGCGGCCTCGGGCAACGCGCACGACGTCGTCACGGAACTCGGACGGGTAGGGCTTGGGTACAGCAACATCCTTCCAGGCCGACCTCCCGGGCAAGCCAGATCAAATGTGACCTATTCGTGCAGCAGTCCCATGTCTCAGGGCTAGACGCTATGGGTGGTTGAGCCTGGGGCCTCCACTCGCGTAGACCGTGGGTTGTGAGCCAGCGGAGCGTCGCGACGAGGCAGAGCCCGGCCTGGTGGTTGCGGGCGGTCTTGTCTGAGCGCATCGCGCGCCGGGCCATTGCCTGAGCTTGTTGAAAGTAGCGTTGGACGACGTTGCGGCCGCGGTAGCGGTCGCGTTGCTGGTCACCGATCGTCGCGTTCGGGGATGGTCGCGGCGATCCCGCGGTTTGTGCAGCCAGGCCCGGTTCGCCTTGGACGGGTAACCTACATCCTCACCAACGCCGACTGGGTCTACGCGGCGTTCGTGATCGACGTCTTCAAACGACGGGTGGTCGGCTGGCACACCTCAACGAACATGCGCACTGATCTTGCTCTCGACGCTCTCGACAGGGGCCTCTTGCAGCGCCAGCGAACCGGCCAGGATTCAGACTTCCTCATGGCCCGCGCTGCTCTTGGTCATTAGCAGGGCCATCGTCACTGGAGATGGCGACTGAGATTCTTCCGAGTCGCGGGCAATTCCTGGGTAGAAGAGTATTAGCTCGCCACTCGAACCTCATCTATCGTCTGATTGAGTGCGGTCTCCAGCTCTGGACTGACCGCGGAATCAGTGATGAGGAGCTCGATATCGTTCAGATCTCCATACCGGAAGAACGAAACCTGGTCCAGCTTGGAGCTGTCGGCCAGCAGCACGCGGCGACGAGCACAGGACAGCGCAGCCCGCTTCATCTCAGCCTCGCCGATGTCCGGCGTCGTGAGACCCCGCTCGATGCTGAGGGCGTTCGTCCCCAGGAAGGCGACGTCGACGTTCATCTCGGACAAGTTCCTGATCGCGAGCCCATCCACCGTGCCGAGCGTCACCGAGCGCACACGACCGCCGAGCGTCACGAGCGTCAGGTTCGGGCGGGATGAGAGCTGGATCGCCGTGGGCAGGGAGTTCGTGATGACCACGAGCGAACGATCCGCCGGGATCAACTCGGCGAGCAGCTGCGTGGTGGACCCCGACTCGATGAAAATCACACCGTTGCTCGGCAGCTCGCTCACTGCGCTCTTCGCGATCTGACGCTTCTGCTCGATCTGCTCGGTCCGCGCTGCGAGCCTCGGTTCGAACGCCAAGGACTCCACCAGCACACCGCCGCCGTGGACGCGCCGGATGAAGCCGCTCTCCTGCAGCGCATTGAGGTCCTTGCGGATCGTCTCCGGCGTGACATGCAGTTCGGTAGCGGCCTCGATCACTCGGACCCTGCCCTGCGAGCGGGCGATCTCCAGCAGCAGCCGCTGCCGTTCCGCACTCGACAGTTGTTGCTCGGACATGACCACGAGTACCTCCCTCACTTCGTCCACCGCACGGGGCACGCTACTGCACCGCGCGGCGCTCCGGTCGCCTTCGCGCCGAAGGCGGCCCCGAACGACGGCGCCGTTCTGAGCGATCCCGACGTTGCGGAACGGGAAACTCACCGCATCTTAGCCTTTCAGCCCGTTCGGGTTGCGTTTCATCTTGTTTCCCTGGTAATTAAGATTTGCTATGCTCGGTTTCGTTAGGTTTCATTGGTGATTAGAAGTCACCGGCCGCAACCAAAGGAGGCACGACCTGTGAATACCGCCGCATGGCCGATCACGCAAGGTCAGGGTATTCACGTAGTGGGCCTGAACCCCTCGATGGACCGCACTGAAGAGGTCCCCGGCTTCCAACTGCATCAGGTGAACCGCTCCCAGCAGACGAGACCTCGCGCCGGGGGCAAGAGCTTCATCGTCGCCAGGGCGCTCCGTCGGCTCGGGGTCGACGTCGCAGCCCACGGGTTCCTCGGCGGCGCAGTCGGCAGCTATCTGCGCGAAGAGTGCCACCGGCTCGGGATCCGGGACCTGCACACCGGCATCGCCGGCGAGACGAGGATCAACACCATCGTCGTCGACCCGGGAAGCGGCTCCGCGACCGTCATCAACGAGCCGGGGCCGGAGGTGTCCGGCAAGGAGTTCGAGCAGCTCAGGGCGACCCTCGTGGATTCGTTGACCCCGGGAAGCCTGGTCGCGTTCACCGGCAGCCTCCCCCAGGGCGTCGAGGCGCAGCGCTACACGGAACTGATCGCCGAGTGCTCCCGCAACGGGACGCACACCCTCGTTGACGCGGCGGAGACCACCCTCGTCGAGGTGGCCGGCCGCGGCCCGTGGGCGATCAAGTGCAACCTCGAAGAGTTCTCCGCGCTGGACTCCGCCGTCGATCCGGTCTGGTCCGAGGCACGACTCCCGGAGCTGGTCGCCGCAATGCGCCGCACGCTCCGCTCGGGCACCAGGCTCGTGCTCGTCACGCTCGGTCCCGGCGGCCTCGTCGCGGTCACCGAGGATGAAGTCGTCCGGGTGCACACGGCCCCCATCGTCGTGCAGAACCCGACCGGCTCAGGCGACACGCTGCTCGCCGGGCTGCTCGCGGCCGCGCATCGGGGCACCTCGCTGCACGAGGCGCTCGAGCTCGGCAGCGCGGCGGCAGCCGCCAACGCGGCGACCATTACTCCGGACATCGGCCCGGACCCGGATCTCAACCCCTATCGCGCCGGCATCCGTCTCAGCGTCATCGAGCAGCGCCGCCCGACCGATGTCTGAGCGCGTCCTCGCCGTCGGCCTGGACATCGGCACGACGAGCACCAAAGCGATCGTCGTCGACACCGAATCATTGGCAGTGCTGGTCAGCACGAGTCTGCCGACACCGGTCGAGCCGAGCGGCTCCGGCGACATGCGGCGGAGCAGCGCGGTCGTCGAGGCGGCCAAGCAGACGGTGGCCGCATCGCTGTCCGAACTCGGCGCGGACGAGCGCGCGGCCATCCGATCCCTCGGCGTCGCCTCCCTGGGGGAAGAGGTCTACCTCGTCGACCGGTTCGCAGCTCCCCTCGCCCCGAGCCCGAGCTGGTACAACACCGGCGTGGCGGTCCCGGGATCCGATGTGGACCCGACGCTCAGTTGGCACAAGCTCGCCTGGCTGAGTGCGAACCGGGCAGCTCTGGGGATCCGCGACGAGGACGTCGCAGGCTTCACCTCGCTCTCGGGCGTCGTCGCCAGCAGTCTGAGCGAGCCGATCGCCGATCGAGTGACGATCGACGAGACGCATGCCTCGCGGACCGGCTTCTACGACCCGGTCGGACGATGCTGGCATCCCGAGTTGCTGGCCGAGGCGGGATGGCCGGCCTCGACGTTCCCCACCGTGGTCTCGCCGCTGAGCCACGCACAGCCCATCTCCGCACGACTCGCCTCGGATTGGGGACTCCCGACGGGCGTCACCGTCACCTCGGCCGGACACGACCATCTCTGCGCCGGATACGCAGCCGGCGCACGGAACGCCGGCGACATGTTCCTGTCGGCGGGAACCGCGGAGGCGCACGTGCTGCTCTTCCATGGACCCGGCTCCGCCGCCGAACTCCCCTCCGGGATCGCCCTGGGACGCCACGTGACCGGCGACCTCTATCTTCACGCGCAACTCGCGGCCGGACGTATCCACCAGCAGTGGAGCGGCCTGCTCGCGCCCGCGAGCGCATCAACCGAATCCGCAGCCCCTGACCCCTCGCTGCTCGCCCTGGTGGGGACCGGAACGCAGACCGGCGTCGACCTGCTCGGTGTCACCGCGGGCACGCGGCCGGAACAGGTGCTCGCCGCGATCACCGACGGGATCGCGTTCACCGCGAGACGGGTGGACGAGACACTTGCCCGGCTCGGCGGTGTCACCGTCGCGAGCATGATCGCAGCGGGGCCGCCGACGCACGATGCTCGGTGGCGACTCGCACGGGCCGAGCTCGCGATAGCACCGATCTCGGTGTCATCGCTCAAGGAGCCGACCGCCGTCGGCGCCGCGCTGATCTCGGCTGCGGCCCGAGGACTCCCCTCTGCCACACCCCGGCGGGAGGAGCTGCACGCAGCACCCGCGTGGGCGGCAGGCTTCCGCGCGCTCACCGCCGCACTCGAGCGGGCGCACGGCAGAAGAACCGACACCTAACTTCCTGGCATGAGCCAGGTCTCTATCGAGGAGGACGAGATGAACACCCTACCCACTCGAGCGCTCGGGACGAGCGGCATCGAGATCACGACGATCGGTTTTGGCTCGCTCCCCATGGGAGGGAGCCAATGGGTGTCCGGCCGTGGCGCCCAGGATGCCGACGCATCCATCCGCACCTTCCGCCGCGCTCTCGAACGCGGTATCAACTGGATCGACACCGCTCCCATCTACGGCAACGGACTCGCAGAGGAGCTGATCGGCACCGAGCTGGCATCGATGCCCGAGTCGGAACGACCCCTGGTGTTCACGAAGGCGGGGCTGTTGTGGGACGACGACGCCCCGCGCGCGGAGCCGTTCCGCACGGGCGACCCGCGAGCGATCCGCGCGGATGTCGAAGCCTCGTTGCGCCGCCTGCGGGTCGAGCGGCTGGATGTGCTCCACATGCACTGGCCGCCGCAGGACGACTTCACCGTCGAGGACTACTGGCCGGTGTTCCTCGAGTTGCGCGACAGGGGCATGGTGCGCGCCATCGGCCTCTCCAACCACGACGCGGACCAGCTCCGCCGCGCGGAGCAGCTCGGCCACGTCGACGTCATCCAGCCGCCGCTGTCTGCACTCAACCGCGACGCGGCCGCGCAGCTGATCCCGCTGGCGAAGGCCTCCGGCACCGGTGTCATCTGTTATGCCCCGCTCGAATCGGGACTGCTCAGCGGCGGTTTCTCCCCGGAACGCGTGACGCAGCTCCCCGACGACGACTGGCGCCGCACGCACCCCGACTTCACGGGCGAGCGGTTCCTCGCGAACCTGGCGGTCGTGGATGAGCTCAAGCGCATCGGCGCCGAGCACGACGTGCCCGCGAGCGCGGTGGCCATCGCCTGGGTGCTCTCCGTGCCTGGCGTCACGAGCGCGATCGCCGGCGCGCGCAGCCCCGAGCAGATCGACGACTGGGTGGACACCGCGGAGCTGACGCTGTCGGAACGCGAACTCGCGTCGATCGCAACGGTCATCGAGGAGCACGACGCGGGGACCGGGCCGGCGAACCCGCGACTGGCCTCCTGAGATGCCGCTCGTCAGCCCAGCGGCGCTGCTCCAGGACGCCCACGGCGCCGTGCCCGCGTTCAACTTCATCACCTTCGAGCAGTTGTGGGCGTTCCGCGACGCTGCCGAGTCGCAGGGCGCGGGTGTGATCCTGCAGCTCTCCCAGAACGCGATCGCCTACCATTCCGGGCCGGAGGCGCCCGTGGCTGCGGCGGTCGCCGCCGCACGTGCCTCATCCGCACCGATCGCCGTGCAACTCGACCACATCACCGACGCCGCGCTCGCGCTACGCGCACCGGAGCTCGGCGCAACCTCGGTGATGTTCGACGCCTCCGCGTTGGACTACGACGAGAACGTCGCGACCACCGCCAGGATCGCGGAGCAACTGCACGGATCCGGGATCTGGGTCGAGGCGGAGCTCGGCGAAGTCGGTGGCAAGGACGGCGTGCACGACCCCGCCGCTCGCACCGATCGAGAACAGGCCGAGGCCTTCGCCGCTGCGACCGGGGTCGACGGCCTGGCCGTCGCAGTGGGGAGCTCCCACGCCATGCGATCCACCGGCGCGACTCTGGACACGGCGCTGATCGCTCGGATCGCGAGTCGCGTGTCTGCGCCCTTGGTGCTCCACGGCTCGTCAGGAGTGAGCGATGCACAGCTGCGGGCCGCCATCGGAGCCGGGATATCGAAGGTCAACGTCGGCACCCGGTTCAACGTGCTCTTCACCGAGCGGCTCCGTGCCGCGCTCGGTGCGGACGCCGCTGAGGTCGATCCGCGGAAGTACCTCCGCCCGGCACGTCAAGTCATGGCAGCCGAAGCGGCCCGGATCCTCGGCGTCTGCGCCGGAAGGCCCTAATCGTCGACCCGCTGTGATTTGCATGTTTCCGATTGATCGCTTGTTTTTGGAAGAGTTCGCGGAGCAGGAACGCAGACCAGCTCCGCACAACAAGGAGTGGTGACAGATGTACGACATTGCAGTAGTGGGTCTCGGGGCCGTGGGATCCGGCACCCTGCTCGCCGCGACCGAACGCGGACTGTCCGCGATCGGCATCGAGCAGTACGAGCTCGGGCATGACCGCGGCTCGTCGCACGGGCTCTCGCGCGTGTTCAGGGGTGCGGCATCGGAGGGCCAGATCTACACAGACCTGGCCCTCCGCTCGCTGGAGATCTGGCGGGACCTCGAACGACGAAGCGGCGAGGAGATCGTCACGCTGACTTCCGGCATCATCATCGCCCCTCCGGATTCCGATCTGATCCTCGAGAGCCGCGCGGTGCTCGACGGACACGCCATGCCCTACGAGGAGCTCGACGCGGACGAGATCTGCGCGCGTTACCCGCAGCACCACGTCCGCGACGAGGACATCGCGATCCTGGACCCCTCACTCGGTGTGGTCCGGCCGGAACGTGCGATCCTCGCCGCGTTGGGCGCCGCGCGCGAGCGCGGCGCCTCCGTGCTCTCGCGGACGCGCGTGACCGCGATCCGCAGCATCGCCGGCGGGGCGAAGGTCGTGCTCGACGACGCCGAGACGATCCGCGCCCGCACGGTGGTGATCGCCGCGGGCCCGTGGGCATCCCGACTCGGGCTCGAACTGCCGGTGTCGCTCGTGACCCGGCGGGCGCTGCTGAGCTGGTTCCACCCCGTCCCCGGCGCCGAGGACGAGTTCGCCGCGTCGAGATTCCCCGCGTTCCGGCGCAAACTCGACAGCGAGTACGGCTGGGGTGCCGGGGTCATCGACGACCACGGAGTGAAGGTCGGGCTGCGCCAGCAGGACGGCTACGTGGTCGACGACCCCTCCCGCAACCCCACCGAGGTCGACGCCTGGGAAGTCGAACGCGTCGAGGCGTTCGTCGCGCAGCAGTTCCCGAGGCTGGTGCCGAAGGCACGACACGCGACGGGCTGCATGATTACGCTCACGCCCGATGAGCGGTTCGTGATCGACCGGGTCGCGGACGTCCCGAACGTCCTCCTCGCAGCGGCCTGTTCTGGGCACGGCTTCAAGACGTCCGCGGCCGTCGGCGAGGTCGCGGTGCAGCTCGCGCTCGACGAGAGCGGAGCGATTCCGGCATCGGCATTCAGCGCCGCGCGTTTCGCGTGAATCCGGTGATCCCGCCCGTCGAATGGCTTGATTACCGTTCTGTTACATTTTGATGGATCCACCGTTTAGTATTGACTTCATTTGAA
Organism: Microbacterium alcoholitolerans; assembly: GCF_050408615.1. Classification (NCBI taxonomy): domain Bacteria; kingdom Bacillati; phylum Actinomycetota; class Actinomycetes; order Micrococcales; family Microbacteriaceae; genus Microbacterium; species Microbacterium alcoholitolerans. The sequence continues at coordinate 1,959,716 of NZ_JBNTKD010000001.1, read as the reverse complement.
TGGTCTTGTTTACTTGTGGAAATACGACGAAGGAGAGTTGGCGAAACAATGGCGTTGCGTTTCGGAGTGGATGCAGGCGGAACCTTTACGGACGTGTGTGCGTTCGATACCGACACTGGATCCCTATACGTGACCAAGGTGTCGAGCAATCGGCAAGACCCTGGCAAAGCGGTGGTGGCCGGCGTACAGCAGCTGCTCGGCGAGATCCCCGGTGCGGGCTTCTCCGACATCGGCTATTTCGCACACGGCACCACGGTCGGCACGAACACGCTGCTGACCGAAACCGGGTCGAAAACGGGCCTCATCGTGACCGACGGCTTCCGCGACCTGCTCGAGCTTGCGCGCCAGATCCGCCCCAAGGTCTACGACATCCAGGCGGACAAGCCCACGCCGCTCGTGCCCCGCGACCGACGCTACGGCGTCAAGGAGCGCACGCTGTTCGACGGCACCGTGCACACCCCGCTCGACGAAGACGACGTCCGCCGAATCGCCGCTGAACTGCGCGAGGACGCCGTGGACGCCGTCGCGGTCTGCCTGCTCTACAGCTACCTTCGACCCGACAACGAGATCCGCATCCGGGAGATCCTCGAGGAAGAGCTGCCCGGCGTCTACGTGTCGCTCTCGAGCGAGGTGCTCCCCGAATTCCGCGAGTTCGAGCGCCTTTCCACCGTGGTCATCAACGCCTACCTCGGTCCGATCGTCTCGGGGTATCTGCGCAGACTGCAGCACACGATCTCCGACGCCGGACTGCGCTCCACCCCGTACGTGACGCTCAGCAACGGCGGGATCAGCCCCTTCGAGACGGCGAAGGACTTCCCCGTCCGGATGGTGCTGTCCGGGCCGAGCACCGGCGTCGTCGGCGCTGCGGAGATCTCCAAGGAAGCGGGCTACCCTGACATCATCACCGTGGACGTGGGCGGCACCAGCGCCGACGTCTCCCTGATCCGCGACGGTCAGCCGACCTCGTCCAACGGCATGGAGCTCGACGGGCGCCCGCTGCGGGCGGCGATGCTGGACATCAACACCGTCGGCGCCGGCGGCGGCTCGCTCGCCTGGATCGACGCGGGCGGCCACCTCAAGGTCGGACCGCTCAGCGCAGGCGCCGACCCCGGGCCGGCCTGCTACGGCAAGGGCGACCAGGCGGCGGTCACGGATGCGCACGTCGTGCTCGGCGTGCTCAACCCCGAATACCTGCTCGCCGGCCAGATGAAGATCGACAACACCCGATCCATCGAGGCCGTCGAGCGGCTCGCGAACGAGCTGTCGATGTCGGTCGACGAGACCGCGGACGGCATCGTCAGCGTCGTCGTAGCGAACATGGCACGTGCGATCCGGGTCATCTCGGTGCAGCGCGGCTACGACCCCCGCGACCACGCCCTCTACCCCTTCGGCGGCGCGGGACCGCTGCACGCGGCGCGTCTCGCCCGCGAGCTCGGAATCAAGACCGTGATCGTGCCGGAGACCCCGGGCGCGGGCTCCGCACTCGGCTTGCTGCTGACCGACATCCGCACCGACTTCTCCTCGACGACCATCACCGTGGTCGGCGAAGACCTCGCCGACCGGCTCGCAGCCAGGTTCCGGCCGCTGCTGCAGGCAGCGGACGCATGGTTCGACGACAACGGCGTGGATCAGAAGCGCCGCACGATCGAGCGGACCGTCGAGATGCGCTACCGCGGCCAGAACTACGAGCTGCCGATCCGACTCTCCGAGGAGGTCGCGGTGCGGCTCACCGGCAACGCGGGCGAGTTCGACATCGAGCAGATCCTCGAAGACTTCGTCGCCGAGCACGACAGGCTCTACGGCTACCAGATGGCGGACACCGACATCGAAGTGGTCACGGTCCGGGTGCAGGCGGTCGGCACAGTGGAAGACGCCGCCGGCGTCGCCCAGTCCCAGAGCGCACCCGTCGAGGCGACCGACGGGGCCAAGATCGGCGAACGATCCGTGTACCTCTCGCGCGAGCACGGCAGGCAGACGGTCCCCGTCATCGACAGGACGCTCCTCAACTCCGGCGACGACTTCCAGGGCCCGGCGATCATCGAGCAGTTCGACACGACGACGCTCGTCATGCCCGAAGACCGCGTACTCGTCGACGCACACCGCAATCTCATCATCACGACGCAGGACTGAAGGAATGACGAACACACACTCTGCCATCGATCCGATTCGCGTCGAGGTCATCAGCTCAGCGCTCCGCTCGCTCGTGCAGGAGGTGGGCAGCACCCTCGTGCGCGCCGCGTTCTCCACCAACATCAAAGAGCGTCGCGACGGCACCGCCGCGGTGTTCGACAAGGACGGCTTGATCGTCGCCCAGGACGAGCTCGGCTCCACGCTCCACCTCGGCACGCTCATCGGCATCATCGCCGAGATCCGTCGCCGCTACCCGGAGGACCGGATCGAGGACGGCGACGTCTTCATCGGCAACGACCCCTACCGCGGCGGCGGCTCCCACCTGCCGGACATCGTGCTCGCCACGCCGATCTTCGTCGACGGCAAGATCCACGCCTGGGTCGCGAACGCCGCGCACCACGCCGACTACGCGGACCGCGGCCACAAGCACATCTTCCAGGAGGGACTGCGCATCGCCCCGGTGAAGTTCGCGCAGCGAGGCGTCGTGCAGGAGGACCTGCTCGAACTGATCCTGGTCAACTGCCAGGTGCCGAGCGAACGCGTCCCGGACCTGCACGCGCAGATGGCCGCGAACGCACTCGGCCGGGTGCGCTACCTGGAACTGGCAGAACGGTTCGGCGCAGACACGCTTTCCGCGGCCACCGCGGCGCTGATGGACTATACCGAGCGCCGCATGCGCGCGGCGATCCGGGAGCTTCCGGACGGGACCTACCACTCCGAGGACGTCTTCGACTTCCCCGGCCTGGCGCAACCGCTCGATCTGAACCTCACGCTCACGATCGACGGCGACGAGCTGTTCTTCGAGTTCGACGGGCCAGACCAGGTGCCGATGGGGATCAACGTCGTCTGGACCGCGCTCTACGCCACCGTCTACTACAGCGTGCTGACGGTCACGGATCCCGACATCATCCCGAACGCCGGACTGCATCGACCGGTGCACATCAAAGCCAGGGAGGGCAGCGTCCTGAACGCGGTCGAGCCCGCCGCCGTGTTCCAGCGCTCGCACACCTGCCAGCGCATCGTCGATCTCGTGCACCGCGCGATCGCCGACGCCGCTCCCCACCGCGTCACCGCGGCGAGCAACGGCGCCAACACCGGCGCCATGTTCTCCGGGCTGAACCCGAGGACCGGACGCTACTTCGTCTACATGGAGAGCTTCGGCGGCGGCTCAGGAGCACGCTACAACAAGGACGGACTCGACGGCATCCAGGTGCACATCACCAACACCAGCAACCTGCCGGTCGAGGCGCTCGAATCCGAGTACCCGCTGCTGATCGAACGCTACGAGCTCGTGGACGACTCCGGCGGGGCGGGCGAGTTCCGCGGCGGCATGGGCATCCTGCGACGCGTACGCGCGCTCACCGCGGACGTGCACGTGCAGTGGGACACCACGCGCGTCACCTCCCGCCCCTGGGGCCTGTTCGGCGGCCAGGAGGGCGCCGCGGGACACTGCGACATCAACGGCCTCGAGGATCCGATCGCCGCAGGCGAAGCCGACCTCGACGTCGACGACGTCGTCTCGATCTACACCAGCGGCGCCGGCGGCTACGGCGAGCCGGCCGCACGCAGGGAAGAAGACGTTGAACGCGACCGACGCGAAGGCCGCTTCACCACCTGGCCTTCCGACCAGAGCTGATCGACAGGCAACGACCAAGCTGCTCCCACTCCCAAGGAGCATGAGAAAGGGGGAGACCCTAGTGAACGAAACAAACGCATTCTCGCGACGCGCATTCCTGCAGGTGACACTCGCAGGAGCAGCAGCAATGGCGCTGTCTTCGTGTTCGCCGAACACATCCGCGGCATCCAGGACCAACTTCGTGTGGCAGACGATTCCGGCCTACTCGGTGCAATCGCCCGATGCGAAGCGCGTCGAGTACGTTCAGGGCGTCCTCGACGCCTTCCAAGAGTCGTCCGGGTTCTCGATCGAGGCCCAGATCACCGGCTCCGACGCATCCGCCGCGATGGCGAAGCTCATCCAGCAGGCTGGCCAGGGCACCGCGCCGGACGTCTCCATGGTCGACTCCTACCTCGCACCTCGTCTCGCTCCGAACATGACGGACCTCACGAGCGTGATCGAGGACGCCGGGCTCTCCCTCGACGACTGGTTCCCGAACCTGCAGGACATCATGCTCCGCGACGGCGTCCCCGTCGCCCTGCCCATGACGACCGACCTCGGCGTGCTCTACTACCGGAAGGACGTCGTCGAGACGCCGCCCGCATCGTGGGACGACGTCTACGAGATCGGGAAGAAGCTCGCAGACCAGGGGATGTACTTCTCCCTGCCCGCAGGAAACGGCGCGAGCCCGCTCATGTACGCCGTGCTCGCACCGTACCTCGCGCAGGGCGCGGAGATCCTCAACGAAGACGGCTCCATCGGCTTCGCCGACGGTGAAGGCTACGACGCGATGCTCGGTGTGCTCGAGTACATCGGGCGATGCATCGAGGAGGGCGTCACCCCCTCGAAGGTCGCCTCATACGTCACCGTCGACGACCAGAATGCCGACATCCTCGCCGGCCAGGTCGGCATGTTCCTGCACGGATCCTGGTTCCCCGGTCAGTACGCGAGCCTCGGCGGCTCCGGCGACTTCTTCGAGGAATGGGGCGTCGCCCCCATCCCGAGCGCGAACGGCAAGGACTTTGCAACCATCGCCGGCGGCTGGTCCTACGGCATGTTCATCGAGGACGAGCCGGAGGTCGTGGCATCCGCGGGCGAGTTCCTGGTCGACGGCTGGATCGGCGACGAGGGCATGGCGAAGTGGTGCTCCGTCGGAGGCTTCCTGCCGGCGCGATCCTCGGTCTACGAGCACGCCGACTACACCACCAACCCGTTCACCGAGACCTTCCGCGACCATCTCAGCAAGTACGCGCGCACGCGTCCTTCGCACGAGGCCTACTCCGCCGTCGCTGCAGCGCTCGGTGCGGCGGCATCCAGCGTCGCATCCGGATCGCGGTCGCCGGAGGACGCGCTGAAGGACGCGATCGCGCAATCGTGAGCGTGACGAGGCCGACTGCACGCGCACGGGTGGGCTGGCGCCCTGGCCTCACGGCCAGGCGCCAGCGCACCTGGCCGTGGTTCGTGCCCATCATCGCGATGATGGTGCTCGTCTTCGTCTACCCGGTCATCGAGATCGTCAGGCTCAGTTTCACCGATGCGATGCTCGGCTCCAGCGAGGCGAACTACACGCTCGAGTCCTACGAGCGGATGTTCAACGACCCGGCATTCGCGACCTCCCTCAGAGTGACCTTCACCTTCGCCATCACGAGCGTGGTGTTCCAGGTGCTCTGCGGCTTCGCGATCGCGCTCCTGCTCTACGAGGCGAGCCGACTCCGGATCCGCGGCACGGTCATCGTGCGGACCATCGTGCTCTCGGCCTGGGCCATCCCCGGCGTCGTCGTCGGTATCGTCTGGACCCTCATCTACCAGGAGTCCGCAGCCGGCATCCTGAACCACCTGCTTTCGCCGATCTTCGGCGTCGACAACATCCCGTTCCTCTCCGACCCCAACCTCGCACTCGTCTCCGCGATCGTCGCGAGCGTCTGGCGCGGCACGGCGATGTCCATGATCTTCTGCTACGCCGGCCTGCAGACCATCCCGCACGAACTGCGCGAGGCAGCAGCAGTGGACGGCGCGAGCTGGTGGCGGCAGCTCCGCAGTGTCGTGATCCCGCTGCTGATCCCCATCCTCGCGGTCAACGTCATCACCGTCACCGTGGAGACCTTCAACACCTTCGACATGATGATGGTGCTCACCGGCGGCGGCCCCGGCTACATGACCGAGGTGCTCGCCCTGCGCGTCTACAACGCGATCTTCGACCAGTTCCGCATGGGACAGGGAGCGGCGACAGCCGTCGTGCTTCTCATCATCGACGCCCTCATCATCGCCGTGTTCCTGTGGCTCACCAACCGATCGAGGAGGGCGAATGCCGACACGAACTAAGCACCGCCAGCGACCACTGCGGATCTTCCTCGGGCTCGCGATGGTGGTCGTATCGATCGTCTTCGCCTTCCCGGTGCTTTGGGCGGTCATGACCTCCCTGAAGTCGCCGAGCGAGTTGATCGCGTCCCCGCCCGTCTGGGTCCCGACGGATCCGCAATGGTCGAACTACACGACCGTGCTGTCCAACACCCCAGTCGTGCGGTACCTGATGAACTCCTTCGTCATCGTGGCAGGGACCGTCGCGGTCACGCTGGTCGTGTGCGTGCCGGCGGCCTACGGACTGTCTCGTTTCGTCTTCCGCGGGAAGGCGACGCTCTCGAACGCGGTGCTGGCTGCGCAGCTGTTCTCTCCGGTGGTGCTCGCCATCCCGCTCTACTCGCTCCTCGCGAAGCTCGGACTGCTGAACAACTACCCAACGCTAATCCTCGTCTACGCGGCGCTGATCGTGCCCTTCATCACCTGGTTCCTGAAGGGCTACTTCGACACCATCCCCGGTGAGCTCGACGAGGCCGCGCTGATCGACGGCGTCGGCCGCGCGGGGGCGCTCTGGCACGCCGTGCTGCCCGCCGCACGGCCGGGCATCGCATCCGCAGTGGTGTTCTCGATCGTGATGAGCTGGTCGCAGTTCGTGGTGCCGTTCATCCTGCTCGACAAGTCGACGCTCTACCCCGTCTCGGTCGGCCTGGTAACCCTGCAGTCGACGACAGGCGAGATCACGACGCACTACCTGGCAGCGGGCGCCGTCATCGCCGTCGCCCCGGTGGTCGTGCTGTTCGTCCTGCTGCAGCGCCATATCGTCAGCGCCCTGACCCAGGGTGCCGTCAAGGGATAACCCACAGGAAAGGACAGCGCATGAAGGTGCAGACGTTCCGCGAGAGCGACCAGGAGATCGTTCGCGCATTCATCCGGCGACGCACGGAGACAGCACTGGGCGAGACCCGGCTGCGATTCGGGTGGAGCAATTGGGGCTTCGGCATCGAGCCGCTGCAGCATTCGGCTGCGCGACTCGAACGACACGGCATCCGATGGATCGAATTGCACGGGAACCTCTACGGCTCAGGGCTCGGGTACCGCGCCGACGAGGTTGAGCGCGTCCTCTCCGACCACGGGATCTCGGTCAGCGGCGTGTGCGGCATGGTCTCCCCGGAGTCCGAGCTCGCCCACATCTCCCCCGTGGTCAGGAGCCGAGCCATCGACTACTTCAGGCGGCACGCCGAGTTCACCGCGGCCGTCGGCGGCGAGTACCTGCTGTTCGGTGCGGGTTCGGTCGGCAGGCCGACGCCGTTCGACGACTTCGAGATGGAACGTGCGGCGGAGACGCTGCTGTTGGCCGCCGATGCGTTCACCGAGCACGGGGTCAAGGGTGCGATCGAGCCGATCCGCCCGGAGGAGTGCAGCGTCGTGCGCACCTTCGCCGATGCGGAGCGGATGATCGGCCTCGTCGATCATCCTGCGATCCAGTGGATCAACGGCGATCTTTACCACATGCTCTCCGGCGAACAGCATATCGGAACCACGATCATGGAGTACGGTCAGCGCCTGCTGAACCTTCACCTCGCGGACACGAACCGGCGTGCTCTTGGCAGTGGTCTCCTCGACCTCGATATCGTCATCATGGCCCTGTATGCGGTGGGCTACGAGACCCGCGGGTACGCCAGCGCGGAGCCGCTCGGTGCCGGCGGGAATCCCTACGATGCGATGAACCTGCCTCCGAAGGTCGAGCAAATCGAAGACCTCGTGCGAACAACGGCGACGACATGGCGCGATCGAGAGCAAGCCATACTTGGAGCGACAGACGAAGAACTCAGCCGGAACTATCAACTGGAGGGTTGACTCGGTATCGGGCTGTGGCTCCCAATACTTGGGGTTCGGCGGTCGATACGGTGCCGCGGTCGTCGCTTCCGAGTTGCGCGTCCAGGGCGTGAGATAGGCGTCGGTCGCATGTCTGTGTCTACTCTACCGCCGGGCAAGCAGGGAGCTACGTGAAGACGATGTGGAGACAGTGGGAGTGGTCATTGCATCCTTTGACGACGACGTTGATCGGGAAGAACGGGGTTGTCAGATGCTGTCCTCAGGCTGGTCGACCGCCGGGCAGGTAGACGTGTTTCTCGGCTCATCGCGTTTGAGGGTGTAGGTGGGGCCTGAAGCCTCCGGCTTCAAGCAGACTCCTCGCGATTTAGTGAGTGAGGTTCCGGAAGCCGAGCGCCGAGCCGCGGAGGTGCTCGAGCCGTCCGTCGATCGCCTCTGTCGGTCCGTTCGATGTGCCAGGCAGGTCGAAGAACGCGAGCACGTCGACCGCGCGCTGCTTCAGATTCCTGCCGAGACGTCGGATCTCGACGAGCATGGCCGGGATGCCGCAGCTGACGGCGTCGATCACGGCGCGCATCAGCTGCTTCGCCTTCTTCTTGTCGGGCTCTCGGTAGGCGTCCACGATGCGCTGGTCGATGCCCCAGGTCGCCTCGACCTCGACGTGCTCTTCGATCGCGAAGACCGCTTCGAGGCGGGCGTGCTGCTTGTCGGTGAGCAGGCTGGCCCCGGTATGCAGAGTCCGGCGTGCCTTGTAGAGCGGATCGTCGGCGCGGCCGCGATGCCCGAGCGTGTCCTGCTGCACCCGCTGCCGGTAGCGGTCCAGTCCAGTGCGTCGCCGGCGAGACGGACGACATGGAATGGGTCCATCACCGGGACCGCGTAGGGTAGCTCTTCCGCGGCGGCGGTCTTGAACCCGCTGAACCCGTCCATCGCGACCACCTCGATCCCGTCCAGCCACTGCTTCGCGCGGCCCGCGAGCCACTCGCGGAGCTGGCTGGTGATCTTGGACCAGTACTTCTTCGACGCGTATCGCAGAGAGTTGCGCACCAAATTCACAACACAGGTTTGCATGGTCGCGAGTGGCCAGATCGCGCCGATCGCGTCGGGCAGGCCCTTCAGGCCGTCGCAGCAGACGATGTACACGTCGGCGACGCCACGGTTGCGCAGCTCGGTGAGCATGTTCATCCACTGCTTCGCACCCTCCCCGCCCGTGGGTCCCACCCACAGCCCGAGCACGTCACGGCGCCCGTCGAGGTCGATGCCGGCAGCCACGTAGACGGGCCGGTTCGCGACCTGCCCGTCTCGAACCTTTACGACCAGCGCGTCGATGAGCACCACCGGGTAGATCGCGTCGAGCGGGCGAGCCGGCCATTCCTGCATGTCGCCGATGACCTTGTCGGTCACCGTCGACACCAGATCCCGTATAGATCGGACAGGTGCTTGGCGATGTCGCCAGTGGTCATGCCCGTGGCATACAGCGAGATCACCGCGTCGTCGAATCCGGCGATCCGGCGTTGATGCTTCGGCACCACCACCGGGGCGAACGTCCCGGCCCGATCCCGGGGCACCTGGATGGTGATCTCGCCGATCTCGGTGCGCACCGTCTTCGGCGTCGACCCGTTGCGGGAGTTCGGCGTCTGGTTGCCCGCTCGGTCGCCGCTGTCCTAGCCCAGGTGCGCGGTCAGCTCCGCCTCCAGAGCGGACTGCGGCACCTGCCGGGTCAGACCCGTCAGCAACCCGTTCGGGCCGGTCAGATCGATGCCCTGCTCCCGCGCGGTCGCGACCAGCTGGTCCGCGACCGCCGCCACGTCCGGCGAGGATGGCAGCACCGCGCCCGTTCGCGGATCGACCAGTTCGTCGTCTTCAGTTGTCGTTGTCAGTTCGGTGTTCATCGCGTGACTCATCTTCCCGCGCGGCTCACGCCGCGCCGATCACGCCGAGCCCCCGCACACAAGATTCCCGACAGACCCTGGGCGCGCGCTCAGAGCCGACGATTCCAGCCGATATCGCGGTCTCCAAAAGTGCTAACGAAAGTGCTAAGCAACCTGTAGGTCGGGGTACCGCGGTGGAGTTATCCACAGGCGACATGCCTTAGACCGGCGATTTTATGCGGCAGAACGCCTTGTCGAGATTCGGGGAGCGAGGGGGCCGAGGTGGGTTCAAGTCCCCCCTCGCTCACCACGTTGGAAACAGCCCCTGACCTGGGAATCAGTTCCCGAGGCCAGGGGCTGTTCCCTTCCGCCCGCGCGCTCGCATCGGCTCCGGCGATTCGAGACTCTCACCCGCTCCTCGTAGGCTCATGATCATGACCTCACTCGAGCAGACGGCGCGGACGGGAACGTCCCGCGGCGTCGGTGTTCTCCTGGTCGGGGTGGCGCTCGCGCTGTGGATCGCCTTCGGCCGGTTCCTGTTCGGTGCTGGGGGTGAGCTCACCGTGGCCTATCTGCTGATCGGCGTGCTCGTCTTGGTGCTGCACATCTTCATCTCCAGGGCGCTCGCCCGCACGGCGAAGCGCGGGTTCACGGTGCGGCCCTCGACCCGGGGCACTCTCATCGGGGCGTGGGGATGCGGCATCCTGCTCGGCCTCACCATCCCTGACATCACCGCCGACGGCATGCAGACGATCGTCAGCGGCACCCAGCAGCCGGCACTCGATGTGGCGATCGGCATCGCCAACCCCGCCGGCATCGTCATGGCCGCGCTCACGATCATCGCGCTGGTGCTGGCGAGTCAGGATGCCAACGGCCCTCGCCCTTCGGAGGACGAGGACTTCTGAACTGACGTCTGCTCCCCGGCATCCGCCGAAAGGACGATCTTCGCCTCACTCGCTTACGCGATGACGCGAGACGCCGCGCTTGGTGGAGTGGATGTCATGGCATCCACTCGTCTTCCCTCCCGCTTCTCCGACCGACTCACGTCGCGTCGCGGAGCGTGGATCTCGCTCGGCATCTTCCTTCTCGTCATGGTCGCGCTGTTCGGCGCGTTCGGCTCGGCGAAGGCGCCGGCCGGCAACGCACAGGCGCCCGCCGACTCCGAGTCGGCGCAGGCGAGCGCGCTGATGGACCAGTTCCCGAATGCGGATCGGCAGTCGGTGCTGGTGGTCGCGTCGCGCGACGACGGCACCGCGCTGTCGGATGCCGACCTCACCGCCCTGACCGACCTGCTCCCCGTGCTCGATCGGCACGCCGACGCTGAATCGTCCGGCCCCATGGTCAGCGAGGATGGGGAGGCCGCGCTGCTGGTCACGCCGATCGAGGTCGGCGAGAGCAACACTGAGACCGCTGAGGTCATCAAGGCGTTGCGCGCGGGCATCGCCGCCGCCTCACCCGCCGGCCTCAGCCTGCAGGTGACCGGAGGGCCCGCGTTCGGCGCCGACGTCGCCGCCGCGTTCGAAGGTGCGAACCTCACCCTGCTGCTGGTGACGATCCTGATCGTCGCGATCCTGCTGATCATCACCTACCGCTCCCCCGTGCTGTGGCTGGTGCCGCTGACCGTGATCGCGCTCGCGGACGGCCTCGCCGGGCGAATGACGGCCGCGGCCGGCTCGCTGTGGGACCTGCAGTTCGACTCCGGCATCGTCAGCGTGCTCGTCTTCGGTGCCGGCACCAACTACGCCCTGCTGCTCATCTCCCGCTACCGCGAGGAGCTGCTCGTGGAAGACGACCACCGTCGTGCCCTGAGCACGGCCTGGCGAAGGACTGCCCCGGCGATCCTGGCATCCAACGTTACCGTCGTCCTCGCTCTGCTCACACTCGTGCTGGCGGTGATCCCCGGAACGCACGGGCTCGGCGTGACGAGCGCCATCGGACTGCTGATCGCGCTCGCCGCGGTGCTGTTCGCCCTGCCCCCGCTGCTCGCCGTCTGCGGACGCAGGATCTTCTGGCCGTTCGTGCCCCGCCCCGGCTCCGCTCGTCCGCAGGGCCGCACCTGGCGCTCGATCGCCACGGGAGTCGTCCGCCGCCCCGCGCGCAGCCTGCTGGTCGCTGTCGCGCTGCTCGCCGTCATGGCCGCGGGGCTGATCGGCACGACCGTCGGACTGGATCAGGTCGAGAAGTTCCGCGTGCAGTCCGAGTCGGCCGATGGTCTCGAGGTCGTGGCGGCCCACTTCGCCGCCGGCGAGGCGCAGCCGATCTGGGTGATCGCCCACACCGATCAGGCGCCCGACGTCGTCGCCGCGGCGGATGCTGTCGAAGGCGTCGTGCGCGCCCACAGTGTCGCTGCCACCGACGACGAGTCACTGACGAAGATCATGGTGACCAGCGAGTACGCGCCGAGCACTCCGGAGAGCCTGGAGCAGATCACCGAACTGCGCGACGCCGTGCATGCCGTGTCGGGAGCGGATGCCGTCGTAGGCGGCGCCGTCGCCACAGATGCGGATGCCAGAATGGGCAACCTGCAGGACTTCTGGCTGATCGCTCCGCTGGTGCTGCTCGTGTCGTTCTTCGTGCTGCTGGCGCTGCTGCGCTCGATCGTCGCGCCGGTGCTGCTGCTTCTGGTCAATGTCGCCAGCGCGCTCGCCGCGATCGGCGCCGGGGCCTGGCTCAGCCGAGTGCTGCTCGATCAGCATGCGCTCGATCTGCAGGTGCCGCTGCTGGCGTTCCTCTTCCTCGTGGCGCTGGGCATCGACTACACCATCTTCCTCGTGCATCGGGCGCGCGCCGAGGCCGCGACCAGGGGAACCAGGGCCGGCATGGTCGAGGCCGTCGCGCACACCGGTGGCGTCATCACCAGCGCGGGCATCGTGCTCGCCGCCGTGTTCGCCGCCCTCGGCGTGCTGCCGCTGGTTACCCTGGGGCAACTGGGACTCATCGTCGGTGTCGGAGTGATCGTCGACACGCTCGTCGTGCGAACCGTGATCGTCCCGGCGATCTTCAGCATCATCGGAGACCGCATCTGGTGGCCGAGCGCGCCTCACTCGGCGGAATCGAAGATCAAGCGGGAGGGAGAATCAGTCGATGAGCCTCGTGAACGCACCCCTGCCGCGGTCTGAGGCGCCCACGACCGCGCACACCCGTCCCGCGGTGCGGGCGATGGAGATCGGCCAGTACCTGATGGCCATGCTGCTGACCACGGTCGGCGTGATCCGGGCCGTCGGCAGCGGGACGGCGGTCCCGGTCGCGATCATCATCGGCGTCGCGATTCTCGTCTGGCACGTCGCCGGTGCGATGCTGCTGGCCAAGACTGCGGCGCGCGACATCGAGGTCTGGTGGCTGCTCGGCTTCGCCGCCCTGTGGGTGGCGGCGGTGAGCGTCTCGGCGGAGTTCGTCTGGCTCGCCTTCCTGCTGTGGCTGCTCGCCGGGCACCTGCTCCCCCTGCGCTGGGGTGTCGCGTTCTCGGTCGCCGTGCTCGCGGTCGTGATCGTGGCGCCGATCCTGCACCACGGCACCACCAGTTACGCGAACGTCTTCGGCCCGCTCATCGGCGGCATCTTCGCCTTCGGCATCTCGCGCGGCTACCTGCAGCTGCTGAAGGATGCCGCCGAGCGCGAGCGGCTCGTGGCATCCCTCACCCGCGCGCAGCGCGAGATGTCGGAGCTGCAGGACGAACTGGCCCACGCGCAGCGGCAGTCGGGGGCGATCGCCGAACGCACCCGCATCTCGCGTGACATCCACGACACGATCGCACAGGGTCTCTCATCCATCCGGCTGCTCGCGCACGCCGGCGGCACTCGCACCGACGACGCGGAAGCGGCGCGCACGCTCGGGCAGGTCGAGGCACTCGCCGGCGACAGCCTGGCCGACGTCCGCCGCATCGTCGAGTCGCTCGCCCCTGCCGAGCTCGAAGACGACGCGCTTGCCGCGGCACTGCGACGGATGCTGGATCGCGCGAACGACGAAGCGGGCCTGCAAGCCGACCTGCACATCGACGACACGCTGCCGATCCTGCCGACCGAGGTTGAGGTCGCCCTGCTGCGAGTGGCGCAGTCGGCACTCGCGAACGTCCGCCTGCACGCCGGCGCCTCGCGGGTCGTCATGAGCCTCATCGACGCGGACGACATGGTGCGTCTGGACATCATCGACGACGGCACCGGGTTCGATCTGCCCGCCTGGGAGCAGAGTGGCGAGGTGGCGGCCTCGAGCTACGGACTGCGCTTCATGCGTGCGCGACTGCGAGAACTCGGCGGCGGGCTCGACATCGAGAGCACCCCAGGTGAGGGCACGGCGGTCTCCGCACACCTTCCCCTGGCGCTCGCCCCGAAGAGCGAGGAGCCATCATGACCATCACCGTGCTGCTTGTCGACGATCATCCGGTCGTGCGCAGCGGGTTGCGCGCCGTGCTCGAAGGCGAGACGAGTTCTGAGCACGACGGCGTCCGGGTCATCGGTGAAGCCGCCACCGGCGAGGAGGCGATCACCCTCGCCGCGCATCTGCGGCCGGACGTCGTGCTGTGTGATCTGCGCCTTGGCGCCGGCATGGATGGCATCCGAACCACCACCGCGCTGCGCGCGCTGATCCCCGCACCCGCCGTCGTGATCCTCACCACTTTCGACCGCGACGCGGAGATCCTCGGCGCGATCGAGGCGGGCGCCGCCGGCTACCTGCTCAAGGATGTCGCACCGGATGCCATCATCGACGGCATCCGACGCGCCGCCGCAGGCGACACGGTGCTCGCGCCCGACCTGGCCTCGCGCGTGCTGAAGGGCATGCGCAACCCGCTGCCGAGGCTCACCGATCGCGAGATCGAGGTGCTGCGGCTGCTCGCGCAGGGCGCGGCGAACAAGGAGATCGCCCGTGCGCTGTTCGTGACCGAGGCGACCGTCAAGAGCCACCTCGCGCACATCTTCACCAAGCTCGATGTCGACAGCAGATCTCGCGCGGTGCACATCGCCCGCGAGACAGGCCTCATCTGAGCCGCGTGCGGGCCGGCTTCCGCGGCGGGCGTCAGCCGGATGCGAGCAGCTTGCCCAACGACGCGGTGCCACCCGTCGCGTAGGCCGCCAGCTGTCGCCGGGCGCCCGTTCCTTCCCTGCGAAGCCGTGAAAGCTGCTCATCGACGAAGTCGGCGTCGCCGAGCTCCTCCAGTGCGGGACGGATCTCCTGCAGCATCCGATCGACCGCGCCCCAGGCATCCTCGACATCGCCGTCCGCGGTGAAGAACCGGGCGTTCATGCCGTGCCGGGCAGCCAGCCACATCGAGCCGTCCAGCTCGGCCGCCGGCGCCGTGGCATCCGGTACGTCGTCTGCGCACACGATGGCGCGCATCAGCGCGGCGAGCAGAAGCGCATCGACGACCTGCAGCTGCGCATCCGCGACCCGCACCTCCACGGTGTCGTACTGCTCAGAAAGTCGCACCGCCCACGAGACGGATGCGCGCGACGGCAGCAACTGGATGCGCACCAGCCGGTCGACCGTGCGGTGATACTCCTCCGCGTCGCGGAATTCCGGTGGCGCCCACGAGACGGGGAGGCGCCGGATGAGCACGCTGCGCCAACTCGCCAGGCGCGAGGTGACCCCGTTGGCGAACGGCGAGTTGACGCTCAGGCCGAGAAGCACGGGAAGGCGGCTGCGCAGTCGGCGCAACGCGCGCACGCGCTCCTCGTCCCCCTTGACCTCGACGTGCACGTGCAGGCCGTTGACCTCGTGCTGGCGGGTCAGCTCGCCCAGAAGCGTGGAGACATCGTCGTAGTGCTCCGACGGCGAGATCGTCGGTGCGCCGGCCAGCGCGAACGGTGCGCCGGTGGCTGCGATGAGCGAGTTCGCCGGTGCGTGACGCGCAAGGATCTGCCGCATTCCGCTCAGCTGGACCGCCGCCTCTGTGAGCGTGCGCATCGGATCGGTGGCGCATTCGAACTGGCTGGTCAGATACTCGGAGGTGATGCGCCCGCCGACTTCGGCGGGTCCGATCACCTGCTTGACCATTTCGGTGCTGGTAAGCGGCACAAGTGCGTCGGCATCGAGGAGGATGAACTCCTCCTCGATGCCGAACCTCGTCGCGACGGTCATTCCTGCTCCTGCGGATATGCCGAAGTCGGGCTGCCGTCTGCGATCAGTCGAAGACGTCCTTGACGTCGTCGCCGACCTTCTTGGCTTCCGCCTTCACCTGGTCGACCTTTCCCTCTGCTTCGAGCTTCTCGTTGTCGGTGGCGTCGCCGAGGTTCTCCTTCGCCTTGCCCACGAGCTTCTCAGCGTTGTGCTTGGCGTCGTCCATGGCTCCCATGGTCGCTCCCTCCGTAATGGGCGGGGTCACCGCCCGGCGTGAACTGGAACTGACAGCGTGTCACTGCACGCCGCGGAGGGCGAAGGGATTGACGGGCGCTGCGCGGCGCGTTATACGCGCGGCAGACGCAGAGCGGCTCGGAGGGGTGCGGTGCCTCGCTGTGCGTCCGTTCCTCTCCGAGCCTGCTGCTAACCCCGTAAGGTCCTTCACACCGGACAGGGTGGAGTCCGTGGACTCCGTTCCCCCTCCCTCGTTGTGAAAGAGCACGCGGCGGGATCTGATCGCTTTCGCTGAAATCCCAGTCAGCGACGGAAAACTCCCCAGTATCCGACGATCACCGCATGCGGCTTGGCCACTCCCCGGGCAATGTCCCCAGTGTGCTGGAGGAGAGCCGCTACCATCATCGCACCATTTTGCAGATTTGTCCCCCATATGGGGGACAAATCTTTGGCAACTTGTGTATGCTGAATTCGACGCACCCTCCGGTCGTCTTCGGCCCTCATCGCTCCCCCCGCGGTGAGGGCCACCACTTTCTGTGAATCGTGTTCGCGGTCGAACCGGCGTCGGACCGGCGCGAAGGCGGCGATTTCAGCGTTCTGCCGGATGCAACATTTCGATCACCATCTGCTGAGTGCTGTTGCCGGGTGGGTCGCCTGAGATAGCGTTAGCGCAGTCGGTGCATCCTGCGTCGGCATAGCAACAAGCAGAACGGCAGTAAATGAGCACCCAGGGCACGGTCAAGTGGTTCAACTCGGAGAAGGGCTTCGGCTTCATCTCCCCTGACGACGGTGGCGCCGACGTTTTCGCGCACTACTCCGCCATTGCATCCAGCGGCTACCGCTCACTCGACGAGAACCAGCGCGTCGAGTTCGATGTGGCGCAGGGCCCCAAGGGCCTGCAGGCTGAGAACATCCGCCCTCTCTGAGGCGGGACTGAACTCCCCGTTCGGGTGCTGCAACAGCAGCACGCGGGCGGGGAGTTCTGCGTGTGCGGGCGGGCGCCGAGGTTTCGCGAGGTGGGCGCTCAGCCGAGCAGTGCGCGCTTCAGCTCTTCGGCGTCGGCGACGCGCATGATCGCCCCCTCGGCCTCTTCGGGCTCGCCGAAGCCCCAGTCCGAAAAGATCACGGGGATGCCGTACTCGGCGGCGCCATCCACATCGTGGTGACGGTCGCCGATCAGCACGGGGCGTGACACGTCGACCCCGGCCGCCTGCAGACGTTCGAGAGCCTGGCCGATGACGAAGGCCTTGCCGTCGCTG
Organism: Microbacterium alcoholitolerans; assembly: GCF_050408615.1. Taxonomy (NCBI): domain Bacteria; kingdom Bacillati; phylum Actinomycetota; class Actinomycetes; order Micrococcales; family Microbacteriaceae; genus Microbacterium; species Microbacterium alcoholitolerans. Next base: position 1,942,425 of record NZ_JBNTKD010000001.1, on the reverse strand, counting down.
TTTCCCACTTCGCCGACCCGCGCGCCCGAGACGGCGGTGAACAGCGGGCTCAGTTCGTAGTGATCGAGGATCGCCTGCACCTGGTTCTCGGGCTTCGTGCTGGCGGTCGCCTGCGGGATTCCGGCGTCGTGCACGGACTGCAGCACGTCGACCACCCCGGGGTAGACGTCGACGGACGCTGCGTAGCCGTCGGCCGCCGCGAGCACGCGGTACCTGGCCACGGCCTCCTGCGCCCGGATGGCGTCCATGCCGGCCCATCGCTGGAACGACTCCAGCATCGGCGGCCCGATCCACAGTGCGAGCGCGGCGGCGTCGGGCTCGGGCAGCTCGTACGACGCGAACACCTGGCGCAGGCGCGGCAGGATGCCGGCCGAGGCGTCAGCGATCGTGCCGTCGACGTCCCAGAGAATGCAGGAGTATGCGGAGGCAGACATGCTCTCAGCCTATGGCCGGCCACAACTCCGGAGAATTCGGCCCGAAGGGCCGGAAGTCCCGTCATATGTGCGCAAACCGGCGGAGTTCTCCGGAGTTATGGCAGCGAACGAGTGACGCGATCAGAACAGGCGCGGGATGCCCGATTCGAGGCCCTTCATGTCGTCGTAGTCGAGCACGACGCAGCGGATGCCGCGATCCTCGGCCAGCACGCGCGCCTGCGGCTTGATCTCCTGCGCGGCGAACACGCCCTGCACAGGCGCCAGATGCGGGTCGCGTCCCAGCAGCTCCAGGTACCGCGTCAGCTGCTCGACCCCGTCGATGTCTCCACGGCGCTTGACCTCCACCGCGATGGCGCCGCCGTTGGCATCCCGCACCATCAGGTCGACGGGCCCGATCGCGGTCGGGAACTCGCGGCGCACGAGCGTCGCGCCCTCGCTGATCAGGTCGACCTGCTCGGCGAGCAGACGCTGGAGGTCGGCCTCCACGCCGTCCTTCTGCAGCCCGGGATCGATGCCGAGGTCGTGTCTGGTGTCGTGGATGATCTCGTAGATCTGCACGCGCAGCGCGTCGCCGGTCTTCTTGTGAGTCACCCGCCATACCTCGATGACGCCGGCGCTCGCCTCCTCCTCCCCCGGAGTCTCGGGCGAGAGCGAGCACGGCGGGCTCATCCAGTTCAGGGGCTTGTAGCTGCCGCCATCGGAGTGCACGAGCAGACTCCCGTCGCCCTTGTGCACCAGCAGGCGGGTGGCCAGGGGAAGGTGGGCGTTGAGGCGACCGGTGTAGTCGACGGAGCAGCGGGCGATGACGAGACGCACTCGACGAGCCTAACGCTCTGCGCGAGCATGCGAGCTCATCTCCTCGACGCGCAAGGGGCGCGCGGCGGCCGAGAACAGGCCCGACATGATCACGAGGGCCACCAGGATGTACAGCGTGTTCAGGAGCCCGATGTGCTCGCTGATCAGGCCGAGCAGCGGAGGGCCGCCGAGGAATGCGACGTAGCCGATGGTCGCCGCCGCGCTGACGCGCGCGGCGGCTTTGGCGGGATCGTCGGCGGCGGCCGACATGCCCAGAGGGAACCCGAGGGATGCGCCGATTCCCCACAGAGCGGCTCCGAGCAGTACGAGCGGCAGCGTCGGACCCAGGATGAACAGGAGGATGCCGGATGCCGCGGTCACCGCGAGCACCCGCAGCACCGGGACGCGACCGAAGCGATCGACGAGCGGGCCGCCCATCAGCCGGACCACCGTCATGCCCACGGAGAAGATCGCCAGCGCGAGGGCGCCCATTCCGGGTTCCTGACCGTGTCCCTCGACCACGCCCAGTGCGATCCAGTCGTTCGCACCGCCCTCGGCGAACGACATGCCCAGCATGACCACGCCGAGAGCGTAGATGCGCGGCTCGCGCCACGCTTCGAGCGCATTGTGCACACGTGCGCGCCACGGCGCCTTGACCTCGGGCGTGGGGTCGAGCGCGGCTTCGCGCACCGGCACCTGGAAGAAGCAGGTGATCGCGGCGAGCATGATCACGATGCTGATGATGCCGGCGTGCGCGGCCACGTTGAGGCCGAGGTGCGCGGCCAGTGCGCCGGCGCCGGCGCCGATGACAGTGCCGAAGCTGAAGAATGCGTGGAAAACAGGCAGGATCGTCTTGCCCATCTGCTGTTCGATGGCGGTCGCCTCGACGTTCATCATGACGTCGACCGAGCCGTTTCCGAAGCCGAAGAACGCCATGCCGATGACGACGACCGGGAGGGCCCCGAAGACATCGGCGCCGAGCCCGATCAGCAGCACGCCGGTGCCGAAGACGAACATCATGATCAGCATGCCCACCCGCGCTCCGGTGCGGGCCATCACGAGCGGGCCGGTCGAGATGCCGATGATCGAGGCGATTCCCATGCACAGCAGCAGCAGGCCGACCTGCGCCTTGTCTATATCGAGGGAGGCGGCGATGCTGGGCACGCGGGACGCCCACGTGGCGATCGACAGTCCACTGGCGAGGAAGATCGCGAAGATCGCGGTGCGCCAGCGCACGAACTGGGATCGGGTCAGGGCGGTGTCCATCCGATAATCGTAATCGAATCGATTCGACGGGCGCGTCCGAGCCCGGGCTATTCTCGAAACATGAGCAGCAGCGCGCGTCGGGCGACCATCGCCGACGTCGCCCGCGCGGCCGGGGTGTCGACGTCGACGGCATCCGTCGCCTTCAGCGGCAAGGTCAATGTCGCGGATGCCACGCGCGAGCGCGTCCTCGCTGCCGCCGCCGAACTCGGCTACACCGGTCCGGACCCGCGCGCGGCGTCGCTGCGCACCGGTCGCAGCGGCATCGTCGGCGTGGTGCTCTCGGGCGAGTTGCGCCACGCGTTCCTCGATCCGGTCACGACCGTGATGATGGACGGCCTCACCGACGCCCTCGCCGATGACAGCTCGGGGCTGCTGCTGCTGCGCGACGATACACGCGAGGACGAGGCGCCGCAGATCGTCGAGGCGCCGGTGGACGCAGTCGTGCTGATCGGCTGCTCCGCTCGCATCCGCCCAGCCGTCGATCTCGTGCGCCAGAGGGGGCTGCCGGTGGTCGTGATCGAGGGGGATGCCGGTGACGACATTCCGCAGGTCTCGCTGAACAACCGCGAAGCCAGCGCTGAGATCGCGCGCCATGTATTCCAGTTAGGGCATGTAAACGTCGGCGTGGTGACGCTGCCCTTGGATACCGTGCGCGAGCGCGCGCCGCTCACTCCCGAACGGGTGACCGCGGGCACTGTCGACGTCACGCTCGACCGTCTCGCCGGGTTCCGCGAGGTCTACCCGCAGGCGCCGGGGTTCACGGCTGCCGGGAGCCTGGTTGACGAGGGCATCGCCATCGCGCGGATGCTGCTCGCGGACGCCGACGGGGCGCTGCGCGCCGAGCGGCCGACCGCCATCGTCGCGCAGAGCGACCTTCTGGCCGTCGGCGTGATCCGTGCCGCCGAGGAGCTCGGTCTGCGAGTCCCGGAGGACCTCACTGTCGTCGGATTCGACGGCATCGCCGCCGACGGACTCGGATCGCAGCGGCTCACGACCATCGTCCAGCCGGCCCTGCAGAAGGGACGCGCCGCAGGGGAGCAGATCTCACGCATGCTCGCGGGGGAGCCGGGGGAGTCCGTGCACTTCACGTGCGTTCTCCGCGAGGGCGAGACGACGGCTCCGCCGCCCGCGCATCGCATCTGATCGCCCCTCGGATGAGGATAATCCTCAAGGGCGCGGGACAGGGCGCGTCTTCCAGGCGGTAAACTGTGAAGGACCTGCCCGCCTGAGCCCTTCGAGGCCGACGAGCCATTGAGGAGCCGCTTATGCTGTTGCTCCTCGCGGTGTTCCTCGCCGGGGCTCTGATTCTCCCCGCACTGGTTCGCTGGCTCGGAGCACAGGCATTCGTCATCGGCGCCCTCGTGCCGGCCGCGGCCTTCGTGCACGCGCTGCTGCTCACACCCGCCGTGCTGAATCCCCAGGCGACGCCGTTCGAGTCCTACGCGTGGATTCCGCAGCTCGGGCTCAACCTCTCGATGCGCATGGACGTGCTCGGCTGGGTGATGACGCTGATCGTCACCGGCGTGGGCGCGCTCGTGCTGCTTTACTGCCGCTGGTACTTCCACGACGACTCCCGCGAGGTCGGCACATTCGCCGGCGTCCTGCTCGGATTCGCGGGCGCGATGTACGGGCTGGTGCTCACCGACGACCTCGTCATGCTCGTGATGTTCTGGGAGCTCACCAGCATCCTCTCCTACCTCCTCATCGGCCACTACCGGCACCGTGCCGCCAGCCGTCGTGCCGCGCTGCAGGCGCTGCTGGTGACCACTCTCGGCGGACTGGTGATGTTCGTCGGCGTGATCCTGCTCGTCGTGGAGGCCGGCACCGCCAGCATCCAGCGACTGCTCGAGCTCGCGCCCACCGGGCCACTCGTCGATGCCGCAGTGGTCCTGCTGCTGATCGGCGCCATCAGCAAGTCGGCGCTGTTCCCCTTCCACTTCTGGCTGCCGTCCGCGATGGCCGCACCCACGCCGGTCAGCGCGTACCTGCATGCCGCGGCGATGGTGAAGGCGGGCATCTATCTGATCGCGCGCTTCGCGCCGATCTTCGCCCTCTCGGCCCCGTGGCGGCCGATCGTCATCACCCTCGGTGTGTTCACGCTGTTGCTCGGCGGCATCCAGGCGCTTCGCGAGACCGATCTGAAGCGCATCCTCGCGTTCGGCACCGTCAGCCAGCTCGGCTTCTTCGCGGTCGTGATCGGCTACGGCACGCCGGCGGCTGCGCTGGCGGGCCTGGCGCTGGTCATCGGGCACGCACTGTTCAAGTCGGCGCTGTTCCTCATCGTCGGAGTGATCGACCGCCAGCTGTCGACCCGTGACATCGGCGAGCTCTCCGGCGTGGGCCGGCAGGCGCCGGCCATGGCGACGGCAGCGTTCATCTCGGTGGCGTCGATGATGGGCATCGCTCCCACCATCGGGTACATCGCGAAGGAGTCGACTCTCACCGCGCTCCTCGAGGACGCACAACACGGGTCGATGTGGGGCTGGATCGCGCTGATCGGCGTGACACTGGGTGCCATGCTCACCGCGGCATATGGTGCTCGGTTCCTGTGGGGGGCGTTCTGGCGCAAGAAGGACGCCGGCGGCACACGTATGCCCGAGACGGTATGGCCGGACCCGCCGGTCGGATTCCTCTCGGCGCCGATCATCCTCGCCGGACTCACGATCGCCGCGGGCATCGGAGCGCCGGCTATCGACCTGGCGCTCCGCGGTTACGCGGTGACCGTCCTGCCGGCAGGATCCATGGCGTCGGCCGCGCCGGGCCACCTGATGCTCTGGCATGGCCTCGAGCCCGCCCTGTTCCTGTCGCTCGGTGCGATCGCCGTCGGCATCGGAGCATTCGTCGTCAGCATCCGCACTCGCTGGGATCGACGCCCGCGACTGCTGCCGTTCACCGCCGCCGATGCCTATTACGTCGTCATGCGCGGTGTCGACCGCCTCTCGGTGCTGACCACGAGCCTCACGCAGCGCGGTTCGCTGCCGCTTTATGTCGGCACGATCTTCATTGTGCTGCTGGCAGCCGAGGCCACCGCGCTGGTGGCCGCCACCCCCGCGCAGCTCGAGCTGTCGGCCTGGCACACGCCCACCCAGATCGTCGTCGCGCCGGTCATGGCGATCGCCGGCATCGTCGCCGTCCGCGCCCGCAAGCGCTACACCGGAGTCGTGCTGGTCTCGGTCACCGGGCTCGGCATGGTCGTGCTGTTCGCGACCAGCGGTGCACCGGATCTCGCCCTCACCCAGATTCTGGTCGAGACGGTGACAATGGTGACCTTCGCGCTGGTACTGCGCCGACTGCCGTCGCGGATGGGCGAGCACAACGCCTCAGTCGGACGCATCCCGCGTGCGGTGCTCGCGATCGGGGTCGGACTGACCATGGCGTGCGTCGCGATCGTGGCGACCCAGGCGCGCATGTTCGAACCGATCTCGGTCGACTTCGTCGACCTGGCCTACGGGCTGGGCCATGGAAAGAACGTGGTCAACGTGGCCCTGGTCGACCTGCGCGGCTGGGACACCATGGGCGAGCTGAGCGTGCTCGTGCTGGCCGCCACGGGCGTGGCATCCCTCGTCTTCGTCACTCACCGCGCCGATCTGCTCTCGGCGACCCGCGACCTGCCGCAGACCAGCCGACGCGCCGCCGCGCGCCGTCCGCTTGTGGAGACGGAGGAGGGCCTGCGATTCCAGACCGCCGAGAACCGCGGTGCACCGCGCGCATGGCTGGTCAGCGGCCAGCAGATCAAAGCGGAGAACCGCTCGATCCTGCTCGAGGTGATCGTGCGCGTGCTCTTCCACACGATCATCCTGGTGTCGATCTACCTGCTCTTCTCGGGGCACAATACGCCGGGCGGCGGCTTCGCCGGGGGACTGGTGGCGGGGATGGCCATGGTCATGCGCTACATCGCGGGCGGGCGATGGGAACTGGGCGCCGCCGCACCCACCGATGCCGGGCGCCTCCTCGGATCCGGTCTGGTCGTCGCCGTGGGCGCCGCACTCGTGCCGATGTTCTTCGGCCTCGCACCGCTGGAGAGCAGCGTGTGGGAGTGGGAGCTCCCGATCGTCGGACACATCGAGTTCGTCTCGTCCACCGTCTTCGACATCGGCGTCTACCTCGTCGTGATCGGCCTCGTGCTCGACGTGCTGCGCAGCCTCGGTGCAGAGGTCGACCGGCAGGCCGTGGAGATGCGCAGCAGGGGGGTGAGCGTCTGATGGACGTCTCGCTCACCCTCATCATCATCATGGCCGTACTGTTCGCCGCCGGGGTCTACGCCATGATGGAGCGCAGTCTCACCCGCGTGCTGATCGGGTTCCTGCTTCTCGGCAATGCCACCAACCTGCTGCTGCTGATCGTGATGGGAGTGCCCGGACGCGCTCCGTTCTACGGCGAGGAAGAAGCCGTCAGCGACCCGCTGCCGCAGGCTCTGACGCTGACGGCCATCGTGATCACCTTCGCCATCTCGGCATTCCTGCTCGCGCTCATCTACCGCTCCTGGCAGCTCGGCCAGGCCGACACCGTCGAGGACGACGAAGTCGACATCGCGCTGCGCGAGCGCTCGGATGCCGAAGAAGAGCTGTTCGACGACGAATCGGACTCCGGCGACGAGGACGCACCGACGGACTTCGTCGGAGTCAACACCGCACCGATCACGGTGCTGCACATGCGCGATCACCCCTCGATCCACGACGACGCCCCGGTGGACGAGGTGTACGGGCCGCGCGGGGAACCGGCATCCGAACAGGCACCGGCATCCGGGCAGACGACGGCATCCGAACACGAATCGACATCCGACGCAGGGGAGGACCGCCCATGAGCGCACTCGTACCCCTCATCGTGATGCTGCCGCTGCTCGGCGCGGCCGTGACGCTGATCTTCGGACGCAACCCCCGGCTGCAGGTGGCCGTCTCGAGCGGCACGCTCGCGGCCGTCTCGATCATCGCTGCCGTGCTGCTGGCGGGAGTGGACGCCGCGGATCAGGCGTTCGCCGTGTCGGTCGGCGGCTGGCCGGTGCCGTTCGGGATCATCCTCTACGTCGACCGCCTTGCGGCGCTGCTGGTGCTCGTCTCGAGCATCGTGCTCCTCGCGGTGCTGCTGTTCTCGATCGGTCAGGGTTCCGCGGACGGTGCGGAGGAGACACCGATCTCGATCTTCAACCCGACGTACCTCATCCTTGGGGCCGGAATCTTCGACGCGTTCATCGCCGGCGATCTGTTCAATCTCTACGTCGGCTTCGAGATCCTCCTGGTCGCGTCGTACGTGCTGATCACGCTGGGCAGCACCGAGTCCCGCATCCGAACCGGCGCCGTCTACATCGTCGTCTCGCTCGTCTCGTCGATCCTGTTCCTCGCGGCGATCGCAATGATCTACGGTGCCGTCGGCACGGTGAACATGGCGCAGGTCGCCGAACGCGTGGCACAGCTGCCGCAGGAGACGCAGCTGGTGCTGCACCTGCTGCTGGTGGTCGCGTTCGGCATCAAGGCCGCGATCTTCCCGGTGTCGTTCTGGCTGCCGGACTCGTACCCGACCGCGCCGGCGCCGGTGACCGCGGTGTTCGCCGGGTTGCTGACCAAGGTCGGCGTCTACGCGCTGATCCGCACCGAGACGCAGCTGTTCGCCTCGAACAGCATCGACACGCTGCTGCTGATCATCGCGCTGGCGACGATGGTCGTGGGCGTGCTCGGTGCGGTGGCGCAGGCCGAGCTGAAGCGGATCCTGTCGTTCACCCTGGTCAGTCACGTCGGGTACATGATCTTCGGTCTGGCGATAGCGACTGAGGATGCCATCGGCGCGACGGTCTATTACATCGTGCACCACATCGTCGTGCAGACGACGCTGTTCCTGGCGGTCGGCCTCATCGAGCGCAAGGCGGGCAGTACATCGATCCTGCGGGTGAGCGGTCTGCTGAAGGCCGCGCCGCTGCTGGCCGTGCTGTACTTCGTGCCCGCGATCAACCTGGGCGGCCTGCCGCCGTTCTCAGGCTTCATCGGCAAGGTCGCACTGTTCGAGGCGGCCGCAGAGGTGGGAACGCCGCTGATGATCGTGCTGATCTTCGGTGGCATCCTGACCTCGCTACTCACCCTGTACGCCCTGATGCGCGCCTGGAACCTCGCCTTCTGGCGTTCGGAGGAGGAGGGCGCCGAGAGCGACGGCCGTATCGCCTACCTCGGCAGCGCCCCGGCCGCCGACGTGCAGCAGGACACTCGCGTGATCCCGTCGATCATGACCGTCGCCACCGGCGGCATGGTGGCTGTCACGATCGCGCTGACGGTGTTCGCGGGCCCGCTGTATGCGCTGTGCGATCGGATCGGTTCGGGACTGCTGCAGCCCGTCACCCTCCAGCAGATCGATGAGGAGGCCGGATGATGGGCCCCGAATCCAGGCGAGGGATGCTGCGCGACATCCTGATGCAGCTGCCGTTCCTGCTGTGGCTGGTCCTGCTGTGGATGCTGCTGTGGCACCAGTTCACGCCGCTCGCCGTGGTCACCGGGCTCGTCGTCGCCGTGTTCGTCACGCGTGTGTTCCGACTGCCGACCGTCGAGCTCGTCGGACGCGTGAACCTCTGGTACACGCTGGTGTTCGTCGTACTGTTCCTGGGCTCCGTCGTCGCCGGTGCCGTCAGCGTGACGATCCAGGTGTTCGACTTCCGCCGACAGCCCGGCGCGGCGATCATCGCGATCCCCCTGCGCTATGCCGACGACATCGTCACGACGCACGTCGCGATCACGGCATCGCTGATTCCCGGATCGCTCGTCGTCGAGAGCGACCGCGACCGCCGCATCCTCTACCTGCACGTGATCGGCGTGCACAATCGCGCCGACGTCGACGCTTTCCGCGAGGGCGTGCTGCGCTGGGAACGGAGGATCGTGCGCGCGGTCGGCTCGCCCGCGCAGTACCGTGCTCTCAAGGCCGACCAGGCGAAGGCCGCACGGGGGGAGGTCTCACGATGAACATCCTGCTGCTGGCCATCTTGGTCGTCTTCGGGGCCGCCGCTCTGCTGTGCGTGTTCCGGATCATCCGCGGACCGTCGATCCTCGACCGCGCGGTCGCCTCGGATGTGCTGCTGACCCTGGTGATGTGCGTGCTCGGCGCCGAGATGGCGATCAACGGACACACGCGCAACGTTCCGGTGCTGCTGATCATCGCCGCGGTCGGAGTGTTCGCATCCATCGCGGTGGCGCGATACGTCGCACGAAGGGACAACTCGGCATCATGATGCACCTCACCATGCGTGCCGCTGCCGCAGCCACCGCGGATTCCGCCGCCGGGGGCTTCCTCGAGGCGGAGCTGCCCGCACCGGTCGCCGAAGCGCTGACGCTGGTGCTCGTGCTGCTCGGCGCGATCCTGTGCCTGTCCGCCGCGGTCGGCCTGCTGCACTTCCGCGACGTCCCGTCGCGCCTGCATGCCGCGACCAAGCCTCAGGTGCTCGGTCTGCTGCTGATCGGCCTGGCGATCGCGGTGTCGCAGCGCACGGTCGGGGGCATCCTGCTCGGTGTCGTGATCGTCATCCCGGTGATCCTGCTGCAGTTCGCGACCGCGCCGCTGTCGGCGCACATGGTCGGACGCCAGGCGTACCGCAACGGCACCATCCAGGCGCACAGCCTCGTCGCCGACGAGTACGCCGAATCGAAGCAGACGCCGCCCGCTGCCGGCTGACGGAACCGGGCAGCGCAGCCTCAGAGTGCCCGGACGAAGTCCGTGATCTTCTCGGCGGCACTGCCGGAATCGCTGATCAGCGTGCCGTGACCGTGATCGGGGATCTCGACGAACTGCGAATCCGGAATGGCGTCGAGGATCTCGCGGCACCAGGTCATCGGCGCCAGCGGATCATGCTGACCGCGCACCACCAGGGTGGGAACCCGCACGTGCGTATAGACGTTCTCGGGGCGGTGCACGATCGTGGCGCGCATCTTGCGCAGCAGGTGCGGGCCGCCGCGCAGATACTCGCGCGCACCGCGCCAGAGCACGGTGGGCCGTTCGCCGATCAGGTCGCGCAGCAGGTATCCGGCCTGCGCGCCGAGGTTGCGGGACGCACTGTCGACGGTGGGTCCCGCCATGATCAGACCAGACACGAGATCCGGATGCCGCGCGGCGAGCTCGACGGCGATCTGACTGCCCATCGAATGGCCGAGCACGACGGCATCCGTCACCTCTCGCTCGCGCAGGAGCGCGGCGACCAGGTCTGCGTGGCGCTCCATGGTGAGCGTGCGCGCCGGTTCCGGCGCCTCGCCGAAGCCCGGCAGGTCGATGCCGACGATGCGCCCGTCCAGGTGCGAGATCAGGTCGACGTAGACGCTGCGCCCCATGCCGATGCCGTGCAGGAGCACGATGGGTCGGATGCCCGTGCCGAAGTCTTCGAACACGAGTGTCGCACCCGCGTGGGTGAACTCGTCGATGTCGGCGGGGACGCCTTCGGGGGCGAGCAGTCGTTCCGGCATACGTCCACGCTAACCGACGCGTGTCAACGCCAGCCGAGCCGCCTTCGCCTCAACCTTCCGGAGTCAGCTTCAGGGTGCCGACGGCCGCCGCTGTGACGGCCTTCTTCGTGAACGCCCAGGGCTTCTGGATGCCCTTGACCCAGTCGTCGGTCTGGTCGGTGTAGTGCTCGGCGAACGCGTGGCCGCTGGCTCCCGTGAGGTGATTCCACGTCGACGCGTCCAGGTCGGACAGATCGATCACCATGCGCATCGACGGCACCGTGGTGGTCGCGTAGGACTCGCCGAGTCGCCATCCGGTCGCGTTCACGACCGATGAGCCGCCGCCCACCGGGTACGGTCCGCGATTGAACAGCATCTCGACGGGGGCGATGCCCGAGGTGCCGAGTGTCGCATGCGTCAGCGGCAGGGCGTGCAGCGATCCCCAGTTCCAGCGGGTGACGTCGGTGCCCTGCAGCTCGGCGAGCTCGGCGTAGGCCTCTTCGGCCGACAGCGCGAGCATCGAGTACATGTCGGTCGTGCCGAGGCTCTCGTTGGTCCAGAGCGGATCGTCGGCGTCGCCGAGCATCGCACCCACGACCGAGAACAGCCGGCCCTGGTCGCCGACGGGCAGCGGCACGTCGCGCTCGACGAAGATGTTCTGCGCCAGGTTCGACCACAGCACGTTCGCGTATGCGGCAGCGGGGGAGTCGGCGGCGTTCTGCGCGTCCCACGTGCGCAGCAGATCGACGGCGGCCTTCGGGCCCTTGCCGTCGACGTCGACCTTGTCCATAGCCACCGCGAGCTGCTTGCCGATCCACATCTCGTTGTCCATCTGGATGTCGCGCATGTCCTGCGCGGTCATCGGACCCGCGGCCGCCTTGCGCTCGATGAGGTGCGCGATGCGCGCGGCACGGTAGCCGTAGTCCCAGTCGCGTGAGAGGAAATGGTCGTAGTCGTCGGTCACGATGGCGTTGTTCGCCGTGACGATGTAGCCCTGCGGCGGGTTGTAAGACACCGGCAGCTCATCGAACGGGATGAAGCCCTGCCAGTCGTACGCGCTGTCCCAGCCGGCCTGCGGCAGCCAGCCGTCGCCGGCGCCGCGGATCGGCAGCCGGCCCGGCGCCTGGTACCCGATGTTGCCCTCGAGGTCGGCGTACACGAGGTTCTGCGCGGGGACGTCGAAGAGGGATGCCGCATGACGGAAATCCTGGAAGTCCTGCGCGGTGTTCATGGCGAACAGCGCGCTCGCCGTCGTGCCGGGCTCGAGCGCCGTCCAGCGCAGGCTGACGGCCGTCTCGCCGGCGGGGATCTCCGGTGCGCCGTCCAGCGGCAGCACCGACTCGCCGGCACCGACGACCGGGGCATCCGAGATCGCCGTGAAGTCGTCGGTGAGCCCGGAGATGATCGGGCCGTGCACCGTGCGGCGGATCGTCAGCGGCACATCCTCGCCGCCGGCGACCTTGATGACGTCCTCTTCGATCTCCATCGGGGTCAGAGCGCCGTCACGCCAGTATTCGTCTCCCTCGACCTTCTCGATGTAGAGGTCGGTGACGTCGGTGGTCAGGTTGGTGAAGCCCCACGCGACCTGAGCGTTGTGACCGATGACGACACCGGGGAGCCCGGCGAACGAGAAGCCGCCGACGTCGAACGGACACGACTCGCTGAGCGTGTCGCACCGCAGCTGGACCTGGTACCAGACCGAAGGCAGCGAGGCCCCGAGGTGCGGGTCGTTGGCCAGCAGCGGCTTGCCGCTCTCCGTCAGGTCACCGGAGACGACCCAAGAGTTCGAGCCGATTCCCTCGCCCACGCCGCCGATCATCATGCTCGCGGCGGCGATGACGCTCTCGGCCTCCTGCCACTCGATGGTGGACAGCGCCTCGGTCACCTCGGGCTTCGTCGCCCCGCTGAAGGACGCCGGGGTCGCGTCGGTGACCACCGGCTCGACCGCGGTGATCTTCGGCACGATGACCGGATTGCGATCGAACGGATACGCGGGGTAGACGGTGTCGATGAGCGCCTGCGTGTCGGCGTCGGCGGAGCCGGCTCCGTCGAGCTTCGCCGCAAGCAGCGCACGGTCGGTCTCATCCTCGACGTTGGTGCGCAGATCCCAGGCCATCGCCTTCAGCCAGGCCACGGAATCCGCCGGTTCCCACGGCTCGGGGGAGTAGTCGGCATTCTGCATGCCGAGAACGGCATATTCAAACGAGAGCTCTGCGCCGGAGCGCGACGAGAGGTAGGAGTTCACGCCCTCGGCGTACGCCTCGTAGTAGCCGCGGGTGGTGTCGTCGAGATTGGCCACCTCTTCCTCGGCCACCTTCCGCCACCCCAGCGTGCGGAGGAACTTATCGGTTTCGACCTGGGATTCACCGAACATCTCGGCGACGCGCCCCGAGGTCACGTGGCGACGGAAGTCCATCTCGAAGAAGCGGTCCTGCGCATGCGTGAACCCCTGTGCATAGAAGAGGTCGTGCGCGTTCGATGCGGTGATCGTCGGGATGCCGCGGTCGTCGCGCTGCACCGTGACACTCTTCTCGAGCCCGCTCAGCTGCACCTCTCCGCTGGTCTGCGGGAACGACCGGTGGATCGTCCAGGTGAGGAAGAACGCCGCGGCCACGGCGATGACCACAAGAGCGGCGATCACCACGAAAACGATGCGCCCGATCCGGGCGGTGAGGGACGGGCGGGTGGGGTCGGCTGCTGTCGTCATCGAGGGCTCTCGGGTAGTGCGTGGGACTCCGTGTCACGGAGATCAGGTGCGCGTCTCGGGTAGGGCGCACCCTCGGCATCCTACCCACTGCCCCCGACGGCGACGAGACCCGGTCGCGTCGCCGAGCGTCAGTCGGTGCCGGAGTCGAAGGCGGCGCGCTCGGATGCTGCATCCACAGCATCCGTCAGCGTCTCGTCCGCCTGCGAGACCGAACCCTCGACGAACTCGGTGATCTCGCCTGCCTCGCCGGCGGTGACGCGACCGACCAGTTCGCCGGTGGCGCCGCCGACCAGGCCGAGACCCGCGTACTGCTCGAGACGCGAGCGCGAGTCGGCGATGTCGAGGTTGCGCATCGTCAGCTGGCCGATGCGGTCGACGGGGCCGAACGCGGCATCGCCGACGCGCTCCATCGAAAGCTTCTCGGGACCGTAGGAGAGGTTCGGCGAGACAGTGTCGAGAATCGTCCAGTCGTCGCCGCGGCGCAGGCGGATCGTGACGGTGCCGGAGATCGTGAGACCCACCCAGCGCTGGATCGACTCCCGCAGCATGAGCGACTGCGGCTCGAGCCAGCGTCCCTCGTACATCAGGCGGCCGAGGCGGCGGCCCTGCTCGTGATAGGTGGCGAGGGTGTCCTCGTTGAGGATGCCATTGACCAGGCGCTCGTAGGCGATGAACAGCAGCGCCATGCCGGGGGCCTCGTAGATGCCGCGCGACTTCGCCTCGATGATGCGGTTCTCGATCTGGTCGCTCATGCCCAGGCCGTGGCGGCCGCCGATGGTGTTGGCCTCCATGACCAGCGCCACCGGGTCGCTGTACTCGACGCCGTTCAGAGCGACCGGGCGGCCGCCGTCGAACGTCACGGTGACGTCCTCGGTGTCGATGGCGACGGACGGGTCCCAGAACTTCACGCCCATGATCGGATCGACGGTCTCGAGCGAGACATCCAGGTGCTCAAGGGTCTTCGCCTCGTGTGTGGCGCCCCAGATGTTGGCATCCGTCGAGTAGGCCTTCTCAGCGGAGTCGCGGTACGGGAAGCCGCGCTCGACGAGCCACTCGCTCATCTCCTGCCGGCCGCCGAGCTCGGTGACGAAGTCGGCGTCGAGCCATGGCTTGTAGATGCGAAGGCGCGGGTTGGCGAGCAGGCCGTAGCGGTAGAACCGCTCGATGTCGTTGCCCTTGTAGGTCGAGCCGTCGCCCCAGATGTCGACGCCGTCCTCGCGCATCGCGCGTACGAGCATGGTGCCGGTGACGGCGCGACCGAGGGGAGTGGTGTTGAAGTACGTCTTGCCGCCGGAGCGGATGTGGAAGGCGCCGCACGACAGCGCGACGAAGCCCTCTTCGACCAGAGCGGTCTTGGCATCGACCAGGCGCGAGGCCTCGGCGCCGTACTCGAGCGCGCGGCCGGGGATCGACGCGATGTCGTCCTCGTCGTACTGGCCGAGGTCGCCCGTGTATGTGAACGGCACGGCGCCCTTCTCGCGCATCCATGCGACGGCGACGGAGGTGTCAAGACCACCGGAGAATGCGATGCCGACCTTTTCGCCGACGGGGAGGGACTGGAGCACCTTGGACATGGGTTCAAGTCTATCGGCGCCCGGCGTGTCGGTTGATTCCATGGTGCGGCGTACGGTGGGGGCATGAGTCAGGCGGTGCTGTGGGGCGTCGTGGCGGCGTCACCGCTGCTGGTCGGCGCCGTGCTGGCGCTGCTGCGCACCTGGCCGCCGAAGTGGCTCGGCATCGTGCTGGGGTTCGGGGCGGGTGCGCTGATGGCGTCCATCGCGTTCGAGCTCTGGGAAGAGGGGCTGCAGCTCGCCGGCCCCCGTGCCGCTGGTCGCCGGCCTGGCCGTCGGCGCGATCGCCTACTACGCGGCTGCGCGCATCCTCGATGCACGAGCGGCGAAGTCCCACCGCGCAGCGGGCGGCCCGTCGCTCGCCGTGGCCGCGCTGCTCGACGGCATCCCGGAGCAGCTCGTGCTCGGAATCGGCCTCGCCTCCGGCGAAGGCGTCGGGATCGCACTCGTCGTGGCGATCCTGGTATCGAATCTGCCGGAGTCGATCGGGTCAGCATCCGACCTGCTCGAATCCGGCATGCGCAAGGGGCGCGTCGTGCTGCTCTGGGCGGGGGTCGCGACGATCTGCGCGCTCGCGACGGTGGCGGGGTTCGCGTTGGCGGATGCCGTCGGCCCCGGTTTCCGCGCCTCGGCGAACGGCTTCGCGGCCGGCGCGCTGCTCGTCATGCTCGTGGATTCGATGATCCCGGAGGCGCAATCGAAGGGCAAGGAGTCGACCGGCCTCGCCACCGTGCTCGGCTTCGCCGTGGCGGCCGGGCTCGCGCTCGCCGCGTAGCGCAACCCGGTCCGGCCCGCCCACAGGGAGTGTGAACCGGAGGAGATCTCACGAAACGGAGGAGCTTTCCGGGCAGAAGCTCCTCCCGAACGCGAGAACTCCTCCCGAACGGATGCTGCTCAGCCGCGCGACACGTCGGCGAAGCGGTCGCGCAGCGGGTGGTCGGGGCCGAGGTCGGCCAGTGACACCGCCCCGTCCAGGCCCGACCCGATGGGCGGCACGAATCGGGCATCCGGTCGCTCCGCGCGCACGGCGTCGATGAAGGCGGAGCGGATGGCATCCGCGCCGAACACGCCGCCGACGGCGCCGACGGCGGCATCGGCGGGGGCATCCACGACGCGCAGCGACGCCGTCGCCGCGAGGGCCAGCTCTTCGGCGGCCGCTCGGCAGATCCGCACGGACACCTCGTCGCCGGTCGAGGCGAGCTCGGCGACCTTCGCCGCGAAGGATGCCACGGTGCGCACCCGATCGTGTGAGGCCTGCAGCTGCGTGTAGGCGATCTCAAGGTCCGGCCAGCGCTCCTGCACCGGCGCGGTCAGCGCGGTGGCGGGGCCACGTCCGTCGAAGGCGCGCATGACGGCATCCAGCGCCTCCCGCCCGATCCAGTAGCCGCTGCCGGCGTCGCCCATGATGTGGCCCCAGCCGTCGACGCGCGCGGAGTGCTTCGGTCCGACGCCGAGGGTGACGACGCCGGTTCCCGCAGCGACCACCGAGCCGTACTGGTCGCCGAGCACGCCGAGGAACGACGTGACCGAGTCGTGCGTGATGACGATGCGGTGCACGTCGGTGAGATCCGGATGCTGCATCAGCGCCTCCGCCTCGGCGCCGGGGTCCGTGAGCCCGGAGACGCCGAGCGTCACCGTGCGCGGCGGCGCCGTCACACGAGACACCTCGGCGATGACGCTGGAGAGCTGCCCGAGCAGCGGACGGTCGGTGAGCACCCCGGGGAACAGCCACTCCTGCGACGACCCGTCGGCGCCGAGCAGGCGGGTCTTGATCCCGGTCTGGCCCGCATCGATGGCGAGAAGCGTGTGGTGATCGTGCTCGGACAAGACGGGGTCCCCTCGTGGCTGGAGGCCGCTTCGCTTCTGCGGGGCCAGATGCCAGCGTAGGACACCGCGCCCGGATGGCGCACAGAGAAGTCAAGCCCCCTGCGAACGCTTCCGCCGCGCGGTGTACTGGTCGCCCAGGCCCGCCCCGCGAAGGAGAAACCGTGACCTCACTGTGGCTCGCTAAACAATGGCTCGACGAACAGAGGCTCGACGAACAGCGGCTCGACAATCAGGGCGAACGCCCCGCCTCCGACAGCTTCCGACCCGGGGAGCAGTACGACGCGGTCATCGCGGGCGCGGGCATCACCGGCCTCACCACGGCGCTGCTGCTCGCCCGTGCGGGCCTGAAGGTCGTCGTGCTCGAGGCGCGCTTCATCGGGGCCGTCACCACCGGTCACTCCACCGCGAAGCTCAGCCTGCTGCAGGGCGGCGTGCTCTCGGGCATCCGGTCGCGAGGATCGGCCAACGTGCTGGGCGCGTATGTGGAGGGCAATCGCGAGGGCCAGGCGTGGATGCTGCGCTATCTCGACGAGCACGGCGTCGCCGTGCAGCGCCGCGATGCGTTCACTTACGCGAGCTCCGCGGCGGGTGTGGAGAAGCTGGATGCCGAGTACAAGGCATCCCGCGAGGCCGGGCTCGAGGTAGAGCGACTCGACAATCTCGACCTGCCGTTCGAGACGCATGGCGGTATCCGGCTGCGCGATCAGGCGCAGTTCGATCCGATGGAGGTGCTGCACGCGCTCGCCGCAGATCTGCGCGCGCACGGCGGGGCCATCATCGAGGGCGCACGGGTGAAAGATGTCGAGACGGGTGACATGAGCCGCGTCACCACCTCGCTCGGCGACGTGTTCGCCGGCGTGGTCGTGCTGGCCACGGGCATCCCGATCCTCGACCGCGGCCTGTACTTCGCCAAGGTCAAGCCCTCCCGCTCGTACGCGCAGGCGTACCGCGTGCCCGGTGGGCTGCCGCAGGGGATGATCCTCTCGATCGACGGCCCGGGGCGTTCCCTGCGCACTGCACCGGTGGGCGATGACGAGCTGCTGCTCGTCGGCGGCAACGGGCACACGGTCGGCCGTGAGGACGACACGCAGCGCCTGGTCGACGACCTCGAGCAGTGGACGCATCAGCATTTTCCGTGCGCGGAGCGCACGCATGCCTGGTCGGCGCAGGACTACGAGTCGATGAACATGGTGCCGTTCGTCGGATGGATGCCACGCACCGGCCACCACATCGCGCTGGCCACCGGCTACAACAAGTGGGGGATGACCAACGGCGTTGCCGCCGCTCTCAGCATGACGGCGGACATCCTGGACGGCAGCATCCCGTGGGCGAAGACGCTGCACCACCGGATCACGCTGCCGCAGGATCTCGCGCACGGAGTCGCGGCGGGTGCCGAGGTGGCCGGCAGGCTCGCATCCGGATGGGTGTCGTCGAACGTGCACGCACTGCCGGACGAGCCGCCCGCCGAGGGCGAGGGCCTCGTCGGCTCGTACGACAAGGAGCCGACGGCCGTCTCGACGGTCGACGGCACGACCTGCCGCCTGTCGGCCGTCTGCACGCACATGGGCGGCATCGTGTCGTGGAACAGCGCCGAGAGATCGTGGGACTGCCCGCTGCACGGCTCGCGCTTCGACGCAGCTGGAAGGCTGCTGGAGGGCCCGGCGGTGGACGACCTCAACGCGATAGACGAACCGGAGCTGCCGGGGGATCAGCCGGAACCGGTGGACGATCCGGAGCCGATGGACGAGGACTGAGCGCGTCAGACCGAACCGGTCAGGCCGATCCGGCCGGCGGGGCGGTGGAGGAGCGCACGATCAGCTCCGGTGTGAGCGTGACGTCGGTGGTCGGGTCGTCGTGCCCCTCGAGGCGGGCGGTGACGGATGCCACGGCGCTGCGTCCCAGTTCGGTGAACGGCTGCGCGACCGTGGTCAGTGCGGGACTGCAGTACGCCGCGAGTCGTACGTCGTCGACGCTGACGATCGAGACGTCCTGCGGAACACGGCGACCCGATTCGTGCAGCGCGCGCACGACGCCGAACGCCATCTCGTCGCTCGCGACGAAGATCGCGGTGACGTCGGGGTCGGCGCCGAGGCGGAGTCCCGCCTGGTACCCGGACTCCGGTGACCAGTCGCCATGGATCGCGTCGGGCACGTCGCGACCTTCGGCCTCGAGCACCTCACGCCAGCCGCTGGTGCGCTCGACCGAATCCACCCAGTCGTCCGGGCCGGTGATGTGCTGCACGGTGCGATGCCCGAGCGAGAGCAGGTGCTCGGTCGCCAGGCGCGCCACCGTGCGCTGATCGACGTCGAGGGAGCGCGCGCGGCTGACCGGCGACCCGCCGATCGTGGCCGTCGGCAGCCGCTGGGTGATCGCCTCGACCCGGCTGTCGGCGGTGCGCAGCGGCACCGCGAGGATCAGCGCTTCGGCACCCAGGCGCTCGAGGCGACCGAGGGCGGCGCTGATCGAGTCGACCTCGACGTTCGAGATCTGGGCGCCCACCACGCTGTAGCTCATATCGTCGGCGGCATGCTCGATCGCCGACTGCGTCATCGCGCCCGCATACGACTCGGTCGCCATGGTGACGACTCCGATCGTGCGCGTGCGACCTGACGACAGCGCACTCGCCGCGGTGTTCATGCGGTAGTCCAGCTGGGCGACGGCATCCAGCACCCGGCGACGCTTGTCTTCCGAGACGTACGGGTGGTCGCGCAGCACGCGCGACACGGTCTGGGCCGATACGCCGGCCGCGCGGGCGACGTCCAGCATCCCGGGTGCCTTGCGCTGTGCGTCCTTCACGTGCCCCTGCCTTCGTTCCGTTGACACAGCATAGCCATCGCCAGTATGTTATCGATGCCATACATGAGCGGTGTCGCTCCCATCGCAGCACTCGTGCCGACATCGCCGTCCCCACAGAGAGGTCCCCAGTGAGATCACCGACCAGCAGCCCAGGGCGGCGCCTGCGCACAGCGCTCGCCGCCACGTTCACCACCGCCACCTTCGTCATCGGATCGCTCGCGCTGACCGCGCCCGCCGCCGTCGCCTCCGCTCCACTGCCCGATGTCATCCCCTCCATCGACGGCTGGCAGCAGGCAGGGGGCACGTTCACGGCATCCGACGACATCGCGATCGTCATCGACTCCGCTGACCAGCAGCTGGCATCCACCGCCGACATCCTGCGCGACGAGCTGCGCGTCGACTACCCCTCGGCGACCGTGGACTCGGCGGGTGCCGGTGCAGGCGACATCGAGCTGCGCATCGACGATGCACGCGACGATCTCGGCGAACAGGGCTACGACCTGCAGATCGGCGAGGGCATCGTCGTGACCGGAGCCGACGCCGCCGGCGTCTTCAACGGCACGCGCACCGTGCTGCAGATGCTCACCCAGCAGGAGACCCTGCCGCAGGGCTCGGTCATCGACGTGCCCGAGTACCCCGAGCGCGGCGTCACGGTCTGCGCCTGCGTGATCAACATCTCGTCCGAGTTCATCGACCGACTCATCGAGGACATGGCCTTCCTCAAGCTGAACACGATGCTCGTCGAGCTGAAGGTCAAGGTCGACGAGTACCCGCAGACCAACACCTGGTCGTACTACACCAAGGACGACATCCGCGCTCTGGTCGAGAAGGCCGAGCGGTACGGCATCGACGTGATCCCCGAGATCAATTCACCCGGTCACATGGAGATCTGGCTGGAGAACATGCCGGAGCTGCAGCTGACCAATGAGAACACCGGCGCCAAGGACGAGGTCCGCATGGACATCACCAAGGACGCCTCGTACGAGTTCTACACCGACCTGATCGATGAGTACTTCGAGGTGTTCGAGAGCGACTACTGGCACATGGGCGTCGACGAGTACATGCTCGGCAGCGGCTACGCCAACTACCCGCAGATCAAGCGCTTCGCCGAGCAGGAGTTCGGCGCCGGCGCGACCGAGAACGATGTCGTCGCCTGGTACGTCAACAAGATCAACGACTACGTGAAGTCCAAGGGCAAGTCGCTGCGCATCTGGAACGACGGCGTCATGCGCGACAACCAGTTCGTCGACTTCGACACCGACATCCTCATCGAGCACTGGAACCAGGCGGGATCCTCGATCCGGCCGCAGCAGTTCATCGACTGGGGTCACCAGATCAGCAACATCTCCAATTCGCTGTACATGGTGCGCGGCGGTTACGGCGTGAACAGCCAGGGCCTGTACGAGGGCGGTTGGACGCCGGAGGAGTTCTACGGCCAGAAGGTCACCCGCGGCACCGACCAGATCACCGGCGCGCGGATGAGCATCTGGCCCGACGGCGGCACGCCGCAGGAGGCCGAGAACACCACCGAACAGCGCATGTTCGAGCCGCTGCGCTTCGTCGCCCAGTCGACCTGGACGAACGAGCGTCCGTGGGCGACCTACGCCGACTTCAAGACCGCGATGGACACCATCGGCCGTGCGCCGCTGTGGGAGAACACCGTTCGTCAGCCGCTGCCGGCCGGCGCGTACACGCTGTCGACCGACTCCGGCGCGCTCGCCGCGGGCGATGGCGCAGGCACGGAATTGGCGGATGCCGGTGAGACGTTCACGTTCGCCCCGACCGACGACGGCTACTACACGATCACCGCGGCCGACGGTCGCTGCCTGAGCCTGGCGAACGACGGCACGATGCGCCTGAACGTCCCCGTCGAGATCGGTGCGGACGTGACGCTGAGTGTCTGCGGAACCACGACGCTGCAGAAGTGGCAGGTCCGCAAGGTCGACAGCGGCTACACCGTGGCGAACGCCGCGAGCCAGCAGTTCGTCTCGATCTCGAGCGGTCTCACCGACGTCCCCGTCGCGGGCGAGGGCTTCAAGGATGTGGCCGACGGCCGCGTCGTGCAGACGCCGGCCGACTGGGGCCGCACCGTCTGGAACGTGATCGGCGACGTGTCGGTCAACGTGGCGCCCGGCTTCATCACCGCCTCACCCGGCCAGTCGGCCGACGTGACGGTGACCGTCAACAACTCGACCGCCGATGCCCTCACCGGGGCGACCCTTCGGGTGAAGGCGGCCGATGGCTGGACGGCCCTGCCCGCGAGCATCGCGATCGATGAGATCGCCGCGAGCGGCAGTGCTGAGGTCACGGCGAAGCTCTTCAACGTCAACGCGGCAACCGGCGCAGGTGCGTTCGTGTTCGAACTCGTCGACGCCGATGGCGCAGCCATCGCCTCCGGTCAGATGCAGGCCAACTCGGTCTGCGCCGCCGGAACCGTGAAGCCGACGGCGATCGCCGCGGTCTCCAGTGAGCAGGTCTCGGGCGAGCCCGCGCCGAACGGTCCGGCCGCCGCCGCGATCGACGGCAACCCGGCGACGTACTGGCACTCGCAGTGGTCGCCGTCCGAGGCGAAGTACCCGCACTCGATCGTCATCGACCTCGGCGAAGCCCAGTCGGTGTGCGGCCTGGTGTACACCGGTCGCAGCAGCACCGGCACTGGCGGCGCGAACGGCCGCATCGGCGACTACGAGGTGTACGCCTCGGCCTATGTCTCGACCGTAGACGGCGAGTGGGGCGAGGCTGTCTCGTCCGGCACCTTCGCGAACACCGGCGATGCGCAGACAGCCGGCTTCCCCGCGCAGTCCGCGCGCTACCTGAAGCTCGTCGCGCTGTCGGAGGTCAACGGCAACCCGTGGGCCACGGCCGGCGAGCTCGCCGCGGCGGGCCCGGCGCAGGAGGCACCGGCGTATGACGCGTCGATCTCGGTCGACAAGACCGAGGTCGTGGCCGGCGACGAGATCACCGTCAGCGGATCCGGCTACGCACCCGGTGAGACGGTGAGCGTGCAGCTGGGAGACGAGGCGAGCCAGGCGCGAGCGCGCGCGAGTGCCGCGCTCGCCGACGTGGTGACGGATGCTGACGGTGCCTTCTCGGCACAGGTCGTCGTGCCGGAGCAGACGGATGCCGGCAGCCACCGGATCGTGGCGACGGGATCGACGTCAGGAGCGACCGCGTCTGCGGAGCTGAACGTCACGGCGGTCGATGGCGGCGGCGACGGTGACGGTGACGGTGGCTCCGGCGGCGACGGCTCCGGCGGCGACGGCTCGGGTGGTGACGGGGGCTCCGACGGCGACGGCACGGGCGGCACGGGCGGCAGCGGTTCGGGCGACGGCGTCGCAGGTCCCGACTCCGACGGCGACGGATCGCTCGCCGCGACCGGCGGTGAGATCGCGCTGGGCGTGATCGGCGCCGGTGTGCTCCTGACGATCGTCGGGGCTGTCGTGCTGATGATCCGTCGCCGACGGATCGGCAGCGTGTGATCAGCGCGTAGCAAGACACCGTCGGCGGTGATCGCCACGCTCACCGCCGACGGTGTCCTCGCCCCGTCGGAGCGTCCTCGCCCCCTCTGAATCACGTGAGTCAGAGGGGGCGAGGACGCTCCGACGGGGCGAGGACACCGTCGGCGGTGGTCGCCACGCTCACCGCCGACGGTGTCCTCGCCCCGTCTGAGCGTCCTCGCCCCCTCTGAATCACGTGATTCAGAGGGGGCGGCGGCGGTGGAAGGGGGCGAGGATGCCGGTCACCGATGCGGTCAGACCAGCAGCCGACTCAGAATCCGGGGTACTCCTGCAGCCGCTGCTCGAACTCGGCGCGGTCGGCTTCGGGCAGCACCTCGCGGGCGATGATCATCAGCTGCACGCCTTCGAGCGGCTCACCGGTCTGCTGGTGGACCGCGTCACGCTGCGTGCGGAACTCGCCGGTCGAGTCGTTCGACAGGTCGTACGCGTTGACGTAGAAGCGCAGCGGCTCGGGGTAGGTGTCGCTGTAGTACTCCCAGGTGTGCTGGCGGCTGACGTCCGCTGAGCCGTAGAGCTTGGCGACCATGTCGTCCGAGATCCCCGAGCCGGGCTCGTTCAGGGCGTAGAGTCCCCACATGCCCCGTTCGATCAGCACCTCGTCGATGGTGCTCATCACCTGGCGCTTGACCTCGTCGTCCTGCACCGGCTGCTCGGTCGTCCAGATCGTGGAGGTGTAGCGCTTGAGCATCGACTCGCCGCCGTAGCCGTTGCGCTCCGGGCTGATGTCGACCGCGCCCGATTCGACCCAGGTGTAGCCGAACCGATCGCTGAGGCGGGACCGCACCTCGGCCATCAGCTCGTCGCCTTCGGCCTGCACCTGCTCCAGAGAGGGTCCGTTCAGGGCGTCATAGGCCGGCGACCCCTTCACACCCGGGTACGCCTGCTCGTGCTTCTGCACCTCGGACTTCGTGCCGTCGTACGCGTGCGTCGCCGCGGAGCGCAGCGCGCCCATCGCACCGACCGTGGCCACGTTGAACACGAGCGTGACGGCGAGGGCGATGGCTCCCAGCATCCGACCGCGCGGCGTCAGCAGCGCCGCGACGAGCACTCCGACGAGCACGAACTGCACCACCAGCATCGAGACGCCGTACAGTGTGTCGGTGCCGCCGGCGCCCATCAGCAGCAACAGCGCGATCACGAACAGTCCCGTCGCCGAGATGGCGACGAGACCCAGGGCGTTCACGGACTTCTTCTCCGGCGCGGGTGCGGCCGTGTACACGACGTCGCCGGATGCCGGAGCGAGTCCCGCCGCGGCATCCAGCCCGCCGGCCGTACGGCGGGCGCCGTGATAGCCGCCCGGCGGGGGGACGGGCGGTGCCCCGTCGGCGCCGCCGACGTACCTGCTGCGCTGCCGATCTACCATGGCTTGTCCGTTCCGCCCCCGCCGCCGTCCTCGCCGTCGAGCTGGTCCTCCCGCTCCTGCGCGCCCTGGTTCAGGCGGTCCTCGATGTCGTTCAGGTCGCTCTGCGAGGGCTGGTCCTGCTCGCCCTCCTCCGGCTGCTGCGGCTGCTCGCCCTCACCGGGATCCTGCTGCTGGCTCTGCTGCTGCTTCTCCTGCTGGCGCTGCTCGTTCTGCTCGAGGGTGTCGCTCATGTCGCGATTCGGATCGGGCGACTGATCCTGTGCATCGTCACTGCTGCACTCCTCGGGCGTCTCCACCGTCATCTGGAGCGCCTCGCCGTAGAACCCCGAGGCGGCCACCGCGTCCCCGTCGGCCTGCGCGGCGTCGCCCTGCCGCTCCATCACCAGTGAGAGGTTGATCCGCACGAAGCACACGTCCAGGCCCGTGGCGAGAGGAAGCGCCTCCTCGAGCTCGAACCGCGCCTCGGGCAGCTTCTCAGCGCCGGCCATCGCCGTGCCGAGGTTGTACGGCGCCTTGAACGGCTCGAACCAGTTCAGGAAGTCCTGACCGCGGGCGGCCGACTCGGATTCGGCGTACCCGCCGCCGATGAACGAGCTGACCGACTGGTGCGCGAACGCGTACATGCTCAGCAGCTTGCCGACGAAAAGCAGTGCGGCGAGAGTGAGCGGGAGGGTCGCGATCGCGACCCAGCGGCGGATGCTGCGGCGTCGCCGATTGACGGCCAGCAGCGTCGCGGCGGCATCTGCCCGGGTGGGAGCGCTCATCGGGCACCTCCCGTCGGGTGGGTGCGGGAATCCCGCGAGGGACGAGTCCGGGAGTCGGCCGAGGGGCGGGCCAGGCCGCGCAGTCGCGTGACCTGCATGGTCGCGCGGGCGAGCTCGACCGCGATCAGGGTCAGCAGCACCAGCGCGAGCACCCAGTACAACTCGATGACGTTGCCCACCTCGCCGGAGGACGCGTAGTCCGTCGTGCTGGTCGGGGCGTCCGGAAGGCTGATCTCGGCATCCGCCGCTCTCGCCTGGTAGTCGACGCCGAGCTGCTCTGAGATCTGCCGCAGGTTGTCCTCATCGCGCACCGACATGGCGGGCGCGCCCTGGTACTCGATGTATTCGGCGCTCTCGCCGGCGCCGGCGCCGGTGGTCTTGCGCATCGGCCCGCCCTCCGCGGTTCCGTAGCCGAGCACCGCACCGCCGTCGACGAACTTCGCAGCCGCCGCGAACGACTCCGGCTCGCTGGTGACCGTCTGCTCCCCGTCGCCGAGGTAGAACACCATGCGGCCGCGCTCCGGTGCGGCCTTCGCCGCGGCGGAGAGAGTCTCGGCCAGCATCCGATTCGCGATGCCGATCGACGACCCGCGCGACTGGTCGGTGACCTCGGGGCTCATCACCTCGAGTGATGACATCAGCGCCGTGGCATCCGTCGTCAGCGGCAGGCGCAGCTGCGCCGCCGCATCGAAGCTGATGAGTGAGAACCGCGCGCCGGGGTACTCGTCGACGATCGCCTGCACGTCGGCGCGGACACCGTCCAGGCGCGGCGCGCCGTCGCCCCAGTCCTCTGCGACGATGCTCGCGGTCGTGTCGACGACGAGCACGATGTCGGTGTCGGTCGCGAGGGTCTGCGAGGTGCCGCCCGGGATGCCGGGGCGCAGCAGCATGGCGAAGACGACCACGACCATGCCGAGCCGGAGCACCCAGATGCCGCGGCCGGCATGCGAGGACGCAGGGCCCTTCACGAGCGCCCAGACCGCGAGTGCGACGAACGGCGCGCACAGCAGGACGAGCAGCAGCGGATGCAGGACGGGCTGGAGGATCACAGTCGCACCCTCTCCCCACGCCCACTCCGATCATCGCTTCGCGCTGACCGGAGCCTCCTGGGCGCGAGGGCCCCTAACAGCACCAGGAAGGCCAGCACGGCGACGAGCGTGAGCGCGATCCACAGGTTCGGGCTGTCGACGCGGATCACCTGGGCCTGACCCTTCAGCGCCTTCGCCTCCTGCTGCTGGATCTCAGCGATGATGTCGGCCACGGTCGTCGTGTCGCGCAGCGCGTACGACTGGCCTCCGGTGAGCGCGGCGGCGTCCGACAGCTGTGCGCTGACCTCGGCGTCTTTGCCCTGCACCGGATTGAGGGCGAACACGCGCACCTGGCGTGACTTCGCGTACTGCGCGGCCTCTTCAATGGTGAGGATCGACGCCCCCGCGAGCTCGTTGTCGGTGGCGAGGATCACCGAGCGGCTGCGCTCGTCATCGAGGTGATCGAACCGCATTGTGCAGGCGGCCAGACCATCGCCGATCAGCGAGGCGCCGGGACCGTTCAGCGTGCCGACCCAGTGCTCGGGCGTCTCGTCGACGTAGTCGAAGCTGCTTCGGATGCGCTCCAGCTGGTCGCGCACGAACGGGTAGTCGTCGGTGAGGGGGAACACCTGCACCGGCGAGCTGTTGAAGATCGTCAGGCCGATCCGCTCGCCCTCGAATCCCTCCAGCAGATCCTCGAACACGGCGAGCACCTCGACGTCCACCTCCGACATCGACCCCGACACGTCCAGGCACAGCATGATGTCGCGGCTGGTGTTGATCGGCTGGACGGTCTTGGCCGCCATCGGGCGCGCGGCGATGACGCCGCCAAGGACCACGGCGATCGAGCCGAGCACGAGGATGCCGGCGAGCAGCGTCATGCGGCGGTTGACGGCAGTGCGGAATGCCGGGAGGGCGCGCAGCCGTTCGGCCCGCGACACGAGGCCGGCCGGATCGGTGCTGTCCTGTGCACGGCTGCGCGTGCCCAGCAGGATGCCGATCGCGACGGCGACGATGAGCACGCCGAGTGCGACCGGGATCATCCACCAGTGGTTCAGCGCCATGTCGTCACGACCTTGCGCGCAGCTTCGGCGCCGTAGGCGGGGTCGATCGCCGGGCCGCGCTGGAAGATGCTCGGGTAGTAGTGCCGGCGGATCGCATCGATCAGCGCGGGATCCACGCCGCGGGCGACCAGGTCGTCGAGTGAGAGCACCGGCGCTTCGAGGCCGGAGTACTCGTTGACGAACGAGCGCACTGTTCGGCTCAGCTCGAGGTTCGCGCGCCGAGGGTCCATATTCCCTGATCGGTATGCGTCCTCGATGCGCTGCACGTCGGCCAGGTATTCGCTGCGCAGCTGCGCGAGTACCTCGGCTGCCGGCGGCACGTACTGCGCTGTGCCGAGGAGTGTGATGCTGCGCTTCGGGCGGGTGAGGACGATCAGCAGCCATGCGGCCAGGGCGAGCAGCAGCAGAACGCCGATGGCGACCAGGATCCATCCCCAGCCGTACTGGGTGGGAGGGTAGAGCTCATCAGAGGCGGGCATGCGACCTCCTGTTGAGCATCGACAGCAGCGTCGGCACGGCGGCATCCTGCCGGCCGAACTCGGAGTGCGTGATCTCGAGGCGGCGCAGCAGGTCGTGGCGGCGCGCGGTGTCCGCCGCCTCCTGTGCAGCCAGTTCGGCGAGCACCTCCGCATCGCCGCGGACGAAGTCCGGCACCGCCCAGCCGGTGTCCACGTCCCGCCGGCGCCCGTGCGTCGCGTCGGCGCTGTCCGAGGCCACGGGGTCGGCGTCGCGCACGGTCAGCCAGATGACGTCGTGCTGCACTCTCAGCCTGCGCAGCATCCGATCCGTCTCATCGGTGACGGGAGCCTCGTCGGTGACGATCACGACGATCATCCGCCGAGCGATGTTGCGCGCGACGTAGTTCAGCAGGCGGTCGCGGTCGTTCGCCGATGTGCTCTCATCGATCGCGCGGGTCACAGTGCGCAGGGCGTGTTCGAGTGATCCCTCGCTGCTGCCGGGGGCGAGTCGTCGCACCGACGCGGCGTCTCCGTACACCACCGAGAAGTCGTCGCCGTGGCGCACCGTGAGGAAGCCGAGGGCTCCGGTCAGCAGCACGACCAGGTCGCGCTTGCCGCTCTCGTCCTCGGCGAGGGCCTTCATGCCGCGACCGGCATCGACCAGGAACAGCACAGTGTGCTTGCGGGTCGCCTTGGTGCGCTTGATGAGCGGCTCACCGTGCTTCGCGGTGGCGCGCCAATCGATGTCGCGGACGTGATCACCGAACTCGTACGGGCGCAGGTCCTCGAAGTCGAGGCTGCGCCCGCGCAGCAGCGATGCGTAGGCGCCATCGAGCGCGTGCATCGACTTCTGCGACGAGTGGATGAAGAGCTTGCTCTTCACCTGGGTGACAAGGCTGGTCAAGATCGGTCCTGGGCTTGTCGACGGGTTACGGGGTCGGCACGGCGGCGAAGATCTGGTCGATGATCTCCTCGCTTCGGATGCCCTCGGCGTCGGCCTCGAACGTCAGCAGCACGCGGTGGCGCAGCACCAGATGGCGCAGCTCGCGGACGTCCTCCGGCAGCACATGCGCGCGGCCCTTGAGCAGCGCGAGGGCGCGCGACGCCTGCAGGAATGCGATGCTCGCGCGCGGGCTGGCGCCGTACTTGATGTACCGTGCGCGGTCTTCGCCGATGTACGGCCCGGGGTTCCGGGTGACATACGCCAGCTGCACGATGTAGTTGCGGATGGCGGGGTCGACGTAGACGCGCGAGGCGATCTGCTGCAGGTCATGCACGTCGTCCAGACTGACGGCACCGGGCACGTGACGGTCCGGGTCGAGGACGCCCGAGTCGATGCGCCCCAGGATCTCGAACTCCTCGGCAGGACTGGGGTACTCGACGATCTCCTTCAGCAGGAACCGGTCCATCTGCGCCTCGGGCAGCTCGTACGTGCCCTCCTGCTCGATCGGGTTCTGCGTGGCGATGACCAGGAACGGCTGAGGGAGGTGGTGCACCTCGCCGCCGATCGTGGTCTGTCGCTCCTGCATCGCCTCGAGCATCGCCGACTGGGTCTTGGCGCTGGAGCGGTTGATCTCGTCGAGCAGCACGAAATTCGCGTGCACCGGGCCCAGCACCGTGCGGAAGGTGCCGGAGGACGCGTCGTAGATCTGGCTGCCGGTGATGTCGCTCGGCAGCAGGTCGGGGGTGCACTGGATGCGCTTGAAGGACGCCTTCACGGTGTCGGCGAGGGTGCTCGCCGCCGTGGTCTTCGCGAGCCCTGGTACGGATTCGAGCAGGATGTGCCCGCCTGCGATCAGCGCGACGAGCAGGCTGGTGCGCAGCCGCTCCTGGCCGACCATCTTGGTCGAGTACGAATTGGAGATGACGCGGATGATCTCGCGAGCGCGGGCAAGATCACCACCGTCGGATGCTGGGGTTGCTGCGTCTTTCGAAGGGCGCGAGTCTGCCTGGGTTCTTGAGCCCGCCGAAGGGCGCGGAGCCGGCGGAGGCGGCGGGGGAGGCGGGGCGGAAGCCCCATCGAAGACGGGGAAGGACTCGGTCATCGGCGCTCTCCTCACAGCGTGCGGCCTCGTGCGAAGGCCAGGTCAAGGGTAGCCGTCGCCTCTTGGAGGTCGGCCCAGACTGTGGATGCTGTTCGTGCAGCTTCGCCTCACTCTGCTCGCCGTCGCCCACACCGTCCTCTCCACTCTCCACCCCCTTGCGATCGGCCCGCGCCATCGACTCAGCTCCGCGTCAAGCCCGCACTCCATCCACGCACGCCGGAAACGATCGTCTTCGGCGTTCTAGGCGGCCGAGATGGTGCGGCCGATGATTCGGGAGGCGTGGGGGAATGCGCTGGGGTTGGGGCCGGAGTAGTTGAGGCGGAGGTAGCGGCCGGTGGGTTCGGCGGGGAACCAGTCGTCTCCGGCGGCGATGATGACGCCTTGGTCTTCGCAGTCGCGGGTGAGCTGCTGCAGGTTGGTGTCATCGGGCAGCCGCAGCCAGAGGTTCAGCCCGCCGAGGGGCGCGGCGTCGAGGTGCGCGGCGGGGGCGTGCTCGCGGAGCGCGTCGATGAGGAGGTCGCGGCGGGCGGCGAGCTGTTGCCGGAGTGAGCGCAGGTGCGTGCTCCAAGCGGGTTGTGTCACGACGTCGACGGCGACGGCTTGCAGCGCCGCGCTGACGTACATCGCCTGGGCCTGGGTGTCCGCGAGGATGCGGTCACGCGCGGGGCCGCGGGCGATCAGCCCCGCGACTCGCAGCGAGGGCGACACGCTCTTGGTGAGCGAACGCAGGTAGACGACGTGGCCGCTGTCGTCTCGGGCCGCGACGGGGGCCGAGTCGGTGGTGATGCCGAAGTCGTGCGCCCAGTCGTCCTCGATGAGGAACGCGCCGTGCTCGCGCACGATCTCGAGCACGGTATCGCCCAGCTCGGCCGACCACTGGCCTCCGGTGGGATTGGCAAAATTGGGTTGCGCATAGAACGCGCGCGCCCCCGTCTGCGCGAAGGCACGGTCGAGGTCGTCAGGGTTCGGGCCGTGCGGCCCGGAGGGGATCGGTATGAGCTGCACGCCGACCTGGGCGGCGGCGAGCATCGCCCCCCAGTAGCTCGGAGACTCGATCAACAGCGGCCGCCCCGCTCCGACGAGGGTGCGGAACAGGGTGCTGAGGCCGCTCTGACTGCCAGGCAGGATCACCACGTCACTCGCGACCGGGGCGGTGAGGCCTGCCGGGGTGATCGCGGCGAGTTCGGATGCGAACCAGGATTGAAGTTCGGGCAGGCCCGCGACGGGCGGGCGGCTCACCACCGCCTCGCTCCTGGTAGCGCGGGCGAACGCGGCCCGCACCAGGCGCTCGGGCAGCAGCTCCTTGTCGGGGTAGCCCGAATGCAGCGCGATCACGTCGTTCGGTGTCGTGCGCAGCGCTGACGACGCGGCGGGGATGCGGTGCTGCAGAGAGCCGAGCGCAGCCGTCTGCCACCCGTAGTCACTCGGCCGGGCGGTGCGGATCGCGCGCACGAACGTGCCGACGCCGGGCCGCGACTCGATGACACCTTGCCCGATGAGTGTTCGGAGCGCTTTCTGCACGGTGACCGGGCTGGCTTCGAACTGGGCGACGAGCTGCCGGGTCGAGGGAAGCTGCGCGCGCGGGGGCGCGGCCGCGATCCACTCGCGAAGCGAGGCCGCGATCCGATCACTGCTACTGTTGGACATGACACGCAACGATACCGCTACTCAGAATATTGCGAGACCGCTACCCGGGTCGCGCTCGGGGTTGTGGTCGGGGCTATGGTGGGGGCTGCTCGGGGTGGCGGCGTTCTCGTTCACGGTGCCGTTCACTCGATTTGCGGTGGAGAACGGGCATATGTCGGCCCTGTTCGTCGGTTCGGGTCGCGCGGTGATTGCCGCGGTCCTCGCCGTGCTCGCGCTCGGCCTGACCCGGCAGAAGCTCCCTCGCGGAAAGCAGTGGCTCCAAGTCGCTGTCGTCGCGGGCGGGGCAGTAGTCGGGTTCCCGCTGCTGACCTCGTTCGCGCTGACGACAGCGCCAGCGAGCCATGGGGCGGTGGTGATTGCGCTGCTTCCCGCGGCAACGGCGGTGATCGCGGTCGTGCGCACGGGCGAGCGCCCGGCACGTGCGTTCTGGGTCGCCGCCGGGTTCGGCGCGGTCGCGGCCGTGGTCTTCGCCGTGATCCAGGGTGGCGGCCTCGGCGGCCTGCACGTCTCAGATCTGCTGCTGTTCGCCGCGGTGATCGTGTGCGCGATCGGCTACGCGGAGGGCGGGCTGCTCTCCCGTGCGCTGGGGTCGTGGCAGACGATTTCGTGGGCGCTCGTGCTCGCTTCCCCGCTGATGATCCTGCTCACCGGCATCGCCGTGGCACACCAGCCGCCGACGGGCACGCTCGCGGAGTGCGGGGCGTTCGCGTACCTCGCGGTGGTGAGTATGTTCCTCGGATTCTTCGCCTGGTACCGCGGCCTCGCCATCGGCCCGATGGCCCAAGTGAGCCAGGTGCAGCTGACCCAGCCTGTGATGAGCATCCTCTGGGCGGGCCTGATCCTGGGCGAGTACATCGGCTGGCAGACCATCGTCGGCGGCATCGCCGTCATCGGCTGCGCGCTGCTGGCCGTCCGTGCTCGCAATCGCGGGAAGTAGCGTGCGCTCATGAGACACACGCTCCGGTATCGGAGTTTCGGAGGCGCGTCGACGTTGACGACAAGGCCCACGCGCCAAGGATTGATCCACCGATAGTCTGAGCCCACCCGCCGATCAAAGGATCCGCCATGTCCGAGGAGCGCGAGCTCACCACGCCGGTCTCACTCACGCTGCCGAACGGCACCTTGAATCCGGATGCCGTGGGCTGGGCCCGCACACCGCTCGTCGACACGTCGGGCATCGCCCGTGACGGGGTGCGCTTCTTCGGCCGCAACAAGCGCTGGGAGTACTGGGCGGTCACCACGCCCACGCACGTGATCGGCATGACCGTCTCATCGATCGACTACGCGGCCGTGAACTCGATATGGGTGCTCGATCGGGCATCCGAGCGCACCTGGCATGCTGAGCCGACGCTCATCCCGGCGCGCGGCGTGACGCTGCCTCCGCGCGCCGAGGCCGGGCCGAGCCGCGCCCGTGCCAAGGACTTCCGCATCGACATCGACGAACTTCCCGAAGGCACTCGCCTGCGCGCGAGCATCCCCGGTGTCGAGATCGACGTCATCGCCGCGCTGCCGGAGGGGCACGAGCGTCTCGCCGTCGTCGTGCCGTGGAGCAGCACGCGGTTCCAGTACACGGTGAAGGACGTCGCGCGCCCGGCATCCGGCATCATCGTCCTCGACGGCGAGACGCACACCCTTCCCGCAGGGGAGTCGTGGGCGACTCTCGATCACGGCCGCGGGCGCTGGCCGTACGACATCCGCTGGAACTGGGGCGCGGGCTCCGGCGTCTGGGACGGGCGCACCGTCGGCATCCAGGTCGGCGGAAAGTGGGCCGACGGCACCGGCTCGACCGAGAACGCCTTCCTCGTCGACGGACGCCTGCACAAGATCAGCGCCGAACTGGACTGGCAGTACGACCTCGCCGACTGGCGGCGACCCTGGCGGGTCACCGGCGGCGGATTGGATGCCACGTTCGCGCCGGTCTACAACAAGATCTCCCGCACGAACCTCGGGGTCGTGTCGTCGTCGACCGATCAGTGCTTCGGCGACTGGTCCGGCACGTTCCGCACGGCAGAGGGCGACGACATCGCGTTCGAGGGCATCTTCGGCTGGGCCGAGGACGTGCACAACCGCTGGTGAGCACCGGATGCGGCGGAAGTTTCCACCCGCCGCAGGCTGGCGCCCCGGTGACGGCGCGGTCAACATGGGCGCATGTCGAACAACGCATTATGGGGCGCGGACGTCGAGCAGCTCCACGCCACCGCAGTGACCTTCGCGGCCGCGGCCCAGCAGCTGATCATCGTCGCCGGACGCACGACGCTGGCGCTCCAGTCCGACCTGACCTGGAACGGTCCCGATGGCGAGCGGTTGCGTGCACGCTGGCGCGACGAGGCACTGCCCGCTGTGGCAACGGTCGCCGGTCAGCTGCGTGAGGCGGGGCTGCACCTGGTGCGCGAGGCCGACCAGCAGCTCGCGGTGAGCACGGACGGCGTGGTGGGCTCGGCCGGTCCTGCGGGAGCGCCGCCTGCGGCGGGAGCACCGCACGGGGCATCCAGATCCGCTGCGGCCACCGCGCCGGCCGACTGGGCCACGCGGCTCGAGGGCATCCGCGACGTGCTCGTCGCGCTGCCGGGCCAGGCCATGCTCGGTCGCGTGCTCAGCGAACTGCCCCGGGGCGGCGACGATTGGCTCGAACTGTCCGGTGCGATCTCCCGCGCCGAGAAGATCGGCGGTTTCGCGAGCATCGGAATGGCGGGACTGGACGTGTACTCCACCGTCGTCGACGCCGACGGGCTGGTGGCCGCCATCGAGGACGGCGATGTGGCCGGCGGCATCGAGCACGGCGTTCCGCTGGCGTTCAAGGCGATGGGTCCTCAGGTGGACATGACGCTCGGCACCGCCTGGTCGGCCGGGACGATGATCGGCGGCGCCATCAACGACTCGATGGAGGGCACCCGCTACGGCGACATCGTGCGCGATATGAGCGAAGGCGCCTTCGACGAGAACGGTGCGTGGGGGATGCTGCAGGTGCCGGGCATCCTCGGCATGGCCGCTTACGAGTACCTGACCGAGGACCGCCCGCCGGCACCGTGAGCCCACCCCGCGCGCACGCTACGCTGGGGCGCGGAGGGGCGAGTGTGCTGAGAGTGACGTTGCGCGGTGCGGGGATTCCCACGGTGGTGCTGGGCTCCGGAGACACGCTGCTGATGGGCCGTTCGCCCGACGCCGCACTGCCGGCCGACGACTCGGCGGTGAACGTCACCGCGCTCGCGCTGCCACACGTCGCACCGCACGTCTCGCGTCTCGGTGGCGAAGTGAGCGTCGGCGAAGAGGTTGTCCGGCTGCGCTGGCATGCGTCCACCCCGGCCCAGCTGTCCAGTCTGTTCGACGCCCCCGGCGGCGCACGCCGGGTGAGCCTGTCGGAGGGCATGTCTGCGCTGCTGGATGAGGGCGAGAACCAGCTGCTGATCTATCGCGGACGACAGACCGGCGCGGGAGCCTTCGTGGACCTCGTGCTGACCCTAGACGTCGAAGCCGTGCAGGACGAGGCCGAGCAGGTCGCCTGGGCCGGCATTCCGCTGCCCGCGGGCGATGACGACGCCACGGCCGCCGCACCCCAGCTCGAGCGCTGGTCGCGCGAGTGGTACGTGGCGCTCGCGCTCACCGAACCCTGGCTGAGCGGCGCCGACGACTATCCCCGCCCGCCGTCGAACCGCGAGATCTACGAGCGCGTGCTCGCGTGGCGCGGTCACGCCTGGAACCTCGAGCGGGCGCAGCGCGTCGACGACGCGATCCGCTCGGTCGCGCGACTCGCCTTCGGACCGGCCGACGACCCGTTCACCTCCACCGAAGGGCGCGTGCAGAACCTGCGGTTCGCGGTGGCGCGCCGCATCGCCGAGATCGGCCTGGTCACCATGACCGATCTGCAGGCCGTGCTCATCGCGCAGGCGCGCGGCAACGGCATCCGGCCCGACGCCTGACCTCATCGCAGGACGTGCGGCGCGGCGTGCCGGAAGGACTCGTCGTCGAGCCACTCAGCGAAGGCCCTGTCGCAACCTGGATCGACCCCGGGGAGACATTCGCCATCGTGACCTGGGGGAGTGGGAGCTGCCCTCCCGTTGCGACTGCGCTCACTGCCGACCGCCCCGACCGCGTTGACCTGACCTTCGGTCCGTCCCCCAACGATCCCTGCACCGCAGACATGTCTCCGACGACGCATGAATTCGAGCTGCCGGACGAGATCACTCGCAGCCCCGTGACCGTCAACATCCCCTACGAAGACTGGCCAGGGACGGACGTGCTCACGCTGGAGTAGCACCCTGCGCGCCGCATCACACCGGCGTCCTTATGGTTACTTGGTCGCGTTCGGATGGTGCGTGTGCACCTGCTCGATGAATACGTCATGGCCGTCGACGAAGAACCAGTCCTCCGCCACAGTTAGGGGCGCCCCACCGGCTCAGGGTCGTCGAGCCACTCGACGGAGGCTGCGCCAAGGCCCGCGGCGATCGCTGTCGCCGTCTCGCGCCAGGAGGTGAGCTCTGCGATTGCGAGATACGGTTGCCCCGTCGAGAAGGACGCCCGGGCCGCGTTGACGAGATCCCGTGCGCAGGTATCTCGATCAGCCTCAGATAGGGCGAGCATCCATGGGAAGCGATCCGCCATCCGGGAGCTGAGTGTGCCCTCCTCGTCAAGCGTCACCGTGATGAGGTCGGCGGCGAACTGCAGCAACGAGGCGCGAGCGTCCGCCTCGCGCTGGGACATCAGCACAAGGGGCTCACCATCGCGGCGAGTGATCTGGACCGCGTGGTCTTCGGCCTCAGCGAATACATCGGCCGAGTGCTTGCTCAGATCGGACGAGCGCCGAGTCGTGGTGCGGAAGTCATTGATCAGAGTCATGAGCTCATTCTATTCGGAACGTGTTCGGAAGTCTACCCTTGGGGTGGTTCTCCCAGCGCCGACCCGACGCGCAAGAGGCCGATCCGCCACGCAGATCCGCCCTCCGCAAGCCGGAAATTTCCACCCCCACTGCGCTCGTCAACCGCCCGCATCCTCGCCTAGCGTCGTGCCCATCGCCCCCACTGGGCGGCACAGCCCACGACCGGGCGGCAGAGGAGGATGCGACATGTACGACCGTTCGAGCTTCTACGGCATCGACCCCGAGTACTCGCGAAATGCATCGCGGCAGATGGACTCACAGGCAGGCGAACTGAAGGGCGCGGTCGACAACATGTCGGCTCTGCTCGACGCCGTGCTGTGGCTGGGGCCGGCCGCGGAGCGCTTCAAGACCGATTGGGACGGATCGCTGCGTCCCGAGCTACAGAATGCAGCCGACTCGCTGCGCGACAACGCCGCCGAGTTGCGTCGTCGAGCGGACCTTCAGGACGAGGTCAGCCGCTGACGCGCAGCGGAAGTTTCCACCCCTCGGCGGGTGGAATTCCACGGCGCAAGACCATAGCTTCGCCACATCGACACGAACCGGAACAACGAACCGGAACAGGAAGGAGGGGACATGTCATTCCAGGGAGCAGACGTCAGCAAGCTCGACGAGATGGCGCAGAAGGCACAGGAAGGCGCCGAGACTGCGCGCACCATCGCCATCGCGCTGAAGATCGTCGTCGCCGCGCTCAAGGCGATGTCGTGGACCGGCTGGGCCGCAGCGTACGCCGCGTACCTCGAGGGCACTGTGATCCCGTGGGTCGAGAAGACCCAGCAGGCGCTCGAGCGCTTCGCGCAGGTGCTGCGGCTCGCCTCGGCAGCCCAGAAGGCGGTCAGCGAGGACTCGCCGTCGGTGAGCATCCCGGCCTCGGCCTACACGCCGGTCACGATGCCGGCCGCCACCTGCGCCAACCCGCCGTCGCTGCGCTCGCCGGAGTACGCCATCGCGCCCGCGGGCATGCCGACCACGGCGAACGGAGCGGGTGGCGCGGTCGCCGCACCGGCCGGTGTCGGCCAGACGTCGTCGGCGCTCGGTCAGACCGGCGCCAGCGGCGGCGGCAGCGGCGGCAGTGGCGGCAGCGGCGCGAGCATCGACATCAACATCCGCACCAGCGAGGGCACGTTCGGCGTGAGCGCCACCATCGGTGGCGGCACGGCGGCGACCCCGCTCGGCACGACAGCTGCCGGCGGCGGCTCGTCGTTCGGCGCCGGCGCCGCACCTGGCGGCGCGGGCGGCCTCAGCGGGGGCGGCGGTGCCACCGGCAGCTGGCAGAGCAACCTCGACGGGGCTTCCCCGGCGGGTGGGCTCGTCAGCTCGCACACATCGGATGCCGGTGGCATCGGCTCCGGCGCATCGGGCGGCGGCGTCGGCTCGAGCGGAGGCGGTATCGGTGCCGGCGGGGGCGGCTCCTCGGGCGGCATCGGCTCCGGTGCACCGGGCGTCCCCGGCGGAACGGGATCCTCCGGCTCGTCCGGCGGCCTCGGTTCGTCAGGCTCATCCGGCGGCCTCGGCTCGTCAGCCGGCACCGGCAGCAGCACCGCGGATGGCCTGGCATCCGGAGACCCGGCCGTGCTCGCCACTCCGGTCGCCGCCCGCGCCTCACTTGGTACGGCGTCCGCCGGGGCTGGCGGGCTGAGCGTCGGCACCGCGGACAGCTCGGGATCAGCATCCGCTGCCCCGGCGGCGGCGATGCTCGCCGCCCCACTGGGTCTCGCCGGCCTCGGCGCAGCCGCCCTGAGCGGACTGCGCGCCCGCGCGGGCGAGAACACCACCGACCTCGATGCGGACGACGTCGACTCGCTCGCCTGACCCGCATCGCACAACTGAACAACCAGTACCGAACAGAACCAACGAACAGCAGTACCAACCGAGAGGAATGAAGAGATGAGCAACACCGTCTACGGAATGGACATTCAGGCCGGCCGCGACCTGTCGCGCCTGATGAACAGCGACGCCGACGCGATCAACCAGCTGACCGCGCAGCTGACCCAGCGCCTGGAGCAGACCCCCTGGTACGGTCCCGACGCGCAGCGCTTCACCAGCGACTGGCAGGGACAGTACGTCCCCGCGCTGCAGAACGTCGTGCGCGCCCTGCAGGAGAACGCCGCGATCGTCGCCCAGCAGGCCGACGACCAGGAGCGCGCCTCAAGCTGAGTGCGGTTCCCGCGAGCGGGGTCGGTGCCATCGTGTGCCGGCCCCGCTTCGGCGTGCCCGCGGTGCAACGCAGCCCGCACCGCCCTGCGCGCCGGCCCTCCCGCGCGCAGCCCCGCGCCCTCGCCGCGCCCACGCGCCGGAAGTTTCCACCCCTCGCGCCCTTTGCCCCCGCGCGCCGCCGCCCTAGCGTCGAAGCAGAACGATCCAAGGAGAACCCCATGTGGCGAGTGAGTGTGCAGCCGACATCCGAGAGCGGTCTCGAGCCGGTCGATGTCGTCGTCACCGCCGATCGGGGCGGATCGGTCGCCGACCTGGCCGCCGGCCTCGGCCGCCACATCGCCGGCTCCTCTGTGCTGCTGGCCCCGGTCACCGCGGGGGTGCCCTGGGCGGCGCAGACGCCCCTCTCCGAGGCGCCCTTGCGCGACGGAGACGTCATCGAGGTCGCATCCGTCGGATCCGACTGGCTCGACCGACCCACTCCGGCATCCGCCCCTCGCGCGATCGTGCAGGTGCTCACCGGCGCCGACGCCGGCCGGCGGATCCCGCTGCACGGCGAGGTCGCGACCATCGGCCGCGGCGCCGACGCCACGGTGCGCGTGGATGACCCGCTCGTCTCACGCACCCACGCACGGCTGATCCTCGGCGCCGAGCCGATGATCAGCGACGAGGGCTCCGCGCACGGCACTCTGGTCGGGGGCCGTCGTACCGAGCGCCCGCAGCCGGTCGCGTGGGGCGAGCGGATCACGGTGGGCTCCACCGTCATCGCGCTGCAGCCCGGTCGCGCCGCCGACGCCACGACGCAGCGCAGCATCTGGCGCTCGCCGCGGTTCGGCACCTCGGTCGCTCCCGTCGAGGTCGCGTTCCCGTCGCCGCCGTCCGCTCCGCGCCGCCAGCCCTTCCCGTGGCCGATGA
Source organism: Microbacterium alcoholitolerans (assembly GCF_050408615.1). Lineage (NCBI taxonomy): Bacteria > Bacillati > Actinomycetota > Actinomycetes > Micrococcales > Microbacteriaceae > Microbacterium > Microbacterium alcoholitolerans. The sequence goes on along the minus strand of NZ_JBNTKD010000001.1, from coordinate 1,902,798 downwards.
TCCTGATGCCCCTGCTGATGGGCGGCGTGATGTTCCTCACCATGCGCAACGCGTACTCGCTGGTGTTCATGATCGGCTTCCCGATGATGATGGTCGCCACGCATCTGCTTCAGCGCCACGCCGCCAAGCGGGAGTTCGCCGAAGAGACCCGCATCTGGCGCGACGACCTCGCTGCGGCCCTCGCGACCATCGATCAGGCCGCGCAGACCCAGCGCGAGAACGCCGTCGACGACGACCCTGCCCCGCACATCGTGAGCGACCGGGCGACCAGCGCCGATCGCGCGGTCTGGGTGCGGCAGGCCGATGACGACGACTTCCTGCACCTGCGCGCGGGCATCGGCCCGCGCCCGGCGCTGGTGACGGCGGATGCCAAGGAGCAGGGCGACCGTGCGCTGCGCGCCGAGGCCGCCGCGGAGGCGACGAAGCGAGCGGTGCTCCCCGACATGCCGGTGACCGTCCCCCTCGGACCGCTGACCGCGGTGGTCGGCGAGGGCGAGCAGCTGGAGGGCTGGCTGCGCGCCGCCCTGATCCGCGTGGCCGTCACGCACTCCCCGAACGACGTGCGCATCGTCGCCGTGCTCGGTCACGAGCGCGCCCGCATGGAGAGCTGGCTGCGCTGGCTGCCGCACGCCGCTCCCCTGGCCGGCGGCCTGGCATCTGTCGCGATCGGAGCGGGCGACGGGCAGGCGCTGCTCGAAGAGCTGGCCCGCACGGTCGGCGGCGTCGAGCACGTCGTGTGCCTGATCGATGCCGCCGCGGGCATCCCGCGTCGCACGCTGGAGGGCGTCGCGGCGATCGCCGACGACAGCCGGCTGCACCTGATTTGGGTGGGCGACGACCTTGCCCGCGTGCCCGCGGCGACAGATGCCGCGATCGATCTTCCCGTCAGTAGCATCCGGCACGCCGACCGCGGCGGCGTCGACGAACTGACCAGCCTCGACGCACTCGACCTCGCCGCCGCCTGGCGCTGCGCGCGGGCACTGGGCGGCTACCGCGACGAGGCCGCCGTGCTCGCCGGGGAATCGGCGCTGCCCGACCGGGTGCGCATCGCCGAGCTCAGCAGCGACCTCGCCGACCTCGACGACGCCGACGCGATCGCCCAGCGGTGGGCATCCAGCCGCGGTCTGCGGGCTCAGCTCGGGGTCGGCGCCGACGGGGTCTGCTCCATCGACCTGCGTGAGGACGGACCGCACGGTCTGGTCGCCGGCACCACCGGCGCGGGCAAGAGCGAGCTGCTGCAGTCGCTGCTGTGCTCGCTCGCGCTGAACAACCCGCCCAGCCGCATCACCTTCCTGCTCGTGGACTACAAGGGCGGCGCGGCGTTCCGCGAGTGCGCCGAGCTGCCGCACACCGTCGGCTACATCACCGACCTCACGCCGGCGCTGGTGCAGCGGGCGCTCACCTCGCTGCACGCCGAGCTCACCGCCCGCGAGCACCTGCTGGCCGAGTACGGTGCGAAAGACCTGCTGGCGCTCGAGCGGATGCACCCCGAGGTCGCCCCGCCGAGCATGCTCATCTGCGTCGACGAGTTCGCCGCTCTCCTCGCCGAGGTGCCCGACTTCATCGACGGCATGGTCTCGATCGCCCAGCGCGGTCGCTCACTCGGCATGCACATGATCCTCGCGACCCAGCGCCCCGCCGGCGTGGTCACCCCGCAGATCAAGGCGAACACCGACCTGCGCATCGCGCTGCGGGTCGCCTCGGCCGACGACTCCACCGATGTCGTGGATGCCCCCGATGCCGCCGACCTCTCGCGTCGCACCCCCGGGCGAGCGCTGCTGCGCCGCACCGGACACGGCACCCGCGAGATGGTGCAGGTGGCGTACGTCGGCGGCGCCGAGCAGCTGCACGAGGTGGGGGAGCGGGTGCGGGTCGCGCCGTTCACCGCCCGCGCGACCGGCGGCGGTGCCGTCGACGCGGGCCGCCCGCACGAGCACTCCGACCTGGAGCGCATCGTCGCCACCGTGACCACCGCGTTCCTGCGCAGCGGCATGCAGCCGCCGCGCCGTCCGTGGATCCCGCCGCTGCCGCAGGAGCTGCCCGTCGCGGTGATCGAGCCGGGTCGCCTCGCGATCGGATCGGATGCCCGTGACGAGGCCGCCATCGCCGGATCGGGCACAGACGTCACCGTCGTCGAGCAGGCTCCGGGCAGCGTGCTGCTGGGTCTGCGCGACGTGCCCGGCGAGCAGCGGCAGGTGCCCTGGACGATCGACTACTCGCGCGCCGGCCACCTGCTCGTCTTCGGCGCATCCGGCGCCGGAAAGACCGAGCTGCTGCGCACCGTCGCGCTCGCCGCGACTGCGGGCGCCGAGCGCGCGGCCGCGTGCGTCTACGGCATCGACGCCGGCGGTGGCGGGCTGACGGTGCTCGAGCGGCTCGGCTCGGTCGGCTCGATCGTCGTCGAGCAGTCCACCGAGCGGATGCTGCGCCTGATCCGCATGGTGCATCGCACGGTCACCGAGCGGAACGCGATGCTCGCTTCGCACGGCGTTGCCGATCTGGACGCGCTGGCCGCAACCGGCGTGCACGTGCAGCGCATCCACCTGCTCATCGACAACCTGCCCGCCGTGCTCGACGCCCTCGAGGGCGGCGGCTCGATGCGCCGCCAGCACGCCGATCAGCTGCTCACCGTACTGCAGGAGGGGCGTCGCTGCGGCGTGCATGTGACCGCGACCGCACCGCAGCGCACCGGGGTGTCGAGCCAGATCCTGGCCGCGTTCGGCGCTCGCGTGGTGATGCGCATGAGCGTCGACGACGACTACCCGATGCTCGGCGTCCCTGGTGGCGTGCTCGACCGCGAGTCGCCCGCCGGCCGCGGACTGTTCGGCGCGCACGAGGTGCAGGTCGCGACGCTCGGCGGAGCGGGAACGCCGCTGCAGGTCGAGCGGCTCGACGAGCTCGGCGGCCGCCTGAACGGTCGCTACGACGAGGCGTCGCCCGCGCCCGTGCCCGTGATGCCGACCCGGCTTCCGCAGAGCGTGCTGCCGCGTCCGCAGCGTGACGAGCTCGTCGTCGGCGTCGAGCAGGACGTCGTGGCTCCGGTCTCGCTGAGACTCTGCGACGGCCCGGTGCTGCTGACCGGACGTGCGCGCTCGGGCCGCACCTCCACGCTGATCGGACTCGCCCAGCTCGCCCGCCGTGCTGAGACGCCGGCGGAGGTCGTGCTGATCGGGCCGCGCGCATCCGCTGACGAACGGTCTTCGGCATCCGACACCGACCGCACGATCGCGGATGCCGCCGAGGCAGCCGCGTGGGCGCAGGAGCAGGCCGCACGACCCGCGGGCGACGGCTGGACGCTCGTGCTGGTCGACGATGTGCACGAGTGGGAGCGCGTGTGGGAGGCCGGCGGAGACGAGCGGCGCGCCCTGGAGGCGCTCACCGCACTGATCGGCCGGCCGGACACCGCGCTGGTCGTCGCCGGCGACCCGGACGACCTCCGCGGGCGCCAGCACATCCCGGGCCTCGCGGCCACGGTGAAGCGCTCGAGGAGGGCCATGCTGATCGCTCCCGAGATGGGCGACGGTGCTCTGGTGGGAGCCCAGGTGCCGATGAACTCGCACGAACCGATGGCGGGGGTCGGTCGCGGCGTCCTCGTCGCCGGTGGGCAGATCCATGTCGTACAGCTAGTATCTGAGGCGTCGGAGGGGCGATCATGAGGGGAATCTGGTCTCGACTGCTGCGCGGCCGCGATCGGGGGATGGTCGAGGTCGGCGTCGCGTTCGGCGGCGCGCTGCTCGTGGTCGGCGCGATCGCCGGCAACGGCGTCGCGGCTCTGGCGGTCGACATGTCGGATGGCCAGGCCTGGCTCCCCGGCCAGGACGGCAGCGTCGTGCAGGTCAACCCGTCCACCGGCGTCGCCGAGCGGCGGCTGGTGGTCGGTGACGGCGACACCTCTTTGTCCATCGCGCAGCGCGACGGTGCGCTCATCGTCACCGACGAGCGCAGCGGGCTGGTTACCGCGGTCGATCTGGCCGCTCTCATCGCCAGTGGCAGCCGCGCCACCTCGGGCGACGAGCGAGTGCTGGTCGGCGGAGGCCGCGTCGTCGTCGTCGATGACGATCCCGGCACGGTGCGGGCCGTCGACCCGCTGACCCTCGCCGACATCGGCAAGCCGTTCCGCACCGCGCACCCGATCACCGATGCGGTCGTCGACGGTGATGGCGACGTCTGGGTGCTCACCGACGACGGCGAGCTCACCCAGCTGGAGTACTCCGACGGCTCCGGCAGGTTCCGCACTGAGGAACGTCGGCCGGTCGCCGGAGCGGGGCCCGAGACCAGACTCGTGCCGCACGAGCGCGGAGTGACCGTCTTCGCCGCGGACGGCGGCGCGGTCGTGCAGGTGGGTTCGGGCAGCGATCTCGCCGTGACCGTCCCCGCCCTGTCCGGCTCGATCGCCGCCGCCCCGCATTCACCGGCGACGCTCGTGCCGGCATCCGTCACCGACACAGGCCAGGTGTTCCTACTGTCGTCCGGCTCGCTGCTGCAGGTCGACGTGGGCGAGCGCGGATGCACCAGACCCGGCAGCCCCCAGGTGTTCAGCGAGCGCGTCTACGTGCCGTGCCTCGGCACGGGAACCGTGATGGTGCTCGATGCCCGCGGCAAGCGCGCCGGCGCGGACATCATCATCCCCGGTGGCGGCGACCCGGTCTTCACCGCCGACGAGGGGCGCCTGTTCGTCACCACCGACCGCGATGGTCGTGCCGTGGTCGTGCAGCCCGACGGCTCCACCGGCATGGTCGATCTGGGGGCGCCGGACGTGCCCGAAGTGCGGGTCGACCGCGAGCCGCCGGTCACCATTCCCGCACCGGACCGCGGCAAGAAGAACGAGGATCGCGACAGGTCCGGTGACCAGGGCCGCCCGAGCCCCCGGCCCAGCCAGGATCCCGTGGCCGGCTCCGACCCGCTCCCAGATCCGCTCCCCGGTGCCGACCCCACCCCCGGCACGAACCCGCAGCCGACTCCCGGCGCCGACCCGACCCCCGGGACGGATCCGACTCCCGGTGCCGACCCGACTCCCGGCTCCGACCCGACCCCAGACCCGGATCCGACTCCGGGCACCACGCCGACGCCCGACCCGGATCCCACCCCGACGTCCGACCCCGACCCGGATCCCACACCGAGCTCGGACCCGGACCCGGACCCCGAGCCCGAGGCGGCCGCAGCGACGAACATCAGCGCTGTCGCGTCGGGCCGGTCGGTCACGGTCACCTGGAACGCGGCGCCCGGTGGCGCTGACGAGTACCTCGTCCGCCCGGCGGGAGGGTCGTGGACCTCGGCGGGCACGAGTCGCTCGCTCACCTTCTCCAACGTCGGCTTCGGCACGCACACCTACACGGTGCGCACCGTGCTCGGCGGCACCACCGCGGAGTCGGCCGCCAGCAATGCGGTCACGGTCGTCGGCTCCCCCGGCGCGGCCGGAACGCCGAGCGTCACCGGACTGACCGGCGACGGCAGCGCGGTCGACTTCAGCGTCAGCTGGGCGGCTTCCGCGAGCAACGGCGCCCCGGTGACCTACTCGGTGGAGCTGTCCGGCGCCGGCCGCACCGAGACCGTCACGACGACCGCCACCTCGCTGTCGCGAACGCTGGTGTGCGGCGCGGGCAACGAGCACCTGTGCGGCCGAGGAGCCCCGGGCGAGACGCGCACCATCACCGTCTCCGCGACCGTCACGCCGTCCAACAGCGTCGGCGCCGGAGCGTCGACCACCGGATCGGCGAACGCCCAGGTCGTCAACGCTCCCCTGCCGCCCACCCCCGAGAACGGCGCCGACGTGATCTCGGGCATCCAGTTCAACGCACCGGGCCTCTACGACGACGACATCCCGTTCACCGTATACGTGAGCCTGCCGGAGGGATGGAGCGCCACCAGTGCGACGTGCACCGTGCACCTGCAGAGCTCGACCGGCGCGCAGACGCGGAACTTCGACTGCACCTCCGGAGGCGGCAGCTTCAACGGGATGACCCGAGGGATGTCGACCGTATCGGCGTACGTGACCCGCGAATCGTTCACCTCGGCGACCGGGTCCGACACCGCCCCGCCGCGCAACACGTGGGCGCACTGCTCTATGGCGACTGGCATCTGCACCGACCCGGTGGGATTCGACCCCACCGACCCCGACGTGAGCATCGTCCCCGTGCCGTGGTCTCCGACCGACGGCACCGACGAGCCCATCCTCGCCGCCGGCATCGGACTGCTCGGCGTGGCCTGGCTGCTGCGCGGCATCCGCCGCCGCGCCGAGACGACCGACGGCCTCACGGCGTCCGACCCCACCCCGACCACCACTGGAGGATCCGCATGACCGGCATGGCGCTCGAACCCGCACAGGTGCCCACCCAGGCCGATGTCTCGCGCTTCCGGCTGCTGCACGACGGGATCGTGGACGCTGTCGGCGAGGCACTGCAGGGCAAGCGCAGCGTCATCGAGCAGGCCGCGGTGGCGCTGTTCGCCGGCGGGCACGTGCTGCTCGAAGACGTGCCGGGCACGGGCAAGACCACCCTGGCGCGGGCGTTCTCGGCCGCGATCGGCGGGATCTCCCGTCGCATCCAGTTCACGCCCGACCTGCTGCCGGCCGACGTCACCGGTACAAGCGTCTTCGACCCGGCCACCGGCCAGATCTCGTTCCGCCCAGGCCCGGTGTTCGCGAACGTGCTGCTGGCCGACGAGATCAACCGCGCCGCGGCGAAGACCCAGTCTGCGCTGCTGGAGGTCATGGCCGAGCACACCGTCACGACCGACGGCGTCGCGCAGCGCGTGCCCGACCCGTTCCTCGTGATCGCCACGCAGAACCCGGTCGACATGGACGGCACCTACCGGCTGCCCGAGGCGCAGTTGGACCGCTTTCTGATGCGGCTGCGGATCGGCTACCCCGATCTCGAGCACGAGGTGGCGGTGCTCCGCCCGGGCAGCGCGGCCGGACGGATCGGAGACGTGCGGCAGGTCACCGATCCGGATGCCGTCGCCGAGCAGATCCGGCTGCTGTCGGCGCTGCATGTTGCCGACCCGATCCTGAACTACATCCGCGCTGTCGGCGCCGCCACGCGAGCGGACGGACGGCTGCGACTGGGTGCATCCACCCGCGCGCTGCGCGCACTGGTCGGCGCCGCCCAGGTGCGCGCCGCGACGCAGGGACGCCACTTCGTGATCCCCTCCGACGTGCAGCAGCTCGCGGTGCCCGTGCTCGCCCACCGCCTGGTGCTCTCGCGCGAGGCGCAGCTGGACGGCGTCACGGCCGACGACGTGCTCGCCGACGTGCTCGCCCGCGTCGAGGCACCGCAGCCCACGCCGGCATGACCACGCGTCTGACTGCGCGCGGGTGGGCCACCGCCGTCTGCGCGGTGCTCTGCTGGGTGCTCGGCGTGTGGGCCGCGTACCCCGCGATCGTCGGTCTGGCTCTGGCATTGACGGCGACGCTGCTCGTGGCCGTGCTCACGGTCGCCGCGCCGACACCCGTGCAGGTCTCGCGCACCGTGCATCCCGCACGCGTCGCCCGCTACGACGAGTGCCACGCCACGATCAGGGTGGAGAACACCGCTCGGCGCTGGCGCGTCTCGATCAGCGGCACCGACCGGGTGGCCGGTGCGCCGATCGTGTTCGACTTCCCTCCGCTCGCGGCCGGTGAGCATGCCGCCACCGACGTGCGCATCCCCACCGACCACCGCGGCCTGATCGAGTTCGGCCCGCTCACTCTCGACCGCCGCTCGTTCGGCGATCTGATCCGCGTCCGCCGCGTGCATGGCGACACGGCCAGCGTGCTGGTGGAACCTCGCGTGCTCGACGTGATCGGCGTGCCGCCCGGAATGCGCCGCGGGCACGCGGGCGCCGACGAGCGCATCGCCCATGGCGGCACCGACCTGGTCGGCCTGCGCGAGTACGTGCCAGGCGACGACCTGCGCCGACTGCACTGGGCGACCAGCGCGCGGCGCGGCCAGCTGATGGTGCGCGAGGACGCCGACCCGTCGCAGCCGTTCCTCACCGTGCTGCTCGACGATCGGGCCGACTCCTATCGCGACGGCGGTCTCGACGAGGCGGTCGACCTCGCGGCGAGCCTGCTCGACGCGGCCGCCGGCAGGCGTTCTGCCGCGCGCCTGGTCACCGTGTCCGGGACCGTCGATCTCGACCTGCCCGTCGAACCGGGCCGTGTGGAGGACGCGCGAATCGCCCCGCACGCGCTCGCCGCGCTCGCGATGCTCGCCCCGCACGGCTCGTCCGCTCCACTGCGGATGCAGGTGAGCTCACCGGACGTGGTGGCCGTGGTCTCGGGATCGGATGCTGCCGCAGCCGAGCTCGTGCTCACGGCGGCGGCCGCGCCGGTCGGCGTCGTCGCCGTGGTCGACCCGTCGCCGGACCGGCTCGTCTCGGCATCCGGCGGCGTGCTGGTGCTGCACGGACCGCGGGCCGAGGAGCTCGCGCACGGCTGGCGCACCGCGGTCGCGGCGGGAGCCGCCCGATGAGCCGGCTGCTCGCGGTCGTCTGGTCGATCGGGATCCTCGGAATCTCGACGATCCCGATCGCGGCGGGCTACTCGGCCTGGTGGGCGGTGCTCGTGCTCGTCGGATGCGTCATCGTGCCGCACCTGCTGGTCGTACTCGCGCGCTGGCTGCGCATCCCCTCTGTGTGGACGGCTGTCGGCGTGGGGCTGATGGCCGTCATCGCCGCCACTGCCCTCGGCGCGCAGCCCGCAGACGCGTCAGCCAGGTGGACCGCCGACGGCGTGCTCTCACCGCTGATCGACTCCATCCCGCGGCTGCTCACCGCCGCACGCCCCGCGCCTTCAGACATCGATCTGCTGATGCCGTCGGCGCTGCTGGTGTGGCTGACCGCGCTCGCCGTCGCGCTCGCCGTCACCGCGCACGGCCGCGCGCGGATCGCCCCGCTGATCGGGGTGCTCGTGCTGCAGGTGGCCGGTGCGCTGCTCACCGCCGGGACCGGCGACCCGCACGGTGCGGTGGCCGCGGCATCCGTCCTGCTCATCCTGGCGGGCTGGATCGCGACACCCGCGCGCCCGACCGATCGCCGCCCCGCGCGACGCGCATCCGGGCGCGGATGGGTGCTCGGGCTGGCGACCGCCGCACTGGTCGGGCTGCTCGCGATCTCGGCATCCGCCCTCGTCGGCGGCGACCGCTTCGAACCCCGCACGCTGGTGCCGCCGCCCCCGCTTCCCGCGCAGGCCGTCAACCCGCTGCCGGACGTCTCGCGGTGGAACGCCGAGGCAGACAGCGGGCTGTTCGCGCTGTCGACTGCGGGTGAGATGCCCGAGCGCGTCCGGCTGGCTGTGCTGCCCGATTTCGACGGCGCCTCGTGGACGCTCGATGCCGGGCTGCGTCCGGTCGGAGTCGTGGCGACGCCCGACCTGCCGGCCGGCGAGTGGCAGACGCCGGTCACGCTGCGGCTCGAGAGCGGAGAGATCGACAGCGCGTGGGTGCCGGGGGTGGGGCATACGAGTTCTGTGGACGCCGGCGACGCTGGTGCCGGCGGGGTGCTCCTCGACCCCGACACGGGTTCGCTTGTCTCGGCGAGCGGCGCCGTGCCGCAGGTGCTCACGATCACCGCGTCCGTCGACGCACCCTCCGACGAGGCGATCGCGCAGGCCGGCGTGCCGCCGGCATCCGAGGCGCAGCGCTATCTCGCACTGCCGCGTGTGCCCGTCGAGCTCGTGGCGCAGGCCGAGGCGGCGGTCGACGGCGCGTCCGCGCGATGGGATCAGGTCACCGAGCTCGCGGACTTCGTGCGCGGGGAACGCATCCTCGACGAGGGCGCGCCGTCGGGAGCGTCGTACGGCCGGATCGCCGAGTTCCTGTTCGCTCCCGAGGTCGAGGGTGGACAGGTCGGCACGACCGAGCAGTTCGCCGCGTCGTTCGCCGTGCTCGCCCGCGCCGTGGGGCTGCCCAGCCGGCTCGTGGTGGGCTTCGGCGTCGACCCCGCCGCGGTCGAGAGCTCGGCCGATGGTTCGCGGGTGACGGTGGCCGGATCGGATGCCCGGGTATGGGCAGAGGTCTACCTGGCGCGCGCGGGCTGGATCGCCGTGGATGCCGCGCCCGATTCAGCTGTCCGCACCGAGCACACCCCGCCGGCCTCGTCGACGGGTGCGACCCCGGCGCCGCAAGCGACACCGTCTGACGAGGGCGCCTCGACAGATGCGGGCAGTGCGACCCCGGTGGCCGACTCGAGCGAGCAGACCGGCGTGCCGGCGACGCTGGCCGTGGTGGGAGCAGCGCTCGTCGCGCTGCTGATCGCGATCATCGTGGTGCTCGCCGTGCGGCGGGCGCGCCGTCGCGCCCGATGGCGCCGGCAGGGTGCGCCCGGCGCCTGGGCGCTCGTGCTCGATGCGCTGGCGCTCGCCGGTCGGCCACCCGCCGCCGGTGCCGCGCCGGAGGAGATCGTCGCCGCCGCGGTTCCGACTGACGGCGGGCTGGGCGAGGCCGCGCTGGTCCTGGCGGGCCAGGCGCAGTCTGCGGCGTTCGGTCCTGTTGCGGACGCCGGATCGGATGTTGCCGGATCGGATGCTGCCTGGTCGACCGCCGTGGCGATCGACCGGGCACTGCGCAGGGACAGCTCGCTGTGGCGCCGACTGACCTGGGGCTTCGCGTCGCTCGGTCGCCGGTGACGACGCCGTCGCTTCTCAGCGGGTGCAGGCCTGCGGGCTCGAGCCCGCTGTGACGCTGCCGTCCTTCATCCCGTAACCTGCGACGGCGAAGCAGGTCTTCGCGTCGGGGTCGAGCCCTTCGACCGTGTACTCGCCGGCCGAGCCGGAGAGGTTCGCGACCACGACGGGCGACTCGCCCTCGATCACCTGCACCACCGCGATGGAGGTGACGGTGCCGGGCGGCGCCGCCCAGGTCAGCAGCGCCGACGTGCCGCGATCGGTGACGACCAGGTCCTGCGGAGCGAAGTCCGGGTCGGACACGGTCGGCTGAGTGCCGTCGTCCTCGGGCGGCGCCGACGCCGATGGCACCGTCTGCTCTGCGGGCGGTGCCGGGGGCGCCTCATCGGGCGACTCGCGCGAGAGGAAGAAGACGACGGCGCCGACGATCGCACCCGCGACGAGCATGCCGCCCAGGAACAGCACCGTTCTCCGCCAGGTGCGCGCGGCGGCTTCTCGATCGGGGCTCTCGTGATCGGCGGGGTCGGGTTCGGCATCCGGGATCAGGGTTCCGGTCGCGTCATCGTCCCTGCCCGCCGGGCGCACCAGGGCGGGGCGGTCGAGATCGGCGAGCGCCGAGCGCGCGACCGGCGCAGGGTCAGCGGGCGTCCGCGTGTCGCTCGCGTCGTCACCGGGGCGGATGGCGGATGCTGCGCCTTCGCCCACTGGTGTCCGGGCGGCCTCATCCGCAGCGGGGCGGACGTCATCGCTCACCGCGGGCTTCGTGATCGCCGGGGCGCTCGCGTCAGCATCCGCCACTGGCGTCGTCATCGCCACCGGCGGGGCGCTCTCGGGCGCAGGCGCAGGCGCAGACGCGGGCACTGCTGCGGGCTCGCCCATGGCATCCGGCTCCCAGCTGCGACCCTCGGTGCGGAGGCCGCGCAGTGTCGCCAGCGCCTGCGCTGCCGTCGCGATGCGGTCCTCCCTCGCGGGGGCGAGCGCGCGGTCGATGAACTCGCGCAGACCATCCGGCAGATCGTCGCGGCGCAGCGGGCGCCGCTCGTTGAGTCGCACCCGGCGGAGGTATGTGAGGGCGCTGTCGTCATCCGGGTCGTCTCCGGCGAACGGCGCGCGGCCGTCGAGCAGGGTGAACAGCGTCGAACCCAGCGACCAGACGTCGTCCGCCTCGGTCGGCATCAGTCCGTCGAGCACTTGCGGCGACGCATGCCGGTACGAGAATCGCTCCAGGGACGCCGTGCGATCGGCATCCATCTGCCGGGCGATGCCGAAGTCGCTGAGCACGAACGAGGTTGGCAGCACCAGGATGTTCTGCGGCTTCACGTCGCGGTGCAGCACGCCCGCCCGGTGGGCGAAGGCGAGGGCATCCGCCACCGCCGTTCCCGCCTCGACGACTTCGGATGCCGACAGCGGGCCATGCGCCTGCAGCCGATCGTGCACCGAGCCGAGGTCGTGGAAGTCCATCACCAGGCAGAGTTCGCCCGTGGTGGCCGTCGTCGTGTCGAGCACGGTGACGATGTGCGGATGCTGCCGACCGAGCCGCACGGTGATCTCGACCTCACGGCGGAAGCGCTCGGCCATCGAGGGATCCGAGATCCGCACGACTTTGATCGCCACCTCGCGATCGAGCGAGATCTGCCTGGCGTGATAGACGATCGAGTCGCCGCCCTGAGCCAGTTCGACCAGATCGGTGTACCCGGGCACGTCGATGGGCGCGGGCCGTCGCGTCTCGCCCGCCGTGGGTCCACCCGATTCGGGCGCACTCGTGGTCGCGCGCGGCGCCCAGGCCTCATCCGACAAGCGCGTCCCCCTCCGACGTGTCTTCGATCTGAGGATAGGCCACCGCCGCGCGGGGAGCAGGCTCGGGGGGTGCAGGGATCGGCCGACGTCGGCGCCCCACCCAGATGACGCCCGCACCGACGGAGAGGATCACCGCGGCGATGCCGACGATGTAGGCGATGACCACGGCGTAGCCGTCCTGCAGATGCGGATCGAGGAACGGATACGGATACCACCACGGGTTGCCGGTCGAGGGGGCGGTGATCAGGTTCGCGCGCAGCAGCGTGTACGCCGCCCACACCACGGGGAAGGCCGCGATCACGGCGAGCGTGCGGTACGGCAGTGCGCGGCGGTGGGGCGCCAGCAGCACGTCTGCGAGCATCACCAGCGGGATGACCACGTGCAGCGTCTCGTTGGTCCACGGATCCGAGATCCCCGCGATCTGGATGTGCCTCAGCAGCACGTTGTAGACGATGCCGGTGACGATCATGTAGGTCGCGGCGCACGCGAACAGGGTCGAGAGCCAGATCGGCTCGGGCCTGCGATCGCGGCGATGCCGCAGCATCCACACTGCTCCGATCACGAGCGCGACCGCGGCGATGAGGTTCGAGAGCACGGTGAAGTAGCTGAAGAAGTTCGCGATGACCGTCGGCAGGTGCGACGCCGCCGCCGTCTCGGCCGCGCGCGCGTTGCTCACGGCCAGCGCGAGCTGCCGGATCAGCGCCGCGGACCCGAGCGCCGCCGCCGCGAGTCGCACCCATGGCCACCACATCGTCATGGCAGAACTCTAATGTCCGTGTGAACGTCGAAGAGCATGGACTCTCGCGCGTTGAGCCGCCACCAGGCCTTCCTGTGCTGTCCGAGATCCGCTATGTCGTATTGCCGCGGACGGGACCCCGAGCGCGTCCGCTCGGGTCGCGAAGCTATTCGCCGCGGTACGCTAGCTTCCCCTGCTGTCGGCAGCTTGGTACTCTGTCGACAGCAATTAGACAGGTGACATCGCCGCGAGAAATGGAGAGCTGACATGATTCCGCCCAGCGTCGTGGACGATGTGGCATCGTTACGGGCCTACCGTCTCGATCTTCTCCCCGACCCTGTGACTCCGGTCGATCAGGCAGTGCCGCCGCGACCGATGCATTGTCGTCAGTGGCAGGCGCCCGCATGGAAAGCGACTGGCCCTCCCGTTGCCGAAATCAACCGCGTGCTCGCGACGCTTGAGAACACGGGACGCATGATGGGCATGATCGCGCGGATCATGCACGACGAGGCGAGGCAGGCGGCTGCGGAATCACGCAGACGGATTCTCGCCGGCGAAGCTCGAGAACTTGAAGGCCTCGCGTTCGGCGTCAAGGACGTGATTCAGGTCGCGGGGTCGCCCACGACGTTCGGCTCACCCGCCTACGCAGGGTTTGTTCCAGCGGTCACCGCGCAGGCCGTCCTCAACCTGCGCGATGCGGGGGCAATTCTCGTGGCGAAGCTCGCCACCTACGAGTTCGCATCCGGGCCGAACAGCTTCACTCGCAACGTTTGGGATGAACGCCGTCGCTCCGGAGGATCGTCGTCCGGGTCAGCCGCGGCAGTAGGAGGGGGCCTGCTTCAGGTCGCCCTGGGTACCGACAGCGGAGGCTCGATCCGGGTACCCGCGGCATGGTGTGGCGCGGTCGGATTCAAACCGACACGCGGACGTGTGCCGACGAGCGGCGTGCCGCCGCTGAGCTGGCACCTGGACCATACGGGAACCCTGACACAGACCGTCACGACCGCGGCAGCTGTGTTCGGCATTCTCGCCGGAGAGCGGTCGGTACGAGCCTTGTCGGGGGACGCCGCACTGCGTCCCCTCGGGGGCATGCGGATCGGTGTGCTAGGCGGATGGTTCCAGGTGACAGAACCCGAGGTGGCGGACGTGACCAGGGAAGCGGTCACCGCTCTGAGCGATCTTGGCGCCGAGCTCATCAACGTCGATTTTCCACTCATCGAGCAGGTCAATCCGGATGCTGTCAAGCGCGTGCTCGTAGAAGCCGAATCGGCTGCGCTGCACGACACGGATCGACCAGGCCACGGGCACGCGTTCATGCACATGCTCGAGGCGGGGACGCAGCTCCGTGCTGTGGACTACATCCACGCGCTGCGACTCCGATCGCTGCTGGCCGAGGCGACGACGGCGCTGTTCGGAGGGCTCGACGCACTGGTATGCGCGACCTCCGCCATCGTCGCACCTTTCGAAGACCAGGATGTCGTCCGACTGGGCGGGCGCATGATGGCGCTTGCCGATGTGGTCGCTCGCAATACCTCGATCTTCAACATCTCTGGCCACCCCGCCGTGACCGTTCCCAGCGGACTCGGTCGGGAGACCGGGATGCCGGTGGGGTTACAGGTGATCGCGCCGCACTGGCGCGACGATGTCTGCCTGCGCATCGGCCGGGCGTTCCAGGCGAAGGTTGGAACCCTAGGACCGCCCGGCCTCGTGTGATGCGACTGTTCAAAGACTGTCGAAGACCTCTGACGGAGGACTCCATCCGTCAGAGGCTGTCGACCCTCCATGAGTGGAATGCGGATCCGTAGTGAATCGTCGTTCGTATGCCTCGCGCACGTACCGTCCTGCGACCGACAGGATGTCCACGATGATGTCAGCGATGGCTTCCGTATCGCGTGCCTTCGCCGCTGTCACGATGTCGTGGTGCCGTCGTAGGATCCACTCGCTGTGCTCTGGAATCTCATGCAGTACGAGCGGCAGTTGATGCAGTCGGGAACGGAGTTTGCGGATCTCGGTGAAGGCCACGGCGTTTCCGCTGCGTGCGTGGATCACTTCTCTCATGGACCAGGCATGAGTGTAGAACGCGGGGTAGTCACGGCGCACCCAGGCCGCCTCCATGGGTATCAGAAAACGCTCCATGCGCTCGACGTCCTCATCGGTGAGGTGCGGTGCGCCCTCGATGATGCACCAGCGCTCGATCGCAGCGCGGACCGCATATAGGTCTTCCACCGTTTTGGGCGTGAAGCCATTCACCACGCATCCGACCCGCGCTTGATATGTGACCAGTCCCTGCTCGTCCAGTGTGCGCAACGCCTCTCGCACGGGGGCGCGCGACGTCCCGAGCTCCTGAGCGATGTGGACTTCGTTCAGCCGCTGCCCCTCCACCCAGCGGCGGTCGATGATGCCCGCGGCGACCCATCGGGCAACCCGCGTGGGAAGGTCCGTTCCGTCGTCGCCGGGGAGGGGTGCCGAGTCGCTCATATCTTGAGGAGCCGGCGTGCGTTGCCGCTTTCGATCAGCTCGCGATCCTCCGCCGAGAGGTTGCACTCGTCGAGCATGCTGTTGATGTCGCTGATGCGATGGCCGCGCCCGATGCTGAAATCGGTGCCGTAGAGAAT
Source organism: Microbacterium alcoholitolerans (assembly GCF_050408615.1). NCBI lineage: Bacteria > Bacillati > Actinomycetota > Actinomycetes > Micrococcales > Microbacteriaceae > Microbacterium > Microbacterium alcoholitolerans. Next base: position 1,887,050 of record NZ_JBNTKD010000001.1, on the reverse strand, counting down.
CTTCGAAGCACCGGCGATTTCGATCACCTGTGCTGCGAGCTTCGGCAGGATTTCGTGACGCTTGGGCCACGAGATCGAGGGCTCAAGGTAGACATTGGGCATTGAAGCTGCCATATACGCCGTCGTGATGTCGAGCGGGTCGGCGTGCCCGGCCACGATCGTGGTGTTCGGGCACATCAGGGCGAGATCCTCGATCAACTCCACTTTCCCATTGGCGCTGCGTCCCGCCTTGCCCATGTTCGGGCCCGTGTGTAGCAGAACAGGTATGTCCAACTCGGCGGCGGTGGACATCAACGGTACCAGGCCGGGGTCGTCGATCTTGAAACCTTGAATGAGCGGATGGATCTTGAGGCCCTTGAGCCCGAGTTCCGCGACGGCGTGGCGGAGTTCATCCGAGGGATCGAGGCGGTCGATGCCGGTGGTCTGCGCGAATGGCACCACTGATGCGAAACCGATGAGCCGGTCAGGGTGCTTGTCGACAAGACGCGCGACATCCTCGTTCGACATGTAGGGCGCAATCGGCAGCACACAGGCCTTGTCGATACCGCCTTCGTCCAACCCTTTGACGAAGGTGTCAACGTCGTCGAGCTGCTTGTTCCAGATATGGGTGTGGAAGTCGATGATCACTTCTATCTCCTGATTCTTGGCCGCGCTGGCGATGCGGCGTGGATGCCCGACTCGAGGAGCAGTGAGCCGAGATGAACCGTTGCGTTCACCCTGCGGCTAGGCTACAGTGACGAACACTGTCGACAATAGCAGATGCTGCCGACACCACCACAGTGATTTGGAGAACCTCAATGAAGAGATCTGGAGTCGGCCGTCCAACCGTTCTGTTGGCCATATCGGCTGTTCTTGCGCTTGCTCTCTCCGCGTGCTCGCCGCCCGGCGGGGACTCCGCCGAACCGAATGGTGGCGAAGGGACGCCGTTCGAAGTGACTCTGCTGGCGAATACCGACCCCCCGGACTTCGACCCGCACACCCCCGGGGCGGATGAGAAGGCCAACGTCGTGCGGAACATCTACGACACGCTGACCGTGCTGAGCGCCGACCTCCAGGAGACGCTGCCGTCGCTGGCAACCGAATGGGTTGCGATCGACGACAACACATGGGAGTTCCAACTCCGCGAGGGCGTCGAGTTCAGCAATGGGGAACCTTTCAACGCCGACGCTGTGAAGTTCTCGGTCGATCGCATTCTTGACCCGAACGCAGAGGTCGCTCGGGTCTCGTACTCGTTCCCCACGATGGAATCCGCCGAGGTCATCGACGACACCACAGTGCGCATCCACACCAAGGTCCCTGACCCGATCTTCCCGGAGCGGGCGTACTCCCTCGACATAGTCCCACCGGAGTACACCGGATCTGTCCCCGAGAGCGAGTTCGCCATGAACCCGATCGGCACCGGTGCTTACACGCTCGCCGAGTTCGCACCGGGTCAGCGCATCGTTCTCGAGGTGAATCCGAACTACTGGGGCGACGCGCCGGAGGTGGACCGATTCATCATCCGCCCAGTTCCCGAAGCCTCGACTCGTACCGCCGAGCTGCAGACCGGTGGCGCCGACATCATCAAGAACGCACCGGTCGGTCAGATCCCGGAGCTCGAAGCCAGCGAGGGTGTGAATGTCATCGCGCTCGCCGGTCGACGCATCGCGTACATCGGCATGAACCAGCTACCAGGCGGTGAAGAGGCGCTGCTGGACAAGCGGGTTCGTCAAGCCCTGAACTACGCTGTCGACGTTTCGCTGATCCTCGATACCGTTATGGAGGGCTACGGTGACCGCACGGCCACCGTCTTCCGTCCGGACTTTACAGGCTTCGACCCGGAACTTGAGCCGTACCCACACGATCCTGACAGGGCGAAGGAGCTTCTCGCTGAAGCGGGTCACCCTGACGGTCTGTCACTGAGTATTCAGTTGAGTGAGGAGATCTTCGCAAGTGGCAGTGAGGTCGTCAACGCCCTGGTAGCACAGCTCGCCAAGGTCGGCGTCGATGTGAGCGTCGAGATTCTCGATCACCCGAGCTACCGTTCCGTCGTCATCGACGGGCAGGAAGCCAACAAGGTCGCCCCACTGTACGCATGGCAGTGGGGGGCCCTCGAGCCCTCGGCTGATTCGCTGATCAACGGAACCCTGGAGACCGGTGGCATCTCGTCGTACTACAGCAATTCGCGGCTCGATGAGCTCACACAAGCCGCGCGCCAGGAGATGGACGTCGCGAAGCGCGAGGACCTCTACAAGCAGATCCAGACGCTGCTGAAAGAAGAGGCGCCGTTCATCTTCCTGTACCAGATCCCCGATGTGTACGGCGTCAGCGATCGAGTGAAGTACACGCCGCGACTTGACCAGTACGTCATCGCGAAGGACCTGAAGCGCGGCAATTGATGCCGCTCAGTTGAGCTGACATTCGTCGTTCGCGTCGAGTCCGTGGCCGGCCTCGCCCGGCCCGGCCCGGCCCGGCCACGGACTCTCACCCGATTGAAGGTGATATGAAGATCACGTTAGCCATCCTGACCCGAATCGGTCAGACCGTCGTGACGGTCTTCCTTCTGGTCACTGTGGTGTTTTTCCTGCTGAGGGTTGTCGGCGATCCGGCAGAGCTCATGGTCGCGCCTGAAGCCAGCCGTGACGACATCGATGCGCTGAGGGCTCGTTTCGGTCTCGACCAGCCCATCCTCGTTCAGTACTGGCACTACCTGACCGGACTTGTGCAGTTCGATTTCGGGATGTCGATGACGCAGAACCGCCCCGCGGGGCAGATCGTCCTGGAGCACGTCGCCCCGACCTTGATGCTGACCACACTTTCGCTGCTGGTCGGTGTGCCGCTCGCTCTCGTGCTCGGCGTGATTGCGGCGCTTCGTCGCGGCAAGTTCGTCGACATCGTCGCCACGGCGTTGGCGACACTCGGGCGGGCAATGCCGAACTTCTGGTTCGGTCTCATGCTGATCATCGTCTTCAGCGTGACGCTCGGCTGGTTCCCCGCGTCCGGCTACGGCACCTGGGCGCAGCTCGTCCTTCCGACGGTCGCTCTGAGCGTTGTGGTCGTCGCCGACGTCACCCGGTTGACGCGGTCGTCCATGATCGAGGCGAGCCAGCAGGATTACGTTCGCACGGCTTACGCGAAAGGGGCGGGCCCTGCGCGAGCCACGGTTGTGCATGTCCTGCGCAATGCTCTCATTCCGGTGGTGACGATCGTCGGCCTGAAGACAGCCACACTGATCTCCGGCTCGATCATCATCGAGACGATCTTCGCGGTGCCGGGCCTGGGCTGGTTGCTGATCCGGTCGATCAACACGTTCGACTTCACGCTGATCCAAGCGACAGTGATTCTCATCGGCCTACTGGTTGTCATCACATCGCTGATCGTCGACGTCCTGTACACCCTGATCGACCCGAGGAGCCGTGATGTCGCAAAGAGCTGATACCGCCCCACCCAAAAAGAAGTCCGCGCCGAACAGCACGTTCACGGCCGCGCTCTTCGAGCTTCGTCGGAGCCCTGGGGCGATCTTCTCCGTGGTGATCATCATCCTCGTCGTGGTCTGTGCGATCGGGGCGAATGTCATTGCGCCGTTCGACCCTCAGGAACAGGACCTCGCCATGCGTCTGCTTCCTCCGGGAACTGTCGGACCCGAAGGCCGTCACCGCTGGCTGGGCACGGACGCGCTCGGTCGTGACGTGCTCAGCGGTGTCATCTATGGCACGCGCATCTCGCTTACCGTCGCGCTCTCGGCGGTCGTGTTGGGGCTCGGACTGGGCCTGTTGCTCGGCGTGCTCTCCGGGTACTACCGCGGCTGGGTCGATGTGGTGATCATGCGTGCGGTCGATGTGACCATCGTCATGCCGTTCTTCCTCATGGCTCTCGTTCTGCGTATCGCCCTCGGACCCGGGCTCGGAAGTATCATCGTCGCACTCGGGGTCTCTGGTTGGGCGCTGTACGCACGCTTGGTGCGTGGTGAGGTGTTGAGTCTTCGAAATCGGGAGTACGTGCTCGCCTCGCAGTCCGCCGGTGCGAACAGCTGGTACATCATGATGCGACGCATCACGCCGCACGTCATGCCCTCGCTCGTGGTGTTCGCGAGCCTGCAGGTCGGAGTGGTCATCGTCGCCGAGGCATCTCTGACCTTCCTTGGGCTGGGTGTTCCGCCCGACGTTCCGAGTTGGGGCACCATGCTCGCCACTGGTCGCGACTACCTCGTCCGCGCCTGGTGGGTGGCGACCTTTCCAGGCATCGCGATTGTGTTGACCGTGCTCGCCTTGAACGTCTTTGGTGACTGGCTGCGCGATGTTCGCGATCCGAGGCTCGGTTGATGATGGAGGAGACGATGACTGACACGTCCATGTTGGGAGCGGACGGATCTGCTGCTTCGACGCCCCGAGGTCCGGTGTTGCAGGTTCGCGACCTGCGAACACGGTTCGAACTCCCCGGAGGAGGATTCAACGCCGTCGACGGTGTCTCCTTCGACGTCGAGGCGGGACGCACGATGTGTGTGGTGGGGGAGTCCGGATGCGGCAAATCCATGACATCTCTGTCGATCATGGGATTGGTGCCCTCGCCGGGGAAGGTGATATCAGGAGAGATACTCCTGAACGGGCGCAACCTCGCCGAGCTTCGCCCAAGCGAACTGAGGAAGATTCGCGGCAACGAAGTGTCGATGGTGTTCCAGCAGCCGTTGTCATCGCTGAACCCGAGTTACCGGGTCGGAACGCAGATCCGCGAGGTATTCGCGCTCCACCGAGACTTGACGCGCACGGCGCAGAACGAGCGGATCATCGCCGGCCTGCGCGACGTCGGCATGCCTGACCCTGAGGCCAGAGTCAAGGCATTCCCGCACGAGCTGTCGGGGGGCATGGCTCAACGCGTCATGATCGCCATGGCGCTGGCTTGTGAACCTGACGTGCTCATCGCCGACGAACCGACGACTGCGCTCGACGTGACGATGCAGGCACAGATCCTGGACCTCATCAGAGAACTGCAGCGAGCTCGAGGAACCGCCGTGGTGTTCATCACCCACGATCTCGGCGTCGTCGCCGAGATCGCCGATGAGGTTGCGGTGATGTACGCGGGCGAGATCGTGGAGACGACTGGCGTTGAGGCGCTGTTCGACAACCCGATGCATCCGTACACAAAGGGCTTGATCAAGTCGGCGCCGATGCTCGGTGCCGCCGAAGAACGCCTAGTCGCCATTCCCGGCACCGTCCCTAACCTCGCCGACATCGGTCCGGGGTGCCGTTTCGCCTCACGCTGTGCTGCGCGAATCGAGTCGGGTCTGACGATATGCGAGTCGCAGCATCCGGAGCTGCGCGAGGTGGAGCCAGGGCATAGCGTGCGGTGCTGGCTGTACGACGACAGCGCTAGCGTTTCCGACGCCGTCGCAGGAGCGCGCAAATGAACGACGATATTGTCAAGGTTCGTAGCCTGAACAAGCAGTACCGCGTACGCGGAGCCAATGGGCTGTCTCGCGACATCGTCCAGGCGGTGAGCGATGTGAACCTCGATATCCGACGAGGAGAGACACTCGGGCTTGTCGGGGAGTCCGGATGCGGCAAGACGACCCTGTCGCGCATGATCGTTCGCTTGCTGGCGCCGACCGACGGCACTATCGAGTTCGACGGCCGGGACGTCAGCTCGTTACGTGGCTCTCGCCTCAAACAGTTCCGCCGTCGGGCGCAGATCGTCTTTCAGGACCCTTATGCCTCGCTGGATCCCCGCACCACGGTGGGAGACAGCATGGAGGAGGGTCTGGTGCACCACGGTATCGGCGATCGGCTCGAGCGCCGTCGTCGGGTCGCTGAGATGCTCGACATGGTGGGTCTGCAGGCAGCACACGCCGATCGCTACCCGCACGAGTTCTCAGGCGGACAGCGACAGCGGATCGGCATAGGCCGGGCACTGATTCTCAAACCCGACCTTCTCGTCGCTGACGAGCCCGTCTCAGCCCTGGATGTCTCGGTGCAGGCGCAGATCCTCAACCTGCTCAAAGACCTGCAACAGGAACTGAACCTCACTGTGCTCTTCGTCGCGCATAACCTGGCTGTCGTCGAGAACGTGTCAGACCGGGTTGCGGTGATGTATCTCGGCCGCGTGGTCGAGATCGCGAGCCGGGCGGAGATCTTCGACAATCCGCAGCATCCCTATACGGAGACGCTGCTCCGGGCGGTGCCGACGGCACATCCGCGCGGCCGGCGCATGCAGCGCCTGAGCCTCGGGGAGGTGCCTTCGCCGCTGTATCCGCCCGCGGGCTGCACTTTCCACCCGCGGTGCCCGATCGCGCGGTCGGGATTGTGTGATCACAGCCCACCGCAGCTCATGCCCGTGCCGGTCGGAGAACCGGACCACCAGGCGTCGTGTTACTTGCGTGCAGGCGATTTGGCTGAGCCACGCAGCTCGTCCGTACAAACCGAACAGATGATCGAGCCGAAAGGTGAATCGTGACCGAATCCTTGGAGCAGTACCTGAGTGAACTCGAAGCTCTCAAGAACATTGCCGAGCGCATGTGGCTGGATCAGCAATCCGCCATGCCACCGGCAGCCATCAATGAGCGGGTCAATCAGGCGGGCATCCTCCAGGAGCTCATCCAGCAGCGGCTCGTCTCCGACCAGCTCGGTGAGCTTCTGGACGCGACATCCGGCGATGAGCCGTGGTTGGGCGTCGTCCGCGAGGATCGAGCGCAGGCTCTTCGCCTGAGCTCCGGCATCTGGCGACGGTTCCTCGAGGTAGGCGCCCAGGCGTTCAACGTCTGGGAGCAGGCACGTAAGGACGAGGACTGGGCGTCCTTCGAGCCATGGCTGGCGAAGATGGTCGAGATCGACAAGGAGTACGCCGAGACGGTCGGCTATGACGTGCACCCGATGGACGCGCTCCTGTCGGTGTACGCGGTCGGCCCCACTCACGCCGAGATCTCAGAAGTACTGAGCGAGATGCGCGACTTTCTCATCGACGCGCGCAAAGCCCGCGAGGTTGAAGAATTCGAGGAAGAGGGTCGGCAACCAGAGCATCTGCTGCTCGCCATCGCACGCGACATCGGCGAACTCATCGGCTTCGACTTCGCACGTGGCGGAATCGCCTTCTCACCGCACGGCTACACGAGTTCGGCCGGACCCAACGACGTGCGCATCACTTTCCGCAGTGATGTCCCCCTCTTCGAAGCGGTGTCGACGATGGTGCACGAGTACGGGCACGCGCTGTACGGTCAGGGCGTCGCGGAAGAACTCTGGGACACGCCAGCAGGGCATGGCAGCATGCCGTACCTGCAGGAATCCCAGGCGAAGTTCTGGGAGAACATCATCGGACGCCGCGCGGACTTCGCGCAGCGGATAGGGGAGATCCTCGAACGGCGTATTGGACGTCTCTCCGCCGCCGAATGGGCCGTGCGCTACCACCGCAGTCAGACGCGTGCCGCATCGTCACCGATCCGCATCGCCACCGATGAGATTTCGTTCAACCTGCACATCCTGCTGCGCTTCGAGATCGAAGAACAGCTGTTGAGCGGGACGATCACCGTCGCGGACGTGCCTCAGGTTTGGAACGCAAAGAGCGAGGAGTATCTCGGCATCATCCCCGCGACCATCCGCGAGGGGGCGCTGCAGGATCCGCACTGGACTCGTCGCATGTTCGGACTGTTCACGGCGTACGTGATCGGCAACGTAGCCTCGGCTCAACTCGCCCAGGCTATGGAGGATCAGGGAATCTCGATCGCCGAGGCGATCGCCAGCCGCGACTTCAGCGCCGTGCTCGGCTGGTTGCAGAAGAACGTGCACAGCCCGGGCCGCACCAAGTCTGTCCAGGAGGTGCTGCAGGCGGCGACTGGCTCGCCGCTGAACGCGGCGCCATACCGGAAGCACCTCGCCGACCGCTACATGTCCTGAACCCGTCTGCATCGTCGTCGCAGCCGACGATGATCCATTCTCACGTCACACAACAAGGAGTACATATGAGTAACAACCTGTTCGCCCCCACGGAGCTGGATTGGTCGGCCGGGGCTGAGATCATCACCTCCCCGGACCAGATAGCACTTGCGCCGGGAGCCCGCGGGCAATGGCGGGTGCCGATCACACGCCGTTCGTCGGGCGAGAACCTGATGATGCACATTCACGGTGTGCGCGGTGTGAACGATGGTCCCACCCTGGCGCTGGTCGCTGCGGTTCACGGAGACGCGATCTCGGGAACGCGCACCGTTCTCGAGACGATTCAGCGACTCGACCCGCAGAAGCTCTCTGGCACCGTACTAGCCGTTCCAGTAGCCAACCCGGTCGCGTTCGAGTCCAACACCCGCACCACCGGTCAGGGCATGAACACGGACATGAACAACATGAACCGTGTCTTTCCCGGTAACCGCGGGGGATGGGTCACACAGAAGCTGGCCCACGCGCTGACCGAGTACGTCCTTGACCGCGCGGATGCCGTCGTCGATTACCACTGCGGCAGTGACACGTCGATCAACTACGTTCTGACCATCGGCGACGAGAACGGCGACGAACCGGACAGTTTCAACTTTGCCCGCCTGATGGGCACGCCGTTCGTGTTCGCACACGACGTCGATCCGTTCACGGGCACCATCGACGGTTACATGAAGTCCCGCGGCAAGCTCTGTGCCGTCGCCGAACAGGGTGGCGACGCCCTTCCCGCAGGCTGGTACGGCCTCGCAGCCAGCCGCATCGACAACTTCTTCTCGGCGATGGGCATGATGGATGTGGAGCGCACCATGCCTGATAAGCAGTTCCTCATGTACGAGCGCTACCTCGTCCGCATGGATCACGGCGGCATCTACATTCCGGAGGTTGACGAGAACGCGCTGTCGACCATGATCGAAGGGGGCACTCTACTCGGACGAGTCATCGATCCGCACTCGCTGGAAGTCATCCAAGAGGTTCGTGCTCCGTACGAACAGTCCGCGATCCTCATGATGCGACCTGCGATGAGCCGCGTGAATCCAGGTGACTACGGGTTCATCATCTCGGATGGCGCATCGGGCCGCTGGATTGACTCCCCAAAGGAGTGGATGGTTCCGCTCGGCTGACATCAAGACCACCGCTCCGATTCTCGCCTGCCGCGCTTCCAGCGTGGCAGGCCGGAATCGTTCGGGGCTGCGGACAAGCGCGGCGCCCTTCCGCGGGGTCAGCCGCGGAGCGGCCCCGATAGGATGGTTCCGCCCGCTCAGGGCCAGCTCATCTGCCGGTGCAATCCCGGCGAACAGCGCAATCCAGGGGGTCCACCCATGCCAGGAATCGTGATCATCGGCGTCCAGTGGGGCGACGAAGGCAAGGGCAAGGCGACAGATCTGCTCGGCGAACGCACCGACTGGGTCGTGAAGTTCAACGGCGGCAACAACGCGGGGCACACGGTCGTCATCGGCGACGAGAAGTATGCGCTGCATCTGCTGCCCTCCGGCATCCTCAGCCCTGGCGTCAACGCCGTCATCGGCAACGGCGTCGTGGTCGACCCCGAGGTGCTCTTCGAAGAACTCGACGCGCTGAATGCCCGCGGTGTCGACACCTCGCGCCTCAAGGTCAGTGCCAACGCGCACATCATCACCGCGTACCACCGCACGCTCGACAAGGTCACCGAGCGCTTCCTGGGCAAGCGTCGCATCGGCACCACCGGCCGCGGGATCGGCCCGGCCTACGCCGACAAGATCAACCGCGTCGGCATCCGCGTGCAGGACCTGTTCGACGAGAACATCCTGCGCCAGAAGGTCGAGGGCGCGCTCGATCAGAAGAACCACCTGCTGGTGAAGGTCTTCAACCGCCGGGCGATCACCGTCGACGAGATCGTCGACGATCTGCTGTCGTACACCGAGCGACTGCGCCCGATGGTCGCCGACACCGGCCACCTGATCGACGAGGCACTGGAGCGCGGCGAGGTCGTCGTGTTCGAGGCCGGCCAGGCCACCATGCTCGACGTCGACCACGGCACCTACCCGTTCGTCACCTCTTCATCGGCCACGGCCGGCGGAGCCGCGACCGGATCCGGCGTCGGCCCGGGGCGCCTGGACCGCATCGTCGGCATCGTGAAGGCGTACACGACCCGGGTGGGCTCCGGCCCGTTCCCCACCGAGCTCGACGACGACATGGGCGAGTGGCTGCGCAAGACCGGTGGCGAGTACGGCACCACCACCGGTCGCGAGCGCCGCACCGGCTGGTACGACGCCCCGATCACCCGCTATGCGACCCGCGTGAACGGCATCACCGACATCGTGCTGACCAAGCTCGACGTGCTCACCGGCCTCGACCAGATCCCGGTGTGCGTGGCCTATGACGTCGATGGCGTGCGCTACGACGACGTGCCGGTGAACCAGACCGACTTCCACCATGCGAAGCCGATCTACGAGTACTACCCCGGCTGGAGCGAAGACATCTCGAAGGCCCGCACCTTCGAGGACCTGCCGCAGAACGCGCGCGACTACGTGCTCACCCTCGAGAAGATGAGCAACACGCGCATCTCGGTGATCGGCGTCGGGCCCGCCCGCGACGAGGTCATCGTCCGCCACGACCTCGTCGACTGACCTCGCATGACTCGGTTCTGGGTCGGCGGCTACGGCTCTGACATGGACGGGGACGCCGAGGGCATCAGCTTCCTGTCGGTGGATGAGGGCCGCGGGCCGTCGACGCTGACCTACCGCGGCACCGCGGCGCCGGCCGCATCGCCGTCGTGGCTCGCCCAGCATCCGACGCTCGATGTCGTCTACGCGGCGCTGGAAGGCGCCGGCGAGGTGCAGGCGTTCACGCGATCGGGTGAAGGCTCGCTGCGCCCGCTCGGCGCCGCGCTCGCCGCGGGCGAGTCGGTCTGCCACCTCGCCGTGTCGCCCGACGGACGGATGCTGGTCGCCAGCTGCTACGGCGACGGGCGGGTCATCGGCTACGGGATCGCGGCCGACGGGCGACTGGTCGAATCCGCACCCGACAAGGCCGCCGCGCTGCGCGCCGCCCTGTTCGGCAGCGGTCGCGAGGACGATGACCGTGATGCTTCGACCCCCCAGGGTGACGCCGAACGCCCGTCGCGCGCGCACTCGGCCGTGTTCCTGCCCGACGGCCGCATCGCCACCGCCGACCTCGGCCTCGACCTGGTGCGCATCCGCCGCCGCGACCTGAGCGTCGACCACGACGTCGAACTTCCTCGGGGCACCGGTCCGCGGCACATGGTGCTGCACCCCAGCGGGCACCTGCACGTGGTGACGGAGTACTCGTGCGAGGTGTTCACACTGGCATCCGATCGCGAGGGGCGCTGGGGCCTCGTCAGGGCGACCATCGCTTCGGAGATCGCGCAGGTCGGCTTCGACTTCCCCGCCGAGCTCGCGATGTCGCGCGACGGCGGCACGCTGTACACGGCGCTGCGCGGCAGCAATACGATCGCGGCGCTGCGGGTGCGCGGTGGCGGCGATGTGCTCGAGCCGCTCGCCCTCGCGGATGCCGGCGTCGACTGGCCGCGCCATCACCTCGTCTACGACGGAACTCTGCTCGTCTCCGGTCAGCGCTCGAGCACCGTCAGCGTCGTCGACCTCGACGAGCGGACCGGCGCCCCGCGCGATGTGCGCCGCGTCACGTCGGCCCCGACGCCCACCAGCATCCTCCCCGCGCGCTGATCAGGCGCCCGTCGGCCAGTGTCGACCGGTCTGCCGCGGTCGTCGCTGCCACAACTCCCGCCACAACTCCGGAGAATCCTGGGTGCTCCGCCCCGCGGGCGGTGTTTCGGGCACCCGAGCCGCCGGATCTCCGGAGTTGTGGCAGCACCGGCGTCGAGTCAACCCCGTGACACGGCTGCGCGCGGACGCAAGACTGGGATCCGGAGGGTGCCATGGATGAATACGACCTGATCGTGCTCGGTGGAGGTCCGGTGGGCGAGAACGTCGCCGATCGTGCCGTGGAGGGAGGACTCACGGCGGTGATCATCGAGAGTGAGCTCGTCGGTGGGGAGTGCTCGTACTGGGCGTGCATGCCGTCCAAGGCGCTGCTGCGCCCGATCCATGCCCGGCACGCCGCCGAGCACGTGCGCGGCGTGAGCGGAGCCGAGCTCGATCCGACGGAAGTGCTCGCCCGACGCGACGGCTTCGTGTCGCACTGGTCGGACTCCGGGCAGGTCGACTGGCTGCGAAGCGCGGGGATCGATCTCGTGCGCGGCCACGGCCGCCTCGCCGGCAGGCTCGAGGTCGCCGTCGCGACGGAAGAGGGTGAGCGGATGCTGCGCGCTCGCCACGCCGTCGCGGTCTCCACCGGGTCGGAGCCGACCATCCCCGGGATCCCCGGGCTCGCCGACGCACGGCCGTGGACCAGCCGTGAGGCGACCAGCGCCGAACAGGTCCCGGAATCGCTGGCGATCATCGGCGGTGGTGTGGCGGGTGTCGAGATGGCCACCGCTTTCGCCGGCCTCGGGGCGAAGGTGACCTTGATCGCCCGCAGCGCGCTGCTCGGCTCGATGGAGGCGCTCGCCGGCGAGCAGGTGGCGGACGGACTGCGCGGTCTGGGCGTCGACGTCCGGCTGCACACCGAGACCGTGGCGGCGCGGCGCGACGACGCGGGCGTGACGCTCACCCTCGATCGAGGAGAAGGCGATGAGCACGAGCGGATCGTGGTGGCAGAGGTGCTCGTCGCCACCGGCCGGCGGCCGCGCAGCGGCGATATCGGCCTTGACGCCGTCGGCCTGGAACCGGGCAAGGCGATCGACGTCGACGACACCATGCTGGCGACCGGGACCGACTGGCTGTACGCGGTCGGCGATGTGAACGGACGCGCACCGCTGACTCATCAGGGCAAGTACCAGGCGCGCGCTGCGGGCGATGTGATCGCCGCGCGCTCGCGCGACGAGGTGATCGCCGATCAGCCGTGGGGCCGGCACGTGGCATCCGCCGACCACGCCGCCGTTCCGCAGGTCGTCTTCAGCATCCCCGAGGTCGCGTCGGTGGGATTGACATCGGATGCCGCACGCGCGGCCGGTCACGAGATCGCGGTCGTCGACGTGGGTCTCGATTCGGTGGCGGGCGCTTCGCTGCACGCCGACGGCTATACCGGGAGCGCCCGGATGATCGTCGACACGGCCCGCGAGGTCGTCCTCGGTGTGACCTTCGCTGGTGCCGACGTCGCTGAGCTGCTGCAGGCGGCGACCGTCGCCGTCGCGGGCGAGGTGCCGATCAGCCGTCTCTGGCATGCGGTTCCGGCGTATCCGACGATGAGCGAGATCTGGCTGCGCCTGCTCGAGCAGTACGGCAGGCAGTCGGCGTGAACGCAATCCGCTCTGCCGGGTGCTCCGAACCTCCTGAGAAGGTCTGGACAAGTGCGGCTCACCAGCCCGCAATGTCGCCGGCGTCCAATACTCTCGAAAGGCGACCGAGGAGGCACGACCCCATGAAGGCACGACTCGAAGGATTCCGCCCGTAGGCGGCGCACGATGATCGAATTCCGATCCGTCACCAAGACGTTCCCCGACGGCACCCACGCGGTCGAGGAGTTCAGCCTTGTCATCCCCTCGCGCAAGACGACCGTTCTCGTCGGCTCTTCCGGATCAGGCAAGACCACGCTGCTGCGCATGATCAACCGCATGGTCGAGCCGACCTCCGGCGACGTCGAGATCGATGGCGAGAGCGTGCTGGGCGGCGACCCGGTGGCCCTGCGGCGCAGCATCGGCTACGTCATGCAGAACTCCGGGCTCATGCCGCATTTCACCGTGATCGACAACGTCGCGACGGTGCTCCGCCTCACCGGCGTGCGCAGGCGCGAAGCGCACGAGCGTGCGCGGGAGCTGCTCGACACGGTCGGGCTCGACCGCGCGCTCGCCGACCGGTATCCCAGCCAGCTCTCCGGGGGACAGCAGCAGCGCGTCGGCGTGGCACGCGGGCTCGCCGCCGACCCGAACATCCTGCTGATGGACGAGCCGTTCGGCGCCGTCGACCCCATCGTGCGGGCCGACCTGCAGCAGGAGCTCATCCGCCTGCAGGTCGAGCTCGACAAGACCGTGGTGTTCGTCACCCACGACATCGACGAGGCCTTCCTGCTGGGCGACCAGGTCGTCATCCTCGACAAGGGCGCGCGCGTCGTGCAGGTCGGGAGCCCCAGTGAGATCATCGAGAACCCCGCCGACGAGTTCGTCGAGGCGTTCATCGGCGCCGAGCGCGGGCGTCGGGCTCTGACGGTGAAGCAGACTCCGCGTGGCGCGGTGGTGGTGGACTCGGAGGGCCGGACGCAGGGACGCCTCGTCACGGAGTCGTCGGTGCCCGAGGCGGAGGCGCCGGTCGCTGAGACTGAGGCGTCGGCGCCCGAGGCGGAGGCAAACCGGTCATGAACTGGGTCGCCGACAACCTCGGGCTCATCTTCGAGCTGACCCTCGTGCACCTGCGCCAGAGCATCATCCCGATCGTGCTGGGCCTCGTGCTGTCGATCCCGCTCGGCTGGGTGGCCTGGCGCTACCGTCTCGTGCGCGGACCGATCATCGTGCTCACCGGACTGCTGTACACCATCCCGTCCCTGGCCCTGCTGATCCTGCTGCCGGCGGCGCTCGGCTACTCGGTGATCAGTGAGGCGAACCTCGTCGCCGCACTCACCATCTACGCCATCGCGATCCTCGTCCGCGCGGTCGCCGACGGCCTCGACTCGGTCGATCCGAGTGTGCGACAGGCCGCCACAGCCATGGGCTACGCCGCCCCGCGGCGGTTCTGGGGCGTCGAGCTTCCCCTTGCCGGGCCGGTCATCCTGGCCGGCCTGCGCGTGACAGCCGTATCGACGATCTCGCTGGCGACGGCGGGCATCCTGATCGGGGTGACGAACCTCGGCTACCTGTTCACCAACGGACAGCAGCGGCGCCTGGTCGCCGAGGTGCTCTCGGGCGTGGTCGCCGTGGTGGTCATCGCGCTGCTGGTCGACCTGCTGCTTTTGCTGCTGGGCCGCGCGCTGATGCCGTGGGTTCGGTCCCGCGCCGGCCAGCCGCGCCCGAACGGCGGTACATCTGCGCGTGCCACGAGCGGAAAGGCGGCGGCCGCATGAACCTCTTCGCCGACGCATTCGCCTGGCTGTTCTCGCCCGATCGGCTCGAGGGGCCGTACTCGCTGCAGACCCTGCTCACGCAGCACCTGCTCTACTCCATCGTCTCAGTGGCGGTCGCCGCAGCGATCGCCTTCCCCGTCGGCTGGCTGATCGGCCACACCGGTAAGGGGCGCGAGATAGCGGTCGCCATCTCGGGCGCCGCCCGCGCCGTGCCGTCCTTCGGGCTGCTCGTGCTGCTGGTGCTCGTGCTGGGCGTCGTCCGCACGCCGCTCGCCGCGGTGATCACCTTCGTGCTCCTCGCCATCCCGTCGCTGCTGGCCGGCGCGTACACCGGGCTCGAGGCGATCGATCGGCGCGTGATCGATGCGGCCCGCGCGATGGGCATGACCGAATGGCAGATCTTCACCCGGGTGGAGCTGCCCCTCGGAATGCCCCTTCTCGTCGGCGGTCTGCGCTCCGCGCTGCTGCAGGTGATCGCCACCGTGACCATCGGCGCCTACGTGAACCTCGGCGGGCTCGGATGGCCGATCATCCAGGGCATCCCGCTGCGCCGGTTCGACCAGGTGCTCGGCGGTGCGATCCTCGTCGCCGCGCTCGCCCTCATCGTCGACCTGCTGCTGGCGCTCGCGCAGCGCGCGGCCGTCCCTCACGGGGTGCGGGTGCAGCAGCCCGCAGATTCGACCACATCGTCGCGTGCTCGACGCGTGGCATCCGCTCCCGCCTGATGTCCTCTCGCCTGATTCCCCCACAGAAAGGCCCCACATGTTCGCCACACGAAAGACACGCACAGCCCTCGCGGCCGGCATCGTCCTGGTCGCCGGCATCGCCCTGACCGGATGCGGCACCAGCAGCAACCCGCTCGAGGAGCCCACCACCGATGAAGGCGTCGACCGCTCCGGCGACACGATCGTCGTCGGATCGCAGGCGTACTACTCGAACGAGATCGTCGCCGAGATCTACGCGCAGGCGCTCGAGAACGCCGGCTTCACGGTCGAGCGCCAGTTCAACATCGGGCAGCGGGACGCGTACATGCCCGAGGTCGAATCCGGCAAGATCAGCCTGTTCCCGGAGTACACCGGCAACCTGCTGGAGTACCTCGACGACAGCGCGACCGCCACCAGCCCCGAAGACGTCTACGCCGCACTTCAGGACGCGCTGCCCGACGAACTCACTGCGCTCGACTACGCCGAGGCGAGTGACCAGGACACCTATACGGTGCTCAAGTCGTTCGCCGACGAGAACGGACTCACCTCGATCGCCGATCTGGCGAACCTCAGCGAGCCGGCGACCATCGGCGCGGCTCCCGAGTTCGAGCAGCGGCCGTACGGTCCGGCGGGTGCCAAGGACGTGTACGGAGTCGACCTGACCTTCTCCGCCACCGGCCCGGGCACGCTCGATGCGCTGCTGGCCGGCGAGATCGATGTCGCCGACGTCTACACGGCAGACCCGGCGTTCCAGACGCAGGACATCGTGGCACTTGAGGATCCGGAGAACATGATCCTGGCATCCAACGTCGTGCCGATCGCTTCGAAGGACGTCGCGACCGACATCAGCGAGACGATCAACGCGATCAGCGCCGCACTCGGCGCCGACGACCTCGTCGCACTCAACGTGCAGAGCACGGTCGACCAGATGTCGTCTCCCGATATCGCGAAGAAGTGGCTCGAGGACAACGGGCTGATCTGACCCGAAGCGGGTGGATTCCCCGCCGGATGCTCAGATGCGGGCGTCCTGGCGGGGGATCCACACCTGCTTGATGATGATGAGGATGGATGCCGTCACCGGCACCGCCACGAGAGCGCCGAGCATCCCGAGCAGCGTGCCGCCGGCGATGGCGCCGATGACCACGAGCGCTCCCGGCACCGACACCGCCTTGTTCATGATGCGCGGGGTGAACACGTACGCCTCGATCTGCATGTAGACCAGGTAGAGCGCGGCGAAGATCAGCGCCTGCCACGGGTCGGCGAACAGTGCGATGAGCGATCCGACGATCCAGAACAGCACCGATCCCACCAGGGGGATCAGCGTCACCAGGAACGCGACGGTCGCCATCAGCGGCGGGAACGGCAGGCCGAGAGTGATGTACAGCAGCAGCACGACGATCGCGTTCATGAACGCGAGAGTCACCATGCCCTGCACGTAGCCGCCGACCGAGTCGGTGATCTGGTCGGTGAGGTCGCGGGCGCGGGCGCGGTCACGGGCGGGGGCCAGGCGCAGCATCGAGGTCTTGATCGACGGCAGCCCCGCGACGAAGTAGAGCGTCAGCACCAGGACGACGATGATCCCGGAGATGCCGGTGGCGATCGACGAGCCGATCTGCAGCGCGCCGCCGCCGATCGTCTGCCAGGTCTTGCCGTCGGTGAGGAAGTTCTGGGCATCCTCGACGAGCTGCTCGAACTGATCGCCGAACTGGTTCTCGAGCCAGGCGTAGACGTCACCGGCCATGAAATCGGCGATCAGGTCGGGCACCGAGCGCACGAACGACGAGATCTGCTCGACGACGATCGGAACGATCATCAGCAGCACGAGGGCGAGAACCCCCATGAGGCCGAGGATGACCGCCAGCACGCTCACGCCACGGGAGAGGCCGCGCCGCTCCAGGAAGCGCACCGCCGGGTCGAGGCCGAGCGCTGCGAACAGCGCCAGGGCGATGTAGATCAGCACCGTCGACAGGTTCGACAGCATGAGCGCGAGCAGAAACGCGGTGAGCCCGCCCAGGGTCACCATCAGACCGAACACGAACGGCTTGTCGATGCGCGTCCAGAACGAGCGGCTGGGCACCGGCGGGTCCACCGTCGAGCGCACCGGCCGTGCCGCAGCATCCGCGGCATCCGCCTGCACTGCCTCGTTCGCTGTCGCGTCAGCCGCCGCACCCGACGTCGTCGTCTCCGCCACCGTGCGTCGGGCGATGTCGTCCACTCCGTCGCCGGCCGGTTGAGTGCGCTCCTCGGGGCTCATGTCGAACACTCTAGAGGGTGGTCGGGCGGCTATCGTGAGATGGCCGATAAGAGGAGGAGCATGTCCGACCCAGCCGAGCACGCGCCCGAGCACGCCGCAGAGGCCGCCGCCGATCACGACGCCGAGCATGCCGCCCAGCAGGCCCGCGCCGAACTGCTGCGTCTGCGCGCCAGCATCGACAACATCGACGCCGCTCTGATCTTCATGCTCGCGGAGCGATTCCGCTGCACGCAGCAGGTGGGCCGCCTGAAGGCCGAGCACGAGATGCCGCCGTCGGATCCCGGTCGGGAAGAGCAGCAGACCGCCCGGCTGCGGGCGCTGGCCGAAGAGGCGCACCTCGACCCCGAGTTCGCCGAGAAGTGGTTCAACTTCGTCGTCGCCGAGGTCATCCGCCACCACACCGAGGCAGCCGAGGGCCGCTGACCGGCTCGACAGATCCGCATTCAGGATGCGATAATTTGATGGTTATCTGCTCATAACGCTCAAAATCTTGCATCTTAGGAGTCGAACATGACCACCACCGCCGGCGCGCACATGCGCGCGGAGCTCACCTCGCAGCCCGAGACCTGGGCGCGTGCCGCCGGGATGCGCGCCGAACAGGCCCTGCTGCCGGCATCCGGCGCCCGCATCGCCATCGTCGGCTGCGGCACCTCCTGGTTCATGGCGCAGTCCTACGCCGCGCTGCGCGAGGCCGCCGGCCTCGGCGAGAGCGATGCGTTCACGGCATCCGAGGTCCCGACCGATCGCGGCTACGACGCGATCGTCGCATTGACCCGCTCCGGCACCACCACCGAGGTGCTCGAGCTCACCCAGCGCGTCAAGGGCATGACCCCGGTCGTCGCCGTGCTCGGCGACGACACCTCACCTCTGGTCGACCTCGCCGACACCGTCATCGCGCTGCCGTTCGCCGACGAGCAGTCGGTCGTGCAGACCCGCTTCGCGACCACCGCGCTCGCGCTGTTCCGCGCTTCGCTCGGCGAAGACCTCGACCCGGTGATCGCCGACGCGCAGTCCGTTCTGGACGGCACCGATGACGCCGCGCTCGGCACCGCCGACCAGTACAGCTTCCTGGGCCTCGGCTGGTCGATCGGCCTCGCTCACGAAGCCGCGCTCAAGATGCGCGAGTCGTCGCAGTCGTGGACCGAGTCGTACAGCGCCATGGAGTACCGCCACGGACCGATCGCGATCGCCGCTCCCGGCCGGATCACCTGGCAGTTCGGCGCAGCTCCCGACGGTCTGAAGGCTCAGGTCGAGGCCACTGGCGCGCAGTTCGTCCAGCACGACATCGACCCGATGGCCGAGCTCGTGCGCGTGCACCGCGTCGCCCTCGACCGCGCCGTCGGCAAGGGCCTCGACCCCGATCAGCCGCGCAACCTGACCCGTTCCGTCATCCTCGACGACTGAACCGGTCGGCGACTGAACCCGTAGACAGCACTGAACCTGCAAACAGCAGAGACACGAGGCGACTGAGATCGTGAGCACCGAAGCGTCTGATCACAGCGGCATCCGAGACGTCGTCACCGACGTCTCGGGCGAGAAGCTCGCGCGTGCCGCGACGATCGGACGCGGGTCGCCCGTGCTCGCCTTCGACGTCGGAGGCACCGACATCAAATCGGCGCTGTTCGACGCCGACGGCACTGCGCTGGGCCTTCGTCGCACGCCCACACCGGCGGGCGGCGAAGGCGGCGCGGAGCGGCTCATCGAACGACTCGCTGAACTCGCCGACGACCTGCGCGAGCAGCATCCGGACGTCGAGCCCAGTGCGATCGGACTGGTCGTGCCCGGCATCGTCGACGAGAAGAACGGCATCGGCGTCTTCAGCAGCAACCTCGGCTGGCGGGACGCCCCGCTCCGCGCGCTCGCGGCGGAGCGATTCGGGATGCCCGTCGCCTTCGACCACGACGTGCGCGCCGCCAGCTGGGCCGAGCACGTGCTCGGCGGTGCGCGCTCATATGAGAACTCAGTCGTGCTCATCATCGGCACCGGCATCGCCGGCGCGATCCTGATCGACGGGCATCCGCACACCGCCGGCGGATACGCCGGAGAGATCGGCCACTCGCCGATCGGGGATTGGCCATGCCCGTGCGGTGCGCGCGGATGCCTGGAGGCGGTCGCCTCGGCCGGCGCGATCTCGCGACGCTACGCCGAGGCCTCGGGCACGCCCGTCGGCGGGGCCAAGGAGGTCATCGCCCTGGCCGCGGCCGGTGACGAGATCGCCGCGCGCGTCTGGGACGAGGCGCTCGACGCGCTCACGCTCTCGATCGCGCAGCTCACCGCCGTGATCGCGCCCCAGGCCGTCGTCATCGGCGGCGGACTCTCCCGCGCCGGAGGCGCCCTGTTCGACGAGCTGAACGCGCGACTGCGCGATCGCCTCAGCTTCCACCGCATCCCCGCCCTCGTCCCCGCCGAGCTCTCCGGCAACGCCGGCATCCTTGGGTCGGCACTGTGGGCGCGCGAGGCCGCCGCCGTCGGCGAGGAAGGCTCCGCATGATCGTCACCGTCACCGCCAACCCGGCACTCGATCTCACCTGGCACGTCGATCGGATCGTCGCCGGCGGCACGCACCGCGCGGATGCCGGACAGGCGCGCGCCGGCGGCAAGGGACTCAACGTCGCCCGCGTCGCCCACGCGCAGGGCGCCCGGGTTCGCGCCGTCACGACCACCGGCGGCGCCACCGGCGAGGAGTTCGCCGAGGAGCTGAACGCCTCGGGCGTTCCCCACGTGCTGGTGCCCGTCGTGGCATCCACCCGGCGCAGCATCGCCCTGGTCGATGAGGCGCTCGGCGACACCACCATCGTGAACGAGCGCGGTGTCGCCCCCACCTCCGCGGAATGGGACGCCCTGCGCGCCGCCGTGGCCGAGGCGCTGGCGGGCGCCCCCGTTGACATTCCGGGGGCCGACACGCCAGATGCCGGACGAATCCCGGCATCCGGTCCGACACCTGGCGTTTCGGCCCCCGAAACGGCAGCGCCCGTGCTCGTCATCTCGGGGAGCTTCCCGCCCGACACTCCCGCCGACGTGCTGCCCTCGCTGATCGCGCTGGGCCGCGAGGCCGATGCGATCGTGATCGCCGACACGTCAGGGCCCGCTCTGCTGGTGGCGGCGGATGCCGGGGCATCCGTCCTCAAGCCCAACCAGCACGAACTGGCGGATGCCACCGGTCTCGACGACCCGATCGACGGCGCCCGCGAACTGCTGCGCCGGGGCGCGCAGCTCGTGCTGCTGTCGCTCGGTGCGGAGGGGATGCTGGCCATCACCGCCCTCGATCTCGTGCCGGATCACGGATCATCCGGCGCCGATACGGCGAGTCGCGCCGCGACACGCCCTGCGGACGCTGATGCATCAGTGATCCGGCACACCGGAGTGCCGACTGTCAGCATCCTGCGCGCGCGACTCGACACCGCGCTCGCCGGCAACCCCACCGGTGCCGGTGATGCGGCGGTGGCCGCGTGCGCCGTGCTCATGGATGCCGGCATCCATGACCCGGAGCAGATCCTCCGCCGCGCGACCGCATGGTCGGCCGCCGCTGTGCTCATGCCGCTCGCCGGTGAGATCCACCCGTCCTGGCCCGACCTCGAACGCAGCCTCGTTCTGACTCCGAAGGAAACCCGATGACCCTCGTCTCCGCTCGCGAACTGATGCGTGCATCCGCCGCCGCCGGCACCGGTCTCGGTGCCTTCAACGTGATCCATCTCGAGACGGCGGAGGCACTGGTCGCGGCATCCGAGCGCGCTCAGCTTCCCGTCATCCTGCAGATCTCGCAGAACTGCGCCGACTACCACGGCGGGCTCGAGCCGATCGGCTGGGCCACGCTCTCCGTGGCTCGCCGCGCATCGACCCCTGTCGCCGTGCACCTCGATCACGCCGAACGGCCGGAGCTGGTCGACGAGGCGATCGAGCTCGGCTTCGGCTCCGTGATGTTCGACGGCGGCAAGCTGGACTACGCGGAGAACGTGTCGGTGACGGCCGATGTCGCCAGGCGCGCCCGAGCCGCCGGCGTCTACATCGAGGCCGAGCTCGGCGAGGTCGGCGGGAAGGACGGAGCGCACGCACCCGGCGTCCGCACCGACCCCGACGAGGCGCGTGACTTCGTCGAGGCGACCGGCGTCGACTCGCTCGCCGTCGCTGTGGGATCGTCACACGCGATGCTCGACCGTTCCGCGTCGCTCGACATCGAGCTCATCGGCCGCCTGCGCGCCGCACTGCAGGGCGTCGGCCGCGACGGCGGCGACGTGCCCCTCGTGCTGCACGGCTCGTCCGGCGTCTCCGACGATGTGATCGTGCAGGCCGTGCGCGCCGGAATGACGAAGATCAACGTCTCCACGCACCTGAACGGCTTCTTCACGAGGGCGATCCGCGAGACGCTCGCCGCCGACGAGAAGCTCGTGGACTCCCGCAAGTACCTCACGCCCGCTCGCGAGGCCGTCGCTCAGGAAGCCGCACGGATGCTGCGCCTCTTCGCACTGGCATCCGACTGAGCCCTCGAACACCACCCGACCGCCATGAATCGCGCCGCTCGCCTCACCGCCATCCTCGACCTGCTCGCGGAGCAGGGCGAGGTGAGCGTCGAACAGCTCGTCGAGCGCTTCGGCGCATCGGCCGCGACCACCCGTCGTGACCTCGACAGCCTCGCCGAGCGGCGGCTGCTCACCCGCACCCACGGCGGCGCCGTGGCGCAGTCAGTCGCGTACGAGCTGCCCATCCGGTATCGCAGCCACCACGCGACGGGCGCGAAGGAGCGCATTGCCGTTGCGGCCGCCGCGCTGGTCGTGCCGGGCCAGGTCGTCGGCCTCTCGGGCGGCACCACCACGAACGCGATCGCCACGGCGCTGGCGGCGCGGACGGATCTCGCCGAGCACGGTCTGACCGTCGTCACGAACGCCGTCAACATCGCCTCGCAGCTCGCCATGCGCCCCGAGTTCAAGGTCGTCGTGACCGGCGGTGTGATTCACCCGCGCAGCTTCGAGCTGGTCGGCCCGTTCGTCGAGCAGCTGCTCGGCGGCATCCGACTGGACGTCGCGTTCATCGGCGTGAACGGCCTGTCGGCCGAGTCGGGCGCGAGCACGCACGATGAGGCGGAGGCCGCCGTGAACCGCATGATGGCGCAGCGCGCGGAGAGCGCGTACGTGGTCGCCGACGCGTCGAAACTCGGACGCGCGACCTTCGCGCACGTGGGAGGTGCGGAGCTGTTCCCGGTCGTGCTGACGGATGCCGCAGCGTCGGATGCCCAGCGCGCAGCGCTCGCGGATGCCGGTTACAAGGTCCGCCCCGCCGACTGAAGTTCGCGCGTGCGGGGTCGCTGCGCATCGTCCAGGTCGCGATCGTTGTCGCTATATTCGCGGAATAGCGGCAACCGTTGCGACCTGGGCGTCGAGTCCGGCCTCCATCACAGACCCCGCGACCCCGCGGCCTGGGCGAAGATCAAGCTGGTGCTGGTGGATGCCACTTCGGGGCGCAGGCTCAGGGTGTCCGAGACCAGTTCGCGCAGCGCACTGGCATCCGACACCGCTACGTGCACGAGGAAGTCGCGATCCCCGGCGAGGAAGTACACCCGCTGGGTCGCGGGGAGCTCCTCAAGGTAGCTCTGGAAGCGGCGCAGGTCGCCGCGCGCGTGCGCGTGCAGGCGGATCGTGATGAGCGCCTCGAGATGCAGCCCGATCGCGGCGGGCGAGATCTCGGCGTGGAAGCCCACGATGACGCCGTTCGCCTGCAGGGCGCGCACTCTCTTCAAACATGTGGATTCGGCGATTCCGGCGATCGCGGCGAGCTCGGTGTTGGAGATGCGGCCGTTGCGGCTGAGCTCCGACAGGATCGTGCGATCGACGGCATCCAGACCCGGGTGAGCGGACGTCGAAGATTCGGGAGCCATGGTGGTCACTTCCTCGCCTCAGAGTGAAGATTTCGACTGCTTCTCGTCCACTGTACGCAGAATCTTCGACGTGACGCCCGCGTCATCGTCGAGATCTGCATAATCGCTGGTAGCGGGCGATTCTTCGCGCCCGCGTGTACGCGAAGCAGCACGCAGTCTCAGGAGGACGCAATGACGCGGACGATCGTCGTCGGGGCCGGGATGGTCGGTCTCGCCACGGCATGGCATCTGCAGGAGCGCGGCGTCGACGTCACGGTCATCGACCGCGTCGGCATCGCCGCCGGTTCGTCATGGGGCAACGCCGGGTGGCTGACGCCGGGCAAGACCATCCCGCTCGCCGACACGGGCCTGTGGACGTACGGGCCGAAGGCGCTGCTGGATCCGGATGCCGCGCTGCACGTTCCGTTCCGGGTGGATGCCGGGCTCTGGTCGTTCCTCGCCCGCTTCGCCGCCCACGGGACGAACCGTGCGTGGGATCGCACGATGGCGCACCTGACACCGATCGACAAGATCGCCCTGGAGTGCTTCGACGAGCTGATCGACGGCGGAGTGCAGTCGTGGACGCGCGAGGGGCCGTTCGTCATCGGATTCAGGAACGAGCTGCAGTCGAAGGGCTTCCTGCATGAGATCGAGGGCGTCGTCCGGCACGGACAGGAGGTGCCGTTCGAGAAGCTCGAGAACCCGCGCGAGCTCGCGCCGGTCCTGTCGGATGCTGTGAAGCACGCCTACCGGCTGGACGGCCAGCGCTTCTTCGAGCCCGGTCCGTTCATGGAGGCGCTGGGTGCGGCCGTCGTGGAGCGCGGCGGCGAGTTGGTCACCGGTCACGAGGTGACGGATGTGTCGTCCACGCGGCGCCCTGTCGTCACGCTGTCGAACGGGGAGCGGCGCGAGGCCGACTCCGTCGTCATCGCGACGGGAGCGTGGATGCCGGGGCTCGCCCGCAAGCTCGGTGTGCGCACCCGCGTGCAGGCGGGGCGCGGGTACTCGTTCAGCGTGGCCACCGAGGTGCCGCAGGAGCACCCGGTGTACCTGCCGTTCCAGCGGATCGCGTGCACCCCGTATCAGGGGCGGTTCCGCATCGCGGGGACCATGGAGTTCCGCCGCCCCGATGAGCCGTTCCAGGCCCGCCGTGTGCAGGCGATCATCGCGCAGGCGCGCGAGCTGTTCACCGGCGTCGACCTGGATGACCGCCAGGACGAGTGGGTCGGCTCCCGCCCGGTGACTCCTGACGGTCTGCCGCTGGTCGGGCAGACGCGCGCCCCGAACGTGTACGTCGCGGGCGGACACGGCATGTGGGGCATCGTGCTGGGCCCCGCGACCGGAAAGCTGCTCGCAGAGCAGATCGTCACCGGCCGCATCGACCCCGTCATCAAGCCGTTCGATCCGCTGCGCTAGGCGCGTCAGCGATCGTCCCCGCCCCTGCCCGCCTACGCCGCCCCTGCTCGTTTACGCAACTGAGCAGGGGCGGCGTCGCTGAGGAGGGGCGAGGACGCATACGCGCGGATGCCGGGCAGGTCACGCCCGCGTGACAGGCTGCTGCAGCTCGGTGACCCAATCGTTCTGGTCGTCGGAGACCGCGCGGACATAGATGTCCCAGTGCCGCAGCATCCGATGGGTCACCTGGCCGATCTGCGCGAACGCTCCGATGGACAGCATGTATCCGTCCTCCCGCCTGACACCGTGTGAGGGTCAAGTCTGCCGGATGGGGCCGGGTGGCCGGGGCGGGTGCGTGGGCGGCGCCGGGGTGCGTGCGGTGACAGGGATGCAAAATGCCGGTTCCGGGGGCGCCGGGCCGCACTTTCGCATCCCGGCAGCGTCGGACGCGGGTCTCCCGCGCACTTGGGATGCCAAGAGACGGTTCAAGGGCTCGTGAACCGACCTTTGGCATCCCAAGCGAGCGAGGGCTGCCGTGACGCGCGCGACTCAGAGGGCGGATGCCACGGGCGCGGCGTCCTCGAACTGCTTCGCGTGCGCCGACCAGCCGGCTTCGGCTGGCAGCGAGCGCAGCGGCCGATTCACGAGCGCGAGCAGGGCTGCGATCGCGCAGAGCACGCCGCAGAACACGATCGTCGGCGTCCGGCCCGCCCAGGCGAGACCGAATCCGGCGATGAGGGGCGCCAGCGGCATGGCACCCATGCCGAGCACGCCGGCCGCGCTGTTCGCCCGCCCCAGCAGGTGTGATGGCGTGGCGACCATGAAGTAGCCCATCATCGCCGCGTTCAGCGACGGCAGCAGGAACACGGCCGCCCCGAACACGATCGCGATGCCGACCGGTGTGTCGACCACGCTCATGATGAACGCGCCGGCCGTGGTGGTCGCGAGGCCCAGAATCGTGAGGGTGCCGGCCTTGACGCGAGGCACCAGCGTCGGCGCGATGAGCGCTCCGACGAGCATGACCGCGCCGATCGCCGCCGAGATCACGCCGATGGTGAACTCGGAGTGGCCGTCTTGCTGCAGCGAGTAGATGACCGTGGTGACGGCGGCGTTGAATCCGAGATTGATGATCGTGATGATGACGAGCACGCCGCTGAGGTCGGAGCGCGAGAACAGCCATCGGAATCCCTCGCGGATCTCGAGGGCCATCGTCCCGCGGGGAGCGCGTTCCGACACGGTCGTCGCAGGGGCATTCTTGTGCTCCGCCGGTTCGTGCGGTTTCGCCCGCCCCAGCATCCATGCCGTCATCGCCGCGAAGGCGTACGCGGCCGTCATGACGACGGCGACGAGCCAGGCGCCGACGGCGAGCAGTGCGCCGCCGAGCGGACCGCCCGCGAGCTGCAGGGCGGCGTCGCGCCCCTGGTTCGCGGCCTGTGCGCGACCCATCGCCTCGTCAGGGACGATCTGCTTCAGCGCGCTCTCGCTGGCCGGCTCGAACAGACCGGAGCGTACGCACAGCGCGATCTCGAGCAGCAGCAGCGTGAGGAATGTCAGCGCGTCGGCGAAGGCGAGCAGCGCGAATGCGCCGCCGACGAGCATCGCGATCAGTGAGCCGACCAGCATCATCACGATGCGGTTGTGACGGTCGGCGAGTGCGCCGCCGATCAGCGTCGTGACGAGTCGCACGCCCATGCCGACGCCACCGATGATTCCCGCCTGCGCGGGATCGTCGGTGACGAACAGCGCCACCAGCGGAATCGCGAAGCTGAACAGAGTGGTGCCCAGGCCCTTGGCGGTGTCACTGGTCAGCCAGAGCAGGTAGCGGCGGCTGCTCCACAGACGGACGGTCGGTTGGCTCATGTACGCAACGATATATGCGCGATAAAACTTGCGCAAGTTAAATTGCGCAAGTTTGGTGGTTAGACTGCGGGCATGGCGAAGTCACCCGACGCGGCGGCGCCGGCGAACCCGACCCCCGACGCGGCGACACCCGGACGCGGCGGCACCCACGGCACCACGGTGATGACCTCGGCGATGTTGAAGGCCGTGGCGAACCCGTTGCGGCGCCGCATCATCAACGAGCTCATCCGCCGCCAGCATGCGCGCGCCGTCGATCTCGCCGCCGACCTCGACGTCGCGGCCAACACCCTCAGCTTCCACCTGCGGGTGCTCGCTGAGGCGGGCCTGGTCGAAGAGGATCCCGAGCATGCGCGAGACCGCCGCGACCGAGTGTGGAAGCCCGCCGAGCTGCACTCGCTGGAGTTGGGGTCACCCGAGCATCCGATCGAGGACGTCGCGGCCGGCGCCGCGTTCGTCCGTCTCATCATGGATGAACACGCCGACCTGATGCGACGAGTGGTGGCTTGGACGCCGGAATACACGCAGGGTCGCGACCAGGTCATGCGCGGCACTTTCCAGCAGCGCAACACCCGGCTTACCCGCGCCGAGTTCGAGCATGCGCTCGAGCGGATGGGCGAGGTGTTCCGCGAGGTCGAAGAGGCGCACGATCCGGAAGACCCAGACTCGCTCTTCTGGAACATCGACATCGTCGCCGCCGACGAGACGATCTGAACGCAGTGGAGGGGCGGATGCCAGCGCATCCACCCCTCCACTGAGTCACAGCGCTAAGGCGTGGCCCGGCGCAGTGTCAGGTAGGAGATGCCCATGAGCGCGGCCACGCCGACCAGGCCCCAGAGCGCGACGCCCAGTGCGCCAAGCTGCGCGAACGTCTCGCCGACCTGTCCCCACAGTTCGAGCCTGGTGATGAGGAAGACGGCGGCCACGAGCAGCAGGCCGATTCCGACGCCCACCAGCGTGATCATGAGCGCTCCCCATCGCTTGTAGATCGTGGCACCGGTGAAGCCGATGACGAAGAAGAACAGCGCGAGGGTGAAGTAGATGACGAAGGCGCCACCTGCCCCTGCCGCCCACACGTCGGGGAGGTGGAACATATACCCGTTCACGCCCCAGCCGTTCGTCAGCAGCTCGATGCCGCCGCCGATGAGGAACAGCATGCCCATGAACGTGCTGCCGAGCACGGCGGCGATCATGGTGCCGATGAAGAACTCGCGACGCGTGATGCTGATCGCCTGCGAGAACGGGAAGGTCATCGTCATCGCCGACATGCCGACGGCGAAGAACACCCACAGCGGAGCCTGGCCGCCACCGCCGTACTTCGGCGTGTCGACCGGGATCATGGCGTAGATCAGCACCGAGACGACGACGGCGCCGGCCAGCACGATGAGCGGAACCCAGATGAACGTGTTCTTGTTGATCATCTGCAGCCGGACGACATTCAGTGTGCGTCGCATCAGCGGACCTCCTCAGTGAGCGCGGAAGCGGGGGTGGATGCCGACTGCGCGGCGTTCTGCGTGAGCCGGACGATCAGCTGCTGCAGCGAGACCGGCGCGAGATCGAGGTCCGCGGCGGCGATCGCCGCGCGGTCGGCGTCGGTGAGGTGGCCGAGGACGGTGACGGATGCCACGCGTCCGAGCGCCTCGCGGTGCAGGATCTCGCGACCGGCGGCCCAGGCCTCGACCTTGGCGGCGTCGCCGACGACGGTGGAGGCGCGACCGCGGACGGCATCGGTGTCCTCGTCGAGAAGAATGCGTCCGGAATCGATGACGATGACCTTCTCGATCAGGTTGGCCACCTCGTCGATCAGGTGCGACGAGAGGATGATCGTGCGGGGGTGCTCGGTGTAGTCCTCGAGCAGCCGATCGTAGAAGATCTGCCGTGCGACGGCGTCGAGACCGAGGTACGGCTCGTCGAAGAAGGTGATCTCGGCGCGGGATGCCAACCCGATGATCACGCCGACCGCGGAGAGCTGACCGCGGGAGAGCTTCTTGATCGTGGTCTTCATCGGCAGCTGGAAGTCGTCGATCAGTCGCTCGGCGAACGCCTGATCCCAGTGCTCGAAGAACAGCCGCGCGGCCCGCAGCGCATGCGTCGGCGTGGCGTCGTCGGGGTACTTCTGGCTCTCGCGCACGAAGCAGATCCGGCTGAGCACGTTCACGTTCTCGTACGGGCGCTCGCCGAACACCCGAGCGTCGCCTGACGTCGCGAAGTTCTGCGCCGTCAGGATCGACATGAGCGTCGTCTTCCCTGCACCGTTGCGGCCGAGCAGGCCGTAGATGGTGTTCTGCTCGATCGAGAGCGAGACGTTGTCGAGTGCGAGTTTGTCCTTGTACCGCTTGGTGAGGTTCGTCACCTCGATGACGGATGTCATGCGGGGTTCCCTTCAGTGGTCGGCGGGCGCTGTGTGCGCTCGCGCAACAGTGTGGTCAGGTCGTCGGTTCCGAGTCCCAGCGCCTGGGCCTCGGTGAGGAGCGGATCGATGTAGCGCTCGACGAATGCCGTGCGGCGTTCGGCGAGCAGCCTCCCCCTCGCGCCCGCGGCCACGAACATGCCGATGCCGCGACGCTTGAGCAGGATGCCCTTGTCGGTCAGCATGGCGACGCCTTTCGCGGCGGTTGCGGGGTTGATCCGGTGGAACGCCGCGAGTTCGTTGGTGGACGGCGCCTGCTCCTCCTCGGCGAGGGTGCGATCGAGGATGGAATCCTCGATCGTCTCGGCGATCTGGAGGAACAGCGGCCTGCCTTCATCGATCACGTCGCCTCCGGTTATGTGGTTACTTACTCGACTAACTAACCATGCAACCAAGCGCACGTCAAGCCCCGATCACATCGGACCGGAACAGCGCGCAGGAGGCTCAGCTCATCGAGAAGTCGTACCACTCCGGCACGGGGCGGTCGGGGAAGGCCTCGCGCCACAGCGATGACATGCTCAGTTCGCCCTCGCGGATGTCGGGGACCTCGAAGGGCTCCTCGAGCAGTCGGCCCGCGGCCTCCCGGTCGCCGGTTGCGAGCGCCGCGCGAATCGCAAGAACGCGCACCCGGCCGACCGCGCGGACGGCGCCCGACAGGGATGCCACGAGCGAGGCCGCCTCGTCGGCGCGATCCGCCTGCAGCAGGGCCGTGCCGAGCTCGAGCAGCAGCGGAACCGTCTCCGGCGTCAGCGAGAGCGCATCCGCCAGATGGCCGAGCCCGGCATCCGACTCTCCCTGCGCGATCCGCACCTGACCGAGCCCTCGGAGCGCCCATGCCGAGCGGCGCTGACGCAGCGACGCCTCGTAGTGCGAGGCGGCGCGGTCCAGGTCACCGGACGCATGCGCGATCACCCCGCGGTGATAGTGGGTCAGCCAGGTCGCGGGCGCGGCGGCCAGCAGGCGATCCCACCCCTCGCCGTCGACGTACGAGGCGGGGGAATCGGTCGCCGGCGGATCGCTCGGCTCATCGCCGTCGAGCAGCGCCGTCCAGTAGGCGCCCTCGTCACCGGCATCCCGATCGAAGCGCACGCCAGGCAGCGCATCGAACGTCGTGCCCAGGCGCGCGGCGAGCTCCGCTTCGAGTGCGCCCCAGGGTGAGCCGCCGTTCAGCATCCGATCCGGCGCGACGTCGGCGACGGCGTCCAGCCGGGCGCCGCCGTCCGTGGCATCCGATGCCTCGAACACCGCCTTCTCGACGACGGGAACGGCCGTCGCCCACTCGCCGTTGCGGCGCGCGTCGTCGACCCGCAGCGGCAGGAAGCTCTCGCGCCACTCCCACGTCGCGCCGGCGGGCATGGGCAGGTGCTCGTACTGCGTCGTGGCGAGACCGCCCTGGATCTCGAAGTACGCGCCGGACGCGCCGCCCAGCCAGTCGCACCAGTGCCGTCCGCCGGCGGTGTCGCCCCAGACGAAGAGCTTGCGGCCGCGCAGAGGCGCCGTCGAGACGTGTGCGAGGCCCGAGCCGTCGGGCTCGAGCGCCGCGATCCACGGGATCGTGCCCGGCTCGAGCGCGTAGAACCAGTCCGCGGCGGCGGGGGCGGATGCCGGGTGACTGATGTCGGGATCGGCGACGTCCACGTATCCGAGCGAGCCGTCGTACTGCGTCTGGTAAGCGTGCGTCGCCGGTGCGAACACCCGCGAGCCGGGGGTCTGGGCGACGGCGATGTTCGTCCACCAGTACATGCCGGTCTCGCGCGGGTGCGGGTTGCGCACGCGCACCTGCACGTGCAGCGCCGGCGAGTTCGCGTCGAGGGTCGCATCGAGCTGCACGATCAGCCCGCGCTTGCGTTCGTACTCCCACATGCGCAGCACCGGCTCGCCGTCGGGTCCGGTGATCTCGGCGGCGTACAGAGGCGCTGCGGTGAGCGGCCAGTGCCCGCGCATGCCGATGTTCCATTCGACGCCGCCCGAGAACCAGGCACCCCGCAGCGCGAGGTTCGCCGGCTGGAAGATCGCGTTGCGGTACACGAGGTCGCGGCCCGTGGCCTTGTCGAGCAGCCGCACGAGGCGGCCACCCAGGTCGAGTGCGAACTCTGCGCGCATCAGGTGGTTCTCGAGCACCGCCAGTCGCATCGGGGCGGTGGTGCGCTCGCGGGTGTACTGGTCCTGCAGCAGGTAGGGATGGATGCTGGTGACCCGCCCGTACGCGATGTTCGCCGCGATGTCGGCGGGCAGGTTCTCGGTCGAGGCCTGGTATGGCGCCTCGGGCATCGCGCCTACGGCAGGCAGCGGGTTCGAGGCTCCGATCGATGCGGAGGGGAGGGTCGCCGAGGTGAGATGCAGCGTCGCAGTCATGGTGCTTCTCACGCTAGCCGCAGAGGGGCGTCCGGCGCCGTGCGGCTCGCCTGGATGAGCCGCCGGACGAAGGCCCGCGGATGTCGGCGCCTTCGCAGTGTTCCTGGCGAGCGAGCGCGCATCGTTCCTCACCGGCGATCTGCTCGGCGCCGAAGAGGACTCCAGGCTGCTGCGCGAGATCCTCGCGGCCGGAATGGATGCCGGCGCATTCCGTCGAATGCCGTTGAACGTGGCCGTGTCGCTCGTCGAGGCCGTGTTGGACGTCTGCACCACCGAGCTGCAGCGAGACCTGTCCGCAGATATCGAGCCATTCGCGACCGAGACGGTCACGACGCTGCTGAACGGATTCGCCGCCACCGCTCGATGACGTCCTACAGTGGGCGAGTGCCCGAGTTCGACTACACCCGCCTGCGGCGGTTTCCCGACGTCGAGGCGTCGAACCTTCAGGCCTGGGATGCCACCGACGAGCTGCTCGTGCGGCGCGCGCTCGACGCCGGACTGCAGGGCGAGCAGATCGCCGTCATCGGCGACGAGTACGGTGCGATCACGCTCGCGCTGGCGGATGCCGGGCTTCATGGCATCCGCGTGCATCAGGATCTGGTGACGGGCCGTCGGGCGCTGGCGAACAACGCCCGCGAGCTGGCACTGGACGGCGCGTTCACCTCGCACGAGCTCGACGAGTCCCTGCTGATCGGGGTGCGACTCGTGCTGCTGCAGCTGCCCAGGGCGCTCGCGGCGCTGGAGGAGATCGCGGATGCCGTCGCCGGCTGGGCGGCACCGGATGTCGTGTTGATCGCGGGAGGACGCGTGAAGCACATGACCCTCGCGCAGAACGAGGTGCTCGCGCGGTACTTCGGAACCGTGCAGCCTCAGCGCGCCGAGCGGAAGTCGCGCCTGATCAGGGCATCCAGCTCCGTGCGTCCCGCGACATCCGCCGAGAAACCACTTCCTGCGCCGGAAACCACCGCGCACGTGATCTCTCGAACCGGAAGTCGTCTCCCGCCGGTGGAGTTCGTACTCTGCGCCTTCGGCGGGGCGTTCGCCGGGGCGAAGCTCGACATCGGAACACGCGCGCTGCTGGAAGCCATGCCGGAGCTCTCCGCCGCTCTGCCGCCACAACTCCGGAGATCCGGGCCGTCCGGGGCCCGAACGCGCCCGGATGCCGCCTCCGACGATGATTTCTCCGGAGTTGTGGCGGGCCGCGGGCTGCGCGTCGTCGATCTGGGGTGCGGAACCGGCGCGCTCGCGGTCGCATTCGCGCTGCAGAATCCGGATGCCACGATCACCGCGACCGACCGGTCGGCGTCCGCGGTGCGCTCGGCCCGCGCGACGGTCGCGGCGAACAAGCTCGAAGACCGCATCACCGTGACGCTGGACGACGCGGGGTCCGAGCTTCCCGACGGCGAGACCGACCTCGTGCTGCTGAACCCGCCCTTCCATCTCGGCGCGAGCGTTCATGAGGGCGCCGGTCACCGGCTCATCGAAGCCGCCGCGCGACTGACCGCACCCGGTGGCCAGGTGTGGACGGTGTTCAACTCCCACCTCGACCACCGTCGCGTCCTCGCCCGCGAAGTCGGTCAGACCGAGCAGATTCTGCGCACTCCGAAATTCGCTGTGACCAGGTCAATCAAGAACCGCTAGGGCGTGCGCGACGCGAGTAACAGCCTGGTCTCGATTCAATACGCGATTTGGCTCACCCCGGCCAGCGTGATTACGTAGAAAGACGGGCGCATGCCCGAATGACCAGTCCGCGGTCGCACTTTCTTCGATTTCAGCTGTGCACTTGGAGAGCTGCGAGCGTACGGTCGATGTTCTCTGCGCGGATCCGAAATCCGTCGCCCGAGCCGCCCGCACAGCACTCGAAGCGGCCCTGTGAACATCACCCGGGCGTAACCGAAGTCGGCTCCTGATACCCGAAATCCCGTCGGTGAGCCACGGGGGAAACGTGTCTGAAATCGCTCTTGAAGCGCGCAATCTGTACAAGGTGTTCGGTCGAAATCCGCAACAGGCCGTCAAGCGCCTGAAGGCCGGTGAATCCCGCACCGAGGTGCTGGATGTCGGCACCGCCGCGGTGATCGACGCCAGCTTCACCGTCAACCGCGGTGAGATCTTCGTGATCATGGGCCTATCGGGCTCCGGCAAGTCCACGCTGATCCGCATGCTCAACGGCCTGCACGACATCACCGACGGCACGGTGACGATCGAGGGCAACCCGATCACCGGCATCCCTGCCTCGCGGCTGCGCGAACTGCGCCGCGACCACGTCTCGATGGTGTTCCAGCACTTCGCCCTGCTGCCGCACCGCTCGGTCGCCGCGAACGTCGCCTATCCGCTCGAGATCAAGGGCGTCGACAAGGCCGCGCGCCTTGCGAAGGCCGAGGAGATTCTCGCCATGGTGGGGCTGGCCGGCTGGGGCGACAAGCTGCCGAGTGAGCTCTCCGGTGGCATGCAGCAGCGCGTCGGCATCGCCCGCGCGCTCGCCGCCGACAGCGACATCCTGCTGATGGACGAGGCGTTCAGCGCCCTCGATCCGCTGATCCGCCGAGAGATGCAGGAGCAGCTGGTCGAACTCCAGGCGAAGCTGCAGAAGACCATCATCTTCATCACTCACGACCTCAACGAGGCGATGTTCCTCGGCGACCGCATCGCCGTCATGCGCGACGGACGCATCGTGCAGATCGGCACGCCGGAGGACATCCTCACCGACCCGGCCAACGACTACGTCGAGCAGTTCGTGCAGGACGTCGACCGTGCCCGCGTGCTGACCGCCGCGAATGTGATGGAGCGACCGCGCCCGGTCGTCGCCGATTCCGCCGGACCGCGCACGGCGCTGCGCCAGATGCGCGACGCGTACATGTCGGCGACCTACGTCGTCGGGCGCGATCGCAAGCTGATCGGCATCGTCACCGACCGGGATGCCGTGAAGCTCGTCCGCAAGGGTGAGACGTCACTGGCATCCATCCTCAAGCCCGTCCCGCAGACGGTCAACGAGGACGACGTGCTGATGAACCTGTTCATCCCCTCGGTCGAGTCGCCGCTGCCGCTCGCGGTCACCGACGACGACGACCGATTGGTCGGCGTGATCCCGCGCGTCACCCTGCTCGCCGCACTCGGCCCAGGGCCCGGTGCGACCGGTGAGCTGACGATCCCGCTGCAGCCGATGTCGTCGACCATGATCGACGAGGTGCTCGAAGAGGCGGCTGCCGCCGTCGACGGGGCTGCAAGCGCAGCGACACACGACGACCAGGCGGAGGAGGTGCGCTGATGGACGGTTTCGACATCCCGATCGGCGAATGGGGCAAGGCAGTCGTCGACTGGATCCGCGACAATCTCGACGGACTGACCGACGCGATCTCGACCGTCGTCGGCTTCCTCGCCGAAGGCCTCGCAGCGATCCTCATCGCGCCGCCCGCGCCGGTCATGATCCTCATCTTCGCGCTGATCGCGTGGATGGTGCGCTCGTGGCAGCTCGCGGTCGGCACCGTGGTGATGTTCGTCGTCATCCTCGGCGTCGGTCAGTGGGAGACCTCGATGCAGACGCTGGCGCTCGTGCTGCTGGCCACGCTCGTCACGGTGGTGATCGCCGTGCCGCTGGGCATCTGGGCGGCCCGCAACGACACCGCGAGCACGGTCATGAAGCCCGTGCTCGACCTCATGCAGACCATGCCGTCGCTGGTGTATCTGATCCCCGTGATCATCTTCTTCAGCCTCGGCTTCGTGCCCGGCGTGATCGCGACCGTGATCTTCTCGCTGCCTCCTGGCGTGCGGCTCACCGAGCTGGGCATCCGCGGGGTCGACTCCGAGACGGTCGAGGCCGGTCACGCCTTCGGCGCTACGCCGGGTCAGATCCTGCGGGGCATCCAGCTGCCCCTGGCGATGCCGACCATCATGGCCGGCGTCAACCAGGTGATCATGCTCGCCCTGTCGATGGCCGTCATCGCCGGTATGGCCGGCGCACCCGGTCTCGGCAAGGAGGTCGTCGCCGCACTGGCGACCATCAACGTCGCGCAGGGCATCGAGGCCGGACTCGGCGTCGTCTTCATCGCGGTCTACCTCGACCGCGTCACGGCGGCACTGGGCAACCCGGCCGGTTCGCGCTCCTCGCTGCTTGGCATCCTGCAGCGTCGCCGCGAAGACGCACGTCGCGCCTCGGCTTCGGCATCCGCCCAGACGCCGGACACGGTCGCGGCCGCAGCCTGAGGCGACCGGCCCGAAAGACATGCACTACCCGAACACATACGAAACGTCTGAGACATACGTGAAGAAAGAAGGAAGCACCATGAACAAGAGGCATCTGACCGGAATCGTCGCGCTGGGCGCGGCAGCATCCCTCGTCCTGACCGGCTGCGCGAGCGGCGACAACGGCGACGCGGGCGCACCCGCGGGCGACGAGAAGGGCACCATCACGATGGGGTTCCTCCCCGCGTGGACTGACGGCCTGAGTACCGCATACCTGCTCGCCGACCAGCTCGAGAAGCTCGGCTACGACATCGAGATGGAAGACGTCGTCGACGCAGGCCCCCTCTACACCGCTCTCTCGCAGGGCGACATCGACATGTACCCCTCGGCATGGTCCGAGGTCACGCACGCCTCCTACATGGAGGAGTACGGCGACAAGATCGAAGACCTCGGCACGTACTACGACGGCGCCGTGCTGACGATCGCCGTGCCGGAGTACATGGAGGACATCAACTCCATCGAGGACCTCAAGGGCAACGCCGACCTGTTCGACGGCAAGATCATCGGCATCGAGCCCGGTGCAGGGCTGACGAAGGCCACGCAGGAGAGCGCGATGCCGGCCTACGGCCTCGACGACTACGAGCTCGTGACCTCGTCGACCGGTGGCATGCTCGCCACGCTCGACACCGCCGTGGCTGCTGAGGAGCCCGTCGTCGTGACGCTGTGGCGTCCGTTCTGGGCCAACGACGCGTGGCCGATGAAGGACCTCGAAGACCCGCAGGGCGCCATGGGTGAGACCGAGGGCCTGCACTTCCTGGGCAAGCTCGGCTTCGCCGACGAGTTCCCCGAGGCCGCCGAGTACATCGAGAAGATCAAGCTGACCGACGAGCAGTACGGTGCACTCGAGAGCCTCGTCACCTCGGACGAGTACAAGGACAAGTCCGAAGAGGCCGTCGACGAGTGGTTGGCTGAGTACGGCGACCAGATCGACTGGCTCATCACCGAGTAGTCCGGTCGGCGCCGGTTGACGCCGGTGCTCCGGTTGACTCCGGTTACGTTTCGGGGGCCGACACGCCAGATGTCGGACGGGATGCCGCATTCCGTCCGACGGGTGGCGTGTCGGCCCTCGTTTCGTATCACTAGGGCATGCCAGGCCGCGGCGCAACGGGCATCCGACATCGTCGCACCGCGGCGTAATCTGCGGGCATGGACGGGTTCGCGGCCGCCGACTACGGCTTCGCGCGCGAGGTGCTGCAGCGCGGCATCGCCGCGCTGTACCTCGTCGCGTTCCTGTCGAGCCTGAACCAGTTCCGAGTGCTCGCGGGCGAGCGCGGACTGCTGCCAGCGCCCGATCTGCTCAGCTGGGTGGCCGCGTCCGAGAGAAGGCGTCGGATGCTGCATCCGACCCTCTTCTCGCGCGTGCGCTACAGCGATAGGCGACTCGTCGCGCTGTGCTGGGCCGGCATCGTCATCGCGGGCGTTCTGGTGATCGGCGTGCCGCAGCTGGGCGCGCCTTGGGTGCCGATGGTCTGCTTCCTGCTGCTGTGGGGCGGGTACATGTCGATCGTCAGCATCGGGCAGACGTTCTACTCGTTCGGCTGGGAGATGCTGCTGCTCGAGGCCGGCTTCCTCGCGGCGTTCCTCGGTTCGGCCGATCAGCCGCCGCCGACCGTGGTGATCGTGCTGTTCTGGTGGCTGCTGTTCCGGCTGGAGTTCGGCGCCGGGATGATCAAGATCCGCGGCGGACGCGAGTGGCGTGATCTGACCGCGCTGACGTATCACCACGAGACCCAGCCGATGCCCGGGCCGCTGAGTCGGCAGGCGCATCTGCTGCCGCGCTGGTTCCACAAGGGCGAGGTGCTCGGCAACCACTTCGCGCAGCTGGTGGTGCCGTTCTTCCTCTTCGTGCCGGTGGTGGCCGTCTGGGTCCCTGTCGATGGGCCGTGGCTGCTGATCGGCACGATCGCCGGGGTGATCATCATCCTCACCCAGGCGTGGCTGGTGGTCACCGGCAACTTCGCCTGGCTGAACTGGGCGACCATCGTGATCGCGTTCTCGGCCATCGGCTGGATGCTCGAGTTCGGATGGGTCCCTGAGCGAGACGAAACGCCCATCCCGCTCTACTGGATCGTCATCACCTGCGCCGTCGGCCTGCTGTTCGCCGCGCTCAGCTGGCCCGCGCTGCGGAACCTCTTCGCCCGCCGCCAGCTGATGAACGCGAGCTTCAACCGGTGGCAGCTCGCGAACGCGTACGGTGCGTTCGGCACCGTGACGAAGGAGCGCATCGAGTTGGTGATCGAGGGTACATCGGATGCCGACCCCGACGCCGCCGAATGGCAGGAGTACGAGTTCAAGGGCAAGCCCGGCGACGTGCGGCGCATCCCGCGGCAGTTCGCCCCGTACCACCTGCGGTTGGACTGGCTGATGTGGTTCCTGCCGCTCGGGCACTCGCTCGATGACTGGTTCACCGTGCTGCTGCTGCGGCTGCTGCAGGCTGATGCGCCGACCCTGCGGATGTTGCGTCACGACCCGTTCGCCGGCGAGCCGCCGGAGTGGGTGCGGGTCGTCTCGTACCGCTACCGGTTCGCGACCCGGGCCGAGCACCGTGCAGACGGCGCCGTGTGGGTGCGCGACCGCCGGCGCGTGATCGTGCGGCCGGTGAGCCTGCCCGCGTGACCTGACACTCGTGCGGAATACACTTCGGGGGCCGACACGCCAGGTGTCGGACGAAAACGGGCATCCGATCCGTGATCTGGCGTGTCGTCCCCCAGAACGCAACCGGGCGCCCGGCTACAGCAGGACCGGCCTCCCGGTGCGGAGCGACTCGTACGCGGCATCCACCAGCCGCACGGCGGCGATGCCGTCTTCGGGGGTGACGCGCGCGTCGCGTCCGGTGCGGATCGCGTCGACGAAGTCGGCGAGCTGCGCCCGGTACGGATCGATGTCGGATGCCGGTGGCAGGTAGCCTTCACGGGCTTCGCCCGACCCGGCCGTGTCGAAACGCAGCTCTCCGTGGACTCCGACGACCGAGGCCTCCGAGCGGAAGACCGTCTCGGGGCCGAACCAGTCGGCGTGCAGGTGGCTGACGGCGCCGTTCGCGTGCGTGAGCGTCGCGTACGCCGAGACGGGCGGCATGACCTGTCCGTTCACAGCGGGCGGATCCTGCGTCGCCGACACCTCGGCGACCGGGCCCGCGAGCCACAGGGCCTGATCGAGGTCGTGGATCATGAGGTCGCGGATCAGCCCGCCGCCGGCATCCTCCGCATAGAACCAGGCCGAATCCGGAGCCGCC
Source organism: Microbacterium alcoholitolerans (assembly GCF_050408615.1). Taxonomy (NCBI): domain Bacteria; kingdom Bacillati; phylum Actinomycetota; class Actinomycetes; order Micrococcales; family Microbacteriaceae; genus Microbacterium; species Microbacterium alcoholitolerans. The sequence goes on along the minus strand of NZ_JBNTKD010000001.1, from coordinate 1,847,796 downwards.
ACGGTGCGGCGGAAGGTCAGTTCGAGCAGCGTCCCGATCGAGCCGAGCCCCTCCTTCATCCGCTGGTAGCCCTCGAAATAGCGCACGACGTGCGCCGGGAAGAGGCGCACACCGGCATCCGACGCCTCCTGCGCCAACATGACGGCGTCTGCGGTGGTGACGGCGAGCGGCTTCTCGCATACGACGTGCCGGCCGCGTGCGAACGCGCGGCGGGCGACGTCGAGGTGCGTGGTCGTCGGGCTCACGATGTCGACGATCGACGACCATTCGGTCAGCTCGTCGAGATCGTCGACGACTCGGATGCCGTGCTGCTCGGCGAGCTCCTGCGCTCCGGTGCGGCGAAGGATCGCGATCTCGGCGCCGAGCGCGAGCCACCCCTCGATGTGCGGGGGTGCGATGCCGCCGGCGCCGACGATTCCCGCGTGCAGAGCCTCGTTGCTGTCCATGTGCCCGAGCCTACGCGTCGGGTGACTCACGCATGGCGCGCTGGGGACAGTTCAATTGAGGGACTCGGCAAGTGGCTCGATTCGAGCGAACGCGCGTGTGACGTGCTCGGCGATGATGTCACGTGCGGCGTCTGGGTCGCCGCTGGCGATCGCATCCAGGATCTGGCGATGGCTGCGCACGTGCTCGGCCTGCTCGTCGGGCGGGAGCGCGGCGTTGGCCGCCCGGATGAACCCGGTGATGCGTCCACGCAGCTGCGCACTCAATTCCGTGAGAAAACGATGCTCACTGAGCTCGGCAAGAGCCTCGTGGAAGGCGCGGTCTTGGCGGAGCACCTCCGTCATGTCGCCGACGTTCGCTGCCTCCATGGCTTCGATGATCTGCCGCAGACGTTCGGCCGATGCCTCGGTCCATCGTTCCTGCACGCGCAACGCCATGAACTGCTCAAGCACGATGCGCAGGCTGGCGATCTCTTCGAGATCTTGGGCCGTGAGCGCCGCGACACGAGCGCCGCGACGCGGCTCACGCGTGACCAACCGCTCCTGGGCGAGCCGGGTGAGAGCTTCCCGAACCGGAATGTGGCTGACGCCCAAGCGCTCGGCGAGCTTCCGCTCGACCAGTCGGTCGCCGGGAGCGAGCTCGCCAGAATGTATTGCGGCGCGTAACTGGTCAGTCACCTGTTCGGCGATGTTCTGGTCCGTGACGCTGCGCATGTTGCCCTCCTTGGTGCCGCGACCAAAATGCGGTCCCAGATCGAATGCTATGGCATCCAGTCGCCCAGAGTGGACAAATCGCTAAGAATGCTAGATGCTATAGCAAAGACGCCGTCGTCCCTCGGTGACAAGGTGGTCCACCCCGACAATCGATGAGAGGTCATCATGAAACTCCGCCGCAAGATCTTTGTTGCCGTGACGGCTCTTGCACTGACTGGCCTTACGCTGGCCGGCTGCACGGGGACGGCAGTCCCGCCTGATGCAGCGGCCGACCCTGATGCGACGCTGGTCGTCACCACCGGACAGGGCGCGATTCCGCAGCTCGATCCGGGCCTGGCGACTTTCCAGTGGGAGCGAGTCCTGTACCCCCTCCTGTGGAACGGGCTCACCGAGGTGACCGAGGGGGACGAGGTCGTCCCCGGGCTAGCGGAGAGCTGGGCCTCGAACGATGATCTCACCTCATGGACGTTCACGCTCCGCGACGACGTCACGTTCACCAACGGTCGTGCTTTCACGAGCGAGGACGTGGTCTGGAACATGGAGCGTGTTCTCTCCGGCTCAAACACCTCCGTGGCGGCCATCTACCTGACCTCGGTCTCGGCGATCCACGCTGACTCGCCGAACCAGGTCACGTTTGAGCTCGACAAGCCGAACGCGGTTCTGCCGCTATCCCTCAGCACGCTGCGCATCATTGCACCGGAGAGCGCCGACACTATCAACGAGAAGCCGATCGGCACCGGGCCCTTCAAGATGGACTCCTTCGTGCCTAATCAGGAACTCAAGATGACGGTCAACGAGGACTACTGGGGAGAAATCCCCGAGCTCAAGGGCATCACCATCGTCGCGTCGAACGACACGGCGGCCGCGGTCACGGCCATCCGGACCGGCGACGTTCAGCTGCTCTGGAACCTCCCCGTGGCGGACGCGGCGCCGCTGAAGTCCGACAGCAGCGTCGCCGTACTTGAGAGCGACCAGTCGACCCAACTCCACTACCTGTCGGTCGACACGACCTCGCCGCCGTTCGACGACCCGCGTGCCCGCAAGGCCTTGAGCCTTGCGCTGAACCGTGACGAGGTCGTGCAGACCGCATTCAGCGGCTTCGGCCAGCCGGCCGAGTACAACGAGCTTCTCCCGCAGGCCTCCTGGGCATTCGACGCCGACGGCATGGAGCCTGATGCGCACGATCTCGATGAGGCAGCCGCCCTCTTCGCCGACGCAGGCGTGAACCCTGGCGACAGCATCACCTGGTGGGGCATCGCCGGCGCCTACCCGGAATGGAACCTCGAGGCGCAGATCCTGCAGCAGGACCTGGCCGAGATCGGCATCACCCTAGATATCCGCAATGAGGAGGTGGGTGCGTGGGTCGACAAGTTCATTCCGATTCCCGCCGCATACCCCAACCACATCGTGCCGAATGCCGGCGGAGACCCGAATGACCCATCGTTCATCCTCGGGCGCCTCGCCAACGGTGCGTGCGAGTGCAATTGGCGCGATGATCGATACGACGAGCTGGCGACCAAGGCTCTCGCCACCGATGACCGAGACCAGCGCCGGGAGTACTACCAGGAGATGCAGCAGATCGTGATCGAGCAGACGCCGGTCATCGTCAGCGTGCACGCTCCGCTGGTGACAGCCGCGCGGACGAACGTCAATGGCGCCTGGATCGCGCCGTCAGGGGATCTTCACCTCGAAGACGTCACTGTCGGTGGCCGCTGATCCATGGCCTCATTCCTGATACGTCGCCTCGGACACGCAGCGCTGCTCCTGCTTGTCGTGTCGTTGATCATCTTCGCGCTGGTGCGGGTCCTGCCCGGTGACCCGGTAGTGACGCGTCTCGGAGCGGTCGCCGCGGCAGGCAGCGAAGAAGTCGTCGCGCAGCTGCGCAGCGAACTCGGCCTTGACAAGCCGCTGTTCGAACAATACGTGGCATGGCTGCTGGGTGCGTTGCAGGGCGACCTCGGCGTCTCGTACTCCAGTCAGTATCCTGTGTCTGCTCTCATCGCCCAGCGTCTGCCGGCGACAGTGGAACTGGCAATAGCGGCGATTCTCATCGCGATTCTCATCGCTGTGCCGCTGTCGGTCGCATCCGCGATTCGACCGGGATCGCTTCTGGATCGCGCGGCGAGCGGACTGGTGACGCTGGGCATGGCCATACCGCAATTCTGGTTGGGCATCCTCCTCGTGACAGTGTTCTCCGTCACGCTGGGATGGCTGCCCGCCCGCGGCTACGTCGAGTTCGGGGAGGATCCGATCGCCAACCTCACGTTGCTGGTCCTACCCGCCGTCACTCTCGGGGTAACCCTTGCCGCACCACTCATGAGGTTCCTTCGCAGTTCGCTTGCCGAGGTGTCCAGCAGCATGTACATGCGCACTGCCGAAGGGAAGGGCCTGCGCTGGGGGACCGCTGTGATCGGTCACGCCTTGCCGAACGCCCTGATGCCCACGCTGACATTCTTCGGCCTGCTTGTCGGCCAGCTTCTCGGCGGCGTCGTGCTGGTGGAGTACGTGTTCGGCTGGCCCGGCCTCGGATCCCTGACCGTGAGCGCCATCTCGTCGCGAGACTACGGCGTGCTCCAGGGAGTGGTTCTGCTGCTTTCCGCAGCGTTCATCATCATCAACTTGCTCGTCGACGTCGCGTACGGGCTCATCAATCCACGAGTTCGAGTGGGTGCATCATGACAATGCAGGACGAACTGTCGCAGACCGCGACCACGCGACCGACCGCATGGCATCGGCCAGTCAGGACTCTGAAGGCGCTCGGCCTCCCCGGAGCGATCTCGCTGATCTTCGTAATGATCGTCGTACTTGCCGCAATATGTGCGCCATGGCTCACACCCTACGGCCCTGCTCAGATCAACGTCGGCCCGCCGCTGACCGGTCCGACAGGAGCTCACCTGATGGGTACGGACGAACTCGGACGGGATCTGCTGACCCGGCTCATCTTCGGCCTTCGCATCACGCTCTTGGTCACTGCCGGTGCCGTGGCCGTCTCGATGGTGTTGGGCGTCATCTGGGGCATGGCCGCGGGGCTCGGCGCCCGGTGGCTCGACGAGCTCTTGATGCGGCTGGTCGACGGTGCGATCGCGATTCCCTCGTTCCTGCTGGCGCTGATGTTCGTCGCGGCGTTCGGCTCCTCCACGTTCGGCCTGATATTCATCATCGGAGTTCTGAACGCTCCCGTCGTCGCGCGGCTCGCGCGATCGGCCGTGATGGAGGAATCCAGCAGCGACTATGCGATCGCAGCGCGTGCCTCGGGTGCCTCTCCTCTTCGCGTGGTCTGGCTGGAACTGTTCCCCAACACCGTGCCGACACTCCTGGTGCAGGCCTCTCTGGTGGCCGGCTACGCAATCCTGACCGAGGCAGGCTTGAGCTTCGTCGGGCTCGGTGTGCAGCCGCCCGAGACGTCGCTCGGCAACCTGCTGCTCGTCGGGTATCAGAACCTGTACACCTACCCGGGATACGTCGTCTGGCCCGGCTTGACCATCGTTGCTCTCGTATGGGCGCTCAACACCGTCGGCGACAATCTTCGTCGCGCGCTCGACCCGAGGGCCGCAGCACAGCGTTGACACTGATCTGATGAAAGGCAATCCAATGACTACGCAGCAACCGATTCGTGTCGGCATCGTCGGCCTCGGTAGAGGTCTGACGTTCATTCAACAGAGTCAGCCGAGCGTCGGTATGGAGCTCGTGGCTCTATGCGACACCTGGGCGGACAGGCTCGACGAGGTGGGTCGGCAACATGCCGTCGCGACCTACACCGACTATGATCGCTTCCTCGAGCACGACATGGACGCTGTGATCCTGGCGAACTATTACCACGAGCATGCGCCTTTCGCGATCAAGGCCCTGAAGTCGGGCAAGCACGTGATGAGCGAGACTGCGTCGTGCCTGACGGCCGCCGAAGGTGCCGAGCTTCTTGAAGAAGTCGAGCGTTCCGGTCTCGTCTACATGCTGGCTGACCAGTATCCGTTCATGGTGTTCAACCAGGAGATGAGGCGGCTCTACCAGAGCGGTGAAGTCGGCCAGTTCAAGTATGGCGAGGGCGAGTACATCCACCCGATGAGCGCCCGGTTCGTCAACAGCATCTCCGCGGGCATGGACCATTGGCGCAATTGGCTGCCGGCCACTTACTACTGTTCTCACGCTCTCGCGCCACTGATGTACATCACCGATACGCAGCCTGTGGCTGTCACGGGATTCGTCGTGCCGCATGACTACGACGACGCCAACAAGGCGCTCACCGTACGGCGGATGGACACCGCCGGGTTGATCATCGTGGAGATGGACAACGGCGCGATCGTCAAACTGCTGCAGTACGACCTTCGCGGTGAGGGCAACTGGGTGCGCGTCCATGGGAACAGCGGACTCATGGAGAACGTGAGGGGCCCGGGATCCCATCAAGTGCGGGTGCGCAAGGAGCGGTTCGACAAGGCACCTGGTGAACCGGAGGAGCGACAGTACTCTCCCGACTTCCCGGAGCACCACGACGAAGCGATGCAATCCGGCCATGGCGGTGCGGACTTCTTCATGAACCTGATGTTCGCCGAGGCAGTGCGCAGCGGTGTCCAGCCGTACTTCGACGTCTGGCGCGGCGTGACGATGTCCCTGGTCGGAATCCTCGCTTATCGTTCCGCGCTTGACGGCTCGCGACGCATTGAGTTGCCTGACCTCCGCGACGCGACCGTGCGGCAGCAGCTACTGAAGGACACCTGGTCTCCGGATCCGAGCCGTCGCACTGCGGATGATCCTTATCCCAGCATCCTCGGCGACGTGCAGCCATCCGACGCTGGACGTGCCTTCGCCGAAGAGGTGTGGGCCGATGAGGCGGGCCTGCTCTACGCCGGACGCGCGCCCGAATGAATATCGCCATGGATGTCACTCCTGAGGACGACGCGCGCCAGCCGGTCCTTCGCATTGAGGACCTGCACGTCCGGTTCGGACCCGCCGAACCGGTCGCGGGAATAAGCCTGACTGTGCGCCCGGGCGAGAAAGTCGGTCTGGTCGGCGAGTCCGGTTCGGGGAAATCGCTCACCGCGCTGTCGATCATGCGCCTCGCGCACGGAGCACAGCTCAGTGGGCGCGTGATGCTGGGAGATGTCGATCTGCTCTCGGCATCTCAGCCGGAGATGTCGAAGATCCGCGGCGGACGCGTTGCGATGGTGTATCAGGACCCGATGTCATCGCTGAACCCGACCAAGCGGATCGGTGCGCAGCTGATCGAGGCGATACGCCTCCACGAGCGCGTCTCACGCGAAGCGGCGCTCGGCCGAGCGATCGAACTGCTCGATGAGGTCGGGGTGCCGCTGCCCGAGCATCGCGTTCGGCAGTACCCGCACGAACTCTCCGGCGGCATGAGGCAGCGGGTGATGATCGCAATGGCTCTGGCAGCTCGCCCCGAGCTCCTCATCGCCGACGAACCGACGACCGCGCTGGATGTCACCACTCAGGCGAGGATCATCGACCTTCTGGACCGGCTCGCGACAGAACATGGCACCGCCGTGATTCTCATCACGCACGATCTCGGAGTCGCAGCCGGCTTCTGCGAATCGATACACGTCATGCGCCACGGGAAGATCATCGAATCGGCGCCCGCGCAGGAGCTCTACGACCGTCCTCGCGATCCGTACACCCGTGGGTTGCTGTCGGCCGTCGTCGATCTCGAGATGGACATCGACCAGCCCATCCCGACCAAGGGGATGGAGGTGCGTGATCGCTCGCAAGCTCGACCCGTCCCCGCCCGCAAGATCTCCGAACCTGAGACGCTGGTGCGTGTCGAAGGCGTTTCGAAGACGTTCTCAGCCGGTGGGGAGAAGGTCCATGCGGTCCGAAACGTATCCTTCGAGATCCAACGAGGAACGACATACGGACTCGTCGGTGAGTCGGGTTCCGGCAAGTCCACCGTCTCGCGGACCGTACTGGGGCTCACCCCGATCGATGCGGGCCGGGTGCTCGTCAATGGAACCGACATCCACGCTATGAAGGAACGTCAGCTGCGTCCGCTGCGGCGGAGCATGCAGATGGTGTTCCAGGATCCCCTCTCGGCGCTGAACCGCCGAAAGACGGTGGAGCAGCTGATCGCCGCCCCGCTGCTCGCCCATCGTGTCGCTCGCGGGATCGACCTGCAGCGGAGGGTGGAAGCAGCGATGGACATGGTCGGCTTGCCGCGGTCACTCGCGCAGCGTCTGCCCCATACGATGTCCGGCGGACAATGTCAGAGGGTGGCTATCGCCCGTGCCGTGGCGCTGGATCCGGAATTTCTCGTTCTCGATGAATCCGTCTCCGCCCTCGACGTGTCGATCCAGGCGCAGGTGCTGAATCTGCTTCGGGAGCTGCAGGACGAGCTCGGTCTGACCTACCTCTTCATCAGCCACGACCTGGCGGTTGTCCGGTATATGGCGTCCCGCCTCGGCGTGATGCGCCGCGGCGAACTGGTGGAAGAGGGGGCGCGGGAGGAGATGTTCGCGGCACCACGCCACGAATACACTCGAGCTCTTATGGCTGCCATTCCGATCGCGGATCCGATGCGAGAGCGGGAGCGCCGTCAGCGCGCGGCAGCACTTGCAGCCGGTATCGATTCAGATGCGGATTCGCTTTCAGCGACAATGTCGTGAAAATGCATCCCACAGATTCCTCCACACGCCTCGGCGACAGCATCCGAGTCCCCCGCACGCGAGCGCGCATCGGCGTCGCCCGTCGCGACATCACGCCGCCGCTGGGTATCCGTGCGAAGAACTGGGGCCCGGCCGACTGGGAGCGCTCCGAGGGCGCGCACCGCCCGTTCGAGCTGACCGCGCTCGCGATCATCGCTGCCGACGACAGGCCGCGCGTGCTGCTTGCGGTCGACGGCACGTGGTGGCGGCGGGTCGCGGATGAACAGGGCGTGCGCGGTGCGATCCTCGACGGGCTCGAACTGGATGCCGACCAGTTGATGCTCTCGCTGTCGCACACCCACGCCGGTGCGGTGCTGTGCGCAGCCGATGCGCATCTGGCCGGCGGTGAGCTCATTCCCGGCTACCTCGAGGCGCTGGCCGCGGCGGGCGTCGAAGCCGGACTCGAGGCGCTGGAGGCCGCCCGGCCCGGGCTCATCGAGTGGACAACGGGCCGGTGCACGCTGGCATCCGATCGCGAACTCGACCTCGACGGACGCGCGCTGGTGGGGTACAACCCGGCCGGCGCAGCCGACGATACCGTGATGATCGGGCGGCTCAGCATCGACGGTGCCGTGACGGCCACGCTGGTGAACTACGCCTGTCATCCCACGACGCTGGCCTGGCAGTCGCGGCAGGTCTCCCCCGACTACGTCGGCGCACTGCGCGAGATCGTCGAGCAGGCGACGGGTGCCCCGTGCCTGTTCGTGCAGGGGGCCTCGGGCGAGCTGGCACCGCGTGAGCAGTACACCGGCGACGTCACGGTCGCCGACCGGCACGGCCGGTCGCTGGGCCACGCCGTGATGGCCGCGCTGGACGCGCTGCCGGTGCCGGGTGATCAGCTCACCCTCGACGGCGTCGTGGAGTCGGGCGCTCCCCTTGCCGTCTGGGCCGGACGAGCCGCCGACGGCGGTGACGCGGCCGCGGGCGCTGTGGCATCCGTGGAGCTGCCGTTGCGCGATCTGCCCACAATCGACGAGCTCGCCGAGGAGTGGAAGGACATCGACCCCCGTTCACGCGAGGAGCGGCTGGGGCGGGCCCGCAATCTGCGCGACGGCTACATCACAGGACCCACAGTGCAGCATCCGCTCTGGGCCTGGCGCCTCGGCGACGCGGTGATCGTCGCGCATCCCGGTGAGGCCTACTCGCGGCTGCAGACCACGCTGCGCGCACGTTTTCCCGAGGTGCCGATCGTCGTGATCAACCTGACGAACGGGCCGGGCTTCGTCTACCTGCCCACCCGCGAGGCGTATGAGCGCGGCGCGTACCAGGCATGGCAGACGCCGTTGGCTCCGGGCGGTCTGGAACTGCTCGAACAGCACGCCATCGGCGTGGTCGCCGGTCTCCTGGAGCAGTGAGCGCGGCATCCGACTACACTTGCTATAGCAAATCTTCACCCCTCAGCGAGGAGAACCATGACCTCTCAGACCCCCGTCGCCATCGTCACCGGCGGCTCGGCAGGAATCGGCTGGGAGATCGGCCAGCGCCTCGCCGCCGACGGCTACCGCGTGATCGCCGCCGACCGCGTGCCAGGGCTGACCGCGGCAGAGAACCCCGCGGGCATCGTCTGGCGTGAGCTCGACGTCACGGATCATGATGGCGTCGACCGCGTGTTCGGCGAGATCGAAGCCGAGTTCGGTCCGCTGCACGTGCTGGTCAACAACGCAGGCATCCAGCGCCACCGGGGTCTCGAAGACCTCACCTGGGACGAATGGGCCGCCGTTGTCGACGTCAACCTGCACGGCGTCTTCACTTGTCTGCAGGCGGCCGGGCGGCGGATGCTGGCGCACGGCGACGGCCGCATCGTCAACATCTCGTCGATCTCGTCGCGCGGATCCGCGGGCCGGGCGCCCTACGCCACGACGAAGGCGGCCGTCATCGGCTTGACCGCCACCGCGGGCGCGGAATGGGCGGCCCGGGGCGTGCGCGTCAACGCCGTCGCGCCGGGTTACGTCGACACCGGCGTGTTCCGCCAGGGAGTGGAGCATGGCACGCTCAGCCTCGACACGATCCTCTCGCGCATCCCCGCGAAGCGCCTCGCGGATGCCAGCGAGATCGCCGCGGCGGTCAGCTTCCTCGTCTCGGACGAGTCACGGTACATGAACGGCCAGACGCTCTACGTCGACGGCGGCTTCATGGTCGACTACGGTGTTCCGCTCGCGAAGAAGCCCGAATGATGGCCAAGATCGCACGCATCGACACCGCCACGGCAGTGCTGCCGCTGCCCGCTCCGCTGCAGTTGGGTGCGATGACCGTCACCCGTCGCGAGTACACCGCGGTGCGCGTGATCGCGGACGACGGCACGCAGGGCGTCGCCTACTGCCTGTCTCGCGAGGCCCCGATGGCCGAGATCGTTGAACGCCTCGTCGCCGCCCACGCCCTCGGCCAGGACGCCGATGACCCGGCGGCGGTCTGGGAGCGGATGCTGCGCGGCAGCGCCATCGTCGGAAGAGTCGGACTCGTGCGCCGCGCCATCGGCCTGGTCGACATCGCTCTGTGGGACATCGCCGCACGCCGTGCCGGCCAGCCGCTGTGGCGGCAGCTAGGCACCGGGGACGCGCCGCGCGAATCGATGTTGGTCGCCGCGTATCCGACGCCCGGGCGCTCGCCGCGGGAAGTCGCGGACGAGGTCATCGCGCAGGCAGATGGCTGGACCAACGTCAAGATCTCACGCATGCCCGACCCGGCATATATGCGCGAGCTCATCGCTCTGCTGAACATCGAGTTACCGGCATCGACCGGACTCGTCGTCGACGTGGGGTTCGGCTGGCCCAGTGCGGATGTCGCGGTCGCCGAGGTCTCGCAGTGGGGCGATGCCCGTCTGGCGTGGCTGGAGGATCCGCTGCTGCCCGAGGATGCCCCGGGTGTCGCGCGCATCAAGGCCGAGACCGGGCTGCCTGTGTCGGTGGGTGATGAGGTCACCGATCCCGCTGTGCTCAAGGCGCTGGTCGAGGTGGGCGGCGTCGACGTTCTGCGCCTCGACGTCGTCGCAATCGGCGGTGTTACGCCCGCTCGGGAGCTGATCCGCTGGGCCAGGACGCGCGGCGTGGCGGTATCCGGACACGTGTACCCCGAGGTCACCGCACACCTCGGCATCGGCGTCGAGACCTTCGCCCGGGGTGTCAACCCGTACGATCCTGCGCCGTCCTTCGTCGTCGGCGGGCCGCGTTTCGAAGGACGGGTGCGTCCGTCGGATGCCGCAGGACTGGGGTTCTCGCTGGACCCCTCCGTGTTCGAGTTCGAGGAGATCTGAGATGGCAGAGGCTTCCGACGCACGCAGCGTCGTGGTCACCGGCAGCGGCAAGGGCATCGGTCGCGCGATCGCCGAGCGCCTCACCGCCGACGGCTGGATCGTCGTCGGGCTGGAGCGTTCGCCCGGGTCAGGCACTCTCGAGGCTGGCGTCGTCGCGGATCTCGTGCTCGGCGACGCCTCCGACCGACAGGCCCACGTGGCCGCCGCCGAGAAGGCGCGGGCGCTCGCGCCGCTGGCCGGCTGGGTCAACAACGCCGGAATCACGAAGCAGACGCCGCTGCACCAGCTCGATGAAAACCTGGTCCGCGAGATCGTGGGCATCAACGGCTTCGGGTATGTGTGGGGCTGCTCGGTGGCCGTCTCAACCTTTCTCGAGCAGGCCACGCCGGGCTCCATCGTCAACATCGGCTCGATCCACGGCCGCGCCAGTCACCTCGATCACGCCGCATACGAGTTCACCAAGGGCGGCATCGATGCGCTCACGCGCAGCGTCGCCGTCAGCCACGGAGGGCAGGGCATCCGCGCCAACACCATCGCGCCCGGCGGGGTGCGCACCCCGCACCTCGAGGCCCAGATCGCCGCATCCTCCGATCCGGCGTCAGCCGAGCGGGAACTCGCCGAGGGTCCGCCGATGGGACGCATCGCCCGCGCCGAGGAGGTCGCGGCCGTCACTGCGTTCCTCCTGTCGGACGAGGCTCCGTACCTCAGCGGGCAGTCCATCGCCCTGGACGGCGCCTGGACGGTATCCTTCGGCGACATCCGGCGCTGAAGGCGATCCTCCCACCCGGCGGCCGATCTCGCCCGATCGGCGCCGCCGGCTCAGGCCTTGAGCATCGATGCGCGTGAGATGAGTCCATCGACGACGTCGAAGGTCGCGATCGTCTCGGTCGCGACGCCCGCGTTGATGACCTGCTCCTGGGCCACGACCCAGCGGGAGCCGAAGAGCACTGTGTTATCGATCACGCACGAGAGCTCGGGGTTCTGCAGCCGAGGCTCGTAGAACGCGCGGATCGCCTCCGCGCCGACAATCGGCTCGGGCGCGACCCCAGTGATCACGGCATCCGGCGCATAGGTCGCGATAAAGGCGTCGAGATCGTGCGCGTTGAAGGCGTCGAGCTGCGCCTGCACCGTGTCGAGGGCGCTGCGGGCTTTCGGGACGGCGTCAGTCAATGCGCACTCCTCCGTTGACGTCGTAGGTGGCGCCGGTGATGAATCGGGCGCGGTCGGATGCCAGTGAGGTGATGATCCAGGCGACGTCGGCCGGCTCGCCGAAGGAGCCCAGAGGGATGCCCGCCTCGAGCCTCGCGCGGCCCTCGGCGGAGAGCTCGTTCGTGATCGCGCTGGCTACAGGGCCGGGGGTGACGGCGTTCACGCGGATGCCCTCGGAGGCCAGGTGACGGGCGAAGCTGCGGGTGATCGCCAGGATGGCGCCCTTGCTGGCGGCGTAGTGCATGCCGGTTTGCAGCGCGCCGACCTGACCGGCGATCGACGAGATGTTCACTACCGACCGGTCGCCCTCGGCAGCGCGCAGCAGGGGGAGCGCGGCGCGGGTGAGGAGGAAGGTGCCGCGGGCGTTCGTCTCGAGGACGAAGTCCCACTCCTCGACGTCGATGTCGTCGTAGCCGATGTAGGGGCAGACGCCGCCGTTGTTGACGAGCACGTGCAAGGAGCCCCAGGCCTCGGTGATGTCGGCGACGAGCGCGGCGATCGATTCCGGGTCGCGCAGGTCGAGGCGCGAGACGCGCGCTTCCGGGGCCCCCGCGGAACGGCACTCCGCGGCGACCCGGGCGGCTTCGGCCTCGCGGCCGGTGTAGGTGATCCACACGGCGGCGCCGGAGCGGGCGAGTTCGAGGGCGGCGGCCGTTCCGATGCCGGAACTGGCGCCGGTGATGAGGGCGCGGCGAGCAGTCATGCACAAGACGCTATAGCAAAATTCCCGGAATCGAAACTGGTGGCGCCTGCTCTGCTAGATGCTATAGCATTTGGATTCATGGCCGATCCACACATCCTCATCACCGACTGCGACCTGCCTGGCGACGCCGCAGAGCACACGCTGCGCGCGGCCGGCCTGAGCGCCGAGCGGGCACCCGAGACCTCATTCGACACCCTCGCCGCGCTCGGAGCCGGCGCCGAAGGGCTGATCGTGCAGTGGCACCGCGTCGACGGGGCCCTGATGGATCGCATGCCGAGCCTGAAGATCATCAGCCGGCTGGGCATCGGCTACGACATGATCGACGTCGCCGCGGCCACAGAGCGCGGCATCGCCGTGGCCAACACCCCCAGTTACTGCATCGAAGAGGTCGCCGCACATACGATCGCCATGATCATGGCGCAAGCGCGAGGACTGCCTGCGTACGATGCCGCGCTGCGCGTCGGCGAGTGGAGGCCGGTCGCAGCCAGCCCGATGGCTGTGCGCCCGTCGCGGACGACGGTGTCGGTACTCGGCTTCGGGCGGATCGGCTCCCTCGTGGCGCGCGGATGCCGGGCACTCGGCTTCCGTGTGCTCGTCGCCGACCCCTACGCACCCGTCGAGGCGATCACGGCTGCGGATTGCGAGTCCGTCACGATCGACCAGGCCATCGCCGCTGCCGACATCCTCACCCTGCACGTCCCGCTCACCGACGTGACGCGTCACCTCATCGACGCCAAATCGATCGAGACCATGAAGTCAGGCGCAGTGATCGTGAACACTTGCCGCGGCCCGCTGATCGATGAGGATGCCCTTGTCGCGGCCCTGCACAGCGGCAGAGTCGGAGCCGCCGCGCTGGATGTCTTCGAGGCGGAGCCGCTCGCAGCGGATGCCGCGCTGCGCGGCGCGCCGAACGTGCTGCTCACCCCGCACGCGGCGTGGTACTCGCCCGAGGCTCTGGAGGACCTGCCCGTGCACGCCGCAGAGAACATCATCCGCTTCCTCGCCGGCGAGCACGTCGGCGCGATCGTCAACCCGGCCTACGCCGACGCGCGCTGACGCGCCAGAAGGAGAAGACATGGAACTCATGCGTCTCGGGGCGCCCGGCGACGAGCGGCCGTTCGTCCGCGACGACGAGGGGATCATCCGCGATCTCAGCCCGCTGACCGCCGACATCGACGGCGCGTTTCTCGCTGCCGACGGCATCGCCCGCGTGCGCCGGGCCCTCGCCGCGGGTGAACTGCGCGAAGCCGACACGGACGGCCTGCGCGTCGGGGCGCCGATCGGCCGGCCGACTGCGGTCATCTGCATCGGACAGAACTACGCCGCTCATGCGGCGGAGTCGGGGGCGGAGCCGCCCGAGCACCCGGTCGTGTTCTTCAAGCATCCGAACACGGTCGTCGGGCCCGATGACGTCGTGCTGCTGCCGCCTGGAGCCGCCAAAGTCGACTGGGAGGTCGAGCTCGCCGTCGTGATCGGCAAGACCGCCCGCTACCTGCCGTCGCCGGAGGCGGCCCGCGAGGTGATCGCCGGATACACGATCTCGAACGACGTGTCGGAGCGCGCGTACCAGCTCAACATCTCGGGCGGGCAGTGGTCGAAGGGCAAGTGCTCCGAGACGTTCAACCCGCTCGGCCCGGTGCTGGTGCCGGCCGATGAGATCGATCCGCAGGCGCTGCGGCTGCGCTCATTCGTGAACGGCTCGCCGCGGCAGGATTCGACGACCGCCGACATGATCTTCTCGGTGCTGCAGATCGTGCATGAGCTCAGCCAGTACATGGTGCTCGAACCCGGCGACGTGATCAACACCGGCACACCGCAGGGTGTCGCGCTGTCCGGTCGATTCGCGTACCTGCAGCACGGCGACGAGATGGTGATCGAGATCGACGGGCTAGGCCGTCAGCGTCAGCGCACCGAGCGGGTCAATCTGCCCTGAACAGCGCCACTCGCGGCGTCGCTCACCCGGCGAACGGTAGCACCGGCTGGCCGCGCACGCCGAGGTCGACGGCGAACAGCGAGCCGGCCTCGGCGCCGACGATTCCGACCCGAAGAGCCTCGTTGCTGTCCATGTGCCCGAGCCTACGCGTTGCGTGCCACGTCAGACTGCCGGGCTCAGCGCAGGCCGGCGAGGAACGCGGCCTGCCGCTCCCACTGCAACCCGAGCCCGCCCTCGTGGCCGTTGAAGTGGTAGTCGACGATGTCAGCGTCGCCCGCCCAGTGGTTGCGCGCGGCGTACACGGTCGACGGCGGGCAGACCTGGTCGAGCATCGCGGCCGAGAACAGCGCCGGCGTGGTCGCGCGCTTGGCGAAATTCACTCCGTCGAAGTACGACAGCGTCGTGAAGACGGTGTCGACGGCATCCCGATGCACCGCGAGATAGCGCACGATCTCCTGGTACGGGTCCCTGTCGGTGAGCCCGACGGCGCGTCCGAAGTGGCAGAGGAACGGCACGTCCGGCATCGCGGCGACGAGCCCGTCGCTCAGCGCGGCGGCGGCGATCGCGAGACCGCCGCCCTGGCTGATGCCCGCGACCGAGACGCGCGACGGGTCGACGCGCTTGATCTGCCGGATCGCGTCGACCGCGAGCACGGCGTCGGTCATCAGGCGGCGGTAGTAGTAGTCGTGCGGATCGAGGATGCCACGGGTCATCACTCCGGATGCCGCGGGCGCCGATCCGTGCGGGTCGGCGGTGCTGCCGCCGGTGCCCCAGGTGGAGCCCTGCCCGCGGGTGTCCATGAACAGATGCGCGTAGCCCGCCGCCGCCCAGGCGAGATGCTCGTGCGGCAGCCCGCGGCCGCCGCCGTACCCGTTGTATTCGACAACCGCGGGGAGCGATTCCGAGTCGCCGGCCGGCAGGGTGAGCCATCCGCCGACGGGGTCGCCGCCGTAGCCCGAGAACACCACGTCGTACACCTCGACGGCCCGCAGCGGAGACTCGACCCGCGTCAGCCGCACCGGCTGCGCCACGGCGCGCGATTCGCGCAGGGTCCGCTGCCAGAACTCGTCGAAGTCCGCCGGCTCGGCGACCTCCGGACGGTACACGCGCAGTTCGTCAGGGCTCAGGTCGAAGCGAGGCATGAACAGCATCCTGTCAGAGCGGCGGGGGTCGCCCGTCACTTCTGCAGGAGAACTGCAGTTCTGAAGGATGCCGGCCGCCGGATCATCCTGCAGAAGTGGAATCGTCCTTCATTCTTGGGGTCGCCACAACCCGCGGCGCGCCGCTCAACCGGCGAACGGCAGCACCGGCTGGCCGCGCACACCGAGGTCGACGGCGAACAGCGAGCCCGCTTCGGTGCCGTGATCGGATGCCAGGCCCTGAGCCGACGTCGTGATGAACAGCGTGCTCAGGTCGTCTCCGCCGAAGGTGCAGGCGCTGGCCTGCGGCACAGGCACCTCGATCCGCTCGATCAGCACCCCTTTGTCGTCGTACCCGTGCACGGCGGACCCACCCCAGAGCGCCACCCAGACACTGCCGTCGTGGGCGACGGACAAGCCGTCGGGCGCGCCCTGATCGGCGGGGATCTCGACGAACGGACGCCGACCAGTGAGCGCACCGCCGGCGAAGTCCAACCTGTCGATGCGCGAGGTGGCCGTGTCGGCGTAGTAGGCGTGCGAGCCATCCGAGGTGAAGCCGATGCCGTTCGAGATGGTCACATCCGTCAGCACAGTCCGCGACGACAGATCGGCACCCAGCACGCGAAGTTCGGCGGCGCCCGGCGCCGCGTCGTACGCCATGGACCCCGCCAGCAGACGGCCGTCGGGATCGCAGCATCCGTCGTTCATGCGGATCGCGGGGTCATCGAGCAGGCGGGCGACTGCGCGCACGTCACCGTCGGGCTCATCGGCGAGGTACAGCGTGCGAGCGCCGACGGCGACGAACCCGTCCGTGCGGCGGGGGCGAACGAAGGCGATGTACTCGTCGTCGACGTGCTGGCGGTGCACGCGGCCATCGCGCAGCGTCAGCAGGTCACCCGCGGTGGCGTCGACCCAGCGCAGCCCGCCCCAGGCCGCAGCCCACACCGGCCCTTCAGCGTGGTACGCGATGGGTCCGGTGACGTTCGACGCGATCATGCGCGGTCGTCCGGACGCTTCAGGCGCATCGGTTCACGCGCGGGCTCGCGAACGGGCTCGCGCACGGGCTCCGGCGCGCGAACCGGCTCCGGCTCGGGCACCGCAGTGGATGTCGCGGGAGTGGATGCCGACGGCAGAGCACCGGCCACCTTCTTCTCCAGCACCTCGACGGCTTCGTCCGAGAGCAGGATCAGCCCGTCGAGCTCTTCGCGCACCCGCTTGTAGGCGACATTGCGCTCGGCCTGAGTGGCGGCCTCGTCGAGCGCGACGGTCAGCATGTGCTGGGCGCGGTCGAGGCGCTTGCGCTCGGCCTCGCTGAACGTCGAATTGCGCAGGCGCCGCGCGTCGCGCTCGGCGACCTCGAACGCCACGGAGTAGTTGCCGACCGCGTCGAGGTACTCGGCGATCTCGGTCTCGCTCACCTTGGCATCCGACGATGCCGGCCGCACGGTGTCTGCGATCTTCTTCGCGCGCAGGAACGCGGCCGTCAGCGGCTGACGCCCGTCGCTCATGGCCGGGAACGCGATCAGCTTCGCGACGTCGAGCTCGTAGTCGAGCCAGCGCGCGGTGATCTCGTCGTGCTCGGCGAACAGTTTCTCGAGCATGTGCTTCGTCGAATCGCGCTCTTCGCTGGCGACCTCGCGATGGCTCTTGCGCGCGGGCGCGGTTCCTCGCGCGGCGAGCTGGGCGGCCTTGAGCTCGCCCTTCAGGCGCAGCGTCTCCATGCGCCGCTCATGGCGGCGCTTGGCGCTGCGCTCCCACGCTTTGTTGATGCCACCGATGGCACCGCCGGCCATACCCATGATGGGGAAGACCAGCCACCAGTAATCGCGGGCGAAGTCCCAGAAATCTTGCATGATGTGCTCAGCCTACTGCTGTGGTGCCCGGCCGAGAATGCTTGTGCGGGCGCCGGACTCAGCCTCCTGCCGACTCCCTCGAGCGCGGTTCAGTGAGCATCCGTGAGCCAGCCGTCGCCATGCCCAGCGCCGCGGCGAGCTCCAACGCGAATACCACGTAGCCGGTGCGGTTGGTGTGGAATGAGGCGTTCCACACGTCGCCATTGGAGAGGCTGTCCGTTGATCGTTGGAGGGGCCGTACTTCGCGTGCCGTGGCCGCAGGGGCGACGATCAACGGGCGTCCGGTCGCGTCTGGACCCCCCAACGTCTTCCGCGGCGGCGGAGCAAGCCTACTGAAGTCGAGACGTACACGGCGCTCGGAGGACGTTGGGAGGGTGAGGGTGGCTACGGGTTCAGCCCTTCGGGATCGTGGATCTGTCGATCGGATACCAGACCGCGTCGTCTTCCCATCGCGAGGGGAGCGAGACGAGGGAGTCGAAGTGGTGCATCGCCACGCCGGCGAAGGATGCATTGGAGCCGAAGGCCGCGTACACCTTGTCGAGCTCGGCCTCCATCGCCAGGCGCCCCTCCTCCCAGAACGTCACGGTCTCGGGATCGCCGCCGCCGGACAGATCCTTCGACTCGACGCCGATCACGACCGAGTTCGGCTTTCCGATGGCGTTCGCGTAGTCGATCTCGTGCTGAGCCTGCGCGATGATGCCGGCGCCGCCGTCGGCCGTGTCGCGATAGTCCATGATCGCGATGTAGTCGGTCAGATCCTGAATGTGGTCGCTGAGGGGCTTGACCTCGCCGTTCCATTCGACCGCCGTGCAGCAGGTCGAAGTATCCAGCCAGCGTGGGATCGCCGGTCCGAACAGGAGCGGCTGGCCGGAGGCGTCCCGGCGCTCGATGAGATTCTGCAGCACGGTCAGCCAGTGGGTCGGCAGCGTCGTGCCCGGCTCCTTCCACTGCGGCAGGATGTAAGGCTCGATGTCGACGTTGACGCCGTCGAAGCGAGCATCGGGTCCCACCGCGAGGTTGTAGTCGAGCACCTTCTCCATCTCGGCGACGGCGAAGTGCTCGTACTGCTCCAGTGCGCCGAAGTACGGCGGCCGGGTGCCGCCGGCGATGGTCGCCTGCACCTGGTAGCCGCGGGCCTTGGCCCAGCGGACGAAGTCGGCGACATTGTCACGCGAATCGCGCAGCATGTCGATGCCCTGATAGCGGTCCACGCCCAGGTAGATGGTGCGGATGGCATCGGAGTCGAACGTGGTCGTGTCGTCCATCACGGCGCCGAGTTTGTCGCGTTCGATGCGATCGAAGACGGCGGCGTACGATGCGCGCTCCCAGACCCACAGCGCGCGGTCCTGCTCGACGGCCACAGGTCGCTGCGCCTGCGCGCCGCCGAGCGCGACGTACCGGGAACCCGACATGCCGACCACGCCGTGCGACGACGTCGCGCGAGCGCGGATGGCGATGAAGCCACCCCGCCACTGCTGGGCGTTGATCTTCACGGAGTACAGGCCGGTGTGCGGATTCCGTGCGGCGCGGCGCCAATGATCGTCGTTCACCGCCACCTTGACGGAGGCCGCAGGACCCGCGCCGTCGACCTGGACGGTCACCTCGACGTGCTTGCCCGGTACGGAGCCCTCCTGCGGGGAGATGATCGTCACCTCCGGCACCGCGGCGGCGGGATTGTCGACATCGATCTGCACGAAGGGCGACCAGGTCGTGTAGAGCGTGTTCAGGTCTCGAGCCCGCACGGCGAACTCGACGGTGCCGTCCAGCGCGGTCAGGTCGACCTTCGTGCTCCAGCTGCCGGCAGCCGCGTCGACCGATGTCGGCAGGATCGTCTGAGCCCCCACGACGAGTTCGATCTCCGACACCCGCTGGTAGCGTCCCGAGACGGTGATGATCTCGCCCGACGTGGTGCTTCCCGTCGTGGGGGTGTCGATGCTCACCCATGCGGTCGTGTCTTCAGCCGCTGCGGCGGCGGGCGGCAGAAGCAGCCCGGCGCCCAGCGCTAATGCGGTGATCGTGGTGGCGAGCCGGCGCCAGCGCTGGTCTCTCATCTGGTCCTCTTCCTGTGAGTGGTTCCGGTGTGTGAGTGGTTTCGGTGTGCTCGGGCCGGTGCGCCCGCGAAGGTCACCATCGCCTGCCGGTGAGACGCTGTCAACCGCGCATGCCCATTTCGGAATGAATCTCAGGCGAACGGATCGTACGCCTGCATCCGCACCACCTGCTCGTCGACCTCGACCCCCAGACCCGGCCCCTCCGGCACCGATGCGACGCCGTCCACCACGCGGATCGGCTCACCGGCGACGTAGGACGACTCCACGAACTGGCGTCCGTTCAGGTCGACCGCGGTCGTCACTCCGAACGCGGCGAACAGATGCAATGACGCGGCGAATCCGAGCTCACTGTCCGTGAGCCCGCTTCCCATGATCGAGAGCCCGGCGTCCTCGGCGAATTCCCCCATGCGCCGGGACAGGTGCAGTCCGGCGCTGCGCTGCGCTTTGAGCACGGCCACGTCGAGGGCGTCCAGCTGCAGGGCGGTGACGAGGTCGCTCGGATGACGCAGGCTCTCGTCCAGCGCGATCGGCACCGGCGACGCGGTGCGCAGACGGCCCAGGGCGGGCAGTGCGTTCGCCGGCAGCGGCTGCTCGAACGCCGAGATGTCGAGGTCGGCCATCTCGCGCGCAAGACGCAGCGCGCCGTCTAGCGTGAAGCCCTGGTTGCCGTCGATCCACAGCTGCGCATCCGGCGCGTGCTCGCGCGCAGCGCGTACGACGGCGAGATCGGTGGCGGGGGTGCGGATGCCGACCTTGAGCTTGAACGCGTCGTAGCCGGCCGCACGCCCGGCGTCGATCGCATCGGCCGCCTGCCGTGGGGAGTCGGCGTTCACGATCCAGCCGAGCCGGATGCGCTCGGTGCGTCGCTGGCCCCAGAGCGTGCCGATCGGCACCCCGAGCGCCCGCCCGGTGACATCGTGCATGGCGAGATCGATCGCACCCTTGGCGATGGGGGATCCGATGCTGATGCCGCGGTTGATCGCGCGATCGAAGCGACGGTGCGCGGTGTCCAGGTCCCACACCGCGATGCCGAGCACGGCGGGTGCCAGGTACCGGTCGATCGTCGTCATGATCGACTCCGTGGTCTCGTACGTCCAGGCGGGCGTCGGCGTCGCCTCGCCCCAGCCGATGTGATCGCCGGCGGTGAGCTTGACGAGCACCCGCGTCGTCGGCTCTCCTGCCGTGGTCACCGTGCCGCCGGCGATCGAAAAGGCGCCCTTCGTTGGCAGGCGCACGGCGAAGGTCTCGATTCGCTCGATGCGCAGGTTCCGAACGCTGTCCGTGTTCATGTGAAGTCTTCCCCTAATAAGGAATGAATTGGGTACATTTGTGCCGCGAAACTCCGCGATTCCGGCAAACATACCCTGACGCGGGATTGACATTCCAACAATTCCGCGAATATGGTCACCAGCAGTCCACCGAATCGAAGATGTTTGGATCAGGAAAGAGAATGAATTCATTCCCTCGCGAGCGCACGCTGTTCGAAAGCGTCGCCACGAAGCTGCGCACCAGGATCGACGCCGGCGAGTGGGCCTCCGGTGTTCGGCTGCCCACGGAGAAGGCCCTCGCCGAGCAGTTCTCCGTCGGGCTGAACACCGTGCGCCGTGCCGTCGAGATCCTCGTCAACGACGGACTGGTCGTGCGCCGACAGGGCTCGGGCACCTACGTCACGCCGCAGCGCACCGAGACGGGTTCGCGCTTCGTCGGGGCGATCGTGCCCTCGACCAGCTACTATTTCCCCACGGTCATCGCCGGCATCGAGCGGGCGACCGGCGCCGCCGGGGTGCGGATGCTGCTGGCATCCAGCGACTACGACCACGACCGCGAGCTGATGCGCGTGCGGGAGATGATCGAATCGGGCGTGTCCGGCCTGCTCATCGCTCCCACGCTGCACCTCGGCGACGCCGAAGCACAGCTCGACGCCATCCGCGCCCTCGGTGTGCCGACTGTTCTGGTGGAGCGTCGTCCGAGCACGCCCGAGCCCGATGACCGGCTCTCGTACATCGTCACGGACGTCGTCGGCGGCGGCTTCGCCGCCGTGCGGCATCTCGTGGAACAGGGCTGCACGCGTATCGGCTTCATGGGTCGCAGCGACACCGCGACGGCCGATGACGTGTTCGCCGGGTTCGAGCGAGCCATCGCCGCCTTCGACGTCCCGAGGCTCACCGATGCGATCGTGCGGCGGCCGTCGTGGGAGCGGGATGAGCTCGCCGACTTCGCGGCGATCGCGAAGGAGCAGCGCCTGGACGGCGTGTTCTGCCTCGGAGACCGGGAGGCGACGGCACTGATCCCCCGGCTGCGCGCCCAGGACATCAGCGTGCCCGACGACCTGGCCGTCATCTGCTACGACGACGAGGTCGCCGGTCTCGCCGAGGTGCCGCTGACCGCGGTGTCACCGCCCAAGTTCGAGGTGGGACGCCTCGCCGCGAACACGCTGCTGAGACTGATCGCCACACAGGGCGCCGCCGCCGCTGTCCGCACGCGGCTGCTGCCCTCCATCAACATCCGCGAGTCCAGCCGCTCGCGGCTCTGACATCACTTCATCCATCCCCATCTGACAGGAGAAAGCCGTGCCCATCACCCGCTCCCGGGGCGTGTACGCCCTCGCCGTCGCCGGCGCCGCCATGCTCGCCCTCTCGGGCTGCGCCGCCGGCGCCGCTGACGGCGGCAAGACCTCGCTGACCATCGGCTTCTACGCCGCCGCCGGCAGCGAAGCCGACAGCACCATGCGCGCACTCATCGACGAGTTCGCCGAGGCCAACCCCGACATCGACGTGCAGGTCGAAGCCGCGCCGTATGTGGACTTCTTCAAGCGTCTGCGCACCCAGGTCGCCGGCGACAAGGCGCCCGATGTGTGGCTGTCGGATGGCGTGCTCGTGCAGGAGTTCGCCGCGCGCGGCAGCCTGCGTGATCTGTCCGACTACGCCGACGATCTCGATTCCGTCGATTACATCGGGCTCGATCATCACCGTGATGCCGAAGGCCGGCTGTGGGCGTTCCCGCAGGCGGCGCAGGTGCCGGTGCTGTACTACAACAAGGCGCTGTTCGCCGAGGCGGGGGTCGATTCGCCCACCGACGACTGGAGCTACGACGACCTGGCCGCAGCGGCGCAGAAGCTGACCGTGGACAAGAACGGCGACGGCACCGCCGACGCCTGGGGCTTCCGGGCGTTCTCCCCGGGTTTCACGGAGAGCTGGTGGCCGCAGGTGCGCGCCTTCGGCGGCGACATCGTCAACGATGACCGTACGAAGGTCACCATCGACAGCCCTGAGTCGGCCGCCGCACTGGAGTGGGTGAAGAAGGCGATCGATCCGAAGACCGGCTTCGCTCCCGACGTGGTGAACACCAGCTCGCTGGGAAGCCCGCACGAGCTGTTCGCGAATCAGACCGTGGCCATGTCGTTCGGCATCTATGCCCGCGCCCAGGCCGCGCTCGCCGGTAACGTCGACTTCGACGTGGTCCGCATGCCCACCGGCCCCGGCGGCACCCGCGGAGAGGTTTCGATCGTCAACGCGTGGGCCGTCAACGCGAAGTCCAGTGACGTCGAGGCGGATGCCGCGTGGAAGTGGATCGAGTTCTTCTCGGGCGAGAAGCCGCAGACCGCCTGGGCCGCTCTGGGTGAAGGCATTCCGATCAACGCCGCCGTTGCGAACTCCGACGCCTTCCTCGGCGCCGACACCGCGCCGGCGAACCGTCAGGCGTTCCTCGACGGAATGGAGGATGCCGAGGACATGGGCGAGAACGCCGTGTGGTCGGAGTACACCAACTTCATCGGCGAGAACATCACCTCTGCGCTGTCGGGTTCGATGAGCATCGACGATGCGCTGGCCGACGCCCAGAAGAAGGCGCAGGAGTCCATCGACCGCTTCCAGGCCGCTCAGGGCTGAACCCCATGACGGCAACGATCATCGACCCGGGAGTGGAGACGCCGGCAGGCGTTCCCGCTCCCGGGCGGGTGGAGACGAAGACACGGCGGCGCTCGCGCCGGGGAATGGGCTGGGGGCTGCTGTTCGCCTCCCCGTACCTCCTGCACCTGATCGCGCTGACCGCCTGGCCGCTGCTGGCCTCGCTCGTCTTCGCCTTCACCTCCTACGACATGGTGAACAGCCCGAAATGGGTCGGCATCGACAACTTCGTCCGCCTGGCGAACGACCCGATGTTCTGGCGCACACTAGGCAACACCGCCTACTTCGCGGTGCTGTTCGTACCGCTGCAGACCGGGTTCGCCCTTCTTCTCGGCATCGCGCTGAACCAGAAGCTCAGGGGCATGGCGTTCCTGCGGGGTGCCTACTTTATCCCGGTCATCTCGTCGTGGGTGGTCGTCGCCTTCGTCGCGGACGCGATCTTCAACTCCCGCTTCGGCGTCGCCAACCAGCTGCTGCAGTGGCTGGGACTTCCCAAGCAAGATTGGCTGCAGAACCCGGATCTCGTCATCCCGGTGCTGGTGGTCGTTGCGGTCTGGAAGGGCGTGGGCTACATGGCCGTGCTGTTCCTGGCCGGCCTGCAGGCCATCCCCGAAGAGCAGTACGAAGCGGCACGGCTCGACGGGGCGAACGCGTGGCAGCGGCTGCGTCACATCACCATGCCGTGGATCTCCGGCACGACGTTCCTCGTGCTCATCCTCACCATCATCCAGACGCTGCAGTCCTTCGACCAGGTGTTCGTGATGACCGACGGCGGACCCAACGGAGCGAGCGAGCTCAGTGTGCTCTACCTGTACAGGCAGGGGTTCCAGTACTTCCAGATGGGCTATGCCTCGGCGATCGCCTGGGTGCTGCTGGCGCTGATCATGCTGCTGACAGTCATCCAGTTCCGCCTGCAGAAGAAGTGGGTGCACTATGCCTGACACGCTCGTCCGCATTCGGCCTGCCGCCCATCGCCGGCGGCGCGCCGCACTGCGCAAGCTGCCCGCCTACGTCTTCGTCATCGCCGGCGCGGTCATCATGGTGGTGCCGTTCCTGGCGGCCTTCAGCAATTCGCTGAAGTCGTTCGAGCAGTACATCCAGGTGCCGCCGACGTGGATCCCCGATCCCGTGCAGTGGCAGAACTACGCCGAGGTATGGCAGAGAGCGCCCTTCGGGCTGTACCTGCTCAACAGCGTGATCGTCTCGGTCGCCGCCGTGGTCGGATGCGTGCTGACGAGTTCGATGGTCGGTCATGCACTGGCCCGGATGGTGCTGCCCTGGCGCAATCTGCTGCTGACCCTGGCGCTGGGCACGATGATGCTGCCGACTGTCATCACGATCGTGCCGAGCTTCATCCTCTTCAACTCCTTCGGATGGCTCGACACCCTGCTGCCCCTGATCGTGCCGTACTGGCTGGCGACGCCGTTCGGCATCTTCCTGATGCGCCAGACCTTCCTCGGCATCCCGAAGGACTTCGAAGAGGCGGCGACCCTGGACGGCGCCAACCCCTGGCAGGTGTTCTGGCGGGTGCATCTGCCGCTGGCCAAGCCCGCGGTCGCGACTCTCGCGGTGTTCACCTTCATGGCGACGTGGGGCGCGATCCTGGAGCCGACGATCTACCTCACCTCGCCCGAGAACTTCACGCTGCCGATCGGCGTGCAGAGCCTGCGCGGCGAGTTCGCCGGCAACGAGCAGCTCGTCACAGCCGCAGCGCTGATGAGCCTCGTTCCGATCCTCATCGTCTTCCTGCTCGCCCAGCGTTACTTCGTGCGCGGCGCGGCAGGGTCGGGACTCAAGGGCTGACGCCCGTTGAACAAGAAAGGGCAGCATCCCGTGCACTTCGAATCCTTCGCCTTTGGCATCATCGGGGCCGGCACCATCGCGACGCTCCACGCAGAAGCGATCCGCGCAGCAGGTCATCGCGTGGCCGCTGTCTGTGATGTGCGGCCGCAGGCGGCAGAGCGCTTGGCAGCCCAGTACGGCGCCGACACCAGCACCGACCACCGTGCCCTGCTCGCCGACGCCGCGATCGACGGCGTGATCATCACCGCTCCCCACGCGCTGCATGCGCCGCTGGCGCTCGACGCGCTCGCGGCGGGCAAGCACGTCCTGCTGGAGAAGCCGATCGCGACCACTCACGCGGATGCCGTGGCGCTGACGGATGCGGCCGCGGCCGCATCCGTCACCCTCGCCGTCGGCCACGTGCTGCACTTCATCCCCAGCCACATCGCCGCACGCGCCCTGTTACGCGCGGGCGCGATCGGCGACATCCGCCTGGTGGTGGAACGACGCGCGTCCGACTACGCCCGCGGCTCGAGACCGGAGTGGTTCTTCGACCCCGTGGTGGCCGGCGGCGGGATCGTGCTGAACGTCGGTACGCACGCGATCGACCGCATCCAGTGGTTCGCCGACGCGCGCATCAGCCGGGTGAGCGGCGTGGTGAGCGCACGGCCGGGCAGCGAGGTCGAGACGGATGCCGCGGCGCTCTTCGAGCTGGAGGGCGGTGCGCACGCCTCTCTCACGGTGACCGGCACCGGGCTGGGCTTCGTGGAGCAGGTCGCCGTGATCGGCGACCTCGGGGCCCTCACGGTCGATCGTGAAGCCGGCGTGCAGGTGTTCGTCGACGGGAAGCGCACCGCGCACGTCCCCGTGCAGCCGAATGAGATGGACGCGGCCTTCACCGCGCAGATCCACGACGTCGTCAACGCCGCGCGCACCGGGCGGGAGCCGCGGGTCGGGATCGACTACGCCGTCGGCGTGCTGGATGCCGCCCTCGCGGTGTACAGCGCCTCTGAGACCGGGGCGAGCGTCACCACGACGTCGGCGGTCCCTGCATGAGCGCCGTCCGAGCCTTCAGCACTCTGGGTGCACCGGCCGCGTCGATCGATGATCTGGCTCGCATCTGCGCCGACACCGGAGTCGGCGTGGTGGAGCTGCGCTGCGCGGCGGGTGAGCTGCTCACGCCGCAGACCTCGGTCGCCGATGCGGAGGCCCTCGGCCGCGACCTGGGGTCCGCCGGCGTATCCCCTCTCGTCGTCGCCTCGTACGTCCGCATCGCGCGAGATGACGGCGATCCTGTCGCCGAGGTGGTCGAGCACATCCGGCTCGCCGAAGCCGTCGGGGCGTCGTTCGTGCGGGTGTTCGGCGGGGTCGAGGGCGTCGCCGAATCGCGCGAGGTCGCGGCCGCCCGCCTGGCCGAGGCCGCCCGTCGCGTGACGGGCACCGCGGTGACCATCGTGATGGAGACGCACGACGTGTTCCTCACCGGGGCGGCGATCGCCGACATCCTCGATCGAGCCGATGCACCGGGTACCGGCGCCCTCTGGGACGTGGTGAACCCGTGGCGTGCCGGCGAGTCGCCTCGTGCGACCGCGGATGCTCTGGCGCCCTGGCTGAGACATGTGCAGCTGAAGGATGCCGTGAGTCCGACCGAGCTCGCCCCGGTTCTCCTCGGGGAGGGCGCCGTGCCGCTGCACTCGGTGCTCGATGAGCTCGACCGGATCGGCTACTCCGGCGCGATCGCGCTGGAGTGGGAGCGGGTCTGGTATCCCGACGTGGCGCCGGTGCAGGATGCTCTCGTGCCGTTCGGTGCGCTGCTCGACAGTGCCAGCCGATGACCGGCGCGTTCACCGTCTGCGCGGACGACGAGATCTGGGACGGCATCGCCGCTGCAGCGTCGGGTGTTCTCGGCGTTCGACGGGCCGCGGCCGGGGCCGTGCGCATCCTGCCCCATGACCCGTCGCTCGAGGCGGAACAGTATGCATTGCGACCGGTCGACGGCGTGATCGAGGTGCGGGCTGGCTCCGCCGCCGGCGCGTTCCGCGCTCTCTCCCGCGTCCGCGGGGGCGGCCGCGTCTTCGACGAGTGCGGAGACGCTCCGGCATATTCCTGGCGCGGCTTCATGCTCGACGTGGCACGCTGGTTCGTGCCGGTCGATGAGCTGCTGGTGCTCATCGACCAGCTCGCCGAGCGGCGACTGAACGTGCTGCATCTGCACCTGACGGATGACCAGGGCTGGCGGATCCCGGTTCCCGGATGGCCCCGCCTGACCGAGGTGGGCGCGTGGCGCGAGGGCACCACGACCCGGCCCGCTCCTGTGGAGGGGCGACCCGACCCGCGTTCCGACGACGACTGGGGCCACGGTCACCGACATGACGGCGTGCCACACGGCGGTCATTACACCCGCGCCGAGCTGGAGCGCGTGGTGGCGTATGCGGCCGAGCGGTTCATCGCCGTCGTGCCCGAGGTGGACATTCCCGGTCACGTGCAGTCCGTGATCGCCGCCTATCCGGAACTTGGCGCGGGCGCGCCGGACCTGCCCGTCGCGACGCGTTTCGGTCTCGGGCCGAGTCTGCTCGCGCCGACCCCCGAGGTGGAGCGGTTCATCGCCGACGTGCTCCACGAGGTGTGCGACATCTTCCCCGGCGCGCACGTGCATGTCGGCGGCGACGAGCCGCACCTGGAGACGTGGCGTCGCGACCCTGTCAGCGTGGCTCGTGCGGCTGATCTGGGGCTTCCGGGGACCGACGCGCTGCGGGGCTGGTTCGTCGAGCTCGCCGCGGGCTTCCTGCGCGAGCGCGGGCGCACCGCCCTGTACTGGTACGACGGCGAGGTCCTGTCAGAGGATGCGACCGCCGTCTCATGGCTGGCCGAAGACGGCGGGCTGGCAGCCGCGGCGCGAGGAGCGCAGGTGATCACTGCCGACCACACCCGCACGTATCTCAACTATCTCTCGAGCGAAGCGGATCCCAACCCGTACGCGTGCGGCATCGTGCTCGATGAGGCGACGGCGGCCGGCTTCCGCCCTGCCCCCGACGGGGCGGCCGCGCACGTCGCCGCGCGCTTCCTCGGGGGTCAGGCTCAGCTGTGGACGGAATACGCACCGCATCGCGAGTCGCGCGAGAGCTTGATGTTCCCGCGGCTGGACCTCATCGCCGAGGCTCTGTGGAACGGTGCCTGATGCTGCACCGGACCTGCTGCACTTCGCTCGCGGAAGCCGATCCGCGGGTCTCATCTTCGAGGACACACCCACTAACCCCGGCGACGCGGATCGCGTCGGCGGATCGGAAGGACGAGAAAGATCGCCATGAAACCCTTCACCTCTGAGGCCGAGCTGGAAGAGGCGCTCGCCACGCCGAGCGCCGGTCTGATCGAAGAGCTCGAGAACGGCTCGGGCGACCTCGCCATCCTGGGGGCCGGCGGCAAGATGGGGCCGACCCTGGCGATGCTCGCCCGTCGTGCGCTCGATGAGGCCGGGCGACGCGACGACGCGGTGCACGCCGTGTCGCGGTTCGGCGATGCGCAGGTGCGTGCGCGCCTGGAAGCCGCCGGTGTGAACGTCGTCCCGTTCGACCTGATCGAGAACGACGACTTCTCGGCGCTTCCGGATGCCCCGAACGTGATCTTCATGGTGGGGGCCAAGTTCGGTGCGGCCACGGCGCCCTCCTGGGCCTGGGAGGTGAACGCCGCCCTGCCCGACCGTGTCGCACGGAGATACCGCGACAGCGCGATCGCGGTGATGTCCACCGGCAACGTCTATCCCTTCGTCGCTTCCGCGTCCGGTGGGGCGTCGGAGGACACCGCCCCCGATCCGATCGGCGAGTACGCGCAATCGTGTCTCGGCCGGGAGCGGGTGTTCGAGTTCGGGGCGCAGCAGCGCGGCACGCGGGTCTCGATCGTGCGGTTGAACTACGCGATCGACCTGCGCTACGGGTTGCTCGCCGACATCGCCAGCGCGGTGCACGCAGGTCATCCGGTATCCGTGGCGACGGCGAACGTCAACGTGGTGTGGCAGGGGTACGCGAACGAGGTCGTGCTCCGCTGCCTGTCCCACGCGACGACGGATGTGTTTACCGTCAACCTGACGGGACCCGAGACGCTCAGCGTCGCCTCCGTCGCGAGCCGCTTCGCCGAGCTCTTCGACCGCGAGGTGCGGTTCGCCGACGAACCGCAGCCGACGGCGCTGCTGAACGACTCCCGGCGCTGCATGGCCTTGTTCGGGTATCCCTCGGTCTCGGCGGACGAGCTCATCGCTCTGCAGGCCGAATGGCTCACGGCAGGACTGCCGATGTCGGCGAAGCCCACCAAGTGGGCCGTTCGCGACGGGAGGTTCTGATGGCGATCCCGCAGCTGCGCGACGCAGCCGCTCGCACCCTCGCGCGAGGAGCCGTGATCCCTGCGCATCCGCTCGCCCTCACCGCGCAGCGGCGGATGGACGAGCGCCGTCAGCGCGCCCTCACCCGGTACTACCTCGCCGCCGGCGCCGGCGGTCTCGCCGTCGGAGTGCACACCACCCAGTTCGAGATCAGGGACCCGCAGCATGCGCTCATCGAGCCGGTGCTGGCGCTCGCCGCCGAAGAGCTCGACGCGCACCACGACCCGGATGTCGTGCGCATCGCCGGCGTCGCAGGCGACGTTCGCCAGGCCGTCGCGGAGGCCGAGCTGGCGCTCGAGCTCGGCTACGACGCGGTGCTGGTCAGCCCGCGGGTGCCCGGAGCGGATCCGTCGATGCTGCTCGACCGCGCCCGCGCGGTGGGCGAGCTCCTGCCCGTGATCGGGTTCTACCTGCAGTCGGCCATCGGTGGGCCGGTGCTGGATCGCGGTTTCTGGCGCGAGTTCGCGGCGATTCCGTCGGTGGTGGCTGTCAAGGCCGCCCCGTTCGACCGCTACCGTACCCTGGAACTGGTGCGGGGCGTCGCGGAGTCGGGCCGCGCCAACGAGGTCGCGTTGTACACCGGGAACGACGATGCGATCGTCTCGGACCTCATGTCCGAGTTCCACGTCGCCTCGCCGCAGGGCCCGCGCACCCTGCGCTTCGCCGGAGGCCTGCTCGGGCAGTGGGCGGTCGGCACGCGCGCGGCGGTCGAGCTGCTTGAACGTGCGCATCGCTCGGCGGCGGGCGATGCCGACGCCCGCGCGAGCCTGCTGCGACAGAGTGTCGACCTGGTGGACGTGAACCAGGCCGTGTTCGACCCGGGCAACGACTTCCGCGGCGTCATCGCGGGCGTGCACGAGATGCTGCGGCAGCAGGGGCTGCTCGAGGGGATCTGGTGCCTGGACCCGCACGAGACGCTGTCGCCGGGTCAGGCCGAGGAGATCGCCCGCGTGCGAACCGCGTACCCGGAGCTCAACGACGACGACTTCATCTCGCAGCACCTGGACGAGTGGCTCAGGTGATCGAGGATCGGGCCTGCGGCCCGATCCTCGATCAGTGATCCGCCCGGCAGGGTCACTTCGCGCATCAGCAGTGTCCGCGCTGCTGCGATGCTGGCGATGTGGAACGCGGTGATGGCCGGGCGCGAATACGACCTCTCCGTCGAGGAGGGGCAGTCGCTCGCCGAGCTGCGAACGGTCCTCGACGTCGAGGGACCTGCATTCCTCGCGCACGTGCGCGCGGTGACGTCGCAGAATCGGCTCGACGTAACGTTCGTGGGTGTCATTGGCGAGCGCGTCGAGAGGATCAGCTACGGCGGAAGCCTCGCGCACATCCTCACCTTCGCCGCGCACCGGCGCACGCTGGTGCTCGCGCTCGATGCCCATGGTGAGGGCGGATTGGGCTGGGGAGATCCGCGATTCGAGGTGACTGAACCCCGCGGGTGAGCCCGGTCAGCGCTTCTCCGCGCACGGCACGCACAGCTCGGCGAACGGCCGCACCTCGAGGCGCGCGGCGGGGATCGGCTTGCCGCACCGGGCGCAGATTCCGTAGGTGCCGGCGTCGAGGCGCGCCAGCGCGTCGTCGAACTGGCGCAGCTCGTCGGCGGCGGCATCCGACAGCGCCGACAGACGCGACCACTCCGACGACAGCGTCACGCCCTCGGGGTCGTGCTCGTCGTCGTCGTTCGATCCCTGCCGATCGCGGACGAGTTCGGCGAGGGCGGATGCCGCGGATGCAGCGCGCACGGCAGCATCCGCCCGCAGTGCCTCGAGGTTCGATCGCACGTCTCCCATGTCGCTCACCATAGTCCTGCGTGAGCTCGGCGGCTCCGCCTGCCGCGCGAGTGAGGCGATCGGATGCCCGTACCGCAAGCCATGCATACCCCAGGGGGTATGCATGATACCCTCGGGGTATACCGATTCGAGGAGAGCCAACAGCTATGTGTCGAGCAGTGGCCTGCCGGAAGTGCGGCAAGACGACGTGGGCCGGATGCGGTCAGCACGTCGACAGCGTGGTGCGCGGTGTTCCGACGTCGGACCGCTGCCGCGGCCACGAGAACGAGCCGAGCACCGGCTTCTTCGCCAAGCTGTTCGGCAGGGCGTGATCTCATGCGCGTGATCATCATCGGTGGCGTCGCTGGCGGCATGTCGGCGGCCACGCGGCTGCGCCGTCTCGACGAGTCAGCGGAGATCATCGTGATCGAGCAGGGCGACTACGTCAGCTTCGCCAACTGCGGACTCCCCTACTACGTCGGCGGTGTAATCACCGAGCGCCAGTCGCTGCTGCTGCAGACACCCGAGTCGCTGCGCGCCCGCTTCGCGCTCGACGTGCGCACCCGCCACCAGGCTGTCGCGATCGACCGCGATGCCCAGACGGTCAGCATCCGCGACACCCGCATGGGCACGATCTCGCATGAAGCGTACGATCACCTCATCCTCGCCACCGGAGCCACTCCGCGTGACGCCTTCGGCCAGATCGAGGGTGGGCCGATCGTGTCGACCCTGCGCACGATCGACGACGTCGATCGCATCACTCTCGCACTCGAAGAGGTGCCCAGCACAGCCCGCGCCGCCGGGCCCAAGAAGCGCGCCGTCGTCGCCGGCGGCGGATTCATCGGTCTCGAGGCCGTCGAGAACCTCGTGCACCGTGGGCTCGACGTGACACTCGTGCAGCACGGCGTCCACCCGCTGAGCCCGCTCGACCCAGAGATGGCCGCCCTCGTCGTGGACGAGCTGAGCGCCCGCTGCGTCGACCTGCGCATGCGCACATCGGTGAAGTCGATGGATGCCGATGGCGTGCACCTCGGCGACGGCACCACGGTGCCCGCCGACATCGTGATCGATGCCAGGGGCGTCCGCCCGGCAGCATCCATCGCCACCGATGCGGGACTGGCCGCAGGCCCCACCGGCGGCATCGCCGTCGACGCGCTCCAGCGCACCAGCGACCCGCGCATCTTCGCCGTCGGCGACGCCGTCGAGAAGATCGACGCGATCTCCGCCGAGCCCATCCTGGTCACCATGGCCGGCCTTGCCAACCGTCACGGCCGCACCGCGGCCGACGTCATCGCCTGGGAGCACGGTCTGCTCGACGATCGCCCCGACGATGCGGTCCCGGCCGTCGGCACCGCGATCGTCGGCGTCTTCGACCTCGCCGTCGCGATGGTCGGGTGGAGCGAGCGGCGACTGCGGGATGCCGGGCGCGCGCACCGCGTCATCCACGCGCATCCCGCAGACCACGCAACGTACTATCCCGGCTCCGAGCGGCTGACCATGAAGCTGCTCGTCGAACCCGACACCGATCTGATCCTCGGCGCGCAGGTGATCGGCCGCAGCGGCGCCGACAAGCGCATCGACGTCATCGCGACCGCGATGCAGGCGGGTCTGACGGCTTCCCAGCTGAGCCGCCTCGAACTCGCCTACGCTCCGCAGCTCGGCTCGGCGAAGGACCCGGTCAACATGCTCGGCTACATCGCCGACAATGCCGCGACCGGTCTGACCGACAGCATCCAATGGCACGAGCTCGAAGACGCGATGACCGCGGGCGCAAGCGTGCTCGACGTGCGCAGCGCGGCGGAGCAGGAGAGCGGTGCGATTCCCGGGAGCATCCACGTCTCGGTCGACGAGCTGCGCTCGAAGATCGACGACCTGCCACCCGGTGACCTGATCGTGCACTGCCAGGTCGGCCAGCGCGGTCATACGGCGGCCCGGGTGCTGCGGCATCACGGACGCACGGTGCGCAACCTCTCGGGCGGCTACCTGACCTGGCACGCCGGTGTGCGCATGAGCGACCTGAGTGGCATCCGAGAGAAGGAGATGGCATGAGCAGCACCCAGGCTTCGGCGGAAGAGATCCGCAAGGCCGTCAATCGGCTCAAGCGGGCTCGCGGACAACTGA
This sequence comes from Microbacterium alcoholitolerans, assembly GCF_050408615.1. Taxonomy (NCBI): domain Bacteria; kingdom Bacillati; phylum Actinomycetota; class Actinomycetes; order Micrococcales; family Microbacteriaceae; genus Microbacterium; species Microbacterium alcoholitolerans. The sequence continues at coordinate 1,813,899 of NZ_JBNTKD010000001.1, read as the reverse complement.
CGGCGGTGATCGACGCGATGGAGACCGAGGCCGACTGCCGCGACGTCGTGCTGCAGCTCGCTGCGGTCGGCAAGGCCATCGACCGCGCGGGCTTCGCGGTCATCAGCACCGCCCTGCGCAACTGCGTGACGGATGCCGAGAGCGGCGCCGAACGGGAAGACGGAGCTCCCACGGTGGCCGAGCTCGAGAAGCTGTTCCTCACGCTCGCCTGACCCGCGGCGCCACCCGTGACACCCTGGGGGCCGACACGCCACTTGTCGGACGGATTCGCGTGATCCGTCCGACATCTGGCGTGTCGGCCCCCGAACTGTAAGGGAGCTCGGCCGTCGCCACCAGGCCCTTGCCCGCCCGACCCGGGGTGCAGGACGATGGAGACTCCGACGTGAGGAGACGCGATGCAACTGGGAATGATCGGACTGGGTCGGATGGGCGCGAACATCGTGCGCCGGCTGATGAAGGATGGACACGACTGCGTGGCCTACGACGTGAATCCGGATGCTGTCGCGGCGCTCGCCGCGGACGGCGCGTCCGGGGCATCCGATCTCGCCGACTTCGCAGCCCAGCTGCAGACGCCGCGCGTCATCTGGGTGATGGTGCCCGCCTCGCTCACCGGCAGAGTCGTCGACGACGTCGCCGCTCACCTCGAAGCGGGCGACATCATCATCGACGGCGGCAACTCGAACTACCGCGATGACGTGCGCCGCGCCGCGGCGCTGCGCGAGCGCGGCATCGAATACGTCGACGCCGGCACCAGCGGTGGCGTGTTCGGTCTCGAGCGCGGGTACTGTCTGATGGTCGGGGGATCGGATGCCGCGGTGCAGCACATCGAGCCGCTGCTGCGCACCATCGCACCGGGCCCCGGCGAGATCGAGCGGACACCAGGGCGCACCGGCGACCTCGCGCCCGAGGAGCAGGGGTACCTGCACTGCGGACAGGCGGGCTCCGGTCACTTCGTGAAGATGGTGCACAACGGAATCGAATACGGCATCATGGCGGCGATCGCCGAGGGACTAAACCTGCTCGAGAACGCGGATGCCGGTGTGCGCGAGGCCGAGCACTCCGCCGAGGTCGCGCCTCTCGAGGAGCCGGAGTTCTACCAGTTCGACATCGACACCTCGAAGGTCACCGAGCTGTGGCGCCGTGGGTCCGTGATCTCGTCATGGCTGCTCGATCTGACGGCGACCGCGCTGCACGAGAACCCGACGCTCGACGGACTCGCCGGCCGCGTCTCGGACTCGGGCGAGGGCCGCTGGACCGTCAAAGCGGCGATCGATGTGGGAGTGCCCGTCCCCGTGCTCGCCGCATCGCTGTTCGAGCGCTTCGCATCGCGCGACGAGGACCAGTTCGCGAACCAGGTGCTCTCGGCGATGCGTCTGCAGTTCGGCGGCCACAAGGAATTGCCCGCCGGGGACGTGCTCGAGGCGGGTGGCCGCAAGTCCGACTCGCGCTGACGGCGGCGCGACTACTCCTCTTCGTCTGCTTCGTTCTCGTCCGCGTGTTCCCGCACGGCCTCTTCGTCTACCTGCGCCGGCGGCTGATCCATGAGGTACGTGCGGTCGTCGTTGGGATCGCCGGTGCCGTCGTCGAGACCGTTCGCCAGCGGGTCCTGCTTCTCGATCGGATCGTATCCGGGAGTGCTGTCGCTCATCTTCTGCTCCTTCGTCGAATGGCCCTCCAGCGTCGCGGGACCGGCCGGCGTCGTCGAGAGGGTTGACAGCCGCAGCAGCAGTGCGGAATCGCCCGCCGTCAGCTGAGGTTCTCGACCACGCGGCCGACGAGCACGTCCGGTTCCGCATCGACGCGGACGATCATGCCCGGCTCGTCCGCCTCGAGCGGCTCGAGAGTCTCCAGCTGCGACTGCAGCAGCGCCGGCGGCATGAAGTGATCCGTGCGGCCGGACACCTGGGCTGCGAGACGCTCGACGTCGGCCGCGAGCATGACGAACCGCACTCGCGGCGCGTGCGCGCGCAGCGCGTCGCGATACACGCGCTTGAGCGCAGAGCACGCCACGACCGGCGCCGGATGCTGATCGAGCGCCTTGCCGACGCGCCCCAGCCAGGGCATCCGATCCTCATCTGTGAGCGGGATGCCGGCGCTCATCTTGGCCACGTTCTCTGGGCCGTGCAGGTCGTCGGCGTCGATGAAGGGCGCTCCGAGCCGCTCGGCGAGCAACTGTGCGATCGTCGTCTTGCCGGCACCTGAGACGCCCATCACGACGATTCCGCCGTCCAGTGCACGGTCGGTCTCGGCGACCGTCATCGTGTACTCCTGCGCCGGGCGCTGATGTGTCTGGCGATCATGCCCATCAGCCTATGGCGTCAGGTGATCGTCGAGCGGCGGCGATCACTGCCGCCGCTGCCACAGTTGCCACCACGGCCGCGGCTTGGAGCGCGCGACGCCCTCCGCCGCGAGTCGCGTCAGGCGCGGAAGGACGCGGTCGGATGCCCGCGGCGCCTTCAGCCCGAGCACGCGCGCCAGTTCCAGAGCGAGCACCGCATGACCGGCGGGTCCGGGGTGGAAGGGGTCATCGAGAAGCCCACGGGGAAGGTCTCCGGCGCCGAGCTCGGCGAACTTCGCGAACTGATCGACCAGGATGACGTCTTCGGCGCTCGCGACGTCGCGGATCGCCTGGGCGAACTCGGCGATGCGCGCCCGCTCCGGGGCGTTCGCGACGTCGATCGCGGGCTGCGTCTGCAGCACCGGAATCGCACCGATCGCGCGCACGCGCTGCACGAACTCGGTCACGCCTGCGCCGAATTCCTGCGGCGTGATGACGGGGAACACGCCTCCGGTCGAGCAGTCGTTCGTGCCGATCATCAGCGTCACGATGTCCGGCTGCCAGTGCGCCACGCGCCGCTCGAAGTCGTCCAGCAGCAGGACGACCCGCCAGCCGCTGATGCCCGTATTGATGAGGGCGTCCTGCACGCGGCCCATGTCGCCGCGGATGAGTTCGTGCAGGTGATCGACGTAGTTACGCTCGCCCCGGGTGTGCAGCAGCCCGTGCGTGATCGAGTCTCCGGTGAGCACCCAGGTCAGTGGTGCGCCCGAGTCGAGGGCGGCGCGCAGCCGCTCGAGGTCACGGCTCATGGATCAGCCGAACAGCAGCGTCAGAACGGTCGCTCCGCCGCCGACGAGGATCAGCGAGACGATGGTCACCCATGCGACGACGCGGATGCGCTTCTGCCGGCGCTCGCTGTAGACCGAGAGGTCTTCCGCGTCTTCGTGCTTCGTGTTCATCACTGCAGAATCGTACCGCGATCGCTCACGCCGCTGCTGGCGCGGTCAGGCAGGCCGATGCCACGAAGCCGATAGCGTTGAGGGGTGATCCCCCTCGCCATCGTGCTGTTCCTCAATGCCGTCTTCAACGCGGTCGTGTGGCCGACGTTCTACCGCCGGGTCACCGCCGATCCCCGCGCGCGCGACGAGCACGGCAAGGCGACGGCGTTCCTCAAGGTGCACGCCGTGCTGTTCGCGATCGCCCTCGTGCTGGCGCTCGTATCGCTGCTGCTCGGAATCGCCGCGCTCACCGGAGCGCTGTAGCTGCACTGGGCTGTAGCCGCACCCGCGCCCGCGCCCTCGCCCGTTTTGCCGGCGCCTCGCCCGGGGCTCAACCCCGGGCATCCGAACGCCTCAGGCGCTCTCGACCACCGTCGGCCCGAAGACGGCAGGCAGCGTCGCGCGTGAGGTCTCGCGCAGCTCGTCCACCGAGACGGTGAAGACGTCCTGCACCTCGAGGGTGGGCTCGCTGTCGGTGACGCCGATGCGCAGCACCGGGTAGCCGCGTCCCTCGCACAGACCGCGGAACTTCACGTCGTCCTCGCGGGGCACGGTCACCAGCACGCGGCCGGTCGACTCCGAGAACAGCGCGGATGCGGCATCCACGCCGTCGCGCTCCATGAGCTCGGTCAGCCACACGCGAGCGCCGACGCCGAAGCGCATCACTCCCTCGGCGAGTGCCTGGCCGAGGCCGCCCTCAGACAGGTCGTGCGCCGATGAGATCAGCCACTCCTCGCGCGCCGCGCCGATCAGCCCGGCCAGGCGCTTCTCGCCGGCCAGGTCGACCGCCGGCGGCAGGCCGCCGAGGTGGTCGTGCACGACATCGGCCCACGCCGAGCCCGACAGCTCGGTCGCGGTGACGCCGAGCAGGTAGATGTTCTCGCCCACGTCCTGCCAGCCTGACGGGATGCGACGCGACACGTCGTCGATGATCCCCATCACGCCGACCAGCGGCGTCGGGTGGATCGGCACGTCGCCGGTCTGGTTGTAGAACGACACGTTGCCGCCCGTGACCGGGGTGCCGAGCTCGTAGCATCCGTCGGCGAGGCCGTCCACGGTCTGCCCGAACTGCCACATCACCTCGGGGTTCTCGGGCGAGCCGAAGTTCAGGCAGTCGGTGATGGCCGTCGGCACGGCGCCGGTGACGGCGACGTTGCGGTACGCCTCGGCCAGCGCCAGCTGCGCACCCTTGTAGGGATCGAGCTGGCAGTAGCGGCCGTTGGCATCCGTCGAGATCGCGAAGCCGAGACCCGACTCCTCGTCGACGCGGATCATGCCGGCGTCGTCGGGGAACGCGAGGGCGGTGTTGCCGAGCACGTAGTAGTCGTACTGGTTGGTGATCCAGCTGGTGTCGGCGAGGTTCGGCGAGCCGAGCAGCGCGAGGAACTGCGCGCGCAGCTCGTCGGGCTCGTTCGAGCGGGGGAGGTCTTCTGCGGCATCCGCCTGCAGCGCGTCGATCCACGTCGGGTACGCGACGGGGCGGTCGTAGACGGGGCCGTCGACGGCGACCGTCGACGGGTCGACGTCGACGATGCGCTCGCCCTGCCAGTCGATGACGAGGCGTCCGTCGCCGGTGACCTCGCCGAGCACGCTGGTCTCGACGTCCCACTTGTTCACGACGGCCATGAAGGCGTCGAGCTTGGTGGGATGAACGATCGCCATCATGCGCTCCTGCGACTCCGACATGAGGATCTCCTCAGCCGTGAGCGTGGGGTCGCGCAGCAGCACGTTGTCGAGTGAGACGTGCATGCCGCTGTTGCCGTTGGCTGCGAGCTCGCTGGTCGCGCACGAGATGCCTGCGGCGCCGAGGTCCTGGATCGCCTCGACGAGCTCGCTCTTGTACAGCTCGAGACAGCACTCGATGAGCACCTTCTCGGCGAACGGGTCGCCTACCTGCACCGCGGGACGCTTGGTGGGGCCGCCGTCGTCGAACGAGTCGGATGCCAGGATGCTGGCGCCTCCGATGCCGTCGCCGCCCGTGCGGGCACCGAACAGGACGACCTTGTTGCCGACGCCCTCGGCGTTGGCGAGCTTGAGGTCCTCGTGGCGGAGGACGCCGACCGCGAGGGCGTTCACGAGCGGGTTCGCCTGGTAGACCGAGTCGAAGACCGTCTCGCCGCCGATGTTCGGCAGGCCGAGACAGTTGCCGTAGAAGCTGATGCCGGCGGTGACGCCGTGCACGACGCGCGGGGTGTCGGGGTGGTCGATGGCGCCGAAGCGCAGGGCGTCCATGACCGCGACGGGACGTGCGCCCATCGAGATGATGTCGCGGACGATGCCGCCGACACCGGTGGCCGCGCCCTGGAACGGCTCGATGAAGCTGGGGTGGTTGTGGCTCTCGGCCTTGAACGTGACGGCCCAGCCCTCGCCGACGTCGACGACGCCGGCGTTCTGCCCCATGCCGACCATGAGGCGTTCCTTCATCTCGTCCGAGACCTTCTGGCCGAAGCGGCGCAGGTAGTTCTTCGACGACTTGTACGAGCAGTGCTCGGACCACATCACCGAGTACATCGCCAGCTCGCCACTCGTCGGACGCCGACCGAGGATCTCCTTGATGCGTGCGTACTCGTCGTCCTTGAGTCCGAGGGCGCCGTACGGCTGCTCCTTCTCGGGCGTCGCGAGGGCGTTCTCGACGGAGTCGGGGACGTGTGCGAGAGAGTTGTTGGGGGTGGTCACGCGCGCTCCTGGTGACGAGAAGAGTTGTGGCGGGGCACCTTCAGTTTAGGCGCTTCGACGCGGCGCCCACCTTCCGCCCGACGTCCGTCCGCCCAGCCGCCTTGAAAGATCTTCGAGAAGTCGCGTAATGAATCACCCTTCTCGCCGTCTCATCAGAGTGGAGGCCTACCGGCCACCCCGACAGCCCGGGCCCGAACCCGCTGCTGTCCACCGAGCGCCGCATCCGCGGCGTCGACGCGGGGGCGCGTGAACGAAACGCGCCCCGATCCTTGTCTGGGGAGACTAGATGGCTGCGTACGCGGCGCCGAGAACACGAGCGCGCACATTCATGCACTGGCTGGCGGGCATTCTGATCGCACTGCTGGCGGTCGGCGGGCTGGGCACACCAGCCTTCGCCGCGGGCGGAAAGGTCACGGTGTATCCGCCGACGAGCAGTGCGGAGCACAACGGGATGCCTGTGCTGACCGAAGGCGGAACGTACGCGTTCCAACTCGGCTACGGAAGCATGGACGACGGGCAGTCCGTCGCGATCACGCTGCCGGAGGGAATCACGATCCCGGAGTCGGTGCTCACCGTTCCCGCCGGCAACACCGCCGTGCGCTCGCTCGCGGTCAACGACGCGGGACAGCTCGTGATCACCTTCGAGGACCCGTTCCCGGCGGACGTCAACCAGGGCGTCCTCGACCTGAAGTTCACGGTCGACGAGGTCGAGAACTCCGAGGTGCGCGAGCTGGTCTGGAACGTCGACGGCACCCCGGTCACACAGCGGGTCATCGTCACCGTGCCCGGTGAGTCGCCGCAGTCGACGTCCGACAGCGCGAACAAGAGCGTCAGCGGCTCCATCCCGCACTCCGTCGTCGACGGTGCAATCGTCATCGACGAGAGCGCTCTCGACGTCCCGCTCACGTACACCGTGACCGTGTCGAGCAAGAGCGCCCGCGAGGTCACCATCGCCGACACGCTCGGCGCCCACCTCGCGTTCGTCCCGGGCTCGCTGTCGGGCAGCAAGATCGTGCGCGACGCCGACGATCTCAACCCGGTGACCAGCGCTCTCACGGGCCTGCCCGCGATCTCGGGCACCGACTTCACGCACACCTTCGCCGCCGAGGTGAACTCGGCGTACACGTTCACCTACCAGGCGAAGATCGCCGATGCTGCCGCGCTGAGCGCACTGCGCGACCAGCTTCAGGCGGCGTACGACGCGGTCGACCCCGTCGACGGCGGGTCGTACTCGGTCGCACTGACCAACACCGTCGATGTGAACGGCACGGAGCGGTCGACCCGCACCGAACTGCGCGGCAGCGTCAAGGGCATGGATCGACCCGGCACCGGCGCGGCGTTCGGCAAGAGCGTCGACCCGTCGGCCGTCTCCCTCGACGAGCAGCTCGCCGCAGGCGCGGAGCTCGCCGACGGCATCCGCGTCTCGTACTCGCTGAAGGCCGACCTCACCGCCTTCGCAGACTTCGCCGATGGCCCGTTCGCACTCGACCGCAACGTGGTCGTGCGCGACGCGCTTCCCGCGGAGGCCACCTGGAGCACCGACTCGGCATCCTTCCTCGTGCTCACCGACCAGGACGGCACGCAGATTCCGCTCACCGCGGCAGAGGGTCTCGAAGGCGACTTCGAGCGGGCGATCGCCGCTGACGACTACGTCGGCACCTACGCGATCTCGGGTCAGAACCTCTTCGTCAACCTCGGCAAGGATGTCTCGAAGACGTACACGCTCAAGGTCGAGGCGTCGATCGACGCGCTCCCGCAGCACGTCAGCGGTCAGAACCAGTACCGGGCGGAGTACCGGGTGACGAACACCGCGTACTTCGTCTACGGCGACAACCGCTACGAGACGAAGAGCGCTGCCACGACGATCACCGTCCCGAAGGACACCAGCGGCGGCGTCGACGACCCGCAGCGCTTCGACAAGAACACGGCCGGCGGCACGATCACGCTGACCTCGGGCACCTCGACCGACATCCCGTACACCTTCACGATCGGAAGGGACGTCGGCGACGCCGCCGGCTCGCGGATCATCGACGCCGTCGACCACAGCGTGTTCGACGTCACCGAGCAGACCCTGCCGGCGATCAAGGAGTCGATCCGCGGCATGTACGAGTGGAACTACCCGCTCGACGGCGACACGTTCGACGTGTCGCTGGATGCCGAGGGCAACCTCGTGATCGCTCCGAACGCCGCCTTCCCGAAGGATGCCGAGTGGGGCGCGTCCGCACCCGAACCGCTGACCGGCTCCTGGACCATCACCGTCGACCTGCCCACGCATGTGCTGCAGGGCAAGCAGACGATCGACGTGCACAACACCGCCCGCTATGAGGGTGACGGCCAGGAGGTCGTGTACACCTCGAGCTCCAGCACCCGAGCGACCAGCTTTGGCAACGAGATGGAGGTTCGCAAGCGCGTCTACGACGCAGCGAACGACGAGTTCACCGGCAGCCTGCGCGTCGAGACCGACGAGCAGGGCGACCTGGTGCAGAGCGACTTCATCTATCGCGTCGAGCTGCTGCCGCATGGCACCTTCACGAACATGGTCGAAGACGTCGTCGACGTGCTGCCGGCCGGTGTGGAGTTCCTCGGCTGGGTCGATCCCAGTGACGTGAACTCGGGTGAGGTCGTCTCGGGCACGAGCTACTCGGTTCCCGGCTCGAACCTGACTGCCAGCTACGAAGCCGACACCGACACGGTGACGCTCGAGCGCGGTTGTCTGGTGAGCGGTCAGACCGTCGCACTGTTCTTCAAGGTGCGACTGGTCGACTACCAGGCGAACGTCGGCATCACGAATATGATCGGCGCCGTCGGCGCCACCATCACGCCGACGAACGACTACCCGCTGAGCCTGCTCAAGCGCGACAGCACCGATGCCGCGAAGCTGATCACCGATCCGGCTGCGCGCTTCTCGGTGCTCGCCGATGACCAGCAGACGATCGTGTTGAACGACCTGCGCGTCGTCAACGGCAAGATCGTCACGGCAGACGGTGCCATGCCGACGGTGAAGGAGGCCGGCACTTACTGGCTGCGCGAGGACGTCGCTCCGCAGGGCTACCAGAAGGCCACCGAGCTGAGTCGCATCACTGTCGCCGAGACCGGAATCAGCGCGGACGTGGTCCTGTACAACACCCCCGGTGAGACGGTCGAGCCCGAGAAGACGTACGCGATCGGCGACGTCACGTGGATCGACGCGAACAAGGACGGCCGTCAGGACGACGACGAGCAGGTGCTGCCCGGAGTCATCGTCGAGCTGCTCAGGGACGGCGAGGTCATCGCGACCGAGACGACCGACGCGCATGGCCGCTACCTGTTCGACGAGCTGCCCGCGGGCGAGTACCAGGTCAAGTTCACCCTCACCGAAGACCAGCAGAAGACCTACGTCTTCACGAGTGCGGACGCCGGCGACGACGACGCAGTGGATTCGGATGCCGACCCGGCGACCGGCCTGACCCAGACCATCGTGCTCGGTCCGGACAACATGCGCCTGACCCGCGAGTACGGCTGGGGCGAGGTGCGCGCCACCGAGGGCATTGACCCGACCTGGGATGCGGGTGTGATCGTCCGCGCGACCGACCCGGTCGACCCCGAGGTTCCCGTGGACCCTGAGGTTCCGGTCGACCCTGAGGTTCCGGTCGACCCTGAGGTTCCGGTCGACCCGGAGGTTCCGGTCGACCCCGAGGCCCCGGTCGACCCCGAGGCTCCGGTGGGTCCGGAAGCTCCGGCGGGTCCTGAGGCTCCGGTCGACCCGGCGCACCCCGGCACTCCTGGTGTGAACGAGCTGGCTGCGACCGGTCAGTCGCTGCCGCTGGGGCTCGCGGCACTCGCCGCGCTGCTGCTGGTCGCAGGTGCCGCCGCGTTCGGCCTGCGTCGTCGGGTTGCGTGATGCGGGTGGAATGACGCTCACGGCATGACGGGAGGGCGTGCATCGGATGGGGATCCGGCGCACGCCCTCTGTCGTACCCGAGTGTTCGACGCCGGCTTCGACTCGCTGCGCGTGCTGTGCGGTCGGCAGAGGTCGCGCGCGGCGACTGGACCGCACTGCACCGCACCGCATCGCATCGCACCGCACCGCACCGCACCGCACTGCACCGCACTGCACTGCACCGCACCGCACGCGCACACGCGCGAGCGCGACGAGGTGTGCGTCTGCTTCGGGCTCGATCGGCGTGCAGCTCGCCTACGACGATGCCTGGCGGAATCTTCGAGGTGGCGGGTCGATCCCGGCCCACGCGTAGGCGAGGGCTGTGCGCGGACGCAGCTCGATGGCATCTTCGCCGCGACCGGGCGGCGGGTGCAGGACGAAGTCGTCCTTCCCGTTGCGGGTGAGTCGCCAGCCGTGATGATGCAGATTCATGTGGTGGAACCGGCAGAGCAGGATCCCGCGATCGATGTCCGTGCGGCCCTCGTGTTCGACCCAGTGGTCGCAGTGGTGCGCTTCGCAGTATGACGCCGGTCGATCGCATCCCGGCCATCGGCATCCGCCGTCGCGGATCGCCAGGGCGATGCGCTGTCTCGGTGTGAAGAGGCGGTGCTCCCGCCCGACGTCGAGCGGATTGCCGCAGGCGTCGACCGTGACCGGCACGTATCCGCTGTCGCAGATGTGCTGCTCGGCGGCGGCCGATGGCAGCGCGGTGAGGCCGTCCTCGGCATGAGCGGTCGGTGTCGGCGCTCCGGTGTCGTCGATGACCTGAACCAGCCGCACGCCTGCCTGACGTGTGCCGAACACCGTCTCGGCATCCGCGAGAGCGCCCGCGCGCAGCACATCGAGGAACAGGTCGTAAGCCAGCTGATCGTTGGTGCGCTCGTCGTCGATCATCTGCGCCGCACGCTCGCGCTCTGCGGAGTCCACGAATCTCGGCCCGCCGCGACGCGGACGAAGAGCGCTGTCGACCACGGTTTGGGCGAGCAGCCCACCTTCATCGTCGAACAGGAATGACCCGCGACGGTTGCCGTCGGCATCCGTCCAGAGCCGGAAGCAGCGCCGCTCGAACCGCTCGAGGTAGCGGCGGTGCGCGCCTTCGGGGTCGAGCCGGTCCCGAATCGAGCGGGCGGCGCTGCGCAGCTCTTCCAGCGAGCGGCCGCCGGCTTCGGCGACCAGCTGTTCCGCGGCAAGCGACCAGGCCTCACGCGCGTCATCACTCGCGGCGGCGTCCCCATCGGCACCGCCGGATGGGACCGGGGCACCCAATCCCAGGCGGATCGCGTCGTGCTGAGCCGCAGTGATCGCCTGCCCGAGCAGTGCCGCGCTCAGCGGTGCATCCCACGGCCGGTTGACATCCGCCGACGCCCCGCTATCCGCATCGCGATCGACGCCGGTGCCCACGTCGCCACCCGCGGGCGTCTCACCCGCGAGCGCCTCGTTCACGAGCGCCTCCCCGACGCGAACCTTGCGGGCGGCATCCGCCCTCGCCGTGCCGGTCAGCTGCTGCACGAGCGAGACGGCGGTGCGGTGGCCGCGCGACTGCGCGAGGCCCGACTGCCCGGCGTCGCGAGCGGATCGCGCGGCGATCACGCCGACCGCCGCGACTTGCGCGAGCTCGGCGCAGCGCATGATCCTCGCTGCCGCCTCGGCCACCGAAACCGCTTCAGCGTCGCTCAGCTGCGAGGCTCGTGCGGTGAGGGCCTCGGGCTCGACATCCACGCCGATCAGCTCGGCCAGCGCCACAGCGCCGTCGGTGATCTCGGATGCGAATGTCATGCTTCCAGTATCGAGAGGGCCTCCGACATTCGCACTTAGTTTCGACCTGATCTGGCCGCCCCGCAGGTAACGAAAAGATCACGAAGCCAGGAGATCCCCGTAGTACCCGACCTCACTCCGACCGCTGCGCCTCCGCCGCCGCGACGATCCGCGCGGCCATCCCCTTGAAGATGAATCCGTGGAACGGCAGCACAGCCAGCCAGTAGAGTCGCCCGGTCAGTCCGCGCGGGAAGAACACGGCGCGCTGCGCGTACCGTGATCGGCTGCCGTCAGCGATCGCGCGCATCTCGAGCCACGCCTCTCCTGGCACCTTCATCTCGGCGCGCAGCCGCAGCAGTCCGTCGCGCCCGTCGCGTCCGAGCAGCCCGTCGCGCCCGTCGCGCCCGTCGCGTCCGAGCAGACCGTCCTGCCCATCGCGCACGAGAAGTCCCTCGTCAGGGACCTCGAGCGCCTCCACGCGCCAGAAGTCGATCGCGTCGCCCACCGCTGCGCGGGTGCGCGAGCGTCGTCCACGCCGCAGCCCGACGCCGCCGATGAGCCGGTCCATCCAGCCGCGCGCGGCCCACAGCAGCGGCGATGAGTACCAGCCGTTCTCGCCGCCGATGCCGACGATGACCGACCACAGCTCGGCGGCGGATGCTGTCGTCTCGACCGAACGCGAGTCGGTGAACACCGTGCGACCGGCCCAGTCGGGGTCACTCGGCAGCGGATCGCTGGGGGCCCCGTGCACCTCGGCGTCCTGCCAGCTGGTCTCGACGCTGTCGGCATCCACCCGTCCCAGAGCGAGGCGCACAGCGCGCCGATAAGGGGTGAGTCCGTCGGCGGGCGCGGCGATGAGCTCGTCGATCGCGTGGTCCTTCATCATGCACTCGTTCTGCAGGGATGCCACCAGCGGGCGGGCTATCGCGCGCGGCACCGGGGTGACGAGGTTGACCCAGTGCGAGGCGAGCTCGGGAGTCAGCACCGGGAGCGCGGCGATCCCACGCTGCGGCAGATCAGCTTCGACGGCGTAGCCGTTCATCATCTGTCCGTAGCGCAGCACGTCCGGCCCGCCGATGTCGACAGCGCGGTTCACGTCTGGTGCGACCTTCGCCGCGCCCAGCAGGTAGTGCAGCACGTCGCGCACGGCGATCGGCTGGATGCGATTGCGCACCCACTTCGGCGCCGGCATGTACGGCAGCACCTCGGTGAGGTGGCGGATCATCTCGAAGGATGCTGAGCCCGAGCCGATCACGACCCCTGCCTGCAGCACGAGAGTCGGCACACCGGACCCGAGGAAGACCTCGCCGACGTGCACTCGCGAGCGCAGGTGGGGTGAGAGCTTCGCGCCGTCCGGATGCAGGCCGCCCAGGTACACGATCCGCGAGACGCCCGCGTCGCGTGCGGCATCCGCCACGGTCTGCGCCGCCTGCTCGTCGGCGGTTTCGAAGCGGCCCCCCGCGCCCATCGAGTGGATCAGGTAGTACAGGATGTCGACGTCCGCCGTGGCGTCGGCCGCAGCCGCGGCATCCTGCGCCGCGCCCTCGACGATCTCGCACTCGGCGCTCCACGGGAAGGCGCTGACGCGGGCTGCGTCGCGCACCAGCACGCGCACGCGGTAGCCGGCGGCCAGCAGTCGCGGCACGAGTCTGCCGCCGATGTACCCGGTGCCGCCGAGCACCAGCACTCGGGGTCTCGATCCGTCGGCGCCGACCGGCGCGCGGAACTCGGGTTCTCGGCCGGTCGGCTGCGTCAGGCTGCTCATGCACGCGACTCTAAGTGGCGCTCCTTGAGATTCCCGCCGAATCGAATCGGATGCCCGGTGCGGCGCGCCACGGGCATCCGACTTCCGCCTGCCACACTCGACGGATGGAATCCGACACCGCCGTCGCACCGGACGCATCTGTCGACACCGCGCGCACGGCCGCCTGGCCCTCGATGGTGGTCGGCATCGTGGCATCCGTCGTCATGCTCTTTCCGTCGTGGGTCGGCGGGGGCCGTCTGCCGCTGCAGAACCTGTGGCAGCAGCAGACCCTGCCGGACGACATGCCGTTCGCGCTGCTGCCGCTGAGTCAGTACTACGCGATCAGCATCTTCGTGATGCTGCTGATGGGCGGCGTGGTCGCCGGACTCGCGGTGCGCGTGCTCGCCCGCCGGCGTCCGATGCGCTCGGGCGTCGCGGCGCTGGGTGTGCTGCTCGTGCACGTGATCGTGACCGTGCAATCGTTCGCGGTGCTCGCCGATGGTCTCGGCCTCACGCGCGGCACGCCGGGTGGCCGGGAGGTGCTGTACTTCGGCGGGATGCTCGGTGGGGTGATCATGGGGATCCTGCTCGCGCAGCTCGGGCTGTGGCTGACTTCGCGCCCGACCGTGACGCCGGTGGCGCTGGGAATCGTGCTGGCGGCGGTGCCGTTCGCGAACTGGATCGGCGCCGCGATCGTCGCGTTCACGACCTACATGGGCTATCCGCAGTTCGTCGCCGACGTGCTGCGCTGGCTGCCCGCCATGATCGTCGGGGTCACGCTCGTGTCGTGCGGGGTGCGTCCGCTCGGCCGACTCGTTGTGTGGGTCGTCGGGCCGCTGGCGGTGTGGCTACTGCCGACGGCCTTCACGGCGCTGAGCTATGCGCTCGGCTCGCGCGTACTGCAGGGCGACCTGCGCGAGATGGCCGAGGCGGCGGGGCAGATCCTGCCGATGGCGGCGGCAGTGCTGTGGCAGCCCGCCGTGGTCGCGCTCGTCATCGGCGTCTTGGGCACGCTGGTTCGGATGCTGGCAACGCGTCGCCCGGCCGACTGACCGGAGCTGCAGCCCCAACGAAGAACCACCTCCCGCGCGATCCCGCACACAGGAGGTGGTTTCGAGCGGATGCTCCGGTGAGCGCGGGGTTACTGCACCGACCAGCCGCCGTCGGAGGCGACGATCGCGCCGTTGATGTTCACGGCGTCATCACTGAGGAGGAAGGTGATGGATGCCGCGAGCTGCTCGGCCGTCGCGACGGTCGGGATCGCCTGCTGGAACGGGGCGAGACGCGCCGAGCCCGCCTCGGACATGTTCGGCGGCATCGGGATGCCCGTGGCCACGCCACCCGGAGCGACGGAGTTCACCCGGATGCCCTTCGGCCCGTACATGAACGCCGCCGACTTCGTGACGCCGATGATGCCGTGCTTGCTGGCCGTGTAGGCGTTGCCCGACGCGTTGCCGCGCAGGCCCGCCTCGCTGGCGACGTTCAGCACCGAACCGCGGCCGGCGGATTCCATGATCGGCAGCACCGCGCGCATGAGCTTGAACGGCGCGGTGAGGTTGATGGCGATGACGCGGTCCCAGACAGCATCCGTCGTCTCTCCGGCGGGGGAGAAGTCGTCGTTGATGCCGGCGACGTTCGCGAGGGCGTCGATGCGGTCGCCGGCGGCGGCGATGACCGCGTCGATGGCATCCTGCGTGGTGAGGTCGCCGGCGACGGTGATGACGTCGGGCAGCTCGGTCTTGAGCACGTCGAGTTTGTCTGCGGCGATGTCGGATGCGATCACCCGGCCGCCCTCGCGAGCGATGCGCGAGGCGGTGGCCTTGCCGATTCCGGATGCTGCGCCGGTGACGATCACGGTCTTGCCGGCGAACCGGCCGGGGGTGACCTGCTCGACCCAGCCGGTGGGCGCGGTGTCTTCGGGGATCTCGCCGCCGTTGGCCGCGCGGACGAGGTCGTCGACGACCGACTGCGGCATCTGACCCTGGCTGAGGGCGACGAGCTGCTGCAGGGGCAGGCCGAGGACAGGGGCGAGGGATTCGGTGTCGGCCCCCGACTGCGCGAGCAGGCCCTTGACGAGCTCGCCGCCCGTCGGGTCGTTCAGCCATTCGCCGATGGTGGAGTGTGCCGTCAGTGCCATGATCTCTCCTTGTTCGGGTGGTGCTCGGTATAACGCAACGCTACGTCCAGTTATTTCAGAGTACTCCCGATACCCTGAGAAGGTGCCTCGTCCCCGCAGTGAAAAAGCCCGCCAGGCGGTCCTGTCGGCGATGCGTCGCGCGCTCGCCGAAGACAGTTATGCGGCGGTCACGATCGAGGGACTCGCCGCCGAGGCCGAGGTCTCGAAGCAGACGATCTACCGCTGGTGGCCGTCGAAGGCCGCAGTGCTCGGTGAGGCGCTGCTGGAAGGACAGCTGCCGGGATCGGATGCCACGGTTCCGATGTCTGCAGATCTCGAGGCCGACCTGCGTGCCTTGTTCGGGATGCTGTCGGAGCAGCAGGCGAACGTCGAGAGCGTCGAGGTCGCGCGAGCGCTGATCGCCGTGACCGCGACGGATGCCGAGCTCGGCGCACAGCTGAACGAGCGTCTGGCTGCGCCGATCCGCGAATGGGTGACGACGCGGTTGCGCCTCGCGCGCGAGGCGGGAAACGTGCGGGAAGACGTGGATGCTGACGCCGTCGCCGACCAGTTCATCGCGATCGCCAGCTATGCGGCGCTGCTCGGCCAGCCGCTCAGTGATGAGCGGGTGGATGCGATCGTGCGGATGGTGATGCGGGGGATCGGACGGTAGAACGTCGGTGCTACCCGCGCGGCGCCGTCTCGTCGAGCCAGCCCAGCACATGCTGCATCCGCTCCTCGACGACCGCAAAGTAGTCGCGCATGCGCTGCAGATTGCGCGCCGCCGCTGAGTGGGGCGCGAAGTCCTCCAGGCCGCCTCTGGCAAGCGCTGAGTAGTCCTGTACGCCGCGCAGGCCGTCCTCCTCGAGGCTGCGCCACGCGTCGGGGTGGAGCTCCATCGCCGTATGCCTGCTTCCGGGGATGCTGACGCGCCTTGCCAGGCGCTTGGCGATCAGCTCACGGCTCGCTGACGAGATCGCACCGACGCTGGCGAGCAGCTCTTCACGGATCTCCGCCTGCGTGACGGGCTGCTCCGAGACGAGCAGGAGTCCGAGCACACGGCCGGACATGCGTGGCATCCATCCGGTCGACTCGACCTGCAGGCCGACCTTCTCAACGAATGCCGCACGTTTCGCCTTATGGGCATCGTGGCTCGGGGTGCTCATGCAGTCATTCTCCTTCATCCGTGGCCTGGACGGTGACTCGTAACGGTAATGTCACGAAGTTTCAGTAAACACTGAAAGCACTGATATAAAAGAACGCATCTCGACGAAGAAGTGAGTGTGTATGTCAACTGCGACCCCCTTGACCCCGGCAGAAGTTGCTGCGCGCGAAGACGCTGCGCGCCGGTACCTCTGGCTTCAGAACGACGACGCGGCCGTGGCCGAATGGGTGGCCATGCAGAACGTGCGTACCGAAGCGCACTTGGCGGGTCTTCCGCAACTCGGCGGATTCCGCGACGAGCTGACCGAGGTTCTCAGCGCCGAGGTGCGCCAGCTCCCGGTCGTCCGGGGCGGCCGGCGGTTTCAGCTGCGTCGCGGGGCGCGGGAGCAGCAGTTCTCGCTGTGGGTGAGTGATGAGAGCGGCGAACGCATGCTCATCGACGCAGCGACGATCGGCAGCCCTCAGGACTCGATCACGGAGTTCTGTCCCTCTCCGGACGGCCTCACCGTCGCCTGGGCGATGTCGTCGGGCGGTGCGGACTGGATGATCGGCCGATTCCGGAACGTTCTCACCGGCCGCGACAGCGATGATGTGCTGCAGGGGATCAAGTGGCCTGCGTTCGCGTGGCTCGACGACGAGCGTGTCGCATACATGTCGTGGGGGCAGCCCGTCGAGGGGCAGGAGCTCCTGGCCCGCAACGACGATGCCTCGGTTCGGCTGCATGTCTTGGGGCAGCCGCAGCACGAAGATGCCGAGATCTATCGCCCGGATTCCGCGGCGTGGTCCATTCCCGCCGTTTCCGAGGACCGCAAGTGGATCACGGTGCAGGTGAACGACGGCACCACGCCCGCGCATGTCTACCGTCAGCCCACCACACTGCCAGGCGAGTGGGAGACCGTCGTCACGGGCGACGGTCCCGACGGAGTCATCACCGTCTACGGCGACGAGACTCTCGTGCTGTCCTTCTCCGCGAATCCTGCTGGGAGCATTCTGGCCTACGCGCCAGGCGCCGACCGTCGCATTGTGTACGAAGCGCCGCAGGACTCATCGATCGCAGATGCGCAGGTGATCGGCGATCACCTGGTTGTGCTGAGCCACCCGCTCGAGGGGAGCCTCCTTCGTATCCAGCCGCTCACGGCCGACGGCTCGGTGTCGTCGCCCGTCGAGATCCCCATCGCCCTGGGGAGCATCGTGCGTGACTTCGGCGGTGGTCGCGACGGCGCGACCGTACTGGTCGACATCGAGCACACCGGCGGCGCACGTCGCGTGGTCGAGTTGCCTGTCGCCGCCGACCTCGAGAAGCTGACCGAGGCGCTCGCGACGGATGCTGCGGAGTACGCCACGACGCTCGTCGAAGTGCCGAGCAAGGACGGCACTCTGGTTCCGATGCGGATCGTGCACGCAGCAGGCTTCGTGCCGGATGGCAGTGCGAAGGTCTTCCTCTCGGTGTACGGCGGGTACGGCGTGCCCTATCTCGCCGTCGGATACGACGACTGGCATCTCGCCTGGCTCAGAGCCGGCGGCGTACTGGCGTACGCCGGTGTGCGGGGCGGCAGCGAACGTGGTGAGGACTGGCACATCGCCGCGACCCGTCATCAGAAGCAGAACGGGGTCGATGACCTTGTCTCGTGCATCGCGTGGTTCGAGAAGAACGGGTGGTCGGGGCCGCGATCGGTGGCGGTCAACGGGATGTCGAACGGTGGGATGATGGTATCCATCGCCCTCACCCAGTCACCCGAACTGATCGGTGCGGCGATACCAGAGGTTCCCGTCGCCGACATGCTGAATTTCCACCGCTACACGGTGGGACATGGTTGGATACGCGAGTTCGGCGATCCCGACATCGCGGATGACCGTGCTGTGCTTGCTGCATATTCACCTCTGCACAACGTGCGCCACGACGTCTGCTATCCGCCGACCCTCGTCGTCACTGCCGACAAGGACGATCGCGTTCCGCCCGGCCCGCACGCTTACAAGCTCGCAGCCGCGCTTCTGGATGTCCCGCCCGCACGGGACGGGGTCTTCCTCCGCGTCGAAGCTGACGCGGGCCACGCGGTCGGGCGATCACTGCAGGCAAAGGTCGATGAGCGCGGGGCAGTACTGGCGTTCGCTGCCGCTGCGCTCGGTCTCTGAGCCCCCCACTCGGCTCCGGCATCGGCTGGAGTCTCCTCGTTTTACTCTCACCTCGAATTGGATGGAGCATCCGTGAACACCGGTTTCCCTTCGCGCAGCAGAATCGCTCTCGCTGCCGGAGCCCTCGTCGTTGCGACGAGCCTCCTCGTCT
The DNA here is from genome assembly GCF_050408615.1 of Microbacterium alcoholitolerans. Classification (NCBI taxonomy): domain Bacteria; kingdom Bacillati; phylum Actinomycetota; class Actinomycetes; order Micrococcales; family Microbacteriaceae; genus Microbacterium; species Microbacterium alcoholitolerans. The sequence goes on along the minus strand of NZ_JBNTKD010000001.1, from coordinate 1,794,965 downwards.
CCTGTTCCGCATCCCCTGATGACGGATCGGGTTCCGCCGCGACCACGTTCACCGTCGCGGGATCCGACCCGGCCAACCTCACTCCGGGCAACACCTGGGCATGGAACGAGGAGATGCTGCTCTTCACACCGCCGATGGTGGTCGGTGAGGATGGCGTGCCCGTGCCTGCCGCCGCGGAATCCGTCACCTCGGAGGATCAGAAGGTGTGGACCTTCAAGCTCCGCGAGGGATGGACCTTCCACAACGGTGAGCCCGTGACGGCGCAGAGCTACGTCGACTCGTGGAACGCGACTGCGCTCGGGACGAACGGATGGCTCCAGAACTACAACTTCGTGAACATCGAAGGTTACGCAGACCTCAACCCCGCAGAGGGTGAGCCGACAGCGACGGAGCTATCCGGCCTCGAGATCGTGAGCGACACGGAGTTCATCGTGACGCTCACCGAACCGTCGGGACTCTTTCCCTACTCGGTCACCTCCTTCGCTTTCGCCCCGATGCCGAAGGCCGCGTTCGAAGACCCCGAGGGCTACGACAAGGCGCCGATCGGGAACGGACCGTATGCGATCGTTGGCAGCTACTCCCCGAACGAGCCGATCGTGCTCGAGCGGTTCGAGGAGTACAAGGGTGAGGCGGGCAAGAGCGATGAGATCGTCTTCGCGCCCTACCAGTCGATGGACACCGCGTACAACGACCTGCTCGCTGGCAACGTCGACGTGGTCTACCCGGTGCCCACCGACCGGCTGGCGGATGTCGACAAGCGGGTCGATGGACGCACTGCCGTGGCGAAGATCCCGAGTCTCAGCTACTTCGGCTTCCCGACTTGGGATGAGCGCTTCGAGGACGTGCGGGTGCGTGAGGCGTTCTCGATGGCGATCGACCGAGAGGCGCTGACCTCCACCATCCTCAAGGGCTCCGGCGTTCCTGCGAAGTCGCTGGCGGAGAGCTCCACCTTCGGCGGGCTCGACGACACCTGCGCCGCGTGCGAGTTCGATCCGGACGGCGCCAAGGCGCTGCTCGAAAGCGCCGGCGGGTGGAGCGGCCCGCTGACGCTGTGGGCGTACCAGTACGGCAACAACGACCAGATCCTTCAAGCGGTTGCCAACCAGCTCCGCAACAACCTCGGCATCGAGGACATCACGTTCCAGATCGACCCGTTCGCGAAGTTCACGGAGACCATCGGCGCTCAGGCCGCTGACGGGCCCTTCTTCGCCGGCTGGGGTGCCTACTACCCGCACATCGAGGCCATGCTCGATCCCTTCGGAAGCCCGACGGGTGCTGCTAACGAGAGCGGCTTCTCGAACGATGAGTTCAACACCCTCATGAACACCGGACGCGCACTGCCGCTCGAAGAGGGAGTGCCGTACTTCCAGGAGGCGGAGACGCTGTTCTGGGACGAAATGACCGTGATGCCGCTGTACTTCGGCAAGTACACGGCTGCATGGTCGCAGAAGATCGACTCGGTTCCGGTTGGCTTCGCGGGGCTCGGAAGCCTCGCGGACGTGGAAGTCACCGAGTAGCCCAACCCGGATCCCGGGTGAGGCGAGCTCGTCCTCGCCTCACCCGGGTCATGAAAGCAGTGAGATGTTCGGCTACGTGATCCGCCGCCTGTTCCAGGTCATTCCGGTCTTCTTCGGAACGACGTTCCTGATCTTCGTCGTGGTGTTCGCGTTGCCCGGCGACCCCATCGCCGCGCTCGGCGGCGGGGTGCACCACATCTCAGAATCTGCGCAGAACGCGCTTCGCGAGCGCTATAACCTCAACGACCCGCTGCCCATCCAGTACGCCAAGTACATGCTGAACCTTCTGCAGGGGAACATGGGGACAGACTTTCTCGGGCGCGAGGTCTCGGACATCATCGCTCGCAACTGGCCCACGAGCATCATGCTCGGTGTGACAGCGTGGGTGCTGCAGATCATCGTCGGCATTCCGCTCGGGATCTGGGCGGCGTTGAACCGCGGCGGATGGCAGGACAAGCTGGTCGGCGTCCTGACGACGCTCGCCTTCGCCGTGCCGCTGTTCGTCGTCGCCTACGTATCGCAGATCCTCTTCGGCGTCGAACTGGGCTGGTTCCCTGTCGCCGGGGCCAGCGCAGGGTGGCCGGTCGCGTTCATCCTGCCGGCCGCGGTACTCGCCCTGCTCGGACTCGCCGCCGTAGCCCGGCTCACCAGGACGAGCCTGATCGAGAACCTCTCCACCGACTACGTGCGAACGGCGATCGCGAAGGGCATGCCGCGCAACCGGGTCATCGTGCACCACGCGCTGCGCAACTCGCTCATCCCCGTGATCACGTTTCTCGGGATCGAATTCGGCGCGCTGCTCGGCGGCGCCGTCATCATCGAGGGCATCTTCAATCTCCCGGGGCTGGGCAACGAGGTGTTCAAAGCCATCGGACAGCAGAACGGCCCCGCGGTAGTGGGGATATCGACGCTGCTCGTGCTGGTGTTCCTCGTCGTCAACCTGATCGTCGACATCACATACGCATACCTCGACCCAAGGATCCGACGTGCTTGAGACGAAGACAGAGGCGAACGCCATGCACGATCCATCTTCTCCGCCGGTGTCCGTGGCGACCCGCGATCGCGGCCGACGCCGATCCGCCGTCCGCAGAGCCTGGCGGGCGCTGCTGATCCCCCGGTTCGTCCTTCCCGGTTCGGTCATCGGTCTGCTCGTCGTGATCTCGCTGTTCCCCGCCCCGTTCGCAGGGTTGTTCGGGCACGGCGACCCCCGGCAATGCGACCTGGCGCGCAGCGGAGCCGAACCCGAACCGGGGCATCCGTTCGGATTCGACGTACAGGGCTGCGATCTCTACGCCAACGTGATCTACGGCGCCAATCCCTCCATCACGATCGGCATCGTCGTCACGGTGTCAGCCATGGTCATCGCCGTGGTCCTCGGTCTGCTCTCCGGGTTCTACGGCGGGTGGTTCGACAACGTGCTCGGACGTGTCACCGACGTCTTCTACGGCTTCCCGTTCATGGTCGCCGCGATCGTCATCCTCACGGCGATCGGCACGCGAAACGTGGCGACGGTGTGCATCACTCTCGCGATCTTCTCCTGGCCGACGATGACGCGGCTGATGCGTTCGAGCGTCATGAGCGCGAAGAATATGGAGTACGTCCGCGCGGCCCGTGCCCTCGGCGCATCCAGCAGCCGGCTGATGCTGCGCCACATCCTGCCGAATTCGATCGCGCCGGTGATCGTGTTGAGCAGCCTCAGCATCGGGGGGATCATCGCCGGGGAGGCCGGACTCACCTATCTCGGTGTGGGGCTGCAGCCCCCTGCGATCTCGTGGGGACTGCAGTTGAACACGGCGCAGAACTACTTCAATTCGCATCCTCATCTCCTTCTCTTCCCCTCCCTGTTCCTGAGCGTCACCGTCCTGGCCTTCGTGCTGCTCGGCGATGCCGTGCGCGACGCGCTCGACCCGAAGGTGCGCTGATGGTGACGACCAACACGTCCACTTCCACCGAGCCGCTGTTGGCGGTCGAGAATCTGCGCGTCGATTTCCTCAAGTCCAAGGAACGTCCGGTCCACGCAGTGCACTCGATGAGCTTCACTGTGCAGTCGGGGGAGTGCGTCGTGATCCTCGGTGAATCGGGTTCGGGGAAGTCGGTCACTGCGCAAGCCCTGCTCGGGCTGCACCCGGTGGACACGACGAACGTGACGGCGGAATCGATGCGCTTCTGCGGTGAATCGCTCATCGGCCCGGGCAGCACGCTGAAGAGCATCCGGGGGCAGCGGATGAGCATGGTGTTCCAGGACGCGCTGTCGGCGCTCAACCCCGTGCAGCGGGTCGGGCGGCAGATCGCAGAGATGTTCATGGTGCACCGCAAGATCGGAAAACGGGAGGCCGACCGAAGGGCCGTCGAGTTGATGAAGGCGGTGCAGATTCCAGACGCCGAGCGTCGTGCGCGTAATTATCCGCACGAGATGTCGGGCGGCATGCGCCAGCGCATCGTGATCGCCATGGCCCTTGCGCTTGACCCCCAGCTCCTCATCGCCGACGAGCCGACGACGGCACTCGACGTGACTGTGCAGGCGCAGATCCTGACGCTTCTCACGGAGCTGCGACGGGAGAAGGGGATGGCACTGCTGCTGATCACCCATGATGTCGGGGTCGCCGCCGAGATCGCCGACAGGATCATCGTGATGTACGCGGGTGTGCTTCTCGAAGAGGGCACGGCGGAGCAGATTCTGCTCGATCCGCTGCACCCGTACACAAGAGGACTACTCGAGTCGGTGCCGCGTCCTGATCAGGATGTGCTCCCCACACCGATCGCGGGCGGGCTTCCCGATCCGCGTGACGAACTCACCGGTTGCCCGTTCGCCCCTCGGTGCCCGCTGGCCATGCAGAGGTGTCGCACGACGATTCCCGAGTTGACGTACGCCCAAGACGGCCGCGCGGTCGCGTGCCACCTCGTCGAGTCCGGACTGCAGACCAAGGAGGCGAGTCATGCCTGAGTCGCTCATCGTCGCTCGCGACCTGACCAAGCATTACCCGGTGCGCTCCACCGGAATGCGCGGTCCGCGGGCGACGGTCAAAGCCGTCGACGGCATCGATCTCGATCTCGCCGCCGGCGAGTGTCTAGCGCTGGTCGGAGAGTCCGGATGCGGAAAGAGCACACTCGCTTCGCTTATCACCCGTCTCGAGGATCCGAGCGGAGGGAGCATCATCGTCGACGGCGAGCCGGTCGCCGGCAGCCGACGGGAGGCGCTGCGTTTCCGCCGCGATGTGCAGATCGTGCTGCAGGATCCGTTCTCATCCCTCAACCCCCGGCTGACGATCGAGTCCGTGCTGCGGGAGCCGTTCGAGATACATCGTGGACTCCTGCCGCGCTCGCGATGGCGTGAGCGCAGCATCGAACTGCTCGAGATGGTGGGCCTGACCGAGGAGCACCTCGACCGCTATCCGCACGAGTTCTCCGGCGGACAGCGCCAGCGCATCAGCATCGCCCGTGCCCTTGCCGTCGAACCGCGGGTGCTGGTGCTCGATGAGCCCCTGTCGGCACTCGATGTGTCAGTGCAGGCGCAGATCGTGGCGCTGCTGAAGGAACTGCAATCGACGCTGGGTCTGGCTTACCTGTTCATCTCGCACGATCTGGCCGTCGTCCGCAGCATGGCCGACCGGGTCGCGGTGATGTACCTCGGCCGAATCGTCGAACAGGGCGCCACACGCGACGTGTATGAGAGCCCCCAGCATCCGTACACGCAGGCGCTGCTCTCGTCCTCACCGATTCCTGATCCCCGCAAGCGCGACCAACCGGGACGGATCGTGCTGCAGGGTGACGCGCCGAGCCCGATCGATCCGCCCAGTGGCTGCACCTTCCGCACCCGGTGCTGGCGTGCGGTCAGCGCGTGCTCGGAAAGACCGCCCGAACTGTCGGGCGAGGGCCGCCTCGTTGCCTGCTTCCGGCCCGGACCTGACGCGGCCACTCGGGTGGTCATACGCGAGGACCTGGCCTGATCTCTTGATTCCCTGCCGGTCGCCGGCCACGCTGAGATCAACTGAGCGATGGGGACAGGGATGACCGGACGGTGGAGTGGTCGGCGCGCGCTCGTGACCGGAGCGAGCAGTGGCGTCGGGTTGGAGATCGCGCGGGCGCTCGCCGCAGGGAGCGCGCATGTCATCCTTCCCGTGCGCGATCGTAGTCGTGGGGATGCTGCGATGCGCAGCATCCGAGAGTCTGTGCCGGACGCGTCGCTCGAGGTACGAGATCTCGATCTGGCGGATTTCGCATCGGTCGCGGCGCTTGGTAAGAGGCTGCGCGCGGAGGGTGCGCCGATCGAGCTGTATGTGATGAATGCCGGGATCATCCTGCTGGGCGACGGCGAACGGCATGTCACGGTGGACGGGCACGAGCTGCATCTGCAGACTAACTTCCTCGGACATGCCGCGCTCACGCGCGAGCTGATGCCGTTGCTGTGTGCGGGGCGGGCACGCGTCGCTGTGCAGCTGAGCCTGGCGGCCGCACGCGGCCGTCTCGATGACCTCGAGTGCAAGCGGCGCTACAGCGCGTGGCGCGCGTACGCCGGGTCGAAGCGCGCGCTCGGGCTGTGGGGTGCGGAGCTGGCTCGACGCAGCGCGGCCGAGGGGTGGGGGCTGAACGTGAACCTCTGCCACCCGGGCGTCGCGCCCGATACCGGCATCGCCGTCGGCGTGCGGCGCCGGCCGAAGGGTGGCGAGACGGGCGGCAGGGCGCAGCTCGCGCGACGCCTCGGCAGCACTCCCGCGCAGGCTGCGGAGCCTGCGCTGATGGCGTTGGCGTCGGATGCAGGAATCGGGAAGTTCTACGTGCCCGGCGGGACGTTCGGGATGTCAGGCGCTCCGCGCGAGCGGGCGCTGTTCAGGGCGCTGCGGGATGCGGATGCGGCGCGGCGGATGTGGGAGTTCGCCGAGATGGCGCTGACGCGCGGGTTGGCTGGCTGAGCAGATTGCAGGCTGAGCGCAGGATCACGGATGCCAGACGAGCTGGGCCTCGCCATCGCGGCTCGTCCAGGCCTGGGCGATCAGCGCGCGCAGCGTGCCCGGGTCAGCGTTCTCGAAGGACTCCGCCGAGGTCACGATCACGCCGACCGGCACGTTCATGATCGAGTTGAGTTCGCGGACGGTTGCCGCTGCAGACGACCGCAGCCTCTCATTGTCGAGCGAGAAGCCGTCGCAGATCAGCAGGACGACGGCGGTGGTCGCCGTCTTCGGTGGACGGCCGACCACTCCCGTGTACACCTGTCCCGCCGTGAGGTTCACGCCGATGGCGCCGAGGCGTGTGGCGGCATCGCGGATGCGGTTGATCAGGTTGTTCGGCGACGAGACGGCCTTCAGCTCGATCGCCAGCTGACCCCAGTCGCTGCCGGCCTCGGCCGAGAGCATTGCGTCGAGGATGTAGATGCGGCCATCGATGGTCGTCATCCGCACGTTGCGTCTCGCCCGGACTGCGCCCGTGTATGCAAGCTGGAGGCGGCTGTGCAGAGAGGACTCCCAGTCGCGCATGCGGTGCATCTGTGTGGCGACGACGGGCGGGGTCGAACCCGAGGCCGGGCGGGCGGGGTCGACGAGCGCGCCGGATCCGCCGGGAGTGTTGGGTCGCGAGGGTTCGTCTTCGTTGTCGGATGCCGGTTCCTCGTCGGATGCCGGTGCGGACGCCGCCTCAGACCGCAGGTCTTCCGTCACCTCGTCGCGGAGTTTGGAATCGACCTCTGACTGCGTCGCATCCGCGAACGCTGCCCGCTTGGTCTCGAGGTCTAGGTCGTCAAGGGCATTCTGGTTGGCCTGACGCTTGTGCCAGAAGATGAGTCCGAGCGCGGTCACGCAGAGTCCGACGATCGCGAGGGCGAGCGGAAGGCCGGGGAACGCCCAAGCCTGAAAGTCCGACAGTCCGCTCTGGCGCTCGACGATCAGCGACTTCGCGGTGTCGGTGAGTCCGGCGAGGTCGTTCTTCGAGATCGTCAGAATGCCGGTGGACTGGAACACGATCCAGGGAACCACGAACGCCGCCGCGATCAGGACAAGGCCTGCGGAGACGATGAACTTGTAGAAATGGCCGAAGTCGAACTGGGGCACTGGCGGTTCCGGGCGGTAGAAGGACGGTGTCCTGATCAACCTACGGGATCAGATCGCCGCGACGCGGCTTCGGCACGCGCGCTCTCAGCGCTCTGCCTCAACGAGCGCAACACGCCTCGGGTTCCTGAGCGAGCGCGCAACGACGCGCAGCGCCGCGAACCCGTCTTACAGGTCAACCTTGCGGTTCTCGCCACCGTCGATGCGCTCGTCCTTGACCTTCGCGGTGATGAACCGCAGCACGGTGGCGATCTTGCCGGGGCTGTCCCAGTACTCGGCCGAGTCAGCGGTGAACTTCAGCACGCCGATGTCGGGGTCGTCGGGACCGTCGGGGAACCAGGCGTCGAGCACGGGGTTCCACAGTTTCCGGATCATCCCGCGATCATCGACGAGGTTGGCGGTGCCTGAAAGCGAGACCCAGGTGTCATCCGAGCTGAGCGCGACATTCGCGTGTGCGCGGCCGCTGGCGTCGGCCGCCGGTGCTGAGGACCTGGGGACCAGGAACCACAGGTCGCCGTCGAACTCCGCCTCCTGCACGGTGAGCGGGCGGGACATCAGTGCCCCCTGCGCGTCTGCGGTCGTGAACATCGCGATGCGGAACTTCTTGATCAGCTCCCCGACCTTCTGGCGGTCATCCGTTGTGTGAGTCATGGGCGCACCTTTCTCTCGTGAGCGGATGTACGACAGCCACGATGTCGTGCGAGGTGCGATCTTCCGAGGGGGTTGTCGGATGCCCGTGGGACAGCTATGGGGTGGTCGACGCGACGCGGAGTCAGCCGAGGCGCGCCCGCAGCTGCTCCCGCAACCCCGGATCGCACACGTACACGTACGTGCCGAGCATCCCGCGCGTCAGCAGCACTCCATAGATGTTGCGGATGAACACCAGCAGATCGTCATCGCCGAACGCGCCCTTGAGGTGGCCGGTGTTCTCCTTGCCCTTCTTATCGCGATACGCGTCGCGATAAGCGTTGATCGAACCATCCGGATCCACCTGCAGATCCGGTCCGATGATGACGCCGGCGTAGTTGAGGTCATAACCCTGCACGGTGTGGATCGAGCCGACCTCGTCGAGTGAGCCCGAGGCGTTGATCCAGTCCTTGTCGGTGCTGTTCCATCGCATCCGCTCGCCGTCGAGCTCGATGTCGAACGCCGACGGGTCGCGCCGCGACACCCAATCCCATGCGTAGCCTGCCACGAGACGCGACAGTCCGACCTCGCGGTCGCGCGCGCGAATGGCGCTGCGCATCTCGCCGAGATCGTCGAAGAAGCGCAGGTCGTACTCGCCGAGATCAGGACGCAGCGGGTTCTCGCCGCGCAGCAGCGCGCGGATGAACTCGACGTAGTCCGCACCGGCCTGCACTCGCATCTGGGTCGTCAGCCTGAAGTGCCGGTGGGCGTCCTTCGCATCCCGCAGCTCGCGATCCAGATGAGCGGGGGAGAGGTCGTGCGGGCGCACGCTCTGCGCTCCGTCGATCAGCAGCATCCGATGCTTGCTTCTCGCCTTGATCCAGTCGAGCTGGGTGCGCGCCGAATCGTCCCAGCCGAACAGCGCTTCATTGATCATGCCGAACTTCTTGTTCTGCACGCCTGACGCTTGATTCGCGCGCTGATTCAACCGGTGCGTCTCGTCGACGAGGATCAGGTCGAAGTCAGCATCCGATTCGCCGACCTGGAACGGGGTCAGCACCATCTTCGGGTCGAGCTTCGGCGTCTTCTTGAACACCTGCTTCACCGACTGACGCAGCGACTGCTGCGGGACCACGAGAGCCATCTTCAACTCGCGCAGCAGCTCGCGGTTCTCGGGCGTGAAAAACTCGGCGAACATCGAGTCGGGCTCGACGTCGTCGCGGTCTTCGTGGTCCCGGATGTCGGCGAGCAGCTTCATGAGGAAGATCGCGATGATCGTCTTGCCCGTGCCCGGATCACCTTGGACGACGAGCGTGGACTCGGCAGTCGGATGCTGCAGATCGGCCAGCAGTCCCTCGACGATGTCCTCGATCGCGATGGCCTGATCGTCGGTGAGGGCCTTGAACGGTGAGAGCTTGAAAAGGTCGGTGTTCTCGATCTGGGGGATGCTGCGGCTGAAGAGCCCCTCGGCGCGCAGCGCCTCGAAGACGTCGCGAAAGGACTCGCGGTAGATCTCGCGATCGTAGTAGCGTGCGTCGCTGAGTCCGTCGTTGCCGTTGAGGATGCTGTACTGCCCGTCTCCGTGGAACCAGCGGATCAGGTGTGATTCGAGGTCGAGGCAGACCGACTTGTTGAAGCGCTCCCCAATGACGACGCGGATCGACTCGAGGCCCGCGTCGCGTTTGGGGCCGGCGAGGTGCTGTCGCATGCGGGATGCTGCATTGACCGTCTCGCCGACATAGAGCTTCTTGCCGCGGGCCGTGCTGTCGAGCACGTAGACGACGGGCCAGTCGGTGTGGTGCTCGTCGCTGCGCGCCCAGGCATCGACATGCTGCCGCTGGAACGGCAGCCGTTCGATGCTGAACTCGGTCATGCTTGCAGGTCCGTGTACTTGGTCATGCGCCCTTTAGCGAGTTCGGCCGGGTATTTCGCGCGGGTCTTCTCGAGCTTGCTCAGGATGATCTCGTCGATGTCGACGCCGAGCCTGTTCGCCAGGTGGATGCAGTAGGTGAGCACGTCGGCGAGCTCTTCTTCTACGCGTTCCCGATCGGGTTCTTGGCTCCACTGGTACAGCTCGAGCAGCTCGGCTGCCTCGATCGAGATCGACTTCGCGAGGTTCTCGGGAGAGTGGAACTGGTCCCAGTCGCGCTCAGCGACGAAGGCGCGGAGGGCCTGCAACGTTGCGGGGGTGGGCATGAGAGTGACGGTAGCAGGCGACACTGCTGACCATCAGGGTGTCCGCTCGCGCGGAGCGAACCGCGGTCGACGAGCTGTTCGAGACCCCGCCGGCCGATCGAGTGGGGCTTCGCCGCCTGGGTGATCGCGTGGGCCGTACCGTCGGTGTTATGGGGCTCGGCCATCTACATCGGACCGGTGGCGGCTGCCGTGCCGTCGTTCGGCAACTCTCGTATCTGGCCGGTGCGCTCGCCTACCCGGCGCTGCGGTCGATGCTGTCGCCAGGGTGAAGTCGTCACGACACTGGACTAATCCTGGTTGTCGAGAAGGCTCGCGACCGCCGTTCCCGTGTCGATGATGTGGGTGCGGGCAGCCTCGGCTGCGCCCTCGGCATCCTGCTTCGCGATCAGCTCCATGAGCTGACGCTCCACGCTCACCCAGTCGGCGCCCAGACGCCCCTCCACCATCGCGAAGTAGAACCGGGCGCGCTTCTCGAGCGCTGCCGACAGCGTGGCCATAACACTGTTATTGCACGCCTCTCGCACCGTCTGGTTGAACTGCACGCTGGCCTCGGCCACGGCATCCGAATCACCGGTCTGCGCCGCCGACTGCCCGGCCTCGACCGCGCTGCGCAGCAGCGCCAATTCGTCGTCAGTGCGGCGCTCGGCGGCGAGAGCCGCAATGTGCGCCTCGATCCCCGATCTCGTCTCGAACAGCTCGTGCAACTCGGTCATCGAGCGCTCGCGGACGTAAACGCCGTGCCGCGGTCGGATGTCCACCCAACCGGCCTCGTGCAGCGAGCGCAGGGCTTCGCGCACCGGAATGCGGCTGACTCCGTACTGCGCTGCGATCTCGTCGGCGTTCAGCCGGGTGCTCGGCGCGATTTCTCCGTGAATTATCGCCTCTTCGAGGAACCCGTGGATTTGTGCGGGAAGAGTGGTTCGGCCGAGAGGGGGAGTGCCGGCGACCGCGGTCGATGCGGTTGCTCGTGACATCGTCATCCCCCCGGACCTCTCCCGCGTCGTGCTGGAACCCGATCCTGAGAATATAGCGCTCTTGCCAGCCATCAGCTGAGGAACTCCATCGCGGTCGTGGTGAAGAGCACGGCGCAGCGCAGCACTTCATCCTCTTCCGCATAGTCGTCGACCCCGGCAGACAGCCCGGGCTGGGGCCCGAAGCACAGCGCGGGAGTGCCACGTAGCCGCCACCTGCTCGCATCGCTCGCAGGCAGACGCACGGCGAAACGAGGGGCTTCGAATCTGTTCCGCTCATGGGCTGTCATCCATGCTCGTCCGATCGCTGACTCCGGCGTCGTCCAGTTCGGATCCCAGCCCTTGATTCGTCGCACTGTGACTTCGCCGACGCGATCGGCGATGTCGGTGATCGTCCGCTGCGCCTCGTCGATTGTCATCCCCGGGGGGACCCTGAGATCGATCTCGGCCGTGCCGTTCACTGCGACCTGCCCGATGAACGTCCCCGCGCGCACCGTGCCCACGTTGGCAGTAAGTTCGAACCCGGGGTCCTGCGCGTCGACGACTCCGATGAGGCCGGAGGGGATCTCCGCACGCATCCCGTTCAAGCGGTCGACCTGCGCGACCACTTCGGCGAGTCGAGCAGTTGCCGAGCGGCCCTGTCTCACGGACGAGGAGTGCCCGGCGTCGCCGGTTGCAGTCAGCTCCAGCCACAGCACCCCCTTCTCGCCCACCGCGAGGCGCTGGAAGCCCGGGCCTTCGCCGCACAGCATTCCGTCGCCGACGATCCTGGGTATGGTGCGCAGTAGGTACGCCGCTCCGTTCTCGCCGAACACGACTTCGTCGCTGACCGCGGTGAACGTGACGCGACCGCTCCAGGTCTCGGGATGCTCGGTGAGCAAGCGCACCGCGTGAATCATCGCGGCGACCGAGCCCTTCATATTGCCCATCCCCAGTCCGTACAGGCGGCCGTCCTTGCGGGTGAGCTCGTAAATCGGCACCGACCAGGCCGACTCGTCGCCGGGAGGCATGGTGTCCATGTGCACGTTGAGCACGAGATGAGGGCCGGGACGACCCGAGTCTAGCTCCGCGACGACCGACGGCATCGTCGGCACGGACTGCTCGAAGCGCGAGCGAACGCCGAAGCCTGCGAGCGCCGCGGAGACCGCCGCGGCCATTCCCCGCGTATCACCGTCGGGGTTGACGCTAGGCTGTGCGACGAGTTCGGCGCACAGCCCGACGATCTCCTCTCGTCGACTCCGGATCTTCTCCCGGATCGTCGCCGCGAGGGCATCCGTCATCGTCTCCATGATGCTGCTCCTGTCGTGGTCTGACGGCGCCAATCCGCGGCGGCGAATGGCCGACCGTCGGCGGTGCCGGCCGCGACGACCGCACCGAACAGGTCGTCGCCGGCGGGGCGCGGACTGATGATGTGCCCACGACGGCGCAGATTCTCCGCGCCGTCGTGGTCGTCTTCGATGAGCAGCTCGGCGTCCTGACTGCGCCAGCGGGGCGCCGCGATCGCCACGTCGAGGGAATCGCCGCTGAAACGCATTCGCGCCAGCACCTGGATCAGGGTCTGCACCTGCCCGTCGGCGCCCGGAGTGGCGAGGGCGAGCACGTCTCCGTTAGGGAGGGCGACAAGCGCAGGGGCGAGCGTGTGCACCGGTCGGCGTCGAGGCCCCGGGGCGTTGTCTCCGGTGGTGAAGCCGCCCGCGCGGTTGTTCAACACGATCCCAAGCTCCGGCACGAGCACGCCCGAGCCGAAATCGTCGAAAACGCTGACGAGCGATGAGACCACCATGCCATCGGAATCCGCGACGGCGACACCCGCGGTGTGCAGGTATGCCCGCGGGCCACCGCGGTTCTGTGCCCGGTCGACGTCGACGTCGAGCGTCTCGTCGAGCAGAGCCGCTCCGCGAGCCGCAGAGTCGCGGTGCGCGAAGGCCGCTTCCGTGAGTTCGACCAGAACATGCTGCAGGTTGTCGTGGTCGACGGTCGTGATGCGATCGAGCGCGTTCGCCACCATCGCGAGCAGCGTGCCCTGTGTCGGAGGCGGCTGCACTGACAGCCGCCCGCCTGCCCACCCGCACTCGACGGGGACTGCGATGGGCGTCTCGTGCCCCGCCAGATCGGTCGCGTCGAGGGTGCCGCCCTGCCTCTCCACTGCGTTAGCGATGGCCTCGGCAGCGGCCCCGCGGTAGAAGGCGGTCGGCCCGTGCTCGGCGACCGCCCGCAGCAGTCGCGCGAGCTCCGGCTGTCGCCAGCGCTCTCCCTCGGCGAGATGCAGCAAGGGCCAGTCCGCCGCACCGTGCCGAACAAGCCGGTTGCGCTGCGCCTCGACGGCTGTGGCGAGGTTGGCCTCGACGCGGATGCCCTCGTCGCACAGCCGGATCGCTTCCTCCAGGGAGTCTGCGAGGGGCAGTCGTCCGAACAGGCGAGCAGCCGTCGCCCAGGCGTCGACGATGCCGGGCACGGTGATCGAGGTGCCACCGTCGGTGGCATAGCGCTCCGGCTGGCGTGCTGGGCTCATGCCCGTGCCGGTGAGCGCTCTCGTCGTTCCGCGGTCGTGGACCAGAGCGAGCATGTCGCCGCCGACACCTGCTGCGTGTGGCATGACTACGCAGATCACCGCCTGTGCGGCGATCACGGCGTCGATGGCGTTCCCGCCGCGGGTGAGGATCGCGGATGCCGCGGCGGCAGCCCGCGGGTGCCCGGCGGCAGCGGCACCGTATGTGCCGTGCACGGCATTGCGAGAACGGGCGGTTCGGTTCATGCGATTCCCCCTTGTCGATCCGCATCGGCATTGATGCTTGTGTTCAGATTATTTATGAATTATAAAAGATACAAGCCGACGTGGCGGGCTCGCTGGAGCAGGCAATCGTCGGAACGATGACGCACCTGACCGGTTCGAAGGAGAATCATGAAGACGTCGATGAAGACCTTGGGCGCCCTGCTCGGCGCCACGATGCTCGTGCTGTCGGGGTGCGCAATCGAGCTCCCCTCGGCTCCCCCCGCCAGCACGCCCGCCGGCGATGACACAGAGGCGCGACCCGGGGCGCCCATGACCGCAGGGTTCGGCGCGGACGTGGTGAAGGCCTGTGAAGCGGCGTCCCCGAGCCTCGACGCGATCCGCGACAGAGGGGCTCTGAACTGGGGCATCGGCATCTCGCCGCCATTCGGGTTCAAGGCTGCAGACGGCAGCTGGGCCGGCGTCGAAGCGGACAACGCCCGCGAGCTCGCCGCTCTTCTCGGCGTGGAAGCCAAGATCCAGGACTACGACTACAGCATCATGACGGCGGCCATCCAGTCCGACAAGGCCGACATCATCGGCGCGCAGCTGTTCATCACGCCCGAGCGGGCCAAGGCAATCGACTTCAGCGACTACTACTACCTCTCGGGGCAGCTCTTCTACGTGCTGGAGGACAGCCCATACCAGAGCATCGACGACCTGAACGACCCCGATGTGCGCTTCGTCTACGGCACCGGAAACGCTCAACTAGCCATCGCCGAGAAGTACATTCCCGAGGCGAACATCTCCGATGCGCCTCTGCGCGGACAGTTGCTGCTTTACGAATTCCTCGCCGCGGGGCAGGCCGATGCCTCGATGGTCGAAGCCGCGCCAATGCCGGTGCTGCTGGCGAAGTACACGGACCCACAGCTCGCCGCCATCGGCCTTCAGGGAAGAGTCACCTCCCCAACCGCCGGCGAGGACGACATCATCGACCCGTTCGAGGTCGCCTTCGGTCTGCCGCAGAACGACGCGGCCTGGAAGGGATGTGTGGACGCGTGGGTGGACGACGCGCGCAGCAGCGGTCGCATGGACGAGCGCATCCAGTACTGGCTCGACCAGAACGCCGCCGACTGAGGACGCCGACATGCCCCCCGTCATGCTGCCCGCGTACACCTTCGACTTCTCGTGGGTGCAGGGATCGCTGCCTATCTTCCTTCAGGCGGCGTTCCTGACCCTCCAGATCCTGATCTGGTCTGCCGTGCTGTCGGTGCTCATCGGGCTGATCACCGGCCAGATGTTGATGAGTCGCCATGCGTGGCTGCGCTGGCCCGCGCGAGTGTACGTCGACTTTTTTCGCCTGACACCGATTCTGTTCCAGATCGTCGCGATCTTCTTTCTCATCCCGATCGTCTTCGAAGTCTCGGTGCCCGCTTTCACCAGCGGCGTCATCGCGCTCAGCCTGAACTTCGGTGCATTCTTCGCAGAGATCTTTCGTGCCGGGGTGCAGAGCATCGACAAGGGGCAATGGGAGGCTGCGGAGTCCATGGGGATGCCGCACGTCAAGACGCTGGTCCGAGTTATCTACCCTCAGGCGATCAAGCGGATGCTGCCTCCCATCGGCAACATGCTCATCAGCCTGACCAAGGACACCAGCCTGATCTCAGTGATCGGCGTCGCCGAGCTCTTCAACACCGCCCAGAATGTGGGTGCGGGCACCTTTCGCCAGATCGAGGTGCTGCTGCTCGTGTCGCTCTTCTATCTGCTCATCAACCTGCCGCTGGCGATCAACGCCGAACGACTGAACAGGAGGATGAACGTTGCGCGATAGTAGAACCGATCGAGTGCCCGTCATCCAGAACGGCCCCGTGATCCGCGTGCGGGGTCTGCGGAAGAGCTACGGAGATGTAGAGGTGCTCAAGGGCGTCGACCTGGATGTCGAAGCCGGCGAAGTGGTATGCATCATCGGCCCGAGTGGCTCGGGCAAGAGCACCATGCTGCGCTGTCTTAACCACCTCGAAGTCCCTACCGGCGGCACTGTCGAAGTGCTCGGACAACGGATGGACGGCGTGCCCAAGCACGTCATGCGTATCCGCCGCGACATCGGCATGGTCTTCCAGCAGTTCAACCTCTTTCCGCACATGACAGCGCTCGAGAACGTCATGGAGGGACAGCTCTCCGGACTCGGCCGCTCCAAGGCAGTCGCCAAGGAGAAGGCTCTCGCCGCGCTCGCCGAGGTCGGCCTGTCTTCCCATGTCGACGCACGGCCGCAATCCTTGTCGGGAGGCCAGCAGCAGAGAGTCGCCATCGCACGGAGCCTGGCGATGAACCCGAAGGTGATGTTGTTCGACGAACCGACCTCGGCTCTCGACCCGGAACTGCGCGCGGAAGTTCTCGACACGATGCGCACGCTCGCCGCCGAGGACCGCACGATGGTGATCGTCACGCACGAGATGGGCTTCGCGAAGCTCGTCGCCGACCGGGTCGTCTTCATCGACGGCGGTGTCATCGTCGAGCAGGGCGACCCTGAGCTCGTATTGTCGACCCCCAGCTCCGAACGCCTCGACCGCTTTCTCAATCTCGTGCTCTGGGGTGAAGACCAGCCTCGGACGACATGACAACGACCGCACCATACGAAGGAGTAGCCATGACCACCGCTGCCGTCACGACGCCGGGCGTCACGACGCCGACTGCCGAGAAGCAGAAGGACATGCTCCGGCAGATGATCCGCATCCGCCGGTTCGAAGAGAAGTTGGCGCTGCTGTTCAAGCGCGGCACGCTGCCGGGTTTCGTGCACCTCTATCTCGGTGAAGAGGCCGTCGCCGTCGGCGTGTGCGCCGCACTGCGCCCGGATGACCGGATCACCTCCACCCACCGCGGCCATGGTCACCTCATCGCCAAGGGCGCGACTGTCGATCGCATGATGGCCGAACTGCTCGGGCGGGTCGACGGCTACTGCCGCGGCAAGGGCGGCTCGATGCACATCGTGAGCTTCGACTTGGGCATCATGGGCACCAACGGCATCGTTGGCGGCGGCATCCCGATTGGCACCGGGTCAGCATGGGGCGATCAGCAGCAGGGCCGAGACACCGTGACCGTCGTGTTCTTCGGCGACGGCGCCTCGAACCAGGGCGTGTTCTTCGAGTCGATGAACCTCGCGGCCATCTGGAAACTGCCGGTGATCTTCGTCTGCGAGAACAACGGCTACAGCGAGTGGTCGCCCAGCGAGACCGTCACCGCCGGCCGCATCGCGGACCGCGGCACCCCGATGGGCATCCCCGGGGTGCAGGTCGACGGCAACGACGTCGAGGCGGTCCGCATGGCCACCGCAACCGCCGTGACGCGAGCACGCGCCGGAGAAGGACCCAGCTTGATAGAGGCGCGCACCTATCGGTGGCACGGACACAACGAGGGCGAAGAGGCTTTCGCCGGCAATTACCGGCCGCAGGCCGAGCAGGACGAGTGGCGCGCCAAGGAGCCGATCGCCCGCTACGGCGACGCGCTCATCGCGGCTGGGGTCATCGACCAGGACGAGTGGGATGCGATCGACGCCGACGAGACCCGGGCCGTCGAGGACTCGGTCGACTTCGCCGAGAACAGTCCCTTCCCTGACGCCGAAGAAGCCCTGCAGCACCTCTTCGCCGACGCAACGAACGGAGCCGACCAGTGACCATGCAGCACACCGAGGCCAAGGAACGGCCGACCTACTTCATCAAAGCAATGAAAGAGGGTATCGCGGCTGCCATGCGCGACGACGAGCGGGTCGTCGTGATCGGAGAGGACGTCGACCGGTCGGTGATCGGCGCCACCCGCGGCCTGAGCAAGGAGTTCGGCGAGATGCGGGTGCGCAACACTCCCATCTCGGAGCAGGCGTTCGTCGGCGCGGCCGTCGGTGCCGCCGCCACAGGCCTGCGCCCGGTGGTCGACATGATGATCGGAGCGTTCTTCTACGTCTCCATGGACCAGCTCGCGAACCAGGCCGCGAAGTTGCGGTACATGTCGGGCGGGCAGGTCAGCCTGCCGATCACCTATTTCACGGCCACCGGCCCCAGCGGCGGCGGAGCCGCCCAGCACTCCGAGAACCTGCACTCCATGCTGATGAACGTGGCCGGCCTGAAGATCGTGATGCCGAGCACCCCGTATGACGCGAAGGGACTGATGCTCTCGGCGATCCGCGACCCTAACCCCGTCGTCTACCTGCAGGACCACGTACTCGGCGGAACGCGCGGGCACGTCCCGGCAGAGGACTACACGGTCCCCCTTGGCGTCGCCGACATCAAGCGCCGCGGCGACGACGTGACCGTGGTCGCCATCGGCGCCACCGTGCCGAAGGCGCTGAAGGTGGCCGCCGAGCTGGCATCCGAAGGCGTGAGCGTCGAGGTCATCGACCCGCGCACGCTCGTGCCGCTCGACATCGACACGGTGCTCACCTCGGTGGCGCGCACGGGCCGCCTCGTCGTCGTCGACAATGCGCGCCTGACGGCATCAGCCGCGAGCGAGATCGTCGCCTCCGTCGTTCAGAGCGGTTTCGGTTCGCTCAAGGCTGCGCCCGAACGCGTGGCCTGGGCCGACGTACCGGTGCCGTTCAGCGCCCCGCTCGAGGAGCGTGTGCTGGTGCAGGAATACGACATCCGCGCCGCGATCCAGCGCACCCTCGCCTGACCGACAACCAACGAGAGAGACAGAGCTATGGACATCATCCTTCCCAAGTGGGGCATGACGATGCAGGAAGCCGAGATCATCAGCGTCGACGTGGCCGTGGGCGACGTCGTGACCGAGGGCCAGTCCATCGTCACGGTCGAGACCGAGAAGGTGGATGCAGAGGTCGAAGCCCCGGCCGGCGGCACCGTCGCAGAGATCTTCGTCGCTGCAGGAGACACCGTCGCGGTGGGGGCAGTCGTCGCCCGGCTGACATGACCGCCTCGCCGATTGCGCAGCGCAGCGACATCTCCGCAGCCGCGGCGCAGCGCCTGATCGTCGAGGTGCACGACGAGTGCACCCGGCGCGGTATCCGCCTCGCAGCCGCCGTCGTCGACTCGGGCGGCAACCTCGTCGCCGCCGCGCGGATGGACGGCGCGCAGTTGGGCGCGCTCGGGATCGCTCAGGACAAGGCCTACACTGCGGTGTCGTTCGGATTCCCGACCCGCGCCTGGATGCACAGCTCGGCGCCCGGCGGCACCGACTGGGGGCTGTCGGCCACCCTCGGCGGCCGCGCGGTGGTGTTCCCAGGCGGTGTCCCGATCTATCACGAGGGCACCCTGATCGGCGGGCTCGGGGTCAGCGGCGCGGCATCCGAGGTCGACGAGGCCTGCGCGCTCGCCGCTCTCGGCGCGTGCGGATTGGAGAGCGCGTCATGAGCGCGGTGCTCGTCGCCGGCGGGGCGACCGGCATCGGCGCCGCCGTCGTGCGACGGCTGCGCGACGAGGGGCACGACGTAGTGCTCGTCGACCGCAACGCGGCGGCGGGCGACCCGCTCGTCGCCGAAGACCGGCCCGGCGCCGGCTGGTTCGTCGAGGTCGATCTCGCCTCGGCCGACGGACCGCGGCGAGCGGTGGATACCGCCCTTGCGCACACCGGCGGTCGACTGGACGCAGTGTTCTACAACGCGGGGGTGCTCGTCGCGCATCCGCTGTCCGAGTGGACAGTCGAGGAATGGGACCTCTCCGCGGCGGTCAACCTGCGCGCGCCCTTCCTCATGGCGCAGGCGGCGGCACCGCATCTCGCGCGTTCCGGTGCGGGCAGGATCGTGCTCACCTCATCCACCGGCGCCCTGCGCGGGCATGCCGGAATGCCCGCCTATCACGCGACCAAAGCGGGCCTCATCGGCCTCGTTCGCGCGCTGGCCGACGAGCTCGCACCGGTGGGGACGACGGTGAACGCCATCTGTCCCGGCTGGGTCGACACGCCGTTCAATGACGGCTTCTGGGGCCACCAGCACGACGCTGGAGAGGCCCTCGCCAAACTGGAGCGCAGCATCCCGCTCGGTCGCCAGGCACGACCCGATGACATCGTCGGCAGCGTGCTCTTCCTCATGTCAGAAGCCGCGTCGTACATCACCGGGCAGTCGCTCGTGATCGACGGCGGATACACCGCGGTTTGAAAGGACATCAGATGCGGTACGACCTCTTCGCGAACCCCCGAGCCGTGGCGTCTATCCCCGCCGAGGCCGAGCAGGGATCCTCTCCCATCGACTACCACCGCACCGTGCCCGGGTACCAGCCGACGCCGCTGCTCGATGCGCCGCGCATCGCGCAGGCGCTGGGAGTTGCACGCGTGCTCGTGAAGGACGAGTCGACTCGTCTGGGATTGCCCTCGTTTAAGATGCTCGGCGCCTCGTGGGCGACGGCGTTCGCGGTGCGCCGGGAATGGCTCGGCGGGATCGAGGAGTCGCTCTCGCCGGAGCAGTTGCGCCAGCGGATACCGGATGCCGGCGCGAAGCGGCTCGTCGCGGCCACCGACGGCAATCACGGTCGGGGTGTCGCCCGTATGGCGAAGCTGATGGGTGTCGCGTGCAATATCTTCGTGCCGGCGGGAACGGCCGCATCGCGCATCGCCGACATTGAGGTCGAGGGCGCCGAGGTGATCGTGGTGGACGGCAGCTACGACGACGCGATCCTGCGTTCGGCTGAAGAGGCCGACGACAACACCATCGTGGTCTCGGACACCTCCTGGGAAGGCTACTCGGCCATCCCCCGCGAAGTTGGGCACGGGTACTCCACGATGTTCCGCGAGATCGACCAGGCGCTCGCGGCGAACGGAGCGACAGCACCCAGTGTGGTGGCGTTCCAGGCCGGGGTCGGCTCGTTCGCCGCCGCCGGCCTCGTGCACTACCGCTCCGACGCCGCAACCACCCCGCCGCGTACGGTGATCGTCGAGCCGCTCCGCGCGAACTGCCTGCTCGCCTCGGCTCGAGCCGGCGCCATCACCGAGGCGCCGCCGCCGCACGACTCCACCATGGCCGGCCTCAACTGCGGCCTCCCGTCGCAACTGGCCTGGCCCATCATCGACCGCACGGCTGATGTGTTCGTCGCGATCGACGACGACGCGGCGGACGTCGCGATGCGGGCCTACGCCGAGTCGGGGATCGTCGCAGGGGAGTCTGGAGCCGCTTCGCTCGGTGGGCTGCTCGCCATCGTCCGATCCGGGCACGCGGACGCTCGGGCGGCCGCGGGGCTGTTGCCCGATGCGACCGTGCTGCTGATCAACACAGAATGGGCGACCGACCCGGTCAACTACGAGGCCGTCGTGGGCACGTCGCCTCAGCGGGTGCAGGGCGAGAGCGACACCCGCCGCCAGGCCGCGGGGGTGGTGCAACTGTGACCCGTGCCTCGGCCCCGGAGACGACCGGTCGCACCGCCCCGTCCCTGTGGAGCCTCATGATCGTCGGCGCGGTCGCCGGTCTGCTCTCGGGCCTGTTCGGCGTCGGTGGAGGCGTGCTCATCGTGCCTGCGCTCGTGCTCGCTCTGGGATTTGCCCAGCGCATTGCGCACGGCACCTCGCTCGCCGCGGTCGTACCCATCTCGATCGTGGGGGCGGGCGCCTATCTGCTACACGGCAGTGTCGATCTGCGCGTCGCCGGCTTGCTGATGATCGGCACGGTGGTCGGGGCCATGTGGGGCGCGCGGCTGCTTTCGTGGCTGCGGCAAGGCGTGCTGCGTTGGCTGTTCATCGCCTTCATGCTGTTTGTCGCCGTGCGGATGATGCTCGAAGTCCCCGCTCGGGGAGTCGACATCGAACTCACCCTGACGCTCGGCGCGATCCTCGTCGGCGTGGGCCTGCTCACTGGCATCCTGTCTGGCCTTCTCGGCGTTGGCGGTGGCGTCTTCATGGTGCCGGTAATGGTCGTGCTGCTTGGGATGAGCGATCTCACCGCGAAGGGCGTGTCGCTCCTCGTGGTCATCCCTACCGGGCTCGTGGCCACCTGGTTCAGCCTGCGCAAGGGCAATGTCGACCTGCGCTCCTCGGCGGCGATCGGCCTTACCGGTGCCGTGACCTCGGTCGGCGGCGCTGCTCTCGCCTTCCTGCTCGATCCTCAGGTGGCGTCCATCCTGTTCGCCGCCTTCCTCGTCGTGGTCGCCATCCGCATGGCTGTCCACGCGATCAAGCAACACCTCACACCCGAATCGAAAGGCAGCAAGTGATGTCTGAGACGACGAAGTCATCAGCGATCGAAGTGCAGCACGTCAACGCGATCCCGCCCGGCGAGCGCCAGGGCACGGCACGCGACCTCTTCCCGGTCTGGTTCTCGGCGAACCTCAACGTCGGCAACGCATTCTTCGGAGCGCTGGCCGTGGTGGTCGGCAACAACCTATTCTGGGCCGTCGTCGCGGTCGTGCTCGGCAACCTCGCCGGAGCGATCTTCATGGCCCTGCACTCGGTGCAGGGCGCCAAGCTCGGCGTGCCTCAGTTGATCCAGAGCCGTGGGCAGTTCGGCTTCTACGGCGCGCTGCTGCCGATCGCGCTCGCCGCGTTCCTGTACCTCGGATTCTTCGCCACGACGGCTGTGATCGGCGGGCAGGCGCTCTCCGCGGCCGCCCCGAGCATCGATCTTCCCATCTCGATCATCGTGGTCTCCGCGCTGAGCCTCGTGCTGTCGCTGATCGGCTATCGTGCCATCCATGTCGCGGCTAAATGGGCGATGTGGCCGCTCGCGATCGCCGTGATCATCGTGACGGTGGCGGCGCTCATCCACGGCGGTCTCGACATGACCATGGCGGGTTTCGCCCCCGGCCCCTTCCTCACCGCTTTCGGTCTGGTTGCCACCTTCCTGCTCACCTATGCTCCGTACGTGTCCGACTACTCCCGCTACCTGCCCACAGACACCAAGCCCAGCGCGGCCTTCGGCTGGACTTTCGGTGGCGCCTTCTTGGGCACGACGTGGACGATGCTGCTCGGCGTGCTGCTGGCCACGCAGTTCAACCCGGACGACACGATGGCTTCGATTGGTGAGCTCTTCGGCGGCGGTTGGATCGTCGCGATCATCCTCGTCGTCACCGCGGTGGCGATCGGCGGCAACAATGCGCTCAACCTCTACGGCAGCATGCTGAATCTCATTACGGCGGCGACCTCGTTCCGCAAGGTGCGGGCGTCGAAGGCCACCCGGGTGTGGATGCTTATGCCGACGTTCGTCCTGGGTCTGATCATCGCGATCTTCGCCTCGGGCGAGTTCGCGGCGAACGTCAGCATATTCCTGTCGTTCCTACTGCTCGGCTTCGTGCCGTGGGGTGCGGTGAACCTGATCGATTATTACTGGATCCGCAAGGGCGAGTATCAGGTCGACGAGTTCTTCAATAAGCGCGGCATCTACTATCACGACGCGACGACGTGGACCTACGGCGGCGTCAACTGGCAAGCGTTCATCGCCTACTTCGTCGGCATCGCCGCCGCACTGCCGTTCATGAACAACGGCGTCATCAAGGGTGCCGCCACACCGCTGTTCGGTGACGCCGATCTGTCGTGGATCCCCGGCCTGATCGTGACCGGTCTGGTGTATCTGCTGCTCACGGCCCGCAACCGCCGGACGGCGGCTGCTCCTTCCGAGTCGCTCAAGACAGGAGTGTGATCATGAACGCCGACCGTCTGTTCTTTCTGCAGTATGGCGCCGAGAGGGTGTCGAAGAACCTGTCGCTGGCAGGCGGTCGGCACCATCTCTACTGGGAGCCGCTGTTCGGCGCCCTGGTCGAGACCCGCGAGGGATGGGTGCTGCTCGACACCGGGATGTCGCGATCAGCCCACGAGGATCCGGTGAATTCGGCCGCATACGCAGCCGGATGCGCCGGTGCCCCGAACCTCGATGAGCAGTGGCATCTGTACCCGGAACCGCCCGAGGGGCGGTACAACTGGGGTAATGGCGAGAATCCGCTCGAGACAGCGCTCGCCGAGATTGGTCTCGTTCCCGGCGACATCACCTTGGCGGCGGTCAGTCACATGCACGTCGACCACTCCGGCGGCATCCCGACCCTTGCGCGGGCGGGAGCGACCATCGCGATCCAGCAAGCCGAACTCGATTTCGTGCGCAGTGGCGCCGTCGGTATCGCCGAGGGGTTCTACGAACCCGACTGGTCAGAGCCTGGCACGCGATGGCGGATGCTCGACGGCGATGAGGAGCTCGCGCCCGGCGTGCACGCTCTGGCGACGCCGGGGCACACTCCGGGGCATCAGTCGTTCCGCGTCGAGCTGCCAGAATCGGGTACATGGGTGATGGCCGGGGACGCGGCCGATCTGGCGCAGAACTTCTTAGATCACGTGCACTGCGGATCGTACGCAGGTGGGACGGACGCCGACGAAGCCGATGCCAGGGCGTCATTCCAGAAGCTGCTTGCGGTGTCGCGCGAGACCAGCGCCCACCTCATCCCCGGGCACGACCAGGTCGTGCTGAACGCCGTGCATCACCCGAAGGGAGGGCACCGATGAGCGCGCTCGCTGAATCTGGGCTCCTCACTGGACGTGTGGCCCTCATCACCGGCGCCGTCGGGGCGATCGGCCACGCGATCGCCGATCGGATGGCGTCGCAGGGGGCGGCGGTGGTCGTCGCCGACCTCGACGAAGCGCAGGCGTCCGCCGTCGCCGCCGAGATCGCCGCGCGTCACGGAGTGCGGACGATGGGAATAGGAGTCGACGTCACCGAGCCGACACCGCTCGAGAACGTCGCCGACCGTGTCGAGGCGGAGCTCGGAGTGTGCGACGTGATCGTTGCCAACGCCGGCATCCTCGTCGCGAAACCCGCGCTCGAGATCGAACAGCGTGAGTGGAACACCGTGATCTCGGTCAATCTCACCGGCGCATTCCACACCGCGACCGTGTTCGCGCGACGTCTCGAAAGATCGGGTCGAGAAGGAAGCGTGATCTTCTCCTCCTCTCTGTTCGGGCTGCGCGGTGGCCGGGGCAACGCGGCGTACTCGGCGTCGAAGTTCGGGCTGATCGGGCTTGCGCAGAGCATGGCGGCCGAACTCGCACCGGCGGGCATCCGGGTCAATTCGGTGTGCCCGGGGCAGATCGGCACGGCGATGCTCAACCAGCTCTTCGATCGCCGCGCGGAGCAGAACGGCACCACCGCTGAGGCCGAGCGGCAGCAATTCGTCGAGCGTATCCCGATGGGCCGGCTCGGGTCGGCCGAGGATGTCGCCGACACCTTCGTCTACCTCGCGAGCGACCTCGCGGCCTACGTCACCGGGCAGAGCATCGTCGTCGACGGCGGGTGGCAGGTCGGCTGAATGTTCGACGCCTAGCGCCGGCCAGAGCGCGGTCAGCCGCTGCTGCACATCGAGCAGATGCTCAGTGACCTTCGTGGCGGTCTCCGGCGCGGATGAAAGTGGGCGCGAGTGGAACCGTCCTTGTCGCCGACTTCGAGCACCAAGGCGATTCCAAGTTCGCGAAATGGCCGTCAGTTCCTCCGCCTCGCTCCGCTCAGGCTTGATGCCAGCCGCGAGAGCGCCGACTTGATCACCTCTGCCTCGTTGGCGTCGAGCTTCGAGAACCACACGCTTTCGCGGGCGTTGTAGTCGCGGTACACCTCGGTCATCAGCTCGGCACCCTCGGCGGTGGCTTCGATCAGGATGCTGCGACCGTCGTTCTCGGCGGGCGTACGCGTGACCACGCCGTCTGCCTCCAGCCGCTTCAGCAGCGCCGAGACGGCGGCGCGGCTCATTCCGGTGAGCTCAGCGACGCGCAGCAAGGTCATGCGACCTGCGGTGACGAGGACGATAAGCACCCGCAGGCCGGCGGGGGTCAACCTCTGCTCAAGCTCGCCACGGATGTCGTAAACGATCAGCTCGAAGGCGCGGTGCAGGGTCATGAAGAACGTCGCGGCCTCGAGATCGAGCCACGGCATCTTTCCGCTCGCCACCTGATCGAAGTGCTCGACGAAGGACCAATACGAGACGTCGCCGAGCTCGGTTCTGTTGTAACTTCCAGAGCCGTTCTCGGGATTGTCTTCGCCCAATGTCATACCTCCAACGCGCCGGTGAGTCAGATCGTGCCTGAAGTCTAGCGAGAGCTGATCACGAAATAGTTAACGTATTGACTATCTCATGAATCCTGGTTAGCGTGCTGGGCAACCCCTCCAACGAAAGGAGAAGCAATGAGGCTTCGCACCACCCGAGCACTCGTCGTCACCGCATCGCTTGCGCTCGCCACATCGCTTGCCGCTTGTTCGTCCGCACCAGCATCCGAGCCCTCCGGGGCACCCGGCGCAGAAAGTGAGATCGACCTCAGTAGTGCACTCAGTGCACCCGGCGTGCTTGTCGCGGCTGACAGTGGCAGCGTCAAACCGCTCAAGTACACCGACGCCGGCAGTCCGGAGATGAAAGGGCTCATCGTCGATCTGACGAAAGAGTACGCCGACCGGCTCGGCCTTGAAGCGCAATTCGAGAAGGTGTCGTCGGATGCCGTGATCCCGGGCGTTCTGGCTCAGCGTTACGACGTGGCGCTCGCGGCCGGTGACTTCGCCGAGCGTCGCAAGACCCTCGACTTCGTGGACCTCGTCGAAGGTGGCGTCGTATTGATCGTGCAGAAGGGCAACCCTGCGGACATCGCGGGGAGGGAGGATCTCTGCGGCGCTCGCCTCGCAATCGTCAAGGGCAGCATCCAACAGGGCTACGCAGACGAAGAGCAGAAGAAGTGCGCTGACGCCGGCAAGCCTGCGATCGACATACAGGGATACGCGGACGGTCCGACCGCTACCCTCGCGCTGCAGAGCGACCGCGTGGACGTCGAATGGTCCGACCTGGCCGTTGCCAACGAGCTCGTTGCCGATCAGCCCGATCAGTTCGAACTCGCCGGGGAGCCCGAGCATCTCGCGCCGTATGGTGTTGGCATTCCGAAGGAGAACACCGAACTGCGCGACGCCATCTTCGAGGCGCTCACGGCCATGAAGGAGGACGGCACCTACGACCGCATCCTTGCGGAGTGGGGCCAGGAGAGCCTTGGGCTGGAAAAGATCGAGATCAATGGTTCAAAGTTCTGAGGTGATTCTGCGACCAGCGCAGAGCCCGGAGGAGAACGGTCTGGAGAAGAAGACGTATCGCTTCGCCAAACCGCGCCGAACGTCGTGGTGGATCTCCGGGGGCATCGTCGCGATCATGCTGATAGGGCTGATCGACTTCCTGGTGCGTGGCCAGAACTGGCAATGGGACGTCGTCTGGGAGTACCTGTTCCACCCGGACATCATGGCGGGGCTTCGCAACACGATCGTTCTGACGTTCATCTGCGCGATCAGTGGCCTGGTGATGGGAGGACTCGTCGCCTATCTGAGGATGTCCGCGAACCCCGTGTTCCAAGCGGTCGGTGCAGTGTACATCTGGTTCATCCGGGCCATTCCGGCGCTGGTGTTGCTGCTGTTCATCTTCTTCCTTTCGGCGTTGCTGCCACAGATTCCCATCGGATTGCCGTTCCTTCCGCCGTTGGTGTCGTTTCCTACGAATCAGCTGATCTCGCAGTCGACGGCAGCCATCCTGGGCCTCACCCTGATCCAGGGCGCGTACATCGGCGAGATCTATCGCGGCGGCATCCTGTCGGTGCCTCGCGGGCAGCTGGAAGCAGCGCGTTCCATGGGGATGACTGGTTGGCAGTCGATGCGCCGGATCATCGCGCCCCAATCGATCCGAGTGATTATCCCCGCGCTCGGCAACGAGATGATCACGCTGTTCAAGAACACATCGCTGGTCTTCGTGATCGGCTACACCGAGCTGCTCACCACTGTGCAGCTGATCTACGGCGTCACCTATCAGACCATCCCGCTGCTCGTCGTGGCATGCATCTGGTACCTGGTGCTGACGAGCCTCGCCATGGTCGGGCAGCGCCAGCTAGAGCGCAGATACGGAAAGGGGTTCCGCGGTGTCACCGACTGAACCGAAGGATGGGCCTCTGATCCGGGCGCGCGACGTCGAGAAGCTGTTCGGCGAAAACCATGTCCTCCGGGGTATTAATCTCGACCTGCACCACGGTGAGGTGATCTCCCTTCTCGGCCCATCGGGGTCAGGCAAGAGCACGTTCCTGCGATGCATCAACATGCTGGAGACGCTCGACTCAGGCGCCGTTCACTATCAGGGTGAACTGCTCGGCTTCAGTCTGCGGGATGGTGTGTATCACCCCCTTTCGGAGAAGAGACGCGCGCGACAGCGGGAGCACTTCGGAATGGTGTTCCAGCAATTCAATCTCTTCCCGCACATGACCGCCCTAGAGAACATCTGCGAGGGTCTGCGCGTGGTGCATCGCCAGCCCAAGGCGCAGGCAGAGGAGCGTGCGAGATACCTGCTCGACCGCGTTGGGCTGGTTGAGAAGGCCGACGAGTATCCGGGGATGCTGTCGGGCGGCCAGCAGCAACGCGTCGCCATCGCTCGCGCGCTGGCGCCGCATCCGAGCGTGATGCTCTTCGACGAGCCGACTTCGGCGCTCGACCCCGAGCTCGTCGGTGAAGTGCTGGACGTGATC
The DNA here is from genome assembly GCF_050408615.1 of Microbacterium alcoholitolerans. NCBI lineage: Bacteria > Bacillati > Actinomycetota > Actinomycetes > Micrococcales > Microbacteriaceae > Microbacterium > Microbacterium alcoholitolerans. The sequence continues at coordinate 1,766,476 of NZ_JBNTKD010000001.1, read as the reverse complement.
CGCGAGCTGGTCGATGCCGGTATGACGATGCTCATCGTCACTCACGAGTTGAACTTCGCTCGCGAGGTCAGCGACAAGGTGGCACTGCTCGATGAGGGCCGCATCGTCGAGTTCGGCGATCCGGCTGATGTGCTCACCAACCCCCAGTCGGCGCGTGCACACGCGTTCGTCAATGCAATGAAAAGGAAGTAGAACATGCGCAATATCGGAAAGAGCGACATCGCAGTCAGCGAGCTTTCCCTCGGTTCATGGCACACATACTCGCGTCTGTCGTTCGAAGCCAATGTCAACCTGATCAACCATGCTTACGAGCGCGGCATCCGGTTCTTCGACGTCGCGTACTACCGCGACAAGCCGCACACCGAGGTGCTCTTCGGACGGATGCTGCAAGAGGCCAACTTCTCCCGGGACGATATCGTCATCGCCGAGAAGGTTTGGTACTTCGACTATCCCGAGCGTTCCCTGACGTCGCAGCTCGACGCGTCCATGAGGCGGCTTGCGGTGGAGAACGTCGATGTGATCATCGTCGAACATCCGCGCCCTGAGATGGATGTTGAGCGCCTCGCGCGGGATGCAGCAGAGCTCGTGACATCGGGGCGTGCCCGTGTCTGGGGCGGTCTCAACTGGCGACCGGAGCTGATCCGTCGAGCGCATGACCTCTGCGTTGCCGAAGGACTGCCGACTCCCGAGATGGTGCAGTTGAAGTACTCCGTCGTCCGACAGAATGTGGTCGACGGCTCCGACTATCAGTCAGTACTCGCCGATACCGGGATGTCGGTGCATGCGTCGGACTCGCTCGAGGGCGGCATTCTCACGGGCAACCTCTCACCCTCGCGGCACATAGGCCTCGATATTGGAGGCATCCGGGAGGACATCAAGGCACGCGTTCCCGCCATCGAAGAGGCTGCGGCTTCCCTCGGTGTCACCGCGGCGGAGTTCAGTATCGCGTTCGCTGTCGGAAGCCCGAACGTGTGCTCACTGCTGTTCGGAGCCACCCGTCCAGAGCAGATCGACTCGAATCTTCGAGGGTTGGAACTCGCTCGCACTCGCGGCGATGAAGTGCGGGCGCTTGCGCGTGAGCTGGGCGTCGACAATCACGACATCGACCCGCCGTACGGACATGACGTGCCTCTGACGGCCGACTTCGTCGCCTAGCGCCGTGAGAAGGGCAGGCGCGGCCACCCTCGGGTGTCGCTCCTGCCCTTCGCTATCCGCGACCCTGTCATCAGAGTCTGGGAGCGATCTCCCTGACGGTTTCGGAGCCGAACACTGAATGAGCTCCTGCGTTCGGGCAACCGAGATTGAGACAGACTGCGCGATCGTCGTGGGCGGGCCGACCACCCCAACTGTCTCTTGAAGGATGCTGTGGTCACCCAGACGTGAGGCTGTCGTCGATGCGGGCGTACGCCGATTGCATCTCGGCGGTGACGTCGGTGCCGAGCGTACGCACCTGCGTCAGACTCGGCTGGCGTCCCGCAACATGGGGTACGAACCGCACGTGTGCCTCGATCAAGTCAGCCTCGACCTCATAGGCCTCCGTGATCTCGAATGTGGAGTCGAAGACCAGGAACACCGCCGAGTGGTACCCAGCGCTCCGGAACGGACTGAAGCGCGCCCCGGCGCCAGCCGCGCGATTCGCCATCGCCTTGACCTGGATTCTGTGACCGCTGGCGGTCGTGATGTCGTGCGACTTGGTCGAGTTGGGTTCGAGCACGCCGCCACGCGCGAGCCACACGACGTGCTCTGCGATATCGCCCAGCGGCTTGTTGTTGGTTCGCACCAGCTCGCGTCGCCGAAGCTCCGTCACGATACTCGCTTCCAACTGCATCAGGTGCTTCACGGATAGTCGCGTGACATTGGGCAGGAGATCGGACTCATCCTTGCGGCGCTCATTCGTGGTGGTCATGGATCTCCTCTGAGAACCAGTGTGCCGGATCGTGTCAGCCGACGCTCAGCTCTGCGAACCCTCGGCATCGAGCGGGTCATGTCATCGGATTCAACCCCCATCCCCGTCGCACCCAGAGCATGCTGTACCCATGACCACCGAGCTCGAGACAGACTGCGCGATCGTCGGCGGCGGACCGGCCGGACTCATGCTGGCGCTTGCGCTGCTGCGTCAGGGTATCCGGGTCATCGTCATCGAGAAGCACGCCGACTTCCTCCGCGACTTCCGCGGCGACACCATCCACCCCTCCACGCAAGACCTGCTCGCCGACCTCGGCCTGCTCGACGAGTTCCTCACCCGCCCGCACGACGACATGCCCCGCGTCACGTTCAGCTGGTACGGCAACGAACTAACGCTGGCGGACTTCACCCACCTGCCCACCCGGCGCAAGGTCATGACCTTCATGCCGCAGTGGGACTTCCTCGACCTGATCGCCGAGGCGGCAGCGCAGCATCCGAGGTTCACCCTCCTGCGCTCCACTCGCGTCGGCGAGCTGATCCGCGACGGTGACCGCGTCGCCGGCGTCGTCGGAACCGGCCCCGATGGCGAGGTCGCCGTCCGCGCCCGCCTCGTCGTCGACGCCTCCGGCCGCGACTCTGACATCCGCGCCGCGGCGGGCCTCATCCCGACCGGAGTCGCCTCCGCGATGGACGTCCTCTGGTTCCGCATCGCCAAGACCTCGGGCGAGCGCTACCCCTTCATCCAGGCGGGATCCGGGCTCATCATCACGATCGACCGCGGCGACTTCTTCCAGATCGCCCATGTGATCCCCGCCGGCGCGTGGCATGGCAGCGACGCCGACCTCGCCGTGATGAAAGACCGGATCGCGCGCATCTCGCCCGGCATGGCCGACGCCGTCTCCGCGCTCGCCGCCTCTGACGTGCACCTGCTGCGCGTGCGGCTTGAGCGGCTGCGCAGCTGGTTCGTCGACGGGATGCTGTGCATCGGCGACTCCGCACACGCCATGTCACCCGCAGGCGGCGTAGGTATCAACATCGCCATTCAAGACGCCGTCGCCGCCGCGCGCATTCTCGGCCCGGTGCTGCGCGACGGCATCCCGACCACAGCAGATTTGCGCCGCGTGCAGCGACGACGCACCTGGCCCACGTGGATCACCCAGTTCGTGCAGCGCCGCATGCAGGGTCCCCTGATCGCCGAGCGAGCGGCGGAAGCTCCGCTGCCGTTTCCACTGCGGATGCTGCGCGACCACCCGCGCCTCACGCACGTCACGGGTCGCTTCGTGGGTATCGGTGCGCGGTCCGAGCGGCTGCAACTGGATCAGTGAAAGCGGCTGGGCTCAGTCGCAGGCGACGCCATTCTTGTCACGGTCGAGCTTGTAGATATCCGTCCCGACGACGCGCGCCGTTCCATCGAGGTAGGCGGGACCATCCCCACTGCCACCGCCACAGTCCACATCGCTCGCGATCGGAACGCACGCTCCCGTGTAGTTCGGATCGCAGTCGCCGCTCGGCTGGGTCAGCGGCACCGGCTTGGCGGCAGGCGGCGGCGCGGGGGCGGGCTGCGGCTTGAGGGTTCCTCGCGTCGTGACTTCATGCACCGGTTCGACGGCGATTGTCTCGCTCACGACGTCGCGAGCGACTTCCCGTCCGTCGACGTAGGTTACTTTGTACGTCGTCCGCTTCGTCCCGTTGACGCCCGCTGTAGAAACCACTGTCGTTCCTTCGCTCACCGTCGGGTCGTCGACGGTGGTGCGGTCAAACGGGATGATCGAATCGACATCCACCTCCTCGAAGGTGGTCGGCATAGGGGTTGGCGTCGGGGTTGCCCTCTCGGCCATTGACGCCGCCTCTTGCACAGTGGATGAGATGAGCGCTGCGGCTGACGGTGGCTGCTCCTTGTCTGTGGGGTTCGCGTTCGCAACGCCGCCGCCGAGGACGAGTAGTGCGGCTACGCCAAGGGTCGCAAATCCCGTCTTACGTGAACGCATGCCCAAGCGCGGGGTAGCGCCTTTGATGATCGTGAACAGACCAAGTGCTGCAGCGAGGATGACGACGATTACGAACACCGGGGTAGCCACGCGGCCCAATAGGCCACCGAGTGCGGTGATTCCGATTATCACCGCGAGCACGATCCAACCGGGGTGGCTCTTCTTGTTGGGTGATGCGGCGCGCTTGCGAGCCATTGAGCACCTACTTCGGGACAGCGAGGCGCTCGCATACCAACCGGATGCTGCGTCGCGACGGGTGGTGCGGAGTCGGGAGTACTCCGCCGCGCCGACTTTCGTCGACTGAGCCACACCTTAGCGGAGAACGCGCCACCAAAGAGCAGCTGCGGCCAGGTATTTGCGTCTAGCCTCGCCCGCTGTCCTATCCGTGACGCACGGGAGCACCCGCCTGCATCTCGGGCCCAAGCCGCCGATTCACTCAAGGGATGTGCGCGTACCCGTCCCCCTCATGCCCTTGCTGCTCGGCAGCCGTGAGGTCCCGCAGCTGTTCGTCATGCGTCGGCGCACGGTCATCTGGGCTCTCTGCCTCCGGGCTTTCGACGTCAGCGCCGGGTGACTGCTGGCGCTCGTCGTCTCGATCCTTGCTGAGGTCCGGGTCGACGCCCTCGGCGTCGAGCGGATCGTCCATGAAAGGGGTGGGGTCAGACATACCGGTCTCCGATCTCTTCGACGCTCAGGCTGGCATCCGTCACCACCGAACGGCACCCCGTTGACAACGACGACTCAAACGCTCGCGTCTCCGTCGGGCTCCCACCGCAGCAGATCCCCGGGCTGGCACTCCAGAACTTCGCAGAGGGCATCCAGCGTCGTGAACCGCACGGCCTTCGCGCGCCCGTTCTTCAGCACGGCAAGGTTCGTCGGAGTGATGCCGATGCGCTCGGCGAGTTCGCCGACGGCCATCTTGCGCCGGGCGAGCATCACATCGATGTCGACGATGACCGGCATTCAGATCACCTCGCCGAGTTCGGTGCGCAGCGCCTGCGCCTCGACCTCGCGTTCGGTCGCTTGCCGCAGCAGCGCCTTCATCACCACGACCAGCAGCGCCATGCCACCCAAGACCAGCGCGGCTCCGCACACCAGGGCCACGACACCGGGAGCGATCTGCGTCGGTGCGAGCACGAACGCCATCCCCACGGCGAGCAGCGCGGTCGCACCGATCGCGCCGATGATGACGTCGACGTACCGGAACGAGGACTGCTGGAAGATCGATCCGCGCCGCACCCTGGTCAGCAGCAACCACACGCACACGGCGAACACCTGCATCGTCAGCACGCCCAGCACCACGATCACGACGAAGCTCACGCGGAACCACGTCGGGGTGCCGTCGAGATCCACCCAGATCAGCGGCGCGAGCACCGTCTGCACGACCAGCGAACCCGCCAGCGCCAGCGCGATCACCACGCGCAGCAGCACGATTGTCGTCCGTCCCATGACAGCATCCTCTCATCGAGCAACAGAGAGAATCTATCGTTAATCGTTCGATTGCGACAGTCTTGGGCACGGTCGTACATATGCCCAGCTCCACCCTCGTCGCACCCGCGATGCGCCGCGCACGCCTCGGCGTCGCGCTGCTCTTCCTCACCAACGGAGCGCTGTTCGCCAACATCCTGCCGCGCTACCCAGAGATCAAGAGCACGCTCGGACTCGACGCCACCACCTACGGACTCGCCATCGCAGCCTTCCCCGCCGGCGCGATCGTGGCGGGGCTGGCTGCGGCGGTGTTCATCCGCCGCTTCGGCTCGGCGAGGGTCGCCGTCGCCGGCACCATCATCACCAGCCTCGGCATCCTCGCCGCCGGCTTCGCGCCGCACGTCGCATTCTTCGCGCTCGGCCTGTTCCTCGGCGGAGCATCGGATGCCATCACCGACGTCGCCCAGAACGCCCACGCCCTGCGCGTGCAGCGCGGCCACGGCCGCTCGATCATCAACTCGTTCCACGCGATCTGGTCGATCGGCGCGGTGCTCGGCGGCTCGATGGCGGCTGCGGCGATCGCGCTGGCCGTCCCCCTCGGCATCCATCTGATCATCTCGGCGATCCTGTTCGGCATCGTCGCGATCATCGCCCTGCGCCTCTGTCTGCCCGGCCGCGACCGCGAGATCGACGAGGATGCCGTCGCCGACGGTCCCGAGCTCGGCGGCGCCCTGCAGCGCATCACCGCGAAGACCGTCATCATCCTGATCGCGCTCGTGCTGATCTCGATCGCCGGAGCGCTCATCGAAGACGCTGGGATGTCGTGGGCGACCCTCTACCTGGTCACCTCGCTCGACACTCCCGCGGCGCTCGCCGCCACGGGATACATCGCCCTCGTCGGCGCGCAGTTCGTCGGACGCATCGTCGGCGACGGCCTCACCGACCGGTTCGGTCAGCGCGCCGTCGCCATCACCGGCGGACTGATCGCCTCGGTCGGCATGGGCCTCGCCCTCGCCTTCCCGTCGATCCCCGGCACCATCCTCGGCTTCGCCGCCGCCGGGTACGGCTGCGCCACGCTCATCCCCGCCGCGATGCACGTCGCCGACGAGCTGCCAGGCCTCAAGCACGGCGCCGGTCTCACGATCGTGTCCTGGCTGCTGCGCCTCGGCTTCCTGCTCTCACCGCCCATCGTCGGGCTCGTCGCCGACAACGCAGGCCTGCGCACAGGGCTGCTCGTCGTGCCGATCGCGGGAATCGTCGCAGTGCTCTGCGCGTGGGCGCTGGAAGGGCGGTCGGATGCTGTCGCCCAGCGCAGCGGTTGAACCCTCACCCGCGTGAGCCCGCCTGCCGCGTGGTCGGACCTCAGGCGTCGTTCTCAGTCCTCGCTGGAGTGCAGACCGCGTCGGACCGAGAGCAGCGTGACCTCGGGGTGCTCTTCCGCCAGCATCCGCTCGGCCCGATCGAGCACGTCACGCACGTGCGTCGCGTCGGCCCCGATCACCGACATGCCGATCGCGGTCCTGCGATGCAGGTCGTGGTCACCCACTTCGGCGACGGCCGCCTCGGTGCGACGCGAGAGATCGGCGATCAGCGGACGGATCACGCTGCGCTTCTCTTTCAGAGATCGCACGTCGCCCAGCAGCACGTCGAATTCGACCCAGCCGATCCACATGCCGACCAGTCTGTCACTCGATGGGCGGGGTCAGGCGACGGCATTCGGGTGGCACGGAACGCTCGATAGGCTGACCAGATGCGAGCGGATGCCCGGCACGAGCCCCCTGTTGCAGACGGTGAGACGGCTTCGAACGATTCCACGCCGCGCGTGATCCACACCGGGCAGGCGCTCGTCGACCTGATCGTCGAGGTGCCTGACCTTCCCGACCGCGGGCAGAACGTGATGGCATCCTCCGTCACCCACTACGCCGGCGGCGCGGTGACCGTGCTGCTGGCCGCTGCACGGCTCGGCGCGCAGTGCGTGCACGCCGGGACGCTCGGCACCGGACCGAACGGCGATCTGATCCGCTCGGCCCTCGCGGATGACGACATCGTGGCATCCGCCCCCGCCGTCATCACGCAGGACACCGGTGTCTGCGTCGTGATGATCGAGCCGACTGCCGAGCGCACCTTCGTCACCACCCTCGGCGCGGAGCGCGACATCACGGTCGAATCGCTCGCGAGCGCCCACGTCGGTGACGGCGATCTCGTCTGCGTCACCGGGTACTCGCTCGCCGTCGAGCAGACCCGCGACCCGCTGCTCGAATGGCTTGCGACGCTGCCCGATGCCGCGATCGTCGTGCTCGACCCGGGCGCCGCGTTCGCGACGCTGCCAGCCGAGGTGCGCGAGACGATGCTCGCCCACACCGATGTCTGGACCGGCAACGCCGAAGAGGCGACCGACCTGCTGGCCGCGCGGCAGATCCCGGTCGATGCGGGTGATCGCGAGATCGAGGCGCAGGCCGTGGCTCTTGCTCCCTTGCTGCGCGACGAGGCGGTCGTGATCGTCCGCGACGGAGCCGAGGGCTGCGCCGTGCACGCCGACGGCGAGACGACGTACATCGCGGGATTCCCGCAGACCCCGCTCGACACCAACGGCGCCGGCGACACCCACACCGGCGCGATGCTCGCCGGTGTCGTGGAGGGCTCGAGCTGGGTGGATGCCTGCCGCCGAGCCAACGCGGCCGCAGCCATCAAGGTGACGCGCCGCGGCCCGACGACGGCGCCGACGCGTGACGAGGTGGAGGCGTTCCTGCGGGAGTGGTGAGTGGGCGTCTCCCCGGCATCCGTCTCCCTGGCATCCGCTTCTCCCGTCGACGAGAACAGGCTGGTTCGCGAGCGCAGGTCGATGCCGGAAAACCAGCCGGTCCTGGGCAACGAGCCTGTTCTCGGGCGCCCCGACCCACCCGCGTCCCGTTCAACCCCTTGCCGAACGACACTCAACGACATATCGTTAACCATCGTTCGGATATCAAGGAGGCATCATGAACAGTGCATTCCCCACCGGGCCCTTCGGCTTCGGCGCGAGCAACGGAGCGGGCAACCCGCTCGCCGGCGTCTGGGACGCCATGGACCAGCTGCGAACCAGCTTCGAGCAGCGCACCAGCGGCTCGCGCATGGCCCGCGGTGACGTCCGCGCGGCAGTCATCTCGCTGCTCGCCGAGAAGCCGATGCACGGTTACCAGATCATCAGCGAGATCGGCGAGCGCTCCGGCGGCGCCTGGAAGCCGAGCGCCGGATCGGTCTATCCGACCCTGCAGCTGCTCGCGGACGAAGGCCTGATCACCGCGGAAGAACAGAACGGTCGCAAGACGTACTCGCTGACGGATGCCGGCATCGCCGAATCCGAAGACGCGGCTGCCAAGCCCGCGCCGTGGGAGAACGTCGGCGGACGTCCGACGAGCCACCTCACCGCCCTGCCCAAGGCCGGCATGGAGCTCGCCAGCGCCACCGCGCAGCTCGCCCGCACCGGCACCCCCGATCAGGTCGACGAGGCTGTCGCCATTCTGGAGGACGCGCGTCGTAAGCTGTACGCGATTCTCGCCGAAGGGTGACATCGAACGAGGGAGCCTCGATGGCGGATGGGCGCGCACACACGGGCATCCATAGAGCTCGCTATCGACGCATCATGCGCTTCGCCGCGCGCGCATTCACGCAGATCTGGTGGTTCGAGCTCGTGCTGCCCAGACTCGGGCTCGCACGCGTCGCCGAACGCACCCGCGACGATCGGATGCTGGCGCTCGCGGGCGGGTTCCGCACGCTCGCCGTCGACCTCGGCGGGTTGATGATCAAGGTCGGGCAGTTCATGTCGTCGCGCCTCGACGTGCTGCCGCCCGAGATCACCGCCGAGCTCGCCGCCCTGCAGGATGAGGTGCCGGCGGTGCCGTTCGACGAGATCCGCCTCGTCGCCGAGACCGAACTCGGCATGCCGCTCGAGCGAGCGTTCGCCTCTTTCGATCGGATGCCGGTGGCCGCGGCATCCCTCGGTCAGGCGCACCGCGCCACCCTCCTGCCCGCCGACGCGGCCGACACCGGTCTGAGCGCCGTCGTCGTCAAGGTGCAGCGGCCCGGGATCGACCGGATCATCGACATCGACCTCGCGGCGCTTCGCCGGGTCGCGCGCTGGGCGAACCGGGTGCGCATGGTCTCGGCGCGCGTGGACGCCCGCGCGCTCGTGGAGGAGTTCGCGCAGACCAGCCACGAAGAGGTCGACTACCTGCACGAGGCGGCCAGCGGCGAGCGGTTCGCCGAGGACTTCGCGGACGACGACCGGGTGACCTCTCCCGGCGTCGTGTGGGAGCGCACCACCAGGCGGGTGCTCACCCTCGAGGACGTCACTGCGATCAAGATCAACGACACGAAGGCGCTGCGCGAGGCCGGCATCGACCCGCGCGAGGTCGCATCGGCGTTCGCCGACGTGATGCTCGATCAGGTCTTCACGCACTCGTTCGTGCACGCCGACCCGCATCCGGGAAACATCTTCGTCACGCCGGTGGCAGACGACTCGCCTGGTACGCCGAAGTGGCGCCTCACGTTCATCGACTTCGGGATGATGGCCGAGGTGCCCGACGAACTGCGCAGCGGGCTGCGCACCCTGGTGATCGCCGTCGCCTCACGCGACAGCCGCGGGCTCGTGAAGGCCGCACAGGAGATCGGGGTGCTGCTGCCGTCGGCCGACACCCTCGAGCTCGAGCGCGCGCTCACCATGCTTTTCGCGCGATTCGGGGGCATGGGCTTCAACGAACTGCGCGACGTCGACCCGCACGAGCTGCAGGACTTCGCCGTCGAGTTCGGCGACTCGATGCGCAGCCTTCCGGTGCAGTTCCCCGAGAAGCTGCTGCTGCTCATGCGTGCCGTCTCACTGACCTCCGGAATGTGCAGCGCACTCGATCCGACCTTCAACATCTGGGAGCCGGTCGAGCCCTATGCCGGCAAGCTGCTGCGCGATCAGGGCGGGCACCTGCTGCAGGATCTCGGCAAGCAGTCCCTGGCGAACGCCGGTGTGCTCTGGCGGATGCCGACCCGCGTCGACACCCTCATCGATCGCTTCGAGGCCGGGTCTCTCACCTTCGACATCTCGTCGCTCGAGCACCGGCTCGACAGGATCATCCGTGTCGCCTACCGCGCGGTGTCGGCCGTGCTGTTCGGCGGCCTGCTGATCGGCGGGGTCCTGCTGCTGGGGGCTGTGCCTCCTTTGGGCATCACGCTCATGTGCCTGTCGGCCCTGCCGCTGCTGCACGCACTGTTCGGCCGGCGCTAGCAGGGACCTGCGCTCGCAGCCGCGCTCGATCACCCGATCGGGCCGCGCATCTTCTGACTGATCTCAACCTTCACGTTGCCGCGGTCCGTCTCGGCCTCGAACTCGGCCTCGCCGTCACCGGCGCTGTTCCGGAATCCGAGCTCGATGTCATCAGCGCTCTCGTCCTGCTTGACGACGGTCCACCCGCTGGCCGGTGTCAGGTCGGCGACCGACAGGGTGCTGCCGTCGGCGGTGAAGGTGAGTGTCGCGGCGCTGCCGACCTGGAACTCGGCGCTGGACGCGTTGCGGATCTTCAGCTGCTTCGAGATCTGCAGGCCGCCGTCGTCGGCCTCGACCTCGAACTTCCACTCCTGATCGCCCTGCGTGAAGTGCACCTCGATCTCGTCCGGCTGCTCGTCGGCGATGCGCTGCTCCCAGCCGTCGGCGGGGCGCACCTCACCCAGCGAGAGGCTGCCGTTCTGAGCGGTGAAGTCGACCTCGCCGGCGTCGCCGACCTGCCACGTGCCGTCGCGCGCCTCGTCGACGGCGACGCCCGATCCGTCGGATGCTGCGGCCTGACCCTTTCCGTCTGCGCCCGTCTCGGTCGAGTCGGGCGCGGGGAAGTCGGATGCCGCGGGCGGCGCTGCCGGGGCAGACGTGTCGGATCCGGGGTCGGAGGCTCCGCTGCATCCTGCGAGCAGCAGTCCGAACGTGACGACCCCCGCCAATGCCGCCGATGAGCGATGCGTGACCATGCTTCCATCCCTTTCGTCGTGACCGGCCATTGTCTCCCCTCGCCCGGATCGTGCTAGCCGGGTTGACACGCCGGACGCGGCGTCCTACAAAAAGGTCTTGACACGGGCATCCGATCGTCTTAACGTACAACCAAATGGTTGCACAATCTGAACTGAGCGAAGCGGAGATCGACCGTGTGTTCCACGCACTGGCGACGGCGACTCGGCGCGACATCGTGCGTCGAGTCATCGAACGCGAGCAATCCGTCTCTGCCCTTGCGAGCGACTACGACATGTCGTTCGCGGCGGTGCAGAAGCATGTGTCCGTCCTCGAAGAGGCCGGCCTCATCATCAAGCGCGCCGAGGGACGCGAGCGGCTCGTCCGCGCGAATCCCGAGATGATCGCGCGAGCCCGGGCGCTCCTCGCCCGCTACGAAGAACTATGGCGAGCCCGCATCGCGCGGCTCGATGACCTGCTGGCGGCGGAGCCACCGGCATCCGATTCCACCAAAACCACTCCAGGAGACTGACATGCCTGTCATCGACATCACCACCGACACCGAGAACCTCACCCTCACGGTCATCGCCGAGTTCGCGGCGCCGATCGAACGCGTCTGGAGCGCCTACAGCGACCCGCGCCAGCTCGAGCGGTTCTGGGGCCCTCCCGGCTGGCCCGCCACCTTCCACACCTGGGATCACACGGTCGGCGGCCGCGCCGACTACTCGATGACCGGCCCGCGCGGCGAGACCTCACGCGCCTACTGGGAGTTCACCGAGATCAACGCGCCGCACGGCTTCACCGTGCTCGACGGGTTCAGCGACGAGAACGGCGTGCCCAACCCGGACATGCCCGTCGGACGCATGCAGTTCAGCTTCGAGCCCACGGCCGACGGCACTCGCTCGACCACGATCAATTGGTTCGAATCCATCGACAGCCTGCAGCAGGTCATCGACATGGGCATCATCGAGGGCACCCGTGCCGCCATGAGCCAGGTCGACGCGGTGCTGCAGGATCTTCGCGAATACGCGCAGGGCAAGGGCACCGAGGTCGAGATGCTCGACGACACCCACGTGCGCATCACCCGCATGGTCGAAGGACCGCGCGATCTGGTCTGGCGCGCGTACACCGAGCCGGAGCTGATCAAGCAGTGGATGCTCGGGCCCGACGGGTGGGAGATGACCGAGTGCGAGGTCGGCCTCAACGCCGGCGACCGCTACCGCAACTCGTGGGCACCGGTCGGCGACACCGAGGGCGAGGCGTTCGGCTTCGAAGGCGAGATGCTGCTCGTCGACGCCCCGCGCCGCGCGGTGCAGCTCGAGCGGATGCAGGGCACCGGCGGCCCCGACGTGCTCAACGACGTCACCTTCTACGAAGAGGACGGCGCCACGCTCATCACCGTGCTGATGGACTTCCCCGACAAGGAGACCCGCGACATGATCCTCGCCACCGGCATGGCCGAGGGCATGGAGCAGTCGTACGCGCGGCTCGAGCGGGCTGTGCTCGCGGTCCGAGGAGTCTGACGCGACTGCCCCCTGGCCTTGCTGCCAGAACTCCGGAGAAATCGGCCGATCCCACCGCGGATCGGCCGGTTCTGCTGTCCGCCGCCGGAATCTCCGGAGTTGTGGCCGCTGCGACCACTCAACCTAGGGTGGACGGATGATCGATTGGACTTCGTGGACCGGAACCATCGTCGCCATCGGGATCGCGGTCGCCATCGCACTGGCCGCCGTGTTCGGCCTGCGGCTGCTCGCTTCACTGCTGAGCCGCCGGCTGGCCTGGATGCGCGATCTGGATCGCAGGGTGCGCAGAGCCTGGATGGCATTCTGCATCGTCGTGGCGGTGTGGATCGCCGGCGCCGTGAGCGCCCCAGGGCGGGAATCCTGGTGGCCGGCGGTCTCGCACGCGCTGCTCATCGGCGCGATACTCTCGGCCGGCTGGCTGCTCGCCGCCCTCGTCTCGTTCGGATTCGAAGGACTGCTCAGCCGTGAGCAGGTGACGTTCTCCGGGGCGAACCTGCGCCGCCGGCGCACCCAGTTGCTTGTCATCCAGCGCCTGACCGTCGTGCTGATCGGCGTCGTCGCCATCGGCGCCGTGCTGTTCTCATTCCCGGCGCTGCGCATCGTCGGCACCAGCCTGCTGGCATCCGCCGGAATCGTCAGCGTCATCGCGGGACTCGCCGCGCAGTCGATCTTCGGCAACCTCATCGCGGGCGTGCAGATCGCATTCACCGATGCGATCCGCGTCGGCGACGTCGTCGTGATCGAGGGCGAGTGGGGCCACATCGGCGAGATCAACCTGTCGTACGTGGTCGTCTACATCTGGGACGAGCGGCGCCTGGTCATCCCGTGCAGCTACTTCATCACCAACCCGATCGAGACGTGGACGCGCAAGTCGGATGCCATCCTCGGCACCGTGTACATGGATCTCGACTGGCGCGTGCCGATGGACGAGGTGCGGGCGAAGTTCCAGGAGATCATCGAAGCGTCGGATGCCTGGGATCGGCGTACCTCGAGCGTGTACGTCACCGACGCGCAGGGCGGGCACGTGACTGTGCGCTTCGTCGTCTCATCGGAGGACTCCGACGACCAGTGGGTGCTGCGCTGCCAGGTCCGCGAGCAGATGATGACCTGGCTGCAGCGGGAGCACCCCGAGGCGCTCCCGCTCAGCCGCGTCACCCTGGAGCGCTGACCCGCCTGACCCGCCTGACCGCCGGAACTCCGGAGAAACCTGCCGATTCCGTCGCAGATCGGACGGTTTCTGCTGTGTGGGGCCCGGATCTCCGGAGTTGTGGCAGAGAACGACGCGTGACCGGGCTCGAGACCGGGTCAGATCAGGCGGCGGAGGGCCTCCTGCAGGGAGATGCCCTGCGCGTCGGCGCGATCGCGCAGTCGGGAATGCTCGTCTGCGGTGAGTGAGACGGTGAGCTCGACAGGGGCGGATGCCACCGGCTCGTCGAACCCGTCCAGCAGATCCGACGCCTCGGCCCACAGTGTCTGCGCGGGCGCCGAGGCAGGGCCGGCACCGCCCGGTCCGGCACCGCCCGCACCATCCGCGCGACCGGCACCGCCGGCACCACTGGCCACCGCCATCGCCCCGGCGAGCGCTGCTCCGGCATCCGACGCACTGGAGAATCCCGGCCCGCGACGCGGCTCGTCACCCTTCTGATATGCCCGTGCGGCGGCATTCGCGCGCTCATCGGCGGCCTCGTTCAGCGGGTGCCCGGCGTGCCCCTTCACCCACGAGAACGACACGTCCCGTCCGCGCATGGCCTCATCGATCCCCTCCAGAAGATCGCGGTTGAGCACCGGTCCTCCGTCCGACTTGCGCCAGCCGCGGCGCTTCCATCCGGGCATCCACTTCGTGACCGAGTCGATCACGTATCGGCTGTCGCACTCGATGATCAGCTTCTCGTCGATCCCGGCCGTCGCCACCAGCAGCTCCAGCACCGCGCGCAGTTCACCCTGATTGTTCGTGCCGTGGGGCGATCCGCCGGCCGCCCAGCGGTCCTCGTCGATGTACCAGGCCCAGCCGTTCGGTCCGGGATTGCCCAGGGCGGAGCCGTCTGCTGCGGCGGTGATCGTCATCCCTCAACCGTACGACGTCAGCGCTGTCCGCCTGCAGTTGGTAGCGTCAGGGGGTGTCCGGATTCGCCCTCAAGGTCGTGATCATCGCGATCGCCGTCGCGCTGCTCGTCGTGATCGTGGCGCGTGCGTTCCGGCGCGTGAAGCCGAGCCCGGCGAAGGCCGCCTCGCGGCGACAGCGGATGCCGGTGCTGTTCGGCCTGGTCGGAGCGGTGCTGCTCGCGGCCGGATTCATCATGGCACTCGCCTCGTTCACCTCGCGCTACACGCACGAGCTGCTGCCGATGCGCATCGCCGCGGTCGTGCTGTTCGCGGCTGGGCTGGGCACGCTGCTCGCATATCGGAACTGGTACCTCGAGACGGGGACGGATGCTGTGCGCTACCGCACGGTGCTCGGGCGCGAGAAGCGGATCGCGTACAGCGACGTCGTCGGATGCGAGACGGTGAAGTCCGCGGGACGGGAGCGCGTGATAGTTCGCTCCCGAGACGGGCAGAGACTCAGCGTCGATGCCCGGCGATACGACATGTCACCGGTGATCGCCGCAACGCCTTCGACGAGCTAGGGCTCAGCGACGCAGGCGGCGTCAGGCCACGCGGAAGGTGAAGAACGCCTCGATGCCGCCGTGGTTGACGACGCCCTCGCCGGTGCCCCAGATGCGCGACGAGGTCGTGGCGCCGCTCTCGACGAAGGCGTAGCCGGTGTGCTCGAGTCGCCAGCCGCGCTTCTCCACCTCACTGAGGAAGTAGCCGACGTGGTCGTCGCGCTGCATGCGGTTCTCGGCGGATCCCCACGACGACGCCTGGCCGGTCAGCTGAGCGATGTCGAACTGCAGGTGCAGCAGGAAGTCGCCCCGAGAGCGGGCATCGGTGGCGAGCTGGAGCAGGCGCGTGGCCTCGTCGGGAGTCGGCATGCCGCGAGTGTACTGGCTATTCGCCGTCGTTCTCGGCTGTGTCGGCGGCCTCCGGCGCGGGCGGTGTCACCGGGATCACGGTCGTGGAGTACTGTGCCCCGAGCCCGATGTCCATCAGGTCCATCGCGGGCACTTCGTCGAGCCGCTCGGTGCCGCCGGTCTCATCGACCGGCTCACCGGGCAGTGCGGCCCACGCGCTCGGCTCCTGCGGCTTCTGCTGGAACAGTCCCATGGATCCATTGTCACGCTTCGCGTGTGGAATCGGGCCGCGGATCCGTTACGGCGTCGTCGCCGGATGCCCCGTCATCGGACGCCCCGCCGTCGGATGCACTCGAATCGGATGCCCGCGCGTCGGCGCTGTCGGCGTCGCGCACGGCATCCACCAGCTCGCGCCACGCACCCTCCAACTGGGTGTCGGGCACGACCTGCTCGAGCTGCTGCGAGTGCAGCCGCGCGTGGATGCTCCAGACGTAGCGGTCGGCGCCTGTCGACTCGTCGTCGATGCGCTCGTCCCACGGGCAGCGCTCGACCAGCGCGACCCACTGCGGGGTCGCCTCGGGTGCGGGTTCCGCGCGCCAACGCCGCCGGAGACCTGCGATCCCGCCGCTGCGCACGACGGCGATGACGATGCGATCCGGTTCCGCATCGTCCGTGGCATTCGATCCCTCAGCGGGGTTCTCGTACTCGCGCATCCTCGATGACTCCGACCGCGATCCACGCCTCGCGGACCGCTGTCTCCACGTTATCGCCGATGTCGGAGGCGGCGGCAATGGTTCGGTCGGCGAACTCTGTGAATTCCGCGGATGCTGACAAACCGCCGGTCAGCGCCCGGTACCAGGCGAGCCCCGCCGATTCCCACGCGTTGCCGCCGATCGAGAGCGCGGCGAGCGCGAAAGCGCGGTTCGGGATGCCCGAGTTGATGTGCACGCCGCCGTTGTCCTCGACGGTGTTGACGTAGTCGCGCATGTGCGCCGGCTGTGGATCCTTACCCAGCTCGTCATCGTCGTACGCCGTTCCGGGTTCGAGCATCGAGCGCAGCGCGCGCCCCTGCACGGCGTCGGTGAAGATGCCCTCGCCGACCAGCCAACTGGCCTGATCGGCGGTCTGCCCGTTCAGGTGCTGTTCGGTGAGGACGCCGAGCACATCGGCGATCGACTCGTTCAGCGCGCCGGACTGCCCCTGGTAGATCAGACCGGACGCGCTCTGGATCACCCCGTGCCCGAGCTCGTGTCCGATCACCGACACCGAGCGGGTGAAGCCCTGGAAGACCTCGCCGTCGCCGTCGCCGAACACCATCCGCGAGCCGTCCCAGAACGCGTTGTCGTAGTCCTGGCCGTAGTGCACTGTCGCGTTGAGGGCTGCGCCCCTGCCGTCGAGCGAGTCGCGCTCGAACGCGTCGAGCAGCAGATCGAATGTCGCACCGAGCCCGTCGAACGCCTCGTTGACCGTCGCGTCGGCCACCGGCGGCTCATCCTCCGTACGCACGACGAGACCGGGCAGCTTCTCGGTGTTCTGCGCGTCGGAGATCGTGCGCGTCGGCGCGGCCTGGATCTCGGCCACAAGTGCCCCGCTGCCGTCGATCGAGAGCTCGAGGGTCGAGTGGTACGTCGGACGACCCGCGATCAGCGTCTGTCGCGCCGCGTGAGCTGCATGCGAGTAGCGGTCGGACGCGGCCAGCCGCGCCAGAAGATAACCGGGCACGATGCCCTGATGACAAGATGCGGATGCCGCGACGCTGGTGCCCATGTGCCGACCATACGCCGTGCCGCCGACAGACCCCAGGAACGGGGCGGACGACGGCCGGATATGCCCAGGTTGGCCGCGTAGAATCGGCCCAATGACCGACGCGCCCTCCGGCATCGACCCCGACGATCTCGCCACCGCCCTGCGGGTGCTCGCAGAGCTCGACCGCGTCGATCAGCAGCATCCGGACTACCTCGCCGTCCGACGCGCGACCGCCAACATGTTCAAGGCGGTCAAGCGCGCACGTCGCAAGGAGATCAGGGATGCCATCGCCGAGGCCGACAAGGCCGTCGTCGCGCGCACCGCGACCGGCGCTCCCGACCGCATCGACGACGAGACCCGCGGCATCGACCTCGCCTCCAGCGTCGACGCGCCGAGCGCCGGCGAGCTGCTCAAGCCGCGCAACTGCTACATCTGCAAGCAGCCGTACACGCTCGTCGACGCGTTCTACCACCAGCTGTGTCCGGAATGCGCGCGGTTCAGCCACGGCAAGCGCAATGCGCGCACCGACCTCACCGGCCGTCGCGCGCTGCTCACCGGCGGCCGCGCGAAGATCGGCATGCACATCGCCCTGCGCCTGCTGCGCGACGGTGCGCACCTCACGATCACGACGCGATTCCCGCGCGACGCCGTGCGCCGCTTCTCGTCGCTGCCGGACGCCGCCGACTGGCTGCACCGCCTCCGCGTCGTCGGCATCGACCTGCGCGACCCTGCCCAGGTGATCGGCCTGGCCGACTCGGTTGCGGCCCAGGGGCCGCTCGACATCCTGATCAACAACGCCGCGCAGACCGTGCGACGCTCGCCGGGCGCATACTCGCTGCTGGCGGATGCTGAACTTCAGCCGCTTCCGGACGGTCCGCTGCCCGAGATGGAGACCTTCGGGCACACCGCCGACCCGCACCCTCAGGCGCTGCAGGCGTCGGTGGACGCGCATCCGCTGCTGTCGGTCGCAGCCCTCGGCGGTACCGTCGCCGAACAGGGCGGTCAGGCGCTCACTGCGGAGGACCTCGCCCGGCTCGCGATGGCCCCAGGTTCGTCGTCGCTCGAGAAGCACGGCGACGGCACCGCGATCGACGCCGGTGGGCTGGTGCCGGACGTGAACCGCGTGAACAGCTGGGTGCAGTCGGTCGACCAGGTCGACCCGCTGGAGATGCTCGAGGTGCAGCTGTGCAACACCACAGCCCCCTTCCTGCTGATCAGCCGACTGCGGGCATCCATGGCGGCATCGACCGCGCACCGCAAGTACATCGTCAACGTCTCGGCGATGGAGGGCCAGTTCTCGCGCCGGTACAAGGGGCCGGGGCATCCGCACACCAACATGGCCAAGGCCGCTCTCAACATGCTCACCCGCACCAGCGCCGGCGAGATGCTCGAGACCGACGGAATCCTGATGACCGCCGTCGACACCGGCTGGATCACCGACGAGCGCCCGCACTACACGAAGGTTCGCCTGGCCGAGGAAGGCTTCCACGCCCCGCTCGATCTCGTCGATGGCGCAGCGCGCGTGTACGACCCGGTCGTGCAGGGCGAGGCGGGCGTCGACCTGTACGGCGTGTTCCTGAAGGACTACAAGCCGAACCCCTGGTGAGGCGGCGCGCGATGCTCCTCAGAGGTTCGACGTGTCTCTCAGAACGGCCGACAGCCCAGGCCGAACGCGTGCGCGGCGGAATTCCGTCGGGGTCATCGAGTACTCGTCACGGAAGCGGCGGTTGAAGTTCGAGAGGTTCGAGTATCCGACTGACTGGGCGATCTGTGCGACCGTCGCGTCAGTGTGTTCAAGAAGCCGGCAGGCCTGCGTAAGCCGCAAGCGCTTGACCATGCCGCTGAAGGTCTGGCCACTGGCGTTCTTGAAGAACCGGGAGAATGCCGATTCTGACATGTTCGCGATCTGCGCCGCTACTGCGAGGCGTGGTTCCGAGTCGAGGTTCGCGAAGACGTAGTCCAGCGCGGCCGCGACCACGTCGGACGGCGCCCTTCCGGCGTTCCCGTCGACAGGACGAGAGCTGAGGGTGCGCACCTCGTCGGGTTGAGCGCGGCTCAGAGTCGTCAGCAGCGAAAGAAAGCCGGCGATTGCGGCCGATCCGGACATCTCGCCGATCGCCTCCAGCAGTCGGGCGCCTTCGCTGGCGGTCTCGCCGCCGAACGCGAGTCCGCGTCTCGACTGCGCGAGCAGCGGTGTCACTTCGCCGAGCTCGGGAACCACGCCCTGCAGCTGTTCGAACCATGCGGGGTCGAACTGCAGCACGACATCACGCCCCTGGATGGTCTCGTCGGGGCGCAGGTCGCTGACCCAGTCATGGGGGAGGTTCGATCCGACGAGGAAGAGCTGACCTGAGCTAAACGGGCCGATGGCATCACCGATGATGTAGCGTCCGGTGCCGTGGCGTATGAGGTGTATCTCGTACTCCGGGTGCCGATTCCACCGCGCCAGAGGGTCGGGATAGTCGTGTGTGCGCCAGCGGAAGGATGCGCCGGGGTCACGGGGAATCACTTCGCGGAAAGCGGGAGCGGTGACGAGGTTGCCGCTCCCGTCCGTCAGCTGCTGTGGGGTTTCCACCGTGCGCATGAGGCCTCCACTTCGAGCAACGTTATCCTGTCATATGGTGCACCAGTCGTCGCCTCAGGGGCAAGAGACAGCCCCAGCGGTGCAAAAAAGTACCGACGGTAGGTGCCTGCGTGGCTATACGTGCACTGAGGCTGCTTTCTAGACTCGGGCCATAGATCGCAAGTCCCCGGCTTCGAGCCCCTACAGAAGAGTCCCGAACTTCATGACGAATGAGTCTTCCAATCGTGCTGCCGTCCTCACAGAGATCGGCAGCATCCTGATCGAAGATCGACCCGTGCCGGAACCCGCGCGCGATGAAGTGCTCATCCGAGTCGGGGCAGTAGGGGTCTGCGGCTCTGACGCCCACTACTTCCGGCATGGCCGGATCGGTCAGTACGTCGTCGAAGCGCCGCTGGTCCTCGGTCATGAGACCGCCGGAACAGTCGTCCGCATCGGGGCGGACGTGACGTCCCACCGCGTCGGCGACCGCGTCGCGATCGAGCCGGGCGTGCCATGCGGTCGCTGCGACCTCTGTCGTTCCGGGCGCTACAACCTGTGCCCTGATGTCGTCTTCCATGCGACGCCGCCGGTCGACGGTACGCTGCAGACATACGTCGCGATCCGCGCCGATTACGCGTTCACGCTTCCCGACGCGGTCCCCACCGAGCATGGAGCGCTCGTCGAGCCGCTCGCGGTGTCGGTGTGGGCGTGTCGCAAGGCGAATGTCAGGCCCGGGTCGCGCGTCCTCGTCACCGGCGCTGGACCCGTGGGGCTCCTCACCGCGCAGACGGCTCGCGCCTTCGGCGCCGACCACGTCACCGTCACTGACGTCGATCCTGCAAAACTGCGACTCGCGGCCGAGCTTGGCGCCGACACCACGATCGATGCCGGAGCACTGTCCAGTCACGCGGGGGAGTTCGACGTGCACATCGAGTGCTCCGGAAACGGCCGTGCAACCCGCGACGGCGTCTCCCGCTTGGCGAGAGCCGGTGTCGCCGTGCTGGTCGGCATGGGCTCGGACGATGGTCTCGACATCCCCGCATCCTGGGTCCAGGAGAAGGAGCTCGTCATCACCGGCGTCTTCCGCTACGCGAACTGCTTCCCTGTTGCCATCGAGCTGCTCGCTGCGGGCCGGGTACGCGTGGAAGCGCTGATCTCCGGCCGATACCCGCTCGCCCAGAGCGATGCCGCCATCGATTCGGCCGGCCGCGCCGGCGTCTTCAAGTCTCTGATCCTCCCGCAGCTCTGAACATCCACCCGAAAACACAGAAAGGCATTTCCATGGAACGACGACGTATCCTTGCCCTCGCCGCGACCTCCGTCTTGGCGGTCAGCCTGGTCGCATGCTCTGCACCCGCTGACTCCGAGTCCGATGCCGCCATCGACGACGTCACTCTGACTCTGAGCACCTGGGCGCACACCGAGCAGACCGGCGTCTGGTTCGACACGATCATCCCGGAGTTCGAGAAAGCGAACCCCGGCATCACCATCGACATTCAGCAGATCGCCTTCGCCGACTACATCTCTACGATCACGACCCAGTCGGTCGCCGGCGCGGGGCCGGACATCATCCACGTGCCCACGCCGATCAGCAGCCTGCCCGCGTGGGCGGAAGCAGGATTCCTCGAACCGCTCGACGACTTCGTCGCCGAGACGGACGTCCCCGAGGAGTGGCCCGAGTCGCAGGGCGCCATGGAATGGAATGACACCACATATGGGGTGCTGACTGTCGACTACGGCTACACGCTCTTCTACAATGAGGCGCTGCTCGCCGAAGCCGGCGTCGAGGTGCCCACCACCGCTGAGGAGCTGGTGGCTGCGGCCAAGGCGGTGTCCGACCTCCCAGGCGACGTCTTCGGATATGCCATTACCGATGACAACACTGCCAACTTCGTCCGAGACGCCCTCGTGTTCACTGCGGGCATGGACGCGGACTGGATCGATGATGGCAAGTGGAACTTCGCCTCCGACGACGTCGTCGACGCCCTCGAGGTCTGGCGTGAGCTCGGCACCGAGTACAGCCCGATCGGCACGAACTTCGCTGCCAAGCGCGAGGCCTTCCTCAACGGCAACAGCGCCATGATGATCGAGGGCCCGTTCTACTACTCGACCGTCACCGCGACGGCCGACCCCGGGCTCGTCGAGTCGCTCAAGATCGCCAAGGCACCGTTCGAGAAGAACCCGGGCGACATCAGCCATGGATTCTCGATGGCTGCCGACCTCGACGACAACACCAAGGCAGCCGCAGAGAAGTTCCTCGAGTTCGTCATCTCGCAGGAGTCGCTCGAGCAGTACGCGACTATCGTCTCCAGCCCGACGGCTCGCCCTGGCACCGCAGACGCTCTGCTGGAGGATCCGCTGACCGCCCCGATCGTCGAGGCTTGGGAGAACAGCACGCCGATCGTCGACACGGGCGCTCAGGGTATGCGCGCGGACTACGCGAAGTTCGCCGACATCGTCGGCGCCCAGCTGCACGTGCTGCTGCAGGGCGATGCCCCCACGAACGACGTGCTCAAGGATCTCGACAAGAAGCTGACGGACGCAGGAATCACGCCGTGACTTCACCTCGTTCTCTCGAGCGCGCAGCTCGCGTCGGGTCGCCCTCTCGGGCGGCCCGGCGCGGCCGTGAGCTCGGACGCAAGGTGGTCGTGCTCGGCTACCTTGCTCCGAGCCTCATCGCCGTCGTCGGATCGCTCGTCTTCGCCCTGCTGCTGCTCGGCGGAATCAGCCTGCGCGACATCAAGCTCGGAAGGCTCAACGCGATTTTCGAGGCGCCGCTGAGCCTCGCCAACTATGGCGAGGTCCTCAGCGACCCCGAGACCTGGCGCAGCTTCGGTGTCGCGATCGTGTACGTCATCGGCTCGACTCTGCTGCCGTTCATCGCCGGTCTCTTCACGGCCCTGCTGCTCAACCAGCGGATGCCGGGTCAGCGCGTGATGCGCACGCTCGCGCTGGTCCCATGGGCGGTGCCGGGTATCACGGCGACGATCGCGTTCGTCTGGATGATGCAGCCCACTTATGGCGTGTTCAACTACATGCTCCGCACGCTCGGACTCATCGACACCGACGTGAACTGGTTCGGAGACCCTGCTCTCGCCCTGATCGCGGTGATCCTGCCTACCAGCTGGAAGGCGATCCCGTACTTCACGCTGATGCTGCTGGCCGGGCTTCAGGCCATACCCCGCGAACAGTACGAGGCCGCGCAGGTGGATGGCGCCGGCTGGTGGGCGCGGCTGCGCTGGGTCACGCTGCCCGGTCTCGCGCCGTTCATCCTCGTGGCGACGATCTTCAGCGCGATGCACTCGTTCCGCGACTTCGACTTCATCTACGGCTCCACGCAGGGAGGCCCCGACGGCGCCACCGAGACGGTCGCCGTGCGCGTGTTCAACCTTGCCTTCGAGGAGTTCGACATGGGCAACGCCGCCACCCTCGGTGTGGTCACCTTCGTCCTCGTCGGGATTCTCGTCGCGATGCTGCTCAAGCGCAGCAGCAAGGGCGCTCTGGAGGGATTCCTGTGACCACCACCAACCTCGATACGACGGTGATCGGACGCCCCGTCGGCCGTCGCCGCAAATCCCGCGTGAACTGGCCGTTCATCGCGATGATCGTGCTCATCGTCTTCATGTTCTTCCCGATCTACTGGATGTTCGTGACGGCGATCCTGCCGACCTCCGAGGTGCTCTCCCGCAACCCCGCACTCATCCCCATCGGCAAGCCGTTCACCTTCGACGCGTTCGTCCACCTGTTCACTGAATCGGCCATCCTGAAATGGCTCATGCAGTCGGGGATCATCACGATCGGTGCCGCTCTGCTCAGCACGCTGATCTCGGTCACGGCGGCATACGCCATGTCGCGGTTCGTAGTGCCCGGCCAGAAGTTCGTCGCATATTCGCTTCTGATGGGGCGCGTGCTCCCGGGGACCCTGCTGGCGCTGCCGTTCTTCGTGCTGTTCCAGACCTTCGGGATGCTCGACACTTCGATCGCCGTCATCCTCACGAACACGGCAGCGATCACTCCTTTGACCGCGCTCACGCTCAAGGGCTATTTCGACGGCATCCCCCGCGACATCGACGAGGCGGCGATGGTCGACGGATGCACGCGATGGGGCATCCTGTGGCGAATGATCCTTCCGGTGTCTGTGCCCGGCCTGGCCGCATGCTTCGGTCTGGCGGCTACATCGGCCTGGACGGATCTGCTGTTCGCACGCACGCTGCTCCTCTCGCGCGACAACTGGACGATCCCTCAGGGCATCGCTTCGATGATCGGAGACGTCGAGATCAACTGGAGCGAGCTGATGGCGTCAGGCCTCATCTCGATCGTTCCCGTCATGGTCGTCTATTGGTTCCTCCAGCCGTATCTCGTCAGCGGGATGACGGCCGGCGCATCGAAAGGTTAGTGACATGCCCGAAAAAATCGCAGAAGCCGCACGCGAGATCCCCGTCATCGCCGAAGTCGACGTCCTCGTCATCGGAGGCGGGCCGGCGGGTGTCGCCGCCGCCGCGGGCGCGGCCCGTGCAGGGGCTCGCACGCTCGTGCTGGAGCGACACGGATTCCTCGGCGGGATGTGGACGGCGGGGATGGTGCTCACTCTCGCCGGCTTCAACTCCTGGCTGCGCCCGTACACGCGCTGCGTGGCTGGCATCGGCGGTGAATGGGTGGAGCGCGCCGAAGAGCAGGGCGGTGCGCGCTTCGACAACGGTTTCGTCATCAACACCGAGCCGGAGGTGATGAAGCGCGTCGCCGACGAACTCCTGGCGGATGCCGGGGTCGAGACGCTTTTTCACACCTGGGGTGCGACGCCGATCATGGAGGGCACCCGGGTCGCCGGTGCCTTCATCGAGAACAAGGATGGCCGCGGAGCGATCCTGGCCGGTGTGACGATCGACTGCACGGGTGACGGTGACTTCATCGAGCGCAGCGGCGCGGAGTGGACCAAGTCCGACAGCCTGCAGCCGATGACGATGTCGTTCCGCGTCTCCGGTGCCGACCCCGACCCGGACGTGCGTCACGACGTGCCGACGCTGCTGCCGATCGGACCGGAGCCGGGCGTGCTGCGCGACCCGATCCTCACCGAGTACTCCAGTTCTCGCAGGGACATCCCGCTCGACAGCGCTGCCATGGCCCAGGCTGCTGAGCGCGGAGAGCTGCCGCGCTACGGCGGGCCCTGGTTCGGTGGTCTCGATCGCGACATCGTGTGGGTGAACTCCACTCGCATCGTGGGCGATGCCTCGGTAGCGTCCGAGCTCAGTCGTGCCGAGATCGAAGGACGTCAGGACACACGTCGCATCGTCGACTACTTCACGTCGTCGGTGCCGGCGTTCAAGGACTCGAAGCTCATCCAGACGAGCACTCAGATCGGCGTCCGTGAGACGCGCCGTCTCATCGGCGAGGTCGTGATGACCGGCGACGATGTGCGCGAGGCGCGTCGCTTCGACGACAGCATCGCGGTCGGATGCTGGCCCATCGACGTGCATCCGACCGAGAAGCAGGTCGGCACGCACTCGATGTTCGTCCCCGAGCCCTTCGACATCTCGTATCGCGTGATGGTTCCGCAGGAGATCGACGGACTGCTCGCCGCCGGCCGCTGCGTCTCGGTCGATCGCGATGCGCTCGGGTCGATGAGGGTGGGCGCCACATGTGCGGCGATCGGTCATGGCGCTGGCGTTGCCGCCGCGATCGCCGTCGCTTCCGGCGTGCAGCCCCGAGCCGTCGACATCGGCCGGGTTCAGACGGCATTGCGCGCGCAGGGGGCGATCGTGGACGTCGACGATGTCGAATGATCCGCGCCGCCCGGACGTCGTCGTCGTGCTGTTCGACGACATGGGCTACTCGGATCTCGGATGCTACGGATCGACGATTCGCACCCCGACGATCGACCGGTTGGCAGCGGAGGGTCTGCGATATTCCCGCTTCGATGTCACGCCGCTCTGCTCGCCGACTCGCGCCGCCCTCCTGACCGGACGCAACCCGCACGCGGTCGGCATGGGAACGATCGTGCAGTTCGCTTCAGGAGACCCCGGGTACACCGGCTCCGTTCCCGCGACAGCGGCGATGCTGCCTCTGATGCTCAAGGACGCGGGCTACGCGTCGGGGCTTTTCGGCAAGTGGCACCTCAGCCCCAACGCTGCGTCCGGCCCCGGAGGCCCCTACGATGAGTGGCCGTTGGCGCGCGGGTTCGATCGCTTCTTCGGCTTCCTCGCCGGGCGTGTGCATCAGTTCCGCCCGGAGCTCGTGCAGGACAACGCGTTCGTCGACGTCGCTGCGTACGGAGGGCGCCACGTCTCCGAGCTCATCGTGGACGAAGCGGCGAGGTGGATCGCGGATCACAGATATGCGCGCCCTGACGACCCCTAC
Organism: Microbacterium alcoholitolerans; assembly: GCF_050408615.1. Lineage (NCBI taxonomy): Bacteria > Bacillati > Actinomycetota > Actinomycetes > Micrococcales > Microbacteriaceae > Microbacterium > Microbacterium alcoholitolerans. The sequence continues at coordinate 1,740,053 of NZ_JBNTKD010000001.1, read as the reverse complement.
TTCGCGATGATCTCGTTCGGCGCCGTGCATTCGCCACACCAGGCGCCGGACGACTATCTCAAGAGGTATCGGGGTGCGTTCCAGCACGGCTGGGATGAGGAGCGCGGCCGCCGATTCGAGCGGCAGCGCGAGATGGGCGTCATTCCAGTGGACACGGCGCTTCCGGAATCCGACCCGAGCATCCCCGCTTGGGAATCCCTCGCCGATGACGAGCGCGAGGTGGCGGAGCGTCTCATGGAGGCCTATGCGGCTCACCTCGAGCACGCGGACGCCGAACTGGGGCGGCTGCTGGATGCGATCGAGGCTCGAGGCTCTGACCGCGAGACACTCGTCGTGATCATGTCCGACAACGGGGCAACCAATGCCGGCGGGTCCCTGGGGACGTTGAGCGAGGAGGCCGTGCTCAACGATGCCCCTGAGGGTACTGTGCAGGTCGATCCTGACTCGATCGGCACCGGCCGCTACTACAACCAGTACCCGGCGGGCTGGGGCCAGGCATCGAACACTCCGTTCCGGCGGTACAAGCACACGGTGCACGTCGGCGGCACGCGGTCGCCCCTCATCGTCGCGGGCGCTCCCGTGGCCAGGCACGGCGCAATCGATCACACGCGCTCATTCGTGACCGACATCGCCCCGACCATACTCGAGCTCGCCGGCATCGAGGCTCCGGTCACGGTGCGCGGGGTCGATCAGATGCCGCTGCACGGACGCTCGTTCGCAGCCACCTTTGCGGATGGCGAGCCGCTGGGGGACCGACCGCCGCAGTACTTCGAAGTCGCCGGACATCGAGCGATGCTCGCCGACGGCTGGAAGGCTGTCACCTTCCACAAGCCAGGCGAAGACTTCGAACTCGACCGCTGGGAGCTCTACAACCTCGACGAGGATCCCGCCGAGACGACGGATCTGAGCGCGCAGCATCCGGAGAAGCTCGACACGCTCATCCAGCTGTGGAATGAACATGCGGACGCGAACCTGGTGTTTCCGCTCGCCAGCCGCGGAAAATCGCAGCTGTTCACCGACCGCCCGGCGCGGACGCGGTGGACCTTCGTCCCAGGCATGACCCCGGTGCCGCAGGCTGCAGCTCCCGAGATCTCGGGGCATGATTTCTCGATCGACGTCGATCTCTCGCCCGTCGAGCGTCCACACCAGGGCGTGTTCATGGCGATGGGCGACGGCTTCGGGGGAGTGAGTCTGTACGTGCGGGACGGTCGCCTGACGTTCGCGCTCAGTGCGCTGGAAGCCGTCACCTCGGTGTCCCTGCCGGACGGCGCGCACCTCGGCGCGCGGCATGTTCGGGCGATGGTGACGCTATCGGACGACGACTCAGCGACGATCACTCTCGCGAGTGACCTGGCGGACGCGCCCGCGACGACCAGAGTTTCGTGGGTTCCCCGATTGCGGTTCTTCATGGGAACCGCGCAGTGCGGTCGGGATCAGGGGGACTCCGTCGTGCCCGCGTATGCGGGACCGTTCCCCTATAGCGGAAGCATTCTGAGAGCGACCGTTGAGATCCACCCGCGAATACGGAGCGCAGAGCGCAGCGAAGCGATGCTTCATGGGCTGATGGACGAATGAACCCGTGAACCCCCTGACGAGTCGCCGCGCGAGCTTTCGCTGGCGTGTCAACTCTCAAAACCGGGCCCCAGCACGCTCACTCGGCGTTGGCGAGAACCCGCTGCAGTGGATCGTAGTGCTCAATGACGGCCTTGCGGTAGGCGTGCACGTCGCCACTGCGGGCGGCCTTGAGCATGTCGCGATGCGCCTTCGCGGTGTGGTGGATGTCGGCCGGCTGGGCGACCAGTCGGGTCTTGTCAACCATCTCGGCGATCAGTGCATACTCGGCGCCGTCCTCAGCCCGGGTCGTGCAGGGCGAGGCGGGCGTCAACCTGTACGGCGTGTTTCTCAAGGACTACAAGCCCAATCCCTGGTGAGGCGGCGCGCGAGTCCGCCTCAGCAGCGAGCGGGAGCGCACCGCTGACGGGAGACACTTGACACAGAGGACATCTGATGTCTAACGTCATACACAGAACGCTTCAGCCCACGCTTTGTGACAAAGGAGACACACCCATGGCCCGATTCACCGCACGACCACGCGCTGCCGTTCTGCGCCGTGCAGTCGCCGTCTCAACGGTTGCCATCACCGCTTTCGTGCTGGCATCTTGTGCCGGTAGCAATACAGAAGACGCCCTTCCGGCTGACGACGCCGCGCTGTCGGGCGACGTCGTGTTCTGGCACAGTTTCACGCAAGGCCCGCGCGCCGAGTACATGCAGCGCAAGGCCGAGGAGTTCGAAGCGGAGCATCCCGACGTGGACATCACGATCGAGGCGTTCAGCTGGGACGAATTCCAGACGAAGTGGACGACGGGGCTGGCCGCCGGTCAGGTGCCGGACCTGTCGTCCGCGCTGCCGAACCAGGTCGTCGAGATGATCAACGTCGATGCGCTCGCTCCCCTTGACGACGTCATCGATGAGATCGGTCGGGACCGCTTCGCGGAAGCCGCGCTCGGAGAAGGCACGAAAGACGGAGTGTCGTATTCGATCCCGCTCTACTCCCACGCGCAGGTCATGTGGTACCGCAAGGACCTGCTCGAGGCAGCGGGGCTCGAAGTCCCTGAGACGTGGGACGAGCTCAAGGAAGCTGCCGTCGCACTGACCGGTGGTGACCAGTTCGGACTGTCCGTGCCGATGGGCACCAACGACTTCATCGCGACTCGATTCCTCAACCTCTATCTGCAGTCGGCCGGCGAGTCCCTCCTGACGAAGGACGGCCACGCCAACCTCACCTCAGACGCGGCGATTGACGGCATCAACTACTGGGTCGACATGTACCACAAGACCTCACCTGCGGGCAGTGTCAACTACAACGTGCTCGATCAGGCGACGCTCTACTACCAGGGAAAGACGGCCTTCGACTTCAACTCGGGCTTCCAGATCAGCGGCGTGCTCGCCGCCTCTCCGCAGCTCGGGGACCACATCGCCGCAGCTCCCCTGCCGAGGCTGACGGCCAGCGACGACATCTACGGCGGCGAGACCGCCAACATCGCCACCGTCGTCTGGGATCAAGGTGAGAACAAGCCTGCGGCGAAGGCATTCCTCGCCACGCTGTTCGAAGACGAGGACTACATCGAGTTCCTGCACGCTGTGCCGGGTGGCATGCTGCCCTCGCTCTCGGGCATCGTCGATGAGCCCGCCTACCAGGACGACGAGACTCTTCAGAAGCACGCCGAAACCGTTCAGGTGATCGCCGACGCGATTCCGCTGGGTACGGCGATCGGCATGGAGGCCGGCCCCCTCGTGCAGTCCGGGATCCTCACGAGCCAGGGCGTCATCGAAAAGATGTTCCAGGACATCGTCCTCAACGGCACCGACGTGAAGCAGGCCGCCGAGCCCGCGGAGAAGCAGCTGGATCAGCTGTTCACCACCGCAGGCGTCACGTTCTGACCGCCCCGGGGTGCTGCCGCAGGCAGCACCCCGCCCATCCCGAGGAGAGAAATGCGCACAGATACGCGCACATCGACCCGCGCAGGAGTGCGGCCGCAGGCGCAGCCGCAGGTGCGGAAACGACCGCGCATCGTCAACATCACCGGTCTGCTGTTCGTCGCACCTTCGATGCTCGTCGTCGTCGGCCTGCTGTTCTATCCGGTGATCTCGAGCGTCTTCTTCAGCTTCACGAACAAGCACCTTCTACGGAAGGACTTCACCTTCATCGGGATCGACAACTTCGTCGCCGTCTTGCAGAACCCGCAGTTCTGGGAGGCGTTCGCGATCTCGATCCGCTGGACCATCCTGTCGATCCTCGGACAACTGGTCATCGGGTTCCTCGCGGCGCTCGCGCTGAACCGCATCCGCCACCTGACCGGTCTGTACCGCACGCTGCTGATCGTCCCGTGGGCGTTCCCGACCATCGTCATCGGGTTCGGCTGGCGTTGGATCCTCAACGACGTCTACGGCTTCCTTCCGAACCTGCTGACCACGCTCGGCTTGACCGACTCGAACGTGAGCTTCTTGTCAGACCCGTCAGCGGTGTTCCTCACCGCGTTGGCTGTGAACATCTGGTTCGGTGCGCCACTGTTCATGGTCAACGTGCTCGCAGCACTCAAGACGGTGCCGCGCGAGCAGTTCGAAGCGGCGACCGTCGATGGCGCGAACTCGTTCCAGCGCTTCGCGTTCATCACCATGCCGCACGTGAAGCGCGTGATCGGGCTGCTCGTGATTCTCCGCACGATCTGGGTGTTCAACAACTTCGAGCTGCTGTTCCTGCTCACCGGTGGTGGTCCTGCGGGCCTCACCGAGACGCTCCCGATCTTCGCCTACCGAACAGGCTGGGGACTCCAGCAGCTGGGCGCCGCTTCGACCATCACTGTTCTGCTGCTGATCTTCCTGCTGGCGCTGGGCACTCTCGCCTTCCGCCTGCTCAGCCGCTGGGACCGAAAGGACGCCTGATGAACCGCCGACTGCTCCGCCGGCTCTCCTCAGCCCCGGCCTACGCCTTCCTCACACTCCTCGCGATCGTGGCGGTCTTTCCGCTGCTTTGGATCATCCTGTCCAGCTTCAAGAGCTCCTCAGAACTCGCGGGCGACCCGATCGGGATGTGGCCGGCCGATTTCACGCTCGATCACTATGCGCACGTGCTGTTCGAGCTGGGCATTCTCAACAACCTGGGCAACAGCCTGTTCATCGCAGTCTCCACCACGGTCGTGACCATCGCGATCAGTGCGACCGGAGCCTACGGCATCGTGCGGTTCTTCCCCCGAGTGGGGCAGCGCCTCACGCAGATCCTGATCAGCACGTACATGTTTCCGCCGATTCTGCTGGCAGTGCCGTACACGCTCATCATGATCTCGCTGGGGCTGATCAATACATACGCGGCGCTGGTGCTCGCCTACTTGTCTTTCTCGATTCCGTATGCCGTCTGGATGCTGACCGCGTTCTATCAGACTGTGCCGCTCGAGATCGAAGAGGCCGCACAGGTCGACGGAGCCGGTCGGTTCCGGACCTTCGCCCTGATCGCATCGCCGGTCATCGCCCCAGGTATCGTCGCGACCGCGATCTACACCTTCATCAACTCGTTCAACGAGTTCCTGTTCGCCCTGCTGTTCATCAACTCCAGCGACCGGATGCCGGTGACGGTGGCGCTTTACTCACTCAGCGGTTCCGAGGTCCTTGACTGGGGCGCGATGCTCGCAGCATCCGTCGTCGTGGTCGTCCCGTCCGTCATCTTCTTCCTTTTCATTCAGAAGCACATCGCAGCCGGCCTTTCGGAGGGGTCTGTCAAATGAACACGCCAACACGCACAAGCACACAGCACAGCGAGTCGTCCACAGCGGAAGTCCGCTACGGTCTCGTGGGATCGGGGTACTTCGGTCTGACCCTCGGCCGGGGCTTCCTGCTCCGGCCGGGAGCGACGATCACCCGGGTGTACGACCCGGAGTTCGCAGAATCCGCCGTGTCGGAGTTCGGTGCCGTCGCCAGCGCATCGCTCGAAGAGCTGTGCAACAGCGACGATGTCGACGCGGTCATCGTGGCGTCCCCGAACTGGGCGCACCGCGAGGCAGTCGTCGCCGCGGCGAAGGCGGGCAAGCCCATCTTTTGCGAGAAACCGATGGCGCTGTCCTACGCGGACTGCTCGGAGATGGTCGATGCTGCGCAGGATGCCGGTGTGCTGCTGATGAGCGGTCACGTCATGAACTTCATGAACGGAGTGCGTCAGGTCAAGCAGCTCATCGCCGACGGCACGCTGGGCAAGGTGCTCTACATCCGGGCCGTGCGCAACGGCTGGGAGGAGCCGCAGCCGTCCATCTCGTGGAAGAAACGTCGTGACCTCTCGGGCGGCCACCTCTACCACCACATCCACGAGCTCGACGTAGTGCAGTTCATCATGGGCGCCCCTGAGACCGTCACGATGGTGGGTGGCAATGTCGCGCATCAGGGTGAGGAGTTCGGCGATGAGGACGACATGCTGCTTGCGACACTGGAATTCGGCAACGGATCCTTCGCCACTCTCGAGTACGGTTCGGCGTTCCGCTGGCCAGAGCACCACGTCTTGGTGCAGGGCTCGCTCGGTGCCGCGATGATCGATCTGACCAACACCGGCGTCACCGTGCGCCATCAGGGCGGCGAGGACAAGTACCTCCTGCACCGCAACGAGGAGGAGGATGCGGGACGCACCGCGTTCTACGCGTCCAGCGAGATGGACGGCGGAATCCAGTACGGCACGCCTTCGGCGACCCCGCCACTGTGGTTGCAGGGCGTCGCTGAAGAAGAGACCGCATACTTCCATGGACTGCTCACCGGTGCGGAGCCTGACCCTGAATTCGCCGCCCTGACGGATGGCAGCGCCGCTCGTCGATCGATCGCGACGGCCGACGCGCTCACCCTTTCGCTCGCCCAGGACCGCAAGGTCCGCGTCTCTGAGATCACGGGGAACTGACTATGTCCACACGCGCACTCAAGGGCATCGTCCCGCCAATCCTGACTCCGTTCACTGCGAACGGTGAGATCGACGTCTCACGCCTGGAACAGTTGACCGCGCGCTTGGTCGACGCAGGGTGCCATGGCGTGTTCGCTCTCGGCTCCAGCGGCGAGGTCGCCTACTTGGACGCAGAGCAGCGACGCACGGTGCTCGATACCGTCGTGCGGATCGTCGCCGGCCGCGTGCCGGTGCTGGCCGGCGCGATCGACACCACCTTCTCGCGGGTGCGCGAGCACCTGCGCATGGCAGAGCGGGCCGGCGTCGACGCGGTCGTCGTCACTGCGCCCATCTATGCGCTGAACGACGCCGCTGAGGTCGAGGCGCACTTCCGTGCTATCGCCGCCGACACGCCCCTCGACGTGTGGGCGTACGACATCCCGGTGCGCGTGAAGAGCAAGCTCGACGGCGCGATGCTGCTGCGTCTCGGGACGGAAGGCGTGATCGCCGGCGTCAAGGACTCGTCCGGCGACGACGTAGGGTTCCGACGGCTGGTGCGAGGCAACCGCGCGGCCGGCTCACCGATGTCAGTGATGACAGGCCATGAGGTCGTCGTCGACGGCATGCTGCTGATGGGTGCGGACGGTGTCGTGCCCGGACTGGGCAACGTCGATCCCGACGGGTACGTGCGACTGTGGAACGCGGCGCAGGCCGGAGACTGGAGTGCGGTGCTCGAGGAACAGGAGCGTCTGGCCGGACTGTTCGAGATCGTCTTCTGCGGTGCGGACTGGTCTCCGGATGCCGCGGGCGTCGGCGCCTTCAAGGCGGCGCTGCATTACCTCGGCGAGTTCTCTACCGGTCTGATGGCTGCGCCGGTGAAGCCGCTGTCGGCCGCTGTCGTGGCAGAGATCGCGGCGATCACCGACGAGTTCCTGCCAGCGCGCAGCATGATCTGAAAGAGAGAGAACGGAAAGAGCAGTGACCGAGAACGCAGCACGGCGATACGTCGTCGGCGCATACGGAGCGTCGCCCGCCCACCAGAACTGGAACCCGGAGGAGGAGGAACTCTACTTCCGGGGATTGTCTGAACTGCGCTCGGTTGCAGCCTTCGAGCTGCCGTGGCTGGGGTCGCTTCATCCGCACGACGATGAATGGCTGCTCGCCGGTCTGCCCGAGCCGATCGACGCGATCATCACGGACATCCCGTTCGTCATGCAGCGACTTGCCGGGAACAAGAACTTCGGGCTGGCGTCGCGCGACGACGCCGGACGACGAGCGGCGCTGGCGGCTGTCGCGCGTGTGCGTGACGACGCTGCCCGCTTCAACGACCGCAAGGGCCGTCGAGTGGTTCGGGCGGTGGAGCTTCATTCAGCTCCGAGGCGCGAGCACGGTTCGACGGACGCGCTCGCGGCTTCTCTCGCAGAAATCGCCTCCTGGGATTGGCAGGGTGCACAGCTCCTCATCGAGCACTGCGACGCCCAGATCGACGGCCAGGATCCCGAGAAGGGCTTTCTGGAGTTGGATGAGGAGATCCGGGCGATCCGCACCGCCGACGCCGGAATCGGGGTGAGCATCAACTGGGGGCGTTCCGCGATCGAGTTGCGCTCTGCCGACGGCGTCGCAGATCAAGTGGCCGACGCCGCCGGATCAGGCCTGCTGCGTGGGTTGATGCTCTCCGGAGCATCCGATCGTGCCGGCGTACTCGGACGCGCCTGGCTCGATGCGCACCATCCCTTCCGGCGAAGCGAGCGCCATCCGTTCGGTGATCCCGCCTCGCTGCTGACGGATGAGAAGGCAGGTGCCGCCATCGAGGCGGCCGGCACCGGAGTGTGGCTGGGAGCGAAGGTCGGATGGACGGGAGCCGGAGGTTCCGTGAGCGATCGCGTCCGCATGATCGGGCAGGCGCTTGACGCGATCGCGGAGCACGATACAGCTGATGCCACACCTGCTAGCGTGGCGACATCATGACCGACGTCGTCGCAGCTTTTGACATCCCGCCGGTTCCGCGTGCCGACACGACGGCGCAGCGCATCAAGAACTACATCCTCAGCAACCGCCTGCAGCCGGGCGATGTGCTGCCCACCGAGAGCGTGCTGTGCACGACGCTCAGCGTCTCGCGTTCGAGCGTGCGTGAGGCGATCAAGCGTCTGGCGACGCTCGACATCGTCGAGGTGCGCCACGGTTATGGCACCTTCGTCGGCAACCTGAGTCTTGCGCCGCTCGTCGAGGGGCTGGTCTTCCGTGGTGTGCTCAGCCCGGGTGACGAGCTGGCCGCGCTGCGCGAGGTCGTGGAGGTCCGCGAATCCCTGGATCTTGCGTTGGCGGATGCGCTCGTTGAGGCGATGCGCGGAGAGGAACACCCTGACCTTGACCGCCTGGTTGAGGCCATGGAAGAGCGCAGCGCGCGCGGCGAGCCCTTCCTCGAGGAGGATCGTGAGTTCCACGCGATTCTCGCGTCGAAGATCGGCAATCAGCTGTTCTCGCAGCTTGTCGTGGCGTTCTGGGAGGTGCATGCAGCCGTCGCCCCCCGACTCGGTCTGCCGACCGCCCGACGTATCGAAGACACAGTGCGCGCGCACCGCGCGATCCTTCGGGCCGCCGAGGCAGGTGACACGGCGAGACTGAAGGCCGCCATCATCGACCATTACACTCCGCTGCAGGAACTGCTCGCCCCCGATGTGTGAGCGAGCCGAGGTCACAGCCGAGACGGCAACTCTGCTCAAGCCGCGTCTGGACGAGCGACGACGAGCCGACATCGCGCTGGTGCGCGGATCATGATCGACGGAGACTGATGAAAAACTCGACGCAGAGCATCGCTGCGCGTCTGGCAGGGGGGCTCATCGTGTCATGCCAGGCCTACCCCGGTGAGGCGATGCGCGATCCGAACACCATGGCGCAGGTCGCGCGAGCGGCCCTGGTGGGCGGCGCCGCGGGCATCCGAGTGCAGGGGATCGGCGACATCCGCGCCGTGTCCGACCTGCCCGTGCCGATCGTCGGCCTCTGGAAGGACGGCGACTCCGACGTCTTCATCACTCCGACCCTGCAGCACGCGACTGCCGTCGCCGACGCCGGCGCCGACATCGTCGCGATCGACGGAACCCGACGCATGCGTCCGGACGGACTCACCCTCGCCGAGACCATCGCAGGACTGCGCGCGCACTGCGACGCACTGATCATGGCCGACTGCGGCTCGCTGGAAGATGCCATCGCCGCTGAGGCTGCCGGTGCCGACATCATCGGCACGACTCTTTCGGGCTACACGGGGGAGCGGATGAGCACCGACGGACCAGACCTCGAGCTGATCGCGCTCGTCGCCGAGGCATGTGCGAAGCCCGTCGTCGCCGAAGGACGCATCCACACCCCTGCGCAGGCCGCCGCCGCGCGGGAGGCCGGCGCTTTCGCGGTGTGTGTCGGCACCGCGATCACGCACCCGTCGACCATCACGTCGTGGTTCGTCGGAGCGCTGGCGGAGTCAACGGCGGCGAAGTAGCGTCGTGGGCCGGCTCAGAGCCGGTCGACGCCGGTCACGGTGACGACGGCCTCGCCGGCTTCGTCTGATGCCGCGAGGTCGACGGTCGCCGCGATGCCCCAGTCGTGGTCGCCCGCGGGGTCGTGCAGGATCTGCCGGACCTTCCACGACCCGGCGCCCTGGTCGATGAGCAGCAGCTGCGGGCTGCGGGCATCCGCATCGGTGAGGATCTCGTCGTGCTCGGCGAAGTAGGCGTCCAGGGCGGCGTCCCAGCCGTCAGCGCCGAAGTCGGCGTCGAGGGATGCCAGTGTCTCGACATCTTCGCGAGCGGCGAGCAGCACGCGGCGGAACATCTCGTTTCGCACCAGCACGCGAAACGCCCGGGTGTTGGCCGAGAGGCGCTTGGGCGCGGGCGGGACCACAGGCTCAGCATCCCGTCTGTCGTAGACGCCGTTGTCGACGCCTGCGACGAGCTCTTCCCACTCGTCGAGCAAGCTTGAGTCGACTTGGCGGACGAGCTCGCCCAGCCACTCGATCAGGTCGCGCAGCTCATCGGTCTTCAGATGCTCCGGGATCGTCTGCGACGCCGCGCGGTAAGCATCCGACAGGTAGCGGAGCACGACGCCCTCGGAGCGCGCGACCTTGTAGTAGGCGACATATTCCCCGAACGACATGGCGCGCTCGTACATGTCGCGGACCACCGACTTCGGCCGCAGCTCGAAGTCGCGGATCCACGGCTGGGATGAGCTGAATGTCTCGAACGCGGCGCTCAGCAGCTCGTCGAGCGGCTTCGGATAGGTGATCTGTTCGAGCAGCTCCATCCGCTCGTCGTACTCGATGCCCTCCGCCTTCATCGCGGCGACCGCCTCGCCGCGGGCTAGGAACTCCTGCTGGCTGAGGATCGCGCGCGGATCATCCAGCGTCGCCTCGACGATCGAGATCATGTCGAGCGGGAAGGTCGCATCTTCAGGCGAGAGCAGTTCGAAGGCCGCGAGGGCGAAAGGAGAAAGCGGCTGGTTCAATGCGAAGTTCGGCTGCAGATCGACCGTGAGCCGCACCCCACCACCGGCGCGCTCGACGACACCGGACTGCAGCAGCGTCCGGAAGATGCCGATCGCGCGAAGCGCCAGCAGTCGCTGCTTCGGCCGAGGCTCGTGATTATCATATATCAGCGAGCGCATATTTCCGAACACGTCGCCGCCGCGGCCGATGACGTTCAGCATCATGGCGCTGGTGATCTGCATGTGCGAAGTCAACGTCTCGGGTTCCGAGCCGACGAGCTTCTGAAACGACGGCTCACCCCACGACACGAAGCCGTCCGGCGCCTTCTTCCGGATGATCTTGCGCTTCTTCTTCGGGTCGTCGCCGGCCTTCTTCAGAGCTGTAAGGTTCTCGGACTCGTGCTCCGGAGCCTGGGCGACCACGGTGCCGGCGGTGTCGTAGCCGGCGCGGCCGGCCCGGCCCGCGATCTGATGGAACTCACGGGCGTTCAGCTGCCGCATCCGACTGCCGTCGAACTTCGTCAGCGCCGTGAGCAGCACGGTGCGGATCGGCACGTTGATCCCGACCCCGAGGGTGTCGGTACCGCAGATCACCCGCAGCATCCCGCGCTGGGCGAGCTGCTCGACCAGGCGACGGTACTTCGGCAGCATCCCGGCGTGATGCACTCCGATGCCCATCCGCAGCAGGCGAGACAGTGTCTTGCCGAACGCGGTGGTGAAGCGGAATCCGCCGATCAGCTCGGCGATGGCATCCCGCTGCTCGCGGGTGGCGACCTTCGCGCTCGCGAGTGCCTGTGCGCGCTCCATCGCCGCGGCCTGCGAGAAATGCACGACGTACACCGGGGCCTGTCCGGTGCCCAGCAGATCGTCGATCGTCTCGTGGATCGACGTCGTCTCGTAGTAGAAGTGCAGCGGCACGGGCCGCTCGACGCCGGTGACCACAGCCGTCTCGCGTCCGGTGCGGCGGGTGAGGTCGGATGCCAGTTCCGTGACGTCCCCGAGCGTCGCCGACATGAGCACGAACTGTGCCTGCGGCAGCTCGAGCAGCGGCACCTGCCACGCCCACCCGCGGTCGGGGTCGCCGTAGAAGTGGAACTCGTCCATCACGACCTGGCCGACGTCGGCATCCGACCCCTCGCGCAGCGCGAGGTTCGCGAGGATCTCGGCGGTGCAGCAGATGATCGGGGCATCGGCGTTCACCGCCGAGTCGCCGGTGACCATCCCGACGTTCTCGGCGCCGAACACGTCGACCAGGCTGAAGAACTTCTCGCTGACGAGCGCCTTGATCGGCGCGGTGTAGTACGTGCGGCGGCCGTCGGCGAGCGCAGCGAAATGCGCGCCGACGGCGACCAGCGACTTGCCCGTGCCGGTGGGGGTGGAGAGGATCAGGTTCTGCCCCGAGAAGATCTCGATGACGGCCTCGTCTTGCGCGGGGTACAGGCTGATGCCGGTGGATTCGACCCACCCCACGAAGGCCAGGTAGACGGCATCCGCATCGGCGTCGCGGAGGGGAAGGGGGTCGAGAAGCATGGTGCCTTGATCCTTTCACCTCTTGCCGGGATCAGTCGTCGTCGCGCAGTTCGCCGTGGATGCGCCGCAGGTCCTCCATGAGCGAGCCGACCAGGATCCAGTGATCGGATGCCGGTGGCCGCACCACCAGGGGAGCGGTGAGCGCCGGGATCGCCGAGGTCATGGCATCCGGCTCCGCACCCCCGCCCTCATCCGCCGTCTGCACGGCGAGCCGCACATCGTGCCCCGCACGATGCAGCTGCTCCGCGATCGCCCGCACGGTCGGGTCGTCGGCGAGGGAGTCCTCGTAGTGATCGAAATAGGCGCGGGTCATGCCGATCACCTGCGTCACGACCGGCGAGAGCCGGTTGTGCAGCTCTCGGATGCCGGTGAGATCGTCGCTGTGGCGCGAGCGCCTCGGGTTCAGCGACAGCGACTCCTCTGCTGCCTTGAGCGACGCATCGGCGGCATCCTTCATCGGACGCAGCAGCCGCGCGTTCAGCATCAGCTCGTGCAGCTGCGCCGCGGTGCGGACGGATGGCAGCGCATCGGCGAGCCGGTCGAGCGACGCCGCCACCTCGCGGCCCAGCATCGTGACATCACGCCGAGCGGGACCGGACAGCACGGGCGGCACGATCGCGAGGTTGACGATGAAGCCGATCACCGCGCCGATCAGCGTCTCGATGATGCGCTCCGCGGCGTAGGCGGGGTTCGAGGCGCCGAGTGCGAGCACGAGCAGCGCCGAGATCGCCACCTGGTTCGCGGTCCCCGTCGACGCGCGCAGCGCCCACGCGACCAGCATCGCGACGACCACGGCGGCGAGCACCACCCATCCGTGCGACCCGAGCAGCAGGGTCAGCAGCACGGCGATCACGACGCCGACGATCACTCCGACGCTCCGCTCGATCGCCTTCGACAGCGACTGGTTGATGCTCGGCTGCACCACCAGCAGAGCGGCGATGGCGGCGAACACCGGCAAAGGGCCGGGGATGATCCACCCGGCGATCAGCCAGGCCGCGATCGTCGCCACAGCGGACTTCAGCACCTGCAGCAGCGGTGCCCGCTGCGCGGCCCGGATAGCGGACGGGAGTCGCATGATCACCACGGTAGTCGCGCGCGGTCCCCGAGACCCCCGCCTGCCGTCGACACCCCCTCGTATGGACGCCTGCACCCAGGGGTGTGGACGAGAACTGGGGGTGTCGGCGGTGGGAAGAGGGAGAGAGGGGGGAGGTGGTCCTCGATGCAGCGTTCGCCGCTGCGCGCGCGGCGCGACTGAGCGGCGTTCTCGGCATGCGGCGTCACGTGATTCGAACTTTCGCGAGACCCGTCATCGTGTTAGGTTAGGCGAGGCTTACCAAAGCGATCGTGCTTCGGAGCCTCCCCCTGAAACCGACCCGAAAGGGACGCCTGTGCGCATCTCCCGTCTTCTGGGCATCGGCACCGCAGCCGTTCTTGCTGCCGGTCTCGTCGCCTGCTCGTCTCCCGCGGCAACCTCTCCCGATGGCGATGCCGGCGGCGCAGCATCCGACGCCTTCCCCGTCACGATCGAGCACGTCTACGGCGAGACCACCATCACCGAGAAGCCCGAGCGCGTCGCCGCCGTCGCCTGGGCCAACCACGAGGTCCCGCTCGCGCTGGGCATCGTCCCGGTCGGCATGAGCAAGGCGACCTGGGGCGATGACGACGACAACGGCGTGCTGCCCTGGGTCGAAGATCAGCTCACCGAGCTCGGCGTCGACACTTCTCTGATAGGCGATGCGGACGCAGAGAAGGCGGGCGAGGTTCCGGTGCTGTTCGATGAGACCGACGGAATCGACTTCGAGGCCGTCGCAGACACCGCACCCGATGTGATCCTCGCCGCGTACTCCGGCCTGTCGCAGGAGGAGTACGACACGCTCTCCAAGATTGCCCCGGTCGTCGCGTACCCCGAGGTCCCGTGGGCGACCTCGCTCGAGGACATGATCGAGATGAACTCCGAGGCTCTCGGCCTCGAGAGCGAGGGCGATGCGCTGATCGACGACCTGCACGCGCAGATCGACGCCGCGCTCGAAGACAACAGCGCGCTGAAGGATGCCCGCGTGCTGTTCAGCTACCTCGATATGACCGACCTCAGCCAGATCGGCGTGTACACCAGCCACGACACCCGCCCCGGCTTCCTCGAGAGCATCGGCCTTCCCGCGCCCGCGGTCGTCGCCGAAGCGACCGAGGGCACCGAGGAGTTCTTCGTGAACATCAGTTCCGAGCAGGCCGAGAAGTTCGAGGACGTCGACGTGTTCGTCAGCTACGGCGACGACTCGACCATCGCCGCGCTGCAGGCCGACCCGCTGCTGTCGAAGATCCCCGCCATCGCGGCCGGGCAGGTCGCGATCCTGCAGAACGACACACCGCTGGCCGCCTCGGCCAACCCGTCACCGCTGTCGATCGGCTGGGGCATCGACGAGTACTTCGCTGCGCTCGCAGGAGCCCTCGACGGCGAGTGATCGCCGCACCGACCCGGAAGCATCGTCGACCCCTCAGAACCTGATCCCATGACCGTGACCACCGCACCGGCGATCGTGCCGGGCGCCGCAGACCTGCGGCGCCCGGCACTGCTGCGCGGCGTCTGGCTGGTCACCGGCGTCGGCGTGCTGCTGGTGCTGTGCGTGCTCTCGGTCTCGTTCGGGTCGCGCGCGGTGTCGGTCGACGACATCCTCGCCGCGCTGTCCGGGCACAGCGACACGATCTCGCAGGCTGCTGTCCTCAAGCGCATCCCGCGCACCGTGCTGGCTATCCTCGTCGGCGCGGCGCTGGCGCTGAGCGGCGCCACGATGCAGGCGGTCACGAGGAACCCGATCGCCGATCCCGGCATCCTCGGGGTCACGAACGGCGCCTCGTTCGCGATCGTGCTCGGCATCGCCTTCGCCGGGATCACGCACCCGCTCGCATACATGGGCTTCGCGATCGTCGGCGCCGCGGCGGCCGCCGTGTTCGTCTACCTCGTCGGCTCGCTCGGCCGGGGAGGCGCGACACCGCTGAAGCTCGCGCTCGCCGGAGCAGCCACCTCCGCCGCCTTCGCCTCGCTGATCAGCGCGATCATGCTGCCGCGCGTCGACATCCTCGGCAGCTTCCAGGCATGGCAGGTCGGCGGTGTCGGCGGTGCCGACTGGTCGCGCATGGCGATGGCCGTGCCCGTCCTCGCCGTCGGCGCACTGATCTGCCTGGCCAGCGCGCGCGGCATGAACTCCCTGGCGCTCGGCGACGACATGGCCACCGGGCTCGGTGAGAACGTCGCGCGCACGCGGATGCTGTCGGCGCTGGGCGCCGTCATCCTCGCCGGCGTCGCGACCGCCATCGCAGGACCGATCGGGTTCGTCGGGCTCGTCGTGCCGCACATGTGCCGGATGCTGATCGGCTCCGACCATCGGTGGCTGCTGCCGTTCTCGGCACTGGCGGGCGCCGCCCTGCTGACCGCCGGCGACATCATCGGCCGGCTGCTCTCGCCCACCGAGGAGATCCAGGTCGGCATCATCACCGCCGTCATAGGCGCACCCCTGTTCATCTGGATCGTGCGCCGGCAGAAGGTGCGTGAACTGTGAGCACGACGATGATCATCGCCGGCCGCCGGCGTCGTCAGCGACGGCACGCCGTCGCGAGCGTCGTGCTGGCGGTGCTGGTGCTCGGCGTCTTCGCCGTCTCGCTGATGATCGGCAACACCTTCTACACGCCGGGCGAAGTGCTCCGCGTCATCCTCGGCGAGCAGGTCCCCGGTGCCTCGTTCACGGTCGGCGAGCTGCGACTGCCGCGGTCGATCAGCGCGGTGCTCGCGGGTGTCGCATTCGGCATGGCGGGAGTCACGTTCCAGTCCATGCTGCGCAACCCACTGGCATCCCCCGACATCATCGGCATCACCACCGGCGCGAGTGCCGCGGCGGTGCTCGGCATCGTCGCGTTCTCGATGTCGGGCTTCGGGGTGTCGGTGTTCGCACTCTTCGGCGCTCTGCTGACCGCGCTCACCATCTATCTGCTCTCGTACAAGGGCGGCTTCGCCGGCGTGCGGCTCATCCTGATCGGCATCGGCATCGCTGCGATGCTGCAGTCGGTCATCTCCTACCAGCTGTCGCGCGCCGCCGACTGGGACATTCAGGCGGCGATGCAGTGGCTGACCGGAAGCCTGAACTCCGCCAGCTGGGACCGTCTGCTGCCGCTGCTGCTCATCTGCGTGATCGTCGCCCCGCTGATGCTCACCCGGCAGCGCAACCTGAGCATGCTGCGCCTGGGCGACGACTCGGCAGCCGGCCTCGGCGTGCGCGTGTCGACGACCCGCCTGCTGCTCATCATCGGCGCCGTCATCCTGCTCGGCTTCGCCACCGCCGCCACCGGGCCGATCGCCTTCGTCGCCTTCATGGCGGGCCCCATCGCCGCGCGGATCACCGGCCCCGGCGCCACTCTGCTGGTGCCCTCCGCGCTTGTCGGCGCGCTGCTGGTGCTCGTCGCCGACCTGATCGGCCAGTTCGCCCTCGACGGGCGCTACCCGGTCGGAGTCATCACGGGCATCCTCGGGGCGCCGTATCTGATCTATCTGCTCATCCGCACCAACCGCGCGGGAGGATCACTGTGACCGCATCCCACACCCTGACGGCGAACGGTCTCACGCTCGGCTACGGCGACCGCACCGTGATCACCGACCTCGACCTCGCCATCGCGCCCGGGCAGATCACCGCGATCGTCGGCTCGAACGGATGCGGCAAGTCCACGCTGCTGCGCGCTCTCGCCCGTCTGCTCCGCCCCGCCGCGGGCGAGGTGCGTCTGGACGGCGCACCGCTGCGCTCCATGCACACCAAAGAGGTCGCGCGCGTCGTGGGACTGCTGCCGCAGTCACCGCTCGCGCCTGAGGGCATCGCCGTCGCGGACCTGGTCGGTCGTGGCCGCCATCCGCATCAGAAGGCGCTGGCGCGCTGGAGCGCCCACGACTACGCCGTCGTCGCCGACGCTCTCGAGGCGACCGGGATCACCGATCTCGCCGACCGCAGTGTCGACGAGCTCTCGGGAGGTCAGCGTCAGCGGGTGTGGATCGCCATGGCGCTCGCGCAGGAGACCGACATCCTGCTGCTCGACGAGCCGACGACGTTCCTCGACGTCGCGCACCAGATCGACGTGCTCGACCTGCTCACCGACCTCAGCGTCTCGCGCGGCACCACGATCGTGATGGTGCTGCACGACCTCAACCTCGCCGCGCGCTACGCCGACCAGCTGGTCGCCATGAAGTCGGGCCGCGTGCACGCGGTCGGCGCGCCGCAGCAGATCCTCACCAGCGAGCTCGTGGAGGAGGTCTTCGGGATGGCGAACGTCGTCACCGAGGACCCCGCCTCCGGCAAGCCGATGGTCACACCGATGGGAAGGCACCATGTCCGCTGAAGTGCGCGAGTCCGCTGAAGTGCGCGAGTCCGCTGAAGTGCGCGAGTCCGCTAGAACGAGCCTGGCATCCACTCGAACCAGGCCGCCGTACGTGCTCGCACGCGCCGAGGTGCGTGCGGTCGAGCGCGTCTCGCCGAGCTTCGTGCGGGTTACCTTCGGCGGTGACGAGCTCGAAGAGTTCGGAACGCCCGGCGACGTCTACGATGCCCGCATCAAGCTGGTCTTCCCGCCGGCATCCGGCGTGCTCCCTCCCGTCGACCGCGACACCGACGACTGGTGGGGCGCCTACCTCGCCGTCCCGGAGGAACAGCGCGGCTCGATGCGCACCTACTCCGTGCGCGAGCTGCGCGTGGGCGAAGGCGCCGCGGCGAGCACCGAGGTCGTCGTCGACTTCGTGCTGCACCTCGAGCCCGGGCTCACCGGACCTGCCTCGCTGTGGGCGAGCGGCGCGAGCGTCGGCGACGCACTGCTCATGGTCGGCCCGCGCCGCGACCGCGAGGACCGCAGCGGCATCGAGTACGACCCGGGTGACGCGTCTCAGGTCTGCCTGGTGGGCGATGAGACCGCGGCTCCCGCGATCGCGCGCATCCTCGAGGACGCCCCGCGCGACCTGCGCGGCATCGCGTTCATCGAGGTTCCGGATGCCGCGGACGCCCTGGGCATCGACGCGCCTGCGGGCGTGGAGGTGCACTGGCTGCCGCGCGGCGAGGTGGCGCATGGGCTGCGCGTGATCCCGACCGTGCTCGACTACCTCGATGCCTCGGCCGGCGGATCGCTGGGCGAGATCGTGGTGCAGGATGCCGAGGGCGAGGACCTGGTGTGGGAGACGCCGGTCTACTCGGGCCTCGGCGAGGAGATCGCGCCCGTCGCCGGCGGCGCGGAGCGCTACTTCTGGATCGCCGGCGAGAGCGGCGTCGTCACCACCC
This sequence comes from Microbacterium alcoholitolerans, assembly GCF_050408615.1. Classification (NCBI taxonomy): domain Bacteria; kingdom Bacillati; phylum Actinomycetota; class Actinomycetes; order Micrococcales; family Microbacteriaceae; genus Microbacterium; species Microbacterium alcoholitolerans. The sequence continues at coordinate 1,721,345 of NZ_JBNTKD010000001.1, read as the reverse complement.
TGCGCCGACATCTGGTGAAGGGGCTCGGCATCGACCGCGCGCAGGTCGCCTTCATGGGCTACTGGCGCCGCGGCGTCGCGATGCGCGGCTGAACCCGCCGCTGGGGGCGCCCGAGAACAGGCTCGTTCGCCGCGACAGGTCGATTTCGCGAGAACGGGCCTGTTCTCGGGTTATGACCGGTTCTCGAGCGTCGGATGCCCGATGCGCGGCTGAAGCTCAGCCCTGGCGGCGGACCATCTCGGCGATCCAGGCCGGGGCGAAGGGCGACGTGCAGTTCGGCGGCGTGGGGTAGTCGGCCAGCACCTGCAGGCGGTTGCCGATCTCGAGCGCGCGCTCGCGCAGCGCCGGATGATGGATGCCGATGTACGCGAGCGTCTCATTCATGGCCCACTGCTCCCGGGCGGGAGCGGCGACGAGCTCGCGCTCGATGCGGTCGAGCAGCGCGTCCAGATCGAGCCCTTCGGGCTTCTTGATCACCCGCGCCGAGGTGAGTGACCATCCGGCCGCTCTGGCATCGGCATCCGCATCATCGAACCAGCGGAGCCTCAGCTCTTCGGCGTGTGGCGACTTCTTGGCGATGTAGTTCACCAGCCAGTCGTGCGCCTTGGCAGAGCGCGTGCTGCGCAGCATCCGATCCACCTCATCGCTGGAGAGCTCGCGCGGCTTCGCGACGAGCAGCGCGAGCAGCTGACCGGCCACGTCGTCCGTCTCCCACAGCTCCCGCGCGAAGTCGGTGTCCATCCCGATCCGCTTCGCGACGGCGCGCATCTTCGACAGATTGACGCCGTGCGCATCGCCGTGCCGCTCGTTCACGGCGCGGGCTCTCGGGTCTTCCAGCGCGGCGAGTTCGGCGAGCGCATCCGCAGTCGTCAGGGTGGCCATGCACCCAGCGTAGGCCGCATCACCCTGGTGCAGGTCGGTGGCCTTTGGCATCATCGGTAGCACTGGAGCGGTGACCTCCACCGCGGGAGGGACGATGATGTCCGACCAGATCTTCACCTACATCGCGCTCGGGCTGTACTTTGCGGGCATGCTGTTCATCGGGTACATCGCGTTCAGACGCACCGATGATCACGAGGACTACATGCTCGGCGGGCGCAATCTGCCGCCGTGGGTCGCGGCACTCAGCGCCGGAGCATCCGACATGTCCGGCTGGCTGGTGATGGGCCTGCCCGGCGCGATCTTCCTGACCGGCCTGATCGAGGCGTGGATCGCCATCGGCCTGACCATCGGCGCCTACCTCAACTGGCTGCTGGTCGCCCCGCGGCTGCGTGCCTACACCGAGGTCTCGCGCAACTCGATCACCGTCCCGAGCTTCTTCGAGAACCGCTTGCGCGACAACACGCGGCTGCTGCGCATCCTCTCGGGCGTCGTCATCCTGGTGTTCTTCACGCTGTACATCTCGGCCGGCATGGTCGCCGCCGGCGTGTTCTTCGAGGGCTCGTTCGGTGGGAACTACCTGTTCGGGATGCTGCTGATCGGTGCCATCACCCTGCTGTACACCCTGTTCGGGGGCTTCCTGGGGGCATCCCTGACCGATGTCGTGCAGGGGCTGATGATGGTGATCGCGCTGATCGTCGTCCCGGTGGCGGCGGTCATCGCGATCGGCGGTCTCGGCAACACGGCCGACCTCATCGCCGCGAACGCCGGTTCCGACCACCTGTCATGGTTCGGCGGCACGGCGATCACCGGAGCGACGATCCTCGCGATCATCTCGTCGCTCGCGTGGGGGCTCGGCTACTTCGGGCAGCCGCACATCGTGGTCCGCTTCATGGCGCTGCGCTCGCCGCAGGAGGCGAAGTCCGCCCGTCGCATCGGCATCTCCTGGATGATCCTGTCGCTCGCCGGCGCTGTGATCTCGGGTCTGGTCGGCATCGCCTACATGGCCGCCAACGGCATCGACCTCGCCGACCCCGAGACCGTGGTTCTCGTCATGGCGCAGACGCTGCTGCATCCCTTCGTCGCCGGACTCGTGCTGGCGGCGGTGCTCGCGGCGATCATGAGCACGGTCTCCAGTCAGCTGATCGTGTCGTCGTCGGCGCTGGTCGAGGACCTGTTCAAGGTGTTCCGCAAGGACACGCCACGGCCGAAGACGCTGGTGATGATGGGACGGCTGACCGTGCTGGTGGTGGCGATCATCGCGATGCTGCTGGCGATCACGCCGAACGACAGCATCCTCGGACTCGTGTCGTTCGCGTGGGCCGGCTTCGGCGCGGCGTTCGGTCCGATCATCCTGCTCAGCCTGTTCTGGCGACGACTGACGAACTGGGGTGCGCTCGCTGGCATGTTCGTGGGCGCTGCGACCGTCTTCATCTGGAAGGCGCTCGAGACCGGACTCTACGAGCTGCTGCCGGCGTTCGTGCTCGCGACGATCGTGACGGTCGTGGTCAGCCTGCTCACCTACCGCCGCAACGACGAGATCGAGAAGGAGTTCAGCGACACCGGCACGATGCTCACCGTGCCGCGTCCGCACGCGGTCGGCGACACCCCCTGACCGATGTGACGGTGCGCCGCAGGGGCATCAGGCCCGGGGCGGCGCCGTCGACGCGCGCACGATGAGATCCGGATGCACGTCTCCGACAGCATCCGAGAGATCAGCGCCCTCGAGCTGCGAGATGAGGCGCAGTGCAGCGGCGCGTCCCATCTCCTCGAACGGCTGGCGAACCGTGGTCAGGGCGGGGGAGGCGAAGCCGGCGAGGGCGATGTCGTCGACGCTCACCACCGAGATGTCGTCGGGAACGCTGCGACCCGCCTCGTGCAGCGCGCGCATCAGGCCGAACGCCATCTCATCGCTCGACACGAACACGGCCGTCGCCTCGGGGATGGCTGCGATGGTGCGCCCGGCGCGGTAGCCGGACTCCGGCGTCCAGTCGCCGGGGATCAGCGGCGGAGGAGTGATGCCTCGCTCGGTGAGCACCTGCTCCCACGCCTCGCGACGCTGAAGCGTCTCGAGCCAGTAGTCATCGCCCGGCACGTGCCACACCGTCTTGTGCCCGAGATCCAGCAGATGCTCGACGGCGAGGCGGGCGATGGCGTGCTGGTCGACGATGAGGGGCGCATCGGCGTCTATCGACGTGCGCTCCGTGCGGGTGGAGGGCGTGCGCTCGGAGCGCAGGCGCATCGCCGGGCTGACGAGCTCGACGGGCACACCGAGGATGATGCCCTCGGCTCCCTGTCGTTCGAGACGGTCGAAGGCCTCGACGAAGGCATCCGTCGATGCGTGATCGGCGACGGCGGCGGTGGTCACGGTGTAGCGGTGCTCGGCTGCCGCCTGCTGGATGCCCACACCGAGCGCTGCGGTGGAGTAGCGGTCGGTCGAGACGACGATCACACCGAGGATGCGCGTTCGGCCGGACGCGAGCGATGCGGCCGCGGCGTGCACGCGATAGCCGAGCTCTTCCACGGCGGCGAGCACACGGCGGGCGGTCTCGGGGCGGACATTCTGCTGCCCCGACACGACCCGGGAGACGGTCTGCGTCGACACGCCGGCCAATCGGGCTACGTCGACCTGGTTCGGCGTCCGGTCGGCTGACGGGTGACGTGGTGACATGTGCCAATGTTAGCGACAGGGAGCGATTGGCCCGCAAGGCCAGTGGATGACAGAATGAGAGCGCAAACATCGTCATTGGCGAACATCGTCATCAAGGGAGATTCATGTCCACCTCCGCAGCCGCCTCACTCGCCTGGCGCGACGGCGAGATCCTTCGCGACGGCGAGCCGCATCGCATCCTGTCCGGCGCCGTGCATTACTTCCGCGTGCACCCGGATCAGTGGGAGGACCGCCTGCGCCGCCTCGCCGCGATGGGCGCGAACACGGTGGACACCTACATCGCCTGGAATTTCCACGAGCGCGCCGAGGGCGAGTACGACTTCTCCGGCTGGCGCGACGTCGCCCGCTTCATCCGCATCGCGGGAGAGGTGGGTCTCGACGTGTTCGTGCGCCCCAGCCCGTACATCTGCGCGGAATGGTCGAACGGTGGCATCCCGTTCTGGCTCTCCGGACGCACCCGAGCCATTCGCACGGTCGACGCCGGCTTCCTCGCCGCGGTGGATGCCTGGTACGACCAGCTCATCCCGCAGCTCGTCCCGCTGCAGGCGGCGAACGGCGGACCGATCCGGCTCATCCAGGTCGAGAACGAGTACGGCTCCTACGGCAGCGACGCCGGATACATGGCGTACCTGCGCGACGCGCTGACCTCGCGCGGCATGGTCGAGCTGCTCACCACGGCCGACGGCACGACCGCCGACATGGTGCACAACGGCAGCACTCCCGGCGCCATGGGCACCTTCACGTTCGGCACCGGCGTGCCTGCCGCCGTGGCGCTGCGCCGCGAGGGCGAGCACCTGATGTGCAGCGAGCTGTGGGGCGGATGGTTCGACCACTGGGGCGAGCAGCACCATGTGCGCTCGGCCGCGAGCATGATCGGCACGGTCGACGAGCTGCTCGCCGCGGGCGGATCGGTCAGCCTCTACATGGCGCACGGCGGAACGAACTTCGGCCTGTGGGCCGGAGCCAACCACGACGGGATCATCCAGCCGACCATCACCAGCTACGACTCCGACGCGCCCATCGGCGAGGACGGCACGCTGAACGACAAGTTCCACGCGCTTCGCGCCTCATTCGCCCCGTTCCACGACGGTGAGCTGCCGGCGATCCCGGATGCCCCGCGCTGCCAGGCCGCGGCATCCGCCCCGCTCATCGCGCGGGCATCGCTGCTGGATGCCGTGCGCGCCGCCGCCCTCACCGCGCCGTCGCCGGTTCCGCTCACGTTCGAAGAGCTCGGCGCCGAGGACGGGCTTGTCGCCTACGAGTCGGAGATCACCTTCCCGGAGTCGGCGACCATCAGCATCCGGGGGCTGCGCGACCGCGCGATCCTCTACATCGACGACGTCCGTCTCGGTGTGCTCGAGCACGACGGCGAGCACACGCTCGCCCTGCCGGCCGAAGGCGGCGCCGGGCGCCTGACGATCATCGTCGAGAGCCTCGGACGCATCAACTACGGGCCGCTCACGGGCGAAGCCAAGGGCATCCTGCAGGGCGTCGTCATCAACAACCGGCGCTACGTGCACGGCTGGGAGCACCGCGTGCTCGGCGATGCGGTTCCCTCTGGGGTTGCGGCGGGTGTCGGTGCGGCGGGTGTCGCGGATGTCGCGGGTGTCGCGGGTGTCGCGGTGGCGACGTTCGACGTCGCGGATGTCGCGGATGCCTGGCTAGCGCTGCCCGGCGCGGGGAAGGGCATGGTCTGGCTGAACGGCTTCCTGCTCGGACGCCACTGGGAGCGCGGCCCGCAGGAGACCCTCTACGCGCCGGCGCCGCTGTGGCGCGAGGGTGCCAACGAGGTCGTCGTGCTCGACACGGATCGCCTCGGCGCCACCGTCGAGATCCGTGAGGAGCCGGTCTTCGGCCCCGTCGAGGAGTTCATCGGCAGCTGACCCTGGCGGTCGCGCGGGTTTCGCCGCGTGGGTTTCGCCGCGTGGGTTTCGCCGCGTCTGTCGCATCTGGCTCCCCGTCACCGTGTCGGGGAGCCAGATGTCTGTCATGAGGTGCTCATAACGTGTATTTGGCTCCTCGGCAGCGTTCGGTCCGAGCCTGCGCGCGTTATCTCGCCGCGCTGCGGGTCTCGCCGAGCGATGGGTCTCGCCGAGCGCGCCGTTTCGCCGCGCGGGGACGCGCTGGGAGCCAAATGCCGGCTATGAGGTGCTCATAACGCGCATTTGGCTCCTTTCGGCGTCGAATCCCGGGATGCGCCGTCCCCGGCATCCGGCAAGCGGCATCCGGCATCCGCGCACTCCCCGTACCCGAACGCGAAGAAGCGCCTCCCAGGACAGCGGCAGGCGCGGGCGAACAGGCGCAGCAGGCGCGGCGTCAGCCCTTCACGGCGCCGGCGGCCAGGCCGCTGCGCCAGTAGCGCTGCAGCGTGAAGAACAGGATGATCAGCGGCACGACACCCAGCAGTGCGCCGAGCATGACTGCGCCCTTCTCGGGGGCGAAGTAGCTCATCATGCCGTACAGGCCGAGGGTGACCGGCTTGAGTTCGGGGCTCGAGATCATCATCAGCGGCAGCAGGAAGTTGTTCCACGTCGCGACGAAGATGAACAGGAAGATCGTCACCATCGCCGGGCTCAGCAGACGCAGCACGATCGTGAAGAAGATGCGCACCTCGCCGGCGCCGTCGATGCGCGCGGCCTCGAGCAGCTCGGTCGGCACGGACGACTCCGCGTAGACCATGCCGAGGAACACGCCGAACGGCGAGACAGCCGACGGGATGATGATCGCCCACATCGTGTTCGTGAGGCCCAGCGCGTGGAACTCCATGTACAGCGGCACCGTCAGCAGTGCGACTGGCAGCAGGAGCCCTGCCATGATCACGGCGACCGCGATCTTCTTGCCCGGGAAGGCGAACTTCGAGATCGCGTAGCCGGCCATCACAGCGAACAGCGTGCCGATGACTCCGGCCGCCGTCGAGTACAGCACCGAGTTGCCGACCCAGCGCCAGAAGTTGCCCTGGGTCCAGTTCATCAGGCTGTCGTAGTTGGCGGGGAGGTTCCAGTCGGCGAACCAGAAGCCGAAGGTGTTCGTGAGATCGGCGTTGCTCTTGGTCGACGCGACGATGACCCAGAACACGGGCACGAGGAAGTAGAGCAGCGCGACGATGAGCGCGATGATGCCGAACGTCCGCGCGACGGGTCCGGGTGCGATGGAGCGCGGAGGCAGATCTGCGGATGCTGCGATGCGGCGCTTCTTCACGCCGGCGGTGATCACGGTGGTGGCGCTCATGTCAGTTCGCCTTTCTGCGCTGTGCGAACGCGTACACGACGGCGAGCAGGCCGGCGATGACGGCCAGCAGCAGCGAGTACGCCGAGGCGGGGCCGCTGCCTGACGGCGAGAGCTCGCCCATCATCGAGTTGTAGGTGAGCATCATCGGCGTGTAGTCCAGGCCCATCCACGAGTTGGCGCCCTCCATGATGACCGGTTCGTTGAAGAGCTGGATCGTGCCGATGATCGACAGCAGCACCGCCAGCAGCGCCGCGCCGCGCACCATGGGCACCTTGATGCGCATGGATATCTGGAACCCGTTGGCGCCGTCGATGCGGGCGGCCTCATAGAGCTCGCGGGGGATGGACTGAAGAGCCGCGAGGAAGATCAGCATGTTGTACCCGGTGTAGGTCCAGGTGGTCATGTTGGCCATCGAGGCCAGGATCGTGCCCGGGGCCATGAAGTCGGTGCCGGCGGGCAGGAACGGGATGAACGGCGAGACCTCGGGCGTGTACAGGTAGAGCCAGATCATCGCGGCGATCACGCCGGGGATGGCGAACGGCAGGAAGAACGACAGGCGGAAGAACGCCGGGCGCCGCACGAGGAACGAGTCCAGCAGCAGAGCCAGCGCGAGCGCGGCGATGATCATCACCGGGATCTGGAATGCGCCGTAGAGCACGACACGCCCCATGCCGATCCAGAACGCCTCGTTGGTGGCCGCCGCGGCGAGGTTGTCGAATCCGACGAACGTGTCCACGAGCTCTCCGCCGCCGAACAGGCCGCCTCCGGCCGGCTTCTGCGCGAAGAACGCGGCTCGCACCGAGATGACGATCGGCACGAGGAAGACCAGGATGAACAGCGCCGCGAACGGCGCCATGAACAGCCATCCCGTGCGTGCCTCCTGCCGTGCGCGGAAACCTCTTCGCGCACGGGAGCGTCGGCTGATGGACTCAGTGCTCACGGTGTGATGCCGCCTTTCGAATGGATCAGGCGAGGGCTGCCGCGATGCGGTGGCCCCCGCCTGATCTGCGTGCTGTGGGTCGGGTTACTCGGCGACCGGCAGGCCGAGGTCCGTCAGCGCCTTGACCGCCGTGGTCTGAGCCGTGGCGAAGATGTCGGCGACCTTCTTCTCGCCGGCGGTGACGCCGGCGGCGGTCTCGGTCATTGCCGACAGCGTGGAGAAGCCGGGTGCGTAGGGGAAGTCCGGGTTCATGTTCGCGGTCGCGGTGGCGAGCTCGGCGAGCACGTCCTGGCCGCCGAACTGGCGCAGCATCTTCTCGCTGCTCTTCGGGGCGCCGTTGGCCGCGACCACGAGGCCCTGCGATGCGAGGTCGTCGATCTGGGTGTTGAACCAGTCGTTGAACTTCATGGCCTCGGCCGCATTCTCGCAGCCCTTCAGGACTGCGACGCCCGAGCCGCCGTCAGGACCGGTCATCTCGCCGGCGCCGAAGTCGGGGAGCTGCGCGACGCGCCACTGGCCCTCGGCCTCGGTGCCGTCGAGCGAGTCGAGCAGGAAGCCCGCCTCCCATGCCGCGCCGACGTGGCCGATCAGGCTGCCGTCATTGAGGGCGATGGTGAACGGCTCGCCCCAGCGGTCGGCCTTCAGCGTCAGGTCGTTGTCGAGCAGGTTCTGCCAGAAGGCGGCGACCTTCTGCGAACCGGGGCCCTCGGCGTCGACGATCCACTCCTCGCCCTCGGTCGAGAACCAGGTGTCGCCGGCGGCAGCCGACTGCGCGGCGAGCCAGTGCGTGGCCTCGTCAGCGGTGAAGGCGGTGACGTACTTGCCCTGTGCTGCGGCGGTGGCCGAGTCGGCAGCCAGGTCCTCGATGGTGGCCGGGACGTCGAGGCCGAGCTGCTCGAATGCGTCGGCGTTGTAGAAGTACACCAGCGGACCGACGTCCTGGGGAAGGCCGACGATGACGTCGCCGACGCGCATGCCCGCGAAGGCGCCGGCCGAGTAGTTGGACTCGTACTTCTCTGCCTCGGTCGTGACGTCCTCGAGCAGGCCCTTCACGAAGAGCTGCGGCGCCTCGGAGTAGCCGACCTGCGCGAGGCACGGCGCGTTTCCGGCCTTCACATCGGTCTCCAGCTTGAGGACCATGTCCGTGGCGGCGCCGTCGAACTTGGTCGTCTTGACCTGGATGTCGGGGTTCGCCTCGTTCCAGCGCTCCGCGATCTCGGCGACGGTGGCCATGTCGGTGCCGTTGTCGAGGCGGTGCATGTATTCGATCGTGACCGGCTCGCCGCTGGTCGGTGCGTCGCCGGCGTCGCTGCTGCAGGCAGCCAGACCGAAGGCGGACAGTGCGCCGACGCTGACGACAGCGGCGGTGCGGATGATGCGTGAGGTGGGTGCCATTTTGCTGTGCTCTCCGATGAGTGCGAAAGGGTGAGGTCGGATGCCGTGCCCGGTTCGCGGGTACTGCTCCGTGTGTCATTAAACAACAGAATGTTTGCGCTGCCAAACCGGATGCCGCCGGATTTATGCGTGTAGCAGATGCGCCTGGATAGCGCTCTCATTCCCGCTGCCTCGCCTGCCGCCGGTGTGCGGGGGTTCGTCTCGTCCACAGATCTGAGGCGGATCCGGCGGAAGGATAGGGAACTCTTCCGATGCCCGCTGGGTGCCTCAGCGAGGAGTGTGGATCTCGTCGAAGAAGGAGATCCCATGTACGAGCACCCCTACCTCACCCACCTCGTGAGTCAGGTCGATCTCGAGCGTCAGGTCGTGATGATCGAGCGGGCGCGAGCCGCGCGGGAGCACCCCGAGCGGCTCGTCCCTCGCCGCAGCTGGATGGATCGGATGCTGCACCGCACGCGCACCGCCAGGCCGGACGCGGCCGTGCGCGAGACATCCGCTGCATCCGCCACCGCGGGCCGGATGGCGACGGACGTCGCGTGAGCGCATCGCATCGCGTTCCCGATGTCGGCGGTCAGTGGCACGATGAATTCATGTCCGTCATCGCACCGACCGCCGGCATGGTGGGACGCGACGTCGAATCGGCTCGACTCGACGCCGCACTGCAGCGCGCCAGCGGGGGTGACTCCGGCGCGGTGCTCGTCGCAGGCGAGGCTGGCATCGGCAAGAGCCGGTTGCTGCGCGAGTTCCGAGAGCGCGCGGATGCCACGGCCGATGTCTTCACAGGCTGGTGCCTCGACTACGGCGCCACCCCATCGCCCTATGGCCCGCTGCCGGCGATCCTGCGGGGAATGCTCCAGAGCCTCGCCGACCCGACCGCCGAATCGGCCGGCCCCGCGCGCGGAGCGCTGCGACTGCTGCTGCCGGAGCTCGGCGGGGAACGCCTCGAACACGACGAGACCTCGCCCGAAGCGCTGCGCGAGGCCATCGTCTCGCTGTTCGAGGCGGCGGCATCCGCTCGCCCCGTGGTCGTCCTCATCGAGGACCTGCACTGGGCGGATGACGCGAGCCTGGCGATGCTGTCGTTTCTGCTGCGCGCTATCGACGATGCGCGCGTGCTCTTCGTCATCACCTGTCGCGTCGACGAGGTCCGCCGAGGCGCGGCGGTGCGGTCGTTCCTCGTCGAGGCCGAGCGAGCGCGGCTGATCGAGCGGATCACGCTGCAGCGGCTCGGCGATGTCGAGGTCCGCGAGCTGATGGAGTCGCTCACGGGGCCCGTCGATGATGCCGTGTTCGAACGTGTGCAGGAGCGCGCCGAAGGAGTTCCCTTCTTCATCGAAGAGCTCTCCTGCAACGCCCTCGGCCCCATACCCGAGACGCTGCGCGAAGTGCTGCTGGCTCGCTACGACTCGCTGAGCGCAGATGCGCAGAAGATCGTTCGCACGGCCTCCGGCTCGGACGCCCCGATCGACCACGAGCTGCTCGTCCGGCTGGTGGATCTGCCGGACGATCGGCTCGATGATGGCGTCCGAGAGGCCGCGAACGTCGCCATCCTCGCGGTGCGCTCCGACGACACCTACGGCTTCCGGCACGCGCTGCTGCGCGAGGCGGTGCACGACGATCTGCTGCCGGGCGAGCGTGCACGGCTGCATCGCGCCTACGCTGAGGCGCTCGAGGAGCGCGCGTCGGCATGCATCGGATGCCAGGAGTCGGCGCTCGCCTACCACTGGAGTCAGGCGCATGACCCCCGCCGTGCGCTGACGGCGGCGATCGTCGCCATGCACCGCTCGCGGAGCAGCTTCGCGTTCTCGACAGCGGCACGCTACGGCGAACTCGCGCTCGAGCTGTGGGATCAGGTTCCCGATGCCGAGGAGGCTGCCGGGGTCGATCATGTCGCCCTGCTCGCCAGGCTGGGCTCGATCCTGCGCAATGCCGGCGATGCCGAGCGGGCGCTGATGGTCGTCAACATGGCCCTGGATGAGGTCGACCGTGACAGCGTCGATCCGGCCGTGCTGGCGCGGCTGCTGCGCGACCGGAGCATGTACCTGACCGCGCTGGGCAAGCCGAATCAGATTGAGACGCTGCAGCAGGCGCTCGCCGTGTACGAGGAGGGCGGCGTCGATGAGCCACGGCTGCACGCCGTGCTGCTCACACTGCTCGCGGCGCGATACATGATCGCCGGCCGGCTGGACGACGCGGTCCGCACCGCCGATGAGGTGTATCGGGTCGCCGAGGCGGCCGGAGATGATGCGTACATCTCGATCGCGGCGAACATCCGCGGCAACAGCCGGATGCACCTGGGCGAGGTCGAGGCGGGACTCGCCGACTACCGACTCGCCTGGTCGCACGCGAGGAACATGGACGCGCAGCTGAAGTACCGCGTCAACTACTCTGATGCGCTCTACAACCTGGGCCGCTACCGTGCGGCGATCGAGGTGGCCGAGGGCGGCGTCGAAGATGCCAGGCGCCTCGGCATCGAGCGCACCAGCGGTTCGGTGCTCACGCAGAACCGTGCAGAGCCGCTGCTGGAGCTCGGGCAGATCGGACGCGCCGAGCAGCTGCTCGCGAAGGATCTCACCTATCGAACCCACCGTGTGTTCCGCGCGTATACGACGACCACGCGCATCCGCGCTCTCGCGTGGCGCGGTCGACTCGACGAGGCCGTTGCGCTGCTCGACGAGTGGCGCCCCCGCATGCATCAGATCGCCGAGGTCGAGCGGCAGGTGCGGTACTCGCTGTGGCGCACCGAGATCGTCGTGTGCCTGAATCGAGGAGATGCACGCGGAGCGGCGAAGGTTCTGAACCAGATGCTCGATGACACCGGCCCCGACCTCGGACAGAAGACCCGAGTGCTGCTTGACGGCGGCTGGGTCGTCAGCATGCTGCGCGCCAACGGCGAGGAATCGGATGCCACGGTGTTGGCCGACCGTGTGCGGACGGCGTGGGATCGGATGCCCGCCGGTCTGCACCCCGACGGATGGGATGCGCTGCTGACGGCGTTGCTGGATTCAGCCCCCGCCGCACTGCGGGCGGGCATCGAGAGCGCAGACCGGGACGACATGCCCGTGGTGTTCCAGGTGCTCCTGCGCTGCGAGCTGGCCCGGGTGCTGGTGGTCGGCGGTGATCGTGCGGGTCGCACTGAGGCATCCGCTCTGCTAGCGGAGGCCGCCGCTCGCGCAGCCGAATATGAGCACGTCGGCCTGCAGCGCGACGTGGCTGAACTCGCCGCCGCCGCGGGTGTGGGGCCGCAGGCGGCCGAAGGGTTCGCGACGCTGACAGCGCGCGAGACGCAGGTGTTCGAGCTGATCTCCGAGGGGCTCAGCAACAGGCAGATCGGCGAGCGGCTCTTCATCAGCGTGAAGACCGTCAGTGTTCACGTCTCGGCGGTGCTGCGCAAGCTGGGTGTCGCGACCCGCAACGAGGCTGCAGCGCGCTACCGCACTCAGGTCGAGCCCGTCGCCGGCTGACGCGGCACCATTGATGTGCTGCGCTGGCGCGGCCGGCCGGGGCGCCGGGTGCGAGCAGGCGGTCAGAGACCCGCAGCATCCACTCCGACGCGCCGTTCCAGATCGGCGAGCACACGCGGAACATCTGCCGCGAGGCTGGGCCGGCCGAGGTGGTAGCCCTGGGCGTAATCGACGCCCAGCTCATGCGCGGCCGCGAGCTGCTCGTCGTCTTCGACCCCCTCGACGAGCGAGCGCGCGCCGACGTCCTGTGTCGCGGCGAGGATGCTGTCGATGCGGGCTCCTCCTCTGACGGGCTCCGAGAGCGATCCCCAGAACAGCGTCCGGTCGATCTTCACGATGTCGGGGCGCAGCTCGCGGATGCGCGCCTCGTTGGCGAAGTCAGCTCCGGCATCATCGATGAGCAGGAACCCGCCGATCCGGTCGACCTGCTCACGCACGGCGACGCAGTCCTCGGGCGGGGAGCCCTCGAACAGCTCGAGGCCCCACGAGCGCTCACCGTGCTGCAGCAGTTCGACGAGGTGGGGGTCGGTCATGGTGCGTCCCGAGACGTTCAGCGTCACGAACGCCGAGCGCGGCAGCGCGGATGCTGCGTCCACGGCGGCCTCGATGAGCTGCAGCTCCAGTTGCTCGCGGTTTCCGGCCAGCTCAGCGGCGCGCAGGTGCTCCAGCGGTGAGACGCCGTCATCGAAGCGTGCGAGGGCCTCGAAGCCGACGACCCGCATCCGTCGCAGGTCGACGACGGGTTGGAAGTGCGCAGTGGCGCCGACAGGCTGCGTCATCGGTCTCTTCGATCCTCGGGGAAAAGGAGTCTCAGTGTATCGCCGAGTCTCATCGCGGACGCGATAGCCTGTCCCCGGCGGGATCGGTTCCGTAGACCGCGGAAGGGGAATTCGGGTGGTCGACCAGCGAACTCGCGCCGCGGATGCTGAGGGGCTCTCGTGGCTGCGAACCGGGTGGATTCAGCGCGCCCGCAAACGAAGCTCGACGTATTCGGTGATGACCGTCGTGCTGTGCCTCTTCTTCGTCGCGGTGCTGCTTCTCGAACTCCTCGAGGATGACATCTCGATGTTCGAGACGCTGCTCTCGGCCGTGCTGGCTCTCGCAGGCATCGCGACGGCGGTTGCCGTGCTGTTCGCCGGCGTGAAACTGCCCCGATGGTTCGGGCTGCTCTTCGTCCTGCTGCACGCCGCCGTCTCGGTCTACTACCTGGGCTTCTCGGACGAGCGCCAGAACGCAGTGGCGAGCATCCAGGAGATGACCGTCATGGCGGTCTACCTCGCCTGGTTCTACGGACCGAGGATCGGTCGCGCGCTGGAGTTCGTGATCCTCGTGGCGGTGTGCACCGCCATGCTGCTCGGCCCGTTCGGCGGCACGGCGGTTCCGGGCGACGCGACGGCGGGCATGTTCGGCATCACCAACGTGCTCGGGGTGGCGCTGCTCACCTGGCTGTGTCTTGAGATCGGGTTCTTCGTGCGGCATCGGATGCTGCGCGAAGGGCAGACCGATCCGCTGACAGGTGCGCTCAACCGTCGGGGACTGATCCGGCATGCGGCGGAGGAGGCGCGTCGTGCGCGCCGCACCGGGCATCCGCTGTCTGTCGCCGTGCTCGACCTCGACGACTTCAAGGCCGTCAACGACGGCGAGGGGCACGAGGCCGGCGATGCGGTGCTGAAGAGTCTCGTCGCGCAGTGGACAGCGCTGTCACGCCAGAGCGACGCGGTCGCCGCCTCGGCGGCGACGAGTTCGTGATGCTTCTGCCGCGCACGTCCGCCAAGGACGCCGAGGGGATGCTGCGGCGGATGCGGCTCCTCGCCAGCCACCCGTGGTCGTGGGGCGTCACCGAGATGCTCCCCGGCGAGGCCGTGGAGGTCGCGCTGCGTCGTGCGGACGCCGAGATGTACCGCGACAAGCGAAGCAGCTGACCCGTCCACCACCGCATCGCGATTTCCGCTATTGCTTCGGGAATACCCCAGGGGGGTATGTTGTAGTACTGTGGTGCACGTACCCCAGGGGGGTACCTGACGGGAGGAAGCGATATGACCACCACCGAGTTCCAGGTGACCGGGATGACCTGCGGTCACTGCGAGATGTCCGTGCGCGAGGAGGTCGCCAAGATCGCCGGAGTCGACAGCATCGAGGTCAGCCACCAGAGCGGCCGCCTCGTCGTCGCCTCCGAGAGCCCCGTCGATGCCGCCGCCGTGATCGCTGCCGTCGACGAAGCGGGCTACCAGGCGGTTCCCGCCTGACCGCCGGTCCCTGACCCAGCGACGCTGTTCCACCTTTTCGCCCGAGGAGCATCATGACCACCGCAGCGCTGTCGAATGTCGATCTCGAGATCGGCGGAATGACCTGCGCCTCGTGCGCGATGCGCATCGAGAAGAAGCTCAACAAGCTCGACGGCGTGACAGCCACGGTCAACTACGCGACCGAGAAGGCGCAGATCGCCGTGGACGGCGACCTCGACACCAGCGTGCTGATCACCGAGATCGAGAACGCCGGTTACACGGCGAAGCTGCCGGCGCCGCCCGCTGCCGCGACCGGCGCCGAGAACGTGGAGCCTGCCGCCCGTGCTGAGCGAGCGCCAGCGAGTCGAAGTGACGACCCCGAGCTCCGCTCGCTGCGCCATCGGCTGATCGGTTCGATCGTGCTCTCGGTGCCGG
Organism: Microbacterium alcoholitolerans; assembly: GCF_050408615.1. Taxonomy (NCBI): domain Bacteria; kingdom Bacillati; phylum Actinomycetota; class Actinomycetes; order Micrococcales; family Microbacteriaceae; genus Microbacterium; species Microbacterium alcoholitolerans. The sequence continues at coordinate 1,706,108 of NZ_JBNTKD010000001.1, read as the reverse complement.
TCATCCTGATGGCGATGGTCCCGCCGCTGCAGTTCACTTACTGGCAGTGGCTGTCTCTGGCCCTCGCCGCGCCCGTCGTCGTGTGGGGCGCCTGGCCGTTCCACCGCGCCGCGTGGGTCAACCTGCGCCACGGAGCGGCCACCATGGACACCCTGGTGAGTCTGGGGACCGGCGCCGCCTTCCTGTGGTCGCTGTACGCGCTGTTCTTCGGCACGGCCGGCATGCCGGGCATGACGCACGGGTTCAGCTTCGCCATCGAGCCGTCCGACGGGGCCGCCAACATCTACCTCGAGGTCGCCGCCGGGGTGACCATGTTCATCCTCGCCGGACGATACTTCGAGAAGCGCGCCAAGCGCGCCGCCGGCACCGCGCTGCGCGCTCTGCTCGAGCTCGGTGCGAAGGAAGTGTCTGTGTTGCGCGCGGGTGCTGAGGTCAGCATCCCGATCGCAGACCTGCGCGTCGGCGACGAGTTCATCGTGCGGCCGGGCGAGAAGATCGCGACCGACGGCGTCATCGTCTCGGGCGCATCGGCGATCGATCAGTCGATGATCACCGGGGAATCGCTGCCCGTCGACGTGGTCGAGGGCGACGGTGTGACGGGGGCCACGATCAACGAGGGCGGACGTCTGATCGTGCGCGCCACCAGGGTCGGCGCCGACACGCAGCTGGCGCAGATGGCGAAGCTCGTCGAGCAGGCGCAGACCGGAAAGGCTGAGGTGCAGCGTCTCGCCGACCGGGTCTCGGGCATCTTCGTGCCGATCGTGCTCGTCGTCGCCGTGCTGACCCTCGGCACCTGGCTGGTGCTCGGCTTCCCGGCATCCGCCGCCTTCACCGCCGCCGTCGCGGTGCTCATCATCGCCTGCCCGTGCGCGCTGGGGCTCGCGACGCCCACTGCTCTGCTGGTCGGCACGGGACGCGGCGCGCAGCGCGGCATCCTGATCAAGGGCCCGGAGATCCTCGAGTCGACCCGCCGCGTCGACACCGTCGTGCTCGACAAGACGGGCACCGTCACCGAGGGGCGCATGAGCGTCGTCGAGGTGGTGCCCGAGGCGGGGACGGATGCCCGTGACCTGCTGCGCATCGCCGGCGCGATCGAGGACGCCAGTGAGCATCCGATCGCCCGCGCCATCGCGAAAGCCGCCCTCCACCCCCACGAGGGGTCAGAAAATGTCGCCTCGCGCGGGCCCGATGCCGCAGATACTGACCCCTCGTGGAGGGGCGGGGCTGTCGAGTCGTTCCAGAACGTCGAGGGGCGAGGCGTGACCGGTGTCGTCGAAGGGCGCGCGGTCGTGGTCGGCCGAGCGTCGCTGCTGGAGGACTGGGCGATCCACCCGTCCCAGGCGCTGCTCGACGCCAAGGCCTCGGCCGAGGCATCCGGTCAGACCGTCGTGCTCGTCGGCTGGGACGGCGAGGCGCGCGGCATGATCGTCGTCGCCGACCGCGTGAAGAGCACCAGTGCCGAGGCAGTGGCATCCCTGAGGGCGCTCGGGCTGACGCCGGTGCTGCTGACCGGCGACAACCGGTCGGCTGCCCAGCACATCGCCGCTCTGGTCGGCATCGACGAGGTCATCGCCGAGGTGCTGCCCGCCGACAAGGCCGGCGTCGTCTCGCGCCTGCAGACCGAGGGCAGAGTGGTCGCGATGGTCGGCGACGGGGTGAATGACGCACCGGCGCTCGCCCAGGCCGACCTCGGCATGGCGATGGGGACGGGAACGGATGCTGCGATCGAGGCATCCGACATCACTCTCGTCCGCGGCGACCTGCGTGCGGCATCCGACGCCATCCGCCTCTCGCGCCGCACGCTCAGCACCATCAAGGGCAACCTGTTCTGGGCGTTCGCGTACAACACCGCGGCGATCCCGCTGGCGGCCCTCGGACTGCTCAACCCGATGCTCGCCGGAGCCGCGATGGCCTTCTCGAGCGTCTTCGTCGTGGGTAACAGCCTGCGGCTGCGCCGCTTCAAGTGAGGAACAAGTAGACGGAGGAGTGTCATGGCCGATCCGCACGCACACCACGCGCACGAAACGCCGGAGATCGCACGAAACGAAGGAGCCCCTGGCCCAGAAGACCCTGCACTTCGTGCGGACTCCTCGGTTTCGGGCGAGCACCAGCACGGCGCGCACGGCTCACACGACCACGCCGGCCACGCCGGTCACGGCGACCACGTCGGGCAGTTCCGGCGGCTGTTCTGGATCAACCTGCTGATCGCGATCCCCGTCATCGCGTTCAGCGGCATGTTCGCCATGCTGCTCGGCTACGAGATCCCGGACTTCCCCGGCGCGATGTGGATCGCGCCCGTGCTCGGCACCGTGATGTACGTGTGGGGCGGGCGCCCGTTCCTCACCGGCGCCGTCAGTGAGCTCAAAGCGCGCAAGCCCGGGATGATGCTGCTCATCGTCCTGGCGATCACCGTCGCCTTCCTCGCCTCCTGGGGTGCGAGCCTGGGCATCCTGCATCACGAGCTCGAGTTCTGGTGGGAGCTCGCGCTGCTGATCGTGATCATGCTGCTCGGCCACTGGATCGAGATGCGCTCGCTCGCCCAGACCACCTCGGCGCTCGACTCGCTCGCGGCGCTCCTGCCCGACGAGGCCGAGCGCGTCGACGGCGACGAGATCACGAAGGTCGATCCGGCCGAGCTGCAGGTCGGCGACGTGGTGATTGTCCGCCCCGGTGGCAGCGTGCCCGCCGACGGCGTGATCATCGACGGCCGCGCCAGCATGGACGAGTCCATGCTCACCGGTGAATCGCGCACCGTCGGTCGCGGCGTCGGCGACCGGGTCACCGCCGGCACCGTCGCCACCGACTCGGGCCTGCGGGTCGAGGTGGATGCCATCGGCGATGACACCGCGATCGCGGGCATCCGAAAGCTCGTCGCCGACGCGCAGTCGTCGAGCTCGCACGCGCAACGCCTGGCCGACCGCGCCGCCGCCTGGCTGTTCTGGTTCGCGCTCGGCGCCGCGGCGATCACCGCGATCGTGTGGAGCGTCGTCGGCAACCCGGATGCCGCGGTGGTGCGCACCATCACCGTGCTCGTCATCGCCTGCCCGCACGCGCTGGGCCTGGCGATCCCGCTCGTCGTCTCGATCGCGACCGAGCGCGCCGCCCGCGCGGGCGTCCTGGTGAAGGACCGCTTGGCACTCGAGAGCATGCGCAGCATCGACACGGTGCTGTTCGACAAGACCGGCACGCTCACCAGGGGCGAGCCGACCGTCATCTCGATCGCCCCGGCCGACGGCTGGGACGCCGATGAGGTGCTCGCGCTCGCCGCGGCTGCGGAGGCCGACAGCGAGCATCCGCTGGCCAGGGCGATCATGCGCGCGGCCTCCGACCGTGCCCTTGCGCCCGCGAAGGCGACGGGCTTCAGCTCGTCACCGGCGGTCGGCGTGACCGCCACTGTCGACGGCAGCGAGATCCGCGTGGGCGGTCCGCATCTGCTCACCGAGATCGGTGCGGACGAGGTGTCGGATGCCGAAAGCTGGCGCACCGAGGGGGCGATCATCCTGCACGTCGCGCGCGACGGCGAGGTGATCGGCGGGCTGAAGCTGGCGGACGAGATCCGGGTGGAGTCGCGCGAGGCGGTCGATGCGCTGCACGCGCGCGGTGTCGAGGTGGTGATGATCACCGGGGATGCCGAGGCCGTCGCGCACGCGGTGGCGAAGGATCTGGGCATCGACCGCGTCTTCGCGGGAGTGCGTCCAGAAGACAAGGCGGCGAAGGTCGCCGAGCTGCAGCGGGAGGGCAAGAAGGTCGCGATGGTCGGCGACGGCGTGAACGACGCTCCCGCGCTCGCGCAGGCCGACGTCGGCATCGCGATCGGCGCCGGCACCGATGTGGCGATCGCGTCGGCCGGCGTCATCTTGGCATCTGACGACCCGCGCTCGGTCATCTCGGTGATCGAGCTCTCGCACGCGAGCTACCGCAAGATGACGCAGAACCTGTGGTGGGCCGCCGGCTACAACCTGATCTCGGTGCCCTTGGCCGCCGGCGTTCTCGCGCCGATCGGGTTCGTGCTGCCGATGTCGGTGGGTGCGATCCTCATGTCGCTGTCGACCATCGTCGTCGCGCTCAACGCCCAGGCGCTGCGCCGCCTCGACCTGCGTCCGGATTCCCTGATCGAGCGGTGACCCGCGACAGCCCTTCGAGCGAGGCGATCACTCGGCGGTCACCTCGGCGGCGAGCCGAAGATCGTCCACGAACGCGCGGAATGCGGTCTCGCGAGCAGCGTGGTCAGGAATCCGCAGCAGACTCGACGGGTGCGCGGTGACGACGGTGGGCGTGGCGGAAGCGTCAGACGACTCGAGCACGGTGCCGCGCGCCTCGCCGATGCGCACGTTCCGGCCGAGCACGGAGCGCGCGGCGGTCGTGCCCATCGCCACGATGACCTCCGGTGCCACGGCCGCGATCTCAGCGGCGAGCCAGGGCCGGCAGGCATCGATGTGCCCGACGGCGGGCTTGTCGTGGATGCGCCGGGGACCGCGGCGCTCGAACCGGAAGTGCTTGACGGCGTTCGTCAGGTAGAGGCGGTTCCGGTCGAGCCCGGCCGCCTCCAGCGCGTCGTCGAGCCGGCGTCCCGCCGGGCCGATGAAGGGCTCGCCGGCGATGTCCTCCCGATCGCCAGGCTGCTCGCCGACGAGCATCATCCGTGCATCCGACCGACCCTCCGAGAACACCGCCTGCGTCGCGTCCTGCCAGAGCTCACACCCGCGGCAGTCGGCGACGGCGGTGCGCAGTGCGCGCAACCCGCCGCGCTCCGGCACCCACTGCTGCGCACCCGGTCGCTGCTCGATGGGGTGGACCATGACCTGCTCCATTCTCTGGGGATTGCCGGTCTACCCCACGAGTCGAGCCGGATCAACGGGCTAGACCAGCGCGGGTGGTCGAAGCGAACGGATGCGCCAGGGAGGTGCCGATGAGCAGTGAGTGGGCGCCGACACTGGAGCGATGCGTGCGCACGTCGACACGGTAGTCGGTGATCAGGCTGCAGCTCGGCATCGATCACCAGGTTCGGTGTCGTGGCGATCAGGATGAGCATGCCGCTGAGCGGAAGCGCCAGGATCATCAGGATCGCCACGACGTCCATCTGCGGGCGCCCGATGGCGAATAGCGCAATGCGCACCGTCAATAGACTCATCCTCGTGGAGGAGCAGGCAGTTCTGGCGGCGATAGCCATCGGCATCGGCGTCATCGTCGGTATCGGACTGTTCGTGCCGTTCGTCGCACTCAGTTACCGTCGCCGCGGAAGGCTGAGCCTGGGACGGATGCTGCTGTGGTTCGCCGCGCTGGTGTACTTCTGGGCGATCTGGACCTACACGCTGCTGCCGCTGCCCGATCCGGACGCCATCCGCTGCGTAGGCATGATCACCGATCCGCTCGATATGGTGCGCGATGTGCGCAAGGCGATCGCGGCGCCCGGCCGAACGCTGACGAACCCGGCGGTGCTGCAGCTGGCATTCAACGTGCTGCTCTTCGTGCCGCTCGGCTTCTTCCTTAGGGTGCTCGGCGGACGCGGCATCATCGCCGCGCTGCTGGTGGGATTCGGCCTGTCGCTGTTCATCGAGACCACCCAGCTCACCGGAGTGTGGGGCATCTACCCGTGCGCATACCGGTTCTTCGATGTCGGTGATCTGATCACCAACACCACGGGGGCGCTGCTTGGCAGCATCCTCGCCCTCGTCGTCCCCCGGGCGCATCGCGGTCTCGCCGTCGCACCCGACGCGGGTCGGCCGCGTCCGGTGACCCGCGGCCGCCGCGCGCTGGCGATGCTGTGCGACGGCATCGGGTTCTCACTGCTGGCATGGACCATCTCGATCGCCACGCAGCTGTATGTCGGCTACGTGCTCGATGACCGGGCGCTGATGGTCGAGGGCGAGCTCGCCGGGTTCGTCGGCACCGCCTGCGCGGCGGCCCTCTGGCTGCTGTTCACCTTGGCCACTGGACAGTCGATCGGCGACTTCTCGGTGCAGCTGCGCTACCGCGGATCACGGCTGCCGGAATTCGTCGCCCGGCTGCTGCGCTGGGCGGGCGGTGTCGCCGCACTGACGGCCTTCGGTCTGCTGCCGCAGCCGTTCGGATTCGCCTCCGGCCTGCTGCTGCTCCTCGCCTGCGTGCTGTTCGTCTTCACACGCCAGGGACGCGGCCTCCCGGGCATCCTCTCGGGTCAGCAGCTCACCGACGCGCGCGAGCAGCGCGCCGACGCGCGCCGGCAGCCAGCCTCATAACCGTTCCAGAGGATTCGCATACGGTTCCTGCGGCCGACGCCTACGGTGTCCCCAGTGGCGACGGCTGAAGTGTGAACATGGGCCGTCGAGCCCGCGGAAGGACGACTCATGAGCACCGGAACTGACCCTCGCTGGCTTGATGCGAACGGACAGGAGATCGACGAGGACCATCGCGGCCTCGTCTACGACATCCGCACGCTGATCGATCGTCGGCGTGTGCTCGGGATCTTCGGCGGGCTCGCTGCGACGACGCTGCTCGCCGCGTGCGCGCCCATCGCGGCATCCGACACATCCGCAACCGACCGCCCGGCGCCACCCGAGGGCGGACCCGAGGGTGCGCCCGGCGGACCCGGGGGAGCACCGTCGGAGCAGGACAACAGCGATCTTCTCGAGGGTGAGGTGCCGAACGAGACCGCGGGACCGTACCCGGCCGACGGATCGAACGGCGTGAACGTCCTCGACGACTCCGGCATCGTGCGCAGCGACATCCGCTCGAGCTTCGGTTCGTCGTCGACGACCGCCGAGGGAGTCCCGCTTGAGATCGTGCTCACCGTGCGGGATGCCGCGGCAGGGGCCGCTCTGGTCGGGGCGGGCGTCTACCTCTGGCACTGTGACCGCTCGGGCGACTATTCGCTGTACTCGGATGCCGCCAAGGACGAGAACTACCTGCGCGGCGTGCAGGCCACCGACGACACCGGCACGGTGCGCTTCACCTCCATCTATCCGGCGTGCTATTCGGGACGCTGGCCGCACATCCATTTCGAGGCGTACGAGGACGTCGAGACGGCGGTCGCGACGGGCCCGATCGTGAAGACCTCGCAGATAGCGCTGCCCGAAGAGGTGAACGCGAAGGTCTACGCGACAGCGGGGTACGAGAGCAGCGTCCGAAACGCCTCGCAGGTCACGCTCAGCGGCGACAACGTGTTCGGCGACGACGGCGGGGTGCTGCAGGTCGCGACCATGTCGGGAAGCGTCCGGGACGGATTCACCGCGGCGCTCTCGATCGCAGTGTGAGCGAACTACCCAGCCGATTCCGAACCCATCCGCGTACCGTCGAAGCATGACAACGCTCCCCGTCGATGATGAGGCGATCGCGGAGGCGAGGCAGCTGCGCGACGAGTTCCAGCGCTTCCTGCGCGAGTACGAGTTCGGGATGCGCGAGATCGAGACGAAGATCTCGATCCTGCAGGACGAGTTCACGCACCTGCACGCCTACAACCCGATCGAGCACGTCAAGAGCAGGCTGAAGTCGCCGGACAGCATCGTCGAGAAGGTTGCCCGTCGTGACATCGACGCCGACTTCGACAGCATCCGTCGTGAGATCACCGACATCGCCGGCGTCCGCGTCACATGCAGCTTCGTCAGCGACGTCTACCGACTGTTCGGCCTTCTCACCGCGCAGGACGACGTGACCGTCCGCATCGTGAAGGACTACATCGCGAACCCCAAGCCCAACGGCTACCGGAGCCTGCACGCGATCGTCGAGGTGCCGGTGTTCCTGTCGACGGGCACGGTCACGGTGCCGGTCGAAGTGCAGTTCCGCACGATCGCAATGGACTTCTGGGCCAGCCTCGAGCACAAGATCCACTACAAGTTCTCGGGGCGGGTGCCGGATCACCTCGTGCAGAGCCTGACGGATGCCGCGGATGCCGCCGGCGAGCTCGACGACCGCATGGAGCGCCTGCACCGCGAAGCCCACGAGGTGAACCAGCGGGTGATCGAGGCCTGAGAGACCGACGCGGGCCTGACGGCATGTGCGGCCGCGCAGCACGCCCGAGGATGCGAAAATACCGATGATGCACGCAACGCCCACCGAGACCGAATCCGCCGCTGAGATCGACACGACCGTCGGTCTCAGCGAGCTGCCCTCGCTGGACGACCACCACGCGCCTCGCTGCGAATGCGACCACGGCACCGAGACCGAGTACATCGCCTGCGGCCGCCGCGCCCGCTGGCGGGTGAGCACCGACTGCACCTGCGGCGAACAGCATCCGCGCATCGTCGAGATCCTGTGCTCGCGCTGCCTGCGCACCCTCCGCCGCAACAATCCGCGCGAGTCGATCACCGCCCGCCCGCTCTGACGAGCCCGCGGGCGCAGAGGCCTGCTAAGCGAGGAATTCGCGCGCTGCGGTCACCAGAGCCGTCACGCCCGTCTCGATCGTCGGATGCATGACCGGAGCGTAGAACGGGGAATGGTTCGTCGGGATGCTGCTGTCGAGCGTCCCGTTCGCCGTCGCCTCGGCGAAGACGATCGGGTCGACCCCGCCCCAGAACCAGAACACCAGCGGCACACCGGCATCCCGCGCGAACCACGACACGTCCTCGCTGCCGGTGAACAGTCCGGGATCGACCACCGACTGCGCACCGAACGCGGATGAGAACGCCGCGGTGACGCGCGCCGTGGCATCCGCGTCGTTGATCGTGGCAGGGAGCGTGTGCAGCGTCGAGATCTCCGGCTCGCGCTCGGCACCGGATGCCATCGCCTCGGCCCTGATCACGCGCTCCACCCGCTCCAGCACCTTCTCACGGAGCTGCTCATCGGGATATCGCAGGCTGAGCTGCATCGTGGCATCCGCGGGAATGATGTTGTTCTTCGTGCCCGCGTGGATCGCGCCGACGGTCACCACGGCGAGGTCGTGCGGGTCGACCTCGCGCGACACGACGGTCTGCAAGCGCATGATGGTCGCCGCGGCCATCACGATCGGATCGATCGTCGAATGCGGCCGCGATCCGTGCCCGCCACGACCGTGCATGACGACCTGGATGCCATCGGATGCCGACATCTGTGGTCCGGGGCGCACGCCGATCATCCCGGCCGGAAGCGGCGTGACGTGCTGACCGAGCACGATATCGGGGGCGGGGAAGCGCGCGAGTGCGCCGTCGTCGAGCATCGCCCTCGCGCCGGCGCCGTACTCCTCGGCGGGCTGGATCACCACGACCACGGTGCCGCTCCACCGTACGCGTTCGGCGACGAGCCGCTCGACGGCGCCGATCATCGCCGTCACGTGCATGTCGTGGCCGCAGGCGTGCATGACCGGGACCGTGTTGCCATCGGGATCGACGCCGGTCGCCGTCGACGCGTACGGCAGACCGGTCTCCTCGGCGACCGGAAGCGCATCCATGTCGGCGCGCAGCCAGACGGTGGGGCCCTGCCCGTTGGCGAGCACCCCGATGACACCCGTGATGCCCACGCCCTCGTGCACCTCGAGACCCAGCTCGCGCAGGTGTGCGGCGGCGATGCCGGCGGTGCGGGTCTCCTGAAAGGAAAGCTCGGGATGCCGGTGCAGGTCGATGTACAACGCTTCGAGGTCGATGCTCATGACCAGAGCCTAGTCACCGGTGAACGAACAGCCATCGGATGTCTGGTTGGATGGTTCGGTGAAGACGAGTGACGAGGCGCGCCCGGCCGGATTCGGCGCCCTGCTGTGGCTGGCCCTGGCGACCTTCTCGATGGGCATCGACGGCTATGTGCTGGCGGGTCTGCTCCCGCAGATCTCGGAGGATCTCGACGTCACGAACGCCGCCGCGGGGCAGCTGGTCGCGGTGTTCGCGCTCACCGCGGCAGTCGCCGGACCTGTGCTCAGCGCGCTCACCGGACGGTGGGAACGCAAGCTGGTGATCTCGGTGTCGCTGGCCGTCTTCGTGGTCGGAAACCTCGTCATCGCGCTCGCCGTGAACTACGCGATGGCCATGACCGGACGCATCGTCTCGGCGATCGGAGGCGCGCTGCTGAGCGCGGTGGTCAGCGCCTACGTGCTCGCCAAGACCGCGCCCGAGCGCCGCGGTCGCGCGCTGTCGTTCGTGCTCGGCGGCTTCCTCGCCGCGACCGCCCTCGGCGTGCCAGTCGGGCTCGTCATCGGCCAGGACGACTGGCGCCTGCCGCTGTTCCTCGTCACCGCGGTCGGGGCGATCGCCTTGGTCGGCATCCTCGTGAACGTGCCGCGGCTGCATCTGCCGGCCCTCTCGCTGCGCGCGACTCTGCGACCGCTCACTCAGCCGGCGGTGATCGGAGCGATCCTGGTCGCTACCGGCATCATGTGCGCGAGCTACCTGTGCTTCACCTACGCGACGCTGATCTTCGGGCCTCGGGTCGGCGAAGGACTGCCGATCATCGCGGCGATGTTCGGCTACGGCGTCGTCAGCCTGATCGGCAACATCGTCTCGGGTCGCGCCACCGACCGCTTCAACCCGGTGCACGTGATCACGCTCATCGTCGGCATCCTCATCGCCGTCGCGCTGCTCGGCACCCTCGGCCTGATGCTCCCGGGTCTTGCCGGTGGGGTCGCCGCGTTCACGTGGTTCTTCGCCTGCGCGCTGTTCAACGGCGGATCCGGCGTCGCGCTGCAGTCGCGCCTTGGCGACCTCGCCCCCGAGTCGATGTCGCTGGTGCTCGCGCTCAACGGCAGCGGAATGCAGCTGGGCTCGGCGCTCGGCGGCATCCTGGGCGGCGCGCTGCTGGCATCCGGCGTTCAGGCCGATGGTCTCGTGCCGGCATCCGCCGTCGTGCTCGCCGTGACGATGGTGCTGCACCTGCTCGTCTCGCGCGCGACGCGCGCGTCGCGACGATCCTCGGCAGCGTGACGCGGGGACGGCGGATGCTACGCGCGGGCGGTCGTGCCGCGGACGATCAGCTCGAACGGCAGTTCGCCGCCGGCCGGGGCATCCGTGCCGCCCTCCAGCTGGGCGAGCACTGCGGACGCGGCTCGCTCACCCTGGCCGAGTGGGAACTGATCGACGGTCGTCAGCTGGAAGAACTCGCCCAGCTCGTGCCCGTCGATGCCGATGATCGAGAGATCCTGCGGCACCCGGAACCCGAGGTCGCGGGCGGCGAGGATCGCACCGATCGCCATCTCGTCGGATGCCGCGAAGATCGCGGTCGGCCGCGGTCCAGGGCGCCCCAGCAGCTGCTTGGCTGCCCGGAATCCGCCGTCGACGGTGAAGTCCGCGGGCTCGAGGAACGCCGCGGTCGGGGCGATCCCGGCATCCGCCAGCGCCTGCTCGAAGCCGAGCCGACGCCGGGTCGGGATGTGGAAGTCGATGTCGAACTCGGGATTCGCGCCGATGTGCGCGATGTCACGGTGACCGAGCCCGATCAGATGCTCGGTGGCCAGACGCGCGACCGCGGTGTCATCGACGGTCAGAGTGCGCAATCGCGGGTTCGGCCCGCCGATCGCGATCACCGGCAGACCGAGATCGAGCAGCCGGCCGCTCTCGTCGTCGTCGAGTTCGATGGCGACCGCGATGACGGCGTCCACCCGCTGACGCCGGAGGAAGGTCGAGAACACTTCGCGCCGCACGTCGGCATCGGACGTGATGTTGTAGAGGGTGATGTCGTACCCGGCGCGCATCAGCGCGCTCGACGCCCCCGACAGCACTGTGCTGAAGAACCAGCGGTCGAGGAACGGCACGACCACGCCGACGTTCTGGGTGCGCCCTGACGCCAGGCTCGACGCCCGCGACGAGACGACGTATCCGAGGCTCTCGGCGGCCACTCGCACACGCTCCCGGGACGCCGGCGATACGTGCCCGCGCCCGCTGAGAGCGCGTGACACGGTCGCGGTCGACAACCCGGCGAGTTTCGCCACCTCGTCGATGCTCGTCATGTCACGCGCTCCCTGTCCTGCGTCAGTGCTTGGTGAACCAGGCGGCGGTGTTCGGCGGCAGCGCGGTCCCGGCGAACGGCTCGGACTGCACGACGAACGTCACGTCGCCGAGCTCGATCGGCTCGGAGCCGAGGTTCGCCACGACGTGCAGGTCGCCGCGGTGGAATGCGACAGCATCCGATCCGGCATCCTCCCAGACGAGCGAGCCGGAGCCCAGCGCGCGCTCACGGCGCTCCGCCAGCAGCTTCTTGTACAGCTTCAGCGTCGAGGTGGCGTCGCCCTCCTCGACGTCGCGGGCGAACGTCGCCCACTCAGCCGGCTGCGGCAGCCACGAGGCGCCGGTGTCGTTGAAGCCGAAGGCGGGGGCATCCGCTGTCCACGGGATCGGCACGCGGCATCCGTCGCGACCGTACCGCTCGCCGTTCGTGCGGAACCAGGTCGGGTCCTGACGGAACTCGTCCGGGATCTCCATGGCCTCGGGAAGGCCGAGCTCCTCGCCCTGGTAGAGATACGACGAGCCGGGCAGTGCCAGCATGAGCGTCGTGGCGGCGCGAGCGCGCGAGAGCCCGATCGCCTGGTCGGGCTTGCCCGCCGACTGCGGGCCGATGCCGTCGCCCTGCGGGCTGTCGGCGGTCAGCGCGAGGCGCGATGCGTGGCGGATGACGTCGTGGTTCGACAGCACCCAGGTGCTCGGGGCGCCGACGGAGCCGAAGGCGTCGAGTGAGTCGCGGATGACGTTGCGCAGCGCCTCGGCGTCCCACTCCGTCATCATGTATGGGAAGTTGAACGTCTGGTGCATCTCGTCGGGGCGCACCCACAGCGCCGTCTTCTCGAGGGTGGGAAGCCACGCCTCACCGCACAGTGCACGGTCGCCGTCGTACTCTGCCATCACCTTGTGCCAGTCGCGGTAGATGTCGTGCACGCCGTCCTGGCCCCAGTACGGCACGTCGTCCTCGCCGCCGCCCATCGAGTCCGCCTCGCTCGGAGGCGTGTAGTCGGGCAGGCCGTCGGCCTTGATCATGCCGTGGGCGACGTCCACGCGGAAGCCGTCGACGCCGCGGTCGAGCCAGAAGCGCAGGATGCTGCGGAACTCCTCGCGGACCTCTTCGTTCGTCCAGTCGAAGTCGGGCTGCGACGGGTCGAAGATGTGCAGGTACCACTGGCCGAGGCTGCCGTCCGGCTCGATGACACGGGTCCACTGGCCGCCGCCGAAGACGCTCTCCCAGTTGTTCGGAGGCAGTTCGCCGTTCTCGCCCTTGCCGTCGCGGAAGATGTAGCGGGCGCGCTCGGGGCTGCCAGGGGCGGCCTTCAGCGCCTGCTGGAACCAGACGTGCTGGTCGCTGGAGTGGTTGGGGACGAGATCGACGATGACGCGGATGCCGCGGATGTGCGCCGCGTTCAGCATGTCGTCGAAGTCGGCGAGCGTGCCGAAGCGAGGGTCGACGTCACGGTAGTCGGCGACGTCGTAGCCGGCGTCCTTCTGCGGGCTGGTCATGAACGGGCTCAGCCAGATCGCGTCGATCCCCAGGCTCTTCAGGTCGTCGAGCCGGCTGGTGATGCCGGGCAGGTCGCCCATGCCGTCGCCGGACGCGTCCGCGAAGGAGCGGGGATAGATCTGGTAGATGACGGCGGTGCGCCACCATTCGGAGCCGGGTGCTGCGGACTGCTCGAGCTGTGCCATGCGACCAGGGTACTGCAAGCGCTTACAGTTGCGAAAGGCCGCGGATCGAATCGGTTCGATCGATCCCGCGTCAGGAGGCTGGAATGACGACGTTCACGGGCTGCTCGCCCGCCAGCATCCGATCGATCTGACGCCGGATGAGTCGCGCGATCCGCGGGTTCATCGCCGTCGACGCACCGCCGACGTGCGGACTGATGAGCAGGTTCGGTGCGCTCCACAGCGCGTGACCCGCCGGGATCGGCTCTTCTTCGAAGACGTCGGATGCTGCGCGGATCGCCCCCGCATTCAGGGCGTCCAGCAGGGCATCCGTGTCGATGAGCGGACCGCGCCCGACGTTGACCAGCAGGGCGCCTCGCTCCATGCGCCCGATCATCTCGGCGTCGAACACATGATGCGTCTGCTCGGTCGCCGGCAGGCTGAGGACGACGATCTCAGCATCCTGAAGCAATTCGGGAAGCTCATCGATGCCGCGCACGGCGACGTCGCCCAGACCTTCGACCTGCTCGGTGCGCGCGCTGCTCGCGACGGCGGTCAGGGTGACCTCGAACGGGGCCAGCCGCTGCGCGACAGCCTTCCCGACGCCGCCGAAGCCGACCAGCAGCACGCGACGATCCGCCAGGCTGTCTGCGAAGACCGGCGACCATTCGCCGCGCTGCTGTGCATCCACGAAGCGGGGCAGCTGCCGCTGGGCGGCGAGGATCAGTCCGACCGCCAGCTCGGCGGTCGATGCCTCGTGCACGCTGGCGGCGTTCGCGTAGGGCACCCCCGCGGGCAGCAGGTCCGAGACGCCGTCGTAGCCGATCGACTGGCTCTGCACGAGCCCGACCTCGAGGTCCTCGAGCGCCGCGAGCGAGCGGCTGCTGCCCATGTACGGCGGCACGACGATGTCGATGCGCGATGCCGGGGCGGCCGACTTCATGTCCCAGACCTTCAGCTCGACGCCGTCCGGCAGCTCTCCGAGATTCTCAGCAAGGCGGTCGGTGGGAACAGTGACGAAGAGGCTCATACGCCGAGCCTATCGACCTGCGCATGCGTGGGGGAGTAGCGTCGGGCGCAACCGATGGAGGAGAGATCATGATGATTCCCGAGATCAACTACTGGGCGGTGCTGGTCGCCACGGTGGGCAGCATGATCGTCGGTTCGATCTGGTACGCGCCGCCGGTGTTCGGCAGGCGCTGGGCCAGGCTCGCCGGCGTGAACATCGAGAACCCGCAGCTGACGGCGCTGCAGGCATGGATGCCGATCATCGTCGGCGCTCTGATGAGCTTCATCACCGCGTGGGTGCTGGCCGGAGCCTCGTCGATCGCCTGGCACTTCTACGAGGGGGCGTACTTCTGGGCTGCGCTGGTGACGGCCGTGCTGCTGTGGGCGGGGTTCACCGCGGCCAGGTTCATCACGCACGACTCCTTCGAGTGGCGCTCGAGCAAGCTGACGACGCTGAACATCGCGCATGAGCTCGTGACCGTCGTGGTGATGGCGATCATCATCGGCGTCTGGCCGCCCGCCGGGATCTGAGCCCGGCTCCCGCGCTGCACGCCCGCGCTGCAGCCCCACGCGCTGCAGCCCGCCGCGCAGCCCCCCGAGACCCCTACGTGCCGTCGAGACCCCTACGTGTGGACGCCTGTACCTGGGGGTGTCGGCGGGAACTGGGGGTGCCGGCGGGAAGCGAAGAGGGAGTGTTACGCGGCGACGCCGGCGAGCGCCGAGATGGCGCTGGTGAAGAAGCCGAGGCCGTCGACGCCCGAGCGCATGGCTGCCGTGGTGTCGGGTCCGAATCCGGGCTCGACGGCGTGCTCGGGGTGCGGCATGAGACCGACCACGTTGCCCGCGGCGTTCGTGAGCCCGGCGATGTCGCGCAGCGACCCGTTCGGGTTGACGCCCGCATAGCGGAACGCCACCAGGCCCTCGCCCTCGAGCTCGTCCAGCGTCTCTTCCGAGGCGATGTAGCCGCCCTCGCCGTTCTTGAGCGGGATCACGATCTCCTGATCCTGCGCGAACGCGCTGGTCCAGGCGGTGCGGTTGTTCGCGACCGTGAGCTTCTGGTCGCGGCGCACGAAGTGCTGGTGGTCGTTTCGGATCAGGCCGCCGGGCAGCAGGTGCGCCTCGACGAGCATCTGGAAGCCGTTGCAGATGCCGAGCACGGGCATCCCCTTCGCCGCGGCATCCTTCACCTCGGCCATGATCGGCGACAGTGCGGCGATCGCACCCGAGCGCAGGTAGTCACCGTAGCTGAACCCGCCCGGAAGGACGAGCGCGTCGACGCCCTCGAGATCGTGAGATCCGTGCCAGAGTGCGACCGGTTCGGCACCCGCGATGCGCACGGCGCGCTGCGCATCGCGGTCATCCAGCGAGCCGGGGAAGGTGATGACCCCGATGCGAACAGCGGTCACTGAGCGACCTCGACTCCCACGACGTCCTCGATCACGGAATTCGAGAGCACATCCTCGGCGAGGCGACGAGCTTCGGCGAGGATCTCATCGGTGACCTCACCGTCGACGGTGAGCTCGAAGCGCTTGCCGATGCGGACCTGGTTGAAGCTCTCCACGCCCATGCGGGCGAAAGCGCCGGAGACGGCCTTCCCCTGCGGGTCGAGCAGTTCGGCCTTGGGCATGACGTCGACGACGATGGTGGGCATACCCGTAATTGTAGGTGATCGCGCGGCGCGCGAGTGCGGCTGAGCCACCTCATCGAGTCGGGTGCACGAGCGCCCGGGCGGAGGACGCACCCTCCGTTGGTCTCTCCGCCCGGGGCGGGCCGAACAGTCCCCACTATCGCCCTGCCCGCACGTGTATCCCCATGTGCGGACGAGTCCCTGCATTGGCAGGATAGGGTCGACGCACGGGATGCGCATCGTGGAGAGCAGCTGTCCGATCTGCTCTCCAATGTGCGCGGATGCCTTCGGGGGGAGGACACGCATGAAGCTGAGCGAGCTCGCTGCGCACAGCGGCGTCAGCACGACGACTCTGAAGCACTGGATGCGGGTCGGCATCATGCCGGCCGGACGGCTGAAGAACGCCACGACCGCCGTCTACGAGCAGCGCCACGTCGATCGGGCGCGGCTGATCGTGGTGATGCGCGACGTGTACGGCGCGTCGACGGCGACCATACGCACGCTGACGGATCTCATCGACACCGAGGGCGCCTCACCGCTGGAGATCATGAACGCGTGCCAGGCGTTCGCGCTCGGAACACCGGCGGACCTGGCGGCCGACCCTGCCTACGTGCAGTACCGCGAACGCTCCCATGAGCTGATGCGCAGGCGGGACTGGCGCGGCTATCCGGGCGCGGCGGAGCGCGGTCTCGCGCATGCGCTTTCGCAGGCGGCGGAGGTCGGGCTGGATTACGACGTCGAGACGCTGATGGAGTACGCGGATGCCCTGGAGCCGTTCGCCGCGCGCAATGTGGCAGCACTCGGCCCGGACGGATCGCCCGACGTGGTCGCGCGTCGGATGCTGCTGGCAGTCAACGCGCGTGCGAGCCAGCTGGTCGCCGTGAGCAGCCTCGCGCACGCGGCAGCATCCATCCGCGCGGCGATCGAGCGCGGTGTCGCCCCGCCCGATCTTGCGATGCCGCCTGCTGTCGGGGGCGCGTAGCGCCTCAGGCGGAGTGGAAGACGGTGTGCAGGTCGCCGACCAGATCGCGGCCGCCGAGCCCGTCGATCTCGAAGAGCACGCCGATTCCGGCGACGGCGCAGCCGAGGCGCTCGACGAGCTGACGGCCCGCAGCGAGGGTGCCGCCGGTGGCGAGCACATCGTCGATGAGCAGGACGCGAGTTCCGGCCTCAAGGTCGTCGTGCATCTCGATCGTCGCGGTGCCGTACTCGAGCGCGTAGTCGACGGACGCCGCCGGTCGCGGCAGCTTGCCGGCCTTGCGAATCGGCACCAGACCCACTCCGGCCGCGATGGCCGCGGCGCCGGCGAGGATGAATCCGCGCGCTTCGATGCCGGCGACGACGTCGAAGGTGCCGGCGAACGGCTCGAGGAGAGCGTCGGTGGTGACGCGCAGCGCGCCGGCGTCGGCCAGAAGCGGGGTGATGTCGCGGAACAGGACGCCCGGTGCCGGGTAATCGGGGATCTCGCGGATCAGGGATTCGGCACGCGCCAGTTCGGGATTCACCTGTCAAGGGTATCCGAACACGAAGTCTGCGAGGATCTCGTGGGAGCGCTCCCATACCGGGTCGGAAAGATGTCACAATGGATCACATGACCCGTTCCTTCCCCGAGAACTTCCTCTTCGGTGCAGCCACGGCCGCTTACCAGATCGAGGGCGCCGCCTTCGAGGACGGTCGCACCGCATCCATCTGGGACGCCTTCGCGCGCGTGCCCGGAGCCGTCGTCGTCGCCGAGAACGGCGACGTCGCCTGCGATCACTACCACCGCTATGCGGCAGACGTCGCCCTGATGAAGGACCTCGGCCTGCAGACCTACCGCTTCTCGACGTCGTGGTCGCGGGTTCGTCCAGACGCGGGCCCGGTGAACCAGAAGGGCATCGACTTCTACAGTCGCCTGGTCGACGAGCTGCTCGCGGCCGACATCGTTCCCTGGCTGACCCTGCACCACTGGGACATGCCGCAGGCGCTCGAGGAACGCGGCGGCTGGACCAGCCGCGAAGTCGTCGACCGCTTCGTCGAGTACACCCTGAGCATGCACGACGCGCTCGGCGACCGGGTGCAGCACTGGACGACGCTGAACGAGCCATGGTGCTCGTCGTTCCTCTCCTATACGGCCGGCGTGCATGCACCGGGTCGCACCAGCATCCGCGACGGCCTGCTGGCCTCCCACCACCTGCTGCTCTCGCACGGCCGCGCCGTGCAGGCGCTGCGCGAGCGCGACGCCGACCTCGACCTCGGCATCACCCTGAATCTCACCGTGGCGGATGCCGCCGACCCGGGCGACCCGCGCGATGTCGACGCCGCTCGGCGCATCGACGGGCAGTTCAACCGCTGGTTCCTCGACCCGCTGTTCCGCGGCACCTATCCGGCCGACATCGTCCGCGATCTGCGCGATGTGGATGCCGATGCGGTGAGCGCATGGCAGGACGCCGTACTCGATGGCGACCTCGACGCGATCTCCACGCCGCTGGACGCCCTGGGCGTGAACTACTATCACGGCGAGCTGCTGTCCGGGCATCCGCAGCCGGGCGCCGAGGGCGACCCGCACCGCACCGAAGGGCTCGACGAGCGCGAGACTGCGTCGCCGTTCCCGGCGGACGCCGACATCCACTGGGTCGAGCGCGGGCTCCCGCGCACCGCGATGGGCTGGGAGGTGCAGCCCGACGGCCTCACCCGCATCCTGCGTCGCGTGGGGTCGGAGTACGCACCGGGCGTCGCCCTGTACGTCACCGAGAACGGCGTCGCCTACGACGACGTGCCGGATGCCGACGGGCAGGTGCACGACGCCGATCGGGCCGAGTTCGTGCGGGCGCACCTCGCCGCGACGCTGGATGCCATCGAGCAGGGCGCTGACGTGCGCGGCTACTTCTACTGGTCGCTGCTGGACAACTTCGAATGGGCGTGGGGCTATGCCAAGCGCTTCGGCATCGTCCGCGTGGACTACGAGACGCAGGAGCGCACGGTCAAGCAGAGCGGGCGGGAGTACGTTCGGATCATCGCCGCGCGAGCGATCTGACCCGACCGGGTCCCTGAGCCCGACCGGGTCCCTGCGTCTGACCGGGTCCCTGAGCCCGTCGAAAGGCCCGAACTCCAGAAGGACATATCGATGCCCCGCTCAACGATCGAAGAGGTCGCAGCCCTCGCCGGCGTCTCGCGCTCAACCGTGTCGCGTGTGGTGAACGGCTCGACGGCGGTCAGTCCCGAGGCGGCGACAGCGGTGCAGCAGGCGATCGCCAAGCTGAACTACTCCCCGAACCGTGCGGCGCGCTCGCTGGCCAGTCGGCAGACGCACGCGATCGGCCTCGTCGTTCCCGAAGACATCGCGAGGTTCTTCGGTGACCCGTTCCTGGCATCCGTCGTCGCGGGGATCAGCGCACGCTTCGCCGAGTCGGACTACATCCTCACTCTGCTGATCGCGAGTGAGGACCCGGGTGGCAAGATGACCCGCTTCGTGCGCAACGGCGGCGTGGACGGCGCGATCATCGTCTCGCACCACGCCAGCGACAAGTTCGTCAGCCGCATCGCCGAGTCCGTGCCCGTCGTCTTCGGCGGCCGTCCGACGCCCGAGCGCGAGAGCGACTACATCGTCGACGTCGACAACGCGGCCGCCGCGCGCGAGGCCACCGAGCACCTCATCGCGCTGGGACGGCGTCGCATCGCGACGATCACCGGCTCGCTGTCGATGCCTGTCAGCGTCGACCGCCGGGACGGCTTCGTCGCGACATTGTCGGATGCCGGACTCGAGCCGGCCGGGATCATCGACGGCGACTTCAGCGAGCGGGGTGGGGCGGATGCCATGCAGAGCCTGCTCGCGCAGGACGAGCGACCTGACGCCGTCTTCGTCGCCAGCGACCTGATGGCCCGCGGAGCCCTCGAGGTGCTCCGCACTGCTGGGCTGCGCGTGCCCGATGACATCGCGGTGATCGGATTCGACGATTCGACCGTCGCGGTGGCGACGGATCTGACCAGCGTGCGTCAGCCGATGTACTCGCAGGGCGAGCTGCTCGCCGGGATCATGATGGACGTGCTGGCCGGCCGGCACCCGGAGCGGCTGTCGATCCTGCCGACCGAGCTGGTCGTGCGAGGATCGGCGCCCTCGGTCACGCCCCCGGCCTGAGTGGCGCAATCGCACCCCGCAATTCATCGTTGAGGCATTGATCGCCTCAGCCGCCGAGCAGAGCGTCGATCCCGTCGGTCTCCAGGGTTCGGGCTGCGGCGATGTACGCATCTGTGAA
Source organism: Microbacterium alcoholitolerans (assembly GCF_050408615.1). Lineage (NCBI taxonomy): Bacteria > Bacillati > Actinomycetota > Actinomycetes > Micrococcales > Microbacteriaceae > Microbacterium > Microbacterium alcoholitolerans. The sequence continues at coordinate 1,685,760 of NZ_JBNTKD010000001.1, read as the reverse complement.
GTCGGCGGACGCGCTCAGGGAGGCGAGCGTCGGCACAGCAGTGAGGAAGTCCCGGGCGTCGCCGGATGCCGCCGTGAGCAATGTGTTCGCCGAGTCGTCGTCGAGCCTGAACCTTTCGAGGCCGGCCTGCCTCGTGTACTCGCGCCAGCTGGCGATGAGCCGCGCTCCCGCCCGCGGGGTGGCGTGCGCGAAGATGCGGTCGGCGAGGGTGGGGACGATGAACTTCGGGACGCGACTCGAGGCATCGGTGCTGAGCCTGGCCAAAGTGTCCGCGACGGCGGGATTGGTGAATCGGCGGAAGAGCTCGTCGATGTATCCCGGCAGGTCGAATCCCTCCGGCACGGCGAGCGTGGGTGCCGCGTCGCGCTCCAGGTACTCGCGGACGAATGCAGCCAGCCGGGGATCGTTCAAGGCGTCGTGCACGTATACGTGCCCGGCGAGTTGCCCGACGTATGCGATGGCCTGGTGCCCGCCATTGAGCAGGCGGATCTTGATCGCCTCGTAGGGGTGCGCATCGGCGACGACCGTCGCGCCGGCTGCCGTCCAGTCCGGGCGACCCGTCGGAAAGTCGTCTTCGATGATCCACTGCTCGAACGGCTCGGCGGCCACCGGCCAGGCGTCATGAACGCCGAGGCGTTCGCGGACCCGCTCGATGTCGGCGTCGACGGTGACGGGCGTGATGCGGTCGACCATGGTGGACGGGAACGCCACGTGCGCGGCGATCCAATCGGCGAGATCCGCGTCCACCAGGCGTGCCACGGCCTCCACGCTGTGCCGGGCAACGGCGCCGTTGCCCGGCACGTTGTCACACGACAGGACGGTGAACGGCGGAATGCCGCGGCGCTGACGTTCGCGCAGGGCCGCGACGATCCAGCCGAACGCGGTGCGCGGGTTCGACAGTGCGCCGACCGTCTCCTCCTCGACGAGCGGGTCATCCATCGCCCGCTTGCCGGCGATCGGATCCTCGACGTAGCCACCCTCGGTGATCGTGAGCGAGACGATCCGCACACCGGGATCGATCAGCTGGGCGAGCACCGCTCCCGGATCGTCAGGTGCGTGGAGGAACCGGCGGACCGAGCCGATGACGCCGATCTCGTCGGTGCCGTCCGGATGGCGCAGGGTGAGGGTGTACAGGCCGTCCTGCTCGCTCAGGGCATCGCGCATGCGGGCGTCGCGCTCAAGGAGACCGACGCCGCAGATGCCCCAGTCGTCGGCGACGCCTGTCTGCAGCAGCCGATCGAGGTACATCGCCTGGTGTGCGCGGTGGAAGTTGCCGACACCGAAGTGGACGATGCCGATGCGGATGTCGTCATCGACGTACGACGGGCGGGAGACATCGGCGGGGAGGTCTGCCAGCACGGCTTTACTCAGTCGTTCCACGGCTCCGGCCTTTCAACGATCGACCGCGAAGGCATCGACGTGGCGGTCGATGTTGTCGTCGTGGTCGTCAGGGTCGACGTTGTCGAAGTCGACGATGGCGCCGTGTTCGATGAGGGTCGCACGCAATTCGCCGACGTCGATGTCAGGGATAGCGACGTCGTGGGCGATGGCTAGCGCCGCTGCCGTCCCCGCGCCCTGCCCCATCGCCATGCACGTCGCCATGACTCGCACCGAGCCGAAACCCGGACCGTCCGCGCTCAGGCATCGCCCCGCAGTGACCACGTTCACGCTGCCCCGCGGCACAAGGCAGCGGAACGGCACGTTGTACGGCCGACGCAGCAGGACGAACTCGTTCTGGTCGATGCTGTCGGTCTGATGGATGTCGATCGTGTGCGCACCCTTGGCGATGGTGTCCGGAAACGCCTTCGGGTGCAGCACGTCGTCCTGGGTGAGCTCGTACAGTCCCACGATGTGGTGGGTCTCGCGCACGCCGGTCTGGATGCCGGACTTGGCCAGCCAGGCGTTCCGGAATTCGGGGAACTCGCGGCGCATGACGTCGATGAGGGCGTGCATCTTCTCGCGCAGGCTCGTCTCGGTGCGCGTGAACCACTCGGGGTCACTCGCATCGGTGGGCTCGCGGAGCACATTGATGCTCACCATGCCGTCGCGGAAGAAGCGGTTGATCCACGGACCGCCGAACAGCGGCACTTCCCCGGCCACGTGAAGTTCTGCGAGACGCGCGCGGATGGACTCCGAGACGGGCAGGATGCCATCGACGGCATCCCCGAAGACGTAATCGAGCGCGCCGGTGTCGACGCCCCCGAGCTGGAACCAAAGAGTCGCCGGCTGCAGCACGTCACCCTTGGTGGTCGGCAGGCCCGCCGCGCGGACGACGTCGGCGTCTCCCGTGCAGTCGATCACGGTCTTGCACGCGTAGGCGACTCGACCGGCCTTGTTCTGCACGATGATGTGGCTCACGCGCCCGGCGGCGGTGATGACATCGGAGAACCAGCTGTGGAAGAGCAGGGTGACGCCGCTCTCGATCAGCATCCGCTGTGCGGCGAGCTTCATGATCTCGTCGTTGACCGGCCAGTTGCCGCTGTCGCGCTCGATCTCGGCGCCGCCGAGCTCGGCGGCGCGCTGCATGAGCTCGAGCGGGATGCCGCCGATGTGCTGCCGACCCGCGACGCGGAACTCGCTGATCGGTGTGACCAGGGCGCTCGTCGACATGCCCCCGACGAAGCCGTACCGCTCGATCAGCAGGGTGCGGGCGCCGCCGCGGGCCGCGGCAACGGCGGCGATGACTCCAGCGGGGCCTCCGCCGGCGACGATGACGTCGAAGTCGCCGACGACCGGGGTCGTTCTCGACGGCTCCGCCACATGCGTCGCGCTCTTCTCACTTGCCATGCTCCGGCCTCCAACATCCCGTGCGGTTGTGGCCGCAAGTATATTGATTTACTCAATGAGTTTCCACCAATGGCGTGACGTTTCCTTTGGCTCTCTGACTGCCTGAGACCGATGCGGCTTCATCGTTGACCTGACGGTAAGTAGTTCGTTATACTCGCGGCAATGGGCACCTGGCATCCTGCGGCCCGCATATCAAGGAGGATAGAAATGCGTTCCAGCACCCGAGTACCACTCGCTGTCGCCGCAGTCGCGGCCGCAAGCCTGGTGGTCGCCTGCAGCGCGACGAGTCCGGACACCGGCACATCAGGGGCCGACGACGTCGCGCTTCGGATGACGATCTGGTCAGCGAACCCCGATCACGTCTCGGTCTTCGAGACGCTCGGGGCGGAGTTCGCCGAGCAGAACCCTCGCGTGAAGAGCGTGAAGATCGAGAGCTTCAACCTCGCTGAACTCGACACGCTCGTCACCACGCAGATCTCCGCCGGCGATGCCCCTGACGTGAGCTGGCTCCCCGTCGAGAGCAGCGCCGAATACATCAAAGCCGGTGCGCTCGTCGACCTGAGCGAGACGATCGAGGCGACCGACGGCTTCGACTTCGACGACTTCATCCCGTCGCTGCTCGAGCGCTGGGAGGCTGACGACGCGCTCTACGGCATCCCGTTCTCCACGGGGCCGCTGATCATGTACTACAACAAGGATCTCTACAAGCAGGCCGGCGTCAAGGATCCGGGCCAGCTCATCGCCGAGGGCAACTGGACCTGGGACGAGTTCCGGGAGACGTCCAAGGAGCTGAACGGGGCACTCGGCATCCCGGGATACGCGCTCAACGACTTCGACTTCAAGAACTGGACGCGTCTGCTGCCCTACCTGAACGCCTACGGCGCATCTCCATGGAATGATGACGCGACGAAGTGCACCATCGACGCGCCCGAGGCGGTCGACGCGCTCTCCGTCTTCCACGGCATGACCTTCGACGACGGCTCAATGCCGGTGCCCGGCCAGCAGGTCGACTTCTGGGGTGGCGGGGTGGCAGCGACCTCGGCATTCCTCGGTTCCGCCGCGAACCTCAGCGAGGTGACCTTCGAGTGGGGCATCGCGCCCACACCTGCAGGCCCGGCGGGCGATGTCGTCGCGACCGGGCAGGCGTCCATCGTCGCGTTCGCCGCAGGCAACAACACGAAGGAAGCAGCCGAGCTCGTCGCATTCCTCGGTTCCAAGGAAGCGATGGCCGAGTACTCGGGGTTCTTCCCGCCGATCCGCGAAAGCGTGCTCACGCCCGAGGTCCTCACTCAGAACTCGGACGTTCTCACACCGGAGGCCGTGGTTCCGATCATCGAGGGCGTCAAGGAGAACGGCAAGGTTTTCCCCGTCACCGAGAGCAACGCGGCCGTCGCCGACGCGCTGAACTCGTCGCTCGACGAATACTTCTACCAGCCGGGAGCCGACGTGAAGCAGGCGCTCACGAGTGTCTGCAAGAACGTCGGATCGCTCCTGCCCTGACAAGGAACAGCACGCCACATGATGACAACGCAGCAGCGCGCTGCCGCTTCGGCGCCCGGAGAGATCCGGGCGCCGAAGCGCGGCAGCAGCAGACGAGCGCCCGGGAAGCGGCGCAGCGCGCTCCAGGCCGGTCGCAACATCTTCGGCTACGCACTCCTCGCGCCGCAGACGCTCGGAATGCTCGTGATCGGTATCGTCGCGATCGGCGGTGTCGTGCAGCTCAGCCTGACCCGCGTGAACGTGCTGGCCGGCACGCAGGACTTCGTCGGCGTCGACAACTACGCCCGCATCTTCAGCGACCCCGACATGGCGGTGGTGCTGTCGAACACATTCTTCTTCGTCGTGGTGCTGAGCGTCGGGGGCACGGTGCTGGCGCTCGCGCTCGCGCTGCTGCTGAATCAGAAGATCGCGGGGATCAACTTCTTCCGCGCCGCGATCTTCGTCCCCGCCCTCGTGACCACGGTCGCCTGGACGCTGGTGTGGGGCTTCATCCTCCAGCCCGGAGGTCTGCTGGACGGCATCGTCGGACTCGTCGGCGCCGGTCCCTTCCCCTGGCTTCGCGGTGAGTGGCTGACGCTCGCCGTGTTCGCGGTCATCCAGCTCACCAAGAACGTCGGCATCAACATGATGATCTTCCTCGCTGCGCTGCAAGCCGTGCCGCAGGAGCTTCTCGACGCGGCTCATGTCGACGGCGCGGGTCGCTGGACGCGGTTCCGCCACGTCGTGCTGCCCCAGATCTCCTCGGCGATCATCATGGTCTTCATGCTGATGGTCAGCGGGTCGTTCAAGGTCTTCGAACTCGTGCTCCTGCTCACCAATGGAGGTCCTGGGGTGCAGACGTCCGTGCTGGCCTTCGAGATCTACCGGCAGGCCTTCCGGCTCAACGACATCGGGTACGCATCCGCACTCTCGGTGTTCCTGTTCGTCCTGGTGATCGCCCTGATCGGCGTCATCTGGCAGTTCCGCAAGAGGATGGTGTTCCATGAGTCGGAGTGACGCGCTGCGCACGCGGACAATGCGCCGCATCCCGATGTACCTGCTGCTCAGCATCATCGCGCTGCTGTTCATCGGCCCCGTGCTGTGGATGGTGAGCGGATCGTTCAAGTCGATCGGTGAGATCCTGCAGTATCCGCCGAAGATCCTTCCCGAGGTCTTCCGCTGGGAGAACTACGCGCAGGTGTTCGCCCTGCAGCCGTTCGGCCGGCAGATCCTCAACTCGGCTCTGCTGATGGTGCTGATCTGCGCTCTCACGCTGCTGCTGGCGATCCCGGCCGGCTATGCCCTCGCCCGCGTCCGGCCGGCAGGCGCCGCGATCTTCTTCCTCATCCTGCTCAGCGGCGTCTTCATCCCGCCCGAGGCGGTGATCATTCCGCTGTTCCGAGCGGCTGCCGACATCGGATGGGTCGACACCTTCTATCCACTGGTGATCTTCACGTCCGTGCTGTCGACGGGGCCGGTAGCGATGTTCATCATGCGCCAGGCGTTCCTCACCCTCCCCGCGGAGTTCGAGGAGGCAGCGACGATCGACGGATCAAGCCGCATCCGCACGATGGTGCAGATCTTCCTGCCGCTGGTGCGTCCGTCGATCGCGTCGGCCGTCGTATTCACCGCATGGTTCAGCTGGAACCAGTTCCTCGAGCCACTCGTCTATCTGCGTTCGCAGGCCATGCTGACCGTTCCCGTGGCGCTCACCCTGTTCGAAGATCCGCTGGCGGGACCGCGCTGGAACGTGCAGATGGCGGCGACGACGCTGTCGGTGCTGCCTGTGCTGATCGTCTTCCTGCTGGCGCAGAAGCACGTCGTGTCCGGTCTCACGGCCGGCGGGCTCAAGTCGTAGCCGTCACGTCATAGACGGCGTCACGCCACCGCGGAAAGGAACTTCATGCCCGCCACATTCTCAGATCCGCTTCGACTGAACTACCTGCAGTACTCCGTGACGTCGACCAGGCAGCAGCTGGAGACCGTGATCCGGGTGCTCGAACCCGACGACCTTGAGAACGTCGAGAACCCGCGCATCGTCTACCTGCTGCCGTCGACGCCTGAACTGAGCCATCGCTCGGGTGACGGACTCGACGAGGCACTGCGGCACGACCTGCACAATCAGCACGGCCTTGTCTTCATCGCGCCGACCTACTCGGACTGGCCATGGATGACCGACCTGCCGGACCAGGCGATGTTCCAGCAGCTGATGTACTTCCTCGAGGAGGTCGTGCCGTTCATCGACAGCCGCTATCCGTCGCTGCTCCGGCTGCTGATCGGGTACAGCAAGGGCGGGTCGGCCGCATTGCAGATCCTGCTGCGCCACCCGGAGCAGTTCGCAGCCGCGGCCGCTTTCGATTCGCCCGTGATGAAGACACGTCCCGACCAGTGGGAGATGCCGTACTTCTGGCCGAACCCCGAGCACTTCGAGGAGTTCGCGATCCCCGGTCTCCTTCGGGCGCGCGGCGCCGAGCTCGGAGGCTCACCTCGAATCGCGCTGCTCGGATACGGCAACTTCGGCAAGAATGCGCCGGAATGGAGTCACGACCATCTGTCGGAGGCGCACGGGCTGCTGGACGAGCTCGGCATCCCGCACGTCTATGACAACGACCGATACCGTGCACATCGCTGGGATTCAGGGTGGCTGCCCGAAGCCGTCGACATACTCGCCCGGATGACGGATGGCGTTGCTCCGGCCCGCTAAGCGCTGTCCTCGTCTGCCGGCGGGGCACTCGACGCGCGGTGCACGATCCGTGTCGCGGGGGTGTCGAGAACGACCTCGCCCGCGGCTCGATCGCGGATCTGTTCCAGGAGCATCTCGACAGCCACCCGGCCGAGGTCGCCCAGCGGCATGGCGGCGACGGTGAGTGCCGGACTCAGGTGGGGCGCGAACCAGGTGTCGTGGATGCTGACCAGCGATACTTCGCGTCCGACCTGACGCCCTGATGCGATGACACCGGCGTGCACGCCCAGCGCACCGGTGGTCGAGACCACGACCAGCCCGGTGGCCGTTCCTCCACTGGCGTAATAGCGTTCCGTCACGGCGCGCGCGGTGTCCGCCTCCCACCCGCCGTTGATCGGCGGATGCGACGGCAGGTCCGCCCCGGCCATCGCCGAGAGGTAGCCCTGGTAGCGGCGCTCGGATGACGATCCCTCCGCGCCAACGAAGGCGATGCGTGTGTGTCCGAGCTCGATGAGGTGTCGGGTGGCCAGCGTCGCCGCGCCGGCGTCATCGAGACGCACGGTGCGGAAGCCGGGGAGCGCGTCGGAGTTGAACAGCACAGTGGGCATCGCGTTCGCGGCCTGCAGCGAGGAGTGCGCTTCCGTGTAGCCGCCCTGGATGAGCAGACCGTCAACCTTCCTGCCCTGCGCGAGGCGCCGCAGCGCATCGGGATGAGCGGCGAGGTCGGCGGCGTTCAGCAGGACGAGCGAGTATCCAGCGGCGGTCGCCGCCGCCTCCGCGTTCTCGACCATCTGCGCGTAGATCGGGTCGGTCACGTGATAGAGCGCGAAACCCAGCAGCCCGGTCTGCGCGCTGCGCAGGGCGCGCGCGGATGCGTGCGGGGTGTACTGCAGCATCTCGATCGCGGACTCCACTCGCTGGCGGGTCTCATCGCGGATCTTCAGCGTCGGATCGTCGTTGATGAGGCGCGACACCAGCCCAGGAGAGACTCCCGCGAGCTTCGCGACTTCCGATAGCCGCGCACTCTTCGTCACGTGCGTCTCCTCGCCAGCAGAACAGTTCCCAGGACCGTACCGCACCGGGATTCGGATCAATCGTACTGTGGGGTGCGCGCCTTCGGACAGCGGCGGCGCTGTGGCACGGTTGTGCCCCTTCACCAGGGTATCGGATCAGTAGGTATTTTGATTTACGGAATTCTGCGGACATATGGTGCGGACGAAGTATGCGCCGTTCAGCAGGTAACACCGCACGTATCGTATGCCCCGGCCATATCGATTTCTTCGTTGCGCTCGCCAACAGGATGACGTTATACCCGTCGTGTCGATGCGCCGCACCGACGGTCGGCCCGGCGCACCCGCGATCGGGGCAAACTGGTGGCATGGCATCCATCGATCTGAACTCCGACCTCGGCGAGAACACCGCCGAGCTGGTGGTGAGCGACGATGCGGCCATGCTCGAGATCGTGACCAGCGCGAACGTGTCGTGCGGAGTCCACGCCGGCAGCCCAGCGGGCATCCGCGACACGCTCTCCGCTGCCGTGGCCAATGGCGTGGTGGTCGGCGCGCATCCCTCGTATCACGATCGCGAGAACTTCGGGCGCACGCCGATGGAGCCGGATTCGGTGACGCTGCAGGTCGAGCTGGAGCAGCAGCTCGGCACGCTGATCGATCAAGCGCGCGCCGTCGGCGGAGCCGTCGCGTACGTCAAGCCGCACGGTGCGCTGTACAACATGATCGCCCGCGATGAGCGGCAGGCGGCAGTGGTGGTCGCCGCGATCCGGGCGATCGATCCGAGCCTGACGCTGCTGGGTCTCGCCGGCGGCGTCGTTCTGAGCATCGCCTCGCGGGCAGGCCTCACCGTGGCATCCGAGGCCTTCGCCGATCGCGCGTATCTGCCCGACGGCGCTCTCGTTCCGCGCACGCAGGATGGTGCCGTGCTGCACGCACCCGGCGCGGTCGCCGAGCGGATGCTGCGCTTCGCCGAGACCGGTCTGATCCGGGCCGTCGACGGAGCCGACGTGCGCGTCGATGCGCAGTCGATCTGCGTGCACGGCGACAGTGCGGGGTCGGTCGCGATGGCGGCGGGGATCCGGCGCATCCTGGAGGCGTCCGGCGTCACGATCGCCCCCTTCGCGGAGGCATGATGCGCATCCTGACGGCATCCGACCGCGCGCTTCTCGTCGAGGCGGCTGATCTCGACGAGGCGATGCGGCTCAACGCCGCCTGGCGCGACGTTCCGGGCGTCGTCGAGCGGGTGCCGGGCGCGCGCACCGTCCTGGTCCGCTTCGACCCGCAACGGGTATCTGCCGAGCGGCTCGCCGAGATGCTCGAGAACACGCCTGAGGATGCCGTCCATCGCGCCATCGGATCTGAGGTCACCGTGCCGGTGCGCTATGACGGAGATGATCTCACCGAGGTCGCCGGCATGCTCGGCATCTCAGCCGACGAGGTCATCGCCCGACACCTCGCCGCGCACTGGCGGGTCGCGTTCTCGGGCTTCGCACCCGGTTTCGGGTACGCCGTCGGCGACGACCCGCTCTTCGACGTGCCGCGCCGCTCCACGCCGCGCACTCGTGTGCCGGCCGGCGCCGTCGGCCTCGCCGGCGCCTTCACCGGGGTCTATCCGCGCTCCAGCCCCGGCGGCTGGCAGCTGATCGGGTATACGGATGCCGTGATGTGGGACGTCGACCGCGACCCGCCCGCACTGCTGGCGCCGGGAACGCGCGTGCGGTTCGTCCGCGCCGGATCGGATGCCATCGTCGCCGCGCCCTCATCGAAGATCCCGGACTCCACGGGCCGAGACCCGGCGGGGCATGCCGTCGAGGTCGTCCACCCGTCCCTGCAGCTGCTGGTGCAGGACCTCGGTCGTCCCGGCCACGCGGCGCTCGGCGTGTCAGCATCCGGTGCAGCCGACCGCATCGCGCTGCGCGACGCGAACCGCGCCGTCGGCAACGCTGCGGGCGCGGCAGTGCTCGAGAGCGTGGGCGCGGTGAGCCTGCGATTCCACGGCGACGGCGTCGCCGCCGTGACCGGCGCGGTGGGCGAGTGCACGATGACGGATGCCGCCGGCGGCGATCGCCCGATCGCGCACGGTATCCCGTTCGCCACTTACGACGGTGACGTGCTGACGCTCGGCGTCCCGAGGCAGGGGCTGCGCTACACGATCGCCGTGCGCGGTGGCATCCGGATGCCGGTGGCGCTGGGCAGCATGTCCACCGACACCCTCGGCGGGCTGGGGCCCGCACCGCTGACCGAAGGCGACCTCGTGCCTATCGGATCGGATGTCATCGATGCGGTCTACCCGTACCCGTGGCCGCGCGCGCTGCCGGCGTCCGGAGATCTCGTCGAGCTCGACATCACCCTCGGTCCCCGCGATGACTGGTTCACCGCGGCAGCGCTGAGAGTCCTCACCGCTCAGGAGTGGCTGCTCACGCAGCGAGCGGACCGCGTCGGCATCCGCCTGCTCGGCGACAAGCCGCTCCAGCGCGCCGTCGCGGGTGAGCTGCCCAGCGAGGGCGCGGTCACCGGGGCGATCCAGGTGCCGCCGGACGGGCAGCCCGTGCTGTTCCTCGCAGATCATCCGGTGACCGGCGGGTACCCGGTCGTCGGAGCGCTGACCGATGCCTGTCTCGACCTGGCGGGGCAGCTGCCCCCGGGGGCACGCGTGCGATTCCGGACCGGCGCGTCCGGGGCATCCGATCGACGGTGAGCCGGATTCGGGAGGAGGCGGATTCGGGAGGAGGGAGCTGCGCTCACCCCCTCCCGACGCTGCGTACGGTTTTCCCCCCGATACCGCAGCGCCGCTCCGCGGATGACGCCGAAAGGCCGCGAGAGCTGTTGATTGATGATCCAATCAGTCAAAACATATCATCCGTCGTGGACAATGGAGCGACCGAAGGAGGCAGGTGATGGCACGATCCGCGGCCCAGAACCGCGACGCGCGCGAGCGCTCGCAGGCCGCCATCCTCGAAGCCGCCTTCTCGGTGTTCGGAGAGAAGGGGTATCACGAGACCAGCCTCGCCGAGATCGCCCGCCGTGCCGGCGTGGCCCAAGGGCTGGTCAGCTACTACTTCCAAAGCAAGGAGCAGCTCGTCGGAGCCGTGCTCGATGCGTACTTCGCGAAGATGACCGCGGCTGACTTCGCAGACGCGAGCGTCGATGACCGCCTGCGCGCGCTGATCGACATGTCGCTGGTGAGTGCCGAGCGGTCCATGCCGCAGCAGCGCGTCACGCTCGGACTCTCCATTCTGCCGACGACCCACCGCATCTATGCAGACTCGGAGCAGCGCAGCCTCGACGCCGTTCTGGCTGCCGGCGCGATGATGCAGGAGCTGTTCCGCGAGCGGGGCGCCGAGGATCCCGCGCTTGAAGAGGCGATGCTGCGCAGCGTGCTCGAGGGCGTCATCGTCAAGCGCGCCGTGTACGGACGCACCTACCCACTGCAGGCCGCGCGCCGCTGGGTGCACCGGATGTACGGGCTCGGCGAACCTGCTGAAGCGCTGCCCCTCGTGGCATCCGACCTGCCGGAGATCGCGCTGCGCGCGAGCGACGCCTATCCCGACAGCTGAGATTCGCGGTCGGCGACGTCCGACTCCAAGGCGTGAAAGACCAGCATCCGCACCGCGGCGTCGATCGTCGCAGCCAGCACCTGCTCGGGATCGCCGTCCAGCGTGAGCAGGCGATGGCCGACGCGGGTGCGCGTCGCCCACCCGACGTAGACGGTGCCGGGCGGATGCCCGCCTTCCGCGTCCGGCCCTCCGACACCCGTCGTCGAGACGGTGAGATCGGCATCGAAGAGCTCTCTGGTGGCGCGGGCGAGCTGCTCCGCGCACGCAGCCGAGCACGGATCGGTGCCCGGTTCGAGTCCGAGAACCCGCTCCTTCACCTCGGTGAGGTACGCGACGATCCCGCCGCCGAACCATTCACCCGCGCCCTCGCCGGCGCCGATGGTCTCTGCGAGTGTTCCTGAGGTGAGCGATTCAGCCACCGCGATCCGGAGACCACGGGCGCGGGCGAGATCGCTGAGCTGGGCTACGTCGTGCATGCAACGCACACTATTGCCGGCAAGGCATGAGCGGGCGGGGCTTGACAGCGCATGCCCCGGTGACCATGGATGCCGATCACCGGGGCGCGTTCGCAGTCAGGCCTGTTCGCGGTCAGACCTGCTCGCGGTCAGATCTGCTCGCGGTCGGCCGGGTCGCCGCCGAGCGGACCGACGGCCTCGAGCGGCGCCGGGTCGTCGGCTCCGGTCTTGCGCAGACGGGCGATGAGATTGCCGAGGTGGTAGATCAGGATCGCACCGACCGTGGCGAGCACGATTCCGCCGAGCTGGAAACCCGAGTCGGGGTCGATGATCTGGAATCCGCCGACCGCGACGATCAAGCCGACTGCGGCGGTGTACTGGTTGACCGGACGCGAGAAGTCGACCCTGTTGTCGACCCAGATCTTGATGCCGATGACGCCGATCAGACCGTACAGCGCGGTCGTGACGCCACCGAGCACGCCGACCGGCACCGAGTTGATCACGGCGCCGAACTTGGGCGACATGCTCAGCAGGATCGCCGTGATGCCGGCGACCCAGTACGCGGCGGTGGAGTAGACGCGAGTGGATGCCATCACGCCGATGTTCTCGCCGTAGGTCGTCGTGCCGGAACCGCCGAAGAAGCCGGCCAGCGATGTCGAGATGCCGTCCGCGAGCAGCGCCTTGCCGGTCTGCTTGTTGATCGCCGGATCCTCCACCATCGTCGCCACCCCGCGCACGTGGCCGACGTTCTCGGCGATCAGCACGAGCACGACCGGCAGGAACATCGCCATCGCCGACCAGGTGTTCGGATCGACGAAGTCGGGGAAGTGGAAGGTCGGCAGGCCCACCCAGGCGGCCTGATCGACGGCGGTGAAGTCGAGCTCGCCGCGGAACGCCGCGAAGATGTAGCCCGCGATGACGCCGAGGAAGATCGAGATGCGGCCGAGGAACCCGCGGAACACCACGGCGAACAGGATCGTGATCGCCAGCGTGAAGGTCGCTGTGATCGGCGCCTGCTCGTAGTTGCCGCGCGCGGCACCGGCGAGGTTGAATCCGATCAGTGCGACGATCGTGCCCGCGAGCACAGGAGGCAGGAAGCGGTCGACCCACTTGACGCCGGCGATGTGCACGACGAGGCCGATGATGGCCAGCAGCACACCGACGGCGACGATGCCGGCGAGTGCCGAGCCCATGCCGGCGGTCGCGGTCGCGGCCGTCACCGGGGCGATGAAAGCGAACGACGAGCCGAGGTAGCTGGGCAGCTTGTTGCGCGTGACGAGCAGGAACAGGATCGTGCCGACACCGCTGAACAGCAGCGTGGTGGGCACCGGGAATCCGGTGAGGATCGGGACGAGGAACGTGGCGCCGAACATGGCGATGACGTGCTGCACGCCGATCGCGATCGTTGCTGGCCAGTTCAGGCGTTCCTCGGGGCGGACGACGGCTTCGGGCGCGACGGTGCGACCGTTGCCATGGATCTTCCACAGCGGCATTTCGGCTCCTCGGGTATCGGGGTCAGGGTCGGGGTTGACGAAACACTATCGGTTCGGCGTCGGATGCCCAGGGTAGAAAGATCGCAGGAAGGGTAGAATCTTGAGAATGAGCTTGAACATCAAGAACGAGAAGGTGCACGATCTCGTCCGTCAGCTCGCGGAACTGACCGGACAGAGCCAGACGAGCGCAGTCGAGGATGCGGTGCGCCGGCGGCTCGAGGAGGTCAGCGGTGCGCGTGAGGCGGAGATCGCACGGCGCCGCGGTGCTATCGACCGGATCGTCGCTCGCGCGCGTGACACGAGCTTCACGTGGGCGGACTACGAGAAGATCATCGACGACATGTATGACGAGAACGGGCTGCCGCGATGATCGTCGACTCGTCGGCGTTCGTGGCGGTGCTGTTGGATGAACCGGACGCGGCGTTGCTCCGAAGTGCGCTGGCGGCCGAGACCGTGAAGATCTCGGCCGCGACCCTGACGGAGTGCAGCATCGTGCTGCAGTCGAAGCCGGCGAGAGGGCTTGCAGACCGATTCGAAGAGCTGCTGCACTCCACGAATGCGAAAATCGTTCCCGTCGATGAACGAATCGCGCGAGGGGCGATCGATGCGCATCGTCGCTACGGCCGCGGTTCCGGGCATCCCGCGAAGCTGAACTACGGTGACTGCTTCAGCTACGCACTCGCCATCGCCCACGACGAGCCGCTGCTGTTCACGGGCGACGACTTCATCCACACCGACGTGCGCGTCGCGACCTCCGAGGTCTGAGAGGGATCAGCCGCGCAGCCGCTCGATCAGCTCGCGGTAGCGATCGGCGGTGCGCTCGACGACGTCGGCAGGCAGCGTCGGCGGCTCGCCCTGCTTGTCCCAATTGGCGGCCAGCCAATCGCGGACGATCTGCTTGTCGAAGCTCGCCATCCGCTCGTCCGGCGTCGTGCCGGTGCGCCACGCCTCGGCGTCCCAGTAGCGGGAGGAATCGCTGGTCAGCGCTTCGTCCGCCAGGCGCAGGACGCCATCTGCGTCCACGCCGAACTCGAACTTCGTGTCGGCGAGGATCAGCCCCTTCGCCTCGGCGATCTCGGCGGCGCGGCGGTAGATCTGCAGCGAGGTGTCGCGCAGTTCGGACGCGCGCTCGGCGCCGACCAGCTCGATCACCTTCTCGAAGGTGATGTTCTCGTCGTGCTCGCCCATCGGCGCCTTGTAGGCGGGGGTGAACAGCGGCTCGGGCAGACGGTCGCCGTTCTTCAGTCCGGCGGGCAGCGGGATGCCGCACACCGTGCCGCTGTCGACGTATTCGGCCCAGCCGGATCCGGTGAGGTAGCCGCGCACGACGCACTCGATAGGGAGCATCTGCAGTGCCATGGCGAGCATGGAGCGCCCGGCGACGGCATCCGGGATCTCGCCTTCGGCGATGTGGTTCGGCACATCGCTCAGCTCGCCGAACCACCACATGCTCAGTGTGGTGAGCAGCTCGCCCTTACTCGGGATGCCGGGGGAGAGCACGAAGTCGAAGGCGCTGACGCGGTCGGACGCCACGACGAGGATGCGCGTGTCGCCAGGGTCCTCCGACGCGTACAGGTCTCGCACCTTGCCCGAGTAGATGTGCCGCCAGCCGGGAATGATCTGTGCTTCGCTCACCAGGACATCATCCCACCTGCGTCAACCCGTGCCGGCGCAGATGAAGCGGCGGACGCCGCGCCTCCCCAGAGCGCGACGTCCGCCGCTGGTCCGTCAGTGGGCGTTCAGCACCGCCCACGCGATGAGGCTGTCGATGCGCCGCACGTCCGCGCCCTTGGCGAGCTTCACCTTGATGTGGCCGGCCTTCGTCCACAGCTCGAGTTCGGAGTTCCAGTCAAGGGTCCCGGCGTTCTCGGATGACCACATCAGGATCGAGCTGTACGGCAGCGAGTAGATCTCGACCTTCTTGCCAGTCATGCCCTGCGCGTCGCGCACGATGAGGCGCTTGGTGGTGAACGTCGCCGAGTCGCGGAACGTCTTGAACGAAGTCACCGCCTGCTCGCCCTGCGTGAGCATGGACTGCACGTCGGCGGGGACAGGGATCTCCTGCTGGAGGGTCCAGCTGAGGATGGCTCCGGTTTCCATTCGTTTCTTCTCTCTTCGAGGCGCAGGTGGTCTGCGGGGCGGGTGGTCAGCCGTCGAGGTGTGCCATGGCGTAGTCGGCCTCGGCGGCAGTGAACTTCTCGCCGTACTCGCTGACGAGCTGATCCCGGATCGCGGCGGGCGACATGTCCATGAGGTCGCGGTAGTCCTTCGCCTTGGCGAGTGCGTTCGCGTTCCAGTCGGCTTCGACGTTGTCGACAGCGTATTGCGCGGCCTCGGCACTGAACTTCTCGCCGTACTGGCTCGTGAGCTGGTCGTAGATGCCCGCCTTGCTCATGTGCATGAGATCCGCGTAGGTTCCCGCCTTGTTCAGTGCCGACGTGTACTCGGCGGGAACCGCCGGTTCGGCCGGCGCCGGCTCTTCCGCGGGCTCCTCGGCGGGCTTCTCGGCTTTCGCGGCGGGCTCTTCAGCCTCCGGCTCTTCGGCCTCCGCGACCGGCGCCTCGGACGACACGATGGTCGCCGGCTTGCCGGAAGCGGCATCGTCTGCGGCGCCGCCTCCACCGACCGCCCCGCTGATGAGGCTGATGAGCACAAGCGCTCCGGTGATGATCCAGGCGATCTTGCGATGCTTCTGGTACCCGGCGAGGCGCCTGCCCCCTGCGTCCCGCGTGGCGCCGGCGAGCACCATGACGATGTCGACGACAACCCAGATGCCGGCTCCTCCGAGCGTCACCAGCTTCAGGATGCCCGTGCCGACCTTGCCGAGATAGAAGCGGTCAACGCCGAAGAAGCCGAGCAGCATCGCGAACACCCAGGTCAGCACGAACGACCTGTCGCCATCCCCGGGCTGCGCGGATCCCGGTGCGAGCATGCCGACCGGCGGCGGAACGGGCCCGCCGGCCGGTGGCGGGGGCGTGACGGCCGCTGCGGGCGGAGTGGGGGCTCCCGTCGGCAGCGGGGGCGGAGTGGGGGTGCTGTTGTCGAAGCTCATGCGATGTCCTCGGGTCGGTGGCGATGTCCGTCCATCGTCGCGAGAGGCGGCGGTTCTCCGGATCGGCTGAGCGGCCCCACCTGCCTCCGCCGTTCGGCGGAGACGGGTGCAGTCGGACGGCCGACGTGCAAAGTCCGACCTGCGCCCTAGGCTCGGGTCGTGGCATCCTCGAACACCCTCCCGGCGCACGTGCCCGCCGCTGCGCCGCGGCGACGTCTTCGCGGTACGACGATCTCGATCGCGCTCTTCATCGCGGGCACGCTGTTCGAGACCATCGCGCTGGTCAACATCCCCGGCGCGGTCATCCTGCCGTCAACGCGTGCGGGCAGCGCCCAGCTCACGGATCTCGGCACGGCGCTGTTCCTTGTCGCGATCGCCGCCTGGGTGACGGTCTTCTGGCGCCTGCGACGGCCGCTGCTCGCGCTCATCGCCGGCGGCGTACTCGCGGCGATCGGCTTCTCGTACGTGCTGCTGCTCATCGGCGCCGTCGGCTGCGCACGACGGCGGCCGGAGCACATCAGGGTGCTCGGCGCGATCGTCGGCGTGGCCGTGGGACTGTTCGCGCTGCGGGAGGCGACCACGAGCTGGGGCGCTGCTCTGCCGTGGCTCTTCGCGCCGCACCCCGACGCGCAGTACGAGCCGATCTGGATCGCGGCGTCCTTCATCTGGGCGGCGCTCTCGCTAGCGGCGGCCGCCGGTGTCGTGATCGTCTCCCGCAGCAGGGCACGGGCCGAGCGCAGCGACGAGCGCGCCGCAGCCGAGCACCGCAGGGCGGATGAGCTCACCGAGCAGATGGTGCGCCAGGCGGAGCGTGAGCGGATCGCCCGCGACATGCACGACGCCCTCGCGCATCGGCTGTCGGTCGTGTCGCTGCACGCCGGAGCGCTGGAAGTGGCCTCCGCCGACAGCGACACCGCGCAGATGGTGCACACCGTGCGGGAGCAGGCCCGCGCCGCGCTGCAGGACATGCGCGGGCTCATCGGGGATCTGCGCACCGGCCCCGGGCAGCCCCCGTCGGCGCCCGCCACGATGCGGGCGATCGGTGCGCTCCTGACAGACCTGCGCGCGGCCCGAGTCCCGATCACCGCGCATGTCGTCCTCGAATCTCCCGAGCGCGCCTCGGCCATGCTCGACGGCGCGGTCTACCGCATCGTGCAGGAGGCGATGACGAACGCCTTGAAGCATGCATCCGGAGCCCCGGTGGACCTCTTCCTGCAGGCGGATCCGGCGAGCGGCGTGCGGATCCGCGTGGTGAACCCGCTGCGGCCGGGTGCGGCCTCGGCGCCGGGCGGCGGGCACGGGGCGCTCGGCATCCGCGAGCGCGCGAGTGCACTCGAGGGCACGGCATGGATCGGCCCGCACGACGGGTCGTTCATCGTGGACGTGACGCTGCCCTGGGTGGAGCACGGCTGACGGCGCAGCGCGGCTGAGGCAGGCGGTGTCCCCGACCCTCAGTAGGCTCGGATCGTGACCGATCCCGATGCGACTCCGATCGTGCGCGTGGTGCTCGTCGACGACGAGTCGCTGATCCGCAGCGGCTTCCGCTTCGTCCTCGCCGCTGACCCCGCGATCGAGGTCGTCGGCGAAGCCGCCGACGGGGCCGCCGCGATCGAGCTCGTGCGCGCGCATCGCCCCGACGTCGTGCTGATGGATGTGCGGATGCCCGGCATCGCCGGCCCGGAGGCGACCGCTGTCATCGTCAGGCAGAGCTCCGCCCGCGTGCTGGCGATGACGAGCTTCGACGCCGAGGATCAGCTGCTCCGGATGCTCGACGCCGGCGCGAGCGGCTACCTGCTCAAGGACGAATCGCCGGCGCGCATCATCGATGCGGTGCGGCGGACGGCCCAGGGCGACACGATCGTCTCGAGTGCGAGCATCGCGCAGCTGGTCCACCGAGTGGTCAGCGATCAGGGCGGCGCCGGCAGGCGCGAAGCGGCCGAACGCGTCGCGCTGCTGACCGAGCGTGAGCGCAGCGTCGCACGAGGTGTGGCATCCGGCGCGACGAACGATGAGATCGGCGCCGAGCTGCACATCGCCGCCGGAACGGTGAAGACGCATCTCGAGCAGGTCTTCCAGAAGCTCGGCGTGCGCAAGCGGGTGCAGGTTGGTGTGCTCCTCGAGCGCGCCGGCCTCGGCCCGGCTGAGGTCTGAACGCGCAGAGCGCCCCTGACCGCGAGAAGCGGAACGGGGCACTCGGCGGAGAACGGCGCTCAGCAGAGCAGATCGCTCAGCGGAAGAGGGCGACGCCGCCCATGCCGAGCGCGCCGAAGACGATCGCCCAGACGATGATCGAGATGATCTGCCAGAAGATGACGGCGTTGCGGCTGGCGCCGAACGAGACCATCATGCCGGAGGTGATCTGGCTCGGCAGCAGAGTCTGACCCAGCAGGCTGACGCCGGGGACGCCGAATCGGTCGAACATGCGCTTGACCTTCTGACGGCGCGGCGACGGCTCGGGCAGCTCCTCGCCGCCGGCGCGTCGGGCGAGCACCTTCTGCCGCGCGCCGGAAGCAGCGAAGACGAATGCGAGCATGGATGCCACGTTGCCGATGATGGCGGCGGCGAGGGCGATCGGCAGGGGGACGCCGGCGACGACACCGATCAGCGTTCCGAAGTAGGACTCGATGAACGGGATCGCCGCGGCGATCATGACACCTGCCCACTGCAGCCAGATGGGAAGGGACTGGGTGAAGTCGACGAGTGCTTCCTGCATGATTTCCTCCGGTAATATGTAAAGCGTGTTTGACATGACAAGCATGCTTTACATCGAGAGCATATGTCAAGCACGCTTTACATGTCGGGCGTGTTGCCCTACGGTTGAGACGTGCGCAGCAGGGTCAAGGAGCTCAGAACCGAGCGCGGCCTCTCGCAGCAGGCCCTCGCGACCGCGGTCGGCGTCTCACGCCAGACGATCAACGCGATCGAGACCGGCCGCTACGACCCCTCGCTGACGTTGGCGGTGCACCTCGCGCGCCACTTCGAGTCCACCGTGGAGGAGATCTTCGATGTCGACGGCTGATTCGCCCGACGAGCCGATGGATGACGTGGATGACGCGCCCGCGCGCCGCGGTCTGCGCTGGCCGATGTCGGCTGCGAACACCGTGCTCTGCAGCGTGTGCATCATCGTGGCGATCGCGTGCTTCGCGACGGGGCAGCTCTACGCGGGTGGGGTGGTGCTGCTGGCGACGCTGTTCGCCGGCGCCGGAGCGGTATTCGCACGGCGAGGCCGCGCCGGCGATCTGGAGCGGGTCAACGCCCTGGAGTACGCCGATGAGCGCGACCGCGTCGCCGCGACCAAGGGCCTCGCTGTCGTCGGCGTCGTCGCGCTGATCCTCGGTGCCGCACAGCTGGCCATCCACGTCATCGTCGACACCGACGGGCTCTCGCGCACGATCAGCCTGGTGACCTTCCTGGCCCTCACGGTGTGCTGGTTCATCGCGAACTGGTACTTCGTCCGGCGGGGCTGAGCGCCGGACGGCTCGGCGAGAGAATGCCGGGCTCGGGGGCATCCCATCGTCGTGATTGACTTGTCGGATGCCGATCACACTCGCGACCCCGTCCGCCGACCTCTTCGATTCCTGGGCTGGGACCGTGACCGAGTTCGGTGACGTGCACATCGACGGAGCCGGTCTCGAGCGCGGAATGCTGCCCGACCGGGCGGCCTGCGAGGCATTCATCGCGAAGGCCGAGCTGTACGGTCGCCTCGGCGCGGAACTGCCCGAGGGCCACGTGCCGTGCGACTACTTCTGGATCGCCGACGGGGACGAGGTCGTCGGCTTCATCGCGTTCCGGCGCGAGCTGAACGACTGGCTGCGCAGCTACGGCGGCCACATCGGATACTCCGTTCGCCCCTCGCGCCGCCGTGAAGGCGTCGCGGGCGCCGCGCTCAACCTCGTGCTGGACCGCGCTCGCGACCAGGGCTACGAGCGCGTCATGCTCACCTGCGACGACGACAACACCGGCTCGTACCGCACGATCGAGGGCGCCGGCGGCGAACTCGTCGCCACCATCGACGCAGCGGAGGCGGGTCATCCCCGCCTCCGCCAGTACTGGATCAGCCTGTAGGGCTCGCTCCGTTCAGCATCCGTCACCGAGAACAGGCTGATTCGCGAGAGCAGGCCAGGTTTCGAGAAACGGGCCTGTGCTGGCGAACGGGCCTGTTCTCGAGTGGTGGTCGGATGCCCTTACTCGGCGACCCGGGCGGCGATGTCATGCCGGTAGTGGGCGCCGTCGAGCGAGATTCGGCCGATTGCCTCGTACGCGCGGGCACGGGCATCCGAGAAGTCGGCGCCGGTGGCGACCACGTTCAGCACGCGCCCCCCGGTCGCGACGAGCGACCCGCCCGGCGCATCCGGGGCGCCGGTCGCGGCGTGCACGATCGAGACGCCGTCGACGGATGCCGCCTCAGCCAGCCCCTCGACCATGCGGCCCGTCTGCGGAGCCTCGGGGTAGCCCTCGCTGGCGAGCACGACCGTGATGGCGACGTCGTCCGAGAACTCCGGCAGTGGCTCGTCCTCGAGATGTCCGGATGCGGCCGACAGCAGCAGCCGCGACAGCGGGGTGCACAGCCGGGGCAGCACGACCTGGGTCTCGGGGTCGCCGAAGCGCGCGTTGAACTCGATCACGCGCACGCCGGCAGGAGTGAGGATGAGTCCGGCGTAGAGCAGGCCGATGAACGGCGTGCCCTCGGCGTCGAGCTGGCGGATCACGGGCAGAGCGACCGTCTCGGTCACCTCGGCGACGAACTCCTCGACGCTGCCGAAGTCGTCGGCCAGCCACGGCAGCGGCGAGTACGCGCCCATGCCGCCGGTGTTCGGCCCGCCGTCTCCGTCGAATGCGCGCTTGAAGTCCTGCGCAGGGCTGAGCGGACGGACCGTGTCGCCGTCGCTCAGGAAGAACAGCGAGACCTCGGGGCCGGTGAGGAACTCCTCGACCAGCACGGGCCCGGCGGGCAGGTACGTCTCGGCGTGCGCGAGCGCCTCGGTGCGGTCTGCGGTCACGATCACGCCCTTGCCGGCGGCGAGTCCGTCGGCCTTGACGACGTGCGGTGCCCCGAACTCGTCGAACGCGGCCTCGACGTCGGCGACGGATGCTGCACGCACCGCGCGCCCGGTCGGCACGCCGGCGGCATCCATGATCCGCTTCGCGAACGCCTTTGAGCCCTCCAGCTGCGCGGCTGCCTTGCCAGGGCCGAACACCGGGATGCCGCGCTCGCGCAGGGCGTCCGCGACACCGGCGACCAGGGGCGCCTCGGGACCGATGACGACCAGGTCCACACCGCGCTCGTTGGCGAACGACGCGACGGCGGCGCCGTCGAGCATGTCGACGTCGACGAGGGTCGCATCCTGCGCGATGCCGGCGTTGCCTGGGGCCGCGAAGATCTCGTGCTCGGCCTCTTCCGACCGCAGCGAGAGGATGATCGCGTGCTCGCGCGCGCCGGAACCGAGGACCAGGATCTTCATGCCCGCAAGCCTACCGGGGCGGCGTCCGCCGGTTACCGGGTCAGTTCCCGACGTCGACGGGCGAGACGGGCCGCTCGATGCTGCGGTCCCAGGGCAGGGCCCAGTCGGTCGCTTCGAAGAGCGCATCGAGGACCAGCGCAGTGAAGCCCCACACGACGGTGCCGTCGATGTCGAACGCCGGGCCGCGGTAGGTCTCACCGCCGCGCGACAGAGTGGAGGTGTACCTGTTGGCGGGGTCGAGCAGCTGTGCGACCGGGACGCGGAACACGTCCACCGTCTCCGCATGATCGACGGCCGCGACGCGTGATGGGCGGCGCCACCAGCCGAGCACCGGGGTGACCAGGTAGTTGCTCACGGCCAGTGGGATCTCGGGCAGGGCGCCGAGCACCTCGACGCCGTCGGGATCGAGTCCGGTCTCCTCCTCCGCCTCGCGCACCGCCGTCGCGATGACGTCGGCGTCGCCGACATCCTGCCTTCCGCCGGGGAACGAGACCTGACCCGGGTGCGATGACAGTGTGGCGGCGCGCCGCTGCAGCAGCACGTCGAGGTCGGCGGCGACGGTGGCGCTGTCGGTGCGAGCCGGGATGCTGTCGAGGCGCCCGAACAGGACGAGCACGGATGCGGGCAGCGGGTCTACGGCGTCGAAGGGGAGGGACGGCACCCAGCTGTCGGCGCGACGCACCGCAGCGATCAGGTCGTCCCTGGCGCTGCGGATCGTCTCGGCTGAAGCAGTCATCTCTCATCGACCCTATGCCCGGCGCGTAGCCTGGAGCCATGCCCGCCCGCAGGATCGACATCGCCGACGGCCGCGCCGCGCTCGCCGCGGTCACGGCCGGCCCGGCCCCGCGTTCGACCATGGCGACCGCCGTGCGCTATCTGCTGCAGCTGCTCGACGAGAAGGCGCCGGGCAACAGCGTCGAGGTGCGCGTGCCTCCGTTCGGCGCGGTGCAGGTCGTGCAGGGGCCCCGGCACACCCGCGGCACCCCGCCCAACGTCGTCGAGATGGACGCCCCCACCTGGGTCGCCCTCGCCACCGGGGCTGAGCAGTGGTCGGATGCCATCGCCGAAGGCCGCATCGTGGCGTCCGGCATCCGCGCAGACATCTCCGCGCTTCTGCCGCTGCGTCCCTGACCGCGCGAGCCGCGCCGCCGCGACGTGAACCACTAGTGTCAGGTGCATGAAGCGGATGACAGCCGGCGCAGCGGCCTTGACCGCCGCGGCCTTGATCGGAGTGTTCGCCCTGACCGCCTGCTCCGCGGCGACCGGCGCGACCGCGAGTCCGGACGAGGTGCAGGAGTGGATGACCGCCCAGGAGGACCCCGCCGGCGACGAGCTCGCGAGCATGACCGGACTCGCCGATACGACGAGCGACCTCGCCGACGAGACGGTGGACGGTCTCGGCGATCAGATCCGCGTCGACTTCCACGAGCCGGTGCGGGTCGCCGACGTGCAGTTCACCTGCTTCGGCGCCGAGACGATGGATTTCAGCCTCTTCACACAGGCGGGGTCGAGCCACGTCGGAACGGGTGCCACTGATGTGCGCTGCGCCGACGGCGCGATCTCGGTTGAGACCGGAGTGGGTGCAGAGCTCGTCGACAGGGTGAGCGTCATCGGCGCCAACAGCTCGGGAGTGGGAGCGTGGGCGGCAGTGGTCCGCTGACCGCCACGACATAAGCGCGCCGTGGGAGAATGGATGCATGTCCCGCAGCTCCGAGCCCCAGACCGTCGAAGCGACGATCCGCCCCGTCCCGCGCTACGGGGTGTTCATCGGGCTCGGCGTCGTGCTGGGAATCATCGCCGCAGGCATCCTCACCGCGTTCGGCAGTTACGAGCCGTCTCCGACGCTGAGCGTCGTCTATCCGCCCGGTCAGGTGTTCGGCTTCGCGCTGCTGTGGACCGTGCCGATCGGCATCGCCCTCGGCGGCGGCGTCGCGCTGATCCTCGAGCGGCTCGCGCGCAAGCGCGCTCGGATCGTGCGCGTCGAGCATGAGCGCATCGTCGAATCGGATGCCGAAGGCGACGACCGGCCGGACAGCGACGCCTGACTGATCAGGCGAGTTCGCCGATCACCGGCCGCATGGCCGCGTCGAATGCGACGACGTCCCGCCGCAGCCCGTCTGTGACCGCGACGCTCAGCGCACCGATCCACCAGATGCCGCGCTGACTGAACGGCAGCACCTGCACGTTTAGCTCGAACGAGTGCGCCCGCCTGCCTACCTCGCGCTCGAACTCGGCGATCGCGCTGGCGTAGGCCCGATAGGCACCGCCGGATGAACTGACCGAATCCACGTACCGGTTGTGGGCACTCTGCGCGAAGCGCAGGGCGGCTGGCGCATGCGGGATCATCGCATCGCGCAGCTCTTCCGCGCCGGTGGTCGGCAGCGCCACGAGGGTGTCGAACCCGTCGATGAGCTCGAGCGGCACATCGGAGCGGTGCGCTCGCGGTTCGACCGTCATGTCCCAGTACTCGCGCCACTGGTCTTCGAGGGCGTCGTCGACGTCGGTCGCGTCGGGCGGGCGCACCTCGAGTCCGCGCAGGCTCGGCAGATCGTCGGGAGCGCGGATGCCGATCAGCTGGCGCACCGCGAGAGCCACCAGCACCGATGTGCCGGCGTCCTCGCGGATCAGCCACTGCGGCTTGTCGACCATGGCCCCATCCTAGGGAGACTCCGCCGCGATCGGACAGGAAGTGCGGGATGGATTCCGCTGGAGGGGGCCGGGTCAGCGGCGACGCGAGAGGATGCGGCGGCGCAGCCGCTCACGGCGGCGCGACGGCGGACGGGTGGCATCCACGAGCGCCTGGCGTGCGTCGGCGAGGGTGGGGTAGCTGCCGATGCGGCGGCTGTGGCGGTCGTGAACGATGTGGATGCTGCGGTCGACGGTCACGAAGCCGGCGAACTCGCCCTGGCTGGTGGCGACGAACACGTCGTCGTCGGCCTGCTGCCAGGCGAGCTCTGCGGGGATGGTGGTCGAATCGCTTTCGATGGGCGCGTCAGAGCGCGCGAAGGTTTCGGTACTGCTCATGTCTCTTGCTGTTTTCTGGCGGCACGCTGCCGCCCTCATTCGGTCGGACTGTCTCGACCCGCATCGGTGCGGATGTGACTGTTCGTGCCCTGACCGGGATGTGCGCTGCGCCGTGTGAGATTCGGCGGAACATCGCGCAACCCTTCACTTTAGCAGAGATCGGATGCCAGTGCGCGCGCAGCCGGCATCCGATCGACGACTCCGCGACCTGACCCGCACTCGCGGGCCGGTAGGCTGTAGGCGTGGCAGAATCCTCCACCAACCCCTATGCCCAGGCCGGTGTCGACACCGCGGCGGGTGACCTCGCCGTCGAACTCATGAAGACATCCGTCCGCGCGACGCATGGCCCCGAGGTCCTCGGCGGCGTCGGCGGTTTCGCCGGCATGTTCGATGCCAGCGCGCTGCTCGGCTACCGTCGTCCGCTGCTGGCCAGCAGCACTGACGGCGTCGGCACGAAGGTCGCGATCGCGCAGGCCATCGACAAGCACGACACGATCGGACAGGATCTGGTCGGCATGGTCGTAGACGACATCGTGGTCGTCGGAGCGAAGCCGCTGTTCATGACCGACTACATCGCGTGCGGCAAGGTCGTCCCCGAGCGCATCGCCGACATCGTGCGCGGCATCGCCGAAGCCTGCTCGGCGACCGGCACTGCGCTGGTCGGCGGAGAGACCGCCGAGCACCCGGGTCTGCTGGGCCCGCGCGACTACGACGTCGCGGGCGCCGCGACCGGCGTCGTCGAGGCGGATGCCCTGCTCGGCGCCGACCGCGTGCAGGACGGCGACGCCGTGATCGCGCTGGCATCCAGCGGACTGCACTCCAACGGCTACTCGCTCGTGCGTCACATCGTCGCGAACGCGGGCATCGGCTACGGCGACAACGCCGCCGACTTCGGCACGACCTGGGGCGAGGCGCTGCTCGAGCCGACCCGGCTGTACACGACGCCGCTGCTGAAGCTCATCGAGGCCCTCCCCGCCGGCGGCGTGCACTCGCTCAGCCATGTCACCGGCGGCGGCATCGCCGCCAACCTCGCACGCGTGCTGCCGCAGGGCAGCTGGGCCGAGGTCGACCGCTCCACCTGGTCGCCCAGTCAGGTCTTCCGCGTGCTCGCGGACATCGCAGGAACACCGCTCGTCGACACCGAGGGCACCTGGAATCTCGGCATCGGCTTCCTCGCCGTTGTCGCCGCCGAGCACAAGGATGCTGCGATCGCGCAGATCGAGGCGCAGGGCATCCCGGCATGGCAGGTCGCGACCGTGCACACCGGGGCGCGCCCGGACGGACATTTCGAAGAGGGCGCCAAGGGCGTCGACGGCGGGGCCGTGCGCCTGGTCGGATCCTACGCAGACGGAGCAAAGTAACACCCATGTGCGGCATCGTCGGAATGGTCGCAGGCGGCCTCGTCAACCAGGACATCTACGACGCCCTGCTGCTGCTGCAGCACCGCGGCCAGGATGCCACCGGCATCGCCACAGTCGAGCCGAGCGGGGTCATGCACATGGCGAAGGCCGAGGGCATGGTGCGCGAGGCGTTCCGCACCCGCGACATGCGCTCGCTGCTCGGCAACGTCGGGCTCGGGCACGTGCGCTACGCGACGAAGGGCACCGCCTCGAACGAGGAGGAGATGCAGCCGTTCTACGTGAACGCGCCGTACGGCATCGTGCTCATCCACAACGGCAACCTCACGAACACGCGTGAGCTCACCGCCGACATGGCGCACCGCGACCGTCGTCATCTGAACTCGTCGAGCGACACCGAGCTGCTGCTGAACGTGCTCGCCGGCGAGCTGCAGGCCTCGACATCGACGGTCGATCTGGATCCCGATCGCATCTTCGACGCCGTCGAGCGCACCCACGCCCGCATCGAGGGCGCGTACGCGGTGATCGCGATCATCGCCGGATACGGGCTGCTCGCATTCCGCGATCCGTTCGGCATCCGGCCGCTCATCCTCGGACGCCGCCGGGCCGCCCAGCCGGGCGGACAGGACGAGTGGGTGGTCACGAGCGAGTCGCTGGTGCTCGAGAACGCCGACTACGAGGTCGTGCGCGAGGTCGAGCCCGGCGAGGCCGTGTTCATCACGAACGACGGTGAGCTGTTCACCCGGCAGTGCGCCGAGAACACGCAGCTCACGCCGTGCGCCTTCGAGTACGTCTACCTCGCGCGTCCCGACTCGGTGATGAATGGCGTCTCGGTCTACGAGTCGCGCCTGCGGATGGGCGAGAGGCTCGCAGACACCATCGCCAAGCACGTGCCGCTCGACGAGATCGACGTGGTGATGCCGATCCCGGACTCCTCGCGCCCCTCGGCCATGGAGGTCGCCCGCAAGCTCGGCAAGGAGTACCGCGAGGGCTTCTACAAGAATCGCTACGTCGGCCGGACGTTCATCATGCCCGGCCAGGCGGTGCGCAAGAAGAGCGTGCGGCAGAAGCTGAACGCCATGTCGACGGAGTTCCGCGGCAAGAACGTGCTGCTCATCGACGACTCGATCGTGCGCGGAACGACCAGCAAGCAGATCATCCAGATGGCGAGGGATGCCGGTGCCAAATCGGTCATCTTCGCCTCGGCCGCGCCGCCGGTGCGCTACCCGCACGTGTACGGCATCAACATGCCGTCCAAGCACGAGCTGATCGCGCACGGCCGGAGCATCCCCGAGATCGCGGAAGAGCTCGGCTGCGACCGGATCGTGTACCAGGAGGTCGACGACCTCAGGGCCGCGATCATCGAGGGCACCGATCTGACCGATCTTGACATGAGCTGCTTCGACGGCCGGTACATCACCGGCACCGTCACCGACGAGTACCTCGACTGGGTCGAGAAGTCGCAGACCTCATGACCGCCCGCCCGCTCTGGCGGGGACGCGCGCTCGCCGTGCTGGGCATCGTGCTGTGCGCGTTCTCGCTGCGCTCGGCTGTGGCATCCCTCTCGCCGGTCATCGAGCTGATCGGCGACGACTTCACCGTCTCGTCGGCCCTGCTCGGCGTGATCGGCACCCTGCCGCCGGCCTGCTTCGCGCTGTTCGGTCTGCTCACTCCGCTGCTGGAGCGACGCATGGGCATCGAGCGGGTCACCGTGCTCGCGCTCGGATCGATCGCCGTCGGGCTTGCGTGGCGCGGTCTGGTGGGCGAGTCGATCGGGCTGCTGCTGGCCACCACCCTGATCTTCGCCGGCGTGGGAATGGGCAACATCCTGCTGCCGCCACTGGTGAAGAAGTACTTCCCCGATCGCCTCGGGCTGATGATGACCCTGTACACCACGGCGATGGCGTTCTCGACGTTCGTGCCGCCGCTGGTCGCGGTGCCGGTGGCGGATGCCACGAGCTGGCGCTTCTCGCTGGCGATGTGGGGCGCGTTCGCGCTCGCCGGTGCGATCCCGTGGATCCTGATCCTGATGCGGTCGGGCGCCTCGAGCCCGACCCAGAACGATCGGGTCCCTGAGCGGATCGAAGGGCCCGCGACGACCAGGCCGGCGGCATCAGATGTCGACGCCTACGCCGTCACCGGTCCCATCGCGACCTCACCCACCACGCGCCGCCTGTTCGGCCGCCTCGCGCGCATTCCGCTGGTGTGGGCGCTGGCGTTCACCTTCGGCACCTCATCGACGATGGCGTACGTCTCGTTCGCCTGGATTCCGGCGATCGTCGTCGACCTGGCCGGCGTGAGCGCCGCGACCGCGGGGCTCATGCTGTCGCTGTTCGCCTTCCTCGGCCTGCCCGCATCGCTGCTGGTCCCGGTGCTCGTCGTGCGGTTCCAGGCCACTCGGCCGGTGTTCGTCGTCGGCTCGGTCGGCGGGCTCGTCGGGATCCTCGGGCTGCTGCTCGCCCCGGTTCCCGCCCTGCTGCCCCTGTGGATGTCGCTGTTCGGCATCGTGGGCGTGCTGTTCCCGCTGTCGCTCGTGCTCATCAGCATCCGATCCCGCACCTCGGAGAACGCGGTGCTGCTCTCGAGCTTCGTGCAGAGCGTCGGATACACGTTCGCGGCGGTCTTCCCGCTGCTCGTCGGCGTGCTGCACGAGGTCAGCGACGGCTGGACCGTGCCGCTGCTCGTCGTCGCCGGCGTGCTGATCGTGACGTTCCCGGCCGGGATGATCGCCGGCCGCCGCCGCACGATCGAAGACGAGTGGGAGCGCCGCCACGGCGCCTGGTAGCGCCCGATCCGGCGGCTCAGCCGAACGTCACCTCGTCGCCGACGCGGATGACGCCGCCGACGCCCGAGGCGTCGTCGACCGCGCCGCTGACGCCTGAGAGCAGCAGAAGGCGGCCGAGGGTGGGCTGCTCCTGCCCGAGCGAGCGGGTGAGGGTGGTCAGCACCTTCGCATCCCGGATGCCCGTGTCGGGGTTCGCGTGGGTGGCCAGGCAGCGCACGATCGGGCCTTCCGCGGTGAAGCGCACGCCGCCGATGCGCACCTCGCCCTGCCAGGACAGCTCGTCCCAGGCGTCCACCCCGTCGATCACGACGTTCGAGCGGAACCGGCGATCGTCCACCGGCTGCGCCAGCGCGCCGCTGAGCGCCTCGACGCTCGCCTCGCTGTGCACGCTGACGAACCCGCGCGAACGATCCTGAAAGCGCGAGCGCACGCCGTCGCCGGCCAGCACGAGCGGCAGGCGGCCGGGCCGCTGCAGCAGCTTCCACTCGGGGGAGTCCAGAACGAACGCCGTCATGATCTCGGCGAGCTCGGCGCGGCCCTCATCGTCCAGCTTCGCGTCGACCAGCAGGGAATCGTCGTGCGCGATGCGCACGCGCTGCCCCTCGAGGTCGTACGACACGCGCAGCGCGGCCAGCGTGGGGAACGACTCCAGCGCGAGGCCCTTCGACTTCGGCCAGTAGTCCAGGCCGTCGCGGTGCTCGGGTTCGGCGGCATTCGCGAAGCGGAAGGCGAGCACGCGATCGCCGGCGATGCGGCCGTCGGGCTGGACCGTCAGCTCAGCGCACTGCTCGGGCGTGAACCCCTTGATCGGATGGCGGTACAGGGCGGCGACACGGGGCATCCGATCATTCTGTCAGGCGCTCGCGCCGCTGTCTGACAGGCGCTCACGTCAACGCCGAGACCGCGTCGAGGGACGACGAAACCCTGGTCGACGAGGCGGATGCCTGTCGCCAGGGTGTCGTTGTCGCGAAGGAGGATCAGGCTCGCTCGAGCTCGTCCTCATCTTCATCGGCATACTCATCTGCCCACTTGTCGACGTACTCGTTGCCGTCGGTGTCCGGATGCCCGAGTTCACGCTCGAGTGCCGAATAGTTCACCTCAGGACTGTACGACTTGAGTTCGCGGGCGATTTTGGTGTGCTTCGCCTTCTGACGGCCACGGCCCATGCGCGAGACCCCCTTTTACGAGTTCAGCAGCGGGCTGTACGACGCCCGATGATATTCACGGCACCGGCTTGAGGCCGGTAAGAGTAGCATTCAGGATAGCACGCACGCCAGAGCATCCGGCCGTCCTGCGGCCGCCCGCGGAAGGATCGACATGACTGATTCCACGCCCACAGCATCCGACGAGCCGGCCCAGAACGCCGCGCTGCAGAAGGCGGTCATCGTCGGGCTGCAACCGGGTCAGCCCGAGCACGTCCTCGAGGAGGCGCTGCGCTTCGCGAAGCTCCTCGGCTCGCCCCTCGTCGTCGTGCACGTCGACGTCACGCGGTTCGTCACCTATGAGGATCCGGATGGCTACGTGCACTCCGCACCGATCGACCTGAACCTCGATGCCGGCATCGCCGAGTTCGAGGACGTGCAGCGCTCGGCCGAGCAGCAGCTCGAGAACTCCGGTGTCGTCTGGACCGCGCGTCAGCTCGTCGGCGACCCGGCGCTGGCGATCAAGCAGCTCGCCGACAAGCTCGACGCGCAGCTGATCGTCGTCGGCACCCGCAAGCGCGGGCTGGGCGAATCGATCCGCGAGTTCTTCACCGGATCGGTCGCCGCACGCCTCGCGCATCGCCAGCATCGCTCCGTGCTCGTCGTGCCGCAGGAGGAGCCGGTGCCCGACGAGCAGGAGGATGTCTGGACCGAGTAGGCCGGATCTCCCGCCGAGACCCCCGTTTCTCGCCGAGACCCCCACGTGCAGGCGCCCATATATGGGGGCGTCGACGACACGTAGGGGTCTCGGCGGATGGGGTCAGGGGCGGTCTTGCCCGGCTGCGCTCAGTGCGCGGGTGACGGCGCGGGCCGCCTCGTCCATGGCCTTCTCGAGGTCGCTGACGACGGATGCTGACAGCGCGCCGCCGCGTGCGACGTGGGTGCGCAGGTCGGTGCGCACCTGGGCGCGGAACGCGTTGATGGCGGCATCCGCCCGCTGCAGGTGCTCACGGCTGCTCATGCGCTCATCGCTCATCGCCTCGGACCGAGCGCGATCCTTCGCGTTGCGCTTCTCCTCGTGCGCCGCGGTGGCCAGATCCGCCCGGAGGCTGCGCATCGCATCCTTCACGCTCTGGCGCACCTCATTGGCGATGAGGCGCACCGAGTCGGCAAGGCCCTCCTCGATGCTCTCGATTTCGCCCTCGCGTGCGGTGAGCTCTGCGCGGCCGGCATCGGTGATGGCGTAGATCGTGGTCCGGCCGTCGACGGTCTTGGTCACCAGGCCCTCTTCCTCGAGCTTCGCCAGCCGCGGATAGATCGTGCCGGCACTCGGCGTGTATGTGCCACCGGTGCGGTCGGTCAGCGCCTGGATGATGCCGTACCCGTGCTGCGGCTCTTCGGCCAGCAGGGCGAGCAGGTACAGTCGCAGGTCGCCGTGCGAGAACACCGAGGGGCTCATGATTCCCACTCCGCGTCGTCGGCGACCGACACCTGAGGGCGGCGAAGCACCGTGATGCCGCCGGAGACCGAGTTGGCGCGCACGTCGACGAAGCTGCCGGCGAGTTCGCCCGTCTGGCCGTTGTAGTTGCTCGGACCGCCGCTGGAGCGCTGGATGCCGTCGACGATGAGCTTGCCGCTCATGCTGCGCAGCACGTAGTTGGCGGGGAGCGTCTCATCGAGGCGGATGGTCGTCGCGCCCGAGACGGTGTTGAGGTTGACCGTGTTCATGTCGCCGATCGCGTCGACGAGGAGCGAGCCGGAGACGGTGTCGACCGTCGCCTTGCGCATGGTGCCGGTCACTGCCACGTCGCCCGAGACGCTGTTCGCGTTGATCGAGCCGGTCAGTCCGCGCACCTGCACATCGCCCGAGACGGAGTTGACCGTGAGATCGCCGGTGATGCCGTCGGCGATGATGTCGCCGGAGACGGTGTTGAGCTTGGCGTCGTTGCGGATGCCCGAGATGAGGGCTCCGGCGCTCACGACGCCGAGGGTGAGGGCGATGCCGCGGGGGACCGCGATGCTGATCTCGGCCTTGGGCCCGCCGGCGCCGAAGTTGCGGAAGACCTCGAGGAAGTTGTCCCAGCCGATCTGGGGATGGTCGATCTCGACCTGCGTGCCGTCGGATTCGATGCGCAGATCCTTCGTGGTGACGCCGTGCACTTCGATCCGGATGCCCGGTTCGTCGTGTGCCACGACGTCGACCTGTCCGCCCACGAGCCCGACCTTGAGCCGGGATGCCGAGGCGATGTCGATGACGCGTTCCTCGCCGGGGGCGATGAGCCACTTCTCGGTCATGTCGTTCTCTCCTTGTTGGCGGCGATATCGAGATATATCGCGTTAGGAGACTATAACACGATATATCGTGAGTGTGTCAAGGGTGGCCGCTGAGCATCTCCTGGGAACGCCGAAACTATGCTGAGGGCGTGAGTCGCACGCCCGAATCGCCCGCCGCCCGTCTGCTGCGCGCGAGCTTCGCCACGGAAGAGGCGGTCTACGGGGTCATCCTCGTCGCCGGCATGACCGCTGTCTCGGGCGTCCACAAGGGATCATCGCTGCAGGTGTTCTGGACGGTGCTGATCACCGTCGTCGTGTTCTGGCTGGCGCACCTGTACGCGGGAACCGTCGCAGGTCACGGTTTGGAGCACGGTCGCGTCGTAGGGCTGCGGACTTCGTTCCGGCAGGCGCTGAAGCGCTCTCTCGGCCTGCTGCTGTCGTCGCTCATACCGCTTGTGATCCTGTTGCTCGGCGCCACTCGCATCATGGAGGATCGCACCGCGATCTGGCTCGCACTGTGGATGTGCGTCGCGGTGCTGGCCGTGCTCGGCTACATCGCCTTCCATCGACGAGGAGCGCCATGGCCCATCCGCATCATCGGATCGCTCACCACCGCCGCTTTCGGCGTCGTGATCATCCTCGCCAAGGCTCTCATCCACTGATGTCTTGACATTGACGTTGCGTCAACTTCTACGGTTGAGTCATCGACGGAAGGAGACGACATGGACTGGTCGATCCAGGAGATCGCGCGGCTAGCGGGCACGACCAGCCGGACGCTGCGTCACTATGACGACATCGGCTTGCTGGCGCCGTCTCGCATCGCCTCCAACGGGTACCGACACTACGATCAGGCCGCCCTCGTGCGACTGCAGCGCATTCTGCTGCTGCGCGCGCTGGGTCTCGGACTGCCGCAGATCGGCGAAGTGCTCGGCACCTCGCCGGGGTCGGCGACACGGGCATCCGAGGTCGGCGCGCTCGAGACGCACCTCGCCTGGCTGCGCCAGGAGCAGGATCGGATGCTGCGGCAGATCGCCTCCGTCGAATCAACCATCACCGCATTGAGACAAGGAGAAGAACTGATGGCCGAGAACATGTTCGACGGATTCGATCACACCCAGTACAAGGACGAGGTCGAGAGCCGGTGGGGGAAGAAGGCCTACGCCGATTCCGACCGCTGGTGGCGCGGCATGAGCGCCGACGAGCGCAGCGCCTGGCAGCAGCGCGTCGCCGACCTGAGCGGCGAGTGGGCTGCAGCAGCAGAGCGCGGCATCGATCCGGCATCCGACGAGGCGCAGGATCTCGCCCGCCGCCACGTCGAGTGGCTCACCGGCATTCCCGGCACTCCGGCCTCTCAGCCGGACGGCGACACCAAGGGCTATGTGCTCGGTCTCGGGGAGATGTACGTCACCGACCCCCGCTTCGCGGCTAACTACACCACAAGCGAGGGCGGCACCACGGGCGCGGAGTTCGTCCGCGACGCACTCCGCGTGTACGCGGAGGCGAATCTCTGAACGAGGCGCCTCCGTCCTCCGCATGAGGCGCCCCCGTCGTTCGCATGATCGGGAGGAGAACTCACGATCGGGGGGTCGAATCCAGCATCCGACCCTCCCGATCGTGCGATCTCCTCCGTTTCGCGCGGGCGTACGCCGGGTAGTCTGGCTTCACGATGAGCATCACTCGCCGAACCCTGCTCGTCGGCGCCGGAACGGGCGCCGTCGCGGTGCTGCTCGCCGCGTGCACACCCGAGCCGACGCCGAAGCCGACCCGCACCACGACGCCGGGGCCCAAGCCCACAGCGCCCGCCAACGTGCCGACGCCTGCCGGCTGGGCGCGGTCGACCTGGGCGACCGACCCCTACTCGTTCGGCGCCGTCAGCTATGTGCCGGCCGGATCCGATCCACGACGCCGCGACACGCTCGCGACACCGGTCATGGACCGCCTCTTCTTCGCCGGAGAGGCGACGGATGCCGACAGCCCAGGCACGGTGATCGGAGCCGTCGACTCCGGGCGACGCGCCGGCATGGGTCTGCTGGCGGCGGCATCCGAATCCGAGCGCATCGCCGTGATCGGCGCGGGCGCGGCCGGAGTCGCGGCCGCGCGCACCGCGGCCGACGCCGGCCACACCGTCACCGTCTTCGAGGCGCGCGAGCGCACCGGCGGACGCCTGCTCACGCATGCCGACGACGACTGGCCGGTTCCCGTGCAGCTGGGCGCGTGGCTGATCGGCGAGGACGACGTCGCAGCGCTGGATGCCCGGCTCATCACGATCAGCGACAAGCGGATCCGGCTCGACAGCGCGGTCGGATGGTCATCCGACGGGGCCACCGACTCGGTCGACGGCGCGCCGATCGCACAGGCGATCGAGAACGCCGGCGCCCTGCCGACCGATGTGCCCGTCACCGAGGCGCTCGAGCAGGACGGCGTCGACCCTGCCGAGCCGGCTGTCGCCGCGGCACTGGCCTGGCTGGCGGCGACCAGCGGAGCCGACCCGACGCGGGCATCCAGCTGGTATCCGCCCACGTTCGCGCCCGACGCGCTCAACGCGCTGACGGGCGATCTCAGTGCATTCATCGACGAGACCCTCAGCGAGATCGACGTCGCCCTGGCGTCCCCCGTCGTGCGGGTCGCCTACGACGACCGGGGCGTCAGCCTGCGCCTGGGCACGGGGGAGTCGCTGTCGTTCGACCGGGTGGTCATCACCGCCCCCCTCGGCGTGCTGCAGCAGCAGGGCATCGAGTTCGCCCCCGCTCTTCCGTTCGAGCACCGCGGAGCGATCGCAGACCTGGCATCCGGCTTCATCGAGACGGTGTGGATGCGCTTCGACGAGCCGTTCTGGGCGGCCGAAGAGGGCATCTGGCACGTCGTCGGCGGCGACGGGCTCATCCGCACGTGGCTCAACCTCCTGCCGACCACCGCCGAGCCGGTACTGGTCGGACTCGTCGGCGGCGCGGACGCCGAGCAGTTCGCCGCGCTCAGTGAACAGGATGCGAAGGTCGCCGCACGGGCGTCACTGGCGTTCTTCGCGCCGGAGCCGGAGTCGGACCAGGGCTGAGTGCCTCACCGACGGCCGCGGTACGCTGGCCCGCCGTCGGATGCACCCTGCTGAGAACCACGAGCGACGCGGCGACGAGGGCGAAGATCGACAGTGCGATCGCGCAGCTGACGCCCATCTCACCCAGTCCGGACACCTGGCGCGGGTCGAGGAAGTAGTACGGGTACCAGCCGATCACCCCGCCCCGCCAGATCGTGAACACACCCCACACGATCGGATACAGCAGCACGAACGGCACCACACGCCATGATGCGGGGCGCCGGCCGGGGCCCAGCACCCACGCCACGACCGACCAGGCGGGCAGGACGAAGTGCAGCATCACATCCGACCACGGCACGCTGATCGGAATGCCCCGCATGCCCGCCTGCCAGACGATCAGCCCGAACGCGAGGCCGGCCGTGATGGTCCAGCTGAGAACGAGGGCGCGGGCGGTCGTCAGCCACGCCGGATCCTCTCCGGTGCGCAGCGCGATGACTCCGGCGACGAGGGCCAGCACGGCGAACGCGGAGTTCGACTGGATCGTCAGATAGGCGAAGAAGTTGTCGCTGGCCATGGTCTGCGAGCCCATGCCCCACAGCATCCGATGCACGAGCGCGACGATGCAGATGGTCGCCGCCAGCAGGCGCGACCATCCGAAGATCCTTCTCGTCAGCACTCGGGTGTCTTCCTCCTGGCACTGTCCGCTCGCTCACGCGGAGCATCCAGTCATTTCCCCGAGTCTACGTAACCCCGTCTAGAGTGACGCAGGTGACCACCCCCGTCCCTGCGCGCATCGTGCTGCGCCGCGCCGCTCTCGCGGCAGCGGGCGGAATGATCGGAACGGCGGCGCGTCTCGCGATCGGGATGCTGGTGCCGGATGCCGCGATCGGCGTGCTCATCGCGAACATCGCGGGCGCGCTGCTGCTGGGGCTGCTGACTGCGAGGCTCGCAGCGTCCGATCTGCGCGTCTTCCTCGGCACGGGCGTGCTCGGCGGGTTCACGACCTACAGCGCGTTCACGGTCGGCGCGGTGGGGCTGTGGGCGGCGGCGCCCCTGCTCGCCGTCGGGTACGCCGTGGCCAGCGTCGTGTTCGGGGTCGCGGCGGCGGCACTCGGTCTGCACCTCGGCAGACGGAGGGAGCCGGCATGACGCCGCTGATCTTCCTGCTCGCCGCCGCATGCGGCGGACTGGGCGCGGGCGCGCGCTACCTCGTCGACGTGGGCGTCGCTCATCTGGCCGGCACTCGCTTCCCGTGGGGCGTGATGGTGATCAACATCACCGGCTCACTCGCCCTTGGCGTCGTCGTCGGCGCTCTGCCGGCCGCCGCCTTCGTCGTCGGCGCCGGCTTCCTCGGCGGCTACACGACGTTCAGCACGGCGATGCTCGACTCGGTCGCGCTGTGGCGGGATGGCGAGCGCGCGGCATCCGTCGTCAACGTTCTCGGGATGTTGGCAGCGGGCGTCCTCGCCGCGGTGCTCGGGCTCGCGATCGGAGCCGCACTGACGTGACCCGACGCGGGTCGCGCGCCGACCGGTGAGGCGTTCCCAGCCGCTTCCAAGGGCTGAAATGTACAAACGTACAGAAGGGGAGTGGGGATGACTGATGCCGCGCCGCGCCGCAAGCGCGATCCGGAGACTCGTCGGCGCGCAATAATCGCCGCCGCGGCCGAGCTGATCATCGAGGTCGGCGTTGGCGCCGTCACGCATCGACTCATCGCCACCCGAGCCGGCGTCCCGCTCGGCGCCACCACGCAGTATTTCGCCACGCTCGACGACCTGCGCGCCGAAGCGCTCCGATTCCTCGCCGCCGAGGTCGAGCTGCGCATCGACGGCGTCCGCCAGACGATCGAGCAGCGCGGTGCGACACCCCCCGTGCTCGCCGAGCTGGTCATGCAGGGCATCGCCGATGCGCATGCGCTCGAGGCCGATCGCGCCGTCGTCACCGCCGCCGTCAACGATCCTCAGCTGCGCGCCCTCGCCCGACGCTGGTCCGCGCAGATGGCCGAACTCCTCGTCGCCGACCATGGCGGCGAGCGTGCGCTCGCCGCCGCGATCTTCATCGACGGCGTGCTGTGGCACTCTCGCATCAACGACGAGCCGCTGACCGAATCCTTCCTCGAATCCGCCCTCGCCGGCATCCTCGGCGCGTCCACCCACTGACCAAGAGAACGCACATGTCGAAACTCTCCGTCCTGAGCCTGCGCAACCGCGCACTCATCGCGCTCATCACGATCGTGGCCGCCGTCTTCGGCGGACTCGCGCTCACCAACCTGAAGCAGGAGCTCATCCCCTCGCTCGAGCTGCCCGCTCTGGTGGTGATGACCAGCTATCCCGGTGCCTCGCCCGAGGTCGTCGAGAACGACGTGTCGACGCCGATCGAGCAGGCCATCCAGGGCGTGCCGGGGCTGGAGTCGACCACGGCCACGAGCACCACCAACGCCTCGGTCGTGCAGGCGATGTTCACCTACGGCACCAATCTCGCCACTGCCGAGCAGAAGATGCAGCAGGCGATCAACCGCATCGGCCAGCAGCTGCCGGACGACGTCGCCCCGCAGGTGCTCTCGGTGTCGATCGACGACTTCCCCGTGATCCAGGTCGCCGTGACCGGCTTCGATGACGCCGAATCCGCGCAGGCCGACCTCGAGAAGGTCGTGATCCCCGAGATCGAGGATGTCGAGGGAGTCAACGCCGCCGAGATCGTCGGCGGCGTCGGCCAGCGGGTCACCATCACCCCCGACGATGCGAAGCTGGCCGAGCATCAGGCGACCCCGCAGATGATCACGCAGGCGCTGCAGCAGAACGGCGTGCTGTTCCCCGGCGGATCCATCACCGAGGGCGATGACACCTTCACCGTGCAGACCGGGGCGAAGATCTCGTCGGCCGACGAGATCGCACAGCTGCCGCTGGTCGGCACGGATGCCACGATCGGAGAGGTCGCATCGGTCGCGCAGGAGGCCGATCCAGTCACCTCGATCTCACGCGTGGACGGCCAGGACGCCCTGTCGATCGCCGTGACGAAGCTGCCGGCCGCCAACACCGTCGAGGTGTCGACGGGTGTGCTCGCCGCGCTCGACGATCTTCGCGAGTCGTTCCCGGATGCCGAGTTCACGGTCGTCTTCGACCAGGCGCCGTTCATCCAGCAGTCGATCGAGACGCTGGCGGTGGAGGGCTTGCTGGGCCTCGCCTTCGCGGTGATCGTGATCCTGGTGTTCCTGCTGTCGATCCGCTCGACGCTGGTCACCGCGATCTCCATCCCGACATCCGTGCTGGTGACCTTCATCGGGCTGCAGGCGTTCGGGTACTCGCTGAACGTGCTGACACTCGGCGCGCTGACCATCGCGATCGGCCGCGTCGTCGACGACTCCATCGTCGTCATCGAGAACATCAAGCGGCACTACGTCGAGGGCGCCGACAAGGGGGAGGCGATCCGTCTCGCGGTGCGAGAGGTGGCATCCGCCATCACCGCCTCGACGATCACCACCGTCGCCGTGTTCCTGCCGATCGTGTTCGTCGGCGACATGGTGGGCGAGCTGTTCCGTCCGTTCGCGATGACCGTGACCATCGCCATGGCCGCCTCGCTGCTCGTGGCGCTGACGATCGTGCCGGTGCTCGCGTACTGGTTCCTCAGGCCGGGCAAGCCGCTGGTCGACGAGAACGGAAACCGCGTCGATCCGGAGGCACCCGAGGCGCCGCCGACGCCGCTGCAGCGGATGTACCGGCCGATCCTGAGCTGGACGCTCAAGCACTCGCTGACCACCGTCGCGCTCGCCGTCGTCGTGCTCGCGGGAACACTGGCTCTGGCCCCGCTGATGAAGATCAACTTCCTCAGCGACTCCGGCCAGAACACGATGACCGTCACGCAGGATCTCGGCCCGACAGCCAGCCTGCAGGCGAAGTCCGACGCGGCAGTGAAGGTCGAGGATGCGCTCGCCGACATCGACGGCATCGAGCACGTGCAGGTCTCGATCGGATCGAGCGGTTCGTCGCTGATGGACGCCTTCTCCGGCGGTGCCGGCGTCACCTACTCGATCCAGACCGACGCGGATGTGGATCAGGAGCAGCTGCGCGCCGACGTCCAGGACGCGATCGACGGACTCGAAGATGTGGGAGAGGTCAGCGTCGGCGGTTCCACAGGCTTCGGCTCGACCGACATCGCCATCACGGTCAGCGCCTCGAACGGCGAAGACCTCCAGGCCGCGACGGATGCCCTGATGAAGGAACTCGACGGGCGGGACGGCATCGGCAAGGTCACCGACAACCTCGCCGCCTCGCTGCCGTACATCGCCGTGGTCGTCGACCGCGAGGCCGCGTCCGCACGCGGGCTCTCGGAGGTCGCGGTCGGTTCGATGGTGTCGGA
This sequence comes from Microbacterium alcoholitolerans, assembly GCF_050408615.1. NCBI lineage: Bacteria > Bacillati > Actinomycetota > Actinomycetes > Micrococcales > Microbacteriaceae > Microbacterium > Microbacterium alcoholitolerans. The sequence goes on along the minus strand of NZ_JBNTKD010000001.1, from coordinate 1,645,812 downwards.
CGCCATGCGTCCGCAACAGGTCGGATCGGTCGAGATCGATGACACCGCGCTGACCGTGTACCTCGCCGACGCCGAGCCGCCGACGTCGGTCGAATCACTGCAGCAGCTGATGATCCCGACCGCGCTCGGCCCGGTCGAGCTGCAGGACGTCGCGACGATCGAGCAGCGCGAGGGACCCACCTCGATCACGACGGAGAAGGGGACGCGCACCGCCACTGTGACCGTGCCTCCGGCATCCGATGATCTCGCCGTCGCCACCGCGTCGGTGACCGAGGCGATGGATGCCGTCGAGCTGCCCTCCGGCGCGAGCGCCGAGATCGGCGGCGTGGCCTCGCAGCAGTCGGACGCATTCTCGCAGCTGGGGCTCGCGATGCTCGCGGCGATCCTCATCGTCTACGTCGTGATGGTGGCGACCTTCAAGTCGCTGCGCCAGCCGCTGCTGCTGCTCGTGTCGGTGCCGTTCGCGGCCACGGGGGCGATCCTGCTGCAGATCGTGACCGGTGTGCCCCTCGGCGTCGCCTCGCTGATCGGCGTGCTGATGCTGATCGGCATCGTGGTGACCAACGCGATCGTGCTCGTCGACCTGGTGAACCAGTACCGCGAGAAGGGGCTCTCGGCCCACGACGCGGTGATGGCCGGTGGGGAGAAGCGTCTGCGGCCGATTCTGATGACCGCGCTCGCGACGATCTTCGCGCTGACCCCGATGGCGCTCGGCATCACCGGGCACAGCGGGTTCATCTCGCAGCCGCTGGCGATCGTTGTGATCGGCGGACTCGTGTCGTCGACCGTGCTGACGCTGATCGTCCTGCCGACCCTGTACAACCTGGTGGAGGGTGCGAAGGAGCGTCGCGCGGCGAAGCGCGCCGCCCGCGATGGGGGTCCTGAGGGCGACGGCTCCGGTGGCTCGGGTGGTTCCGGTGGTTCCGGTGGTTCCGGTGGTTCCGGGCCTGGCGGCGGAGACGAGTCCGGCGTCGGCAGCGCGGTTCCGGCCGCCGTCGCGGCTGCCGCGAGGACGGATGCTGTCGGCGAGCCGGCGCCTGAGTCTGCCGCGCCGGCCGCTGAACAGGGCGCGCCCGAGCCGGCCGATCAGCAGGTGGCGGAGCCTGCCACGACGATGGTCGTGCAGAATCCGTCGAGTTCCGGTTCGATGGTCGCCGCCGCGGCTGCCGCCTCCGCGGCCGCGGCTGCGGCCTCAGCGGCTGCCGCGGCAGCATCCGTCGCCGCGACCGTCGCCGCCGAGGGCGCGGAGCATCAGCCCACCCGCCGTGAGCTGCGCTCGCGCGGGCTGCCGACGGCCAATCCGGTCGACTGACTCTTCCTGTCGCAGTTTCGCCTGCTTCGCCTCACGGCAGGCGGGCGAAAGTGCGACTGGAACGCTGCCGAGGGTCGGGTCAGGCGAAGCGGATGCCCAAGCCGAGCTCCCACGATCGGTGCCTTTCGCGGCGACCGGTGCGATCCTGCTGCAGATCGTGACCGGTGTGCCCCTCGGCGTCGCCTCGCTGATCGGCGTGCTGATGCTGATCGGCATCGTGGTGACCAACGCGATCGTGCTCGTCGACCTGGTGAACCAGTACCGCGAGAAGGGGCTCTCGGCCCACGACGCGGTGATGGCCGGTGGGGAGAAGCGTCTGCGGCCGATTCTGATGACCGCGCTCGCGACGATCTTCGCGCTCACGCCGATGGCGCTGGGAATCACCGGGCACAGCGGGTTCATCTCGCAGCCGCTGGCGATCGTCGTGATCGGCGGATCGGATGCCGGTGCGTCGGATGCCGGTGAGCGCCCGCCCACGCGGCGAGAGCTGCGCGATAGGCGCTGAACCCGGGCCGTACTCGCGGTTACGCTGAGCGTCTGCAGACTGAGCTAACGGCACCTGATCTGCTGCAGCTCTTTACTACGCTACCGAGTTTCATTATGGTGAATGGGGGACCAATCAACAGCGGGAGTGCAGACAGATGCGCAGCGAGACACTCAGGACCGACATTGCCGTGATCGGCGGCGGCCTCGCCGGGGTATGCGCAGCTATCGGCGCCGCCCGGCAGGGTGCGTCAGTGGTCCTGGCGCAGAACCGGCCCGTGCTTGGCGGCAACTCGTCGAGCGAGGTACGGGTATGGGTGTGCGGTGCCACAGCTCACGGCGTCCACCCGTACGCGCGTGAGACCGGCATCATGGGGGAACTCTTCGTCGAGAACCAGTTCCGCAATCCGGAGGGGAATCCCTACTACTGGGATCTTCTGCTGCTCGAGAAGGTCCGCGCTGAGCCCAACATCACCCTTCTACTGAACACCGAGATCACCGCAGTCGAGGCGGACGGACCTCAATCAGAGCGCGTCATCAGCACCGTGACGGGGTGGACCTCAGGGTCCGAACGAACGGTCACCATCGACGCCGACGCGTTCATCGACTGCAGCGGCGACGGCATCGTGGGCTACCTCGCGGGCGCCGATTTCTACACGGGCCGCGAAGCCCGATCGGAGTATGACGAGCCGTCCGCGCCCGAGGTTCCCGATTCGAACACGCTCGGCAGCACGATCCTCTTCTACGCAAAGGATGCCGGCCAGCCCTCGAAGTTCGTGGCTCCGCCGTTCGCCCGCGATATCGCAGCGACCGCGATTCCGGAGCGTCGCATCGTGACACACACGATGAACGGCTGCGACTTCTGGTGGATCGAGTGGGGAGGGGAGCTCGACGTCATCGACGACAACGAACTCATCCGCGATGAGCTCCATGCGGTCGTCTACGGCCTGTGGGACTACATCAAGAACTCGGGTAAGTTCCCCGCAGACAATCTCACTCTCGAATGGGTCGGATCCGTGCCCGGCAAGCGCGAGTACCGCCGTTTCATCGGAGATCACACCCTCATACAGGCCGACATCATGGAGCAGACGCAGTTCGACGACCGGATCGCGCACGGCGGCTGGTCGATCGACCTTCACCCGCCCGGCGGCGTCTATGCCAGCGAACCGGGGTCGCGTCACCTGCACCCCGATGGCAACTATCACATCCCGTTGCGGTCGTTGTACTCGCACAACGTCGTCAATCTCTGGATGGCGGGGCGCACCATCAGCGCAAGCCACGTCGCGTTCGGCAGCACGCGCGTGATGGCGACCTGCGCCATTCTCGGCGAGGCGGCCGGGATCGCTGCAGCTCTCGCGCACGCTCACAGGATTCAGCCTCGCGAGCTCGTGAGCGAACGGATGCCCGAGGTGCATCACGCGATGGTACGCGCAGATGCATCCGTGCTCGGCGTCCGCAGCGACGATCCCAATGACCTGGCGCTCCGAGCGTCGGCATCCGCATCGTCTTTCGCGCGTCGACTCGAGTCCACACGCTCTCGCGGTCTCGTCCCCCTCACGTCAGATCACTCGCTCGTGGTGCCCGTGAACCCGTCGCTCGACGGCATCGACCTGCTCATCGAGGCCACGGAGGACAGCGAGGTCGCCGTGGAGGTCTTCCGCACGAGCGCCTCGCAGAACTACCTCCCCGCCGAGAGCGTGTCCGCGGCCACGGCCACGGTGACGCGGGGGCGTTCGTGGGTGAGCGTGCCAATCGAATGGACGCCGTCGGAGCCCGGCAACGCGGTGCTCGTCGTCCGCGAGAATCCCGCTCTGTCGCTGCACCGGGGTGAGGTTTCGCAACCGGGCACGCTCGTGTTCGTGTACCGCCCGGTGCCGGCAGACGAGGAGGCGCCCGAACTGTGGCGCCACTGGAAGCAGATCCTCGTGAACGACGGCATCTGCTTCCGGTTGACCGCCGACACCCTTGCGTTCGCGCCGAAAGAAGCCGTGGGAGGCTACGCACGCCCCTACGGCGGACCGAACATGTGGATGTCTGCCCCCATGGAGCATGACCCGCGGCCGACGCTGCAGCTCGATTGGTCCACCCCCGTCGAGATCACCCGCATCGACATCGTCTTCGACGATGATCTCAACGAGGACTTGATCAATCTCCACCACCACCGCACCCCGAACGACATCATGCGCACGCTCGTGCGGAATGCGGTGATCGAGGTGCGCCGCGGCGAGGAATGGATGCCGATCGCGTCGATCCGCGACAACCGCGTGCGTCACGTCACGATCACCCTTGATGACGCAGTCTCGACGGACGGCGTGCGCATCGTGGTCGAGGAGACCAACGGCTGCGCAGAGGCGCGAGTCGTCGCAGTCCGGGCGTACGCCGCCGCAACGTCGGATGGCGTGAGCCCGCACGGGCGGATCGTTGCGGAGATGCGTGCCGAGACGCTCGTCGGTTGACGTGACGTACCGATGCGCGGCGGCGAGCGGCAAGGACGCTCACCTCCTTCGGCCCGGGATGGTAGGAGGCTTCTGGCACGGGGCGATCGCATGGCAGGAGCACGGCGCGGCGAGCACACCCTGGCGAATCGATCCGCTGCGTGCGGCGGAACTCAGCCATGGGCTCGTGGAGGTGGCTCAAGCAGCGGCGGGCGTGCGAGCCGAGTTCGACACCGACGCGCAGAGCGCACTGCTCGTGGTCGAGCGCCTCGATGACGAGCCGGGATGCGTTGACGTCGTCGTCGATGGTGCACTGCGGAGGCGGGTACCCGTGCGCTGCGGCATCCAATCACTCCAGCTCGATCTCAAGCGCGTTGATCTCAAGCGCGAAGCGGCCAGCGCGCGCATCGAGCTCTGGTTGCCCCAGGCCGGCATCACGCGCGTGCACGGGCTGGAACTCGAAGGCGCGACCCGTGTCACCGCAGTTCCCTCCGTGAGGTCGCGCTGGATCGCATACGGCAGCTCGGTCACACAGTGCTTCGAGGCAGCGGGCCCCACGGACACCTGGCCGGCGCGCGTCGCACGTGCTCACGCATGGGACCTGACCTGCATGGGCTTCAGCGGGGAGTGCTTCCTCGACGAGGCGGCGGCCGAGACGATCGCCGGCGCACCAGCCGATCTCGTCACCGTGTGCGCCGGCATCAACGTCTACAACCGCGCCGAGTGGAACGGGGCCGAGCTGCACAGTCGGCTCGATGCCTTCCTGCGCACGATACGCCGTGGCACGCCGGTCGCACCGATCATCGTGATCTCTCCTCTCGCTTCCGCGTCACGCGAGTCGACCCGCAACGCCGTCGGGATGACGCTCGCCGACGTACGGGCCGTCGTCGCGGACGTCGCGCGGCGGACGACCGTGCCGGGAGTGGGCTACATCGACGGCACCGACGTCTTGGGCATGGGCGATCAGGAGCTGCTTCACGACGGCCTGCATCCGAGTGCGGAGGGCTACGCCCACATGGCCACGCGGTTGGGGCCGCTGCTGGCGACCGGTATACACCTGTCCGTTGTTTCCTCCTAATCCATCGGCGCCCTTCTGAACATTCTTGAACTCTGGGGGCCCCTGCCGCCTCTTTGAACGAGGGCAAACCATACAAATACAAAAATCACTTGCTTTATAACGCGTGCCGCGTCACTATGAGTTGAGCACGTCGAAGGCGGAAGTGCAGAGCGGGAGCAAAGGTGCCAAAAGACAACACCAGCGATACATCGTTGGGACTGCGCGATGTGAGCGCTGCCCGGTGCGCGGTCGCGCTCCGGGACCACGGTAAGGCGACCGTCGCCGAGGTCGCCCGGCTCACCGGGCTGTCGCGCCCGACGGTGGAGGCGGGCATCGCATCGATGATCTCCCGTGGGCTGGTGACTGACACCGACGTGCACACGATCGGAGGTCGTGGCGTGGGAAGACCGGCGCGTCTGTTCGAGTTCAACGCGTCTGCGGGGTACGTCATCGGAGTCGATATCGGCATCCACCGCATCCGCGTCGCCGTTGCGAATCTGACCGGCGATGTCCTCAGCTGGGTCGAGGAAAGGATCGCGGCTCCACTCAACGGTGCCGCCCGCATGACGCTGGTCAAGAGCCTCATCCGTCGTGCGCTGGACGATGCGGCCTCCATGCCGGCGAAGGTCGTGGCGATGACCGTCGCCGTCTCGGGCATGGTCGACACTGACGGCAGACTTCTCGCCTCGGTGCTCCTTCCCGACTGGGAGGGCGTCGATGTCGCCGGGTATCTGCGCGCCGAGTTCGGCTGCGCTGTGATCGTCGAGAACGACATGCGCCTGGCCGCTCTGGCCGAACATCGCCTGGGCACAGCCCAGCTCATGGACGACGTCATCTTCTTCTTCCTGGGCCACCGTGTCGCGATGGGGCTCGTGATCGACGGTGAGCTCCGGCGCGGCCACCACAGCGCGGCGGGAGAGATCGGCGACATGGCCTTCGGTGATCTGCTTGATTCTTCCGGTGAGCTCGTGTGGACCACTGCCGCCAGCGGCGAAGAAGTGTTCCGTCGCGCTGCGGAGGGACACGCGGACTCGAAGGCGGAGGTCGACGCCTTCGTAGAGGGGCTGGCAGCGGGGATCGCCGTGGTCACGATGGCGATCGACCCCGACATCGTCGTCATCGGCGGTGGTCTCTCGCGTGCGGGGGACGTGCTGCTCGATCCGCTTCGCCGATCTGTGAGCTCCCGTATCAAGGTTCCCGTCAGGCCGTCGATCAAGGCGTCGGAACTCGGCACGGAATCCGTCGTCCTGGGTGCCCTTGCCTTGGCGAGCAGTGAGGCATCGGCGCTCACGTTCGGCGTGCGAGGGCTTCCCGATCCGGTGATCGACGTGGCGCGTGCGCGGCGGGCAGCAGAGATCGGTGCGGCCGCGTGACAGACACCTTCGTGGCCGGGGGAGCGACCTCGGCCCTGAATGCCCCCTTGCGCATCGCCGTCATCGGAGTCGGAGCCCGTGCGGCCATTGCGCGATTCGCGGTGGAGTCCGGCGACGGGCTGATCGTCGCGGGCGTCGACCCTGATGACCGCGCCCGCGCCCGGGTGCAATCCGAGCTCGCCCCCGAGGCTGCGACCTTCGCGACGCACGACGAATTGCTCGCGAGCGGCGTTCCTGTGGACGCCGCGTTCGTCACATCACCCGATCACACTCATGCCGAGATCACGATCGACCTGCTCGAGGCCGGAGTCGCCGTCTATCTGGAGAAGCCGCTCGCGACCTCGCCCGCCGATGCGGACGCGGTCCTCGAAGCGGCCGCGAGGTTTGGCACGCCGCTGTACGTCGGCCACAACATGCGTTATTTGGGCGTCGTGCAGCTGATGCGCGACATCATCGACCGGGGCGAGATCGGCGAGGTCAAGGCGATCTGGTGCCGACATTTCGTCGGCAACGGCGGCGACTACTACTTCAAAGACTGGCACGCCGACCGGTCGCAGTCCACGGGGCTCCTGCTGCAGAAGGGGGCTCACGACATCGACGTGATCCATTGGTTGGCGAACGGCACCACCACCGATGTCGTGGCGATGGGTGACCTCAGCGTCTATGGCGCGATTCAAGACCGGCGCAGTAATGCCGACCGCAGGATGCCCGACTGGTTCTCTCTCGATGCGTGGCCGCCGCTTGCTCAGAAGGAACTGAATCCCGTCATCGACGTCGAGGACATCTCGATGATGCTGATGCGTCTTGATAACGGGGTGCTCGCCTCATATCAGCAGTGCCACTTCACGCCCGACTACTGGCGCAATTACACCGTGATCGGTACAGAGGGGCGACTCGAGAACTTCGGCGACACCGGAGGCGGCGTGGTGCGTGTCTGGAACTCGCGTACGACCTACGCCCCCGAAGGTGATCTGGTCTATTCGATCGCCGGTGACGCCGAGGGGCATTCCGACGGCGACGCACTCGCCGTCGGCGACTTCGTACGATTCGTTCGGAGTCGCACATCCACGCAGACCTCGCCGGTGGCCGCGCGGAACGCCGTGGCGGCGGCGGCCGCCGCGACGGAGTCGCTTCGTGATGGGGCGACACCGCGCAAGGTGGCCCCGCCGTCTCCCAACATCGTCGACTACTTCACCCCGAATCAACGTAAGCCCTCGGGTCCTGACCTCGGACCCGCGACCCACAAGGAGAATTGACATGCGACGCACGACATTGGCAGTGGCGACAATCGCGTCCGCTGCGCTCTTGATCACCGGATGCTCGGGAGGGGGTGCACCCGCAGCCGACGACGAAGAGCTCGCGACTGCTGAGACCGAGGCCTCGATCGATTTCGCCATCTGGAATGCAGCGCAGCAGCCGGCCTTCGAGCTCGTCATCGATGCGTTCAACGAGCAGTATCCGAACATCGATGTTCAGATCCAGGTCACGCCGTTCGATCAGTACTTCACGAAGCTTCAGACGCAGGGCAGCTCGAAGACGCTCCCCGACGTGTTCACCATGAACTCGCTCAACTTCGACAAGTACGTCGATGGCAAGCTCCTCGCACCGGTGACCCCTCTCATCGACGCCGACCAGCTCGACCCCGCGAACTACCCGACCGCGCTCGTCGACGGCTACTCGGCCGATGGCACGCTCTACGGTGTTCCGCAGAACTCGCAGACGGTCGCGATGTGGTACAACAAGGCGCTCTTCGAACAGGCAGGCGTCGAACTGCCCACCGACGACTGGGACTGGGATGACCTTCGCACCGCCGCCAAGTCGATCAGCGACGCGCTCGGCGACCAGGGCGTGTTCGGAATCGCCACGGACCTCACCGGACAGCAGGCGTACTACAACACGATCCTTCAGGCAGGAGGGGACATCATCTCGGAGGACAAGCAGACCTCGGGTTTCGACAGCCCCGAGGCCATCGAAGGTCTGCAGTTCTGGACCGATCTCATCGCGGACGGCTCGTCGCCGTCGGTGCAACAGCTCGCTGACACACCCGCCCCGCAGATGTTCAACAGCGGCAAGGCCGCGATCATGTTCAACGGCGCGTGGTCCGTCGCCGAGGTGCTCGCATCCGATGTCGCCGACGTGTCGGACATCGCGCCGCTGCCCCAGGGCGAACGTCGTGGAGTTGTCGTCGCGGGAACCGCGGCGGTCGTGAGTGCATACTCGGACGAGCTGGCGGCCGCTCGCGCCTTCCAGGCGTTCCTCGGCTCGCAGGAGGCGCAGGAGATCATCGCGGGTGAGGGGCTCGGCAACCCGGCGTTCCTCGAATCCCAGCACGTCTTCGTCGAGGCGACACCGCAGTACAACGTTCAGGCCTTCGCCGACGCCAGTGAGTACGCGTTCCCATACCCCACCTCGCGCGACACGTCGGCGTGGAACCTTCTCGAGTCGAATCTCCTGCCCGCCGCTTTCTCGGGCGAACGCCCGGTCGCGGAGGTCGCTGACGAGCTTGCCACGGAGATGAACGCTCTCCTCGAGGCCGAGGCCAAGTAGATCCATGGCTGACCGGTCCGTTACCCCGGTGGGTGCGTCGAACGCGCCCACCGGGGGGATGGCGAAGCGCCGCAAGCTGCTCGGGTCGGACGGGTGGTGGCCCGCGCTGTTCGTGCTGCCGCTCTTCGCCGGTATCGCGGTCTTCTACCTCTTCCCCATCGTGCAGACCGCGTACTTCAGCTTCACGAGTTGGGGCGTATTCGGCGGAGCGACCTTCACCGGGTTGGACAATTACGCCAAGCTCCTGTCCGACCCTGAGGTCGCGCGATCCCTCGTCAACACGATCGTATACACGGCCATCGTGGTGCTGGGTGTTCCGATCGGCATCGTCTTCGCCGTGCTGATCTCGCGTCCGAAGCTGCGCTTCGCCGCGCTGTACCGCGTGCTGTTCCTCATGTCGTACATCGCCATGCCGGTCGCCATCGCGCTGGTGTGGCGCATGATGTTCAAGGGCGACTACGGCGTCATCAACTGGTTCCTCTCGCTCGTCGGAATCCAGGGGCCCTTCTGGCTCTCGACCGAGTGGTTCGCGCTGATCGCGGTGTCTGTGGTCGGTCTGTGGATCGCTCTCGGGTTCAACATCATCATTCTCGCCGCGGGGCTGCGCGGCATCCCTCCCGAGCTCTACGAGGCATCCGCGCTGGACGGTGCTGGCCGCTGGTATCAGTTCACCCGGATCACGATCCCGTTGCTGACACCGTCGATCTTCTTCGTGCTGGTGATCAACATCATCGGAGGGTTCAAGCTGTTCGATCTGCTCTACATCCTTCTCGAGCCGTCGAACCCGGTCATGCCGAAGACGCAGTCGCTCGTGTTCCTCTTCTACAACGAGTCGTTCGTCGTGAACGACAAGGGCTACGGCGCGACGATCGCGATCGTGATCCTGCTGCTGATCAGTCTGTTCACTGCCATCCAATTCCGGCTGGAGAAGAAGTGGGTGCACTATGTCTAGTTCTTCTGTGAAGATGTCTGGTTCTCCTGTGAAGACGCCCACGCCCTCTGCGAAGCCGGCCACCCAGCGCGGCAGTTACGCCGCGACGCACTTCATCCTGGCCGTCGGTGGCGTCCTGATGATCTTCCCGTTCGTCTGGCAGATCATCATGTCGCTATCGACGAACAACCAGGTCACGTCGGTGCCGCCGACATTCTGGCCCGGCACGTTCCAGTGGGAGAACTTCACCAAGGTCTTCGAGCAGATTCCGTTCCTCGATCAGTTCTGGGTGTCGGTGAGCATCACCGTGCTGCGCACGCTGGGCCAGCTCATCATCTGCTCCCTCGCGGGGTACGCCTTCGCTCGGATGCAGTTCCCCTTCAAGCGGATTATCTTCGGTCTCGTCCTGGCGATTCTCATGGTGCCCTCCGAGGTGTACATGATCCCCCAGTACCAGATCATTCAGAGCCTCGGGCTACTGAACACAATCGCGGGAATCGTACTGCCGGGCATCTTCGGCGCCTTCGGGGCGTTCCTGATGACGCAGTTCTTCCGGGCGATTCCGCGCGAGCTCGAAGAGGCAGCGCGCCTGGACGGATGCAACCCCTGGCAGATCTACGTGAGGATCATGCTTCCGCTCGTGAAGCCGGGTCTCTCGGCTCTCGCGATCCTCACGATCGTGTGGTCGTGGAACGATCTGCTCTGGCCGCTCGTCGTGACCACGGACGACACCAAGATGCCGCTGACGGTCGGCCTCGCGTCGCTCCAGGGGCAGTACACGACCGACTACGCCGTACTCATGGCGGCGAGCACGATGGCGGTCGCGCCGATCATCATCCTGTTCATCTTCATGCAGCGCCGAGTCATCGACGGCATCGCCTCGTCGGGTCTCAAGGGCTGAACATCGATCCCGCCAGCCGTAGAGTGCTTCAGTCATAGTGAACACCGGCTCAGCTACCGGCAGAGCCGGTCCACGACGCAGTCGCTCAGGCGAAGCGGATGCCCCAGCGGAGAGTCCACGACTCGTCGGGCGCCAGCCGGCGCAGGCCACGGCCCGAGTTGAACGACTCCGCCGGGGCGGTCATGGGCTCGATCGCCACGGTGAGCGTCTGCCCGGGATAGCCGGTCGTGGTGTAGGCCTGGATGTAGTCGAAGCCCTCACCCTGGTGCAGGGTGACCGTGCGCCCGTCCGGGGCGGACAGGGTCGTGCGCACCTGGCCGTCGGCGTCGCGGTGCAGACCCGCGAACCCGGTGTCGAGCTGCACGTCGCCCAGGCGGGCACCGGCGCGCAGGTCGGTGCCGGATGCCACCGGGGATTCGCCGATCGGCAGCATCCGATCATCCGTCTCGAAGTACGTCTCGGCCGGGATCCGCAGCACGAGCTCGCGCGCGTCGACGCCGCCGATCGTGAGGAACGGGTGTGTGCCGAGCGCGACGGGAGCTGCGGTGTCGGATCGGTTGGTCAGGGTGTGTGTGACGTCGATCCCGGCATCCGTCAGCGTGTACGTGACGCTCGTCTCGACGAGGTACGGGTATCCGGTCTGCGGCACGATCGCCGCTGACAGGGTCACCGACTCGTCGGACTGCTCGGCGATCTCGTAGGTGGCGAAGCGCAGCAGCCCGTGGCTGGCGTTGCGGAACTTCGGCTCTGTGATGGCCAGCGCGCGGGTGGTGTCGCCGTCCTGCCAGACGCCGTCGCGGATGCGATTCGGCCATGGTGCCAGCACGACGCCCGAGCATGAGGGGGTCGGCTCATCCTCGGGGTAGGGCGGCACGATCTCGACGCCGTCGACGACGAGGTGACGGAGCGACGCGCCGACCTGCGCGATCTGTGCGGTCACCGCGTCGCGGCGCAGGTGGAGCTGGATGCCGGTGGGCGAGGGCCGTGAATCGTCGCGAGTGCTGTCGGAGGGCATGGGGCCATCGTACGACCGGCGCTCTCCCAGCAAGAGCCTGTATCGTGGCGGGGTCGGCTTCGGGCAACCGCGGATCTGAGTTCGCGGGCGTTTGACAAGTGTGAGCCCAGGGGCCGATGGTTCATAACCATCACATGAATGGCCCCGGCCGATGAATGCCCGGGTATGTCCGCCGTGCGCTGATCTCTGTGCGCCGCCGCGGACGCTGTTCTCGTGTCAGAGACAGTCAGGAAACACCATGCCCAAGAATGGCAAGCCCAAGGGCGGACGCCCGTCCCGCAACTTCGAGCCGCGATACGCGAAGAAGACCTCGTTCCACGACCGTCACGCTGGTGGTCGTCCGGGTGGTCGCGACGAGCGCTCGGATGCCGGCGAGCGCCGCTCGTATTCGAGCGAAGGCCGCGCCGATGCGCGTCCCGGCAGCCGCAGCCCGAAGCACCGCGGTTACCGCGCGGCCGAGCCCGGCGCCGCAGCGCCCAAGCGCCGCTGGAACGATTCCGAGCGCGCAGGACGTGACGAGTCCCGTTCGATCCGCAACCGCGCCGAGTCAGGTCGCCGTGAGGCGCCGCACCACCGCGGCGAGCGCGACGACCGTGGCTTCGGCGGCCGCCGCTTCGAGGAGCGCGGAGAGCATCGTTACGACGACCGCCCGCGCCGCGACGACCGTGGCGGATACGACCGCAGCGAGCGTCCTCGTTTCGACCGCAGCGACCGTGGCGGCAGCGCCCGCGGCTCGTTCGACCGGAACGAGCGTCCCCGCTACGGACGCGACGACCGCCCGGCACGTGACGACCGCCGTGGCTACGGCAGCAGCGGCGAGCGCCCCCGCTTCGACCGCAGCGCTCGTCCTCGTTTCGACCGTGATGACCGGGGTCGCCGTGACGACCGCGGTGGCTACGAGCGTCGCGATGACCGGGGTGGCCGTGGCGGCTACGAGCGTCGCAACGACCGCAGTGACCGTACGATGCGCGACGAGCGCCCGCGCCGCGACGATCGTGATTCCCCGCGCGCGAACCGCGACGACAAGCCGCGCTACGCCCGGGACGAGAAGCCGCGCTACGCCCGCGACGAGAAGCCGCGCTACGACCGCGCCGACCGTCCGGCGCGCCCTGCACGGGAGAACCGCGAGGACCGTCCCAGCCGCAGCGACTGGAACCGTACCGCTCCGGCGGCACGCACCGAGCAGGACGACGTCGTGCACGAGCGCCTCGAGGCTCAGGCCGTTCAGGCCACCGAGGTCGCCGATGTGACCTTCGCCGATCTCGGCCTCGGATCGAACATCGTCGAGACCCTGCGCAACATGGGTGCCGAGACGCCGTTCCCGATCCAGGCGGCCACGATCCCGTCGATCCTGGAGGGTCGCGACGTGCTCGGTCGCGGACGCACCGGCTCGGGCAAGACCATCGCCTTCGGCGCACCGCTCGTCGAGCGGATCCTGAAGTCGCAGGCCGGCACGCGCCGCGAGATCGGGCGGAAGCCGCGCGCCATCATCCTCGCTCCCACGCGCGAGCTGGCGCTGCAGATCGACCGCACCATCCAGCCCATCGCGCGCAGCGTCGGTCTGTTCACCACGCAGATCTACGGCGGCGTGCCGCAGGCCCGTCAGGTGGGCGCGCTGAAGAAGGGCGTCGACATCATCATCGGCACCCCCGGCCGCATCGAGGACCTCATCGAGCAGCGCAAGCTCGACCTGTCGGACGTGCGCATCGCCGTGCTCGACGAAGCCGACCACATGACCGAGCTCGGCTTTGTGGAGCCCGTCCAGCGCATCCTGCGCAGGACCGCCGAAGGCAGCCAGAAGCTGCTCTTCTCGGCCACGCTCGACCGTGAGGTCGCGGCATTGGTCGACGAGTTCCTGGTCGAGCCCGCGGTTTACGAGGTCGCCGGTGAGGATCAGGACTCCAGCACCATCGAGCACCGCGTGCTCGTCATCGAGCACCGCGACAAGGCCGAGGTGCTCACCTCGCTCGTCGACCGTGAAGGCCAGACGCTCGTCTTCGCGCGCACCCGTGCGTACGCCGAGATGCTCGCCGAGCAGTTCGAGGATGCCGGGATCGCGGCCGTCTCGCTGCACGGCGACCTGAACCAGGCCAAGCGCACCCGCAACCTGCAGAAGCTCACCTCGGGCAAGGTGCAGGTGCTGGTCGCCACGGATGTCGCAGCACGCGGCATCCACGTCGACGACATCGATCTGGTCGTGCAGGCCGACGCCCCGGATGAGTACAAGACGTACCTGCACCGCTCGGGACGCACCGGTCGCGCCGGCCGCTCGGGTCGCGTCGTCACGCTGATCACGCGCCACCGTCGTCGCCGCATGGAGGATCTGCTCGGCCGCGCCGAGATCGACGCGCCGTTCGACCAGGCTGTGCCCGGCGACGACGTGATCGACGAGATCACCGGACGCGTGCCCACCACGGCCGAGCTCACCGCCTGACCCGCGTCGCCTGATCCGCGCCGCAGATGCCGTCAGAACAGCATCTGCGGCGCAGGAGCAGACGCGGGCGCGGTGCGGCGCTGTAGCGGGCGCATCACCCGGGAGCTCTCCGAGCTGCGGGCTTCCAGCCCGTGCATCCGGATCATCGGACGCATCCGGTTCGCCAGCCATTTCCGGTAGTCCCGCGGCGCCTCGGCGCTTATCCCCGGATACAGTGCGCGGTACGACGACACGAGTTCGGGATGCTCACGCTGCAGCCACCGGACGAACCACGGCTTCACGCCTGGACGCAGATGCAGGGCGCCGTAGATGACGTGATCGGCGCCGGTCGCCCTGATCCGCCTCAGCGCCTCGTCGATCGCGGCGACGGAGTCGGTGAGGTGCGGAAGCACCGGCATCAAGAACACCCCCACGCGGAACCCCGCATCGGTGAGCGCACGCACGGTGTCGAGTCTCGCCTGGGTCGACGGAGTGCCCGGCTCGATCGAGTGCTGCAGCTCCTCGTCGTACATCGCGATCGACATCTGCACGTCGATCGGCACCTGCTTGGCCGCCTCGGCCAGCAGCGGGATGTCGCGGCGGATCAGCGTTCCCTTCGTGAGGATCGAGAACGGCGTGCCCGAATCCGCCAGCGCCCGGATGATCCCGGGCATGAGCCGATAGCGCCCCTCCGCGCGCTGATACGGATCGGTGTTCGTGCCCAGCGCGACCGTCTCGTGCTTCCAGGATCCCCGTCGCAGCTCTCGCTCGAGAACCTCGACCACGTTCGTCTTCACCACGATCTGCGAGTCGAAGTCCCCGCCGCCGTCGAGGTCGAGGTACTCGTGCGTTCCCCGAGCGAAGCAGTTGTGGCTGATCACGCCGTTGGCGATGAAGTCACCTGTGCCCGTCGTGATGTCGATGAGGTCATGCTCGCCGGGGAGTGCCTCGATTTCGAGCACGCGAAGATCGGCGACCGACTTCACAGCGAGGCCCTCGAGGAGAAGTTTGCGCGTGATGGCGGGTCGAGTCCTCTCGAAGAATGCCGCGCGGGCGGGCAAGCCACCGGTCAGTCTCACAGTGCGTACACCATTGGCTCGGGGTGGTTCGAGCACGTGCGTGAATCCAAGACTTCGGAATGCTGCGCGGGTCGTGCCGAGCAGGGCTGGGTCGCCGTTCGCGATGCGGAGAACTCCACGGGAGCAGCTGCCCTCTGCGTCGAAGATCCCGGCGAGAAAGCCGGCCTCCCAGTTTCTGACGGGTTCGACGGGGAACGCGATGAGGTGCTCGATGCGTTCGACACCGGCTTTCGCTGCGGTGTGAATCGCAGTCATTGCCGCTCGGGTTTCGGTCTTCGGCGTGTACGGGCGCGTGAGAGTCGGCACACCCTCGAACTCGAGGTACTTCCGAGTTCGATCCAGGGCCTCGTGGTCTTTGAGGGCGAGACGGAATCGGTGAATGACCCGCACGCGCTTCTCGCTGGGGTATGAACCATGAAAGATCATGCCGTCGCCTCGGATCATTCCTGTGAGGTAGCCACGGCGGTATTCAGCATCGTCCTCAAGATCATCCGGCGCCACCGCGTTCGCGAGCCGTCCGAACCCCATGAGGCGGTTGTTCAGGGTGAGGTGCGGGCGCCGTCCCCGTTCCGCATCGGCCACGTGCTTCCAACCGCGATCGGTCAGGAAGCGATGATCGCCGCTTGCTACGAGCTCAGTGCCGTCGGCAAGCGAGACGCGGTATGCGGGCTTCTGGGTATGCCATTTCGCTTGAATGGTGGTGCGCACGTATCGTCGGTATGCGCCTCGTCGTTCAGTACCGACGATCTCGTCGCCGATCTGAAGATCCCGGAGTGGACGCTGCCTGCCGTCTGCACACAGCACCATCGTCTCGGGGGACAGGCAGTAGACGCAGGCATGACTGCATCCGCGATACGGGTTTATCGTCCAGTTGAACGGCATCTTCGAAGGTCCGGGCACGGAGTTCAGCGCCGACTTCGCCAAGACCTCGTGAAAGGTCATCCCGGCGAACTCGGGCGTCGTCACGGACCGCACGATGCCGGTGCGGTTCTCGAGTCCGGGAAGTGCGTCAGCATCCACGTCTTCGAGTGTCTGTCCCTGCCATCGCATCTCTGTATTCGAACAAATGATCTACCCGAAGTCAAGACAGGAGTAGAACATGTGTTCTGTGATGCGTTGCTCGATCCAGTGCGGGACAATATCGGAGTGAGCGCCGTGCAATCCCGACATGCCGCGCGTGAATCGCTCGCCGTGAGGGTCGCCGTGCCCGTCGGCGTGCTGTTCACCGCGGTGGCGTCGCTGGCGACCCTGCTCACTTCCGCTTCGGCTGCATCCGACGCGCCCGAACTGCCCGCGCCGGCGGCCGCGATGGCGCTGCCGACTGTGGAGGTCGAGCGCGCCGCCGCGGCGAACCCCTGCGTCGACGATGAGGTGATCGCCGCGCTCGCCGCAGGGGATGATCGTGCGACCGTTCGGGCGTTCGGCGGCGGGGCCGAGTTCCGAGCCGCCGTCGTCAGCGACAACGCTCCGTGCGTCTCGCTGAGCGATCCGGATCGCACATGGGTCGTCGTCAACAAGCATCGCCCGCTGCAGCCGGAGGCTTTCGTCCCGGCATCCCTCACCGGCGTCGGCGTGCGCGCGACGTCCGGCTCGGACGACCTGCGTCCCGAGGCGACGGCCGCCCTCGACGCGATGGCCGACGCCATCGTCGCCGAGGGCGCGGGCACGATCGGGATCAACAACGGCTACCGCTCGTACGATGTGCAGACGCGAACCTACGGCTCACATGTGCGCCAGAAGGGGCAGGCGGGGGCGGATGCCATCTCCGCGCGCCCCGGATTCAGCGAGCACCAGAGCGGACTCGCCTTCGACCTCATCGCATGTTCGCCGCAGTGCGGCAGTCATGAGGCGTTCGGCTCGACCAGTCAGGGCGAATGGGTCGCCGCGAACGCGTGGCGCTTCGGGTTCATCGTTCGCTACGAGCAGGGCGAGACGGGAACGACCGGATATGAGCCCGAGCCCTGGCACATCCGCTACCTCGGCGAGGAGCTCGCAGCGGCGTATCACGACGGTGGTTTCCACACGCTGGAGGAGTTCTTCGGGCTTCCTGCCGCGCCCGACTACGAGCACTGACGACGCACCGAGCGGCGCCCCCTGAGCGCCCCGCTTGCGGCATCCCACAAAGCTGGAACGCAGTCTCACAACTCGTGAAACGCATTCCCACAACTCTCTGTTCTCCGTCGCCGCCGATCCGTAGACTCGCGATGCGTGCACATTCACGCGAGATTCACGACCACGTTCAGGAGGACGACATGGAACGCGACATCTACGAAGAGGACCACGAGGCCTTCCGGGATCTGGTCAAGGACTTCGTCAAGCGGCACGTCTCGAACGAGACGATCGAGAAGTGGGAGTCAGCGGGCGAGATCGACCGCGAGACCATGCTCGCCGCGGGCGAGGCCGGCCTGATCGGACTGTCGGTCCCCGAGGAGTTCGGCGGCGCGGGCATGCTGCAGGACTACCGCTTCCGCACGATCGTCATGGAAGAGGTCATCGCGGCCGGTGCCGGCTCTCTCGCCGGTGCCTTCGGCATCCAGGACGACCTGGCCGTCCCCTATCTCGTGCACATGGGCACGCAGGAGCAGAAGGAGAAGTGGCTGCCCCGCATGGCCAGCGGTGAGGTGCTCGGCGCACTCGCCATGACCGACCCCGGTGCGGGATCCGACCTGCGCGGCATCAAGACCAACGCGAAGAAGGTCGACGGCGGCTACATCGTCAACGGCGCGAAGACCTTCATCTCCTCAGGCACGACGGCCGACATCGTCGTCACGTTCGTGAAGACGGGTGAGGGCACCCGCCCCGACGCGTTCAGTCTGCTCATCCTCGAGAAGGGGATGGAAGGCTTCGACCAGGGCAAGAAGCTCAGCAAGATGGGCTTCCACGGCTGGGACACCGCCGAGCTCAGCTTCACCGACGTCTTCGTCCCCGACGAGAACCTCATCAGCGGCAAGGAGGGCCAGGGCTTCATCCAGCTGATGATGAACCTGCCGCTCGAGCGCCTCTCGATCGGTGTCGCCGCTGCCGCCGCCGCTCAGGCCGCGACCGACTGGACCATCGCGTACACGAAGGAGCGCGAGGCCTTCGGCGAGCGCATCGCCGACTTTCAGAACACGCGCTTCCAGCTCGCCGACATGGTCACGACGACCGAGGTGATGTGGGCGTACATCGACCGCGCGCTGATCGCGTACAAGGACGGCAAGCTCACGGCCGAGGACGCGGCGAAGGTCAAGTACTGGGCCACCGAGCGCGAGTGGGAGGTGCTCGACACAGGTGTGCAGCTGCACGGCGGCTACGGGTACATCATGGAGTACCCGATCGCCCGCGCGTTCACGGACGCTCGAGTGCACCGCATCTACGGCGGCACCAACGAGATCATGCGCGACCTCGTCGGTCGTCAGATCGCAGGCAAGCGCTGACCCAGCGCTGATAGTCAGAGGGCCGTTCGGATGCCGCATCCGAGCGGCCCTCTGGCGTTCGGCGAGCAGCCTTCTCAGGCCGGCTGCCAGGGCCAGGTGACGATGAACACGGCGGCGGATGCCAGCAGCATCGCCACGATGAAGACGGTGTCCCGGGTGCGCCAGGGCACCAGGTGTCGTTCGGTGCGGTTCGGGTGGGCGCCGAAGGCGCGGGCATCCATCGACAGGGCGACCCGCTCGGCGTGACGGATGCCGGAAGCCAGCAGCGGCACGATGTAGCTCCAGCCGCGGACGAGCCGGGCGAGTGGCCCGCGTCCGCTGTGGTGCCCTCTGACCCGATGCGCGGCGCGGATCACGCTGAGCTCGTAGCCGAACCTCGGCACGAAGCGGTAGGCGGCGAGCGCCGTGTATCCGATCCGGTACGGCACGTGCAGCTGCTGGACCGCGGCGCGCACGAGGTCAGGGCCTGTCGTGGTCAGACCGCCGATGAGGGCGAGCGCGAGGATGGATGCCAGGCGCAGCGCGGTGGCGAATCCGACCTGCAGGGCGCCGGCGAAGAGCGTGCATCCGCCGATCTGCAGGATCGGCGCTGTGTCGTCGACGCCGGCGGCATCCACCCAGATCGAGAACCCGATGCTGATCGCGACGATGCCGAGCGGCATCGCGAGGAACAGCAGCGCGGCCGAGCTCAGCGTGATCCTTGTGCCGACGACGATCAGTGCATAGGAGAGGGAGAGGAACAGCAGCGGCGTCGCCAGGTCGCGCACGAAGAGGAGCATGACGATGGCCGGCAGGACGGCTGCGACCTTCGCCAGCGGGTTGAGGTGGTTCAGGAAGTGCCGGGGGGATGCCGGCCTGCCGGGTGCATACGGATCGATCGTCGCGGTCGGGGAGGTTATCTCGGTCATCGGGCAGCCTCGGTGAGGAAGCCGCGCAGCGCGGGATCGAGGGCTCGGTGAAGCGCGGGCAGCCGAAGGCCCGCCGATTCGAACATGTCCTCAGCTGCGAACAGATCCGGCGTGCGGCCGGATGCGTGCACTCGGCCGTCCGCCAGGATGACGGTGTGCGTCGTGTGATCGGCGACCAGCTGCAGATCGTGGGTCACGATGATGATCGTGGTGCCGTCGTCTCGGAGATCGACGAGCAGGCGCAGCAGTTCGTCGGCGCGCGCACGGTCCTGTCCGAATGTCGGCTCGTCGAGTGCGAGCACACTCGGGCGCGTGATCAGCGCGGTGCCGACCGACAGGCGCCGCTTCTCACCGCCGGAGAGCAGGAAGGGGTGTACGTCTGCCTTGTGCTCGAGCCCGAAGCGGGCGAGCATCTCCTCGACGCGCGCGGTGATCTCGGCCTCGGGCGGCTTCGCCCCTCGAGCCGACCGGAGCCTCAGCCCGTGTGCCAGCTCGTCGAAGACGGTGTGCGCGATGAACTGGTGCTCCGGATTCTGGAACACGAATCCGACGCGCGCGGCGAGCTCTCTGGGTGATGCGCTGCCCGGATCGATGCCGTCGATCATCACCTGGTTCCGCGGCGGCGGCACGACCCCGGCGAGGGCTTGGATGAGGGTGGTCTTGCCCGCTCCGTTCGCCCCGACCACAGCCGTCAGCGAACCGGCCGGGATCTCGAGGTCGATGTCGTGCAGCACCGCGGTGCGGCCGCGCTTCACGGTGAGGCCGCGAGTGCGGACGATCGGCCGGAGCGGCGACATCGGCTCGACCGCGGCTCGCTCGGCCCGGTTCGTCCCGCTGGGCTCGCTCTGCGGCTGCACTCCGGCGACCGCTGCCGCGAGCTCCTCGGGCGTCAGGGGCAGTGCTGACTTCTCCGGGAGGACGCCGACGGCGCGCAGCTTCCGCCCAGCCAAGGTCGCGGCGGGAAGCCAGACTCCCATTGCGAGCAGCTCCTCGGTGTGCTCGCGCAGGACTTCGTCGACAGGACCGTCGAAGGCGAGGCCGCCCTGCTGGTCGAGCACGACCGCGCGGGTGGCGAAGCGCATCGCGGCATCGAGGTTGTGCTCGACGAGGATGATCGCGCGCTCGCCGGATGCGACGAGATCGGTGAGCGCGTCGTAGACGTCGTCGATGCCCTGGGGGTCGAGGTTCGCGGTCGGCTCATCGAGCACGATGAGCCGCGAGCCCATCGCCAGTGCGCACGCGATGGCGAGCCGCTGACGCCCGCCGCCGGAGAGCCGATCAGGATTCCAGTCGCGGCGCTCCCACATGCCGACGCGCCGCAGCGCGTGTTCCGAACGCGAGAGCACCTCGCCGGCCGGCAGCAGCATGTTCTCGAGTGCGAAGGCGACCTCATCGAGCAGGGAACCCGTCACCAGCTGCGCGTCCGGGTCTTGGAACACCATCGCGACGTCGGTGCTGAGTTCGGCGACGGGGGTGTGCACGCTGTCGCGACCGTTCACTTCCACGCTCCCACGGACCTGCGCGGGCACGGACTGCGGGATGAGCCCGTTCAGCGCGAGGGTGAGTGTCGACTTGCCCGACCCACTCGGGCCGAGAACGAGGATGACCTCGCCGGGATGCACCTCGAAGCTCACGTCGTGCGGCGACGGGTGGGCGGCACCCGCGTGCGTGAGCGAGAGATCACGCACGCGCAGCAGGGGCGCGGATGTGCGCACGGCAGCCCTTCGGATGACTCTGGATCGGATGCCCGGAAGCGGGTACCGCTCCAGGTTAGTCGACCCTAACCTCGCTTGGCCCGCGGATGCCGGGTTCGGGTCGGATCACATCGGTCAGGTCCGGATGACGCCGGCCCGACGCAGCGCGCCGCCGATGGCCAGGCCGACCAGCGTCCATGCCAGCGGCCCGACGATGAACAGCGCAGCGAAGCCGATCGCGCCCCAGACCGGAAGCGCCGACACATCGAAGGCGAACCAGAGCGGCACGGCGATGACGACACCCGTCACGGCGGCCGACAGCAGGAACCGCCAGGGCTCCCAGTGCCGGTAGCGCGTCAACGCCGACACGCCCTCCTGGATGCCTCCGAACACCACGGCCGCCAGCAGATAACGACCGGCCATCGCCGGGACGAAGGCGATGCCGATGAGCGCCGCGATCGCATGCGTGATGAGCGCGACCCAGGGCGCGCGCAGCACCTGCTGCGCGATCACCCCGGGCAGAGCGTGGAAGCCGAGGACGAGTCCGTACAGCGGTATGGCGCCGCTGGCCGCCACGATGTGCAGGCCGGCCCATCCGGCGGAGACGATCCCGGTGGCCACGCCGACCGCGGCGCAGATCAGCAGCACGCGGGTCGACAGGACGCGGTTGTTCGGCACGCCCTCAGCCTAGCGGCGGGGCCGGAGGCCGCGACCCGCTCAGCCGGCGTTCGGCCAGCGGACCTCGGCGCCGGCCACCTCATGCGTCTTCAGGTACTTGGCGATGTAGGGGCAGTAGGGCACGATCGTGCCACCGGATGCCACGGCGTCCGCCAGCGCGTCCGCGGCGAGAACGCCGGCCAGCCCGCGGCCCTGGAACGCGTGGTCGACCTCGGTGTGCGTGAAGCGGATCTCTCCCGGCCGCCGTTCGAAATCGGCGAATCCGGCGAGCGTGCCGTCGGAGTGGATCTCGTACCGTGAGGCGTCATCGTTGCGGGTGACGGTCAGTTCGGGCATTGCTCCTCCTTCGATGTGCCTCCAACCTATGCCGGTTCCGTGCCCGTTGGGGCGGTGGAGGGCGTCAGCGGACGTCGCTGGCCCTGGCTACGCTGGATGGATGCCGCAGAATCCCCGTGACCCGTACGAGGACCTGCCGTGGGATGACACTCCGCCTCCCGAGGAGATGGACTGGATGCCGCCCGCCGACGGCTGGGAGCCTCCGCTGGACTGGGGATCGGGGCCGATGACCCCGGCATCCGCACCGTCGGCCGTACCGGCCGCCGCCCCATCCCGCTTCCCGACCGCCGTCGACGCGCTGCGCACGGTCTTCGGATACGACGCGTTCCGCGGCGATCAGACCGCCATCGTCGAGCACGTGATCGGCGGCGGCGACGCCGTCGTGCTCATGCCGACCGGCGGCGGCAAGTCGATCACCTACCAGGTGCCGGCGCTCGTCCGCGAGGGCACCGGCCTCGTGATCAGCCCGCTGATCGCGCTCATGCACGACCAGGTCGACGCGCTGCGCGCCAACGGCGTGCGCGCCGCCTACCTCAACTCCACTCAGGCGATCGACGAGCGCCGCGAGGTCGAGCGGGCATACGTCGCCGGTGAGCTCGACCTCATCTACGTCGCTCCCGAGCGGCTGTCGTCGGCGCAGACGACGCAGCTGCTGCAGCGCGGCGTGCTCAGCGTGATCGCGATCGACGAGGCGCACTGCGTGTCGCAGTGGGGTCACGACTTCCGGCCCGACTACCTCGCCCTCGGCGACCTGGCCGAGCGGTTCCCCGGAGTGCCGCGCATGGCGCTCACCGCCACCGCCACCCGTGCCACGCACAAGGAGCTCACCGAGCGCCTGCACCTCGACGGCGCGGAGCACTTCGTCGCGAGCTTCGACCGGCCGAACATCCAGTACCGCATCGTGCCGAAGGTCGATCCGCGCAGGCAGCTGGTGGAGTTCATCGGCTCACAGGCTGAGGGTGCCGCAGGCATCGTCTACGCGCTCAGTCGCAAGTCAGTCGAGCAGACCGCCGAGTATCTGGCATCCCGCGGCATCGACGCGCTGCCGTACCACGCGGGGCTCCCCGCCGAGGTGCGCACGGTGAATCAGGCCCGCTTCCTGCGCGAGGACGGCATCGTCATGGTCGCCACCATCGCCTTCGGAATGGGCATCGACAAGCCCGACGTGCGCTTCGTCGCGCACATCGACCTGCCCAAGTCGGTCGAGGGCTACTACCAGGAGACCGGTCGTGCCGGCCGCGACGGCGAGCCGGCGGTCGCGTGGATGGCATACGGCCTCGGCGATGTCGTGCAGCAGCGGCGGCTCATCGACCAGAGCCCAGGCGACCGCACCTTCAAGATGCGGATGGGTCAGCACCTCGACGCGATGCTGGCGCTGTGCGAGACCGTCGCCTGCCGGCGGCAGAACCTCCTGCGGTACTTCGGTCAGGACAGCGACGCGTGCGGCAATTGCGACACCTGCCTCGAGGCCCCCGAGACCTTCGACGGGTTGGTCCCCGCGCAGAAGCTGCTGTCGACGATCGTGCGCCTGAAGCGCGAACGCAATCAGGCCTTCGGCGCCGGGCACCTGATCGACATCCTGCGCGGTGCGTCGACCGACCGCATCCGCAAGATGGGCCACGAGCAGCTCGCGACGTACGGCATCGGCGCCGATCTGACCGACCAGGACTGGCGCAGCGTCGTGCGGCAGCTGCTGGCGCGAGGCATCCTCATCGCACAGGGCGACTACGGCACCCTCGCGCCAGGAGACGCGGCCGCGGGAGTGCTGCGCGGTGAGACAGCGGTGCCGCTGCGGCGCGACACGATCGGCCGGGCGACCGCGACCCGTACCCGCAAGTCGAGTGCGGCGGACGCCCTGGCTGAGGGCGACCGCGACCTGTTCGAGGCGCTGCGCGCCTGGCGCGCCGAGACCGCGCGCGAGATCGGCAAGCCCGCCTACATCGTCTTCGGGGACGCGACCCTGCGCGCGCTGGCCGAGCACCGGCCGACCTCGGCCGCGCAACTGGACGGCATCAGCGGCGTCGGGGCGAAGAAGAAGGACGCCTACGGCGACGCCGTGCTCGCCGTGATCGCAGCC
Source organism: Microbacterium alcoholitolerans (assembly GCF_050408615.1). Classification (NCBI taxonomy): domain Bacteria; kingdom Bacillati; phylum Actinomycetota; class Actinomycetes; order Micrococcales; family Microbacteriaceae; genus Microbacterium; species Microbacterium alcoholitolerans. The sequence goes on along the minus strand of NZ_JBNTKD010000001.1, from coordinate 1,621,157 downwards.
CACTGACCGCGATCAGGCGGCCGCGTAGGGCTCCGAGTGCACGCGCACAGTCGACGAGCCGGCGAGCAGCTTCGACACGGGACAGCGGGCGTTGGCGGATGCCAGCAGCTCGGCGCTCTCATCAGCGGAGCCGCCCTCGAGTGACAGATACGCGTCGACGTGGAACTCGTATCCGACGCCGCCCTCCACCGAGTGCAGCTCGACCTCGATCCGCACCGCGGTGCGCTGGCGGCGCTTGACGATCGCCTGTGCCGTGGAGTTCAGGCACGTCGCCCACGCCAGCGCCAGCAGTTGCTCGGGGTTCGTGGCATCCGGGTCCGGGTTCGGACCGAGCGGGGATGAGACCGAGACCTCCATGCCGTCGATGATGCGGCTGGTCGCGTCGCCGCCATCGGTGTTGATCGCTGCCGTCCGATACCTCATCGCCATGGCTCAACTATAATTGGATCACGTACAGAAAGGGCTGACGGCCCTCTCCAGGGCCCCGACCGCCCCGCCGCTGACACGGCGCCCCCACTGACACGAAGGGCCTGCCCACCGCGATGGCCACCGCCACACCCGCGCTCGTGGAGTTCCGCGGCATCACCAAGCGGTTCACTTCCGCCACGACCGACTCCGCCGCGCTCGAGGGCATCACTCTCAGCATCCGCAAAGGCGAGATCTTCGGCATCGTCGGCGAGAGCGGTGCCGGCAAATCGACCCTGCTCGAACTCGTCAACGGGCTCGTCGCACCCACCGCAGGCGCGGTCAGCGTCGGCGGCACCGACGTCACCGCCCTCGATCGCGCAGGTCTGCGCGCCCTGCGCCGCGACATCGGCATCGTCTTCCAGGGGGTGCACCTGCTCAGCAACAGCACGGTGCGCGACAACGTCCGACTGCCCCTGCGTCTGTCCCGCCGTGACGGCGGCCAGGTCCTCAGCCGGAAGCAGCAGAAGGATGCCGTCGATGAGATCCTCTCGTTCGTCGGCCTCTCGCACCGCGCCGGTCACTTCCCGGCGCAGCTCAGCGGTGGCGAGCGCCAGCGCGTCGGTCTCGCCCGCGCGCTCGTCTCGCGGCCGCCACTGCTGCTGTGCGATGAGCCCACCTCGTCGCTGGACGCGTCGACCACCGGCGACGTGCTGCGGGTGCTCTCGGATGCCCGAGAGAAGCTCGGCACCACGGTCGTCGTCATCACCCACGACCTGGACGTCGTGAAGGCGATCTGCGACCGCGCCGCTCTTCTCGAGAAGGGGCGCCTGCGCGAGGTGTTCCCGATCACCGGCGGCGGTCTGCGGACGCTGCCGTCGTACTACGAGCAGGTCAAGCGGGAGCTGATGTCATGACCTGGCTCACCGACCTGCTCGCCGAGTACGGCGAGGACATCGCGACGTCGATGGCAGAGACCGGGTACATGATGCTCGTCTCGCTGCTGGCCGCCGTGCTGATCGGGCTGCCGCTGGGCATGATCGTCTATCTGACCGAGCGCGGCGGCATCGCAGAGAACCGTGCGATCGCGACGATCGCCAACCTCTACATCAATGTGGTGCGCTCATTCCCCTTCCTGCTGCTGGTGGTGTTCCTGATCCCGTTCACGCGGCTGGTGATGGGCACGAGCTTCGGCACCCAGGCGGCCACGCTGCCGCTGTGCTTCGTGGCAGTCGCCATCTACGCCCGGCTCACCGAGCAGATCCTGCGGGAGATCCCTCCGGGCATCCCGAAGGTGGCCCAGGCCTCCGGCGCCACCGTGCCGCAGACTGTGTTCCTGATGCTGCTCCCCGAGGCCCGCTCCGGACTCGTCTACGCCCTCACCTCGGCCGCCATCAGCCTGCTGTCGTACTCGACCGTGCTCGGCGTGGTCGGCGGCGGCGGCATCGGCGACTTCGCGATGCGCTACGGCTACCAGGAGTACAACGACAGCCTCATGTACCTGACCATCGTCATCATCATCGTGTGCGTGCTGGCCATCCAGGCGGTCGGCCACCGCACCTCCGTCCGGCTCGACCACCGTTGAGCCCCCCCGAAATGAGAAGAGAAGCAATGAAGAAATCACGCACCCCTCTGCTGGCAGCAGTGCTCACCGCAGCGCTGGTGGTCACCGGCTGCGCAGGAGGAGCGGCGGATGAATCCTCGGATGCCGACGGCGCCGCGCCTCAGACGCTGAAGGTCGCCGCGGTGATGTCGCCGATGACGGACGTCGTCGAGGCCGCCGGCGAGGCGATCGAGGACGGCTACGAGATCGAGCTGGTCGAGGTGGCCGACTACATCACGGCCAACACGATCCTGAACAGCGGCGACGTGTACGCGAACTTCTCGCAGCACATCCCGTACATGGAGACATTCAACGAAGGAAACGACGGAACGCTCGTCGGGGTCCAGCCGGTGTACAACTTCGTCATCGCGTTCTACTCGAAGACGCTCGACGACATCGCCGACCTCCCTGAGGGCGCGACCGTCGCGATCCCCGATGACCCTTCGAACACCGGCCGGGCGCTCAAGCTGCTCGCCGGCAACGACATCGTCGCCCTCGACCCCGAGGTCGACCCGTATGCCTCGACGGTCAAGGACATCGTCGACAACCCGAAGAACCTCCAGTTCCTGCAGGTGCCGATCGCATCGCTGAACGCCGCGTACGAGGAGGCCGATCTGGTCTTCCAGTGGCCCTCGCACATCAAGGCGCTCGGACTCACGCCCGAAGAAGATGGTCTGATCACCGAGCTGGACGACACGTTCGCACTGAACGTGGTCGTGCAGCAGGCGGATGCGGACTCGGCGGCCACCGCGGCGCTGAAGAAGGCGTTCACGAGCGACGAGGTGCGCGAGGTCATCGAGTCGAACGGCACGATCGAGACGGCGTGGTGACGCGTTCTGTGGCCAGGTGACAAGGGCAGGCGGCGTCGCGGGCGGATGCTGTTGTGTTCGCCCTACATGCGACTTCGGCAGTTATTGTTGAAGTCCTACCGTTGTGGCATCCCCACCGTCCATCGAGAGGAACCATCATGGTCGACGCCGCCGTCCGCTCCGCATCCGCCGACGCGACTGAGCGCGATCCGCGCGTCGACGTGCAGCGGGTCAACGATCTGCTGCTGGGCACCTGGGCCGACATCCGTCGTCAATCGCGCGAGTTGATCAAGGACCCGGCGCTGTGGCGTGACGACAGCCTCGGCAAAGACGAGCACCGCGAGCGCGTCCTGTCGCAGCTCCACCTGCTGGTGCAGAACGGAGCCGTGCACCGGGCGTTCCCGAAGGCGTTCGGCGGCGAGGAGAACAACGGCGGCAACGTCGCCGGCTTCGAAGAGATGGTGGCCGCCGACCCCAGCCTGCAGATCAAGGCCGGCGTCCAGTGGGGACTGTTCGGTTCAGCAGTGCTGCAGCTGGGGACGGCGGAGCACCACGAGAAGTGGCTGCCCGGGATCATGAACCTCGAGATCCCCGGTGCGTTCGCGATGACTGAGATCGGCCACGGCTCTGACGTCGCCGCACTCGGCACCACCGCGACGTACGATCCGGCGACCGAGGAGTTCGTCATCCACACGCCGTTCCGCGCGGCGACCAAGGAGTACCTCGGCAACGCCGCGCTGCACGGCGTCGCGGCCACGGTGTTCGCACAGCTGATCACGAACGGCGTGAACCACGGCGTGCACTGCTTCTACGTGCCGCTGCGCGGCGAGGACGGCGCCGATCTGCCAGGCATCACCCGTGAGGACGACGGGCTCAAGGGCGGGCTGAACGGCATCGACAACGGCCGGCTCACGTTCGACCAGGTCCGCGTGCCGCGCACGAACCTGCTGAACAAGTACGGCGACGTCGCGGTCGACGGCACGTACAGCAGCCCGATCGACAGCCCGGGTCGCCGGTTCTTCACCATGCTGGGCACTCTCGTGCAGGGTCGCGTCTCGCTCGACGGCGCCGCGTCGTGGGCCTCCGCGCTCGGCCTGCACATCGCCATCACCTACGGCTCCCAGCGCCGCCAGTTCGACGGCGCGGACGGGCAGGAGAAGGTGCTGCTGGACTACGGCAAGCACCAGCGGCGTCTGCTGCCGCGCCTGGCGACGACGTACGCACAGCTCTTCGCGCACGACGAGTTCCTGCAGAAGTTCGACGGTGTGTTCTCGGGGCGCACCGACACCCCGGATGACCGGGAGGACCTCGAGACCCTCGCGGCGGCGCTCAAGCCCCTGTCGACCTGGCACGCGCTCGACACGCTGCAGGAGGCGCGCGAGGCCTGCGGCGGAGCCGGGTTCATGTTCGAGAACCGCCTGGTGGGGCTCCGTCAGGACCTCGACATCTACGCCACGTTCGAGGGCGACAACAACGTGCTGCTTCAGCTGGTCGGCAAGCGCCTGCTCACCGACTTCGCCTCGCAGTTCAAGGACAAGGATGCCGCAGCGTTGGCCCGCTACGCCGTCGAGCAGACCGCGGGCAAGGTCTTCCACGGTGCGGGGCTGCGCCAGTTCGGTCAGGCCGTCGCCGACCTCGGCTCCACCGCGCGCTCGGTGGAGTACGGCCTGCGCGAGGAGCAGCAGCACGAGCTGCTCGCCGATCGCGTGCAGCAGATGGTCGCCGACATCGCCGGACGCCTGCGCCCCGCGGGGAAGGACAAGGTCCTCGGCGAGAAGCTGTTCAACGAGAACCAGTCCGAGCTGATCGAGGCGGCGCGCGCGCACGGAGAGCTGCTGCAGTGGGAGGCGTTCACCGATGCGGTGCACACCGTCGACCATGAGGAGACGAAGCAGGTGCTCACCTGGCTTCGCGACCTGTTCGGACTGCACCTGATCGAGAAGCACCTCGCCTGGTACCTGATCAACGGCCGCCTGTCGGCGCAGCGCGCAGCATCCGTCTCGCGGTACATCGACCGGCTCTGCCAGCGGCTGCGGCCGCACGCGCTCGACCTGGTGGGCGCCTTCGGCTGGGAGCCCGAGCACGTGCGCGCCCCCATCGCGAGCGGCATCGAGCAGCAACGTCAGGACGAGGCGCGTGCGCACTACGCCGCGCTGGAGGCATCCGGCGAGGCGCCCGTCTCGGAGAAGGTTCTGCAGAAGCAGAAGAAGCGCGCCTGAGCGCGAGCGCTTCGCGCGGACTTGTACAGCTGCCGCGGACGAATTCGACGAATTCGTCCGCGGCAGGCGTACTTTCCCGCGGCAGGTGTACGCGGTCGGTGCGCCGGGTCGCTAGTAGCGTGAAGCCATGACCTCACTGCGCACCGGACCGGACGAGCGGGCACGCTGCAGCTGGGTCGGCGACGACGCGGAGTACCGCCGATACCACGACGAGGAGTGGGGGCATCCGCTGCACGGCGACAGGGCGCTGTTCGAGAAGATGGCGCTGGAAGGCTTCCAGGCCGGGCTGTCGTGGATCACGATCCTGCGAAAGCGCCCACGGTTCCGCGAGGTGTTCGCCGGCTTCCAGCCGGAGATCGTCGCGGAGTTCGGGCCGGACGATGTCGAGCGGCTGATGTCGGATGCCGGGATCATCCGCAACCGCGCGAAGATCGCGGCGACGATCTCGAATGCCGCGCTGGTGCGCGACCTGCCGGCTGGCGAGCTGGACGCCCTGATGTGGTCGTTCGCCCCTGCGGCATCCGATCGACATCGTCCGCGCGAGCTGGGTGAGGTCCCCGCTGTCACGGCCGAGTCGACGGCGCTGAGCAGGGCGCTGCGCGCTCGAGGCTTCCGCTTCGTCGGGCCGACGACCATGTACGCCCTGATGCAGTCCGCGGGAATGGTCGACGACCACGTCGACGGATGCTGGCGAGCCACCTGAGATCGCGATCCGCCGAGGATGGGGAGTTCTTCCCGCCCTCGCGGCTCGGCGCCGCGAAACATCGCAGGTAGTATTGCCCCGGCGCGTCGCGCGTGCTCATGCGGGGGGAACCGGCTAAGGGGCTTGTCGTGCGACGCCCGTTCTGATGCTTGACGCACAGACACCGAAGATGACTGCCGGAGGAACGCACGCATGAGAGCCCTGACCTGGATGCGCAAGCGCCCCAAGACTCTCGCCTCGACCGCCGGTGTGCTGATCGGCACCGTCGCCCTGACGGGTATGGCGGTGGCCTATGACGGCCTGCCGACCACCAAGGTCGACCTGAACGATGCCGGCGTGTGGCTGACGAAGGCGTCGAGCCTGCTGGTGGGGCACTTCAACAACGCGTCGACGGTGATCGACGGCGGTCTGCGCACCAGCGGCGAGGACTTCGACATCCTGCAGGACGAGCAGAACGTGCTGGTCGTCGACGGCGGCAACGACACGGTGACGGCGGTCGATCCCGCGACGGTCACGCTGGCGGACTCGGCACCGATCCCCGGTGACGCCAAGGTGTCGCTGGGCGGCACCACCACGGCGATCCTCGACCGTGCATCGGGATTCCTGTGGGTCACCCCGGTGAACGAGCTGTCGGGCTTCGATCTGAAGGCGGCGGATCCGCTCGCGAAGCTCGGTAAGAAGGCGGATGCCACGGTCGGGCGCGACGGCACGGTGTACGCCGTGTCGGCCGAGCGCAGCGAGGTGCTCACCGCGCGGATCGACGCGCAGGGCGAGATCAGCACGGCGGAGTCCAGGCTGGAAGAGTTCGGCAAGGGCGCCGAGCCGACGATCACGGCCGTGGGGGAGACCCCGGTGGTGCTCGACGCGACGAGCGGGGTCGTGCAGACCCCGGGCGGGTTCCGCACTGAGATCGCCGATGCGGAGTCGGCGGTGCTGCAGTACCCCTCGGCGCAGGCGGATGCTGTCACCCTGGCCACCACCTCTCATCTTGTGCACGTGCCGCTGGACGGCAGCGAGGTGCAGGAGGTCTCGACGAACGGCCAGGGCAACCCGGCCACGCCGGTGTCGCTGCGCGGCTGCACCTACGGGGCGTGGGCGGGATCGGCCCGCTTCGTGCGCGACTGCGCCGGTGAGTCCGCCGACATCAACGAGCAGATCCCGGGTGCCCAGAAGGCGCAGCAGCTGACATTCCGGGTCAACCGCGACGTGATCGTGCTGAACGACGTGCTCACGGGCGCGGCCTGGATGGCCGACGAGAGCCTGAAGCAGGTCGACGACTGGAGCGTGCTGACTCCGCCCGAGGGCAACGAGGAGGACGAGGAGAACACCTCCGAGGAGACGGTGGAGACCACCCTGCCCGAGCGCACGGAGAAGAACACTCCGCCGACGGCCGAGGACGACCGCTTCGGAGTGCGCCCGGGCGGCACCACGATGCTGCCGGCGGTTGACAATGACAACGACCCCGACGGCGATGTGCTCGTCGCCTCGCTCGCAGACCGCCAGCCCAAGGTCGGCAACGTGCAGCCGGTACTCGGCGGCGGCGCGCTGCAGATCATGACCGAGGAGGACGCCAAGGGCTCGGCGACGTTCCGCTACGAGATCGACGACGGCCGGGGCGGCACGGACACGGCCAACATCACCGTCGATGTGCATGACTGGGACACGAACGGCGCACCGAAGCCGAAGCGCGTGACCAAGCTCGCGGTCGAGACCGGCGGCACGGTGTCGTACAACATCCTTCCCGACTGGATCGACCCTGACGGCGATGACATCTACCTGCAATCGGTGACACCTGCCGCGGGGGACGAGGTCGACTTCACCACCGATGGTCAGATCACCTACCGCGCGGTGGCCAGCCTGCAGGGACGCAAGAAGGTCGAGTTGGTCGTCGCCGACTCGCTCGGCGAGGTTGCAACGAGCAGCATCTACATCACCGTCAAGCCGCAGGGTTCGATGGACCCGCGCACGAACGCCGACCACGTGATCACCCGGGTGAACGAGCCCGTCACGGTGTCGCCGTTGGCGAACGACTCCAGCGCCGGACGCGAGCAGCTGCGGCTGACCAACGTCGACGCGGTCGAGGGTGCGGAGATGACACCCGACTACCCGAACAAGCAGTTCTCCTTCCGATCGGCTTCGCCCGGCGTGTATTACGTGCAGTACCTCGCGTCGGCCGGGGCGAAGAGCGCCATCGGCATCGTGCGGGTGGACGTGCTCGACGAGAGCCAGACCGACCAGCCACCCGTCGCTGTGCGCGATGTCGCGCTGCTGCCGAGCGGCAAAGAGGCGCTGATCGGCGTGCTCGCCAACGACAGCGACCCGGCGGGAGGAGTGCTGGTGGTGCAGTCGGTCACGGTGCCGCCGCACAGCGGCATCTCGGTGTCGGTGCTCAACCACGAGACGCTGCGCATCACGGATCAGGGCGCCCTGGACGCGCAGGTCCGCATCCGCTACCGGATCTCGAACGGCACGCACAGTGCCGAGGGCGATGTGATCGTGGTGCCCATCCCGTCGGCATCCAAGCTCCTCCCGCCCGTCGCGAACGATGACGAGGCCGTCGTTCGCGTCGGCGACGTCGTGACGATCCCGGTGCTCGACAACGACACGCACCCGAACGATGACGCCATGCACGTCGCACCCGATCTGATCGAGCCGCTGGTCGATCCCGAGGTGGGTGAGGCCTTCGTCTCGCAGGACACCGTGCGCTTCCGCGCCGGACCGGAGCCGGGCACCGCGTACATCACGTACGAAGTCGTCGACTCGCTGGGGCAGAAGGATGCCGGGTACATCACGGTGCAGATCCTGCCGGTCGACAAGGAGCGCAACGCCGCACCGAACCCCCGCGATCTCACTGCGCGCACCGTCGGCGGAACCTCCGCGAACATCGCGATCCCGCTGAACGGCATCGACGCCGACGGCGACTCGGTCGAGCTGCTGGGCCTGGCGACCGCCCCCTCGAAGGGACGTGTCGCGGAGGTCGCGCAGGACTACCTCGTGTACGAGGCGTTCGATGACGCCACGGGAGTCGATGCGTTCACCTACAAGGTCCGCGATCGGCTCGGCAAGGAGGGCACTGCCTCGATCCGCGTCGGCATCGCTCCGCCCGAGTCGTCCAACCAGGCGCCATACGCCGTGAAGGATGCTGTGGTGGTCCGCCCTGGCCGCTCGGTTGCCGTTCCGGTGCTCGCCAACGACTCCGATCCGGACGGCGACGAGATCGCACTGGTGACAGAGGGGATCGAGCGCCCCGACGTGGACGGGCTCACCGCCGATGTCTCCGGCGATCGTGTCGTCATCGAAGTCCCGGATCATGAACTCGAGTCCTCACTGCAGTACACGATCCGCGACGCCCGCGGTGCCGAGGCCACGGCACCGGTGCTGGTCACCGTCGATGAGGACGTGCCGCTGCTGACGCCGATCGCCCGTGACGACAGGGTGCTGGTGTCGGACATCAAGGACGCCCTGAGCGTCGACCTCGACATCATCGCGAACGACGAGGACCCCGACGGAACCACCGAGGGATTGACCGTCGAGATCGAAGAGGGGGCGACGCTGCTCCCCGACGGCAAGGCTCGCGTGACGGTGGGAGAGCAGCGCCAGCTGATCCGCTACACCATCACCGATCAGGACGACCTGACTTCGTCGGCGTTCATCTTCGTGCCCGCTCTGAAAGAGCTGAGCCCGACGCTGCGCACGACGAAGCCGTTGCAGGTCAAGAGCGGTGAGACCAAGGAGCTGCCGCTGTCTCAGTATGTGATGGTCGCCGGCGGCGGCGATGTGCGCATCACCGAGGCCGCGAAGGTGAGCGCCGTTCACTCCGACGGCGCGGATCTGATCAAGGATGAGCAGACGCTCGTGTACACCTCGGAGGACCGCTACTTCGGCCCCGATGCGCTGACCTTCGAAGTGACGGACGGCACGGGACCCGACGATCCGGACGGCCGGAAGTCGACGCTGACCATTCCGATCGAGGTGCTGCCTCCCGAGAATCAGCCGCCGGTCTTCGTCGACGGGCAGATGGACGTCGCTCCCGGTGAGGACGCCACGTCGCTCGATCTCGCGGCACTGGCCACGGATCCCGATCCGGAGGACGCCGACAAGATCCGGTTCACCATCACGGGTGAGCCGAGCAAGGGCGTATCGGCGCGCATCGACGGCACGACCCTTCTGGTCGAGGCTGAATCGAACGCGCGCAAGGGCGACAGCACCACGGTGGAACTGCGCATCGAGGACGGCACGACCGATCCCGTCCGCGGACGTGTCACCGTGACGGTGACCGCATCCACGCGCAGTCTTCCGGTTGCCAGCCCCGACACGGTCGAGGAGGTCGATCAGGGCCAGACCATCACGGTGCCGGTGCTCGAGAACGACATCAACCCCTTCCCGGAGACGCCGCTGGAACTCGTGTCGGTCATGCGCGAGAGCGGCGAGGGCGAGGTGAAGCGGTCCGGCGACATGGTCGAGATCACGCCGGACGCGAACTTCGTCGGCGTCATGGTGGTGCGCTACCGCATCCAGGACGCCACCGAGGATCCCGATCGCCAGGTCGACGGACGTGTGACGGTGATGGTGCAGGGTGTGCCGGACGCCCCCGGTCAGCCGACGGTGTCGAGTATTCAGGACCGCACGGTCGTCCTCTCCTGGTCGCCACCGGCGAACAACGGCGCCGAGATCACCGAGTACACGGTGACCTCGGTCGGCGGCAATCCGTACACGAAGACGTGCACGTCGACCACGTGCACGCTCGACGGGCTGACCAACAACGTCGAGTACACGTTCCAGGTGACGGCGACCAACCGGGTGGGCGAGGGCCCGGCGTCGCCCGCGTCGAACCCCCCGGCTCGTCCGGACGTGCGCCCGGAAACCCCGACCGCACCGACTCTGGTGTTCGGCGACAAGTCACTCGAGGTGTCTTGGACCACGCCGAAGTCGAACGGGTCGCCGGTGGAGTCGTACACCCTGCAGATCTCTCCGGCTCCGCCGGCAGGATCCGCCGAGAAGACGGGCGTGACCGGCAACTCGCTGGTGTGGGAGGGCCTCGAGAACGGCACCAACTACACCGTGCGCGTGCAGGCGCACAACCGCGCCCCCGACCCCTCGAGCTTCAGCCAGTGGTCGATGGCCGAGATCCCGGCCGGCCCCCCGCTCGCGCCCGGTGCGCCGACGACCAAGGAGCTGTCGCCGGTCGGCAAGCAGGCCCAGATGGAGGTCAGCTGGCAGCAGCCGAACACGAACGGCGATGCTGTTCGCGGTTACCAGATCCAGGTGCTCAACGGTGGTTCGCTCGTCGAAACGGTCTCTGCCGGAGCGGATGCCCGCTCGCAGGCGATCGTGGTGAACACGAGCGAGACCGGCTACACCTACAAGGTCCGTGCCGAGAACAAGGCCGGATGGGGTGACTGGAGCGATGCATCCGCGGCTCGCCGTGGTGTCGTCGCCCCCGAGCCGCCGACTGCGGTGACGGCCACGCCGAAGGACCGCTCCATCCAGGTCGGTTACACGCAGGGCGCCCGCAACGGCGCCAAGGCCGGCGAGATCAGCATCCAGTACAGCCTCGACGGCGGCGGCTGGCAGAGCAACTGGGACGGCCGCACGATCACGGGCTTGGCCAACGGCACCACCTACGCGGTCAGACTGCGCGCGGTCGCCACGGTCGACGGCTCGACGTACGCCGGCGGAGCATCGGGCGCGGCGAGCGCGAAGCCATACGGCACTCCGCGGGCGCCGGCAGTGTCGGCGACGAAGGTGGGTGGCGGCGACACGATCAGGCTCGCCTGGGACGGAAGCAGCTCCGCCAATGGCCGGCCCGTCCAGGTGCAGGTCAGCATCGACGGCGGTGGCTGGCAGAACGTCGCCGTGAACAGCAGCACCGACCGCGCGGGCGGGTACAGCAAGACCCACTCGATCAAGGCGCGCGCCGTTGCACAGCCACAGGCGGAGGGCGGTATCTCACCGGAATCGGCGACGAGGTCCGCGACCACCGACCCGAAGCCGGTGGATACGACTCCCAAGGCGTGGCTGGAACCCGGGCCGGTGGTGTCCGGATGCTCGGCGGTCGGCGGTGGCGCATGCCATCGCATGAAGATCGTGACCAACCAGTACTTCAAGGCGGGCGACTACAAGATCGAGTGCTATGCGGGCGGCGATTACACGGGCAACAACGCCGGGTACCCGGTGCACATCCCGTCCGGCGGTGCTGCTCAGCTCCAGTGCTACAACGGGTTCAGCAGCGACAAGCGCGTCAAGATCATCGGTGGCAATCCGGCCAACGCGTACGGAACGTTCAAATAGCCGACTCGAGATCGCTTCGCGCTCCCGCTCTCTCACGACACGAACATGAAGGAACGACACGAATGAGCATGACCCCCGAACAGGCCGCCTGGTTCCAGGGCACCTTCGACCGCCTCGTCGAGAACATCGACAAGGCGCTGCAGGGCAAACCCGAGGTGGTGAGTCTGGTGCTCTCCGCCATGCTCGCCGAGGGCCACGTGCTGCTCGAGGACGCGCCGGGCACCGGCAAGACCCAGCTCGCAAAGGCGGTCGCTGCCACCGTGCAGGGCACCAGCTCGCGCATCCAGTTCACGCCCGACCTGCTCCCCTCCGACGTCACGGGCGTGACGATCTACGACCAGCAGGCGCACCGCTTCGAGTTCCACAAGGGGCCGATCTTCGCGTCGATCGTGCTGGCCGACGAGATCAACCGCGCCTCGCCCAAGACGCAGTCGGCCCTGCTCGAGGTCATGGAGGAATCGCGGGTCACCGTCGACGGCGTCACTCACGAGGCCGGTCGGCCATTCCTGGTGATCGCCACGCAGAACCCGGTCGAGCAGGCGGGCACTTACAAGCTGCCCGAGGCGCAGCTCGACCGCTTCCTGATCAAGACCTCAATCGGCTACCCCGACCTCGACGTGGCCGCGCGCATCCTCGCCGGCGCGTCGCAGCGCAACCCCTCCGCGTCGCTGTCGGCGGTCATCACGACCGGTGCGGTGGCCGACATGGCCGACCTCGCGGCGACCGTCCATGTCGAGGCCGCCGTGCTGCGCTACGCGGCAGAGCTCGCCGAGGAGACCCGCAATGACCCGGCGATCCGGCTAGGCGTGTCGGTGCGCGGTGCCATCGCGATGGTGCGCATCGCGAAGGTGTGGGCGGCGGCGCACGGCCGTCACTATGTGCTGCCGGACGACATCAAGGCGCTGGCCCGTCCGGTGTGGCAGCACCGTCTGCTGCTGGACCCCGAGGCGGAGTTCGCCGGCACGACGGCGGACACCGTGATCGCCCGGGTGCTGGAGGGTGTCGCCGCTCCGCAGGCGCGCACCGCGGCCTGATGTCGCAGGGGACGATCGCCGCGCCGGGGGCGGGCGAGCAGGAGGCGGGCTGGCGCGACGTCGCAGCCGTCGTCGGCGCGCGCGTGCTGCGCCGGATGCAGCTCATCGCCTCGGTGGTGCGCCCGCTGGGGTGGACGCTGCTCGCGCTCACCGTGCTGTTCTGGATCACCGGCGCGCTGCTGGGATGGCGTGAGCTGATCATGGCGGCGTGGATGCTCGGACTGGTGCTGCTGATCTGCGCGGCATTCCTGATCGGCCGCACAACCTATGACGTGTCGCTGGATCTGGCTCGCACCCGTGTGGTGGTGGGCGAGCGCGCGATCGGCGCACTCACGCTGGCGAACCGGAGCTCACGGGCGATCCTGCCCTCGCGCGTGGTGCTGCCGGTGGGCTCGGGGCGCGGTGACTTCTCGGTGCAGCGACTCGCTGCGGGCGAGGAGGCGGAAGAGCTGTTCGCGATTCCCACGCAGCGCCGTGGTGTGGTCAAGGTGGGTCCGGTCAGCATCGTGCGCGGCGATCCGCTCGGCGTCTTCGAGCGTGCGCATCGGCGCGATGATCCCGTCGATCTGTATGTGCACCCCAAGACCGTGCTGTTCGGCGGTCAGTCGCTCGGCTTCCTGCGCGACCTGGAGGGGCTTCCGGCCGCCGACCTCTCCCGCGACGACGTGTCGTTCCACGCTCTGCTGGAATACCAGCCTGGCGATGATCTGCGCCACGTGCACTGGCGATCGACTGCACGCACCGGCACCATGATGGTCCGCCAGTTCGAGGAGACCCGCCGCTCCCACTTCGTGATCGGGCTGTCCCGCTCGCGCGGCGACTACCGCACCGACGATGAGCTCGAACTGGCGGTCTCCGTTGCCGGGTCGATCGGTCTGCGGGCCCTGCGCGACTCCCAGCGTGTGGACGTACGCGTGCAGGGTCGAGAACTGGCATCCGGCACCGGCAAGCGCCTGCTCGACTCGCTGTCGATGGTCGAGCCGTCCAAGCCGCGCGAGGGCGGCATCGCCGACCTCGCCGGCGTGCTCGCGGCGACCATGCCGCTGGCGAGCGTCGTGGTGCTGGTGTGCGGATCGAGCACTCGTTCGGAGGACCTGCGGCAGGCGTGCTCGCGACTGCCGTTCGGCGCGAAGGCCCTGGCGGTGGTCGTGCAGTCCGGTCTCGAGCAGCCCGCCCTGCGCCGCATCGCGGAGGCCGACGTCGTCACGGTCGGCGCGCTCGACCAGCTGCCGCTAGCTCTTCAGAAGGTTCTCGCATGACCGCGCTCTCCCTGTCCGAACGGCCGATCCGGCGCTGGGCGCTCGACGTCGCCGCCGTCGGCCTGCTGCTGCTCGTCGCTCTCGTCGGATTCTGGCCCACCTTCGGCGGACCGGCGTTCCTGATCTCTGTCGTCGGCGGACTGCTGCTCGGCATCGCGATCGCCCTGGTCTGCGCATGGCTGCACTGGGGCATCCTCATCGCCACCGGCCTGACGATCGGCGCCTACTTCGTCTTCGGCGGGGCGCTCGCCCTGCCGCACACGACGATCGCCGGAATCGTGCCGACGCTCGACACACTGCGCGCGCTCGCCCTCGGCGCCGTGACCTCGTGGAAGCAGCTGCTCACCACCGTCGCGCCGGTATCGGTGCAGGACGGTCACCTGCTGGTGACGTTCCTGATCAGCCTGGTCTCGTCGGTCACCGCGGCCTCGCTCGCCCTGCGACTGCAGCGCGCTGTGTGGGCGCTGCTCCCGATCGTCGGCGCGCTCGTGCTGGTGATCGCGCTCGGCGTGCCGCAGGCCGCGTTCCCGATCGTGCAGGGTCTCGTGCTCGCCGCCGTCACGGTGCTCTGGCTGTCGCTGCGCGCGTGGTGGGCACCGCAGCAGAACGCCGTCGACGTCTCTGAGGCCGACCCGGACCGCGCCAGGCACATGCGGGTGCGACGTCTCATCGGCGGCATCGCGATCATCGCCGTGGCCGCCGGCGCCGGCGTCGGGCTCAGCGCGGCGACTGCTCCTGCGCAGCCGCGTCACGTCTTCCGCGACGCGATCATCCCGCCGTTCGACATCCGCGACTACGCCAGCCCGCTGCAGTCGTTCCGCAAGAACGTGCGCGACGAGAAGACCAAGACGCTGTTCACCGTCGAGGGACTGCCCAAGGGCGCCCGTGTGCGCATCGGCGCGATGGACGATTGGGACGGCACGGTCTACAACGTCACCGACGGCGGTCCTGGGTCCTCGAGTGCTTTCACACCGTTGCGCTCCGGCATGGCGCCCGAGGCCGAGGGCGTGCCGACCACGCTGAGATTCGCGATCGACGAGTACAAAGGCGTCTGGGTGCCGGGTGCGCCGATCCTCGACGCGATCACGTACACAGGCTCACGGGGTGAGCAGCTGCGTCGCAGCACCTACGTCAACAACACCACCGATACGACCGTCGCGACCGCCTCGCTCGAGAAGGGCGACACGTACACCGTCGAGGCGATCGTGCCCGTCGAGCCGACCGACGCGCAGCTGAAGGACGCCGCGTTCGCGAACGTCAAGCCGCACACCGCGTCATACGTCCCCGAGGACCTGGCGAACATCGCGGCCGACGTGGTGACCGATGCCGAGACGCCGATCGAGCAGGTGCGCGCCCTGGAGGCGCACTTCTCGAAGGACGGCTTCTTCAGCCACGGACTCGAGGGAGAGGTCCTCTCGCGCGCCGGGCACACCGCCGAGCGCATCAGCACGCTGCTGGGCGGCGATCAGATGGTCGGCGACGACGAGCAGTACGCCGTGGTGATGGCGCTCGCCGCCGGTGAGGTCGGAATCCCCGCTCGGGTGGTCATGGGGTACTACCCCGACGAAGAGGACGCCGGAGGCGTCTTTGAAGCCACCGGTGACGACGTGCACGCCTGGGTCGAGGTGCCCTTCGAGGGCATCGGCTGGGTGGCGTTCGACCCCACTCCGCCCGAGGACCAGGTGCCCAAGAACCAGAACACCAAGCCGCGGGTCGACCCGAAGCCGCAGGTGCTGCAGCCGCCGCCTCCGCCGCAGGAGCCGGTCGACCTGCCGCCGACCGTCCCCGACGACCGCGAGCCGCAGGACGACACCCCGAACATCCTCGGCATCATCGGGATGATCCTGGCGATCGCCGGCATCTCGCTCGGCACGCTGCTCCTGCTGCTGTCGCCGTTCATCGTGATCGGCGCCTGGAAGGCCGCCAAGAGGCGATCGCGGCGCAACGCCGAGAGGATCTCCGATCGGATCAGTGGCGGCTGGGACGAGTTGACCGACCGCGCCGTCGACCATGGAGCACGGCTCGCGCCGGGCGCGACTCGCGGCGAGGAGGCGGCTGTGGTGGCATCCGCCGTCGCCGCTCCCACCGCCACGGCGCTTGCAGTGCGCGCCGACAGCCAGGTGTTCGGCCCGGGCGAGCCGACGGCCGAGGACGTCGATGCGTTCTGGCGCGAGGTCGATGAAGCCGTGGGTGGCATCCGCGCCGGGGCCGGGTTCTGGGCACGCACGAAGGCGCGGCTCAGCATCCGCTCGCTTACCGGCGGCAGCCGGCTGACGGCTCGGATGCAGGGGCTCCGCGATGCCGCAGCCGCGCGCGTGAAGCGCGAACCTGGCAACATCGACAGCAAGAGCACGACCTCCGAGAGTGAGAACCGATGACGATGCTTCCCTTCGGCGACGTCGCGCCCATCCAGCGACGGGTCGTGGCGTACGTCATCGACGCCCTGATCGCCGCGATCATCCCCGTGATCGGCACGATCGTCGCGATCGTGATGACCGTCACCGCGCTGGGCGGGGATGATCCCGCCGCCGCCGTGCTCGTGCTCACGTTCGTCGTCATGCCGGTCGTCGGCGTGCTGATGCTGGCCTGGCTCATCGTCTACACGGTGATGCAGGCGGGGAGCGGCTCCATCGGCATGCGCGCACAGGGCATCCGGCTCGCGAACGCCTCCGACGGCGCCCCCATCGGCTTCGGTCGCGCGCTGCTGCGCAACGTCATCTGGGGCCTGGCCGCCAGCATCGTCGTCGGCTACTTCTCGGTTCTGTTCGACGGCTCGGGCCGTTTCCAGGGCTGGCACGACAAGGTCGCCGGCGCCGTGATGCTCGACGCGCGCACCGCATCGCGCAACGCCGCGCAGGCGGTGTCGACGCAGGTGCCGGCCGCTCCCGATCGCGCCCAGGCGGACGGCGCGCCGATCGCGATGCCCGGATTCGCGGCGCCCGCCGCCGCGACGTCGATGCCTGGATTCGCGCCGAGCCCCCAGGGATTCCCGCCGCCGCCATCTGCCGCACAGCCCGGCTCCGGTTTCGCGGTGCGCCCTCCGGAGCCTGCGGAGCCGATCGCCCCCACGGCGCCCGCCGAGCCGTCGGTCTCCCACGAGGCAGCCGACGACGAGTTCGTCGAGCATACGGTGATCTCACCTCGCATCCATCGAGACCTCCCCGACGATCCGCTCATCTCCTTCGTCCCGGGCATCACCCAGGAGCCCCCGCAGCGGTCGGGGAATGCCGATCAGGTCGTCGCGGAGCCGTCAGCCCCGTCGGCCCCGGCGGTTCCTCCGGCCCCGCCGGTTCCTCCAGCCGAGGCGGTTCCTCCGGCCCCGCCGATTCCTCCCCGCCCGCCGCTTCCGGCGGCGCTGCCCGACTTCCCGGCCCCTCCGGTCACGCACGCGAAGCCCACGCAGCCTGCGGCCCCCGATCTCGACGACATCGAGGACATGGACGACATCGAGTCGACGCGCATCAGCGTGCCAGGGCACCGCCTGGTGTTCACCTGGGATGACGGACAGCGGGCGACGGTGTCCGGGCGCACCGTGTTCGGACGCAACCCCGAAGAGGGCAGCGGCGCCACCAACGTCGCCGTGCGGGACGAGACCCGCTCGCTGTCGAAGACCCACTTCGAGGCAGGCGCCACGACGCGGGGCGGCTGGGTGATGGACCGGCAGTCGACGAACGGGACCGTCGTCGTCCGCGAAGGCGTCCGCATCGCGTGCCCTCCGGGGCAGCGAGTGCCAGTGCGACTGGGCGACTCTCTCGAGATCGGCGATCGCATCGTGACCATCGGAGGATACGTATGAGTGCGCCGATCGTCACCGCCAGCGCAGGTGCCACCGACGTCGGCGCGCGCCGCAAGCTCAACGAGGACGCGTACCTCGCAGCGGCCCCGCTGTTCATCGTGGCCGACGGGATGGGCGGGCACGATGCGGGCGAGGTCGCGAGCGCCACCGTCATCGAGCACTTCTCCCGTCTGATCGGCAGGGAAGCTCTGTCGATCGGCGACCTCAACGACGCCCTGGCATCCTCGCGAGCCGCTGTGGGAGCGTTGGGACATCACGGCGCCGCCGGCGCGGGAACGACGCTCAGCGGCGTCGCGATCGCGGCGGTGGACGGCCTCGGCTACTGGCTCGTGCTGAACATCGGCGACTCGCGGACCTACCAGTTCTGCAACGGAGAGCTCGAGCAGATCACCGTCGATCACTCGTACATCCAGGAGCTGATCGAGGAGGGCGAGATCACCCCTCAGCAGGCGAAGTCCGATTCGCGGCGCAACATCATCACGCGCGCGATCGGCGCCGGCAGCGTCGGCGACGCCGACTACTGGCTCTTCCCCGCCGAGAGCGGAGATCGGAT
Organism: Microbacterium alcoholitolerans; assembly: GCF_050408615.1. NCBI lineage: Bacteria > Bacillati > Actinomycetota > Actinomycetes > Micrococcales > Microbacteriaceae > Microbacterium > Microbacterium alcoholitolerans. The sequence continues at coordinate 1,602,485 of NZ_JBNTKD010000001.1, read as the reverse complement.
GCTGGTCTGCTCGGACGGACTGACGACCGAGCTGACGGATGAGCACATCGCCGAGGTGCTGCGCAGCGAATCCGACCCGCAGCGCGCCGCCGAGATCCTGACGGCGGATGCAGTGCGCTTCGGCGGGCGGGACAACGTGACCGTGGTGGTCGTCGATGCAGTGACCGTGGCGTCCGCGCGCGGCATCCACGTGCAGGCCGACGAAGCCGATGACCTTGCCGACACGCGTCCGCGTGCGGCGGTGGATGGAGGAATGCGATGAATGACGTCACTTATCGGCCAGGAGAATGGCAGGTCGTCATCGAGGAATCCGGCATCGCCGCCCTCCCGGCGGATGCGAGCGCGGACAAGGTCGTCGCGCTGTCCGCCATGCTCGGCAGCGGTGTCCCCGAGCTGACCGAGGTCATCGACGTGCTCTCCGGCGGAGCGATCACCGGGTTGGGCTCGTTCGCCGTCGCCCTGATCGGACCGAACGGCACGCGGTTCGCCGTTCGCGGGGCGGTGACGGTGAGCACCGGCCTGGATGAGAGCTTCTCGGGTGAGCACATCACCACCTGGAGTGAGCGCTTCATCGCAGAGCCGCCGCGTTTCGAGATCGGATTCGGCGCGGCATCGTCGGTCGAGTATCCGATCCGCTCCGGTGTGGTGCTCGCCTCCGGCGTGCGCGTCGGGGAGCCGTTCACCGAGCAGGCGGCCGATGGAGCCGACGAAGACGTTACGGCGATGATCACGACGGATGACGATGAAGAGCAGGCGGCCGACGCCGAATCTCCGGTGACTTCCGAGGACGCGCCCGAGGACGCACCTGAAGAGGCGGATGCCACGGCTGAGGACGCTGCCGCCGAGCCGGCAGACCCTGAGGCGGGCGCCGATGCAGCGCCGACCGAAGAGGCCGTCACCGATGAGGTCGCGACCGCGACGATCGCTCCCGACGAGGTCGCGGACCTGCGTGGACGAGCGATGGAGCAGGACGCTGAGGGCGATTCACTCGGGGAGCCGGATCTGGGCGCGACGATCGCCCCGCCCGTCCGCGGTGCGGAGCCCGCGCCGCCGATGCCTGCGCCGCCCGTTCCCGGGGCCGTCCCCGCCGTCCTGCCGCCGCCGGCGCCTCCCGCCCCGCCGGCCGCACCGGCTGCGACCGACATCGGAGATCACGACGGTGCCACGATCTCCCTCGCCGAGGCCCGGCGCCTGCGCGGCGCGACCTCAGCCCCGGATGCGCCGACGGAGGTCATGCCGGTGCTCTCGGACGGCCAGGGCGGGTCGACCTCCGCGCGGATCCGCATGTCGACCGGTCAGGTTGTCGAGCTCGACCGGTCCGTCATCATCGGACGCAAGCCCCGCTCCACGCGGGCCAGCGGCGCCACGCTGCCGCACCTGATCGCGGTCGACAGCCCGCAGTCGGACATCTCCCGCAATCACCTCGAGGTCCGTCCGGAGGGCGACTCCGTCGTCGTGATCGATCTGCACACGACCAACGGCTCGACGCTGCTGCGCCCCGGGGCGGACCCGGTGCGCCTGCACCCGGGCGAGCAGACACTCGTGCTCGGAGGGGACGTCATCGACGTGGGTGACGGCGTGACCGTCGCCATCGAGGAATTCGGATGACACGCGTCGCCTCGCCGCCGCCCCAGCTGCCGGGCTTCACCTATGTCCGCCCACTGGGCACGGGTGGCTTCGCCGACGTCTTCCTCTACGAGCAGCAGCTGCCCAAGCGCGAGGTGGCAGTGAAGGTGCTGCTGGCGGATCGCCTCACCGCGGGCGCGGCCGAGGAGTTCACCAACGAGGCGAACGTGATGGCGCTGCTGTCGACGCATCCCGCCATCGTCACCATCTACCAGGCCGGCGTGGCGGACGACGGCCGTCCGTACCTGGTGATGGAGTACTGCCCCAAGCCCAACCTGCAGATCCGCACGCGCAAGGAGCCGTTCTCGGTCGCCGAGGCGCTGCGCGTCGGCGTGCAGGTCAGCGGCGCGGTGGAGACCGCCCATCGCGCCGGAGTGCTGCACCGCGACATCAAGCCGGCGAACATCCTCGTCACGGCTTACAACCGGCCCGCGCTGACCGACTTCGGCATCGCGTCGACGACCGCTGCCTCCGGATCCGACGGCGAGGCCGCGGGAATGTCCATCCCCTGGTCGCCGCCGGAGTCCTTCGCCGACAACCCGACCACCGGAGTGCGCACCGACGTGTACGCACTCGGAGCGACCGTCTACACGCTGCTCTCCGGACGCTCGCCGTTCGAGCGGAAGGGTGAGCGCAACAGCAGCGCCGATCTGATCGAGCGCATCGAGCGGATGGCGGTGCCGCCCCTCGGACGCGCCGACATGCCCGACAGCCTGCAGGCGACTCTCGCCCGTGCGATGTCGAAGCGGCCCGACGATCGCTATCCGAGTGCAGTGGCGTTCGCCCGCGCCCTGCAGAAGGTGCAGATCGAGCTCGCGCATTCGGTGACGCCCATCGACATCGTCGACGAGCACCCGCACCACGATGGCGAGGACGATGACGACGACGGCCTGACGCGGGTCCGTGAGGTCAGGTCGATCAATCCCGATACGCAGTCCTCGACTCGACCGTCCGCCACGACGCTGCGCAAGCAGCCGGATGCCGCGGTCGCGAACGTTCCGCGCTTCGACCATCCGCCCGCGGCGGCAGATCTCGACGAGACGCAGCGTCGGATGCCGTCGGCGCCGGCGACCGCGGAGGACGACGAGGCCACGGTGCTGCGCCGACCCACCGTGGTCGCACCCGAGGCGGGCGTCCGGCCGCCGGCCGGCCCGTCCGCGGCGGCTCCGGCAGCATCCGTCCACGACGCGCCGCCGTCCCCGAGCCGCTCGGGCATGCCGTGGTGGGGCTGGCTCGTCGCCGGGCTGGGCGTGGCGGCGCTCGTGGTCGGCATCGCGTTCTCCGGGGCCATCACCGACGCGCTGGTGCCGGATCCCGAGCCGACCACGGCGGACACTCCTGCGCCGCAGGACCCGCTTGCCGGCCTCGTGCCTTCGGTCTCGGATCTCGAGGGCAGCAGCGACGGCGGTGTCGTGAGCTTCTCGTGGCAGAATCCGCAGCCCGAGGAGGGGGACTCGTACCTGTGGTACGAGGTGACCCTCGACGGTGCCGGCGAGCCGAGCAGCACGACGGAGAACAAAGTCACACTCGACGGGGCGCGTTCCGAGCGCACCTGCATCGAGGTGGTGCTGAGGAGGGACGACGGCAGGTCGTCCCCGCAGCCGATCAGGGGGTGCGTGGACTGATGGATCTCACGGTGGAGTACGCGGGGGAGTACTTCTCGCTCGACACGGACGAGCCGTTCTACGTCGGACGGCAGGGAGACCTGGAACTCGACGACAACCTCTTCCTGCACAGGCAGTTCCTGGAGATCTCCAACGCCGACGGGCTGTGGTGGCTGTCGAACGTCGGAGCGCGCCTCACGGCGACGGTGACTGATTCATCCGGCGGGGTGAACGCGTGGCTCGCACCGGGGGCGAGGCTGCCGATCGTGTTCGAGCAGACCACCGTGGTCTTCACCGCAGGACCGACGACGTACGAGCTGACGATCCACATGAAGGGCCCGGCGTTCCGCATCGCACCCCGCGACAGCTCGGATGACGGCGAGTCGACGATCGGGCATGTGCCGCTGACCGCGAGCCAGAAGCTGCTGATCCTGTCGCTGGCGGAGCCGGTGCTGCGGCGAGAGGGGACCGGCACGAGTGAGATCCCGAGCTCCGCTCAGGCGGCCGAGCGGCTCGGCTGGACCAGCACGCGGTTCAACCGCAAGCTCGACAACGTGTGCGACAAGTTCGACCGCATCGGCGTGCAGGGCATGCGCGGAGGGCAGGGCCGTCTCGCCACCAACCGGCGGGCACGGCTGGTCGAGCACGCCGTGTCCAGCCGGCTGGTGACCAGAGACGACCTGGCGCTGCTCGACGCCGTGGCTGCCGGCGGGGACGACGCGGACGCGTAGCCCTCACTGCGCATGCAGAGGATCTTGCCGACCGCGCGATATTGTGGAGCGCGCGTGCTCAATGAAAGCGGGGGATGAATGTCGCCTCAGACGACAGCTGTCGCGCCGACGCAGCTCATGCGCATCACGGTGCAGTGGGAGTCCCAGCGCATCGATGTGTCGGTGCCGGGTGGCGTTCCCGTCGCAGAGGTGCTCCCGTCGCTCACCCGGCGTCTTCGCGTTCTCGACAACGTCTCCGCCTCGTCGGGGTTCCGCCTGGTTCGCGCTGAGGGGACGCCGCTGGACGGCGACCGCACGCTGTCGGCGCAGTCGGTGCACGACGGGGACTTCCTCGTCCTCGAGCAGGGCGCGACCGCGGCGGTGTCCAAGCGCTACGACGATCTCGTGGAGGCCGTCGCCGACGTCGTAGAAGAGAATGCTCCCGCATGGTCTTCCCAGAATTCGGTCACGACCGCGACCGTGGTGGCATCCGTTCTGCTGATGCTCGGCCTCGTCCCGGCGGTCTGGGCGTGGATCGACACGGGCACCGTCATCACCGCCGCGGGGTCGGGTGCGGCCGCCGTCGTGCTCCTGGTCTGCGCTCTGGTGATGGATCGCACGGCCGCGCCGCAGCAGGCGGCGATGGCCCTCGCGCTGGTGTCCTCGGTGTACGCCGGCGTCTCCGGCTACACCCTCATGCCGTCGGACGACGGCTGGGGAACGCCACTCATCGTCGGCAGCGCGGCGATGCTGGTCTTCGGCGCCATCACCATGCTCGCGCTGAAGCGGCTGCGCGAATACGGGCTCATCCCGGTGGTCGTCGGCGGCGTCCTCCTCGTGATCGGCGCCCTGACCGCTCTGCTCGATGCACCCACCGCGGGCACGCTCGCAGCTGTCATGGCAGTGGCGGCGATCGCGGGGCTCGGAGCCCCGTGGGTCGCACTCGCGTCGGTGCCACTGCGCGTGGTCTCGGCGCGGGACGACTCCGAAGTGTACGACGCACCGACGCACATCTCCCCGGAGGATGTCGCGAAGCTCTACGTCCGCGCGCACCGGTACCAGGTCTCACTGCGCATCGCCGTCTGCCTGATCGTGCTGATCGCGACGGTTCCGGTCGTGGCATCCGGGTTCTGGGGTCTGCTGCTGAGCGCGGTGACGTACATCGGCATGTTCCTCGGAACCAGGCAGGTGTACTCCCGCTTCGACATCATCGCCGTGGCATCCGGTGCGCTGTCGGGCGTCGCCCTCGGTGTGTTGACCGCGATCGTCGTGCATCCGGAGTGGATCGGCGGACTGGTCGTCGGCCTCACGGCAGCGGCGATCTGCGTCATCGTGGTCGTACTGCTCGGAACCAAGGCACGGCTGGGTCTCACGCGCTTCGCGGACTTCGCCGAATGGGCGATGATCGCCCTGCTGCTGCCGCTGGCCATCATCGCCGGAGGCTGGTTCTGATCCATGGCGTCGAAATCCGAGCTGCTTCAGGCGCAGGCGTTCAACCGCCGCCGTCTCCGCACCGCCTTCACCAGCGGGGCACCGGGCGGGCGTGAGCTGCCACCGGGAAAACCCTTGCGGGGCGTCGTGGTCAGCGTCGTGCTGGCGATCCTCACCGTCATCGTGTCGCTGCTGATCGGCACATTCACCGGCAGCCTGCCCAAGGGCTGGGGCGACGGCTCGATCATCGTCGTCCAGGGGGAGGGGTCGCGCTACGTGGCCCTCGGCGACACCCTGTACCCCATCAGGAACCTCGCCAGTGCGCGCCTGCTCGCCGGGACCTCCGAGATCACCTCCGTGCCGGCCAACAAGCTCGACGGCATCGATCGCGACCCGACACCGGTAGGCATCGAGGGCGCCCCCGACCATCTGCCGGCTCCGGATCGGCAGTACACCGGTTCCTGGTTCAGCTGCGTCGCCGCCGCGTACCCGCTGGAGATCTCCACGCGCCTGCTCGATGACCCCTCGGGGCCGCCCGATCAGGCGGCTCTGGTCAAAGACGACGACGGCGAGTACTGGTACATCCAGGGCGCCCGCCGATACGCTGTCGAGGCCGACAACGTCGCCGTGGTCGCGAGCGTCTTCCTGGGCATCGACGATGTGCAGGCAGTGCCGACGGTGTCGGCGCTCTGGCTCAATCTCGTCGTGCCGGGCACGCCGCTCGGCGCCGACCTGGGCCGCGAACTGGGGTCAGACAGCGGCACCGCGGGACTCATGGTCGGTCAGGCTGTTCAGACCGAGGCCGACGGCGAGATCGTGGCTGAGTACATCGTCGACGGCAGGGGTGACCTCGTCCCGGCGACGCCATTCACGCGCACTCTGATGACCGCGTACGTCGGCGTCGAGCCCGTCGTCATGACCGTGGCCGAGGCCACCAATCTGCGCAACGTGAACTCGGACGCCGTGCCCGACGACTGGCCTCGGCAGGTGCCCGTCGTCGCCGAGGATCCCACTGCCGCGTGCCTGCAGATGGAGCCGAGCGGTGACGGCCCGGTCGTCTCCGTGGCATCCGCTCCGGCCGAGCTCGAGCCGGGAACACGCGTCACGCCCGGTTCAGGGACGGCCGTCACCACTCAGGGCACCGGCACCGGCGCGACCTACGGTTTCGTGTCGGAGGCCGGCGTGTTCTTCCCCGTCGAGTCCGCGACCGATCTGGGGCTGCTGGGATACAAGACCGACGCGTCCGTGACCGTCCCCGCGTCGTGGACGCAGCTGCTCGCACAGGGCCCGACGCTCAGCCAGGCGATCGCGCAGAGGACGGCACCGAGGCAGGCGGAGTGATGCGCCCTCGTGCGCTGCGCGGCGCCGCGGCAGCAGCGGGTGTCATCGCGATGCTCCTCACCGCCGGCGCGGGCGCGCCCCACGCGGCATCCGCGGCGTCCTCGACCGGGACGCCCCCGAGCGTCGACGCGACAGCGCAGCAGTGCACGCCGGGACAGCGGGTTCTCACGCCGGCCACCAGCTATCTGGTCGAGCGGCTGGGACTGGAGGACGCCTGGGCGCTCAGCCGCGGCAGCGGGGTCACGGTGGCCGTCGTGGATTCCGGCGTCGAGGCCGGAAACGTCCACCTCTCCGGAGCGCTGGTGCGCGGACACACCACCTTCGGCGACGGATCCGCTCCCGCTGATGACGACCTCTTCGGGCACGGGACGGCCATCGCGGGCCTCATCGCCGCGCGGCCGGTCGACGGCTCCGGCGTGGTCGGCATCGCCCCCGGAGCCAAGATCATGCCCGTCCGCGCGTTCGAATCCGCCCCCGAGGACGGTCAGTCCTCCCGCGACATCACCGGGCCGTCGGCTGCATCCGTGTCAGCGGGCATCCGATGGGCGGCTGAGCACGGCGCCCAGATCATCAACGTCTCGCTGTCGGACGACCAGTCCGCAGGCCAGTACCGCACCGCGGTCGACTTCGCCCGCTCGCGGGGCGCCCTCGTCATCGCAAGCGCGGGCAACCGCAAGACGGCCGACTCGAACCGGCCCGACCCCGTACATTTCTACCCGGGAGAGCTCGACGGGGCGCTCGCGGTGGCGGGCGTCCTGCGCGACGGGACGTGGGATCCGAACTCGTCGTATGCGGGAGCGCACGTCGACATCGCCGCGCCCGGCCAGGCGATGCCGTCGACGTACATCTCGGGAGGCGACTGCGTCTTCAACGGTGACTCGGCGTCGTCGAGCTACGCCACCGCGGTGGTCTCGGGCGCCGCCGCACTCGTCGCGGCGCGCTTTCCGGACGAGTCGCCCGACCAGTGGGCGTTCCGGCTGAAGCAGTCGGCGATGCGGGTCTCGCCCGCCGAGCGCAGCAACACGGTCGGCTGGGGCGAGGTGCGCCCGGCTGAGGCGCTCGCGCTCGTCGACGACGGGATGCTGCCAGGGCCTCCGTCTGCCGTGCACCCCGCACCGACGCCGGTGCCCACCCCTCCCCGCACGATCTCGATCGATCCGGTCCCGGATCCGCTCGATCCGGCGAGGGCGATCGTCGGGTGGGCGTTCGGCGCCGGAGCGACGATCTCGGCCATCGTGCTTCTTCTCGCACGGGCACGGTCGCGCCGCGCGCGCCGCTGAATCCCCGGCGTCACGGTCGGCCTCTCGCCGCAGGGTGATGGGGAGTCCTCCCCCTATGGCGCTTCTGCTGCTCTCCGTAGGATTGCCTCATCGGTCCGAGAGAGAGGGAGACCATCGTGAACATGGACATGGCGGATGCCAGCCGGCTGATGGCGGAGCTGCAGGAGACTGCGGCGGAGCTGCAGCGGGAGCTGCGCGCACTGTCGGCCGCATCCGACGAGATGACCTCTGTCACGGTGGAGGACGAGAAGCGGGCCGTGAAGCTCACGCTCGCTCGCAACGGCGCTGTCGAGGCGATCGTCCTCGACGAGGACTGGCGGGACACGATCGGCGAGGAGAGCCTCGGCCTCGTCGTCAGCACGTGTTACCGGAGTGCTCTCGAGCAGCGCATCGGACTGTGGATGAAGGCGTACACCGAGAACGCCGAGGAGGCGATCGCGACCGCGAACGTGCCGGTGCCGATGCCCGCCCCGGTCGAGCTCGGAGACCCCAGCGCGGACTGGGCGATCGAAGGCCGGGAGCAGCTGCGTGCCATGTACGACGCGGCGGATGCCGAGCAGCAGGACTTCCTGGCGCACCGCGCGCAGCGCGCCCGTCAGGCCCGCGACGGCGTGAACTCGTCGAAGACCATCGCGGTCACCCGCGAGGGAGACACGATCACCGCGGTGACGCTGGACGAGCGCTGGGTTCGCAACACGAACGACAGCGTGATCGAGCGCGAGATCGTCGCCGCGATGAACGGCGTCATGGCGATGGCCGCTCGCGAGCGCGAGAACAAGTATGAGGGTTTCCCGGCGATCGAGCAGCTCGCCAAGATCGGGCACAACCCCAGCGAGCTGATGCGCCGCATGGGCGCCATCCGCTGAGAGAGGAAGTGTAGACATGGGTGTACTTGGTGACATCGTCGATGCCGTCAACCCGGTGGATGAGATCGTCGACTTCGCAGGAAACGTCGCGGAGGGGGATCCCATCGGCGCACTGACGAACGTGCTCGATGCGGCCACGCCGATCGATGAGATCGTCAGCGCGGGCAACAACGCGGCCCAGGGGAACTGGGGATTCGGCGGCGGCTCCGATCCGTTCAGCGGCGGCGTCGACACTGCCGACCCGGCGCCGCTGCCCGAGGCAGAGGGGGAGTCGGTGCTTCCGACCCCACCGCCACAGCCCGGGCCGTCGTCCTTCGGTCCCGAAGGCGAAGTCGACGTCAAGACCGAGTTCCTGCGCAAGGACGCCGGCCTCTGGGATTCGGCCGCGAGTTCATACGGCTCGATCACGTCCGCGGCCGAAGGGCTGGATATCGACGCAGCGGCGTTCTCGTTCATCGGCGGGCAGGCCGCGAGCGCTTACAAGACGTTCCAGGCGACGATGGTGCAGCTTCTCGGCACGGCGCCCGGTGCGCACACCGGCTTCGCTGAGTCGCTTCGGCTGACCGCGACGTCATACGACGACACCGACCAGACGTCGGGAACGAACCAGAAGAAGGACGTGAGCACGTCTGAGCCGACCGTCAACGGCGGCGGTGGCACCGGCGGTGGCACCGGTGGTGGCGGTACCGGCGGCGGCACCGGTGGTGGCGGAAGCGTCGGCGGCGGCGGAAGCGTCGGGGGCGGCGGGAGCACCGGTGGCGGTGGCGGAACCGTCGACCAGCCCCAGGTCGACGGCGAGATCGACGGCGAGGTGCAGGACGACGCCCTCGATGCAGAGCTCGACGCGAAGGCGGACCAGCTCGACGCGCGTGCGGACGCACTCGATCGTCAGGCTGACCAGGCCGATAAGCACGCCGACACGGCGCAGCAGCAGGTCGAGGCCATCGAGGCGGAGATCGACGCGCTCGAGGACCGTGCGGCGGAACTGGACCGCAGCGCGACCGATCTCGATCGGCGCGCCACGGAGCTCGATCTGAAGTCGGAGCAGCAGGCGGCTGCGGGCGATCCCGACGCCGCGCTGCAGACGCGCACCGAGTCGGCGGCGCTGCGGGCGGATGCTGCCGCACAGCGCGCTGAGGCGGCCGCGATCCGTCTCAAGATCGAAGAACTCGAGGCAACGCAGGACGAGGCATTCGAAGAGATGACGGATGCCCGCGAAGATGCCGCCGAGCTGCGCGACAAGGCCGCAGATCTCCGTGACCAGGCCGCAGAGCTGCGCGACCAGGCCGCCGGCGGCGCATCGAGCGCTGAGGTCTCCGGCGACGTCGATGTCGCACCGGCTCCGGAGCCGGACGTCGATGCCGAGCTGCCTGATGAGACCGGCGGTGATGTCACGCCGACTCCTGAGCCGAACGTCGATGGCGAGACCGGCGGCGACGTCGACGGCGAGCCCGCGCCGGTTCCGGGTGAGGGTGACGTCGATGGCGAGCCGACCCCGGTTCCCGGTGAGGGTGACGTCGAGGGTGAGCCCACCCCGGTTCCCGGTGAGGGTGACGTCGATGGCGAGCCGATCATCGCTCAGCCCGCGCCGGCGCCCATGCCCGCCGAAGGCGGCATCGCGGCAGAGCCCGGAGATACGACGAGCGACTCCACCCCCGCAGCCGCGGTGCCCACCTGGCAGACCCGGCTCAACAGCTGATCTCCCGACTGGAAGAAGACGAAATCATGGCAATACGTCCCAGGATCCCCCGCGTACCGCACGGTGGCGGCCCGTCCGGTTCCCCCAACCGTCCCCCCAGCGCATTCGGCCCTGGCGCCGACCGCTCGCCCAGCACGCCGGGTCGGCGCGGTCCCGCCGGCGGCAGCGGCCGGGACAACGCATCGGATGTCGCGAACTCCAAGTCGAAGTTCCAGGAATTCGTCGACGGCGCGAGCTCGGTGATCGGTCTCATCAATGAGCTGATCGGACTCGCGACGCACATTCCGCTGATCGGCGATCTGATCGCCAAGATCCAGGAACTGCTCAACAAGATGTTCGAGAAGGTCAACGAGGCGATCTCGAAGACTGCGGAGATCTTCGCCTACGTCGGCAGCCCGACCACGCTCCGCCAGGCCGGCCTGAGCTGGGTGGAGAGCGTGGGCGCGCCGGCGACGCAGGCCACCGCGACCATCGTGCCGTCCGCGCTGCCGAGCACGGGGAACTGGGAGGGCAAGGCCCACAACGCCTACATCGCACGGGTCGAGCTGCAGCAGCCGGCTGCGGAGGATGTCTACTCCAAGTGCGTCATGATCGACGAGCAGCTGAACACCTTCGCCGACGCGATCGTCGACTTCTGGGTCGCGTTCTCCATCGCCGCGATCACCACGGCGATCGGGGTCGGGCTCGGCATCGCCGAGATCGTCTCGGTCATCGGCGCGCCGGGCGGGGTCGGCACCATCATCCTCGCGGTGGTCTCGTTCATCACCGACGTGATCGGCCTCGTGAACATCATCCTGACCGCCAACCAGGCCGCGTCGGACTTCATGATGGAGGTCACCAACTCGCTCGGCTCGACCGCCGCGTTCCCCAACGGGGCATGGCCCCGCCACACGGCGGCGTGACGGTGTCCGGGGGGATGCAGCCGGCAGAGACCACCGCGGACTCGACATCGCGGGGCGCGCTGCTGCTCGACTTCGGGGGCCGTCGCGAGAGCATCCCGGCCGGGACGGTGTTCGTCATCGGCCGGGCCGCGGATCTCTCCATCGACTCGAACCCGTACATGCACAGGCGATTCCTGGAGATATCCGAGCGCGACGGCATGTGGTGGCTGGCCAACGTCGGCTCCGGGCTCACCGCATCGGTGGCGTCGGCTGACGGGCTGGCTCAGTCGTGGCTTGCCCCGGGGTCATCGATGCCGCTGGTGTTCGGCGTCACCACCATCATGTTCACCGCCGGCTCGACGACGTACGAGCTGTCGCTGACCGCGGAGACGCCGTTCTACGAGGTGTCGACATCTTGGACCCCGGTCTCTGAGGCGAGCGGGGTTGCCGAACTCCTCTCTCCCATGCAGCGGATCGTCCTCACGGCGCTGGCGGAGCCGCTGCTCCGCCGGCGCGCGGAGGGGGCGGTGCAGCTTCCGACGGCAGAGCAGGTGGCCACGCGACTCGGATGGCCGGTGGAGAAGCTCGAGCGACGGCTGGGGAGCCTGTCCGACAAGTTCGCCCGCCATGGCATCCGAGGTCTGGGACGCGGGACCGACGGCGAGACCCCCGCAGCCCAGCGCGCGCGTCTTGTGGAGCACGCGGTCGGCGCGCGGATCGTGACCACCGACGATCTGTCCCTGCTCGACGCGTTCGTCGCGCAGGAGACCGCCGGCGCCAGTGTGTGACCCATCGGCTCGCAGAGAGTGCATCGGGTCGAGCTGATATACACATAGCGGTGCTTTCGCGCCGCGAGGAGGGGTCGCGCGTCGTCGACGCGCGACGAAGACGACGAGGAGAATCCGCATGAGCACACCGGCCGGATGGTACGACGACGGTTCCGGGCGGCAGCGCTGGTGGGACGGCACGCAGTGGACCGAGAACTACGCGCCCGCGGGCGAAGGCGACGACGGCGCTGCCAGCCAGGCGGCGCCTGCGCAGTCGGACGTCCCGTACCCCGGAACGTCGCTGGCCTCACCGGCATCCGCGGGTCCGAAGCTGACGCCGACGCTGGGTTTCGTCGGTCTGGGTCTGGCGGTGCTGGGCACGATCCTGGCGTGCATCCCGACGGTGGCCACTTTCGTGATCGGAGGCGTGGTGCTCCTGGCTGCGCTGGTGGTGTCGCTGATCGCCGTGTTCAAGAAGAACACGAAGAAGTGGCCCTCGGTCGTCGGGATCGTCCTGTCGGTCGTCGGCGGGATCATCGGCGCCATCGTGTTCTCTGTCGTGCTGTTCGTGTCGCTGGTGAGCACCGCCGGCCAGGGCTTGCCGTCGGCAGTCCCCGTCCCGCCGGCCAGTGAGCAGCCCTCCGAGAACGCCGACTCGCGTCCCTCCCCGGAGTCGCTCGGGGAGGGCACCAGGATGCTGCTGCACGACGGGGGCATCACGCAGTACGACGATGTCCCCGGGTTCTACCTGTGCACCGGGCAGTACTTCTACGACTCCGAGCTGTCGGACGAGGCTCTCCAGCTCGTCGCCGCCGGAGCCGATATCACCGGCCCGGAGCGGGATCTGGCGATCCAGGTGGCGGCCGAGGCGACGATGGCCTGCGATCCGCAGTAACCGATGGATGGGGAGCAATCCCCATGGAGGCCCCGCGGTCTCTCGGGTTAGTATCGTCGCGAGCGGGATCTCGGAGGGGAGTGTGATGGTCATGAAGGTCATGCAGATGAACGCGGACTACGCCGACTCGCAGGTGAAGCTTCTGCAGGAGTGCGTCGAGACGCTGGCCTCATCGCGGAAGGTGATGGTCAATCTCCGTGAGGGGCAGACCGCCAGTCTGTGGACGGCAGATGGAAAGGCCGTCGCTCTGACCGATGCGCTCAAAGGCCGGTACAACTCCGCGCAGCTGTGGCTCGACGAAATCGGCCGGCAGCTGGAAGACGCGCGCGTGGATCTCGAGAAGGCGATCAAGGAGACCGATCAGCTGGACGACGGTCAGAAGGCTTACTACCAGAATCTGCTCTACAACGTGTCGGGCGGACCGACCAAGGCCATCGCGGTCTGATCGGGGGGAACATGGGACAGCACGTTGAAAGACTCAACCGTCTGAAAGCCAACCGCTCGAACTTCATGACGATCGGTCTGAGCATGTCTCAGACGGCGCAGCGCACCGTATCGGCCGTGGCGGTCAGATCAGCGTCGGCGAACCTGCAGAAGGCGACGCGGACCGAGGGATTCGAGGGAGATCTCGGTGTTCTGATCAGCGACAAACTCGCATCGCTCCATGCCGAGCTCGCGCGCTTCGACGAGTACCAGGAGCAGCTCGGCAAGTCCGTCGGACTTGCCAATGACGCGCTGCGGAACACCGCGGGAGGAGTCGACGGGCTTCCCGAGACGGGACTGACGACGCAGCAGCAGAGCACGATCGACATGGCGACCAAGACCGGAAGTCCGGTGCAGGTCTCACCGGGAGTATCGCTCACGCCGACCCAGGCCGCCCAGTGGTACCGGGATCAGGCCGAGGCGGAGCAGGAGGAAGCCGCGCGCAAGCTCAACGAGGCTCTCGACATCCGTCTTCAGGAGATCATCGACGCCATGCCCGTGTCGGAGTACGACGAGAAGCCTCCGACGAAGGACAGCGCCGATGGCGACGGTCCCAGCGGCGGCCCCGCTGTGCATGGCCCCGGCCCCGGTGGAGGGAACACCGGCGTGACCGGCCCCGGCTCGGGCGGGCAGGGCGGAACCGGTAACGGCGGCTCCGGCAGCGGCGGCTCCGGCAATGGCGGATCCGGTGTCGAAGGCCCGGGCACGAACAATCCCCCGACCATCACGCATCCGCCCATCGCACGCCCTCCGCTGCCCGAGCCGCCCATCGGCTGGGTCCCGCCTGAAGAGCCTCAGGGCCCGAACGTCGACGGCGGCATCGATGGTGTCACGCCGCCGCCCGGCGGCACCGGCCCCGGTGGGGGCATCAACGGGCCCGGACCCGGCGGTGGAATCACCGGACCAGGGCCCGGCGGTGCGAACCCCGGTCCTGGTGGCGGTGTCACCGGCCCCGGCGGATTGGTCGGGCCAGGCGGCGCCGGAGGTGCCCGCGTGGCCGGGGGCCTCGGCGGTGCCGGAGGTGTCGGCGGCGCTGGCCGTGTCGGCGGCATCGGCGGAGTCAACGGCCCGGCTGGAGCCGGAGCCGCAGGTGGCGCGGGTGGTGTCGGTGGAGTCGCTCAGGGCGGCGCCGGGTCCGGATCCCGCGGCATGATGGGCGGCGTCCACGCCGGAGCCGGCGGAGCTGCGGGCAAGGGCAGGAAGAATCGTCGACGTGGTCAGGATCTGCTCGCGTACGAGATCGATGACGAGGGCGACGAGGTGGTCGCTGATCTCGGTGCCGCCGGCGCAGCCGGAAGCTCGTCATCCGACGGCAGGGAAGAGCTGGGCTGGTAGACAGCCGTACACGTCCGCCCACTCGCACTCCGCGGGTGGGCGGACGTTTCTGTGTCAGCGGACGCCTCTGTGCGGTGGGGTCCGCGTCAGTGCGCGATGACGCGGATGATGCAGTCGCCGAGTTGCAGAACCATCCCTGGAACCAGAGTGAACCGCTGGTGCGGGGTCATCGGACCAGAGCGGCCGTCACCCGTGCGAAGCGCAGACCCGTTTCCCGATCCGAGATCCTCGAACCAGGTCTGATTCTGGAGGATGCCGAATCGGCCGTGTGTGCGTGACACCGAGCGGTCGCCATCGGGGACGGCGATGAGGGCGGCATCCGTGCGTTCGCCTTCAGGCAGGCTGGGGGCGCGGCCGATGTAGCCGGTGCCGCTGATCGGCACCGTCGTGCCGTCCTGGAACTGCAGCGCGACCGTCGCGACATCGACGGACGCAGGCTGAGGTGCCGCGTCGGGGGTGGCCTGCGCGGCGGTCGGCGCCGAGGACGGCGCAGCTGCTGCGGCCTGCCGGGCGGATGCCCGCGTCGCCGCCGCCTGCGACGGGAGCGGTGCGACGGGAGCCGGCGCTGGGGCCGGCGCCGCCCCCTGCGCACGAGGGGCACCATCCGCCCGGAGTGCATCCTGCACCGGAGCGGCGCCCTGCGCCGGGACTGCGCTCTGCGAGCGGTCGACGACCCGTCGGAAGGTGAGCTTCGCGTCGCCGCCGAGGACGAGCACGTCCCCTGGCACCAGGAAGCACGGGGTGTGCGGCGCGAGATCGGTGACGCTGCCGCCGAGATGATGGACGGCCGCGCCGTTCGCCGAGCCGAGATCCTGGACCCACAGCTGATCGTCCTCGACACCGAAGGACGCATGGGTCCGCGAGAGCGAGCGGGCGCCGTCCGGCACGCGCACGAGCACGGCGTCCGGGATCGACTCCGGCGCGCGCGGCGCGCGACCGATGAAGCCCAGGCCGGATGCGCGGATCACCGTGCCGTCGCTGAGCTCGAAGACCGGCACCGTGGCCGCACCGGACGGGACGTAGGGCTCCTGCACGGGAGCTTGAGCAGGAGCAGGAGTCGCTGACGGTGCGGGCGGCTGCACCGACACCGTGTGCGGTTCGGCGAGCGGCGTCCGCGTGATCAGACGCTGTTCGGGCCCCGAAGCCGCGAGTACTCCCGGAACGGCAACTGTCCCGTTGACGCGGGCATCGAGGCTCGGAGCGCCGCCGAGGTGGGCTCCCGCCGACTCCCTGGCCTTCTTGACATCGATCACGCGAACGCGAGAGACGCCGTCCAGCGCACCGGAAGCGGTGAGTCCCAGTGGAAGCAGGATCGGGATGATGTGCGCCAGGCCCACCAGCAGGCTGCGCGGCAGCAGACGGGGAGCGCCGACGCTGAGAGGGCCCTCTCGACGCACGGTGCGGATGCCGCAGACCAGGTTTCCCGGCGTCGCACCGCTGTGGCCCTCCCAGATCCAGCCGATCGCCCACAGCTCGATGACGGCGACGGCGACGAGCGGCAGAGAGCCGGTGAACAGCCAAACGAGCACCCCGACCATGGCGACGATCGCCACGTCGATGAGGTAGGCGCCGGCGCGCTTTCCCGCCGATGCATCCTCGCGCGCGTTCGCTGTGCCGTCGGAGCGCACCTGCGGAACGGCCGGCGGCGGCGTGAGAGCAGGCGGCGAGAGAGTCACGAGAAGACCTCCAGAATCTGTCCGGCGATCCCGGAGCCGTACACGAGGGCCGCGGGCGACAGTGCGAGCAGGATGGCTTCGATGATGTCGCCGGTGCGAGACCAGCCCAGCGAGCGCCAGTCGCGGGCCAGCGGCACCGCCATGCATCCGACGATCGTTCCCGCGACCACCAGGACGATCGCGACCAGCAGCGGGCTGACGTGCAGGGCTCCCAGCAGTGCCGTTGACGAGAGCACGACGATCACCGTGCCGGTGATCAGAGCGGCACCGCGCGACAGCCCGTCACGCAGCTTCCGCGACGTCAGAAGGAAATAGCATCCGATGCCCACCGATCCACCGAGAATGCACCATGCCTCGATCGAGTCGCCGCCGACGGTGAGCAGCGTGTACATCGACGACAGCAGTGCCAGGATGCATGCCGTGACGGTGCCCGCGTCCGAGCGCCGCCGTGCCCGGAGGAACTGGCGCGCAGCTCGATCCGCGTGGATCGGCGAGGGCTCGACCGGCGGCCGCGCGCGGATGCCCTGGGCATCGCGGATCACGAACGGGGTGTCGATCAGATCGTCCGGATCGACGTTCAATGCGCCACCGCGCATGTAGTGGAAGATCGGGGCAGCGCATGCGAGCTGCACTGCCGCGATTGCCGCCGCCGACACCTCGGCGATGAACGCCGCGGCGTTGAGGACGGCGAAGACCGCCCAGAGAGCCGCGATCACTCCGGTGGCGCCGGCCGAGTCGCGTCCGTGCACGCGCGCTCTGGCATGACGGACGCAGGCGGCTGTCGCGCCGGTCACCGCGCCGGCTGCCATCATCGCCCCCGCGTCGCCGAATCCGGCGAGCGCCACGGCGCCGCCGGCTGCGGCGAGGAGAGGCGCGAGGAAGGCGACGTACACGTTCTCGTCGCGCACCGGCTGCGCGAGCAGCGCGATCGAGGCGGCCAGCAGCACGATCGCCGAGAGCAGGATGGTCAGCGGCGTCTGCGCGATCGTCGCGCAGGCGACCATGCCGATCGCGACGGCGAGCAGCACGCTCAGCAGCGTCCACCGCCCGCGTCCCGGTGCCGTGGAGGCGGCGGCGGTCTCGACCCGCGACGGCCGTGCCGGAGCGGAGCCTGCCGCGGCCCGGTCGAACAGCCAGATCACACCGCCGTCGCCGGGGGTGGCCGACACTTCGCTCTCCAGCTCGATGGCGGTGCCGGACGTGGTGATGCCCATGTAGCGCCGGAGGTCGACGCCCCCCACGGTCAGCAGCTCGGCGACGGTCGAATCGGCGGGGACGACCAGGTCGTGTCGGCTGTGCGCATCAGCGACAGTGAGACGAATTGTCTTCGCTGCCATGCCCAGCCCCTCGACGATCCTCGGCATGACGACGCTTCATGCCCGCACCCTGACACAATAGTATGCGACTCGAGGAGGGCATGCTGTGAGCACCACCACCAGCCGTCGTGCGCCGAAACCCCCGGCCGGCGGCCAACTCACCCTGCAGCAGGCACCGGAGCTCCCCAAGCCGGAGGGGGCCTCGAACACGATGATGATGGCGCTGCCGATGGTGGGCAGCCTGGGATCCGTCGCCGTGCTCTCCCTGACGCAGGGTGGCGATGCCACCCGCACCTACATCATGGGCGGGATGTTCCTGTTCATGGCGCTGTCGATGGTCGGCGGTCAGATGTGGCGGCAGAAGTCCCAGCACGCCACGAACGTGGAGAACACTCGACGCGAGTACCTCGCCTATCTGTCGGAGACGCGGGACGCCGTGCGAGAGGTCGCTTCGCGTCAGCGGCGGTACGAGGAGTGGATGCTGCCCGCACCGGAGATCCTGCCGTTCATCGTCGAGGAGGGATCGCGGGTGTGGGAGCGCACCGTCGGCGATCCCGAGCTGCTGATGGCCAGGGTGGGAACCGCGACGCAGCCCCTCGCGATGACACTGGACGAGGCGCCGATCCCGGCGCTCGCGCAACTGGACCCGGTGAGCGCCTCGGCCGCCCACCGCTTCGTCCTCACCCACGATCAGGTGCCCGATCTGCCGTTCGGCATCGATCTGGCCACGTGCGCGAAGCTCGAGGTCGTGGGCGACACCGTTCGCGCCCGCGGTCAGGTGCGTGCGATCATCGCGCACCTCGCGACGTTCGTGGCACCGGAGGATCTGCAGATCGCGGTCATCGCGGCGGCCGAGGATCTGGCGTACTGGGAGTGGATGAAGTGGCTCCCGCACGCCCAGTCTGACAGCGTGTCGGATGCCGTCGGCGGCGCTCGCCGGATCGGCTCGTCCTGGTCGCAGCTCGAGCCTCTCGTGACCGACATCCGCTCGCGCGGCCCGATCAGCGGGCAGAGCGGCGGCGCCGTGCCGCACCTCGTCGTGATCACCGACGGCACGGATCTGCCGCCGGGTCACCCGCTCACCGAGGAAGGCGGTCTGGACGGTGTCACCGTGCTCGACATCCCACGCGCCTGGGGTGAGCTGGCCGACCCGTTCACCATCCGGCTCGTGATCGGCGATGCCGCTGACGGCGTCTCACCGCTGACCGTCGCGCGGCGCGGCGTCGGCGCGGTGCAGGCATCACCGGATTTCCTCGGCATCGCATCGGCGGAGGCCGTGGCCAGGCGGTTGACCGGGCTGGTCGAGACGGCGGACGACGAGGAGGCGGCCGGCGGAGGCGGCGCCCGCACGATCTCGGCGGAGCTCACCGATCTGCTGGGGCTGCCGGACGTGCGCGACTTCGACCCGGAGGTCGCCTGGCGGGCCCGGTCGGCCCGTGACCGACTGCGCGTGCCCATCGGGCTCACCGCGTCCGGGCAGCCCATGGTCCTCGACATCAAGGAGTCCGCGCAGCAGGGCATGGGCCCGCACGGCATGCTGATCGGTGCGACGGGTTCCGGAAAGTCCGAGGTGCTCCGCACGCTCGTGCTGTCGCTCGCGCTGACGCATTCGTCCGAGGCGCTGAACTTCGTGCTGATCGACTTCAAGGGCGGTGCGACCTTCGCGGGCATGGCCGACATGCCGCACGTCTCGGCGGTCATCACGAACCTCGGCGACGACCTGACGCTCGTGGATCGCATGCAGGACGCCATCCAGGGTGAGATGACGCGCCGCCAGGAGCTGCTGCGCGACGCCGGGAACTTCGCCAACGTGACCGACTACGAGGCCGCGCGCAAGGGCGGCCGCACCGACCTCAAACCGCTCCCGGCGCTGCTCATCGTCGCGGACGAGTTCTCCGAGCTGCTGGCCGCCAAACCCGACTTCACCGAGCTCTTCGTCGCGATCGGTCGTCTGGGCCGCTCACTGCAGGTGCATCTGCTGCTGTCGACCCAGCGGCTGGAGGAGGGCAAGCTGCGCGGGCTCGAATCGCACCTGTCGTACCGCATCGGCCTGAAGACCTTCTCCGGTGCTGACTCGCGGGCGGTCATCGGCGTTCCCGACGCCTTCACCCTGCCGGGCGGCGGCGGTCACGGCATCCTGAAATCGGATGCCGAGACGCTGACCCAGTTCCGGGCAGCCTACGTATCGGCGCCGCCGAAGACCCGCAGGCGGCGAGCGGGCTCGACGCCGGAGGCGGGCGAGGTCGAGCAGCCGATCCGCGCCATCGAGGCCCGGGCGTTCACCGCGGCACCCGTCATCGTGGAGGAGACGCCGACCGAGCAGCAGGCCTCGACGCCGGAGGCCCCGGGCAGCGAGCCCCAGGAGAAGCGCGTCACCTTCGACATCGCCGTCTCGCTGATGAAGGGCAAGAGCATGCCGGCCCACCAGGTCTGGCTGCCGCCGCTCGAGGTGCCGCCCACGTTCGATGCGCTCCTCGGGGACCTCGTCGAGGATCCCGAGCTCGGCCTCATCTCGCCGAGATGGCGCCAGGCCGGGGCCCTCACGCTGCCGCTCGGCATCGTCGACCGTCCGCTCGAGCAGCGTCGTGACAGCCTCGTGATGAGCCTGGTGGGCGCCGGCGGACACCTCGCGATCGTCGGCGGCGCGCGCAGCGGCAAGAGCACGCTCGCCCGCAGCGTCCTGACCGGTATCGCGCTGACTCACACCCCGCTCGAGGTGCAGTTCTACGTGATGGACTTCGGCGGCGGCACGTTCGCGCCGTTCTCGAAGCTGGCGCACGTCGCCGGTGTCGCGGGCCGGAACCAGCCGGACGTGCTGCGCCGCATGTTCCAGGAGGTCGTCGGGATCGTCAACAACCGCGAGCGGTACTTCACCGCGAACGGGATCGACTCGATCGAGACGTACCGCCGACTGCGTGCACAGGGCCGAGCCGACGACGGGTACGGCGATGTCTTCCTGATCATCGACGGATGGTCGACGATCCGCTCGGAGTTCGACGAGATGGAGTTCGAGATCCAGGCGCTCGCCGGCCGGGCGCTCACCTTCGGCGTGCACCTGGTGGCGACGACGGCCCGCTGGATGGACTTCCGCACCGCGATCCGCGACACCTTCGGCTCGAAGCTCGAGCTGCGGCTCGGCGACACCAGCGACTCCGAGATCGACCGCAAGGTCGCCGCGAACGTGCCGCAGGGACGTCCGGGGCGAGGCCTCGCGCCATCGAAGCACCACATGCTGACGGCGCTGCCGAGAATCGACGGATCCGGCGATCCGGACACGCTCAGCGAGGGCGTCGAGGATCTGATCGAGCGCGTGAACGCCGCTTGGAAGGGGCCGCGGGCGCCGAAGCTGCGCCTGCTTCCCGAGATGCTCGAACTCGACGAGCTGCGCCGTCGTGCCGCGGGAACGCGGCTCGAGAAGCACGTCCTGCTCGGCGTCGACGAGGCCGAGCTCGCGCCGACCGCGTTCGATGTGCACCGCAACCCGCACCTGTACCTCTTCGGTGACAGCCAGTCGGGCAAGTCGACCTTCCTCCGGGGTTTCGCGCAGGAGATCATGCGCACCATGCCTGCCAAGCAGGCGCAGTTCTTCGTCGTCGACTACCGGCGGGCGCTCCTCGCCGAGATCCCCGACGAGTATCTCGCCGGCTACTTCACCACGGCGGACCAGGCATCCGAGGAGCTCGCGGGGCTCGCCGAGTATCTCAAAGGCCGGATGCCCGGCCCCGACGTCACGCCGCAGCAGTTGCGTCAGCGCTCGTGGTGGTCGGGTGCCGAGGTCTTCGTTCTCGTCGATGACTACGACCTGGTGGCCACCCAATCGGGCAACCCGATCGCGGTGCTGCAGCCCCTCCTCGCGCAGGCCTCCGACGTCGGACTGCATCTCACGATCACCCGACGCGCGGGCGGCGCATCGCGCGCCACCTACGAGCCGGTGATGCAGACCCTCCGAGACCTGGCTGCGCCGGGCATCCTGCTGTCCGGAAGTCCCGACGAGGGCCAGCTGCTCGGCAACATCAAGGCGTCGTTCGCCGTTCCGGGGCGCGCGAAGGTCGTCACCCGTGAGCGCGGGCTCGAGATCATGCAGCTGGCGCACGCGCCGTCGTCGCAGCTGTGAGGCCGTCAGGATGCCGTGCGCATGGGGAGGGCTGCGTGGGCAGTGCTACCCATAGGCATCCCATCATCGGATCCGTAAGGTAATAGTTGTCGCCGGGAATCGGCGTCACGGCCCTCAGGGCTGAAAGACACTCAGGGCACATGCCCTCACAACCAGGAGGTGACCGTGAACAGACAAGTCTCCGCAGCGGATGGTGCCCTGCAGCGTGGTGCCAAGATCGTGAACGACTCGAAGACGACGATCATCACGGAGCTGAACGCGATTCAGAACAAGCTCTCCGGCATCGGCGCAGCGTGGGCCGGATCCGGTTCGACCGCATTCCAGGCGACGTTCGCGCAGTGGCAGGAGAAGTCCCGTCGCATCACGAACACGCTCGATCAGTTCGAGCAGAACCTGCTCGACTCGCAGACCACCTACACGGCGACCGACGACTCGTCCGCCACGGCCCAGAAGAACCTGCAGAGCCGTCTCGGCTGAGCCGGAGGGGAGAGACATCATGAGCAACAGCGGATACAAGATGCAGTTCGGTACCGTCGAAACGGCGGGTACTGACATCGGCAGCGCAGCGAACAACCTCGAGACCAAGCTGAACGACATGGACACGGCGCTCAAGCCGCTTCAGGCCGACTGGACCGGTGAGGCGTCGGAGGCCTACGTTCAGGCGAAGATCCAGTGGACCAAGGCGATCAGCGAGATGAAGGTTCTTCTCGCGGACATCGGTCGTCAGGTCATCCAGGACGCAAACGACGCTCAGTCCAACGAGGGTCGCAACAAGAGCCGCTGGTGACCAGCACGGCGTGCCGCCACTGACGGCGGACGCACTACCGGCCTCCACCCCGAATGGGCGTGGAGGCCGGTTTCGTCTGTGTGCGCGCTTTCGCCTGCGTGGGCCGCGCGCTCAGCCCTCGGCGTCGACGAGGTGACGGGCGTGGTGCCCGAGCACCTTGACCATGATGCCCCGGCGGCGCAGCTCGGCCACGGTGCGGGCACCCTCATCGCGGTCGCTGCCGAGGGCGTGCACATTGGCGACGACGAGCACGTCGCCGCGCTGCAGCGTGTCGATCAGGCGGGCGAGGCGGTCGCCCCAGCTCTCCAGGATCTCGGGCGCGGGGTGACGGAAGCCCTCGATGGGCACACCGAAGCGCGTCAGATCCTCACGCTGCTGCGTGACCGACGGCATGCCCTCGCGCGACACGACCAGGCCGACCAGGCGCGCGCCTTCCGGCCGCGCCGACCACCAGTCGTGGTCGTCGTTCGCCAGGCACTTCGGGCAGGTCGCCGCGGCATGCGGAAGATGCAGCGGGCTCGTCAGAGCGATCTCCACTCCGGCATCCGTCGGGTTCATCGCGTCACTCATGGCCGCACCTCCAGCATCCATTCTGCCTGAGACCGCCGACGCCCGCTCCCGCTTCACAGTGCGCCGAGCGCGCGCACCGCCTCTCGCTCCTCGACCAGCTCGGCGACCGAGGCGTCCAAGCGAACCCGGCTCCATTCGTCGAGCTCGAGCCCTTCGACGATCTGCCACGCGCCGTCCACGGCGCGCACCGGGAACGACGAAACGATTCCCTCCGGCACGCCGTACTCTCCGTGCGAGACGACGCCGGCGCTGGTCCAGTCGTCGGTGCCGCGCACCCAGTCGCGCACGTGCTCGATCGTGGCGTTGGCGGCGGATGCCACCGATGACGACCCCCGCACGTCGATGATCTCCGCACCCCGCTTGGCGACGCGGGGGATGAACGACTCCTCGAGCCAGGTGCGCACATCGCCGACGCGCTCGCGCAGCGCATCGGCGACGGGCCGGCCGTCGATCGTCGCGTGCGAGATGTCCGGGAACTGGGTCGCCGAATGGTTGCCCCAGATCGGCACACGACGGATGCTGCGCACCGGGGCATCCAGCGCGATCGCGAGCTGCGCACGCGCGCGGTTCTCGTCGAGGCGGGTCAGGGCGGTGAATCGCTCGGCGGGGACGCCATCGGCTGCGGATGCCGCGATGAGCGCATTCGTGTTCGCAGGGTTTCCGACGACCACGGCGCGCACGTCCTCAGCCGCGTGTGCGGCGATCGCCGCGCCCTGCGGGCCGAAGATCCCGGCGTTCGCCGCCAGCAGATCGGCGCGCTCCATGCCGGGGCCCCTGGGCCGCGCGCCGACGAGCAGCGCGAGGTTCGCTCCAGCGAATCCGACCGCCGGATCGTCGGTCACCTCGACGTCCTCCAGCAGGTCGAACGCGCCGTCCTGGAGCTCGAGTGCCGCTCCCTCTGCCGCGCCCATCCCCTGGGGGATCTCCAGCAGCCGAAGTCGCACCTTCTCGTCCGGCCCGAGCATGTCGCCCGCCGCGATGCGGAACAGCAGCGCGTAGCCGATCTGTCCGCCGGCACCCGTGATCGTGATCGTCGTCGCCATGCCCTCAGCCTATTCCGGCAATCCGGAGGTAGCAGCGCTACCTTGTGAGAATGACCTTCAACCCTGATGCGGACATCTCGGGCAACACGACCCGACGCCGGGGACGCAATGCAGCCATCGGCGGCGGTGTCGGCGTCGGAGTGATCGGCATCCTCGCCCTGATCATCGGGCCCATGCTCGGCGTCGACCTGTCGGGCTTCGTCGGCGGGGCGCCCGGCGGCGGCGACCAGCCGGCCGTCACCGGCGAGAACACGCTCGCCGAGTGCGACACCGGCGCGGATGCCAATGCGAACGACGACTGCCGCATGGCCGGCGCCGAGGTCGTGCTCAACGAGTACTGGGAGCAGCACGTCGACGGCTACGTTGCGCCGACCATGACCGTGGTCGAGGGTCAGACGCCCACGCAGTGCGGCACCGCATCGAACGCGGTCGGCCCGTTCTACTGCCCGCCTGAGCAGGGCGTGTACATCGACCCGGACTTCTTCCAGCTCATGCGCCAGCAGTTCGGCGCCTCGGCCGAAGAGCTCGCCCAGCTGTACATCGTCGGCCACGAGTGGGGCCACCACATCCAGAACATCACCGGTGTGATGCGCGACAACCCGAACAACGGCACGGGACCCCACAGCAACGGCGTGCGCATGGAGCTGCAGGCCGACTGCTACGCGGGCGCCTGGCTGGGAGAGGTCACCGAGCTCGAGGACGATCAGGGCGTGCCGTATCTGCAGGCGCCGACCGAGGCGCAGCTGGCGGATGCCGTGAACGCGGCCTACACGGTCGGCGATGACCACATCCAGCAGCAGTCCGGCGGCTTCGTCAGCCCCGAGAGCTTCACGCACGGCACGAGCGAGCAGCGCAAGTACTGGTTCGCGAACGGCTATCAGAACGGCCTCGGCGTGTGCGACACATTCGCCCTCCCGGGCGACCAGCTCTAGTCTCATCCGCCCTCTTCGCCGACACCCCCACCTGTCGTCGACACCCCCAGCTCTGCGCGTCTGCACCACGGGGTATGGACGAGAAGTGGGGGTGTCGGCAGAGGGAAGTCAGGCGCGCAGCGCCGCCAGCAGGGTACGCACCAGGTTCAGCGCGCCGCCGTGGGCGCGGAAGCGGGTGAGACCCTCGCTGACCTTCGCCCCCGTGCGCGCCGAGACGAACCACGGCGGCTTGGGCAGGATGGTGCGCTTCGACCTGCTCAGCGACCCGCGCTGTCGGATGCCGTCGCTGATCCACCGCGGGAACGGGCGGAACGGTCCGCGCACGATCGAGCGCTCCACGCCATCGAGCAGCAGCGCGTTGTGCACGACGCCGATACCGCTGCCGACGTCGTCGATGGTGTTCCCGGGGAATGCGCCCCACGTCATGGTCGGGGTGATGAACCCGAAGGCCGTCCAGGCGTTGATGGCGATCGACCCGTAGCGGAGCTCGGCGATCGCGCGCTCTAAGCCTGTGCCCATCGCCTTCTCGGTAACTGGATCGACGATGATGTTGCCGCCGAGCGTGCCCTGCAGTTCGTCGTTCGCGTGAGCGATCGCGGCGTCGAGGAACTCCTGCCCGGTGCCCGGCAGGTCGACGACGCCCAGCACCGGTGCGAAGTACTCGGTGCTCTGCAGGGCCGTGGCATCCGCCCCCTCGCGAACCTCCACGAGCAGCCGATCGGCCAGCACCAGGGCATCCGGGTAGTCCTCAGCGGCCTGCTGCATGCGCTTCGGCGACCCGGGGTACCAGATCGGGCGCTCGGGCGCCGCCGCGTATGCGCGCCGCAGCGCGGTGCGGAACTGCTCCGCCTGCGCCCAATCGCGCGACATCAGTACGACCTGGCCAGCGATGCAGTTGTGCCCGCAGTTCTGCAGGCGCATCGTCGCGATGTGCTCTGCGTGGAAGGTGATGTCGTCATCGGTCCACTCGCCGGGAACGACGATGATCGGCGACACCCCGCCGAGCTCTGCGGTGATCGGCTTCTTCAGCAGCGGACGGTTCTCGCGCCGCCGGCGCCTGGTCGCAGCCACGGCCTTCGAAGAACCGGTCGATGGGCCCCAGACGATCGCGTCGAACGTCGCGGCGGCTCCGGTGATGTGCACGTGGTCGAGGTCGCGGTGCGCGGTCAGGTATCCGCCGACGTCCGCTCCGCCGCGCACGATCCGCAGGAACCCGGGGGCGATCAGCGGAGCCAGCGCCCGCTCGTACACGGGCACCAGCGGGTCCTGAGTGGGGTTGACCTTCAGCAGCACCACCCGGTTGTGAGCGAGTAGCTCGTAGAGCACGTCCAGCACCGGGATCGCAGTGATGTTGCCGGCGCCGAGCACCAGGCCGACGCCGCCGGGGGCATCCGGAGCGAGCTGACCGAGCCCGGCGCTCTGCCGAGCGGTGTTCGGGGTGATGCCGGGCTGCAGCCAGACCTCGCCGGTGAAGCCCGACAGCAGGAAGCGGTCGAGGCCCGTCAGCGGGAAGGCCTCGACCTTGGTGCGCCCGCCCGGCGCACGGCCGAGCGTGATGCCGTCGAGCGCGCCCCGTCCGGCGGCGAGCTTCGAGAGCGTGTCGGCGTACGCGTCCAGCGCACCGAGCACCGAGTAGGGGCCGCCGAGCCACTCCTCGCCCCGAAGCGGGTGGTTCGCGCGCAGACCCTTGGAGTCGGCGGCGGTGTTCGCCCAGTCGGCGGTCGCGGCCGCAACGCTGGTGCGCAGCGCCTTCAGCAGCGTGATGCGCTGCTGAAGGGTGAGGCCCGACCACGTGCGCGAGCCCTTGCGCAGCTCGGCGATGTCCGCGTCGAGCTGGGTGCGCACCGCGTCATCGAGTACGGCGTCGTCCGGCGCGGCGCCGGTCGGCGCGATGTCGGATGCCGGGGCAGCTGCGTCCGTGGAAGTCATCGTCGTCTCCTTCAACGTCGCTCACAGCGTACCTGCCCGCGCCCGGCGGCCGGCGGTCTCAGATGAGCGAGAGCTCGCGCAGCTTCGCCTCGACGTCGGCGTTGGAGGGCTCGACGTGGTGGCTGGCGTCGGGGTAGAGCACCACGGGGATGTTCATCCGGCCCGAGATCTCCTTGGCGACGTCCGCGGCGGCGGGGTCGGCGACGAGGTCGACGTAGGTGTACTCGATGCCGAGCTCGTCGAGCTGCTTCTTGGTGCGGCGGCAATCGCCGCACCAGTCGGCGCCGAACATCGTGATGGTGTCGGATGCAGGGGTGGTCATGCATCCAGCCTAAGGCCGGTTCCAGGGCACGGGCTCAGTGCCCGGCGTCAGAGCACCTTCGACAGGAAGTCCTGCGTGCGCGCCTCCTTCGGGGCGTCGAAGATCTCGGCGGGCGTCGCAGTCTCGACGACCTTCCCGTCCGCCATGAACACCACCCGGTCGGCCACCTCGCGGGCGAAGCCCATCTCGTGTGTGACGAGCACCATCGTCATGCCGGATGCGGCGAGATCGCGGATCACCTGCAGCACCTCGCCGACCATCTCCGGGTCGAGGGCGCTGGTGGCCTCGTCGAAGAGCATGATCTCGGGACGCATCGCCAGTGCGCGGGCGATGGCGACGCGCTGCTTCTGACCGCCAGAGAGGGAGGCCGGGCGGGCATCCGCCTTGTCCGACAGACCGACGCGTTCGAGCAGCTCGATGGCGCGCTCGCGCGCCTCCTTCTTGCTGAGCATCTTCAGCTCCAGCGGCGCGAGTGCGATGTTCTCGAGCGCGGTCATGTGCGGGAAGAGGTTGAAGTGCTGGAACACCATGCCCACCCGCTGACGCACGCGATCGAGGTTCTTGCCCTTCGCCGTCGCGATGTTCTCGCCGACGATGAAGACCTCGCCGCTGGTGACCTCCTCGAGCCGGTTCAGGCAGCGCAGCAGCGTCGACTTGCCGGAGCCCGATGGTCCGATCACCGCGACGACTTCGCCGTTGGTGACGGTCAGGTCGATGCCGGTGAGCACTTCGTTCTTGCCGAACGATTTGTGCAGATCGCGCACCTCGATCGGGTCGCCGGATGCCGTGGCGACGGGACGCGTGTAGGTCTGTTCGCTGTTCGTCATGCTCATTCCCTACTTGTTGAACTTCTTGTCGAACCAGTTCGAGAGCACCGTCAGCAGCCAGATCACGACGAAGTACATCGCGCCCACCACGAGCCAGATCTCGAACGAGCGGAACGTCGAGGCGATCACGATGCGGCCCTGGTAGGTCAGCTCTGCAAAGCCGAGCACCGACAGCAGCGACGTGTCCTTCAGGGTGATGATGAACTGGTTGATGAGGTTCGGCGTCATGATCTTGAACGCCTGCGGCATGACGACTCGTCGCATCGACGGGGCCCAGCCGAGACCCAGCGAGCGGGAGGCCTCCATCTGCCCGGGGTCCACCGCCTGCACGCCGCCGCGCACGATCTCGGTGATGTACGCACCGGCGTTCAGCGAGAGCGTGATCACACCGGCCGTCAGCGCGTCGAGCGGCTGCCCGGTGACCGCCGGCACGCCGAAGTAGAAGAAGAAGGCCTGCACCAGCACCGGGGTGCCGCGGAAGATATTGACGTAGGCGCCGGCGAGGAAGCGCAGGAACGGATTGCTCGAGAGCTTCAGGATGCCGAAGAGGATGCCGAGGATCATCGCGAACAGGATCGACAGGGCCGTCGCGAGCAGCGTCAGCAGCAGACCCTGCATGAGCGGCGAGAACGAGGACTGCAGCAGCGTCCAGAACGAGTTGTCGGATGCCGGCTCGTCGTCGATAGCCAGGTACCGGTCGATGATCATCTGATAGACGCCGCTGTCCTTGGCGTTCTGCAGGCCGTCGTTGAACATCTGCAGCAGTTCGGCGTTCTGCCCCTTCAGCACGGCGAAGCCGTAGTCGGCGCCTGGCTCGGCGTCGGTGACGATCTTCAGCGGCACGTTGCCCGTCGCGATGCCGAACTGCAGCACCGGTGCGTCCTCGAACGTCGCGGCCGAGTTGCCGGTGGCCACGTCGTTGTACATGTCGGCGGAGTCCTGGAAGGCATTGATCGTGAACCCGATCTCGTCGCCCAGCTGCTGGGCGAAGTCGTACCCGACCGTGCCGGTCTTCACGGCGACGTTCTTGCCCGCGAGGTCTTCGTACGAGGTGATGTCGCTGTCTTTGGCGACCGCCATCTGCACGCCCGACTGGTAGTACGGGTCCGAGAAGTCAAACGTCTGCTTGCGCTCGTCGGTGATGCTCATGCCGGCGATCACGCCGTCGGCCTGCCCAGCGGTCACCGCAGCCAGCGCCGCGTCGAATCCGAGTGGCTTGATGTCGACCGTGAAGCCCTGGTTGGCGGCGATGGCCCGCAGCAGGTCCATGTCGATGCCGATGTTCTCGCCGCCGACCTGGTAGATGAACGGCGCGAAGGTGGTGTCGGTGGCGATGACGAACTCGCCGTTCGTCTTCGGGGTGTCTACGGCGAAGCCCGGGTGCTGGGGCAGCTCGCCGGGCTCGCCGACGTCGACGGTCTCGTTGCCGAGGGCTGCCAGACCGCCTCCGATGCCGGTCGCGTCCGGGGCGTTCTCACCGAGGTAGTCGTCGAGGATCTCCTGGTAGGTGCCGTTCGCGATGAGATTCTTCAGGCCCTCGTTGAAGGCCTTGCGGAGCTCTTCGTTCTCGCCCTTCTTCACGGCCATGCCGTAGCTGGACGCCTTCTCCTGCTCAGTGACCGTCTTCAGGTCGACGTTCCCGGTCGCGATGCCGTAGGCGAGGATCGGGTAGTCGTCGAAGGTCGCGGCCGAGTTGCCCGAGAGCACGTCGTTGTACGCGTCGGCTGCGTCCTGGAACCCGGTGACGGTGAAGCCGTGCTCCTTGCCGAGGTTCTCGGCGAAGGCGAAGCCCTCAGTGCCGGTCTTCGCCGACACGGTCTTGCCCTCGAGGTCCTCGTAGCCCTTGATCGTCTCGTCGTCGGCGGCGACCGCCATCTGGATGCCGGAGTCGAAGTACGGGTTCGAGAAGTCGAAGGTCTTCTGGCGCTCTTCGGTGATCGACATGCCCGCCATGACGGCATCCGCCTGGCCGGCGGTGACGGCGGCGAGGGCGCCGTCGAAGCCTAGGACGTCGATCTTCACGTCGAAGCCCTGGTCTTCGGCGACCGCGTTGATGAGATCGATGTCGATGCCGCGCAGCTCGCCGTCGCGCTGGAACTCGAAGGGTGCCCAGGTGGTGTCGGTGGCGATCGTGAAGGTCTGTCCCTCCACCCCGGACTGCGTCTTCGTCGCCGCGTTGGCGATGCTGACAGCGCCGCTGACGCTGAACAGCAGGATCAGCAGTGTCGTGATGCTCGCGAGCAGCGCGATGCGGTTCTCACGCCACCAGTCGGCAGGTTGTCTGAGCAGAGTCATGTGGTCCTCGTCATCGTCTTCGACCGTGTTTCCTGGCCCGTGCCACCTTACACAGGGTGTCGTGGCACGATGGAGTGCTCGGTGCGTGCGCGACAGGGGAGGACACGGGTGGCTCAAGCCGTCACGGTGATCGTTCCCACGTTCAACGAGCGAGACAACGTCGCGGCTCTCGTCGCACGGACCGCGGCCGCGATGCACGGCCGGCAGGCCGAGATCCTGTTCGTCGACGACAGCTCGGACGGCACGATGGACGAGATCGCCCGCGTCGCTGCATCCGCACCACTTCCCGTGCGGGCGATCCATCGCGACCACAACGTCGGCGGTCTCGGCGGAGCCGTCGTCGTCGGGCTCCGCGAGGCGACCTACGACGTCTGCGTCATCATGGACGGCGATCTGCAGCATCCGCCCGAGCTCGTCCCGGCCATGCTGCAGCGCTACGCGCAGGGCGACGCCGACGTCGTCGCGGCGTCGCGCTACATCGGCGGCGGCGATTCTGCCGGCCTCGGCACCGCGGTTCGCCTGGGGGTCTCGAAGGCCGCGACCGTGATCACGAAGGCGATGTTCCTTCGTCGGCTGTGGCGCAGCACCGACCCGATGAGCGGGTTCTTCCTGGTGAACCGGGCGCGCATCGACATCGGCAAGCTGCGACCGCAGGGTTTCAAGATCCTGCTCGAGATCCTCGTGCGCGCCGGCGAGCGCCACGATCTGCGCATCGCCGAGGTGCCCATGGAGTTCGGCTCGCGCCGGCATGGCACGTCGAAGGCGAGCCTGCGGCAGGGGGCCACTTTCCTTGCGCACCTGGCGCGGCTGCGGTTCGGCAAGATGGGCCTGTTCGCCCTGATTGGCGGCATCGGCGCGATCGTGAACATCGGCATCATGTGGGCGCTGGTCAGCGCGGGCATGGATTACGTGCTCGCTGCGATCGTCGGCGCGGCCGTGACCATCGTCGGGAACTTCATCCTGCAGGAGCGGTTCGTCTTCCACGCCGAGCGACGGGACGCCTCGCGGCTGTGGGTGCGCTTCGCAGCATCCGTCTCGTTCAACGGCATCGAAGCGGCGCTGCGTATTCCGGTGATGGCATGGATGGTCGAGAGCTGGCACATCTCGAGCGTGCTCGCGACCGCGATCTCGCTCGTGGTCGCCTTCTTCGCCCGCTTCCTGTTCCATGCGCTGGTCGTCTACGCGCCGAGGCGGCGCGGCGCATCGGATGCCAAGGCCGAGCCGCCCGCCGACACCGCGACCATGCGGGTGCTGCGCGCGATCGACGACGAGGCGATGCGTCCGGGCGAACTCTGAGCCGCTTCGTCGGCCTTGGACCAGCGCGGGGCGGCCTGTCAACCCCCCTTCGGCCCGCGACCGGGCTCCACTACGTTGAGGGGACGTCGCGGCGCAACACCGTCGCGAGAAGGGAACCAGCCATGAGCATCGGAACCGGAATCGTCCTCTTCGTCATCGGCGCCATCCTGACGTTCGCGCTGAACGTCGATGTCGCCTGGGCGGACCTCGACCTGATCGGGTACATCCTGATGGGTGCAGGTGTCGTGGTCTTCCTCATCGGCATCATCCTGATGGCGCGCCGTCGCCGCACCGACGTCGTCACGCGGACGGACGCCGCACCTGACGGCACGTACGAGACCCGCCGCTCGACGCGTTCTCCGGGTCCTGACGGAGACGTCGTCTGAGGTCAGAAGACCGACAGATGACCCATTGACCGGATCAGGCCGCCCGTTGCGCGCGGGGCGATCAATCCCCAGTCCCCAGGTCACCCCGTTGCGTAGGGCCGCCTGATCCATTCTGATGAAAGCGCCGGATCGATGATCCGGCGCTTTCATCATGTCTCCACGACGTCGCGGTGTGAGTCAGAGGCCCTGGCCGGCGTCCCACAGGCGTTCGGTCCGACCCGAGAGCAGAGCGTCGAGCGACACTGCCTGGGCGTCGGTGAGCGCCGCGACGTAGTCGATGATGCCGCGGCCGCGACCGAGATTGTTCAGGTCGGCATCGGTTCGCGCGCCGACGAGTTCGGGGGCGTCCTTGCGCAGGCGCTGGTAGTCATCGGTGGCGAGCTCGACCATGTCGATCAGGCGGCGGGGCGCGCGGCGAGCATCACGCGGGTCGTCGAGCCAGGCGTCGATGCCGTCGACGAGCCGCTCGAGCACGCTCGCCTGGCCGCGCTGGTAGACGGTCAGGTCCGGGCGCTCGAGAATGAACCGCTCGTGCAGGAACTTCAGCACCGCCACCTCGTGCCACGTCTCGCGGCTGAGGCTGACGTGGCCCGAGCGGATGTCGGGATGCCGGTGCACTTCGACCGACGACTGCAGTCGCGCGATCCAGGCCGAGGTGAACCGTGCCAGCACGCGCTCGCTGGTCAGTGACCCGTCGAACGGCTCGGCGACGAGCCCGTCGATCACCTCCGACGAGACCTTGGCGACGGCCGCGCTGAACGCGTCGGCGTCGGCGATCCAGGCGTCCTTGCTCTGCAGCCGGCGCCAGAGCAGCTCGAGCGAGTGGCCGGGCGTGCGGGTGTCGGCTGCCAGCATCCGCTCATCGGATGCCCGCAGCGTCGCGAGCTCGCGGTGCCACGACCGGAACTCGGCCGACAGCGTCGCCGGGTTCAGCAGGCCCGCCCGGTAGAAGTCGTCGAGGTCGTGCAGCGAGTAGGCGATGTCGTCGGAGATGTCCATGATGGAGCACTCGACGGTCTGCTGCCCTGATTCGATCAGGGGGTAGGCGGAGAGCGCGGCACGGGCATCCGGTTCGTCGATCGCGTAGTAGTTGAACTTGCTCGCCCCACCGCGGTGACTGCCACCCTCGCCGCGGCGCCACGGGTACTTCAGCACGGCGGCGCGCACGGCTGCCGTGAGGTTGAGGCCGACGCCGGGGCGGTCGTGCTCATCGAGACGGGTGAGGATGCGATAGGTCTGCGCGTTGCCCTCGAAGCCCTCGCTGAGCCCGAACCGGCTGCGCGCGAGGCGGTCGAGCGTCTGCTCTCCGAGATGCCCGAACGGCGGATGCCCGAGATCGTGCGCCGCAGCGGCGGCCTGCACGACGACCGGATGCGCGCCGCCCAGCTCGGCGACGATGCGCTCGCGCTCGCCGCCGCGCGTCGACAGGTGCGTGGCGATCGCCCGCGCGACCGCCGCGACCTTGATGGAGTGGGTCAGCCGGTTGTGAACCGCGAGGCCCGCGCCCGTCTGCGAGATCACCTGGGTGACGGCGGAGAGGCGCGAGTAGTAAGGGGAGAAGCGGATGCGCTCGACATCCACCCGGAACTGCGGATGCCCCTCGGCGCGCTGGAACTCGTCCAGCGTCTCGGGGAGACGTCGCGCTTGGCGTGGGTCGGTCGGATGCTGGGGCATGCAGTCAGTGTGGCACGGTGACTGCTCGTATTGCCGCCCGCGCTTTGGAATCGGCGGCTCAGCCGCCGGACGGGTTCTCGAGCGGCTTGCCGTCCTCGTCGGTGGTCTGATCTTCGAGGATCTCGTCGGTGTCCTTGCCCGAGCCGGGGTCTTCGGAAGTATCGGGGTCTTCGGAGATGTTGAGGTCTTTGGAGGTATCGGGGTCTTCGGGCGCTCCGCCGGATGCGGTGTCGGCCTCTTCGTCGGGTCCGGGTGTGCCGTGTGTGTTCTTCTTCGGATCGCTCATGTCTCTCCTCTGCTTGGGGTGGTCAGTTCTCGGGCTGGACGGTGTAGTGGATGCTCTGCATGACGATGACTCCGTCCTGCACGAAGAAGCTGTCGGCGCCGTCGCGGACCCGACTGTCGCCGCTGTCGGCAGTCCACTCCAGGAACGCGAAGTCACCCTCGATGACGGTCTGCGCGTACTCGAACGTGCCCGACCCGATCAGCCGATCCAATTCAGCGGCGCAGGCGCGCACGCCGTCGTGACCGCGGTACACGCCGGATCCGGTGAGCTGCACGATGTTCGGGTCGTAGTTCTGCAGATCCGCAGAAACGTCTCCGCTGAGACGTTTCGTCAGGTGGTCATGGATCACTTCGGTGGTCGTTCGCATCAGATCTCCCTGAGCCGATCATGCAAGAACGCCGCGGTGCCGGACAGGGCCTTGACAGGGTCCTGCAGGTCAGGGGATCGTCGGTCCGGGGAGCACCTTGGTGAGAAGGTCATCCAGCGTGCCTCCGAATCAGGAGAGCCGGTGCGGTGTCTCAATGCGGTCTTTCTCATGGAGTGACAGGGCACGGCCAGAGGAGAGGCTGCGCAATAGGGAGGGGCGTCCTCCTGTCCGCACTCGCTGATACGGTCTCGCCATGATGTCAGAGCACTCCGCGCCGTCGGATGACAAGCGCATGCGTCTTCGATTCGCCGGCGTCTGCCGCGTGTGTGCGGTCGAGTTGCAGACAGGAGAATTCGCTGTCTATGAGCGCACTGCTCGCCGCGTGCGCTGCCTCGGCTGTCCCGCGACCTCGCAGGACGTCGTGGTTGCCGAGGGGAGAGATGGACGGCCCATCCCGGCTGAAGGGATCGTCCTGGGATCCGCCGGCGCCTCCGCACGACGTGAATACGACCGCCGTAAGAGCAGTCGGGAACAGCGAATCAGGGCGAAGCATCCGAAGCTGGGCGGGCTGATCCTGGCACTGTCGGATGAGCCGCAGAGCACTCGAGCGTGGGAGCGCGGCGCGATCGGGGAGGAGCAGCTCGCGGCGCGTCTCATGGATCTTCCCGCAGCCGCAAAGGCGCTGCACGATCGGCGCATCCCTGGAACCCGTGCGAACATCGACCACATCGTGATCGCACCTTCGGGAGTATGGGTGATCGACGCCAAGCGATACAAGGGCAAGCGCCCCGTGCTCCATGTCGAAGGTGGCATCGTCCGTCCCCGGGTGGAGGCTCTGCGCATCGGTGGCCGCGACGGAACGAAACTGGTCGACGGCGTCCACAAGCAGGTCTCGCACGTCAGGGCTGCTCTAGAAGAAGTGGACGTGCCTGTTCGTGGCGCGCTCTGCTTCTTGGAGGCCGACTGGCCGATGATCGGCGGCAGCTTCGTGGTCGACGGCATCCAGGTTCTTTGGCCCCGCCTGCTCGTGAAGCGGATCAACGACACCGAGGGCCAGGTAGTCGACATTGACGACGCCTGCGCGCGTCTTGCTGCCAGCTTCCCCGTAGCGTGAAGCGGCGGCGGACCGCGCCAGGTGATGATCTTATATAATCAGTTGTATAAGCGAAGGAGAGGGAGTCATGGCGGTCACATCCATTGACATCAACCCAGAAGAGCTCAAGAAGGCCAAGAAGCTCGCCGGCACGACCTCTAACCGCGAGACCGTAGACCTCGCGCTGCGCACGCTCATCGCCGTGCGTCGCCAGCCCGCCGCGGTGGAGCGCATCATCGGACGCCGTTTCGAGGCCGACCAGATCGACGCGCCGACGATCGACCCGGAAGCGCGCTGACCCGTGACGACTTACCTCGTCGACAACAGCATCTGGCAGAAGGCCGGCGTGAGCGCCGCGATCGCCGACAGACTCCGTGCCCTATCGCCGAGCCATCTGATCATCACCTGCCCACCTCAGGTGCTCGAGTACTGTCATTCAGCACGCGATCCTCGCGAGTATGCAGAACTGCGAGCGGACATGGACGGCTTGCTGCCAGCGTGGGAACACCCCGATGGGCATGATGCACTCGACATCCAGCGGGCGCTCTGGGGCAGAGGGCTTATGCGTGCCGCGGCGGCGTTCGATTGCCTGATTGCCGCCTACGCCGTTGCCAACGACGCGGTGATCCTGAACTCCGACCACGACTTCGGATACATAGAGCTCGCGACCGAGGGCAGAGTCCGCCAGGAGTACGTCGCAGCCTGATCGCTTGGTGACCTCGGAAAGCCGCCTCGCGTCTTCGGGGCGCACGGTTACCACGAGTTCCACGTCGGGATCGACGCGTTCGACTTCGCGCCG
Source organism: Microbacterium alcoholitolerans (assembly GCF_050408615.1). Classification (NCBI taxonomy): domain Bacteria; kingdom Bacillati; phylum Actinomycetota; class Actinomycetes; order Micrococcales; family Microbacteriaceae; genus Microbacterium; species Microbacterium alcoholitolerans. The sequence continues at coordinate 1,565,855 of NZ_JBNTKD010000001.1, read as the reverse complement.
ATCCCGTTTGAGCTGATCGACGCCTGGGCCGAAGGGTTACAACTCGAAGAAGAAGAGATCGCGGCGAAAGTGAGGGCCCGATCAACTGCAGGCGAGAGCGAATCGCTTGATGCGCCGGCTCGTCAGTTCGGCGTGAATCTCGACCGCGACGACTCCGCAGACGATGGCGAAACCGACACGGAATGAGGCGCGACCAGCCGCAGACCGGCCCAGAGGTCAGGGAACGGGCGTTTGGCGCGGCTCCGCTCACCCGACGATCAAAGTGTGGAGAGCCGTTTCGTCTCGCTACGCTCGCTCAACGACCGGGGAGGCGGACTCGCGTTTCGTCTCGCTGCGCTCGCTCAACGACCGGGGCGGGCAAAGCAAAACCCTCGCCATGTAGAAGCTAGGCGAGGGTTTCTAGAACCGTTGTAACGACGGTCCTTGTGGCTCCGACCGGCATCGATCCGGTGACCTTTCGATTTTCAGTCGAACGCTCTACCAACTGAGCTACAGAGCCGCGCGGCACTTCTGAGAACTGCCGCGTCCTAGACGAAGAGCCTCCTCGAAAGAAGGCTCTGCGCTCGGAGCGACCCTGACGGGACTTGAACCCGCGACCTCCGCCGTGACAGGGCGGCACGCTAACCAACTGCGCTACAGGGCCAGAACTTTTAAATTGTATCGGATGAGTGACCCCAACGGGATTCGAACCCGTGCTACCGCCGTGAAAGGGCGGCGTCCTAGGCCGCTAAACGATGGGGCCGCAGGAGATCCTGGTGGGGTTCCCCTTGCCGACGCTCAAGCATAAGCGAACGCGCGGGCAAAAACGAAATCGAGGGCGGGTCTACTTCCATCCCGGGCGTTTCGGGGGGACGATGGTCGTGTCTCGCGTGCCCGCGCGAGACGGCCGATCTGTTGCAGTTGTGACGAATGTTGTTAGTGTTACACCTGTGAAACCGGCGGAAGGGTCCGTGTGAACGACGATCTGATGGCGGATGCTCGTGCAGCATCCGAGGACTGCGGCTGCGCACCCACCCCCGCCGAGCGACGCGCCCTGTGGCCGGCGGGCAAGGTCTCGCGCCGCAGCGCGATCACGGTGGGCGCGCTCAGCGCCATCGCGGTCACGGCCTTCGGAGTCTCCGCGAACGCCACGGCCGCATTCGCCGCCGACTACCCGAGCTGGGACGACGTCCAGCGGGCCAAGGCGAGCGAGGCGGCCAAGGCGAGCGAGATCTCCCGCATCGAGGCGCTGATCACCCGGCTCACTCAGGAGGCAGCCGCCGCCGAGGAGCGCGCCCGTCAGGCCGGCGAGGAGTTCTACGCGGCTCAGCAGGCATACTTCGACCAGGCAGCCAAGGCTGAGGATCTGCAGACGCAGGCCGATGAGCAGGCCGGCATCGCCGAGGACAGCGCTCGCAAGGCCGGGCAGGTCGCCAACCAGCTCTACCGCAACAGCGGCGACGAGGCGGCTCTCGAGCTGTTCCTCTCGAACAGCTCCTCCGGCGCGGACGACCTGCTTGCCCGCCTGGGCAGCATGGACAAGCTGCTCGAGTACAACCGCGCGGTGGCAGACAAGGCGACGGCCGCGCGCGACTCCGCGCAGTCGCTGAGCGACCAGGCCACCAAGGCCCGCGACGAGCGCGACCGCCTGCAGCAGGTCGCCGAGCAGAAGATGGTCGCGGCGCAGGAAGCCGCGGATGCCGCACAGGCGGCGCTGCAGCAGAAGCAGGACAACCTGACCACGCTGCAGGCGCAGCTGGCAGCCCTCAAGGACAACACGGCCGCGACAGTCGCCGGGTATCAGGAGGGCGAGCGCAAGCGCAAGGAAGAAGAGGCTCGTCGCCGTCGCGAAGAGGAAGCGCGCCGCAAGCGCGAAGCCGAAGAAGCCGCCAAGAACGGCGGCGGAGGCGGCGGAGGCGGCGGAGGCGGCGGTGGTGGTGGCGGTGGCGGCACCGGCGGATCCGGCTCGGGAGCCTGGCGGCGCCCGCACGGCGGGTACATCTCCTCCGGCTACGGCAATCGGCCCCCGCAGTGCGTCAACGGCGTCTGCCGCTCGACCTTCCACCGCGGGACGGACTTCGCCAACGGCTGCGGCGCAGCGATCTACGCGGCGGCATCCGGCCGAGTGGATGCCGCCTTCTACAACGGCGGCTACGGCAACTACATCCGCATCCAGCACGGCGGTGGCATCGCCACCGGCTACGCGCACATCGCACGCTACGCCGTGTCGCACGGGCAGCAGGTCAGCGCCGGCCAGGTGATCGCCTACGCCGGCAACACCGGAGCATCCCAGGGCTGCCACCTGCACTTCGAGGTGTACACCGGCGGCGGCACCACCAACCCGTACAACTTCCTGGCGGCCCGCGGCGCGATCTGATCCGCGCGACGCCCGCAGACGTAGAAACCCCCGGTCGATCGACCGGGGGTTTCGCGCAGTCAGCTGGCGTCAGTGGCCTTCGGCGCCGAAGCGCTCGATCGCCTCGTCGAGGATGCGCTGCGCCTCGGCGGCGTCGCCCCATGCGTCGACCTTGACCCACTTGTTCGGCTCGAGGTCCTTGTAGTGCTCGAAGAAGTGCGAGATCTCCTTCTTGGTGTACTCGGGCAGGTCGTCGATGTCCTGCACGTGCGCCCAGCGCGGGTCCTTCGAGAGCACCGCGACGAGCTTGTCGTCGCCGCCTGCCTCGTCGCTCATCTTCAGCACGGCCACCGGACGCACGTTCACGACGACGCCCGGGTAGATCGCGTGGTCGAGCAGCACGAGCACGTCCAGCGGGTCGCCGTCCTCGCCGAGCGTGTTGTCGAAGTAGCCGTAGTCGGCCGGGTAGCCGAACGTCGTGTACAGGACGCGGTCGAGGTGGACGCGACCGGTCTCGTGGTCGACCTCGTACTTCACGCGGCTGCCGCGCGGGATCTCGATGACGGCGTCGTGTGCGCCCATGTGGTGCTCTCCTTGGAAAGATGGAAAAGAAGGTCGGATGCCGCGGACTAGCCTACCTGCGCACTCGAAGCAGCATTCGCTCCAGCGGCCCGGTCAGTGTGACCAGCAGCAGTGCGTAGTATCCGACGTCGTGCACCCAAGCGGCGATCGGGAGTGCGACGCTGAACAGGATGATCGCAGCGACATCGCCGACGACACCGCGGCGCAGCAGATCGTCGGACATAGCGGTCAGCTCCGGATGGCGCCGCAGATACACCTTGCCCGCGAGGGTGGCGACCTGCGTGAGGATGAGCGTGCCGATGTAGACGATCGCCTGCAGCGGATCGGTGTCCATCTGTCCCAGCATCGCCGTCGGCACCGGCAGCCAGACGATCGTCAGCATCCACGCGACGTTCAGCCACAGCAGCCCAGGCGTCACACGTCGCACCGTCTCGTACTGGCGGTGATGCTCCATCCAGAACACCGCGATGAGCACAAAGCTCAGCGCGAAGCTCAGCAGCTGGCCGCCGTGCTCGGCGAGGAAGCCGCCCGTGCCGGTCTCGCCGCGCGCTGCATCCGACACCGACTCCAGCAGCGGAAGGATCAGCAGCGTCATCGCGATCGCCACGACCGCGTCGACGAACGCCTTCAGGCGTTCCGGCGCGAAGGTCTTCTGATCGCTCACCCGCTCAGAATAAGGCGAGTCGACCGTCCCCGGCAGGGGAAGGTCGTAGCTTTGGAGGATGCCGTCTCTCCCGCCCGTCATCGCCGAGATCCGCCTCGCCGTGCGCACGGCGAGGCGGATTTCGGCGATGACGGGCAGGAGAGACGGCATCCCCCAAAACTACGACCTTCCCCTGCAGGGGAAGGTCGTAGTTTTGGGGGATGCCGTCTCTCCCGCCCGTCATCGCCGAGATTCGCCTCGCCGTGCGCACGGCGCTCAGCGCGGTACCCGACGGCGCCACAGTGATCGTCGCGCTCTCCGGCGGCGCCGACTCGCTCGCCCTCGCCGCCGCGACGGTGTTCGAGGCGCGCTCCCGCGGGATCCGCGTCATCAGCGCGACCATCGACCACGGGCTGCAGGACGGATCGGCGGATGCTGCCGCACAGGCATCCGAAAAGGCTGAAGCCGTCGGCATCCGCGCCGTCGTGCGACGCGTGAGCGTGGGGGAGTCCGCAGACGGCCCGGAGGCCGCTGCGCGCGACGCGCGCTACGCAGCCCTGCGCGCGATCGCGGCCGAAGAGCAGGCCGCCGCCGTGCTGCTCGGGCACACCCTCGACGACCAGGCGGAGACGGTGCTGCTCGGTCTCGCCCGCGGCTCGGGCGCCGCGAGCCTGCAGGGCATGGCTCCGCGGAGGCAGGACGAAGACCGCACCGTCTGGCTGCGCCCGCTGCTCGGCGTGCGGCGCGACACCACGCGCGCCTTCTGCGCAGCATCCGATCTCGCAGTCTGGGACGACCCACACAACCTCGACACCCGCTTCACCCGGGTGCGCGCGCGCGAACGAGTGCTGCCCGTGCTAGAAGCCGAGCTCGGACCCGGCATCGCTGAGGCCCTCGCACGCACCGCAGAGCAGCTGCGCGAGGACGCCGAGGCGTTCGACGAGATGATCCACGAGACCATCGAGGACATCGTCGAGCACGCGGAGGCTGGCATCTCGGTCAGCGTGGCGGCACTCGCCGCGAACCCGGCGGCGCTGCGCAACCGCATCATCCGGCTCGTGGTCGACAGCGAGTTCGGTGTCGGGCTGACGCGTCTGCAGACGCTCGAGGTCGCCAGGCTGGCCACCGACTGGTCGGGGCAGGGACCCATCGACCTGCCCGGGTGCAGTGCGCGCCGCCAGGGCGGGCGCATCGTCTTTCGGGCGCGCTGACCCAGTCACCGCGCCCTGGGCCGGGACATCGACAAGGCCCCGCGAATCGGATTCGCGGGGCCTTGCACTGGTGTCTTACTTCTTGCCGCCGAACAGGCCGCCGAGGATATCGCCGATCCCGCCGCCACTGCTCTGCTGACCGCCGCCGAGCAGGCCGCCCAGGATGTCGCCGAGCCCGCCACCGCCGCCTGCGTTCTTGCCCTTGCCGGCGTTCGCGATCAGACCCATGATGATCGGCGCGAGCACCGGCAGCAGCTTGCCGAAGTCGATCCCGCCCGCCGTCTTCTCGGACGTGGTCAGGGTGCCTGCGACCTCTTTCTCCTTGTCGCCGAACACGTGCTTGACGATCTTCTTGCCGTCCGCCTCGTCGATGTCGTCGATGCTGGATGCGCCGGTGAAGCCCTCGTGGCGGCTCAGTGCCTTCTCGATCGCCGACGAGCCCTCTGCGGTCTCGGCGTTCTTCGCCAGGCCGCCGACGAGCGCCGCGCCGCCCTCTTCGACCGCCTGTCGGGCGATGTCCCGGCTGACGCCGAATCGCTTGGCGATGTCGTCGACCGGCACCTGCTTGAGAATCGCGTCGAGGTCCATGTCTTCCTTCTTCCCCGCGGGCGCCCGCCCGCTCCTGGTGCTCAGGGTAGCGGGCACCTCGTGCACTTCGCAGGGATGCCTGAGCGATTCGATCTAGACTCGACGCATGCGCGCTGCGGAAATCCAGGATGACCTCACTCAGATCCTCGTCACCGAAGAGCAGATCCAAGCGAAGCTCGCCGAGCTGGCGGAACGCGTCGCGGCCGATTACGAGGGCAAGGACCTGGTCCTCGTCGGCGTGCTGAAGGGTGCCGTCATGGTGATGGCCGACTTCGCCCGCGCCCTGCCGTTCCACGCGCCGATGGACTGGATGGCCGTCTCGAGCTACGGCGCCAGCACGAAGTCGAGCGGCGTCGTGCAGATCCGCAAGGACCTCGACACCGACCTGCACGGCAAGCACGTGCTGATCGTCGAGGACATCATCGACTCAGGCCTCACGCTGAGCTGGCTGCTCGAGAACTTCGAGTCCCGCGGTGCGGAGTCCATCGAGGTGCTGGCGCTGCTGCGCAAGCCCGAGGCGGCGAAGGTCGAGATCGACTGCAAGTACGTCGGCTTCGACATCCCCGTCGAGTTCGTCGTCGGCTACGGCCTCGACTACGCCGAGCGCTACCGCAACCTGCGCGACGTGGCCGTGCTCGCCCCGCACGTCTACTCCTGACGCGCACGGCTACGCCGTCGGTGAACGCACAGCGGCCGCCTAGCGGCCTGGCGGTACGCTGAACGCATCATGGATGTCAAGAAGGTCTCCAAGAACCCGCTGATCTACGTTGCGTTGATCGGCGTTCTGCTGTTCGCCGGCTTCCTGCTGATCTCGAACCTGTCCGCGCCGAAGCAGATCACGGTGCAGCAGGGTCTCGAGCTGCTCGACGGCGAGACGGTGACGAAGGTCGTCAACACGGACGGCGACCAGCGGGTCGACCTGACTCTCTCGAAGGAGTTCGAGGGCGCCAAGAACGTCCAGTTCTACTACGTCGAGGCGCGCGCCGACCAGGTCGTAGAGGCGATCGACACGGCGGCACCGAAGGACGGCTTCAACGACGTCGTGCCGCGGGCCACCTGGTTCGACGGTTTCCTCTCGCTGCTTCTGCCGCTGGTGCTGCTGGGCCTGCTGTTCTGGTGGCTGCTCTCGTCGATGCAAGGCGGCGGCAGCAAGGTCATGCAGTTCGGCAAGTCGAAGGCGAAACTCGTCAGCAAGGAGACTCCGACGGTCACCTTCGCCGACGTCGCCGGCGCCGAAGAGGCCATCGAAGAGCTCCACGAGATCAAGGAGTTCCTGCAGGACCCAGCCAAGTTCCAGGCGATCGGCGCCCGCATCCCGAAGGGCGTGCTGCTGTACGGCCCTCCCGGAACCGGAAAGACCCTGCTCGCGCGTGCCGTGGCAGGCGAGGCGGGTGCCCCGTTCTACTCCATCTCGGGTTCGGACTTCGTCGAGATGTTCGTCGGCGTCGGAGCATCCCGCGTGCGCGACCTGTTCACCCAGGCGAAGGAGAACGCCCCGGCGATCATCTTCATCGATGAGATCGACGCCGTCGGCCGCCACCGCGGCGCCGGCATGGGCGGCGGAAACGATGAACGCGAGCAGACGCTGAACCAGATGCTCGTCGAGATGGACGGCTTCGACCCGAACGCGAACGTCATCGTCATCGCCGCGACCAACCGCCCCGACATCCTCGACCCGGCGCTGCTGCGCCCGGGCCGCTTCGACCGCCAGATCGGCGTCGACGCCCCCGACCTGAAGGGCCGCCAGCAGATCCTCGAGGTGCACGCCAAGGGCAAGCCACTCTCGCAGTCGGTCGACCTTGAGGTCGTCGCTCGCAAGACCCCCGGCTTCACCGGTGCAGACCTCGCCAACGTGCTCAACGAGGCTGCGCTGCTTACCGCGCGCTCGAACGCCCAGCTGATCGACAACCGCGCCCTCGATGAGGCCATCGACCGTGTGATCGCCGGCCCGCAGCGCCGCACCCGCGTGATGAAGGACAAGGAGAAGCTCATCACCGCGTACCACGAGGGCGGGCACGCGCTCGCCGCGGCGGCGATGAACTACACCGACCCGGTCACCAAGATCACGATCCTGCCGCGCGGCAAGGCGCTCGGGTACACCATGGTGATGCCCCTGGATGACAAGTACTCCGTCACCCGCAACGAGCTGCAGGATCAGCTCACCTACGCCATGGGCGGCCGCGTCGCCGAGGAGCTCGTCTTCCACGACCCCACCACCGGCGCCTCGAACGACATCGAGAAGGCGACCAGCATCGCCCGCAAGATGGTGATCGAGTACGGCATGACCACCGACCTCGGTCCGGTCAAGCTCGGCTCCGAGGGCGGCGAGCCGTTCGCCGGCCGTGACATGGGCCGCGGACGCGAGTACTCCGAGACGATCGCCGAGCGCGTCGACACCGAGGTGCGCGCACTGATCGAGCAGGCGCACAACGAGGCCTATCAGGTGATCAGCGCGAACCGCGACATCCTCGATCGACTTGCGCTCGCGCTGCTCGAGGAGGAGACCCTCGACCACAACCAGATCGCCGAGATCTTCACCGAGGTGCGCAAGCTCCCCGAGCGCCCGCAGTGGCTCTCCAGCGAGGAGCGTCCGGTGTCGACGGTGCCGCCGATCGAGGTGCCTCGTCGCGCGGATCAGGGCATCGCCGCGACCACACCCGCACAGGGGCCCGCCACTCGCACTTCGGGTGCGCACGCCAGCGGCGGGCAGGCTCGACCGGCGACGGCTTGACGTGGCGGTCGACAGGGATCGCGTCGAACGGCTCACCCGTGAGCTGCTCGAAGCGATCGGCGAGGACCCGGACCGTCCAGGCCTGAAGCAGACCCCAGGCCGAATGGCGGAGCTGTACGCGGAGTTCTTCGCCGGCGTCAGCGAAGACCCCGCCGTGCACCTCGAGCGCACCATCAGTGTCTCGCGGGGGCCGGCGCCCGACACCCTGCCCTCCGGCGCGGTGCTGCTGCGCGACATCCGCTTCCGCTCCGTCTGCGAGCATCACCTGCTGCCGTTCGCCGGCGTCGCCCACCTGGCGTACCTGCCGGGGGAGCAGGTGGTCGGTCTCGGCGCCCTGGTGAAGGTCGTCGAGACCCTCGCCACGCGCCCGCAGGTGCAGGAGCGTCTCGGCGAGCAGATCGCGGATGCCATCGCCGAGAACCTCGACACGCGGGGCGTTCTCGTCGTGCTCGACGCCTCGCACGGGTGCGTGACGATGCGCGGCGGCCGTCAGCCCCTGGCATCCACCGTCACGATCGCCGCGCGCGGCGAGTTCACCGAGCCGACCGCCCGCGCCGAGCTCATCGCGCTGATCGGATCGTCGGCGAGCTCAGGAACCCAATCAGGATCAGGGGCCTGGACATGACTCTGATCTGGGGCATCCTCAACATCACGCCCGACTCGTTCAGCGACGGCGGGCGCTTCACCGACCCCGAGGTCGCGGTGGCGCACGCGCGCCTGCTGCGGGCGCAGGGCGCGGCGATCATCGACGTCGGCGGCGAGTCGACGCGGCCCGGTTCCGATCGGGTGACTCCCGAGGTCGAGCAGGCGCGGGTGCTGCCGGTCGTCGAGGCGCTGACGGATGCCGGAATCGCCACCTCCATCGACACGCTCAACGCCGACACCGCCGTCGCGGCCGTCGCCGCGGGCGCGAGGATCGTCAATGACGTCTCCGGCGGGCTCGCAGACGAGCGGATGCTGTCGGCCGTCGCCGGCCTCGACGCCGACATCGCGATCGGCCACTGGCGCGGCCCGTCATCGGACATGTACGCCAAGGCGCAGTACACGCGTGCGGCGCAGGAGGTGGCATCCGAACTGCGCGAGCGCGTGAGAGCAGCGGCGGCCGCCGGCATCGCGCCGTCGCGCGTGATCGTCGACCCTGGCATCGGCTTCGCGAAGTCGGGCACGCAGAACTGGGACGTGCTGCGGGGGACGGACGAGATCGCTGCGCTCGGGCACCGCGTGCTGATCGGCACGTCGCGCAAGCGCTTCCTCGCCGAAGCGCTCGACGACGCGGTCTCCGGGGCGCTCACTCAGCAGCGTCGCGATCTCGCCACGGCCGTCACCAGCGCGCTCGCCGCCCGGGCGGGAGCATGGGCCGTGCGCGTGCACGACGTCGCCGCCACGAGGGACGCTCTGGCGATCACCGCAGCCTGGGACGGAGCCTGAAATGGACGAGATCTCGCTGACCGGACTGACGGTGTTCGGCTATCACGGCGTCTTCGACCACGAGCGGCGCGACGGGCAGGAGTTCAGGATCGACCTGACGCTCGGGCTCTCGCTGGCCGCTGCCGCGGCATCCGATGACGTCGCCGACACCGTCCACTACGGCGAACTCGCCGATCGCGTCGCCGCGATCGTGGCGGGCGAGCCGGTGAACCTCGTCGAGCGCCTCGCGGCGCGGATCGCGGATGCTGTGCTCGAGGACGACCGGGTGGAGAACGTCACCGTGACGGTGCACAAGCCGCACGCGCCGATCGCCCAGACGTTCTCGGACGTCGCCGTGACCCTGCGCCGAGGACGGTCATGATGGACCGCCGCCTCACGCACCTGCCTGAGATGCCCGACCCGCGCCCGGGGCGGGAGCCCGAAGTCGCCGTCATCGCCCTCGGCTCGAACGAGGGCGACCGCGGCGAGATGCTGCGGGCCGCCGCGGAGCGACTGCGCAGGCTGCCGCTGGTCGAGGACCTGGTGATGTCCGAGCCCATTCAGACCGTTGCCGTCAAGGTCGATGGACCCGACCCCGACGCCCCGCCCTATCTGAACGCGGTCGCGCTGATGACGACCAGGCTGGCGCCACAGGTGCTGCTGGGCATGCTGCACGCCGTCGAAGAGGAGCAGGGGCGGATCCGGCGCGAGCGCTGGGGAGACCGCACGCTCGATCTCGACCTGATCGCCTACGGCGATTTCGCGAGCGACGCGGAGCATCTGCAGGTGCCGCATCCGCGCGCCGCGGAGCGGCTGTTCGTGCTCGAACCCTGGCTGAGCATCGATCCGGACGCCATCCTCCCCGGTGCCGGACGCGTCGACGAACTGGTGCGGAAGCTGAAGGGCGACGCGCTGTGAAGCGCACCTCGGCCGGCGTCCTCGCGGTGCTCGCGCTGCTGGGCGCGGGCGCGGGCTTCGGGTTCAACCATCTGCTCACGGTCACCGGACGGGCGACGTTCACCCCGTCCGGCTTCCTGCCGGTGCTGCTGCTCCTGATCGCCGCGACCGTCTTCCTCCTCGCCTGGCCGGTGCGCCGCAGTGTGCGCGAGGGAACCAGGATCGACCCCTTCCGGGCGCTGCGCGCAGCGAGCCTGGCGCGCGCCTCCAGCCTTCTCGGAGCGATCATGGCCGGATTCGGAGCGGGGCTGCTCGTGTTCCTGCTCAGCCGCCCGGTACCCGCCCCGGTAGGGTCGGTTGTGGCGATGGTCGCCCTCGTCGTCGGCGCGCTGGTGCTGGTCGGGGTCGCGCTCATCGCGGAACAGTTCTGCACTCTGCCGAAGGATCCTGATGACCGACAGCCAGACGCCCCCTCCCAGTGAGCCGACCGCGAACGACGCGTCGGTTCCTCCGGCGCCTGCGGCGACCGCACCCGAGACCTCGCCCGCGCTCGACACCGGAACCTATGAGGCGCTTCGCACCCCGCGCAACCCCGCCGCACTCGCACTCGACGGGTCGTGGCATCAGATCTCACCGCGCTACGTCGTCTCCCAGCTGCTGCAGAACGCCCTCTTCGTGATCGTCGTCGCGGCCGCGATGCTGGTCGTCGCGCTCGGCTTCGATCAGCAGTGGGTGTGGATCCCCGGTGGCGTGGTCATCCTGGTCACGCTCATCACGATGGTGATCCTGCCCCGGCAGGCCAAGGCGATCGGCTACATGCTGCGCGCCGACGACATCGTCTTCCGCCGTGGCATCCTGTGGCAGCGCATGGTCGCGGTGCCCTACGGGCGCCTGCAGCTCGTCGACATCACCCACGGTCCGCTCGATCGCGCGTTCGGCGTCTCGCAATTGAAGATGGTCACCGCCGCGGCCACAACGGGCGTGCAGATCCCCGGTCTCACCCAGGCGGCGGCTGAAGCGCTGCGCGACACCCTGATCGAGGTCGCCGAGACCAGGCGGACCGGCCTGTGAGCACTCCCGCCGCACCCGCGCCGCAGCCTCCGGCAGCATCCGAGACGCTGCCGGACGGCGGTTCGTCCACCCTCGCCGACGGCGAATGGCATCGGATGCACCCGCTCACCCCCCTGTTCAAGGGCGGGCTGGTGCTGATCATCGTCGCGGGCATCGTCATCTCGAACATGCGCGACCGGATCATCAACTTCTTCGTGCAGCAGTTCGCACCTGAAGAGGCGTCGTACATGGAGTACGGCGATTACTCCGGTGACCCGATCGACTGGGTGCTCGCCAACAACCTCATCCTGCTGGCGCTGCTGATCGTCGCCGGAATCGTCATCGTCTTCATCGTCGGCTTCTGGATCGTGTGGCGCTTCCACCAGTTCCGCATCACCGGGTCGCACGTCGAGGTCCGCAAGGGCCTGCTGTTCCGCTCGCAGCGCCGTGCGCCGCTCGACCGCGTCCAGGGCGTGAACCTCACCCGCCCGTTCCCGGCCCGCATCATCGGCCTGGCCAAGATCGAGGTCGTCGGAGCAGGCACCGACTCGAACGTCGACCTGGAATATCTGGCCACGTCGAAGGCCGAGGCCGTCCGCGGCGACATCCTGCGGCTCGCCTCCGGCGCCCGGACCGCACGCCTCGTGGCATCCGGTGCCGTCCCGCCTGCCGGCGCCCCGGCAACGGCACGCGGACAGCTGGTCGGCTCGATGAACGCGGGTGTCTCGGGCCTGATCGAGGGCGTGGATCTCGCCGACGTCGCCCCTGAGAGCGTTGTGAAGATCCCCACCGGCCGGCTCATCGGCTCGCAGCTCGTTTCTGCGGTGCTGTGGGTCCTGTTCTTCGGCGGGCTCTTCGTCTTCACCCTCGGCGCGGCATACTTCGGCATGACCGCCGACGGCGAGAGCGGGCCCGAGATCGTCATCGCGATGATCGGCATCATGCTCGGCATGGGCATCCCGCTGGTGATCGCCGTTGTCGGCATCACCTGGGCGCAGATCTCCAAGTCGCTGCGCTATTCCATCGCACCCACGCCCGATGGCATCCGACTCACCTTCGGCCTGCTGACGACGGTGACCGAGACCCTGCCGCCCGGTCGCATCTTCGCCATCTCGGTCTCGCAGTCGCTGCTGTGGCGGCCGTTCGGATGGTGGGTCGTGCGGATCAACCGCATGTCCGGCAAGTCCGCCGCACAGGCGCAGTCCGGCACCGCGCAGCAGTTCAACATCGTGCTGCCCGTCGGCAAGCGCGCCGACGTCGAACGTGTGCTCGGACTGCTGATCCCGGATGTCACCGCAGAGGAGCTCGCGTACCTGTGGGAGCACGGCGTGCTCGGCGGCAAGGGCGACGATCGGTTCCGCACGGTGCCGCGACGGGCTGCCTGGCGGCACCCGTTCAGCTGGAAGCGGCACGGCTGGACCCTTGCGCGCGGCGGACTGCTGTTGCGCAAGGGATGGATGTGGCGTCAGCTGGCGATCTTCCCGCTCGCACGCATGCAGGGACTCTCGATTTCGCAGGGACCGATCTCGCGCATGCAGAGCGTCGCCTCTATGCAGGTGCACACAGTGACCGGCCCGGTCTCGTCGACCCTGTCGGCGCTGGATCGCGGCGACGCGCAGAGCATGATCGACGAGGTCGCCCGTGCGGCCGTGGATGCCGTCACCAGCGATCAGAGTCATCGCTGGGCCGAGCAGGATCACCGCTGGGACGAGCCGGGCCACCGCCGGGACGAGCCGGGCCACCGCGTGGGAGAGCAGGGCTGACGATGACCGCACCGGGACGACTCGGCGTCGGCATCATCGGGGCGGGAAAGGTCGGCCCGGTCATCGGCGCGGCGCTCGCCGGAGTGGGGCACGCCATCACCGGCATCACCAGCGGCTCGGATGATGATCGCGCCGCGGCGGTGCTGCCCGGGGTGCCGGTGATCGACGCCGAAGAGGTGGTGCGGCGCAGCGAACTGGTCGTGATCGCCGTGCCCCACGCCGAGCTGCCCGGGCTCGTCAAGGGCATCGCCGACATCGGCGGGTGGCAGCTCGGCCAGCTCGTGCTGCACACCGATCCGGGCTACGGAACCGAGGTGCTGCGCCCCGCGGCTGAGCGCGGGGCCATCCCGCTGGCGGTGCATCCGGCGATCACGTTCAACGGCACCTCCGTCGACCTGCGGCAGCTGCAGGCCTCGTTCGCCGGTGTCACGGCGCCGGCCGCCGTGCTGCCCATCGCGCAGGCGCTCGCCGTCGAGATGGGCTGCGAGCCGGTCGTCATCGCCGAGCAGGACCGCGCCGCCTACGCGGAGGCCATCGCCACGGCATCCGAGTTCTCACGCTCGATCGTGCAGCAGGCGACTGGCCTGCTGCGCGGCATCGGCGTCGAGAACCCCGGCGGATACCTATCGGCCTTGGTGTCATCGGCCGTCGAGCGCGCGCTGCGCGACGAATCCGACCCGCTGGCGCTGCCGCCCGGTCTGTAAGTCGCGTGGCGCGTGGCGCTCAGCGCCCGCCGGAGAACCCGCCGCCTCCGCCGCCGCCCGAGAACCCGCCTCCGGTCGATCCGCCGGACGAGCTCGACGACGGCGAGTAGGTCGCGGCCGAGCGCACGGTCGATGAATACGTCGAAAGCCGCGAGCCGATCGAGACGCCCGCGGCCGTGTCGATCCACCTCGGACCGTAGCCGCTGTCGGAGTAGGCCGTCGCGAGCACCGAGCTCCAGCTCTTCTCCTCGCCGAACAGCATCGCGTAGGGCAGCAGCTTCTCGTACAGGTGCACCACGTCGACCGTGCCGTCGCTGCGCCGCTCGGCCCCCTGATACGACTGCAGCATGCGCAGGCGGTCGGCCTCGGCCACGCGGATGAACTCCTTCACGCCGAGCAGGTGCTCTTGCTGCTCAGCACCGGATCGCGTGAACACCGTGTGCCTGCTGAACGCCGCGAAGCAGGTGATCAGCACGATCACGAAAGTGAAGATGACGGCCACAACCCCCAGCGGCAGCAGATCGCGGTCGTGTGTCGCGGCCCAGATGAACAGCACGAACGCCGCGACGAGCAGCGCCACCGCACCCCAGGCGAAGCCGACCGCCGCGCGGCTGCGCTCCTTCGTCGTCCATCCGCGCGCGGCTGCCTCCTTCGCGCCCTTGCTCACCAGCTTCGCCATTCGCTTCGCGAACTTGGTGCTCTTACGAGGGATCGTCCGCATGGTGCGCTCACCGCCCACGACCGCATCCACCATCGCCCGATCCAGAGGCGTCACAGCGGCTTCTCGATCGAGCCGGCGCACCACCGGACGGTCGCTGCCGGGTTCGTCCTCCAGACGGATCGCGCCGCCCACCGCCAGATGCACGAGCTGGGCCGGAACCGGGTTCGGCGCCCCGGGGATCAGCGGCGCCGCGACCAGCGGCGGCATGTCGGAGGGCACGTCGAACTGCGCCACGACGATGCCGGTCGCCGTGCGGCGTCGCCGCACGAACATGCCGATGGATGCCCAGGCGCCGACCGCGGCGACGACCGAGGCCCCGCCGAGCGCGGCTGGTCCGAAGTCGGCCAGTGCGTCCGGCTCGCGGGCCGCAGGCTGGACGACAGTGCCCGCCTCGAACCCGATCGCGACGGTCACGCCGTCGCCCGCCGCGCGCTCGCCGGAGGTGACCGTGAAGACCTGTGCGCCGCCCTCCGAGCGAGGCCCGTCGAGCGTGCAGGTGTCCGTGCTGCCCTGCCGGCCCTGGTAGCAGGCCGTATCGCCGGTGAGCGCGTCCACGAGAGCGCCGTCGAACGCGATGTCGGCGTTGAAGCGCCCGATGTCCTGCGTGCTCGTCAGCGGCAGCAGGTCCCAGTAGAACTCGTCGTTGCCCGATTCGGATCCGGTGACCATGAAGTCGCGCATCGTGTACTCGATCACGTAGGTGGTCGAGCCTCGCACGTAGTCGTCGGTGCCGGTGAGCACGTACAGCGTGCCATCCTCGGACTCGGTCTCGAAGGGCACGTCGCCGCCGTCAGCATCCCTCACCGCGACGATGTCCAGGCTGAGGCCGGCGCCCTCGTACCGCTCGGGGTATCCGCGCACGATGCCCTTGTTCTGATCGAAGTCCGGAAACTCCGCCACGACGGTCTCGGTGACGCGCGCGACCGCGCGGCCCTCGCCGTCGAGCGAGATGTCGTATCGGGCATCCCATGACGAGTATGAGAAGTCGTCGACGTCGGCGGATGCGGCGGATGCGGGAAGCAGCGCGGCGGTCAGCAGGCCGAGCATGATCGTCAGGACGGTGGCGAATCGGCGCATGGTCAGAAGGCTAGCCTGCGTCATGCACGGCTCGGGGACACCGGGGGCCCGCCGGTAGACTGGAGGCGACTTTCTTCAAGGAGCCCCACCCATGACTGACGCGTCTGCGCCGACCGCCGCCCCTGCCGAGCTGGAAGACGACGTCTTCGAGCAGAAGGCCGTGCGCCTCGCGAAGCGCGAGAAGCTGATCGCGAGCCGATCGGATGCCGGTGGCGGGGCGTTCCCGGTGGCGGTGCCCGTCACCCACAGCATCCCGGCGCTGCGCGCCGAGTACGGCGAGCTCGAGCCGGGAGCTGAGACGGGTGTCGTCGTCGGCATCGCCGGCCGCATCGTCTTCAGCCGCAACACGGGCAAGCTGTGCTTCGCGACGCTCCAGGCCGGCGACGGCTCGCGCATCCAGGCGATGGTGTCGCTGGCGAACGTCGGCGACGAGTCGCTGGCGGCGTGGAAGGAGCTCATCGACCTCGGCGACCACGTGTTCGTGCACGGCGAGGTCATCTCCAGCCGTCGCGGCGAGCTGTCGGTGATGGTCGACGAGTGGCAGATCGCATCGAAGGCGATCCTGCCGCTGCCCAACGTCTACGGCGACCTCAGCGAGGAGACGCGGGTGCGCAGCCGCTTCCTCGATCTGATCGTGCGCGACCAGGCCCGCGCCACCGTGCGCGCCCGCGCGGCGGTCAACGCGAGCCTGCGCAGCACCTTCACCTCGCACGAGTACCTCGAGGTCGAGACGCCCATGCTGCAGGTGCAGCACGGCGGGGCATCCGCTCGCCCCTTCATCACGCATTCGAACGCCTTCGACACCGAGCTCTTCCTGCGCATCGCGCCGGAGCTGTACCTGAAGCGCGCCGTCGTCGGCGGCATCGAGCGCGTCTTCGAGATCAACCGCAATTTCCGCAATGAGGGAGCCGATTCCACGCACAGCCCCGAGTTCGCGATGCTCGAGGCGTACCAGGCGTACGGCGACTACAACCAGATGGCCTCGCTGACGCAGGAGCTGGTGCAGAACGCCGCCGTCGCGGTTGCCGGCTCCACGACGGTGACCTGGGCCGACGGCACCGAGTACGACCTCGGCGGCGAATGGGACCGCGTCTCGATGTACGACTCGCTCTCGGCGGCATCCGGTCGCACGGTCACCCCGCAGGACCCGGTCGAGGACCTCATCGCGTTCGCCGAGGCGAACGGCGTAGATGTCCCCCCGCACCCCACGCACGGCAAGCTCGTCGAGGAGCTGTGGGAGCACTTCGTGAAGGTCGACCTGGTCCGTCCGACCTTCGTGATGGACTTCCCTATCGACACCTCGCCGCTGGTGCGCGAGCACCGCTCGATCGGCGGTGTCGTCGAGAAGTGGGATCTGTACGTCCGCGGCTTCGAGCTGGCGACGGGGTACTCCGAGCTGGTCGATCCGGTCATCCAGCGCGAGCGCTTCGTCGAGCAGGCGAAGCTCGCGGCGCGCGGTGACGTCGAGGCCATGCCGGTCGATGAGGAGTTCCTGCGCGCTCTCGAGCACGGTATGCCGCCGTCGGGTGGCATGGGAATGGGCATCGACCGCCTGCTGATGGCGATCACCGGTCTCGGCATCCGCGAGACCATCCTGTTCCCGCTCGTCAAGTAAGGGCTCGGGTCCACTTCAGCACTCGGGTCCTCTTCAGCACTCAGGCCCACTTCAGCACTCAGGCCCGCTTCAGCACTCAGGCCCGCTTCAGGGCCCATTCCGGCAGCACCGCGGCCGAGAGCATGGTCGAGATGAGCGACGCCATGCTGTGCTCGGGCTCGATCGACAGCGCCTGATCCACGTACTCACCGGCGTGCGTCGAGCGGCCAAGCGCCCATGACAGCCACGCGGCCGCGGTGAGTGCTCCTGCCTTGGCGTGCCGCGGTGCGCGGGACACCGCCGAGCGGACGACCTGCAGCGCGCAGCCCAGCCGATCCGCGTCGGGTCGCGGCCCGCGCCCGAGAAACACCTGCCCCACGGCATCCGGAATTCCGTCGCCCGAGGTCGAGAAGTTCAACTGCGCATCCAGCGCGCGCTGGCCGAAGGTCAGATCGGTCGCCCACTGCACGAGAATCGCATCGCGCAGCGCCGGCCGCTGAAGGCACCAGAGGAGAGCGGCGCACGTGTAGGCGTCGTCGTCGGATGGTGCATCGAGCAGTGCTTCGGCGAAGCAGGGCAGGTCGTCGAGAAGCTCGTCCGCCGTCATCAGCGCCAGTGGGCTCTCACCGGTGCTCACGTGCGCGCTGCCGCGCTGATGCCGCTCCATGACGTCCTCGAGATCGCGCAGCGCCCGCCCGACCATCTCGCGTTCGACCAGGTCACTCGGCGGCAGCGCGGCGCCGGCGAGCTGGTCGCCGCTGACATCGCCGATGCCCGGCACATCGGGGGCAGCAGGGATGTCGGCGAGCGGATGCACGACGGGCTCGTCATCGAGGTAGTCGGACCAGCCGTGAGGAGTCACGCACAGCGCTTCGACGACGTGCATGCCCGTCTGTGCGCAGACGGCGAGCAGGGCCTCGGCGGTGGTCAGGTGCGGCAGCAGGACGCCGTCGGGGATCGGCTGCGCGGCATCGTCGGTGTAGACGATGAAGGCGACCGCATCGACCCCTGGCACCTGGAGCAGAGCCTGCAGCGCGACTCCGGCGAACGCATCGGGCTCGACTTCGTCGTCGGGCAGGTCGATGCGCATCGCGCCCTGCGTTCGGGTGCTGTGGAAAGGCAGCATCACGAGGCTCTGCCGTGGAGTGAAGCCGGCGAGAGCCGGGACGAGGCCGAGGAACTCGGCGGGATCTGTGGCGTGGATGATCGTGGTCATGTGCCGAGTGTGGTCAGCCGGGCGGACGCCCAGGGGCGCGATCCCGGTCACTGTGCACAACCCGACCGATCGGGCTTCCTGTGCAGGACGAGTCCACAGCTGCGGGGCGTAGCATGGAGGTGTGGACAACTTCTGGATCGCGGCAGCATGGTCGATTCTGCCGACCATCGGCGTGAGCGTCGTCTTCGTGATCGTGCTGCGCGGCATCCTGCGCTTCGACCGGACCGAGCGGAAGGTGCACGCCCAGATCGAGGCCGAGGAACGCGCTGCGCGCGGACTTCCGCCCCGCTCCTGAGCCGACTCCTTCCCCGGTCCTGACCGATCGCCCGTCCCGAATCCGACGGCGTCCTCCTCGCCGCCACGCAGTTGCCGCGGAACGTCGTCACCTCCCGCTACGCTGATCCCTAGCGAAGGGACGGGGGTGCGTCGGTGAACATGCAGGCGTGGCCCTGGTGGGCGGTTCTCGCATACGTCATCGTCGACATCACCGTCCGCATCGTCGCCGTCGTCATCGTTCCTCGCAACCGCAAGCCGACCTCGGCCATGGCCTGGCTGCTGGCGATCTTCTTCATCCCGGTGCTCGGCGTACTGCTGTTCCTGCTGATCGGCAATCCCAAGCTTCCGCGTGCGCGGCGCCGCAAGCAGGAGCGCATCAACGCGTACATCACAGACAGCGCCAGCCACCTGAACTTCGGCACGCTGCGACCGAACGCCCCCGAGTGGTTCCCCCCGCTGGTCGTGATGAACCAGCACCTCGGTGCGCTCCCTCTCTCAGGCGACAACGGCGCACATCTGATCAGCGACTACCAGGAGTCGCTCGACGCGATGGCCGACGAGATCCGCACCGCGCAGGACTACGTGCACGTCGAGTTCTACATCCTGCAGGCCGACGTCTCGACCGACAACTTCTTCCGCGCCATGGAGGAGGTCGCTGCGCGCGGCATCCCCGTGCGGGTGCTGATGGACTACTGGGCCAACAGATGGAAGCCCAGGTACCGTGAGACGCTGCGCCGGCTGGACGACATGGGCGCCGACTGGCACGTGATGCTGCCCGTGCGGCCGCTGCGCGGTCGCATCCAGCGCCCCGACCTGCGCAACCACCGCAAGCTGCTCGTGATCGACGGCCGGGTCGGCTTCCTCGGCTCGCAGAACATCACCGACTCGTCGTACAACCTGCCCAAGAACATCCGGCAGGGTCTGCACTGGGTCGACCTCATGGTGCGCGTCGACGGGCCCGTCGTCTCGAGCCTGAACGCCGTGTTCCTCAGCGACTACTACGCTGAGACCGATCGGGTGCCCGAGGGAATCGATATCACCAGAGTCGAATCCGGCGAGGGCGACCTGGACTGCCAGGTCGTGCCATCCGGCCCCGGGTTCGAAGCCGAGAACAACCTGCGCCTGTTCCTCGGCCTGCTGTATGCGGCCAACGACCGCATCATGATGGTCAGCCCCTACTTCGTGCCGGATGAGGCGCTGCTGCTCGCCGTCACGGCCGCCGTCGACCGCGGGGTGAAGGTGGAGCTGTTCGTGTCGGAGCAGGGCGATCAGGCGATGGTCTACCACGCGCAGCGCAGCTATTACGAGGCGCTGCTGCGCGCCGGTGTGCGGATCTGGATGTATCCGAAGCCGTACATCCTGCACACCAAGAGCCTGACGATCGACGACCAGGTCGCGGTCATCGGTTCGAGCAACATGGACATGCGCTCGTTCGGCCTCAACATGGAGGTCTCCATGCTCGTCCGCGGCGAGGAGTTCGTCGACGAGATGCGCGTGCTCGAAGACGAGTACCGCGCGCTCAGCCGCGAGCTGACACTGGACGAGTGGATGCAGCAGCCGCTGCGCTCGACCGTGCTCGACAACCTGGCGCGCCTGACGTCCGCGCTGCAGTGAGCGTGGGCCGCAGCTGGGTCTGTGGACAGCGCAGGCGCCCCGGTACCCTGTGATCATGACCACTTCTCGACTGCGTCTGGCACTGGCCGCCCTCGCGATCGCCGGCGCGACGCTGCTCGTGGCGGGCTGCACGGCTTCGCCCGCTTCTCCCGCTCCCACGAGCTCGGCGGACACCGACGACGCTCCCGCGCCCGGCGATGACGTGATCGCGGATGATGTCGAGCTCGCCTGGCTGGACGGCGGACGCGGATTCGCCGTCGTCACCTGGGGCTCGTCGAGCTGCGTGCCCATGGTCGACGCCGTCGGCGCCGACGGGCAGAACGTCACCGTGACCCTCGTGAACGGCGACGAGAAGGCCTGCACCGACGATCTGGTGCCGCGCGCGCTGTTCGTCGCGATGCCCGAGGGCGTGGACGTGAAGAAAGACGTCGAGGTGGCCGTCGAGTACGGCGGGCGCACCGCGGACGTCGACCTGGATGCGCTCGCCGAGGCGCCCGGCGCGGCGGGCGATCAGACGCCCTCCGCCGGCTGGTTCGAGGACGACGGCATCGCGCTGCTGACGTGGGGCTCGTCGACGTGCCCGCCCGTGGTGATCGACGTCGAACAGTCGGATGCCGGCGCCACGGTCACGTTCGACACCGTCGACCGCGTGTGCACCATGGACTACGTGCCCCGGGTGACGACGATCACGATCCCGGAAGAGCACGATGGCGGCCCGTTCGAGCTGACCCTCGTCGGCGACAACCTGGACGGCACCGTCTCCGTGATGGGCTGAGCCGGGCCACCTGCTCCAGCAGACCGCGCGCCTCAGAAGCGCGAGACGTCGTGCCCTGCAGGCAGGACGATGCGCAGCGCGCGCTGCTCGATGCGGCAGTACATGCGCACGGCGGCGCCGAACTCGTCGCCGTCGAGCTCGATCGACGTCGGCGCGACCATGGCCGTCTCGGCGGTGCGGCCGACACGGTAGCGGATCGAGGCATCCCGGCCGCGGCGCTCCAGCACCAGCCGACCCGCCCGAGTGCGGCGCAGCACGGAGTTGTCCCACCAGATCTTGCGCCACAGGCCCAGCCAGCCCAGCGGGCCGGTCGGCTGGATCACGGCGATGTCCATCTGGCCGTCGTCGAGCGAGGCATCCGGCATGAGCGCGATGCCGGCGGGAAGAGCGCCGCAGTTCGCGAACAGCATGCTCTGCACCTTCGTGGAGTGCAGCCTGCCGTCGTCGACCTGGAACACCACCCGGAACGGCTTCGCCCCGGGCAGTGAGCGCGCGGCGCCGTCGAGGTACGCCACCCAGCCGACGGACTTCTTCAGATCCGGGCTGGTGTTGGCGATCATGTCAGCATCCAGGCCCATGCCGGCGAGCACGACGAAGCCGTGCTCGTCCTCGGTGCCGTCCGGGCGCGTCAGTCGCGCCCAGCCGATGTCGACCCCATGCGTGATCCCGGTGAAGACGGCTTCCATCATGGCCATGGGCTGCGTCAGCGGCAGCTCCAGGTTGCGTGCGAAGAGATTGCCGGTGCCGCCAGGAACGACCGCGAACGGCACGCCGCTGCCGGCCATCGCCTCGGCGACGGCACGCACCGTGCCATCGCCGCCGGCGACGAGCACCGCGGCGGCGCCGGCCTCGAGAGCGGTTCGGGTGATTGCGGTCCCCGGATCGTCGATGCTCGTCTCGTAGAACCGCGGGGGTGCCCAGTCGTGCTGGGCGGAGAGCGCGGTCAGCGCGGTGCGCAGGCGCTTGGCATCCACCTTCACGGGATTGAGGACGAGCGCTGCGTGCCTCTGCTCGCTCTCGGATGCCACCATGCCGCCACTCTAGGGCCGGATGCGCACCTGATGCCTCATCGCGGGTGCGGTGCAGGCGTACGTGTCGGGAGTCGCCGCGCGGTCGCTGGATAGACTTGCACAATGATCGATCTCGCCCTTCTCCGTGACGAGCCCGAGCTCGTCCGACGCTCACAGATCGCGCGCGGAAACGCGCCCGAAACCGTCGACGCGGCGATCGAATCCGATCGATCGCGTCGCACTGCGCTGACCGCGTTCGAAGAGCTGCGTGCGGAGCAGAACGCCTTCGGCAAGACGGTGGCGAAGGCTCCTAAGGAGGAGAAGGCGGCTCTCGTCGCGCAGGCCAAGCAGCTGGCCGATCGCGTCAAGCAGGCCCAGCAGGCTGCGAACGAGGCGGCTGAGGCCGCGGCATCCGCTCTCGAGCGCATCGAGAACGTCATCATCGACGGCGTTCCCGCCGGCGGCGAGGAGGACTTCGTCGAGCTGCGCCGCGTCGGCGACATCCCCACCTACGACTTCGAGCCGCGCGATCACCTCGAGCTGGGCGAAATGCTCGGCGCCATCGACATGGAGCGCGGCGCGAAGGTGTCGGGCGCGCGCTTCTACTTCCTGAAGGGCGTCGGCGCGCGCCTCGAGATCGCGCTGATGAACCTGGCGCTCGACAAGGCTCTCGCCAACGGCTTCACGCCGATGATCGTTCCGACGCTGGTGCGTCCGGAGATCATGCAGGGCACCGGATTTCTCGGCGAGCACGCCGACGAGGTCTACCACCTCGACAAGGACGATCTGTACCTGGTCGGCACCAGCGAGGTGCCTCTGGCCGGCTACCACAAGGACGAGATCCTCGATCTGGATGCCGGTGCGCACCGCTACGCGGGATGGTCGACCTGCTATCGCAGCGAGGCGGGCTCCTACGGCAAGGACACGCGCGGCATCATCCGAGTGCACCAGTTCAACAAGCTCGAGATGTTCGTCTACACGACGCCGGCGGATGCCGAGGCTGAGCACGACCGGCTCGTCGCGCTGCAGGAGGAGATGCTCACCTCGCTCGGGCTGTCGTACCGCGTGATCGACGTCGCCGCGGGGGACCTGGGCTCCAGCGCCGCCCGGAAGTTCGACATCGAGGCGTGGGTGCCCACGCAGGGTGCGTTCCGCGAGCTGACCTCGACCTCGAACTGCACCACCTACCAGGCCCGCAGGCTCGACGTGCGCTACCGGCCGGAAGAGGGCGGCAAGACCGCGAACGTCGCGACGCTGAACGGCACGCTCGCGACGACTCGCTGGATTGTCGCGCTGCTCGAGACGCACCAGCAGGCCGATGGCTCGGTGACGGTGCCGGAGGTGCTGCGTCCGTACCTCGGGGGGATGGACGTGCTGCGTCCGGTGGGATGGACCGCGGGATCGGATGCTGATTCGGTTGTCGCATCGGATGCCGCCGAGCAGGGAACCGAGTGACCGCCCGCGGGCTCGTCGGCCTCGACATCGACGGAACCATCATCCTGCCGGACGAGACGCCCAGCCCCGGTGTTCTCGACGCGGTCACCGAGGTGCGCGAGGCCGGCTACGAGGTCATGCTCGCCACGGGCCGCAGTTGGGCCGGAACGCGGCACATCGAGGAGATGCTCGGCTTGACCGCGGAGTACGCGGTGTGCTCGAACGGAGCCGTCACGATGCGTCGGGTGGATGGCGAGTGGCAGCGCTGGCATGTCGAGGTGTTCGACCCCGCACCCGTGCTCAAGCTGCTCGCCGAGCGACTGCCCGATGCCAACTACATGGTCGAGCTCGGCACCGGTGAGCGCCTGTTCACGAAGCACCTGGACGACTGGACGCTGGACGGCGGTCGGCAGGTGGGGTTCGACGAGCTCGGTGCGACGCCGGTCTCGCGCATCGTCGTCGTCTCGCCTCAGCACGATGAGGCCGACTTCGAGCGTGTGGTCGCCGAGGCTGGGCTGAATGAGGTCTCGTATGCCATCGGCTGGACCGCATGGCTCGACATCGCACCGCAGGGCGTCGACAAGGGCACCGCGCTGGAGCGGGTGCGCGGGCAGCTGGATCTGCCGCACGACCGGGTCTTCGTCGCCGGCGACGGCCGCAACGATCTCGGCATGTTCGCCTGGGCGCTGTTCGGCGGCGGCCGAGCTGTCGCGATGGGGCAGGCCGTCGACGAGGTGCAGCGCGTCGCCGGCGAGCTGACCGGCGTCGTCGAGGACGGCGGCCTGACGACGGCACTGCGTACCCTGCTCTGAGCACCCTGCACTGAGCACCCTGCTCTGAGCACGGCGTTGCCGAAGGGCATCCCAGGGTCTGCCCAGGTGCCGACGTCAGAATGGGACGTCGAGGAATTCGCATCCGAGCGGATGCGGATAGACTCTTCCCTTGATCGGCCGACACGAATCGGCCGATGGAGGGTTGTCCGAGCGGCCGATGGAGCTGGTCTTGAAAACCAGTGGGCAGAGATGTCCCGTGGGTTCGAATCCCACACCCTCCGCACTTCCTGAGAGGCACTGAGTGAGCGAGTCCAGCAAGCGTCGACCCGTTGCGCGCCATGGCCAGTTGAAGTCGCCGACCGCTGTCGGCCAGCTGCTGAAGCTGATCGGCGTCGCGCTCGCCGTCCTCCTTGTCAGCGGCGTCGGCGTCGTCGGATATGTCGTCGGAGGGCTCACCGGCACTGTCAGCGCGAACGCCGTCGAGCTCGACGGGCAGAAGGAGCTCCCGCCGGACATCGCAGCGTACGAGGGCGGATTCGACATCCTGCTGACGGGGGTCGACTCCTGCGAAGAGAAGTACTCCCACCTGTTCGGGGAGCGCTGCGAGGATCGCACCGGCGATGCCACCCTCAACGACGTGAACCTGCTGGTGCACGTGTCGGCCGAGCCGCGCCGCATCACGGCGGTCAGCTTCCCGCGAGACCTGATGCTGCCGATTCCGGAGTGCACCGACATCAACGGCAGCACCTCGTCGGCGATGAGCAAGCAGCCGCTCAACGTCGCCTACGGGCACGGCGGCGAGAAGGGTGGCCTGAACTGCGTCGCCAAGACGATCTCGGAGCTCACGGGTGAGGACATCGAGTTCGCCGCCAAGGTCACCTTCGGCGGTGTGATCGAGATCACGGATGCCATCGGTGGCGTCGAGGTCTGCCTGGCGAGCCCGATCAAGGACAAGTACACCGGCCTCGACATGGCCGCCGGCAACCACACCGTGCAGGGCCTTCAGGCGCTGCAGTTCCTGCGCACCCGCAAGGGCGTCGGCGACGGCTCGGACCTCGGACGCATCGGCAACCAGCAGCAGTACATGTCGAGCCTGGCGCGCAAGATGATCAGCGGCGAGGTGCTCGGCAATGTGCCGGTCATGCTGAAGCTCGCCGACACGGGACTCAGCAATATCGAGGCGTCCACCTCGCTGGCCGATCCGATGAAGATCGTGCAGATCGCGCTCGCCGTGAAGAGCGTGCCGTTCAAGGACATCGTGTTCGTGCAGTATCCGACCGGCAGCGACCCCGACAACCCGAACAAGGTCGTGCCGAACTACGAGGCCGCGACGGCGCTGTGGGACGCGATCTCGGCGAACAAGCAGCTGCAGATCACGCACAAGAACACCAGCAACGACGGCGTCGTCGTGAAGGACCCGGTCGAGGGCGAGACGCCCGCGCCGGCCGACACCGCCAGCCCCGATGCGACTGCAGCACCCGAGCCCACCGAGGTCGCCGAACTGCCGGACTCGATCAAGGGCAACTCGGCCGCGGTCCAGACGTGCTCGAACGGCAACGTCCGCGGTTGACGCGGTGTTGCCGGGCTCGCGCTGGTTCGACGGAGGTCCCGCGAGCAGTTATGATTGCATGACGTGCTCGGCTCCGGTCGGCACATGGAGACGTCGCATAGTCAGGCCTAGTGCACCACCCTGCTAAGGTGGAGTCCTCGCAAGGGGACCGAGGGTTCAAATCCCTCCGTCTCCGCCAAAAATCCGGTGTTCGGGACGCAGTCTCGGACCCCGGATTTTTCGCTGTGGCGGGTGGTGCTTTGTCGCCCCAGGGCCCCACGCGGCCGGAGGCTCCGCGCCGCTTTCGCGCTCAGAGTCCGCCGAGGCCGTGACGGTGCGTGGAGTGGCGCGAGATTAAACTCCTCCGTCCCGCCATTGTCCTGACCGCCGACCAACACAACCCGATTTGCCTTGGTACGTACTAATGCGTAAGGTACATACGAACGTACTTTCAAGGAGGAAGAGTGCTCGAAGACGCACGGTCAGAGGTGATCGAGTACGCACAGCGCATGACGCGCGACGGACTCGTCAAGGGAACATCCGGCAATGTCTCGGTGCGCGAGGGCGACTTCGTTGCGATCACGCCGGGAGCAACCGACTACGCCGCGATGGAGATCGCAGACATCGTCGTGGTCGATCTGGCCGGAGAAGTCGTCGACGGGCGGCGCAATCCTTCGTCCGAGCTCGAGCTTCACCTTGAGCTGTATCGGGGCCATGCGGCTCAGGCCGTCGTTCACACACACTCCACCTTCGCGACGGTTGTGTCCGTGACGAAAGACGAACTGCCGGCGATTCACTACATGGTCGCCTCCATGGGCGGCCCCGTTCCGGTGATTCCCTATCGCCGCTACGGATCTGCTGAGCTCGCCGCGGAGGTTTCCCAGGCGATGACCGGCCGAAGCGCGCTCATTATGGGTAGCCACGGCGCTGTCACCATCGGCGCAAGCCTGGCACAGGCGTACACGCGCAGCCTCAACCTCGAGTGGATGTGCCAGGTGTACGTCGAATCAATCAACTTCGCCGAGCCGCGCCTTCTCGACGGCATCGAAATCCGACAGGTCGCCGAACGCATGCAGACGAAGGGATACCTCGCGAAATGACAGACCACACGATTCTCATCACGGCGCCGTTCACCGAACCCGAACGCGAGCGCCTCGCTGGACTCGGGCGAGTGATCTACCTCCCGTGGACCACGAAAGGCGTGCCGCACACGGAAGACGAGATGGTGGCGCTGGTCGCCGAGCACAAGCCGGCCGCGATCGTCGTCGAGCTCGATCCGATCACCGATCGCGTCCTCGCCACGGGCGACGTCGCGGTGGTCGGATGCTGCCGCGCCGGTGTAGTGAACGTCGACGTCGACGCCGCACGGAAACGTGGCGTGCGCGTTCTGCGGACTCCCGGACGGAATGCGGAGGCGGTTGCGCAGTACGTCGTCGGGATGATGATCGTCGCGCTGCGCAACATCGTGCCCGCCCGCGAGTGGCTGCTCGACGGCGAGTGGGGCAAGGGCGAGCGCCCCTACCTGAAGTTCCGCGGTGAGGAGCTCGGAAGCAAGACCGTCGTCCTTCACGGATACGGCGCGGTCGCACGCCGTGTGGCAGAGCTGCTGCAGCCCTTCGGGCCGCGCATCCTCGCGATCGATCCGTACGTGACCGATCCGGGCGCGTCGAACGTCGAGATGGCGTCGACGGACGAGGCCTACCCGCAAGCCGACATCCTCTCGGTTCATCTTCCCGTCACCGAAGAAACCACCGGTGCGATCGGCGACGCGCTGCTGTCGTCGCTGCCGGAAGGGGCGCTCTTCATCAACAGCGCTCGCGCTGCCGTCGTGGACTACGAGGCTCTGGAGAACGCCGTCAACGGACGGCGCCTGCGCGCGGTGCTCGACGTCTACCGGCAGGAGCCGCTGGCGGACCTCGATCACGACCTAGTGCGTCACCCCGCCGTGATCGCGACGCCGCATCTCGCCGGCGCGACCCATGAGGTCGTGATGCATCACTCGGTCGCCATGACCGGCGCAGTGACCGCAGCACTCGCAGGCGATCCGGTCGAGCCGCGATTCGTCGCGGTCTGAACCTCTCTCTTAACGCAATGGCGCGAAAGGACACGAGAATGACAGTGCGAACGGCGCAGGCCTCCCGCGGTCAGCTGATGCTGATCTCGGTGGCCTCCGCGCTGCTCTTCCTGATCGTGTGGCAGGCGGTCACGATGACGGGGATGGTCTCCTCGCTCGTGCTGCCCTCACCCGTTCAGGTCGTGCAGCGAGCGGCCGACCTGGTGACGTCGCCCTATGAGGGCGAGACGCTGGTGGGCCATGCGTGGGCGAGCCTGCTCATCGTCACGACCGCATGGCTGGCAGCGATCGTCATCGGATGGCCCCTAGGCGTCTGGATCGGATGGTCCGCAGGAGCGTCACGCGTGATCGGCGGCATCATCGAGGTGGTCCGCCCCATCCCGCCGGTCGCATGGATTCCGCTCGCACTGATCTGGTTCGGGCTGGCACCCACCGGCAAGGTATTCGTGGTGTGGCTCGCAGCCGTCATCCCGTGCATCATCAATGCGCAGGAAGCCGTGCGTCGCGTCGATCCGCTGACAGTCTCGGCCGGTCGCGTGCTTGGCGCCTCGCCTCTGACGATCCTGCGGACGATCGTCGTGCCGGCGGCGCTGCCGTTCATGCTCACAGGCGCGCGAATCTCGCTCGGAAGCGCCTGGATGACGCTTGTCGCCGCGGAGCTCCTGGCGAGCGTGTCGGGGCTCGGGTACATGATGCAGGCCGGTCGACGCAATCAGCTTGCCGACGTCGTGGTGGTCGGGATGCTGGCCGTGGGCCTCCTCGGAGCCGCGACCGGGCTCTTTCTGCGCTGGCTCGAGAAGCGGGCACTGCCCTGGGCGGTCGAGGCACGATGAACACGATACACATGCGTCACTACATGCAGAGCATCGCGGGTGTCTTCGGGTTGGTCGTGGTCTGGTGGCTCACCACCGACGGCCTTCGTCTGGTCGACGCCACCACTCTGGCCTCGCCCGTTGCGGTTGCGATGTCGATCGTCGACCTCGCCGTCGACAGTTTCGCCGGCGACACTCTGCTCGGGCACTCGCTCGCGTCGCTCACGCGCTGGTTCGCGGGAGTGTTCCTGGGCTGCGCGATTGGTGTGCCGCTCGGAGTGCTCATGGCGTGGAACCGCCGCGTGAACGCCTTCGTCTCGCCGATTTTCGAAGTTTTCCGCTATATCCCTCCGTTCGCTTGGGTGCCGTTGGCGATCCTCTGGTTCGGCACGAGCCTGACATCGCAGGCCGCCGTCGTCGCGATCGCGGCAATCCCGCCGGCCCTGCTCAACGCGCACAAGGCGATCTCGCAGCTCGACAGCACGATGCTCAGCGCATCCGCCGTTCTCGGAGCATCTGATGCGCGCACGCTCATGAAGGTCGCCGTGCCGACGGCGGCTCCGGGCGTGCTCGCCGGCGTGCGGTTGGCGTTCTCGAACGGCTGGATGGCCCTGGTCGGCGCCGAGCTCGTCGGCGCCCGGTCCGGGCTCGGCTATGTCATCAGCCGCGCCCAGGCAAACCTCTCCACAGAAGTGGTGATCGCCGGAATGGTCACGATCGCGGTCATCGGCGTGATTGTAGACATCGTTCTGCGCAAGGCGACCGACCGCCTACTCGGCTGGACAACAACCTCACAGGAGCAACGATGAAAGACATCTCCATCCGCGATCTCACGGTCACGTTCGGGTCGGGCCCTGAGGCCGTGCATGCGCTCGGCCCGCTGGATCTCGACATCCGCGCCTCCGAGTTCCTGGCGATCGTCGGGCCCAGTGGTTGTGGGAAGAGCACGTTGCTGCAGGTGCTTGCCGGTCTTCTGAAGCCGAGCAGCGGCATCGCCGAATGTGGCGGTGACGCGATCACCCGCCCCGGCCCCGACCGGACGGTCGTCTTCCAGAAGTTCGCGCTGTTCCCGTCGATGAGTGTGCGGCGCAACGTTGAGTACGGCCTGAGGGTCAAGCGTGTGCCCGAGCGCGATCGCTCCGCTCGCGTCGACGAGCAGCTCGCCGCGGTCGGGCTCTCGGACTTCGCTGACTCGTACCCGCACCAGCTCTCCGGAGGCATGCAGCAGCGCGTCGCGATCGCCCGTGCTCTCATCATGCGACCCGAGGTGCTCCTGCTCGACGAGCCCTTCGGCGCCCTGGACGCACAGACGCGCACGGTCATGCAGGAAGACCTCGCGGCACTGACCGTCGCGAACCAGACGACGAGTTTGCTGATCACGCACAGCGTGGAGGAGGCCGCGTACCTCGCCGATCGCATCGTGGTGATGTCGGCCCGTCCCGGGCGGATCAAACGCATCATCGACAACCCGCACGCTGCCCAGTGGCGTCATGACGGCGTCGACGAGGCGATGCGCCATCCGGAGTTCGCCGGGGTGCGCGACGAGGCCTGGCGCCTTGTCCGTGAAGAGATCACCGTTCCGGGGCGTCGCTCTCCGGCAACCAACCAGAAAGAAGGCATTCAATGAAGAAGCGGTCTAGCCTGTTCTCGATCCTCATCGGCGCGACGACGGTCGCCGTGGCCCTCAGCGGGTGCACGGCCGGCGGAGCCGAGCCCGGCGCCGAGGAACGCGACCCGATCCGACTGACGACGATGCCCGCGCCGAGCGGGTTCCCGGTCTGGCTCGCGGGTGAGCTGGGCTTCTACGAGGAGAACGGCCTCGATGTTCAGGAGATGAGCTACTTCCCCAGCGGAGCACCCATGCTCGAGGCGGGACTGGCCGGGGAGTGGGATGCGGGATATATCGGCGGGCCGCCAGCCATCGTCGGAGGCGCACGCTGGGGAATGATCACCGGCGGTGTCGAGGCTGAGGAATCGGGCATCCACGCCATCTATCAGCGCGCCGGCGCCGGCGCGGACGACCTGGCTGGCGGGACAGCTCTCCTCGCCACGGGATCCACGGGGCATCAGGTGCTCGAAGCGTGCCTCGAGGAGAACGGCACCTCGCTCGACGAGATGCAGGCGGTTTCGCTGGAGATGCCCAACATCGTCAGCACGTTCGAGCGCGGCGAGGGCGACCTCGCACAGGTGTGGGACCCATTCCTCGTTCGCATGGACGAGCAGTTCGAGCGTCTGTGCTCGGGCGACGAGCTGGGCGTCGATGTGTTCGTCGTGTACCAGCTGCACCCCGATTTCGTCGAGAGCAACCGTGACGCCGCCGTGCGCTGGCTCGAAGCCGTCTATCGTGCGAACGAGATGATGTCGACGGACGTCGACGAGGTCATGCCTCTCATTCGCGAGTTCCTCGACGAGCAGGGCGTGGAGATTGACGACCCATCGCTGGAGCTCGCCATCAGCGGCCGCAACTGGATGAGCTTGGAAGAGGCCGCCGAGCTGAACAACAGCGGCGGCACCGAGGACGGACTGCGCGCCACGGCGGAGTTCCTTTCGTCCATCGGCAACCTCGACGAGGTGCCCGAGTTCGACTTCATCGATACGGAGCTTCTCAACGAGGCTCTCGAGTATCGCGCGTCCAAGTGAGCACCGGCGTGACTGGTGTCTTGACGGCCCCGCAGATCGAGAAGGCTCTGCGCCGGGCCAAGGTGGACTGGGCCGTCTCGGTGCCCGACTGGGTGCAGCTGCCGCTCTACCGGCATCTGCAGCAGGGCTCGGACATGTCGGTCGTTCCGACGTGCGCCGAAGACGAGGCGATCGCCGTGGCGGCCGGTCTCTCGCTGACCGGCGCGGTGCCGGTCGTCCTCATCCAGAATCAGGGGTTTTACGCCGCGGTCAACAACATCCGCGCCATCACGCTGGACGGCGACATTCCGATGGTGTTCATCGTGGGGCAGTTCGGCCTGGAGGCCGCGAAGATCGGCCGGCCCTTCAACGAGTCCGGCCGCCGAGTCGTGCGGATGCTGCCGCGTCTGCTCGACGCGATGGAGCTGCCCTGGCGTCCGCTCGATGACGAGGCTGACCTGGCTAGTGTCGATTGGGCCTACGAGCAGCGTCGCAACGGCAGGTCGGCTGTGCTGGTCATGAGTCGTAACCTGACGTGGGAGGATGCATCATGAGCGCCGTGCCATCCATCGACGGATCGGATATCGCGACGACGGCCGCGGAGGTGTGCGAGGGCGCAATCTTCGTTACGACGATGTCGAGCATCGCACTGCTGGACGCGGTTCCCGGCGAGCGCGACGTGTTCCCCGCCGTCGCGATGATGGGCGCGGCCTCGACGCTCGGACTCGGGATCGCCCTCGGGCGCCCCGACCGGACCGTCGTCGTGCTCGACGGCGACGGATCCCTCCTCATGGAGCTGGGCAGCCTCGTCACCATTGCCGCGGCCGCCCCGGCCAACCTCATCCACGTCGTGCTCGACAACGGCGTGTGGTTCGGCGGGACGGGCGAGTTCGCGCACCCCGGCGTCGGACGCACAGACTTCGTCACGCTCGCGGAGGGGGCGGGGTATCAGTCGGCGTGCTCGGTCGACGACGTAGCGTCTCTGGCGACGGCGCTCGCCCACGCCGAGGCGGTCGACGGGCCGGCCTTCATCCGGGCGGCGATGACACCGGCCGGCGGCAAACTGTGGTCGGCGGACAACCCGCAGCCGGACCTCCCCGACGCCTATTTCGATCGGGTTGCCCGGCAGGCTGCACAGCTGAAGGCGTCGCTTCGGGAAGAGCCGACACCAGAATGATCGTCGCGGTCGACGTCGGGTCGGGATCGGTGCGTGCGGGTCTCGTGGCGGAGGAGGGCATCGTGCACGTTGCTCGTCGCACGGGGGCGCTCGCGGTGACCCCGGGCCGGCTCCTCGGCCTCGATCTGATGAATCTGTGGGCACGTATCGCTGATGCGCTCGCCGAGGTCGCGGTCGTCGCCGACGAGCGCGGCGTTGCCGTCGATGCGCTGACCTGCACCGCGATCCGCTATGCCACGGTGTGGTCCTCACCTGAGTCGGAGAAGAGCTGGTCGCAACAGAGCTGGGCGAACCTTGCCCGCGCGGATCGAATCGATGTCGACGTATTGCAGGCTTCGTTGACGCGGCACGACGTAGGGCGACTGGGCGGCTGGCCCACGGCGCTCTCCCTGTCCAGCCGCATCGCGAGTGCGCGACGGTGGGATCTCTCGCCGCCGGAGGAGTCGGTGCCGCTGTCGGTGAGCAGCTGGATCCTCGGCCGCATGGGCGCCGTCGCACATATCGATGACGTGAGTTGGGCCGACGGCCGGGTCGATGCGCGCAACGCCCCATGGGCGCTTCCGAGGCGCTCGGCGGGCGCGATGGTGGGGGAGTACAACGGCGTGATCGCCGGAACCGAGCGCTGGCGCGGTGCGCGTCTCGCAGTGAGCCCGCCCGACACGGTCGCGGCGCTTCACGCGCTCGGCGGACTCGTCCCGGGCGACGCCGTCGCGATCGCAGGCACGACGACACCGGTGGTCGCTGTCGCAGCGGACGACGACACGGAGTCCTCGGCGAGCATCGACGAGGCGTCCTGGCTCCCGTTCGCCGAGGGGCTCCGGCTGGCGGAGAGCAACGCAGCCCGAACCGGGGAGTCGGTGCGGGCAATGTCGCTGCTGTTGGACGAGCGCGGGGATGTCGCGGTCGAGCGGATCGGAACCGTGCGCTCGTTCCTCGGCCAGACGCTGGTCGCGCCCCGCCGACTCGGGGAGTCCGCGCCGGCGCAGGGAATCGAGTTCCAAGAGTCGTTCGCCCAGGCCGATCGAGGCGACCTCATGAGATCGGCGATCGAGGCGAACGCCTGGGCAACGGACACGCAGCTCCGTCGTGTCGAGCACCAAGCTGGGCGGCCCGGCCGGCGTTTCGTCTGCGGAGGACAGACACGCTCAGCGGCCTTCCTACGACTGCTCGCGGCTGCGGGCGGGCGACCGGTCGAGGTCGTCTCCGCGGAGGTCACGCTGCTGGGGGCGGCGGTGGCCGCCGCCAGTGTGCGCGGTGCTGAGCCTTCCGTTGTCGTGGTGGAGCCGGATATCGATGTGGCACAGGAGCCGCAGTTGTGGGCGCGCCGTTGGTGGGAGCGTTACGAGCCCGCAGCGCCGAGGAGAGATGGTTGTTATGAATGACAGACTCGCACAGCGGAGGGCCGACGCCTTCGCGCTCGTCCGGCGCGATGCCGCACCCCGCTACTCACTCGTGGAGGCACACCTGCGTGAGCAGATCAGCGCCGGCACGCTGCGGCCGAACGACCGTCTGCCTAACGAAACTGACCTAGGCGTGCAGTACGGAGTATCGCGATCGGTGATTCGGCAGGCGTTGGATAACCTCGAGCGCGACGGGCTGGTGGTGCGGATGCGAGCGAAGGGAACGTTCATCACCGAACCAGATCTGTCGTTGCCCGCCGACTTACTGTCGTCCTTCTCCCAGGAGCTTGAGCTGCACGGGATCATGGCGTCGTCGCGCGTACTCGCCTATGAGATCCTGCCCGCCGATCCGAGCATCGCAAAGCTCCTCGAGATCGACGAGGGCACGCGAATCCCCTACGTCGAACGTTTGCGGCTCGGAGACGGTGATGTGCTCGGCTGGGACGCCACGTGGATACATCCGTCGATGGAGCAAAGCGTCGCGCATATGGACTTCGAACACGACGTGCTTTTCGACTCCTATCGCGCCGCCGGGCGCATTGTCCATTCGGTCGAACGCCGCGTGCGCGCGGTCACCGCTGGCAAGGATCTCGCTGCCAAGCTCTTGGTGAAGGAGGGGGCGTCCCTGCTGGAGATCGCCCGTCTGGTGCGCGACATTTCCGGCGTGGTTCTCGACCGGCAGGTGAGGCTCTATAGGGGCGATCGCTTCAGTCTCGCGCTTGATGCGCCAGGGGCGGGCCCCAGCCCCGATATCTCGTTGAATCCCCGACTTCGATTTGATGGGTGATGTTGTCGCTCTGATCCTCCTCGGAGTTCTCGTCGGGACGTTGATCGGCGGCCTGGGCGGAGGAGGCGGCGTGATCGCCGTGCCCATGTTCATCTGGATCTGCGGAATGGCGCCATCGGATGCCGGGACGATCTCATTGATCGCCGTCGCAGCAGCGGCGCTGATCGCCGTCGCCCTCGGCACCATCTCGCGAGAAGTGCGATGGCGATGGGCGATCGCCTTCGGCGCGCTCGGGCTTGTCGGTTCGTTCCTCGGCAGCGCACTCGCGCTCGTCGTCGATGACTTCGTCATCTTGCTCGCGTTCGCGGCCGTCGTCCTTTTCGCCACGGTGCGCTTCGTGGTGGGGATCGTGCGCGACAAGCGGCGCGTCGGCGTAGGGCCGCCGGCTCGTGGTCTGGCTTCGGCCGCCGCCGTCGGTATCGGTGCGGTGACGGGGCTCGTCGGCGTCGGGGGAGGATTCCTCATCGCTCCCGCTCTAATGAGCCTCGTGCGCATGGCGCCTCGAGCGGCGATAGCGACGTCGTCGACGGTTATCCTGTTCAATTCGCTGTCCTCTCTAGGCGCTCGCGGCGTGCTGGGCTTCAGTTTCGAAGGCGCGGTTGTGTTACCGGTTCTCGTCGGTGCGTTTATCGGTGGTGTCGTAGGCAAGGCCGTCGCCTCCCGGATATCGGGCGCTGGACTGCAGTATGCGAGCGGCGGACTGTTGGTCGTGTGTTGTCTGGCCGTCGGAGCGTCGGTGGTGCAGTCCGTATGGGCGTCGTGACAGCGGCGGTCGTCGCCCTCTTCGCCGTTGCCGGAGCCGTACACCGCCTCACCGGCATGGGCTTCGCGCTCGTGGTCGTTCCGCCGCTCGTGTTGCTGTTCGGCCCCGACTCCGGCGTCACGCTGGCTGCGTTCGGCGCATTGCTGGCCTCCCTCAGCGTCGGGCTGGGGGCACGGCGCGACACTGATCATTCAGCTGCAGGCATCCTCGTGTTAACCGTGCTCGCAGGCTCGGTTATTGGGGTCGTCGTGGCCGTTGTCACTCCTGCAACCTGGCTGACGATCGCGATCGGGGTGCTCACGCTCCTGGCGGTAATTGCGAGCGCCGTCGTTCGTCTGCGCCGGCCGGCGACGTCGTCGTCAACGCACCCGCGCACGCTGGCCGCGGCGGGAGTGGTCTCGGGCGTGATGAATGCCACCTCTAGCATCGGCGGTCCGCCCCTGAGCGTCGTGGCTTCGTGGATGGGCATGCCCCATTCGGTGTTCGTCTCGACGGTGCAGGTTCCGTTCGTCGTCATGGGGGTCTTCACGGTCGCGGGGCGATCGTTCGCTCTCGGCATCCCGGACGTGCCGTGGTGGCTGTGGCCGCTCATGGTCGCCGCCGTCCTGATCGGCGTCGTGGCGGGTGCGTGGATCGCGTCGCGGGTGCCCGAGAAGCCCGCGTGGATAGCGACGTTGGCAATCGCGGCTGCCGGGGCGGTTGCGTTGGTCGTCAGCGGATGAGATGGTCACCTGTTTGCGCACCAGCCGCAGTCGTTCCCCCCATCCTCCGCAGCTGGATATATCTGGGTCGTTGCGACCACAACAGGCACGTCGGACGCAACGGCGGTCTCACCAATCAGCAGAAGAAGTCGCGGCGGCATGCGTCGGCCTCGCGGCTGAGAAGGTGAAGCTGGGCGGGCCAGCGATAACCAGGACGTCTCGCCGGCCCGCCCCGAAAGATCAGTAGGAGATGACCTGTGGTGCCGAGACGGCCTTGAGCCCGGCAGCTCCGAATTCGTGACCGTAACCGGAGGCCTTGACGCCGCCGAACGGGATATGCGGGTTGACCGTTCCGTGCTGGTTAATCCAAACGGTGCCGGCTTGGATACGGCTGGCGACCTGACGTGCCGCCTCCGTATCGTTGCCCCATACCGATGCCCCGAGACCCTGCTCGGATGCGTTGGCTCGACTGATCGCATCGTCGACGCTGCTATACCTGATCACCGGGATCGCGGGCCCGAACTGCTCTTCGTCGACGAGGGCGGCGTCGTCGTCGATATCGGCCA
Source organism: Microbacterium alcoholitolerans (assembly GCF_050408615.1). NCBI lineage: Bacteria > Bacillati > Actinomycetota > Actinomycetes > Micrococcales > Microbacteriaceae > Microbacterium > Microbacterium alcoholitolerans. The sequence goes on along the minus strand of NZ_JBNTKD010000001.1, from coordinate 1,529,006 downwards.
CGACCGTTGCACGGTAGAACAGCGGACCGAGCTCGGATGCCGCTTCTCCGCCGGTGACGATGCGCGCGCCGCGTTCTCTGGCGTCATCGACGAGTCGTGCGACGATGTCGAACTGCTTCTGGTTCTGCAGCGGACCCAGCACGTTTCCTGCCTCGAGTCCCGGCCCCATCGGCATCTCTTCGGCCATGGCCGCGAGGGTCGCCACGACTTCCTCGTACACGGAGTCGTGCACGTAGAGGCGCTTGAGCGCCGCACAGGTCTGACCGGTGTTCAAGAAGATGCCCCAAAAGAGCTTCTCGGCGATCGGGGAAACATCGGTGTCCGGCAAGACGATGCCGGCGTCGTTCCCACCGAGCTCGAGTGTCAGCCGTGCGAGGTTGTGTGCCGAGGATTCCACGATGCGGCGCCCGGTTGCGGTGGATCCAGTGAACATGATCTTGTCGATGCCCGTGTGCGCGGCGATCGCCGCGCCGACTTCACGGCCGCCAGAGATTGCAGTGAGCACTCCTGCGGGCAGGTGACGGTTGAAGATCTCCACGAGTGCTAGAACCGAGAGAGGCGTGTACTCGCTCGGTTTGACGACAACGGTGTTGCCCATACGCAGGGACGGGGCAATCTGCCAGACCGTGATCATCATCGGCCAGTTCCACGGTCCGATTGCTCCGACTACGCCGAGGGGACGGTGGTGCATCTCAGCGCGCGCGCCGTCTGCATCGAAGATGAGCTCGGGTTCCAGTGTGATGTCCGCCGCGCTGCGTGTCCACAGTGCACACGCGCCGACTTCGAAGCGAGCGTTGGGCCCGTCGAGAGGTTTTCCCTGTTCGCGCGACAGCAGGACGGCAAGCTCTTCGAGGTTAGCCTCGAGTTCGTCGGCGATCGCGTGCAGGATCCTGCTTCGTTCGGGATGGCCGAGAGCCGCCCATGCGGGCTGCGCAGCCTGGGCGGTCGTGACAGCTTGGTTCAGATCTGCGACCGTGTGCACGGGGGCGTAGGCGATCGTCTCGCGTGTGGCGGCGTCCGGGATCGGGCGCCCGGCTTCTTCGCTGGCGCTGATCGCGTCCAGAATCGTCGTCGTTGTCGCAGGCACGGCATTCTCCTCTTCGATCGAGACATTCGGTCGTCTCTGCTGGAGATCGTAGACAGCGTCCGATGCCGCCCAGAAGAGGGCCGAAGAGTTCATGCGCGCCGGGCACAGCCCTGTGCGCGTCGTCCGGGGTCGATCAGTTGGAACCGGTCGCCGATGCGCGGTACTCGCTCGGCGTGAGGCCGTACTGATGGCGGAACGCGCGAGTGAAGGCAGCGGCATCGGTGAATCCCCATCGAGCGCCGATCGATGCGATCGTCTGGGGAGAGGCCGGGCTGGCGAGGTCGCGTCGGCTGGCTTCCAGGCGGCGGTGGCGTATCCAGCCACTGACCGTTTCCTGCTGATCCTCGAAGAGTTTCTGCAGGTAGCGGACCGAGATGTGATGTGCGGCTGCCACACTCGACACAGTGAGGGTGGAATCGTCCAGCCGCGCGTAGATATGCGCTTCGATGTGCGACTTCAGCGTGCGGCGGTAGATGTCTGGGTCGAGCAGGCCGAGGGTGCCCATGCGGTCGGCGATAACGGCCGAGAGCATGTCGAACACGGCGTCTGAAAGTGAGAGCGTCTCATTGAGAGACGCGATGTCGAGCTGACTGCTCAGCGCGCCGAGAAAAGATGATGCGATCGCGCCGAGCCCTTGCCGTCCGGAGAATCGCAGGGCGGTGAGGTGGGACAGCGTCTGCCGGTCGACATGCAGCGCTTCGGCGGGGAGCATGACGACGAACATGCGGTGCCGTTCCGCGAAATCGAGCGTGTACGGACGCGTGGTGTCGTAGAACGCGAAATCCCCCGGCGCAAGCGCGGCGTCCCGACCGTCTTGCGTGATGACGCTGTACCCGTCGAGTTGAAGGCTGAGCTTTATGTGTCCGGGGTCGGAGCGGGCAATCTGCCGCTCGCTGCGCGTAACGCGCACCGGTGACCCGCTCACAGTGGCGACGTTCGCCCGGGCCAGAGGCTGAGCGACAAGCGCGCCGGTGAATCGCCGTCGTTCCTCCGGGTCGGGATTATCTGCCATCAGAGGCACGAAACTGTGGTTGACGGCATCCCGCCAGGCGTCGAACCGCTCACTCTCGCTGAGCACCTCGCAGTCGAGCATCGCCCTCTCCTCGACGACCGCAATCTCCGTTGTCTGCGTCACCGTCCGGCCTCTCCGCTCCATTGCATCAGTCACAACATCATCCCTCATTCGGCGGGAACTGCGTGGTCTGGCCGACGTCTGTGCAGCGCCGCGCGTGAAGCGTGCAGAACCGGCATGGTGCAGTGCGTCTTGCGCACATACATCCTGGGACGGCGGAAATAGATTGTCGTGAGCCCGACGTGATCGTGGCACCCGTGAACATCGAACGGAATGAACAATGATGAACTTTCCACGCACGCTGAGCACCGCCGCCGGCATCATCGCAGTGGGTGTCCTCGCCTTGAGCGGATGCGCGTCGTCCGCACCCGAGGGTCAACAGGATGCTCAGGACGGCGGCCTCACGACCGTACGAGTCTCCGCCCTGGCTGGGGTGGGCGGAAACGCCGCCCTCTACATGGGGATCGAACAGGGTTTCTTCGAGGACGAGGGCCTCTCGCTCGACATTCAGGAAGTGCAGAACGAGTCCGCGTCCATCGCAGCTCTCCAGGGCGGTCAGGTGGATGTCGCCTACGCGCCCACGATGACGACGCTGACGGCGATCAGCCAAGGGATCGACCTTCGACTTCTCGCGGCAGCGGACGGTTATGCCGCGGGGGCCAACCAGCAACCCGACCTCTCCAAGGTGGATGGCACCAGCCTGTACGGCGACCCCGAGTCGGGCATCGATGACCTGCAGGACCTGAAGGGGAAGAAGATCGCGATCCCAGCCCGCAAGTCGCACTTCGAGATCGTGATCGCCCAGGCGTTGAAGAACGAAGGCATCGATCCGGGATCGGTCGAGTGGGTGACGATGGACTTCCAGTCCGCGTCGACGGCGCTCAAGGCCGGTCAGGTGGATGCCGCGAGTTTTGTCGAACCATTCGGATCCGAAGTGCGTTCGGCCGGCATGGAGCTTCTCCTGTCTCCCACCGTGTCGTTCTTCGAAGAAGGAGCGGTCGCGGTGTGGGCGACAACCCCGAAGGCGGAAGATGAGCTGGGATCGGCGCTCGCCGCGTTCCAGCGGGCGATTTACAAGGCGGGCGCCTACGCGGTGGCTCACGACAGCGAGACCAGAGCGAAGATCCTCGAGATCACGCAGATGGATGTCGCCCCCGAGGACCTCATCGTCGTGCATTGGCCCGACACGCTGACCGTGCGCGATGTCGAACCGATCGCCGAGAAGATGGTGAAGCTCGGCTTCCTGGATGCGTCCATGGACGCTGGCGCCCTGATCGTGGAGCAGCCATGATGGAGAAGAACCCCACCGCGACCGGCGTCACGATCGCGGAAGAAGCGATCCGCGTCGTGTGGTCCGAGGGAGACACCTCTCGCATCCCTGAGTTCTACACGGCCGACTTCGTCGCCCACCAGCCACGGCCTTCGCTGAACTGGACCGGGGCGCCCGAGACGATGGACTGGACCGGGCATGCCGGTCTGAAAGCCGTCGTCAACGCGGTCCGCGCCTCGTTCCCGGACTACACGGAGACACCTGAACTCGTCGTCGCGGACGGAGATCTCATCGCCATGCGGATGCGCAACCGCGGCACGCACACCGGTTCGCCCATCGGCAGACTGGCTGCGAGCGGGAAGAGGATCGACGTCGTGGACACGATGTTCGTCCGGATCTCGAATGGGAAGATCGCGGAGCAGTGGGGGCTCTTCGATGAGTTCTCCGTCGGCCTGCAACTCGGGCTCATCTCGCCGCACGATCTTCCCATGCTGGGCGAGTGACCTCGGCCGAGATGATACCAAGGAGATCCCGGTGACAATCAAACGCCTGATTCTCGGGGCCGTCGGCTTCCTGCTGATCCTCGCTATCTGGCAGTGGGCCGCAAGCGGCCCGCTGTCGGATGGGCCGCTGCCCACGGCGGCGGCGACATTGTCCGAGTTGCTGGCACTGCTTCCGACCGCAGAGTTCTGGGGCAGCGTGTGGCTCACGGTCCAGGTCGCGCTCGGTGGGTTCCTGATCGCCCTCGTCGCAGGGGTCGCTCTGGGAATAGGCACGGCATCATCACGAGTGACGATGCACGCGACCAGGGCCGTGCTGGAATTCTTGAAGCCGATCCCGCCCATCGTCATCCTCCCGCTGGTGGTGCTGGTGCTTGGCCCGACCATGGATATGGGAATTTTCCTCGTCTTCTTCGGCTGTCTGCTGCCCGTACTCATGCAGACAGCGGCCGGCGTCCTCGATGTCGACCCCGTCGCACTTGCTACGGGGCGATCATTCAGCATGGGGCGGGGGGAGATCCTCCGACGGATCGTGCTTCCCAGCGCGATGCCGCACATCGGGACGGCGATACGACTGTCGGTGCCGACGTCGCTGGTGACCGCCGTCGTCGCCGGGCTGCTCGGCGGCGGGCCGGGACTCGGGAACAGCCTGATCAAGGCCCAGCTGAGCGGGTCGCAGGAACTGCTATTCGCCTATGTCATCGCGCTCGGACTGCTGGGACTCGTTTTCCAAGCCGTGAGCGATGGCATCGAGAGTCGTGTCCTTCGTTGGCATCCGTCGTATCGAAAGGCAGTGCACTGATGACCAGCACCATCACCGAGGCGACGAGGACTCCTCGGCGCGCGGGCGCCGCGCTTCCGCGTCTGAGCCGCCGCACGCTCATCGCCATCGAAGTCATCGTGCCGACGCTGCTCATCGCCGCCTGGTGGGCTGCTTCTGCGGGCTCGACCGATCCGTTCTTCCCTCCGCTCTCCGCGATCCTCCTGCGCTTTCGTGAACTGTGGCTCTTCGATCATCTGCTCAGTGATGTCGTCCCGAGTCTCGCCAACCTGTTCGGAGGCTTCATCCTGGGCGGACTCGCCGGCATCCTCGTCGGCATCGTGCTCGGATTGTTCGCGCCTATGAAATGGGTGTTCGGTCCCGTGATCGACTTCTGGCGCGCGCTTCCGGCCGTCGCCCTCATCCCCATCTTCGTGTCGTTGATGGGTTTCGGAAACGAGACCCGGGTCTTCGCCATCGTCCTCGCAGCCTTCTTTCCCGTGGTGATCGCCACCATGGACGGGGTACGCGCGCTTGACCCCCAGCTACGTGATGTGTCGGCGGTGTACCGGCTCACCAGAAGCGAACGACTCTTCCGCGTGTATCTACCCGCGGCGGGCCCTCGCATCGCCTCAGGGCTGCAGGTGAGTCTGCAGGCCTCCTTCGTGGTCATGGTAGCCAGCGAGATGCTTGGCTCTTCGCTCGGCATCGGAGCGATGACCCTCATCGCCCAGCAGTCCTTCGCGATACCGGACATGTGGGCGGGCATCATCCTTCTCAGCGTCATCGGGTACGCCACCAACCTGCTCTTCAACATCGTCCGCGACCGCGTGCTCCGGTGGTACGTCCGCTCGCAGAAAATCGGAAAGGAATCGTGAGATGAGATCGATGGAAGAGGTGCACGTCGGCACTCGTGCTGATGCGCGCGAAGAGCCGCGGTTGAGCGTGCGCGGCCTCAGCAAGTCGTACGGGAATGGCGACGACGCAGTGAACGTCATCGCAGACCTCACCTTCGACGTCGCAATGGGGGAGATCGTGTCGATCGTCGGCCCATCCGGGGTCGGCAAGACCACCCTCCTCAAGTGCCTCACCGGACTGCAACCGCTCACAAGCGGCGCCGCACTGATCGACGGCCGACTCATCGACGGACCGCCCGAAGAGATGGCGCTCGTCTTCCAGGAATACACCCGTTCGTTGATGCCCTGGCTCACGGTGCGCAAGAATGTACTCCTCCCGCTGCGCCACCTCAGGCTTCCCAAGCCCGAGCTCCAACGTCGGATCGACGAGGCGATCGCCGCCGTCGGTTTGGAGCACGCCACGGAAAAATACCCGTGGCAACTTTCGGGCGGCATGCAGCAGCGCGTCGCGATCGCGCGAGCACTGGCCTATCGACCCGAAGTGCTCGTGATGGACGAACCGTTCGCATCAGTGGACGCGCAGACCCGGTTCGAGCTGGAAGACCTCTGCCTGACGATTCGAGATCAGTTCAACATGACCATCCTGGTCGTGACTCATGACATCGATGAAGCCGTCTATCTATCCGATCGCATCGTCGTCCTCGGGAAGAAACCCGCAGTCGTCACACGTCTGCTAGATGTCGACCTTCCCGGTCCACGCAGCCAGATCCGGACCCGCTCGCTGCCGCACTTCGCCGACATGCGCACGGAGGTTCTCTCGCTCATTCAGGAGGGAAAGACGTCGCAGTAGTCCTCTGATGGCGTCATCGGCCCCGGGAGCGACCGAAGAACCCATGATCGGTTTGCCGGTCAGCGCCACGCTCCGTACCACTTCCGTGGTGAGGAGACCAGGGGATCGCGATCCGAGACGATCAAGCGCATCGTGCTGAGCATGTCCGAGAGCAACCGTGAACCAGACGAGATGACCTCCGAGCAGAAGCGACGGGATCAACTCCTTCGTGCCGAGCATTCCACCGAGGCCGACGCCGCACCGCGCATCGAGGTCTCCGAGCACGACGGGAACGTGCGGATCGACATCGCCGAGACGGCGGCCGTGCGTCCGGGGCCGGGTCCGGGTGTCGACGGCGCAGATGAGCCGAGTTAGGCGTGCTGGCCGCGCATCGAAGAAATCACGCACCCTGTGCAGAATTGCAGAAGATGCAATAATGCTCGGATGCAAGAACCTGAGGGCCTGAGAGCGCGCAAGCAGCGGCAGACGCGGGACGCCATCCATCGCGCCGCCGTCGAGCTCGCGCTCGAGAACGGACCTGAAGGTGCCACGGTCGCGGCGATCAGCGCCCGCGTCGACATCTCGCCGCGCACGTTCTTCAACTACTACCCGACCAAGGAAGACGCCATCGTCGGGCTGCACGAGGGGCTGCCCTCCGACGAGGAGCTCGACGAGCTGCGCGCGGGAACCTCCGACGACCTCATCGACGACATCCTCACCTTGATGATCGGCGTCTTCACTCCCAGCGATGAGACGCTGCTCGAACACCGCAAAGCACTCATCGCGAAGCACCCGCACCTGATCCAGCGGCAGTGGGCGCGCATGATCGGCGTCGAGCAGCGCATCGCCGGCGTCGTCGCCGAGCGCATGCAGACCTCGGGCGCATTCACCGACCTCAGCGACATCGACGATGCCGCACGCGCCCTCGTCGTCACGTGCAACGCGGTGCTGCGCCTCAGCATCCGAAAAACCATCACCGAGCACGCCTCGACCGACGGCATCCGACCGCACGCCGACGAGACTCTGCACGCCCTTCGAGAGGTACTGCGCACACTGCCATGACCACGACGACCATCAGACCGCGCTCTCACGAAACGCGCCGAGGCATCATCCTGCTCTTCATCGGACTGGTGCTGGCGATGCTCCTCGCCGCACTCAGCCAGACGGTGCTGAGCGCCGCGATGCCCACCATGGTGGGCGAACTCGGCGGCGTCGACCAGATGCTCTGGGTGATGACGGCGTACATCCTCGCATCCACCATCATGATGCCGATCTACGGCAAGATGAGCGACCTCATCGGCCGCAAGGGGCCGATGATCTTCGCGATCGTCACGTTCATGGCCGGCTCCGTCGTCGGCGCGCTCGCTCCGGACATGACGGTGCTGATCGTCGCGCGGATCGTGCAGGGCCTCGGCGGGGGCGGCCTCATCATCCTGTCGCAGGCGATCATCGCAGACGTCATCCCCGCGCGCGAGCGCGGCAAGTACATGGGCATCATCGGCGCGGTCTTCGCCGTGTCGTCCGTGGCGGGTCCTCTGCTCGGCGGCTGGCTGACCGAAGAGGTCGACTGGCGCTGGACGTTCTGGCTGAACATCCCGCTCGGCCTGCTCGCCCTCACCGCCGCGCTCACGCTGCTGCACCTGCCGAAGGGCACGACCTCCAGGCCGAAGATCGACGTGCTCGGCATGATGACGCTCGCCGGCGCGACCGCCTGCCTGATCCTGGTCGCATCCTGGGGCGGCAACGACTTCGAATGGACCTCTCCGGTCATCCTCTCGCTCATCGCCGCGACCGTCGTGCTCGCCGTGCTGTTCGTCCTGGCAGAGCGCCGCGCGGCCGAGCCGATCATGCCGCTCGGGATGTTCCACGAGCGCAACTTCGTGCTCGCCACCGTCGCCGGCCTCCTCATCGGCGTCGCGATGTTCGGCGCGATCGGCTACTTGCCGACGTACCTGCAGATGACGTTCGGGCAGGATGCCACGACCGCGGGCATCCTGATGGTGCCGATGATGGGGATGATGCTGGTCACCTCGCTGCTCAGCGGCTGGCTCGTGAGCAGGTACGGCAGGTACAAGTGGATGCCCATCGCCGGCGCCCTGTTCATCGTCGTCGCGCTCGTGCTGCTCGGCCTGATGACGCCCGAGACCCCTCTGTGGCGCTTCTGCATCGACGTCGGACTGCTGGGCGCGGGCCTCGGGGTCAACATGCAGATCCTCGTGCTGATCGTGCAGAACTCGTTCCCGAACCGCATCGTCGGAACGGCCACCGCGGCGAACAACTTCTTCCGCCAGATCGGCGCATCGCTCGGCAGTGCGGTGATCGGCAGCCTGTTCGCCCTGCGGCTCGTGAACATCATCAGCGAACGGCTTCCCGCCGGGGCGGCCGCGGCACAGGTGGGCGAGGTCGCGTCGCTCACCCCGCACAGCGTGCTCGAGCTGCCCGCCGCCGCGCGCGACATCGTGGTGCACGGCTACAACGACGCGCTCACCCCGCTCCTGCTCGGCATGGCGCCGCTCGCCGTCGCAGCGTTCATCCTGCTCTGCTTCATCAAGGAGGTGCCGCTGAAGACGACGATCGAGCGCGACGTCGTGCACGATCGTGTTGGGGAAAGACAGGGCTGACAACCGCGGCAACCGGGCGCACACTGGTCTCACATCAACCGTGAGGAGCTGCCATGTCGTACAAGGTCGGATACTTCGTCGGAAGCCTGTCGTCCACCTCGATCAACCGCGTACTGTCGAAGGCGCTGATCAGCCTCGCCCCCGATGATCTCGAATTCACGGAGATCCCGATCGGCGACCTGCCCCTGTACAGTCCGGACTACGACTCGGACTATCCGGAGGTCGCCCGGAAGCTGAAGGACACCATCGCCGGCAGCGACGCGGTGCTCTTCGTCACCCCCGAGTACAACCGGGCCATTCCGGGCGCACTGAAGAACGCGATCGACTGGGCGTCGCGCCCGTGGGGCGAGAACTCGTTCGACCACATGCCGACGGCGGTGATCGGGGCGTCCATCGGCGTCATCGGCACGGCAGTGGCGCAGCAGAACCTGCGCTCGGTGATGGCCTTCTGCAATGCCCGCCAGATGACGGCGCCCGAGGCATACATCCACTTCTCCCCCGAGGTGTTCCGCGAGGACGGGACGATCACGAAGCCCGACACGGAGGAGTTCCTTCGCACGTTCATGAAGGAGTTCCACGAGCACGTCCAGCGGGTGCTGACCGTGCTGCCCCGCTCGTAAACGCGCGCGGACGAACTCTGGCATCATGCCCTCATGAGCAGCATCGGAGCCGTCTTCAGCCCGTATCAGCATCCCCCGGAGGATTTCAGAGCCGCGGTTCACGCGGCGGAGGCCGCCGGTCTCTCCCAGTTGTGGCTGTGGGAGGACTGCTTCCGCGAGTCGGCTTATGCGTCGGCGGCGGCCGCGTTGGCGTGGACCGAGAATCTGCGGGTCGGGATCGGCATCGCTCCGCTGCCGCTTCGCAACGTGGCGGTCACGGCGATGGAGGTCGCCACGATCGAGCGCATGTTCCCCGGCCGGCTCATGCCCGGTTTCGGTCACGGCGTGCTGGAGTGGATGGGGCAGGCCGGTGCGCGGGTGAAGTCGCCGTTGACGCTGATGCGTGAGCAGCTGCCCGCGCTGCGCGCACTGCTCGAGGGAGAAGAGGTCACGTTCTCCGGACGCTATGTGAACCTCGACCGCGTCCGGCTGGACTGGCCGCCGGATGCTGCACCTGCGGTGTACGCGGCGGGTGAGGGCCCGAAGACCCTGGCGCTCGCCGGTGCCGTCGCCGACGGCGCGATCCTCACCGGCGGCTACTCCTCGGCGGAGGTCGTCGACCAGATCGCCCGCGTGCGCGCCGGTGCGCGCGAGGCGGGCCGAGAGAATGAGCCGAAGATCGTCTCTTATCTCACGGCGGCGTTCGGCGACGGCGCGGAATCGCGGGTGCGCGAAGCGCTCGGCGAGCGGGGCATCGACGACGACCGCGCCGCATGGGGAGACCCCGCTGAAGTCGCCCAGGTCGTGCGACGCCTGAGGGATGTCGGCATCGATGACGTCGTGCTCTCGCCCGCAGCCGGCGAGCCGGACCTGGGCGAGTTCTTCCGCGCCGCGGTGGAGGTCGAGCGCCTGATCGGTTGAGCTCAGACCGTGCTCAGCGCCTGCTGCGCGTCGCGGGCTTCCTCAGCGCGGCTCGTACCGCACCGGCGAGTGCCCGGCGGCGACGATCGTGCGCAGCTGCTCGAGGGTGGCGCCCTGGCCGTCCAATGCCCGTGCCTGGACGAGCACGTTGCCCAGCGCGGTCGCCTCGACCGGTCCCGCGAAGACCGGCAGGCCGGCACGGTCGGCGGTCGCCTGGCAGAGCGGCTCGTTCAGCGAGCCGCCGCCGACGATGTGGATGCTGTCGACCGCGCGACCTGCCAGGTCTCCTGCCGTGCGCACGGCATCGGCGAACGCCGCGGCGATCGACTCGACGATCGTCCGGACGAACGCGGGGCGCCCGACCGGAACGTCATGACCGGATCGGCGCAGCAGCGCGGCGATACGCGCGGGCATGTCGCCGGGAGTGCTGAGCGAGGGGTCGTTCGCGTCGAACAGCGGCTCGTGAGCGTCCACCGCGCCGGCCTCCGCCGTCTTAGCATCCACCGCCCCGGCTTCCGCGAGCAGGGCCGGAAGATCGATCGGCCTGCCGTCCTCGGCCTCCCAGGCTCGGATGGTCTCGCTGAGCAGCCAGAGGCCGGTGACGTTGTGCAGAAAGCGGATGCGCCCGTCGACGCCGAGCTCATTGGTGAAGTTCGCCTCGCGTGCGGCATCCGACAGCACCGGCGCTTCGAGCTCGAGCCCGACGAGCCCCCACGTGCCGCACGAGATGTAGGCGGCATCGGGAGAGACCAGGGGAGCGGCGACCACCGCCGAGGCGGTGTCGTGCGACCCGACGGCGATCACCGGCAGAACCGAACCGATGCGGTCGGCGACGTCGGGCCGGAGGCGCCCGACGGTCTCGCCGGGGTTCACCAGCTCGGGCAGCATCCGGCGGGGTATGCCGAGCTGCTCGGCGAGCTCGAGATCCCACTCCGAGGAGCGCACGTCGAGCAGCCCTGTCGTCGAGGCGTTGGTGCGCTCGGCCACCTGCCGTCCGGTGAGCAGCCAGGCCACCAGATCGGGGATCAGCAGTGCCGCATCCGCCTCGGCCGTGCGGGCATCGACACGGTACTGATACAGGGTGTTGAACGGCAGGAACTGCAGCCCGTTGCGCTGATACAGCTGCGCGAACGGAACGATGTCGTGCACCTCGGCGATACCCCGCTCGGTGCGGTCGTCACGATAGTGGAACGGCTCGGCGAGCAGCGCCCCGTCGCGCAGCAGACCGTAGTCGACCGCCCACGAGTCGATGCCGATGCTCTCGATGGCCGGCTCGCGACGCACCGCCTCGGCGAGGCCGTCGACGATGCTCGCGTACAGCGCACCGAAATCCCAGTGCAGGCCGTCCTCGCGCTCGACGGGCCCGTTCGGGAAGCGCGAGACGAGCTCGAGGTCCACCGCATCGGCGGTGATCCGGCCGATCACCACCCGCCCGCTGGTCGCTCCGAGATCGACCGCAGCGACCGCGCGGGCGGTCATCGCAGGAACGCGGCGGCGACGCCGGAGTCGACAGGGACGTGCAGGCCGGTGGTGCGGCTGAGCTCGGGGCCGGTGAGCACGTACACGGCGTCCGCGACGTTCTCGGGCACGACCTCGCGCTTGAGGATGGTGCGGTTGGCGTAGAACTGACCGAGGTCCTCTTCTGCGACGCCGTAGGTCGCGGCGCGGTTGGCGCCCCAGCCCGAGGCGAAGATCCCCGAGCCGCGCACGACGCCGTCGGGGTTGATGCCGTTGACCCGGATGCCGTGCTCGCCGAGCTCCACGGCCAGCAGGCGCACCTGGTGGGCCTGATCGGCCTTGGTTGCCGAGTAGGCGATGTTGTTGGGACCGGCGAAGACCGAGTTCTTCGACGAGATGTAGATCACGTCGCCGCCGAGCTTCTGCTCGATCAGCACCTTCGCGGCGGCCTTCGAGACGAGGAACGAGCCCTTCGCCATCACGTCGTGCTGCAGGTCCCAGTCCTTCTCAGTGGTCTCCAGCAGCGGCTTCGACAGCGACAGGCCGGCATTGTTGACGACGAGGTCCACGCCGCCGAAGGCGAGGACCGCCTCGTTCAGCGCAGCCTGAACGGCATCAGCATCCGCCACATTCGCGGCGACGCCGATCGCGACGTCGGAGTCACCCAGTTCTGCGGCAGCCGCCTGCGCCTTCTCGAGGTCGAGGTCGGCGACGACGACGCACGCGCCTTCGGCCGCAAGGCGCGTGGCGATGGCCTTGCCGATGCCCGATGCCGCGCCGGTCACGAACGCGATGCGGCCCTGGTGGGTCTTCGGCTTCGGCATCCGCTGCAGCTTGGCTTCTTCAAGCGCCCAGTACTCGATGCGGAACTTCTCGGCGTCGGAGATGGGGGAGTACGTGGAGAGCGCCTCGGCGCCGCGCATCACGTTGATGGCGTTGACGTAGAACTCGCCGGCCACTCGGGCGGTCTGCTTGTTCGCGCCGTACGAGAACATGCCGACCCCGGGGATGAGCACGATCAGCGGGTCAGCGCCCCGGATAGCCGGGCTGTCGGCAGTCGCGTGCGCGTCGTAGTAGGCCAGGTAATCGGCACGGTACTCGGCGTGCAGCTCGTGCAGGCGCGCGATCTGCTCGTCGAGGGTCGCCGTGGCCGGCACGTCGAGGATCAGCGGCTTGACCTTGGTGCGGAGGAAGTGGTCGGGGCAGCTCGTGCCCAGGGCGGCGAGGGCGGGTGCCTTCTCGGATGCCAGGAAGCCCGTCACCACGTCGGAGTCGGTGAAGTGACCGACCATCGGCGTGTCGTGCGAGGCGATGCCACGGATCGTCGGCGCGAGCGCCGCCGCGCGCTCGCGACGCTCTGCGTCGGCAAGCGCCTCGAACCCGGAGCGCGCGCCGCCGAACGGCTCGGCTTTCCCGTGCTCGGCGATGTAGGCCGCCGCGGTGTCGATGATCCACAGGGAGTTCGCCTCGGCAGCATCCGACGTGTCTCCCCACGCCGTGATGCCGTGCCCGCCCAGGATGCAGCCGATGGCATCCGGGTTCTGCTTCTTGATCTCGGCGATGTCGAGACCCAGCTGGAAGCCGGGGCGACGCCACGGTACCCACACGACCTTCTCGCCGAAGATCTTCGCCGTCAGCTGCTCGCCGTCGGCCGCGGTGGCGATCGCGATGCCGCTGTCGGGGTGCAGGTGGTCGACGTGCGCGGCGTCGACGAGGCCGTGCATCGCGGTGTCGATCGAGGGAGCCGCGCCGCCCTTGCCGTGCAGGCAGTAGTCGAATGCGGCGACCATCTCGTCCTCGCGGTCGATGCCGGGGTAGACGTCGACCAGTGCGCGCATGCGGTCGAGTCGCAGCACGGCGAGGCCCTGCTCCGTGAGTGTGCCCAGGTCGCCGCCGGAGCCCTTCACCCACAGCAGCTCGACCGGCTGACCGGTGACCGGGTCGGTCTCGGTTCCCTTGGCCGAGGTGTTGCCGCCGGCGTAGTTGGTGTTCTTCGGGTCTGCGCCGAGACGGTTCGAACGCGCGATGAGGGAGGCGGCGGTGGGATTGGTCATGAGGCTCCGAACTCAAAGGTGTTGTTACTTCATGTTAATAGTGACAAGAAGTAACGAGAGATGCAAGTGTCAGCGAATGTCGACGGAGTCTCGGTACCGGTCAAGCCGGCGATCGGCAGGGTCGAGTTCCGTGATCATCACGTGCACTTCTGGGAGTGTGAAAGACAGTGACGCAGCGATCGCATCCAGCTTCGAGGAGTCGACGCACAGAATGATCTGACGGCTGTTGCGAGCGAAGCACCGCTTGACCTGACTCTCAGCCAGCGAGATCTCAGAACTGCCATGGCTCGCGTCAACGGCGCTCGCTGAAGTGAAGAAGCGCTGGTACAGCATGGATTCGGCGGCCTCGCAGGCGAGCTTTCCCACGAAGCTCCCCGTCTGGGCCTCGAGCTCTCCACCTACCAGCACGGGCGTGAGCCCCTGACCGGTGCGCAGCACGCTGAAGCTCTCCCATGAGTTCGTTGCGATCATGAGATTCGAGTGCGTGTTCAGGTCGGGAGCGAGCGCTGCCACGGTGCTGGAGGCATCCATCGCGATGGCTCCGCTCGCAGGCAGCAGGGCTGCGGCTTTCGCAGCGATCGCCTGTTTCGCGCGCGTGCGCACGGTGCGGCGTTCGCGGAACGGGCGTGGTCCGTCGATGGACAGCGCGCCGCCGCGAACTCTCCGCAGCAGTCCCTCGGCTTCAAGATCATCCAGATCTCGCCGCACGGTCATCTCGGACACTCCGAGCTCCCTGGCCAGTGCGTCGATCTGCGCGGCACCCTCGCGGTTCACTGCGGCGAGGATCGAGGTGCGGCGCTCTTCGCCGCGGATGGTGCTGTTCGTCGCCATCGGGTGCCTTCCGTGATCGATCGTGTGACTTCGCACAGGATATCTCGCGTTCAGCGGTGCGAGTCGGTCCTCCGGTCCGTGGAAAGGCGGACGACCAGCTCGGGTTCGAGCACGACCCGGCGATGAACGTGTGACGCATCGCCCGCGGAGTGCTCCAGCAGCAGTTGGGCCGCGATGTGCCCGAGTTCATCGATGGGCTGCCGAATGGAGGTCAGCGGCACGACCCAGTCCCTGGCGAATTCGATGTCGTCGTAGCCGACGAGAGCAACATCGTCGGGAACCGTCAGGCCGGCTGCCGCGAGGGCGCGGTACGCACCGAAAGCCAGCATGTCGTTACCGCAGAAAATGGCATCGGGCACCCCCGCTTCCAGCAGGAGATCCGCTGCACGCTGACCGTCGCGAATGCCGATGCCGGAGACGCTGATCTCGGTCAGCTGCTCGTCCGGGTCGAGCCCGACGTCGATCATGGCCTGGCGGGCGCCGGCGGCGCGCTGCGTGAACTGACGCAGGTCAGGGGACCCTCCGAGGAAGGCGATCTTCCGGTGGCCGAGTTCAAGCAGGTGTTGCACGGCGAGCGCGCCGCCGCTGAAGTTGTCGACGGTGACTGAGCAGTGCTGTTCCCCGCCTTCGAAGTCGAGCAGGACCACCGGGAGGTCGCCGGGCAGATTGACGTAGCGATCGGAGTCCGGGTCGGGTGTCGCCGGCGCGAGGAGCGCCCCGCGCACGCGCTGTGCGGCGAGCATCGTGAGCAGAGCCGACTCCCGCTCGAGATCTCCCTCGGAGTTGCAGAGCATGACGACGTGATCCGACTCGCGCACCGCCCGTTCGAGCGCGTGCGCCGTCTCCATGTAGAAGGGGCTTTCGACGTCGAGCACGACGAGTCCGATGACGCTGCTGGCGGCGCCCGTCAGCACGCGCGCCTGCTGGTTGGGAACGAAGCCCAGCGTGTGAATGGCCTCTTCCACGACCTTGCGAGTACGAGGGTGCACGCGCTCGGGGTGGTTGATGGTGTTCGAGACCGTACCGGTGGCCACCCCGGCGAGTTCGGCCACGTCGCGCAGTCGCACTGGACCGCGGTGGGCCGGCGTATTGCCCGCCATGGCTCGCCCCCTTTCGATGACACTGCTGCCTGCTCACTTTACGGCCGCGCAGGGTGCTCTCTTGCGAGAACGTCGGCGACCCGGTACCTTTTGAAGCGCTTCAGAAACTGAAGCGCTTCAAAAGTGTTTATATCACGCAGCGGCGCGGGAATCCCTGTCCAGCGTCGCCCCATCCCGATCCGTAGTCGCATCAAGGAGACGAACATGAAGCAACGACGCTTTACCGGCCTCGCCGTCGGTCTGGCCGCAGTGCTGACGCTGGGCCTCGCAGCGTGCACCCCCGGTGGCGAAGCCGCCGGACCAGGCTCCGACGGAGCGAAGGGCGATGGTGATTACACCATCGCCATCGTTCCGAAGGATTCCACGAACCCGTGGTTCGTGCGCATGGAGGAGGGCGTCAAGCAGTACGCCGCCGACACCGGGATGGAGGTGTACCAGAAGGGCCCCGCTGAGACCGACGCCACAATGCAGGCGCAGGTCATCCAGGACCTGATTGCGCAGGGTGTCGACGCCATCGGCGTCGTCCCGGTCGATCCGGGTGCGCTTGAGACCGTGCTCAAGCAGGCGATGGACGCTGGAATCGTCGTCGTCACGCACGAAGGCGCCAGCCAGCAGAACACGATGTACGACATCGAGGCGTTCAACAACAGCGACTACGGCGGGTTCATCATGGACAATCTCGCCGAGGCGATGGGCGAAGAGGGCGTTTACACCACCATGGTCGGACACGTCACGAACGCATCGCACAATGAGTGGGCCGACGGAGCCGTCGCGAGGGCCGACGAGGAGTACCCCGACATGACGCTTCTCGCTGCAGAACCGCGGGTCGAATCCCAGGATGACGGAGAAGTGGCCTACCAGGTCGCCAAGGAGGTGCTGAAGAAGTACCCCGAGATCAAGGGCATCGTCGGCACCTCGTCGTTCGACGCTCCCGGCGTCGCCCGTGCGATCGAGGAACTCGGCCTCACCGGGAAGGTCTTCGTGACAGGCACCGGTATGCCGGAGGCCAACAAGGGCATCCTCGACAAGGGTCTCGTGCAGAGCCTGACCCTGTGGGACCCCGCGGATGCCGGATACGCGCTGGCCGCGCTAGCCACGAAGATCCTGGACGGCGAGGACATCTCCGACGGTGTCGACCTCGGCATCAAGGGCTATGAGGACATGAAGTTCGCCGAAGGCAGCGACAAGGTCCTCGAGGGCGACGGGTGGATCGTCATCAACAAGGAAAACGTCGACAGCTTCGGCTTCTGAGCCGCAGGGCGATCGCCGGGGCGGACACGCTCCGCCCCGGCGATCGTTCGGCTGACTCGCAGAACCCAGTTAGAAAGGACGCGCCGATGGTGGAGAACGTCATCGCCGTACGAGGCGTCAGCAAGGCCTTCGCCGGAGTGCAGGCGCTGGATGACATCTCGCTGGAGATCGCACCTGGCGAGATCCACTGCCTGGCCGGTGAGAACGGCAGCGGGAAGTCAACGCTCATCAAGGTCATCTCCGGCGTGCACTCACAGGATTCGGGCGTCGTCGAGCTCGGTGGCGAGCCGTTCACGAAGCTCAATCCGCGCACCGCCATCGCGCACGGCGTGCAGGTGATCTACCAGGACTTCTCCGTCTTCCCGAATCTCACCGTGATGGAGAACCTCGCTCTCCCGGCCGAGCTCTCCGGCCGGCGTCCGTTCGTGAGCTGGCGTCGCATGCGCAAGGTCGCCGCGCAGGCACTCGCGAAGATCAACGTCGACATCGATCTCGACGCGATCGTGGGCACCCTGTCAGTGGCGCAGAAACAGCTGATCGCCATCGCCCGTGCACTCATGAGCGATGCGCGGCTGATCATCATGGATGAGCCGACCACGGCGCTGACCAAGCGCGAGGTGAACGCTCTGTTCGCGATCATCCTCGACCTGAAGTCCCGAGGCATCGCGACCCTCTTTGTCAGCCACAAGCTGGAGGAGGTGTTCGAGATCAGCGAGAAGTTCACCATCATCCGCAATGGGAAGCACGTGATCACCTGCCTGCCCGAGGAGCTGGATCACAAGAAGTTCTCCTTCTACATGACGGGGCGCGAATTCGACGATGCCCGCTTCACACCGGAATTGGAATCATCCCAGCCCGTGCTCGAAGTCCGAGACCTTTCGGCGCATGGAGCGTTCGCCGACGTCAACCTGTCGCTGCGCGCCGGAGAGATCCTTGGCATCACGGGCCTGCTGGGCTCGGGACGAACCGAGTTGGCGCTCTCCCTGTTCGGCGCGCTCAAGGCCGACTCGGGCGAGATGCGCATCGAAGGCGCACCCGTGAAGCTGAAGACGGTGCGCGATGCCATCGGACATCGCATCGGCTATGTGCCAGAGGACCGTCTCACCGAAGGGCTTTTCCTGGAGCGCTCGATCAGCTCCAACATCGTCATATCCGAGATCGACTCGTTCGTCTCATCTCTGGGCGCGCTGGATCAGAAGAAGGCAGATGCTGAGGCCCAGCGGTGGGTCGACCGACTGCGTATCGCGACGCCGGATCCCGAGAACGCCGTGAACACCCTGTCGGGCGGAAACCAGCAGCGCATCGTGCTGGCGAAGTGGCTCGCGACCAACCCTCGGGTCCTGATCCTCAACGGACCGACCGTGGGCGTCGACATCGGATCGAAGCACGATATCCATCGGGTGCTCCGAGACCTGGCCACCGAAGGACTTGCGGTCATCATCATCTCCGATGACATCCCCGAGGTGCTGCAGAACTGCAACCGAGTGCTCGTGATGAACGCCGGGCGCATAGTCACAGAGATCGATCCCGAAACGACAAGCGAAGCGGAACTGGCGGCGCTGATGTCCGAGGACATGACCACCCGAAAGGAGGAGGACTGAGATGCGGTCATACCTGCACAGGATCGTCCGAGCCAACGAGTTCTACGTTCTGCTCGTCATCGTCGCGCTGAGCCTGATCATTCAGGCGCGCAGCGGCCAGTTCTTCACTGCGAACAACCTCGTCGACCTCGCCAATGCGATGGTCGTACCCGGCATCTTCGCGGTGGGCGCGTTCATGGTGCTCGTCTCCGGCGGCATCGACGTGTCCTTCCCCGCGCTGGCTTCGCTGGCGGTGTATGCCACGACGCGTTTGCTCGTGGATGCCGAGTGGGAGGGCGGCATCTGGCCTCCGCTTGTGCTGGCCATCGCGTTCGGCGCGGTTCTCGGAGCGTTCAACGGGTTCTTCGCCGCTCGCTACGCAGTGCCGGTGCTGATCATCACACTGGGTACGGCCAGCGTCTTCTCGGGAATCATGCAGGGCGCCCTCGGTTCGGTGCAGATCCCGAACATCCCGCCGGCGATGGCCGAGTTCGGACGCAGCACCCTGTTCGTCGCGACCAATCCGAAGTCCGGGCTCACCTCGAGCATGCCGGTCTCGTTCCTGCTGTTGATCGTGGTCGTCGCCATCGCGTTCGTCGTGCTGAAGTACACCACCTTCGGTCGGGGGATCTACGCGATCGGTGGCGACGAGAGCGCAGCCTCGCGGGCCGGATTCAATGTGCGTCGCACGAAGTTCTGGCTTTACGTCGCCGTCGGCGTCATCTCAGCGATCGCCGGTCTGATCCGCACCAGCGGCATGGGGCAGATGCATCCCACCAACCTGCTCGGAATGGAGCTGATGGTGATCGCGGCGGTCGTGCTCGGCGGCACCGCGATCACCGGCGGTACCGGCACTCTGACCGGCGCCATGCTCGGCACCGTGCTGATCGTCATCGTTCAGAACAGCATGATCCTCGTCGGTGTGCCCACCTTCTGGCAGGGGTTCGCTCTGGGCATGCTCATCATCATCGGGACCGGCATCTCGGCAATCCAACTCACCAGACGTGCCCGCCGACGCACCGCGGCACTGGTCTAGAAGGGACCGGACGATGTTCGATACGACACAGACACGACGTCCTCGACTGCCCATCCTGCGCGACCAGCACGTGGTTCGGCTCGCCGGCATTCTCGTACTGCTGCTCATCTTCTTCGCCATCATGAAGCCGAAGAACTTCTTCGGTGCGGCCACCTGGCAGTCGATGGCCATCCAATTCCCCGAGTTCGGCCTGATGGCGCTCGGGGTGATGGTGACCATGATCATCGGCGGTATCGACCTGTCGGTGGTCGGCATCGCGAACATGACGGCGATCGGGAGTGCGCTGCTCATGCTGCAGATCGCACCGGCGGGATCCGATCAGGGCAGCGGGCAGCTGGCACTGGTCGCCGCGATCCTGTTCTCGCTCGTGGTGGGCGCTGCGGCGGGCATCCTGAACGGCATCCTGGTGGCCAAAGTGCGCATCCCCGCGATCCTGGTGACGCTGGGAACGTTCGAGCTGTTCACCGGCATCGCCGTCATCGTCAGCGGTGGAAAGCCGACCAGCGGACTCCCGCCTGAGTACGCCCAAGTGATGGCGAGCCGGGTCGTCGGCATCCCGATGCCACTGATCATCTTCGTCATCGCCACTGTCGTGATCGGCCTGATCATGTACAAGACCGCGTTCGGAACGAAGCTCTACATGCTCGGCTCCAACGAGACCGCCGCTCAGTTCAGCGGCCTGAAGACGACCAGCCTCATCATCCGCACCTACATGATCTCGGGTGTATACGCGTCGCTCGCCGGCCTGGTGATGCTCGCCAACTACAACTCCGCGAAGGCGGACTACGGGTCGACGTACACGCTGCTGGCTGTGCTGATCGTGGTGCTCGGCGGGGTCAACCCCTACGGCGGTTCGGGGCGCCTGTCCGGCGTCGTCCTCGCGGTGGTCGTGCTGCAGGTGCTGTCGTCGCTGCTGAACACCTTCCCGAACATCAGCAACTTCTACCGTCCCCTCATCTGGGGTGGAGTGCTGCTGCTGGTCATCGTCGTGAACCAATGGGACAAGCGCGGCAACCTCACTCGACTACTCCGCTGGAAAGGGAGAGCATCATGAAGCTGACCAGAGATCGCCACGTCGTCGTCGGCGCTGATTTCGCAGGCTATCCGCTGAAGGAGGCGGTCAAGGAGCACCTGCAGGAGCGCGGGTGGACCGTCCACGACCTGACTCCGTCGCAAGAGGACGCACCGATGTATCACCGCGTCGGCTTCATGCTCGGCGCGCAGATCGCCGAGCGCCGGTTCGAGAAGGCCCTCGCGTTCTGCGGCTCGGGAATGGGCATCCACGTGGCCGCGAGCAAGGTGCCGCACGTGCACGCCGCAGTGTGCGAGTCCGTGCCGTCGGCCCTCCGGGCGACCACGGCGAACAACTGCAACCTGCTCGCGATGGGAGCCTTCTACATCGCGCCCCGGTTGGGCAAGGCGATGGCTGACGCGTTCCTCGATCACGAATTCGGCGATGGCTACGAGGACTGGGACGGCTTCGCCGACTACCACCGGATCGGATTCGACGAATGCGAGAACTTCGATTACGGCGCGTATCGCGACAACGGATTCGAGGTCGTGAACCCGGGCGAGGCAGTGCTCGGCGACGAGCCGCGCGGCCTGGCCTTCTGAGAGAACGGAGCTGAAATGGCGAAGATCCTGCTGGCGGGGGAGTCCTGGGCGACGACCACGATCCACACCAAGGGGTTCGACACCTTCACGACCTCTTCCTACGGGGAGGGGGCCGCGGACTTCATCGCCGCGGCAGAGGCGGGCGGGCACACGGTCGACTTCATGCCCAATCATGTCGCCGCCGTGAAGTTCCCGACGGATGCCGAGGCGCTCGCAGCCTATGACGTGGTCGTGCTGAGCGATATCGGCGCGAACACGCTGCTGCTCCCCGACAGCGTGTTCGTCCGTGGTGAGCGGATGCCCAACCGACTGCAGGTGCTCGCGGATTGGACCCGCGCCGGTGGCGCACTGCTGATGGTCGGCGGGTACCTCACGTTCCAGGGCATCGAAGGGAAGGCGAACTATCGCAACACGCCCCTCGCCGATGTGCTGCCCGTCGAGATGGAGATCGGCGACGATCGCGAGGAGACCCCGCAGGGAGTTTTCCCCCGCATGGTTGCAGACCATGCCATCACGCGCGAGCTGGCGACCGACTGGCCGGCCATCCTCGGGCACCATCGATTGACGGCGCGTGCCGACGCGGAGGTGCTCGTCGAGGTCAGCGGGTATCCGCTGCTCGTCGTCGATGAGCAGGGCGCGGGCCGTGTCGGTGCGTTCGCCAGCGATATGGGTCCGCACTGGCTGCCGCCGGAGTTCCTTGCCTGGGAGGGGTTCGCTCCGCTCTGGCAGCGGCTCATCGGGTGGCTGAGCAGAGAGGTCGAGTGAGGGCGGTGCCGAGAATCGCTGGTCACGTCGCGGCTCTCGACTTCGGCGCCACCAGCGGACGGGTGATCGTCGGTCACGTCGGCGCGGATGAGCTGACGATGCAGCAGTTCGCCCGCTTCGCCAACGAGCCCGTGCGTGTGGCGGGTCGGCTGCACTGGAATGTGCTCTCGCTCTGGCAAGGGGCGCTCGACGGGCTTGCCGCGGCCGGCAGATCCACGAGCCGGCTGCTGTCGGTGGCGGCGGACACCTGGGGGGTCGACTACGGCATCCTCCGCGGCGGGCGGATGCTGTCGACGCCCGCGCACTACCGCGACGAGCGCACGGCGGACGTCGTCGAGCGGGTGCATCACCGGATGTCTGCCGCGGAGCAGTACGCGCGAGCCGGCACGCAGATCCTGCCAATCAACACGATCTATCAGTTCGCGGCGGACGCCGCGGAAGGCGGGTTCGATGGCGCCGATCGAGCGCTGCTGATGCCTGACCTGTTCTCCTACTGGCTCAGCGGGGAGCACGTCGCGGAACGCACGATGGCCTCGACCACCGGGCTCATGAACGCGCGCACGGGAGACTGGGACGATGCCCTCGTCGCAGCCTCTGCGGCGCCGGC
Organism: Microbacterium alcoholitolerans; assembly: GCF_050408615.1. Classification (NCBI taxonomy): domain Bacteria; kingdom Bacillati; phylum Actinomycetota; class Actinomycetes; order Micrococcales; family Microbacteriaceae; genus Microbacterium; species Microbacterium alcoholitolerans. The sequence goes on along the minus strand of NZ_JBNTKD010000001.1, from coordinate 1,506,194 downwards.
CGGCATCCTGCCCGAGATCGTGTTGCCCGGCACGTCGATCGGCTCGCTGCGCATGGACGTCGCCGAGTCGATCGGCGTCGGCGCGACGGGCGTGCAGGTGCTCGCGGTGGGCGCGCACGATACGGCATCCGCTGTCGTCGCGACACCGATGCCGACGCACGGCGCCGCCTACATCTCCTGTGGAACGTGGGGGCTCGTCGGCATCGAACGGGATGCCCCGGTGCTCACGGAAGATGCGCGCACCGCCGGCTTCACCAACGAGTCGGGTGTCGACGGACGGTACCTGTTCATGCGCAACGCGATGGGGCTGTGGATGCTGAGCGAGAGCATCCGATCCTGGCATGCCGCCGGCATCGGCACTGAACTGTCGGAACTGCTCCGCGCCGCCGCCGAGGTCACCACCGAGATGCCCGTCGTCGACGTCGACGATCCGCGTTTCGCCACCCCGGGGGACATGCCGGAGCGTGTCGCGGGATGGTGCCGGGAGCGCGGACTGGTCGCGCCGCAGAATCCGGCCGAGGTCGTCCGGTGCATCGTCGAGTCCCTTGCGGCCGCATTCGCCGACGCCACCCGGCACGCCGCGCGGCTGGCGGGGACGACACTGCGCCAGATCAACATCGTCGGAGGCGGGTCGCAGAACGAGCTGCTGTGCCAGCGAATCGCCGATCGCTCCGGCCTGACCGTGTTCGCCGGTCCGGTGGAGGCGACCGCTCTGGGCAACATCCTCATCCAGGCGCGCACAGTGGGCCTGGTCGACGGCACGCTCGACGATCTGCGGCAACTGGTGCGCCGTACTCACGTGCCCCGACGGCACGACCCGCGATGACCATCTCACGAGAGAAAGAAGCCATGACCGCACGCATCCAGCCCGACCTCGTCAGCGACGAGCTGATCGACCTGACCCGCCGCCTCGGCCGTCCCGAGCGCGATCTCGTGATCCTCGCGGAAGGCAACACGAGCGAGTTGGTCGCCGAGGGGGTCTTCGCCGTCAAGACCTCCGGTTCGTCGATGGAACAGGCCTCGGTCGACACCTTCGTCGTGGCTGACGTGGAACCGCTGCTCGCGATCATCCGCGATCCCGCGGCGACGCAGGACGATCTCACCGCTGCGCTGACCGCCGTCAGCGGTGATGGGACGACCGTCCGTGCTTCGATCGAGTCGCTCGTACACGCGGCGGCACGGGCCCACATGCCGGTACGCTACGTCGCCCACACGCATCCCACTGACGTGGTGGCGCTGCTGTCGAGCGCCGAGGCCGACGTGGCGTTCGCCGACCCGGTGTACTCGGAGGAGTACATGATCCTCGGTCGCAGCCTGTTCGTGCCGTATGCGGAGCCGGGATTGAAGCTCGGGCGGGTCTTCCTCGAGCATCTTGATCGGTACGTCGAGCAGCATGAGGAGATCCCCTCACTCGTGCTGCTGGGCAACCACGGCATCGTGGCGATGTCCGACTCTGCGGCAGGAGCCGAGGCGATCTCGCTGATGGCGGTCAAGAGTGCGCGGGTGCGACTGGGGGCTCGTCTGGCGGGCGGCGTCGCGACACTGGATGCGGCTACGACCGCGGAATACTTCGATCGAGCGGACTTCCGCGAGCGGCGGGCGAACCTGGCAGGCACGCAGAAGTGAGAGTGGCCTCAGCCAGATATCTCTGGCTGAGGCCCCTTGAGTCGCGCGTGGGTCAGAGGTTGGCGGGCAGCTCGGTGCTGACGGGTGTCTGGTTGCCGTAGCGCTCGGCCTCGATCTCGTCGAGCGACTTGCCCTCGGTCTTGGGTGCCCAGATGGTGCCGATGAGCAGTGCGGCCACGAGCAGTCCGATGATGATGACGCCGAGGCCGGGCAGGCCGAGCGAGTTCAGCAGCACCGGGAAGACGAGGCTGAGCAGGCCGACCATGACGCGGGCGAGCATGAACAGCACGCCCTGCGCGCTGGCGCGGTAGCGGGTCGCGAACAGCTCAGCAGTCCACAGACCGTAGAAGGCCTGGGCACCGAGACCGGCCGAGATGCCCCACGCGATCGCGAAGAACAGCAGCGAGAACAGCCCGGGAGGGGCGTAGATGAGCACGGCCCAGCCGACGATGCCGAGCGCGGCGCCGCCGAAGTACAGCCAGCGGCGCTTGACGCGATCGCCGTAGCGCATGAAGCCGAAGTAAGTGGCCAGAGCGGTCAGCGACCACACGAGCACCTGCAGCAGGTTCTGCTGCATCGGATCGTGCACGCCGGCGGCGTCGTACACCCGCGGCTGGAAGATGCCGGCCTGACCGGCGACGGTGTTCCACAGGCCGTAGACGCCGAGCAGGAAGGCGAGCGCGCCCCAGTTCTTGGGCTGCTTGAGCAGACCCGAGATGCCGGAGAAGAACGAGGGGCGCTTGCCCGAGGCGATCTCGGCCTCGCGGTCGGCCTTCCAGCGCGACGACTCCGGGAGGCCGCGGCGCACCCACCAGGTGACCGCGGCGATGATGAACAGGTGGAAGAAGATGAGCCGCGAGCCCATCACCCCGAGCGGTCCGACGACGACGGCCAGCAGGAAGCCGACGGCCGGTCCGATCGACCAGGCCAGCTGCGCGGTGCCGACGTGGGCGGCGCGCTGCTCGCTCGGTGCCTCCTCGGCGATGTACGTCCACGACGCGGGAACGCCCGCGCCGACCGCGATGCCCATCAGCACCACGCCGATGAGCAGCATGACCAGCCCCGGCGAGAACGTCACCAGCAGTGCACCGATCATGAACAGGATCAGATCGTAGGTGTAGATGAACTTGCGACCGAGGCGGTCGCAGAGCGGACCGCCGATGGCGGCGCCGATCGCGGCTCCGAACGCGTTGGCGGACAGGGCGGCGATCACGCCGACCATTCCGTCGTCGAAGCCGAAGGCTCCCTGCCACAGCGTCAGGCTCGTGGCGAGCGCGATGATGGCACCGGCTTCGATGTAGTTCGACATGGCGACGGCGATCGTCGCCTTCCAGGCAGTGAGGGTCCGCTTCTGCGCGGTCATGCAGTCTTCCTTCGTTGGAGAGTGGGAAAAGGGTCAGGCGCCCCAGCCGGCCTGCGTGCCGCCGACGCGGTCGGCGGCGATCTTCTGCTGGTAGCCGGATGCCGCGTACGCGGCCATCGGGTCGGCGGGAAGTCCCCGTGACTCGCGCCACTGCGCGAGTGCCGGACGCACATCGGTGGAGAACGCATCCATGAACACCGCGTTCGCGGTCAGGACGTCGCCGGACTTCTGCGCAGCCGCGAGCGCCTCGCGGTCGACGAGCAGGGCGCGCGCGGTCATCTCCTGAACGTTGAGCACGCTGCGGATCTGACCGGGGATCTTGTCCTCGACGTTGTGGCACTGGTCGAGCATGAACGCCACGTCGGCGTTGTTCAGTCCGCCTCCGCGGACGACCTCGAACAGGATGCGGAACAGCTGGAACGGGTCGGCGGCGCCGACGATCAGGTCGTCGTCGGCGTAGAAACGCGAATTGAAGTCGAACGAGCCGAGCTTACCCAGGCGCAGCAGCTGCATGACGATGAACTCGATGTTCGTGCCCGGGGCGTGGTGGCCGGTGTCCAGGCACACGAGTGCCTTGTCGCCGAGAGCGCTGACCTGGGCGTAGGACGTGCCCCAGTCCGGAACATCGGTGTGGTAGAACGCCGGCTCGAAGAACTTGTACTCGAGGACGAGGCGCTGATCGTCGCCCAGGCGGGCATAGATCTTCTCGAGCGAGTCGTGCAGGCGGTCCTGACGGCCCCGCATGTCGGCCTGGCCGGGGTAGTTCGATCCCTCGGCGAGCCAGATCTTCAGGTCACGGCTGCCGGTGGCATCCATCACATCGATGCAGGCGAGGTGGTGATCGATCGCCTTCTGGCGGATCGCAACGTCTTCGTGCGTGAGCGCGCCGAACTTGTAGTCCTCGTCCTGGAAGGTGTTCGAGTTGATGGTGCCCAATTGAACGCCGAGGTCCTCGGCGTGCTTGCGCAGGTCGTCGAACGAGTCGACGAGGTCCCACGGGATGTGCAGCGCGACCGACGGGGCGAGCGCGGTGTACTTGTGCACCTGAGCGGCATCCGCGATCTTCTCCCACGGGTCGCGGGGGGTGCCGGGCGTGCCGAAGACGCGGAAGCGCGTCCCGGAGTTGCCGAACGCCCACGAGGGGAGCTCGATGGACTGCTTCTCCAGTGCGGAGAGGATCTCGGGGGAGAGCACCGACATGGTCACTCGCTTTCTGCCGGGGTGGGCACTGCGGACAGCTGGTCCGCGAGGTTGAAGACCTCCGTCAACGGCGTCGCCGCCTGATCGGGGCGGCCGTCGAGGTCGACGAAGAAGCGGGCCATCTCGGCCTCCCACCGGGTCGCGACCTCCGAAGCGGCGAGGTATGCCTGGGCTGCGGGGTCATCATCGGTCTCGTAGTAGCCGATGAGGCGTCCGCCGTCGCCGACGAAGAGCGAGTAGTTGCGCCGGCCGGATGCTGCGATCTCTGCGAGCATCTCGGGCCAGACCGGCGAGTGGCGGGCGAGGTACTCATCGAGGAGCTCGGGGCGAACCTGCAGCTGGAAGCAGACGCGAGTGGGTTCGGTCATCGTTGACATGCTCCTCATCGAGTGGGTGAGACGGGTGGATGAATCGTTTCAAGAGTAACCCCACATCGGTGACGATGCAAAGCTCGCCACTGATCCCGCGGGCTGCGATCATGGCCGACGTCCGTGACCGGGATGCCGTACACTCACGCTCAGCGGGGCGAACAGGAGCAGCAGGTGGCGGTGAGTGTGCGGGATGTCGCGGTCGCGGCATCCGTCTCGGTCGGCACCGTCTCGAACGTGCTCAACAGGCCCGAGAAGGTCTCCGCGGCGACGGTCGCGCGCGTGCACGCCGCCATCGAAGAGCTCGGCTTCGTGCGCAACGACGCAGCCCGGCAGCTGCGCGCCGGGCGCAGCAGGTCGCTGGGGCTCGTGGTGCTCGACGTCGGGAACCCATTCTTCGCCGAGGTCGCCCGCGGCGCGGATGCGCGCGCGGCATCAGAGGGCATCACGGTGCTCGTGGGCAGCAGCGATGAGGATGCCGATCGGGAAGCCGCGTATCTCGACCTGTTCCGCGAGCAGAGGGTCAACGGCGTGCTGCTGACCCCCGTGCAGGCTGACGCCGCACGGCTGGAGCGCCTTCGCATGGCCGGCGTCCCCGTGGTGCTCGTCGACGCTGAGCTTGCGCCGGCGGACGGTGCGGGATCGGTGCCGTCCGTTTCGGTAGACGACATCGAAGGCGGCTTTCTTGCGGCGTCGCATCTGCTGGCTACGGGGCGCCGTCGCCTCGCCTTCGTCGGCGGATCCCTCGAGGTCAGGCAGGTCTCCGACCGTCTCGACGGTGCGCGGCGGGCAGTCGCCGAGTGCGATGGCGCGCGGCTCGAGGTGATCGAGAGGCCTTCGCTCACTGTGCTGGAGGGGCGATCGGTGGGTGAGCAGCTCGCCGCGAGGGCGGAACCGGGTCGGCCGGATGCCGTGTTCTGTGCGAACGACCTGCTCGCGGTCGGCATGCTGCAGGGGCTGTCGATTCTCGGCGGCGTTCGCGTGCCCGAGGACATCGCACTGATCGGCTACGACGACATCGACTTCGCCTCGACTGCTGTCGTGCCGTTGAGTTCGATCCGCCAGCCGGCGCGCGAAATCGGGGCTGCGGCGGTTGAGCTGCTGATGGAGGTGATCGCCGAACCTGAGTCCGCCGGGCGCGCGGTGAGGTTCATACCCGAGTTGGTCGTGCGGGCATCCACCGCGAGCGGTTGAGCTCGTCGCCGTGACCGGCGATGCCCTGATGCCGCCCGCACCCCTCCGGTATCCTCGGCGACATGGCGAACGCAACGACGCAGGCCCCCCGGCGCGAGTCATTCGGGTCTCGCAACGTCTTCATCCTGTCGGCCATCGGCTCGGCCGTCGGTCTCGGGAACATCTGGCGCTTCCCCTACGTGGCCTATGAGGGCGGCGGCGGCGCGTTCCTGATCCCGTATCTGTGCGCGCTGCTGACAGCTGGCATCCCGCTGCTGTTCTTCGACTATGCGATCGGCCACCGCTTCCGCGGGTCGGCGCCGCTCGCGTTCCGGCGCATGCACCGCGCCGCCGAGCCGCTCGGCTGGTGGCAGGTGCTCATCTGCGTCGTGATCGCCACCTACTACGCGGTGATCATCGCGTGGGCGGGCATGTACACCTGGTTCTCGGCGCAGCTCACCTGGGGCGCGGGCAACGAACAGGACTTCTTCTTCACGGACTTCCTGCAGATGGGCGACGTCGCAGCCGGCGGAGTGTCCACGCAGTTCGTGCCGCAGGTAGGTCTGCCGCTGATCGGCGTCTGGCTGATCGTGATCATCATCATGGCCCTCGGCGTCAAGCGCGGCATCGGCGCGGCGAACATGGTGCTCATGCCGCTGCTGACGGTCATGTTCGCCGTCCTCGTCGTGCAGTCGCTCTTCCTGCCCGGCGCGATGGACGGACTGAATGCGTTCTTCACGCCGAACTGGGAGGCACTCGCAGACCCGGGCGTGTGGGCGTCCGCGTACGGTCACATCTTCTTCTCGCTGTCGGTGGCCTTCGGGATCATGGTCACCTACTCGTCGTACCTGAAGCGCAAGACCGACCTCACCGGCTCGGGTCTTGTGGTGGCATTCGCCAACTCGGGCTTCGAGATCCTCGCCGGGATCGGCGTGTTCGCGGCGCTCGGCTTCATGGCGCAGGCGGCCAGCACTGACGTCGCCGGCGTCGCGACGTCAGGCATCGGTCTCGCCTTCATCGCCTTCCCGACGATCGTCTCGCAGGCCACCGGCGGATCGATCATCGGCGTGCTGTTCTTCGGCGCACTCGTGTTCGCCGGCATCACCTCGCTGATCTCGGTCCTCGAGGTCGTGGTCGCGGCGCTGCAGGACAAGCTCGGCTGGGGTCGCGTGCGCACCACGCTGATCGTGTCGATTCCGATCGCGGTGATATCGATCGCGCTGTTCTCGACGACGACGGCGCTCGCGGTGCTCGATACGACGGATGCCTTCGTCAACGCGTTCGGGATCATGGCGGTCGCCCTGATCGCCGTGATCGTGGTGGCGTGGATCCTGTTCAAGCTGCCGGTGCTGCGCGAGCATCTGAACCGCCGCTCGAGCTTCAAGATCGGTCGCATCTGGATGCTGCTGGTGGGGGTTCTCGCACCGCTCGTGCTCGGCTACCTGCTGGTGAGTGAGATCATCACCAAGATCACGACGCCGTACGAGGGCTATCCGATCTGGTTCCTGTCGGTGTTCGGCTGGGGCATGGCGATCGGACTGATCGTGATCGGGATGCTGCTGTCGCTGCTGCCGTGGAGCCGCCGCTCGCACGCGAAGGACGATCCCGACTACGACGAGTTCCTCGTGGAGGAGAGCTACGCGCCGGACACCGAGACCGGAACCGTCGCGGTGCCGGGAGAAGGAGCGCCGAGATACGCGGTGCCGGGAGAAACGCAGAACGGAGCACGCTCATGACCACCACAGCCGTCGTCATGATGATCATCGCGATGGTCACCGTCTGGGGCGGCCTCATCGCCGCGATCGTCAACCTCGCCAAGCACCCCGAGGTCGCCGAGGCAGAACCCGCCCCGCCTGTCGAGCTCTGAGCTGACGGGAGCGCGCCGGCCGACTGCCCGGCGCGGTATTCCGGATGCTGGTAAACGTCCGCGCCAGGTGGTTGAATCCGACTATGGCGATCGAGCGGACGACGATGCTGGAGTCGGTGCGCGTCGCCGATGCCCTGCGCAACGACATCATGCTCGGTCGCCGGCTGCCCGGCTCTCGCCTCGTCGAGCGCGATATCGCGGCCGAACTCCGCGTTTCGCGGCTGCCGGTGCGCGAGGCGATCAGGGTCCTCGTCGCCGAGGGTGTCGTGGTGGCGCGTCCGCGCACGTGGGCGGTCGTGCGCGAGTTCTCCGCGCAGGACCTGCAGGATTTCGCAGAGGTGCGCGAAGCGATGGAGACGCTCGCCTTCGCGCTCGCGACGGCGCGGATCGACGACGACGGAATCGCGCAGCTGCAATCCCTTGTCCGACGCGAGGCCGAAGCCGCGGAGAACGGGGATGCGGACGCCGCACGCAATGCCGCCGCGATGTTCCACCTCTCGGCGGTGCGCCTGTCGGGCAACGCGATGCTCGTCGAGCTCGGCGAGATGCTGGTGACCCGCCTGCGCTGGCTGTTCGGTCAGCATGACGACCTCGGGCACATGGCGGGCGCTCATCACGAGATTCTCGACGCGATGCGCGCGCGAGATGTGGCGCGGGTGCAGCGTCTGATTCCCGCCCATCTCGCCGAGGGCCGGCTGGCTGCCGAGCAGCGACTGGAAGCGGGCGTCGAGAATCTCGACTGAATCATCTGCACGCGGGTCGGTGGCTGCCGGTACGCTCGGTTCTGGAGGTGCTCGTGGGACGAACAGCGGATGCTATCGCCGAGGGCGTCGCGATCGCCACGGCGGCTGTTCGGCTGACCGTGAAGAACCAGATCCTGGTCGGCACGATCGCCCGGGGCGGCACCTTCGAGATCGAGCACTACATGGATGTCGCGCGCACAGCGCTGCTCTCGATGGCCCAGGAGTCCGAAGACGCCGCCGAGCTCCTGACCCGCCTGCGCAAGCGGGCTCGCGGGCGTCACTCCGACCCGCACGGCACGCACGATTACCGTGATCGAGATGTGCGCAACCTGCGCCGCCGTGCCAAGCAGTCGGTGGGCGTCGCTGACCATCTGCGCAAGATGACCGAAGACCCGGATGCGCTGCGGACCCTCGTGGAGGACGCCCGCGCCGCGGCCTGGGCCGATGTGCGCGGCAACCTCGACCGGCGCCTGCGCGTCGAGGGCATGCGCCCCGATCAGGATCCAGATTACGACACGATGCGGGACGCGCGGATGCAGGCGCTGAAGCTCGTCGACCTGCAGGCACTGTCGTCGCAGCAGAGGGCCCGGAAGAAACGCGAGAAGGCAGCCGAGAAGGAAGCCGCCAAAGAGGCCGCGAAGACCTCTTCGCGCAGTGAGCGCAGCAACCGGCGGGACGCCCGCACGGTCAACAGCTGAGCGCCGGCCGCCGGGATTTCACTTCTCGGCGGAACCTGTTGTAGGCTGTTCCCTGGCCCGCTGAGCGGGCCGTGCGCCCCTAGCTCAATGGATAGAGCATCTGACTACGGATCAGAAGGTTGGGGGTTCGAGTCCCTCGGGGCGCGCACTGTGTTGAGACAGTATTGAAACCCCCGTCGCGGAAGCGGCGGGGGTTTCGTCTTTTCCTCCAGCGCCAGTGACTCGTCGGCGACGTAGGCTGGAGGAGTGACTGCGTACGTCTCGGCTTTCGACCTGTTCTCCATCGGTGTGGGACCTTCGAGTTCGCACACCGTCGGGCCGATGCGCGCAGGCGTCGACTTCGCCGCACGCCTGCGTGAGCAGGGGCTCCTCGACCGGGTGGCGCGCGTCACGTGCGAGCTGTACGGCTCGCTCGGTGCGACCGGGCTCGGTCACGGCACACCGGATGCCGTCGTCGCCGGTCTGCAGGGACTGCACCCCGAGACGTGCGATCCGGATGACGTGCGCGCACTCTGGTCGGACTGGCCCGAGAGGCGCGACCTGATGCTGGCCGGCGAGCATGCCGTCGCCTTCGCCAAGGACGACATCGCGTTCGTTCCGCGAACGCGCCTGCCCGGGCATCCGAACGCGATGACGCTGCATGCGCTGGATGCTGACGGCGCGGCGGTTCTGGACGAGACGTACTACTCCATCGGCGGCGGGTTCATCCGCCGCGACGGGGAGCCGCCGCGCGTGGCTGCAGCCGAGCAGCCGTTCCCGTTCCGTGACGCCGAAGAGCTGATGGCGCTGTGCGACGAGCACGGCATGTCGATCGCCGAGATCGCCCGCGCGAACGAGATGGCGCTGCGCAGCGAGGAGGAGGTCGCGGCCGGGCTCGACGCCATCTGGGACGCCATGTCGTCCTGCGTGGATGCGGGTCTGCACTCCGACGGCACGCTGCCGGGCATCCTCAAGGTCAAGCGCCGCGCGGCGGACATCCGAGAACAGCTGGAGGCCTCAGAGGCCGGCGGGCACCGCGAGCTGCCAGGGGAGTGGCTGGGCGCGTTCGCGCTCGCCGTCAACGAGGAGAACGCCGCAGGCGGACGGGTGGTCACCGCGCCCACGAACGGAGCCGCCGGGATCCTGCCGGCCGTCGCGATGTACTGGTGGCGATTCCTCGCCGACTCCGGCCTCGGCGTCGGCAACGCGGTCACTCCGCACGGCGAGCTGGTCGGCAGCGCGCTGCTCGGGTTCGGTTCGGACACCGGCGACGACTACGGGTCGTTGAGCGAGGAGCGCAGCGACGAGACGAAACGCGCCGAGGCGAATCGGCGTCGTGGCATCCGACGCTTTCTGCTGACGGCCACCGCGCTGGGATCGCTGTTCAAGGCCAACGCCTCGATCTCGGGAGCGGAGGGCGGCTGCCAGGCCGAGGTGGGCTCGGCCTGCGCCATGGCCGCGGGCGGCCTCACCGCCGTCATGGGCGGCACGGTGCGCCAGATCGAGAACGCGGCCGAGATCGCGATGGAGCACCACCTGGGGCTCACGTGCGACCCGATCGGCGGCCTGGTGCAGATCCCGTGCATCGAGCGGAACGCGATCGCGGCATCCACTGCCGTCACTGCGACGCGACTCGCGCTGCGCGGCGACGGACAGCATTACGTCTCGCTGGATGCCGTGGTCGAGACGATGCGGCAGACGGGGCTCGACATGTCAACGAAGTACAAGGAGACCAGTGAGGGCGGCCTCGCGGTGAACGTCATCGAATGCTGAGCCGGGTCCGATGAGCGGCCGGGGGCAGAGTCGTAGGCTGGTTTGATGGCGAGCAGACGCGGCAGGGGGCGGCCCCCGGGGGAGTCCGACGCGCGCGCCCGGATCGCGGCCGCCGCCGTGCACGAGTTCGGCGAGCACGGCTACGAGGGTGCGACGGTGCGGGCCATCGCCGCACGGGCCGGCGTTGACGCCGCGCTCGTGCATCACTATTTCGGAGCCAAGGCCGACCTGTTCGCAGAGGTCACGGATTTTCCGCTGCGGCCGGACCTCGAGGTGCCGAGGATCCTGCGGGGCCCGCGTGATGAGGTGGGCGAGCGCATCGTGCGCTTCGTGCTGCAGTCGTTCGAGCGGCCCGAGGTGCGAAAGCGCGGGATCATCGTGCTGCGCACGGCGATCAGCGGCAAGCTGACCGCACCCCTGCTGACCGGTTTCCTGTCGAAGGAGATGCTGCCGCGCATCGCCGCGGAGCTGGATGCTCCGGATGCCACACTGCGGGCCTCGATGGTCGCGTCGCAGATCGCGGGGCTGCTCATCACCCGATATCTCGTGAAGCTGCCGGCCATGGTCGAGGCTCCGGTCGACGAGCTCGTCGCACGCATCGGGCCGACGATCCAGCGCTACCTGTTCGACTGACGCGTCGGCGGTCCCACCCACGGTTGCGGTGAGGGGTTGACCCGTCGTCGACGCGGATGAATAATTCAACACATGATGAATAGTGCGGACGTCATGGCCGGCGGCGCCGGGGCGAGCGGCGCCGGTATGGCCGACGCCGTGGTGATCGACGCGCTGCAGGTGCGGCGCGGGCGCCGCGAGGTCTTCGATGGGCTGTCGCTGCGCATTCCCCGCGGCCAGGTGATCGGGCTGCTCGGGCCGTCCGGCTGCGGGAAGACGACGCTGATGCGCTCCATCGTGGGCGTGCAGCGCATTCACGGCGGAACCGTCGAGGTGTTCGGCGAGGCAGCCGGCTCGCGCGGGCTGCGACATCGCGTCTCGTACGGGACGCAGGGCTCGGCAGTGTACGCCGACCTCACGGTGCGCGAGAACCTCCGCTACTTCGCATCCGTCCTCGGCGCCCCGCGTGCCGACGTCGACCGGGTGATGACACAGGTCGGCCTGGTCGACGACGCGAACCAGTCTGTCGATGCGCTCAGCGGCGGTCAGCTGAACCGCGTGTCGCTGGCCGTCGCGCTGCTGGGTGACCCCGAGCTCATCGTCCTCGACGAGCCCACCGTCGGCCTCGACCCCGTGCTGCGCGCCGAGCTGTGGGGACTCTTCCGCGACATCGCCGAGACCGGCACCACCATGCTCGTCTCCAGCCACGTGATGGATGAAGCCCAGCGCTGCGACCGGCTGCTGCTGCTACGCGACGGGCGGATCATCGCCGACACCACGCCCACGCAGCTGCTCGCCGATACGCGGCAGACCGACGCGGAAGCCGCATTCCTCGCCCTGATCGAGGCCGACACCGCCGCGAGTCGCGAGACGCGCCGCTCACGTCGGGAGGGAGAGCGATGAACCTGCGCCGTTCCTTCGCCACGGCGGGTCGGGTGCTGCAGCAGCTGCGGCACGATCCGCGATCCATCGCGCTGATGCTGATCGCGCCGAGCCTGCTGGTCGGCCTGTTCGCGTGGCTGTTCGTCGATCAGGACGGCGTCTTCGACCGGTTCGGCGGTGCGATCCTGGCGCTGTTCCCGTTCATCGTGATGTTCCTGATCACCTCGATCACCACGCTGCGCGAACGTCGTTCGGGAACCCTCGAGCGACTGATGACGACGCCGCTGGGGAAGGCGGACTTCATCCTCGGCTACGCGCTCGCGTTCGGGTTGATGGCCATCGTGCAGGCCGTCATCACGGTAGCGTTCGCGGTGTACGTCTGCGGGCTGAGCGTGGACGGCCCGCTCTGGCAGCTCGGGCTGGTCGCGGTGGTGGATGCCGTGCTCGGCACCGCACTCGGGCTGCTGGCCAGCGCATTCGCGACGACGGAGTTCCAGGCGGTGCAGTTCATGCCGGTGCTGGTGTTCCCGCAGATCATCCTCGGCGGGCTGTTCATGCCGCGCGATGAGATGCCCGACGTGCTCTACGCGATCTCGGACTGGCTGCCGCTCAGCCATGCGGTCGACGCGATCCAGGCGGTCGCTGCCGGAGACGAGGGGTGGGACGTCTGGACCCCGCTGCTGATCGTCGCGGCGTTCGCGATCGGATTCCTGGTGCTGGCGCCGCTCACCTTGCGCCGGCGGACGCCGTAGCTCGGGAGCGCAACGCGGGAGGTCAGTCGCGCGCAGCGCGCTTGGTCGTGTGCCGGGTGGGTGCGGCCCGCCAGGGATCCTCCGGCCACGGGTGCTTCGGATACCGGCCGCGCATCTCCGCGCGCACCTGAGCGTAAGGGCCCGACCAGAACGACGCGAGGTCGTCGGTCACGGCCAGCGGACGCCCGGCGGGTGAGAGCAGATGGAACAGCACGGGGACGCGCCCACCGGCCAGTTGCGGCGTCTCGGCCCAGCCGAAGCACTCCTGCAGCTTCACCGCGACGACTGGCCTCGCCGTCGGATCATCCGCGGGCGGATAGGTGATGCGAATCCAGCTGCCGCTCGGCACTTCAAGTCGCTCCGGGGCGAGTGCATCGAAGTCGGATGCTGCGGGCCAGGGCAGCAGACGCCGGAGCGCGGGGGCGAGATCGATGCGGTCGGCCGCGGTTCCGGATGCCAGTGCGCCGAGCTCCGGACCGAGCCACGTGTCGAGGTCGGCGAGCAGCGCGGCATCCGACACATCGGGCCACGGATCGCCCAGCTCGCGGTGCAGCAGTGCGAGTCGGCGGCGGAGCTGATCTGCGGCATCCGACCACGTGAACACATCGAGCCCGTTCGTCTGCAGCGCGCGACGCACCGCGTCGCGCCCCTCATCCGCCGAGGCGCGGACCGGCACCGACGAACGCACGATCGCTCCGACGCGCCGCTCGCGACGCGCGGAGACGCGGCCCTTCGCGAACTCGGCCTCGACGCGGTCGGTCAGCAGGTGCGCGGCGGCCTCCTCGACCTGCTCCTCGGTGGTGACGGCAGCGGCGCGGATGATCGCACCGGATCCGGCCGCCGCGCGGCCGGTGGCGAGTGCGACGTCGGCGATGGCCAGCCACTCCGCGTCGGCGAGCGACCCGCGCACGCCCGCGCGGGTTCCGGATGCCAGCAGGAACGTCGCTCCGTCGGCTGAGCGATCCACGCGCCGGGCGACCCGCTCGGGGAAGGCGAGCGCGATGATCAGGCCGACGTCATCGGTGCTGGTGCGGGCACGAGTCTCGGGTGTGAAGCGCCGCAGACGCTCGACGTCGCGGGCCCAGCGCTGGGCATCCGGTCCGCGCCGATGGCGCAGAGCGACGACAGCGTCGGAGACATCGGCGTCCGCGATTCTGATGTCCGCGCCGATGAGGGCGACGACTTCGGCCGCGAGCCGCGACCCGACCAGCGGGCCGCCGTCGAGCAGGGCGCGGGCAAGACGCGGGTCGGTGGGGATGCGGGCGAGCGCGCGACCCTCGGCGGTGGCACGCCCCTCATCGTCGATGGCGCCGAGGCCGTGCAGCACGCGCAGTGCGTCGGCGAGGCTGTCTGGCGGAAGCGGATCGATCAGGCGCAGACCCGCGCCGCCGGGTGCGCCCCAGCAGGCCAGCAGCAGCGCGGCATCCGCGAGGTCGGTGGTCGCGACCTCGGGAGCCGGACGGGCGGGAGCCGCGGCATACGTGCGCTCGTCGATGCAGCGGATGACGGTGCCGGGCCCCTGACGGGTGGCGCGGCCGGCGCGCTGAACCGCCGAGGATCGGGATGCGCCGGATGTCACGAGACCGGTCATTCCGCGCGCGGCGTCACGCTGTGGCTGCCGGGCCAGGCAGCTGTCGACGACCAGGCGGACGCCCGGCACGGTCAGCGACGATTCGGCGAGCGAGGTCGTGACGATGATGCGCGGTGGGTCCTGCGGCCGGCGGCCGCGGACGACGGCATCCTGCTCGGATGAGGGGATCTGCCCGTGCAGTTCGCGCACATCGAACCCGGCCGCGGCGTCTCGGACGCGGCGCGCGATCTCGGCGACCTCGCGTGCGCCGGGAGCGAAGACCAGCACGTCGGCCGTCGGGTCGGTGAGGTTCAGTGCGGCGGATGCCGTCGTGCGGGCGACGTGGTCGAGGAAGGCCCAGGTGACTCCGCGCTCGTCGAGCCGCGGTGCCGGGCTCGGCGTCCAGATCTCGGTGAGCGGGTGCGCCGGGACGCTGTGGTCGACGATCGGTGCGGGGGCGTGGTCGGTGCCGATGACTCGCGCGAGCCGCTCGGCGTCTAGGGTGGCGGACATCGCCACGACGACGAGCTCGTCGCGCAGTTCGCGGACCTCGCCGAGCAGCCCGATGAGGAGGTCGGTCTCCAGGGCGCGCTCGTGCACCTCGTCGATGATCACGGCGTCGACGCCGTCGAGGCCGGGGTCATCCAGCATCCGACGAAGCAGCACGCCTGCGGTGACGAACTCGATGCGCGTTCCGGCGCTGACCTTGCGCTCGCCGCGGACGGTGAAGCCGACGCGCGCGCCGAGCGGGGTGCCGTCGAGTTGCGCGAGGCGGCGGGCCGCTGCGCGGGCGGCGACCCGACGCGGCTGGGTGACGATGACGCGGCCGGGGGAGCGGGATGCCAGCAGCGGCGGGACCAGCGTCGTCTTGCCGGTGCCAGGCGGAGCGGTGACGACGGCCGCGGTGCTCTCGTCGAGGGCGGCGGTGAGAGAGTCGAGCGCGGCGGCGAAAGACAGCCCGCCGCCGATCCTGGCCAGGTCGAACGCGGTGCTCATCCCGCTCACATGTTGAGAACGAGCATGGTGACCACGAGAACCACGACGACGGCAAGCAGCCCGCCACCGCAGCCGATGGCCGCGATCGCACCGTAGCCGAGGCGTGAGACGCGTGCGCCGGAGAATCGCATGGCGGTGAGGAACTCCGCGCCGCCTCCGCCGTGGAACGCGCGCGCCGCAGCCGCTTGATTGACGCCGCGGCCGACGCCGCTGGCGACATTCACACCCGGGAGATCGGCGACGTGTCCGACGGCGTTGGCGGCGTTGAGGCCGAGGGCGCGGTTCACTGCGCCCGGGTCGGCGAGGATCGGGTAGCTCTGCCCGCGTACCTGCAGTGTGATGCGCTGAGCCGCCGACTTCACCGCCACCTCGCCGGCGGGGACGCTGAACTGCTGAGCCCATCCTGCGGACGAGGCGACCCACAGGGTGACGAACCCTTCGCTCACGACGGCCTGCGCGGGGTACCAGCCCCCGGTGGCGCTGTCGCCCAGCGCTCCCGAGAAGATGGCGTGCGGCAGCTGGTTCGGCGCGGTCATGAGTCGAGTCTACGGACGCGGCCGGGTGGGCCGCGGGGACGAGGCGACGGGCTCAGCGATCCGCATGCGTGGATCGCTGAGCCCCGTTTGCTTACTCGGCCGGTGCGGCCGGGGGCTCGGTGCGCGCGGACGACCGCGTCACGGGCTCGGATGCAGCGGGTGCGGGTGCGGGGGCGTCGGTTGCCTGGGCGACTCCGGCGCCGAAACCGCGGCCGACGGCCTGACCCTGGATGATCGAGGCGAGGTCGAGGCCGGTGGCGGCGTTGACGCTGTCGAACACGGCGCGCATCGCCTTGGCGTTGTCGCCGCCGACGACGCTGGAGGCGCCGTCTTCGCCGGAGCCGCCGATGATCGAGACGCTGCCGATGGTCGCATAGCCCTTCGCGAACTCGCTCATGATCGAGGGCAGCACCTCGAGCACGCGCTGCGAGAGGAAGGCCTCCTGGTTCGAGGCGATGGCCTTGGCCTCTGCCTCCACTGCGGCGGCGCGGGCGTCACCCTCGGCGCGGATGGCGTCTGCTTCGGCATTGGCGCGCAGGCGGCGGGCCTCGGCCTCGGCGGTGGCCTGGGCGCGGAGCGCTTCTGCCTCACCGGCGGCGCGGGCCTTGTCGGCTTCAGCCTGCTGCTCCGCGATGCGGGTGCGGGCCTCGGCCTGCTTGACCTGCTCGATGGCGGCTGCCTCGGCCGCCTTCTCGCGGGTGAACAGGTCGGCCTGGGCGCGGGTCTCGGCCTCGTAGCGCTGGGCGTCGGCGACGCGCTTGACGTCGGCGTCGAGCTGCGCCTGCCGGTTCTCGGCCTGCTGCTGCAGAACGGCCTGCTCTGCCTGGGCGCGGGCGAGGTGCTCTGCCTGCTCGGCCTCGGCGCGTGCGCGGCCGATCCCGGCGTTGGCGTTGGCGGTGTTGGTGTCGAGGGCGGTCTGCTCGATCAGGTTCGCCTCGTCGTTGGCGATGTTCTTCTGGTTGATCGCGCGGTCGGCGTTGGTCTGCGAGATCTCGGCGGCCTGGCGCTTGGACTGGATCTCGGGAGCTCCGAGCGACTGGATGTATCCGACGGCGTCGGTGATGCCCTTGATCTGGAACGAGTCGAGGATGAGGCCCTGCTCGGCGAGCTCGTGCGAGACGTCGGCGGCGATCTGGTCCGAGAACTTCTTGCGCTCGCGCATCAGCTCGACGACCGAGAGGGTGGCGACGATGCCGCGCAGCGCACCTTCTAGCTGTTCGGTGGTGAACTGCTCGATGGCCTTGTCCTGCGAGGCGAAGCGCTCTGCGGCGCGGCGCACGTACAGCGGGTCGGAGCCGATCTTCACGATGGCCACGCCGTCGACGTTGAGGGTGACGCTGTCGAGCGACTGCGCTTCAGCGTTGAGTGAGACCTGGCGCGAGCGCAGCGAGATGATCTCGTGGCGCTGGGTGATGGGGTTGACGAGAGACTTGCCGTTGACGATGACCGTGACGGGCGACTCTGCCAGCTCGGAGCTGGTGGTGCCGTCTGCGTTCATCACCGCCCGCTGGACCTTCTGCTTGCGGCCCGAGATGACGAGCGCTTCGTCGGCGCGTGCGACCTTGATCCAGCTGCGCGCGAACAGCAGCATGATGAGTCCGACGACGATGACGGCAACGACGACGATGCCGATGATGAGCAGGATGCCGACGATTCCGGCGATCTCCATGGTGTCTCCCTAATGCACGGTTCCCCTCGAACCGCACCATCAGCCACCTTGCCAGAGATCGGGGCGCGCTCGCGCGCGTCGGTGGCGAAATTCCCTGGTGCGGGCGTACGCTGGCGCGCTCAGGCCGCGAGGGTGTATCTCGCCAGCCCGCCGAGCCGCGGCGTGCGGGATTGATCCACATACGGCGGCGGGATGAACCACACCCGACTCTTCGTGCTGGCGCCGTCGACCTGGATCTCCCAGCCGTTGTCATGGATGCGATGGTGGCAGGTCTCGCAGAGGAGGATGCCGTTGGAGAGGTCTGTGGGCCCGGCATCCCGCTTCCACCATTCGATGTGGTGGGCGCGGGTCATCTCTGGCGGAAGGCCGCACATCGCGCATCCGCCGTCTCTCTCAGCCAGCGCGAGGCGCTGCGCTCGGCTGAAGAAGCGCCGTTCGCGGCCCCAGTCGAGGATTTCGCTGCCTGCGCCGAGGACGCAGGGAATGACCCCGCCGGAGGCGGCCATCCGACGGACCGCGCCGATGCTGATCGGCTGGTCCGCGCCATCCACGGTGCCGTAGCCGGTGCCCTCGATCAGATCGGCGGCGTCCACGCGCACGATGACGGTGGCGCCCGACAGTGCGGGCGCGTTGTTGTCGCATCCGATGGAGTGAGCGCAGATCGAGGTGAGCGCATCGGCCTGCAGCTGAGCAACGGAGCGGTGGTCGGCGTCGCCGGCATCCGGGTCGACGGCCTCCTTCCGCGCGGCGAATTGCGCGGACACGTAACCGTTGACAGCCGCGCGGATGGGCGCACCTGATTCGATGTCGAAGACGGCGTTCAGGTGGAGAGCTCCGTCGCGCTCGAACATGCTGACCGAGCGACGTGCCCGGATCTCTTCCTCGCGCGGTGCGACTCCGTCGGGATCGAGCCACGCCTCGGCGTGAGTGAGCAGCTTTCGCACGTCGTCGAGAGACATGCCCACGGCCTTCTCGGTCAGCAGGACTTCTGCTTCAGTCAGTTGCTCGGGTGTGATTTTGAGGCACACGCGGTCGAGCAGCGCGATGATCGCCGCCGCGGTGCTGGCGCTCAGTCGTCCGGCTGACAGCGCGCGCCGCACCTCGGGGTGCTTGGACGGGAGCCGTGCGCCGACCAGGTCGGTGCGCGGTGCGGTCGCCTCACCGACCTTCACCAGTTTCGAGGCATCGGCCGTGGACCCGCCCGATGCGGTGGCGATCAGCCGCGCCGCGTTGCGGAACCCCTGTTGCTTGGCGAGTGACTCAGGTCCGAGCGCCGGCCGGGACTCGTGAGCGATTCCGGCGGCGACCTCAGCGTGCAGACCATCGATGAGGCGCTGCACGGCGGCGAGGGCGTCGTTCGCGTCGATCAGCTGCTTCCGCGTGAGGCTCGCGCCGTCCTGCGCACCGCACCATGCCGCGTCGAGGTGCTCGATCGCCTCGTGCAGCGGTGCCAGGTGTTCGGACATGACTCCAGCTTACGCTCGGAGGCGGTGAGTGTCAAATATTTGTTCGAACAATTTTCGAGAAGCGCCGAAATCGCGGCATCCGACGTTGCGCGTGGGTGACCACACTCTCGTATATTTGAACTATGCGCCGCGCCGCAGCTTCTCGGTCAACGTCAGCAGTTCCCCGAGTTCAGAGTCACTGAGCGGCGACATCTTCTCCGCGATGGAGCGTCCATGCGAGGTCGCGACCTGGCGGAACGCGCGAGCGCCGGCATCCGTCGCAGTGATCAGGGCCCCGCGGCCGTCCTCCGGGTCCGCGGACTTGGTGACCAGCTCGCGAGCGACCATCCGGTCGACCAGGCGCGAGACACTCGGCTGACTGATCAGCAGGTTCGCGGTGACGTCGCGAAGGCGGGCCGTCATCTTCGGAGCCCGCACGACGGTGAGCAGGACGTCGTACTCACCCTGCGTGATGGATGCGTTGTCGAAATCGGATGCCATCGCGTGGAACAGCTCGTGCTGCGCGCGGAACAGGCTCTCCCAGGCTCGAAGTGCGAGCTCGCGGTCGGTCATGGTCACCAGCGTAGCGGCGCGGCCAGACATCATGCGGATGCAGTGAGAGCCGGCCGGAGAGGCTTCCGACCGGCTCTTTTCCCTTGCACCAAGAGTGTCCTGCAATCACATGCGGTGTATGCCACAGCAAACATTCACCGTGCGATCACTCTATAACGGCGAGGTAACGAATGCAACGGTTTGGTCACAGAATCGACATCACGGCGATGTCCCTGGCGAGATGATGACGGTTCCGTCGGTGCCATTGACGGTGATCCGGATGCCGTCCTGGATCCGGGTGGTTGCTTGTAGAACGCCGAGGACTGCCGGGATGCCATGCTCGCGGGCCACGATCGCGGCGTGGGAGAGCACGCCACCCGTCTCGGTGACGAGAGCGGCAGCGTGACGGAACAGCGGTGTCCAGGCTGGGTCGGTGTACTCGCAGATCGCGATGTCTCCCGGCTGGACGCGCGGGAAGTCGGATGGGCCGCGCAGGACGCGGGCGATCCCGGAGACGGTGCCGTGGGATCCCGCCGTGCCGATCAGCGGCTCATCTCCGCTCGCGAGAATCTTTGGCGCCAGCGAAGGGGTGGGCGCGGTGATCGGTCGCGCTTGGAGAATCCAGACCTTTCCGTCCTCGATCGCCCATTCGATGTCTTGCGGCTGGCCGAATACGTCTGCGATTCGGCGTCCGAAGCCCGCGAGGGCCGCGGCGGTGGCTGCGTCAAGCGCTGGGAGTGTCTGTTGTTTCTCCGGCACATCACGGACGATCACGCCACAGCTGTCGCGGTCCCATCGGGTCGTCTTGCGAGCGACGATGCGCCGGAGGCCTCCGTCTGTGGCAATCTCGTACGTGTCTGGGGTGACGGTCCCTCCAGCCACACTGGGCCCCAGGCCCCAGGATGCTTCGATCCGAGCGCGGCCCTCAGGGCACGCCGGGTTGAACATCACGCCGGAGACGTCGGCGTCGACCAGACGCTGGACGAGGACGGCCATGTCGGGCCCACCGTCCGTGGCGTCGCCGTGCACATGGTTGCCGTAGCCGGCAACGCGTGCTGAAGAGCTCGAGGCCCAGCACGTCCGGACGGCCTCGGCCACGGCTGGAACTCCGCGCACGGCCAGCACGCTCTCGTACCGGCCAGCGGCGGATCCACCTGCGGTGTCCTCGTTCGCCGCAGACGATCGGACGGCCACCGGCGGGTCGCCCATCCGCGCAAGGTGCCGGGTGAGTGCATCCCGCAGCTCGTGATTTACCGGCAAGTCGGCTTCGCTCCGCGCGATTCGGTGCGCGGCGAACGGAATAACAAACCCGTCCGGCACCGGCAGGCCCTCCCTGGCCAGCACTGCCAGGGCCGTCGCCTTACCGCCGCAGCTGACCGCCCTCGCGTCACGCAGGGTCGTGAGCATGCCCACTCCTTCACCCTCATCTTGAACTCGCTCGCGAATCAATGAAATGTTGACAACAATGCGTTGATTGTCCAAGATGAGGGCATGGAACGCAAGCGGGATCTCGACCGCTCGAAGGCAATGGACCACCCACAGGCTCATCGGGAGCATGAAGCGCAGGAGCACCTCTTGGGACTCGGCGCCGATACCCTGGCCGCGCGCCCGTGGAGGCCCGGTTCGATGCCGCCCGCTGCCGTCGAGCTGACGCAATTCGCACTCTGGCGCTCCGCAGACCTCACCTCCGATGATCTGCTCAGCGCGCTTGCCTTGCTTCCAGCGGCGCGGGCCGAAGTGGAGGGCGTGGAAGCTGCGCTTCTGTTCACGGCGAAGGCAGCCGGACTGACCTGGGCGCAGATCGCCGAGGCGATGGGGTTCCGCTCGCCGCAGGCGTGTCAACAGCATTTCAACCGACTCAGCGCCAGGCGCTCCGAGCGAGCATGACTCACAATTCGCCTCCATACCTCCTGGTGCTGCATGCCGTGCGACTTCTCGGCTTCAACGAGCCCGCCGCGATCGGTGCACGCGCAGGGATCGACCACGACGCCGTCGTCGACCTGCTGCGCGACGCGGAACAGCACGGGTGGGTTCGGCATGACGCGTTCGCCGGCCTCGAAGGATGGTCACTGACGGAGGAGGGCAGACGTGAGAACCAACGTCAGCTCGCGCAGGAGCGCGTCGGCGCCGACTCGGACGATGTGCTCCGCGGCGTCTACCGTGATTTCCTCCCACTCAACGCGCGCCTTGTGGCCGCCTGCACGGACTGGCAGCTCAGGCCCACCAATCACGACAGGCTCGCCGCCAATGACCATGCCGACCCTGCCTGGGACGCTCACGTCCTCAACGAGCTAGACGAGTTGAGCACCGGCCTCACTGCGCTGGTCGCGCGGCTGGTCGCCGTGCTGGCGAGATTCACCGGGTACGACAGCCGCTTCGACGTCGCGCTCCGCCGCGCACGAGCCGGCCAGAGTGAATGGGTCGACAGAACCGGCATCGACTCCTGTCACCGCGTCTGGTTCGAACTCCACGAAGACCTCCTCGCCACCCTCGACATCGATCGCAGAGCAGAGAACTGAAGTGCTGTCCGCCTCAGCCCCTTCGCGTCGCCTCATTTCGACCCCCGTCGAAACGACTCGGACCTACGCTGACGACATGACAGTTCACGAGTACACGTCGACCCTCTTGTGGGAGGGCAGCACCGGCGCCGGATATCGTGCGTACAGCCGCGCGCACGATGTGAAGGTCGCCGACGAGATCCTGACGCTCAGCGCCGACCCTGCGTTCCGCGGAGACGCCTCGCTGCCGAACCCCGAGCAGCTGCTGCTGGCTGCAGCGAGCTCATGCCTGCTGCTCTCGTTCCTCGCCGTCGCCGCGCAGGCCGGCGTCGACGTCGTCCGGTATGAGGATGCCGGGGCTGCGTGCATGCCGATGGACCGGCATCCCGTCCGGATCACGAAGGTCGCGCTGACGCCCCGCATCGCCGTCCGCGACGCCGAGCCCGCTCACATCATCGAGCTCGTGCGGCAGGCGCACGACGGATGCTACATCGCGAACTCGCTGGCGGTGGAGGCGGTCGTGGACGCGACGGTGGAGGTCGTCGAATGAACGATGTGATGATCCCGGTCGTCGATATCGCCGCGGACGTCGCGCGCGTCGGAGCCGTCTTGGGTTCGGCGGGTGTCGGGCTCGAAGGCGGTGGCGTCTGGGGCGGCACGGCCCGCTACCTCGTCGACGATGGTGCGGCCGCCGTCAGCGCACTCGCAGCCGCGGGCATCGACGGAGCCGTCGCCAAGCCGGCACTGGTGGTGCCGCTCCGCGCTGACGTGCCGGGGGAGCTCGGCCGCATGATGAACGCACTGCATGCCGCGGGAGTGCAGATCGAGGCGCAGTACAGCGACCACGACAACCGAAAGGTGTTTGTGGTCGACGATCCAGAACGTGCCGAGCGGGTGCTGCGATGACGCGGCCATCACTCGAACTCCTCGCACAGGCACTCGCCGAGCCCCGCCGGCTGCAGATCCTGCAGGAGCTGCTCGGAGGCATCCCGCTGCCGGTCGGCGCTCTCGCGACACGCATCGGCATCGCGCCGTCGACCGTCACATCGCACGTCACGCGCCTGCGCGAGGCGGGACTGCTGACGATCGAGCAGGCTGGACGGATACGCCTGGTCAGTATCAGCGAGCCCGCCGTAGCCGAGGCGGTGGAGGCGATCCTCCGCCTGACCGCCGAGCCTGCCGTCTCGTTCTGGTCGGCGAGCGACCGCCGCACCGCGATGCGCCGGGCTCGGACCTGCTACGACCACCTGGCAGGCGATCTCGGAATCGCTGTCGCTGACAGGCTGGTGGAGCGCGGCCTGCTGAATGCCGACCTCGGCTCGGCTTCCACGGATTCCGCCGGCGTCGGCGACGCGCTAGGTCTCGAACTCGCCGTCGCCGACTCGTCGCGTCCGTTCGTGCGCGGATGCCTGGACTGGACGGCCCGACGGCCCCATGTCGCCGGGCGTCTGGGCGCAGCCGTGCTCGAGGCGATGCTGACAGGCGGATGGGTTGCCCGGAGGCGAGACGACAGAGCGCTGCGGATCACGCCGCTCGGCGCGCAGCGACTGGACGAACTGCGGCTCTGAACCCGCGCACGTTCCCGCCGCTCGCCGACGCCGAGCCGCGCCCACGCCGACGCGGTGTCATCATCGAAGGATGACCACCACAAGCCCCGCGCTAGCGGAATGGCCGCAGACCGGCGACGCGCACCGCCGGGCCGAGAATTCGGCTGTCATCGGCAGTGGTGACGGAGTATGGGAGCGCGCGACTCGCGACGTGCTGCGCTGGCGGGTGAAGACGGCCAGCGGATTCGCAGTCGACTCGACAGGTCCTGTCTCAGAGGGCGACCACGTCACCGTGACGGCGCGCGTCCTGTTCCTCACCGTCGTCGAACCCGTCGAGGTCGTGGCTGTCGTCGCCGAGCCCAACCGCGTCGGATTCGCGTACCGCACCCTGCCCGGGCATCCGGTCAGCGGCGAAGAGGCCTTCATCGTCCACCGCAGCGGCGACGAGGTCCGACTGACCGTCAGATCGCTCACCCGTGCGGCCCCTCAGCAGCCGTGGCGAGCGCTGTATCCACTGCTGCTCATCGCCCAGCAGGTCGCCAGACGCCGCTACCTGCGGTCACTGCGCTGATCATTGACAGCCGGCGCCAGCGTTCGCGCTGCAGCCCTCTGACCCACCGCTACTGGCCCACCACTCCGAGTTCGTACGCCCGGATCACGGCCTCCACGCGGTTGCGCAACTCGAGTTTGAAGAGCACGCGTCCCACATGCGCCTTCACGGTCGAGTCGCTCAGGAAGAGACTCTCGGCGATCTCGCCGTTGGTCAGTCCGCGCCCGATGAGGATGAAGATCTCCCGCTCGCGCGCGGTCAGCTCCGACAGCGCATCCTCGACGTCGTCGTTCCGGCGCACGCCCAGATGGGGCGTTGCCGCCTCGATGAGCTTCGCGGTGATGCGGGGCGAGACTACGGCGTCGCCCACGTGCACGGCCCTGACCGCCGCGACGAGATCGTCAGGTCGGGTGTCCTTGAGCAGGAATCCCGCGGCACCGGCGCGGAGTGCCCCGAACGCATACTCATCGAGGTCATAGGTGGTCAGCGCCAGCACTCGAGTGCACGAAAGGCGGCCGGTGATGTGCTTGGTCGCCTCGATGCCGTTGAGGCCGGGCATGCGGACATCCATCAGCACGACATCCGGCTTCAGCCGCTCCGCGGCCCCGATCGCGCTCGCACCGTCATCCGCTTCGCCGACCACGAGCATGCCCGGCGTCGTCTCGAGCATCAGCCGGAACCCGTAGCGCACGAGCTTCTGGTCGTCGACGAGCAGCACCCTGATCTCATCGGTCATCACCCGTCCTCCCATCGCAGGCGCGCGAACACGCGCCATCCGCCGTCGTGCGGCCCCACCTCGATCTCTCCGTCGTACAGCGCGACGCGCTCCTGCATCCCGAGCAGGCCGCGCCCGGCATCCGACGGCGAAGCCACGACCGACGAGACGTCCTGAACCACGATCGACACCTCATCTCCTGCCCACCCCACCGTCGCATCCACGCCCGTCACGCCCTGCGCATGACGCAACGCGTTCGTCAGCGATTCCTGCACGATCCTGTACACCGTAAGGCCCAGGGCCGGATCAGATGGCGGCTGACCGGTCACACTCAGGCGCACCGGCAGGCCTGCCGCTGTGAATTCCTGCACGAGGGACGCGAGCTGAGAGGCATCCGGGTGCGGCGCGTGCGCCGCGACGCCGTCGCCGCGCACCGAGCCGAGCAGCCTGCGCACCTCGCTGAGCGTCTTGCGGCCGGTGTCGGCGACGCGCGCGATCGCCTCCTTCGCTTCGGCGGGGCGCGTGTCGGATGCCGCATGCGCGCCGTCCGAGATCGCGATCATCACCGACAGGCTGTGCGCGATGATGTCGTGCATCTCGCGTGCGATCCGCTCGCGCTCATGGGCGCGCGCCGTCTCGGCCTGCTGATCGCGTTCACGTGCGAGCTGCTCGGCGCGATGAACCAGCTCGCCGACGTATCGGCGCCTGTGCCCCACGCTCGTGCCGAGCAGGGTGACGACGAGCAGGATCACTGCCATCACGAGGCAGAAGTTCGCCCAGTCCACGATCGTGTCACGCGAGGCGATCGGTGGCTGCAACCCCAGGATCGGCGGCATGGTGCGTCCGCGCATGGTGAGTGCCAGCGCGCTGAGCGCGGCGGCCACCATGGCGATTCCGAAGTGCATCCACGTCACTGCCGCGCGCCACCGCACCCCGGCGTCGTACAGCGCGAAGAAAGCGAGCAGCGACTCCGCACCGGAGCCCGCAGCCAGGGAGAGCACCGACAGCACCATCGCCGCCGCGAACGCGATGTGCGGGTGTCGACGGCGCACCGTCAGCGTCGCGAAGCCCCCGACAGCCAGCAGAATCATCGTCCACAGCGGCGTGACGTACGGCGGTTCCAGCGAGAGAAGGGCCAGACCGACCGCGGTCACCCCGTAGATTGCCCAGGGCAAGCACGGGGTGACGCGCGCGGCCGCGCTACGGATGTTCAGGCGTCCCCCTGACGCAGTCGGCCGGCGCCCAGCGCGAGGAACACACCAGTCCAGACGGCGGCAATCAGCCAGCCCGCACCCGAGCTGACATACCCGGCCGCAAGATCCATGAACACTCCCTGGTCGTCGATGGGGTTGCTCATCGCATCCCCCGCTTTGGACATCGACAGGAGCTGAAGGTTTCGCACCACCTGTGAGGCAGGCAGCGCCGACAGCACGATCGGCAGCAGCAGCATCACTGAGACCGTCGTGGCGATGCCCGCCGCGACGCTGCGCAGCAGCGTGCCGATGCCCAAGCCGAGAATAGCCGAGAGCCCCAGGAACACCGATCCGCCGACGAATGACATCACCACGCCCGGCTCGTCGAGCTCGATCGCGAGATCGAAGGCAGCGAACATCGGATAGGTCGCCGCCCACGACCCGAACGTCGCGATGAGAGCGGATGCCGTCGTCGCCGCGAACAGCACGATCGCCTTCGCGGCGAGCACGGGCAGGCGGGTCGGCACGGCGATCAGCGTCCGCTGGATCATGCCGCTGGAGTACTCGCCGCTGATCATCATCACGCCGAGCACGGCGGCGATGACCTGGCCGAACAGCACCGTGCCGAGCGTGACCTGGTCGAGCATGAAGTCGATGGACGGCTGATCCGGCAGCCCGGCGCCCTCCATCGTCAGGCTCAGCGCGATGCTCACGCCGAGGCCGAACACGATGATCGCCAGCAGCAGCGCCACACTGGAGCGCAGGCTGGTGAGCTTGATGAACTCCGAGCGCACGACGCCGCCGAAGCTCACCCGGTCGGCGCTGTGGATGAAAGTGGTGCGCCGGTTCTCGAGCGTCGTCATCGCTGTGCTCCCATCGTCGAAGTCTCTGCTGCGCAACTGTTCGCCGATCGGTACTCGACCTCACCGGCCGTCAGCGCGATGTACGCCTCTTCGAGCGACCCCGACACGGTGACCACCTCGTGCAGCACCACGCCGGCCGCGGACGCGGCGACGGCCACCTGCTCGGCGGTCAGCCCGGAGATCTCGAGCGCATCACCGGTGGGCATCGTCACCGCGACGTCGGCACCGGCGAGTGCTGACATCAGACGCCCCGCCTCGCGCGTGCGCACCCTGATCACCGATCGGGTGACCTGGGCGATGACGTCGCCGATGGGTGCGTCGGCGAGGATCCTGCCGCGGCCGATGACGATCAGATGATCGGCGGTCTGCGCCATCTCGCTCATCAGATGGGATGACAGCAGCACCGTCCGTCCGTCAGCGGCGAGGCTCTTCATCAGGTTCCTGACCCACCGGACGCCCTCGGGGTCGAGCCCGTTCACCGGCTCGTCGAGGATCACGGTGGCCGGGTCCCCGAGCAGGGCGGCGGCGATCCCCAGCCGCTGCCCCATCCCGAGCGAGAACCCGCCGATGCGCCTGCCGGCAACGGCATCCAGTCCGGCGAGCCCGAGCACTTCGCGCACTCGGGAGGCGCCGATGCGGTGCGTCGCTGCGATCGACAGCAGGTGCTTGTACGCGGTCCGCCCGCCGTGCGCGGCCTTCGCGTCGAGCAGTACCCCCACCTCGCGGAGCGGCGCACGATGCTGCTCGTAGCGGCGCCCGTTCACCTGCACGGTGCCGGATGTCGGCCGCTCCAGCCCGACGACCATCCGCATGGTCGTCGACTTCCCAGCGCCGTTCGGCCCCAGAAAGCCGGTTACCTGTCCCGGCCGCACCGTGAAATCGATCGCGTCCACCGCGACCTTCTCGCCGTAGCGCTTCACCAGCGCCTCGGCGGCAATCAACTCAGTCTCTTTCGCATGATCAGAAGCGTATGAACGGCACACCCGCATCCACATCGGACGAGAGTGCACGTTCTGTGCGACGACCGGTACCTGGGTACTGGCCGATGCGGCGCCAGCGGGCGCTGACTGCTCAGGAGGCCCCGCCTTCGTCGAGTCTCTTGCGCATGAAGATCTGCGCGGTGCCGTCGCCTTGGTCGATGCGCTCGACGATCCGGTATCCGCAATCCTCGTACAGCGCGATGTTCGCCTCGCTGAGGCTGCCCGTGAACAGCTCCGCCTCGGCGCAGTCGGTGTCGTCCTCGATGGCCGCCAGCAGCTGCCGCCCGATGCCGGAGCCCTGAATATCGGGGGCGACGGCGATGCGACCGATCTGCAGCACCCCGTCACGCTCCGTGGCGCGCAGGGCTCCGACGATCCGCCGACCGCGCACCGCGACGAAGCCTCGCGCATCTCGCAGCTCCGCCTCCAGCTGCTCGAAGGTCTGCGTGAGCGGCGGCTGATTCGGATCGCCGTAGATCAGCGCCTCCGACACGAACGCGGCGCGCTGGATGGTCAGCACCTCCCCGGCATCCGCCGTGGTGATCCGCCGGATCTCGATCTCGGTCACTGTCTCGGCCTCCTCAGTCATCTGTGCCTCGGTCAGTCGTCGGTGCGGAACCCGGCCGCCTTGTGGGTGCCGTCGCAGAACGGCTTGATCGACGACAGTCCGCATCGGCACAGGGCGACGGTGCGACGTCGCCGCTCGATCGGCTCTCCTTCGACCGTCAGAACCTGCACGTCGCCGCGGACGATCAGCGGACCATCGGGGTACGGAGTGATCGTGGGCTCATCGCGTCGAGTGATCATCGATCCACTCCGATTCGCAGCGACGACTCGTGACGCTGCCAGGAGCCGAGCATGTGGGCGCTGACCCTTCCGTCGATCATCAGGCAGGCCGCCGCGCCGAACATGATGTCGGGGAGAAGATCGGGCCGGTCCTCAGCGAGAGAGCCGGCGAGGTCGCGGGCGGCGATCTGCTCGTGCACGGCATCCGCTTCGACGTGCTCATCGAAGTAGTCGGTGACCTCTTCGCCGTACCCCAGCCGGCGCAGCCCGTCGCCGTACAGGCGATTCGGGATGGACGATGTCATCTCGAACGCCGCCAGGTGACCGACGATCGCACCGATCAGCCGCCGGTTCATGCCGAACATCGACATCATGTTGAGTGACGCGAGGGTCACCGCGGGCACGTCGTCGACGTAGGCGGCGTACGACGCATCGAGGCCCATCCCGCGCACGGCCCTGGCGAAGATCTCGGCATGCACGCGGTCCGGGCGCCCTCCGCCGTACTCGTCGGACTGGATCTCGACGAGAGCAGCCTTCGCGCGGCCGGTCAGGCGCGGGATCGCCCAGGAGTGCGGATCGGCCTCGCGCAACGTGTAGATCGACCGCTGCATGAAGAACTCGCGCATCTGCTCTTCCGTGGCCCGCTTCGCGACGTAGCGCGACAGACTCGGACCCGAATCGGATGCCACGAGCTCGAACAGTCCGCGCGCGACGGCATCCTCGCTTGCGTCGGGGAGCGCAGGAACCGGCACGACATCGCGGAGCTGCCGCTCGAAAGCGGCCTCGAGCCGCACGCGTGCTTCGATGAGCTGCGGCTCCCACTCGAGATCGGCGTCGAAGCCGGGAACCGAACCGTACGACGACGCATACAGCGCGAACAGGGCGAGCTGGATGTCATCGTTCTCGATGACATCCGCGCTGCCGGCGAGAGCGCCGTCGATCTCCGCCCGCAGATCCGGACGTGCACTCGCTGTCAGCCAGCTCAGGACCGCCGCACTCAGCGCTCCCCGTGGGGAGAACGGAATCGGAAAGCCGAGCTCGACGGCGCTGTCCGGCGACGCGGTGATGGTCATGCAGATCCTCCTGGGTCGATGAAGACACAGTCTCGTCGCGAACGGCGTCGAACCGCCAGGGACTTGACCGGCGTGCGTTCGGCGCGCTATCCGCGCCGTCTCCGGGCCTGAGCCCGTGTGTCACGGGCTCACCCCTTGGGAATGAATGCCCTGGTCTTCCCCGTGGAAGCAGTGCTTGACTGCATCCGAAGTCATCCGCTCGTTCGCACGTCAGCAAGGAGTTCTCATGGCCGAGAAGCCCAACGTCCTCATCATCTGGGGCGACGACATCGGGATCAGCAATCTCAGCACCTACTCGGACGGACTGATGGGGTACCGCACCCCGAACATCGACCGGATCGCCGACGAGGGGGTGAAGTTCACCGACTACTACGGCGAGCAGAGTTGCACGGCAGGCAGGGCGGCCTTCCTCACGGGGCAGAACCCGTACCGCACGGGGCTGACCAAGGTCGGCATGCCGGGCGCGAAGCTCGGGCTGCAGCCCGAGGATCCGACCATCGCCGACGCGTTCAAGCACCACGGCTACGCCACGGGCCAGTTCGGCAAGAACCACCTCGGCGACCGCGACGAGCACCTGCCCACGGTGCACGGGTTCGATGAATTCTTCGGCAACCTCTACCACCTCAACGCCGAGGAGGAGCCGGAGCACCCCGACTATCCCACCGATGAGGAGTTCCCGGGGTTCAGCGAGAAGTTCCGGCCGCGCGGCGTGATCCACTCCTGGGCGGAGCCCGACGGCGGCCAGCGCATTGAAGACACCGGACCGCTGACGAAGAAGCGCATGGAGACAGTCGACGAGGAGTTCCGCGACGCGGCAGCCGACTTCATTCGCCGCCAGGCCGAAGACGACACCCCCTTCTTCGTCTGGTTCAACTCGACGCACATGCATTTCCGCACGCACGTGAAGGAAGAGAGCAGGGGCCGTGCCGGCCGGTGGCAGTCCGAGTACCACGACACGATGCTCGACCACGACGATCTCGTGGGCAGCCTGCTCGACCTGCTCGATGAGCTGGGGCTGGCCGAGGACACCATCGTGATGTACTCCACCGACAACGGTCCGCACATGAACAGCTGGCCGGATGCCGGGATGACGCCGTTCCGCAACGAGAAGAACTCCAATTGGGAGGGCGCATATCGTGTCCCGGCGATGGTGCGATGGCCCGGCCGCTTTCCAGCTGGCAAGACGCTCAACGGCATCGTCAGCCACAACGACTGGTTCGTCACGCTGCTGGCGGCCATCGGCGATGACGACATCGCCGATCGCCTGAAGGCGGGCACCGAACTGCACGATGCGCCGTTCAAGGTGCACCTTGACGGTCACAATCAACTCGACTACATCACCGGAGTCGTCGAACAGAGCCCTCGCCGGCACTTCTTCTACGTGTCGGACGACGGAGATCTCACCGCTCTGCGCTTCGACAACTGGAAACTCGTGTTCCTCGAGCAGCGCGCGGTCGGCACACTCAGCGTCTGGCAGGAGCCGTACATCGAGCTGCGGTTCCCGAAGCTGTTCAACCTGCGCACCGACCCGTACGAGCGCGCGGACATCACCTCGAACACCTACTGGGACTGGGTGCTCGACCACGTCTTCCTGTTCGTGCCGGCGCAGGCGTATGTCGCGCAGATGCTGCCGACGCTGCAGGAGTTCCCACCGCGGCAGAAGTCGGCGTCGTTCACGATCAACCAGGTAATGGCGAAGCTGCAGTCGACCGTCGGCAGCTCCTGACGCGGCGCGGGTCGGACTTCTCCTGCTGCGCGATCGCCGCCGCGCTAAGGTCAACCCATGGATGAGACGCAGAATCTACTGGGCAAGCGGTGGATCGTCGGCGTGACGCTGCTCGCCGCAGAGCAGGCACAGCGCGTGCTCGAGATCTGCGCGACCACGTCGGGCGGTGAGAAGGACCTGAATCGCGCGCTGCGCGAAGCCTTCGACATCGGCGAGTTGGATGCTGAGGTGATCCTGTCCATGCAGGTGCGCCGGTTCACGCCGGCATCCGTGCAGCGGCTGCGCGCCGAACTCGACGAGATCGAAAGGCAACTCGCGATCGCCGAGGCGTGAACGCCGGACTCAAACCGTGAGCAGCACTTTCGTCGCCCGTCGCTCGTCCATGGCGCGGTAGCCGTCGGCCGCATTCGCGAGCGGCAGCGTCAGATCGAACACGATGCCGGGGTCGATCCTGCGGTCCCAGATGAGCTGGATGAGCTCGGGCAGGAAGCGGCGGACCGGCGCGGGGCCACCGTGCAGATGCACGCCGGAGAAGAACAGCTCTTCGCCGGGCAGCGAGACATCGTGGGAGACGCCTACGTAGCCGACGTGTCCGCCGGGTCGGGCAGAGCGGATCGCCTGCATCATCGACTCCTGCGTGCCGACGGCCTCGATCACCGAGTGCGCTCCCAGGCCGCTCGTGAGCTCTTTGACGCGGGACACGCCTTCGTCGCCGCGCTCCTCGACGATGTCCGTCGCGCCGAGCCTTCGTGCAAGCTCCTGGCGGTCGGCGTGCCTGCTCATCGCGATGATGCGCTCGGCGCCGAGCTGCGACGCCGCCAGAACGCCGAGCAGTCCGACCGCCCCGTCGCCGACGACGGCGACGGTCTTGCCGGGGCCGACCTCTGCGGCGACGGCGGCGAACCAGCCGGTGCCGAGGACGTCGGATGCCGCGAGCAGCGAGGGTATGAGGTCGGCATCGGGCGCTCCCGGCGTCGCGACGAGCGTGCCGTCGGCGTGGGGGATGAGCGCGTACTCCGCCTGCGTGCCGAACGTGCCCATGGGCACGACGTGCACGCACCGCGACTGGTAGCCGGCACGGCAGATCTCGCAGGTGTTGTCGGATGCCATGAACGAGCCGACCACGAAGTCGCCGACCCGCAGGCTCTTCACGGCGGTGCCGATCTCCTCGACGATGCCGACGTACTCGTGCCCCATCGGCGTCGCATCGACCTGATCGGCTCCGCGGTACGGCCACAGGTCGGATCCGCATATGCAGGTCGCCGCGATCTTGATCACCGCGTCAGTCGGCCGGCCGATGGTCGGTTTCTCCCGCTCCTCCACCCGGACGTCGCCGGGTCCGTGCATCACCACACCGCGCATGCGTCGATTATCCACCCTGCCCGGCAGTGCCGCCGCCGCTTTTCGCGAACTGCTCCGGTTCTAAAAAACAATCCCCTTGTATTTAGAGCCGGATCGGGTGTCTCATAGAAGAAGGAGCACAGGAGGTCGACATGACGATCACGGCAATCGACAGCAGCGCGGCGCTCGACCAAGAAAGCGCCCACGCAGCGCATCCGGCACCGCTCGGCCCGCAGCGCGTGCGGGTCGAGGCGGCTGCCCAGCCCGTCGATCTCGTCGCCGCCGAGCGCGCCGGCCGGCTGTTCCTGCGCGCGCTCGGCATCGATCCCGAAGCGTCGCCCGATCTCGCCCGCACGCCGCGGCGCTTCGCCGAGGCGTATGCCGAGCTGCTGGCATCCGAGCCGTTCGACTTCACCACCTTCGCGAACTCCGAGGGCTACGACGAGCTGGTGCTGATCCGCGACATCCCGGTGCGCTCGCTGTGCGAGCACCACCTGCTGCCGTTCACCGGCGTCGCCCACGTCGCGTATCTGCCGGCCGATCGCGTCGTCGGGCTGTCGAAGATCCCGCGCATGGTCGAGCACTACGCCCGCCGCCCGCAGACGCAGGAGCGGCTGACGGTGCAGGTCGCGGATGCCCTCGCCGCGCGCCTGCAGCCACGGGGAATCGGCGTTGTCATCGAAGCCACTCACACGTGCATGACCCTTCGCGGTGCGCGTGCGACAGGCTCGGCGACGACGACCTCCACGCTGCGCGGCACGCTGCGTGAGGATGCACGCTCCCGCGCGGAGTTCTTCGCCCTCGCCGCAGCCCAGGCGCGGTGACCACCGACGCCACGACAGAGCCAGAACGCACGACAGAGCCAGAACGCACGACAGAGAGGAACCGAGATGACCATCGCCATCGTCGGCGGAGGGCTCGCAGCCGCCACCGCCGCCACAGAACTGCGTGCTCAGGGCTACGACGGGGACATGGTGATCTACGCGGCTGAGGACCATCTGCCGTACGAGCGACCGCCGCTGTCGAAGGCGGTCCTGCTCGGCGATGAGGAGGTCGCCTCGGCACAGGTGCACGACGCCGACTGGTACGCCGAGAACAGGGTCCGTCTGCAGCGGGGCGTGAAGGTCGTCTCGATCGACCCTGTCGCCCACACTCTGCGCGCTGAACCGGCCGGCGGAGGGGAGAGCGTCGAGCACCCTTACGACAAGCTGCTGCTGGCGACCGGCTCGGCAGCGCGGCACTTTCCGCTGGCCGATCGCGCTGCCGACCCGCTCTATCTGCGCACCATCGAGGACAGCACCCGACTGCGCGCGGCGCTCCGGCCGGGCGCGAAGATCGTGATCGTCGGGGCAGGCTGGATCGGACTCGAAGTGGCATCCGCCGCCCGACACCACGGCGCCGACGTGACGGTCTACGAAGTCTCCGACCTGCCGCTGGTGAACGTGCTCGGCCCCGAGGTGGCGCAGCTGTTCGCCGACCTGCACCGCGCCCACGGTGTCGATCTGCGGCTGAACACCCCGGTCGATGAGGCGGCGCTGGCGGCCGCGGATGTCATCGTGGTCGGTATCGGCGCGATCCCGTCGACCGAGCTGGCGGAGGCCGCGGGCCTCGACGTCGACAACGGCGTGCTCGTCGACGAGACGCTGCGGACCTCGGATCCGGACATATACGCCATCGGCGACATCGCGTCGCAGTGGCATCCGGTGCTCGGTCGGCGCATCCGCGTCGAGCACTGGGACACCGCGATCGAGCAGGGCAAGGTCGCCGCGTACAACCTTGTCGGCGGGCACGAGCAGTACGCGCACCTGCCGTACTTCTTCACCGATCAGTACGATCTCGGCATGGAGTACTTCGGCAGCGTCGGCCCCGAAGGCTACGACCGCGTCGACGTCGAGGGAGACACCCACGTCGCGAACGGCGGTGCCTTCCGGGCGTACTGGATGAAGGACGGCATCGTGCAGGCTGCGATGCACGCCAACGACTGGGATGCGTCCGACGCCGTCCGCGACAGCGTCGGGACGGTGCGATGACAGTGGACGCCGGGACGGTGGATGCCGGGATGCTGCGCCGCATCGGCGCGCGCGAGTTCGACTTCACCCGGCAGGTCGCCGTGATGGCCGTGGTCAACCGCACACCCGACTCGTTCTACGACCGCGGCGCCACCTTCGCCCTCGACCGCGCGGTCGACAGCGCGCTGCGCGCGGCCGACCTGGGTGCCGACTGGGTGGACGTCGGAGGCGTCCCGTTCGGGCGAGGGCCGGCCGTGTCGGTCGGCGAGGAGCTCGATCGGGTGGTGCCGGCCGTGGATGCCATCGCCGCCGCCCGCGCAGACCTGGTCATCTCGGTCGACACGAACAACGCCGAGGTCGCGGCCGCCGCGACCGCCGCGGGCGCCGCCATCATCAACGACACCAGCGGACTCGGCGATCCGTGCATGGCCGAAGTCGTCGCCGGCAGCGATGCGCACATCGTGCTCACCCACAGCGTCGGACCGCCCCGGGTCGAGAAGCCCGCAGCGCACTTCGATGACGTGATCGCAGAGGTGCGCGGATTCCTCGTCGAGCGGATGGCGCGCGCCGAGGCCGCGGGCATTCCGCGCTCACGGCTGATCGTCGATCCAGGGCACGACCTCGACAAGAACACGCAGCACTCGCTCGAGATCACCCGGTGCATCGCCGAGTTCGCCGACCTCGGGGCGCCGCTGCTGGTCGCGGTGTCGAACAAGGACTTCATCGGCGAGTCGATCGACCGCCCGCAGGGGGAGCGGCTGGCCGCATCGCTCGCGGCGATGACCGCCTGCATCCTCGGCGGCGCACGCATCGTGCGGATGCACGACATCGCCGAGACGGTGGACGCCGTGCGGATGACAGAAGCCATCCTCGGCATGCGCCAACCCGCCCGCCTCGAGCACAACACGCACCCGACGCACAATGTCTGAGGAGACCGCCGCCATGTCCGAACACGCTGTCATCGATCGGGTCTGGCCGAACCCGGCATCCGACCTCTCCGACGCGGACCTGCTCGAGAACGTGCGGTTCCCCGCAGACGGCACCTGGCTGCGCGCCAACTTCATCGTCAGCATCGACGGCGCGGCCACGAGGGACGGCCTCTCGGGAGGCCTCGGCGACACGGCCGATCGTCGGATGTTCGATCTGCTGCGCTACGAGGCCGACGTGGTGCTGGTCGGCGCGGGAACCCTGCGCGACGAGGCGTACGGCGGGCTCCGCGTCTCTTCCGAGGCGGCGGACTGGCGGGTGGCGCGCGGTGAGCCTGCGCAACCCGCGCTCGCACTGGTGAGCCGCAGCCTGGATCTCGACCCGGCGTCGCCGTTGTTCGCGGACGCCCCGGTGCGTCCGATCGTGTACACCGTGGCATCCGCCCCCGCCGACCGGCGCGCGGCGCTGGAGCCGGTCGCCGACGTCGTGACGATGGGGGAGTCGGATGCCGACCTCCGGCGCGTTCGGGAGGATCTGGCCGGCCGGGGAATGCGGCGGATCCATTCGGAGGGCGGGCCGCACCTGTTCGGCGCGCTGCTCGCCGCCGGCGTCGTCGACGCGCTGCACCTCACTCTCGCGCCGTCGCTGGAATCCGGGGCTGCGGGGCGCATCGTCCGCGGAGCCGAGGCGGTGCCGATGGGCGCGAGCCTGGCATCCGTCCTCCGCTCCGGCGACGAGCTGGTGCTTCAGTACCGGGTTCTGGGTTCCTGAGCCGGGTCCACGCGACCATCCCCGCGTTCGGGCGGGTGCGCTGCACTCTTCTGCATCTGCTGCATCGATCGATGGCGCGGATGCAGGAACCTGCAGCGCCAGCGTTCGGGCGGGCGCCGGGAAGCAGTCGTTCAGACCCCGAGAAGCGCGAGCGCCTCGTCGGCGACGAGCTGCGGTTCGGTGAACGGGATCAGGTGCTCGGAGTGCGCTGCGCCGACGAACCGCACCGACGGATGCTGCTTCGCGGTCACCTGGTGCGCGGCGATGAGCTCGGCGCGCTGCCGAGCTCCATGCTTGGGGCGGGTCAGCCCGGAGAGCACCGTGATCGGTGTGTCTCCCAGATCGACGGGGTCCTCGCGCAATGCGGTGAGCCCGGCGACGACGTGCCGGTACTCCTCCGCGGTCTCGCGCGCTGCGTCGACGGTCGTGCTCGCCTGCAGCACCGCCGCGCGCAGCGGCTCGTCCAGGTCGTCGACAAGACTGCCCATCACCGGGGCGAGCATCCGCAACCGGGCGAGCATCGGCAGCAGGCTTCGCTGCATCCCCACGCCGAACCGGAAGGTCCCGCCGAAGTACAGCGACGCGTTCTCGTCGCTCTGGTCGACCAGCAGGAGACCGGCGGGCACGTCGCCCTCGCCCTCTGCGCGCAGCGCCGCAGCCGCTCGGCGCACGATCGCCCCGCCCCAGCTGTGTCCGACGAGCACGAGCCGGCGATGCGGCACCGCGCGGATGACGGTCAGCAGGTCCGCCGTGAGCCGGTCGATGTCGCGCGTCTCCGCGTCGGGCGTGCTTGCACCGTAGCCTGCGCGCTCATATGAGACGACGCGCGCGTGCGCGCCGATCCGGTCGTGCACCGGCCCCCAGCTCAGACCGCTCACGCCGAGGCCCGCCTCGAGCACCACCAGGTCGTCGCCCCTTCCCCGGGTCATACAGCGCAGCATCCGACCGTCGTCCGTCTCGGCGAAGAAGTCGCGGCCGAGCAGGCCGGCGCCGGGCAGGGCGATGTCTGGTGCGTCGTGGGTCATGCGGCTCCTCGGGTCTGCGCCTCCATCCGACCACACATCCCGACGCGATGTCGTCGACGGCGGGTATGTTCGCCCTATGGTCGGCTTCTGGGAGTCCGGATCGCTGCGGCGCCAGCATCCGGTCGTCGCGGTGCGTCCGAACGACGACGCTCCCGCACCGGGCGGAGCGTGGCCGACGAGCATCCCGGCGGTCGCGCAGGTGCTGCAAGAGGGACTCGATTTCTCGCCGGGAGTGACGTTCCTCGTCGGCGAGAACGGCAGCGGCAAGTCGACGATCGTCGAGGGGATCGCGCTCGCCTATGGCCTGTCGCCCGAGGGCGGCTCACGTCACGCGCAGCACCGGACCAGGCCGTCGGAGTCGCCGCTGTCGGAATGGCTGCGCATCCAGCGCGGCGTCGGGGCGAATTCCTGGGGGTTCTTCCTCCGGGCCGAGACGATGCACTCGTTCTACACGTACCTCGAGCACAATCCGTCGCCGATGGGCGACGTCTCGTTCCACGAGATGAGTCATGGCGAGTCGTTCCTCGCGCTGCTCGACACCCGCTTCGACGAGCCCGGGTTCTACTGTCTCGACGAGCCGGAGGCGGCGCTGTCGTTCAACTCGACGCTCGCACTGATCTCGGTGCTGCGGCGGATCTCCGACGAGGGCGGCCAGGTGCTCTGCGCCACCCACTCGCCGGTGCTCGCCGCGCTGCCCGGCGCCACGATCCTTGAGGTCGGGGAGTGGGGGCTGAGGCCTGCGGAATGGGACGACCTGGAGATCGTGCGCCACTGGCGCTCGTTCCTCGGCGAACCGGATCGATACCTGCGGCACCTGCTCGACTGAGACGTGCCCGGAGCTGTGCGACTGGCTTCATTCCTCGTCAGGCTGATCGACGATCAGCAGGATTCGCTGCAGGTGCATCGCCGTGAGCACCCCGGGGCCGAG
The DNA here is from genome assembly GCF_050408615.1 of Microbacterium alcoholitolerans. NCBI lineage: Bacteria > Bacillati > Actinomycetota > Actinomycetes > Micrococcales > Microbacteriaceae > Microbacterium > Microbacterium alcoholitolerans. The sequence goes on along the minus strand of NZ_JBNTKD010000001.1, from coordinate 1,467,458 downwards.
GATCGAATCGACGTCGATGCTGCGCTGGTGCACGGCCCTGATCAGTCGGTCGACGGCTTCGGATGCCTCCGTTCCGCGTCGTTCAGCCTCCTCGTCGTCGTCGGGCTTGTCATCGAGGTACTCGGCAACGGCATGACACGCCTCCGAGAGCGGCGCGACGATCTCGCCGTCGAGCGGGAGGGCGCCGCGGCGATCCCAGATCGTGTCCCCCAGGCATCCGGAGATGTCACGGATCTGGTACGCGACCTCGCCCAGCATCTCGAGCTGGGCGTGCTGCCCCTGACGATCGGCGGCGCGCCGCCACGCCCGCGGGTTGCCGCGCCTGCTCTCATCGGCCTCGGCGAGGGCGTCGCGCAGGTTCCGGGTCGTCTCGGCCAGCGCACCCGCATCCCTGTCCCATTCATCGTGCTCGGGGGGCCACGATTCGGCGACGGCGTCGCCGATGTCGTGCAGGTGGTTCGCCAGCCGCCGCTGAAACGCGTCGATCCTGCCGCCGGCGTCGATCGGCGCCGGCGGGATGAGCAGATTGATGAGCAGTCCGACCGCGATGCCCACCGCCATCTGCGTCATGTACCCGAGCGAGTAGTCGTCGGCGTCGGCGCCGCCGATGATGAGGACGAACAGTGCGGCGATCGGGACGTACTCCTGGCCGATGCCGAACCATCCGGTGCCCGAGATCAGGGTTCCCACGCCGACCGCGATGGCGATGGACCAGATGCTCGGCCCGACGGTGAGCAGGACGGCCGCTGCGATGCCGACGCCGACGACGAGCCCGAACAGGGTCTGCAGCCCCGAGCGCACCGACGACATCAGCGTCGGATACATGCTGATCAGCGCGCCCAGCGGCGCGTAGTACGGATAATCGTCGGCGACCCCTGGCATCAGCGGCGCGACGAGCCAGGCGATGCCGACCGCGAGCGCGGTCTTCGCCGCCAGCAGCAGGCGCGTCGGGCGCACAGCATCCCGCAGTGCCGTGCGCGCAGAGCGCGCGATCTGCGCCGGGCCCATCATGCTCCTGTCATCGGGTGCGTTCGAGCCGCGTCGCGCGGGCGAACGAAGTTCACGGTACGTCGGCGGCCGTGGTGCGGCACCGGGGTTGACAGCGGCATGCGTCATCCGGCCTGACCTGACGTCGGATCCTGCGAGAATGGGAGCCACCCCGAGCGACGATCCGAGGAGTCCACTGTGCGGTACATCTCCACCCGCGGCGGCATGCAGCCGCAGCCGTTCAGCGAGACGCTGCTCGAGGGGCTCGCCCCCGATGGGGGACTCGCGGTGCCCGAGCAGCTTCCGCACGTTGATGCCGAGACGCTCGAGCGCTGGCGCGCCCTCACCTACCCGCAGCTCGCCACCGAGGTGCTCTCGCTGTTCGCCACCGACATCCCGCGCGAGGACCTGGCGCGCATGACCGCCGCAGCCTACGCCGATTTCCCCGACGAGGTCGTGCCGTTGCGCTCCATCGGCGGCGGAATCACGCTGGTGGGGCTCTCGGAGGGTCCGACTCTCGCCTTCAAGGACATGGCGATGCAGTTCCTCGGCCAAGTGCTCGAGTACGTGCTCGAGAAGAAGGACCGCGTGCTGAACATCGTCGGCGCGACCTCGGGCGACACCGGCTCGGCGGCTGAGCACGCCCTGCGCGGCAAGGAGCGCGTGTCGGTCTTCATGCTCTCGCCGCAGGGTCGGATGAGCGCGTTCCAGCGGGCGCAGATGTACTCGCTGCAGGATGCCAACGTGCACAACATCGCCGTCGAGGGCGTGTTCGACGACTGCCAGCACCTGGTGAAGAGCCTCGCCGGCGACCTGGAGTTCAAGCGCGCCCAGAACCTCGGCGCCGTGAACTCGATCAACCTGGGCCGCATCGCAGCTCAGGTCGTCTACTACTTCTGGGCATGGCTGCGCGTGACGGATGGCGTCGAACCGGAGTTCCGCACCGGATTCGAAGTGTCGTTCACGGTGCCGTCCGGCAACTTCGGAAACATCCTGTCGGGCTTCTTCGCCAAGGGCATGGGCGTGCCGATCCGCCGCCTGGTGCTGGCCGCGAACGAGAACAACGTGCTCGACGAGTTCTTCCGCACCGGCATCTACCGCCCGCGTTCCGCCGCGGACACCCACGCCACCTCAAGCCCTTCGATGGACATCTCGAAGGCCTCGAATCTCGAGCGTTTCATCTTCGACCTGGTCGGTCGGGATGCCGGCGGCGTCGTCGACGCGTGGAAGGCGCTCGACGAGCAGGGCTTCTTCGACTTCTCCGCCGAACTGCCGCGCTTCGAGAGCGAGTTCGGCATCGTCAGCGGCACGTCCACGCACGCCGACCGGCTGGCGACGATCCGCTCGGTGCACGAGGAGTCCGGCCAGGTCATCGATCCGCACACCGCGGACGGTGTGAAGGTCGCCCGCGAACTCGTCGAGCAGGACGTCCCGATGCTCGTGCTCGAGACGGCGAAGCCGGAGAAGTTCGCCGAGACCATCACCGAAGCGATCGGCGTCACGCTGGAGCTCTCGCCCGAGCTGCGCGAGATGATGGATGCCCCGCAGCAGGTGACCGAGATGCCCGACGACGAGCAGGCGCTGCGCGCTTTCGTCGCCGAGCACGCCCTGCGCTGACGCGGCTCAGCGGGGCGGGTGCTCGCGCGGGTGCAGGAAGCCCGACGCCGCGCCGAGGGCGGCGCCGGCGAGCGTGTCGACGATGCGCTCGACCGCGACCGACATGTCGCCGACACTGCCGGTCGCAGCTCCGGTGAGCAGCAGCACCAGAGGCGTGATCAGCGTCAGCGCCAGCGCGTAGTGCCGCACCACGACGAGCTCGATCGAGAACTGCAGCGCGGCCAGCAGCAGCGCGAGCCACAGACCGATCGGATGCAGCAGAGCCAGCAGCGCGTACACGCCCGCGCCCGCGATCGTGCCGAGCAGCCGGTGCTGGGCGCGCTGGATCGCCGCCCGCCGTGCGGCGACCACTCCGACCACGGCGACAGCGGCGCCGACGATCCAGTACGCGCGCCCCGGATCGAGAAGCAGCCCGAGCAGCACGCCCGCGACGGCGACGATCGCCACCCGCAGCACCAGCATCCGGGCATCCACGTCCCAGGTCGGTCCGGGGAACAGCGCATGCAGCCGCTTGGCGCGGTGCGCGCGCACCCGCGGCAGCAGCAGCGGCGCCACCGAGACGAGGTACGCGAACAGGCAGCCGACGGTGATCGCCGCGACGTAGACGAGCGGCGTGACGGGCGACGAGGCCATCACCGCGGCGGACAGGCCGAACACGAGGATGAAGAACAGCGGCCCTGGCGGTCCGAGGCGGTAGCCGAATGCCAGGCCGGCGCTCACGATCGAGATGATCACGATGCCGACGTTCAGCAGCACCGGACTGTGCGCGACGGCGACGCCGAGTGCGGCGCAGATGATCAGACCCAGCGCGATCAGCGGAAGGATCCGCGCACGATCGACGACCGGCGACGACGTGGCGTACAGCACCGTGAAAGCGCCGGATGCGGCGATGTATCCCAGCACCGGCTGACCGAGCAGAGTCATCACCGCGATGGGCACGCCGATGCCGAGCGCGGCTTGAAGCCCGATCTGCCAGCGGGGCCCGCGCGAAGGGGCGAATGCGAACAGACTCACCCGTCCATTCTCCCGCGTCTCCCGCGCACGCGAGGTTGTGCGATCTCGCCAACCGACATGCCCGGCGGACGCCCGTGCATGTCGGCGGGCGCAGGGCGACGAGAGGATCCCCGCGTCGCGTGGCATCATCGTCGGATGCCCGTGATCGAGAGCACCGCTGCCTCTGAGCCCGTCCGCCCCGGCATCGCCGAGCGGCTTTCGCAGATGATCCAGCTGCCGACCGTGTCGGCCGAACTCGAGCAGCGCGGGCACGAGCCGTTCGCGGCCTTCGAGCGATTGATCGCCGAGCAGTATCCGCTGGTGCACCAGCACCTCGCCCTCGAGAAGCACACCGACTACGGCCTGCTGTTCCGTTGGAAGGGCCGCGGTGGAGCCGACGCTCCCGCCGTGCTGATGGCGCACTACGACGTCGTGCCCGTGGACGAGTCGGACGCCTGGACCCACCCGCCCTTCGAGGGGCGGATCGCCGACGGTCGCGTGTACGGCCGCGGAGCCCTCGACGACAAGGGTCCGCTCATCGTCGTGATCGAAGCCGTCGAGAATCTGCTCGCGAGCGGCTTCACGCCGGCAAGGGATGTCTACCTGTCGTTCGGCGGCAACGAAGAGACCTTCGGCACCGCCGCGCAGGCGATCAGCGACTCGTTCCGGCAGCGCGGCATCACCCCATGGATCGTCATCGACGAGGGCGGCGCGGTCGTCGACGCGCCGCTGCCGTTCGTGCCAGGCCGATCTGCGATGGTCGGCGTGGGCGAGAAGGGCGTGCTCAGCATCCGACTCACCGCGCGCGGCGACGGCGGCCACGCCTCGGCGCCGCCGACCCGCACCGCCGTGCGTCGCATCGCCCGCGCGGTCGAGCGGCTCGGACCCGGTACCTTCCGCGCGCGAGCACCGCGGGCGATCTCTCGGATGCTGTCGCAGCTGGCCGACCAGACGCCGGGACCCGCGCGTCACCTGCTGCGCGTGCTGGGAGCTGCGCCCTTCCTCACCGCCCGTGTGTTCGCCACGCTCGGCGGAGAGCCTGCGGCGCTGGTGCGCACCACCGTCGCCGCCACGATGCAGAGCGGCGGCACCGCCGCCAATGTGCTCCCGTCACAGGCATCCGCCACCGTCAACCTGCGCATCGCGCTGGGTGAGACGGTGGATGCCACAGTGCTGCGCGTCCGCGACCGGATCAACGACCCGCTCGTGGGCATCGAGGTGCTCGACGGCAGCGACCCGTCGCCGGAGTCCGACACCGACAACGCGCAGTTCGCCCTCATCGCCGAAGCGCTGAAGGTCTCGCATCCGGATGCCCCGGCCGTGCCGTACGTGATGATGGCCGCGACCGACTCCCGTTACTTCCACCGCTTCACCCCGGCGGTGTACCGTTTCGCACCCCTGGAGATGTCGAACGCACAACGTGCGGCGATCCACGGTGTCGACGAGAGCGTCGAGATCGCCGCGCTCGAACGCGGCGAGCGATTCCACCGCGAACTGCTGCAGCGGCTGCAGTGATCACATCCGTCCTTCACTTCGACTCGCTGGCGCTCGCTCAGTACAGGCGACAGGCTCAGGGACCCAACTGAAAGAGAGGCGCGATGACGCGCTCCGTCACCCTCGGCGCGCTTGCCAGCGTCGTCGGATTCCTCGCGTTCGTCGAGTTCACCAGCGGCGTGCTGCAGGGCTACTACACGCCGATGCTCACCGACATCGCCAGGCACCTCGGCATCCACGATGCCGACGTGAACTGGCTCGAGGGCACCCAGTTGATGCTGTCAGCCCTCGTCGTGCCCGCCTTCGCCAAGCTCGGTGACATGGTCGGCCACAAGCGGATGCTGCTGATCTCGACCGCGCTCACCGCCGTGGCCGCGCTGGTGCTGCCGTTCACCGACTCCTTCGCCGTCTTCCTGATCGGCTGGGCGCTGATGGGCTTCTACGTTGTCTGGCTGCCGCTCGAGATCGCGCTGATCTGGTCCCGTTCGCGATCCATGCAGTCGCGATCGATCATCACGGCACGAGCGGCCGGGATGCTGGTCGCTGCGCTCGAGGCCGGGGCGATCATCGGCGCCCTCGCCGGTGGGGCGCTGATCGACGTGCTGCCGCTGACGGTCGTGCTGCTGATCCCGGCGCTGCTGGTGATCGTGTGCTTCTTCGTCATCCTCTTCGGCGTGAAGGAGTCGCCTGAGGCCACCGGCGGCACGCTCGACACGGTCGGACTGGTGCTCATCTCCCTCGCGCTGATCGCGTTCACCGGCGGGCTCAGCATGCTGCGCCTGCCCGGCGGGCTGACCAGCTTCTGGTCGTGGGGCGTGGTGCTGCTCGGTCTGCTGCTCGTGATCCCGTTCGCGCTCTGGGAGCTGAGGCACGACGACCCGCTCATCGATGTCCGCATGTTCCGCTCGCCCGCGCTCGGGCCGGTCTTCCTCACCGCCGGGCTCTTCGGGGTCAGCGTGCTCGGTGCGCAGGCGCCCCTGTCGACCTTCGCCCGCACCGATCCTGCGGTGTACGGCTACGGGCTCGGCACGACGGGCTTCGCCACGTCACTGATCATCGGCATCTATCTGATCGCGATGATCACCGGAGCGCTGCTGTTCCCGGTGATCGCGCGAGTCACCACTCCGCGGGTGACGCTCATGGGGGCATCGGTGCTCGTCGGCGTCGGGTTCCTGCTCTTCCTGCCCTTCCACGACACGTACCTGCAGGTCATCGTGAACATGGTGATCGCCGGGCTCGGCTCCGGAGCGCTCGTGGCCGCACTGCCCGCCGCGGCAGCATCCGCCGCGCCATCGACGCAGACGGGTGTCGCGACCGGCCTGACGAACTCGGTGAAGACGGTTGGCGGCGCGATCGCCTCATGCGTCTTCGGCATCGCGCTGCTGGCCGGCGTCGCCGGCGCTGCCGGAGGGGCCGAGGGCACGGCGGGTTCACTCGCCGGCTACATGACGGTCNTCGGGAATACTCCCGGTCGGCGGCGCGGCGCACATTCACGCACGCGCAGCTGCGCGAGGCGATGAGCGGCATCGAGTTCCGTGACACGGATGCCTTCATCGACGAGATCCCACAGGCCTACAAGCCGATCGATCAGGTGATGGCCGACGCCGCCGACCTCGTGACGATCCGTCACACGCTGCGGCAGATCGTCAACGTGAAGGGCGACTGACGGCATCCCGTCGCCCCTGCCTGACCTGCAGGTCAGGCAGGGGCGACGGGATGCCGTCAGTCGCCCTTCACGTTGACGATCTGCCGCAGCGTGTGACGGATCGTCACGAGGTCGGCGGCGTCGGCCATCACCTGATCGATCGGCTTGTAGGCCTGTGGGATCTCGTCGATGAAGGCATCCGTGTCACGGAACTCGATGCCGCTCATCGCCTCGCGCAGCTGCGCGTGCGTGAATGTGCGCCGCGCCGCCGACCGGGAGTATTCCCGACCGGCGCCGTGCGGCGACGAGTTCAGTGAGAGCGGGTTGCCGAGCCCCTCGACCACGTACGACGCTGTGCCCATCGACCCGGGGATCAGCCCGGGTCGGCCGACATCGGCCTGTATCGCGCCCTTTCGCGATACCCACACCTGCTTGCCGAAGTGCTTCTCGGACTCGGTGAAGTTGTGGTGGCAGTTGATCCGCTCCTGCTCGTCGACTGTGATGCCGACGAACTCCGACAGCTGCCGCACGACCCGGTCCATCATCTCCTCGCGGTTCAGCAGCGCGAAGTGCTGAGCCCACCGCAGCTCCCGGATGTAGCCGGTGAACTCCGGCGTCCCCTCGACGAGATAGGCGAGGTCCGGGTCGGGCAGGTCGATCCACCACTGTTTGTTCAACCGCTGCGCGACGGCGATGTGGTGCTGGGCGATCTTGTTGCCCACGCCGCGCGACCCGGAGTGCAGGAACAGCCAGACCCGGTCGAGCTCGTCCAGCGACACTTCGATGAAGTGGTTGCCGGAGCCGAGAGATCCGAGCTGCAGCTTCCAGTTGCCGGCGTACGCCACGGGGTCGAAACCGCTCTTCTCGGCGAGGCCCTCGAGCTCGGCGATGCGCGGCTCGGCGGTGGCGACGACCTTGCGGTTGTAATGGCCGGCCGACAGCGGGATCGCCCGCTCGATCGCCTCGCGCAGCGGCGCGAGGTCGCGATTCGCGAGGTCGGGTGCTGTGAACTGCGTGCGGACGGCGATCATGCCGCATCCGATGTCGACGCCGACGGCGGCGGGGATGATCGCGCCGAGCGTCGGAATGACCGAGCCGACCGTCGCCCCCTTGCCGAGGTGAGCATCCGGCATCAGTGCCAGGTGCGGGTGGATGAACGGCATGCGTGCCGCGGTGTGCGCCTGATCGAGTGTCTTCTCATCGATCAGGGACGCCCATGACAGCAGCCGTGCGGAGAGCCTCTCCATGGTTCCTTTCCTTCGTGTGGTGTTTCAGCCACAGGCCCGGATCTCATGAAAAAAGCCCCGGACCTGACGGTGCGGGGCATGCGAACAGCGGATGCTGTCACACGGCTCGCGCCGGAGGGTACGACTGGTTGCGGTCGCTGCGCTTCAGTTCGAAGGCAGAGACCGCGGGAAGCTCGCGCACTGCGCTCATCCGTCGTCTCCTCGGCTGGTGCCGCGCCGGCCGGCGCAGCCTTGCAACCATAGGGGAGGGGCGGATACGACGTCAAGCACTCGATCGCGGGCGCGGGCGAAGAGGGCTACTCGCGGTCCAGCCCGAAGGTGCGCTTCACGAGCGCCTGAACATCACGGTTGATCCCATCGATGCGACCGTTGACCGCATCGAAGCGCGCGTTGACGGTGTCGAAGCGCGCGTTCATCTCTGTGCGGAGACCGCCGATCTGCCCGTTCATCTCGGTGCGGAGGCCGCCGATCTCGGTACGCAGAACGCGCACGAACAGGGTGGACACGACGGTGAGCATGCCGAACATCAGCGCACAGAAAGCGCCGATCATCGTCCAGATCTGAGCATCGTTCATGAATCCCACTCCCTCATCGTCGCACCGATGCATCAAGGATGCCAGCCGCGATGTTACGCCGAGCCGTGCGGCCGCCATCGGGGGAGAACTCTGCGATGCCGTCGATTGTGGAGGAACAACGCTCAGGCGTCATCCTTTGGCGGGTTGTGCATGAACTCGATCCGGATGCCGGCGTCGTCCTCGACGAACGACGCGTAGTACCGCTCGCTGAATCGCGGGTAGAGCTTCGGCTCGCGCACCGCGCTCCATCCGGCATCCGTCGCGATCGCGTGCATCCGATCCACCTCCTCGCGCGAGTCGACCGCGAACGCGAGGTGCTGCCAGCCGACCCGGCCGTGCACGTGCGGCTGGGCGTCATCTTCTCGCGGGGCGAACACGATGATCTCGGTCTCGCCGTCGCGATACCAGGCGGCCGAATCGGCTTTCGCGCCCTCCCATTCGAAGCCGAGTGCCTTCAGCACGGGGTCGAACTGCGCGATGCCGCGGGTGAGGTCGGTGACGGTGATTCCGAGATGGTCGAGGACAGGCATCCCGGCAGTCTGCCGAAATTCTGCGGCGGATGCCAGCGCCGCAGGCGATCAATGCGGGGCGTGGTATTCGTCTTCGCCGCGCTTCCAGTAGCCCTTGACGACGGCCTTGGCGGTGTCGACGCCCCAGCGCTCCAGCACCGCGCGACCGGGCTTGACGACCGACTGCTCGGCTGCGATGAAGCAGAACGGGTCGTCGCCGACAGCATCCGACGCCGTCAGGCCCTCGAGGAAGGCGACCAGCGCCGAACCGGCCGGCGCGTCGCCGCGGTGCAGCCACTCGACACGCACCGGCGCGTCGATGTCGACCTGGTCGGCCTCCGAGCGCGACTCGACGACGATCCGCGCCGGTGCGCCTTCGGGAATCAGTGCGGCGAAACGGCGGATCGCCGGGATGGCGGTCTCGTCGCCCACCAGCATCCATGCGCCGGGCTCGCCCGTGATCACCGCAGAGCCGCGCGGCCCGCCGACGCCGACGGATGAGCCCAGGGGAGCGGATGCCGCCCATGGCGCTGCCACGCCCTCGTCGCCGTGCACGGCAAACTCGACGTCGAGCCAGTCGTCGCCCCAGGCCAGCGGCGTGTACTCGCGGCTCGGCGAGGCGCGCATCTCCTCGACGGATGCCGGTATGGCGCCCTCCGCAGGGAAGAACAGCCGCATGTGATCGTCGGCGCCGAGTGAGGAGAAGCCCGCGAGATCCGAACCGCTCAGTCGTACCCGCACGTAATCCGGTGCGAGCCACTCGCGGCTGGCGAGAGTCACGAAGCGGAAGCGCAGGTCGAGACCCTGCCGTTCGATCGAGAAGCCGGATTTCACGTTAGTCATAAAGTAAGGCTAACCTAATTTCGGCGCCCGGGTCGTTCCGACCTCGACGCCACAGCGCACTCGCGCACCCTCATCGCAGAACAGGAGACTCTCCATGTCCGTGCCCAGAATCACCACGACCGTCGCGCTCGGCGCCGTCGCACTGCTCGCGCTCGCCGGCTGCAGCACTGCCGACGCCGCGGATACAGCGGACGCGAAGGCACCCGCTGCTGCCGAAGAGCACTTCCCGGTCACAGTGACGGACATGGCCGGCAACGAGGTCACGATCGAGAGCGCCGACAGCGTCATCGTCACCGACAACCGCCTGTTCCGCCTGGTCTCCGACTGGGGCATCGAGCTCTCCGCCGCCCCGCGCGCGCTGATGAGCTCCGAGAACCCGCTCGCCACAGACGAGAGCATCCTCGACCTCGGCACGCATGCCGAGCCCGACTTCGAGAAGGTCGTCGAGGCCGACCCCGACCTCATCGTCAACGGCTATCGTTACAGCAGTCACGCCGAAGACATGCAGAAGGCCGCGCCGGACGCCGCGTTCGTCGACATGACCAACGAAGAGCTCTCGGTGGACGAGTACCTCGTCGAGAGTGTCACCCTGCTGGGCGAGGTCTTCGGCAAGGAAGACGAGGCCAAGGCCGTGATCGACGAGTTCCACACCGCCGTCGACGAGGCCAAGGCCGCCTACGACCCCGAGGTCAGCGTGATGGGCCTGGTCACCAGCGCCAACGAGATCCGCTACTCGAACCCGGCCGACGGCCGCGGATCGAGCATCTTCTTCAACCTGGTCGGCCTGACCCCGGCGCTCGAGACCGACGGATCTTCGAACGACAAGGGCGACGACATCTCGATCGAGGCCATCGCAGAATCGAACCCCGACTTCCTGCTGGTGCTCGACCGCGAAGCGGCTTTCGCCGACAGCGAGTCGACGCCGGCTCTCGAGCTCATCAACAGCTCGACCGCGCTCGCACCCGTCCCCGCGGTCGAGAACGAGGCGATCTATGTGATGCCCGCCGACTTCTACCTGACTGAGGACATCGTCACCTACACGACCGTGCTCGACGACCTCGCGAAGTCCTTCGCCGCACTGTGAGCGACGGCCAGGTCTGCGTGAGCGACACCACGTCTGAATGAGCGAAGGCACCATGCTGCAGCCGGCGAGGCAGCGCGTCACGAATGTGGACGCGCTGTCTCGCCGTGCTCCGGCGACCGCGCCGAAGTCCCGGCTGCGCCGGAGTCTTCCGGTGATCATCGCGCTGATCCTCACCGCCGGGCTGCTGACCCTCTCGGTCTTCACCGGAGTCGCAGACATCACCGACACGGCCGGTCGCGGGCACGAGTTCACCTGGATCACCCGCGTGCCGCGCACGATCGCGCTCGTCCTGGCCGGTGCCAGCATGGCGATGGCCGGGCTGATCATGCAGCTGATGACGCAGAACCGTTTCGTCGAGCCGACGACCGTGGGCACCACCGAATGGGCGGGCCTCGGCCTGCTGCTGACCTACATCCTCATCCCGATGCCATCGCTCATGCTCCGCATGGTGATCGCCATCGTGTTCGCCTTCATCGGCACCTTGATCTTCTTCATGTTCCTGCGTCGGGTGACTCTGAAGTCATCGCTGATCGTCCCGATCATCGGCATCATGTTCGGAGCGGTCATCAGCGCCGTGTCCACCTTCATCGCGCTGCAGTTCGATCTGCTGCAGACGCTGGGAGCCTGGTTCGCCGGACGGTTCACCGGCATCGAGGTCGGCCGCTACGAGCCGCTGTGGATCGTGGCGATCGTCGCCGCGATCGTCGTCTTCGTCGCCGATCGCTTCACCGTTGCGGGGCTCGGCAAGGACGTCGCCACCAACGCCGGACTCAATTACGAGCGCGTGGTGCTGCTGGGCACCGGGCTCGTCTCCATCGTCAGCGGTGTCGTGACCGTCGTGATCGGCGCGCTGCCGTTCCTGGGGCTCATCGTGCCGAACGTCGTGTCGATGATCCGCGGCGACAACCTGCGCAGCAACATCTTCTGGGTGTTCCTGACGGGCATCTGGATCGTCACCGCGTGCGACATCATCGGTCGCGTGATCATCATGCCGTTCGAGGTGCCCGTCTCGCTGGTTCTCGGCGCTGTCGGATCCGTCGTCTTCATCTTCCTGCTGCTGCGCACGAGGAGGACCATTGCCCGCTGACACCACCGTGCCCGCTGAAACCACCGTGCCCCCTGAAACCACCGTGCCCGCTGACACCACCGAGGCCCGGGCATCCGCCCTTCCTGCGCCCAGCCACCACACCCGCCGCGTCGGCGCCTACACCAACAGCGCGCACCGCACGCGCTACCTGCTGGTCCTCGGCGGGCTCATCGTCCTCGCCGTCGTGCTGGTCATCCTCATGCTTTCGTGGGACAACCAGCATCCGCCCTTCAGCGAGAAATGGTGGCGCATCTCGCGCATGCGCTCCGAGTCGCTGATCGTGATCGCGCTGGTGACGCTGTGCCACTCCTTCGCCACCGTCGCCTTCCAGACCGCGACGAACAACAGGCTGATCACTCCGTCGATCATGGGCTTCGAGTCGCTGTACATCCTCATCCAGACCGCCGCTGTGTTCTTCTTCGGCATGAGCGGTCTCGATCAGATCGACGGCTTCGTGCAGTTCCTGCTGCAGAGCGCGATGATGGTGCTGTTCGCCGTGGCGCTGTACTCGTGGCTGTTCTCGGGAAAGCTCGGCAACCTCCATGTCATGCTGCTGGTCGGCATCATCATCGGCACCGGGCTGGGCACGCTCTCGACGTTCCTGCAGCGGATGCTGGATCCCAACGAGTTCGATGTGCTGCGCGCCCGCATGTTCGGAAACGTCGGCAACGCGAACACCGACTACCTCTGGTTCGTGATCCCCGTGTGCATCGTCACCGCCGGGTCGATCTGGCTGCTCGCTCGCCGCCTGAACGTGATCGCGCTGGGCAGCGAGATCAGCACCAATCTGGGCATGGACCACAAGCGACAGGTCATGCTCACCCTGACGCTGGTGACCGTCCTGATGGCGATGAGCACCGCGCTGGTCGGTCCGATGACTTTCCTCGGCTTCCTCGTGGCGACTCTCGCGTATTCGATCACCGACACGCACGATCACCGGCGCATCCTCCCCGTGGCCTGGCTGCTCGGATTCGTGGTGCTGGCCGGCGCTTACTTCCTGCTGCGCCACGTGCTGCCCATGGTCGACACCGTCACGATCATCGTCGAACTCATCGGCGGCATCGTCTTCCTCATCGTCGTTCTCAGAAGGGGGCGCCTGTGATCCGCCTGTCCAACGTCGTCAAGCGCTACAGCGCCGACGTCGAGATCGGACCGATCTCGATCGAGCTGCCCGCCGGCGGCATCGTCGCACTCGTCGGGCCGAACGGCGCCGGCAAGTCGACTGTGCTGACCATGATGGGCCGGTTGCTGTCGCCCGACGAGGGCACGATCGAGATCGACGGCCTCGACGTGCACCGCACGGCGACGAAGCAGGTCGCCAAGCGGGTGTCGATCCTGCGCCAGGAGAACCATTTCGTCACCCGGCTCACAGTGCGACAGCTGGTCGGCTTCGGTCGATATCCCTACAGCGGCGGGCGCCTGACCCAGCACGACGAGGACAAGATCTCCGAAGCGATCGACTTCCTGAACCTCACCGACCTCGAGCAGCGATTCCTCGATCAGCTCTCGGGTGGTCAGCGCCAGCGCGCGTACGTGGCGATGGTGCTGGCGCAGGACACCGACTACCTGCTGCTGGACGAACCGCTGAACAACCTCGACGCGCAGCACTCGGTGCAGATGATGCAGCAGCTGAGACAGGCCGCTGACGAGCTCGGTCGCACCATCGTCATCGTGCTGCACGACATCAATTTCGCCGCGGCCTACAGCGACTACATCGTCGCGATGGAGCAGGGCCGGATCGCCGTGCACGGCACGCCGGACGAGATCATCCGCGACGACGTGCTCAGCGCGGTCTTCCGGACTCCGGTCACCGTGATCGACGGCCCGAACGGACGCTTCGCCGCGTACCACCGCTGAGCTCCGCTCGTCAGCGGTTCCGGTGGTCCTCCGGCGCGAGGCGGGCGCCGCGGCGCGGGTCTCGGATGCCCGCGGCGAAGATCAAGCGGATGATCCGCTGACGGTGCCCCGCCCACGGGGCGAGGAGCTGCAGCATCCCGTCGTCGTCCGTGCGTGAGCCGGTCAGCGCGAAGCCGACCTCGTGAGCGAGGTGGAAGTCGCCTACGGCGACGGCATCCGGATCGCCGAGTGCGCGCAGCCGCGTCTCGGCCGCCGTCCACAGCCCGATGCCTGGCTGGCTGGCGAGCGCGCGGTCGCGCTCGGCGCCGTCGGATGCCCGCTGCAGGGCGCGCTGGATGCTGGGCGCACGCGTTGCTGCGTGGACGATCGTGCGCGACTGGGGCGGTTCGACACCCGCGCGATGCCACGTCCAGGACGGGATGGTGCGCCACACCTCAGGCGGTGGGGCGGCGAACATCGGGCGGGGTGTCGGGCCCGGTGCGCGCTCGCCGAAGCGGGTCACGAGGTGGCGCCACGCGCCGAAGGCCTGCATGCCGGTGACCTTCTGCTCGAGGATCGCGCAGGCCAGTGCGTCGAAGATGCGGTCGGTGCGCGGCAGCCGGATGCCCGGATTGCGCCGTGCGGCATCTGCGAGCTTCGGGTGCGACGAGACCTCGAAGCCGCTGAGGTCGTCCTCCGCGCCGCACAGCCGCGGCACGTCGTCGAGCGCGATCTCGGCACCTGGTCCCCAGGCGCTCGCGTGAATGCCATCCGGATCCTGCCGCAGACAGAGGGTCGCGATTCCGGCATCCGTGCGGAACGTCATCCAGATCCGCGGGCCGTCGATGACCATCGTCGGATCCGTGCCGCCGCGGCGCAGCATCCCGACCGTCTGCATGAGGTCGAGCGGATGCCCGGGGCGATAGACGGTCTGCTGAACCGGCCGGCTCTGCGCAGCATCCGTCGTCGAGGTCATGCACGCAACCCTACGTGCCGCGCCTGACACCGCGGCACGTCCGCCGACACCCCCATCTGTCACCCACACCCCTGCGTGCCGACGCCCATACCTGGGGGTGTGGTCGAGAACTGGGGGTCTCGGCGAAAGGGGAGGGGCAGGGGAGTGCCGCGCGCGGCTCAGAAGCGGTCGGGCGAGGGGGTGCCGTGGCCGTAGCGGATGACGACGTCCGCGTGGCGGTCGAAGCGGTAGCCGACGCCGCGCACGGTGCGCACGATGTCCTCATGACGGCCGAGCTTCGCGCGGAGGCGCCGCACGTGCACATCGATGGTGCGCTCGCCAGGGGCTTCCTCATCGCTGGAGGCCTGCCAGAGCGCGGACACCAGCTCGCTGCGCTCGATCGTGCGGCCCTCGCGGAGCACGAGGTACTGCAGCAGCTCGAACTCCTTGTAGGTGAACGCGGCGGATTCGCCGTCGAGCAGCACGCGCTTGCGGGAGATGTCGACGACGATGCCCGCGGTCTCGTCCTTGTCCTCCTCGACGGCGGCCTTCGCGCGGGCGATGGCGCCGGGCTCGTGCAGAGCGAGGCGGACGACGTCGAGGTCGCGGCCGCCGGCGGACTGCGGGGCGAGGGCCACGGTGGCGTGCGTCTCAGCGCCGGGAGCGAGTTCGGCGATCGTGCGACGCAGCGCATCGACCAGCACCGGGAGGCTCACACCGGCGGCGGCTGCCTTGATCTCGTCGATGCCGACGTAGAGGGCGAAACCGCGAGGAGATCTGACGGAGGGGAGGTCTGCAGCGGCGTCCTGCGCGGAGATCAGGCGGACGGGGGCGGTGACGGGACGCTCGAGGAGTGCGGAGTTCGACATGATGATGGATCCTTTGAGGAATCGTGAGCCGACGGGCTCTGAATGCGTTGCGCGAAGACCGGGCGGAGCCGGATCGGGGAGGAGCACACGGGTGCGGTGCTCAGGACCCGTACCCCACAGATAGTGGAAGTCCGGGTCAGAGAGGGCTGTTGCGCCTTAGCAACACATTCGGCAACACATGCCAACGCAGCCGGGCATCATCATCCCGGCAGTCCCGTTCGCCTCCTGGGCGGACATGGGGCGCGCGTTGGTGGTCATGGGGGCGATTATGACTGAAAGTGACGGGGCATGTCAAAACGTGACGATCCGGGGCCTGAAACACGACGTAACGTGGAGGCCATGACGGACTCCACAATGATCGACGGGTTCATCGTCACCGACGAGGCCGATGCCTCGCGGTACACGCTCACGCGCGACGGTGTGCTCGTGAGCGTCCTCGACTATCACGACGATGGCAGGACCAGGGCTCTCACCCGCGCCTTCACGATCCCGACCTTCCGCGGTCACGGGTACGCCGGCAAGATCGTCGCCGGTGCTGTCGCCGACCTCGAGCGCCGCGGCGATCGCAAGGTCGCGCCGGTCTGCTGGTATGTCGCGGAGTGGTTCGAGCAGAACCCGGATCACGCCGGGCTGCTGCGTCGGCACTGACACGGACGACGACAGGATCTGAACCGTGCAGGAGGCGTGCCGCGGCACGCCTCGGAGGGAATGTCGGTGCTTGTTCGTACGGTGAGAACATGCGAATCCTGCACACCTCGGACTGGCACATCGGCCGCACCTTCCACGGGCACTCGACCATGGATGCCCTGGCCGACGTCCTCGGCGCGCTGATCGATCAGGTGCGGGACAACGCCGTCGACGTGGTGATCGTCGCCGGCGACGTGTTCGATTCCGCGACACCGGCAGGGCCCGCCTACACGCTGCTCGGCGACACCCTCGCGGCGCTTCACGACACCGGAGCGAAGGTGATCGTGACCAGCGGAAATCACGACTCCGCCGCGCGGCTCGGGTTCCAGGCGCGGATGCTGCGCGACGGCATCCACGTGATCACCGACCCGCTGTCGGTCGGAACGCCGGTGACGATCGACGACGCCGACGGTCCGGTGCACTTCTACGGCATCCCGTACCTCGAGCCGGCGATCGTCCGCCAGCACTGGGCGGACGTGCCGCTTCGCACGCAGGCCCAGACCATGGTGCACGCCATGGGCCTCGTCGGCGCCGCGATGGCCGAGCATCCGGGACGGACGGTCGCCATCGCGCACTGCTTCGCCGCGGGAGTGGATGCCACGGTCGGTCTTGAACGCGAGGTGCGCCAGGGCGGCCTCGACGTCGTGCCGCTGGACGTCTTCGACGGGCCCGACTACGTGGCGCTCGGCCACATCCACGGTCGGCAGAAGCTCAGCGAGCGGGTGCGGTACGCCGGCGCCCCGCTGCACTACAGCTTCGGCGAGCAGCACAAGGAGCGCGGCTCGTGGCTGATCGATCTCGATGCGGACGGACTGGTTCAGGTCGAGTGGCTCGCGCTACCGGTGCCGCGGCGGCTGGTGACGCTCACCGGAACGCTCGATGAGATCCTCTCCGCCGAGAACGTCGCCGCGCACGCGGATGACTGGGTGTGCGCGGTCTACACCGATGCCGTGCCGCAGGCAGAGCCGATGCGTCGCCTGAAGCAGCGCTTCGCGCACTGCGCGATGGTGCAGCACCAGCCGACGACCGTCGATGCGCACCAGGAGCGCTCATACGCGTCCCGGCTGAAGACCGCCGTCTCCGACACCGAGCGCATCGAGGCCTTCCTCGAGCACGTGCGCGCAGGGCAGGGACCGAGTGAGCGCGAGCTCGAGCTTATCGAAGAGGTGCTCGATGAGCGCGTCATCGCCGAGGCCCTCGTCTAGTGCGTCTTCACCGGCTCGAGATCGAGGGGTTCGGTCCGTTCCTGCAGCGTCAGAGCATCGACTTCGACGGATTCGCGGACGACGGCATCTTCCTGATCGCCGGACGCACCGGGGCCGGCAAATCGAGCATCCTGGATGCCGTCTGCTTCGGCCTCTACGGCTCTGTGCCTCGATATGAGGGCGGCGACAAGCGGCTGCGCAGCGACCACTGCGAGCCGGACGATCCGAGTGAGGTGATCGTCGAGTTCAGCGCGGCCTCGGGACGATACCGGGTCACGCGCTCGCCCGAATACCTGCGCCCCGCCAAGCGCGGCGGCGGTCTGACGAAACAGGCGTCCGGGGTAAGGCTGGATACGCTCGGCGACGAAGGCTGGATCACGCTCGCGGCGAAAGAGCGCGAGGTCGCGCATGAGCTCGACGAGATCCTGCAGCTGAGCCGGGAGCAGTTCCTGCAGGTGATCCTGCTCGCCCAGAACCGCTTTGCGCGGTTCCTGCTCGCCGACAGCAAGGAGAGACAGGGGCTGCTGCGCCGACTGTTCGGCACCGAGCGCTTCGAAGATGTGCAGCGGCGGTTCGACGAGCGGCGGAAGGCCTCTGACAGCGCACTCGCCGCCGTCACCGCCACCGTGGATGCGCGCATCGATGAGGCAGAGCGCGTCGTGACGGCTTCCGAGCTGTGGGGCGATACCGGCACTGCGACGGACGCCCTTTCCGGTGCCGGGTCGGATGTGACGACGGGCACCACATCGACCCAGGATCGTATCGAAGCGCTGCGCTTGGCTCTCACGCGCGCTCAGTATCGGGTCGAGCGCCGCGCGGCAGACCGCGACGATGCCGAGAAACTCCTCGCGATGGCGGATGCTGCGCTGACCGACACCAGGGAACAACGCAGATCCCAGCAGGAGCGTGACCGGGCTCGGGCGGCGCTCACGCGGCTGGATGCGCAGCAGCCCGAGATCACACAGGCGGCGTCCGCGCTGGAGCGCGCACAGGCAGCCGAGTCGCTGCGCGCGACGATCACGGCGACGAGCCGGGCGCAGTCCGCGCACGACGCGGCCGGAGCCGCCCTCGAGTCCGCACGCGAGGCGTGGATGTCGACCGGGAACGAACTCGAACTGTCAGCTGAGGCGCTGGAATCCTGGGCTTCTGAGCGCACGCGCGAGAGCGGCGCATGGGCAGCGGCCGCCGAACTCGAAGCGCGCATGCCCGCACTGTCCGCCGAACTCGAAGACGCCCACGCGCAGGTGGAATCGGCAACCGCGCTCGTCGACGCCGGCGAGGTCGAACGGGCGGAACTGCCCGAACGGCTGGCAGCGCTCACCACCCAGCGCGACGCAGCGCGCAGGAAGGCCGACCGCGTCGAAGACCTCGCGCACGCTCTCACCGCGGCATCCGCACGGCACGATGCGGCCGAGCGGGCCGCTGCGATCAGCGATGACCTCGAGTTAGCGGAGAAGGCGCTGGTCGATGCGAGCGCGGCGGCCGCGGATGCCTGGGCGGCGCTGTCCCAGCTGCGCAAGCGCCGACTGGACGGGTTCGCCGGTGAACTGGCCACAGCGCTGGTGTCCGGGGAGCCCTGTGCGGTGTGTGGGGCGACGGAGCACCCCGCGCCGGCCGAGCACAGCGACCCGGTTTCGGCTGAGGATGTCGATGCGGCCGAAGCAGCCCGAGACACCGCGCAGGTCGCTGAGCGCACCGCCCACGAGCGAGTGGCGAGCGCGAAGGCCGACCTCGCCGCTGCGACGGCCACCGCCGATGGACGCACGGTCGAGACGGCCGAGGCCGAGGTCACCGCCGCCGCGCAGGCGCACGCCGAGGCCGACGCCGCCGCGCGCGAGCTCGAGTCGCTCGAGGCGCAGGTCGTGCGGACGGAGGAAGCACTGGCGGCGCTGAACCAGCGGCGCGAGCAGGCGGCCGCGACGCTGGCATCCGCCAAGGAGTCGCTGGCGCTCGTCACGCAGCGCGCGCAGCAGGCCACCACCCAGATCGCCCAGGCGCGCGGAACCTTCGCGACGGTCGCCGAGCGCATCGACCGGGTCGTCGCGCATGCCGCGATCGCTCGCGCGCTGGCATCTGCTCTCGGCGAGAGCGCACGCGCCGAGCACGCGCTCGCCGCGGCTGTGCAGGAGCAGGATGCCGCGCTCGTGGCATCCGACTTCGGGGACGTCACCGCGGCGCGCGGCGCCATGCGCTCCGCCGCCGAGCAGGAGCAGCTCTCCGCGCGCATCAACGCGCACTCGGTGCAGCGCGAGAAGGAGCGAGCGACGCTGCTGGAGCTCGAGCTGCTCACGCTGCCCGAGGAGGAGATCGACCTCGCCCCGGCCGAGACGACGGCGGCCGAGGCGCGCGCAGCGTGGAAGACAGCTGTCGATGTCGCCGGACGGGCCGCGAGCACGGCGGAGCAGCTGACCAGCCTCATCGAGTCCGCAGCGAACGCCCATCGGCACAGCGCGCAGCAGCAGACCGAGCACGACGTGCTGCGCGGCCTCGCCGACACCATCGCCGGACGGGCGGGCAACACGCACAAGATGACTCTCGAGACGTTCGTGCTCGCCGCCGAGCTCGAGGAGATCGTCGAGGCGGCCAACCGGCGGCTCGGCGACATGTCCGCAGGGCGCTATCAGCTGCGGCACTCCGACGCGCTGGCGTCGCGCGGTGCGGCATCGGGGCTCGGCATCGTCGTGTTCGACGCGTTCACGGGGCAGGAGCGTCCGGCGCAGTCGCTGTCGGGAGGCGAGACCTTCCTCAGCTCGCTCGCCCTCGCGCTCGGGCTCGCCGAAGTCGTCACGGCGCGTGCCGGTGGCATCCAGCTCGACACGCTGTTCATCGACGAGGGCTTCGGATCACTCGACGCCGACACGCTGGAAGTCGCGATGCGCACCCTCGACGAGCTGCGCTCCGGCGGGCGCACCGTCGGGATCATCAGCCACGTCGAGTCGATGCAGGAGCAGATCCCCGCCCAGCTCACTGTGCGCGCGCTGCCCGAGGGTCCGAGCGTCATCGTCTAGCGACGCCGGCGCTGAGCATCGGGGCGGAACGGGCGCCGGGCGCTCAGACGCCGTATTCGCGCCCGAAGAACTCCCACAGCTGAGCGCTGCACGCGGCCACCACTTCGTCCCAGACCTGCGTCGCGCCGTCCTGAGCGCGGTCCGAGACCACCCGGATGACGCGGATCGGCACGCCGAACTGCTGCGCGACCCACACGAATGCGAAGGTCTCCATGTCGACCAGGACGCCGCCGAGCGTGCTGATCCGCTCGACCGCATCCACGTCGTCGACGAAGATGTCGCCGGTCGCGATCGTGACGCCCGCGCGGCCCGTCTCCACCCGGGCGGGCAGCGACACGTGCTGCCCGATGACGCCCTCGAGGTCCTGCACATCGTGCTGGATGGCCGCGCTCACATCGTGGATGCCCGATGCGACGGCATCCGACACGGCGCCGGCCGTGCCGACGACGACGATCTCCTCGTACTGCTGCGCGTCCAGGGCGCGGGTGAGGCCGTACGTGGCCATCATCTTGCCGGGGCCGGTGACGACACGGTCGAAACCGGGGAGTTCGGCGGGGAACGCCTGGAGTTCGGAGCTGAGCGCAGCGACGAGAAGTTTCACGGTTCCATCCTGTCAGGTGGACACTGGTAGTCCACGAACGCCCAGCAGCCGACGATGAGGAGCACACCGTGACCATGCAGCAGCAGATCGCCGAAGACCTGGGCGTTCGCGCCGAGATCGATCCGGCCGCCGAGACCGAGGCCAGGATCTCGTTCCTGGTCGACTACCTGCGCTCCACGCGCGCGAAGGGCTTCGTACTGGGCATCTCGGGCGGGCAGGACTCGACGCTCGCCGGCCGGCTCGCGCAGCTCGCCGTCGAGCGGGTGCGCGCCGACGGCGGAGAGGCATCGTTCCTCGCCGTCCGCCTGCCGTACAAGGTGCAGCGTGATGCGGCGGATGCCGAGGCCGCGATCGCCTTCATCGCCGCCGACCGATCGGTCGAGGTGAACATCCAGCACGGCGTCGACGGCATCGAGTCCGACCTCGAGCAGGCGCTGACGTCGGAGCTGTCGGACTTCAACCGCGGGAACATCAAGGCCCGCATCCGCATGGTCACCCAGTACGCGCTCGCCGGGCACGACGGGATGCTGGTGATCGGCACCGACCACGCGGCCGAGGGAGTGACCGGCTTCTACACGAAGTTCGGCGACGGCGCGGCGGACCTGCTGCCGCTCGCCGGTCTCACCAAGCGTCAGGGCCGCGCGCTGCTGCGGCACCTCGGCGCCCCCGAGCGGCTGACGACGAAGGTGCCGACCGCTGATCTTCTCGACGGACAGCCCGGCCGCACCGACGAGGACGAGCTCGGCCTCACCTACGAGCAGATCGACACGTACCTCGAGGGCGGCGAGGTGCCTGATGGGGTCGCCGCGCTCATCGAGGCGAAATACCTCGGTTCGCGCCACAAGCGCCACCTGCCGGTCACCCCGCACGACGATTGGTGGCGCTGACGAGTCTCTCCTGCCTCCCACGAAGGGAGTGTCGGCGGCCGGCGATAGTGTCGGAGCAGGCAAGGGAGAGGTGGCGCGGTGCGGGTCATTGCAGCAGAGAATCGCGTGGTGTGGAGCGCCAGTGACCTGAAGCTCGCCGCGGAATGCGAGTTCGCGTGGATGCGCGCCCTCGATGCGAAGCTCGGTCGCGTCCCGGCGGTCGAAGAGCCCGAAGACGCCACGCTGCGGCGCGCCGCAGAGCTGGGCGACGTGCACGAGCAGGCGGTGCTGGCGAAGTACGTCGCCGAATTCGGCGATGCCGTCGATGGCGGCAGTGTCGTGTCGCTGCCGAAGGTGAACTCGACGGATGCCGAGGCGATGGCATCCGTCGTGGCCGAGACGATGCGCGCGTTGAGGTCGGATGCCACGGTCGTGTTCCAGGCGGCCTTCTCGACCCCGGAGTTCGTCGGCTTCGCCGACTTCCTGCGACGCGATGACGACGGCTCATGGCGTGTTCAGGACTCCAAACTCGCCCGCACGGCGCGTGCGACGGCGCTCATGCAGTTGGGGGCATATGTCGATCAGCTCGACCGCCTCGGCATTCCGCGCTCCGACGAGGTCGATCTCATTCTGGGCGACGGCACGGTCAGCACGCATCGCGTCGACGATCTGCTCCCGCTGTTCCACGTTCGCCGCACGCGGCTGCGCGCGCTGATCGCCGACCGCAGCGCCGAGGACGGCGCCGCCGGCGAGCCGCTCGCCTGGGGTGACGATCGAGGCGAGCTGCAGATCTCGGCGTGCGGTCGCTGCGCGACGTGCGAGGAGCAGGTGATCGGACACCGTGACCTGCTGATGGTCGCCCGGATGCGTCCGGCGCAGCGTCAGCGCCTGCGCGCGGCGGGAATCCTGACCGTCGATGACCTGGCGATGGCATCCGATGCCCCGCAGGGAATGAACGCCGACACGTTCGCGTCGCTGCGCGCGCAGGCGCGGCTGCAGACCGGTGCGTCGCTGGAGCCGGGTGACGTGCCGCCCTTCGAGCTCGTCTCGCCGAACGCGATCGGACTGATGCCCCGCCCCAGCCGCGGCGACGTCTTCTTCGACTTCGAGGGCGATCCGCTCTACACCGAGCCCGTTCCCGCGACGGACAGCGCTCAGTGGGGGATCGACTACTTGTTCGGCTGGATCGACAATGACGAGCAGTACTCCGCGCTGTGGGCGCACACTTTCGCGGACGAGAAGCAGGCGCTGCTGGACTTCCTCGAGTTCGTGAAACTGCGGCGCCAGAGCCACCCCGACATGCACATCTACCACTACGCGCCGTACGAGACCTCGCACCTCGCGGCGATGGCGGCGCGCCACGGGGTCGGCGAAGCGGACGTCGACAAGCTGCTGCGCGAGGGCGTGTTCGTCGATCTCTACCCGATAGTGCTGCGCTCCGTTCGGGTGGGCTCGCGCTCGTACTCGATCAAGAAGCTCGAGCCGCTCTACATGGGCGAAGAGGTGCGCACCAGCGACGTCCAGAAGGGCGATGACTCGATCGTCCAGTACGTGCAGGCGCGCGGCATGATCGACGCGGGACGACAGTCCGAGGGGGAGCAGATCCTCGATGACCTCGCCGACTACAACCGATACGACTGCGTCTCGACCCGGCGGCTGCGCGACTGGCTGATCGGGTTGGCCAAGCAGGAGGGCGTGCTGCCCGCACCGCCCGATGACCCTGAGACGCGCGCCTACGAGCCCGCGCCGCTCTCGCTCGCGCTGCAAGCCGAAGCGCTGAACGCCGAGCACGAGGGGCGCAGCGGCACGGAGTTCCGGGTGGCCGCCGCCGCGATCGACTACTACCCCCGCGAGGCCAAGAGCTTCTGGCAGGGCCACTTCCAGCGGATGCGCGAGCCGATCTCGATCTGGGAGTCCACTCGCGACGTGCTGCGCGTCGACGCCGACGTCAGCTCGATCGACGACGACTGGAACATCGGCGAGCGGCAGCGCACCCAGACGCGAGTCATCCGACTGCGCGGCGAGGTCGCGCCCGGAAGCACGATCGGAGTCGGCGGCAGTCCGTTTGCGCTCTACCCGGTGCCCGCACCGTTCGCGGTGGATGCGCCTTCGCGTGTGATCCATGTGCCGCACGCCGTCGAGGTCATCGAGGTGCTCGACGACGGATACGTCGTGCGCGAGCGGGCGATCGACGGCCAGACCTGGGACGCTCTGCCGCTCGCACTCGCCCCCGCGGCCCCTCCGCACGTCGCCTCGCAGCAGGGTGCGATCGAGGAGTGGGCAGCGTCCGTGCATCAGGCCGCTCCCGGCTTCCCGCAGGATGCCGCCACCGACATCCTGCGACGCATCCCGCCCCGCACAGTCTCGGGCGCTTCGCTGCCGGATGCCGGTGACGACACGATCGATGCGATCGTGCGGGCGGTCCTCGATCTCGATCGCAGCTATCTCGCCGTGCAGGGACCTCCCGGCACCGGGAAGACGTACACCGGATCGCGGGTCATCGCCCGGCTGGTGCGCGAGCACGGATTCCGCATCGGGGTGGTCGCCCAGTCGCACGCGATCGTCGAGAACCTGCTCGAGCGGATCGTCGCGGACGGCGTGCCTGCGGCGCAGGTCGCGAAGGCGCCGAAGGATCCGGATGCCACGACGCCGGGATACACGATCATCCGCAAGGACGGCATGGCCGGGTTCCTCGCCGAGCGTGCCGAAGGCGGCGCCGTCGTCGGCGGCACGGCGTGGGACTTCAGCAACACCCGCCGGGTCGATCGGCAGGGACTCGATCTGCTCGTGATCGATGAGGCTGGGCAGTTCTCGCTGGCATCGACGATCGCCGTGGCGGCGGGCGCGAAGCGTCTGCTGCTGCTCGGCGACCCGCAGCAGCTGCCGCAGGTGAGCCAGGGCACGCACCCCGAGCCGGTCGACACCTCCGCGCTCGGATGGGTGATGGACGGCTCCTCGGTCATCGACCCCGCCTACGGGTACTTCCTCGCTGAGTCGTGGCGGATGCATCCGGAGGTCGCGGCCCCCGTGTCGCGACTGGCGTACGCGGGCAGGCTCGCGTCGGCTGCCTGCACCGAGCAGCGTCTCGTCGACGGTGTCGAGCCGGGCCTGCACATCGTGCAGGTGCGCCACCGCGGCAACGCCACCCAGTCGGAGGAAGAGGCCGCGCGCGTCGTGCAGATCGTGCGAGACCTGATCGGACGCGAGTACACGGACGGCCCCGAGGACGCTCCGCCGCGACCACTGATCCAGAGCGACATCATCGTCGTCGCGCCGTACAACGCCCAGAAGCAGCTGATCCACGACGAGCTGACGGCGGCGGGATTCGCAGATGTCGCGGTCGGCACGGTCGACAACTTCCAGGGCAAGGAGGCGGTCGTCTCGATCACGTCGCTGGCCGCATCCAGCGGGCGCGATGCGCCCCGCGGCCCGGAGTTCCTGCTGCTGCAGAACCGGCTGAACGTCGCGATCTCGCGGGCGAAGAGCGTCGCCTACCTGGTTCACTCGCCCGCGCTGCTGGACGATCTGCCCTGGACTCCTGAGGGCGTCGCCCGGCTCAGCGCCTTCGCGCACCTCGTCGGCGCCGATCGTGACTGATCCGCATCGGATGCTAAGTTGCTAGCATGCAGAACCACGATCGCCCGCACACTGTCGATGACCTCATGCGCGCCTCGGCGTCATGGGTGTGGTTCCCGCTCGGCAGCGAGCAGGAGAAGTCCGAGCTGCAGCTCGTGCGCCACCCTGCGAGGTTTGGCGGCGGTGTCAAGGCGTCGCAGGTGGCCTCGACACTGGATGCCGCGGGCGTCCTCGATCATGCGATCGAGCGCACCCGCGCGTGGGGCGAGGCAGAGCTGACGTTCTGGACCAACGCCTCAGACAGCCCGGATCTCGAAGGAGAGCTGATCAGTCGTGGTGCCGAGCACTTCGACACCGTCGCCGTGCTGGCGCGCCCGATCGAGGGCATCCCGGTCGATGTGCCGCCGAACGTCACCGTCGAGATCGTGCGGACGATCGACCAGCTGCGCGAGGTGGATGCGATCAACGCCGCCGTCTGGGAGCATCAGCAGCCGCTCACCGGAGCCGAACTGGAGGAGGAGCTCGCCGAAGCGGAATCCGCTCTGGCATCCGACGAAGGCTTCCGCGTGCTCGCCCGCATCGACGGCGCGCCTGTGAGCACGGGAGGATGCAAGATCGCGGGCGGCTTCGTCGCGCTGTGGGGAGGCGCGACACTCGCCGAGGCGCGCGGCAAGGGCGCATACCGGGCGGTGCTCGCCGAGCGGATGCGGTTCGCAGCGGAACTCGGCGCGAGAACGGCTCTCGTCAAGGGCCGGATCTCGACCTCGGCTCCGATCCTCTCCCGCGCCGGGTTCAGGCATTTCGGAGACGAGCGCGGCTACACGCTGCGCGTCTGACCGCCGGCAGCGGCGTGGATCAGACGGTGCCGTAAAGGCGGTCGCCGGCGTCGCCGAGTCCGGGCACGATGTAGCCCTTCTCATCCAGGCGCTCATCCAGCGCACCGAGCACCAGCGTCACGTCCTGATCGCCGACGAGCTGGCGGATCGCCTCGACGCCCTCGGGCGTGCCGAGCAGGCAGATCGCGGTGACGTCCTTCGCGCCGCGATCGAACAGGAACTGGATCGCCGCACCAAGCGAGCCGCCCGTGGCCAGCATCGGATCGATGGCGAAGCACTGCCGGTCGCTCAGGTCTTCGGGCAGACGCTCGGCATAGGTGGTGGGTTCGAACGTCTCGTCGTCGCGCACCATGCCGAGGAAGCCGACCTCGGCCGTCGGAAGCAGCTTCACGAGACCCTCGAGCATGCCGAGCCCGGCACGCAGGATCGGCACCACGATGGGCCGCGGCTCGGAGATCTTCACACCCATGGTGGTCGTCACGGGGGTGGTCACCTCGATCGGGGTAACCTTCACGCCGCGCGTCGCCTCATATGCGAGAAGCGTCACCAGCTCTTCCGTCAGCTGACGGAAGACGGGCGATGGGGTGTTCTGATCCCGCAGCACCGTGAGCTTGTGAGTGATGAGCGGGTGATCGGCCACATGAACGCGCATGAATACAGGTTACTTGCCAGCGGCCTTCGCGTGCGCGCGGGCCGGCGGCACGGCCGGAGCCCGCACATTATGCTCGACGCATGACCGCCGCCTACGACGCCCCGATGCACCGCGCGCTCGCGTTGGCGGCCGAGGCCGGCGACGCGGGAGACGTGCCGGTGGGCGCGGTCGTTCTCGACGCGACGGGATGCGTGATCGCCGAGGGACGCAACCTGCGCGAGCAGACGCACGATCCGACCGGTCACGCCGAGATCATCGCGCTGCGCGCCGCCGCCGAGCACCTCGAATCGTGGAACCTCGAAGATCACACCCTGGTCGTCACCCTCGAGCCGTGCGTGATGTGCGCGGGGGCGATCCTGCAGGCGCGCATCGGTCGCGTCGTGTTCGGCGCGTGGGACGAGAAGGCGGGGGCGGCCGGCTCGATGTACGACCTGTTGCGCGATCGCCGACTGCCGTACCGCGCAGAGGTCGTCGGCGGGGTGCAGTCGGATGCTGCGATCATCCTGCTTCAGAAGTTCTTCGACGCTCGTCGCTGAACTCAGCCCGATCGCCAGCATCCGTCAACCGGTCGATCATCATCAGGTACCCCTGGGCGCGCTGGTCGAAATAGCCGATGTGCCGCGCCCCGCGCTCATCGACGCTGGTCTGCGACGCATGCCCCTCGACGGCGACACCCACGACCGTGCTGCCGTCGATGCCCGGTGCCTCGCCGCCGTCGCAGTCGAAGCCGACCACGCCGGGGATGTCGCGCGGATCGACCGGATGCTGGCCGAGCCGCCCCAGCGGAGCGATGCTGTCGTCGGCGCTCTCGGTGGCGTACACCACCACCTCACCGCGGGCGATCGCGTCGCCGAGCGCGACGCTCGCGGCATGCGTGAATCCGGCCGACGCGAACGAGAACGCTGTCCGGACATCCTCGGCGATGTTCATCGCGAACAGCTCGCCGAGCAGCGTCGACGAGTAGGAGTAAGTGACCAGTGCGATGTGCGCGCGCGGATTGCGCAGCATCAGCCGATCGATGTCCACCGCCAGATGCGCGGCACCCACCGTCGCATGCCGAGTCTCCAGCGCCGACACGTGCGTTCCGGAATCCCATGCGAACCAGGCGATCGTGGCAACCCTGCGCGGCCTGCCTCGCACCACGCTCGAGCGGATCACATCCGCGCAGATGCGCTGGGTGGCCGCGGCCCACGACGCGAACTCGCCGAGTCCGGTCTCGATGCCGTGCAGCACGTACGTCACGAGCTCGGCACTGTCCAGGTCGCCGAAAGACACCACCGCGCGGGGCTCGCCTCCGACCATCGAGAACGACTGCAGCATCGCCTGCGGGTCGCCGTCCAGCACGGTCTGCACCAGCTGCAGCTTGCCCCGGGTCTCATCGGGAAGCGCGAGATCACCCAGCGCCGCGCGGAACGCGTCGATCACGTCGGCGTCAGTCGGAGGACTTCAGCACGAAGGCATCCGTCGGCGGCTCCGGGTCGAGCGACGGGCGGTACACGTCCGGCTCCAAGTAGATCACCCGGGCCGCCGGCACGGCGTCGCGGATGGATCGCTCGATCTCGTTGATGTCGTCCGCGGCCTCGCGCACCGTCTTGTCGGCCTTCAGAGCGATCTTCGCCGCGACCATCAGCTCATCCGGGCCCAGATACAGGGTCTTGATGTGGATGAGCTTCTCGACGTCGGGACCGCTCGTGATCGCGTCGACGATCAGGTCGTGATCGGTGCGGTTGGCGCCCTCGCCGACCAGCAGGCTCTTCGTCTCGATGCCGAGGACGATCGCGATGACGATCAGCAGCAGGCCGATCATCAGGGTGCCCAGCGCGTCGTACATGGAGTCGCCCGTGATCACGGTCAGACCGACGCCGAACAGGGCGAAGGTCAGGCCGATCAGAGCGCCCGCGTCCTCGAGGAGCACGACGGGCAGCTCGGGCGCCTTGGACCGGCGGATGAACGACATCCACGACTGACCCTTCTCGCGCACCCGGTTGCTCTCCTTGACGGCGGTGCGCAGCGAGAACGACTCGAGTCCGATCGCGATCACCAGCACCACCAGGGGCAGCCACCACCACGTCTGGTCCAGCTCGTGCGGATGGATGAGCTTCTGCACGCCCTCGTAGACGGCGAACAGGCCACCGAGGGAGAACAGGATGATCGACACCACGAACGCCGAGACGTACCGCTCGCGGCCGTAGCCGAACGGGTGGTCGCGGTCGGCCTCGCGCTTGGCCTTGCGGCCGCCGCGCATCAGCAGGAGCTGATTGCCGGAGTCGGCGACCGAGTGGATCGCCTCGGCCAGCATCGATGCCGAGCCGGAGAGCAGCCACGCGACGAACTTGGCCAGGGCGATGCCCATGTTCGCCAGGAATGCCGCGATGATCGCCTTGCTGCCGCCGGATGCGCTCATGGCTCGAGTCTACGATGACGGCCCGGATCGTAGGATGGCGGCATGGTCGATTCGCTGCCTTCGCTCGCGTTCCTCGGTGCCGGTTCGATGGGAGGGGCGATCCTGCAGGGGGTCATCGCCTCCGGCGCCTCGATCGACGACGGCATCGTCGTGACGAACCGCTCGCGTGAGAAGGCGGATGCCCTGGCATCCCTCTCCGGTGTGAAGAGCGTCGCGCTCGCCGAGGATCCCGACGGCAACAAGGACGCCGCGGCATCCGCCCGCATCGTCCTCGTCGGCGTGAAGCCGGCGATGGTGCCGGATCTGCTGCGCGAGATCGCGCCGGCACTGCGCGAGGACGCGATCGTCGTCAGCCTCGCAGCCGGCGTCACCCTTGACACGTTCTCGGATGCGCTCGGTGCCGATGTGCACGTGATCCGCTCGATGCCGAACACCCCGTCCACGGTGCGCCGCGGCGTGACCGGCCTTGCCGCCGGAGCGGCTGCGACCGCCGAGGACATGGCGATCGTGCGCGCGCTGTTCGAGACCGTCGGCGCCGTGATCGAGGTGCCCGAGTCGCAGATCGACGCGCTCTCGACGGTGTCCGGATCGGGACCGGCCTACGTGTTCCTCCTCGTCGAGCAGCTCACGAAGGCGGCGGTCGGGATGGGCTTTTCGGATGCCGATGCGCGCCTCATGGCCGAGCAGACCTTCATCGGAGCGGCGGCACTGCTGGAGGCATCCGACGTCGATCCGGCCGAGCTGCGCAGACGTGTGACCAGCCCCAAGGGCACGACCGAGCGGGCGATCGCCGTGATGCAGGACGCCGGTCTCGACGACATGTTCGCCCGCGCGACCGCTGCAGCGCTCGCCCGCGCGAAAGAGCTCGCCGCAGGCTGAGCGGACCTAGCGGTCGAGGCCGGCGAACCGCTCGATGTCGCTGTTCGTGCCCGACACGATGATGAGGTCGTGATTGGTGACGACCGTGTTCGCCTCGGCATAGCGGAACGGCTTGCCCGGGCTCTTCACGCCGACGACGGTGACGTTGTACTTCGTCCGCACACCGGACTCGTTCAGACCGGTGCCCCGGATGAACTTCGGCGGATACATCTTCGCCAGCACGAAATCGTCATCGAAGCGGATGAAGTCCAGCATACGGCCGCTGACGAGATGCGCGACGCGCTCACCCGCCTCGCGCTCGGGGTAGATGACGTGGTTCGCGCCCACTCGGGCGAGGATCTTGCCGTGCGACTGCGAGACCGCCTTCGCCCAGATCTGCGGGACCTTAAGGTCGACGAGGTTGGCCGTGATGAGCACGGATGCCTCGATGAGCGACCCGACGGCGACGACCGCGACCTGGAAGTCCTGTGCGCCGATCTGGCGCAGGGCGTCGATGTTGCGGGCATCCGCCTGCACGGTGTGCGTGACGCGATCCGACCACTTCTGCACGAGCCCGAGATCCTCGTCGATCGCGAGCACCTCGCGATCGAGCCGGTCGAGCTCGCCGGCGCACGCCGCACCGAAGCGTCCGAGTCCGATCACGAGCACCGGGGCGTCGCCCCGCACCATCTCAACCAACGATCGGCCTTTCGACGGGCAGCGAGTACAGCTGCGATCGGGATGTCGCAGCGACCGCCGCGGCGAGAGTCACTGTACCAACGCGCCCCATGAAGATGGTCGCGGCCAGCACGTACGAGGCGCTGTCGGGCAGGGTCTCGGTGAGGCCGGAAGAGAGCCCCACCGTGCCGAACGCCGAGATCACGTCGAAGAGCACATCGATGATGTCGGCCTTCGTGATCTGCGCGATCACGATCGTCGACAGGGCGACTATGGTCGAGCCCCAGGCGACGACGCTGAGGGCCACGCGCTGCACGTCGCTCGGGATGCGACGGCCGAACGCCTCGACGGACTGGCGCCCGCGCGCCTCGGACCAGACGGCGATCGCGAGGACGGCGAGCGTGGTCACCTTGATGCCGCCGGCCGTCGACGCCGAGCCGCCGCCGACGAACATCAGCATGCAGGCGGCGAGCATCGACGACCCGTTGAGGTCTGATATGTCGATCACGTTGAAGCCGCCCGAGCGGGTCATCGCCGAGAGGAACAAGGCGTTCATGGTCGTCTCAGAGGCATCCATCGAGCCGAATGTCTTCGGGTTCGCGTACTCGAGCACGAGGAACACAGCCGCGCCGACGATGAACAGCAGCACGGTGGTGATGAGGGTGAGCTTCGAGTGCAGCGGCCAGCGCTTGACGTGCCAGACGTGCTTGGCGAGCGTGTAGATGACCGGGAAGCCGATGCTGCCGAGGAAGACACCCGTCATCAGCAGGATCAGCACCAGGTAGTCGTCCGCGAACACCGTGACGCCGCCGTCGTTGGGGGTGAACCCGGTGTTCGTGAACGCCATGGCCGCGTAGTACGGCGCCTCCCACAGTGCGGAGAACGGGTCGATGCCCGTCCAGATCAGTGCCGGGTACAGCAGGATCGCGAGCGTCCCCTCGATCACGAGCGTCGAGAGGGCGACGGTCGTCAGCAGCTGACCGACCTCGCCCAGCCGCACCGTCTGACTCTCGTTGACCGGTCCGCCATGCGCACGCATCGGGTTCGTGTCGCCGGCCGCGAGCAGCTTCGCCCGCAGACCGAGCCGCTTCGAGATGACCAGGCCCAGCAGCGAGGCCAGGGTGAGCGCGCCCATGCCGCCGATGTTCACGCCGACGAAGATGACCACATTGCCGAACGCCGACCAGTGACTGCTCATGTCGACCGTCGACAGGCCCGTGACGCAGATCGTCGACATGGCGGTGAAGAACGCATCGCTCAGCGGCGTGATGGTGCGCGACTTCGACGAGATCGGCAGTGAGAGCAGCACGGTGAAGACCAGGATGAGCGTCGCGAAGATCAGGATCGCGAACCGCGACGGCGATGACGTGATGATGTACTTGACCCGTCGGCCGGCCGTTCGCAGGCTGCCACGAGGGGATGATGCCGACACCATGCCAGACATCCGTCCCCCTTTCCGCTGCGTGTGACCCTTCGCCGAGCCTTCGTCATGGTACTCCGTGCCTGTGCCGACTACCCTGATGGCATGACCGACATCTTCGACGTGATCGCAGACGGCACGAGGCGCGACATCCTCCAGCTGCTGCTGAGCGAGTCCACGCAGAGCGATGCCGGCACCAGCGTGACGCAGATCGTGAGCGAGCTCGGCATCAGCCAGCCGACCGTCTCGAAGCATCTGAAGGTGCTGCGCGAAGCGCAGCTGGTGACCGTGCGTGAAGACGGTCAGCGCCGGTTCTACAGTCTTGCGGTCGCACCGCTCGAACAGGTCGACGACTGGCTGGTGCCGTTCCTCGTCGACGCGTACGGCGATCAGGCTCCCGACATCGACGTGCCCTACGCGCCGCTTCCCTCCGCGACCGTCCACGCCGCCGAGACGGTCGGCCGCGTCGCGGCATCCGCGAAGCACGCCATGGCCTCCGCGTTCAAGCGTCTCGGCAGCTGACAGGGGGTCGGCTCAGCGGCGTCCTGCCTGCCGGCGGAACAGCCACGCGCCCCAGGCCACGGCCAGGGTGAGGATCAGCAGGCACCAGAACACGGCCCAGATCGGTTCGGAGTCGACGGTCGTGCCCATCAGCAGCGCCCGGATCGTCTCGACGATGGGCGTGATCGGCTGGTGCTCGGCGATCGGCCGCAGCCAGTCGGGCATGCTGTCGACAGTCACGAAGGCGCTGGAGAGGTACGGCAGGAAGAGCAGGATGAAGCCGTAGCCGTTCGCGCCCTCCGGCGATCCGGCGGCGAGGCCGATGGCGGCGAACAGATAGGTGATGGCGAGGATGTACAGCGCGATCAGCGCTCCCATCAGCATCCACTCTCCGAGCGATGCTGTCGGGCGGAACCCGACGAGCACTCCCACGCCGATCACCAGCGAGGTCGCGATGAGGTTGCGGATCAGGCTCGCCACGACGTGACCGGTGAGCACGGCCCCTGCGCGCAGCGGCATCGTCCGGAACCGGTCGATGATGCCGCTGCGCATGTCGTTGGCGACGTAGACCGCGGTGGATGAGGCGCCGAAACCCGCACAGGTGAGGATGATCCCTGGCACGACGTAGTCGACGTACGCACCAGAGGGGTCGATCGCGCCGCCGAACACCCAGGTGAACATGAGCATGAGCATCACGGGGAGCATGATCGCCATCAGCAGCGATTCGC
This sequence comes from Microbacterium alcoholitolerans, assembly GCF_050408615.1. Lineage (NCBI taxonomy): Bacteria > Bacillati > Actinomycetota > Actinomycetes > Micrococcales > Microbacteriaceae > Microbacterium > Microbacterium alcoholitolerans. The sequence goes on along the minus strand of NZ_JBNTKD010000001.1, from coordinate 1,433,697 downwards.
CGTCGCGCAGCGAGTGGCGCAGGCTCCTGCCCACGAACACGCCCTCGGCGGTGAAGCCGCGCAGGCGCGGGCGGATCGCGGGCGGCGATGGTGCGCTCGGCGCCGTCGGTGGGGACGTCAGCGTCATGCGGACTCCTTTGCAGCGGCGCCGACGAGGTGTTCGGTGCGGGGACGGTCGGGCTCGGTGATGGCGAGGAAGACGTCATCGAGCGTGGGACGATGCAGGCTGACGGCTCCGGTCACGCCCTGCCGGTCGAGTTCGTCGATGGCGCGGCGAAGCTCGGCGATCGTGCCGTCGGTCGGAACCCGCTTCAGCAGGACGCCGTTCTCGTCGTGGACCTCGACGCTCTCACCGCCGACGCGCGCCTTCAGCGCGGCGGCGGATCCGGATGCGGCGATGCGTCCATCGTGGAGCACGGCGATCCGGTCGGCGAGCTGGTCGGCCTCTTCGAGGTACTGCGTCGTGAGGAACACGGTGGTGCCGGCGTCGGCCAGCGATCGGATGATGGCCCACAGGTCGCGGCGGCTGCGGGTGTCGAGCCCGGTCGTCGGCTCATCGAGGAAGAGCACCTCCGGGGTCACGACGAAGCTGAGTGCGAGATCCAGCCGGCGCCGCATGCCACCGGAGAAGGTGCGCACCGGTCGGGCTGCTGCGTCGGTCAGCCCGAAGCGCTCGATCAGGTCGGCGCCGCGGCGCCTCGCCGCGCGTCCTCGCAGCCCTGAGAGCCGCGCGAACATGATGACGTTCTCCGTCGCGGTCAGCGCATCGTCGACCGCAGCGGACTGACCCGTGAGGCTTATGCGCTGGCGCACCGCCACCGGGTGCTTTCGGACGTCGAATCCTGCGATCGTGGCGGTCCCCGCGTCGGCGCGCGTGAGCGTACTGAGGATGTTGATCGCCGTCGTCTTGCCGGCCCCGTTCGGACCGAGCAGCGCGAAGATCTCGCCGCGCTGGACGTCGAGGGTCAGCCCGTCGAGGACGGAGCGGCCGGCGTAGGTCTTATGCAGGTCGGTGACGCTGATCACCGATGTGGACGTTCGCGGAGGTGCCATCGCAGGATCCTTTCTGTGTATGTCTCAAACTGTTTATGACGCTAACACACTGTTTATTAGGTACACAACCTAAGCTGGGGGAGTGACATCCGAAGAGATCGAGCTGCCCCGCGGCATCGCCCTGGCTTGGGGCGTCGCAGCCAATCCGCAGCGCGGACCGAAGCGTGAGATGAGCGTCGAGCGCATCGTCGAGACCGCTGTCGCGCTCGCGGATGCCGAGGGCATCGGCGCCGTCTCGATGGCGGCCGTCGCCGCGAAGCTCGGCTTCACGCCGATGTCGCTGTACCGCTACGTCAGCGCCAAGGACGACCTGCTGCTGCTGATGCAGGAGCACGCGACCGGCCTGCCGTCAGAGGAGCACCGCGAGCAGGCGGGCTGGCAGCAGCAGCTGCGCTTCCTCTTCGACGCGCAGGTGCGCATCTACCTCGAGCATCCCTGGATTCTGTCGCTGCCCATCACGGGCGCGCCGATCACCCCGAGCAGCTCCGCATGGTTCGACGCCGCGCTGGCCGCACTCGAGGGCACCCCGCTCGCTGACACGGAGCGGGTCGCGGTGGCACTGAGCGTCATGGGGCAGGCCCGCTGGTACGGCATCGTGCTCGCCGGCTACGCCGAGCAGTCGCGCATCACCGGACTGTCGGCGCAAGATGTCTCGGAGCGGGAGGCCGCACTGTTCGATCGCGTGATCACGGCCGAGGAGTTCCCCGCGCTGCGCCATGCGATCGACGCCGGTGTCTTCATCGATCAGAGCGACCCGTTCCGCTTCGGGCTGCAGCGCATCCTCGACGGTGTGCAGGCGTACATCGACCGACGCAGTGCCGGGGATGAGCCCCGCCCCGAACCGGACTGGGTCGACGTCCTGCCCGAGGAGGTGCTCGGGGACAAGCGTGTGCGCGAGGCCCGCAAGGCGGTGCGCGAGGCCGAGAAGGCGCTGCGCGCCGCACGCAAGATCGAGCGCATCGCGCTGCGGGATGCTGGTGAGAAGGCCGCCAGAGACGCGGCGAAGTGATGCCGGGTGTGCGCGTGCGGCGTGTTCACAGTCATCACATGAGTCACAGCGGTTTACAGGCGTCGCAGCTACCCCATATGCTGTGCATCAGCAGAAAGGGGTATATGGGGATGCCCGACGTTCAAGACGTTCGTTTCCTGACGGTGGCCGAGGTCGCCGAGCTCATGCGCGTGTCCAAGATGACCGTGTACCGTCTCGTGCACTCCGGGGAGCTGCCGGCGATCCGCTTCGGACGCAGCTACCGCGTGCCCGAGTCGGCGGTCGTCGACGCGATGCGCAAGCCCATCTCCGACGTAGGATGAGGGAGTGAACGGTCACCCTCGACCGTTTGCTAGAATCGTCCGAGGCATTTTTTCCGTGCCCGTACCCGGGTGCCGCCTTCGTGGCATCCAGCCCCTGACTTAGTGAGGTTTCCGTGGGTTCAGTCATCAAGAAGCGCCGCAAGCGCATGGCGAAGAAGAAGCACCGCAAACTGCTTCGCAAGACTCGCCACCAGCGCCGCAACAAGAAGTAAGCGGCACGACACCAAGCGCCTGTCCTCGGACGGGCGCTTCGTGTCTGTCGACATCGACCCCGCTCCTCAGGAGGATGCCGTGAAGTCCATCACCATCGACGAGCTCGCCGCACGCGCGGACGTGCCGCTGATCGACGTCCGCGAACGCGATGAGTTCGCCGCCGGCCACGTGCCGGGTGCCGTGAACGTCCCGCTGTCGGAGCTCGGCGACCGACTCGGCGAATTGCCCGGTGAGGCGTTCGACGTGATCTGCCAGGCGGGCGGACGCTCGGCGCGCGCAGTGCAGGCGCTCGAAGCGCGCGGATACGACGCGACCAACGTGGACGGCGGCACCGGGGAGTGGATCGCCAGCGGCCGCGCGGTCGACAAGCCGTGACCACACTCACCCTGATCGGCAAGCCCGACTGTCACCTCTGCGATGTCGCAAGGGAGATCGTCGACGCGGTCGTCGCCGACCTGCCGGATGCCACAGCCGACCGCATCGAGGTCATCGAGCGATCGATCAACGACGACCCGACACTGTACGAGCTGTGGTGGGAGAAGATCCCCGTCGTCCTGATCGACGACACGCTGCACGCGCACTGGCGCGTCGCACCGGACCGACTGCGCCAGGCGCTCGAGGAGGCGTCAGAGTGCGATGTACTGAGCGACCGGAGGGAGTCGAAGTGCCTGTACTGAGCGACCGGAGGGAGTCGAAGTGATCCGTCACGTCGTGAGCTGGAAGCTCGCCGAACCGGATGCCGCCGTGCGCGGCGAGCAGGCCCGCGAGGTCGCGGCCAGGCTCAACGCCCTGATGGGCGTCATCCCGGAGCTCCGCGCAGTCACCGCCGGCGCGAACGTCGCGTACCCCGACGTCAACTGGGACGTCACGCTCGTCGCCGATGTCGACTCGCTCGACGCGCTGGAGGCCTATCAGGTGCATCCAGCCCATCAGGAGGTCGGCACCTACATCCGCAGCGTCGTGGCATCCCGCGTCGCCGTCGACTTCGAGATCTGAGCCCGAGTCGCCGACAGCTGCCGGTGGCAAGCGAACGGAGGCACGGCGACCGCAACGCAAATGTGATCCGCGCGAGGATGCGAGAGATGGGCATCCGACGTCGTTGCATGTTTAGATGAACGCATACCCGTTCGCGGGCGAACGTCCGCCGCAACCCACAAAGGAGTGGCCATGAACCGCCGTCCCCTTCTCTTCAGCGCTGCGCTCCTCGCAGCCGCGACCCTCGCCCTCACCGGCTGCGCCGGTGGCGACGGCGGTGCCGGCGATGAGCCGGCAGCCGACGGCTCGCTCGAGCTCGTCGAGCCCGGCAAGCTCACCGTCTGCTCCGAGGTGCCCTACCCGCCGTTCGAGATGGAGGACGGCGAGGGCGGATACACCGGCTTCGACCTGGATCTCGTCGCCGCGATCGCCGAGAAGCTCGAGCTCGAGGTCAGCATCCAGGACGTCGGCTTCGACGGTCTGCAGTCCGGCACCACGCTGATCGCCGGCACCTGCGACTTCGGCGCCTCGGCCATGACGATCACCGAGGAGCGCAAGGCGAACATCGACTTCGCCGACCCCTACTACGACTCGCTGCAGTCGCTGCTGGTGAAGGCGGACTCGGGCATCGAGAGCATCGAAGACCTCGAGGGCAAGAACGTCGCCGTGCAGCAGGGCACCACCGGTGAGAACTACGCGACCGAGAACGCCACCGGCGCGACGCTCGTGCAGTTCCCGGGCGATGCGGAGATGTGGCCGGCGCTGCAGGCTGGGCAGGTCGTCGCGATCCTGCAGGATCTGCCGGTGAACATCGAGCACGAGAAGGCCGACTCCGACTACACGGTCGTCGAGGAGTACAACACCGACGAGCAGTACGGCTTCGCCTTCCCCAAGGGCGAGCGCACCAACCTGCGCGAGGCCGTGAACGAGGCGCTGCAGGAGCTGCGCGACTCGGGCGAGTACGACACGATCTACGACAAGTACTTCTCCGCCGAGTAAGCCGGAGAGGCGAGGAGTAGCAGTGGCGTTGCGCAGACGAACCCGGGGGCTGGTCTACCGGGGCACGATGTACGCCGTGTTCATCGCGGCGGTGGCCCTGATCATCATCGCGACGGACTGGCCGAAGGTCAGTCAGCAGTTCTTCAATCTCGAGGTCGCGGCGAAGCTGTTCCCCGACATCATCATCGTCGCGCTGCGCAACACCATCCTGTTCACCCTGATCGCTTTCGTCGGCGGGCTTCTCCTCGGCATCCTGTTCGCCTTGATGAAGCTGTCGGTGATCGCCCCTTTCCGCTGGTTCGCGACCGCCTGGATCGAGCTCTTCCGAGGGCTGCCGGCACTGCTGACGATCTTCGCGATGGCATTCATCCTGCCGATCGCCTTCGGCATCAAGCCGCCCGGCGGTCCTGTGGGCGCGGGACTGATCGGTCTGATCCTGGTCGCATCGGCCTACATGGCCGAGGTGATCCGCTCCGGAATCCAGGCGGTGCCCAAGGGGCAGACCGAGGCGTCGCGCTCTCTGGGCATGTCACCGATGAAGACGATGTTCTGGGTCGTGCTGCCGCAGGGATTCCGCATCATCATTCCGCCGCTGACCAACGAGTTCGTGCTGCTGCTGAAGGACACCTCGCTGCTCTTCATCGCGGGCACGTTCCTCTGGTCGAAGGAGCTCACCACCTTCGCCAGGGACGCGAACACGACCTACGCGAACGCGACGCCGTTGATCATGGCCGCGATCCTCTACCTGCTGGTGACCATTCCTCTCACGCGCTTCACCGCGTGGCTGGAGCGACGAATGGCGAAAGAACGATGAGCACCGACCTTATCGACGTCCACGCACCCGCGATCGAGATCCGGGGACTGGTGAAGTCCTTCGGCGACAACGAAGTGCTCAAGGGCATCGATCTGACCGTCACCGCAGGTGAGGTCGTCTGCGTCATCGGCCCGTCAGGATCAGGAAAGTCGACGCTGCTGCGCTCGGTCAACCTGCTCGAGGAGCCGACCGGCGGCAAGATCCTCATCGAGGGCATCGACATCACCGACGAGGAGACCGACATCGATCGGGTGCGCACGCGCATCGGCATGGTGTTCCAGAGCTTCAACCTGTTCCCGCACATGACGGTGCTCGGCAACCTGACGCTCGCCCAGCGCAGGGTGAAGAAGCGCTCCAAGGAGGAGGCGGAACGGGTCGCGAAGGAGATGCTCGAGCGTGTGGGCCTCGCCGAGAAGGCGAACGCCTACCCGAACCATCTCTCCGGCGGACAGCAGCAGCGCGTGGCGATCGCCCGTGCGCTGTGCATGAAGCCCGACATGATGCTCTTCGATGAGCCCACCTCCGCGCTCGACCCGGAACTCGTCGGCGAGGTGCTGCAGGTGATGCGTCAGCTCGCGGATGAAGGAATGACGATGCTCGTGGTCACACACGAGATGGGCTTCGCCCGCGAGGTCGGATCCCGGCTGATCTTCATGGACGGCGGACACATCGTCGAGCAGGGAGATCCGCGCGAGGTGCTGGCCAACCCCCAGCATCCGCGCACCCAGGACTTCCTTTCGCGCGTGCTCTGAACGCGGTGGAGATCGGCGCTTTCCTCGGCCTCGAGCAGCTCACCTGGGGCGTGCTCATCCTCATCGTCGTCGCCGCGTTCGCGGCAGGCTGGGTCGACGCCGTCGTCGGCGGCGGCGGGCTGCTGCAGCTGCCCGCGCTGCTGCTGATCCCGGGCATCAGCCCCGTGCAGGCGCTGGCGACCAACAAGCTCGCCTCCGTCTTCGGCACCGCCACCAGCAGCGTCACCTATTACCGTCGCGCGAAGCCCGACATCCGAACGGCCCTGCCGATGGCCGGCATCGCTCTGCTCGGCTCATTCGGCGGAGCCGCCGTCGCGACCGTGCTGCCGGCCGCGGCATTCAAGCCGATCATCGTCGTCGCCCTGCTGGCTGTCGCCCTGTTCACCGCGCTCCGGCCGCAGCTGGGCGCGGCCACGATGCTGCGCTTCCATGGACACAAGCACCACATCGCCGCGGGTGCCGCCGGACTCGTCATCGGGTTCTACGACGGACTGATCGGACCGGGTACGGGAACGTTCCTGGTGATCACCCTGGTATCGCTGCTCGGCTACGACTTCCTGCAGGCCAGCGCGAAGGCGAAGATCGTGAATCTGGCGACCAACTTCGGGGCGCTGCTGCTGTTCATCCCGCACGGTGCGGTGCTGTGGCTGCTCGGCGGAATCCTGGCGGTGGCGAACATCGCCGGCAGCTACCTGGGGTCGAGGATGGCGATATCCCGTGGCTCGAGGTTCATCCGCATCGTCTTCCTCATCGTCGTCGTGCTGCTGATCGGCAAGCTCGGCGTGGACGTGTGGAACGAGAACGTCGCCCCCGCCCTCGCTTCCCTGTGAGGGGGCTGTCAGCCGAGCGTCTCCCCGCGTAGACTCCGAATCGTCGCCGGTTCGGAGGGGCGGTCTCAACATCGATCGAGGAGGGGCAATGACGTCTCAGCGCAGGAAGACGACACTGATGGGGGCGGCCGGTCTCACCATCGCGGCACTCGCATTGAGCGGGTGCTCCGGATCTGGCGACGACGGCGGACAGGTCACGCTCGAGCTGCAGTCGGCGATGGGTGAGGACACTCCGCGGTTCGAGGCCCTCTCAGCGCTCGCGCAGGCCTACGAGGACGAGAATCCAGACGTCAAGATCGATGTGGTCCCGATGGGCAAGGACTACGAGGGCGACATGAAGGTGCGCATGGCATCCGGTGACCTGCCCGACCTCTGGGCCACGCACGGGTGGTCGCTGCTGCGCTACAGCGAGTTCCTCGAGCCGCTGCAGGAGCAGCCCTGGGCCGATGAACTCAACCCGGTGCTCGACACGACGATGAAGAACGACGACGGCGAGTTCTTCGCGCTGCCGCTGACGACCGACGTCGCGGGCATCCTGTACAACCAGAAGGTGCTGAGCGACCTCGGGGTCGATCCGGCGTCGCTCGGCACGATCGACGCCTTCGACGCTGCGCTCGGCAAGGCGAAGGATGCCGGAGTCGTGCCGATCTCGAGCTCCGGCAAGGACGACTGGTTCGCCGGCAACGTCGCCGACTGGCTGGCATCCGGCTCGTACGACGAATCCGAGTCCGACGAACTGGCGGGCGGGACCTTCGTCGACAGCGGTTTCGAGGCGATGTATTCCAAGATCGAGGAGTGGGCCCAGGCGGACTACTTCAACCCCGACTTCTCCGCCGCGACCAGCGACGACATCGCCACAGCGCTGGGGCAGGGCACCACCGCGTTCGTGATGATCCAGAACAACCTGGTTCTCAGCGCTCAGCAGTTCGTCCCCGACGCCGAACTCGGTTTCATCCCGGTCCCGGCTGTCAACGGCGACCCCGAGTACCTCATCGGCGGTGAGGGCGTCGCTCTCGGCGCCTGGCGCGACGGCGAGAACAAGGAGCAGGCGCTGGACTTCCTGAACTTCCTGGCCCAGCCCGAGAACATCGGCGACTTCGCCGGCCAGGACGGCAACCCCGCCGGCCTCACCGGCGTCGACGTCGACCTGGGTGCTCTCGCTGACAGCTACGATCAGTTCTTCACGCCGGGAGACGTGCGCATGGTGCCGTACTTCGACCGCGCGTACCTGCCCAACGGCATGTGGAACACGCTGATCAGCACGACCAGCGGCATCGTCACAGGGCAGACCGACGTCGACGCGGCGGTCTCGCAGGTGAAGGCCGACTACGGCACCCTGTACGGGCAGCAGTAGCCGTGGCGGGGCGAGCGCGCTCGCACAGCCTGTATCCCCGACGACTGAACTGGCTGTACGTCCCGGCGCTGGCGCTGTTCGCGGTCTTCGCGATCTACCCGCTGATCAGCGGCATGAGCCTGTCGCTGACCAACTGGAATGGCTACAGCCCGGGCAGGGCGTTCGTCGGATTCGACAACTACCTGCGTCTGCTCGGCGACGAGGTGTTCCGCACGGCGCTGCTCAACACGTTCGTCTACGGCGTCGGCAGCACGATCATCCAGCAGATCCTCGGGCTCGGACTCGCGGTCGTGCTGGATCGGATCGTGCGCGGAGCGTCGGTGCTCCGCGCTGTCATCTACCTGCCGGTCATGGTGTCGCCGGTCGTGCTGGGCACCATGTACTACCTGATCTTCCGCTACAACAACGGAGCTCTGAACGATCTGCGGTCGCTGTGGGGTGCGGACAAGGTGGCGTGGCTCGCCGACGCCTCGGTCGGCGTCGTCGTGATCGTGGCGGTCAACTCGCTGCAGTTCGTCGGCATCTCGATGGTCATCTACCTCGCCGGGCTCCAGGCGATCCCCACCGAGTACTACGAGGCGGCTCAGCTCGACGGCGCGGACTGGTGGCAGAGCTTCCGCAGCATCACCGTGCCGCTGCTGCAGCCGGCGTTCGCGACGAGCATCGTGCTGAACCTGATCGGCGGGCTGAAGCTCTTCGATGTGATCCAGGTGCTCACCGGCGGGGGCCCGGGCAGCTCGACGCATTCGGTGTCGACGCTGATCGGCGAGACGTACTTCTCGAGCCAGGCGGCAGGCTATGCGGCATCCATGGGTGTGGTGCTGTTCATCCTCATCGCCGCGGCGACCTTCGTGCTCAACAGCCTGCTGAACCGGAAGCGGGTCGAGCAGTGAAGGGCGCATCGGCGCCCTCGAGGGTGCTCATCTACGTCGCGCTGGGATTCGTCGCGCTGCTGCAGCTGCTGCCGTTCTACTTCGGCATGACCACCGCGGCGAAGCCGAAGAGCGACCTCTCGTCGCCGTGGACGATGCCCGGCGACATCTACTGGACGAACTTCGTCACGGCCCTGGAGCAGGGGCGCATCCTCACCGCGATCGGCAACAGCGCGCTCGTCACCGTGATCTCGACCGTGCTGGTGTGCGTGCTCGGGGCGCTGACCGCGTACCCGCTGGCCAGGCGCATCACCCGGGGCAACCAGCTCGTCTACGCCGGCATCATCGCGCTGATCATGATTCCGCCGCTGTCCGTACTCGTGCCGTTGTACACGCTGATGAAGGACATCGGCGGGCTGAACACGCACTGGGGCATCATCCTGGTGATGGTGACGGGCAATCTGCCGCTCGCCGTCTTCCTCTACACCGCGTTCATGCGCAGCCTGCCCATCTCCATCGAGGAGGCGGCGACGGTCGACGGCGCGAGCGCGCTGCAGGTGCTGCTCCGGGTGGTGTTCCCGATGCTGAAGCCGGTCACGGCCACCGTGGCGATCCTCGCGGGTGTCGCGATCTGGAACGAGTTCGCGCTCAGCACGTACTTCCTGCGTGACCCGGACACGCGCACGATCGCCCCCGCGGTGGCGAGCTTCTTCGCCTCACAGGGCAGCAACCCCGGCGCGGCGGCCGCGGCATCCCTGCTGTCGGTGGTGCCGGTGCTGCTGGCGTATCTCTTCCTGCAGCGCAACTTCATCAAGGGCATGGTCGCCGGCGCGATGAAGTGAGACGGATGCCCGTTGACATTCGCCGACACCCCCAATACGCGCCGAGACCCCTGCGTATGGGCACCCATACGCAGGGGTCTCGGCGGCAGGCAGGGGTCTCGGCGTCAGGCGGAGGCAGCCTCGTCGGCCGCGTCATCCTCGGGCTCGTAGTCCACACCGGCCTCGGCGCGCTGCTCGGGCGTGATCGCCGCGGGTGCCTCGGTGAGCGGGTCGAAGCCGTTGCCGGACTTCGGGAACGCGATGACCTCGCGAATCGAGTCGGTCTTGGTGAGGTGCTGCATCACGCGGTCCATGCCCAGTGCGATCCCGCCGTGCGGGGGAGCGCCGAACTTGAACGCCTCCAGCAGGAAGCCGAACTTCTCGTCGGCCTCCTCTTCGCTGATGCCCATGACCTTGAATACGCGCTTCTGCACGTCCTCACGGTGGATGCGGATCGATCCGCCGCCGAGCTCGGAGCCGTTGCAGACGATGTCGTACGCGTAGGCGAGGGCGGATGCCGGGTCGCTGTCGAACGTGTCGGCGAACTCCGGCTTCGGGCCGGTGAACGCGTGGTGCACGGCCGTCCATGCTCCGGCGCCCACTGCGACGTCGCCCGATGCGACAGCATCCGACGCCGGCTCGAACATCGGCGCGTCGACGACCCAGGTGAACGCGAACTCGTTCGGGTCGAGCAGGTCGAGGCGGCGTCCGATCTCGACGCGCGCGGCACCGAGCAGGGCGCGCGAGTCCTTGGCCGAGCCGGCGGCGAAGAACGCGCAGTCACCGGGCTTCGCGCCCACGAGCTCGGCCAGACCCGCCTGCTCAGACTCGGACAGGTTCTTGGCGACCGGACCGCCCAGCGTGCCGTCCTCGTTGAACAGGACGTACGCGAGGCCGCGGGCGCCGCGCTGCTTCGCCCAGTCCTGCCAGGCGTCGAGCACCTTGCGCGGCTGCGAAGCGCCGCCGGGCATCAGCACCGCACCGACGTACTCCGACTGGAACACGCGGAACGGGGTCTCTGCGAAGTACTCGGTCGCCTCGACCAGCTCCAGCTCGAAGCGCAGGTCGGGCTTGTCCGAGCCGTACTTCGCCATCGCGTCGGCGTAGGTCATCCGCGGCAGCGGAGTCTGCACGTCGACGCCGATGGTCTTCCACATCGCGACGATGAGGGACTCCATCATCTCGATGACGTCCTCCTGGTCGACGAAGGCCATCTCGATGTCGAGCTGCGTGAACTCCGGCTGACGGTCGGCGCGGAAGTCCTCGTCGCGGTAGCAGCGCGCGATCTGGAAGTACTTCTCCACACCGCCGACCATCAGCAGCTGCTTGAACAGCTGCGGCGACTGCGGCAGGGCGTACCAGCTGCCGGGGTGCAGGCGCGCCGGCACCAGGAAGTCGCGGGCGCCCTCGGGCGTCGAGCGGGTCAGCGTCGGGGTCTCGACCTCGACGAACTCGCGGCGGTGCAGCTCGTCGCGGATCGCCTTGTAGACGTCCGAGCGCAGGCGCATCGCCGCCGCCGGCGCCGGACGGCGCAGGTCGAGGTAGCGGTGCTTGAGGCGCGCCTCCTCACCCACTGGGTCGGACTCGGCCAGGCCGCTGGAGACCGGGAAGGGCAGCGGAGCCGACTCGTTGAGCACGACGACGTCGGATGCGATGAGCTCGACGTCTCCGGTGGGAAGGTTCGGGTTCTCGTTGCCGGCGGGGCGACGCGAGACCTCACCTGTCACCTGCAGCACGAATTCGCTGCGCAGGGGGTGGGCCACCTCTTCGTCGCGGATGACGACCTGGGCGATGCCCGTGGCATCCCGAAGATCGATGAACGCGACTCCTCCGTGATCGCGGCGACGATCGACCCAACCCGAGAGGGTGACGGTCTGACCGATGTGCTCGGCTCGCAGCGAGCCTGCCGTGTGTGTGCGAAGCACGGAACTTCCTCCTGATCGGGAAATGGAACCCGCTCAGTCTACGGGGCGGTCCTTGACGCGGCTTGCCGGTAGACATATTCTTTCCATATGGAAAGTGACCGCTGGCCTGATGGAGCGATCTCGCGGGCCGAAGCCGATCGGATGCTGCGCTCCGCCGACGCGATCCGTGCGCGAGCGGCATCCGTTCCCCGTAGCCACGCGCTGCTGCAGCTCATGTACTCCGTCATGCTCGCCGCGTACATGGCGCTGTTCGTGTACACCGGCTCGAACGAGGGTGGCGCGAGCGTCTTCGGCGGAACGACGATGGCCCTCGTGCTGCCACCGATGATCGTCTCCACCGGGCTCGTCTACGGCGCGGCCGAGCGCCATGGCGGGCGCCTGCGATCCACCGGACGCCATTGGACGGCCATCGGCGTCTTCCTGGCGCTGCTCGTGGTCATCCTCGTCTGGGGGATCGCCGGCGGGGGCTACCCCTGGTGGCTGGCGCCGGTGTCCGCCGTCGTCACGATCGTACTGTTCGGCTCCCGGCCGGCTGCCGCGCTCGTGCGCGGCTCCGGGACGCCACAGCGGACGACCGCCGAGCGCGAACCGCTCTCGCCGGGGCCGCGCACCGTCACGATCGTGATGGGCGTCTACTTCGGGATCGTGTGCATGACGCTGCTCGTGCCGTCCGCGATCTGGGCGGTGACGGCGATCGGGATGATGGCCGTGATCATCGCGCTCTCGGCGCAGACCGCGTCGTGGGGGCTGATGCGCACCGGCTGGGAGTGGGCGGTGCCGCAGTGGCTCGCCTTCGCCATGGCGGTGGCAGTGATGTTCCTGCTCGCCTTGCTCGTCATCGTCGGGGATGTCATCACTCCGCTCATCGCCGTCCTCGCCGGAGGCGTTGTGGCGGCGGCGATGGTGGCATCCGCTCTTCTCCCGGGCCGCAGCCATGTCGCATCCGAGGCATGATCTCGATCCGGCGCTGATGACGCCGGTGCGCCTGTCGCTGCTGGCGGCGCTGTCGGGCGATGTCGAGCTGGACTTCGCCACCCTGCGGGATCTGATCGAGGCCGACGATTCGGTGGTGTCGAAGGGCATCGCGCATCTCGAGAAGGTCGAGTACGTCAAGGTGACGAAGGGCTACGTCGGAACACGACCGCGAACCTGGGTGGCAGCGACGGCGACGGGCCGCCGCGCGCTGGAGCGCCACCGCGCCGCGCTGCGATCGATCATGGGCGACACGGGCTCATAGACTGGCGGCATGCCCGCGTCTCGTCTGCATCTGGTCCGACACGGCGAAGTGGAAAACCCGCACCGGGTGCTCTACGGGCGGCTTCCGGGCTACCACCTGAGCGAGTCGGGGCGGCAGATGGCGCGGGCGGCCGCCGAGCATGTGGCATCCCTCGGGCATCCGGTCACGTCGCTGCGGTGCTCTCCGCTGGAGCGAACGCAGGAATCCGCCGAGCCGTTCACCGAGCTCTTCGGCCTCGAGCCGACGCTCGATGAGCGCATCATCGAGCCGACCAACGTCTTCCAAGGCCTGCGCATGTCGCGCGCGCTGCGCAACCCGTGGAACTGGCGCCACCTGCGCCGGCCGTCGGTCCCCAGCTGGGGCGAGCCGTACGTCGCGATCGCGGAGCGGGTGCAGGCGGCGATGGATGAGGCCTGGCACGCGACGGATGCCGGTGACGTCGTGTTCGTATCGCACCAGGCCCCGATCTGGATCACGCACCTTTCGATCGCCGGTCTTCCGCTGCGCCATGATCCGCGCACCCGCCGCTGCGCGCTGTCGAGCGTGACGAGCTTCGAGCGCGTCGGTGACGTGTGGCGCGAGCTGGACTACGCCGAGCCCGCAGCGCAGGGGGTCGATCTCGGCGCGGTCTGACGCTCCTCACGCCGACGCCCGCTTCAGGCCCGCATCCGTCAGGCGACCAGCTCCTGGACGACAGCCGCGGCGGCCATCTGCCCGGCCGCGGCCGCCATCATCACCGACGCCATCGCGCCAGGAAGGCTCGCCCGGTGCGCGATGTCGCCGGCGGCCCATACGCCGGGAAGTGACGTCCGTCCGAAGTCGTCGATCTCGATGCCGCCGCTGGGCAGCATCCCCAGGCCCAGCTGCCGCGCGAACGGCGCGCGCTGGCGTGCCGTGGCGGAGGTGACGAACAGACCCGCGACTTCGACCGGCTCGCCGGCGTTCACCGTCACCCCGTCTGCGTGAGCGGCGACCGACGCGACCGGGGCGCGATGCAGGTCCGCGCCGAGTGAGGACAGTGCGGCGGATGCCTCGTCATCCAGCTCCCCGTCATCGAAGACCGTCAGCGCGCCGACGATCGGGCGCAGCATCCGCACGATGTGCTCGACACGCGGGCTGCCGCCGAGCACGCCGATGCGGCGGCCGGCGAACTCGTGCCCGTCGCAGAACGGGCAGGTGAACGCATGCGTTCCCCAGATCTCCGCCAGACCGGGGACGGGCGGTAGGTCGTCCGCCATGCCCGTGGCGAGAATCACACGTGTCGCGCGCTCGACCGTGCCGCCGTCCGCAGGCACGGCCTCGAACCCTCCCTCCACCACGCTGACGCGCTCCACGGCGCCCTGGCGCAGCGCGACGCTCTCGTACTCGCCGAGCTGCGCCCGCGCGACGGCCCGGAAGTCCGCGGGAGCCGTGCCGTCGTTGGCGAGAACGTTGTGCATGCGCTGCACCGTCCCGTTGCGATACTCCCCGGAATCGAAGACCAGAGCGGAGCGATGCATCCGCCCGAGAGTGAGGGCGGCCTGCAGACCGGCGGGGCCTGCGCCGATGATGATGACGTCACGCATGGGGTCCTCCTGGAGGGTTGTCGCTTGCTTTTCCCGCCAGTCTGTGACTTCATGTCAACATGAAGTCAAGTCCTTCGTCGAGGTGGTCGGTCGGAGATGTCGCAGGCCGCTTCGGCTTGCCCACCAACGTGCTGCGGCACTGGGAGTCCGTCGGCCTGCTCTCGCCGCAGCGCGATGCGGTCGGCCGTCGTCGCTACGGTGAGGGGGACGTGGTCCGGGTCGCCGTGATCCTGCGCAGCAAGGCCTCGGGAATGAGCCTCGACCAGATCGCGCATCTGTTCGAGCGCGACATGTCGGGCAGGCATGAGGTGCTGCAGGCCCACCTCGACGATCTCGACCGGCGGATGGCCGAGATGAAGCATTCGAAGGCGATGACCGAGCACGCGCTGCGCTGCTCGTCGCACGACATCGCGACCTGCCCGCGGTTCCGCGCCGAGGTGATCGACGTGCTCGACGGCTTCACCGCGTTCGACGCCGATCCCGCGCACCGGCACGCGCCAGCGGACGCGCTCCGCATGGCGTGAGCGGCTTCACATGGAGGTGCGCTGTGTCAGAGCGCGCATAGGAAACGTGCGTACGATTCCCAGCGTGTCCTCACCTGTTCACCTCCGTCACGGTGCGCGGCGCAACGGCTCGCTGAGCGCCCGTCGCTCGCTCCGCGTCGTCGCGGTCGCGCTCGCCGCGGCACTGGCCGTCGGCCTCAGCGCCTGCGCTCCCGATCCGGCGACCGAGGCGTTCCTGAACGGTGATGAGAAGGCCTACACCTCGGCCGACTTCCGCACCCTCGAGATCCCCGCCGACAAGCGCGATGAGCCTGTCGTGTTCGGCGGTGTCACCGAGCACGGCGAGGATTTCTCCAGCGAGGACATCAGCGGCGACGTCACCGTCGTCAACTTCTGGTACGCCGGATGCGGACCGTGCCGCATCGAGGCGCCTGACCTCGAGGCGGTCTGGCAGAAGCACCAGGATGACGACGTCACCTTCATCGGCGTGAACATCTACGACCAGCCCGACACCGCCAAGGCCTTCGCCGCAACCTACGGCATCACCTACCCGAGCCTGATCGACGCGACCACCGGCGAGGCGAAGCTCGCGTTCGCGAAGGTCACGTCGGTCCAGGCGCCGCCGACCACCCTCGTGCTCGACAGGCAGGGCCGCGTCGCCGCGCGCATCATCGGTCCGATCGAAGGCACCTCCATCCTCTCGACCATGATCCAGGATGTGCTCGAGGAGAAGGCGTGAGCCCTGAGGTCGTGATCGGCGCCGGTGCTCTCTGGCTCGCGATCCCGCTCGCGATGCTCGCCGGCCTCGTGTCGTTCGTCTCCCCGTGCGTGCTGCCGCTCGTGCCCGGTTACCTCGGCTTCATCGGGGGAGCGGTGGGCGCGAGCCCCTCGGGTCCCTCGATCGACTCAGAGACTCAGAACGGAACACGGACCCGGACCACGACGCGCAATCGGATGCTGGTCGGCGTCCTGCTGTTCATCCTCGGCTTCACGGTCGTGTTCGTCGGGATCACCGCGCTCAGCGGCACCTTCGGCGTCTTCGTGCTGGAGTGGTCCGGACTCATCACACAGATCCTCGGCGTGCTGATCATCGCGATGGGGTTCATCTTCCTGGGCTACTTCGGCTTCGCGCAGCGTGAGATGCGGATGCAGGTGAAGTCGACGACGGGCCTGATCGGCGCTCCGCTGCTGGGCGTCGCACTCGGCCTCAGCTGGGCGCCCTGCATGGGCCCGACGCTCACGGCCATCGTGGCGCTGTCCTTCAACATGGGCACCCCGTGGCGGGCATCCCTGCTCGGTGTCGCGTACTCGCTCGGCCTGGGCATCCCGTTCCTGCTCGTCGCGCTCGGCTTCGGCTGGGCGACGCGCGCCGTCGGATTCGTGCGCCGCCACATCCGCGTGGTGAACATCGTCGGCGGCGTCCTGCTGATCGTGCTCGGTGTGCTGATGGCCACTGGAATCTGGACGGAGATCATGTCGAAGCTGACGGCGGTGATGACGAGTGTCATCCTCCCCCTCTGAGTCCATGGGCGACGGCTCGTCGGCATCCACCGACCCGCGTCGCCCTTCCGACCACATCGACTCGGTCGAGTCGGATGCCGAGATCAACCAGCCCAAGCTGGGCTTCACGGGCTGGCTGCGGTGGGGCTGGCGCCAGCTGACCTCGATGCGCGTCGCGCTGGTGCTGCTGCTGGCGCTCGCGATCGCCGCGATTCCCGGCTCGATCTTCCCGCAGCGCAGCGCCGACCCAAACGGCGTCGTGCAGTACAAGCAGAACAACCCCGAGCTGTTCCCCGTGCTCGACGGCATGAGCATGTTCGACGTGTACTCGTCGCCGTGGTTCTCGGCCATCTACCTGCTGCTGTTCGTCTCGCTGATCGGCTGCATCATCCCGCGCATCAAGCACCACGCGAAGGCGCTGCGCGCGAAGCCGCCGCGGACGCCGGCGCGCCTGGCGCGGCTCGATGACCACCGCTCCGTGGAGCGCGTGTCGTCGGATGCTGATACCGAGGCATCCGCTTCGATCGACGTCGCCGAGAAGCAGCTCAAGGCACTCGGCTACCGCGTCGCCCGCTACGACCGCGGCCGCACCTGGTCGGTGTCGGCCGAGCGCGGCTACTGGCGCGAGACCGGCAACCTGCTGTTCCACATCGCGCTGGTCGGCGTGCTGGTCACCGTCGGCCTCGGCAGCGGCTTCGCCTACACCGGGCAGAAGGTCGTCATCGAGGGGGCGACGTTCGTGAACACCCTGATCGACTACAACTCGATCAACCGCGGACGCTTCGTGACTGACGACGCCCTCAAGCCCTACGCCATCACCCTCGACTCGTTCGACGTCACCTATGAGGACTTCGGAAAGCCCGGTGCCGGTCAGGCCGGCAACTTCGCCGCCAACATCAGCGTGCACGAGCCCGGCGACGCCGCGGCCGGTGTCGAGCCCCGCGACACCGAGGGCAAGGTGGAGGTCAATTACCCGGTGCACGTGGCCGGCGACAGCATCTACCTGCTCGGCAACGGCTATGCGCCGACGATCACGGTGCGCAACGCCGAGGGCGAGAAGATCTTCAGCCAGCACGTCGAGTTCCTGCCGCAGGACAGCGCCATGACCTCACTCGGAGTCGTGAAGCTCACCGACGGCATGCCCGAGCAGCTCGGGATGATCGGGTTCCTGTACCCCTCGGTCGTGAAGCTCGAGTCGGGCGCGTACGCCTCGGCGCACGGCGCGCTGAATCTGCCGCTGCTGACCCTCGACGTGTACCAGGGCGATCTCGGCATCGACGACGGCACACCGCGCTCGGTGTTCGAGCTCGATACCAACGAGCTCGAGAAGCTCAACGGCCGCGGTACCAACGTCGACTCGATCGAGCTGCAGCCCGGCCAGACCGCCGACCTGCCGAACGGCCTGGGCACGGTCACGTTCGAGGACGCATCGCCGGCCGGCGCGACCGATTCGCTGGAGTCGGTCGATCGCTACGTGTCGCTGCAGATCCACCATGACGCGTCGGCGAAGTGGGTGCTCGTGTTCGCCATGCTGGCGCTCGGCGGACTGGGGCTGGCCCTGTTCGTGCCGCGTCGCCGGATGTGGGTGAAGGCGACAGCATCCGGTGACGACAGCATCCACCTGGAGTACGCTGGCCTCGCGCGCGGCGAAGACCCCACTCTGGCCGCTGCCGTGGACGATCTCGTCCGCGGACACGAGCGGCTGCTCGATGGGGCCGCGCTTCGCCCCGAGACCCCCGCGAAGGGAGCATGAACATGCCCGATCTCGATTCCCTCTCGATCCTGACGCTGTGGACGGCGATCGCGATCTACGCCGCATCGTTCATCGCGTACGCGTTCGACCTGGCGCGTCGGTCGTCGGCGAGCGATGCGGCGAAGACGAAGGTGCTTGTCGCTGCTGGCGGCGAAGCCGTGGCATCCGACGTCGGCGCGGGCGCGTCTGACGCGAGCGACGCCGATAAGCCGGCCAAGCCGCGCTACGTCTTCGCGCGGATCGGCACGGCGCTCGCGGTGCTCGGCTGGCTGTTCCACCTCGCGGCGACGCTGACCCGCGGCTTCGCCGCCGGCCGGGTGCCGTGGGCGAACCTCTACGAGTTCGCGATGATCGGCACGCTGCTGATCATGGGCGTCTACCTCGTGATGCTGCTGCGCATCGACCTGAAGTTCCTCGGCAGCTTCATCTCAGGGCTCACGCTGGTGCTGTTGGGGGCTGCCGCGGCGAACTTCTACACCGAGGTGACGCCGCTGGTCGATCCGCTGAAGTCGGTGTGGCTCATCATCCACGTGTTCGTCGCGTCGCTGTCGACCGCGCTGTTCGCGCTCGCGTTCGCGCTGTCCGTCCTGCAGCTGATGCAGTCGCGTCGCGCGCGTCGTGTGGCCGAGGGCATCGAGAACGCGGGGCCCGGGTTCCTGCGCACGCTGCCGGAGACGTCGCGGCTCGAGAACATGGCGTACCACTTCACGGTCGTCGGCTTCATCTTCTGGACGTTCACCCTCATCGCGGGCTCCATCTGGGCGCAGGACGCCTGGGGCCGCTACTGGGGCTTCGACGTCAAGGAGACCTGGACATTCATCATCTGGGTGCTCTACGCCGGTTACATCCATGCCCGCGCGACGCGCGGCTGGCGCGGCAACCCGTCGGCGTGGCTCTCGATCACCGGCTTCGCGGCCGTGATCTTCAACTTCACGATCGTCAACGTCTTCTTCAAGGGCCTGCACGCATACTCCGGGCTGAGCTGAGCCGGCTGAGCTGAGCTGAGCCGGCTGAGCTGAGCCGGCGGCGCGCGGTTCTTGCTGTCCCAGCATCCGTCCTCGCGCCACCCACACCCGAGAACCGGCTCGTTAGCCGGAGCAGGCCGATTTCGGCGAAACGGGCCTGCTCCCGACGTCTGACCTGATCTCAAGACGGTTCGGCCTCACGCCCGGGCGAAGCACGATGTACTGCCACCCCTCCAGGTAATCGCGCACCATGAGTCGAGGCTAGCGGCGCACGATCTCTTGCGCCGTGCCACGTTGTGCGCGAGAACAGGCCCGTTATCGAGCACAGGATGATTCTTGCGGGATCAGCCTGCTCCGGATAACGAGCCTGTTCTGGTGAGCGAACCCTTCGAGGCTAGGCCGTCGCGAGGGCGGACCTGACGCTCGTGGTGCGTCGGGTCGCGACTGCCAGGGTCGCAGCTCCAAGCGCCAGCACGCCCCAGACGACCAGGCCTGCGGCGGAGGAGCCGCTCGTGCTGACGAGCCCGCTGAGTGCGGGTGTCGTCGGCATGGCTGCGCCGAGTCCGGCGAGCCACGCGGGCACGGTCGAGATCAGGCTGGTCGCAAGGGCGAGCACGCCCACCAGGGCGCTGACCCAGCGGCCGATACCGCCCAGCACCGCGACGAGCGCCTGGTTGATCGCGGCGAATGCGACGCCGGCGAGCACGGCGAATCCGGCGAAGCCCCACCAGGCGGCCTGGTCGTAGTCGGCGACCATCTGCACGACGAGCGCGACGAGCACGCCCTGGCCCGCGCCGATCGCGGCAGCAGGCCAGAACCCGCGAAGCACCATGCCGATCGACGAGCGACGCGAGGTGAGCGCGCTGCCGGGAACCGCGCGCAGCGCGATGAACGAGGCGAGCGCTCCGAACCACAGCACGACGGTCGCGAGGAGCGGGATCGTGGTCGGCCCGAACATGCCGTCCGCGTCCGTCGACGAGCTCACCGGGTTCGCGATGACGGATGCCAGTGATGTCGACTCCTCGTCGCTGAACGACGGCAGCGAGGTCGATGCGGTCTCCAGACCGTCGGCCAGGTCGCCGGTGCCGGATGCCAGCGTGCCGATGCCTGTGGCGAGCTCATCCGCTCCTTCACTGAGGGCGGTGGCGCCGTCGCCGAGCTGGCTTGCGCCATCGCCGAGCTGCGTGGCGCCGCTCGCGAGTCCCGTCGCTCCGGTGGCCGACTGGGAGACACCGTCGGCCAGCTGTCCGAGGCCGCCGCCGAGCTGCGTGGCAGCGGCACCCGCGGTGCGCATCTGATCGGCGATCGCCTTCGGAGCCTCGGCATCGAGGGCGCGCATTCCCTGGGCCGTGCCGGCGGATGCCTGGTTCGCGCCGGTCGCCGCCTGCGCAGCGGTGGCCGAGAGCTGAGCCGCCGTCGTCGCGGGCTCCCGCAGGCCCTCAGCCGCACCGGCGAGTGCCGTCAGCTGCGCACAGAACTCGGCGTCAGCGGTGCAGGAGGTCGCGAGTCCGCTCAGCCCTGGGGCGAGTTTGTCGAGACCCTGCTGCACCCCGGCACTCGCCTGCGCGGCGCCGCCCGCGGCCTTGGCCGCACCGTCGCTCGCCGTCACGGCGGCATCCGCCGCCCCGAGCAGCTCGTCCGGTACAAGTCCGTTCTGCTCGAGCGTCGCCGCGCCCGCGGTGAGCCCCTGGCCGAGCTGGGTCGCCCCGGCACCGGCCTCGCGGGCCTTCGTCGAGATGGTTCCCAGACCGCCTGCGAGCTGCGTCGCGCCGTCGGCGAGGCCACCTGCGCCGTCTGCCAGTCCGTGTGCGCCTTCGGCGAGCTTGGCGGCTCCGTCCGGGATCTCGGCGGCTCCGTCAGCGGCGGTCTTGGCGCCGTCAGCGAGCTGTGCGGCGCCGTCAGCGGCCTCGCCGATCTGGTCGCCGATGGTCGCGAAGCCGACGAGCACGTTGCCGACGGTCGCCTCACTGAGCATGGTGCCCATGGTCGATGCGGCGACGGAAGCGATCTGCTGGGTGATCATGCCGTCGGCGACGCGGCCGTCGGGCGCGGTGGTCACGGTGATCTCGGCCTGCTCGGCGGTGCCGCCGTCCTGAAGCGCGGTGCCCGCGGAGGTGGCGTCCGCAGAGAACGACTCGGGGATCGTGACGATTGCCTGGTAGCGGCCGTCGGCCATGCCGTCGGCGGCGTCGTCCTCGTTCGAGATGACCCAGGTCAGGTTCGAGTCCATCTCGTCGGAGCCCTCGACCAGACCGGCGGCCAGCTGCCGGCCGAGCGGCGTGTACTGGTCGTCGATCGTGACGGGCTTGTCGAGGTTGACGACCGCCGCGGTCATCGCGTCGAGCCGGTCGGTCGGGTTGTGCAGCGCGGCGACGAGGATGCCACCCACGACCGCGGGCAGCAGCAGCACGCCGATGATGGTCAGCCAGGTGATCGGCCGACGCGAGCGGGCGCGTTCAATGGGGAGGGTCACTTCGTCTCACTCCGTTCGCTCAGTACATCGCATGCGTTCACCTCGGTGGTGTCGGTTGCCTGTCGCCGAGACCCCGTGCTGCCGTCGACACCCCGTGCTGCGGACGCCTGCAGCACGGGGTGTGGGCGAGAAAGGGGGGTGTCGGCGGAAGAAGAGGATGAGAGGTCGGCGACGGATGCCCGTGGGCGGCCGGCCTCGGCCAAGAGGCGCTGTGCAGCATCCGGGTTCGACGTCGTCAGCACCACAGCGGTGCCCGAGCCCGCATCGCGCAGGCGGGCCGCGACCTGATCCTGCTGGGCGGACGTGAGGCGGTCGACGCCGTCGACGACGACCAGGCCGGTGCGTCCGCGCAGCGCTTCCGAGAGCTCGGATGCCGCGTCAGCATCGCCCAGCAGAGCGATGCCGACGCGCGATCGCACCCAGGCGGCGCGGCCGGGCAGCAGGTGCCCGTCGACGCGCAGGCGCCCGGCATCCGGCTTCACACGGCCGGCGAGGGCGAGCGCGAGCGTGCGCAGCGAGCGCGGGGCCGCGCCGGTGACGATCAGCGATCGGCCGGGTGCGAGTCGCAGGTGCGCGCGGTCGATGCCGGCGGCGTCGAGAGTGAGGTCGTCGGCGGCGAGGATGCTGTCATCGCCGGGCCACTGCTCGAGCGCGCGTTCGCGCTCGACGGACTCGCCCTCGATGTCGACGTGCGGAAGGATCTTCTCCATCCAGCGCGGGATGCGCCAGGCGCGGTCGCCGAGGATCGCCATCACCGCGGGGATCAGCGTCATGCGCACCAGGAATGCGTCGACCGCGATTCCGGCCGCGAGGCCCAGCGCGATCGGCTTCAAGGACGAGTCGCCCTCGGGGACGAACGCCACGAACACGGCGAACATGATCAGCGCGGCGGCGGTCACCACTCGCGCAGAGGAGGTGAATCCGGAGCGCACGGCGCGGATGGCGGCGGCCCGGCGGTTCTCCGCCACCGAACGGGCGGGGTCGTGCACGTAGTCCTCGCGCATGCGCGAGACGAGGAACACCTGGTAGTCCATCGCCAGGCCGAACAGCACGCCCATCAGCACGATCGGCATGAACGCGATGATCGGTCCGGTGCGCGCGACGTGCAGCAGATCGGCGAACCAGCCCCATTCGAACACCGCGGCGACGACGCCGAACGAGGCGGCGATCGAGAGCAGGTAGCCGGCGGCGGCGGTGATCGGCACCCAGATCGAGCGGAACACGATCGCCAGCAGGATGAGCGAGAGCCCGATCACGAAGATGCCGAAGGGAAGCAGGGCTGCTCCGAGCTGGTCGGAGATGTCGATCGCGACGGCCGTGAAGCCGGTCACCTTGAGGTCGATGCCGTACTCGTCGAGCCACTCGTCGTGGTGCGCGCGCAGCTCGCGGACGAGGTCGCTGGTGGCCGGGTCGTCGGGTGCGGTCTCGGGCACGATCTGCACGATGCCGGTGTCGGCGGTCTCGTTCGGCGTGGCCAGCGCCACCTCGCGCACGCCGGGCAGCTGCTCGACCTCTTCGCCCAGATCCTGCATCAGGGTGAGCGGATCGGTTGAGGTCACGATGGTGCCGGTGAGGATCAGCGGGCCGTTGAATCCGGGTCCGAACTCCTCCGCCGTGAGATCGTAGTTGAGCCGGGCCTCGGAGTCCTTCGGCAGCACACCGGCGTTGGGCAGCGCGAGGTTCAGGCTGAGCGCGGGCACCGCGACGATGCCGAGTCCGAGCACGATCGCGATGGTCACGAGGATCGGCCGCTTGGTGACTGCGCCGACCCAGCGGGCGGCAAAGCCCCGTCGGGATGCCGGCGCCGTGGCATCCGACTTCGCGCTCTTCGAGACCTTCTTGACCCTCTTGGGTCGCCCGGCGACCCGCCCCTTCAGGAAGCCGAGCACGGCCGGCGTCAGCGTCACCGAGATGGCGACGGCGATCGCGACGGCGACGGCCGCGGCGATGCCCATGGTCGTCAGGAACGGGATGCCCGCGAAGCCGAGCCCGATCAGGGCGATGACCACGGTGATGCCGGCGAAGACGACGGCGGAGCCGGCGGTGCCGACCGCGCGGGACGCGGACTCTTCGGGGTCGATGCCCTCGCGCACCTGATCCTGGTGGCGCGCGATGATGAACAGCGCGTAGTCGATTCCGACGGCAAGACCCAGCATCAGTGCGAGCAGCGGCGTGGTCGATGAGACCGTCGCGAAGGCGGTGGCCGCGAAGATGCCGGCCATTGAGATGCCGACGCCGAGCAGCGCGGTGAGCAGCGGCATGCCGGCGACGACGAACGAGCGGAAGGTGACGATGAGCACGAGCAGGGCGATCACGACGCCGACGGCTTCGGTGAGTGTGATCGTGGGCATGGACACGGCGAACAGGTCGCCTCCGAGTGCGGTCTGCGAGCCCTCCGGCAGCTCGGCGCTGAGTTCGTCGACGACGTCCTGCAGGTCGGTCTTGACGCTGTCGGGCACATCGGTGACCTGTCCGTCGAACTGCAGGCGCACGATGGCCGCCGTGTGCTCGTCGTTGACCATGCCGTCGATGTTCTCGTCGTAGGGAGAGGTGACGGCCAGCACGCCGTCGAAGCGGGCGAGCTCGTCGACGGCGTCTTCGATCTGGTCCTGGTAGCCGGGGTCGGTGATGTCGTCGCCGTCGGCGGCGACGACGATGAACTGCGCGTTCGTGCCGCTGACCTGCGGGAACGTGCGCTCGAGCTGCTCGAGCCCTGCCTGCGATTCCGTGCCGGGGATCGAGAACGCGTCATCCGTTCCGGCGCCGAGCGCGAGCGCGCCGCCGCCGGCGATGCCGAGCACGATCAGCCAGCTGATGAGTACTCGCCAGGGGTGCCGGAACGACCAGCGTCCCAGGGAAGAGAGCAGAGTGGACACGCGTGCCTCCGGCAGATTCAATACACAGGTGTATTCAGTACGTACATGTATCGTAAGTGAATCGCGAGGCCGGATGCTGTGCGCCGGATGTGAACCTGCGATAGTGAGGCCGAGGAGGCAGCCATGATGACGACCGCGACGCGAAGCCGCGAGAACACGCGCGCACGCCTGCTGGAGGCGGCGGCGCAGGTGTTCGCGGAAGTAGGTCTCGACGGCGCCACCGTGGAGGCCGTCTGCGAGCGAGCCGGATTCACCCGCGGCGCCTTCTACTCGAACTTCGAGTCGAAGGACGAGCTTTTCCTCACCCTCGCGGGCACCGTCGCAGAAGAGCGCCTGAGCGCCGTGCGTGAGCAGGTGACGAGCATGGCCGCCGAGGGCGCTCTCGGCGACACCGACCCGGTGGCGCTCGTGCAGCGGATCATGGATGCCGGTGGCGAGGACCGTCTGAGCGTGATGCTCATGAGCGAGATCCGCATTCGCGCGCTGCGCGACCCTGTCTTCGGCGCAGCCTTCCTCGCGCAGGAGGGGGAGATGGTGGCGAGCATCGCCGAGATCATCCGCGACATCGTCGATACCGGGGCCATCGCACTGCGACTTGAGCCGGAGCTCGCGGCTCGCCTGCTCATGATCGCCTGGGAGGGCATGACCGTGCGCGGTGCCATGGCCGCCGACGGAGAAGCCCGGCTGCACGACACCGCCAGCGAGGCGCTCGGACGCCTCGTGCAGGCCCTGACGGCCTGAGCTCACACGTCTGAGGAGAGCTCAGACGCGTGCGGTGAGCACGGCGTGACAGCGGGTCAGCCGCGCCAGCCACCAGTCGCGGCGGTCTGGGTCAGCGGCCAGGCGGTCGAGCGCGCCGGCATCCGGGACCACGCGCGCGGCCGACACGGAACCCGCCACCGGTCGCGCATCGGCGACATCGTCGGCGAACAGTGACCCGGTACCCAGACCGCAGTCGTACTCCAGCGTCGGGAGGGCTGCCGCCAGTGCGGCGCCCTGGGCCAGGCCCACCGCTGTGTCGAGCGCGCTGGAGACCACCGCGGGCAGACCCGCCTCCGCCACGATCGACAGCGCCCGGCGGATCCCGCCGAGCGGCTGAGCTTTGATGACGATGAGGTCGGCGGCCTTCGCCTCCGCAACCGCGAGCGGGTCGGCGGCCTTGCGGATGCTCTCGTCGGCGGCGATCGGGATGCCCTTGTGCTTGACCCGGTAGCGCAGCTCGGCGAGCTCGGACACGGTGGCGCACGGCTGCTCGACGTACTCCAGGTCGAACTCGGCGAGTGCGTGCACCGCGTGCTCTGCCTCGTCGAGGTTCCAGCCGCCGTTGGAGTCGATGCGGATGCGACCGTCCGGACCCATGACCTCTCGGACCGCCCGCACCCGGGCGATGTCGTCGGCCAGGCGCTGACCGCGCTCGGCGACCTTGACCTTCGCCGTGCGGCATCCGTCGAACCGCGCCAGCACCTCGGCGACCCGCGCCGCCTCGACCGCGGGAACGGTGGCGTTCACCGCGATCCGATCGCGCAGCGGCGCCGGCTGCTCGTGCCAGGCGAAGTCCAGGGCCGCGGCCAGCCAGGTCGACGCCTCCGCGTCGTCGTACTCGACGAACGGCGAGAACTCCGCCCATCCCTGCGGACCCTCGAACAGCAGCGCCTCGCGGGTGTCGACCCCGCGGAATCGCGTGTTCATCGGCAGCGCGACCACCCGGGCCGTGGCGAGCAGTTCGTCGATCGCAGGCGTCATGCGTCCATCATGCCGCGCTGTCACGCCCGCGCGCTCGCCGCAACTCCGGAGATCTGCCCGGGTTCCGCCCGGAAACGGCCCGGAGCGACGGCTGCGGGCCCGGTTCTCCGGAGTTGTGGCGAGCGGGCTGCCGGAGTTGTGGCGATCGGGCCGCTGGCACTCAGCCCAGGCGCTTCTGCAATTCGGCCATCCGCGCCGCAGCGTAGGGCCGCGTCGCGAACTGCAATGTGCTGTTGACAATAGTGTGCGACGCACAATATAGTCAGTCACATGACCGAAGCGGATTTCGATGTACATCTGCAGGAGCTGAGGCGCGGCACGATCGTGCTGGCCAGCCTGCAGCTGCTGCGGGCGCCGGGGTACGGGTACGGACTGCTCGAGCAGCTGGCATCCGCGGGCTTCCCCACCGACGCCAACACTCTCTACCCCCTGCTTCGCCGGCTGGAGAAGCAGGGGTATCTCGAGAGCGAGTGGAACACCGATGACGCGCGACCGCGCAAGTTCTACCGCACCTCCGAGGCGGGCATCCGCCTCGCCACGACCCTGACTCAGGAGGTCGCCGCCATCGCGGCCGCGACCGCCGCCCTCTCGACCGGAGAATGACATGACCGCCACACTCACCGACCGCTACATCGCTGCGACCGTCCGCAGCCTGCCGCCCGGCCTCCAGCCCGAGGTGCGCGACGAGCTCGACGTCTCGATCGCGGATGCCATCGGCGCCCGCACCGAGCAGGGTGAATCGCACGAGGACGCTGAGCGCAGCGTTCTGAACGAGCTCGGCGATCCCGGCATCCTCGCCGCGGGCTACGCCGATCGTCCGCTGCACCTGATCGGCCCGAAGTACTACCTCACGTGGTGGCGGCTGCTGAAGCTGCTGATCGCCATCGTCCCGGCATGCGCGTTCGCCGGAGTCGCCATCGGCCAGGCCGTCGCCGGCGCTGGAATCGGACCGATCATCGGCGAATCGATCGCGGTGGCGCTGTCGGTCGTCGTGCACGTCGCGTTCTGGACGACCCTCGTGTTCTTCGTCCTCGAGCGCACCGGTGCCGACACCGGCGTGCGCTGGAGCGTCGACCAGCTGCCCGAGGACCAGCCGAACGGCGTCGGCCGCGCCGATCTGATCGCCTCACTGGTGATGATCGGGATTCTCGCCGGAGCGCTCCTGTGGGATCACTTCCGCGGATTCGTCCCCGGTCCCGAGTCCCTGCCGCTGATCAACCCCGAGCTGTGGCCGTGGTGGATCGGCGTGCTGTTCCTGCTGCTCGCCGCCGAGGCCGCACTCGCCATCGCCGTGTTCGCACGCGGACGCTGGACGAACGGCCTCGCGATCGCCAATGCCCTCATCGCGCTGGCGGTGATGAGCGCCGGACTCACCGCGCTCGGCAACGGCGTGCTGTACAACCCCGAGTTCGTCGACGTCGTGATGGTGGCGAACGGAGTGGACGACGACGCGCTCGCCGTGCTCGCGGTCCTCACCGGGGTGGGCATCGCCGGGATCGCCATCTGGGATGCCATCGACGGGTTCCTCCGAGCGCGTCGCGCCCGGATCGCCGGCTGAGGGCATCCGACGCCCCGTGGCGGGTCAGTTCGCGGTGACGGCGTCCAGCGTCACCGGGGTCTTCGGGGTGCCGTCGGACGCGCCGGATTCGGTGCCGTTGGCGGCGACGCCGGCCACGATCTCGGTGCTGGCGGTGTCGAGGTGGCCGAACACCGTGTACGAGGGCGGCAGCGACGTGTCGGCGTACACGATGAAGAACTGCGAGCCGTTGGTGTCGGGGCCTGCGTTGGCCATCGCCAGTGTGCCGGCCGGGTAGGTCTCGGAGCCGCTGAGCTCGTCGGCGAACGCGTATCCGGGGCCGCCGGTGCCGGTGCCCGTCGGGTCGCCGCACTGCAGCACGAAGATGCCCTGCGTCGTCAGACGGTGGCAGTTCGTGCCGTCGAAGTACCCCTGCTCGGAGAGCGAGAGGAAGCTGTTGGTCGTGCACGGCGTGGCATCCGCATCCAGCGTCACGGCGAGATCGCCCGCGCTCGTCGCGATCGTGACCGGCACTTCTCCCGAGACGGCCGGATCGGCGTCGGGCAGGTCGACCGCCTTCGAAGCCGGGCGCGCCTCGGTCGAATAGCTGCATTCGCTGGACGGCGCGGGCGCCTCACTCTGGCTCGGAGCAGCAGCCGGGGCATCCGGGGCGGACGCACAGCCGGTCAGCGCCAGAGCGGCGGCGGCAGTGAGGACGAGCAGGGAACGACGCAGGCGCGAGGATGTCTGAGGCACGCCATGATCGTACGCGAGTGCGGGCAATAGGGTGGATGCCGTGACCTCAGCATCCGTCTCCGACCTCTTCGATCCCGCCGAGTGGACCCTGGCGCCGGGCGCCGAGGCGTACACCGACATCACCGCGCACGTCTCGCGCGACGGCGGTGTCGCCCGCATCGCTTTCGACCGTCCGGAGGTGCGCAACGCCTTCCGCCCGCACACCGTCGATGAGCTGTACCGCGCACTCGACATCGCCAGGCAGGACCCGAAGATCGGCGCCGTGCTGCTCACCGGCAACGGCCCGAGCGCGAAGGACGGGGGCTGGGCGTTCTGCTCGGGTGGCGACCAGCGCATCCGCGGACGCGACGGGTACAAGTACAGCGAGTCCATGACCGAGGTGAACAACCCGGCACGCGCCGGCCGCCTGCACATCCTCGAGGTGCAGCGCCTGATCCGGTTCATGCCGAAGGTCGTCATCGCCGTCGTCCCGGGGTGGGCCGCCGGCGGCGGGCACTCGCTGCACGTCGTCTGCGATCTGACGATCGCGTCGGCCGAACACGGCCGCTTCAAGCAGACGGATGCCGACGTCGGCAGCTTCGACGCCGGATACGGCTCCGCGTACATGGCCCGCCAGACCGGCCAGAAGATCGCCCGCGAGGTGTTCTTCCTCGCCGAGGAGTACTCCGCGCAGCGAGCGTACGAGATGGGCGCGGTGAACCGGGTGGTGCCGCACGCCGAGCTCGAGCGCGAGGCGCTGAGGATGGCGCGGACGATCCTGACGAAGTCGCCGACGGCGATCCGGATGCTGAAGTTCGCCTTCAACGCCGTCGATGACGGCCTGGTCGGTCAGCAGGTCTTCGCCGGCGAGGCCACGCGTCTCGCCTATGGCACCGACGAGGCCGTGGAGGGCCGCGACTCGTTCCTCGAGAAGCGCGACCCCGACTGGTCTGCCTTCCCGTACCACTATTGACGCGGTGCGGGTCAATGCGACGCGTTGACGCGCGCCGGGTCAACATTGAGCGAGCGCAGCGAGACGAAATGGAGATCGATGAGGAGACTGCATCCGATCCACGGCGACGACCCGCGGGCGGTTCGCGATGCGCTGCCGGCCGCGCTCGACGGCATCCGCCCGCTCGCGCTCGGCTTCAGCCCGGAGCCGGATGACGTCGTTCCCGACGGCACGGCCGTCGTCGTCGCGACCTCGGGGTCGAGCGGAGTCCCGAAGAAGGTCGTGCTGAGCGCCGCCGCGCTGCGGGCGAGCGCCGAGGCGACCGGTGCCCGGATCGGCTCCGGCCGGTGGACGCTCTGCCTGCCCGCCGGCTACGTCGCAGGACTGCAGGTGCTGGTGCGCTCGCAGCTCGCCGGCACCGATCCGACCGTCGTCGAGGGGCATCTGTCGCCCCAGGCCTTCGTCGAGGCGACGCGGCAAGCCGCAGGCGACGATCTGCACATATCCCTTGTCCCCGCGCAGCTGGCCACCCTGATCGATGCGGCCGATGACGACCCGGCGGTCTTGGCGGCGCTGCGCGCGCACCGTGCGATCCTCGTCGGCGGGCAGGCTCTCTCCGACAGCATCCGAATGCGCGCGATGGATCTGCGGGTGCCGCTCGTGCACACCTACGGATCCAGCGAGACCAGCGGCGGCTGTGTCTACAACGGCGTTCCGCTGGACGGTGTGCGGGTCGGCCAGGTCGATGACGAACTGCGGATCAGCGGCCCCATGCTCGCCGACGGCTACCTGGCAGATGAGGCGCTGACCGATCGCATCTTCACCACCGACGAGCAGGGCGAGCGCTGGTATCGCACCGGCGATCGCGGGTTCATCCTCGACGGCGAGGTCGAGGTGCACGGCCGGCTCGACAACGTGATCGTCTCGGGCGGCATCAACATCTCCCTCGATCGAGTGGAGCGCATCGTGCGCACCGTGCCCGGGCTGGAGCAGGCCGTCGTCCTCGGAATGCCGGACGAGCGCTGGGGCGAGTCGTCGATCATCTTCGCGCCCCCCGTGCGCGGTGACGGCGGGCGAATGCTGGAGGATGCCCGCGCGCGCGTCGCGGCCGAGATCGGCAGGCACGCACGCCCCGTGCAGCTGGAGACCGGCGAGCTGCCGATGCTGGCATCCGGCAAGCCCGATCGTGAACTGCTGCGCCGGATGATCCACGACGTGCCGCCGCCTCCCGAGTGACGCGCGACGTCTTCGAGCAGATGCGCGCCTCTAGGCTGACGTCCATGGCCGTCTACACGCATGGGCACCACGACTCGGTGCTCCGCTCGCACAACACCCGCAGCATCGCGAACTCGGCGGCCTACCTCGAGCCGCTCCTCATGCCTGAGACGCGCCTGCTCGACATCGGTGCGGGTCCCGGCACGATCACGGCCGACTTCGCGAGTCGCGTCGGGCACGTGACGGCGACAGAGATCAACGCCGACGCCCTCGCGCTGTCACAGACCCTCGCCGCCGAGCGCGGTGCCGGCAACATCGACTTCGCCGTCGAGGACGTGCATGCGCTGAGCTTCGCCGATGACACGTTCGATGTCGTGCACGCGCATCAGGTGCTGCAGCACGTCGGCGATCCGGTGCAGGCGCTGCGCGAGATGCGCCGCGTCGCCAAGCCGGGTGGCGTGGTCGCCGCGCGGGATGCCGACTACGCCGGATTCCACTGGTTCCCGCTGCTGCCGGAACTCGACAAGTGGCTTCGGCTGTACCGTGAGGCCGCGCGGGCCAACGGCGGAGAGCCGGATGCCGGCCGCCGGCTGCTGTCCTGGGCGCGCGCCGCGGGCTTCGCCGACATCACTGCGACGGCATCCACCTGGTGCTACGCGACGCCGAGCGAACGCGAGTGGTGGGGCGGGATGTGGGCCGACCGAATCCTCGAATCCGCGCTCGCGCGCCAGCTGGAGCGCGAAGGGATGGCATCCCGCGGGAAGCTGCGGGCCATCAGCGACGCCTGGCGGGCGTGGGCGGCCGACGGCGACGGCTGGTTCCTCGTCCCGCACGGTGAGATCATCTGCCGGGTCTGACTGCTCACGCCGCCAGAACTCCGGAGAAACTCCGCCCACCGGGCCCAGATCCGCCCGTTCGGTCGCATCCGCCACCGGATCTCCGGAGTTGTGGCGAGCCGGCGGCGGGCATCCGCCCGGATACATCTCCGGAAGGATGCCCGGGCGCCGGCGCTCCCGTAGCGTGAAAGTGTGATCCGTCGCGTCCCTGTGCCCCTGCTCGTCCTGGACATCATCGGGGCGCTCATCGGCTTGGCCATCACGGTGCCGCTGACGCTGCTGATGATCGCGCCGTCGCCGAGCGGATGGATCACCGATTCCGGATGGGGGACGACGCTGTACATCGTCGTCAGCGTGCTGCTGTGGGGCGCCGCGGCGATAGTCCGCTTCTCTCCGCCGCTGGCGCTCGCGATCGCCTGGGCCGCAGCCATCCTGCAGATGGGGGTCGGCCTCTGGCCGGTCATCGCCAACATCGCGATCTTCGGCGTGCTGTTCGCCGTCGGAGCCTGGGGCAGCCGGCGCCTCATGTGGCTCGGCGGGGCTTCGGCTGTCGCGGGTGGCGTACTTGCCGGCGTGTACGTACCGCTGCTGCAGCAGATCGGAATGCCTCCCAGCAGCGACGCGGCCCTGCAGATGCTGATCTTCGGGTTGCTGACCGGCAGCACGGTGCTGTTCTCGCTCGCGCTGTCCTGGGGCGCGGGCCTTCTGTGGCGCAGCGTCCGGCAGAGCCGCGAGACGCGTGAGGCGCAGCTGCGCGCCGAGGCGAAGGCCGCCGAGGAGCAGGAGCGCGTGAGCATCGCGCGTGACATGCACGACGTGGTCGCGCATTCGCTTGCAGTGGTGATCGCGCAGGCGGACGGTGCCCGATACGCGGCAGCCAGCCACCCTGAGATGGCGCAGGAGGCACTGGGCACGATCGCGACGACGGCCCGTGGTGCGCTTTCGGATGTCCGGATGCTGCTCACCCAGCTGCGCCACCGCCAGGGCGACGGGCCGCAGCCCACGCTCGCCGACCTCGAGACGCTGTTCGCGCAGGTGCGTCGGGCGGGCATCGAACCGCGCGTCACCGTCGATCCGATGCCACCGGGCGAGCCGCCAGGGGCGATCCAGCTGGCCGTCTATCGCATCCTGCAGGAGGCGCTCACCAACGCGCTGCGCCACGGCGCCGGCGACGTCGACGTGCGCCTGTCCTGGCTGCCGGATCGCGTCGACATCGAGGTGCGCAACACCGTCACGGGAGCCGCGGCCCCGACCGGCGGCGGACACGGTCTTGTCGGCATGCGCGAGCGCGCGCAGCTCGTGGGCGGTACGCTCGTGGCCGGGCGGAACGCCGGGATCTTCACCGTCACCGCCGCGCTGCCGATCGGGAGCGCAGCGCATGCCGGCAGCGGAGGTTCACCATGATCAGGGTCGTGCTGGTCGACGACCAGGCGCTGTTCCGCGCAGGCATCCGGATGCTGGTCGCATCCCAGCCCGACATGGAGGTCGTCGGCGAGGCGGGTGACGGGCGCGAGGCTCTGGGCGTCGTCGCCGGCGCTCGGCCCGACGTGGTGCTGATGGACATCCGGATGCCCGTGATGGACGGCCTGGCCGCCACGGCCGAGCTGCTGAAGCAGCCGAACCCGCCGCGGGTGGTCATGCTGACGACGTTCGACCTCGACGAGGCTGCGGCCAGGGCGATTCAGCAGGGGGCGAGCGGATTCCTGCTGAAGGATGCCGATCCGGAGTTCCTGCTCGCCGCGATCCGCACCGTCGACTCCGGGTCGAGCGTGATCGCGGCATCCGCCACTCGCGAGCTGTTCGCTCACTTCACCGCCGAGACCAAGCCGGTGCCGCCGACGTACGCTGGTCTCACCGACCGCGAGCGGGAGATCTTCGCGCTCGCCGCGCGAGGGCTGTCGAACTCCGAGATCGCATCGCGGGAGTTCCTCAGCGAGGCGACCGTCAAGACGCACATCAGCCGCATCCTCTCCAAGCTCGGTCTGCGCGACCGGGTGCAGCTGGTCGTCTTCGCGTTCGAGCACGGCCTGGCCTGACTTGTCATCCGCCGGGTACCGCGGGATCATCCTGCCGATGTACTCGAGATGATTCCCCTGGCCGATGTGCCGGATGCGGCGGCGGAAATAGCGTCGAAGCATGGAGATCACGACCTCGGACCTCGGCCTCGCCGCACGTGTTCAGCACCTCACCAAGACCTACGGCACGGGGGATGCCGGTGTGCGGGCCCTCGACGACATCAGCGTCGGCGTGCGGCGCGGCCAGTTCACCGCGATCATGGGCCCCTCGGGCTCGGGCAAGTCCACGCTGATGCACATCATGGCCGGCCTCGACGCGCCCACCGAGGGTCGCGCGTGGATCGGCGACACCGAGATCACCGGCCTCGGCGACCTCGAGATGACGATCCTGCGCCGTCGGCGCGTGGGGTTCATCTTCCAGGCGTTCAACCTGGTGCCGACCCTCGATGCGCTCGGCAACATCATGCTGCCGTTCGAGCTCGACGGCCGCACGCCGACGGCCATCGAAAGGGCGCGCATCGACGGCCTCGTCGAGCGTCTGGGCCTGGCGTCTCGTCTCACGCATCGCCCGCACGAGCTCTCCGGCGGTCAGCAGCAGCGCGTGGCGATCGCCCGCGCGCTCGCCACCGGTCCTGACCTCGTCTTCGCGGATGAGCCCACCGGCAACCTCGACTCCCGCACGGGGCGTGAGGTGCTGCAGCTGCTGGCCACGGCCAGTCGTGAGCACGGTCAGTCCATCGCCATGGTCACGCACGACGCCATCGCGGCCAGCCATGCCGACAGGGTGCTGTTCCTCGGCGACGGCCGCATCGTGGCCGATCACCCGAAGCAGAGCGCCGAGCAGATCTCGTCGTACATGCTCGCGGCGGAGGTGGCCGCATGAGCTCGCACATCGCACGCGCCGGCCTGGAGCGGCCCCGACCGTCCCGGTTCGGATGGCTGCGCGATCGGGGCATGGGAGCCAGCATCCTCGTCGCCGCTCTCACTGCAGGGTTCGGAGTGGTGCTGGTCGAGGTGACCGCGTACATCGGCGCCTACCTGCAGTCGGATCCGTACATCGGCGACAGCGAGACGCTCGCCATCGTGGTCGCGATCCTGTCGGTGCTGCTGACCGGGGTCGCGATGTACGTCGCGGCGATCGTGACGGCGAACACGTTCTCGACGATCATCGCCGGGCGCACGCGCCGCATCGCGCTGATGCGTCTGATCGGGGCATCCGCCCGCTCGCAGCGCTCGGAGGTTGCGGGGCAGGGGTTCGTCGTCGGAGTGCTCGGTGCGACGGTGGGGCTCGTCCTCGGGGTGCTGCTCTCGGCGCTGGGGATCATGGTCGGCGAGCGGCTCCTCAAAG
Source organism: Microbacterium alcoholitolerans (assembly GCF_050408615.1). NCBI lineage: Bacteria > Bacillati > Actinomycetota > Actinomycetes > Micrococcales > Microbacteriaceae > Microbacterium > Microbacterium alcoholitolerans. Next base: position 1,398,546 of record NZ_JBNTKD010000001.1, on the reverse strand, counting down.
GGGCGCCAGAGGACTTCAGCCTCGTTCATCCGGCGGTCCTGCTGCCGTTCGCGGGCGTCGCGCTGACCACCTGGCTGGCCGCCTGGATCGGCTCGCGCCGGGTTCTCACCGTCACGCCGCTGCAGGCGCTGGGTGGCGCGGTCGAGCGCACGCATGAGGATGTCGCGGGCCGCGCCGGCCGGCACGTCGGCGCTCTGGTCCTGCTCATCATCGGGGTGGCGCTGCTGGCGTTCGGCGTCATGGTCGGCCTGATCACCCCGCTGGGTGTCGTGATCGCCTTCTTCGGCGGAATCCTCTCGTTCACCGGGCTGACACTGGGAGCGGTGCTGTTCATGCCTCCCGTGCTGCGGCTGGTCGGGCGCATGTTCGGCGGCTCGGCCACGGCACGGCTCGCCGCCGAGAACGCCTTGCGGTACCCGGAGCGCTCGAGCCGGATGGCGATCGGCGTGGTGATGGGCGTGACGCTGGTGACCATGTTCGCGGTCGCGCTGGAGTCGACCAAGGCACTGATGAGCCGGCAAAGCGACGAGGCCTCGCTGGGCGACACGTTCGCCGTGCTGGATGGGTTCGCGAGCGTGATGATGGTGCTCGTCGCTGTGTCGGCCGTCATCGCCGGCGTCGGCCTGGTCAACCTGCTCACGATCGGTGTCGTGCAGCGCCGGCGCGAACTCGGTCTGCTGCGGGCCATCGGCCTCACCGGCGGGCAGGTGCGCAGGATGGTGCTGCTGGAGGCGGTGCACATCACCGTGGCGGCGACCCTCGCCGGTCTCGTGCTCGGTGTCGCCTACGGCTGGGTCGCGGCGCAGTCGCTGCTGGGCTCGGTGCCCGTGCTGCCGGACTTCGAGCCGGCAGGTCTCGTGTACCCGGCGGTGCCGTGGCTGCCCGTGGTGATCATCGTGCTCGCCACGGCCGTGCTCACGGCGGTCGCGGCGGTCACCCCGACCCGGCTCGCGACCAGGGTCGCGCCGGTCGAGGCGCTCGCCGCGGACTGAAGCGGGGGCGTGTTTTGAAGGATGATTGCACTTCTGAAGGATTCTGCGGGCGCGAGAGTCCTTCAGACCTGCAGTCGTCCTTCAGAAATCCGGTGGGGTCGCCGTTGCATAGGCTGGACGGATGCCATCGCCCTTCGATCAGTCGTCGTATCAGGTCCGCTTCGAGTGGGGTGTCGATGGGCTCGCCCGGCTCGCGCCCGCCGACGTCGTCGTGGTGGTGGACGTGCTGCGGTTCTCTTCCACAATGGCGGATGCTGTCGCCGAAGAGCCGATCGCGCTGGAGCGCGCACTGCTCTGGTCGTCGAACGGCGCGGCCGTGGCCGCGGCGGCTGCCGGGTCGGGCGAGGGGCCGGATGCTGAAAGGTTGGATGCCGGCGCCCTAGATTCTGGGACCGCGCCGGTCGTTCTGCTCGGCGGCATCCGGAATGCGGCGGCGACCGCGCGTGCCGTCATGACGCTGCAGGAACGGCGCGGAGCGCGCACCTCGGTGAGCGTCATCGCCGCGGGGGAGCGCGCCCCCGACGGGAGCCTGCGCTTCGCGGTCGAGGATCAGCTGGGCGCCGGCGCCGTCATCGCGGCTCTGTCAGATCTCGGGATCGACCATTCCTCGCCGGAGGCGGCGGTCTCGGCGGAGTCGTTCCGGGCGCTGCGCCGCGGGCTGCGCCACCTGCTGATCGGCAGCGGGTCAGGGCGGGAGCTCGCCGGCGGGGTGGCCTCCACCGCGCGCATGCAGGACGATGGCATCCGCCCGGCGAGCGTCGCCCAAGCCGCGGAGCTGGACGCGTCCGACGTCGTCCCCGTGCTGCGCGCCGGGAACTTCGAGCCGTTCGACCGATGCGCTGGAGGGGACTGATGCGCGGAAAGGGATGCCCGCGGGCGGACACTCGCGCGCGCAGCACGGCAACAGGGCCGGGTCGCCATAGAGTGGCGCCATGAGGTACCTCCCCGCGCTCATCGTCGATGCCGTCCTGGTGCTCATCTTCGCCGCCATCGGCCGTGCATCCCACAATGAGGATCCGCTGGGCTTCCTCCTCACGGCCTGGCCGTTCCTCGTCGCGCTGGTCGCCGGGCATGCGCTCGCCGCTCTGGTTCCGGCACGGCCGCGTCGCCCGTGGTCGCTCGGGTGGGGACTGATCGTGTGGATCGTCACCGTGGCCGGAGGGATGCTGCTGCGCGTCGCATCCGGCGACACGGCCGAGGTCCCGTTCATCATCGTCGCGACACTCGTGGTCGGCGCGTTCCTGATCGGCTGGCGCCTCCTCGCCATGCTGGTGCGTCGCCGCCGGCCGCACCCGGGGAGCGCACCCGTGGCATCCGATCTCGACGAGCCGTTCATCATCGGCGAACCGGATCCCATCGACGAGCCGGATGTGATCGCCGAGCCGGATGCCATCGACGTGCCGGACAAGACCGACGAGCGGGCCGAAAGGCACGACGAGCGCGACCCGTCAGCCTGAGCGCGCACCGCTCAGGCGCCCGCCCTCACCGGGGCGTCTGCGCTGCCAGCCGGTCGGCAGGCGTGATCTCGCGGCGGCGCCACGCGAACAGGTAGCGGCGATCGAAGCGCCGCGAGCATTTCGCGCATGACGTCTCGCGTGCGGGCCGGCGGTGCCGGTAAGTCACGTGCCCGGCAGGGCACTGTCCGATCCACGGCGCCAGCTCGGTCGCGGTCTCACCGTGATGGGTGGTGCCGCCGACGTACCCGAGGTCGCTGGCGATGCGCTTCCACTCCGGGCCGTGCGCGGCGGTGTGGCCGGCGACCGCGTGCGCGACCTCGTGCAGCAGCGTCTGATGGATCTCATCGTCTTCGAACCTGGCGGCGAGATAGCGCGACACCGTGATGCGCTTGCGCTGGAAGTCACAGAGCCCCGCGCGGCGCTTGGCGTGGTCGAAATCGAACACCCAGGAGTCGTCGAGGTGCATGCTGATCAGCGCCTCCGCCCAGACCCGCACACGGTTCAGATCAGCCATGAGATCAGAGTATGGCCACCGACGGACATTCGGGCAAGCGCCAGGGAACTCGACGCGTCCGGCGCAGAACCGATGGACTCAGACCAGGACGCTCGGCTCGGCGGCGCTGCGCCGCTCGGCAGCCTCGATCGCGCGCAGCGCCTTCTCGAGGTCGGTGTCGTCGGCGCCGGCGGAGCGGCGCAGGAACAGCGACTGCTTGAAGCTGTCGCGCGCCTCGTCGAACTCGCCGGCCTCGTAGGCGTTCTTGCCGTGGTGCTGGTACGCGAACGCCGCGATTCCGAGCCACTCCTGGCCCTCGGCCTCGTTCGCGCAGGTGGCGAGCTCCTGCGCGGCGGCGGCGTGGGCGCCGCGGTTCTGCAGCACCGTGCCGTGCAGCACACGCGCGCGCAGCAGGTCCTTGCGGGTGCCCGCCATGCGGGCCTGTCGCACAGTCTCCTCCGCCAGGTCCAGGGCCTCGTCGAGGCGGTCGAGCACCTTCAGCAGCCAGACGCGCTCAAGCAGCACGGGCAGGCTGCGCTGATTCTCGATCTCGGCCAGACGCTCCTGGCACTCCTGCTGGTCCACCAGCTCACGAAGCGTATTCGGGTCGTAACCCTTGATCAGATTCACGGCTGATGGCTCCTCTCCGCGACCGTACTGACAGTCTGCCTCGCGGACGCTCGAACGCGCCCGAGCCACGCCCTGCGACGCGGCATCCGCCTTCCGTCAGCGCAGGAAGAGCCCGGCATCCGGGCGCGGAGACGCGACAGCATCCGCATCCGTCACGACCGCCGCTCCTCGTGCGAAGGAGGCGACTTCGTCGCCCTGCGCGATCTTCGCCGGGTGCGGGCCCGCCGCCAGCATCCGCGGAAGCCAATCGGTGGGCAGCGCAGTGGCGGATGCCGCGAGCACGAGGTTCCCGAACCGCCGTCCCTTGAGCACCTGCGTGTCGGCCAGCAGTGCGACCTCGGGGAACACGGTCGCCGCCGTCGCGACCTGCCGCCGCGCGAACGCGAGGCCCGGCCCGTCGGCGATGTTGACCAGCAGCACGCCTGTGGGCGCGAGCAGCTCGGCGATCTCGCGGTAGAACTCGAGGCTGGTGAGGTGCGCCGGGGTCTGCGCGCCGGAGAAGACGTCCGAGACGACGAGATCGCAGTTGCCCATCAGAGCCGGAGGGAGCCGGCGAAGCCCCTCGCGGGCGTCGCCGATGCGGATGCGGATGGCCGCGCCCTTGGGCAGTGGAAGATGCTCGCGCACGAGGGTCACGAGTGGAGCCTCCAGTTCGATCACCTGCTGGCGCGATCCGGGCCGGGTCGCGTCGATGTAGCGCGGGATCGTGAGGGCGCCGGCGCCGAGGTGCACGACGCTGAGCGGGGCGGATGCCGACGCTCCGAGCTGATCGATGACGGCGCCCATCCGCACGATGTACTCGAAGTGCAGGTGAGTCGGGTCGTCGAGGTCGACGTGCGACTGCGGCGTGCCGTCGACGACCAGCTCGAACCCGTTCGCGAACTCGGATGCCATGATCTCGGCCACCCCGCCGTGGTCGAGCTTCGCCTGCGGATTCTCGGCGTCGCGCCCGCGTGCTCTTCCCATGAGCTCGAGCCTATCCAGCCGCAGTCCCCTCAGCCCGAGCAGGTCTGCTGGTTCAGGTCGATGCCGCTGATCTCCTCGGACAGCACCGTCTTGTCGGTCGGAGTCGGGGTGGGTGCCGCGGACGGCGATGCGGTTGGGGTCTCTGGCGGGTCAGAGGGGGCCGGGGTCGCCGCCACCGCGCCGCCGTGATTGCTGACCTTGCCGGTGATCTCGAGCGAGTTCCCCTCGGCGATCGCGGCCCACATCGGCGCCGCGGCCGTCTCGTTGGCCACGACGCGACCGGGGTCGTCCGGATCGTCGAGGGTCGGCAGCTGCAGGAGCACGAAGTCATCGAACGGCACGTGCCTCAGCGCCAGCGCGAGCTGCGCGAGCCGCACCGGATTGGCGAGCGTGTCGCTCGGGTCGACATTGTCGGCGATCACGTTGGCCAGCTTCAGCAGGGTCGGCACGTCGCTGAGTGTCTCGCTGCTGAGCATCTTGCTCGCCAGCCGCGACATGTACTGCTGCTGGTTGGAGATGCGCGCCAGGTCGCTGCCGTCGCCGATGCCCTTGCGCACCCTGATGAACTGCAGCGCCTCGTACCCCGAGATCGCGCGCGCGCCGGGACCCCAGTCCAGGGCGGTCTCCTTGTCGTGCAGCCCGTTGGGACCGATGCAGACCTCGACGCCGCCGATGGCATCCGTGATCTTCATCACGCCGTCGAAGCTGAGCTTCGCGGCGAAGCCGATGTCGATGCCGCTCAGCTCCGACACCGTCTTCGCCATGCACGACAGGCCGCCGTGCTGGAAGACGCTGTTGATCTGCGCCTTGCTCATGCCGGATGCCACGGTGCCGTCCTCCGCGGTGCACTCCGGCACCTCGATCATCAGGTCGCGCGGCAGCGAGACGACGCTCACCTTGCGAGGCGCGGCAGAGACGTGCACGAGCAGGTTCACGTCGTTGCGGATGCCCTCCTCGCCGATGCAGCGCTCGCCGAGCCTCTGCGTCGAGATGGCACCGCACTCATCGGTGCCGACGAGCAGGATCGCGAACTCGCCCGGATATTCGCCGAGTGAGGGAGGGGCGACCGAAGGTGCGTCCTCGAGGGTCACGGCGTCCTCTCCGACGCGCACGACGAGATCCGTGGCGATGAAGGCGACCACGGCGACCGCCGACACCGTCAGCACCGCAAGCGCGATGCCCAGCATCTTCAGCACAGAGCCCGCCGCCGTCGGCGTGCGTTGCGGCGCGTGCTGCGCGACCGGTCTGCGCTTCATGAGCACTGACCCTACAGCGCCGCACCGTGACAGCACTGTCAGAAGCCGATACCAGATCGCAACGCGCCGGGGTTTGGAATACGCCGATCGCGTCGGTAGCGTCGGAGCATCACGTGTGCGGATGCAATGGTGCATCCGAACTCGCAACGTAGCGTTCACAGAGAGGTTCATCATGACCCACAGCCCCCTGCGCAGGCGAGGGATCGCCCTTGCCGCCGGAGTCGCCGTCGCAGCCATCGCGCTGACAGGCTGCGTCGCCAGCGAGCGCGGTGACAACGGAGGCGACGAGACCGCCGCCGACGTCGACACCACGTTCGTGTTCGCAGCTTCCTCCGACCCACAGGGCCTCGACCCGTCGGTCGCCCAGGACGGCGAGACCTTCCGCGTCTCCCGCCAGATCTTCGAGGGCCTCGTCGGCACCGAACCCGGCACGGCCGACCCGGCACCGCTGCTCGCGGAGGAGTGGGAGTCGTCCGAGGACGGCATGTCACACACCTTCACGCTGAAGCAGGACGTCACGTTCCACGACGGAACGCCGTTCAACGCCGAGGCCGTGTGCTTCAATTTCGAGCGCTGGTACAACTGGACCGGCGTGCTCGCGTCCGAGGCCGTCGGCTACTACTACAACAAGCTCTTCAAGGGCTACTCGTCCAACCCGCAGGACGCCGTCTACAAGTCGTGCACCCCGGACGGCGACGACAAGGTCACCATCGAGCTGAACAAGCCGTTCGCCGGCTTCGTGGCATCCCTCTCGCTCCCCGCATTCGCCATGCAGAGCCCCTCGGCCCTCGAGGAGTTCAGCGCTGACGAGGTCGGCGGCACGGCCGAGGCGCCCACGCTCTCCGAGTACGCGAAGGGCCACCCGGTCGGCACCGGTCCGTTCCAGTTCGACTCGTGGGCACCGGGTGAGAACGTCACCCTGACCGCGAACGCCGACTACTGGGGCGAGCAGGGCCAGATCGAGGAGATCATCTTCCGCGTCATCGACGACCCGACCGCACGCCGCCAGGCGCTCGAGGCCGGCGACATCGACGGCTACGACCTGGTCGGTCCGGCCGACACGCAGGCACTGGCCGACAAGGACTTCACGATGGTGTCCCGCCCGCCGTTCACGATCCTCTACCTGGCGTTCAACCAGGCGATCCCGGAGCTGCAGGACATCAAGGTGCGCCAGGCCCTGTCGTACGCCGTCGACAAGGATGCGCTGATCAAGCAGGTCCTGCCCGAGGGCACCGAGAAGGCGACGCAGTTCGTGCCGCCGGTCGTCAACGGCTACAACGACGGCGTCACCACCTACGAGTACGACGCCGACAAGGCGAAGTCGCTGCTGGAGGAGGCCGGTTACACCGCCGACAACCCGCTCACGCTGACCTTCAACTACCCGGTCAACGTCTCGCGCCCGTACATGCCGGACCCCGAGCAGATCTTCACCGTCCTGGCGAAGCAGCTCGAGGAGGTCGGCGTGCAGATCACGCCCGAAACCGACGCGTGGAGCCCGGACTACCTCGAGAAGATCACGGCGGGGTCGGACCACGGCATCCACCTGCTCGGCTGGACCGGCGACTACAACGACACCGACAACTTCGTCGGCGTCTTCTTCGGTCAGAAGAGCGCGGAGTGGGGCTTCGACAACCCCGAGCTGTTCAAGGCGCTGACCGACGCCCGTGGCGTCTCCAGCCTGGAGGACCAGACGTCCCTCTACGAGGACATCAACGAGCAGGTCGCCCAGTTCATCCCGGGTGTGCCGATCGCGCACCCCGCGCCGACGCTGGCCTTCAGCCCGCGCGTGGAGAGCTACCCGGCGAGCCCGGTGAACGACGAGGTCTTCACGGACATCGTCCTCACCGAGTAAGCCCGCCGAGTACGATCACCCGCTCAGACGATCCTTCCCCTCGCGCGATCCGCGAGGGGAAGGATCGTCGCGAGACCCGGAGACCCCTTTGCTGCGAACAATCGGCAAGCGGCTTCTGCTGCTCATCCCCACCCTCTTCGGCCTGAGCGTGCTGCTCTTCGCCTGGGTCCGCGCGCTCCCCGGAGGGCCCGCGATCGCCCTTCTCGGTGAGAAGGCGACACCCGAGGCGATCGCAGAGGTCAACGAGCTCTACGGCTTCAACCGCCCGCTGTACGAGCAGTACTTCGTATGGGTGGGTCGCCTGCTCCAAGGCGACTTCGGCTCGTCGATCGTCACGGGACGACCCGTGACCGAGGAGTTCTTCCGGCGCTTCCCCGCGACGATCGAGCTGAGCGCGCTGGCGCTGATCTTCGCGATCGGCGTCGGTGTGCCCCTCGGCTACTGGGCGGCGCGTCGGCACGGCAGGTGGACCGATCACACCGCCGTCGTGTTCAGCCTGATCGGCATCACGATCCCGGTGTTCTTCCTGGCGTTCATCCTGAAGTACATCTTCGCCGTGCAGCTGGGCTGGCTGCCCTCCGATGGGCGCCAGAGTGCACGAATAGATGCGACGCATGTCACCGGCTTCTACGTCTGGGACGGCATCATCACGGGCGAGTTCGATGCGGCCTGGAATGCCATCACGCACCTCATCCTCCCGGCGCTGGCACTGGGCACGATCCCCCTGGCGATCATCGTCCGCATCACCAGGGCGAGCGTGCTCGAGGTGCAGAATGCCGACTACGTCCGCACCGGACGCGCCAAGGGACTGGCCGTGCCGACGCTGCGCAACCGGTTCATCCTGCGCAACGCGATGCTGCCGGTGATCACGATCATCGGCCTCCAGACGGGCCTGCTGATCTCGGGCGCAGTCCTCACCGAGACCGTCTTCGCGTTCCCGGGCATCGGGTCGTTCCTCGCCCGCTCGATCTTCTCCCGTGACTTTCCCGTGCTGCAGGGATTCATCATCTTCATCGCGATCGCGTACGCGCTGATCAACCTCGCGGTGGACGTGTCGTACAGCCTGATCGATCCGAGAGTGAGGGTTCAGTGATGAGCGCAGTGCTCCCACCCGCACAGGGCCCGACCGGGCCGGCTGAAGGCGCAGCTGAATCGTCCGACACCGTCGCGGTCGCACAGGCGGAGCTGCACAAGAGCGGCAGCTTCTGGAGCGATGTCCTGCGGCGGCTTCGCCACAACCCCACGGCGTGGATCGGCGCGGCGATCGTGTTCGTCTTCCTCGCCGTGGCGCTGCTGGCCCCGATCCTGGCGCCGTACCCCGAGACCGCGCTGCCCGGCGCCGAGTACATCACCCCGACGCACATCCCCGGCCCCGGTGAGCTGCCGCAGTTCCCGCTCGGGCTCGACCGCTTCGGCGGCGACGTGCTCTCCAAACTCATCTGGGGTGCGCAGGCATCTCTGATGGTCGGTGTGGTCTCCACCGCGCTCGGTCTGGTCGGCGGAATGCTGCTCGGTCTGATCGCGGGCACGTTCGGCGGCTGGGTCGACACCCTGATCATGCGCATCGTCGACATCATCCTGTCGGTGCCGAACCTGCTGCTGGCGGTGTCGATCGCCGCGATCCTCGGGCAGACGCCCTCCGCGGTGATGATCGCCATCGGCGCCTCGCAGGTGCCCATCTTCGCGCGCCTGCTTCGGGCATCGATGCTGCAGCAGCGCAGTAGCGAGTACGTGCTCTCGGCGCAGACCCTGGGACTCGGCCGCGGACGCATCACCATGTCGCACGTGCTGCCCAACGCCATCGGGCCGGTCATCGTGCAGGCCACGCTGACGCTCGCGACCGCGGTCATCGATGCGGCGGCGCTGTCGTTCCTCGGCCTCGGCGGCGGGCGCCCGGAGACGGCCGAATGGGGTCGGATGCTGACCTACGCCCAGAGCGAGCTGGCGATCGCCCCGTGGCTGGCGTTCTTCCCCGGCATCTGCATCGCGGTGACGGCGCTCGGCTTCACACTGTTCGGCGAGGCGCTGCGCGAGGCGATGGACCCGAGGACGAGGGCGCGATGAGCGCCAGGGGAGATGAATCGATGACCGAGATGCAGACGAGCGCACAGCCGCTGCTGCAGGTGTCCGGCCTCGCCGTCGACTTCGGCACGATGGACGGTGTCGTGCACGCCGTCGAGGGCGTCGACCTCGAGATCGCGCCCGGTGAGACCGTCGCGATCGTGGGGGAGTCCGGTTCGGGCAAGTCCACGACCGCCATGGCGGTGATCGGCCTGCTGGCATCCGGCGGTCGGGTGGCCGGCGGCAGCATCCGACTCGACGGGCGCGAACTCGTCGGCGCCTCCGAGAGCGAGCTGCGCAAGATCCGCGGCCGCGACATCGGGATGGTCCCGCAGGACCCGATGTCGAACCTCAACCCGGTCGCCAAGATCGGCACGCAGGTCGCCGAGACCCTGCTCGCGCATGGCCTTGCGAACCGCGGCAACGTCAAGGAGAAGGTCGTCGAAGCGCTCTCGGCGGCAGGGCTCCCCGATCCGGAGCGGCGTGCGAAGCAGTATCCGCACGAGCTGTCCGGCGGTCTGCGTCAGCGGGCCCTGATCGCCATCGGCCTGGCGTGCCGGCCGCGCCTGCTCATCGCCGACGAGCCGACCAGCGCGCTCGACGTCACCGTGCAGCAGACGATCCTCGACCAGCTGGGCGAGATGACCCGTGAACTCGGCACGGCTGTGCTGCTCATCACGCACGACCTGGGGCTGGCCGCGGAGCGCGCGCAGCGCGTCGTGGTGATGCACCGCGGCCGCGTGGTCGAGCAGGGCTCGGCGCGACAGATCCTCGAGGCCCCGCAGCACCCGTACACGCAGAGTCTCGTGAACGCGGCCCCCTCGATCGCCGCGGCTCGCCTCCAGCCGGAAGTCTTCGTCGCGTCCGAGAAGACGTCGGATGCCAGTGACACGGGGCTTCCGGCATCCGACAACATCGTCGAGATCGAGGGCTTGCGCAAGGTGTATCCGGTGCGCGGCCAGAGCGACTTCGTCGCCGTCGACGACGTCTCGCTCTCGATTCCGCGCGGCAAGACCGTCGCGATCGTCGGCGAGTCGGGGTCGGGCAAGACCACGACCGCACGGATGCTGCTGAAGCTGATCGAGCCGACCGCAGGCACCATCCGGTTCGAGGGGCGCGACATCCAGTCGCTCGACAAGGCGCAGGCGCGTGAGTTCCGCCAGCGCGTGCAGCCGGTCTTCCAGGATCCGTATTCGAGCCTGAACCCGATGTTCACGATCGGGCGACTGATCGGCGAGCCGCTCGAGTTCTACAAGCGCGGCAGCCGATCCGAGCGCCGCGCCAGGGTGCGTCAGCTTCTCGATGACGTCGCGCTTCCGGCATCCATGATGCAGCGTTACCCGTCCGAGCTGTCCGGCGGGCAGCGCCAGCGCGTCGCCATCGCGCGGGCGCTGGCGCTCTCGCCCGATCTGATGGTGTGCGACGAGCCGGTGTCAGCGCTCGACGTGCTGGTGCAGGACCAGATCCTGACCCTGCTCGGCGACCTGCAGAAGGAGTACGGACTCAGCTATCTGTTCATCTCGCACGACCTCGCGGTCGTGCGGCTGATCAGCGACTACGTGTGCGTGATGAAGGACGGTGCGCTGATGGAGGCCGCCACGAGCGAGGAGATCTTCACCAACCCGCGCGATCCGTACACGCGCACACTGCTGGCATCCATCCCGGGCAATGAGCTCGGCATCGCATCCTGAGGGATGCCAATACCGCAGGTTCTCGAATTGGTCAAGGATCGTGCTTGCCATGTCGCCGAAATCGGCTTATAGTTAGTAGTTGCGCTCGCTTCTCCGTGCCCTCATATGGTGGTCGGCATCCGTTGAGTTCTCGAGCGCGCACTCCACGTCTAGGAATCGACCAGCCCCTGCCCGGGCTCACGGAGGTTACTCCCTTGGCTGCTGCTCGCAACGCATCCACATCCACCACCAACAAGAACGGCCGCGGAGTATCCCGCCTCTCGTTCGCCAAGATCTCCGACACGCTGACGGTCCCGGACCTGCTGGCACTGCAGACCGAGTCCTTCGGCTGGCTCGTCGGCAACGACGACTGGAAGGCTCGTGTCGCGGAGGCCAAGAAGGCCGGCCGCACCGACGTCTCCGAGGTGTCGGGTCTGGGTGAGATCTTCGAGGAGATCTCCCCGATCGAGGACCTCGGCGAGACGATGCAGCTCTCGTTCACGAACCCGTACCTCGAGCCCGAGAAGTACTCGATCGACGAGTGCAAGGAGCGCGGCAAGACCTACGCCGCTCCGCTGTACGTCGAAGCCGAGTTCATGAACCACCAGACCGGTGAGATCAAGACGCAGACCGTCTTCATGGGCGACTTCCCCCTGCAGACCGGCAAGGGCACGTTCATCATCAACGGCTCCGAGCGCGTCGTCGTCTCGCAGCTGGTGCGCTCGCCCGGTGTCTACTTCGACAAGACCCCCGACAAGACCAGCGACAAGGACATCGTCACCGCTCGCGTCATCCCGAGCCGTGGCGCATGGCTCGAGTTCGAGATCGACAAGCGCGACCAGGTCGGCGTCCGCATCGACCGCAAGCGCAAGCAGTCCGTCACGGTCTTCCTGAAGGCGCTGGGCATGACCAGCGAAGAGATCCTCGCCGAGTTCGCCGGCTTCCCGTCGATCGAGGAGACGCTGTCGAAGGACACCATCCTCACCAAGGAAGACGCGCTTCGCGACATCTACCGCAAGCTCCGTCCGGGCGAGCAGGTCGCCGCAGAGGCCGCCCGCGCGCTACTGGACAACTTCTACTTCAACCCGAAGCGCTACGACCTCGCCAAGGTGGGTCGCTACAAGATCAACCAGAAGCTCGGTCTCGCCTCGCCGCTGACCGACTCGGTGCTGACGGTCGAGGACATCGTCGCGACGATCAAGTACCTGGTGCGCCTGCACCGCGGTGACGAGACGTTCTCCGGCATCCGCTCGGGCAAGAAGGCCGAGATCCGGATCGCCACGGACGACATCGACAACTTCGGCAACCGTCGCATCCGCGCGGTCGGCGAGCTCATCCAGAACCAGGTCCGCACCGGTCTGTCGCGCATGGAGCGCGTCGTCCGCGAGCGCATGACCACGCAGGACATCGAGGCGATCACGCCGCAGACCCTGATCAACGTGCGCCCCGTCGTCGCCGCGATCAAGGAGTTCTTCGGAACGTCGCAGCTGTCCCAGTTCATGGACCAGAACAACCCGCTCGCGGGCCTGACGAACAAGCGTCGTCTGTCGGCTCTCGGCCCCGGTGGTCTGAGCCGTGACCGCGCCGGCGTCGAGGTCCGTGACGTGCACCCCTCGCACTACGGCCGCATGTGCCCGATCGAGACGCCTGAAGGCCCGAACATCGGCCTGATCGGCGCGCTCGCGACCTTCGCGCGCATCAACTCGTTCGGCTTCATCGAGACGCCGTACCGCAAGGTCGTCGACGGCGTCGTGACCGACCAGATCGACTACCTCACGGCAGCCGAAGAGGTCGACTTCAACATCGCCCAGGCGAACGCCCCGCTCGACAAGAAGGGCGGCTTCACCGAGAGCCACGTGCTGGCGCGCCCCCGCGGCGGCAGCGGTGAGGTCGACCTGTTCCTCCCCGAGGAGATCGGCTACATGGACGTCTCCCCGCGCCAGATGGTGTCGGTGGCGACCTCGCTCGTTCCGTTCCTCGAGCACGATGACGCGCAGCGCGCCCTGATGGGTGCCAACATGCAGCGTCAGGCCGTGCCGCTGCTCCGCTCCGACTCGCCGCTCGTCGGCACCGGCATGGAGGGCTACACCGCGATCGACGCCGGTGACGTGGTCACCGCCGCCAAGGCCGGTGTCGTCAGCGAGGTCTCCGCAGACCGCGTCGTCGTCATGCTCGACGAGGGCGGCACGCAGGAGTACCACCTGCGCAAGTTCGACCGCTCGAACCAGGGCACGTCCTACAACCAGCGCGTGATCGTCAGCGCCGGTGAGCGCGTGGAGGTCGGCGAGGTCATCGCCGATGGCCCCGCCACCGAGAACGGCGAGCTCGCGCTCGGCAAGAACCTGCTCGTCGCGTTCATGCCGTGGGAGGGTCACAACTTCGAGGACGCCATCATCCTCAGCCAGGAGCTGGTGAAGGACGACACGCTCTCGTCGATCCACATCGAGGAGTACGAGGTCGACGCCCGCGACACCAAGCTGGGCAAGGAGGAGATCACGCGTGACCTCCCCAACGTCAGCCCCGAGCTGCTGAAGGACCTCGACGAGCGCGGCATCATCCGCATCGGCGCCGAGGTCCGCCCCGGCGACATCCTCGTCGGCAAGGTCACGCCCAAGGGCGAGACCGAGCTGTCCGCCGAGGAGCGCCTGCTCCGCGCGATCTTCAACGAGAAGAGCCGTGAGGTTCGCGACACCTCGCTGAAGGTCCCTCACGGTGAGCAGGGCACGATCATCGCCGTCAAGGAGTTCGACGCTGAAGAGGGCGACGACGAGCTCGGCTCGGGCGTCAACCGCCGCGTCGTGGTCTACATCGCTCAGAAGCGCAAGATCACCGAGGGCGACAAGCTCGCCGGCCGCCACGGCAACAAGGGCGTCATCGCGAAGATCCTGCCCGTCGAGGACATGCCGTTCCTCTCGGACGGCACGCCGGTCGACGTCGTGCTCAACCCGCTCGGCATCCCCGGTCGAATGAACTTCGGCCAGGTGCTGGAGACCCACCTCGGGTGGATCGCCAAGCAGGGCTGGAAGATCGAGGGCAACCCGGAGTGGGCGGCGCAGCTGCCCGAGGAGGCACGCGATGTCGCTCCGAACACCAAGGTCGCGACCCCGGTGTTCGACGGTGCCAGCGAGCCCGAGATCGCAGGTCTGCTCGACTCGACCCGCGAGACCCGCGACGGCGTGCGCCTGATCGACCGCACGGGCAAGACCCAGCTGTTCGACGGCCGCTCCGGCGAGCCGTTCCCGGCGCCCATCTCGGTCGGCTACATGTACATCCTGAAGCTGCACCACCTGGTCGACGACAAGATCCACGCTCGCTCGACTGGACCGTACTCGATGATCACCCAGCAGCCGCTCGGTGGTAAGGCGCAGTTCGGTGGACAGCGCTTCGGTGAGATGGAGGTGTGGGCGCTCGAGGCCTACGGCGCCGCATACGCGCTGCAGGAGCTGCTCACCATCAAGTCCGACGACATCCTCGGCCGCGTCAAGGTGTACGAGGCCATCGTCAAGGGCGAGAACATCCAGGAGCCCGGCATCCCCGAGTCCTTCAAGGTGCTCATGAAGGAGATGCAGTCGCTCTGCCTGAACGTCGAGGTCCTCTCGGCCGATGGCACCGCCGTCAACCTGCGAGACACCGACGACGAGGCCTTCCGCGCTGCGGAAGAACTCGGCATCAACATCTCCAGCCGCTTCGAAGCCGCATCGATCGACGAGATCTGACCCGGCCCCTTCGATTAGCTACAGATTTTCTAACAGGAGAACTAGTGCTCGACGCAACAACTTTCGATGAGCTTCGAATCGGCCTGGCCACCGCAGAGGACATCCGCGGATGGTCCTACGGCGAGGTCAAGAAGCCTGAGACGATCAACTACCGCACGCTGAAGCCTGAGAAGGACGGCCTCTTCGGCGAGCAGATCTTCGGCCCCTCCCGTGACTGGGAGTGCGCCTGTGGCAAGTACAAGCGTGTCCGCTTCAAGGGCATCGTCTGCGAGCGCTGCGGCGTGGAGGTCACCAAGAGCTCCGTCCGTCGCGAGCGCATGGGTCACATCGAGCTCGCCGCTCCCGTGACGCACATCTGGTACTTCAAGGGAGTGCCTTCGCGTCTCGGCTACCTGCTCGACATGGCGCCGAAGGACCTCGAGAAGGTCATCTACTTCGCCGCGTACATGGTGATCTCGGTCGACGAGGATGCTCGTCACCGCGACCTCGCCACGCAGGAGAACAACATCCGGCTCGAGCTGAAGACGCTCGGCGACCGTCGCGACGCGAAGATCGCAGAGCGCATGGCCAAGCTGGAGGAGGAGCTCGCCGCCCTTGAGGCGGAGGGTGCCAAGGCCGACGCCAAGCGCAAGGTCAAGGACGCCGCCGAGAAGGAGATGACGCTCACCCGCAAGGGTGCAGACGAGGCGATCGCCAAGCTCGAGCGCGTGTGGGAGGACTTCCGCACGCTCGAGGTCGGCGCTCTGCGCCCGGAGGACGACGTCTTCCACGAGCTGCAGGACCGGTTCGGTCAGTACTTCGAGGCCCACATGGGCGCCGAGGCGATCCAGCGCCGCCTGCAGACCTTCGACCTGAAGCAGGAGGCGGACAACCTCCACCTGCAGATCTCCGAGGGCAAGGGCCAGCGCAAGATCCGTGCGATCAAGCGCCTCAAGGTCGTCAACTCGTTCCTGGAGACCGGCATGAGCCCGGCCGCCATGGTGCTCGACGTCGTTCCGGTGATCCCGCCGGAGCTGCGCCCGATGGTGCAGCTCGACGGTGGCCGCTTCGCGACCAGTGACCTGAACGACCTGTACCGCCGCGTCATCAACCGCAACAACCGTCTTCGTCGTCTGATCGACCTCGGCGCCCCCGAGATCATCGTCAACAACGAGAAGCGGATGCTGCAGGAGGCCGTCGACGCACTGTTCGACAACGGCCGTCGCGGCCGCCCCGTCACGGGCACCGGAAACCGTGCCCTGAAGTCCCTCAGCGACATGCTGAAGGGCAAGCAGGGTCGCTTCCGTCAGAACCTGCTCGGCAAGCGCGTCGACTACTCGGGCCGTTCGGTCATCGTCGTCGGTCCGCAGCTGAAGCTGCATCAGTGCGGTCTGCCCAAGCAGATGGCTCTGGAGCTGTTCAAGCCGTTCGTGATCAAGCGCCTGATCGACCTCGGTCACTCGCAGAACATCAAGGCCGCCAAGCGCGCTGTCGAGCGCACCCGCGGCGAGGTCTGGGACGTGCTCGAGGAGATCATCCGCGAGCGCCCCGTGCTGCTGAACCGCGCACCCACGCTGCACCGCCTCGGCATCCAGGCGTTCGAGCCGCAGCTCGTCGAGGGCAAGGCCATCCAGCTGCACCCGCTCGTCTGCGCCGCGTTCAACGCAGACTTCGACGGTGACCAGATGGCTGTGCACCTGCCGCTGTCGGTCGAGGCTCAGGCCGAGGCCCGCGTGCTGATGCTCGCGTCGAACAACATCCTGAAGCCGTCGGACGGCCGCCCGGTCACGCTGCCCTCGCAGGACATGATCATCGGCCTGCACCACCTGACCACGGTCAAGGAGGGCGCTGCCGGTGAGGGTCGTGCGTTCGGTTCGGTCTCCGAGGCGATCCTGGCCAAGGACGAGGGCACCCTCGACCTGCAGGCGAAGGTCCGCATCCGCATCCCCGGCCTCACCTTCCTCGAGGGCGAAGCGCCCGAGGGCTACGAGCGCCACGGCCTCGTCGACTCCTCGCTCGGACAGGCGATCTTCAACGGCGCGCTGCCGAAGGGCTACCCCTTCGTGCGCGGCGTCGCCGACAAGGGCAAGCTGTCGCAGATCGTGAACAAGCTGGCTGAGGAGTACCCCAAGGTCGAGACGGCCGCCACGCTGGACCGCATCAAGGATGCCGGTTTCCACTGGGCGACCCGCTCGGGTGTCACCGTCGCGCTCAGCGACATCCTCACCCCGCCGAACAAGGCCGAGATCGTCGCGACCTACGAGAAGCAGGCGGCGAAGGTCCAGTCGCAGTACGACAAGGGTCTGACCACGGATCTCGAGCGCCGCCAGGAGCTCATCAAGATCTGGACCGAGGCGACCGACGAGGTTCAGGCCGCCATGCGCGAGAACTTCCCCGAGGACAACACCATCAACCGCATGGTGTCGTCGGGTGCTCGTGGTAACTGGCTGCAGATCCGCAACATCGCGGGTATGCGTGGTCTGGTGAACAACCCCAAGGGTGAGATCATCCCCCGTCCGATCATCTCCTCGTACCGCGAGGGTCTGTCGGTGGCGGAGTACTTCATCGCGACGCACGGTACCCGTAAGGGTCTGGCCGACACCGCTCTGCGCACCGCCGACTCGGGTTACCTGACCCGTCGTCTGGTGGACGTCTCGCAGGACGTCATCATCCGCGAGCAGGACTGCGGCACGTCGAAGGGCCTCGAGCTCCCGATCGCCGCTCCGAACTCGCAGGGCGTGCTGACCCGCGACGCGAACGTGGAGAACTCGGTGTTCGCCCGCACCCTGGCATCCGACGCGGTCAACGCTGCGGGCGAGGTCGTCGCCTCTGCCGGTGAGGACGTCGGAGACGTTCTCATCGACAAGCTGGTCGAGGCCGGCGTCGAGAGCATCAAGGTGCGCTCGGTGCTGACCTGTGACTCGGCTGTCGGTGTCTGCGCGCAGTGCTACGGCCGCTCGCTCGCCACGGGCAAGACGGTCGACATCGGAGAGGCTGTCGGCATCATCGCCGCGCAGTCGATCGGTGAGCCCGGCACGCAGCTGACGATGCGCACCTTCCACACCGGTGGTTCTGCATCGGCGGATGACATCACGCAGGGTCTGCCCCGTGTGCAGGAGCTGTTCGAGGCGCGCACCCCGAAGGGTGCCTCGCCGATCGCCGAGGCCGATGGTCGCATCACGATCGACGAGACCGAAAAGGGCAAGAAGGTCATCCTGACGCCCGACAACGGTGACGAAGAGGTTGTCTACCCGGTGCTGAAGCGCGCGACGCTTCTCGTCGAGGACGGCCAGCACGTCTCCGTCGGTCAGCCGCTCCTGGTCGGCACGCTCGACCCCAAGGAGGTCATGCGCGTCATGGGCGCCCGCGAGGTGCAGCGTTACCTCGTCAACGGCGTGCAGGGCGTGTACCGCTCGCAGGGTGTGCCGATCCACGACAAGCACATCGAGGTCATCGTGCGCCAGATGCTGCGCAAGGTCACCGTGGTCGACCACGCTGACACGACGCTGCTCCCGGGCGAGATGGTCGACCTGAAGCGCTACCAGCAGATCAATCGCGAGGCTGTGGCCGGTGGCAAGCGCCCCGCGTCCGGTCGCCCGGAGCTGATGGGTATCACGAAGGCGTCGCTCGCGACCGAGTCGTGGCTGTCGGCTGCATCGTTCCAGGAGACGACCCGCGTGCTCACGCAGGCCGCCATGGAGGGCAAGAGCGACCCGCTGATCGGTCTCAAGGAGAACGTCATCATCGGTAAGCTCATCCCCGCCGGCACCGGTCTGCGCCGCTACCGTGACATCACGGTCGAGGCGACCGAAGAGGCCAAGAGCGAGCGCTACCCGAACCGGATCTTCGCATCCGACGGCGCGTACGCTGACGGCGGCGACTTCGGCTACGTCGACTTCGACGCGTTCTCGACCGACGACATCACGCCCGGTACCTACAACTGAGCGTGATCTCGGAGCGACTGAGGCCCCGGCCCTTCTTCGGAAGGTCCGGGGCCTCTCTCTGTCCGGAACCGGGTGCGCGCGTGCTCAGGGCCAGATGGCGGCGATGATGGCTGACGTGTACCCGGAGGGTGCGAGGTTCGAGTAGCGCGTGTCGATCAGCAACCCGTCGCGCCAGAAGAGCGTGCGCCCGTCGGTGACCGGATACTGCTTGTTCGGCCAGGTCTTCTCGCAGCGTGTGCCGTCGTCGGGCGTGTAGCAGCTGAAGCCCTCGTCGGCGACGAGTGCGTTGAGCATGTCGAGAGCCTCGCCGCGCCACATCGGCTCGATCGTCGTGGTGAGCCCTGTGGTGTCGGCCGCGGGGTCGCCCCAGATGCAGCGCAGCGAACCGTCCGAGAGCATGCCGCTCTCGCCGAATGCGGGATCGTTCAGCGGCACGCCATCGAGTTCGGCGAGGACGTCGTCCGAGAGGATCTCCCGGCAGTCCTTCGGCATCGTCATCGTCGGCGAGGTGGGTGTCGCGCTAGGCGTCGGCTCGGCGCTCGATTCGTCGGATGCCGTCGGCGACGCGCTCTTCGGGATCAGCGCCTCGTCGGGCAGGCAGCCGGCCAGCAGCGTCGCGCCCGCGACGAGGACCGCGGCGGCGATGCCGACTCGGAGCCTGCCCTGGGGCCTCATGAGCACAGGGTAGGTCCGCGCGCGTGATGCGAAGGTGAGCCGCGCCGCACCGTCGCCCGGCGTCTGTCGCCCGGCGTCCGCGCGGGCTGCCGTCCGTCCGCGAGCGCCGCCCGGCGTCCGTCGTTGTCGTCCGCCCGGGCTGCCCTCCGCCCGCCATCGCCCCAGAACAGGCTCGTTGCCCGCAGCAGGCTGGTTCTGCAGCATCCGACCTGCTCTCGCCAACGGTCCTGCACTCGGCAACGGCCCTGCACGCGATAGTCTCGCAGGATGAGCAATGGTGGTGCGGCGGTCGTCATCGGCGACGCGTTGATCGATGAGATCCGGGATGCCACGGGCGTCCGCGAACTGGTCGGCGGAGCCGCCCTCAACGTGGCCGTCGGCCTGCGGCGGCTGGGCATCCCGACCAGTTTGATCGCGATGGTCGGCGATGACGAGCCGGGCGACCACATCCGCGAGTACCTGCGCGATCATGGCGTGGAGCTGATCGCGAGCGACGCGCCGCGCGGCTCGTCGCGGGCGGTCGTGACGTGGTCGGCGAGCGGCGAGCCCCAGTACGTCTTCAATGACGCGGCGCGAGGGCGCAGCATCCGATACGACGATGAGGCCCGCAAGGCGATCTCGGATGCCGGGATCGTCGCGATCAGCTGCTTCCCGTTCGACGTGCCGGCCGAGGTCGACGCCCTCGTCGACGCCTTGGGGGATGCCAGGGTCGCGGTCGACCCGAACCCGCGATCGGGCATGCTCAGCGACCGCGACGAGTTCGTCCGCGGCTTCGAGCGCCTCGCCGCGCGCTCGGAGCTGGTCAAGGTCGGATCCGATGACGCAGCCCTGCTGTACGACGAGGAGCTCAGCGGAGATCTCGACGCGCTGCGCGCCCGCCTGCGCGATCTCGGCGTCGGCTCGGTGCTCGCGACAGCGGGCCCGGCTGGCGCGGTGCTCGAATCGGATGCCGGTGTGTTCACGTCCCCGATCGCCAAGCTGCCAGGCGCGATCGTCGATACCGTCGGAGCGGGAGACGCCACGCTCGCGGCGGTCGCGGCGAGCCTGTCCGCGGGCGTCCCGGCATCCGGATCGGACTGGCAGGAACTGCTCGATCGGGCGATGCTGATCGCCGCCGCGACCGTGCGTGCCGAGGGCGGTCTGCTGCGCACTCCCGAGTCGCTGGCGGACGCTGATCAGGGAGTGTTCGGCAGCTGAGGTTTCGATTTCTTACGACCGCCGCGGGCAGGTATGCTTGATTCTCGCGCCCCCGGTTGGCTGATCAAGTCGGACGGGCGTGCATTGGCAAGTTACCCAAGCGGCCAAAGGGAGCTGACTGTAAATCAGCCTGCATTGCATTCGGGGGTTCGAATCCCTCACTTGCCACCGCCAGAAACACTGACTGAGGGCCTCCGCATCGCGGGGGCCCTCAGTCGTTCCCTGGCGAGCCCGCTCAGGCCGCGTTGCGGATCAGGATGCGCCAGCGCTCCGGACCCTCGTCGAGGTAGCGGGTGTGGAAGGCGGCGCCGTGCTTGGCCGACAGCTGCGTCAGCAGGGGCACCGGATTGTGCGTGGCAGAGATGACCATGGCCGCACCGGGGCGCAGAGACTCGATCGCGCCGAAGATCGCTGCGTGGCGCACAGCGTGCGGAATCGTCTGCACGTCGAGTTCGGGCAGCTCCTCGTCGTGACCGCCGCAGGCGCAGCTGCCGCCACCGCCGATCGTCTGGTCGTGCGCCACGGAACGTGAGCTGTGGATCTCGATGCTGGCCATGATTTTCTCCGTCTCGATCGATGCGGGATGACGCTTCGATTTTATTACAATAGATTCCGTGGAAAAGGACTCGGCTCCCGGAGAAAATCCGGAACGTCCGCACCCCGAGCGCACGCCTCGGCGCGGTGCCGACGGGCGGCGCTATTCGTCGACCCGAGAACGCATCCTGCGCGAGGTTGAATCACGTGATTCCGCCACCACCGCCGAGATCGTCGCGGCGACCGGCCTGCACGAGAACACCGTCCGCGAGCACCTCGAGCGCCTGCGCGCAGACGGCCGGCTGCGTCGCATCCGATCCGAGGTGCAGGGCCGTGGCCGACCGGGCTGGCGCTGGGTGGCGCCGCCCGCCGACGCGGTGAATCCGTACGCGGGTCTCGCGCTGGCACTCGCCGACACCCTCGCGCGCACCGTGCCCGACCCGGTCGCGCACGCGCGCGCGTCGGGGGAGCGCTGGGGCGCCGAGATCGCCGCACAGCAGTCGGATGCCACCAGCACCGCCCGCGACCTCGTCGTCGGCACCATGCGCGAGCAGGGCTTCGAGCCCGATGGCAGCGGCGAGCCGATCGTGCTGCACCGCTGCCCGCTGCTGGCGGTGGCGGCGCGACGCTCCGACGTCGTCTGCGCCGTTCACGAGGGCATGATCGAGGGCATCGCGCGCTCGCGCGCAGAGAAGTCGGATGCCGAACTGCTGCCGTTCCGCGCGGACGGCGCCTGCGTCCTGCACCTGCGAGTCCGCTCGTGAGCCGCCGACGCGGCGGATGGCGGATGCTGTCGATGCTGCCGGCCGCGATCGCGCTGCTCGCCGGGCTCGACGCGGGTCTGCTGCTGCTCGGCCTGCCGGCACCCTTGAGCACTGATCGCCTCCCCGATGTGCATGGGATGCTTCTCGTGCTCGGCTTCGTCGGCACGCTGGTCAGCCTCGAGCGCGCCACGGCTCTCGCGCGCCCGGCAGGTTTCATCACCCCGGCGCTGCTCGGCCTCGGCGGGGTCCTGCTCGTCGCAGACCCGGTCCCGCTGATCATCGGCAAAGCCGTGTTGGCCGCAGGCGCGGCAGCTTTCGTCGTGCTCTACATCCCCCTCTGGCGTCGCCAGTACGACGCAGCCCTGCTCGTCCAGCTGCTCGGCGCGGGGCTCGCGTGCGCCGGCGCCCTCATCTGGCTCGGGCAGGACACGATGGCCAGAGTCATCCCGTGGCTGATCGGCTTCCTGGTGCTCACCATCGCCGCCGAGCGCGTCGAACTCGCCCGCATCACCATGGGGCCGCGCGCGGGCATCCGACTTCTCGTCCACGCCTGGGCGGTGACCGGCGCGCTCGTGGTCGGTCTCGTGCTGCCGGATGCCGGGGCGATCCTGCTCGGCATGACGATGCTCTCGCTCACCGGCTGGCTCATCGTGCACGACGTGGCGCGGCGAACGATCCGGGCGCAAGGCGTCACGCGCTACATGGCCGCGTGCATCCTCGCCGGCTACGTCTGGCTCGCCGTCGCCGGCCTCGTGCTGCTGCTCGGTGAGCCCAGCGAGCAGCCGGCGTATGACGCGGTCATCCACGCCGTCTTCCTGGGATACACCTTCTCGATGATCATGGCGCACGCGACGACGATCCTTCCGGCGGTGCTGCGCATCCCGCTGCCGTACCGGCCGGCGTTCTGGGCGCCGATCGGCCTGCTGCAGGTCGCATTGATCGTGCGGGTGTGGATCGGCGATGGACTCGGGATGCCCGTGGCGTGGCAGCTCGGCGGAGTGCTCGGCGTCGCGGCGCTGCTGCTGTTCCTGCTGACCGCGATCACGAGCGCGATGCTCGGGGAGCCGAAGCGTTCCGGGCGCTCGAAAGCAGCGGAGCCCGAGCCCGCACCCGCACCCGCACGCGCACCCGCACCCGTTCGGGAGGAGAACTCCCGTTCAGGAGGAGGAATTCAGCTGAAGGCTCCTCCCCGGGCCGAGAAGTCCTCCGCAGCCGGTGGCCCGAACCGGCCCCAACAGCACGAAGGCCAGCCCCAACAGCACGCAGAACCGCATCAAGAGCACGAAGAAGGAACCACGAAGTGACTGACCAGGTGAAGCGGCGCGGGTTCTGGGCGATGCGCGACATCCCGACCGTGGTGTGGCTGCTGCTGACGGTGGTGTCGACGATCGTGCACCGCTGGGTGCCGAGCCCCATGTGGCTGATGCTTCACCTGCTGCTGCTGGGAGCGGTGACGCACGCGATCCTGGTGTGGAGTCAGTACTTCTCCTTCGCGCTGCTGCGCAGCGCCGCCACCGCGTCCGATCGCCGCGACCAGAACATCCGTCTCATTCTCGCCAACGGCGGTGCGGTGATCATCGTCACCGGCGTGCTCACGGCGATCTGGCCGATCACTCTCGTCGGCGCCGCGGCGCTGATCGTGGCTGTCGCCTGGCACGGCATCAGCCTGTACCGGCGCACCCGCGCGAGCATGCCCGGAAAGTTCGGTCGCACGATCCGGTACTACATCACCTCGGCCGCTCTGCTGATCGTCGGTGCCGCCCTCGGCGCATGGCTCGCGCGCGGCGACAGCAGCCCGAACCTGGTGATCGCGCACGCGCTGATCAACGTGCTCGGCTGGATCGGCCTCACCGTCGCCGGAACGGTCGTCACCCTCTGGCCGACGATCCTGCGCACTCGCGCCGACGAGCACGCCGCCACCGGCGCGGCCCGCGCACTGCCCGTCCTCGCTGCGGGAGTGCTGATCTCGGCCCTCAGCGCCGCCTTCGGGTGGCTGCCCGGCGTCTCCGCAGGGCTTGGCGCATACCTCGTCGGGCTGGTCGTCATCGGCGTCTCGCTGTTCCGCGCTGCGCGGCAGAAGGCTCCGCACAGCTTCGCTGCGCTGTCGGTCGGCATGGGCCTGGTCTGGTGGGCGGGCACCGTCGCGACCGTGGCTATCGGCGCCGCGGTCTTCGCGATCGCAGGCGGCGGGTTCGCCGCACTCGACGATCTCTTCGCGCACGTCGTGCCGTTCCTCGCGGCGGGCTTCGTCGCGCAGGTGCTCCTGGGAGCGCTCAGCTACCTGATCCCGGTCGTGCTCGGCGGAGGGCCCAGCCCGGTGCGCGTCGGCACAGCCGGATTCGACGCCGCCGGCATCCTGCGCGTCACGATCGCCAACGCCGCACTCGTCGTCTACGCGCTGCCGGTCTCGAGCCTGCTTCGGGTGGTGTCGTCGGTGATGTACCTCTTCGCGATGGCATCCTTCCTCATCATCATGTTGCGGGCGATGCGCGCGCAGCGTCGCGCCAAGGCGTCCGGAGCCATGCTCACCGAACCCGGACGCGGGCCGATCGTGCCCGAGGGCGAGCCGCGCGGACGCCGCGCCGGTCAGGCCGTCGCCGGCCTGCTCGCCGTGGTGCTCGTCTCGGCGGGCGTCGCGGCCGCCGATCCGATCAGCATGGGCTGGGGCAGCGCCGCGACCGGGGACGCGGATGCCCCGGTGCAGACCGTGCAGGTCGAGGCCGCCGATATGCGCTTCACCCCGAACCGCATCGAGGTTCCGGTCGGCACGCGCCTGGTGATCGAGATCACGAACACCGACGCCACGCAGGTGCACGATCTCGTCTTCGCGAACGGCGTGAACGGCGGGCGACTCGCGCCGGGGGAGTCCGAGACGATCGATGTCGGCGTGATCACCGCCGACCTCGAGGGGTGGTGCTCGATCCTCGGGCACCGGCAGATGGGCATGACGATGCAGATCGTCGCGACCGGCGCTTCGGCATCCGAGTCGGGCACGGGGTCGGATGCCAGTGACCGCGCCGAACACGAAGACGACCACGGAACTCACGCTGGCCACGACATGAGCAACTCCGGCCTCATCGATCTGATGGCCGAACCCGGTGAAGACTTGAAGCCCTACGACGCCGTGCTGCCCGCGCTTCCGGCATCCGATTCTCCGATGACTCACGAGGTCACTCTCACCGTCACTGACGAGGAGAAGGAGGTCGCACCCGGGGTGACGCAGACGCTGTGGACGTACAACGGCACCGCTCCCGGCCCGACCCTGCATGGCAGGGTGGGCGACACGTTCGTCATCACGCTGGTCAACGACGCCGCGATGGGGCATTCGATCGACTTCCACGCCGGCGCGCTCGCCCCCGACAGGCCGATGCGCACGATCGCTCCGGGAGAGAGCCTCACCTACACGTTCACGGCGACCCGCTCCGGCATCTGGATGTACCACTGCTCGACCATGCCGATGAGCGCGCATATCGTCAACGGCATGTACGGCGCGGTCGTCATCGAACCGGAAGACCTTCCCGCCGTCGATCGGAGCTACGTGCTCGTGCAGGGCGAGTACTACCTCGGCGATCACGACGGCGGCGTGGTCGACATGGATGCCATGGCCGCGCGCAACCCGGATCTGGTGACCTTCAACGGCTACGCCAACCAGTACGACCACGCGCCTCTGCCGGCGAAGGTCGGTGAGCGGGTGCGGGTGTGGGCGCTGGATGCCGGCGTCGAGCGGCCGAGCAGCTTCCACGTCGTCGGCGGGCAGTTCGACACCGTCTGGTCGGAGGGCGCGTATTCGATCAACCGGGCCGAGGGCACGGGCGCGCAGGTGCTGCCGCTCGCGGTCGCGCAGGGTGGTTTCGTCGAGCTGATCTTCCCGGAGGCCGGTCACTACCCGTTCGTGTCGCACTTCATGATCGATGCCGAGCGAGGTGCGCACGGGATCTTCGCCGTGCAGGAGTGACGCGCGGCGCCCGGCGGCCCGCGTGCTGCACGATACGAAATGGGGGCCGACACGCCAGTTGTCGGACGAAAAGGGGCAACCGGTCCGATTTCTGGCGTGTCGGCCCCCGGAATGTAACGGCCCGGCGGTCGATGAGAGGATGCCATCATGGCCACCGACCCCGTGAACGAGCACGACCTCGAGTACCTGCGCCGCTGCGTCGACCTCGCGTGTGAGGCGCTGGAAGAGGGCGACGAGCCGTTCGGCTCGCTGCTCGTCGACGGCGGGGGCAGCATCCGATTCGAGGATCGCAACCGCGTCGCGGGCGGCGACCACACCCGGCATCCGGAGTTCGAGATCGCGCGATGGGCGGCGGCGAATCTGACGCCCGACGAGCGTCGTGCGGCCACGGTGTACACATCAGGCGAGCACTGCCCGATGTGCAGCGCGGCCCACGCGTGGGTGGGTCTGGGGCGGATCGTGTATGCGACGGCATCCGCGCAGCTGGTGCAGTGGAGGGCCGAATGGGGACTCGAGCCGGGACCGGTCGCGGCTCTGCCCATCGGCGAGGTGGCGCCCGGCGTTCCGGTTTCGGGACCGGCGCCCGAGCTCGTCGACGAGGTCAGGGAGCTGCAGCGACGGCTCGCCGAGCGGCAGCGGAGCGATGCCGTCGAACGGAGAGAGTGACACCAGAGCGCTTCATCGGCCACACTGAGTTCCATGGGATCAGCGTTGACCACCATCGGATTGCCCGTCGCACTCGGGATCATCATGCTCGGCCTCGGCCTGAGCCTCACCCTCGCGGACTTCGCGCGCGTGCTGAAGCAGCCGAAGGCGGTGATCGTGGCGCTGCTGTGCCAGCTGATTCTGCTGCCGGCGATCTGCTTCGGGCTGGTGCTGGCGTTCCAGCTGCCGCCCGTGCTGGCGGTCGGCATGATGATGCTCGCCGCCTCCCCCGGCGGGACGACGGCGAACCTCTACAGTCATCTGTTCCGCGGTGACATCGCCCTGAACATCTCGCTGACCGCGGTGAACTCGGTGATCGCCGTGATCACGCTGCCGGTGATCACGAACTTCGCGATCTGGTACTTCCGTCCCTTCGACGACCAGCTGGGCCTGCAGTGGGCGAAGGCGCTCGAGGTGTTCGCAATCGTGCTGCTGCCGGTGGCGCTCGGGATGCTGATCCGCAGGTTCTGGCCGGCGTTCGCCCGCGGCATGGACAAGCCGGTGCGGATAGCGAGCGTGATCATCCTCATCGTCGTGATCGCCGGCGCCGTGGCATCCAACTGGAAGCTGCTGACCGACAACTTCGCGCAGCTCGCGCTCATCACGATCCTGTTCTGCGTGATCAGCCTCGCGATCGGGTACGCGGTGCCCCGGATGCTGAAGATCGGCCGCCGCCAGGCGATCGCGTCGTCGTTCGAGATCGGCATCCACAACGCCACCCTCGCGATCGTCATCGCGCAGTCGGTGCTGGGCTCGATGGAGCTCAGCCTGCCCGCCGCGGTCTACGGCGTGCTGATGTTCTTCATCGCGTTCGGATTCGGGTTCCTGATCCGCGGGAAGGAGCGTGTGCCGGACGTCACGGCCGAGGTCGCTTCCTAGACTGAAGCGATGCGACCACTGACCGAGGCCGAAGTGCGCGCGGCGATCCGCAATGCGGATGCCGACGAGATCGCCCAGATCGGGATGCCGCATGACTTCATCCTGACCGACTGGGACTACCTGGACTTCCTCGCCTGGCGAGATCCGGAATCGAGCAGGCGCGGCATCGTCATCGTCGAGCACGAGCGCGTCGCGCAGGGCATCGTGCTGCGCGCAACCGACCCGGCACGGGTGCGCTCCGGCATGTGCAACATATGCCGCACCCTGCAGCCGGGCAACCAGGTCGCGCTGCTGACCGCACGGCGCGGGGGAGCGAAGGGGCGCCGCGGCGACAGCGCGGGGACGTACATCTGCGCCGACCTGTCATGCCACGAGAACGTGCGCCTCGCGCACCCGCTCGCCCCGAACGAGGTGCGTCCGCCGGGGCAGGCCGACCAGAGGCTGGACGGAACGCGGCACCGCATGGAGGACTTCGTCGTCCGAGTGCTCGCCGACTGAGCCGATGTGTCGGTGCCGTGCGCTTCGCGCGGACTTGTGCGCTTCGCGCGGACGAATTCCCGGGTTGCGTCCGCGTCAGGCGCACATCTCCGCGGCACGTGCACACGGCGTCGCGCGCATCTACCTGCTCACGCGCGGACACGGGTGAAGCCGGGTCCCGGCTATTCTGGGACTCCGTCCTGCGCATCGAAGGAGATCCATGAGCGAGCCGATCCTGTTCACCGTCGACGAGGGTCTGGCCCGACTCACGCTGAACCGCCCCGCAAGTCTGAACGCTTTCGACGCCGATCTCGCCGTCGCCTGGCGCGACGTCACCGCCGAGGCCGTCGGTCGCGACGACGTGCGAGCGATCGTGCTGGATGCGGCGGGGCGCTCGTTCTGCGCCGGAGGCGACGTGCTGGCGATGGCGAAGACCATGGGCAGCGGTGCGGACATCACCTCTCTCGCGCACGTGATCAACGAGGGCATCCTCAACCTCACCCAGTCGGCTATCCCGGTGGTCGCCGCCGCGCACGGCACGACGGCAGGCGGGGGACTGGGCATCCTGATGTGCAGCGACTACGCCGTCGTCGGCGCGCACTCGAAGATCGGCAGCCTGTACGCGAACATCGGCCTCACACCCGACCTGTCCGTCTCGGCCCAGCTGGCGCGCGCGATCGGCGAGCGCCGGGCCCTGCAGCTGGTGCTGCAGGACCGCCTGCTCACCGCGGCAGAGGCCGTCGAGTGGGGGCTGGTCGCCGAGGCTGTCGAGACTCCTTCGACCGGTTCGGCGGCAGAGGACGCGCAAGCGGAGGCGGATGCCGTGCGCGAGCGCGCAGAGCAGATCGCGCGCTTCTGGCTCGCCGGCGCCGCAGGCGCCTACGGACATGCCAAGCGCCTGGTGCGCTCGCAGCCGTCCCGCACGTTCACCGAGCAGCTCTCCGAAGAGGCGCGCTCGATCGGCGCGGCCTTCGACACTCCGGATGCCAAGGCGCGCGTCGCGGGCTTCGCAGCGGCATCCAGGAAGAGCGCGCGCTGACACTCGACGTCGCTGTGGATAACGTCCCGGCGAGGTCCCGTGTGCGTGGGAGGATGTGACGAGACTAGCCAGGAGGGTTCACATGTCTGATCACGAAACCCGCTCCGACCAGAAGCCGATGACATCGAAGCTGCTGCGGGGCGCCATCTGGATCGCGATCGGAGCGCTCATCGCGGCAGCTCTCGTCTGCGTCGTGTGGGTGCTCATCGGCGATCAGGACGGCATCATCGGCCGCGCGTTCCTGACGATCCTGCTCCTGGCACTGTTCGCCGGCATCGCGATCGCGGAATCGCACCTCGCCGAGCGGCGACCCGACTGGCTGGCACTGGCCAGCATGATCACGTGGATCATCGCCCTGCTGGTCGGTGCGGTGAAGATCTGGCTTCCGACGGGTGACGAGTACTACGGCTGGGTGATGGAGCGGTTCTTCCAGTTCCTGCTGGTCATCGGAATCCTGCAGCTGGCACTCTTGCACGTGCGACTGTTCCTGAAGGCCTCGCAGCGCTACGTCACCACCTTCACGCGGGTCATCGTGATGGTCACGTTCACGATGCTCGGCGCGCTCGTGGCGATGCTCGTGTTCTACCTGACCTTCCCGGAGACGTTCGAGTACAGCGACCTCTACTGGCGGATCGTGATCGCCCTTGCGATTCTCGCGGCCGTCGGCACGACCCTCATCCCGCTGCTGAACGCCCTGTTCGCTCCGCGCCCGCAGCAGGCGTTCACGCCGCCGCCGGCGGTGACGCCGATCGAGGCGACGCCCGCTCCTCGCGCCTGGCCGACCTACTCCGACGGGCGCACGCCTCTGCCGGTGCTGCCGGACGGCTCACCCGACTGGAACGCCTATTACACCGGCCGCCCGACATACGATCCTCAGGCGTCGATGCCGAGCTTCCCGACTCTGGATGCCCCGGTGCAGGCTCCCGCGCCGCAGCAGGCTCCCGCGCCGCAGCAGGCTCCCGTGCAGCAGCAGGCTCCGGTGCCGCAGCAGGCTCCGGCCGAGCCTGCGCCGCCGACGGCACAACCGCAGCCTCAGCCGCAGGAGCAGCCTCAGCCGCCCGTGCAGCCGCCTGCGCCGCCTGCGCCTCCGGTGCCGCCGTACGCAGCTGAGCCTCCGGCGCCGGGATCGATCCCGCCGCCCCCTCCCGCCGCGCCGGGTGCTGCGACCCCTCCGGGAGGGTCGCAGTGACGCCCGCCGAACTGGGGGAACTGACCGCAGACATCGCCCGCGAGGCGGGCGAGCTCGCCCGCAGTCGCCGTGCCGCGGGGGTGCTGCTGGCCGCGACGAAGTCCACGCTCGCCGACATCGTCACGGAGGCGGATCGCGAGGTCGAGCAGCTGATCCGCGACCGGTTGCGCAAGGAGCGTCCTGACGATGGATTCCTCGGTGAGGAGACCGGCGCCGAGCGCGGCACGAGCGGCCTGACCTGGGTGGTCGACCCGATCGACGGCACTGTGAACTACGCCTACGGTGTGCCGACGTACTCGGTGAGCATCGCCGTCGTCGAGGGCGAGCCGCACCCGGAGAGCTGGGAGGGCGTCGCCGCCGCCGTGTGCGCACCCGGGCTCGGCGAGCTGTTCACGGCCGCTCGCGGCGAGGGTGCCTGGCACGATGGCATCCGACTCGCGGTCAACGCTGAGACACCCGCCGGGGCGCTGCTCGGCACCGGTTTCGGGTACGACCCGGCCACGCACGACGGCGACCTGGTCATGGTGCGACGCGTCATGACCATGGCGCGCGACCTGCGTCGGATGGGTTCTGCTGCCATCGATCTCGCGTACGTCGCGGCGGGCCGGCTCGACGGATTCTTCGAGCGCGGCCTGAACCCGTGGGACTTCGCCGCGGGCGCGATCCTCGTGCAGGAGGCCGGGGGAGCGGTGAGTCGGCTCGAGCTGGATCAGCCGCGCCCGATGGTGATCGCCGGCGGCGCGGCCGTGCACGAGCGGCTCCGCGCGATCATCTCGGGCGAAGCCGAAGGCATGTGATTGAATTTGTATAGGGTTCATGGCTTTCTCAGACATGAGCATGTAGTGTTTACCCGATCGTTACTTTTGCGGCCCGAACCGTGACAGTGATCAAGCTTCCCCCCGCTTGACATCAACCCGAGAGAACTGATTTGCCCCCTGTGCGTTCCGAGGATGGCGCTGTGCCCACGCGCCGTTCGAATCGACTTCGCGCCGCGTCAGCGGCACCCGCGATGTCGGTGACCCCGGACGCATCGCAGGTCTTCTCCTCGGCGGAACCGGCCGCCGCACCCACTGCTGCACAGATGTCGGCCGCGGCTACGAGTCGGCGCGCGCGTCGCCTGGCAGCCTCGGGCGCTCCCGTCGTGCAGCCCATGAGCGAGCCCGTCGCCGTCATCGCCGAGCCCGCTTCGCAGTCGGTGACCGACCCGGTTGTGATGACGCGGCCCGAGCCGGTCGTCATGACCGAGCCCGCCACGATCACCACGCCGGTGACCACCGCACCGGCCACCGAATCGATCTTCACCGGGCATCCCGATCACGACGCGTTCGCCGTGGCATCCGAGGCCTTCGGCTTCGCCGCTGTCGACGATGAAGACGAAGCCCCCGAGGTTCCGCTCGCGGCTGAGCCCGTCACCGAAGGTGCGGCGCCGGAGCGGATCCAGCATGTCGCACCGGCTCGCCGCAACCGCGTGCTGCGCCGAGTCGTCGCGACCGGTGCAAGCGTCGGCGTCATGGGCGTCGCCGGTCTGATCGCCGTCTCGATGACCCTCCCCGTCAGTGCGGTCGCCGCCTCGCAGGGCAAGGTCGCCGCGGCCGCCACCTCGCTGGTCGCCGAAGGCGATGAGACGAACCCCAAGGTCACGGATGGCGAGATCCAGGCGTACGTCGCCTCCGCCGATGTGCAGGACGAGGTTCTCCAGCGCTCCGAGTCGTTCGAGACCGTCTCGCTGACCGAGGTCGCTGCAGAAGAGGGCATCCACTTCTCCGAGAGCCTGTACACGAACGATCCCGACGCGGCCATCCAGTGGCCGTTCATCGTCGGTGTGGCGATGAGCTCGCCGTACGGACAGCGCTGGGGCCGCCTGCACGCCGGCATCGACCTGGTGCCCGGAAACGGTGCGCCGATCCAGGCGATCGCCGACGGCGTCGTGCGCACGGCGACCGAAGCCGGCGGCGCTTACGGCGTGACCGTCTACATCGACCACGTCATCGACGGACAGGTCGTCACGAGCCACTACGCACACATGCAGCACGGTTCGCTGCAGGTGCAGGCAGGCCAGCAGGTCAAGGTCGGCGACATCATCGGAAAGGTCGGAAACACCGGCCGTTCCTACGGTGCGCACCTGCACTTCGAGATCATCATCAACGGCTCGACGGTCGATCCGCTGCCGTGGATGCGCGAGAACGCGGGACGGTACGAATACTGACCGGCTCGATTTCGCGAGTGGCCATCTCGGATGGTAATCTCGTCTGGTTGCCCTGACACGGGCAGCACGCCCCGATAGCTCAGTGGCAGAGCACTTCCATGGTAAGGAAGGGGTCGTCAGTTCAATCCTGACTCGGGGCTCGTAGCGTTCACCTCTTCGGAGTGGACGATTGCGGCGGAGTAGCTCAGATGGTGAGAGCGCACGACTCATAATCGTGAGGTCGCGGGTTCGAGTCCCGCCTCCGCTACGGAACAAGAACCCTCGGCATCGCCGGGGGTTTTCTCGTATCCCGCCCCCACCATTCACTCGCCCCTCCCGTCGTCGACCTCTTCGGGCAGCTTCGACACCGGGATCACGATGACGTCCTGCACCTTCCAGTCGAGCTCGGTGATCGCCTGCGCTGCCGCATTCAGATCATGAAGGTGCGGTTTCGCCCGTGTGGGCACGACGAACGCCTCGACCTGGAATACCTGACCCAGATCGCGTATGCGCACCCCGGCATCCGACACCCAACGCTGACTGCGCAGCAGCGTGAGGATCTCGAGCGTGAGCGGATGCACCTTCTTGCCGTCGTACGTTGTGGCGCGCTGGTCCATGAGGTCGAGCACGGAGTCCTTGGTATTGCGCCAGCCATCCCAGACGATCCCGGCCGAGATGAAGATGGCCGCAGCGCCATCGAGCCACCACACGCCCATGCCGATTCCCAGCACACCGATGATGGATGCCACGTTGGTCTGCCAGTCGGCCTTGGCCATGTCAGCATCGGCATACAGGAGCTTGTTGTGCAGCACCGGCGCGATCTTCGACTTTGCGGGTCCGTAGATGAACACCGGTCCGACGACGATCACCGCCATCACCGCCACCATCAGCCAGCCGAGCCACACCGTCTGTCCGAACAGCTGCACGGTGCCGATCGTGGGATGCTCCATCGCGACCAGTCCGCTGATCGCCTCGAACATCAGGTTCAGACCGATCACCAGCAGCGCGACACCCGCCACGAGATGCCCGACGCTCATCGCGCGGTGCAGTCCGTACGGGTGCTTCAGCGTCGGCGCACGCCGCACGAAGATGTAGGCGACGAGGAATGCGACCTGCGGCGCGAGCGAGAGCATGTCCTCGATCCAGGCGGTCCGCATCGCCTGGGAGTTGCCGACCACGAAGGCGACGACGGTGATCGTCACCGCCGTGTAGCACATGGTGAAGATCTCCCACTTGATGGCCTTCTTCATGGCCTTCGCCTGCTCCGGCGGCAGGTCGGTGCGTCCGAACTGGTGCAGACCGGCGACGCTCATGATCCGACCTCCTCGTCGAGGAACCGCTCGAGGTTGCTGAGGAATGCGTTCTCGCCGAGCGGCACCAGCATGACGATCTTTCGGCCGTCGGCGCCCTCGATGCTGCTGTAGCCCCGGGTCATCCCTGCGCGATCGACCCACGGAGTCTGGTCGGTGAATCCGCCGACCAGCAGGTCGAGGTCGCCGGCCTCCAGCATCCCGACCAGCGTCTCCTCGCTGTCGACGGTCCAGTCCGTCGAGGCATCGAGCTCTGCGGCGTAGGTGGTCACGAGGTCGGCCAGCGGGCCGCTGGGCGTCGCGCCGGCCGCCTCGATGAGCCCGGTGTCCGGCGAGGCGCCGACACGCAGCTCACCGCCGGACACGTTCTCGAGGGTGCGGTCAGGGTCGGTCGGGATGCTGATGCCGCAGCCCGTCAGCGAGGCGGCGAGCAGCAGTGCTGCCGCCGACGACAGGGGAGTTCTCAGAGGATGTCGCACGCCTCGATCATGGCGACCGGATGCCCGTGGCGGAACATCCTTGACAAGCGCGTGCGCCGTGGGGCATGGACGCCTGACGCCCCCGCGTAGGCTGTCTTCGTGCGCATCCGTCTCGACATCGCCTATGACGGCACCCACTTCCGCGGCTGGGCGAAGCAGCCCGGGCTGCGCACCGTGCAGGGCACGATCGAGGCGGCGCTGGCCCGCATCGTCGGCTCCGAGGCACAGCTGGTCGTCGCCGGTCGGACGGATGCCGGTGTGCACGCCGCCGACCAGGTCGCTCATGTCGACCTCGATGAGACGCAGTGGGCGCGTGTGCAGGTGCGGCACGGGCACGCGGCATCCGACCCCGCCGGATCGCTGGCGCATCGCATCCGAGGTGTTCTCGGCAACTATCCCGACGTCACGGTGACCCGCACGAGCCTCGCGCCCGAGGGGTTCGACGCGCGCTTCTCGGCGGTGTGGCGCCGCTACCGCTACCGCCTCGCCGACAACACGGTCGGGTACGACCCGATGCGCCGCAATGACACGACCACGGTGCGCGCCGATCTCGATGTGGAGAGGATGGATGCTGCCGCGCAGACCCTCATCGGGCTGCACGACTTCGCGGCGTACTGCAAGCCGCGTGAAGAGGCGACCACCATCCGGACGCTGCTCGACTACGGGTGGACCCGCGACGCAGAGGGGGTGCTGGTCGCCGAGGTCAAGGCTGACGCGTTCTGCCACAGCATGGTCCGTGCGCTGGTGGGTGCGTGCGCGGCCGTGGGGGAGGGCAAGCTCGAGGTCGACGATGTCGCGCGTCTGCGTGACGAGCTGACCCGCACGAGCGCATTCAAGGTGCTGCCGGCCCGCGGGCTGACGCTCGCCGAGGTCGGGTATCCCGCCGACGAGCTGCTGGCATCCCGCGCCGAGCAGACCCGGGCTCGCCGCGACCGAGAGGCGCGCGACGGCGGTACCTTGGACGAATGAGGCTCATCTCGTACAACCTGCGCAAGCATCGCGCGGCGGGCGAACTCGCCGAGCTGGTGAGCAGACACGATCCTGACATCCTCTGCCTGCAGGAGTGCGATACGCAGGATCTGCGCGACACCGTCGGCGGGCTCTCGCTGATCGAGGCGACCAGCGGCAACCGACTGGGGTTGGCGATGTATGTGCGCCGCAACACCTTCCGAGTCGAGTCGGTGCGCACGATCGGGCTCAAGAAGTCACTCCACGACCGCGTGCTCAAGCCCGCCCACGAGCGGGTATTGGGTGCGCGCATGACGAACATCGACACGGGGCGGCACGTGATCGTGGCATCGTTTCACGCGGCTCCCCTCACTGCGCTGAACTCACTGCGGCGCAATCAGATCCGCGCGGCGCTCGACGAGCTGCAGTCGCTCGGGCCCGATCTGCCGGTGCTGATGGTGGGCGACTACAACTACCCCGTCTTCAAGGAGAATCTCGGCCAGACGGTGCGCGAGCACGGGTACACGCTCACCCTCAGCGACGATCGCACGTATACGCGGTACCGCGTGTTCCGAGGGCACTACGACTTCGCGACGTCGGTGGGCTTCGACATCTCGAACATCACGACGCTGCCCCAGGGGACCAGCGACCATCGCCCGATCCTGGTCACCGCCGTGGCGGCTTAGGGCTGGCTGCGCGGCCCACGGTCGCTTCAAGTGGCGCATCTGGTCCCTTCGGCATGGGCGAGGCGGCCATTCGAGCCACCTGAGCGACGCTCAGCGCTCCGCGAGAGGTTATGCAGTCGGGTTCCAGCCACGGCGCACCAGCGCCATGCGAACAATGTCCACTGCGCGGCGGGTTGTGCGGATGTCCATCGACGTGATGCGCACCACTTCCCATCCGGCGTCGGCGTAGTCGCGATACTTCTGGATGTCACGGTTCCACTGCCAGCGAGAAGTCCTGTGGTGATCCCCCTCGATCTCGACGATGATCCGATAGTCGCGGTACACGATCTCGGAGATGCCCACGCGCCGGCCGCGCGCGTCACGGATCTCGACGTCCAGTTCGGGCGTCGGCAGGCCGGCGTCTTCGGCATCCAATCGGTATTCGGTCTCGAGCGGCGAGGAGCTTCCGACCCGCGCGCGAGCCAGGGCGGACCGCAGGCGAGGCAGCCCAACGCGGCGACCGGCGTCGAGTGCGGCTTGCAGTTGCTCACGTGTCGCGCCGCGCTGCTCCGGGTGCTGCGTCCCGTACTTGTCGCGCGGGACCTGCAGAATCGCGTCAGCGAGGATGACGAGCTTGCGCTCGCTCAGCTCGCGCCCCAGCATCGCCCAAGTCGAAGCCGGCGTCGTGATGGGCAGACCGTGCCAGGTGCGAACGAAGGCGAGGTGGGGTTCGACCTTTCGGCCCCTCACGCCCTTCCCCCGCGGGGCGCGCTGCGGAGCGAACACGCCGACGTCGCGATCGCCAGGGTCATCGGCCGGGTACTGATAGATCGCCGCTGCGCTCAGCCCGCAGATGAAGGCCCCAGGTGCCATGACGTCGAGAAAGCACAGCGCGTTGCTGCGGATTCGATTCGCGAGCTCGCGACTCCGAGCGAGCGGTGCCTTGTCCTTCTTCGCAGCCTTCTCCTGTCTCTTGATGTCCTTCTTGGTCCGCCTCGCGCCATGAAACGGTGCAATCAGGTCTCTTCCTTTCAGACGCCGACGGGATACGCCGCTGGCAAGGGCGTCCCCCGTGTTGAAGTGCGGGCCCAGGTGTGCGGGGAGGTGCGTCATGTGCAGAAGAAGGCGCTTGCGCTGAGGTGGCGCGTGTGGCCGCATCAGCCGTGAGAGCCGGCCATTCGCGCCACCTGGGCGGCGCAGAGAGACCCGCGCACCGTAGGCGAGTTCGGCATCGAGGCCCGGATGCTGTAAGCTGACTCTTTGGTGCCTGACATCCGACTCGCTCGGACGCCCGGTACGACGAACGTGAGCCCTCCACTGGCGTGTTCCCTGTCTCTCAGCGAGAGTCGAGAACCACCCCGGAGTGGGATTCACGAACCTCTCCGTTCGATTCAAGAAAGCAGCACTATTGTGACGCGCACATTCACCCCGAAGGCCGGGCAGATCCAGCGTAACTGGGTCGTCATCGACGCCACTGACGTCGTTCTCGGTCGCCTCGCCTCGCACGCAGCAGCGATCCTGCGCGGCAAGAACAAGCCCACCTTCGCCCCTCACGTCGACACCGGTGACTTCGTCATCATCGTCAACGCCGGCAAGGTCGCCCTCACGGGTCAGAAGCTCCAGAAGAAGATGGCCTACCGCCACTCGGGTTACCCGGGCGGCCTGACGGCCACGTCGTACGCCGAACTGCTCGAGAAGAACCCGGTTCGCGCCGTGGAGAAGGCCGTCCGCGGCATGCTCCCCAAGAACACCCTGGGTCGCGAGCAGCTGTCGAAGCTGAAGGTGTACGCCGGTGCCGAGCACCCGCACGCCGCGCAGCAGCCCACGCCGTACACCCTCGACCAGGTCGCCCAGTAAGCGCCGTAAAGACTAAGGACATACTCGTGGCTGACATCCAGGACACCACCGAATTCCCGCAGAACTTCACCACCTCGAGCCCTGAGGCCGAGGCTGTGGAGTCCGCTCCCCGTCCCGTGCTCTCCGTTCCGGGTGCCGCTGTGGGCCGTCGCAAGCAGGCCATCGCCCGCGTGCGTCTGATTCCCGGCTCGGGCACCATCACGATCAACGGTCGCACGCTCGAGGATTACTTCCCGAACAAGCTGCACCAGCAGCTGATCAACGACCCGTTCACCGCGCTGAACCTCGCCGGTGCCTACGACGTCATCGCCCGCATCTCGGGTGGCGGCGACTCGGGCCAGGCCGGTGCGCTGCGTCTCGGCATCGCCCGTGCGCTGAACAACATCGACGCTGAGAACAACCGTCCGACCCTCAAGAAGGCCGGCTTCCTCTCGCGCGACGCCCGCGTCATCGAGCGCAAGAAGGCGGGTCTCAAGAAGGCCCGCAAGGCTCCTCAGTACTCCAAGCGCTGATCCACGCAGTTCCTTCAATGGCACTGTTCGGTACAGACGGCGTGCGGGGGTTGGCCAACGGCCTCCTCACCGCCGAACTTGCGCTCTCCCTGGCCCAGGCGACTGCTGTCGTCCTGGGCCAGGGCCGTATCGCCGACGCGCGTCGCGCCACCGGCAAGCGGATCACCGCCGTGGTCGCTCGCGACCCGCGGATCTCCGGCCAGTTCCTCAGCGCCGCTGTCGAGGCGGGCCTCGCATCGTCCGGCGTGGATGTGCTGGATGCCGGAACCCTGCCCACCCCGGCGACGGCCTTCCTCATCTCCGACATCGACGCCGACTTCGGCGTGATGATCTCCGCCTCGCACAACCCGGCGCCGGACAACGGCATCAAGATCTTCGCCCGCGGCGGAGTGAAGCTGCCCGACCTCGTCGAGCAGCGCATCGAAGAGACGATGGTGGCTGGCACCAAGCTGCAGCCGATCGGCGGCGAGGTGGGTCGCGTGAGCCGATTCTCGGATGCCGAGGATCGCTACGTCATGCACCTGCTGGCGTCCCTGCCGCACCGACTCGACGGCATCCACGTCGTGCTCGACTGCGCCAACGGCGCGGCATCCGGGGCGTCCCCTGAGGTGTTCCGCAACGCGGGCGCCAAGGTGACCGTCATCGGCGCCGATCCTGACGGGATCAACATCAACGACGGCGTCGGGTCGACTCACCTCGACAAGCTGGCCGCGGAGGTCATCCGCGTCGGTGCGGATGTCGGCATCGCGCACGACGGCGACGCCGATCGCTGCCTCGCCGTGGACGCCGACGGCAACATCGTCGACGGCGATCAGATCATGGCCATTCTCGCGGTCGCGATGAAGAGCCGTGGCAAGCTCGCTGACGACACCCTCGTCGCCACCGTGATGAGCAACCTCGGTCTGCACATCGCCATGCGCGAGCAGGGCATCACGGTGCGCCAGACCGCTGTCGGCGACCGTTACGTGCTCGAGGACATGAACGCCGGCGGCTACTCGCTCGGCGGCGAGCAGTCCGGCCACGTCATCATGAGCGACTTCGCCACCACCGGCGACGGCCTGCTGACGGGCCTGCACCTGGTCGCTGAGATGGCGCGCCAGAGCAAGAGCCTGGCCGAACTTGCGTCGATCATGACGGTCTACCCGCAGGTGATGATCAACGTCAAGGACGTCGACAAGGAAGCTGTCCGCGACCACGCCCTCGTGCAGGAAGCTGTCGCGGCTGTGGAAACTCAGCTGGGCGATTCCGGACGCGTGCTGCTGCGCAAGTCCGGCACCGAGCCGCTCGTGCGCGTGATGGTCGAGGCAGCGGATGCCGAGACCGCCAATGCGCATGCCGCGTCGCTGGCTGAAGTCGTGCGCCAGCACCTCGCGCTCTGACTTCGAGGGCCGACGAGGGTCGACCCTCGTCGGCCCTCGCCCTTGTCTGTCGGAGCGGACCCCGTGTGTCTATAGGGCTCACGCTCAATAGGACTCCTCGCAGGCGGTTCAGTCCCCGAGAACAATACGCAGAAAGCGTTCCAGCTCCGTCAACCCGGGGATGAGCTGCGCTGCCGACTGGGCGTAGACCTCAGGTGAGCGGCGGTACGGGTCTATCACGTCATCGTCCGCGCTGGCCGTCGGAGTCGCTGCGTACACGCGTTGCGTGGTGACATGCTGCAGGACGGCGGTCAGGCGGGCTCGCGGGCTGTTGCCGGCATCGCCCGCCGCCGTGCGAATGTCCTCGGGGCTCAGAGCGGAAGTGAGCCGTGCGAGCTGGCGCGCCGTGAAAGAGCGACGCACCTGGCTCGGCACCATTCGGACCGCATGGGAGCGGTGGTCTCGAGTCATCGTCAGCACCAGATCCGCGTCGAGAATCAGCGGTTCAGTGAGGAGTTGAGCCCTGTGTGCGGATGTGGCGTCTGGCTCGGCTCCGGACTCGATGGCGAGGATCCGTGCCGGCTCGGTCATCTCGTGGCCGATCAGCGCACGTGTACCCGCACTGTGCACTCGCACCGCGACGTCTGCCAGTCGTGCCCGCAGGATGGTTTCAGCCATGGGGGAGCGGCAGATATTGCCCGTGCAGACGAACAGGATGGTCACCGGGCCGGCCTCAGCTTCCGCGGCGATGATCTTCCGCCTCCGCTGCTCGCGCAGTTCACGTCGGCTGATCCCGGCGGGAGGAACGGAGGCGTTCGCGGTCACGATCTCACCCTAGAGCCATCGAAGCGTTTCAG
Organism: Microbacterium alcoholitolerans; assembly: GCF_050408615.1. NCBI lineage: Bacteria > Bacillati > Actinomycetota > Actinomycetes > Micrococcales > Microbacteriaceae > Microbacterium > Microbacterium alcoholitolerans. The sequence goes on along the minus strand of NZ_JBNTKD010000001.1, from coordinate 1,357,945 downwards.
CCCGCACAGGTGGTCACTACCGAGGTTGCGCCGAAGGCGGGGGTGAGGTCGGCGATGATCTTCTCGGGATTCGCGTTCGGCAGAGACACCGTCAGCGAAGCCGTCGTGGAGTCGCCCGGCGCGAGGTCTGTCGAGAAGCTGATCACGCGGTAGTCGCCGTCGCGTCCACCGCCGAAGCCCAGGTCTCCCGAGAGCCCGGAGTCCAGCAGATTCGCCCCGACGGGCAGGTAGATGTAGGTCACCACGCGCAGCGTCGCGGCGGGCACCCCATAGCTTCCGCCGATGATGGCGCCGGGAAGGCTGGTGGCAGCGTCTGCAGGAGCGGTGTTGGTCAGGGTCAGCTTCAGCGTCGCCTCGGACGTCACTTGATCGGCTCCGCAGCGGTCCCAGGTGAGCTGCGGGTCGACGTCGAGATAGTAGCCCAGTTTCGAACCGGTACCGTCGTTCAGGTAGATGCCGAAGCGTGCGGCATCGTCGTCGGTCACGGGGCGATGCCCCGAGAGCGTGGTCTCCTCGAGCACCCGCTGCTCGTCTTCGTGCTCGCTCCACAGCAGCAGGCGACGCTCGTCTCCCGCGCGACGGAGCGCCGAGAGCACCTCGGACGGCTCCGCACTGCCACTGACCAGGGTCTGGAACACGGCCGCCGCGGCCTGCGCGAACACCGCGTTCTGCTCGGCGGGGTCGGGGTAACGCAGATAGACCTGGTTGAGCAGCAGGTCGACGGCGTTGTCAGACGTCAGCGTCTCACCGGTCGGCAGCGTGATGGGTCCCGTCGCCTTGAGAAGGTACGAGAGCGCAACGGGATCGAGCGAGATCACTCCATCGGCGTCGGTGCCGTGCTCGCGCTGCCACATCTCCCTCGCGATCGGTGCGGCCAGTGAGAAATCGGGCAGCACAGTGGTGCCCGAGAACCATACTGCAGGCCGGGTGCCGTAGAGCGCTGTGAGGTCGGGGTCGAGTTCCGTCACCGGCGACGCGTAGCGACGGATTCCGGCGGTGCCCTGCTCGACCAGGCTGACGTTGCCGTGCTCGGCGGTGACCACAGCCGTCGCCCCGGGCATGCCGCCGAGTGAGCGCAGCTCGGCGGGGTTCTGGAACAGCAGCAGCCAGGTGCGCTTCTCATCTGAGCCGAGCATCGTCGGCAGCAGCTCGGCGGTGCGCTGCAGCGTGCTGGCCGCACTCGACGCGTTGTCGACCTGAATGACGGCGGTGTCGACGATCTCGCGCAGCGGGCGCACGAGCGGGCTGGTATCGATGCTCTTCAGTGCTTCGGATGCTGACGCCATGCCCGTCGCGGCTTGATCGGCTGCGGTGCGGATTGACGTGAACGCCGATAGGTCGATGCCTCCGTTGGTGAACCGGAACGAATCGAGGTCGACCGAGGAGAGCACTTGTGCGAGCGGCGTGAGGGTGCTGGTGCTGATGTCGTCGAGCGTCTCGGCGATGGTCGAAACGGCCGAGAGCTGCGGTCCCGCCCACGGCAGCTGCGAGCTCGCCCTCCAGATCGGATCGCTCGTGAGCTCTCGCGCGGCGCGTGCGTCTTCGGCCAGCTCACGGATGGCCACGGCGGCAGCATCCGGGTCGGTCATCGCCTCGGCCGCATTGCTGATCTGCGCGCGCGCAGCCTGCAGATGCTGGGCGGCAGCGATGCCGCGGAAGGTCACCCACATCGCGGCCGCGAGAGCGGCGATGAGGAACACCGAGAGCGTCCAGCCGACGATGCGGCCGATGCGACGCTCCCGTGCAGGAGAGATTCCTGAGAAGACCGACATCAGTCAGACACCACCACGATCCTGTCGCCTGTCCAGACCGCAACACCGTCGCTGCTCATCGCCAGGGCCACAGGCTCGTCGGTCTCGGCGGTTTCGGCGCAGCCGACCACCGTGACCGAGTCGGCGGACACCCGGCTGATGGTCAGCCCGGCACAGTTGTCGCTGACGTGCCCGAGAACGAGATCGCCATCGTCGATCGCGAGCGCCTTGACGTTCTTCGTCGGCAGCGCGGTCCACGCGGTCTCGTTCTGCTGCCACGCCTGGCCATCGCAGATCAGGGCGACGACGTCGCCCACTGCACGCAGCCCGGTCGCGTCTGGGCAGGGCGCCGCCGCGACATCGTCGCCGGGGTGCACGCGGGCAGGATCGGCGAGGTCGACGTAGCGGGATCGCGAGAGGGCGCCCTCGTACGAGATCCAGGCATCGCCGGCGCTGAAGGTGCGCAGGGATGCTGCGTCGCAATCGACGTCGACTCCGCCGATCAACTCGGCGCCGTCGCGGTGCGCATCGAGCGAAGCGATCTGGCGGAGGGCGTACTCGCGGGGCTGGACGTCGATCCAGGTGCCCTCGCCATCGACGCGCTGCAGCAGCGGTGGCTCACCGCCGCAGGAACCGGCGATCGCACGCCAGCCATTCGTTCCCGAGTACGACAGGAAGCGTTCTTCCGACCGGGCGACGGGCGCGGCGGGAGGTGGGGTTGTGACAGCCGGAGTCGCGGTCGCACTCGGCTCGGGCATCACTGACATCGAGGGCGGAGGTGAGGACGCCGTCGGAGCCGAGCCCGAATTCGTCAGCGCCATCACACTCAAGGTGCCGACCACCACACCGAGCATTGCGATGACGACGACGGAGAGGGCTCTACGAGCTGTGCGCGAAGCGGGCATCGGTGCTCACGCCTTGTCCTCGACGCTTGCATTGCGCCGGCGACGACGGGGCTGGGCGTCGGGCTCGTCGCCGTAACGCTGCTCGCCGTACCCGTACCCGTACCCGTAGGTCGCCGCGTCGGCGCCACGAGTGGGAACCTTGGTGATCACGATGCCGGCCTGTTCGGCGCTGACGCTGTTGAGTGCCGCCATCGCGGCGGCCAGCTGTTGCTTGGTCGTCTCGCCGGCAGCGACGACCGTGATGACCCGGCTGGTGGCCTTGGACAGCAATGCGGCGTCAGTGACCGGCAGCAGCGGGGGAGAGTCGCAGATGACGACGTCGAACTCGCGCTCGAGCGCTTCCAGAAGCTGCGTCATTCGCGACGACCCCAGCAGTTCGGACGGGTTCGGAGGAATACGGCCCGCAGGAAGGATGAACAGGCTGCGCTCGCCCCACTGCAGCATCACCTCGCCGAGGCGCACGCTGCCGATGAGCACGTCAGAGAGGCCGATCGCACCATCGATGCCGCAGTACTCGGCGACCTTGGGCTTGCGTAGATCGGCGTCGAGCAGAGCCACCTTCTTGCCCGCGTCAGCGAGGGCGATGGCCAGATTGATCGCCGTGCTGCTCTTGCCCTCGGAGGGCATGGACGAGGTGATCGTGAAGCTCTGCCTGCCGTCGAAGTCGACGAACTGCAGGTTGGTGCGCAGCGACCGGAACGCCTCGGCGCGGGGACTCAGCGGGTCTACCTGGATGATCAGCGGGCGCTGCTTCCACTTCGAGTCATACGGGATCGCGCCGAGAATGGGGGTCTCGGTGATGTGCTCGACGTCGCGCTTCGTGCGTATCTTGGTGTCGAGCACGGTGAGCAGCATCGCGACGCCGACCCCGGCGGCGAGACCTAGAAGGAGGCCCAGCACGAGGTTCAGAGGGACGTTGGGGCTGGATGCCTGCGAAGGCGGCAGCGCATTCTTCACGCGTGTCAGGCGAACAGGGCTGGACTCTTGACCGTCGAGTGTGTCCAGGCTCTCGACCGTCGTCGTCAGACTGCCGGCGATTGCATTCGAGATCTCTGCGGCCTGGGCGGGATCGGCATCCGTCACGGTGATCGTGATGAGGTTGGTGCCGGTCTGCGCCGTCGCGGTTACGCGGCTCGCCTGTACGGCGGCGGTCGCGTCGAGATTGAGCTCCGTGATGACGGGGTCGATCACGACGGGAGTGGTAGCCAATGCGGCGTACGTCGCGACGCGCGCCTGGGTGAAAGTCTGACCCTGCTGCAGCTCGGCGACTGACTCTCCGGTCTGGGTGGAGACGTACACGGTGCTTGCGGCCGTGTACATCGGTGTGCGGGTGAGCGACCACACGGCCGCAGCGCCGACGCCGACGAGGGTGGTGATGACGATCAGCACTGCGTATTTACGCAGGACGTGAAGATAGTCGCGCAGTTCCATGGGCTCCCTGTCGGTATTCTCGTCAATCCTGCCATAGTGCGTACGCGTGGCGAGCGAGGCGGCGGCGCGAAGGCGTCACGGTAACCTAGGGGCGTGACCGTCGACGACACTACCCCTGCGGAGTTGCGTTCCACTCTGAATCCCACGCAGATCCGTCGCCGCCGTGACTGGCGCGACGGTGGTCGCACGGTGAAGCGATGGGACGAGTCTCTCTTGGCCATCGCCCTGGTCGTGCTTGGGCTGACGCTGCTCGTCGCGGCGGCGATCCGCAGTTTCAGTGCGGGAGCGGTGGCACCGATCGTCGCGAACATGGTCGTGCTGGTCGGCATGCTCGTGGCGATAGTGATCGCGTTCCTGCGCGCCAAGCCGCGCCCGCTCTTGCGATGGCGTGCCGTGGATATTCTCTACGGGCTGGGGGCTGGACTGGCGCTGCGAGTAGTGCAAGGCTGGTTGGCCGTCGCGGCTGGAGAGGATGGTGCGTTTCCAAGCTACTCGACGGCGCGGCAGAGAGTGGGCGACCCGTGGCTCCTCGGCGACATCGGCTCGTTGCTGCTGTTCGCGCCCGTCATCGAAGAACTGTTCTTCCGCGGTGTGCTGCTGGTGACGGCGTATTCGGTTGTGCGGCGAATGGCAGGTCGAGTCCCCGCAATGATGGTGGCTGTCACGCTGTCTACGGCCGCGTACGTGGGGGCTCACGCGTGGACGACCGGCGTCAGCTGGGAGGCGTGGGCGAGCCCGTTGATCATCGGCGTGGTCAGCGCAGCGCTGGTCTTCGTCACCGGACGGATCTGGGGCGCGGTCGTACTGCACTTCGTCATGAACGTGACGTTCGTGGCGCTGGCTCTGATCGGCACGTACTGGAGCTGACGATCGGTGAATAGGTCTCGGTGGGTCGCATCCGGTCTCGGTCTATGACAGTATTTGAGTGACACGGGGGGACCGCGCATATGCCGCGGTGCGGCGTGCGGCCGACGAACCCTTGTACACGAAAGTTAGGGATGCATATGAAGAAGACTGTTACGAGCCTCGCGCTCGCCGGAGTTCTCGTCCTCGGCGGAGCATCAGCGGCAGGCGCCGTTCAGTACCCGGTGGACGAGCCCGAGGTCACCGCCAGCGACACCACGCCGGTCGCCGGTCAGCCTGTGACTCTTACGGTGCGGGTTCCCGAAGGCATCACCGGGGTCACCTTCACCGTCAACGGAGCCCCGGCCGGTTCCACGCTCACATCCATGGTCTTTGCTTCGGCGTCCACTGTCGACCTGTCTGTGAACAAGCCCGTCGTGAACGGCACCGCTTCGGCGGTCTTCACCCCGGCAGGAAACGGCACGTTCACCGTCGTCGTCACAGCTCCAGGTATGGAGCCGATTTCGATCGACGTCGTGGTCGGCGCCGCCATCACTCCGGGCGACGACTCGGATGGGCTTGCGACCACGGGTGGCGACGTTCCGGCCGGCGCGATCTGGGCCGGCGTCGGCGCAATCGGTCTCGGCGGCATCGCGGTGGCTACCGCGGCAGCGCGTCGTCGCTCCAGCAGCAACAACAGCTGATCGAGCAGTTCCACTGACTCCGAAGACATCCACTGACTCCGAAGACACCGGCCGCCCCGGCCCATCCCCCGGGTAGGCCGGTGTCTTCCGTGCTTCTACCCGAGGTGTTCGGCCGTCCTTGGCTGGCGGTCGTACTCGCGCTGATCGGTGTCGGTGTGAGCATGGTGCTTCGCGACATCGCCGCGGCGTTTCCGGTCACCGGTGTCGAACGCGTCGTCGTGGTGACGCTGGCGACGACCGTTCCGATCCTGGCCGTAGCGGTGTGTGTGCCGGTCCTGACCACGTCGACCGGGTTCAGGCGCGCGACAGGTCTGACCCGCCCGCGACTGCGGGATCTGGGCATGGGCGTCTGTGCGGGGCTCGTCGTCCGAGCGATCACTGAACTGGTGTCACCGACCATGGGCACCGCGACCGATTCGCTCGGTCGCGGCATTGTTCCAGCCATGGCGCTGTCGCTTCTGGTCGCCGTCGCCGTGTCGCCGTTCATCGAAGAGCTGCTGTTCCGCGGTGTCCTGCAGCGTGCGCTGGCTGATGGTCTGCACGCGTCGGGTGCGGCAGTGGCGGCCGGAGTCTCGGTGGCGATGTCAACCGCGGTGTTCGTCCTGTCGCACCTCACCACGGGCGTGATGAACGCGGGATTGTTGGTCTCGACAATCAGTGTGAGCGTGGTGTGCGGCCTGCTTGTAGCGATGACGGGTCGGCTTGTCGGGGCGATCATCGCGCACGCCGTCCATAATGCGATCGGTGTCGCCTTGCTGTTGTGGTGAGGCGGCCTTCGCCCATGTCATGTGGCGTTTCAGTTCACTCGTATTCACTATGCTGGGAAACGATTGTGATGTTGCACCCGGGGGCGAGGTGCATTCCAGAGGGGGGCACGCTCGGCGTGGCCGGAATGGTTGGCGGATGGAAGCGGATTCGACGCTGGACAAGTTGACACCGGTACAGAGACGACGGCGCGTTGCCGTTGTCGCGGCTGACTGTCTCGCCTGGGTGGTAGGCATCTTCGCAGCTGTGCTGCTCCGCTTTGAGTTCGATCTGACCGCGACCGGATGGCTCGCCACGCTGGCGCTTTGTCTGCTCGCGGCGGGTCTGCAGGTGCTTCTCGGCTACGCGGTGGTGCGATTCCGTGGTCGCCTGCGTTACGGCTCCTTCGAAGAGGTGCGCGATCTCACCCTCCAGGTGGTCATCGAGACAGCGGTCTTGGCGATTCTCGTCATTATCTTGGGAAGCGCGTTCGGGGTGCCGCGTGGAACGATGTTCCTCGCGTTCCCGTGTGTCCTGCTGCTGATGTTCGGCGTGCGCTACACGTCTCGTCTGTTGCGCGATCGGGCCGTGAAGCACGCGGATGCCGTCACGCCGGCCCTGATCGTCGGCGCTGGAGCGTTGGGCGACATGGTGTTGCGTGCGATGACCATGGATCCGGCCTCGCCGATCAGGCCGGTCGGCATCCTCGATGACGATCCTGCCAAGAAGAACCTTCGTCTGCGAGGTGTGCCCGTCGTCGGCAAGACGAAACACATCGAGGCGGTGGCAGCGCAGACCGGTGCGAAAGTACTCGTGATCGCAATCGCCCGGGCGGACAGCGTGTTGCTGCGCACTCTAGCAGACCGTGCCGAGAAGGCGGGACTTCGAGTATCGGTTACTCCGTCGCTCGGCAGCCTGATGTCGGGCGAAGAGTCCGCCTCTGACCTGCGCGACATCAGCATTGAAGATCTGATCGGTCGAACACCGGTCGACACGAACGTTGAGCTCATCGCCGGCTACGTGACCGGCAAACGCGTGCTCGTCACGGGTGCGGGTGGGTCTATCGGGTCTGAACTTTGCCGGCAGCTTTCAAAGTTCGGTCCGAGCGAGTTGATCATGCTCGATCGTGATGAGACCGGCCTCCAGCTCGCGCAACTGGGCACCGCCGGACACGGACTGCTTGATTCTCGAGACGTCGTACTTGCCAATATCCGCGAACCAGAGACCCTGCAGGCGATCTTCGCCGACCGGCGGCCAGAGGTAGTGTTCCACGCGGCAGCTCTCAAGCACCTGCCCATGCTCGAGCAGTACCCGGATGAGGCATGGAAGACTAACGTTCTCGGCACCCTCAATGTGCTGAATGCTGCGCGGTCGGTCGGCGTCGATACCTTTGTGAATGTCTCCACAGACAAGGCGGCGAATCCGACGAGCGTGCTGGGCCACTCCAAGCGTGTGGCAGAGAAGCTCACCGCATGGGCTGGGGAGGAGACCGGCAAACGGTACTTGTCCGTGCGATTTGGAAATGTGATCGGCAGCCGTGGGTCGATGCTTCCAACCTTCCGGGCGCTGATCGAGGCTGGTGGACCGCTGACAGTCACGCATCCCGACGTAACGCGATACTTCATGACCATCCCGGAAGCATGTCAACTCGTGATCCAGGCCGGCGGAATCGGACGCGCGGGCGAAGTACTCATCCTCGACATGGGAGAGCCGGTGTCGATCCTCGAGGTCGCCAAGCGCATGATCGCGATGTCGGGAAAAGCGATTGAGATCATCTTCACTGGTCTGCGACCGGGGGAGAAGCTGCACGAAGAACTTGTCGGCGGTCGTGAGAACCTTGAAAAGCCATTCCACCCAAAGGTTGCCCATACCCGGGCCGACCCGATCTCACCGGAACGTCTGGACAAGCGCGGTTGGGAAGAGCGCATGTTCGCTGAGCCGCGCAACAATGACACCGCGATCATTGAGCCCCTACGTCTCGAGCAGGAAGAAGCGACGACCAAGTGAACGAACGCATCTACATGTCGTCTCCCGATGTCGGGCAGCTCGAGGAGGACGCGGTTGTGGCGGCAATGCGGTCCGGTTGGATCGCGCCGCTCGGACCCGACGTTGACGCATTCGAACGCGAACTTGCCGCTCGAGTAGGCGTGGCTCACGGTGTCGCCCTGAGTTCGGGCACTGCGGCTCTCCATCTCGGCTTGTTGACGCTGGGCGTCGGCCCGGGTGACATCGTGCTCACCGCGACCATGACGTTCGCGGCTACCGCTAACGCGATCGTGTATACGGGTGCCGAGCCGTACTTCATCGACGCCGATCCGACAAGCGGCAATATGGATCCGAACTTGCTGCGCGAGGCGCTCGCAGCATTACGTGCGTCGGGTGAACGGGTTGCAGGGATCGTCCCGGTCGATTTGCTGGGCAAGGCTGTGGACTACACCTCGATCCTTGCCATCGCTGAGGAGTACGAGGTGCCGGTTCTTGCGGATGCGGCCGAGTCGCTCGGCGCAACGCACAGCGAGGGGGCGGCCGGAAGCTTCGGCCGGGCGTCAGTCGTCTCGTTCAACGGGAACAAGATCATGACGACGTCGGGCGGCGGGATGCTACTCACCGACGACGAACACTTCGCCCAAGAGGTTCGTTACCTCGCGACGCAGGCCCGGCAACCTGTTGTTCACTACGAGCATACCGACATCGGTTACAACTACCGAATGAGCAACTTGCTGGCGGCGCTCGGTCGGGCGCAGCTTTCGCGGTTGGACGAGATGATCGCGAAGCGACGCGAGATGCGCCAGTTGTACAAGCAGCTCTTCGCGGATCTCGACGGCGTCGAGGTCTTCGGCGCGGACGACGACGAAGACGACAATGTGTGGCTGACATCGATCTTGGTCGACTCGGAGGTCACAGGCTGGGCGCCTTCTGATCTTTCGGCTGCGCTCGCCTTCGACAACATCGAGAGCCGTCCGCTCTGGAAGCCGATGCACTTGCAACCGATATTTGCTGGTTCTCGTGGCACGCTCAACGGCGTTTCGGAGAACCTGTTCAAAATCGGATTAACGCTGCCGAGCGGCTCGGCGCTGACCGATGAACAGCGTGAGCGCGTCCTGACGATCATCTCGAGGTATCTCGGCGAGAAGCAGTCCGTGTGAAATCGCTGACCTTGCTACTGTCGTCCGCCGGACGTCGACCGTATCTAGTTGAATGGTTCCAACACGCGTTCCAGCTCAACGGGGTCTCCGGTCGAGTTGTGGTCGTCGACTCCGATCGGCATGCAGCGTCGCGCGACGCAGCGGACAAATTCCTCGTTGCACCGCCGGTAGTGAACTCCGGGTATGAACCCTGGCTTGCGAACGTCTTGCTAGGCGAGGATGTCGACTTGGCTGTCAGCGTGAACGATTTCGAGTTGTCGCGTTGGTCAAAGCTACGGGCTGACTTTCCGCGGGTCGATCGCCTCCTTCGCCTTGAAGCTGACACACATCGGGTCATCGAGGACAAGTTGCTTATGGCAAGCGCATTGCTCGAGCATGGAGTGCGTGTCCCCCGGACACAGACTGCGAGTAGCGCGCTCAACGGGCTTGACAGAGCCGGCACAGAGTTCGTCACGAAGGGGCGCTTTGGAAGTGCATCCCGGGGGCTTCGGATGGTGACCGCTGACACTCTTCACGAGATGATTCATGATGCTCTTCGGGAGGTGACGGACGCATCCGGTCGCCCGGTATCGATGTCCGCTCTCGACAGATTTGAGTCGCTCGTTGTGCAAGACCGGGTCCAAGGCGAGGAGTTCGGATTAGACGTGGTGTCGGATCTCGATGGCAAACACGCGGCGACTCTCGCGCGGCGTAAGATCGCGATGCGTGCCGGGGAGACAGACCGTGCTGTGTCAGTGGACGCGGCCCAGTTTGAAACGCTGGGACAACGTATTTCCACTGCGATTCCGCACCGCGGTTCGATTGATGTTGATGTCTTGGTTGATGTTGATGGCGAAGCGTGGGTGATTGACGTGAACCCGCGATTCGGCGGGGGATACCCATTCTCGCATCTCGCTGGCGCCCACACTCCGGCGGCGTACGTCGCGTGGTTGGCCGGCGTTGTTCCTAAGCAAGCCTGGCTGGAATCCGAGCCGGGCATCATCAGCAGCAAGTTCGTTGGGGTGGCTCGGACAGTATGAGTTCTCCTAAGCTGCGCGCCGGAATCAAACGTGCGCTGGATACAGCCCTAATTCTGCTATGTTCGCCACTCGTGCTACTCGCGCTTGTCGGTTCCGCGCTGGCGGTTCGTGTCACGATGGGGTCCCCCGTGTTCTTTACACAACGCCGCATCGGACTTCGAGAAGCACCGTTTTCTGTCCTGAAGTTCCGCACGATGTCGAACGCGCGAGACATCAATGGCAAGCTGCTGCCCGACTCGGCAAGATTGACGAAGACAGGACGCGTGTTGCGTAAGCTCAGCCTCGATGAGCTGCCGCAGCTTATCAACGTGCTCCGCGGTGAGATGGCTCTCGTAGGTCCCCGGCCGTTATTGGCTGCGTACCTGCCATTCTATCGGGATCGAGAGCGGCTCCGACACTCGGTGAGACCGGGGATTACGGGTGCAGCCCAGGTCGCCGGCCGGAATGGGGTCCTGTGGGAGCAGCGGCTGGGAATCGATGCTGACTATGCAGAGTCAGGAACGCTTCTGGACGATGCTCGAATTATCCTCACCACACTCAAGAGAGTGGTCCGCATAGACGGAGTGAGTGTGATTGCGGGGGACTCGGGCGAGCGACTCGACGTCGTGCGGAGCTATCCGAGTGATGGTGTTGTCGCCTTGCGCCGCCTTGAGGTCGCCGACGCCGAGACTCGAGTGCGCTGGTTTGAGGACCCGCGCACCTTCGCGAAGATGAACGTTCCAGTGGGCGTCACAGTAGAGGGCACGCGTGAGTGGATCCTGAAGTCACGCGGATCCACCCTTCGTAAGGATTTCGTGGGTTACGACATCGAATCGGGCAAGGTGCTCGTGATGTTGGGTATTCGTGGCCACAATGATCCAGCGTCCGTCGAGGTGCACGTCCTGGTCGACCCAGAACGGCATGGGGAGGGATTCGGGTCGACAGGAATGCGGCTCTTGTTGACATGGCTAGAGAGTCATCCCTCCATCTTGGGGGCCTGGCTCACTGTGCACCCCGAGAACCAACCCGCTATTCGTTTGTACGAGCGGCTGGGGTTCAGCGTTGCCGGAGATAGTGGCCCAGATCGGTTGCGAATGGAGCTGAAGTGGGGCCGTGCTGATGATTGAGGAAGTCCCACCAGCGCGAATCGAACGCTGGGGCGCGCTCGGAGACGCGCTCGGTGTGGATCTTTTTATCGCGCGCGATGATCTGCTGCCTTTTCCGCTCGCGGGAAACAAGGTGCGCAAGCTGGTCGCCGAGCTATCTTGGCTCGAATCCGCACGGACCGCCGTCATCACAAACGGAGCGATTGACTCGAATCACTGTCGAACTGTGGCGTGGCTTGCTGCGCAGCGTGGGCTCCGAGCGCACCTCGTTCTACACGATGAGAGATCTCAGGGTGCGGAGGCACCCGGGTTACGTGTCCTGCAGGCGTTGGGCGCTACCTTCAGCGTTGTGGCGCCAGCAGACATCGCTGCGGAGATTGCGGTGACGCGAATTTCGCTTGAAGCCGACGGACATCGCGTTCATACGATTCCAGGAGGCTGCCATTCGCAACGTGGCGCGATCGCATATCGTGACGCTGCTTTTCAGGCCTTCGATAGCGCGGACTTCGACTCAGTTTTTGTCGCTTCTGGAACAGGTGCCACACACGGAGGAATAGCTGCGGCAGCTGCGCAGACGGGTCGTAACATTCACGTTGTTGGAGTGTCGGTCGCCCGAACGGCAGAGCGAGGCACGGCGGCGGTTGCTGAGGCCGCTGCGTGGGCAGGCTCCCCAAGTCTAGACATCACCTTTCTTGATGATTTCATCGCCGGTGGTTACGCGAACAGTGCGCCGGAGCTGCGTAAGACAGTCCAGTTGGGCTGGCGATACGGGCTTCCCCTTGACGAGACATATACCGGAAAGGCCATGTGGGCGTTGAAGGAGTGGGCAGAGCGCGGTCTCTTGAACGGGAGGCGCGTTCTCTTTTGGCACACTGGCGGCTTGTGGAATGGTTTGACGCAGATGGGATCGGGCGGCGGTGGATTCGATGAATTGTAGGGCGATATTCTGCGCAGATTCTCGGTCCCGTATCGGTGTACCCGGTTTCACTAACCCCACGAGAGGTTCGGCATGAGATCTGTATGTTTTGTGGTCACGGCTGACAGGAGTGCTGGATTCCTCAGTGGATACCTCCAACACCTTCGCCTTGCCGGCTGGGAGGTGACGTTGATCGCGAACGACGATGGGAATCTCGCGCGGGTCGGTCGCGAAGAAGGCGTCAACACGATCGCGATCGCGATGCGTCGGAACCCGAGTCCGCTGCAAGACCTTGTCTCGATGTGGCGGATGTTTCGCATCCTGCGCGCGTTACACCCGGACGCGCTCATCTATGCGACGCCGAAGGCATCGATGGTCGCATCGATCACCGGAAAGCTGAACGGTATCCCCGTGCGGATATACGAGTTGTGGGGGTTGCGGTACGAGACTGAACGCGGCATTCGAAGGTTGGTGTATCGTGCAGTTGAGCGAATCATTGGATCCTGTTCAACAGAGGTCGTCGCCGTCAGTCATAGCCTTGCGACGCTCGCGCAAACGGAAGGCGTGGCGCGCCGAGTGCACGTTGTCGGCGAAGGGAGTGCCCTGGGCGTCGACACGGAGCGGTTCAGCCCAGACGCTGTTGACATGGGCGAGCTCGACGCGCGCACGAACGCGTTTTTAAGCGAGCATCGTACCTTGCCACGTGTGCTGTTCGTGGGGCGTATCAATCGGGACAAGGGATTGGATACGCTCGTTGAGGCGTTGAAGCTTCTCATCGCGGAGGACAGGCCGGTAGCAGTGATGATCGTTGGCGCTTACGAAAGCGATACCCTCCGCGCGTTGCTGGATAGCGTGACCGATGCCCTTCCGATCCACGTCGTTGGCCCGACGCCTGACCCTAGGCCGTATATGCGGGCAGCACGAGTGCTCTGTTTGCCAACGCTGAGGGAGGGATTCGGGCAGGTCATCATCGAGGCGGCAGCTATGGGGGTGCCCGCAGTAACCACGAACGCAACGGGCGCGAGAGATGCGGTCGTGAACGAGGTCACCGGGTTGGTCGTGCCGATGCGCGACCCGAGGACCCTCGCGGATGCGATCTGGCGTCTTGCCACGGAGCAAGGCTTGGCCGAGCGGCTGGGCGCGGCCGCTCGCGAACGCGCCCTGGCAACGTTCAGTAAAGCGAACCATGTGTGGCAGATTCATGCCGAGCATCTGGAAGAGTCGGTCGAGGCCGAACTCGCCGCCCGCGCGCAGTCTGGGTGATTCGCTGATCTCGTTGACGACGGAAGAGGAAGAAACAATGAAGGTGCTCATCACCGGTGGTGCTGGATTCATCGGCTCCAACCTTGTAGCCCACATCACCAACTTGGATGAAGGGCACGAAGTTGTCGTGCTCGACGACTTCAGCACAGGGCGTGAGTCGAACCTCGACGGGCTACCCGTTGAGCTGATCGTCGGGAGTGTGGCCGACGAGCAAGTTGTTCGACAGGCGGTGCAGGGGGTCGATGCGATCGTGCACTTGGGTGCTCTCGGTAGCGTCCCGCGCTCCGTCAAAGACCCAGTGGCGAGCCACGTCGCGAACCTGAACGGCACTCTTAACATCCTGGAGGCTGCCCGGGAAGTCGCGGCGTACGTCGTGTTCGCCTCGTCGAGCTCGGTGTACGGTGCGAACACGAAGCTGCCGAAGTCAGAGTTCGACTGGACCAGGCCGATGAGCCCGTACGCGGTGACGAAGCTCGGTGCAGAGGCGTACGTCCTCGCGTATCAGTACGCATACGGCCTGGCGACGCTTGCTTTCCGATTCTTCAACGTCTACGGACCGAAGCAGCCGGCCGACCACGACTACGCCGCGGTCATCCCGCGCTTCCTAAGCGGTGCGCTGCATGATCAGCCGCTGACGGTGCATGGGGATGGGCAGCAATCGCGGGACTTCACCTACGTCGAGACCGTCTGCTCCACGCTGTTCGCGGCGATCCAGCGGCGAGTCGTCTCCACGGACCCAGTCAATCTCGCCTTCGGGACGAGCACGCGACTGGTTGACCTCGTGGCGCTGATCGAGGAGAAGCTCGGGCATTCGGTGACCCGCGACCACGTCGAACCGCGTGTAGGAGACGTGCGCGCTTCGCAGTCGGATGGCGTTCGGATTCGGCAACTGTTCCCTGAAGTCGAGCCGGTTGCCCTGCAAGACGGGCTGACCGCGACAATCGCATGGTTCCAGGGACTCGAGAAAGTAGGTCGTCAACGATGAGCGAAGACCAGACGCGGATCGCGGTGCTCGGCCTAGGGTACGTTGGCTTACCCCTTGCTGTGGAGTTCGGCAAGACTCGCGACGTGATCGGTTATGACATCAACGAACAGCGGGTGGCTGCGCTACGCAGGGGGCAAGATAGCACGCTGGAGGTGTCTGAAGAAGAGCTTCGCGCTGCCAGCGTGCAGTTCACGAACGAAGAGTCAGCCCTCGCAGACGCCAACGTGTACATCGTGACGACGCCGACACCGGTCAACGAGCACAAGCAGCCGGACTTGGGTGCGGTTCTGTCTGCCACAAGGGTGATCGGTCGCAATCTCTCCCCCGGTGACGTCGTGATCTTCGAATCGACGGTGTACCCCGGCGCGACGGAAGACAAGTGCGTCCCGGTGCTTGAAGCCGAATCTGGCTTGTCGTTCAACGTTGATTTCACTGTGGGCTACAGCCCGGAGCGAATCAACCCCGGCGACAAAGAGCACCGGGTCAGCAACATCATGAAAGTGACCTCGGGTTCGACTCCTGAGGCTGCCGCGTTTGTCGATCATCTGTATCGGTCGATTGTGACTGTCGGGACACATCTCGCGCCGTCGATCAAGGTGGCTGAGGCTGCGAAGGTGATTGAGAATACTCAGCGCGACGTGAACATCGCCCTCATCAACGAGCTCGCGATCTTGTTCAACCGGCTCGACATCGACACTGAGGATGTGCTGCTCGCGGCCGGTTCGAAATGGAACTTTCTGCCGTTCCGTCCGGGCCTCGTGGGTGGTCACTGCATCGGGGTCGACCCGTACTATCTCACCCATAAGGCGCAGTCGGTGGGATATCACCCCGAGATCATCCTCGCCGGCCGACGACTGAACGATTCGATGGGAGCGTACGTTGCGTCACAGCTCGTAAAGCGGATGACGAAAGACAGGATCGCTGTTTCGGGTGCTCGCGTGCTGGTCCTGGGTTTGACGTTCAAAGAAAACACGCCTGATCTTCGGAACTCGCGCGTGGTCGACATCATCGAGGAGCTCCGGGACTACGGTACCCAGGTCGATGTGCACGACCCGTGGGCTGACCCAGCGCAGGCCGAAGTCGAGTATGGGCTGACGCTCGTTGACTCACCGGAGGCTGGGGTCTACGACGCGATCGTGCTCGCGGTGGCGCACCGGCAGTTTCGTGAAGCTGGTGCCGACGCCCTGCGTCAGTATGGTCGCGATCCGCACATTCTATATGACCTGAAGCACGGCCTTCCCCGTGCGGAGGCCGACCTCAGGCTGTGAATGAGGCTGGGTGCTGCTTCGAGCGACTAAGTGCGTTGTGTTGACGAATCGAGCGGTGGAGGGCGAGAAGGATGACAAAGGAACAGTCGGAGAAGAATCCTGTGCCGACGGTATCAATCATCATGGGTGCGTACAACGCAGCCAGCACGATCCGTGAGGCGCTGGAGTCCATCTTGGCGCAGACCTTCACCGACTGGGAGTTCATCATTTGCGATGATAATTCCAGCGATAGCACATTACAGATCTGCCGTGAGTACGCTGCCGCGAACCCTGGTCGCTTCAGGGTGCTAGCCAACGAGCGGAACATGAAGCTGCCCGCGACGCTTAACCGTTGCCTGTCGGCCGCTCGCGGCAAATTCATCGCGCGGATGGATGCGGACGATCTCTCGACACCCACGCGCCTTGCCACGCAAGTCGCGTTCCTTGAGTCGCATCCAGATATCCACCTGGTCGGGTCATCGATGCAACGGTTCGATGACTCTGGCTTGGGGAGCTTGGTGCTCCCCGTCGAACGACCCGACCGAAACACTCTTCGCCGTCGAGTGCCATTCTGCCACGCGACGATCCTCGCGCGGCGAGAGGTGTACGAGCAGCTCGGGGGCTACAACGAGTCCACGCGTACTTCGCGAGGTCAAGATGTTGATCTATGGTTCAACTTTTATCGGCTAGAAATGGTCGGCTTCAATTTGCTCGAACCCTTGTACATGGTGCGAGAAGATGCGGCTGCCATCCGGCGTCGCACAGCGAAGGTCCGGTGGAATTCGTTTCTGACGATGGTGAACGGCTATCGCATGCTCGGGTATCCCATTCGTTGGTACGTGCGACCGGTCTTGGAACTCAGTAAAGTACTCGTGCCGTTTCGTGCACAGCAGTGGTATCGACGCTGGCAGGCACGCCGCGCCGAAGCGGGGATTGCATGATCGTATACCCCCTCGTGTTTCTAGCTGCCACGCTGTTCGCGAGCTGGGGGGATCGCCGGGCGCAGAGGCGAGACGGCGGTGTATCGTTACCCCGAAGGCTTACGCTGGGCGCGGTACTCGTCATCGCGGTGCTCGCCGGGGTCTCCGCGCTTCGGTGGCGGGTTGGAACGGACTACTGGACATACGAATACGCCTATGACGCGTATGTCGAGCAGCTGCCCGACAAGTTAAGTCTGATGGGCGAGCCCGGACTTCGTCTTCTTGCCTGGCTCTCAAACGTAGTCGGGACCGGAAGTGCTGGGATGTTCGGGCTGGCCGCGATCATCACCATCACATTGATGGTGCGTACGCTTTGGCGATGGAGTCCTGCCTTCGCTTTCAGCGTCGCTATCCTCATCGTTTCCGGCGTCTGGCATGGCTCATTCAACGGTGTCCGGCAGTATCTCGCCTGCGCGATCCTCTTCGCTGGACACCGCTACATCATCGACCGGAAGCCATTCCGGTGGTTCGTCGTGGTTCTCGTCGCCATGCTCTTTCACGTGAGCGCGCTTGTTGCACTGTTGATGTACTTTGTGCCAACCAAACGAACGTCAATTCCAATCCAAGCTGCCGTGTTCGCACTAGGGGTTGTCGGAATGGTCAGCTTCACCGAAATTCTTGAACTGATCGGAGCGTTTGTAGGCGATGACGGGGTGGCCGATGGAATTTATGCGAATCGAAGCGTTAGTCCATTGCGCATTGCGTTTGCGTTTGTGCCGATCGCACTGTTCTGGATCCTCCGGAACAATGCGGCTGTCACTAACGCTAACGCTTGGTTCTACGTGAACATGCTGACGATCTACGCTGCGACGTACTTAGCGTCGGCGAATAGTGCATACATTGCCCGATTCGCGATCTACGTTGCTCCCTTCCTTGCGCTTGGCTTGGTTTCAATTACGGCGGTACCAAATCAAAGGGAGCGGGCATTTATTCGAGGCGCGCTGCTTTGCTTATATGCAACCTTTATGTACATCCAAATTGTTGACACGAGCAACCTTAGCAATTTTCAATGGATCTTTGAACGAGAGTGAGAAAAAGCAATTGGGCGAGATGCCGATAAGAGTGTTGCACGTCGTCGGAGCGATGAACCGAGGCGGTGCTGAGTCGATGCTTATGTCGCTCTATCGCGGCTTGGACAAGACCAAGACTCAGTTCGATTTCCTCGAGTTCACGCACGGCGCGACCGACTTCAGCGGCGAGATCCAGGAACTGGGTGGACGAATTCTGAAATGCAAGTGGACACAGATCCCGAGCCACTTTCGCTCGACGCAGAAGGCTGTCGCCCAGCTCATCCGAGATGAAGGCCCTTACGCAGCCGTTCACTCGCACACACTGTTCGCCAGCGGCGCCGTTCTGAATGCCGCGAGGGTTGCAGGTGTGCCGGTGAGGATCGCGCATGCGCACAACACCTCGGATGTTGGCACGGGGGTCGCGAAACAGTTGTACCGGGCGGCGGCGCGTTGGCTTATCCGACGAAACGCAACGGCGCGGGTTGCGTGCAGCCCGGACGCCGGACGCTACCTTTTCGGACCTAGGTTCTTCGCGAACGACGGCGTAATAGTCCCGAATTCCGTTGACCTCAAGAGGTTTCGTCCGCAGGCCCCGGCGACACGCGAACGCCGCGAGCCGACAACGAAGAAGGTCACACTCGTATCGGTGGCGCGGTTCGAGCCGGTCAAGAATCATCACTTTCTGGTGGAGCTGGCAGAAGAGCTCCGCGCGCGCGAGGTTGAGTTCGTTATGAAGTTCGTCGGTCATGGATCGCTGCAGTCAGCGATCACTGCGGAGATCGATGAGAGGGATCTTGGGGACCGGGTCGAAATGCTGGGTCTACGCAGCGACGTCGAAGAGATCCTGCGCGGCTCTGATGCGCTGCTGATGCCGAGTCTGTGGGAAGGGCTGCCTGTCACCCTCGTCGAAGCGCAGGCGACAGGGCTCCCCTGCCTCGTGTCCGAGGCGGTCACACGCGATGCCGACTTGGGCCTCGGCCTGCTGAACTATCTGCCGATCGACAGCGTTTCGGCTTGGGCGGGCGCGATCGAGGCTGGGTTCCGGCACCGCCCCACTGCGTCCGAGATACAAGACGCGCTCGGTGCGCGCGGCTACACGGTTGAAGCATCACTGGACAAGCTCCTCCCGCTCTACACGCCAGGCGAAAGCACCCGGACAACGTGACCGCACTCCCGCATCCAACACCCGCCCCGCGCGCCGTAGCACAGGCGGGCGCACTGTGAGCACTATGTCGCGCACCGCGCAGTCTGCGCGCAACGCCGGGGTAAGTATTCTGGTCCAAATCATCGTCATCCTCTTGGGTTTCGCGACGCGGACGGTGTTCATCGCGCAGCTTGGCGTAGCGATGGTCGGTGTCAACGCTGTGCTTACGAGTCTCATGGCGTTGCTCGCGTTGGCGGATCTCGGAATCAACGGCGCGCTCATGTATGCGCTGTACAAGCCGCTACGGGAGGGGGACGCCAAGGCAACCGCTGCGATCGTGCAGTACGCGGGCAGGCTGCTCCGCTGGGTGGCCGTAATCATCGCTGTCGTTGGGCTCGCTGCCATGCCATTCGTGCATCTGCTCGTGCAACTCGATTCGACGGTCGAGTACCTTGAGCTTTACTACGCGGTGCTCCTTGCTAACACCGTCGTCGGCTACCTGATGCTCAATCGCCTGGTGCTGCTGAACGCAGACCAGAAGATCTACCTTACGAAGATCTACTCTCTGGTGTTCAACGTCGTTCGTTCGGTGGCGCAGATCCTGGCCCTGATGTTCGTCGGCAGTTTCCTGCTCTTCTTGGTGATCCAGGTCCTCTTCACTCTGCTGAACAACCTGTTCGTCTATGTCCGAGCAGGTCGCATCTATCCGTACATCCGGGCGAGGGCGACAGCGCTGGATCGTGGAGAGCGCGCTTCGATCCTGCGGTCCACGCGTGCGATGATGATCTATCGCATTGGTGGCGTAATGTTGAGCAACTCGACGTCGCTGCTCGTGTCGCTGCTCGTTGGCACGGTGGCGCTCGGTTACTACTCGAACTACCTGCTCATCGTTGGGGCGGCAGTGATGATCGTCGAAGTGGCCTTCTCTGCGCTGACGCCTAGCGTGGGGAACCTTGTCGCAAGCGGCGATCGCCGCGCGGCACGCAACGTCTTCGACGAGACGGTGCTGCTGGCGCTCCTGGTACATGGCGCCATCGCGGTCTCCCTCGTGACACTGCTCGACGATTTCGTGCTGCTGTGGCTCGGACCGGAGTTCATCCTGCCGCTGCCAGTCGTGATCGCCGCGGTACTGAACTTCTATGTCGTTGGCACCGTGATGCCGCTCTGGTCTTTTCGAAGTGCGACCGGTCTGTTTCGCAGAACCCAATTCGTCATGCTGGTCACTGCTGCGCTGTGCATCGCGCTCTCATTGGCATTCGCCCCAGTCTTCGGTCTGGTGGCAGTGATTGCGGCGCCAACTGTCGCTCGCCTTGTTACGGGCGCCTGGTACGAACCATGGCTACTGATTCGGGACTACCTGGTCGGGCGCGTGCTACCGTACTTCGGGCTTCAGCTCGGTGCATTCCTGCTGTGGACTGTGACCGCCGCGGGCACCTTCGCACTGGGCGAGCTGGTGCCCGATGACCCGCTACTGTCATTGCTCTGGAAGGCGCTGTTCATTGCCATTGTTTTTCCTCTGGTGAGTTGGGCAGCGTTCCGCCGCAGGGACGCGTTCGCTGCGCTGCTGAAACGGATGCAACACCTGGCCGGGCGAGGTCGAAGGGGGAACGCGTGATAGCGCAACCGAAAGTATCGATCGTGGTTGCCGCGTATAACGTGGGCCCGTACTTGGCTCGGTGTGTGCGCTCGCTGCTTGCACAAACTGAGCGGTCGATCGAAGTACTGATCGTTGACGACGGATCGACTGATCAGACCCCGCAGGTCATTAAAGGTATTGCCGCTGAGGACTCGCGGGCAGTGCACGTGCGCAGAGAGAACGGCGGACTCTCGGCTGCGCGCAATTCGGGACTGCGTGCGGCGACCGGGGAGTTCATCTGCTTTGTGGACGGCGATGATTGGGTTGAACCCACCATGGTCGAGTCAATGGTCGCCAGTTGCAAGGCGACCGAATCACAGGTCGCGATTGCGGGCGCGTACGTCGATTTCCATGATCGTGCAGACGAATTGGTGCGATCGGAGAAGCGCCTGATGCCAGGGTGGGTGATTCTCCGCGGTGGCCCGTTGCATGATGGGCCGCCGGACCACAACTTCCTCAACCTCGTCGGTTATGCGTGGAACAAGATCTACCGGCGCGAGTGGCTCCAAGATCTGGGCATCGTGTTCGAAGAGGGGCTGAGCCTCATCGAAGACATCGACTTCAATGCGCAGGTTCTTGCTCGTGCAGAGCGAACCGTCCTCGTGTCCGATGCGTTCGTCCACTACGTCCAACGCCCGCGACGGACACTCGGCACGACCCACGACGAGACGTTCCTGAGCAAGCACATGCGCGCCATCGACGCAGTCGATTCGCTTCTCGCTGCCTGGGGGGTGGATCGGGAAGTGCGATCTACACGGTTCGCGCGTGCGTGTAGCCTTTCGCTCTGGTCGGCTTCGCGCTCGGCCGCAACGAAGCCGCACGCCTCGCAACGGATGCGCCGGATGCTCGAACAGCCAGGGGCAGACCGGCTGCTGCTCCATGCCCAGGAACACCGTGGCGCCGATTGGCGCTCGGCCTGGGCGACTGCCACCATGAAGCGTGGCCTGTATGGAGTGGCACTGCTTCCCGCGCGCGCGATTCGTGCGATGCAGTCCCTTACCGAAGGTCCACGCCTCGTGTCGGCACAGCTCAGGAAAGGAAGCAGCGGATGACTGTTCTCAGCCGGCTTAAGCGCGCGATCCCAGAGCGGTATAAGGGACCGGTGCTCGCTGCGCTGCGCCCGGCGGTGCATCCCGACCTCGAGCCTTGGCGGGGTCGCAAGAAGGTCGTCCTCGCGTTAGCTGGTTTCTACCAGAACCTCGGCGATATGGCACTCACCTACGCCCAGAAGCGGTTCATCGAGCAGACGCTGCCCGACTACGAGGTGCTCCTTTTTCCGAGTACCGCGACATATGGGCAAATGAAGGCACTCAAGCGCGTCGTCGGCCCCGATGACATCATCACCATAATCGGTGGCGGCAACATGGATGACATCTACCCGTCGCTCGAGAACGCGCGCCGCTTCATCGTGCGCTCATTCCCGAAGCACCCCATCGTGTCGTTTCCGCAGACCATGGCGTTTTCCGACACACCTGGTGGTGAGCGGGCATTGCGTCGCAGCGCGCGCACGTATCGCGCGCACCCGCGCCTGACGGTCTTCGCGCGCGAGCCGGAATCGTTGGATCGGATGAAGTCGTCGCTGCGTGGTGTCCGTGCGGAGTGCACGCCGGATAGTGTGCTCTCTGTGCCCTACGAGGGCCCGGATCACGACCGCGCGGGCATCCTGGTGTCGTTGCGAAGCGACAAGGAAGGCACGCTCTCGGAACATAATCACGAGGATTTGTTTCGACTCTTGGCGCGGAAGTCCGATGACATTGTCGTGCGCGATACTGTGGATGTTGCGCTGGCGGACTGTCAACCGGCCACATATGAGCGGACACTGAGGGCGTTTTGGGATCTTGTGAGCGGCCGACGCGTGATGGTCACCGATCGCCTTCATGGGATGATCTTCGCCGTCTTGACTCATACCCCCGTCGTGGTGCTCTCGAATAGCAACCATAAGATCAGGGGCACGTACGCCGCTTGGCTGAAGGACCACTCGTACGTTCGCTTCGTCGACTCGTTCGACGAGGCGGCACTTTCGCAGGCCATTGGTGAACTCTGGGACATGTCGCCCGACGATGTCGTGGGGCCCGATTTGACCTCGCACTATGACATGCTCCGTAGCGCGCTCCTTCAAGCGTCCGGCCGCACAGCGTATCCGGCGCGGGCGCACAAGACCCCGGAGAATCAAGTACTAGGGCGTGTCTCCTATAAGCCCGTTGATTGAGGCGCAGTTGTGAGTATCTGGCTACAGCTATTGATTCTCATACTCACCGTTTGACGGATGGGCAATCGGTGAGGGATAGGCGAGGTCAGATGATGCGGTGCACCAGCCACGTCAGCGGCGCTGAGTCGAGTCGGTACAGGATGCGATTGACCTTCGCCAATCGACTGTCACCCTGACCGCGCGTGATGTTCTCGCGGGCCTCGCCGAAGTCCATAATGCGGCGGACCTGGTAAATCTGTTCGCGGAGCGAGTACGGCGTCCCAGCGGCCTGCACATTGCGCACCATGATGCGAAACCACGTCTGATCCTTCGCGAGAAAGTATGCGTCGATGTCGGCATTCGGCACGCCAAGGTCTGCGAACCGGCGACGCAGATCGTCCCTGTACGCGAGGGATGTGTCGAGCTCGTGCAGCTCGTCGTGGGCTCCGGCGAGGCGATGGGTCGCGCTGGACCGTCTGGCAATGAAGTGCGCGCCCGTTGTCGGCACGACGACGCTGGAGCGCGTCACGGCTGCGTAGTCGAGGTTGAACAGAAGATCCTCAGCGCTCTTCCTGCCCTCCTCGAACCGGATGCCGCTCTGCTCGATGACACTGCGCCGATACAGCTTGTTGCACACCGAGTTGACAAGGCCGCGGTTGGCGAGGCGGACGAGCCGACCTGGCAATGCGCCGGAATCGATCAGTTCCATGTCAGGCTCGACCACCCGCGGCGTGCCAGCGGGCGAGAACGCAGTGAAACCTGTGATGACCAAGTCCGCGTTCTCATGCTCGTGGAGAGCAGCGAGTCCGGTGGAGTGGTAATCCGCGGAAACCTTGTCGTCACTGTCAACGAAAGCGACGAACGTCCCCGACGCGGCGGCGAGGCCCCGGTTTCTGGCTGCCGAGGCCCCTCCGTTCTCCGCGTCGATGGCTATCACGTGAGAGTGCGCCGCCGCGTACCCAGCGCAGATCGCAGCTGACCCATCCGAAGACCCGTCGTTGACGAGTATGACCTCAGCAGCGCCATCCCGATACGTATCCGATGTGAGGATGCTGTCCACACATCTTCGGATTGTCTCTGTCGCGTTGTATACAGGCACGATGATCGAGAGGTCCACCATGGTGCCCAGTGTCCCACATGCGCGACTCAGGCTGCGACCAGGATGTTGCCCTCCTCTACGCTGGTCCCGCCATCTGTTCCGGTGATCAGTGAGGCGGCGGCTGTTATGACGGTGTTGCCTATTGCTCTGGTGTTGGAGGCTTCTCCCGTTCCCACGTTCACCAGCGCCCCGTAAGCGGCTGGCTCGGAGTGATACGCCACGTTGCCCATGAGCAAACATTTGTTGATGCTGCCAGTCAGGCGAACTGCCGCTACCGTCGCTGTGGTTCACGTGGTGACAAAAGTGTTACCTGAATCGCCCCGGGTTCGGTGGAGGGCGAGTTCTCCCAGCGCAGGCTGGTGCTGGGAGTTCATCTCACGGTAGTACGCGTTCTCCTTCTCGATGGGTGTGAGGTATCCGATCGACGAGTGCAGCCGGTTCTCGTTGAACCAGTGGACCCAGGACAGCGTGGCCAGTTCGAGGTCGTCGGCGCTGCGGAACGGGCCGTCGATCTTCACGCACTCAGTCTTGTAGAGCCCGACGACGCTCTCAGCGAGGGCATTGTCATAGCTGTCGCCGACCGTTCCGATCGACGCGATCGCGCCGACCTCAGCGAGGCGGTCGGTGTAGCGCAGTGCCGTGTATTGAGAGCCTGCGTCCGAGTGTTGAACGACACCTGTGACATCCTGATCCGCACGACCTCGGACCCAGAGAGCCATCTCGAGCGCGTCCAACGGCAGGTCGGTGGGCATCTTCGACATCGTCCGCCAGCCCACGATGCGGCGCGAGAACACGTCAGTGACGAACGCGATGAACGCCATCCCTGACCATGTCGGCACATATGTGAAGTCGACGACCCAGAGCTCGTTCGGCCGGTCTGCGTGGAATTCGCGCTTGACATGGTCCTCTGCCCGCGGCGCAGAGCTGTCGGGGCGTGTGGTGATGAACTGCTTGCCGCGGCGGATGCCGCGCAGGCCTTGCTGGCGCATCAGGCGTTCGACCGTGCAACTGGCGACAGCGATGCCCTCACGTTTCAGCAGCCGCCAGATTGCGGGCGCCGCGGATCCCGCGACCGAGAGTGCGGTCCCAGAACACTCGCTCGATCTGGACGACTAACTCGGCATCGGAGACCGCTCTGGCCGAGGCGGGTCGCTTCTTGAAGGCGTAGTAACCGGACGGAGCGATGTTCACCCCGTGCCCTGTGAGCACGCGGCAGATCGGCTCGACCCCGAACCGGTCACGATGATCATCGATGAACTGAACTACCACGGCAGTCGCGGGTCGAGCTCCCGCGCGAAGAAACTCGACGCAGCGAGCAGGATCTCGTTCGCCCGCTTCAGCTCACGCACCTCCGCCTCGAGCTGCTTGATCCTCGACGCGTCGTCTGTCGTCGTTCCAGGGCGCTCTCCCGCGTCGATCTGGGCTTGCTTGATCCACCCGCGCAGCGTGTCCGGATTCACCCCGACGCGCTGCCCGATCCGAATCACTGCCTGGTTCACAGACAACTCCGGATCCTCCTTCCGCGCCTCCTGCACGAGCATCATCGCCCGCTCCCGCAACTCCTGCGGATACTTCCTCGGTGCTGGCATAGGTCTCATCCTCTCGGGATCTCAGACCCTCCACGAGACCCGGGGCGATTCACCATGCTTGCGGCGGCACCGCTACACGCGGCGGCGGAGGCAGCGAATAGGACGACGAGTCCAACCGTCCGCCCAGCCCGGAGCGCTAACCCAATTAATGAACTTACGAGGCCTGCTGCGCATGCAGAAAGGAACAGCGTCCAATCTGCGTAGGGAGTTCGCCACAACATGTCGGAGACCGCGTCCCATGGAAGCTGTCCCCACAAGAGAACGGTTATCCGCGTAGGCGGTCGTCGCGCCCGTGGCCGAGCTAAGCGCGATCGAAACAGCAAGGTGAATCGGCCTCGTGCGCCTGATCATGAAGAGCCAGATCGCAACTCCCCGGATCCGAGCCCCAAGTGCAATCGAGGTTAGGAACGCGGCCCACACGCGGCCACACTATCGCTCGCGGCGTGGGGCGACACGGAGCACAGATCGTTGAGGCCACCTCTGCCTGCGCGATTAGGCACTCGGTCGGCTCGCAGACGGGGGAGCCGGAGCTTTTCGCGATCTGCTTCCCCTGGTTATTGTCGGCATCGTCGTCTGCGACGAACCGACGCCCCCGGCTGGCGCATAGTGCGTCTTTTTCTCGACCTCTCGACGGTCGGCTGGGTCCTCCGTCGGCGTGATGGTCCTTCTGATCCTCACCTACCTCTATTTCTGGTGGATGGTCGTCAAGGCCAGCGCGCACAAGCATGTCTCCCGCGAGGACATCGATGACCGACAGGTGGCGAACGCGCTGGTGAGCGCCGAGCGGTCGGGCAACACGCATCGCTTCATCATTCAGATCACCACCAAAGGCGGCGCGCTCGCGGTCGTGCAGCGCGGTATTGACAACGTGCTCGCGGGGATGGCCCGCTACCCGGCGTTCGGCTCGGCGATCAGCGTCGAGATCGTCACCGAAGACCTCGACGAAATCGCAGTTCTGAACACGCTCTATAGCAGCGCGCCGATTCCAGTCACGCCCTACCTGCTGCCGAACGACTACCGCACGCCCCGAGTCACACGCGCCTCACGGCTCGCGCGCTGAGATGCAGGGTCGAGCAGCACAGAGCAAACCCGAGCGACTCGTATGTCGTGCATTTCGATGAGGAGTCGGTCTTGACACCAGGCAACCTCGCTCGGCTCGTCCATCGCCTGTGCCATGCATCCGGTCCGAATCTCGGAGGGCATGATCTCGTACGGTCTGGATTGGAACGAGACCACGCTGCTGAACAAAGCGATGGAACCGAACCGCCCGTTCGGCTGCCACGAGTGCTACTCAGTGATGACGAGCCATCCACCCCTGCACCTGCGAGATCGGGTGGGACATCGGCAATCTCGACGGCGCAGCCCTCATCGCAGAAGACCTCGTGTTCGGCTCGCCGCCTACCTCAAGTTCGGCAAGAGCGTGTTCGGCTGGCACCACACCGAGATGACCGAGCAGCCGCCATTCACCCTTAAGGCCGCTTACAAGCATCGTGAGCGGTGGGTCTTCGGAGCCATGCAGGCGCTGGCGCACACTCGACAGCACCCGACTGGCTGCGCCTGTCGCGCCGAGACCGATGGCATGCAACGTCGTCATCCGGCTTCGTGTGCTGACTTACGCCCAGGGCTTTCCCGTCTCACTCATCGCGCTCTTCTGGTCACACCTTTTGCCGGCGTTGTCGACACCGCCGGGCCGCTCGTCGCGATCACGAAATGGGTCGCCGGCATCCGCGAAGTGGCGTGGAAGCCCTCACCGAAGCTCGTCGCCGGTAAGAAGCAGAAGTATGAACGCATCGTGGACGGATGTGCCTGTGGTCGAACAGCTCGCGTGATAGGCGTCGGTTCGGATTGTGAGAACCGTGCTCACACCAGCGCAGCGCGCAGTACATGCGCGACGGCATCCATCGCCGGCGCCATCTGCGCGGCAACGGCGTTGTATGCCGGTCTCGTGCGCTTGTAGGGCGTGATGACGTCGTACTCCTCTGGCGGCGGCGCAACGATCACACCCCGTTGGGAGGCCACAAGCATCAGCGCTGCACGGAGACGTGCCCGCGGGTCATTGCCGCCAGCACTAGCGGCATCGCGGATCCGCTCATCGGTCAGGCCCGCTGACAGCCTGCCGAACTCGCGTGCGGTGAACGTCTGCCGCCGCAGCTGAGGCGCGATCTCGACGGAAGCGATGAGATGCCGTCGAGACATGCCGATCACCAGATCGGCATCCTCGAGCATCGGACCGAGCAACCAGCGAGCGCGGTGCGCCGCGGCATCCGACTTCGAGGCCCCGCGGACGCTCGCCGCCTTCTGCGCGGGCCGGGGCATCGGATGCCCGATGAGCGCACGGGTTCCCGCGCTGTGCACGCGGACGTCGAGTGATCCCAGCCGGGCGCGGAGCATCGTCTCGGCCATCGGCGAGCGGCAGATATTGCCGGTGCACACCATCAGTACGCTCGGCGTCCGCGGCACGAGAGCCTCGGCATCGTGCCTGAGGTCGCGGCGAGTCAGATGAGAGCTGTCAGTGTCGGTCATGTCACACCTGCGGAGGTCGAGGTTTGGAGGCGATCAGCGGAGCTGGGGATGGCCGACCCTTCGACAGGCTCAGGGACCGGGGTGCGGCTCAGGAACCGGGGTGCGGCTCAGGGACCGGGGTGCGGCTCAGGAACCGGGGTGGCCGGCGAACGATGCGGCGTTCTCGACGCAACCGGTGGTCGCGAGGGCGCGCTCGCGATCGGACTCCGCATCATCCGCGACCGGGCTGTCATCGGTATCGACCGGAGCGCTGACTTGCTCCCAGCCGGCGAACAGGGTCATGTTGTCGGTGACAGCGGCCAGCGGGCCGAGAGGCGCGGAAGCGTCGGCATCCGCGGACCAGCCGGTGAACGTCCACTCCGTCGCCGTCGGAGCCGGCAGCGTGCTGAGCAGCGTGCCTTCGGAGACCGCCATGGCAGGGATGGCCGCTGCACGGAAAGAGACAATCGGTGTCGTTCATCTCACCGCCGGGAAGAGGAGGAAGAGCAGTGGCGTTCGGACGTGTAGCGGAACGGCGGCAGAGCACGCAAGGGGAGGGGATCCCTGCGCGCTCCGCCACCGTCCGCGGCTATGTCGGCGTGGAAGCTCAGCTCTGGGCGAGAGCCGACCCGCGGCGCCGGGCGAGGTAGATGCCGGCGCCTCCGACGAGCAGCAGCGCGCCGAGGGCTGCGGCTCCGAGTGCGGGCTGTGCGCCGGTGGTGGCCAAGCCCGCGGCCGCGGGCTCGACGACAGCGATGCCGAGCACGACGCTGCGCACCTCACCGGTCTCGCTGATGCCGTTGATCTGCAGCGTTTCAGCGCCTGCGTCGACGTCGGCCGGCACACGCACGGTCACGTCGAAGGTGCCATCCGCTCCGACGATCGCTTGGCCGAGCCAGGCGTTCGACCCCAGCAGCCAGAGGTCGACCATGCTGCCGGGCGCGTAGCCTTCGCCTGTGATCCGCACGTAGCCGCCCTGCACAGCCTGCAGCGTATCGTCCTTCACGGCGACTTTGTTTCCGTCGGCATCGAGGCTCTGCGCGTGCACGGAGAAGTCGTCGCCGCCGATCACGATGTCGTCGCCCTGTGCGGTGGCCGTGACGGGAACACCGGTGCCGCCGAGAGTGGCCGCCGCAGCGTTCTTCTTCTGCACGGGCAGGCTCGGCTTGCCGTCCTCGTCGAGGAACAGCACGGGAGTCAGCTTCGGGGTCTCCGAAGCTTCGGCTGCTGTTCCTCCGCCGGCTGCGTTGACTGCGCGCAGCTGCACGTCGTACGAGACCCCGTTGCGCAGACCGGTGACAGTCAGCGGGCTCGAGACCGTGCGTGCCGAAATCCAGGTCTGACCGCCGTCGAGCGAGTACTCGTAGCCGGTGATCTCTTCGCCGCCATCCTCGGCCGGGGGCGTGAAGATAACGGTCAGGGCTCCATTCGACACGAGAACGTGATCGATGACGGGAGCGCCGGGAGTGGTGTACGGCGCGACGGCGGTGCTCGCCCCGCCGGGGGCTCCGGTGCCGTTCTCATTGATCGCGGAGACACGGAACTGCACCGGCTCACCGACCGTGAGCCCATCGACCTCATAGCTCGTCGACGTCGATCCTGTGTCAGCGACCGTCTCCGTCCAGGTCTGGCCGCCATCGGCGGACTGTTCGATGCGGTAGCCGGTCACGGCCGAACCGCCCAGCCAGCTCGGCTCGGTCCACGACACGGTCGCCGACTCGGCACCCGGCGTCGCGGTGGTCGCGGCGGGAGCGCTCGGAGCGCCGGGAGTCACCTCGAGCGACACGACGAGAGTCTGCTGCGCGGTCTGAGGCGCGGCGGAGCTGCCCGGGCTCTCGTCGGGAGCTGAGATCTCGAACACGTACTCTTCGGTGTCGTCCGTCAGGCGTGCATCGGCGGCGTCGGCATCCGGCACGAACGCGTAGCGGCCGGTCTGCTCGTCGATGCGGAGCGTGCCATAGCGACCGGCGAGCGCGTGCGTGTACGTCACGCCATCGATGGTCACAGCCTCGGCGTGATCGCCCACGATGCGGTACGAGATCGCGTCCGTGTCGGGATCGGTCACATCCAGGATGCCAGCGGTGGTCGCATAGGCGTCTTCACCTTCGGCGTTCACGAGTGAGATGGGTGACACCGGCGAGAACGTCGGAGCGTCGTCGACCGGCGTGATCGAGATGGTGGCATCCGCGGACGACGTGGTCGTTCCGCCGTTGTCGGCGGCGGTGATGCGCACGGTGCGCGTTGCGGCCGGGTCATCGGAGTCGTTGGCGTACTGCAGCTTGCGGCTGATCGCGGTGACCACCTCGTCGGTGACCTTCGTGCCGTACACCCGCACGTTGTCGATCAGGAGTCGTGCGCCGGCGGCCAGTCCGCAGGTGAGGTCGTGCGTGCCGCCGACGAAGACGAACCGGTAGGTCCCCGTCTCGGGGATCGTCGTCTCCTTGGTCTGGAACCCGGCAGCGGCGTTGTTTCCTCCGGTCGCGTCGAGCACCGTTGTCTGCGCACCGGTGACCGTGTTGAGGATGTAGCCGTAGACGTGGAAGTTGTCACTGCCGGCGTAAGCGCGCCAGTCGAAATAGATCTTGTCGTCGGCCGCGGCCTCGAAGGCATCGCTGTACACGGCCGGGCCGTGCACGACGTCGCAGACGCCCGCCGTCGTCATGCTGGAGAAGAGCTCCAGGCTGTACGCTCCGTTGCTCGCGTCGGCGGTGTTGCGCTGCACGGTGTAGGTCGCGTACTGGGGTGCGGCATCGTCGTTGGTGGGACGCTCGGGGTACCCGGCGTTCAGTCCGCTGTACGTGCTCCTGTCGACCGTCGGGAACCCGGCGATCGAGGTGACCCCCAGATCGATCCTGTCCTGGATCGCCGTCCAGCCGTCGATCCCCGTGCCCTCTTCGAAGCTCGGGTTGGCGAACGGGCTGGTGAACGTCACCCGGAGGTTTCCATCAGAACCGGCGCGCGTCGGATCGATCGAGCCGATCACTTCGGCGGACGAGCCGGACCCGAGGTAGACCGCATCGCCGACCACCGATACCGCGCCTGCCGTGATGTCCGGTGCGGAGACGCCGTGCAGCGACAGCGTCTCGTCGGGCGTGCCGTCGACGACAGCGAAGTCGACGTAACCACCGCCGAAGGCGCTGCCGCCCGAGACCGAGACGTCTTCGCCGACGAGGACAGGCTCGGCCTGCTCGGTGTACGCGGTGGGTTCCGCCGGGCCGGTGACGGAGAGACCCGGAGCGGCGAACGCCGTCGTGGGGGCGACGACGAGCGCCAGAGCGGTCAGTCCGCCGGCGAACGCCGCGGTGCGGGTTCCGAAGCGATGGCGCGCGGAAACGCGCGCAGGAGGGGAGGGAGTCATAGGAGGCTTTCTGCGTCTCGGGTGGAGCAAGAATCACGGGGTGAGCCTCATAATTCCACGATCGCGACAGGTGCATTCGGCTGAATGAGGAGAGAACTCCTGACGGACAGGCGGCCGAGGGAGTAGCATCGTCCGAGTGAGGGATGATCAGGTTGCGCTGCGCGTTGCAATCGTCGAAGACCACACCCTGTTCCGCTCGCTCCTGGAATCCCTCATCGATTCCTCGGGTGACTTCACAGTCGTCGCCTCCTGCCGGAGCGTGCAGGAGGCGCGTCAGCAATTGACGACCGCGAAGGCGGACGTCGTGCTCATGGACATCGGACTGCCCGACGGCAACGGATTCGGGCTGGCCCGCTCCCTGCGCACAACGCAGCCCGGCCTCGGTATCCTGCTCCTGTCGGCGCACGACGTCATGGACCTGCTCCTGGCGCTGCCGCCCAAGGAGCGTACTGGATGGAGTTACCTCTCCAAGACGTCCGCGGCATCGGCGGAAATGCTTCTGAACGCACTGCGGATCACCGCAAGCGGCGGCAGCATGCTCGACCCCGAGCTGCTGCGGAATCTCACACCTCGGCGCGACTCGCCGCTGGCCTCATTGACGCCGCGGCAGTTCGACGCGCTCAGACTGCTGGCGGCCGGACGATCCAACGCAGCCATCGCCCGTGAGATGGAGATCACACCCCATTCCGTGGACAACCTCCTGGGAACCGTTTACGGGACCCTCGGCGTCCGCGGAGACTCCGAGGCCAACAGTCGCGTCTCCGCGGCGCTCATGATGCTCCGCCACGGCGCGCCCGCCGAAGGCGCTGCGTGATGGATCGCGGAATCTCCCCGGCGAGGGATGCCGCAGACGACCTGCGCCGCCTGCTCGTCACGGCAGGCGTGGTGCTGGGTGCGTTCAGCATCGGCGCGGCGGTGCAATCGGTCTTCGTGTACGGAGCGCCCTCGGTGCTCGGCTCGACGCTCGAAGGCGTCCCGTCACTGATCCTGCGCACGGTGGTGAACTTGTTCGCGTGTGCTGCGGCTCTCGCGCTGTGCGCGTGGACGCACCTGCCACGGCTCTCTGTCACCAGGCAGATCGTCACGGCGCTGATCATCGGGACGGTGACCGCCTTTCTGCGGCACGCGCTGCAGATCGTCGTCGGAACGTATGCGCATCCGTCGATGCAGACCTCTCTCGTCGAAGTGGTGTCGGGAGGGATAGTCGTCATTCTGGCGATCGCGCTCGGGATGGCGCAGATGCTCTCGCAGGCGCGGCTGCGTACGCAGGAGCGTGCCGCCGCCGAACAGCGGCTGCGTGCTACGACTGCACTGGCAGCCCTCTCCGAGGAGGAGCTGCGGGTTCGTCGATCCGTGGCGGAGAACCTGCACGGCGGTCTTCAGGGACGTCTGGTGATGATCCGTGTGCAGCTCGACCGCGTCGTGGCACGCTGGCGCGCCGGGACGATGGACGACACCGACCAACGCGTCCTCGAGCATATTCGGGACGAACTCGACGCGGTTCGAGAGCACGAGGTGCGACAGGTCAGCCACCTGCTCTATCCCGCAGGCGTCGACACCGGCCTTGCGTACGCCCTGACGAGGCTCGTGAGGCGCGTTCCGCCGGAGATCCGGATCGACGTCGACATCGACGACGTGTTCGATCACGAAACAGGGCCTGACTCAACGAGCGACGCGACGGTCGTGTGGCGCGTAGCACTGCTGCGCGCAGCCGAGGAGGCCATCAGCAATGCCCTGCTGCACGGCGGAGCGGCCCGGATCGGCGTGCAGCTGCTCGCCCGAAACGACGACGGCGATCGCGTCGTTCTCATCGTCGACGACGACGGATCGGGGATGCCGGACGGCGGCGTTCCCCGCCGGGGACTGGCGCTCTCGGAGGAACGGCTCAAGAGACTCGGCGGGCGACAGCGTCTCGAGACCTCCCCGCGGGGCGGCGTGCGTCTGATCGCCGAGCTCCCGGTCCGCGACGCGGTGCTCGCCTCGGCCGGATCTCAGAGGTGACTCAGTCGGACTGCTCGAACAGTCCGAGTAGAGCGGCGCGCGCAAGAGCCGCGTCGCGGGATGACACGCCCAGCTTGCGGTAGACCGCGCGCAGCTGCGACTTGACCGTGTTGCGCGACACGAACAGCTGTGAGGCGATCTCGTTCAGCGAGCCGGTGCTGGAGAGCTCTTCGAGCACGGCCCGCTCACGCGGTGTGAGAGGTGCCGAGGTCGCCGAGGTCGCCGAGACCTCCACCGCGATGAGGGCGATCGTCGAGTCCGGTGCGCCGGCTCTGCGCAGGGCCGCAGCGAGAGCGTCGCGCTCGCTCGGCGGGACCGTGCGCAGCGGTGCCGACGCGCCCGTCGATCGGGCGAGTTCGAAGACGCGCTTCGCGATGACCTCGGCATCCTCGGTATGCCCCTGGCGAAGTGCGCAGCAGACGAGCACGAGCTCTGCTTCGAGTCGGTTTCGCGGCGTCAGCGTCGACTTCAGCAGCCGCTGAGCGTGCACTGCAGCGGTCGGGGCGTTGCCCAGCGCCAGCTCCGCACGCGCCAAGGCGATGCGAGCGGGTGCTCCTTGCTTGGCTGACCGTCCTGCGACGCGCCGTGCGGCCACCGCCTCACCGGCCGCGAGGTGCAGTTCGGCCTCCGCGGCATCCAGGAAGCTGCGCGACAGTGCTGTACCTGGAGCGGATCCGCGCTCTTCACGCAGCCGCTGCACTCGCATCAGCCCCGCTTGCACTTCGTCCGCGAGGCGATCGCGTCGGGCACGCACGAGCGCGAAGAGCGTCCAGTGCTCGACGAGATCGACGATCGGCCCGGCTGCAGACAGGTGACGCTGCGCAGCTTCGGGGTCTCCATCCTCAAGTGCGAGCACTGCTCGGCCGAGATGAAAGAAGTCCGCCGGGCTCGATTCGCGCCACCCCGTCGGCCACACCGCCGCGTCGGCCTCGGCGAGCAGCCGACGGGCGAGGTCCATGTCTCCCGTCAACGCCGCCAGGCCTCCGCGAAGCGATAGCGGGTCGACCCGATCCGCTCTGCCTGCCTCGACATGTCTCGCGTAGGCGAGGTCGAAGCATCGCCGAGCGAGATCGAGGTCGCGAAGATAGAACGCTGCGATGCCGAGATGTGTCTGCAGCATCGGCCCCATCCGGCCGAGGGCCTGGGCATCGTCCTCGGTCAGAGCTTCGAAGTCCTTCACCGCCTTGCGTACCAGCGGCAGCGCGCGGCTCGAGAACGGCGTCAACCGCAGAGCCGCAGCTTCGAATGCACGGTACACCACGCGTTCACGGTGCACGCCGCGGTGCGGTTGCAGCCGCTGGAACAGGGATTCGGTGGCGAGCAGCTGCAGCGCTCGGGGTCGCGTGCCGGGATCCATGTTCGAGAGCAGGGTGAGCATGACGGTGAGCCCCGGGTAGCCGCGAAGCCGCGACGTCGGGGTGCCCTGGAACACCTCGTACGTCGCGTCGCGCATCTCGAGCAGGTCGACCATGTTCGCGAAGACGACCTCGGTCGCCAGCGCCGGGTCGTCCAGGTCCAGAGCCTCGCGCAGTGCCTGCAGGGGATCGTGGTCGATGAGAGACGAACGCACAGCTCGCACGATCAGGTTGCGGCGTTCCTCCGGCAGAATGTGTCGGGTGGCGTCTTCGAGGAGGACGCTCCGGATGAACGGATGCATGTGGAACCATTCGCCGTCCCAACTCGCGAACCCGGTGGCGTCCAGGTCGTCGAGGAGCCGGGCGGACAGCCCCCAGCTCTCGACGATCGGACGATCGACACGGGGGAGGAGAGCCAAGCGCACCGCTGAGTCGTAACGGCCGTCGTGCCGATCGAGATCGGCGCGCAGCGTTCGCCGAAGTCGAGATCGCGCACCTGAGATCCGCCCGAGCGCTTCGTCGGTCTTCGCGCGGACGGCTATCGCCAGCCCCTCAGAGCGGCGAATCACCTCGCGCCGGGCTTCCTCGCCATCGAGCACATCGGCTTCGGCGAGATCGTCAAGAGTGAACAGCAGATCCACCGGGGTGATGACATCGACGTCCGCGTCGCAGCTCGCAGCGACCTCGAGGGCCGTCTGCGCGCTCCGGGTGGCGATGACGACGCGAAGCGTGGCGAATCGGTCGATGAGCCGGCCGAGCATCTCGAACTGGGCGCCGTCGATCCGTTCTCCTCGGTCGATCACGAGCACGCCGCCCGCGGCGAGCGCGAATCGCTCCATCTGCGAGAAGGTCAGCGTCCCGTCGTGTGGTTCGCACCAGAGGATTTCTGACCTCAGGGTCCTCGCCCATGCGGCCAGCAGAGTCGACTTGCCTGCTCCGATCGGGCCGTGAACGACGGTCACATCCGTCCACGAGGTGAGGCGGTCGAACAGTCTCGGCCGCACGATCGTATGCGCGGCGATGCGCGGTACTGCGTGCGTCGTCCGGCTGCGTTCTGGCGTCTGCTCCATACGGTTCAACACTGTAGCGATACCGGAGACTTTCAGGCGCTGACTCCTGTCCACAGGGTGAACTCTGGGGTGAAAAGCTGGCCATAGGTCTTCGCCGTGCGGACTGTCGGTCCACACTGGCTGAGGCCGCAGGCTGGTGACGCCGTCTCGAAACCCGATCGGGACAGCGCTCACCTCAGCATGCCTGCGTACCGGGGAAACCGCCGGCGTGCATGACTGCCGCCGGCCGGCACAGTGAGGGGAACAGTCATGAGTATTCGTGATGCCCGGGCGCGATGGCGCCGGGGCCTGAAGAAGGTCGTCGGCACGGCCGCGAGCGTGGCGGTCGTCGCTTCGTCTCTCGTCGTGGCCAGTGCGGTCACGGCCGCGCCCGCCGCGGCTGCGG
This sequence comes from Microbacterium alcoholitolerans, assembly GCF_050408615.1. Classification (NCBI taxonomy): domain Bacteria; kingdom Bacillati; phylum Actinomycetota; class Actinomycetes; order Micrococcales; family Microbacteriaceae; genus Microbacterium; species Microbacterium alcoholitolerans. The sequence goes on along the minus strand of NZ_JBNTKD010000001.1, from coordinate 1,321,589 downwards.
AACCATTCCAGTGCACACCCGGCTCGGTGTACGTAGTGGGAGATCAGAAGGAACTGCGGGAGTTCACCGTCTCATCGACGGGCAGTGTGCTCAGCACCACCAATCTCGGCCGAGACCATCAGAACAACGGTCTGGGAATCTCTTCGGGTGGTCAGTACGCCTACACGGTGACGAACGGCAGCGACACGAAGTACATCACCAAGTACGACCGTCAAGCGGATCAGCCGAACACCACACGGATACCGGGTGGTGCAGACATCGACAACTCGATTCTGCGGGGCGCGGTGCACCCGATCTCGGGTGTCTACTACTTCGCCAGTCGCACCAGCGCCGATGGTGACATCAAGCTCTACGCATGGGACGAGGACGACGAGATCGCGCTGCAGGTCGGCGCCCTGATGCCCTCCAGCGGCAGCGAGCCGTTCGGCCGCAACGGCGACATGGCCTTCAGCGCATCCGGCCAGCTGATCCTCGTCGCCGATCGATACATCTACGCGGCCGATCTGCCGCTGGAGCTGAACGAAAGCCGTGACGTCATCCCTGCCAAGGAGGTGCACGACATCGGTCGTGGGACCGAAGGCAACGGCATCGCCTTCGGCAACCTGGGACACATCTTCGTCTCCACCAGTGCCAATGAGATCATCGAGATCGACCTCGCGCGCGGCACCGAGGAAGACCGGACGTCCCTGCGCGGCTTCTCGCCGACCGACATGGCCAGCTGCACCTTCCCGAACACGCTGACGCTGAAGAAGGACCTGCCGGAGGGGCGCCACGCCGACACCGACCAGTTCGGGTTGCGCATCGACGCTCCGGACGACTACCAGGTCGAGCAGACCAGCACGACCACGACCGGCAGCGTCTTCGGCCTGCAGCCCGACTACGCGGGCCCGATCTTCACCAACCAGGGTGACGAGTTCGCGCTCTTCGAATCGGCCGTCGGCACCACCGACCTCAGCCGGTACGACGCGTCGCTGAAGTGCGAGCAGGTGGGAACGACCACCCCGGTCAGTGTCAACGGCAACACGGTCACCCAGCCCGCAGGAGACCTCGGCACCGACGTGATCTGCACCTACACGAACGTCAAACTCGCCCCCGAGCTGGCGCTTCGCAAGACGGCTGACCCGGCATCCGGCTCACCGGTCAGCGCCGGTCAGGAGATCACGTACACGGTCGAGGCTGAGAACACCGGAAACACAACCCTCGATCCCGTCGAGATCGCCGATGATCTCTCCGATGTCTTCGCATACGCGGAGTATCAGAACGACGTGACCACCGAGGTCGACGGCACTGAGGCGACCTCGGGCGCCGCCACGGTCACGGATGACCAGCTTGCCTGGACCGGCGCCCTCGAGCCCGGCCAGATCGTCACGATCACATACTCGGTCGTCGTGAACGAGGATGTCTCCGGCGAGACGATCGCCAACCGGGTGACTGCCTCCGGCACCCCGCCCGGCCCGCTGGAGCCGGTCGTGCCGCCCGCCGTCACCACCGAGCACCCCGTCGCCGGCTTCGAGATCACGAAGACCGCGGACCCGGCATCCGGAAGCGTCGTCGCACCCGGCGACACCATCGCCTATACCGTGACCGGTGAGAACACCGGCGGGACCACGCTGAGCCCCGCGAACATCGCCGACGACCTCTCCGAGGTCCTCGCGCATGCCGACTACAACGACGACATCGTCACGCGCATCGACGGCTCGCAGGTCACCTCGGGCGCCGCATCCATCACCGGCGACCAACTCGCCTGGACCGGTGCCCTCGCAGCCGGTCAGATCGTCACGATCACCTATTCGGTGACCGTCGACGACGAGACCTCCGGCGAGATCCTCCACAACACCGCCACCGGTTCGGGCACGCCCACGACGCCGGACCCCGAGAACCCGAACGGACCGGAGATCCCCGGCACCCCGATCGAGCCGCCCGCGGTCTCGACCGAGCACCCCATCATCGGATCGGGCTTCACCATCAGCAAGTCGGCGAACCCGGCATCCGGCACAGCCGTGGAGGCCGGCGACGCCGTCGAGTACACCATCACCGGGACCAACACCGGTGACACCATCCTCGACCCGGCGATGATCGTCGACGACCTGTCGGCAGTCCTCGACCACGCGTCCTACAACGACGACCTCGACGCGACGCGCGGCGAGGCCGAGATCGACGGTGACACGCTCAGCTGGACGGGCGCACTCGCCCCCGGCCAGCTCGTCACCATCACGTACAGCGTGACCGTGAACGCAGGCGTCACCAGCGCTCTGCTGCACAACATCGCCACGGGCGAGGGCACGCCGCAGATCCCGACCGACCCGAGCGATCCGGAGAGCCCGACCACGCCCGGAACGCCGATCACGCCGCCTCCGGCCGAGACCACCCATCCCGTGGTCGACAACGGCTTCGAGGTCACGAAGTCGGCGGACCCGGCATCCGGCACGGCTGTCGAGGCAGGCGACACGATCGAGTACACCGTCACCGGTACGAACACGGGCAACACCGTGCTCGACCCCGCATCGATCACCGATGACCTCTCCGCGGTGCTCAGCAGCGCCGAGTACAACGGCGACGTCGACGCGAACACCGGCAAGGCCGAGGTCATCGAGAACACCCTGAGCTGGACGGGTGTCCTGGCCCCCGGCGACGAGGTCGAGATCACGTACTCGGTGACCGTGAACGCAGACGCCACCGGCGTGCTGCTGCGCAACATCGCCGAAGGTTCGGCCACGCCGCTGATCCCCGAGGACCCGACCGATCCCGACAGCCCGACCACTCCGGGTGAGCCCGTGACCCCGCCGCCGGCGGAGACCGAGCACCCTGTGGTGAACCCCGGCTTCGAGATCACAAAGACGGCGAATCCGGTCACGGGTACGGCCGTCGACCCCGGCAGCGTCATCGAGTACACCGTGACCGGAACCAACACGGGTGACACCGTGCTCGACCCGGCCTCGATCACCGACAACCTCGCCGGTGCGTTCGCTCACGCGTCGTACAACAACAACGTGAAGGCGAACGTCGGAACCGCCGCGGTGGCCGGTGAGACCCTCACCTGGACCGGGTCGCTCGAGCCGAAGGCGGCCGTCACGATCACCTACTCGGTGACCGTCGACGGGGATGCCGGCGGCGAGACGATCCGCAACTCGGTGAGCGGTTCGGGCACCCCGCAGATGCCTGAGGACCCGAGCGATCCCGACAGCCCGACCACGCCCGGCACTCCGGTCGTCCCGCCCACGGTGACGACGGAGCACCCGGTCAACGAGCCCGGCTTCACCTTCGGCAAGTCCGTCGACCCGGCATCGGGCACGGCCGTCGACCCCGGCGAGGTGCTCACATACACCCTTACCGCAGTCAACACCGGTCAGACCGCACTCGACACCGTCGAGATCGACGATGACCTGTCGGGCGTGCTGGAGTTCGCCGAGTACAACGGCGACGCCGCGGCGACGGTCAACGGTGAGACTGCTGCCGAGCCGACGGTCGCGAGTGAAACGCTCTCCTGGAGCGGTTCGCTCGAAGTCGGCCAGACGGTCGTCGTCACCTACTCGGTGACGGTCGGGCCGGATGCCGTCGGCGAGGTGCTGCAGAACTCGGCGACGGGTACGGCAACTCCTCCCGGCGGTGAGACGATCACGCCTCCGCCCGGCACCACGGAGAACCCGGTCAACGTTCCCGGATTCTCGGTGTCGAAGTCGGCCTCGCCGGCTGCCGGGACAGCCATCGACCCCGGAAGCGTCATCACCTACACGGTGACCGGCGTGAACACCGGTGAGACCGCGCTGAACCCAGTCGAGATCGTCGATGACCTCTCGGGCGTGCTCGGGAACGCCGCCTACAACGGCGATGCGGTCGCTACCGTCAACGGTCAGGATGCTGCGGCGCCGATCCTCGACGAGCACGAGCTGTCGTGGACCGGAGCCCTGGCAGTCGGCGAGACCGTCACGATCACCTACTCGGTGACCGTGAACGGTGACGCGGGCGGGGCCGTTCTGCACAACTCGGTGTCCGGAACCGCGACGCCTCCCGGCGGCGTGCCCCCGATCGAGACGCCTCCGGCGGTCACCGAGCACCCGGTCAGCGAGCCCGGCTTCGAGGTCACCAAGACGGCCGACCCGGCATCCGGAACCCGCGTCGACCCGGGCAGCGTCGTCACCTACACGGTGACCGGCGTGAATACCGGTGAGACCGCGCTGAACTCGGTGTCGATCGTCGACGACCTCTCGAGCGTGCTCGAGAACGCCGTCTACAACAACGACGCCGCAGCCACGCTGGGTGAGACCCCGGTAGCCGCTGACGGGTCGCTGTCGTGGACCGGTGCGCTGGCCGTCGGCGAGCGGGTCGCGATCACCTACTCGGTGACCGTGAACGGCGACGCGGGCGGCGCGCTGCTCGCGAACACCGTCAACGGTGTCGCGGTGCCTCCGGGTGACGTGGAGCTCACGCCGCCGCCGGCCGAGACCGAGCACCCGGTCGGCAAGCCCGGATTCACGTTCGAAAAGAGCTCGGACCCGGCGTCGGGCGCGAAGGTCGCCACGGGCAGCGTCCTCACCTACACGCTCACCGGCATCAACACCGGCGAGACCGGGCTGGATGCGGTGGTCATCAGCGATGACCTCAGCGAGGTGCTGCCGTACGCCGATTTCAACGACGACGTCGTTGCGATCGTCGGCGACCGCATCGTGGCCGCACCCGAGCTGGATGAGCAGCAGCTCGTCTGGACCGGCAGCCTCGCCGAGGAAGAAACCGTCACGGTCACCTACTCGGTGACCGTGAAGACGGACGCCGCAGGCGAGACGCTGCGCAACGTCGCGGTGGCCTCGGCCACACCTCCCGGGGGCGAGCTCATCACACCTCCGGCGAGCGGCACGGACCACCCGATCCTCACGCCGCTGGCGATCACCGGCGGACAGATCGCGCCGTGGATCCTGCTGCTCGGCGTGCTGCTGGTTCTCACCGGTTGCGTCCTGATGGTGCTGTACCGGCGCGGCAAGATCGCATAGTCCGCACTGAGGCGGAAGACGGGCGTCACATCCCAGCGGATGCGGCGCCCGTCTTCGCGTGGGGCCGGTATCGCGCAGCAGGCGCGCGCCGCAGCGCCGGAAGGGTCGATAGGCTGAGCAGCGCGATCGCGGCCGCCGTCATGTAGAGCACCAGATAGTTGTCGGCCGCCCCCGAGATCGGGTCGCCGGGCCCCACACGCAACAGCGCGGCTGCCGCGACCGGTGCGAGCACCTGCGGGATCGTCTCAGCGACGTTGAGGACACCCAGATAGGCGCCGGACTGACCATGAGGCATGACGCGCATCGCCAGCGCCAGATTCACCGCGAGGTAGGCGCCCACGGCGAGGCCGCCGACGCTCGTCGCGATCCACAGCAGGGCCGGCGCATCGGCGATCGAACGCAGAAATGCCGCAGCGGCCAGTCCAAGCGCGCCGACAAGGAGAAACGGAAGATGACGTTGCAGACGAGAGGCCAACGCCCCGCCCAGCGAGGCGCCGAGCACGATGCCCGTGCCTCCTGCGAGAGTCGCGACCATCGCGACGGGCGTCGCCGCCACCGCGTCATGCGTCATCCTGTCGATGATCAGATAGATCGTGAAGGCTGTGGCCAGCGAGAAGGCCGACTGCATGGCGAGGCGCTGCAGCCACACCGCGGCGAACGCGGAAGAGAAGCGTGCGGTGCGCCGCTCCTTTCGGACGCGCAGACCTGCGACGTGCTCGCGGTCGGGCACCCGCAGGGCGAAACCGATCACCACCAGAGCGGCCAGCGGCATGACGAACGCGATGAAGTCGACGTGCCGGGGGAGGATCGCTGTCAGCACGAGCGGAGGCAGAGTGCCGACGAATGCCGCCGCTGTGAAGATTCCGGAGGCGGCTGCCCGCCTGTTCTCGGATACGGTGTCGGCGAGCAGAGCCGCGGTCGCGGCGAGGGTCGCGTTGTAGGCGGTCTGTGTCACGACCCAGGCGGCGGTGATCTCCGCCAGAGAGTCCGCTGCGGTCAACGCGACGACACCGAGCAATCCGGCTGCTGCGCCGCCCAGCATCCATGGTCGCCGTCTGCCGAACCGGCCGCGTGTTCGATCCGACAGAGCACCGAACAGCGGATTGGCGATCAGAGCCGCGACTCCGCCGACAGCGAGAACCGTCGCGAGGGCTGCCGCGCGCTCATCGGCAGGAAGCAGGAGGTCGATCTTCAGGGGCATCCCTGCCACGACCGGTGCTGTCAGCGAGCCGAGCGCAACGAGATTGACCGCCGCGAGCAGGCGGATCGACCTGTTCTCGGCTCGGTGCGTACGAGTGTTCACAGGCATCCAGAGCTCTCCGTCTTTCCGCCATTTACTCTAGCTAGAGTGAATGAGTGGGAGAGGTCGGGGCGACGGTGACGGACCTGCATCCGTTCAGGGAGTTGCACCGTCCGCGACTCAGCGACGCGCTCGCTTCGCCGGCCGAGATCGTCGTGCTGGTCGGCCCGGTCGGCGCAGGTGCGACGACACTGCTGCGGCAGTGGGCAGCGCGATTCGCGAACCCGACGTGGTTTGTTCCCGGGTCGAGGCCGGATGTCGTGGGGGATGCTCTCGTCATCGATGCCGCTGACCGGCTCGACGCCGCCGACTGGGACTGGGTCGGAGCCGCGCGCCGCGCGCGCCCGCAGCTGCTCGTCCGGGCCGCAGTGCGCAGCCATCGAGTGGTCCCGGCAGACCAGAGCGCCGAGTTCGTGTTCGAGTTGTCGTTCACTCGAGCGGAGACCGCAGAGTATCTCGCTGCTATCGGCTCGAACCTCGACCCCGCCGCCGTGCACTTGCTCACCGGAGGGCTCCCGATCGCCGTGCGTGCCGCCGCGCAGCTCAAGACCGTGCGCGCAGAACTCGTGAACGAGATGCTCGCCGGCCTGCGCCCCGGATCGCTGGCATCCGAGGAAGCGAGGCTGGCCGTTCCCGGCGTGCTGACACAGCGCGTCGTCGCTGAGCTCGGAGGTGCGGCCGACTTCCTCGATCGAGCCGAAAGCGCAGGAATGGGGCACTGGGTGGCCGGCCCCGGCCATCCGCTGTTCGTGCTGACCGCGCCGGTTCGCGCAGCGACCCTGAAAGCGCACCCCATTGACGATGCGGCGACCGTTCGAGGTGAAGCGAGTCGGATCCTGCTCGCGCAAGAAGCATGGTTCGGGGCCATCATCGAAGGAGCCTCGATCGGATCGCTCGACGTGATCGATGCCGCATTGCGCGGCGGGGGAATGCCATTGCTCGCAGATCACGGGCAGACGATCGCGGCTCTGCTGCGCAGCATTCCGATTCTGGAGCTGCGACGCTGGCCGATCATCGCCATGGCGCTTGCGCTCATCCTCAACGCCCGACGCGAGCACCGGCTGCGGGCAGTGGAACTCCTCGGGATCGCTCTCGTCGGAGCGCGCCGCACGCCGGCCCGCTCGGCTGAGCGCGCTCTTCTGCGATTGATCGAGGCAGTCCTTCAGCGGCTGCTCGGCATCGGAGACGGAGGGGTGAAGGCCGCGCGCGCGGCGGTGCAGATCGTCGCCGAACTCCCGGACGACGAGCACCGCACGATAAAAGGACTGTTGGGCGACCTCCACTTGCATTCGGCGATCACACTGATGTACGGCGGGCAATACCGTGAGGCGATCGAACAGTTCGAGAACGCGCGAACCGCGTCCGCGCGCCCCGGCATCCGACTGGCGTCCTTTGGCGGGGCCGCGCTGATCCACGCTCTCACCGGGGATCTCGCGGGTGGACAGGAATGGGTGGAGACCGCTCTGGAGCGTCCTTGGCCGGATCATCTGCTGAACGAGTACCAGGGGAGCATGCTGCGCATCGCGCAAGCCAAGATTCTGATCGAAAAGGAGGATCTCGATGCCGCCGACGCGGCGCTCGATGAGGTGTGGCATATCGTCGACACGATCGAGCACTGGCCATTGCTCGCCTACCTGCGCGCGATGATCGACATCTGCCGCGGTCGCGCGGACGAAGGGCTGGAGCGGTTCCGGATGCTGCGCCGCAGGCGAGGGGCGCGGATGCCGCGATCCCAGGTGCGACTGCTCGATCTGACCGAATCTTCACTGGCGCTCGCAGCCGGCGATCTGCCGGCTGCAGCTGCGCTCACTCCGCGGGCGGGCGACCTGCCGCTGATCTCGATCGGCGCGGCACGGGCGGAGATGTTCAGCGGCCGTTACGAACGAGCGCTGCAGATGCTCGGGTCGATCCCGGCCGACGGGCCCGAAGCGAGGGTGAGCATCGCCGTGCTCGAGGCGGTCGCGCTGTACCGGCTCGACAGACCGGCCGAGAGCGCGCGCGCCGCCCGTCGAGCGCGCTCAGCTGCCGAGGCGCACGGACTCAAGACGCCGTTTCTGCTGCTCTCCGCTGACGACCGGAACCTCTTCGGCGTGACCCTGGCATGGGAGCCTGTCGCGGTGCCCGGGAAGGCAGCCGTCCCGCAGCTGACGGATCGCGAGCACGTCGTCCTGCGCTCCCTGGTCGAGGCAGCCAGTCTGAACGACATCGCCGCGGGATTGCATGTCTCTGTGAACACAGTGAAGTCGCAACGCAGAACCCTCTATCGCAAGCTCGGTGCCTCGTCGCGAGAGGAAGCGCTCGCGATCGCCGTCGGGCACGGGCTGCTCGGCGAATCGAGACGGTGAGCGTCACAACCCTCACGGCCTGCGCGGCGTGCGCTGCCTCTGCCATTAGGCTGGCAATGGCCGACGCCGTCCCCAGCGGTGCGCGTCAGTTCCCCAGACTGGCGCCGACGCCGGTCAACACTCAAGGGGCCTCCTCGCGCTTTTCCCAGTGATTCGCCCGGGGAGGCCCTTTTCCGCCCAGCGCATCACAGCGTGTACCGAGGAGAACATGCGAACACCATTCGCGCGGCGCAGAGTCATGGCCTTCGCGATCATCGCAGCATCTGTTGCGTTCGTCGGATGCGGGCCGTCGCCGTGGAGCGCCGAACCGGGCGATGCGACGCCCTCGCCGACCGTGAGCGTGCCTCCTCCCGTGCCCAACGACCTCTCCAGCGGGAGCACGGAGCGTGAACTCACGGCCGGCGCTGTCTCAGCACAGGTCGATTACTGGTCGACCCTGTCGATGGACCAATGGACAGCCGGTGCGGTCAAGCCGATCAGCATCTCGCTCCTGACCACGGTGACACCGGACGACGGCCAGAAGGTGTACCTGCAGAAGGCGTCGATGATCGCGACACCGGCCAATGCGGACGAGACTTTTGCGCCCCTCGAAGCACAGCTGGACGCGGCCAGCGTCACGCCCGGGTACCTGGTGCTCTCGCCGTACAGCTACTCGCAGACGTTTCACGTCGGCCCGGTCGACGAGGCCGCGACGTACGTCACGGTGCAGTTCACATACGACTTCCTCGTGCAGACGACGCCCACGTCGAAGGAGTACGCGAAGCAGACCGCGACGGACACGCTCACGGTGGCGATCGCGGCCGATTAGGCGGGTCGAATCGTGAGCCTGTCGAAGCGTCTGGCGGGGAAACCTCAAGGTTCGCGCAAGATCAGCGCGAGAAGACCTCCGGTGCGATCCACGGCGCTCTTCGGCGATTCGAGCGCCGATAGCGTGACGGAGACGCGCTCGCGTCCCTCGCCACCAGCATCCTCAGAATCGGGTGAATCATGACTACTCGTCGCGCACGCCGCGTCGCCAGGGGAGCAGGAGTCCTGCTCGCGCTCTCGACCATCACAGGTCTTGCCGGCTGCACACAGATCGTCGACCTGTTCAACGGCGTCCAGGCGCCGCAGCCGGTCGTACCGACCGCGCCGACCACGACCTCGACGCCACCGCCCGAAGATCTGGCGTTCGACTCGCAGTTCACCCGTGATGGGTCCGTCTCACTGTCGAGCGAGGTCGCCGAGGAGCTCGATGTGCGCCTTGACGTCTGGGCCTACGAACCCAAGCGCACGATGGAGTGGTATCACGATGGTGAGAAGAGTTTCGGCTTCGCCATCAATGTTCACGACCATCGCGTTGATGAGAAGGCCGTGCTCACGGAGAAGCGGCGGGTGTACATCTCGCAGGTCTCGATCACGTCGCAGACCTCGCAGACGTCGATGCAGACCTCAAGCGCGTTCCAGTTCAGTGCCGACCCGCGCACTCTGGTGCCGTCCGACACGATGCGCTCCGACCGCGGGCTGCTGCTGAACAGTTTTCAGGGCGGTCTGCTCGTCCCCGAGACGACGATCCACCAGTTGCCCGACGACACGTACGGGATCACGTTGCAGTTCGCGCTGACGGTTTCGGTCGAGGGATCCGCCAATGATGACAACAGCTTCCAGCAGCAGTCGGTCTATCAGGTGCTGCCGATCGCCATCTACCCAAAGGTCGAATAGATTCGCCTTAAGCGAACCTTGCGGATAGACCAAGGTCGAAAACTCGCTAGACGAAAGTCTATGTACGAGGATTGATCCGGGGGAGCCCAGACCCAAGTGCTCCGCCGGATCAGAGGCCATAATGTCGACGCCGTTCACCGCCCACCGGTCCATCGAGCCGTACGCCAAACGCGATGATGAGTTCGTCGCCGGCGAGCGCGACTATGTGGCGGGCTTCGCCGACGACTTCGCGGATGTCTTCGAGCAGACGTCCGTGCACCGGTCCACGGTCGGATGCGTCATCCCGGCGTACAACGAAGAAGCATCCATCGCCGGCGTGATCACGTCGCTTCTCGGCCAGACCCGTGTGCCCGACGTCATCCACATCGTCGTCAACAACACCACCGACGACACCGTGCGCGTGGCATCCGAATTCGCCGGCGCTCACGAGATCGTCACCGAACTCGGCGAGCAGTTCACCGAGGTGTTCGTCCATGACATCGGCAAGAACCCCGACAAGAAGGTCGGCGCTCTGAATTACGGCTACTCGCTCGTCGAGGGGTACGACTATCTGCTCGGCGTGGACGGCGACACGATCGGCGACAAGCGTGCCGTGGAGTACCTCGAGACCGAAGCGGTTTCCGACTCTCGCATCGGCGGAATCTCGGCGATCTACTCGATCGACACCGAGCCGATCAAAGGAATGATCCCGAAGTTCCTCATCGCCGGCCAGCGCACCCAGTTCGCCGCATTCAACCTTCAGAACCTGCTACGCGGCCGCAACATGGCCGTGCTCGGCGGGCAGTTCTCGATATTCTCCACCAGTGCGCTCCGAGCGGTGATGAAGGCCAACCATCAGCGCACTCCGTGGGTGAAGGACAGCGAGGTCGAGGATTCGCTGCTGTCGCTCCAGATCAAGAGCGCCGGCTTCCTGACGAAGATCAGCCCGTACGCCCGCGCCGATGTCGGCGGCATGACGACGCTGCGGGCCTACGACGCCCAGCAGGTCAAGTGGACGTACGGCGCCATCGAGCTCATGTGGCCGGGACAGCGAGGCGATACGAAGGGCCAACCGTTCCACCCCAACCTGCGTCTTCGCTGGTTCGAGAACTTCGGAATGCTCACCAACCTGTTCGTGCGCATCGCTTTCCTCACGCTGCTGGCGGGGTCCCTCTCGATCGACGCGTTCGTGTTCTCGCCCTGGTGGCTGCTGCCGGTCGCGACCGCAGTGCTGTTGAATGTGCGCGTCGCGATGACGATGAAGGATCGCAAGAACAGCGACGTGCTCTTCGCGGTGCTGATCTTTCCCGCCGAGATCTTCATGTGGATCAGGCTGAGCCATTTCATGCGATCGTGGTTCCGGTTCCTATCGCGAAAGAAAGTCGACAACTGGGCGATGCAGGCCAAGGCCGAACGCGGCAGCGGAAGCGGGCACTGGATGCCGCTGATCATGCTCGCCGTCGTACTCGCGGGCCTCGCTGTCGGGTGGAGTCTGCTGGGTCCCGTCGCGCAGTCCGCGATCCTCTGGGTCGGCTGGCCGATCGTCGGCGTCGTCACCGTCGTCCAGACGGTGCTGATGATCTTCAAGCTGCTGCGCCGCTACCAGGGGTACAAGGTCTGAGCAGGCCTGGCGACGGCGCGTGTCAGATCGTGCCCGCTCGCACTCAACTGGAGATTTCGGCGGTAAGGCGGTAGCCCACCCCGCGCACCGTCTCTATGTAGCGCGGCTGCACCGGATTGTCGCCGAGCTTGCGTCTCAGGTTGGTCATGTGAGCCTCGATCGCACGCTTGTCGGCGTCACCGACGAAGTAGCTCGTCACATAAGACTCGCCACGCAGTACGAGCGTCAGGTCGGCCTTGCTGCGCACTCGCCGTTTCGACTCCATCAGCGCGCACAGCAGATCGAACTCCGTGCGGGTGAGATCGACCTCGACGTCCCGCATGAGAACGACTCGGGATGCCGTGTTCAGGCGCAGGTCGCGATGAGTCGCCCACGCATCTTGGTCGACGGCTGGCGAGGGGGGATCTGCGGGCGCGACGTACTCGACCGGTCCGTCCGGTCCGAGCACGACAGTCCGCCCAGGGGCGGGTGCGTAGGGAGGAGCCGGTGCAGGATCCGGCTGCGGGGCCGGACCGAGTGCTGCCTCCGGCGCTCGTGGCGGATCCGGGGCGGACCCCGGCTGTGCCGGGCGGGTTCCGGGGAACGAAGGGCCCGATTGCTCCTGACGTGGCGCTGTTGCGGTGTGCCGTGGTCGTCGCAGCAGGGCGTCGATGCGTGCGCGCAGTTCACGAGGACGGAATGGCTTGTTGAGGTACTCATCAGCGCCCGCGGTCAGTCCGAGCACGACATCCGCCTCGTCGTCCAGAGCGGTGAGCATGAGGATGTAGGTGTCGCTCTGCGCACGGATTCGGCGGGCTGCTTCGAACCCGTCGATGCCGGGCATGTTCACGTCCAGCGTTGTGATCAGCGGCCGGTAGGTGAGTACTGCGCGAACGCCGTCGATGCCGTTGCCGACGGAGATCGTCGAGAAACCCGCGGATTCCAAGACTTCGGAGAGAAGGTGCCGCACGTCCGGATCGTCCTCGACGATCACCGCAGTTCTGGGGCCCTGGGGATCATCGAACATCGGCAGCGCACTCCACTCGGTTGGAGAAATCAGGACTTACCGACATGCTACAGGGACGCTCTTGACGCTGTCATCGTGGGCGTCAGCCGGTACGCATGAGATCTGCGGCTCCCTCGGGCCACCAGACGCCGGCCGCCGGACCGCCGTTGCACGGACCGTCGCTCTCGCCGGGCGGCTTGATCCAGAGGTTTGTGTCGACGACGTCATCGCCGAACGTGCCTCCGGCGTCACCGACGCGTTGACCCGGAGGATTGCACCACTCCGCTCCGGCCGATGCGGCTCCATTACGTGAGGTGTCGATGATCGCGTGCATTCCCCCGAGCGCTGCCGAAAGGGCTCGCGCATAATCGAACTCGTCGTAGGTGGAGCGATAGTTCGACACGTTCGTCGCGAATCCGCGCACCTTGTCTCCGGCATCCACCGCAGCGATCAGTTCGGCCATCTCCACAGCCGGCAGCCATCCGCTGTGTCCGCCATCGAGATAGATCCACGTACCGGGCGATTCCAGCGCGTCCACGGCCGCCTGCAACTGCGTGACGCGTTGGTCGAGATTGCCGCACTCCGGCGCGAGCGCGAGGCTGTCCGGCTCGAGGATGACGATCTTCTGCAGATCAGGCGCCGCGTCGAGGGCTACGGCGATCTCGTCGACCCAGCCCCGGTAATCGGCATCGGACAGGCCGCCTGCCGAGTGGTTTCCGCAGTCGCGTTCGGGAAGGCCGTATACGACCACCGCGAGCGAGACGTCCTGCTTGCGTGCCTGCGCCGTCAGATCGGACACCGTTCGGCCCGCTGTACCGATCGGATCCTGCTCCGGGGTGAGCCAATATGCAGTCGGTTGGGACGCCAGGTACTCCGCCGCTGCCGTGGCTTTGGCATCCATCGTTCCGACATCGAGCGCATGCTGCGCCTTCGACTGCTCAGGGACGAGCACGACCGTGCCGATTGAAGGTGCCCGCGCCGAGATGGTGAAGGCCCAGCGCTGCACGAATATCACGGCCAGCACGAGGCCGATGATCGCGATCATCGCGCCGGCCGCGGCGAGCGCGGCGAGTAATCGGCGGCTACTCGCTCGCTGCATGGACGCGTTCCCATCTGTCTCCGCCGTTCGCGTAGGCCTTCTCAGCCGCGTCGGAGGCTGCGCCGACCAGAGCGCCGTAGTCGTAGCCGACGGCTGAGACCGGCGCCCAGCCGATGCTCGCCGACACGCGGATGGGAAACGATCGCTCGTCCTCTGAGGCCGAGATGCGTTCCAGCAGCTCGGTGACGAGCTCGCGCACGCCGCCCTGCGGACGTGGAACGAGCACCAGGAAGCAGGTCGGGTTGATCCGTTCGATGTCGGAGTCGGCGGGGAGGACGCTGTCGATGTCGCAGGCGAGCTTCTGGGTCACCGCGTTGAGAGCTGCGGTGGTGGATGCCAATCGGATGTCGTCGGGATCGTCCAGGCGGACATCGAGCAGTGACCACCACTGGTCGTTGGCCGCCCTGGCACGGTTCAGGCGGTTCCGGGCTGTGCGCTCGAACGAGCCGTGCGTCGACACGGCGGTAACGTCGGCACGAGTGGTCAGCAGCAGCGTCGTGACGAGTGCGCATACGCCGTACACGGAGGTGCCGGTCATGGTGATCGTGTGCAGAAACTGCAGGCCGTCGGCGGGGTGAAGAGTGCCGCCGGCCACGAGCACCCCGTTTATGGTCGTGATCGCGGCGAAGACGACGAACGCCGCAGAAGCGCCCATCAGGGGCAACGCCTCGTCACGCAGCTGCGGTCCGAGCCGAATGAGCTCGAGGAAGCTCAGAACGGCGAGCACCGCGTTCGCGCAGAAGACCACCCGGAATGCGATTCCGTAGAAACCGAAGAACGTCGACGCGATCAGGAACAGCGGAGTTGCCACGAGCACGGCGATGGAGAGCGGTACGAACTGCCGATGCAGGCCGCGGTATGCCCGGATCCCCGACCACAGCAGCGACATCGGCGCGATCACCAGCGCGGATCCGAGAGCGCGCAGCTGATCGGGATAGACGAAGTCCTGTGCCAGCCATGCGTAGGACCCGATCATTGCGAGCGCGAAGACGGCCGACCAGATCGCTGTGGGGCGCGACGGGCGGGGCAGGAACCCGAGGCCGATGAAGATTACGGTCGCCAGGGTGGAGACGGCGATGACCGGCATCACCAGGGTGGACGTGATCATGCGGGCTTCCGTTCATAGGAGGTCTCGGAGACAGCACTCAGGACGACGGTGACTTCGGTGCCCTGCCCGAGCTCGCTCTGAACCTCGAGCCGGCCGCCTTCGGCGGCGACGATGTCGCGTGAGATGCTCAGTCCGAGACCTGTGCCCGGGATGCCGCGTTCCCGCGCCAGCTCGGTGCGGAACTCGCGGTCGAAGATGCGGGGCAGGTCTTCCTCGCTGATGCCGATGCCGGTGTCGGAGACGCGCAGCGCGATCTCGCCATCCGTAGGACGGGACCCCCACACGGAGACGTGGCCGCCACGCTGCGCGTACTTGATTGCGTTGCCGACGATGTTGTCCACCACCTGCCGGAGGCGGAACGCGTCGCCGCGCACGCACAACGTCTCGTCGAGCACGACGTCGACCGTGACCCCCGCTGATTCCGCTGCAGGTGCGAATCCCTCCAGAGAGGCGCGGGCGATGTCGGCGAGGTCGAAGTCGACTGCTGCGTCGTCTTGTCGTTCCCTGGAGATGGCGAGAGCATCGTCGATGAGCCGCTGCATCCGCGACCCGGCGTGTTCGACGACCTCGAGCTGCGTGCGCGCCGAATCGGCGAGATCCTCTCGCTCCAGCAGCAGATCGATGTGCCCGAGGATGGCGGTGAGCGGGTTGCGCAGTTCGTGTGAGATCGTGCGGCGTCTGGCATCCTCGCCCGCGCGGGGATCGGCGAGCTCGGTGACGTCCTCCACGATCAGCAGCAGACCGTCGTCAGTGACCATCCCGTGGTCGATCGCCTTCGTCGACGTCTTCACCGCCCGCCACTGTCCATCGAGACCGAAAAGCCAGACGATCTCGTCTGAGAACAGCTCTCCCCGAGAGGCACGCGCGATCGCCGTCTGATCTGAGGGCACCGGCTCGCCGCGTCTGGTGCGGTACTCGACCGCACGGCTCGGATGGAAGCGGGCGGCGGCGTCGAGCGCGAAGATCGTGTGGAAGGCGTCGTTCGAGATCTCGATCAGCCCGCCGCCCCCAACCCGTGCGATGCCGATGTCGAGGGAGTCGAGCAGGCGGCGGTTGCGAGCACCCTGATCATTGACTCGCTGCAGGGCGTGCCCGAGCCGGTCGGACTGGGCACTCAGCAGGCGGCGGCTTGAGCGATTGCGCTCAGTCCCGACGGACATGATGACGCCGACGAAACCTAGCGTGATCAGCAGGATCAGGACGTTGATCGTCGTCTCAACCGTGAGTCCGAGCGCGAAGAGGTTGATGAGGCGCAGCACGCCGAGCAGCGACAGCAGGCCGATCAGCACGCCTGTCGAGTAGTACGACGCGACCCACGCGACGGGAAACACCCAGAGGAACGTCGCGGCCGCAGTGTCTCCCGCCGCGATCAGGGCGATTGCGAACGAGTCGAGGACCGGCAGCACGAGCACGCCCGTGGCGCCGATGCGATGCCAGGGGACGGCCAGCGCGACGACCGAGATCGCGATGACCGCGAAAACTCCGAGCGCGAATCGCGCGTCCGCGAGACGCGCCGGCGTGAGCAGGGCGACACCCACCACGATCACCACAACCGTGAACGCGAGGATCAGTTGCCATTGCCAGATCGATCGGCAGCGCGTATCGCCGAAGTAATGGAGCGCCGGCGATGAAGACGCGCGCGACCCCCTCAGCATGAGCGTCATTGTATCTCGGCGGGGTAGGTCGCTGCGCTCTCTCGAACGGCTCAGGGAGCGGCGGTCGCTGGCCGCAACGCCGCCCGACGTTGGACGAACAGCCGGACGACGAGGCATCCGATCGCGGTGCCGAGCGTGTTCGCGATGACGTCCGAGAGCGTCGGGTAGCGGCTGGGCAGCATCGTCTGGACCAGCTCGATCGTGACGCTCGCAGAGTATCCGATCAGCAGCACGATCCAGGCGTTCGAGCGAGGCCAGCCGGCGACCAGCAGAAGGCCGAGCGGCACGAACAGCGCGATGTTCGCGAGGAATTCGAATGCCGTTGCACTCGTGGCGTACGAGATGCCGTAGTTCTCACTGACGTACCGTGCGATGCGGAACGCGATGCCGGTGACCCGACCCGCCGCGGATGCCGGCAGCCAGACGATCAGTGCCACGCCCACGACGTAAGGCACGAGCAGCGAACGGGCGGCGATCGCGAAGGGCGGAGTTCGGCGGTCGGGCATGGGGCGAGTCTGGACGCTATGAGTGGTTGAGCCTGGGCCCGCGCACATCAGCCGCCCGTGTACCCGTTCGGGTTCTGCGACTGCCACGTCCACGTGTCGCGGCAGGCGTCGGCGAACGAGCGCTTCGCCTTCCAGTCGAGCTCGCGGTTCGCCTTCGACGGGTCGGCCACGGCGCGCGCCACATCACCCGCACGCGGTGCGACGACCCCATGCGGGATCTCGCGGCCACTGGCATCCGAGAACGCACGCACCACGTCGAAAACGCTCTGTCCGACGCCGGTGCCGAGGTTGTAGGTCGCCACGCCGGGGCGCAGGTGATCCAGCGCGGCGAGGTGGCCTTCGGCCAGATCCATCACGTGGATGTAATCCCGCACGCCAGTGCCGTCGTGGGTCGGGTACTCGTCGCCGAACACCGCGAGGCGCTCGCGACGCCCAATCGCAACCTGCGCGACGAAGGGCATGAGGTTGTTCGGAATGCCTGAGGGATCCTCACCGATGCGACCGGACGGGTGCGCGCCGACCGGGTTGAAGTAGCGCAGCAGAACCGCCTCGAGCTCGGGGCGACTCACCTGGATATCGCGGATGATCTGCTCGTTCATCGCCTTCGTCCAGCCGTACGGGTTCGTGATGCCGTGACCTGCCGGCTGCGACTCGTCGAGGTTCTCGACGCCCTCCGCGGCCGGCGCGTACACAGTGGCGGACGAGCTGAACACGAGCCTGTTCACGCCGTGCTCGGCCATGATCTCGAGCAGGTTCAGGGTGGCGGTGAGATTGGTGCGGTAGTAGCGCGCGGGCTCGGCCACCGACTCGCCGACGGCCTTGAGACCTGCGAGATGGATGACGGCGTCGAACTCCTGGTCGCGCAGCGCCGCCCGTGAGGTCGCCAAGTCGGAGAGGTCGCACTCGATGAGCTCGACCGTGCGGTCGGTGAGGTGCTGCACCCGGTCGATCGCGGCGTGCGCGCTGTTCGAGAAATCGTCGACGACGAGCACATCATGCCCGGCTTCGAGCAGTACGAGAGCGACATGGGATCCGATGTAGCCGGCTCCGCCGGCGAGAAGAATGCGCACGAGACGAGCCTACCCACCCGCACTGCCCAGGTCGCTCAACGACGGACGGCGATCAGCGGAAGTCGACGATTCCGGCGTGGGCGGCGGCCACGAGGATCTGCACGCGATCGCGCAGCTGCCACTTCGACATGATCCGACCGAGGTGCGCTTTGACGGTGCCTTCCGAGACGATCATCGACTGCGCGATTTCGGCGTTCGACATGCCCTTCGCCAGGCGCTGCAGAACATCGTTCTCGCGCTCCGTCAACGGCTCCAGCGCGTCGGCGGAATCGTTCGACGGAGCGGTGCTGCGCACATGGCGCACCAGGAGAGAAGCGATCCGCGGTGACAGAGAGCTCACCCCGCTGTGCACGTCGCGCACACCGGCCAGGATGCTCTCGGCACTCGAGTCCTTGAGCAGGTAACCCGAGGCGCCCGCACTCAGCATGGGCAGGACGGTGTCGCTGCCGTCGAGCGTGGTCACGGCGAGGATGCGCACTTCGGGCCAGCGCTGCGCGATCGCCGCCGTGGCCTCGATCCCGTTCATCTCGGGCATCTGCACGTCCATCATCACCACGTCGGCCAGATCGCGCTCAAGGAAGGCGATCGCCTCGAGCCCGTTCTCGGCTTGACCGATGACATCGACCTCTGGATCGCGCGCCACGAAGTGGGAGAGCGCAGAGCGCACGAGCGGATCATCGTCGACGACGAGGACTCTGATCTGGGCCATGTGTCGAGCCTAACGGTGCTGCCAGAAGGTCAGCGGCGATCTAGACGTTTGGGTAGCGAGGTCTGGCCGTAAGCCAGATGTGAATCCTTTCGGATACCGAGAGGATCAATACATACCTAGACAAACGTTCACTTTGGAGGTGAATCCATGTCCATCTGGGAGCAGCTTGCACGCCTCTTCGGCGCTATCCGTTAAGTCTATCGTCCACATCATCAGTCATGCACGATACTGAGGTCATGCCCTTTGGCCTGTCCATGCGCGACGACCCGGGCCGCCTGCGACTGAGTCGTGGTGAGCGTCTCACCACCGTCGAGCGGATCGTCACACTCGCGTTTCTCGTCGTACTTTCGGCCCTCGACATCTTCGGCGTCATCTTCTCGCCGGGAGTCGACGTCGCCGGATCCGTTCTGAGCGTCACCGCAACCGCGGTGTTCGCGCTTTACCTCTGGTGGCCGGCCACTGCGACTGCGGCGCTCGGACTCGTCTTCGCCGTCTCGGCGCTTGCGGGCAAGGACTCGGTCGTGCTCTTCGCGGCTGCTGTTGCGGCAGGCATGGTGATGCGGCTCGGCGGCACTGCGCACGTTCTGTCGTATGGCGCCGGCTTCCTTGTCGCCACGGCCATCGTCGCCTACGGTGATGCCGGCACCCCTGTCAATGTGGGCATCTACCTGTTGGTCGCTGCCGTCGCGGGCGCCATCGGCTTCGCGCTGCGACTCGCCTCCGCTCGTGGGCAGAGCCTGGAGAAGCGGCTCGCCGAGAGCGCAAAACAAGAACGCCAGGCCGTTCTCGCCGAGCGGCGCTGGATCGCCGGCGAGCTGCATGACAGCATCGCCCACCACCTCACCGTGGTGGCACTGCACGTGCAGCTGCTCGACGATCCGAGCATCCGAAGAGACTCTCAAGACGCGATTCGCATCGCCGCACGCAAAGCGATGGCGGATCTGCGCTTCGTGATCGATCTCGCCGATGACGGGCCGCGTTCCGCTGCGGTGCACATGGGCGACCTCGACACGGCGATCACCGAGGCCGGCGCCGAGATCGAAGCGGCGGGACACCACGTAATCGTGGACGGGTCGTCGACCGACGATCGGATTCCACGCATCGCCGAGATCGTGCTCGCGCGCATCGTCCGCGAATCCACCACGAACATCCTCAAGTACGCGGGCTCCGGTGACGTCACCATCCGTGTCGAGACCGACGACGACGCCGTCGCGCTGACCATCCTGAGTCCGCTCGCCACGGCTCCGCGCCGGGATCTGCCATCGAGCGGAACCGGTCTGAAGCGCATGACGGAGCGCGTGATCGGTGCCAGCGGTGAATTCAGCTCTGGCGTTCAGGGCGATCACTGGCGTGTCTCCGCGCGCCTTCCGGTCACCTGAGGTGCCGCACGACCGGATATCTAGACGAACGTCTAGGGCGGTCTCGCCGTTCGACACTATTGAACGCGGGGAAGCGCCGGTTACCGTGGAGATTCCCCAGTATCGGCGTCCCCAACGCCGCGATCGCGGGCGCACTTTCTAGGCTTTCTGATCTACTTGCGCCCGCGGTCGGCTGATCCTGACCTGTCGCCGTTTCTGAACGCGCCGAAAGAATTTGTTGCCTGGGAGCGCGCTGACCGTGTAACGTCACCACTGCGGAGCGACTGGGGTATCCGAACAATCGCTTCGCACACACTGGGGCTGGGGCCGCTACGACGGATGGGACCGTCGTATCAAGCGTCTCCAGGTGATACTTGGGGATTTCATGGGGAAGTTCTTGGGCGCTGTTTCGGCGCGCCCTTTGCGAATTATTGCTGTCGGCGTAACGGTCGGTGCGCTCCTGCTGGGTGGCGCGAGTGTTGCGATGGCCGAAGGCGAACCGCCGGCCGACGGCACCGTCGATCTGACGGTGCAATCCACGTCGCAGGCAGAGTCCACGACGCAGCCTGCTGCGTCGGAGACGTCCGCGCCGGCGTCGGCTCCGAAGGGCGACGCTCCTGCAGAGAAGCGTGATGCGCCGGCTGGCGATGAGCCGGTCGCCGAGCAGACAGGCGGCACGCCGCCGGCGACTGACGGTGGAGCGGTAGATGGGCAAGCTGACGGTCAGACGCCTGCCGATCTGCCGGCCGAGACGAAGTCCGCGGCCGAAGAAGGCCAGCCCGCTCAGAGCGAGGCGACGAAGCCGCTGGCGCCCCTCTCGCAGGGCAGCGCGGCGGAGAAGTCCGAGCTTGTCACTCCGATGGTGCTCGGCCCCGAACCAGGGGTCGGCTCGCCGTACCTGTACTGGGATGTGCGCGAAACCTCGAGTTCTTCGTCGGCGTTGATCGGCGGTGCGACGTTCCAAGTGGAGGGGCCCCGTTCCAGTTCGTCGAGCAACTGGGGCCAGACGTACTCGATCTCCGACTGCGTCACAGCTCCGTGCACCGGCGCCGATCGCGACCCTGACCCCGGCGAGTTCCAGGTGATCAGCGGCCAGGGCGGTGTCGGCACGATGACTACCTCGCAGCGGTGGCGCGTGCGCGCGGCGTCGACATCGACGAGTTGGGAGTACGACGGCTCGACATACTCGTTCTCCGCCAACAACTGGAACGAAATGTCGAGCGCGAACTGGGCGAACAGCGGTGGCGTGAGCAGCTACGACTTCGGGAACTTCGTGCCGCAGAAGCTGCTGACGACCCGCGACATCATCGTGACCAAGCGCATCTTCGCCGAGCCGACGACCACCAACGGTCCCGTCGGCAACAACTACTCCGACACCGTCGGGTCGAACTTCCGTCTGTACACGAATCAGAACAGTGCCCCTGGGCAGCCCACGGGCTTCCACTGCGAGATCACCGCGGGTGGGCAGTGCACGATCACCGTCACTGATGTGCAGAACGGTGGCTCGAACTACAACGACCGGTTCTGGGTCGTCGAAGAGGCTCCGACGCCTGGTTCCGTTGCCGGCGAGAACACCTACTCGAACCCGGAGCTTTACGTCGGCAGCTACTCCGGACCGCAGGACATTCGTCGGCTCGTGGGACTCACGAAGCGGTTGACGGCGGGTTCCACGGCTCTGACGATGCCGATGACCTCGTCCGACCTGAGCAGCAGCGATCTGCCCGGAACGAATGCCACGACGGCGGAGGCCGGCTCGTTCGGAGCGGTCGTCGGCTCGTACAACAACCCGAGCATTGTTCCTAAGTGTGAAGCAGCTCCGCTGCGGATCGGCATCATCATCGACCAGTCCGCATCGATCAGCTCGAACCAGTGGACGACTTTCCGCGAGGCGCTCGTGGGCAGCAGCAACGGCACCGCACCCAGCTCGGTGCTCGGACTTCTGCGCAGCGAGGGCGCATTGGTGTCGATCCTCGGCTTCGGCTCCAACATCGCCTCTCCGAACGGCTGGCACCACGGCAACGCCTCCACGCCGCAGACCCTGCCGACGAACAACTCGACTCTGCGCGACCTCATCCCGGGCACCCGTCCAGGAGGCTCGGGCAATGCGACGAACTGGGACTCCGCGCTGAGCGCGTTCCAGGGGAGCACCAGCTCATACGACATGGTCCTCTTCGTGACGGACGGCGCGCCGAACTACATCCTCAACGGCACGGGTCCGAGCAGTACCGCAGTGACTCTGCGCTCGCTGGAGGCTCCGATGTACGCCGCGAATGCACTTAAGCGCGACGGCGTGAGGGTGGTCGCTGTGGGCGTCGGCGCGGGTGCGTCCGGATCTGCCGTAGCGAAGAACCTTCGTGCCGTGTCGGGGCAGACTGCAGGCTCCGACTACCTGCAGGGCGATTGGGATGCACTAAAGCAGATTCTGTCGGACATCGTGACCGCGGCGACCTGCCAGGTGCCGGTCGATGTCTCGAAGACGCTGAAGCGTGCTGACAATACGACGACCACTCTGGCTGCCGGATGGGATTTCACCGCGTCACTCGAAGGGGGGACGAGTTCCGCCGTGTCGCTGACCGGAGCTGCGGAGCAGACCACGGCATCCGGCGATGCGGGCAAGGCGCGCTGGACCGTGAGGTTCACACAGCCGGCCGGGCAGACCGCGGTGCTGAAGCTCTCCGAAGACGCGCAGCCCGGCTGGACGCTCGACTCAGTGCAGTGCACGCTCGATGCCCAACCGTTGACCGTGACGGTGAGCGGAACCTCGGTGACGATCCCGGGCCTCAAGCCGAACTCGGGTGCACTCTCGTGCGTCTTCACCAACCGTGAGGCGACGCCCGCATCAGTCGTCGTCAACAAGCAGTGGGTCATCGACGGTGAGACCGTGGCGCACGGCAGCCAGCCCGATGGCATGGATGCCGCGCTCAGCCTCGACCCGGCGGGATCAGGCAGCGGCGACCTCGGCTGGGGCCAGACGCGCACCGGTTTCGTCATCGGCGACAAACTGAAGATCGGCGAGGCCACGACATTCGATCCGGCGCTTGTTCCCGGATGCGTCCTGACCGGCAGCACGATCGCAGGCACCGGCATCACCGGTTCGGTCGCGCTGGCATCCACCGGCTACGAGACCACGCTGGGTTCAGCATCCAACGCCTACATGGTCACCAACACCGTGCAGTGCCAGCGGCTCACGCTCGTGAAGAACGTGGAGAACAGCTTCGGCGGGTCGGCGACTTCGGACGACTGGAACGACGGACTGTTCGCACAGCTCGGCGCCAGCCCTCGGCTCGTATTCGACTCGGGCGACACGAAGTACGTGGCGACGGGCTCCTACGTGCTCAGCGAGGCGGACATCGACGGCTACTCGCAGGACGACCTGGCCTGCACCGGCGGAACGCTCAACAGCGGCACGGTCACGGTCGCCGCAGGGGCGAACGTGGTGTGCACGTTCACCAACGTCGACAACCCCGGCTCGGTCACGTGGACGAAGATCGCCGCTGACACGAGCGACCTGCTGGGCGGCTCGGAGTGGCTGCTGACCGGCCCGGGACTCGGGTCTGGTGTGACGGTCACGGACTGCATCGAGACAGATGCCGCAGACTGCACATCTCTCGACAAGGACCCGGCAGCGGGTGCGTTCCTCCTTGAGGGTCTCCACTGGGGCGAGTACACGCTCACCGAGACTTCGGCGCCGCTCGGCTACATGCTCGACTCCACGTCACATCAGTTCACGATCAGCGGCGCCGCGCTCGCCGTTTCCGTCGACCCGATCGAGAACACACTCGCGACAGCTCCGACGCTGCCGCTGACCGGCGGTCTTGGCGCCGACTTCTACAAGTTCGCAGGCCTCGGCATCCTGCTTCTCGGCGCAGCGCTCTTCATCGCAAGACGTGCGTGGATTCGCAAGCACGCCACGAACGCCTGACGACTCATCCACCCACAAGCTCGACCCGGGCTTGATTCAACCCACTCCTTCGCCGTGTGGGGCGGCGAAGCATAGAAAGAAGGAACAGATGGAAACCACGAGGAAGCCATTGCGGCGACTCGCTTCCGGTGCGGGCGTTCTCGCCCTCGTCGCGGCGGGTCTCATTGGGGGCGCAAGCATGGCGAGTGCCGCGGGCGTTGCGCCAGGGAACCCGGAGGCGCCTGAAACCGGCTCGCTGACGGTGCACAAGTACGCCGGCTCGAAAACTACCGACGTAGCGCACAACGGCACCAAGCAGGACGTGACTCGTCCGCCGCTCGGTGGCGTGGAGTTCACCGTCACCCCGGTTGGGCAGCTCGATGGCGGCGTCTGCGTCCCACTCGATCTCACAACCGCTGCGGGCTGGACAGCAGCACAGGGCGTCAACCAGAACGCGGCTCCAGAAGACCCGTACTGCCTGGTGACCGACGACGCCGAGTCCGCCGTGACAGATGCGACGACCGGTGAGGCCGTGTTCGCCGGCCTGCCCCTCGGCTTCTACTACGTCCAGGAGACCGACGCTCCGGACAGCGTGACCAGCGATGCCGTCGAGTTCTACGTCAGCATCCCGTACCCCAGCGTCAGCGGTGACACGACGACCTGGCTGTACGACGTGCACACCTACCCGAAGAACACTCTCGAGGGCAGCGGTGACAAGGTGGTCGGCGAACCGGTCTCGAACGGCCTCGGGACGACCGTCCCGTGGACCATCACGACTCTGCCGCTCGGATCGTTCGATGAGGGTGCACCGCTGCAGAGCTATTCGATCCTCGACACGCTCGACCCGCGGCTGACGTACACCGCGACGCCTGCTCCGACGCTGCAGTACACGACGCCGGGCAACCCTGCGACGACGGCCGACGTGCTGGCTGCGAACTACGACATCATTCCGCCGGCAGCGGCCGGAGGCACGCTTGAGGTCGAGTTCACTCCTGAGGGTATGACCTGGGCGAACACACTGCCGGCAGGCACGTTCTTCACGTTCTCGTTCAGCACGATGGTCACCTCCGTCGGCGACGGCGACATCAAGAACACCGCCTACCAGAACTCCGGTGGCGACGATGCGACTCTCGGCAATACCTACACGCTGTGGGGTCCGGCTGAGATCCTGAAGCACCAGACCGGCGACAAGAGCAAGACGCTCAAGGGTGCGGTGTTCTCGGTGTACGACTCGCTCGCAGGCGGAACGTGCCCCGCCGCAGCCTCCGACCTCGGCGACGCACTCGAGGTCAGCGGCGAGAC
Organism: Microbacterium alcoholitolerans; assembly: GCF_050408615.1. Classification (NCBI taxonomy): domain Bacteria; kingdom Bacillati; phylum Actinomycetota; class Actinomycetes; order Micrococcales; family Microbacteriaceae; genus Microbacterium; species Microbacterium alcoholitolerans. The sequence continues at coordinate 1,295,965 of NZ_JBNTKD010000001.1, read as the reverse complement.
CGAGTTCACCTCGAACGACGACGGCGTCGTCGCGATCCCAGGCCTGTACGTCGGCAACGAGACCAACGGTGCCACCGAACGTGTCTACTGCGTCGTCGAGATCGAGGCGCCTGCAGGCTACGTGACGGTTGACACACCCCGTGCGATCACCGTGGCCGCCGGTGAGACTGCGAGCATGACCCTCGAAGTCGCCAACTCTCCTGTTCCCGGACCGACGCTGCCTCTCACCGGCAGCAACGGCGCAGTGTGGTTCACCGTCGGTGGCATCGCACTCCTGGCAGTCGCCGCCGGTGGATTCCTGATGACGCGCCGCTCCCGCGTCGAGGAGTGATCCGCTGACGGGCTGATCTCCTGAAACGGAAGGTGGGAAGGCAATCGTCTTCCCACCTTCCGTGCTGAGAGGACTGAGATGACTTTGCTGGACGTGCGACCTGAACATCACGACGAGCCGGTCGCCAAGAGACGACGGTGGCGGATGCCATGGGGCATGCTCGCCGTGGTGCTCGTCATGCTGCTCGGGGTGGGGGTGCTCGAATACCCCCACGTCGCGAGCTGGCTGTCGCAGTACTACCAATCGCAGCTGATCGTCGATGTCGCAGGTGAGCAGCACGACGCAACGGACCTGCACGCCGAACTCGTGCGCGCCCATGCATACAACGACCTGCTCGAGAGCGGCGCACTGCTCGCGGCCAACGCGAACAAGCCGACCTCCGACTCCGACGCCGTCGAGCAGTACGACTACGATTCGCTGCTCAGCGCGACCCCTAGCGGTGTGATGGGGCGCCTGCGCGTGCCATCAGTCGACATCGATCTGCCGATCTACCACGGCACCGATGACGAGACTCTGACGCGAGGCGTCGGACACCTGGAGGGGACGTCGCTTCCAGTGGGCGGCAGCTCTCAGCACTCCGTGCTCACCGCCCATCGCGGACTCCCCGAAGCCACTCTGTTCGACAACCTTCCTGAGGTGAAGATGGGCGACCGCTTCACGATCGAGGTGTTCGGCGAGGTGCTCACATACGAGGTGGTCGACACTCAGGTGGTCGAGCCCGCCGACACCGGCACACTGCGCGCGGTGGAGGGCGAGGACCTGGTGACGCTGGTGACCTGCACGCCGCTCGGCATCAACTCGCATCGCTACCTGGTGACCGGCACGCGGGTCACGCCGACGCCGATCAAAGACATCGAGCAGGCGGGGGAGGTGCCGAACATTCCAGGATTCCCGTGGTGGGCCGTCATCCTGATAGGTGCGCTGCTGCTGGCTGTGGTGCTGATCGTGCTGGCCGGCTTCTCGCGACCACGCAGAAGCAAGCCCGTCGGTACGATGTAACCCGTGACCGCCGTCGACCCGACCCTCGCGCCCTCGCCGTATCGCGCCATCGAACGAGCTGATTGGGCGCGCCTCGCGGCAGGACTGGATCAGCCACTCAGCGAGACCGAGGTCGTCGAGATCCGCGGGATCGGAGACCGACTCGACCTCACCGAGGTGCGCGAGGTGTATCTGCCGCTGAGCCGACTGCTCAGCCTGTACGCCAGCTCGACCCGGCAGCTGGGCGCGGCCACCAGCGCGTTCTTGCAGGAAGAGGACACGACCACGCCGTTCGTCGTCGCCGTCGCCGGCTCGGTCGCCGTCGGCAAGTCGACCATCGCACGCCTGCTGCGCGAGCTGATGAGCCGCTGGCCCGGCACCCCGCGGGTCGAGCTGGTGACCACCGACGGGTTCCTCTACCCCAACGCCGAACTCGAGCGCCGCGGATTGATGGACCGCAAGGGCTTCCCGGAATCGTACGACCGCCGTGCCCTGCTGTCATTCCTCACCAGGGTCAAGAGCGGCGAGGCAGAGGTGCGGGCTCCGTTCTATTCCCACATGCGGTACGACATCGTTCCCGACGCGCACGTGGTGCTGCGCCGCCCCGACGTCGTCATCGTCGAGGGTCTGAACGTGCTGCAGCCGCCGCCCGCACCGCACGACCCGGCCGTCAGCGATTTCTTCGACTTCTCGATCTTCGTCGACGCCGACACCGAGCACATCGAACGGTGGTACACCGACAGGTTCCTCGCCCTGCGCAAGGGGGCTTTCAGCAACCCGTCGTCATACTTCAACGTGTTCGCGCACCTCACCGACGATGAGGCTGTCGCGACGGCGCTCGGCTACTGGAACGAGATCAACATGCCGAACCTGGTCGAGAACGTCATGCCCACCAAGCACCGGGCGACTCTGGTGCTGCGCAAGGGCGCTGACCACGCGGTGGAGACTGTGCAGCTGCGCAAGGTCTGACGCGCCCGGTCCAGCCTGAGAAAGACGATGTCGTCCTTCTTCAGATCGGTCATGCCCAGCGCCAGGGTGCCGATGGTTCCGGCATCCACCGTCAGGTACGGCGGGAACGCGTCCACCGACTCGGCGATGCGTCCCGGGTCGGTGAGCGTCTCGCGGCTGAGCAGCTTGTCGACGACGCCCTTGATGAACGCCTGCTGGTTGCGCACGCGCTGGTAGTCGCCGTCGGAGAACGACTTGCGCTCGCGCACATACGTCAGCGCGCGGTCGCCGCGCAGGTCGATAGTGCCCTGCGCGTACTGCTCACCGCCGCGACTGAAGTCGATCTGGTTGTTCACGGTCACGCCGTCGAGCGCATCCGTCAGGCCCGCGAAGCCCTCGAAGTCGGTGATCGCGACATGATCGATCGGCAGGGATGTGCATCAGCAGCATCGTGTCGGCGCGCTGACCGCGGATGCTGTCGAGATCGCCGTTCAGACCTGAGCGCGAATCCGATCTGAGCATCAGGATGTTCACGGCCTCGGGGTTCACAGCCTCGGACCGCTCGGTCGGGAAGACCTCTGCGACGGGGAGCGCCTCGACCCTTTTCGTTCAGATCCCTCGCAAAAAGCGCGGTTTACTCTGGAACCTATGTGTGGAATCGTCGGATACGTGGGCCCGCGGCCCAGCCAGGACATCCTTCTCGCGGGTCTCGCCCGCCTCGAATACCGCGGCTATGACTCGGCCGGCATCGCCGTCATCGACGACAACGGCGAGATGGACATGCGTAAGAAGGCCGGGAAGCTCGCCGTCCTGCGCGACTCCCTGGCGGAGACCGCGATGCCCGACGGGAAGACCGGCATCGGCCACACGCGCTGGGCGACACACGGCGGGCCAACCGACGTCAACGCCCACCCGCACCTCGCCGATGACGACAACCTCGCCGTCATCCACAACGGCATCATCGAGAACTTCGCCGCGCTGCGCGCCGAACTCGAGGCAGAGGGTACGACCTTCCGCAGCGAGACCGACACCGAGGTCGCCGCAGCACTTCTGGGGCGCGAGTACCGGGCATCCGGTGACCTTCAGACCGCGTTCCGCAACGTGGTATCCCGTCTCGAGGGCGCCTTCACACTTCTCGCCATGCACGAGAGCCAGCCCGGCCTCGTCGTCGGCGCGCGCCGCAACTCCCCGCTCGTGATCGGCCTCGGCGAGGGCGAGAACTTCCTCGGCTCCGACGTCGCCGCGTTCGTCGAGCACACCCGCAACGCCCTGGCCATCGGCCAGGACCAGATCGTAGCGATCACCCCGACGTCCGTCGCCGTCACCGACTTCGACGGCAACTCCGTCGAAGCGCAGCCGTTCGAGGTGTCGTGGGACGCCGCCGCCGCCGAGAAGGGCGGCTGGCCCTCGTTCATGGCCAAGGAGGTCGCCGAGCAGCCCGAGGCCGTCGCGAACACGATCCGCGGACGCGTTCAGGGCGACGCCGTCGTCATCCCCGAACTCGACGGCATGGATGCCCTGTTCACCGGCATCAATCGTGTCATCATCACCGCCTGCGGCACGGCCGCCTACGCAGCCCTCGTCGGCAAGTACGCGATCGAGCAGTGGGCTCGCGTTCCCGTCGACGTGGAGCTGGCCCACGAGTTCCGCTACCGCGACCCGGTGATCGGCGACGACACGCTGGTCGTCTCGATCAGCCAGTCCGGCGAGACGATGGACACCCTGATGGCCGTCAAGTACGCCAGCGAGCGCGGCGCGCGCACGCTGTCGATCTGCAACACGCAGGGCGCGACGATTCCCCGCGAGTCGGATGCCGTCGTGTACACCCACGCAGGACCCGAGGTCGCCGTCGCCTCGACCAAGGCGTTCTCGGCGCAGATCACCGCGCTGCTGCTGCTCGGCCTGCACATGGGTCGCGTCCGCGGCGTTCTGGCATCCGATGCCTCGGCCGACGTCGCCGAGCTGCGGGCGCTGCCGGAGAAGATCGCCCAGGTGCTGGCGGAGGAGAGCGAGCACGTCTCGCAGCTCGCCGGCTGGATGGCCGACACCCGGTCGGTGCTGTTCCTGGGTCGCCACGTCGGCTACCCGATCGCACTCGAGGGCGCGCTCAAGCTCAAGGAGATCTCGTACATCCACGCCGAGGGCTTCGCCGCCGGCGAGCTCAAGCACGGTCCGATCGCGCTGATCGAGCCGGGTCAGCCGGTGTTCGTGATTCTGCCGTCGCCGCGCCACTCCGCGCTGGTGCACTCGAAGGTCGTGTCGAACATCCAGGAGATCCGCGCCCGCGGTGCCCGCGTGATCGTCGTGGCGGAAGAGGGCGACGCGGCCGTGCTGCCCTACGCCGACGAGGTCATCCGTATCCCGCTCGCCGGGGCGATGTTCGAGCCGCTGCTGGCTGTCGTGCCGCTGCAGATCTTCGCGATGGCGCTCGCCACCGCGAAGGGCCTGGACGTCGACCAGCCGCGCAACCTCGCGAAGTCCGTCACCGTCGAGTAGGTCCGGTTCGTTCGCCGCAACTCCGGAGATGTGCCACCGCGCACTGAGGTGATCGCGCATCCGGCCCGGACGGTGCGTGATTCTCCGGAGTTCTGGCGAACCCGCACCGACCTGCTTGCCTGATCCGGGTTCGTACGGTGTACTGACAAACATGCCCGAGTCGGACGACGCTCAACCGCTGCAGAAGCGATCGGATGCCGCCGCGCGCGCGTTCGGACCGTCGCGGCGACTCCGCTCTCGAACCAAGGTGCTGCCCGAGCACGCTCGCAGTCACAACCGGGCACTTGTGCTGCAGACGCTGTACCACGAGGGTCCGATGAGCCGCGCCGACCTGGCGCGTGAGACGGGACTGACCCGCGTCACGATCTCGGATCTGGTGGCAGAGCTCATCGCCGACGAGATAGTCAAGGAGCTCGGCGTGCGTGAAGCGTCCGGCCCGGGCAAGCCCGCGACCCTGGTCGACGTCGACCGCACAGGCCACCGGATCGTCGGCATCGACATGTCCGGTACGACCCGCTTCGAGGGCGCACTGATGACACTCGACGGCGAGGTGACCGCACGCGAGACGATCGACCGGCCGGACGACGACGGAGAAGCGACCCTCACCGCGACGCTCGAGCTCGCACGTCGACTCATCGCCCTCGCGGCGCAGCCGATTCTGGGCGTCGGCATCGGCACCCAGGGCGTGGTCGGGGCCGACGGCGTCGTGCTCAGCTCGCCGAACCTGGGATGGCACGGGCTGCCGCTGCAGGCCACCGTGAGCCGGGAACTCGATCTGCCCGTCATCGTGCGCAACGACGCCAACGCCGCGGTGCTCGCCGAGTACACCTTCGGGACCGAGCGCAGCGACTTCATGCTCGTCAAGATCGGACGCGGCGTCGGCGCCGGCCTGATCTCGGGCGGTCAGCCACTCACGGGCAGCCGGTTCGCGGCCGGTGAGATCGGGCATGTCGTGGTCGGCGCCGGCCCCAGCCCGCGATGCGTCTGCGGGCGGAACGGATGCCTGGAGGCGTGGGTCAATGTGGGGCGGCTGACTGCGGCGATCGCCGAGTCGCCCGGCGCGCGAGACGACGTCCTCCGCGATGCCGGCGCGCGCCTGGGAATCGCCATCGCCCCGATCGTGGCGGCGCTCGACCTGTCGGACATCGTGCTGTCGGGGCCCGCCGACCTGCTGTCCGACGTGTTCGTCGCCGCGGCGACCGACGCACTGCACGCCCACACCCTGGAAGAGGTGTTCGACGACGTCGAGATCCGCTTCACGGCGCAGCCGGACATCGTGCTGCGCGGTGCCGCCGTGATGGTGCTGTCCGATCAGCTCGGAATCTCGTGACCACCCGGGCCACTCAGGCCCGTTCCCCGGATGCCCGCCGAGTAGGCTGATGACGTGATCATCGGCACCGGAATCGACCTCGTGGACGTTGCGCGGTTCGAGCGGTCGGTCACCCGCACACCGCGGCTGCTGGCCCGGCTGTTCACCCCGGCCGAGCAGCAGCTGAAGCTGCGCTCGCTCGCCGCCCGATACGCCGCGAAAGAGGCTCTGATCAAAGCGCTCGGCGGCAGTGACGGCGTGTACTGGACTGAGATCGAGATCGCCAGCGAAGCTTCCGGACGCCCGCACTTCGTGCTCAGCGGATCGACCGCCGCCGTCGTCGTCGAGCGCGACATCACCGCGCTGCACCTCACCATGACGCACGACGCCGGCCTCGCCGCGGCGTACGTCATCGCCGAGAGGACGGATGCCGCATGATCCGTGTCATTCCTGCCGACACCCCCACCTGCCGCCGACACCCCCAGGTGCGGGCGTCTGCAGCTGGGGGTATCGGCGGCACCTGGGGGTCTCGGCGGAGGAAAGAGGACGCATGAACCCCTTCCGGGAAGCAACCATCAGCCTCGATGCGATCGCCGACAACGTTCGACACTTCCGTGCACTCACCGGCGTGCAGGTGATCGGCGTCGTCAAGGCCAACGCCTACGGGCATGGCGCGGCAGCGGTCGCGATCGCCGCGCTCGCCGGTGGCGCCACCCGCCTCGGCACCGCAACGCTCGACGAGGCGCTCGCGCTTCGTCGCGCCGGGATCACCGCCCCGCTGATGGCCTGGCTGCACGAACCGGGGCGCCGCTTCGCCGACGCGGTCGAGGCCGGCATCGAGATCGGCGTCTCGTCCATGGGACAGCTCGCCGCAGCATCCGAATCGCCGACCGCGGCCGTGCACCTCAAGGTCGACACCGGCCTCTCGCGCAACGGCATCGCCACGCAGGACCTCGATCGCGTTCTCGCCGAGGCCGCACGGCTCGAGCGCATCGGTCGCATCCGCATCGTCGGCATCTTCAGCCATCTCTCCGGCACCAGCATCGACGACGATCGCGAGCAGCTCAGCCGCTACAACGCGGTGATCGAGCGGGCGGCGTCCTTCGGCATCCATCCCGAGATCCGCCACCTCGCCGCCACCGCCGGCGCCATCAGCATCCCCGAGGCGCGACTCGACGCGGTGCGCATCGGCATCGGCCTCTACGGGCTCTCGCCGTTCGCCGGAAGCTCCTCGTCCGACCTCGGGCTGCGCCCCGCGATGACGCTGCGGGCCTCGGTCGCGGCCGTCCGTCACGTCCCGGCCGGGTCCGGCGTCTCCTACGACTACGCCTACCGCTGCGAGCGCGACACCACGCTCGCGCTCGTGCCGCTGGGCTACGCCGACGGCATCCCGCGCCAGGCATCCGGCACCGGACCGGTGCTGGTCGGCGGCCGCCGGCACACCGTCGCCGGTCGCATCGCCATGGACCAGTTCGTCGTCGACGTGGGCGATCAGGCCGTGAAGGTCGGAGACGAGGTCGTCATCTTCGGCGACCCGACGCTGGGGGAGCCCTCTGCGACCGACTGGGCGGATGCCGCGGGCACCATCAACTACGAGATCGTCACCCGCATCGGCGACCGCGTGCCGCGAAGGACGGTCTCATGAGCATCGACCCGGCCTTCCTCGGACGGCACGAGATCACCACCTCGGATGCCATGGAGAACTTCGGTCTGCGCATAGGCGAGCAGCTGCAGGCGGGCGACCTGATCGTGCTCACCGGCCCACTCGGAGCCGGCAAGACCACCTTCACCCGCGGTCTGGCCGAAGGCCTCGGGGTGCGCGGGCCGGTGCAGAGCCCCACCTTCGTGATCGCCCGCACGCATCCGTCGCTCATCGAGGGACCGCCGCTCGTGCACGTGGACGCCTATCGACTGGGATCCGCTGCAGAGCTCGACGACCTGGACATCGACTTCTCCCGCTCGGTGGTCGTCATCGAGTGGGGACGGCCCATGGCATCCGCCATCGCCGACTCGTGGTGGGACATCGAGCTGGTGCGGCCCGTCGGAGGCGCCGACATCGCCGACGAGGACCTCGACGCCGACGCCCCGCGCGTCGTGACCGTCGAGCGCGTCACGGGGTGAATCCCTGGAACGAATGTAGGCGGTCACCTGTGATGGAGGTCTCTCGCCCGCGGCGACTAACCTGGAGGGGTGATCCTCGCCGTCGACACCTCCCTCGGAACGGCCGTCGCCGTCATCGATGCCGACGGGCGCACCGTCGCCGAGGCATCCACCCCTGACCCTCTCGGGCACGCCGAGGTCATCGGCGACCTGCTCGCCGCGGTCGCCCGTCCCGAGATTACCCACGTCGTCGCGGGCATGGGGCCCGGCCCCTTCACCGGGCTGCGCATCGGCATCGCGGCAGCCCGCGCGTTCGCGCTCGGCCGTGGCATCCCCGTCATCCCCGTCCCCAGCCACTTCGCGATCGCACTGACGGCGATCGACGCCGGGACCACCGAGCCGTTCTCGGTGATCACCGACGCGCGCCGGCGCGAGATCGCGGTGAGCCGGTTCCACGGGGTGGATGCCGATGGCATCCCGCATCTCCTCGAGCCGACGCACCTCGACGAGCGCGGCGCGGACACAGCCGTCGAGACCGCCCTGTCCGCCGCCGCCCTCGCGCGAGTCGGGGCTCGCGCTCTGGCCGCCGGGCGCACGCTCGCCGACACCGAGCCCCTGTACCTGCGCTCGCCGGATGTCGTCCAGCCCGGCGCACTGAAGCGGGTGAGCTGATGCCGCTGCGTCAGGCCGCGCTCGACGACCTCGCCGCCATCATGCGGCTCGAGCACCGCAACTTCCCCACCGACGCGTGGAGCGAGGAGACGATGGGAACAGAGGTGTCGAGCGCGCACAACCTCTACCTCGTCGACGAGGAGGGCGACCGCATCGTCGGTTACGGCGGACTGCGTGTGCTGCCCGGCGGATCGGATGCCGACATCCAGACCATCGCGTTCGACGCCGAGTTCCGAGGCAGGGGCAGGGGGCGGATGCTGCTGCGCGCCCTCATCGCCGAGGCGGTCACCCGTCAGGCGCGCGAGCTGTTCCTCGAGGTGCGCGCCGACAACCCGGTCGCCATGGGCCTGTACCTGTCGGAGGGCTTCGCCGAGCTCGCCCGCCGCCCTCGCTACTACCAGCCCGACGACGTGGATGCCGTGGTGATGCGCCTGGACCTGCGCGAATGGTCCGCGCGTGCCGCGGACGTTCCCGCGGCCGCGCCGGCTCCGGAGGAGAACTCAGGCTCGGGAGGAGAGATTCCTGCAGAAGCTCCTCCCGAGGGCGAGAACTCCTCCCTAACGGGTGAACCCGATACGACCGATGCCGCACAGGAGGCCGCCGTGCGAGAGCCCCTGGTGCTCGGCATCGAGACGAGCTGCGATGAGACCGGCATCGGGATCGTTCGCGGCCGCACGCTGCTGTCGAACACCATCGCGTCGAGCATGGACGAGCACGCCCGATACGGCGGCGTGGTGCCCGAAGTCGCCGCCCGTGCGCATCTCGAGGCCCTGCAGCCCTCGATCGAACTGGCGCTCGCCGAGGCGCAGGTGCGCCTGGAGGACCTCGACGCGATCGCCGTCACCAGCGGACCGGGACTCGCCGGCGCGCTCATGGTCGGAGTCGGCGCCGCGAAGGGCCTGGCGGTGTCGCTCGGCAAGCCCCTTTACGCCGTGAACCACCTGGTGGGGCATATCGCGGCCGACATCCTGGCATCCGACAGCGACGAATCCGCACCTCTCGAATACCCGACGATCGCGCTGCTCGTCTCTGGCGGCCACACGTCTCTGCTGCACGTGCGCGACCTGACCACCGACGTCGAACTGCTCGGCGAGACCCTCGACGACGCCGCGGGCGAGGCCTTCGACAAGGTCGCGCGCCTGCTCGGGCTGCCCTATCCGGGCGGACCGCAGATCGACACGGCCGCCGTCGGCGGCGACCCGAAGGCGATCCGCTTCCCGAGGGGGCTGTCGAAGGCATCCGACTTCGACAAGCACCGCTACGACTTCTCGTTCTCGGGGTTGAAGACCGCCGTCGCACGGTGGATGGAGCGCGCCGATGCGAACGGCGATGACATTCCGCTCGCCGACGTCGCGGCCAGCTTCCGCGAGGCCGTCGTCGACGTGCTTGTGACCAAAGCGCTCGCCGCCTGCAAGGACCTCGGCGTGCCGCGTCTGCTTCTCGGCGGCGGCGTGATCGCCAACAAGCGCCTGCGCGAAGTCGCCCTCGAGCGCGCCGCCGCCGCGGGGGTGGCGGTGCGCATCCCGCCGCTGTCGCTGTGCACCGACAACGGCGCGATGATCGCAGGCCTCGCGGCCGAGCTGATCGCCCAGGGGCGAACCCCGTCGACTCTCTCGTTCGGCGCCGACTCCACGCTGCCGGTGACCGAGATCCAGGTGAGCGCGTCATGACGGATCCGCGCATCGAGGGACCGACGCCCGAGGTCGAGAGGCCGGAGGGCAGCGCCTCGCTGCCCGGTGCGTCGAAGGGGTACGGCAGGCTGCCGACCGGACCGGTGCCGATCGACTCGACCGCGCAGGCGCCGGCAGCGGATCCCGTCGAGTTCGCTCCGCACGAGTGGACCCCGGACGACAGCGTCGATGACGCGCGGCTGGCACCCTGGGCACTGTTCGCCGCCATCGTCGCACTGGCGACCTCGATGTTCGTCGGATGGGGGATCCCGGTCGCGATCGTCGCGGTGATCGCCGCGATCATGTCGCTGCGCCGCCCGGTCGAGAACCGGGCCGTCTCGGTGTGGGCGCTGGTGCTGGGGCTCTGCGCGACTCTGTTCAGCACGGGGTGGCTGATCTGGGCGATGATGCAGTTCGAGAGGCTGGGGTGACGGATGCCGGACAGCGCGGACGGCTCACGACGACGTGAGCTGCAGCGGCGGGCCTATGCGCCCGGTGGTGGATTGACGGATGCTGAAGCTGCCGAGCTGCAGGCGCTGACCGACCGCGCCGGTGCGCGTCGACGCGAGCTGCAGCGGCGGGCATACGCTCCCGGTGGCGGGCTCACGGATGCGGAAGCCGAGGAACTGCGGGCGCTCTGCACCCCCGATGTCGTGCCAGCTCCGGTGGGCTCCGTGAACCCGTCCGAGAGCCCGTCCGAGGGGCCGGCCGAAGAGCGAGCCGACCCCGTTCCGAATGAGTCCCCGGGCGTGTCCGAAGACCCGGCCCCGGATCCCGACACCACAGATCCGGCCCCGGACCCCACGAACCCGGCCGACTCCCGGCCGACGCGCAGATGGCTCGCTCCACTCGCGGCAGCCGTCGCTCTGCTGCTGGGATTCGGCGCCGGCTGGCTGGCTTTCGGCCGCGACGACGGTCTCTCGATGACCGCGGAGCAGCGCGACACCTGGGTGCAGCTGGAGGGAGCGAACGATTACGACTCCGGCTCGGTCGAACTGATCGGCGCGCAGTACGGCGTGGACGCCTGGCATGCGACCAAGCAGGAGGGCGCGCACGAATGCCTGGTTCTCACCGGCGGAGAGCGCCGCCCGCAGGCGAACTGCCTGCGGGCCGACCGCGAGCGCAACCCGTACGACCTGCAGATGTCGACGAGTCTCGAGAAGGACGGCGACACGATCTCGATCTGGGCGATGCTCACCGAGGACGCGAAGGGCGACGCCGTCGTGATCATGCAGCGGCAGAACACGAGCGAGGGGTGGGACTGGCGATCGGCGTACTCCGAGGAGGAGCTCCCGATCGCGGAGTTCCTCGATGCCTCCGGATACGACGGGAATTCGCTGCAGCTTCTCGGCTACGACGGCGACCTGCCGGTCTGGCTGCATCAGTACGACCGGACGTGCCTCATCGTGGCGAGCGCCACCGAGTTGATCGCCGAGGCCTGCGGCGAGCTCGACGCGACGGCGAACATCGACCTCGCGTTGCCCGGCAGCATCTACAGCGTGCGCTGGACCGACATGCGCGGGCCCTCGCTGACGATCATCAGGGATGCGGCGGTGACGTCGATCGACGACAGGACCGGTGAGGTCGTCGACTGATCACACCCGGTCGGCGAGGATCGCCACCCGCCCCGCGGCCGTGCGCGCGAGGATCAGTGTCGCCTCGCCTGAGCCCTTCAGCGTGAGCTTCTTGCGGAATGCCGCAGGATCGACATCCATCCCGCGCTTCTTGATCTCGAGCCGTCCGATGCCGCCCGCGCGAAGCGCCGCGTTGATCGCCTTCACGTGCGCCGGCATCGTCTCGCGCACCCGGAACGACTGCACGAACGGGCAGGTCAGCGCAGCATCCCCCGTCAGGTAGGCGATCTGCTCGTCGAGCATCCCGGCATCCAGCATCCGCGCCACTTCGCCGATCAGCCGGGCGCGGATGACCGCGCCGTCCGGCTCGTGCAGGAAGGCGCCGAGCTCGCGGACCGGTGCGTCCTCGACGTCCGCCGGCGCGGTCAGCTCGTGCGTCTCGCCGTCGCGCACCACGAGCGCGGCACGTCGGATGCCCTCGCGCGCAAGCGCGCCGCTCCACAGCACCAGCTCGACGACGCTCCCGTCGGCGCTGACCCACTGCGCCTCGACGTCGTCCGGGATCAGGTCGCGGTCCAGGCCCGGCCCGAGCTTGATGCCGGTCGGATGCTGTCGCGCGACCTCGAAGCACCAGTCCAGCGACGGCGACCAGTCGGATGCCGATGTCCGGCGCGTCTCGGAGTGCCCGGCGGTGCGCCGGGCGGGATCCAGCCAGATCGCCGAGCGCTCTGCGGCATCCGAGCCTGTACCCGCGCCGCGGGAATGTGCGCTTCCCGCGGACGAATCGGCAGAAACTGTCCGCGCGAAGCGCACTTCTCCGCGGCTGGCGCTCATGAACTCCTCGGCGGTGCCATGCTGCACCGAGGCATCGCCGCCGAACGGAGCCAGGTTGTACGCGGCGATCGCGGCGGTGACCTCGTCGGCATCCACGGCCTGCACGCGCAGACCGGCGCCCGCGAAGGCGAGGCTGTCGCCGCCGATGCCGCAGCCGAGGTCTGAGACGTGAGTGATGCCAGCCTGCCGCATGCGTCCGGCGTGCAGCGCCGCGACATTCAACCGGGTGGCCTGTTCCAGGCCTGCGCGAGTGAACAGCATCCGCTGGGAGAACTCGCCGAACTTGGCCCGCGCCTTCACCCGCAGGCGCGCCTGTCCGACGACAGCCGAGACGAGGTCGGGGGAGTGGCCGGCCGCCCGCAGCCGCGACACCGTCTTCGCGACGTCGGCAGTCGATGAGATCGCGCCGGCCTCGTCGAGCAGCCGGAGGCCCTCGGGCGTGAGCATGGCGGTGAGCTCAGACATCTCCACCCGTCAAGCCTAAGCGCTGGCACTCGCATTGCGTGAGTGCCAGCCATCGGCATACACTGGAGTTAGCACCCTCGGCATGAGAGTGCTAACAGTCTTCTGAACTCAGTCACGAAAGAAGAGGTACACCGTGTCGGTTTCCATCAAGCCGCTCGAGGACCGCATCGTCATCCAGCAGGTCGAGGCAGAGCAGACCACCGCAAGCGGTCTGGTCATCCCCGACACCGCGAAGGAGAAGCCCCAGGAGGGCGAGGTCGTGGCCGTGGGCCCCGGCCGCATCGACGACAACGGCAACCGCGTTCCGCTGGATGTCGCCGTGGGCGACCGCGTGCTCTACAGCAAGTACGGCGGCACCGAGGTGAAGTTCGGTGCTGATGAGTACCTCGTGCTCTCGGCGCGCGACGTCCTGGCGGTCGTCGTCCGCTGACGCGTTCTGTTTCGAGAAGACCCGGTTGCCTCGGCAACCGGGTCTTCTTCTGTTTCCCCTATCGACCCCCATCCGCCCCCTATCGATCCCCGGTGCGGCGCCGACAACCCTCGGGACGACCCCCGATGCCGCTCTCGCGGCGAAGTCGCACACTCTTATCAAGCGCCAATTGGCACTCACGATGAAGGGGAATCAATCATGGCTTCGGAAGACAACGTCAACGTTCTCGGCACCCAGCTGAATCTCGGCCTCGATGTCGATGATTCGGGCAACGACTACTCTGACACGAACTCCAACAACGACTTCCTGTCGAACAACGATGTCGATGTCGATGACTCGGGGAACGACAACTCGGATCACAACTCGCACAACGACAACTCGGACAACTCGACGACCGACAATTCGGACAACTCCGACCACTCGGACAACCAGTCGAACAACGACTTCCTGTCGAACAACGACACCGACGTCCGTGACTCGGGCAACGACAACTCCGACAACTCGGACAACTCCGACAACTCGGACAACTCGGATAACTCGGACCACTCGGTGCACGACTCGGGCAACCAGACGCTGTACGACCACTCGATCAACACGGGCATCCGCCAGTACGACACCGGCATGGGTGATCTCAACATCGGTCTCGGCGGCGCCGGCGGCAGCAGCATGATGTCGGGCATGGGCGGCATGGGCCGTCTCGACCTCAACCTCGACGTGCGCAGCACGATCAACGACCAGTCCGTCAGCCAGAACATCTCGACGGCCTCCGGCAGCGGCGGCGCCGCGATCGCAGTCGGCGGAGACGCAGACGGTGGCTGGGGAGGGCCGGCGTTCTCGGGCGCAGGCGGCGGTGACACCGGTGACGGCGGCGCAGGCGGTGACGGCGGCGCAGGCGGTGGTGGCGACGGCGGGGACGGCATCCTCGGCAGCGGCGGAGACGGAGGCGCCGGCGATGGCGGTGCAGCGGGTGCCGGTGGGGGCTCCGGCGCCGGCGGCGGTGCCGGCTCGCTCGCCGGCGGCGGCAACGCCAACGGCGGATCGACCGGCGACGCAGGCGCGATGGGCGGAGGCGCGTACGGCGGCAACGTCAGCCAGTACTTCGGCCAGAGCAGCAACATCGCCTCGGGTGACAACTCGATCGCAGCCGGCGGCGACGTCGACGTCCGCAACATCGACACCGACATCTCGGTCGGGGACATCTCGATCGGGAACACGTGGAACACCGACTCCTTCAACGACGACTTCTCCGACAACTGGCGGATCAACGACTCGTTCCAGGACAACTCGGACAACTCCGACAACTGGAGCGTGAACGACTCGTTCCAGGACAACTCGTTCAACCCCGACCTGGACGTGGACGTCGACGTGGACAACTCCAACGTCGGCAGCCCGTTCGGAGACGCGAACGAGACCGACGTCGACTTCTGAGACTGACACGTCTGGGGACTGACGAAGTCGAAACACCTGCCCGGCCGTCCACTCTGGTGGACGGCCGGGCACACCACTAGAATCCTCAATCAACCGACCCGGGGCGAGAGCGATGTCTGACGCACACGAAGCTGTACCGGCTGACGACGGCATGCCGGATGCCGCGTGGTCCGACGGCGCGCTCTTCGACCCGCTCTCGACTGACGCCTTCAGCCAAGAGCTCGCGAACATCGACGAGTCGGATTGGGATGTGGACGCGGACCTCCTGTGGGGCGAGGACGCGACCGGCGAAGTCGAACCGGGCGGCGAAGCCCCCGGGTTCGACTTCTTCGGCTGAACACCACCCGGACGCAAGAGGGGGACTCGTGCCGGCGCAACGCAGCAACGCAGAGAATCAGATCGTCGATGTCATCCAGAACGTCGGCGATCTCGCCGCGTCAGCGGGCAGGCAGGATCTCGCCGTCCGGCTGGCCAACACGCGCGAGAGGCTGGGCGATCCCTCGATCCGGGTGATCGTCGTCGGCGAGTTCAAGCAGGGCAAGAGCAAGCTCATCAATGCGCTGGTGAACGCGCCGGCGTGCCCCGTCGACGATGACATAGCGACCAGCGTGCCCACCACCGTCGGCTACGCCGACACGCCCTCCGCATGGGTGATCGAGCGACCCGCCGAAGCCGGCGCCGAACCGCTGCGGCGCGAGATCCCGATCGACAGGCTCGCCGACTTCGTCTCCGAGCGGGGCAACCCCGGCAACGAGCGCGGTGTGCTCGCCGCCGAGGTGCTGCTGCCTCGGGAGATCCTGCGGGGCGGACTGAAGCTGGTGGACTCGCCGGGGGTCGGCGGCTTGGACTCCTCCAACTCGCTCGCCACACTCGCGGCGCTCTCATCCGCGCACGCCGTGCTGCTCGTGTCGGATGCCTCGCAGGAGTACACCCAGCCGGAGGTGCAGTTCCTGCAGCATGCGATGCGGATCTCGCCGAACGTCGCGGCCGTCCTCGCCAAGACCGATCTGTACCCCGAATGGCGCCGCATCGAGCAGATCGATCGCGGGCACTTGGAAGGGCATGATGACGTGCCGATCTTCTCGGTGTCGAGCGATCTGCGCCTGCTCGCGGCCGAACTGCAGGACCGCACTCTCAACGACGAGTCCGGCTTCCCCGCGCTCGTGGCGCACCTTCGCCGGGAGGTGCTCGGGCGAGCCGAGATCATCCATGAGCGCAGCGCGGTGCACGAGCTCACCTCTGTCGTCGATCAGCTCGAGATGTCGCTGCACGCCGAGCTGAACGCGCTGGTGAATCCCGAGGACACGCCGCGCATGATCGCCGAGCTCGAGAGCGCCAAGGAGAAGGCGGATGAGTTCCGTGGGCGCTCGGCGCGCTGGCAGGTGCTGCTGACCGACGGCATCGCCGACCTCGTCGCCGACATGGAGCACGACGTGCGCGACAGGCTGCGCAAGGTGCAGCGCGAGGCAGAGCGGGCGATCGATGACGGCGACCCTGGCCCGATCTGGGACCAGATCAGGGAGTGGCTCGATCAGCGGGTGACCGCCGCCGTATCGGAGACCTTCGTGTGGACGGATGAGCGCTCACGGTGGCTGGCTGAGGAGGTCGCCGAGCTGTTCAGCCAGGACGAATCCGACATCCCGATCCACGATGTGTCGGACATCGACGGCGTGCTCGATCCGGTGGACGGCATCTCGGGGCTGGATGCCGGTCAGCTCAGCGCCGGGGAGAAGATCTACATCGGCGTGCGCGGATCGTACGGCGGCGTGCTGATGGTCGGCCTCGCCACGGGGCTCATCGGCATGGCGCTGATCAACCCGCTGTCGCTGCTGGCCGGTGTGCTCGTGGGTCGTCGCGCCTACCGCGAGGACATGGGCAACCGGCTCAACCGGCGGCAGCAGGAGGCGAAGATCATCGTGCGCAAGTACATCGATGAGGTGACCTTCCAGGTCGGCAAGCAGCTCAAGGATCGACTGCGGATGGTGCAGCGCGCCACGCGCGACCACTTCGGCTCTCTCGCCGAGGAGCTGCACAGCTCGCTTGCCGATGCGCTGCAGCGGGCCAAGCAGGCGGCCACCGGCTACACCGCCACGCGGGACCAGAGAGTGGTCATGCTGAGGAACCGGATCGCCGAGCTCGAGCGGGTGCGCAAGGCGATCCCTGCACTTCCGCCGGCGCCCGTCCGCGCGCTGCCGGCCGGCGCACCGGGCGCGGCGATCGGCACGAAGGCGGCGTCATGACGGCGACGGTGATCGCCGAGACCGAGGATCTGCTGCGCACGGCACGCAGCGCATATGTGGGAGATCGCGACGCAACGGCGGTGATCGACCAGCTCGAGGTGCGGCTGCACGAGCCGCTGCGCCTGGCACTTGCGGGCATGGTCAAGGCGGGCAAGTCGACGCTGATGAACGCGCTGCTCGGAGAGCGGATCGCCGCCACCGACACCGCTGAGTGCACCCGCGTGGTCACCTGGTACCGCTACTCGCCGACGCCGAGGATCAGCGTGCATCTGCGAGACAGAACCACGACGAGGATGCCGATCAGACGCGACAGCGGTCTGCTCGTGTTCGATCTCGGCGGACGCACCGCCGAGGAGATCGAATGGATCGACGTCGGCTGGCCGCTGGACGGGCTGTCCTCGCTCATCCTCATCGACACACCGGGCATCGCCTCGCTCTCCGAAGAGACCTCCGCGCGGACCTCCCGGTTCCTGACACCGGAGGACGCCCCGTCGGCGGCGGATGCCGTCGTGTACCTCATGCGGCACCTGCACGGCTCCGACATGAAGTTCCTCGAGGCGTTCCGCGACACCGCCGCCGGTGCGTCCCAGAGCGTGTGCGCCGTCGCCGTCCTGTCTCGCTGCGACGAGATCGGTTCGGGCCGCATCGACTCGCTTCTCTCTGCCCGCCGCGTCGCCAAGCGGTACGAGCGTGACGGACATCTCGCCGCACTGGCGCTGGGCGTCGTGCCGGTCGCGGGGCTGCTCGCCGAAGGTGCGCGCACGCTGCGCGAGAGCGAGTACATCGCGCTGCGCGAGCTCGCCGGCCTGGAGCGCAGTGCACGCGAAGGGCTGCTCGTCTCCGCAGACCGATTCGTGCGCCCAAGCGACGCCACAGGTCTCAGCGTCTCGGTGCGCGAAGAGCTGCTCGCGCGGTTCGGGATCTTCGGCGTGCGCCTGGCGACCGCGATCATCCGCGGCGGAGTGAAGAGCTCGTCCGAGCTGTCGGATGCCATGGTGCAGCAGAGCGGCATGGTCGAACTGCAGGAGCTCGTGCAGACGCAGTTCCACCCTCGTGCCGACATCCTGAAGGCACGAGGCGTCGTGCTGCAGCTGCAGTCGCTGCTGGAGCGCGCACCGCGCGCGGGCACTGATCGCGTCCGCGCCGGCATCGAGCGCTTCGGCGCATCCGCCCACATGCTGCGCGAGCTCTCGCTGCTCGCCGAGTCGCGCTCGCGGGGGCTTCCACTTCCCCGAGAGGATGCCGCGGACGCCGCGCGCATCCTCGGAGCGGGCGGCATCGCGGCATCCGACCGCCTCGGTCTGCCCAGCCACGCTTCGGATCGCGAGATCGCGGGTCGCGCCGCGGCAGAGATCGATCGGTGGCGAGCACTCGCAGCCTCTCCCACGGCCGAGCGCGACGCGCTGGCCGTCTGCCAGGCCGTGCTGCGCAGTCTCGCCGAGATCGCGTCAGAGGTCGGGCTGTCCCGTCCCCTCCGGCCCGCGCCGGACATCGAATCGCCGGGCGGACCAGGCGATGGCCTTGGGCAGGATGCTGGCGAGCAGGGCGAGGAGCACCAGGGCGGCCTGCGCCGCAAGAAGCGACTGAAGTGGCGCGCCTTTCGCGCCGAGAGCCACCCACTCGGGTGAAAGCAGCACCAGAAGCCCCTGCAGCGCGAGAGTGAGCAGCTGCCACCAGCGGATCTGCGGACGCCGCCCCATGAATGACACGAACATCGTGATCTGTGCGAAAAGCAGCCCGACGACCATTCCGAACACCACCCAGAAGATGATGTCGGCGGCATTCTCGTAGGTGCGGTCCTCCCGCCCGTCGGTGACCGCCTTCGCGACGTCGGTGATCAGCGGCAGCAGATCCTGACGGATCACGAACATGTACACGATGGTGAAGGCGCCGACCGCGAAGCTGAGGATCCAGAAGAACTGGCTCGCGCGGATCGAGAACGGCGGTGTGGCCTTGACCAGCACGGGCGCCAGGTTCGGGTTGCTCAGTGAGGGTCGCGCCGGCAGCTCCCGGGCTCCATAGGGCACGACAGACCCGGCATCCCCCTCCCGGGACGAGGAGGGGGATGCCGGGTGTGCCTTGCGCGGTGTGTCAGTCATCCTCGAGCGGAACGTCGACAGGCTGCTCGTCGAGCGCGGCGTCGGCCGCGTCGGCATCGTACGAGTCGCCTCCGCCGGCGGCCATGTCGCCCTCGAGCAGATCGGCGGGCTCGGGGACATCTGCCGGCGGCGGGGGAGGTGCCGCCGGTTGCGCTGCGGCCGTGGCCGCATCGGCCGCGCTGTCGACCGCCGCATGGGACTCAGCAGCCGGCGTCGCGCCGTCCTCGGGAGCGGCGTCGCCGGCTGTGTCGTCAACCGCTGCGTCGCCCGACGCGTCTTCAGCGGCAGCGGCGTCGTCGTTCGTGCCGTCCACGCCGGTCTGGTTGAAGCTGCCGTCGTTGCTCTCATTGCCGATGGAGACGTCGCCCATCGAGACGTCGAGATCGGAGTCGACCACCGACACATCGTCGCCTGCTGCGATCGAGTGGTCGCCCGAGGCTACGACGGCCTCCTGGTCGAAGACCTGCGTGACGTCGCCGCCCTCCGTCCAGATGTTCTGGTTGACGGACTGATCCACGATCGTCGAGCGCGCATCCACGGTGGTGGTGAACTGCTGCACCATCCGGATGATCTCGCGCACGGTCTCATGGTCATCGCCGCCGCCCCCAGGGGTGGGAGGCGGAGGCGGAGGAGGCGTGTCGTTGTGGATCACGCGTGGATTGTCGATGATCACCGGTCGCACCGCAGCGACATCCGCCATGCACACGCCCTGAAGGCCGTTGTGGGCGAGTGTGGCGGCGGGAGCGGCGGCGAATTCGTCGACAGCGTCCGGATCCTTCAAGAGACTGAGAATGAACGCGATGAGCGCGTCCGCGATGGTCTCAACCGGTGAGGTCATCAGCTTCCCCCTTCAACTGCTGTGTTGTCTCCTGGCTCAAGCCCCTCAGCTGCCAGGTTGACGTCGTCACTCGGATCGTATGCGGACTGGGCCGCTCACAGCATCGGGGGTTTACCCGATACCGCATGGGGGGTTCACGGGGGTTCCTCCGTGCGCCCCGCGCCGACCCCGCCCTCGCCCAGAAGCAGGCGCAGTCTCGTCAGCACCTCCGACCGCGACGTGGCACCCAGGCGCCGCCGGATATGGGCGATGTGATGCTCCGCCGTGCGCGGTGAGATGAAGATCGTCTCGCCGATCTCGGCGTAGGTCTTGCCCTGCAGAACGAGTCGGGCGACCTCGATCTCGCGGTCGCTGAGCACCTCTTCCGGCGCCGCCTGCGTGTTGCTGTCGACGTCGTCGGTGGTGGTCGGTGTCGGGCGACGGGTGCCGTCGTTCGGGTGCAGTTCACGAGCACAGGCCAGCAGCTGCGCGGCGACCTTGCGATCGTCGGTTCGCCCGGCGCCGTGGCCGGCGAGACGCGCCGCGTCCCACATCAGTCCGATGGCGGCGAGTCCCTCGGCGGCGCTGATGACGGCATCCGGATCGACCGTGCCGGCCAGCACGTCGGTCCACACCCGGCCCGCCTTCGCCATTCGCGCCGCCACGCGACTGCGATGCGCCGCGGCGACGAGCGCCTTCGCGTGCGGCGCGAGAAGATCCGGCCGGCTCAGCAGGATGCCCCGCTGGATCCCCGCCCAGTGCACGTGCGCGGACCAGATCGGCGGATCCCCGAGATCGTCGATGATCTGCAGCGCGCGCGCCAGATGTGCCTCGACGCGTGCGGCATCGCCGGCCCGTGCGGCCGCGCTGATCAGCTCGGCAAGGGGATGCAGCAGGTACAGGTCGACGTCGGCGCGGAGCAGACTCGCGCGTGCATCATGCCAGGCTGCCTCCAGGCCGGAGGCGTCGTCGTAGCGCCGGGCGATCGCCACGCGCACGGCGTGCATCAGCACCGCGTCGCGGGTCGGAAGCGCAGCCATCGGCGACATGGCGAGAGCGCGATCCAGCAGCTCCCTGGCATCGACCGGATGGGCGCGCTGCACGGCGACCCAGGCGCTCCACAGCAGCAGGCGCGTACGCGCCCAGGCACCGCCGTGGTCCGCGGCGATCGCATCGTCGAGCACACCCTGTGCGGTGGCGAGCCGGCCGAGGTCGAGGGCGACGATGGCCGCGAGCACAGCGGGCACCTCGCACAGCGCATCCGCGCGGTGCGCACTGGAGTACATCTCCGCCGAGCGCACGAGGTCCGGCAGCGCGTTCTCGTCGCCGGCAGAACTGAGCGTCGCCCGCAGCCCCGACCGCAGCAGCTCCATCGAGACCCCGGCCGCAGAGGGGATGCCCTCGGCGAGCGCCGGTGATGCCGGCGGCTCTGAGACGCCGATGCCTAACGCGGCGATCGACGCGTTGGTCAGTGCGCTGTCGTCCTGCGGCGGTGCGAACCGATAGACCTCGTGCGCGCGGACCATCATCGCGCGAGCAGACCACATCGCCGCCGAGACGCCCGTCACGGCGGACCGGTCCTGGCCGCCCGTCGTGCTGATCACCTCGTCGACGAAGACAGCGGCGCGGTCCAGATCGCCGGACGACCAGGCGGCGAAGGCGCGGCGCTCGGCCAGCACGGCAGCATCCGTCCCGCTCTCCACAGCCGCGTCATAGAGGGCCCCGGCCTTCGTCGGCTCGGCGGTCAGCATCCGATCGGCGCTGGAGACGAGTGCGTCGGCGACCCGCTGATCGCGCACCGGACGCAGCCCCTCGCGGTGCTCGAGCGCCTCCGGGAAGCGCGTGCACAGGTCGATCAGTCGCTGGTTCGGCATGGCCTCGCGCACGGCGGTGCGCACGAGCGGCGCCGTGTCGCCGCTGCGCAGCAGCAGCCCCTGGGAGTAGCCCTGCAGCACCCAGTCGTCCTCCGTGGCTTCCGGCACCGGATGTGCCTGACCGGGGCCGGCGATGCAGACGTCCTCGATGGCGTCGCGCAGACGGTCATCGACTGTGTCGACTCGATGCAGGATCAGCTCGGCCAGCGATCGGTCGAGCTCCGCATGCGACTCGTCGTGGGCGCAGTCGCGCGAGTCATGGTGCTGCACGGCCTCGGTCACCAGCCACGAGATGCCGAGCGTGCTCCTCAGGATGTGCTCGACGCACGCGTCGGCCATCGTCAGCTCGAGCACGCTCAGGTGATCGAGCACATCGGAGCGCGACACGTGCCCGAGCACGGTGGCGGGCGTGTGCTGCTCGAGGCGCCGAGTGATCTTGCGTGCCGTGGGGCCCGCGGGCCAGGGCCGCCGGGCGATGATCAGCGAGGCGGTGGGATCATCCGCGCGCTCGCCGAGCCGGTGCAGCTGCTCGTCGGACAGCAGGTGCAGGTCATCGACCAGGAGCACCTGCTCGGCCGGCGCATCGTCGAGATCGACGGTGGCGTCGTTCACGAACTGCACGTCCCGGGAGTGCTGTGCGAACAGGTGGTGCAGGTGCTGCAGACCGGTCGACTTCCCCGAGCCGGCGGTGCCGACGAGGGCAGCACGGGGCGTGTGGTGGCCGATGACCTCGAGCGCAGGGCGCATCTGGCGCTCCCAGGTCAGCGGAACGGTCACCATCGGGCGCTCGGCGAGCGCGAGAGAGCTGTTTGACATGGCGTCGGGGGCCGCCTTCGAGGTCAGGGCGCCGAGGGATCGGCGGTCGGATCCGGCGCGGAAGGCGACGGCTGAGGACTCGGGTCGACCGGCGCGGACGTCGGTGTCGGGTCGGGAGCGGGCTCCGGCGCCGGATCCGGTGACGGCGAGGGATCCGCCGTCGGTGTCGGGTCGGGGCTCGGGTCCGGGGCGGGATCCGGTGTCGGGTCCGTCGTGGGGGTCGGATCCGGTGTGGGATCCGGTGTCGGGTCGGGAACGTCGGGCGTGGGATCGGTCGTCGGCACGGGTTCCGAGACGGGCGTGGGCGTGGGCGTGGGTGCCGGCGTCGGCGTCGGCGTGGGCGTCGGGTCGGGATTCTCCACCTTCGGCCCTGAACCGCTCGGCTGCGAACCGGATCCGCCGCTCGGAGTGGCGTTGGACCCGGAGCCCGCGTCGGGCGCCTCGACCTTCGGGCCGCCTCTGCCGCTGCGGGAGGGCGTGGCGTCGGAAGGGTCGGAGGAGCGATCGGACTCGTCGTCCTGGCGTCGTTCGCCGCGATCCGAGTCCGTGTCTTCCGTGTCGTCGTCTTCTTCGGCGATCCGTTCCGCGTCCTGCACGGAGTAGCCCGAGGCGTTGCGCCAGAACGCCATCGGATCGGATGTGTGGCTGCCTCCCCTGGTCGCGCCGTTCGCAGCATCCGTTCCGCTGCCCAAGGGCGTCGTCGAGGCGAAGACGATGCCGGCGGCGACGATCACGGCGCCGGCAGTGAGCGCGGCCGCTGCGCCGTACGGCACCTTGGTCTTGCCTCCGGTCGGTCGGAGCACCGCCAGCGCGACACGGCGCGGTCGCTCGACCTCTGGCGAAGCGGCCGTCATCGGAACGACCTCGGTCGAAGGGAGTTTCTTCATCCGCGCCCATGCCGCGTGCGCCGCGCCGATCGCCGCCGCGTACTGCGGGTTGTCGGGCACCGTGAGCGGACGATCGAGCCGTGCCGAGAGCACCTGGGCGATCAGCGGGATGCGCGCAGAGCCGCCGACCAGGATGATCTCGTCGACATCGGCGGAGTCGATCTGTGCGGCATCGAGCGCCCGTTCGAGGGCATCCGCCGTCGCGTCGATCACGGGCGTCGCCATCGTGTCGAGTTCGGAGCGGGTGACCCGGACGCTCGTCGTCTCGCCGCCGAGCGTGACGGGGATCGAGGCGTCTGCGCTGAAGGACAGCTGCTCCTTCGCGGTCGTGATGGCGCGACGCGTGGTCAGAAGCTCAGCGCGCGTGCTTTCGGTCGCCGCCTCGGCGCCGGCCAGAGGCAGGACATACCGCATCAGTGCGGCATCCACGTCGAACCCGCCGGTGTCGATCACGTGCGGCTCGGACAGCACATCTAAGCCGCGCAGGGCGCTCGCCTCGAAGGTGGCGCCGCCGAGGTCGTACACCGCCACGGTGTGTCCGCGGGACGAGCCGGTGGCGTATCGCTCCGTGACGACGACCGCCGACGGAACGAGCACCACGTCGGTGAGTCCGCTCTGGCTGAGGGCGGTGCGCAGGGCATCCATGCGGTAGCCGGTCCAGCCGGTGGGGTGCGTCATCGCGACCACGCCGGGTCGCGTTCCCTGTTCGGCCGCGACAGTGGCGACGATCCAGACCGCGAGTCGCGCGACCAGCTCTTCAGCGCGCATCGCGAACCCGGCGACGACGATGGGCACGCGGTCGCCCACCGAACGCGTGAAGTCGCGCACCAGACGCTCCGGGTGATCGCGCCCGCGTTCCACCGCCTCTGCGCCGAAGCACACGTCGCCTTCATCGGTGACATACGCGAGCACCGGAATATCGGCCCGCTCCCGCCCCACGGCAAGCGGCACCACCAGAAGATCTTCACGCTCAGCAGTGTTGGCAGTGACCGTTGTCACACTGGTCGTGCCTACGTCGAGCGCGAGTACGTATTTCGACTCGCCCATCACTTCCGCCGAATTCCCCAGTCATCCAGAACTTGGATGCCGCTCACTATAGGCCGATCCGAGCCGAATGGGAAGAGGTTTCTACGCGGGTAGCGCGCTGTTCATTCGGCGGACGCACTAGGGTTCTCTGGTGACCTCCGACCTCTCGGCGCAGGATGCTGCGCGCGGGCCCTCCCGCAGCGGCACCGCCTACACCGTGGGCGCCTACCTGCTGTGGGGTATGCTGCCGCTGTACTTCGTCGCGCTCGTGCCGACCGGGCCGTGGGAGGTGGTCGCCTGGCGGGTGCTGCTTTCGTTCGCGTTCTGCCTGATCCTGCTGACGATCATGCGCGGCTGGGCCGCGCTGGCGGCGATCATCCGCGATCCGCGCCTGCTCGGGTGGACAGCTCTTGCGGGCATCCTCATCTACGTCAACTGGCAGGTCTTCCTGATCGGGACGCTCAGCGACCGCGTCATCGAGACCAGCCTCGGATACTTCATCAATCCGATCTTCACGGTGGTGCTGGGCGTCGTCGTGCTGCGAGAGCGCATCAGACGACTGCAGTGGGTGGCGGTCGCGACCGCCGCAGTCGCCGTCATCGTCATCATCGTCGCGTACGGCTCCTTCCCCTGGGTGGCGATCTCGCTCACCGCCTCGTTCGGTCTCTACGGACTCGTCAAGAAGCGCATCGGCGCGGCGGTGGATGCTGTCAGCGGACTCACGCTCGAATCGTTCTGGCTGATACCCATCGCGGTCGTCACCCTCGTCATCGTCGGGCGGTCGGATGCCGGGATCACCTTCGGCGCCGTCTCGCCCCTGCACACCGCACTCGTCGCCGGCTCCGGGATCGCCACGGCGGTGCCGCTGCTGCTGTTCGCCGCAGGAACCAGGCGGATCGACCTGAGCCTGGTCGGGATGCTGCAGTTCATCACGCCGGTCATGCAGTTCCTCGTGGGATGGGCCCTGCTGGGCGAGCCGATGCCGGCGGAGCGCTGGGCCGGATTCGCGCTGGTGTGGGTCGCGATCATCGTGTTCGTCATCGATCTGCTGCTGCAGCGGCAGATCGTTAAGGGACCGAGATCGAACGGGAGTCGCCGCGCCCATCCGACGCCTTAGGGTAAGAGTCACCCGAAAGTGGTTATCCACGTTCAGTTACGCAAGGGAGCAACATGAACGCAATGAAGGGCTCGCGCCCCGCGAGGATCTTCGCGGTCGCTGCAATGGTCAGCGCGTCCGCACTCATCATCTCCGGCTGCAGCAGCACGCCGGCCGAAGAGCCCAGCGAGGCTCCCGACAAGCCGGCGGCCATCGATCTGACGCTCAAGCTCGGCTCGCTGCTGCCGGTCACCGGTCAGCTGGCGTTCCTCGGGGCGCCGATGGAAGCCGGCGTGCAGCTGGCCGTCTCGCAGGTCAACGAGGCAGACGCCGGTGTCACCATCGAGCTCAGCCAGGCAGACGAGGGCGACCTCGACAACAAGGCGTACGAGACCTCCATCACCAAGCTGCAGAGCGAGGGCATCACCGCCATGGTCGGCGCCGCGTCGTCCAGCGTGTCGAAGCTCATCCTCGACGGCAACGTCGGTGCGGGCATCGTCACGGTGTCGCCGTCGAACACGTCGGCCGACTTCACCGGCATCGACCCGATGTACTTCCGCACCGCTCCGAGCGACAACCTGCAGGGCGAGGTGCTCGGCAACCAGATCGCAGAGGACGGCAACACGACCCTCGGCATCATCTACCAGAACGACCCGTACGGCACCGGCCTTGCAGAGGCCATCGGCGCCACGTTCGAGGCCGCAGGCGGCGAGGTCGTCGCCGAGGCGTCGTACAACCAGGGTGACGGTCAGTACAACGCCCAGGTCCAGACGGTCGCCGCAGCCAAGCCCGACGCCGTCGCCATCGTCTCCTACGAGCAGTTCAAGACGATCGCGCCGCTGCTGGGCAACGCGGGTGTCGACACCGGCAAGCTGTACATGGTCGACGGCAACCTGTCGAACTACGCCAAGGACAACCTGCCGATCCAGCTCGAGGGCTCGAAGGGAACCC
The DNA here is from genome assembly GCF_050408615.1 of Microbacterium alcoholitolerans. NCBI lineage: Bacteria > Bacillati > Actinomycetota > Actinomycetes > Micrococcales > Microbacteriaceae > Microbacterium > Microbacterium alcoholitolerans. Next base: position 1,268,924 of record NZ_JBNTKD010000001.1, on the reverse strand, counting down.
GTGCCGGCGCAGAGCTGCCGGAGGACTTCCTGGACCAGCTCAACGAGGCATGGACCGCCGAGGGCAACGACCCGATCAACGACGTCACCTACTCGGCTGAGGCCTACGACGCCACGATCCTGATCGCACTGGCAGCGCTCAAGGCGCAGTCCGTCGAGGGCAGCGACATCGCAGCCGCGATGCGCGAGGTCTCCGGCGGCGAGGGCGAGGGCGAGAAGTGCTCGACGTTCGCGGACTGCGCGGCGATCATCAACGACGGCGGCACCGCCGACTACGACGGTCTGTCCGGCGAGATCACCTTCGACGAGAACAACGACCCGAAGGGCGCAGCGATCNGGCCTCAGCCCGGTGCGCCAGGATGACGCGTTCATCCGGGTCTCCGACATCAACAAGGCTGGCGTGACGACCATCATGGTCGAGCAGAACGCCCGCCGCTGCCTGCAGATCTGCGACCGCGGCTACGTGCTCGACCAGGGTCGTGACGCCTACGAGGGCACCGGTCGCGAGCTGCTCGAGGACCCGAAGGTCATCGGACTGTACCTGGGCACACTGGGCCAGGACGCCGCCTGACGCGGACCCCGCCCCGGAACGCCGACACCCCCAGTTCCCGCCGAGACCCCTGGCTGCAGACGTCTGCAGCCAGGGGTCTCGACGGGAACTGGGGGTGTCGGCGTTCCGGGGCGGGGTCCGCGTCAGGCGGCGTCCTGGCCCAGTGTGCCCAGGTACAGTCCGATGACCTTCGGGTCCTCGAGCAGCTCGCGACCGGTGCCCTCGTAGGCGTCACGACCCTGGTCGAGCACGTAGCCGCGGTCGCAGATCTGCAGGCAGCGGCGGGCGTTCTGCTCGACCATGATGGTCGTCACGCCAGCCTTGTTGATGTCGGAGACCCGGATGAACGCGTCATCCTGGCGCACCGGGCTGAGGCCGGCCGAAGGCTCGTCGAGCAGCAGCACCGAGGGATCCATCATCAGCGCCCGCGACATCGCCACCATCTGGCGCTCGCCGCCCGAGAGCGACCCGGCGCGCTGATTCAGGCGCGTGCCGAGCTCGGCGAAGATGCCGGTGACGAACTCGAGGCGCTCCTTGTAGATCTTCGGGTTCTGGTACAGGCCCATCTGCAGGTTCTCGGCGATCGTCAGCGACGGGAAGACGTTGTTCGTCTGCGGGACGAAGCCGACGCCCTTCGCGACCAGCTTGTCGGCCTTCAGACCGAGGATGCTGTCGCCGTTGACCGTGATCTCGCCGTCGCGCACCTGCACCATGCCGAAGATCGACTTCAGCAGGGTGGACTTCCCGGCGCCGTTGGGGCCGATGATCCCGATCAGCTCGCCCTGGCGGGCCACGAGATTCGCGCCGTTGAGGATGTTCACGCCCGGGAGGTACCCGGCGTGCACGTTCTTCAGCTCGACCACGATGTCGCGGTCGTCCCTCGGCGTCTCGTTCGCGGCATCCGTCATTTCTGCTCCTCCTCGAGCTCAGCCTCGGCTTCCGCCTCGATCTTCTCGCGGACCCGGGCGGCGTCGGCCGCCGCCGCGGTGCCGGAGACGACCGGGATGCGGCCGGTGACCTCGCCGAGGTCGACATCCTGGTGCGCACCGAGGTACGCGTCCACGACTGCGGGATCCTCCATCACCTGATCCGGCGGACCCTCCGCGACCACACGGCCCTCTGCCATCACGACCACCCAGTCGGCGATGTGGCGGACCATGTGCATGTCGTGCTCGACGAAGAGCACCGTCATGCCGCGATCCTTCAGCCCGAGGATGTGATCCAGCAGCGACTGGGTCAGCGCCGGGTTGACACCGGCCATCGGCTCATCGAGCATCACCAGCTGCGGATCGCTCATCAGCGCGCGCGCCATCTCGAGCAGCTTGCGCTGCCCGCCGGAGAGCGCAGCGGCGAAGTCCTTCTCCTTGGCATCCAGTTTGAAGAGCGTCAGAAGCTCACGCGCCTTCTTCTCGATCTCGGCCTCCTGCTTGCGCCACAGAGGCGGGAACATGCTGACCCAGAATCTCTCTCCGGGCTGGTGCGGCGAGCCGAGCTTCATGTTCTCGAGCACGGTCAGCAACGACAGCGCCTTGGTCAGCTGGAACGTGCGCACCTGGCCCATCCTGGCGACCTTGAACGACGGGATGCCCGCCAGATTCTTGCCGTCGTACTGCCACGTGCCGCTGTTGGGGCGGTCGAAGCCGCACAGCAGATTGAACAGCGTCGTCTTGCCGGCGCCGTTCGGGCCGATCAGCGCGGTGATCGCCCCACGCGGGATCTCGAGATGCTCGACGTTGACAGCGGTCAGGCCGCCGAAGTGCCGTTCCACGCCGTCGACGACGAGGATGGGATCGACTTTGGGAACGCCGGGCTTCGCCGGACCCTTGGCGAGACCGGTCGACTTCTGCCGCCTGCCCGATACGGGCTGGTTCTCACTTGACTGCTGCTCACTTGACAAAGGTCATCTCCCTCTTGTCTCCGAGGATGCCCTGCGGGCGGTAGATCACGATGATCATCAGGGCGACACCGGCGAGGATCCAGCGGACCACCTCGGCCTGCGAGGCCGACATCGGCAGGTAACCCGCCGACGCCATCTGCGGCAGCAGGTTGCCGAGGAACGCGAAGAGCACCCAGAACAGCACGGCGCCGAGGGTGGGGCCGAACACGGTCGCAGCTCCACCGAGAAGCAGCACGGTCCACAGGAAGAACGTCAGCGAGGTCGAGTAGCTGCCCGGCACCACGGCCGAGGGGAGCACGAACACGATGCCGCCCGCCGCGCCCATCACGCCGCCGACGACGAGTGCCTGCATCTTGTACGCGAAGACGTTCTTGCCGAGCGAGCGCACGGCATCCTCGTCCTCGCGGATGCCCTTGAGCACGCGACCCCACGGGCTGCGCATCAGCGCCCAGACGAGCACGACGGCGATGATCAGCAGGATCAGTCCGAACACGCGGTCCCACAGCTCCGTCGCGCTGTACGTCCACGGGCCGAAGCCGTAGGTGCCGGGCGGGAACGGGTTCGCTGCGCGGAAGCCCGCGTGGTAGCCGGTGCGGCCGCCGGCAGCGCCGGTGACGTCCTCGAACAGCTGGGTGAGGAACAGCAGTCGCACGACCTCGGCCGTCGCGATCGTCGCGATGGCGAGGTAGTCGGCTCGCAGGCGGAGTGTCGGGATGCCCAGAAGCAGCGCGAACAGGGCACCGCCGAGCAGTCCGATCAGCATCGCGAGCCACCACGGGGCGCCGAAGACGAGAATCGGGATGGCGTAGCCGTACGCGCCGATGGCCATGAAGGCCGCCATGCCGAAGTTGAGCAGGCCCGCGTAGCCGAAATGCACGGCGAGCCCCGTCGCCGCCAGGGCGTAGGCGATGGTGACCGGGCTGAAGATGTATGCCGCGGTGTTGCCGAAGATCGATCCGAAGTCCATGCGTCAGCCCAGCCTTTCCCTGCGACCGAAGAGACCCTGTGGCCTCACCAGCAGGATCACGATGAGTGCGACCAGTGCCGTGGCGTACTTCAGGTCAGAGGGGACGCCGAGCAGGGTCGACACCTCGACCGCGATGCCGACGATGAGCGATCCGATCAGGGCGCCGATCGCCGAGCCCAGACCGCCGAGCGTGATGGCAGTGAAGATCAGCAGCAGCATCTGCATTCCCATGTCCCACTTCACACCGGGGCGGAAGTAGGCCCACAGGATGCCGGAGAGCGCGGCGAGCACGCCGGCGATGATCCAGACGATGCGCACGACCTTGTCGACGTCGATTCCGGATGCCGCCGCGAGCTGCGGGTTGTCGGAGATCGCCCTGGTCGCCTTGCCGATGCGGGTGCGGGTGAGGAACACCGCCATGCCGAGGATCACCGCGAGGCTGATGCCCATGCCGATCAGGTCGATGTACGACAGCGTGATCGGGCCGAGCTGCATCGGCGTGGGGCTCGCGCCGGGCAGCTGATGCGTGCCGCCGCCGACCATGTACTGCATCACGTAGCGCAATGCGAGCGAGAGGCCGATGCTGACGATCAGCAGCTGCACGATGCCGAGGCCGCGACGTCGCAGCGGACGCCAGAGCCCGGCATCCATCGCCCAGCCGAGCGCGCCGCCGGCGATGACAGCGGCGATCAGCCCCGCCCACAGCGGCAGCTGCCAGAACGAGGTGACCAGCACGACCGCCACACCGCCCCAGGTGACCATCTCACCGTGCGCGAAGTTCGAAAGTCGCGTGGTGCCGTAGATGAGCGCGGCGCCCATGGATGCCAGTCCCAGCAGCAGACCGAAGTTGATGCCGCCCACAGTGCGCGAGATCAGCTGGTCGAGGAACGAGACGGTGACCCGCTCGCCCTCGCCGAGGAAGAGGTTCACGATCTTCGTCCCGGTGAGGCCGAACTCGGCCTCGAACGAGCCGCTGGTTCCATCGACCGGGGTGACGCCCTCGGGAAGCAGTGCCGGGTCGACGATCACACCGTCGGGCAGCGTGTCCTCGTCGACGCTGAGCGTGTACTTCTCCTTCTCGGGAACGTACAGTCGCCACTTGCCCTCGGCATCCGTCTCGGTCTCGGCGTCGAAGCCGTTCCCGTCGACGGAGACGCCGACACCCTCGATCGGAGTTCCCTCGAAGGTGATGTTGCCCGCGAAGTAGAAGTCCGTCACCTCCTGGCCGTCGTCTGTCGTCTCGGCCAGTGCGGCCCCGGCGGGTACGCCGAGCACCAGGAAAGCGGCCAGCAGCGCTGTCAACAGCGCCATCAGCCCGGTTCGGGGGCGCCGAAGCGCCGTTGATCTCAGTCCCACGCATCCTCCACATCGAGTGCCTGCGAACGGCCTCGGGTGAGCCGCTCGTTCATGGACGTCGCACTGAGCGTAACGTGCGGCGGACGCATATCGCATCATCCGTGGCCGGATCGGAATGCCGGGAGCGTCGGCACTCGGAATATCTGCAGGTCTGCCGCGCTTAGAATCGGTATACGACGGAGTCGGGCCGTCCCGCTCCGCCTACGCGCATCTGCCACGATTGGCGCCGTCACGGCGCAGAGGAGCCAATTCCATGCCCCAGCACGATCCGTTCGGTTTCGTCGGACTCACCTACGATGATGTGCTGCTCCTGCCGGGGCATACCGACGTGATCCCCAGCGACGCCGACACCTCCTCGCGGATCACGCGGCGGATCTCGGTCGCGACGCCGCTGCTCTCCAGTGCGATGGACACCGTCACCGAGGCGCGGATGGCCATCGCCATGGCGCGCGAGGGCGGCATCGGCATCCTGCACCGCAATCTCTCGATCGCCGATCAGGCAGCCGACGTCGACCGCGTCAAGCGCAGCGAGTCCGGCATGATCACCGACCCGATCACGACCACGCCGGATGCCACGGTCGAAGAGGTCGACAGCCTGTGCGCCCGCTACCGCATCTCGGGTCTTCCGGTGATCGACGCCGACGCGCACCTGGTGGGCATCATCAGCAACCGCGACATGCGCTTCATCTCCGGTCGCGACCGCAAGACCACCTACGTCAAGGACGTCATGACGAGCGAGAACCTCGTCACCGCGAAGGTCGGCGTCGCCGCTGAGGACGTCATCGCGCTGTTCGCGAAGCACCGCGTCGAGAAGCTGCCGCTGATCGATGACGACGGCAAGCTCGCGGGCCTGATCACCATCAAGGACTTCGACAAGAGCGAGAAGTACCCCCTCGCCACCAAGGACGAGCAGGGCCGTCTGCGCGTGGGGGCCGCGATCGGCTTCTTCGGCGACGCCTGGGAGCGCGCCGAGGCGCTCCGCGACGCGGGTGTCGACGTGCTCGTCGTCGACACCGCCAACGGCCAGTCGCAGGGTGTGATCGATCTCGTCAAGCGGCTCAAGGCCGACCCGAGTTTCGCGCACATCGACGTCATCGGCGGCAACGTCGCGACCCGAGAGGGTGCGCAGGCGCTGGTGGATGCCGGTGTCGACGCCGTCAAGGTCGGTGTCGGGCCCGGATCGATCTGCACCACGCGCGTGGTCGCCGGAGTCGGCGTCCCGCAGGTCACCGCCGTGTATGAGGCGTCGCTGGCCGCCGCGCCCGCGGGCGTGCCCGTGATCGCGGACGGCGGACTGCAGTACTCGGGCGACATCGCGAAGGCACTCGTGGCGGGCGCGGACGCCGTCATGCTCGGCTCGCTGCTGGCGGGCACGGATGAGTCCCCGGGCGAGATCGTGTTCCAGTCGGGCAAGCAGTTCAAGCAGTACCGCGGCATGGGCTCGCTCGGTGCGATGCAGACCCGCGGCAAGCAGACCTCGTACTCGAAGGACCGCTACTTCCAGGCCGATGTGCCCAGCGATGACAAGCTCATCCCGGAAGGGATCGAGGGCCAGGTGCCGTATCGCGGCCCGCTCGCGGCGGTCGCCTATCAGCTCATCGGGGGTCTTCGTCAGTCGATGTTCTACGTCGGCGCCCGCACGATCGACGAGCTGAAGGCACGAGGCAAGTTCGTGCGCATCACCTCGGCCGGTCTGAAGGAGTCGCACCCGCACGACGTGCAGATCGTGGTCGAGGCGCCGAACTACAAGAAATGAGTCGGCAGCGGGTCACGGCCGCGCAGCGGGCTTGACGCGGGCACGAGCCCTTTCGCACGTCGGATGCCCGGCGTAGCGTGCCTGTATGTGCCGCAGCATCCACACCCTCCACAATTTCGAGCCCGCAGCGACCTCTGACGAGGTGCAGGCGGCCGCTCTGCAATACGTGCGCAAGATCGCGGGGACGACCAAGCCGTCCAAGGCGAACCAGGCGGCGTTCGATCACGCCGTCGCGGAGATCGCGCACGCGACCCAGCATCTGCTGAACGACCTGGTCGCGACGCGTCCACCGAAGAATCGTGAGGAGGAGGCGGCGAAGGCTCGTGCCAGAGCCGTCGCATCGGGGCGATACGCGGCCTGACTGTGTCGCCCTGTGACGGCCTGTTTCAGGGCATGACGACGCCGGATGCTCGGCATGGGCGCGCCCGGATACGGTCGCCGCATGACTCTTCTCAACGATCAGTTCACCGCCATCCCCGAGGTCACCGCCGACGAGCGCGCGCAGCGCCTGGCCGACGCAGGAGACGTCTGGGGAGAGCGCATCGCACGCGATGTCGCGAACGCTCAGCTCACTTACAAGGTCACCGGTCGCGGCGTCGGCTCGGTGGGCACCGAGGTCCGCGCGGGCAAGCACCGGTTCCTGGTCGATGAGCCGTCGGCCCTCGCCGGCGACGACGTGGCCGCGAGCCCGGTCGAGTACGCCCTCGGGGCGCTCATCTCGTGTCAGGTCGTCGTCTTCCGGCTGTACGCTCAGGCGCTCGGCCTGACGATCGACGACATCGAGGTGACCGCCGAGGGCGACCTCGATGTGCGCAAGCTCTTCGGCATCGACGAGTCCGGTCGCGCCGGCTTCCACGACGTGCGGGTGAAGGTCGCCATCACCGGCCCGAACACGCTCGAGGAGTACGACCGGCTGCGTGCCGTCGTCGAGGAGCGCTGCCCGGTGCTCGACCTGTTCGCCAACACGGTTCCGGTCACCGGCTCGCTCGCCTGAGGCATCCGCCTCGGCCCCTGCTCTCGCGATTCGACGGGTACCGGCCCGCCGATAGAGTGAGCCGTATGGATTCAGCGTCGAACCTGACTCGCGGGAGCCTGACTCGCGGACAAGTGACCCGGTACGCCATCGGGTCTCTGGGCACCGGCGGATTCGCCACCCTGCCCGGCCTCGTCCTCGTCTACTACCTCACCGACTCGCTCGGAGTCACCGCGCTGGCAGCCGGCGCGATCGTGACGGCGGCCAAGATCTGGGACGTGCTGATCGACCCCGTGATCGGCGGCCTCAGCGACAACGCGCTCGCCCGCTCGGGCACCCGGCGCGGGTTCATGATGATCGGCGCGATCGGCCTGCCCATCGCCTTCGTGCTGACCTTCGCGGTGCCCGCCGGCATCGGCGCCGTGCCGTCGGCGATCTGGGTGCTGCTCGCGTTCATGATCGCGGCGACCTGCTTCAGCCTGTTCCAGGTTCCGTACATCGCGCTTCCCGCCGAGCTGACAAACGACTACCGCGAGCGCACCCGTCTGCTGACCTGGCGCGTCGTGATGCTCACCATCGCGATCCTGCTGTTCGGCGCCGGCGGACCCGAGATCCGCGCGCTGTTCCCCGGCGACCCGCTGCTCGGCTACCTCGTCATGGCGGCGGTCGCCGCGGTGCTGCTCGGCGTCGGACTGTTCATCGCCTCGACGGTCGCGCCGCAGCGCCCGCTGCTGCCGGTGCGCCCCGGCACCTCGATCGGCGCGCATTACCGCGACGGCATCACCGTGCTGCGCGAATGCCAGCCGTTCCGCGCGCTGCTGGGCACCTTCATGCTGCAGGGGCTGGCGACCGGTCTGATGCTCGCCGCGGCGCAGTTCGTCGCCCGCTGGGTGCTGCACGACGAGAGCGCGGTGACGCAGTTGTTCGTCGCGCTGATCGCCCCTGCGCTGCTGATGGCACCGGTCTGGAAGGCCATCGCCGACCGCGTCGGCAAGGAGCGCGGCTTCCGCATGGCCAGCACGCTCTTCATGGTCGCGACGCTCGTGCTGACCGCGATGGTGTGGATGCCGGGCTGGTGGATCCTCGTGCCGGTGGCTCTCGCCGGCGCCGCATACGCGGGCATGCAGACCCTGCCCATGGCGATGCTTCCCGATGTCATCGCCCACGACCGCACAGCTCGCGAGGCGGAGAGCGCGGGCGCTGACAACCGCTCCGGAGTGTTCAGCGGCGTGTGGACGGCGGGGGAGACCACCGGCATGGCGCTCGGCGCGACGGTGCTATCGATCGTGCTCGCGCTCACCGGCTACATCGAGACCACTGCCAACGTCGAAGTGGCGCAGCCGGATGCCGCGGTGACCGGCATCGCCGTCGCATTCAGTCTGATCCCCGCGGTGCTGATGCTGCTCAGCCTGGTCACCCTCGCCCGCTACCGTCTTCGCGAACAGGACATCGTCGGGACATCCGCATGAGCAGCCGCGGGAACGACGTCCTCGACCGGCTGCGCCGCCTTCGGGCGGATGATGCCCCGACGCACGGCGGCCGGGTGCTGTCGTACGTGTACGACTCCGGTCTCGCTGAGCTCGACGAGCTGGCGGATGCCGCGGCGCGCCTGGCGCGTCCGCTGAACGGGCTCGACCCGACGGTCTTCCCCTCGATCGCCGCGATGGAGCGCGACGTCATCGGGTTCGCCAGACGGATGCTGCGCGGCGGACGCTCGGTGGTCGGATCTGTGACGAGCGGTGGCACGGAGAGCTGCCTGCTCGCGGTCAAGACCGCGCGCGAGCTGTGGCGGGCCAAGCACCCGGACGCCGTGGGGCGCCCACGACTGGTCGCGCCGGCCACGGCGCACGCGGCGTTCCAGAAGGCCGCCCTGCTCTTCGACCTCGACTACGACCCGGTGCCATGCGCGCCGGACGGCTCCGTCGATCCGGCCGACATGATCGCGAGGTTCGGCCCCGATGTCGCGCTGGTCGTCGTCTCGGCGCCGGCATACCCGACCGGCCTGCTCGACCCGGTCGGGGCCGTGGCGCCCGCGGCGGCCGATCGTGGCATCCCGTGCCATGTCGACGCGTGCTTCGGCGGATTCGTGCTGCCGTGGTGGCCGAAGCTGCCTGATTGGGATTTCCGGGTGCGCGGCGTCACCAGCATCTCCGCGGATCTGCACAAGTTCGGCTATGCGCCGAAGGGGGTCTCGGTGCTGCTGCACGGCGGTCGCGGACGGCAGGGCCGCCTCGGTCGCCGCGCCCAGTTCTTCGCGACCACGCGATGGGCCGGCTACCCCGTGGTGAACCCGACACTGCTCGGCTCGCGCTCGGCATCCCCCCTCGCGGCCGGCTGGGCGATCAGCCAGCACCTGGGAGATTCCGGCTACGCCGAGCTCACCGCCGCGATCCGTCGGACGGCGACGGCGGTGCGCCGCAGCGTCGATGGCATCCGAGGGCTCGTCGTCCTGGGCGACCCGGTGGGGCCCGCGATCGCCGTGGTAGCCGACGAGTCGGCGCCCGAGGCCGAGCGGGTCGATCCGCATCGGCTGGCGGATGCCCTCGTCGGGCGTGGCTGGAAGATTCAGCACCAGCCCGGCTTCACGCAGTCGGACGGGGTGCGGATCCCGCACAGCGCGCACCTGACGCTCACGCCCGCGCTCGAGCGGGGGATCGACGAGTTCACCGGCGCGCTCGCGACAGCATCCGATGAGGTGCGCGGAACTCCGCCGGCGGATGCCCGCGCGCTCGCCGCGGCCATGCGCGCACTGGGGTATGGCGAGGGCGGACGCGTGCCGGGCCCGCAAGCCGCTTGGGTGCTGCTGCGCCTTGCCGGCGCCGCCAAGGTCTCGGCCGATGCGCCGCTCGCGACGCTGATGGCGCTGATCGAGCGGCTGCCCGCCCCCGTCGCCGAGGCGCTGCTGTCGGAGCTGCTGGCGAGGCTGTCCGACCCGCGCTGAGCCCGCGGCACTGGCGCGCTCGCCAGGCGCGCCGGTACGTTGCACGAGCGCAGGTTCGTTGTCGAACGCAGGCTCGTTCTCGGGCATCCGGCCTGTTCTCGCGAACGAGCCGGTTCCGGCCGCGGCCGAGCGTCGGCGCGCGCCGGATCGGATGCCGGATGCTGATATTCTGATCGGCTCGCCGCATGGTGGGCGGAAGGACACCACCGTGGGCTACATCGATGTCAGCGCGATCTCGCTGACCCTCCCGGACGGCCGGCCCCTGCTCGACGAGGCGACGTTCCGCGTCGGCGCGGGGAAGACCAGCGCACTGATCGGTCCCAACGGGGCCGGGAAGACGACGATGCTGCGGATCATCCGCGGTGAGCTCGCTCCGGATGCCGGTGTGGTGACGATCGACGGAGCGCTCGGCGTCATGGATCAGTTCGTCGGTCACGGCGACGCCGGAACCGTGCATGATCTGCTCATCCAGGTGGCGCCCGCCCGCATCCGGGTCGCGGCCGTCGCGCTCGAGAAGGCGGAGAACACGCTGATCGAGGACGAGACTGAACGCACCCAGATGCAGTACGCCACCGCTCTCGCCGACTATGCCGACGCCGGCGGGTACGAACACGAGACGGTGTGGGATCAGTGCACCGTCGCGGCTCTCGGCGTGCCGTTCGAGCGGGCTCGGTTCCGCGGTCTCGATACGCTCTCCGGCGGTGAGCAGAAGCGGCTGGCGCTGGAGGCGCTGCTGCGCGGACCCGACGATGTGCTGCTGCTCGACGAGCCGGACAACTACCTCGACGTGCCGGGCAAGCGATGGCTCGAGCAGCGCCTGCGCGAGAGCGCCAAGACCGTCCTGCTCGTCTCGCACGATCGCGAGCTGCTGGCGCGCGCCGCCGACCGCATCATCACGCTGGAGCCGGGCGGAGCAGGTGCGAGCGCCTGGGTGCACGGCGGCGGCTTCGGCACCTATCACCAGGCGCGCATCGACCGGATGGACCGGCTCGACGAGCTGCGCCGCCGCTGGGATGAGCAGCACGAGAAGCTGAAGACGCTGGTGGCGAACCTCAAGGTCAAGGCCTCGGCCAACGACGGCTTCGCCTCTCGCTATCAGGCCGCGCAGACGCGGCTGCGGAAGTTCGAGGAGGCGGGCCCGCCGCAGGAGCGCCCGCCGGCACAGGACTTCGACATGCGGCTGCGCGGCGCCCGCACCGGCAAGCGCGCCGTCGTGTGCTCGAAGCTCGAGCTGACGGGGCTGATGAAGCCGTTCGACGCGGAGATCTGGTTCGGCGATCGCGTGGCCGTGCTCGGCTCGAACGGCTCGGGAAAGTCGCACTTCCTGCGGCTACTGGCGCGCGGGGGCAGCGACCCCGATCCGACGATGGGGCACCTCACGACGGCATCCGAAGCGCTGGCCGTGGTGCCGCACACCGGCACAGCCGCGCTCGGCGCGCGCGTCGTGCCCGGCCTGTTCGCGCAGACCCACGCGCACCCCGAGTTCGTCGGGCGCACGCTGCTCGAGATCCTGCACCGCGGCGACGATCGTCGTCCCGGGATGCCGAGGGACGCCGCGAGCTCGGCGCTGGACCGCTACGGGCTGGTGCGGCAGGCGCAGCAGGCGTTCGACCAGCTCTCGGGCGGTCAGCAGGCCCGGTTCCAGGTGCTGCTGCTCGAGCTCAGCGGAGCGACGCTGCTGCTGCTCGACGAGCCCACCGACAACCTCGACCTGGAGTCGGCCGAGGCGCTCGAGCAGGCCATCGCCCGCTTCGAGGGAACCGTGCTCGCCGTCACCCACGACCGATGGTTCGCCCGCTCGTTCGATCGCTTCCTGGTCTTCGGCGCGGACGGCGAGGTGTACGAGTCGGATGCGCCGGTGTGGGACGAGAAGCGGGTGGTGCGGGCGCGGTAGGCGGCGCCGGACGGTTCTGCTCGCCCTGGGACAGGCTCGTTGTCGAGGGCAGGCTGCTTTCTCAGCATCCGACCTGTTCTCGACAACCCGCCTGTTCTCGGTCACGTCGGATGCCGAAGAAGGATGCCGCCGTCGGATGCCGAAGAAGGATGCCGCCGTCGGATGCCGAAGAAGGATGCCACCGTCGGATGCCCGGTTCCCCCGCCCACGCCGCCTCACCGCGTGCGGGCGACGTGCAACCCCTGCGAGATCGCGTTGACGATGGTCTGCTGCACATACAGGTGGTCGTGCATGACCTGCTGATAATCGAAGCGCAGCACGGTGTATCCGAGCAGCGCCAGCCGTGTGTCCTGGCGCAGGTCGCGCCGCCGATCCTTCGCCTCGCGGTGGAATTCGAACCCGTCCAGCTGCACGACCAGGCTCTCGCCGATGAGGGCATCGACCGGATGCCCGTCGATGACCACTTGCTGCCGCACATCGACACCGCAGCTGCGGACGATGGCGAGGAAGCGCGTCTCCACTCCCGAATCCGACAGCGCGCCGACCGACCTGAGCACATGCTGCACGGCGGTGCTGTGCCACGCCGTTCGGCGCAGCTGCGGCAGAGTCACGAGGCCTTTGCGCAGTGCGGACTCCCAGACGGCGGTCGCGCCGGCGGGTTCGAGGCAGCGTCCGACCTGGTACAGCACGTTGAGGATCGGATCCTCGACGGTGTACCGGGCGACGGGCGCAGGACCGGGCGCCCAATGCAGCACGCGGCCGGGCGCTGTGACCCGAGCGGACGTCGAGGGCACGGCCAGGTGCATGCGGAGATCGTCGTTCGTCCACAGCCCCAGCTGCTTCGCGGCGGTCACGCAGGTCACGCGTCCGCTCACCTCGGCGGCGGCACGGCGTTCGGGCGAGCACCAGGGGGTGACCAGCCAGGACCGCCGAACCCGCTCGACCTGCCCCGCGTCGACAGCACGGCGCATCTCATGCTGTGTGTAGCCGGCGGCACGCAGTTCCCGAGTGTGCGCGATTCCGTTGCACTGCTGCATCCATGTCGTGATCGGAGCTCTCATGTCATGAAGATGCCCGCTCGGGGCATCCGCCGGGTGCCGCTTCGCGGCGGCTGGGGACAACCGGCGCCGAGACGACGGTTGTGCAGGAAGAGCGGCGTCGCCGAGAACAGGCTCGTTGCCGACGGCAGGTCGGATGCCCGGAATCCAGCCGGTTCTCGTCAACGAGCCTGTTCTGGGAGGCGGCGCCAGACCGGGCGCGCGATGACGGACGGCACACGGCCCCCATAACCCCGCCGGGTAGGGTGGAGGGGTGAGCATGGAGATCGAGATCGGCCGAGGCAAGCGCGCGCGTCGCGCATACACCTTCGATGACATCGCGGTCGTGCCGTCGCGGCGCACGCGCAACCCGTCGGATGTGTCCACCGCGTGGACGATCGATGCATTCTCGTTCGACATCCCGGTGATCGGCGCGCCGATGGACTCGGTGGTCAGCCCGCAGACCGCCATCATGCTCGGCCAGCTCGGCGGCCTCGGCGTGCTCGACCTCGAGGGTCTGTGGACCCGCTACGAGGACCCGCAGCCGATGCTCGACGAGATCGCATCCCTGCCGGCCGAGCGGGCGACGGTGCGGATGCAGCAGCTGTACAGCGAGCCGATCAAGGCGGAGCTCATCAAGCAGCGCCTCGCCGAGATCCGCGAGGCGGGCGTCACAGTCGCGGGCTCCCTGACCCCGCAGCGCACACAGGACCTCTACGAGACCGTCATCGACGCGGGCGTCGATCTGTTCGTGATCCGCGGCACCACAGTCTCGGCCGAGCACGTCTCCAGCGACATCGAGCCGCTCAACCTGAAGAAGTTCATCTACGACCTCGATGTGCCGGTGATCGTCGGCGGCGCCTCCACCTACACCGCAGCCCTCCACCTGATGCGCACCGGAGCGGCCGGCGTGCTCGTCGGCTTCGGCGGGGGAGCGGCATCCACCACCCGCGTCACCCTGGGCATCCACGCGCCGATGGCCACCGCCGTCTCCGACGTCGCAGCCGCGCGTCGCGACTACCTCGACGAGTCCGGCGGACGCTACGTGCACGTCATCGCCGACGGCGGCGTCGGTACCTCGGGCGACATGGTCAAGGCACTCGCGATGGGTGCGGATGCCGTGATGCTCGGTGTCACGCTGGCGCGTGCGACGGATGCCCCCGGCCAGGGCTTCCACTGGGGCGCCGAGGCCCACCACCCCCAGCTTCCGCGCGGCCGTCGGGTCGCCGTGGATCGCGTCGCCAACCTCGAGGAGATCCTGTACGGACCCGCGCCCGTCGCGGACGGCACGGCCAACCTCATCGGAGCGCTGCGCAAGTCGATGGCCACCACGGGGTACTCCGACCTGAAGGAGTTCCAGCGCGTCGAGGTCGTGCTCGCGCCCTACGAGCTGGGATGACGACCTCCGAACCGCTCGCCCCGCAGCAGTTCCCGCCGACGCTGCGCGAGGTCATGCTACGCAGACGCTGGATCGGGATGCTCGCGCTGTGCCTCGTCGTCGCCGGCGTGTTCGCCTGGCTGGGTCAGTGGCAGCTCGCCAGCGCCATCGACACCGACCCGCCGCCGCCCGGCGCGACCGAGCAGGTGCGCCCGCTGTCGGACGTCGTCCGACCCGGGCAGTACCTTGCTGAGACCTCGGGCGGTCAGCGCGTGGAGACCCGCGGCACCTGGATCCCAGAGGACTTCATCGTGGTCTCCTCGCGTGTCAACGACGGCGCCGAGGGCTACTGGGTCACCGGTCAGCTGCGAGTCGCCGAGCGCACGTCGATCGCCGTGGCGCTCGGCTGGGCCGCGACGCGCGAGCAGGCGGATGCCGCGATCGAGGCACTGACCGAGCAGGGCGCTGTCGAGGCGGAGATCACCGGCCGGATCATCGACGACGAGGGCGTCGAAGTCCCGCCCCGCACCGATCCCATGCGCCTGGATCGCATGTCGACCGCGGCACTGCTCAGCCGCTGGCACGACATCGAGCAGCTGAACGTGTATCGCCCGTATCTGGCATCCGTCTCCGCTCCCGACGGGCTGGTCGACATCAGCTCCCCGGCGCCCGAGACCAAGTCGCCGATCAACTGGCTGAACATCTTCTACGCTGCGGAATGGGCCATCTTCGCGGGCTTCGCCTTCTACCTCTGGTACCGGCTCGCACGCGACGCGTGGGAGCGCGAGGTCGAGGAGTTCGAGGACGCAGCCGGGGCCGGAACAGCCTGACGAGAATCACTCGTTCGGACGCTGTTCACCCGGGGTGACGGTTCCGTGACCGATCTCAGAACACTCTTGCCCGATGTCGGCGGAGCGCTCTATGGTCACTTTCATGCGCGTGCGTCGCGCTGGTCGCGGACCCACAAGATCCGCGACCGGACCTTGACCGAGGAGACCGCAACGATGTTTTCCGCCCCCCGAGACGAGAGCCGCAGGGCTCCCGTCCCAGTTCACCGCAGCGGGGGGCGCACCGGCGCTCTCGCGCTGACCACCGCATGCGCGATGGCGTTCGGAACGCTGATCGCCGCCCCCGCCTTCGCGAACACCTCCGGGACGGGGGTCGTCATCAATGAGGCGTACCTCTCCGGCGGCAGCTCCGGCGCCGCGTTCAAGAACAAGTTCGTCGAGCTGTACAACCCGACCGATCAGGACGTCGTCCTCGACGGCATGTCGCTGCAGTACCGATCCGCGACCGGCACCGGAAACTCGAGCGGCGTCGTCGCCCTCACCGGCACGATTCCCGCCGGTGGCCACTTCCTGGTGCAGGGTGGATCGAACGGGTCGAACGGTGCCGAGCTTCCGTCTTCGGATGCCAGCAGCGGCAACCTGAATTTCAGCGGCTCCGCCGGCACGATCGCCCTGGTGAACGGCACAGCGGCGGTCGCCCTGCCGACCGGCTCGCTCGTCGGCGACGCTGCGGTGAACGCGAATCTCATCGACCTGCTCGGCTACGGCACCTCGAACACCTACGAGGACACCGCGGCGACCGCGCCCGCCGGCAATACCGACGTCAAGTCGCTGAACCGCACCGATGGCGCAGACTCGGACGTCAACGCCGACGACTTCGCACTGTCGGCGACGATCTCGCCGACGAACGCCGACGGTGAGACCAGCGCCACTGACCCGGACCCTGACCCCGACCCCGATCCCGCCGTCGAGAAGACCATCGCCGAGGTGCAGGGCACCGCGGACGTCTCTCCGCTCAAGGGTGCGAACGTCACGGTCGAGGGCGTCATCACGGCCGACTACCGCGTCGGAGGGTACGACGGCATCGTGATCCAGACCGCCGGATCCGGCGGCGCGAGCGATGCCACCCCCGGCGCGTCGGACGGCATCTTCGTCTACCTCGGCGGCAAGAGCGTCCCCGGCGAGATCGGCGATCTCGTCTCCGTCACCGGTGTGGTCGATGAGTACTTCGGCCAGACGCAGATCAGCCCCGCATCGGCATCCGGGGTCGCCCTGGTCACGGCGGACGCCGGCGTGCCCGCGCCGACCGCGCTCGCGACCACTGTGGTGGGCGGCGACCGCGAGGCGTACGAGAGCATGCTCGTCGCGCCGACGGGCGACTACGCCGTCGCGTCCAGCCACCAGCTCTACAACTTCGGAACGCTCTGGCTGAACCCGGGCGAGCTGAACGTGAAGAGCACCGAGCTCGAGCGTCCAGGCGCCGCGGCCGATGCGATCGCCGCGGCCAACCGCGCCGATCGCATCCTGCTCGACGACGGCTACAGCATCCAGGTCGGCAACAGCGCACACCCGGGCGACCAGCCGTACTTCACCGAGGATGTCGTGGTCCGCGGCGGCGATCTCGTCGACTTCGGCGACAAGGGCTTCGTGCTGCAGTACGGCTTCGACGACTGGCGTCTGCAGCCGACGATTCCGCTGAGCAGCGAGTCGCCGGCCGAGGCGAAGGTCTCGTTCACCTCGGAGAACCCGCGCCCCGCAGACGCGCCCACCGTAGGCGGTGACGTGCAGGTCGCGTCGTTCAACGTCTACAACTACTTCACGACGCTGCGCGATGACGACGCTGACGCGCGCGGTGCGCGCGACGCAGCGCAATTCGAGATCCAGAAGTCCAAGATCGTCTCCGCGATCAACGGAATGGATGCCGAGATCGTCGCGCTCATGGAGATCGAGAACTCGATCAAGTTCGGAAAGCCGGCCGACACCGCGCTCGCCGACCTCGTCGACGGGCTCAACGACGACGCGGGCAGCGAGGTGTGGGACTACGTGCCGACGCCGGCCGCGCTGAACGATCCGGCGACGACCGACTTCATCACCAACGCGATCATCTACAAGAAGGATGACGTCTCCACCGTCGGCGACAGCGCCACGATCATCGACGAGAGCGTCTGGGACATCGCTCGCGAGCCGATCGCACAGGCATTCGACATCGAAGGGCGCACTGTCACGGTCGTGGCGAACCACTTCAAGTCGAAAGGCGGCGACGGTGCGGAGCCTGCCGACGGTCAGGGGCAGTTCAACGCCGAGCGCGTCGAGCAGGCCGAGTCGCTGCTGGCGTTCACCGGCGATCTGACGGACAGCACCGGCAGTGAGGACATGCTGCTGATCGGCGACTTCAACGCGTACAGCGAAGAGGACCCGATGAATGTGTTCACCTCGCAGGGCTGGAGCGACCTGGTCGCCGACAAGGCTGCGGGACAGTACACGTACACGTTCGACGGTGAGCTCGGCTCCCTCGACCACGTGATCGCGTCGCCGTCGCTGGCGGCATCGATCACGGGTGCCGCCGTCTGGTCGATCAACTCTCCCGAGTGGAGCGACCGCGGCTACGCCTTCGGCGCGGCCGAGACCGGCACGCCCTTCCGCTCCAGCGACCACGACCCGATCCTCGTCGGCGTCTCAAGCGAGATCCCGCCGGTGAGCATCGACATCGCGACGATCAACGACTTCCACGGTCGGATCGAAGCCGATGGCGCCAGCGCCGGTGCTGCGGTCCTGGCCGGGGCGGTTCAGGCGGTGCGCGACGAGAACCCGAACACGATCTTCGCCGCAGCCGGTGACCTGATCGGAGCGTCGACGTTCACGTCGTTCATCAACGACGACGTGCCGACCATCGACGCGCTCAACGCCGCCGGCCTCGAAGTGAGTGCCGCGGGCAACCACGAGTTCGATCAGGGCTGGGACGATCTCCGCGATCGCGTGCAGAGCCTCGCAGACTGGGAGTACATCTCGTCGAACGTGTTCGTGACCGAGACAGGAGAGCCCGCTCTGACGCCCGCATGGGTGAAGGAGCTGGACGGCGTGCGCGTCGGCTTCGTCGGCGCCGTCACCGAAGACCTCGACTCGCTCGTCTCGCCGGCCGGCATCGCCGACCTCGAGGTGCGCGACATCGTCACCTCGGTCAACGACGTCGCCGACGACCTGCGCGACGGGAACCCGTCCAACGGGGAGGCGGACGTCGTCATCCTGCTGGTGCACGAGGGCGCGACGACCGTCAGCGTCGACAGCATCACACCGGAGACCCCGCTCGGCGAGATCGTCTACGGAGTCGACGGGGATGTGGATGCCATCGTCTCGGCGCACACGCACCTGGCGTACAACCACGTCATCGACGGCCGTCCGGTCGTCTCGGCGGGCGAGTACGGCAAGAACCTCGGAGTCATGAACCTGCAGGTGGACCGCGAATCGAAGGAACTCCTCTCGATCGAGAACGAGATCCGTCCGCTCGCTCACGAGGAGACCGGTCCCGACGGCAAGAAGTTCTGGGTCGGCAACTACCCGGCAGACGCCGAGGTGCAGGCCATCGTCGACGCCGCCAAGAAGGAGGCCGATGTGCTCGGCGCCGTCAAGGTGGGCGACATCGCCGGTGACTTCAACCGCGCTCTGCAGAGCGACGGCACGACAGAGAACCGCGGCGGCGAGTCCACCGTCGGAAACTTCGTCGCCGACGTGCAGCAGTGGGCCACCGGGGCGGACCTCGCCCTGATGAACCCCGGCGGGCTCCGGGCCGACCTCACCTACGCATCTTCCGGCGCCGAGAGCGACCCGGACGGCAACGTGACCTACCGCGAGGCGGCCACGGTGCAGCCGTTCGCCAATACGCTGGTCACGCTGCAGCTCACGGGCGCGCAGCTGAAGGGCGTGCTGGAAGAGCAGTGGCAGCCGGCCGGCGCGAGTCGCCCGTTCCTGAAGCTGGGCGTGTCCGAGGGTCTGTCGTACACCTACGACCCGGCAGCCGCACAGGGCGAGCGCATCACCTCGATCACCCTGAACGGCGAGCCCGTCGATCCGGCGGCCTCGTACTCGGTCGCGGCGAACTCGTTCCTCGCCGGCGGGGGTGACAACTTCACGACCTTCAGCGAGGGGACCGACAAGAAGGACACCGGCAAGATCGACCTGCAGTCCATGGTCGACTGGTTCTCGGAGAACGGGCTGGCGACTCCGGACCTGACTCAGCGAGCGGTCGGTGCGACGGTCACGCCGACGCAGCCTGCCGACGGCGTCCAGGCCGGTGAGTCCGTCACGGTGGAGATCTCGTCCCTGGCATTCAGCAACGGGGAGCAGCAGCCCACCGAGGTGGCGTTCACGCTGGGCGACACGGCACTGGGCACTGCCCCGGTGGATGCCTCCATCGTCGACACCACCGACGAGACAGGGCGCGCCTCGTTCACGTTCACGGTGCCGGAGGGCGCTGCGGGTCAGACGCTCACGGCGACACCCGATGTCGGAGGTGCAGTCGCGCTGCCCCTGGTGTTCGCCGACGGCGGCGGTGAGCCGGGACCGTTCGAGGGAACGATCCAGCTCGGCTCCTCGAAGGTGGCCGCGGGCGGCAAGCTCGCGGTGACCGGCCAGGGCTACCAGCCGGGTGAGACCGTCACCGTCGAGCTCCGTCCGAAGAAGGGCGAGCCGATCCAGGTCGGCACCGTGCAGGTAGGAGGCGACGGCAGCTTCGCCACCCAGGTGATCGTGCCGAAGAGCACGCAACCCGGCAAGTACACTGTGGCCGTCACCCAGGCCGACGGCGATGAGGCGACCGCCACCGTCCACGTCAACCGCGCCGGCGGCATCGGCCACGGCGGAATCAAGCAGATCATCGAGCAGGTGATCGACTGGCTGTGGAACCTGTTCACCGGCTGGTGGTGAGCCCGCGCTGATGCAGAGGCCGTCGGGAGCGATCCCGGCGGCCTCTGCTCTGCCTGCAGCAGCGTCTAGAATGGGGACATGCCCGAGCCCAGAGTCGCCAGCTTTCCGGCGATCCGCGGAGCGCTGAAGTTCTATCAGATCGCCTCGATCATCACCGGCGTCATGCTGCTGCTGCTCGTCGCCGAGATGGTGCTGAAGTACACGCCGATCCGCCTCGAACTCTTCCTCGGAGGATCCGGCGGATTCCTCTGGTTCGCCGACGTCGTGGAGGGGCCTGAAGGGCTCGAATCGACCGGCGACGGTGTCAACCTGTCGCTCGGCATCCTCATCGTGCACGGCTGGTTCTACGTCGTGTACCTGTTCGCCTGCTTCCGCATGTGGAGCATGATGCGCTGGCCGTTCCTTCGCTTCATCCTGCTCGCGCTCGGCGGTGTCGTCCCGCTGCTGTCGTTCTTCATGGAGACGCGCGTCGCGCGCGATGTGAAGACGTACCTTGCGACGCGCGAGGCATCGGATGCCACGAGCAGCGCATCGCCCGGCGCAGGCCCTCAGATCACAACCCCGGAAGGTGCCCGTTGACCGAGCAGACCGAGACCCAGCAGCGCCCCGCGCTCGTCGTCGACTTCGGCGCGCAGTACGCCCAGCTGATCGCACGCCGCGTGCGCGAGGCCGGCGTCTACAGCGAGATCGTGCCGCACACGGCGACCGCCGACGAGATCGCCGCGAAGAACCCGGTCGCCCTCATCCTCTCCGGCGGGCCGTCCTCGGTGTACGAGGACGGTGCTCCCAAGCTCGACCCCGCCGTGTTCGATCTCGGCGTGCCGACTCTGGGCATCTGCTACGGCTTCCAGTACATGGCGCAGACCCTCGGCGGCGAGGTCGCCCACACCGGCCTGCGCGAGTACGGCGCCACCGACGCCAGCATCACCGGTGCCGAGAGCACACTGCTGGCCGGGCAGCCCGTCGAGCAGAACGTCTGGATGAGCCACGGCGACCAGGTCGCTCGCGCACCCGAGGGCTTCGAGGTGCTCGCGATCACGGCGGCGACCAAGGTCGCCGCGTTCGCCGATGAGGACCGCCGCTTCTACGGTGTGCAGTGGCACCCCGAGGTCAAGCACTCCGACCACGGCCAGGCGATCATCGAGAACTTCCTGCACAGGGGCGCGGGTCTTCCCGCCGACTGGAACAGCGACAACGTCATCGCCGAGCAGATCGAGCGCATCCGCGAGCAGGTCGGCGACGCCCGCGTCATCTCCGCACTGAGCGGCGGCGTCGACTCGGCCGTCTCCACGGCACTCGTGCACAAGGCCATCGGCGACCAGCTCACCGCGGTCTTCGTCGACCACGGACTGCTGCGCAAGGGCGAGCGCGAGCAGGTCGAGAAGGACTACGTCGAGTCCACCGGCGTCCGGCTGATCACGGTCGACGCGGTCGACACGTTCCTGGGCCACCTCGCCGGCGTCACCGACCCCGAGACGAAGCGCAAGATCATCGGTCGCGAGTTCATCCGCGCGTTCGAGAAGGTGCAGCTCGACCTCGTCGAAGAGGCCAAGGCGACCGGCGGCGCGCCGGTGAAGTTCCTCGTACAGGGCACCCTGTACCCCGACGTCGTCGAGTCCGGCGGCGGCGCCGGCACGGCGAACATCAAGTCCCACCACAATGTCGGCGGGCTCCCCGAGGATCTCGACTTCGAGCTCGTCGAGCCGCTGCGCGCGCTGTTCAAGGACGAGGTCCGTGCGATCGGCCGCGAACTGGGCATCCCCGAGGCCATCGTCGGACGCCAGCCGTTCCCCGGCCCCGGCCTCGGCATCCGGATCATCGGCGAGGTGACCCGCGAGCGTCTGGAGATCCTGCGCGAGGCCGACGCGATCGCCCGCGAAGAGCTCACGAAGGCGGGCCTGGATCAGACGATCTGGCAGTGCCCGGTCGTGCTGCTGGCCGACGTGCGCTCGGTGGGTGTGCAGGGCGACGGCCGCACCTACGGGCATCCGATCGTGCTGCGCCCCGTCTCGAGCGAAGACGCGATGACCGCGGACTGGACCCGTCTGCCGTACGACGTGCTGTCGAAGATCTCCAACCGCATCACCAACGAGGTGCGCGAGGTCAACCGGGTCGTGCTCGATGTCACGTCGAAGCCGCCGGCGACCATCGAGTGGGAGTGATCTGAATTTCTCTCCGGATGTCGATCTCGGTCTTTCCCGTTCGACGTCTGTGGTGAGAGGGTCGAACGACGGCCCTCCGATCATCACAATCACCAAGGAGAGAGATCATGAAGTTCATGCTGATCATGCGCGCGACCGATGAGGCCGTGAAGGCGTACGAGGAGATGCCCTTCGAGCAGGTCATCGAGGCGATGGGCAAGTACAACGAGTCGATGATGAAGGCGGGCGTCCTGCTGGCCGGCGAGGGGCTGACGGCTGCTGAAGAAGGCTTCGTCGTCGACTTCAGCGCCGAGAAGCCGCTCATCACGGACGGCCCCTACGGTGAGACCAAGGAGCTGTTCAACGGCTTCTGGATCATCGAGACCTCCACGCGTGAGGAGGCCGCTGAGTGGGCGAGCCGGGCGCCGCTCGGTCCGGGCAGCTTCCTCGAGGTGCGCCGCGTCACGGAGATGGAGGACTTCCCCGCTGACAACGAGTGGATCCAGAAGGAAGAGGGCTGGCGCGAAGAGCAGTCGCGTCGCGCTCAGGCCTGACATGGTCGACCGGAAGCGCGCGGGCGGCGGCGCAGAGGCCGCCGCCCGTGCCATCGCCGCGGTCTGGCGCATCGAATCGGCGAAGATCGTCGCGACGCTCACCCGCCTCACCGGCGACTTCGCACTGGCCGAGGACCTTGCTCAGGATGCCCTCGCCGAGGCGCTGGAGCAGTGGCCGGACGCCGGTGTGCCGACCAACCCGGCGGCGTGGCTCACCACGGTGGCCAAGCGGCGTGCCGTCGACTTCTGGCGCCGACGCGAACGCCTCGACGAGCGCGTCTCCGTGATCGCGCACGACCTCCGGCACGGGCAGGATGCGGCGACAGACGCGTTGCCTTGGGATCCGGATGCCATCGATGACGACGTGCTCCGCCTGATCTTCATCGCCTGTCACCCGGTGCTGTCCCGCGAGGCGCAGGTGGCGCTGACCCTGCGCGTCGTGGGCGGGCTGACCTCCGAGCAGATCGGCCGGGCGTTCCTCGTTCCGGTCGCGACCGTGCAGCAGCGCATCGTGCGCGCGAAGAAGACTCTGGGTGCGGCGCACGTGCCCTTCGAGCTGCCGCCGCGGGAGGAGCACCGGGAACGCCTCGCCGCCGTGCTCGGAGTGCTCTATCTGGTCTTCAACGAGGCGCATGCGGCGAGCTCGGGGGAGGACTGGATGCGCCCTGATCTCGCGCGCGAGGCCATCAGACTCACCCGCGTCGTCGCCGGGCTCCTGCCCCGCGAGGCCGAGGCGCACGGGCTGCTCGCGCTGATGGAGCTGACCGCCGCTCGCTTCCCTGCGCGCATCGACGCGAAGGGTGACCCCGTTCTGCTCGCCGATCAGGACCGCAGCCGCTGGGATCGCAGCGCGATCACCCGGGGACTCGCATCGCTCGCGCGCGTCGATGCGCTGAACCGAGGTCGTGGCGGGTATGCCCTGCAGGCGTCGATCGCCGAGTGCCATGCCATCGCGGCATCCGTCGATGACACGGACTGGGACCGCATCGTGCTGCTGTACGAGGCGCTGGGGAAGCTGACGCCCTCACCGGTGATCGAGCTGAACCGGGCGGCGGCCGTCGCAATGGCGACCGGGCCGGCATCCGCGCTGCAGATCGTCGATCGACTCGTGGCGTCCGGCGAGTTGCAGGGTTACCACCTGCTGCCGGCGACCCGGGGCGAGCTCCTTCTGCGCCTGGGACGCGAGGATGAGGCCAGAGACGAGTTCGCGGCCGCTGCCCGACTGTCGGGCAACGACCGCGAACGTGCTCTGCTGCAGCAGAAGGCGCGCAGCTGAGGGTCAGGTCCTGCTGCGGTCTCCGCGTCCGACGATGAGCCCGTAGATCAGGAGCACGACGATCGATCCGCCGATCGCGAGGAGCCAGGTCTGCAGGCTCCAGAACTCCTCTAGCGGAGCGTTGAACAGCACGCTGCCGAGCCAGCCGCCGAGCAGTGCGCCGACGACGCCGAGAAGCAGTGTGACGATCCATCCGCCACCCTGCTTGCCGGGCAGGATCAGCTTCGCGATCGCGCCGGCGATGAGTCCGAGGATGAGAAATGCGAGGAAGCCCATGATGTGGTCTCCGATCTGTTGTGCATGTCGGACGGGGCCGTCCGAGTGCATTCAGAATGCCCCATCGGCGGAAATAATGGAATGATCTTGCACCGCGAGTTCTTTCTGCGCTAATGCGAAAGGGCCGCTCTCCGAGGAGAGCGGCCCTTTCTGCGTTGATCTGAGATCAGTTGTTTCCGCGGAGGATGGCGATCATGCGGAGGATCTCGACGTACAGCCACACGACGGTGACCATGATGCCGAAGCCGCCGAGCCAGCCGTACTTGCGGGGAGCGCCGTTGCGGACGCCCTGCTGGATCTGGTCGAAGTCCAGCACCAGCGAGTACGCGGCCATGATGACGACCAGCACGCCGAGGATCAGACCGATCGGAATGCCGGCGATGGTCGCGCTGCGCATTCCGAACATCAGCTCGCCGGGCAGGATGCCCGTCCACATCAGAATGAGGTTCAGCACCGAGAACGCCAGGTAGCCGAACATCGCGATCATGAAGATCTTCGTCGCCTTCTTGGAGGCGCGGAGCTTGCCGCTGGCGAACAGCGCAAGGGTCACGCCGACGACCGCCACGGTTGCGAGCGTGGCCTGCATCACGATGCCGGGCCAGATCGTCTCGAAGTAGGCCGAGATTCCACCGACGAACAGGCCCTCGAAGGCTGCGTAGGCGAAGATCAGTGCCGGGCGGATCTTCTTGCGCGA
Organism: Microbacterium alcoholitolerans; assembly: GCF_050408615.1. Taxonomy (NCBI): domain Bacteria; kingdom Bacillati; phylum Actinomycetota; class Actinomycetes; order Micrococcales; family Microbacteriaceae; genus Microbacterium; species Microbacterium alcoholitolerans. The sequence goes on along the minus strand of NZ_JBNTKD010000001.1, from coordinate 1,243,527 downwards.
GGTGAAGATGACGACCATGGCGAGGACGAAGCCGCCCAGCGCGCCGACGATCCACGGGGTGAGGTCGGCGGTCAGCTGGCCGGTGTTCGGGTCGATGGCGACGGTCGCTGCCGTCCAGACCCAGCCGACGACAGCCGTGACCAGGAGGATGGCGAACAGGCCGACGGTCTTCCAGATGGTGTCCTCGACACTCATCCGGTCGGTCTCGAGCGCACCGGCCGACGGGGATGCGTACATGCCCTCCAGCTGTGCGCTGGCCGCTGCGTCCACGGCTGCGTTCTGCGCGGTGGGCGGCGGCGGGGGCGCGTACTGGCCCTGCGGCGCGCCAGGATAGGTCGCGACGTTGCGCGGGTCCTGCTTCTGGAATGCAGGGTTGTTGAATGCGAAGTTGCTCATGGGTGGCCTCTACTCCCGAGGGATCGGTCAACGCTTTCTTCAACGATACCGGCGTATGGCTATGAGTGCGTTGCTTTACGCTGAGAACGTGCCCAGGAGATCTCCGCTCGTCATCGGGCATCGCGGCGCCCCCGGCTACCGGCCGGAGCACAGCCGGTCCTCGTACGAGCTCGCGCTCGCGATGGGAGTGGATGCCGTCGAGCCCGACGTCGTGGCGACGAAGGACGGCGTGCTGGTGCTGCGCCACGAGAACGAGATCTCCGGCACGACGGACGTCGCCGATCATCCGGAGTTCGCCGCACGACGCACGACGAAGAAGATCGACGGCGTCTCATTGACCGGCTGGTTCACCGAGGACTTCACGTGGCCGGAGCTGTCCACCCTGCGCACCAGGGAGCGCCTGCCGAAGATCCGTCGCTCCAGCGCGACCTTCGACGACGCTCAGCCGATCCTGCGGCTGGTCGACCTGCTGGATCTCGTGCGGGAGGGATCGAATGAGTACGGCCGCGAGATCGGCATCGTCCTCGAGATCAAGCACGCCACCTACTTCGAGCGCATCGGCCTCGATCTCGTCCCGCTCATCGAGCGCGACCTGCGTGCGGCGGGGTGGGCGGGCGGAGAGCTGCCGCTGATCATCGAGGCGTTCGAGTCGACGGTGCTGCTGCGCCTGAAGAAGGCCGGCATCGTGGCATCCTTCATTTATCTCATCGAGGCGACCGGCAGGCCGTTCGACCTCGTCGCGTCACTGGGGCGCGCCGCGCCCAGTTATGCGGAGGCCGTGACGCCGCGCGGGCTGGACCGGCTCGTCGGCGCCGTGGACGGCATCAGCGTGAACAAGAAGATGCTGCTGGCATCCGATTCCACTCTCGTCTCCGACGCGCACGCGTGCGGCCTGCGGGTGTTCACCTGGACGTGCCGGCCCGAGAACTCGTTCCTGTCGGCGCGCTTCCGCGGCGCCGGCGGCAAGGCGGCGTTCGGGGACTACGAGTCCGAGTGGGGTGTCATAGCCCGCACCGGCGTCGACGGAGTGTTCGTCGACCACCCCGACCTGGGAGTGGCGTTCTTCCGCGGCTGAGCACCGCGAGTTCAGCGCCGGCTCAGCGGCGGGACTTCACGATGTCCTTGCCGAGCGGCATCAGTGAGATCGGCACCATCTTGAAGTCGGCGATGCCCATCGGGATGCCGATGATCGTGATGCACAGCGCGATGCCCGACAGGATGTGCCCGATGGCGAGCCACCAGCCGGCGAGCACCACCCAGATGATGTTGCCGAGCATCGATCCGATGCCGGAGGTCGGTCGTTCGACGACCTCGCGCCCGAACGGCCAGAAGGCGTAGTTCGCGAGGCGGAACGACGCGATCGCCCACGGGATCGTGACGATGGGAATGCACAGCAGGATGCCCGCCAGAACGTAGCCCAGGAACAGGACCCAGCCCGCGAAGATGACCCAGATGATGTTGAGGATCGTGCGCATCCGTCGATTCTCGCACCTCTGCCCTAGGCTTCGGCCATGAGTGGAATCGTCGCGGAGCGCGTCAGACGGTCGTTCGGAGATGTGCATGCGGTGACGGATGCGACCTTCCGCGCGCAGCCGGGCCGGGTCACCGGCCTGGTGGGCCCGAACGGCTCGGGAAAGACGACCCTGCTGCTGATGCTCGCGTCGCTGCTCGCTCCGGATGCGGGAACGATCAGCGTCGGCGGCGTCGACCCGGTCGCCGATCCGGCCGCCGCGCGCCGGATACTCGGATGGATGCCCGATTCCCTCGGCGCCTGGCCATCGCTGACAGCACGCGAGAGCATCGTGACGACGGCACGCCTGCACGACATGTCGAAGGCGGACGCGGCGCAGCGCGCCGATGAGCTGCTGCGCGTCGTCGGCCTCGCCGAGCACGCCGCCTCGCCAGCCCGGGTGCTCTCGCGCGGGCAGAAGCAGAAGCTGGGCCTCGCCCGCGCGCTCGTGCACGACCCGCAGGTGCTGCTGCTCGACGAGCCGGCATCCGGTCTCGATCCCGAGGCGCGCGTGCAGCTGCGCGTGATGCTGCGCGGGCTCGCCGCGCAGGGCAGGACGGTGATCATCTCGAGCCACGTCCTCTCGGAGCTCGAGGAGGTCATCGACGACGCCGTGTTCCTGGTGGCCGGTGCGGTGGTCGACCCCGGTCGGGCGCCGTCGGCGCGGACGTACCGGGTGCGGCTGGCGGGGTCGGATGCCCGGGCATCCGTCACCCGCGCGCTGGGCCTGCCGGACGACAGGGTCGGGCACGACCGAGGGGACGCGCTCATCGCGTTCCCGGACGACGACGCGGCGGTCGACGGCCTGCGCCGCATGGTGGCCGCCGGACTCGCCGTGCTGGAGTTCTCGCCGGCGCAGAGCTCGCTGGAGGAATCGTTCCTCGCGCTTCGCCAGCAGCCCGCATCTCCATCCGACTCACCGGCACCATCCGCGCCGCTGGCACCACCCGCGCCGCCGGCGCCGCCCGCACCACCCGCCGCACCGCAGGAAGGAGCTGGAGCATGAGCCTCGCGCGCATCACCACCATCGCCCGACTCGAGCTGACGCAGCGTCTGCGCAGCGTCGGCTGGTACGTGCTGCTGGGAATCTTCGCCCTTCTGCTGATCGGGATCACGGCGCTGTCGTTCATGATCTTCTCGTTCCAGGATGAGCCGAACGCCGGCGTCTACTCGATCGTCGTCAACTTCGTGCTGCTGCTGGTCGTGCTGGTCTCGCCGACGCTCAGCGGCAACGCCATCAACGGCGACCGCGATGCGGCCACGCTCGCCCCGATCCAGGTGACGGCAGCCACCACCGGCGACATCATGCTCGGCAAGCTGCTCGCGGCGGTCGCCACCGGATCGGCGTTTCTGCTCGTCGCCGTGCCGTTCCTGCTGATCGGCATGATCGGCGGGGGAGTGACCGCCGGCATGCTCTTCGTCTCGATCGTCGTGCTGCTCGCCGAGATCATCATCGTCGCCGCGATCGGCGTCGGGCTGAGCGGACTGATCGCCCGGCCGCTGTTCTCTATCGCCGCGACCTACCTCGCCGTCGCCGCGCTCGTGATCGGCACGCTGATCGCCTTCGGCCTCGGCGGGGCCGCTATCCGCACGGAGGTGACGAACTACGAGCGGCCGTGGGACGAGACGACGGGTGAGCCGATCTGCGAGGGATGGGAGGAGTACAGCTACGAGCAGCCGCGCTTCGACCTGGTCTGGGGCTTCCTGGCGGCCAACCCGTTCGTCGTGCTCGCCGATGCGACGCCGACGACCTTCGTGCACGGATACCCGAACGACCTGTTCGGGCAGGTGAAGGTCGGGGTGCGCCTGACGCAGCTGCCGCCGGAGGGCGACCGCTGGGACGCCTGTGAGCAGGGCTGGGCCCAGGGGCCGACTCCCGAGGAGCAGGTCGAGGGCACGGTGCCGAGCTGGTTCGTCGGGCTGGGGCTGCAGGTGCTGATCGCCGGCGGGCTGTTCGCCGGTGCCTGGTCGCGCACCCGCACACCGGCGCGACGACTTCCTCCCGGGACCCGCATCGCCTGAACGCCGCAAGCCGCGTCAGCGCGGGTCGCGGCGAACGCTCCGACCGGAGACGCCGTCGACGTGCAGGCGCAGTCGCGTGGTGCGCTCGCTGCCGGCCCACGGCGAGACGCGACCGGATGCCTCCGGAAGCTCCCCATCGCCGAGGCCGCTCAGCCGGGCATCCATCAGCACGCTCCAGCCGGAGCCGGCGAGGTCATCGTGGTGATCGACTTCGAAGGCGACCCTGGCGCCTTCTTCTGCGAGGCGGCTCAGCACGCCTTCCTGCGAGGTTCGCACGACCAGATCGCGGCCCGAGACGGCGTAGTTCACCGGGAAGATGCAGATGCGCTCGTCGAGCACGAACCCGATGCGACCCACCGTCGTGGTGGTCAGCAGCTCGTAGCACTCCTGCTCTGGCAGTTCGCGGATCATGTCGGCCTCCTCCGGATCGCCGTCGGTGTCTGCGGCCCAGCCTAGACTCGAAGCGACATGACCGAAGCACCTCTCATCGTTTCCCCTGCGTCCGGCCCGCAGCCCTCCGGCGGGCATGACGAACTTCTCGCAGGATTGAACCCGCAGCAGCTCGAAGCCGTCACCTACCGTGGCAGCGCGCTGCTGATCGTCGCCGGCGCCGGGTCCGGCAAGACGAGCGTGCTGACCCGTCGCATCGCGCTGCTGCTGCGTCAGCGCGAAGCCTGGCCGAGTCAGATCCTGGCGATCACGTTCACCAACAAGGCCGCGGGCGAGATGCGCGAACGCGTGGCGGGCCTGGTCGGCGAGACCGCTCGCGGCATGTGGATCTCGACCTTCCACTCGGCGTGCGTGCGCATTCTGCGCCGCGAGGCCGAGCAGTTCGGCTTCACGAAGTCGTTCACCATCTACGACTCCGGCGACTCGCGTGCGCTGCTGAAGCGTCTGGTCAAGGAGCATGAGGCAGATGCCTACGGCTTCACGCCCAGCGCGGTGCAGTCGCGCATCTCGAAGCTGAAGAACGAGCTGACGGATGCTGAGGGCTACGCCCGCCAGGCGAACATGAACGACCCCGCCGAGCGCAAGTTCGTCGACATCTTCGGCGACTACCAGCGGGCGCTGCAGAAGGCGAACGCGTTCGACTTCGACGACCTGATCGCGCAGACGGTGTTCCTGTTCCGCGCGTTCCCGAAGGTCGCCGACACCTATCGCCGGCGCTTCCGGCACATCCTGGTCGACGAGTACCAGGACACGAACCACGCGCAGTACTCGCTGATCCACGAGCTCACCCGCCCCCCGCAGGGCGAGGTGCCCGATCCGTTCGAGTCCAACGGCATGATGATCTTCGAACCCGAGCCCGACACGGCGTCAGGGAGCCAGGAGGGCGCCTCGCTCACGGTGGTGGGCGACTCCGACCAGTCGATCTATGCCTTCCGCGGCGCCGACATCCGCAACATCTCCGAGTTCGAGCGCGACTTCCCCGGAGCGAAGGTCGTGCTGCTCGAGCAGAACTACCGCTCGACCCAGAACATCCTGTCGGCGGCGAACGCCGTGATCGGCAACAACTTCGACCGCAAGGCGAAGAACCTGTGGAGCGATCGTGGCGCGGGCGAGAAGATCGTCGGCTTCACGGGCTACTCGCAGCACGACGAGGCGCAGTTCGTGGCCGATGAGGTCGAGTCGCTGCGCCGGGCGGGCATGCCGTACTCCGAGATGGCGGTCTTCTATCGCACGAACTCCCAGTCGCGTGCGCTGGAGGAGATCTTCATCCGCTCGGCCGTCCCCTACAAGATCATGGGCGGCACGAAGTTCTACGAGCGCGCCGAGATCAAGGACGCCCTGGCGTACCTGGTCGCGGTGGCCAACCCCGCAGACGAGATGGCGGTCCGCCGCATCCTCAACAAGCCCCGCCGCGGCATCGGGGGTGTCACCGAGGCATCCATCGCCCACTTCGCCGAGCGGAACGGTCTGAGCTTCCGAGACGCGCTGCGCTCGCCGGACTCGCTCGGCGTCGGCCCGAAGATCCAGGCGGCGATCGTGCGCCTCGATCAGGTGCTGAACGAGGCGACCGAGATCCTGCTGCCGGCATCCGGCGAGGTCCCGCCGGCCACCTCGGTCGCCGAGGGGCTCACTGTGCTGCTCGACAAGGGCGGGTACTTCGAGTCGCTGCGCGCCAGCCGCGACCCGCAGGACGAGGCGCGGCTCGAGAACCTCGACGAGTTCGTCGCCGTTGCACGCGACTTCGCGCGCAACAACCCCGACGGCACGATCGTCGACTTCCTCACCGAGGTCGCGCTGGTGTCGGATGCCGACGACCTGGACGACGACTCCGGCGTCGTCTCACTGATGACGATGCACACGGCCAAGGGCCTCGAGTACGACGCCGTGTTCGTCACGGGCGTCGAGGAGGATCTCATTCCGCACCGCATCTCGGCGGGGGAGCCGGGCGGTCCGCAGGAGGAGCGCCGGCTGTTCTACGTCGGGCTGACCCGAGCGCGCAAGCGCCTGCACCTCTCGCTGGCGATGACGCGTGCGCAGTTCGGCGAGGTGACGGTGGCGATGCCCAGCCGCTTCCTGCAGGAGATCCCTGGAGATCTCATCGACTGGCGCCAGTCGCCAGGCGATGTGAACTCCCGGGGTGGAACCCAGTCCCGCGCTCTCAACGCGCGCCGTCCCGGTGGCTTCGGCGGGCGAAGCAGCGACCCGTTTGCGCCGCAGGCACTGCCCAAGAGCTCGTCGGGCGGCGGACTCAAGCCGCTGTCCACCGCGATGGACCGCTTCCCGAACAAGGTCACCGGGAAGGTTCGCGACAACGGCGATCTCGAGCTGACGGCCGGCGATCGCATCCGGCACGATGACTTCGGCGAGGGACGCGTGGAGGCGGTGACCGGCGAGGGTGCGAAGCGCATCGCGCATGTGCGCTTCGACAGTGCCGGGCAGAAGAAGCTGCTGATCAAGATCGCGCCGATCACCAAGCTCTGACCGACGCACGGCCGGTTCGGGCGGTTAGGCTGACAGATATGGCTCTCTTCCCCCGTCGCAAGAAGTCCGCTGACCAGCCGGCCGCCGAGTCCGCAGCATCCGCAGCCGAAGCCGAGCGGGTCGAGCAGCCGGCACAGGCCGAGGCGCCGACGCCGGACGCCCCGGCCGAGGCCGTGCCCGAGGTGAACATCTCGGTGCAGGCGTTCCGCGGCATGGGGGCGGACTCCGGGCCTGAGGTCAGCCTCCCGGGTGAGGACGCGCCGGCCGAGTCCGCGGCGAAGCCCGCGGCCGAGCGCCTGCGTGCGCGCCCCGCCACCGGTGTTCCCACCGGGGCGGATGCCGTGCCTCGCCTGCCGCTGGCGCCGGCGCTTCCGCCGAAGCAGACCAACTCGGTCGAGGGACTGAACGACAACGTGCTGCTGCGTGAGGCGCTCGCCGAGCTGGAGGAGGGCGCCACCAACGAGCAGCTCATCGGTGTGATGCGTCAGTCGCTGCAGGGGCACCTGTACCTGCGCGTGCACGGCGACGCGCGTGAGCAGCTGAGCTCGGGCAAGCCGCTGTCGGTCGGTGTCGTCCGTGACGGCGACCGGCAGTTCATGCTCGCCTACAGCTCGGGCAAGGCCCTGCGCGACTCGGTGCAGGGAGCGGAGGACGCAGCGTCGACCTCAGCGATCGCGCAGCCGGTCACGGCCGTCTACAAGCAGGTCGTCACCGGCGAGTTCGCCGGGATCATCATCGACAACTCTTCGGCCCCGCACCGCGCGGTCTTCCCCACGGAGCTGCTGGAGAGGGCGCTCGAGCAGGGCGACGAGAACATGTCGGTCAAGACGCTGCTGGCGGCTCCTCGCGAGGAGCAGACTCCGGTGAAGGTGGCGGAGGCGCTCGCGAAGGTCCGCAGCTGGGTGGCGGTGAACGACGGCAGCAACGGCCAGCCGGTGGGCATCGCTGAGGCGCGGGCCGCCGACGGCAGCCGCTTCCTGCAGGTGTTCTCGCACCCGCTCGAGGTCGTCGCGCTGGGACGCAAGGATCGGCCGATGCCGTTCTCGCCGGAGCAGCTCGCGAAGGTGCTGAGCGAGAACACCGACATCGCGGGGGTCCTGGTCGACATCGCCGGCCCGTCGATCGCGATCGGTCGCGATTCGCTGAGCGCTGTGCTGGTGCTCGCGATCAACGTCGACGACTGAGCACTGCGGCCACGCGGCGTCAGGGGCTGTCGCGCCACGGCGTCACCGCCTAGGGTCGTTTCCATGGCATCCGAGCGTGTGGACGTGACCGTGCAGGATCCCGATGGCGAGCGCACGATCTCGCTGTCGAGTCCGAACAAGGTCGTCTGGCCGGTGGACGGCGGCGACGACATCACCAAGGCCGAGTACGCCGATTACGCTCAGCAGGTGGCGGTGCCGTTCCTGGCATCCAGCGGTCACCGACCGGTCTCGCTGGAGAGATTCCGTGACGGCGTCGCGACCAGATCCGGCACACGTGCGGAGGGCTTCTTCTCGAAGAACCCGCCCAAGGGCACACCCGACTTCGTCGATGCCGTGACCGTCACCTACAACAGCGGTCGCAGCCACCCCCAGATCGTGCTGAACCGGCCCAGCGCGATCGTGTGGGCCGTGCAGATGAACACCATCGTGTTCCACCCGTGGGCGTCGCTGGCATCCGACACCGACAACCCCGTCGAGCTGCGCATCGATCTCGACCCGCAGCCGGGAACGGATATCGACGACGCCGTCGCCGCCGCGCACGCGCTGCGCGACGTGCTCGCCGAGGCGGGGCTGGAGGCCTTCATCAAGACCAGCGGCAATCGGGGGCTGCATGTGTTCTGCCCCATCGTTCCCGAGTGGGAGTTCCTCGTCGTGCGTCATGCGGTGATCGCGGCGGGACGCGAGCTGGAGCGGCGGATGCCCAGAGCCGTCACCATGAGCTGGTGGAAGGAGGAGCGTGGCGAGCGCATCTTCGTCGACTTCAACCAGGCCAACCGCGACCGCACCATCGCCGGAGCCTACAGCCCGCGCGCGATCCCGGGAGCACCGGTGTCGACGCCGATCCACTGGGACGAACTGGACGGCATCGATCCGCGGAGGTTCACGATCCGCAGCATCCCCGACCGTCTCGCCGACATCGGCGACCCTTGGGCCGATATGCAGCAGGCGCCAGGACGAATCGACACGCTGCTGGAGTGGTGGGACCGCGACGTCGAGAACGGGCTCGGAGAGCTGCCGTTCCCGCCGGAGTTCCCGAAGATGCCTGGCGAGCCGCCGCGGGTGCAGCCGAGCAAGAAGGTCGCCGCGAACTGGGAAGACGAGGATGCCTGAGCGCACCGGGTTCGCCGACCGACTCGCTGCGAAGCTGCTGGCGACGCCGAAGCTGATGCGGCTGCCGATCGGCGCCTACCGGTGCGGGTTCGGCTGGATCTTCGGCAGCAGGCTCGTGATGATCGAGCATCTCGGCCGCGTCTCGCACGAGCCGCGGTACGTGGTCGTCGAAGTCGTCGAGCGCGGGCACAACCTGATCCGCGTGGCCTCCGGATTCGGCACGAAGGCGCAGTGGTACCGCAATCTGCGCGCGAACGGCGTCGCCTTCCTCAGTACCGGTCGCGCCCGGCGCGTGCCGGCGAGCGTGCGGATGCTGGATGCCGACGAATCCGCCGAGCGGCTGAAGGTCTACGCCGCCGAGCACCCCGAAGCATGGAAGCACCTCAGCGCGGCGATGGACCACGCCGCGGGAGGTGCAGCCGACATCCGGCTCGTAGAGTTCACGCCGCCCGGCTCGCCGGCGTCTCAGGCAAGGACGTCCGCCAGGTCGTAACCCGCCACGGTGTCGAGCTGGTCGTAAGTGCACGAGCGGGCGTCCCGGTCGGGCCGCCAGCGTTCGAACTGCACCGTGTGCCGGAACCGCGCGCCCTCCAGCTGGTCGTAGCGCACCTCCAGCACGCGCTCCGGGCGCAGCCGCACGAACGACACGTCCTTCGCGCCGGTGAAGCGTGAGCGCTCGCCCTCTCCGGTCATCGCCGCACCTCCCGCGTCACGCTCGACCAGCGGCGCGAGGTCATCGACGAGCTGCTTGCGCATGGCATCCGTCCATGCGGCGACGCCGCCGACCTGCCGCAGCACGCCGTCGTCATCGTAGAGGCCGACCAGCAGCGAGCCGACGCCGGTGCCGCTCTTGTGCACCCGGTATCCGAGGGCGACCACGTCCGCGCTGCGCGCATGCTTGACCTTGATCAGCGCGCGCTTGCCGGGCGCGTACGGATCATCCAGCGGCTTCGCGACCACTCCGTCCAGGCCCGCACCCTCGAACTCCGCCAGCCATCGCCGAGCGAGGTCCGGGTCTTCGGTGGTCCGGGTGAGGTGCAGCGGATGCCGGGCATCCGACAGCATCCCCTCGAGCCTCGCTCGCCGCTCGCGGAACGGGATGCGCTGCAGGTCCTCGTCGCCGTCGGCGAGCAGGTCGAACGCGATGAACATCGCCGGAGTCTCGACGGCCAGCTTCGCGACGCGGGAGGCGGCGGGGTGGATGCGCTGGCTGAGCGCCTCCCAGTCCAGGCGCTGCGCGCCGGCCGGTCCGGTCGCGACGACGATCTCGCCGTCGAGCAGACACGGCCCCGGGAGGATCTCGGCGAGCTGCTCGACCAGCTCCGGAAAGTACCGGGTGAGCGGTTTCGCGCCACGCGACCCGATCTCGAGCGTCTCGCCATCCCACGCGATCAGCCCGCGGAACCCGTCCCACTTGGGTTCGTACAGCATCGGTCTCTTCGCCGGATCCGGCACGGACGCGGCGGCCCTGGCGAGCATGGGAGCGGGGATGTCGTAGGTGGTCATGCGAAGAGCTCCTCGAGAGAGGTGGGCATGCCGGCGTCGCGGAGTGCGGTGCGGGCGGCGTGCCAGCCCGGCATGCCGCTGACGCCGGGGCCCGGCGGAGTGGATGCCGACGCGAGGTAGACGCCGCGCATCGGGGTGCGCCACGGGACGGCCGAGAGCGCCGGGCGCCGGAACGCCTGGCGCATCGTGAAGGCGCCGCCGAACACATCACCGCCGATCTCGCTCGCGTTGAGCATCTCCCGGCCGGATGCCGGCACCGAGTGACTTGCCAGGATCCGATCCCGGAAGCCGGGGGCGAAGCGCTCGACCTGCCGCGTGACGAGCTCGGTGGCATCCAGGTCGCTCCCGGCGGGCACGTGGATGTACGACCACAGCACCCCGTGCCCCTCGGGCGCTCTGGTGTCATCGAGCACGGAGGGCTGCACGGCCAGCACGTACGGGTTGGCGCTCACCGTTCCGCGTGCGACGGCGTTCTCGCTCGCCGCGATCTCGTCCCGCGTGCCACCGAGATGCACGGTGGGGGAGCGGCCCACGAGTTCGTTCGCCCACGGTATCGGCCCGTCGAGCGCGAAGTCGACCTTCGCCGCGGCCGTTCCGTAGCGGTAGGAGCGCAGCGCACGCGCGTAGCGTCCCGGCACATCGGGCAGGGTGAGGACGAGCCTCGGCGAGCTGTTCAGCACCAGCAGATCGCCGCGGGTCGGATCGCCCCAGTCGAGGCTGCGCAGATCGCGCACGTGCTCGCCGGTGCGGACGCTGCCGCCGTGCGCCCCGAGATCTTCCTGCAGGGCATCCGCGATGCGCTGGGCGCCACCTCGCGGGTATCCCCACCCTCCCGCGTGAGCGTGTGCGGCCAGCAGCAGCCCGGCCGCCGCGCTGCTCAGCGAAGGCAGGGGAGCGTTGGCGTGGGCGAGCACACCGGAGAGCAGCGCCGCGCCCTCCCGCGTCCGCAGGACGCGCCGCGCCAGCGGGGTGCCCTGTTCCAGCATCCGGAGTCCGAAGCGCACCGCGGCGATCGGATCCGACGGCATCCGCAGCAGGGCGCTGCCGGTGAAGTCCACCACGCCCTCGAGGCGGCGCACGAGGGGACGCAGCAGGCTGCGCCAGGCGCGGCCGTCGGAGCCGAGGGCATCCGCCGTCCGTTCGAGATCGCGCCACGCGATCGCCGCATCGCCGCCGTCGAGGGGGTGCGCGTACGAGATCTCGGGAACGATCCAGTCGAGGCGCTCGCCGAGCCCGAACGCGCGGAAGAACGGCGAGGCGATGGCTGCCGGATGCACGGCTGCACAGACGTCCCAGCGGAAGCCCGGCAGCGCGGCGGGCGTGGTCCGCACCCCTCCGCCGATCGTGTCGGCTGCCTCGAGCACCTCCACGCCGTATCCGGCTCGGGCCAGCGCGACCGCAGCGGCGAGCCCGTTCGGCCCGCTGCCGATCACCGTCGCCCGCGCCATGGGTTCAGTGTGTCACGTCGCAGCAGCGCCGGGCAGGGGACCGGCAGCAGAAGGTCCGCGCGAGTGAGAGAATCGAAAGCGATGAATGAAGTCCAAGGGCCCACGCCCGCAGGAACCTCCCGCCCGTACCGAAACCTCGCGGATGCGCTGCGCGCGCACCGCATGCCCGACGAGAACGTCGCGTTCATCGTCTCGCTCACGGATGCCGTCGGCATCACCACCTACATCGACCGCGGCCGCTACATCGAGGCTCTGCGCCGAGGCGATGGCGCCGCCCTGCACATCGGCCGCACCTACACCAACGGCTTCACCGAGGACGAGCAGGTCCTGGTCGGCGGCCGCGCGCTTCCCCTGCTGCCCAGCGAGGGCCGCGCGCCGTACTTCTACGTGAACCACCCCAGCGTCCTGCCGGCACCCCCGAACATCGCGCGGCGTCCGGCGGGCGCACGCCGCGCTCCGGCAGCACCGCGCGCCGCGAGTGCGTCGCGCACGCCCAAGGCCACACCGACGAGCGAACGCGACTACGGCGTGTGCGAGGTGTGCTTCATGGTGAAGAACGCCTCCGGCAAGTGCGGCTGCGACGACTGACGTCAGGAGAGCTCGGCCTGCACCCGGCGTGAGATCTCCGCGATCGGCATCGATCGGGGGAATACCGCGACGACCACATCGTCGGATGCCGGCTCCGCGGCATCCGGGAGCACGCCGTAGCGCCGCCGGACGTCGTCGAGGGCGGTGTGCAGCGTCGACACCGGCACGCTCTCGCCGCGCAGCAGCCGGCGCAGCACGTGATTGTGCACAGCCGTGACCAGTGCGGAGAAGCCGACCGCGTCGATCGGCGCCAGACCGGGCAGCGCGCCGCGCAGGTACTCATCGAAGAGCCGCTCATAGCGGAACACTGTGACGATCTCGCGCTCGCGCAGCACGGGCACCTCGCGGACCACCTCGTAGCGGCGTCGCGCGAGCTCCGGATCGCGCACGAAGTGGTCGAACACCTGCTCCGATGCCTCGCACACCGCGGCCCACGGGTCATCGTGCGGCTGAGCGAGGAAGGTGCGCAGCGAATCCAGCATCTCCTCGTGGTCGGTGAAGACGACGTCCTCCTTGCCGCCGAACTGGCGGAAGAAGGTCGAGCGCGACACCCCAGCGGCCTTCGCGATCTGCTCGACGGAGGTCGCCTCGAACCCCTGCTGCGAGAACAGGTCGAGTGCTGCCGCGACCACGCCGGTGCGGAGCTGAGTCGGATGCTGCATACCGAGAGCCTAAACCGCGCGTACGGCCGGTGGCGTCAGCGGTAGTAGGCTGGGGGATCGGGTCGACTCATTTCGACACCCGACAAGACTGTCGGTCCCAACCGCCGCAACCAGCGAAGGACTGCACTGTGGATCTCTACGAGTACCAGGCACGTGACCTTTTCGAATCGTACGGGGTGCCGGTTCTCGCCGGCATCGTCGCCGACACCCCCGAGGAGGTGAAGGCAGCGGCGGAGAAGCTCGGTGGAGTGGTCGTCGTCAAGGCTCAGGTCAAGACCGGCGGTCGCGGCAAGGCGGGCGGCGTCAAGGTCGCCAAGAACCCCGATGAGGCGTACGAGGCGGCCAAGGCGATCCTCGGTCTCGACATCAAGGGCCACATCGTCAAGCGCGTCATGGTCGCCGCAGGCGCCCGCATCGCTGAGGAGTTCTACTTCTCGGTGCTGCTCGACCGCGCGAACCGCTCCTACCTCTCCCTCTGCTCCGTCGAGGGCGGCATGGAGATCGAGCAGCTCGCCGTCGAGAAGCCGGAGGCACTTGCCCGCATCGAGGTCAACCCGCTCACCGGCATCGACAAGGCGAAGGCCCTCGAGATCGCCAAGGCGGCCAACTTCCGCGACGAGCTGCTGGAGCCGGTCTCCGACGTGTTCGTCAAGCTCTACGAGGTCTACAAGGGCGAGGACGCCACGCTCGTCGAGGTGAACCCGCTGGTTCTCACCGAGGAGGGCGACGTCATCGCTCTCGACGGCAAGGTCACTCTCGACGAGAACGCCTCAGAGATCCGCCACCCCGAGCACGAGGCGCTCGAGGACAAGGATGCAGCAGACCCGCTCGAGGCGAAGGCCAAAGAAGCAGGTCTCAACTACGTCAAGCTCGACGGCGAGGTCGGCATCATCGGCAACGGCGCGGGACTGGTCATGTCGACCCTCGACGTCGTCGCCTACGCCGGCGAGAACCACGGTGGCGTGAAGCCCGCCAACTTCCTCGACATCGGCGGCGGCGCCAACGCGCAGGTCATGGCAGCCGGTCTCGATGTCATCCTCGGCGACGAGCAGGTCAAGAGCGTGTTCGTCAACGTGTTCGGCGGCATCACCTCATGCGTCGCCGTCGCTGACGGCATCGTCAAGGCTCTGGAGATCCTCGGCGACGCGGCCACCAAGCCGCTCGTCGTGCGACTGGACGGCAACCAGGTGGAGGAGGGCCGCGCGATCCTCGCCGAGGCCAACCACCCGCTGGTCACGCTCGCGGCCACCATGGACGAGGGCGCCGACAAGGCCGCCGAGCTGGCGCACGCCTGAGACGTAAAGGACTAGAGAAATGTCGATCTACCTCAACAAGGACTCCAAGGTCATCGTCCAGGGCATCACCGGCGGCGAGGGCACCAAGCACACCGCCCTCATGCTGAAGGCGGGCACCAACATCGTCGGCGGCGTGAACGCGCGCAAGGCCGGCACCACAGTCACGCACGAGAAGCCGCACGAGGGCGAGGTCGAACTCCCCGTCTTCGGCTCGGTCGCCGAGGCCATGGAGAAGACCGGCGCAGACGTGTCGATCGCGTTCGTGCCCGGTGCGTTCACGAAGGATGCGATGATCGAGGCCATCGACGCCGAGATCCCGCTGCTCGTGGTCATCACCGAGGGCGTGCCGGTCGGCGACAGCGCTGAGGCGTGGGCGTACGCCACCAGCAAGGGCAACAAGACCCGCATCATCGGGCCGAACTGCCCCGGTATCATCACCCCCGGCGAGGCGCTCGCAGGCATCACCCCGGCGAACATCACCGGCAAGGGACCGATCGGACTCGTCTCGAAGTCGGGCACGCTGACCTACCAGATGATGTTCGAGCTGCGCGACCTGGGCTTCTCGACCGCCATCGGCATCGGCGGCGACCCGGTCATCGGCACCACGCACATCGACGCGCTCGCCGCGTTCGAGGCCGACCCCGAGACCAAGGCGATCGTCATGATCGGCGAGATCGGCGGCGACGCCGAGGAGCGCGCGGCCGAGTACATCAAGGCGAACGTCACCAAGCCGGTCGTCGGCTACGTGGCGGGCTTCACCGCACCCGAGGGCAAGACGATGGGCCACGCAGGCGCGATCGTCTCGGGCTCGGCGGGCACCGCACAGGCGAAGAAGGAGGCCCTCGAGGCCGCCGGCGTCAAGGTGGGCAAGACGCCCTCCGAGACGGCTGAGCTGATGCGCGCCATTGTCGAAGCACTGTAGTCGCGCCGCGACTTCGGCCCGGTTGCTGAGCGAGGAGCGCAGCGACGAGTCGAAGTACGAGGCGCTCTGATCTGAGCTAGACTGTACGACGAAGGCCCCGGGCTCCACCCCGGGGCCTTCGTCATGTCCGGTCAGATGCTGGCGCCGAAGAGCAGCTCGATCGGTCCGCGGGCGAAGAAGATCAGGAAGCCGGCGCCGACGAGCCACAGCAGCGGACTGATCTGCTTGGCGCGGCCCGAGAATGCGTGGATGACGACCCAGCTGACGAATCCTGCGCCGATGCCGTTCGCGATCGAGTAGGTCAGCGGCATGACGGTCACCGTGAGGAAGACCGGCAGCAGCACCCGGAAGTCCGCGAAGTCGATGTGCCGGATCTGCGCCATCATCATGGCGCCGACGATGATCAGCGCCGCGGCCGCGATCTCGGTCGGCACGATCGAGGTCAGCGGCGTGAGGAACATCGCGACCAGGAACATGCCGCCGGTGATCAGATTCGCGAAGCCGGTGCGAGCTCCCTCGCCGATGCCGGCGCCCGACTCGATGAACACGGTGCTCGACGATGACGAGGTCGCACCGCCGGCGATGGCGCCGACGCCCTCGACGATCAGCGCCGACTTGATGCGGGGGAAGTCGCCCTTCGCGTCGGCGAGCTCTGCTTCCTTCGCCAGGCCCGTCATCGTGCCCATGGCGTCGAAGAAGTTCGTGAACAGCAGGGTGAAGACGATCATCACCAGCGCCACCGAGCTGACCTTGCCGAGGTCGAATGTGAAGTCGACCGCGCCGATCAGGCTGAGGTCGGGAACGCTGACGGGCGAACCCTGCAGCGCCGGAACAGTCAGGCCCCAGCCGCCGGGGTTGACGACATTGCCCTCGGCGTCGAAGCCGCGCGGACCGATCTTCCAGATGGCCTCGACGATGACGGCCAGCACGGTGCCGGCGACCAGGCCGATGAGCATGCCGCCTTTGACGCGCAGCGCGACGAGGACACCCGTGACGATGAGCGTCACAACGAACAGCAGCGTCGGGATGGTGGCGACCGAGCCGTTCACACCCAGGCCGACCGGAGGCGACGACGCGCCGGTCGCGGTCACGAAGCCGGAGTTGACGAAGCCGATGAAGGCGATGAACAGGCCGATGCCGACCGTGATGGCGATCTTCAGCTGGAACGGAACCGCGTCGAAGATGGCCTTGCGAAGGCCGGTCGCAGCCAGCAGCACGATCAGCGCGCCGTTGATCATCACGAGTGCCATCGCCTCGGGCCAGGTGACCTGACCGACGACGCTGAAGGCGACGAAGGCGTTGATGCCGAGACCGGCGGCGAAGCCGAACGGCAGACGGCTGACCAGCCCGAACAGGATGGTCATCACACCCGCGGTCAGAGCGGTGGCCGCGCCGACGGCGTTGAACTCGAGGACGTTGCCCGCGACGTCGGGCTTTCCGGCGAGGATGATCGGGTTGAGGATGACGATGTACGCCATCGTCACGAAGGTGACGAGACCGCCGCGGATCTCTGCGCCGAAGCTGGACCCCCGCTTCGTGATCTCGAAATACCGGTCGAGCGTGCCAGTAGGCTTCCGCTCGGTGTCAGGGCGGGCAGGGGCAGTTGTCATCGGGAACCTCCGGAGAGAATCTATCGTGTCCGGCATGTCTCGCGTGGCCGCGGCGGGCACGCGAGTGCACGACGTAGGCTCGATGAGTCATGCAACGTCTCATCGTCGTGCTCCTCGCCGCCCTGGACGCCGCCATCGCGGCCGCTGTCGGGCTCGCGACCGTGCTCGCCCCGCTCACGCTGCTCTGGGTGCTGGCGTTCGGCTTGAGCGCCGATTGGGGCTCGCTGTGGCCGGTCAGCGGAACGCTGTGGCAGTTCGCGCACGGAGTGCCGATCGAGGTGGTGCTGCCGGATACCCTGCTGTCGAACCTCGCCATCTCGAAGGAGGCCGCGCAGTTCGGCCTCTCGGTTCCGCCGCTGGCCATCCTCGTGTTCACCCTGCTGTTCGGCGCGCGCTCGGGCCGTCGAGCCGCCGTCGCCGGCACCTGGTACACCGGCGTCGCCTCCGGCGCCGTGACGTTCACGCTGATCACGGTGCTGGTGGCGCTCACCGCGCAGGCCGACATCCTTCGGACGACCCTGTGGACGGCTGTCGTCGTCCCGGCATCCGTCTACCTCTTCGGCCTTCTTGCCGGCGCCGTCGCGTACGCCTGGGCAGAGGGGGACAGCGGGCCGATCGATCGCATCCACGACGTGGTCGACGGCTGGGGCGAGTGGACGCCGGTGCCGACGGAAGCGGTCCGCGGCGCGGCCATCGCGATGGCCGCGATGATGGGGGCAGCCGCCGTCGGCGTCGCCGCGATGACGCTCCTGCGCGGAGGGGAGGTCGTCGCCCTGTTCGAGCGGCTCGGTGTCGATGCGCTCGGGGCGACCATGCTCACCCTCGCGCATCTGCTCTACCTGCCGACGCTGCTCATATGGGGCGCGAGCTGGCTGGCGGGTCCCGGCTTCGCTCTGGGAACCGGCACGGCGGTGTCTCCAGCCGGCACCGAGCTCGGTGTCGTCCCCGGCATCCCGGTTCTCGGGCTGATCCCCGAGGATTCGACGATGTGGATGCTGGTGTCGGTGCTCGTGCCGATCGCCTGCGGTGCACTCGCCGGATGGATGGTGCGCTCGAGACTGGTGTGGGAGCGCACCGCGAACGGCTACGCGCCCCGCGCCGCCATCGCCGTCGGGATCGCCGCGCTGTCGGCCGGTGCCGCTGCCATCGCCGCGACGCTCGCCGCAGGATCGATCGGTCCGGGGCGGCTGTCGCAGGTGGGGCCAGTGGCAGGCCCGCTCGCTCTGGCGGTCGGCATAGAGGTGCTCATCGGCAGCGCGATCCTGCTGCTCGCGCCGCGCCACCGGGATGAGCTCGCGGAGGAGCGCACCGACCGCTGGCGTGAGGAGATGGCGGAGTGGGAAGGCGCGTCGGGCACCGACTGATTCGCGTCACTCACGCAGCAGCGGCAGCACCTCGGCGCCGACGTACTCCAGGTGATCGAGGTCGCGCAGGTCGAGCAGCTGGAAGTGCACGCGGTCGACGCCGAGGTCGCGCAGCCGATCGACCTTCTCTGCGATGGCATCCGCCGACCCGACGATGCTCGCTCCGTCGTCTACGTCGTCGGCGGCACGCCCGACTGCCTCGGCACGCCGTGCGACCTCGGCATCCGTCCGGCCGGCGAAGGTCGTCATGGCGACCGAGAACTTCAGGCTCGCGGGATCACGGCCGATCGTCTCGCACGCGGCCCGAACGACCGCGATCCGCTCGGCGACGGCGGACTCGGGCTGGAACCCGATGTTGAACTCCGTCGCGAACCGCGCGGCGATCGCCGGCGTGCGTCGCGGACCGTTGCCGCCGACGATGACGGGAACACGATCCTGCACCGGCTTGGGCAGTGCAGGCGAGTCCGTCAGCGTGTAGTGCTCGCCCTGGAACGAGAACGTCTCGCCGACGGGCGTCTGCCACAGACCGGTGATGATCGCGAGCTGCTCTTCGAGGATCGTGAAGCGTCGCGCGGGGAAGGGGATGCCATACGCCCGGTGCTCCTGCTCGAACCAACCTGTGCCGAGGCCGAACTCGACCCGCCCTGACGACATCGCGTCGACCTGGGCGACCTGGATGGCCAGCACGGCGGGCATCCGATGCGTCGCCGACGACACGAGTGTGCCGAGGCGGATGCGCGTGGTCTCGCGGGCGAGGCCGGCGAGCGTCGTCCAGGCGTCGGTCGGACCGGGAAGCGGATCGCCCGCACCCATGCGCATGTAGTGGTCGGATCGGAAGAACGCGTCGAATCCGTGACGTTCGGCGCTCAGCGCGAAGGCGAGCTGATCGTCGTAGCTGAAGCCCTGCTGCGGTTCGGTGAAGACGGTGAACTCCATGGGCTCAGTCTGTCGTGCCCGTCGTCGATGCGCGCGGAGCGGACCCGGACGGTCGGAATGAAGAGATGGCGGCAGCCGGAGCCCCGGTAGACTGACCGGGTGCTGACGCTCGCGGTCCTCATCTCCGGTACCGGCTCGAATCTCCGAGCCCTGCTCGAAGCCGCCAGCCACCCCGATTTCCCGGCGCGCGTCGTCGTCGTGGGCGCCGATCGCGAGGCGGACGGCCTCGCGCATGCCGAGGAGTTCGGCATCCCGACTTTCACGGTGCCGTATTCCGCGCACCCCAGCCGGGAGGCATGGGGAGACGAGCTGGCCGCACAGTTGGATGTCTGGCAGCCGGACCTCATCGTGCTGAGCGGGCTGATGCGGCTGCTGCCGAGTGCGGTCGTCGCCCGCTATGCCCCCAACATCATCAACACCCATCCGGCGTACCTGCCGGAGTTCCCCGGCGCGCACGGCGTGCGCGACGCCCTGGCGGCGGGCGTCGAGCAGACCGGCGCGAGTGTCATCGTGATCGACGAAGGAGTCGACAGCGGTCCGATCCTCGCCCAGGAGCGCATCCCCGTGCTTCCAGGCGACACCGAGTCCACCCTGCACGAGCGCATCAAGCCTGTCGAGCGGCGTCTGCTCGTCGACGTCGTGCAGCGCATCGCGGCGGGCAGCCTCACGCTCACCTCCTGACCTGCGCATCCTGAAACCCCGCACGCTCACCCGAACGAAGGAGCATCACCATGGCCGGCCCCCGTCTCGACCCCTCGCTGTACCGTGACCGCGACCTGGTGCCGATCCGGCGCGCTCTCGTGTCGGTCAGCGACAAGTCCGGTCTGCTCGAGCTGGCCGGCGCCCTCGTGGCGGCCGGCGTCGAGATCGTCTCGACCGGGTCGACCGCGCAGACGATCCGGGATGCCGGTCACGACGTGACCGATGTCGCCGCCGTCACGGGTGTCGCCGAGATGCTCGACGGACGCGTCAAGACGCTGCACCCGAAGGTGCACGGCGGTCTGCTCGCCGATCTGCGCCTGGAGGATCACGAGCGTCAGCTCGCCGACCTCGGCATCGAGCCGTTCGAGCTCGTGGTGGTGAACCTGTACCCGTTCGTCGAGACCGTGGCCTCCGGCGCCGAGCCCGACGCGATCGTCGAGCAGATCGACATCGGCGGACCGGCGATGGTGCGCGCTGCGGCGAAGAACCACGCCAACGTCGCGATCGTCGTGTCGCCCGAGTCGTACCCGGCCATCATCGAGTCGGTCCGCGACGGCGGCACGAACCTCGTGCAGCGCCGCGAACTCGCCGGACGCGCCTTCGCGCATACCGCGAACTACGACTCGGCGGTCGCGCAGTGGTTCACCGAAGGCAGCCTCGCCGAGGAGGGCGACCTTCCCGCGCACCTCACCGTGAAGGCCGAGCGGCTCGCCACGCTGCGCTACGGCGAGAACTCTCACCAGCGCGGCGCGATCTACACCCGCGCCGGCGGGCACGGCATCGCCCAGGCCGTGCAGCTGCAGGGCAAGGAGATGTCGTACAACAACTACGTCGACGCGGATGCCGCGCTGCGCGCTGCCTACGACATGGTGCTGCCCGCGGTCGCGATCATCAAGCACGCGAACCCCTGCGGCATCGCCACGACCGCGCCCAACGCACTCGACCCGATCGCCAGCGCGCACCTGCGAGCCCACGAGTGCGACCCGGTCTCGGCATACGGCGGCGTGATCGCCACCAACGGCACCGTCACGCTGAAGATGGCGGAGAACCTGAAGGACATCTTCACCGAGGTCATCGTCGCGCCCGACTTCGAGCCGGCGGCTCTCGAGGTGTTCAAGGCCAAGAAGAACCTGCGTCTGCTGCAGCTGCCGGCGGACTGGCGCCAGGAGCGGATGGACATCCGCCTGGTGTCGGGCGGCCTGCTGCTGCAGGATGCCGACCGGTTCCCGGACGACATCGTCTCGGTCGCCAAGGACTGGGAGCTCGTCTCGGGTGAGCGGCCTGATGACGCCGAGATGGAGAACCTCATCTTCGCGTGGAAGGCGTGCCGCGCGGTGAAGTCGAATGCGATCGTGCTCGCGAAGGGCAACGCTACGGTCGGCGTCGGCATGGGGCAGGTCAACCGGGTCGACTCGTGCCGCCTCGCGGTCGAGCGCGCGGGCGATCGTGCGGCCGGCTCCGTCGCGGCATCCGATGCGTTCTTCCCGTTCGCCGACGGACCGCAGGTGCTGCTGGATGCCGGCATCTCGGCGATCGTGCAGCCGGGTGGTTCGGTGCGCGACGGGGAGGTCATCGATGCCGCGCGCAAGGCCGGCGTGACGATGTTCTTCACCGGCGAGCGCCACTTCTTCCACTGACGCGGAGCGTCAGCGGGCCCCCGCCGTTCAGATCGTCGCGGAGCTCAGCAGGATGCTGGTCTCGCTGTCGCGGATGCCGTCGATCCCACGGATGACGCTCAGCGTCTCGTCGAAGGATGCCAGGCTGTCGCAGCTGATGTCCGCGACGAGATCCCAGCGGCCGTTGGTGGTGTGCAGCGAGGCGATCTGGGGGACGCCGCGCAGACTGCGGATCACGTCGCGGGTGTTTCGCCCCTCGACGGCGATCAGCATGATCGCGCGCACGATGGAGGTCTCGGCGGGGTCGTGCACGCGCACCGAGAAGCCGACGATGACGCCGCTCTCGACGAGTCGCTTCAGCCGGCTGTCGACGGTGGCGCGGGTGACGCCCAGCCGCCGGGCGAGGTTCACGACCGACTCGCGGCTGTTGGCGCGCAGCAGCGACAGCAGACGGCGATCGAGATCATCGAGTGAGGTCATGAGCACAATGTAAGTCAACGGTGCGCAGAATGCCATCTCCCTGTCGCAAATGACTCACCTTGTTGATTGAAAGTGCCATCGGCCGCTCGTAGATTGGGACTCTCTGAGTGAAAGGGTGGACGATGGTCCGTTTCGTCGATGTTCCGAACATGCGCCGCTGGCTGATCGACACCGGCATCGAGCCGGCGATCTCGGGCATCGCAGAGACCATCGCCTCGGACTTCATCCGCTGGCAGGACTTCGACAAGACGGCCCGCGTCGCCAGCCACTCCGACATCGGCGTGATCGAGCTGATGCCGGCCAGCGACGGCCGCCAGTACGGGTTCAAGTACGTCAACGGCCACCCGAGCAACCCCGCCCGCGGAATGCAGACCGTCACGGCGTTCGGCGTGCTCGCCGACGTCGACAGCGGCTATCCGACGCTGTGGACCGAGATGACCATTCTCACGGCGCTGCGCACGGCGGCGACCTCCGCGATGGTCGCGCGGGTGCTCGCACCGGCGGATGCCACGACGATGGCGATGATCGGCACGGGCAGCCAGGCCGAGTTCCAGGCACTGGCGTTCCGCGCGCTGCTGGGCATCGATCGGCTTCGCGTATGGGACACCGATCCCCGCGCACTCGACGTCTTCGAAGAGAACATGCGCCCCCTCGGCTTCGACATCCTCCGCGCGAACAGCGCTGCGGAGGCCGTCGCCGGCGCGCACATCATCACCACCTGCACAGCGGACAAGGCCAACGCCACCGTGCTGACCGACGACATGGTCGTACCCGGCGTGCACATCAACGCGATCGGCGGCGACTGCCCCGGCAAGACCGAGCTCGACGCGCGCATCCTGCCCCGCGGCGACATCTTCGTCGAGTACCCGCCGCAGACGCGCATCGAGGGCGAGATCCAGCAGCTCGACGCCGAGCATCCGATCACCGAGCTGTGGCAGGTGCTCCGCGGCGAGGCCGCCGGACGCACCTCCGACGAGCAGATCACCGTCTTCGACTCGGTCGGCTTCGCGATCGAGGATTTCTCGGCGCTGCGCTATCTGGCCGCGGCGATCGACGGCACCGACTACTTCACCGAGGTCGACATCATCGCAGAGCCTGCGGACCCGAAGAACCTGTTCGCGCTGGTGGCGCAGGGCGCCGCGGCGCCGAGCCTGGCGTGAGAGCGGCGTCCGCGCAGGCGCCGGGCGCCGTGGTGCTGATCAGGCCGCACCACTTCCGCCCGAACCCGCAGACCGCGGCCGACAACAACTTCCAGCGCCCCGCCGACCACGACGTCTCACGCGAGGCGTACGACGTGTGCACGCGGGTCGCCGAGCAGCTGCGAGAAGCCGGCGTGCGCGTGCACGTGTTCGAGGACGAATCCCACGAGTACCCCGACAGCGTCTTCCCGAACAACTGGTTCTCCACGCACGCCGGCGGTCGCGTCGCGGTCTACCCGATGTACGCGGCGAACCGCCGGGGAGAGCGCCGTGCCGACATCATCGAGATGCTCAAGGCCGAGTACCGGGTGCAGGAGGTCATCGACTACTCGGGGCTCGAGCCAGACGACCTGTTCCTCGAGGGCACCGGAGCCATGGTGCTCGATCACGTCTCGCGCATCGCGTACGCGGTGCGCTCGAAGCGCTGCGATCCGGTGCTCGTCGAGCGCTTCTGCACCGTGTTCGGGTACGAGCCGGTCGTCTTCGACGCCGTCGACCCCGAAGGCGTGCCGATCTATCACACCAACGTGATGATGTGCATCGGCACGGACATCGCCCTGATCGGCCTGGACGCCGTCGTCGGCGATGCGCGGCGTGAAGAGATCGCGCGGCGCATCCGTGAGACGGGGCGCACGCTGATCCCGCTGACGGCGGCGCAGGTGGCGGCTTTCGCCGGCAACGCGATAGAGCTGCGCGGACACGGTGGAGAGCGGCTCCTGGTGATCTCCGAGACCGCCCGACGCCGCCTCACCGAAGAGCAGCTGACCACGCTGTCCGCGTCGTGCCGGATCCTGTCGCTGGATGTCGCACCGATCGAGCTGGCCGGCGGATCGGTGCGGTGCATGATCGCGGGCATCCACCTCGATCCGCGCTGATCGGGCATCCGCACAGCTGTGTCCGATTTCCGCCAGCCGGAGGGCCCTCCAGGTGGCAGAGTGGAGGCATGAGCTTCCCGACGATGACCTTCGACGAGCGGTATCGCGCGATCAGCGCGCGCGACACGCGCTTCGACGGACAGTTCGTCACCGCCGTGCGCTCCACCGGGATCTACTGCCGGCCGAGCTGCCCCGCCCGCACACCGAAGACGGCGAACGTCACGTTCTATCCGACCAGCGCCGCAGCCCACGAGGCCGGCTACCGGGCGTGCAAGCGGTGCCTTCCGGAGGCTACGCCGGGCTCGCCGGCATGGAACCTGCGCGGGGATGCCGCGGCGCGCGCCATGCGCCTGATCGCCGCGGGCGTCGTCGAGCAGGAGGGGGTGCCAGGTCTCGCCCGCAGGCTCGGCTACTCGCCGCGGCACCTCACCCGGCTGCTCACCTCCGGGCTCGGCGCAGGCCCGCTCGCCCTCGCCAGGGCGCATCGTGCGCACACTGCTCGCATGCTGCTGGTGGGCACCGACATGCCGATCTCGGAGGTCGCGTTCTCGGCCGGGTTCGCCAGCATCCGTCAATGCAACGACACGATCCGAGAGGTGTTCGCGATGGCGCCGGGGCAGCTGCGTGCCACCCGCCGGGCGTCGACGGTGGATGCCGACGCGCAGGGGACCATCGATCTCCTGCTCCCGCACCGGACCCCGATGGATGCCGCGGGCATCTTCGCCTGGATGGCCGCCCGTGCCCTGCCGGGCATGGAGACGGCGACGGAGTCGTCGTTCGCGCGCCACCTGCGGATGCCCGGTGGCCCCGCACACTTCCAGATCCGGCAGGATCCGGTCGGCCGCCTGCGGCTGCGCGCACGGGTCACCCGGCTCGGCGACCTCGCCCCGCTGGTCGCGACCGCGCGACGGCTGTTCGACCTGGACGCGGATCCCGAGGGGGTGGATGCGATCCTCTCCGCACACGCAGAGCTGGCGCCGCTCGTCGCGGCGATCCCGGGCATCCGCGTTCCGGGCGCCGCCGACCCGCACGAGATGCTCATCCGCGCCATGGTCGGCCAGCAGATCACCGTCGTCGCGGCCAGGACTGCGCTGACCGCACTCGCCGACCAACTGGGGGAGCGCACGCCCGACGGCGGACTGCTCTTTCCCACCATGGCAGCGATAGCCGAGCACGGCGCCGAGGTGCTGCGCGGGCCCGCGGCCCGCATCCGCGCCATCACCGGGGCGGCCGCGGCACTGGCATCCGAAGATCTGACGCTCACCGTCGGCGATGACGCGGCCGAGCAGCGAGAGCGGCTGCTCGCGATGCCGGGCATCGGTCCGTGGACGGCCGACTACGTGCGGATGCGGGTGCTCGGCGACCCGGATGTCTTCCTGCCGGGAGACGTCGCGATGCGCGCCGGGGCCGCGGCGTCCGGCCTGCCGGGAGAGCCCAGGCCACTCGCCGCGTGGGCCGAGCGCCTCGCCCCGTGGCGCAGCTATCTCACCGCACATCTGTGGCGTGCCGCGCCCGTGCGGCCGGCGCGCGCAGCGCGCACCAAGACCATCACGAAGGAGCCCGCATGACCGCCCTCATCCAGACCATCGACACCCCCGACGGCGCGCTGACGATCCTCACTGACGCGCAGCAGCGCGTGCTCGCCTCGGGCTGGAGCGCGGATCACGCCGAGATCATCGCGCGCGTGCACCCGACCCTGCGCCCCGAGCAGGTCGCCGAAGGCGAGTCGGATGCCGCAGGAGCCGCCCGCGCGTACTATGCGGGCGATCTGGCGGCGATCGACACGGTCGCCGTGCACCAGCGCGGCACCGAGCTGCAGCGGATCGGCTGGGCGGCGCTGCGCCGGATCGCTCCGGGGAAGCCGCTGACCTACAGTGAGTTCGCGGAGGAGCTCGGCAGCCCGCAGGCGGTGAGGGCTGCGGCGTCCATCTGCGCGCGCAATGCGCCGGCGCTGTTCGTGCCCTGCCACCGCGTGCTGCGCTCGGACGGGTCGCTAGGCGGCTTCGCCTGGGGCCTGGAGGTCAAGCAGAGCCTGCTCGCCCGCGAAGCGCTCGCCGCTCGGTGACGCGGCTCAGACGGCCGGGGTCTCGTCGTCGATGTCCGAGATGAAGGCAACGGCGGCGTAGACCGTCTTCTTGAAGTCGAGCACCTCGTCGCGCAGCGCCGTGTTGTCGATCACGTAAGCGAGCATCACGGGGAAGTCCTTCATCCCGGCGTGCGGCGTCTCGCCGGCGATGCGCGCCGCGAAGACGATGCCGAAGACGCGCAGATCGACCGAGCCGTCGTCGTCGATCCGGATCAGCTGCGGATCGGCCGCATCCGGATCGACACCCTGCTCCTTCAGCGCGGTCAGCGTGGTGCGATACGCGATCGCCTCGTCGAGGACGGCGAAGAAGTAGTCAGGCCGGTCCGGGCCGGCGATCTGCCGCAGCAGCCGCGCGTCGGCCGGCAGCTGGGCTGGGAGGTCGGCGGGGCCGACATCGACCGATTCGATGCGCAGACGGGAGCTCATGGGATCAGCGTACGGGCTGTCGATTTCCACTTGCGCGGAATGCGCTTTCAGGAATAGGCTCAAAGGCTGTCGCGCCGACCGGACGACCAAGCCGAGCCTGAGGAGAACACCATGGCCACGACGACCGTCAAGACGTTCATCGCCCTCGGCTCGCACACAGCGCGCCCGCGTGATTGACGGCGGCTCACCGCCTCTCACGCCCCTCCGCGCACAGCGGATGCACTCGGACATCCGCTCTCCTTCTTCGTCTCCCACGCAACTCATCTGAGAGTCATGTCTGCCACAACGTCATCGTCGTCCCTGTCCACCTTCGCCGCACTCTGGCGGCTAAAGCCCTTCGTGCAGCCGATCTTCGGCCGCCTCGTCGGCGGTGCGCTCAGCGCGCTCGGCGCTGCCGTCATCGCGCTGATGATCCCGATCGTGCTCGAGCAGATCGTGCAGGGACCGATCGCCTCGGGCGTCACCGGCCTCATCGCGGTCGGCGCCTTCGGCGTGCTCGCCCTCGCACTCGGCGAGGCCGCGATGGTGTGGCTGCGGCGCTGGTTCGTGCTCACTCCGGCCACCGAGGTCGAGTACCAGATGCGCGCCGAGCTGTACTCGCGCCTGCAGAATCTGCCGGTGGCCTTCCACGACCGGTGGCAGTCGGGTCAGCTGCTCAGCCGCATGATGCAGGACATCAACATCATCCGTCGCTGGCTGGCGTTCGGTCTCATCCTGCTCGTGGTCAACATCCTCACCATCGTGATCGGCGCCGTGCTGCTGTTCCGCTGGCACTGGCTGCTGGGGGCGATCTTCCTCATCACCGGCATCCCGATGTGGATCCAGGGATACCTGTTCGAGAAGCGCTACGGCGCGCTCGCCCGTCGCAGCCAGGACCAGGCCGGCGACCTCGCCACCAGCGTCGAGGAGAGCGTCCACGGCATCCGCGTCCTCAAGGCCTTCGGCCGTGGCAAGCACGCGCTGAGCCGCTTCAGCCGCCAGGCCGAGACCCTGCGCGAGACCGAGCTGAGCAAGGCGCGCGCCGTCGGCGAGATCTGGTTCTGGCTCGACCTCATGCCGCAGATCGCCTTCGGCCTCAGCCTCATCACCGGCATCTGGCTGATCGCCGACGGCGCGATCGACGTGCCGCAGCTGTTCGCGTTCTTCGCGATGGCGACGGTGCTGCGCTGGCCGATCGAGTCGATCGGCTTCCTGTTCTCGTTCATGCTGGATGCCCGCACCGCTACCGACCGCGTGTTCGACATCTTCCAGGAGACGAACTCGATCACCGACCCGGAGAACCCGGTGCGCATCGACGAGCCGCGAGGCGAGCTCGCATTCGAAGGCGCGCACTTCCGGTATCAGGACGCGGGGGCTGCCGAGCGCGACCTGCTCGACGGCATCGACCTGGTGCTGCGGCCCGGCGAGACGATGGCGCTGGTCGGTCTGACCGGCAGCGGCAAGACCACCCTCACCACGCTTCCCGCGCGCCTGTACGACGTCACGGGAGGACGCGTCACGCTCGACGGCGTCGACATCCGCGACCTCGAGCTGAGCGAGCTGCGCCGGCACGTGGCCATGGCGTTCGAGGACGCGACGCTGTTCTCGGCATCCGTTCGCGAGAACGTGCTGCTGGGGCGCGCGGACCTCGATCTGCACAGCGAAGAGGCCGATCGCGTGCTGCACGAGGCGCTCGACGTCGCCCAGGCCGGCTTCGCCGAGCAGCTTCCCGAAGGCCTTGAGACGATCATCGGCGAGGAGGGACTGAGCCTGTCCGGCGGACAGCGTCAGCGCCTTGCGCTGGCGCGCGCCGTCGCCGCGGCGCCCAAGGTGCTCGTGCTCGATGACCCGCTGTCGGCGCTCGACGTCGACACCGAGGCTCTGGTGGAGGAGGCGCTGCGCCACGTGCTCGCCGAGACCACCGCGTTGATCGTCGCGCACCGGCCGTCGACTGTCGCACTCGCCGACCGGGTGGCGCTGCTCGAGCGAGGCCGCATCACCGCCGTCGGCACGCACTCCGAGCTGCTGCGCACCAGTGCGCACTACCGGCACGTGATCTCGAGCCTCGAGGCCGAGGAGGCCGCGCGCACCGGCGCGATCCCGATCATCACCGACGAGCAGGCGCAGGAAGCGCAAGCACAGGAAGAGGAGGTGCAGGCATGAGCGTCACCGGAACCCAGGGCGAAGACCGCTCCGACTACACCAATGCCGAGAGCCGCGCCATCCGACAGCGCTCGCTGCGGCTGCTCGGCTCGCTGATCGAGCCGCTGCGCCTGCGCATCGTGATCGCCGCGCTCGTGCTCGTCGTCTCGACGGCGCTGCAGGTCGCGGGCCCGATCCTGATCGGATTCGCGCTCGACAACGCACTGCCGCAGCTGCTCGAGAACGCCGACTGGATGCCGGCGATCACCGTCACCATCGTGTACCTGTTCGCGGGCATCACCGGTTCGGCGCTCATCGGCCTCTACGTCGTGCTCGCCGCCCGCATCACGCAGGCGGTGCTGCTGGATCTGCGCAAGCGCATCTTCCTGCACACGCAGCGTCTGAGCCTCGAATTCCACGAGTCGTACACCTCCGGCCGGATCATCTCCCGCCAGACCAGCGATCTCGACTCGATCCGCGAGCTGCTCGACGGCGGATTGAACAACCTCGTCTCGGGTGTGCTGTTCGGCCTGTTCACCTTCATCGCGCTGGTGATCGCCGACTGGCAGTCCGGCGTGATCCTCGCTCTCGCGGGCATCCCGCTCCTGCTGCTGATGCGGTGGTTCTACAAGCGCTCGCAGCTCGTCTACCGCGAGTCGCGGGTGATCAGCGCCAAGGTGATCGTGCAGTTCGTCGAGACGATGACGGGCATCCGGGCGGTGAAGTCGTTCCGCAAGGAGCCGCGCAACGACAAGACGTTCCGCAAGGTCGCCGGCGACTACCGCGACGTGAACCGCCGCTCGATGGTGCTGTTCGGCACGTTCGAGCCGGGACTCATGGCAGTCTCGGCGCTCACCATCGCCCTGGTCGTGCTGTGGGGCGGCATCCGCGTCTCCGACGGCGTTCTCGGCGTCGGAGTGCTGCTGGCGACCGTGCTGTACGTGCGCAACTTCTTCGCGCCCATGCAGGAGATCGCGATGTTCCTGAACTCCTACCAGTCCGCCACCGCGGCACTGGAGAAGGTCTCCGGCGTGCTGGACGAGGTGCCGACGGTGCCGGATCCCGCGAAGCCCGTCGACCTCTGGGAGTCGCGCGGTGCGATCCGCTTCGACGAGGTCACCTTCGGGTACAACGGCGAGAAGACGATCCTGCCGAACTTCACGCTCGACATCCCCGCCGGGCAGACGATCGCCCTCGTCGGCACGACGGGCGCCGGCAAGTCGACGCTCGCGAAGCTGATCTCGCGCTTCTACGACCCGACGGTCGGCTCGGTCACGCTCGACGGCGTCGACCTCCGGATGCTGCATCCGAAGGATCTGCGCAGGGCGATCGTCATGGTGACGCAGGAGGCGTACCTGTTCAGCGGCACCGTCGCAGACAACATCGCCCTCGGAAAGCCGGATGCCACGATGGACGAGATCCGAGCGGCGGCACGCGCTGTCGGCGCGGACGAATTCATCTCGGCGCTCCCGGACGGATACAACTCCGACGTGAACAAGCGCGGTGGGCGCGTGTCCGCGGGGCAGCGCCAGCTGATCTCGTTCGCGCGCGCATTCCTCGCCGACCCGGCGGTGCTGATCCTCGACGAGGCGACGGCCTCGCTGGACATCCCGTCGGAGCGGCTGATCCAGGACGCGCTGCAGACGCTGCTCGCCGACCGCACGGCGATCATCATCGCGCACCGCCTGTCGACGGTCGCGATCGCCGACCGGGTGCTCGTCATGGAGCACGGACGGATCATCGAGGATGACACCCCCGAGGCGCTGATCGGCGGCACGGGCAAGTTCGCCCAGCTGCACGCGGCCTGGCAGGAGACTCTGGTCTGAGGCTGTCCGCAGCGGGCCATCACGTGGTTAGGTTGAAGGTGTGGATCCGTTCTGGGCGATGGCAGCCGAAGTGTGGTGGGTCACGCCTGTCGTCATGGGCGGCGCAGCGGCCGGTTTCATCGCGAAGCGGAGGCGTGACATGGTGAGCGGCAAGAGGCTCGGCTACGAGGCTGCGCGGCTCGATCTGCGTCAGGCGCAGCACGAGGCCAAGGTGGCCGCCGACAACGCGCGCATCGCGCGCGCCGAGGCGACCAGGGTCAACGCCGAGCGTGCCGCAGGGCGCGCGGACTCCGGCGCGGTGTCCGCGGCGCGGCGCACCCTGCGCGAGGCTCAGCTGGCGTCCAAGGCGGCCGCCGCCCACATGCGTGCCGCCAGGGCGCGGCTGACCGCCGAGCGGACGGCACTGACCACTGGGGGCGTGGTTCCCCTCGACCGGCTCCGCACACGTCACGACGTCGTGCTCGCCCGTTGGATGGAGTACGAGACCGATCCGGCCAAGGTGCTCGCCTTCCCGGCGATGAGCGACGCCACGGTGCCCGCCACCGCCGCGTTCCTCGCCGCGCTGCAGGACGCCCGCGAACGGCGCCCGCACGCCGAGGGGGCGCGGTTCACAGCATCCGACTACGCCGCCTACCGCGACGCGGTCGAGCGACTGGAGCGCACGTTCGACACCGCTGAGCGCTCGGTGCGCGGCGAGACGCGACAGGGCGAGCTGCCCGAGTCGCTGCGCGACGCCGCCCGCACGCTCGTGGAGCGCACCACCGACGTGATCAACCGCACGTCTGATGTGATCGGCTCGTGGGGGCGCCCCCACGACGACGACCCGCCGCGCGAGCGCCGCTGACGGGAGCTCGACTTCACAGGGCGACTGCAATTGTGCAGGATGCCGGTGGGCACAATCTCCTACGGAAGTGGAGTCGTCCTAGATCCGTGCCCGATTCTGAGTGGTCGGAGCGAGGTGCAGGCCTCGACTGACAGCGGCAGCGAGGGTGCGCTCGACGTAGTCCCAGCCGTAGATGACCTGCGAGTACGAGAACCGCAGCACCGTGTACCCGCGCAACCGCAGTTGAGCGTCGTGCGCGATGTCTCGCGTGCGGTCGGCAGATGACGAGTGATGCGCCCAGCCGTCGATCTGCACGATGAGATGCGTGCCGATGAGGAAGTCGACGTCGTGGCCGGCCAGATTCACCTGCATGCGAAGGCGCACTCCCCAGGCGCTCAGCCGCACATGGAACACGGTCTCCAGCGATGACCCGGCGCCCGGGCGCACATGCTCAAGGCAGCGGCGGGCAGCCGCGCTTCGCCAGCGCACGCTGCGCAACGCCTCCAGGGTCGTTGCCTCGACGCGGATCGCCGATTCCCAGATCGCCACAGCCTGATCCAGCGGATGGCATTGTGCAGCATCGGACAACGCATCCTCGACGGACGCCTCGAGCACCCGCGGCCGTCGTGGTCCGAGCGGAGCGGCCCAGTGGGCGTGCACATTCTCGGCGCGCAGCGACTCGTGCGAAGGCAGGTGCAGATGCACCGTCGCATCGGCGTCCGGAGGCACCCACCAGCCGCGTCGCCTCGCGAGCGTTGTGCAGGTCACCGTCCCGCCGCTGAAGGCCGCCGTGACCAGCTCGGCTGGCGCCGACGGCAGAGCGATCCATTTCGCTCGGATTCGACGCACTGCGCCCGCGCGAATGGCCGCGCGCACATGGGACGGCGCGTATCCGGCATCCGAGGCGTCATCTCGATGCCCGATGCCACCGCGTTCGCCGAGCCAGGCTGTCAATCTCATCCGGCCAGCATGGGCGAGTCATCCGTCCGCCGGATGCTGCGCACCGTGACCTGTGGAGAAGACGCCGCCTGCCGCAAATGTGGAGAATGAGTCGCGGAGTCAACTTCACAGGACGACTGCAAATCCGGAGGAGGCCGGCACGCGGGTCATCCTGTGGAACTGGATTCGTCCTGAATTGCCGCGGATGTTCAGGAAGAGCGGCGACGGGACCCCGATGGGGGAGGGGATTCGAGACCCCGCCGCCGGTTCAGGACGTTATGCGGATCTGCGCGATGACCTCGGAGTACTCGGTTTCGCCGACCGGCTCGAAGCCCACGCGGCGGAAGAACGCCTCCGGGCCGCCTTCTCCGGCCTCATAGATCACGTTCACATGATCGACGCCGCGTGAGCGGGCCTCGTCGATCAAAGACTCCACAGCGAAGCGCCCGACGCCGCGACCCTGATCGTCGGCGTCGACGTTGATGCGCCACAGGACGCTGCGGAAGTTCTCTTCGAGAGCATCGGGGTCGAAGCTCGCGCTGACGAATCCCACGACCTCGTCGCCATCGAGCACGACGCGCTGCCAGGACGTCTGCGGGTTGACGACGGTATCGGCGATCCCGTACGAGACCGGCGCGAGGAACTGCTCCTGCCCGGGCTTCAGGGACAGCTTGTTGACAGCGACGATCGTCGCCGCGGAGAGTTCGACCACGCGCAGTTCCGACATGAACCCAGGCTAGCCCCTCGACGGCAGTCGTGGAGGAAATACAACTCAGGTATCTTGGTATCGAGATAAATTGCCCTCGCGAACGGAGATCCGGTGACCGACGACGCCATCATCTACACCTACACAGACGAGGCGCCGGCACTGGCGACCGCGTCCTTCCTGCCGATCATCAAGGCCTACACCGGCCAGGCGGGCATCGAGGTGGAGACGCGTGACATCTCGCTGGCGGGACGCATCCTCGCGGCCTTCCCGCAGAAGCTCTCCCCGGAGCAGCAGGTCGGCGACGCTCTCGCCGAGCTCGGCGGACTCGCCACGCTGGCCGAGGCGAACATCATCAAGCTGCCGAACATCTCGGCATCCATCCCGCAGCTGAAGGCTGCGATCGCCGAGCTGCAGGAGCAGGGCTACGACGTCCCGGACTACCCGGATGAGCCCGCGACTCTTGAAGAGCGCGACGTGCGCGCCCGCTACGACCGCATCAAGGGATCGGCAGTCAACCCGGTGCTGCGCGAGGGCAACAGCGACCGTCGCGCGCCGCTGGCGGTGAAGAACTACGCCAAGAAGCACCCGCACCGCAACAAGCCGTTCGCCGACGGCTCGAAGACCCGTGTCGCCACGATGGGTCACGACGACTTCAAGTCGAACGAGCGCTCCTGGGTCGCCGCCAGCGACGACGTCCTCAGCATTCAGCACATCGCCGCAGACGGCACCGTGACGGTGCTCAAGGAGGGGCTGAAGGTCCTGCCGCGCGAGATCATCGACGCGACGTTCCTGTCGGCCGCGCACCTCGACGCCTTCCTCGCCGAGACGCTCGCGGCTGCGAAGAACGACGACGTGCTCTACTCGGTGCACCTCAAGGCCACCATGATGAAGGTCAGCGACCCGATCATCTTCGGCCACGTCGTGAAGGCGTTCTTCGCCGACGTGTTCACGCAGTACGGCGACAGGCTCGCCGAGGCGGGTCTCAGCGCGAACGACGGATTGGGCTCGATCCTGTCGGGACTGGCATCCATCGCCGGTGGCGACGAGATCAAGGCCGCATTCGACAAGGCGATCGCCGAGGGCCCGCGCCTGTCCTACGTCAACTCCGACAAGGGCATCACCAACCTGCACGTGCCCAGCGATGTCATCGTCGACGCGTCGATGCCCGCGCTGGTGCGCAACGGCGGCAAGCTCTGGGGCGCCGACGGCGGAGAGGGCGACACGCTCGCCGTCATCCCCGATTCGTCATACGCAGGCGTCTACCAGACGGTGATCGACGACGTCATCGCCAACGGCCCGCTCGACCCGGCCACCATCGGCACCGTTCCGAACGTGGGCCTGATGGCTCAAGCCGCCGAGGAGTACGGCAGCCACGACAAGACGTTCGAGATCGCCACGGAAGGCGTCGTGCAGATCCTCGACGGCGAGGGCACCGTCCTCATCGAGCACCACGTCGGCGCAGGCGACATCTGGCGCGCCACGCAGACCAAGCACATCGCGGTCATGGACTGGGTGAAGCTCGCCGTCACCCGCGCCCGCGCGACCGGCGACCCGGCCGTCTTCTGGCTGGACGCCAACCGCTCGCACGACGCGCAGATCATCGCCAAGGTGCACCAGGGACTCGCCCTGCTCGACACCAAGGGTCTGACGATCACGATCCTCGCCCCCGAGGAGGCGACGCGCTACACGCTCGCGCGCATGCGCCACGGCCTGGACACCATCTCGGTCACCGGCAACGTGCTGCGCGACTACCTCACCGACCTGTTCCCGATCCTCGAGGTCGGCACCAGCGCCAAGATGCTCAGCATCGTGCCGCTGCTCGCCGGCGGCGGACTGTTCGAGACCGGTGCGGGTGGTTCCGCACCGAAGCACGTGCAGCAGCTGGTCGAGGAGAACTACCTGCGCTGGGACTCGCTGGGCGAGTTCTTCGCGCTGGCCGCATCGCTCGAGCACTTCGCTGACCGCGCGGGCAACGAGAAGGCGCGCGTCCTCGCCGAGACGCTGGATGCCGCCACCGGCACCTTCCTCGAGGAGGACCGCTCACCGGGTCGCAAGCTCGGCACGATCGACAACCGCGGCAGCCACTTCTATCTCGCGCTGTACTGGGCGCAGGAGCTGGCGAAGCAGACGAAGGACTCCGAGCTGGCGGACGCGTTCGCGCCCGTCGCAGCCGCGCTCACCGAGCAGGAGGAGAAGATCGTCTCCGAGCTGAACGCGGTGCAGGGCTCGCCTGTCGAGATCGGCGGCTACTACCGCCCCGACGCCGCGAAGGTCGCCGAGGCGATGCGCCCGTCGCGGACGCTGAACGGCGTCATCGACGCGCTGATCTGATCCAGACGGACGAAAGGGGGCGGATGCTGCGCACGCAGCATCCGCCCCCTTTCCGCACCCGTCGCGGCGGTGAGCGCATCGGCCGCTACGCGCGCACCCAGACCTCGAGGCCGACCGGCGAGAGATTGTAGATCGTCTCGGCGGCGTCGAAGGTCATGTTCACGCAGCCGTGGCTCATCCGAGTGCCGTAGTTGTTGTGCCAGTACGTGCCGTGGAAGGCCTCGTCGCCGTTGAAGTAGGTGACCCAGGGCACGTCTTCGGTGACGTACTTCGAGCCGTCCGCGTTGGTGCCCCGCATGTCCTGGATCCGCACGTGCGCGTTGACGCGGAAGTGACCGAGGTCGGTGTCCGTGCCGGGGCGACCGGTCGAGACGAGCCAGGATCGGACGACCTTGCCGTTCTCGATCAGGTAGGTGCGCTGGTCGCTGATGTCGACGGTGAGACTGCGCGTGACGGCGACGGTCTCGAACGGCGTCTCCGACACCGGCAGCGCGAAGGCGGCCTCGCCCTTCTCCAGCGCATCGGCGAAACCGGACGCGACGTCCGAGGTGTCGCCCAATTCGCGCCCGACCACGCCTTCGGTCTCGGTGCGCAGCACCTGTCCGCCGGAGTCGACGATCGTCTTCGCGCTGACGGGCGCCCGGTTGACGGCCCCGGCCAGCGTGTCGACGGTCGTCTGGATCGCTGCCTGGTCGGCCGTGATCTCGAGCTCGCCGTCGACGGCATCCACTGTCAGCCACGTCGCCGCCACCGCGGGCGCGACGGGCACGGTGCGCTCATCGCCCACGTAGAAGCCGATCCGCGTGAGCATGCCGTTGAGCTGCTCGACTGCCGCGGCCGCCTTCTCATCGGTGATCTGAGGCGTGACCTCGGTCGCGTCGCCGGAGAACGAGAAGCTGCTCTCGCCGTTGTCGACGGCAGTGTTGAAAGCCGTGGTGAGCTCGTCGACCGAGATGCCGGTGCCGGATTCCGCTGGCGTCGCAGTGTACTTGGCGGCGTCCTTGTCGAAGACGACGGTGGCGTCGGTCGGCTCGACGAAGCTGGTGGGCACTGCGGTGCGCAGCGCGCGCTCGGCGGCGTCGGCGTCGAGCGCGAGACCGGCGCCGACCGGATCGCCCATCCACGTGCCGAGGTTCCACATCGGCCGCTCGGCGAAGGCCTGCTCGGCCAGGACGCCCGCATCCACGCTGGCGCCGAGATCGGCGCCGCTCAGCCGGGTGTCGTCTCCGGCGCCGGTCAGCTGCACCTCGGTGGCTGCCACGCGGCTGCTGATGGCGTCCGCTGCCATGCCCGGAGTCATCCATCCGACAGACACCCCGGCGACGGTCGTTCCGGGTGCGATCAGGATGAGCGAGGCGCCTACGGCGGCCAGGGTGAGCGCACCGGCTCCGAGGCCGATCCACAGACCGAGGCGGCGCCTCTTCGGCTGCGGTTCCATCGGAGCCCACTCCACCGGCTGCTCGCCGTCGATCGGAGGCTGCACCACGGTGGGTGAGTCAGACGAGAGCACCGCAGTGGCATCCGTGTTGCGTCCGGAGATCAGATCGGTCACGGACTCACCCCCCAAGGACAGCGTGACGTATGGATTCATGGTATGCGACAGGGAACGCGCAGGGGTGCCCGCTGCTGCCTTCAGGCAGTCGAAGCCGTAACGTTTCGGTAACCGGTCGGCCCAGAGACGTCACGTCATGCGCCCGCCTTGCATGGTGGACGGTTCGTAAGGTCTACTAACAAACATGAATGCGTCGCCCGCGCCCACTCTGTCATCCGGTGTGCGCATCGGCCTCGATGTCGGCGGCAGCAAGATCGCCGGGGTCGCCATCGACGCCGACGGGGAAGTGATCGCCCGCGTTCGCCGTGCGACGGGGTGGGGCGGTGAGGCCGTGCTCGAGGTCATCCTCGAGGCCACCCGCGCCCTGCTGGCGGAGCCGTTCGCGCAGCACGCGCGGCCGCGATCGATCGGCATCGGCATCCCGGGCCTCGTCGACGCGCAGAGCGGGCGGGTGCTGCACGCCGTGAACCTCGGCATCGAGTCGCTCGAGCTCGCAGCACGCGTGCGCGATGCCATCGATGTCGACTGCTTCGTCGAGAACGATGTGAAGGCCGCTGCGCTGGGGGCTGCTGCGCTCCGAGACGACCGCGCGCCGCTCGCGTATCTCAACCTCGGGACGGGAGTGGCCGCCGGCATCATCATCGACGGGCGGATCTGGCACGGGGCGCGTGGAACGGCGGGCGAGGTCGGTCACCTGACCGTCGATCCGCTCGGCAGGGTCTGCGGGTGCGGGCAGCGCGGCTGCATCGAGACGCTGTGCGGCGGCGGCGCCCTGGCCCGCGCCTGGGGACGCGCGGGCGAGCTGCCGGTGAAGGACATGCTGGATGCCGCCGAGACCGGCGACCCGCTGGCGGAATCGCTGCGTGACGACCTGTTCCGCGGTGCCGCGGCCGCCGTGCGAGCACTGGTGCTCGCCACCGACGTGCAGACGGTGGTGATCGGCGGCGGGCTGATGGCGCTCGCGGATCGAATCCTTCCCGGCATCCGCGCCGCCCTCCGTGTCGACGCCGCAGCGTCACCGTTTCTGCGATCCCTGCGTCTCGATGAGAGAATCGAAGTGCTTCCGGCCGAATCGCCGGTGGCGGCCATCGGAGCCGCCTTGCTGGGTTCCGCGTCTGCGGACACCATCGCCCTCGACAAGGAGAACGTCCATGGCTGAAGTCGTCATCGTGAAGAACAGAGCCGCGGCCGGTGCGCTGGTCGCTGACGAGATCGTCAGGCTGGTCGACACGATCGCCGAGCCCGTGCTGGGGCTGGCCACCGGCTCGACCCCGCTGCCGGTGTACGAGGCGCTGCGCGAACGGCTCGGAGGACACGACGTGTCGCACCTGCGCGGCTTCGCGCTGGACGAGTACGTCGGCATCGACCCCGCACACCCCGAGAGCTACCGCTCTGTGATCACGCGAGAGGTCATCGAGCCGCTCGGTCTCGACCCCGAGCTGATCCGGGTGCCGAACGGGGCCGTCGAGACGATCGAGCACGCCGGCGACGACTACGAGCGGGCCATCGCTGCGGCCGGCGGCGTCGACCTGCAGATCCTCGGCATCGGCACCGACGGTCACATCGGCTTCAACGAGCCAGGCTCGTCGTTCGCCTCCACCACCCGCATCAAGACGCTGACCGAGCGCACCCGTGAGGACAACGCACGCTTCTTCGACTCGATCGACGATGTGCCGCGGCACTGCATCACCCAGGGGCTCGGCACGATCCTGCGCGCGCGCCACCTGGTGCTGCTCGCCTTCGGCGAGGGCAAGGCGCGCGCGGTGGCCGGTGCCGTCGAGGGACCGGTCAGCGCGATGCTGCCGGCGTCGGCCATCCAGCTGCACCCGCACGTGACCGTCGTGGTCGACGAGGCCGCGGCCAGTGAGCTTCGTCTCGCCGACTACTACCGGTACAGCTACGAGAACAAGCCGGCCTGGCAGGGTATCTGACCCAGCAGGCCCGGCACCTGAGCACGGCTCAGGACCACGCGAGCGGCAGCAGGTGCTCGGTGCTGAGGGGTGCGAGGGGGACGCTCGTCCAGTCGCCGGGGGAGAGCCAGCGCAGCTCGTCGATCTCGGCCTGCACGACGACCTCGTGGGGCTCGGCGCGAAGCGCGAAGGCGTCCGCGACCACCCGATGATCGGGCTCGTTCGCGGCGGCCGACACGAACGTGCCCAGGGGGCGCAGCGCGGTCTCGTCGACCCGCAGCGACAGCTCTTCCGCGAGCTCGCGGATCAGCGTCTGCGCGGGACTCTCGCCGATCTCGGGCTTGCCGCCGGGCTGCATGAACCTGGTCGTGCCGCGCTTGCGGACGACCAGGGCGCGCCCATCGCGATCGACGATCACCGCCGCGCTCACATGGATGTCAGGCATCGAAGACCTTCCCGGGGTTCAGGATGCCCTGCGGGTCGAACACGCGCACGATGTCGCGCTGGACCTGCCACTGATCCTCGCCGAGCTCCTCGGCCAGCCACCGGCTCTTCAGCATGCCGATCCCGTGCTCGCCGGTGAGGGTGCCGCCGAGGCGGATGGCGGCGCGGAACAGCTCGTCGGCGGCGGCCCAGATGTGCGAGGGCACCTCGACGCCGTCGAAGATGAAGTTCGGATGCAGATTGCCGTCACCGGCATGTGCGACGGTCGGGATGCTGACGCCGTACTCCCGCTCGATGCGAGCGATCTCGTCGAACATCGCGGGCATCGCGCTGCGCGGGACGGCCACGTCCTCGATGAGCGTGGTTCCCAGCGAGGCCATAGCCGGATGCATCGAGCGGCGCACCTGCAGCAGACGCTCGCCCTCGGCGGGGTCATCGGTGAGGGCGACCGCGCCGCCTGCGGCCCGCAACACCGCCGCGACGCGCTCGGCCTCCTCGCGAGACGCGGGACCATCGGTCTGGATCGTGAGCTGAGCGGTTCCTTCGACAGGGGCGGGCAGACGCAGCAGAGCGTGCACGGCGGCCAGCGACCGGGCATCCATCAGCTCCATGATCGCTGGCTGCACGCCCGCGGCGGTGACGGCGGCAGCGGCCGCGGCGGCGTCGCGCACGGTGCGGAACGAGGCGGTCAGCGTGCACACGACGCCGGGAACGAGTCGGCGCAGCTTCAGCGTCGCGCCGACGACGATGCCGAGCCGCCCCTCCGAGCCGATGACGAGCGAGGTCAGGTCGAGCCCGGTGACGCCCTTCACCGTGCGGTGGCCGAGCCGCAGCATCCGACCGTCGGCGAGCACGAGGTCCACGCCGAGTACGGCGTCGCGGACGACGCCGTACTTCGCGCACAGCAGTCCGCCGGCGCCGGTGGCGATGTTGCCTCCTACGGTGGAGATGTCACGGCTCGCGGGGTCGGGCGCCCACCAGAGACCGAGCGTCGCGAGGTGCGCGTTCAGGTCGGCGTTGAGGATGCCGGGTTCGACGACGGCGATCAGGTCATCCGGCCGCACCTCGAGGATGCCGGTCATCGCCGCGGTCGACAGGACGATCTCGCCCGGACCGGCGTTGGCCGCGCCGGCGAGTCCCGTGCCGGCGCCGCGGACGACGACCGGCGCCATCGTGCGCGATGCGATGCGCATCGTGGTCTGCACATCCTCGACCGTGCGCGCATGGACTACGGCGAGCGGATGCCCGGGGGAGCGATGTCCGCTGCGATCGGCGCGGGCGGCCTCGAGCGATGCCGGCGTCGTGTCGACGATGTCGCCGAGCTCGCGGCGCAGCAGCTCGAGGGGATCCGTCACGGTCTGCGGCTCAGCCCAGGCTGCGGCGGCCCGCGATCACACCCGCGGCGATGGCGACGACGGCGAAGGCGATGCCGATCCAGGCGGAGCCCATCGACCACCAGGCGAGCGTGACGCCGACGTAGATCAGCAGTTCGACGAATGCGCGCAGGAACGGATGCAGGCGCAGCACCGGCCTGCTCGAGAGCACGAGCGCCCACACGATCAGCACGACAACGGGGGTGCCTATGCCGACGACGATGTTCCACGGCAGCGGCCACGTCGCGAAGCCCCACAGCGCGAGGGTGGCAAGCGCCGCCAGCAGAACCAGCACGCGGACGATGTCGAGCGGCGTGACGGATGGGCGGTTCACACCGGGTTCGATGACGGAATCCTGGGGCATGCTCCCAGTCTATTCGGCGTCGCCGCAGGCGGTGCGTCAGCCGAGCAGCTGGTGCAGCGTCGTCGTCTTCCATTCGCCGGGCACGCCGTCGATCACGTAGCGGAAGCTCACGGTGCGGTCGAACACGAGATCGGGGAGGTATGCCCGGATCAACGCCGTCCCACTTCCGGCGCCATCCAGGGTGACCTCGGCATCGCGTGCCGGGCTCCCGCTGAATTGCACCTGCACAGTGGCACCGGGCGTGCCGCTCACGGGGATCGAGTACCGCAACGCGTCCCAGTCGACGGTGGCCATGCCCCACGTCAGTTCGGCCTCGGGCGCCGGGTTCGGCTCCTCCTCGGGATCAGGGTCCGTTGTGCCGGGGTCCGTTCCCGGCTCGGGGTCGGGGTCGGGAGTCGGTGTCGGTGTCGGTGTCGGTGTCGGCGTCGGTGTGGGTGTCGGATCCGGAGTCGGGCTCGGCGTAGGCGTCGGAGTCGGGCTCGGCGTCGGAGTCGGACTCGGTGACGGTGACGGAGTGGTTTCCGGCGCCGGAGACGACGGAGCCGGAGACGGCATCGGAGCCGGAGGCTCGGATGCTTCGGTCTCCGCCACGGGCGGCGCGGCGATGGCATCCGCCGGCGGCGCATCGGGAACGTCGGTGTCGGGCTGCGGCGCCGGGACGTTCGGCGCCGGATCGTCCACCTCGATCACCATCGGGTTGTTCTGCGACATCGACGTGTCCGGGTTGACCTCGGTCGCGATGGACGAGGAATCGGATTCCGACGCGTTCGGCTGGGAGGTGGCGGTGCCGGCGTCCATGATCGAAGGCACGACGGCGGCTGCCGCGACGACGCCGGCGACCACGAGCGCCGCAGAGCCGACGCCGACAAGTGCGCCGATGCCGCTCACGGAGCCGGCGCCGGAGCCGGCGCCCGATCCCGTGGAAGCACCGGTGCTCGCACCTGCACTCGCACCGGCGAGCGCTGCACCACCGGTGGTCGTGATGGCCAGGCCGCCGTCGACGACGCCGGGTGGCATGGCTGCGAGCGCGACGATCGGAGCGCCGCCGCCCTGCAGTGTGGCGAGGTAGCCGGAAGCGCCGCTCACGCCGAGCACGAGCGGGAGCATGACGATGGCGAGGCGACCGGACACGTCCTTGGCCTCAGCAGCGACGATCATGCAGCGTGTGCAGTCCTCGAGGTGGGCATCCGCGCGCTGCTGAGCGCGGATGCCGAGGTTGCCGCGCGAGTGGGCGCCGAGATGCTCGATGGTCCACTGACACTCGGAGCCCTCGCCCGCGCTGCGCAGGTGAGCCTGGATCCAGGCTTCCCGAAGACCCTCGCGTGCCCGGAAGATCAGCTGGGAGACGGCGCCGGCGGTCATTCCGAGCAGTGGAGCGATCTGCGCGGGCTTCATCTGCTCGATCTCGGAGTACCAGAGCACCTCCTGCCAGCGCGACGGCAGCGAGCGGAATGCCTGGGCGGTCAGCCCGCGATCCAGTGCCTCGTCTGCGGCGGACTCGGTGCTGTCCGGATCGACGACGGTCTCGAGCTCGTCGATGGCCGTCTCACGGCGGGCGCGTCCCCATGCTGCGGCCGTGTTCCTGATGCTGGTGAACAGATAGGCGCGGAACGAGCCGTTCGGTCCGCCGCCTTTGAGGATCGCCTGGTAGATGCGGGCGTACGCCTCCTGCACCAGATCATCGGGATCGATGGACGAGGTGATCGATCGTGCGACCGTCAAGCCGGAGGGGTAGTGGCGTCGCCAGAGCTCTGCGAACGCCTCAGTGTCACCGGACCGGGTGCGCAACACGAGGTTGGCGTCGGCGGACGCAACGGTGTCGCTGGTCTGGTCGGTCACGTGAAATCCTCACCCCGTGCGTGCGGGAAACGAGCTCTTACAGGAAGAGACGCGTGAGAGCTCGTTTCATCACGCGTCTTATCCATTCTGAACCCAATTCGCCTTCTGAGCCACCCCACTGGGGAATTCTCAGAACCCCCGTGGAACCTTCGCGGAAAAATTTGTCAGAACCCGCGTAATGAATCGCGTGGTGCTTCGTCTCTTCTTGTAGAGCAATCCTGAACCGCCACCGGGGGGCGGCGGCGAGGGATCGGCGCCAGGGGTAACGCGCCGAGAACTTGGTCGGGTCGGAGACCTCGGGGGAGGAGCCTTCGACCCGGCCAGCTCACGGGGGATCGAGGGCCGTCGCACTGGGGACTTGCGGCGGCCCCTCGCCATTCCAGGGAGACTCCTCGGCGGCCCGGGGGGCGTCCGCTCATCGAGTCGGCGCGGCCCCGACCCACACGCCGTGAACGACGTGGTCGGCGCTCAGCAGCACCGCGTCCGCGACGAAACCGGACTGCAGCAGCCCGAGCGACGCGCCGTATCCGACCGCTTTCGCAGGCGTCGTCGTGAGGGCGCGCACCGCTTCGCCCAGCGGCACGCCGGCCTCGACCGCGCGGCGCAGCGCGACGTCCTGCGTCAGGGTGGAGCCGGCGATGGATCCGGTGTCGTCGGTGCGCGCGATGCCGTCCTTGACCGTCACCTTCACCGCGCCCAGGTCGTAGTGCCCGTCGGCGCTGCCCGCGGCGGCCATGGCGTCGGTGATTAGCGCGACGCGCCCCGGCGCGACGTCGAAGAGCAGCTTGATGATGTGCGGATGGAGGTGGATGTTGTCGGCGATCCCCTCCAGCACGACGCGGTGGTCGGCCGCGGCGGTCACGACGGGGCCGGGAGCGCGGTGATGGATGCCGTTCATGGCATTGAAGGCGTGCGTGAGGATCGACGCGCCGGCCTCGAAGGCGGCGCGCGCGGCATCCGCATCGGCGTCCGTGTGCCCTACCGCGGCCGCAGCGCCCGACGCGA
Source organism: Microbacterium alcoholitolerans (assembly GCF_050408615.1). Lineage (NCBI taxonomy): Bacteria > Bacillati > Actinomycetota > Actinomycetes > Micrococcales > Microbacteriaceae > Microbacterium > Microbacterium alcoholitolerans. Next base: position 1,199,402 of record NZ_JBNTKD010000001.1, on the reverse strand, counting down.
CGATCTGGCGGACGGCGTCCAGACCGCCGGGCAGCTCGGGGGCGATGGTCACCTGCCGGACGGTACCGCGGCCGGCATCCAGCAGGCGTGCGATGTCGTCGGTGTGCGGATGCCGCAGCAGCGACGGCTCGTGCGCTCCCTGGTGTCCGGGGTCGAGGAACGGACCCTCCAGGTGGCTGCCGAGGATCTCGGCATCCGATTCGGCGAGGTCCGCGATGACCGCCGCCTGACGGGCGAGGTCATCCACCGACGCAGTGACCAGCGAGATCACCGCGCGGGTGGTGCCGTGCGAGCGGTGCATCTCGCGACCGATGCGGATCGCCTCGGCACCGTCGTCGTAGGCCGCGCCTGCGCCGCCGTGACCGTGGATGTCGATGAAGCCGGGCGTGAGCAGGGCCTCCGGGCCCGCGACGGCGACCGCGTCGACGACGTCATCGGCATCGGCCCAGTCCGAGCCGGTGCCGCGAGCTGCGACCAGGCCGTCCTCGAAGCGCACCCAGGCGTTCTCCGTGACCGTTCCGTCGCCGTCGGCGAGGCGCGCCGAGTGGATGACCCGTGATCCGCTGAATCCGGTGGTGGGGGTGCTGGCGGTCATCGCGTGCTCCAGTCGATCTCGGCGGTGGGATGGAATCGGATGCCGTCAGCCTGCCACAGCGGAGCAAGCGCGCCCAGCCTGGCGCGGAAGGACTCCCAGGTGCGCTCTGGCGTCTCCGGCGAGGTCCACGCCTGTTCGGCGATCGCGGCGATCCGCGGGTACATCAGCTGCTCCGCATCGCTCAGGTCGCGCACCGTCTCGGCCCACAGCGGCGCCTCGACGCCGGCGATCGCCTCGGTCGGGACGTCGATCACCTCGGCCGCATCCCAGTCGTACGCGCGGCGCAGATCGACCAGGCCCGCCCAGGCGAGTCCGAGCGGGAAGTCCGCGTCGTACTTCATGTCGAGGTACGCGGCATCCGACGGCGAGAGGATCAGCGCGCCGCCGCGCTCGACGAAGTGCGCGGCCTCGGCGGCGTGCGCATCGGTCGGCTTCAGGCTGCCCCAGAACTGTCCGATGGTTCCGGCGGCGATGTCCTTCACCGCGCCGGCCTCGTGCCATGCGATCGGCGTCTTGCCGAGCTCCTGCACCATGGCGCTGACGCGCGCGACGAAGTAGGCGAAGTCCTCTGCCGAGGTGCCATGCGACTCGTCTCCGCCGATGTGCAGGTACGGGCCGGGGGTGAGCTCGCTCAGCTCGGTGAGCACGTCCCGGACGAAGTCGTAGGTGCGCTCCTGGCGGATGCGCACGCTCGAGTGACCGACGCCCCAGCCGGTGAACGGAACGCCCGCGACGGGAAGGTCCTGCCCGAGCTCGGCCTGGCTCTGCGCGAGCGCATCGCTGATCACCGGATCCTCGACCAGATCGGGGTAGGCGACGCCGATCGCGTGCGTGTGGCCCGGCAGGTCGATCTCGGGAACGATCGTGATGTGCCGGGATGCCGCGTGCGCGACGATCTCGCGGTAGTCGTCCTTCGTGTAGAAGCCGCCCGCATCGCCGCCTGCCGACGTCGTCGAAGCCTTCTCGGTCAGCAGCGGCCACGAGTCGATCTGCAGGCGCCACCCCTGGTCGTCGGTGAGGTGCAGGTGCAGGTGGTTGAACTTCAGGGCGGCGGCGCGGTCGATGACCGTCTTCACCTCGCTCACCGGGTAGAAGCGCCGGACGACGTCGAGCATCACGCCGCGGTAGGAGAAGCGCGGTGCATCCGAGATCTCGGCGCGCTGCCAGCCCCAGCCCTCCTCGCCCTCGCCGAGGAGCTGCAGCAGCGTGTGGATGCCGTAGAACAGACCGGCATCGTCGGCGCCGACGATCTCGACGCCGTCGGCGACGCTGAGCGTATACCCGCCCGTCTCGGCGACGCCGGCGTCGATGCGCAGCGCGATGTCGCCCGGCTGCGGCTGGTCGGACGTGATCTCGGGTCGGATGCCGCAGCGGCCGGCGACCGCATCGATCAGCACCGGTGCATCCGTCGCCTCTCCGACGATGCGCGTCATGGAGGTGAGGGGCAGCCGGCCCTCACCGCGCTGCGCGGAAGCCGGCGTCGGGACGAGGGGCAGCGGGGCATGCGAAGGATCAGGAAAGACCATGAACAAAACGTATCGCGTTCCGCTCTCGGGCATCCGCTAAACTTCTTGCGTCGCGACTGGCGTCTGGGTGGGTCACCACCGGGGAGCGGCCTCATTGCATTCGACCGCGCGCCTGGGCCGATGAGGAACACCCCCTTTTCCCGTGTGAGCAGGAGACCGCTATGACCGACCGTTACTTCGACGCCCCTCTCTCAGAGGTCGACCCCGAGATCGCCGAGGTCCTCGAGCGCGAGCTGAACCGCCAGCGCACGTATCTCGAGATGATCGCCTCCGAGAACTTCGTGCCCGTCTCGGTGCTGCAGTCGCAGGGCTCCGTGCTCACCAACAAGTACGCCGAGGGCTACCCGGGTCGCCGCTACTACGGCGGTTGCGAAGAGGTCGACGTCGCGGAGTCGCTGGCCATCGCCCGCGCCAAGGAGCTGTTCGGCTCGGAGTTCGCCAACGTCCAGCCGCACTCGGGCGCGACGGCCAACGCTGCCGTCCTGCACGCCATCGCACGCCCCGGCGACACTCTGCTCGGGCTCTCGCTCGACCAGGGCGGTCACCTGACTCACGGCATGAAGATCAACTTCTCGGGCCGCCTGTACGACATCGTCGCCTACGGCGTCGACCCCGAGACCTCGCAGATCGACATGGACGAAGTGCGCGCTCTCGCGATCGAGCACAAGCCGAAGGTCATCATCGCCGGCTGGTCGGCGTACCCGCGGACGCTCGACTTCGCCGCGTTCCGCGCCATCGCCGACGAGGTCGGAGCGCTGCTCTGGGTCGACATGGCGCACTTCGCCGGCCTGGTCGCCGCGGGACTCCACCCGAACCCGGTTCCGCACGCGCACGTCGTCTCCTCGACTGTGCACAAGACCATCGGCGGCCCCCGCTCGGGCTTCATCCTCACCAATGACGCCGACATCGCGAAGAAGATCAACTCGGCCGTCTTCCCCGGTCAGCAGGGTGGCCCGCTCATGCACGTGATCGCCGCGAAGGCGACCGCGTTCAAGATCGCCGGCACCCCGGAGTTCAAGGAGCGCCAGGAGCGAGTGCTGCGCGGCGCCTCGATCATCGCCGACCGCCTCTCTCAGCAGGATGTCAAGGATGCCGGCATCGCCGTGCGCTCCGGAGGCACCGACGTGCACCTCGTGCTCGTCGACCTGCGCGACGCCGAGATCGATGGCAAGCAGGCCGAGGATCTGCTGCACGAGATCCACATCACGGTGAACCGCAACGCCGTTCCGAACGACCCTCGTCCGCCGATGGTCACCTCGGGTCTGCGCATCGGCACGCCTGCGCTCGCCACCCGCGGCTTCGGAGACGAGGAGTTCACCGAGGTCGCCGATGTCATCGCCCTCGCGCTGCTGCCGAACGCCGACGTGGAGGCGCTGCGCGCCCGCGTGGACGCGCTGGCGACGGCCTTCCCGCTCTACCCGGACCTGCAGCAGTGACCGCTGTCGTCCTCGACGGCAGGGCCGCCGCGGCGGCGATCCGCAGCGAGCTCACCGGGCGGGTCGCGGCGCTGCGCGAGCGCGGCATCGTGCCCGGGATCGCCACCGTGCTGGTGGGTGCCGACCCGGCATCCCAGCTGTACGTCGGGATGAAGCACCGTCAGTCCGAGGCCATCGGCATGAACTCGATCCAGCGCGAGCTGCCGGCCGATGCCACGCAGGAGCAGGTCGAGTCGCTGATCGATGAGCTCAACGCGGACGACGCCTGTCACGGCTACATCGTGCAGCTGCCGCTGCCGAAGCACCTCGACACGGCGGCGATCCTCGAGCGGATCGACCCGGCGAAGGATGCCGACGGTCTGCATCCGACCAACCTCGGCCGTCTGGTGCTGAACGTCAACGAACCGATCGAGACGCCGCTGCCCTGCACGCCGCGCGGTGTGATCGAGCTGCTGCTCCGCAACGACTACGACCTGAAGGGCAAGCATGTCGTCGTTGTCGGCCGCGGCGTCACCATCGGGCGCCCGATGGGCCTGCTGCTGACACGTCGAGACATCAACGCGACGGTCACCCAGGTGCACACCGGCACGCCGGACATGTCGCCCTACCTGCGCACGGCGGACGTCATCGTCGCCGGCGCAGGGGTCAAGCACCTCATCCGTGCCGAGGACGTCAAGCCCGGCGCCGCGGTGCTCGATGTGGGCGTGACCCGCGAGGACGACCCGGAGACCGGCAAGTCGAGGGTGTTCGGCGACGTGCATCCCGACGTCGCGGACGTGGCCGGCTGGATCTCGCCGAACCCCGGCGGCGTCGGCCCGATGACCGTCGCGCTGCTGATGACGAACGTCGTCGAGGCGGCGGAGCGAGCGCAGCGAGACGGAGTGCGCAGCGTCTCCTGAGCCGGCTCGTCAGAGCTCGTCGAGCATGCGACGCTGCTCGGGGGTCAGACCGTCCTCGAGCTCGTCGCGGCCCGCCTCGGCGGCGGGCGACGGGGCGGTCGTCGCAGAGCGGCCGGATGCCGAGGACCGGCCGATCTTCGCCGACGCAGCGTCATAGATCTCGCCTGCCTTGGCGCGCAGTCGATCGTCGACGCGGTCGTAGATCATCCAGCCGATGAGCAGCAGCACCGGCGGCAGCACCCAGCCCCAGAGCACTCCGCTGACCCGCACGCCGCTGAACACCACCGTCAGCACCCAGATGATCAGCTCGACGAGGAAGACGCTGCCGTACTGCACGACCTTCTCGCCCAGCCTGGTGCGGTCGGCGGCCGACTTCGCGGTGCCCTTGCGGAAGGCCTTGGTGAGCAGCGGCTTAATCAGCAGCGCGGCCGCCGTGAGGATGACGGATGCCCAGAGAGCGTGCCATCCGACGCTCACGTTCGGCAGCAGCATGCCCACCAGCAGGAGCACGATCGCGTTGAAGACGTAGAGGGCGCCGAAGCGGACGATCGCATTTCGCATGCGTCAAGATTCGCACACGTCGGCGCGAGGCGACAGACGGAGCGTCGGGCGCGGAGATGCGGTCAGGCGCCGGTGAGCGTGCTCTCGATGCCGGCGATGCGGGCCTGCTCGTCGAACCGGAAGGTCGCGGTGCCCGTGGCATCCGACACCACCGCGGCCGAGAAGGCCTCGTCGACCCACTCGAGCCTCCATCCGGCGAGGCGCGAGAGATCCCAGACCGAGGCGCGAGGGTCGCGCATCTCGAGGCCCGACAGCGCACGCGGCAGGGCCGTGACGGCAGCGCTCACGGTCAGCGCGGGCAGCGGGACGTCCACCTGCATCACCGCACGCGATTCGCCGACCTGCGCCACGTAGTAGGGCGAGAGTCCTGCGATCTCGGCGGTCGCGCCACCGACCACGTGGGCGAGATCCACGAGCCACTGGTCGTGCTCTCCGCCGGTGTCGTCGCCGAAGGGCACCTCTCCGTCGGTGAGCTCGGCGATGCCGTGCTGCTCGCCGTACGCGCGCAGCTTCTCCGCAGTCGTCGAGTCATGCTTCTCGGGCAGTGCCCATGCCCACATCAGAGACCGCGGACCCGGCGCGATCGATGCGATGAGGTGCGGCTTCCCCTGCAGCGTGCGCGACGGATCGGCCTCGGCCGCGAACGTGAGGAGCCCGGCTGACAGGTCAACCTCCCAGCGGTGCTCGCCCAGTGCATCGACGGCGGCGATGAGCTGATCCTGGCGGAGAGCCGTGGCGAGGGCGGCGCGGTCGGCGAGCGATCGGAGGGTCTCGAAGGTCATGACTCCAGTGTGCTCGCCCGCGCTGTGCGATGCCAAAGCCTGAGCCGTGAAATGGCTATGCGGCGGAGGGACTCAGCTCCGTGCGGTCGCCGCCTGGACGCGTCCCATCTTCCAGACGCTGGGCACGAACAGCGTGGCGAGCGCGATGGCGGCGTAGACGATCCCCGAGGTCGTCAGCACGACGGCCGGGTCCGCGCGGGTGATCAGCCAGCCGTAGACGAGGGTGCCGATCGGCATGACGACGAAGCTCCCCAGCATGTCGTAGCTCGAGACGCGGCTGAGTTTCTCGGTGGAGATGTTCTCCATCATCGCGACGTTCCAGCCCGTGCTGAAGACCTCGGCGCCCGCGCCGGCGAGGAAGGCCGCAATGGCGACGAGGACGACGGCCGGATTAAGCCCGAGCATGGTCAGCGGGATCGCGAACAGACTGATGCCGATCATGCCCATGCGAAGAGGGCGCTTGAGCGGGACCCACATCAGCACGAGCGTCATCAGCAGCACGCCGACGCCCTCGGCGCTGACCACCCAGCCCCATCCGGCGATGCCAAGGCGCTCGTCGTTCTTGGCGATGTACGGGCCGACGACTCCCCATGCGCCGACGTGGATCGCGTTCATGACCATGAAGGCGAGCACGACCGCGACCAGCCACGAGCGGCTCCAGAACTCGGTCCACCCGGTGCGCAGGTCGGCGAACAGAGAGAACCGTCCGTCGCCGACGGGAGGCGGCAGCTTCACCATGGCGAGGATCGGAATCGCGGCCATCCATCCGACGACCTGCACCACCATCGCCCACGCCGGTCCCGCCGTGGTGACCAGGATGCCCGCGATCACCGGCCCGCCGATGGTGACCGCCGAGCGGACGAACGACAGCATCGCGTTGGCCTGCTGCAGGTTCTCCGGTCGGGTCAGCTGCGGGATGATCCCCTGCATCGCGGGCAGCACGAACGCCGTGGATGCCCCGTTCACGGCAGCGAGCGCGACAAGAAGCGGAATCGTTGCGGTGTGGGTGAACAGCAGAACGGCGACGGCGCCCATCGAGAGGATGTCGAGCACGTAACAGCTCTGGATGATCAGCGCACGCGGAAGGCGGTCGGCGACCACGCCGCCGAACAGCACGAACACGATGTTCGCGATGGTGAACGCGGCGAGCACGTAGGAGAGGGAGCTCGCTTCATTGTCGACCTGCAGCACGGCGAACGCGAGCGCGATCGACGACATCGAACCGGTGACCAGCGTGATCGCGCGTGCGACGAAGAACCATCGGAACCCTCGGTCCTGCATCGCGCTGAGCATCACGCAATCCTCGCATGCGCGGTGCCCGTGCCGGGACGCCGCGAGCGTAGACTTCGAGTCGATGAAGACACCTCGCTCCGGACGGCAGATCACCCTTTCCCACAACGGCTATCAGGCGGTGATCGCCAGCGTCGGAGCGACACTGCGGGTGCTGCGGCACGAGCAGCGCGACCTGGTCGTCCCGTTCGACGCCGATCAGGTGCGGCCCGCATATCGCGGCGCGACGCTGGCGCCCTGGCCGAACCGCATCGTCGACGGTCGCCACCGCTTCGGGGGCGCCGAGCACCAGCTCGCGCTCACCGAACCCGAAAGGGGGCACGCCCTGCACGGCCTGCTGGCGTGGGCGGAGTTCGCCGACCGGTCCGTCTCAGAGGACCGCGCCGTGATGGTCGCGGTGATCGAGCCGCAGGCGGGCTATCCGTTCCGCGTCGAGGTCGAGGTCGAGTACCGTGTCGCCGATGACGGACTCACGCAGACCGTCACCGCCCGCAATCTCGGATCGGATGCTGCGCCCTGGGGCACCGGCCCGCACCCGTACCTGGTGGCGGGGCCCGGCCGCGTCGACGACTGGACGCTCTCGCTGCCGGCATCCGAGGTGCTGACGGTCACCGAGGACCGGCTGAGCCCGGTCGCGGTGGAGAGCGTCGACGCGCACGCGGAGTGGGACTTCCGCGCGGCGCACGCCATCGGCGACGTGTTCATCGACCACGCGTTCACTGATCTCTCGCAGGACGGCGGACTCACCGAGGTGACCGTGACCGACTCCGATGGCACCGGCGTCGCGATCAGCTGGGACGAGCGCTGCCCGTGGGTGCAGATTCACACAGCAGACACTCCGGGCGTCGACGCCACGCACAGGATCGGGCTCGCCGTCGAACCGATGACCTGCCCGCCGGATGCCTTCAACTCGGGCGTCGACCTCATCACGCTCGCGCCGGGCGACGCGCACTCCGCCGCGTGGCGGATCAGCGCGGTCTGAGCCCTGCTCTCTGGAGCTGTGGCAGCAGCGATCAGTAGCCGGCGCGCTCCGTGTTGTCGGCGTCGGGGATCCAGTCGGCCGCGAGCTTCTCGGTGGCGCGCGCGAGGATCGACACGTCGGCGGCGACGAGCGCGAACGACGCGCCGGCGTCGATGTAGCGCCGTGCGGTCGCCGGATTGAAGGCGTTCACCCCGACCGGTTTGCCGGTGGAGCGCACCTCGGCGATGGTCCGCTCGACAGCGGCGACCACGTCCGGGTGCTCCTGCTGACCGAGCAGTCCCATGGAGGCTGCCAGGTCGCTGGGGCCGATGAAGACCGCGTCCACTCCGTCGACCTCGGCGATCGCGCGGGCGTTCTGCACCGCGGCATCCGACTCGATCTGCACGCTCAGCGAAGTGATCTCGTGCGCGCGCTGCAGGTAGTCCTCGATGCGATTGAACTGCCCGGCGCGCGCGAGCGCGCTGCCCACACCGCGGATGCCACGGGGCGGGTACCTGGTGGCCGCGACCGCGGCCTCGGCATCCGTCGCGGAATCGACCATCGGCACCAGCAGGTTCTGCGCTCCGACGTCGAGCACCTGCTTGATCCATGCCGGGTGCGCCGACGGAACCCGCACCAGCGGGGTGATCGGATACGGGGCGACGGCCTGCAGCAGCGCGAGGATCGACTCCAGTCCGATCGGACTGTGCTCGCCGTCGATGAGGGTCCAGTCGAGACCGGAGCCCGCGACGATCTCCGCGGCGATGGGACTGCCAGAGCAGATCCAGGCGCCGATCAGCGGGCGATCGGCGGCGGTCAGGCACTCGCGGAACGACGGAGCCGGCTCTACACGAAACGACATCTGATGGTCCCCATCTCGCGGTAGTCGCACAGCACCTCATCGCCGCGCTCGACCCACATCGGCCGTGTGAACGATCCTGCCAGGATGATCTCGCCGGCCTCCAGTCGCTGCCCGTGCTGGTGGAACTTGTTCGCCAGCCAGGCGACCCCGGTCGCGGGATGCCCGAGCACGCCGGCAGCGACACCGGTCTCTTCGATCTGCCCGTTGCGCGAGAGCACTCCGGGAACCCAGCGCAGGTCGATCTCGTCCGGGCGCATGCGCACATCGCCGAGGACCATGGCGCCATACGCGGCGTTGTCGCTGATCGTGTCGACGATCGTGCGGCCCTCCAGCTCGATGTGCGAGTTGAGCACCTCGAGCGCGGGAACCGCGTAGTCGATCGCGGCGAGGGCGTCCTCAAGCGTGCAATCCGGGCCCTCGAGTGAAGCCTTCAGCACGAACGCCAGCTCGACCTCGATGCGCACGTTCGAGAAGTGATCGAACGGGATGTCGGCGCCGGACTCGTAGACGGTGTCGTCGAACATCACGCCGTAGTCCGGCTCGGTGATCCCCGTCGCCTGCTGCATCGCCTTCGAGGTCAGACCGATCTTGCGCCCCACCAGGCGGCGGCCCGCAGCGAGCTGCGAGTCGCGCCAGACACCCTGGATGGCGTAGGAGTCCTCGATCGTGGCATCCGGGTACCGAGCGGTGATGCGCGGCATCACGCCGCGGGTCCGCTCGGCCTCCGCCAGTTCGGCGGCGAGCTGCGCGATCGTCTCGGCGGGCAGGGTCACAGCTGGTGACCCAGCTTGTACTCGCCCTGCTTCCACTCCGGCATCGACTCCTCGCCCTCCTCCGGACGGGTGTACGAGAAGCCGTCGGCGCCGATGGTCACCGCCATCTCGCTCGAGTCGGTGCGAGCGACGACGGGCTGCGGATTGCCGTCCAGGTCGAGCACCAGCGAACCGTCGGTGTACCAGGACGGCACGACCGGGTTGCCCCACCAGTCGCGGCGCTGATTGTCGTGCACGTCCCAGGTGACGACCGGGTTGTCCGGGTCACCGGTGTAGTAGTCCTGCGTGTAGATCTCGACGCGGTGGCCGTCCGGATCGCGCAGGTACAGGTAGAACGCGTTCGATACGCCGTGGCGGCCAGGACCGCGCTCGATGGCATCCGAGCGGCGGAGCGCCCCCAGCTTGTCGCAGATGGCGAGGATGTTGTGCTTCTCGTGCGTCGCGAAGCAGACGTGGTGCATGCGCGGGCCGTCGCCGCCGGTCATCGCGGTGTCGTGCACGGTGGGCTTGCGACGCATCCACGCGGCGTAGACCGTGCCCTGCTCGTCCTGGATGTCCTCCGTGACGCGGAAGCCGAGGTCCTGCATGTACTTCACCGCGCGCGGCACATCAGGGGTGATCTGGTTGAAGTGATCCAGGCGCACCAGCTCACCGGGGATGTGCAGGTCGTAGCGCCATGACATCCGCTCGACGTGCTCGGTCTGGTAGAAGAACTCGTACGGGAAGCCGAGCGGATCGATGACGCGCACCGAGTCGCCGATGCCCTTCACGAAGCCGTCCTCCTTGCGGCGCACCTCGCAGCCGAGTTCGGTGAAGAACGCCACGGCCTTGTCGAGGTCCTCGCTGGCGCGCACCCGGTAGCTGAACGCCGCGACCGCCGCGATCTCGCCCTTGCGCAGCACGAGGTTGTGGTGGATGAACTCCTCGGTGGAGCGCAGGTAGATCGCCTCGTCGTCCTCTTCGGTCACGTACAGCCCGAGGATGTCCACGTAGAACTTCCGCGACAGCTCGAGGTCGGTGACGACGAGCTCCATGTACGCGCAGCGGAGGATGTCCGGCGCCGGCGACGTCGGGGTCGGAGTCGGATCGTCGCAGGTGATCGGCACCTCCTGGCTCACGAAGAAGCCGGAGGAAGTCAGTGTCATCTCTTTGCGGTCGGTCATGTCAGCGTCCTTGCTCTGTATGCGTCCCTGATGCGTCGGGTCAGCGGGGGTCCGGGTCGTCGAGATCGGTCCGGTGCGGGGGATCCTGCTTGCCGAACGTGGGGTTGTGCGGTTCGCCGAGCGTGATGTGCACGCTCTGCTGGTCGGTGTAGAAGTCGATCGAGCGGTAGCCGCCCTCGTGTCCCAGACCGGATGCCTTCACGCCGCCGAACGGGGTGCGGAGGTCTCGCACGTTGTTCGAGTTCAGCCACACCATGCCGGCCTCGACGGACTGGGCGAAGTTGTGCCCGCCCTTGAGGTCGTTGGTCCAGACGTACGCGGCCAGGCCGTACTTGGTGTTGTTGGCGAGCTCGAGCGCCTCGTCCCACGTGTCGAAGGGGGTGATCGCGACGACCGGCCCGAAGATCTCCTCCTGGAAGATGCGCGCGTCGGCGGGCACGTCGGCGAAGACGGTGGGCTGCACGAAATTGCCCTCAGGGAACTCGTCGGGTCGGCCGCCGCCGGCGACCAGGCGCCCCTCGCTCTTTCCGAGCGCGACGTAGCTCATCACCTTGTCGTAGTGCTCCGGATGCACGAGTGCGCCGACCTCGGTGGTGGGATCGTGCGGCATGCCGACCTTCACGCGCTTCGCCTGCGCGGCGTAGCGCTCGACGAACTCGTCGTACACCGAGCGCTGCACGAGGATGCGCGATCCCGCCGTGCAGCGCTCGCCGTTGAGGGAGAAGACGCCGAAGATGCAGGCGTCGATCGCCAGGTCGAGATCGGCGTCCTCGAAGACGATCGCCGGGCTCTTGCCGCCCAGCTCCATCGACAGGCCCTTGAGGAACGGCGCGGCGTTGCCGAAGATCAGCTGGCCGGTGCTGCTCTCGCCCGTGAACGAGATCAGCGGCACGTCGGGGTGCTTCACGAGCGCGTCACCGGCGTCTTCGCCGAGTCCGTTGACCAGGTTGAAGACGCCCTTGGGGAGTCCAGCCTCTTCGAAGATGCCTGCCCACAGCGACGCCGACAGCGGGGTGAACTCGGCCGGCTTGAGGACGACGGTGTTGCCGGTCGCCAGTGCCGGACCGAGCTTCCACGACTCGAGCATGAACGGCGTGTTCCACGGCGTGATCAGGCCTGCGACGCCGATCGGCTTGCGGTTGACGTAGTTGAGCTGCTTGCCGGGGACCTTGAACGCGTCGTCGGCCTGGGCGACGATCAGGTCGGCGAAGAACCGGAAGTTCTCGGCGGCGCGGCGTGCCTGCCCGAGCGCCTGGGTGATCGGCAGGCCGGAGTCGAAGGACTCCAGCTCGGCGAGGCGGGCGTCGCGCGACTCGACGATGTCGGCGATGCGATGCAGCACCCGGGATCGCTCGCGCGGCAGCATCCGCGGCCACGGTCCCTCGGTGAACGCGCGACGTGCGGCGGCGACGGCGCGGTCGATGTCGGCCTTCTTGCCCGCAGCGGCGTGCACGTACGTCTCGTTCGTGACGGGATTGAGCACCTCGAACGTGTCGCCGTCGACGGAGTCGACGAACTCGCCATCGATGTAGTGCTGGATCTTCGCCGGCAGATCGGCCGGGGTGTACACGTCGGTCATCATCGTCCTTCTTCGGTGGGATGCGGATGCCGGGCGTCCAGGAACGCGTCCATGGTGCGCCAGCGGTGGTTTCGGGCGGCGAGCTCGATCTCGAGCGGATCGGCGCCGGTGCGGATGAGCTCGAGGATCTGCGTGTGCTCCTCGACGGAGTGCGTGGCACGGCCCGGCACGAAGGCGAAGGTCGTGTCGCGGATGCCCGAGAGCCGACCCCAGCCGCGGTGCACCAGAACGAGGATGTGCGGGTTGGGGCACGGCTCGAACAGCACCGAGTGGAAGTCGCGGTTCAGCTGCGTGAAGCGGTGCGCATCGAAGTGCTCGAGCAGGCGCAGCATCCGCTCATTGATCTCCTCCGCGCGCGCCAGCGCGGCCTCGTCGAGCAGCGGAGCGGACAGGGCGGTGGCAGCGCCCTCGACCAGGCCGAGGGTCTGCATGGTGTGCGCGTACTCGCTCTCGTCGACGAGTGAGACGTGCGCGCCGACGTTGCGCTGGAAGGTGACCAGGCCCTCGGCCTCGAGGCGGCGGATCGCCTCGCGCACCGGGACGACGCTCATGTGCAGCTCGTCCGCGATGGAGCCCAGCACCAGTCGGTAGCCCGGGCCATAGGCGTGCGAGGAGATGCGTCCGCGCAGCCAGGTGTAGGCCTGCTCGGACTTGCTCCCCTCGCGGACGGTGCTCACTTCGTCTCGCTCCGCTCGCTCAGTGCACCGGATGCGCGGCCCTCGGAGTCGTATTTCGCGCGCCACTCGGCGTTCATCGGAAACAGCCCGTCGACCGGATGGCCCGCGGCGACCTGCTCGGCGATCCAGGCATCCTCGTCCTCCTGGGCGAGTGCGGCGTCGGCGACCTCCTCGGCGAGGGCGGCGGGAATGACGATCACGCCGTCGCCGTCGCCGACGATGACGTCGCCGGGCTGCACGGTCGCGCCGCCGCAGCCGATCGTCACGTCGAACTCCCACGGGACGTGCTTGCGGCCCAGCACCGAGGGGTGGGCGCCCTGTGAGAACACGGGCAGTCCGATCTCGGCGACCGCGTCGAAGTCGCGGACCCCGCCGTCGGTGACGACGCCCGCGGCTCCGCGCGTCTTGGCGCGCAGCGCGAGGATGTCGCCGAGCGTGCCGGTGCTCGCATCCCCCCGCGCCTCGATGACGATGATCTCGCCCTCGTCGACCGCGTCGAAGGCGCGCTTCTGGGCGTTGTAACCGCCGCCGTGGCTCTTGAAGAGGTCCTCGCGGGCAGGCACGAAGCGCAGCGTCTTCGCAGTGCCGACGATCTTGGTGCCGGGGATGTTCGCCGTCAGCCCGTCGATGAAGCAGGAGTGCAGGCCGCGCTTGCGGAGCTGGCTGGACAGGCCTGCCGTGGGCGCCTCGAGCAGCTTCGCCCGCAGGGCAGGGTCGAGTCCGGGCTCGGGCGGCAGGCCGGCGGCCTCGCGCGATCCCCAGGCCTCGGTGCGCTGGAGGTCGTCGACCGAGGGGAGGGATCCGATCGTCTCATCGAACGCGCGCTCGCCCTGGGTGACGGTGGTCGTCAGGCGGCCCGACGTGGCGCCCGTTGCAGGTACGTCGACCTCGACCTCGACGACATCGCCGGGAACGATGACCGAGGACCCTGCTGGTGTGCCGGTGAGGATCACATCGCCGGTCTCCAGCGTGAAGTGCTGAGAGAGGTCGGCGACCAGCTGCGACAGCGAGAAGAACATCCCGGCGCTCGAGTCGTCCTGGCGCAGCTCGCCGTTGACCCAGGTGCGGACGCGGATGCCCTCGGGGTCGACGTCCGCCGCGTCGATGAGCTCGGGGCCCAGCGGGGTGTAGCCGTCGCCGCCCTTGTTGCGGACGTTGGATCCCTTGTCGGCTGCGCGCAGGTCGTACAGGCCCAGATCGTTCGCGGCCGTGACGGCGGCGACGTGGCTCCAGGCGTCATCGATGCCGACCCATCGGGCAGGCGTCCCGATCACGACTGCGATCTCGCCCTCGAAGGCGAGCAGTTCGGTGCCGGCGGGACGCTCGACCGTGCCGCCCGATGCGGCGAGCGAGCTCAGGGGCTTGAAGAAGTACGACGGATGCGCGGGCTTGCGGCCGCGCTGAGCCGCGCGGGACTCGTAGCTCAGGTGCACGGCGATGATCTTGCCGGGGGTGACGGGCATTGCCACGGATGCGCCTCCTCGCGCTCGGTCGCACTGCCGAAGCTCTCGGCGAAAGCGAAGTCTTGTGCGTCGTATTTGAAATCGTATATGATCATGGCACCGCGTGGCAAGCATCATCCTCCGCCACACATGACAACGACGTCCAAGGAGCATCATGAGCGATCAGCTCGGTTCACCCGGATTCACGCCGACCGGCACCATCGCCAGTCCGCAGGATCGCCGCCGCGTGGTCTTCGCCACGGTGGTGGGCACCACGGTCGAGTGGTACGACTTCTTCATCTACGCGTTCGCCGCGGCCACCGTGTTCGCGACGCTGTTCTTCGAGCCGATGGGGTCGGAGTTCGCGCAGATCGTCTCGTTCTTCACAGTCGGTGTGAGCTTCCTCTTCCGTCCGCTCGGCGCCTTCCTCGCCGGTCACTACGGAGACAAGATCGGCCGTCGGCCGATGCTGGTCATCACGCTGCTGCTGATGGGGATCGCGACCACCCTTGTGGGCCTGCTGCCCACCCACGCCGTCATCGGCGTGTGGGCGCCGATCCTGCTGATCTTCCTGCGCGTCGTGCAGGGCATCTCGGCCGGCGGCGAATGGGGCGGCGCGGTGCTGATGGCTGTCGAGCACGCTCCCCGCGCCAAGCGCGGACTGTTCGGCGCCTCGCCGCAGATCGGCGTTCCGATCGGGCTGCTGATGGCGTCCATGATGCTGGCGCTGATGGCGCAGATCGCCCCGGGCGACGCGTTCCTCGAGTGGGGCTGGCGCGTGCCGTTCCTGCTGTCGATCGTGCTGATCGGCGTCGGGTACTGGGTGCGGCGCACGGTCTCGGAGAGTCCCGTGTTCACCGAGATCGCCGAGCGCAAGGAGGAGTCGAAGATGCCCATCCTGCAGCTCCTGCGCCACCACCTGCCGCTGGTGATCATCGCGGCACTCGTCTTCGCCGGCAACAACGCGGTGGGCTACATGACGACCGGCGGATACGTGCAGCGCTATGCGACGGCTTCGCCCGGTCCGATCGAGCTCGACACCTCTGCAGTGTTCTGGGTCGTCGCGCTCTCGGGCGTCACCTGGCTGATCTCGACCTGGTTCGGCGGCTGGATCTCCGACAAGCTGGGCCGGCGCACCACCTACATCGTGGGCTGGGTGCTGCAGCTGATCGGCGTCTTCCTGCTGTTCCCGCTGACGAACGTCGGCACCATCATGTCGCTCACGTGGGCGCTGGTGATCCTCACGATCGGCCTCGGCTTCACCTACGGGCCGCAGGCGGCGCTCTACTCCGAGCTGTTCCCGGCATCCATCCGGTTCTCCGGAGTGTCGATCTCGTACGCGATCGGCGCGATCCTCGGCGGCGCGTTCTCGCCGATGATCGCGCAGGCGATCTTCCAGGCGACCGGCGACACCGCCGGGATCACCTGGTACCTCGCGGGCATGACGGTGATCGGTCTGATCGCCACGCTGCTGCTGCGCGACCGCACGGGCATCCCGCTCGGTCCCGAGCACGAGGCCGAGCAGGCGAAGAGTCCGATCTACGGCCTGTCGAAGGCCTGACCACCTGAGGGGCGGATGCTGACGAGCATCCACCCCGCACGAAGGAGCGAAGATGCAATTCCACCACCACGGCTACGTCTCCCACGACCCGCGAGTGCTCCCTGCCGAAGGCCTCGGCATCGACCGTCCCGCCGACCTGCCCGATGAGATGGACGTGCTCATCGTCGGCTCAGGGCCTGCCGGCATGCTGCTGGCGGCGCAGATGTCGCAGTATCCGCACGTGAACACGCGCATCATCGAGAAGCGTGACGGGCGTCTCGTGCTCGGGCAGGCCGATGGCATCCAGCCGCGCAGTGTCGAGACGTTCCAGGCTTTCGGGTTCGCGGAGCGCATCATCGCCGAGGCGTACAACATCGGGTGGATGAACTTCTGGGGGCCCGACCCGGAGAACCCGCAGAACATCGTGCGCACCGCGCGCACAGCCGACTACGGGTACGACATCTGCGAGTTCCCGCACCTGATCGTGAACCAGGCGCGCGTGCTCGACTACTTCGCCGAGGCCGCGGCCGACGGGCCGGGGCGGATCGTCCCCGACTACGGCATCGAGTTCCTCGGGCTCACCGTCCGCGAGGGCGACGAGTATCCGGTCGAGGTGCGGGTGCGTCACGTGGTCGCGGAGCGGGAGGGGGAGGAGCGCACGATCCGTGCGAAGTACGTCGTCGGATGCGACGGTGCGCGCAGCCGGGTGCGCGAGGCCATCGGACGAAAGCACGTCGGCGGCGTCTCGGCGCACGCCTGGGGCGTGATGGACGTGCTCGTGAACACCGACTTCCCGGACTGGCGCACCAAGTGCGCGATCAACGCGGAGGCGGGGAACATCCTGCACATCCCGAGGGAGGGCGGGTACCTCAGCCGCATGTACATCGATCTCGGCGCAGTGGCCGAGGATGACGACCGTCGTGTGCGGCAGACGCCGATCGAGGAGATCATCCGCAAGGCGAACGAGATCCTGCATCCGTACTCGATCGATGTGAAGGACGTCGCCTGGCACAGCGTCTATGAGGTCGGCCACCGCGTCACCGACGGATTCGACGACGTGATCGACGGGTCGGGACGCACGCCGCGCGTCTTCCTGACGGGGGATGCCTGCCACACGCACAGCGCCAAGGCGGGCCAGGGCATGAATGTGTCGATGCAGGACGGCTTCAACCTCGGCTGGAAGCTCGGATCGGTGCTCACCGGTCGCAGCCCCGAGTCGCTGCTGGCGACGTACGGGGCCGAGCGACGGCCCGTGGCGCAGCAGCTGATCGACTTCGATCGCGAATGGTCCACCCTGATGGCGCGCAAGCCCGAGGAGATCTCCGACCCGAACGAGCTCGCGACCTTCTACCTCGGAACGGCCGAGTTCCCCTCCGGGTTCATGACGCAGTACACCTCGTCGATGATCACCGGCACCGACGTGCATCAGGCGCTGGCGGCGGGCTTCCCGCTCGGCAAGCGCTTCAAGTCCGCGGAGGTTGTGAGGGTGTGCGACGGCAATGTCGTCCACCTCGGGCATCACGCGCGCGCGGACGGACGCTGGCGGGTCTACGCCTTCGGCGATCGCACCGGCGCGGCGCTGGACGCCTGGGCCGCACAAGCCGCGCCGCTGTTCGCGCGGCACACGCCGTCGGATGCCGATGCCGATGCGATCTTCGATGTGAAGGCGATCTACCAGCAGCCCTTCGAGGAGCTCGAGGTCACCTCGGCGCCGGAGTTGTTCACACCGAAATCGGGTCCGCTGCAGCTCACCGACTGGGAGAAGGTCTACGCGGCGGGGCCGAGCAAGTGGACCGAGATCGATATCTTCGAAGCCCGCGAACTGTCGCGCGACGGCGTCGTGATCGTCGTGCGGCCGGACCAGTACGTGTCGGCGATTCTGCCGCTGGATGCCGTGGACGAACTGGCCGCGTACCTCGAGGGGATGCTGCTGCCGGCGTGACGCGCCCATCACCTGCCAGGATGGAGCGGTGCGAACCGTCAGCAGTGTGTCCCTCGTGGTCGCAGCGACGCTTCTCGGGCTCTTCGGGAATCTCATGTTCGGCGCAGCCGGTCTAACCTTGGCGGGTCCGGGCCTAACGGTCATCGAGTACGCAGATTCGGATGACAGCGAGCGGTCGATCGGTATCGGGATGGGCGTCATCGCTCTCGTGGCCTGGCTCGTGCTGCTGCTGTCTGCCGCGCTGGTAGGGCTGCGTGACGGCCCGCCGACGCGCGCGCGGCGTGCAACGGTGAGGATCGTCGTTGGACTGAGCGCAGTCCTCGTGCTGGGGACTCTGGTCGCAGTGCTGGCTACGCCGCCGCCCCTCAGCGAGTACCCGCTACCGGAGTAGAACCGCGCCTAGCCCGCCTCCGGAACTCACCCCGCCAGACTCATCGGCAGGACGTTCTCGGCAACGCGTCTGCACTGCTCTGCGGCGCCGTCGGCACCGGATCACGTCAGAACGGCGCGTCCCCACCTGTCGCGGGCGCAGCGCGAGCCGCCCGCTCGTCGATATCGGTGAACGTGACGTGCGCGGATGCGCCGGGCGGACGATCGACATGACGACGCCCGGTCGGACTGGTCCACTCCAGCACGCCGCCGCTGCGCTGCCGAACCTTCCACGGCGTGTGATGCTTCGTCATGTGATGGCGTCGACACTTCCCGGCGAGGTTCTCGACATCGGTCGCACCCCCGAGAGCGTGATCGACGGAATGATCGTCGTCGCACTTGCGCGCCGTGATGCGGCATCCGGGGAACCGACAACGTCGATCACGCGCCCGCAGATGTCGACGCATCTCTTCGCTGGGGCGATACCGATCGACTGCGAGCACCGCAGCCGAAACAGGATCGGTCATGACCCGATCCCAGCCTGCCGCGGTTCCGGCGAGAATGCGCGCCGTCTCGGGATCGACCGGACCGATGCCCTCCAACTGCGCAGGAGGCGATTCGTCGATCGGGTCGGTCAGCGCCGTGACCGGGATGGTGACTTCGATGAAACCCTGGATCCGGCCCAGCAGCCCGTCGACCGTGTCATGTCCGGTAGGGACGCCGGTCAGCAGCAGGTCGGCGACCAGGTCAGCCCGAATCTCGTTCAGCGTCCGCTCATCGAGTGCTGACGTGTCAGACGCTTCAGACGCTTCAGACGCTTCAGACGCTTCAGACGCCCCGGACGCCTCAGACGCCTCAGACGCTTCAGACACCCCAGGCGCCCCGGACGCCCCGGACGCCCCAGACGCTTCAGACGCCCCAGACGCTTCAGACACCCCAGACGCCTCGTACGCCCCAGACACCTCAGACACCCGAGACGTGGACTTCGCGGTCTTCGCGGCCCTGTCGTTCTCGGTCTTCACCGCGAACCCCATCTGTGTGACGCGCTCGAAGATCCCATGAATGATCGCGGACGGCCCGCTGACCCCGAACTCGCTCTGGCCGTCTTCGAGATCGCGCACCCACGCGCTCCGCTTCTTGCGCGCCTCATCGTTGCGCTGCTGGAACGAGACCTCGCGGAACCGCTCGGACAGCTGCTTCGCGAACGGCCGCAGCCGGTTCGGCGACTCCGTCAGCGCCCTCTCGAGGACGATCCGCTCAAAGCTCGCCCGGCGATCAGCATCCGTGATGCCAAGCCCGGCCTCGGTGATCACCCGCACGTGCGCGGCGGAGAGAGCGCCACGCTCGAACGCCTCAGCCGTCGCGGGGAAGTCGCGTCGCATCACGAACGCGTCGCCCATCTGACGCTCGATGGTCCGATCGGATATGCGCAGCGCCGCGCCCAGCTCGGTCGCGACGGCGCGGTGAGCCATCTCGCGCGATCGGACATCTTCGATGTCGGGATTCTCGTCGGCGATCAGATGCGCTGTGGCCAGCAGCGACGATCGCAGCGCCTGCAGCTGATTCAACGTCTGATCGAGCGCGACCATTGTGCTCACGACGTCGCTCAGCAGCTCCGGCTGCTGCGGCGGCTCGAGCACGGTTTCGGTCATGAGTCCATTCAAGCGGCGCCCACCGACATTCGAACGAAGATTCGGCCGCAACCTTCAACTAGAGGTTGAGATGAGTTTCCGCGCCACCCGTCCGCACCACCCGTCCGCGCCACCCATCCGGGCCGCCCAGGCACAGATCCCGACGACGCATGACACCTGTCATGCCGATCCCATGACATCGTCCTCCGGACTCTCGAGCCCCACGCGGCCAGGCTGGAGGCATGAGCACAGCACTGGACGCACGGACTTCCACAAGATCCGCTGACACAGCATCCGACACGGCCGTCGCCGTCTCGGGCCTGCAGCGGCACTTCGGCCTAGGCGAGCGGACAGTCAAGGCCGTCGACGGCCTCGATCTCAGCATCCGACGCGGTGAGGTCGTCGCCCTGCTCGGCCCGAACGGGGCCGGCAAGACGACCACCCTCGACATGCTGCTCGGGCTCACCGATCCGAGCGGCGGCACGCTTTCGGTCTTCGGCGAAGCGCCCGCGAAGGCGGCGAAGGCGGGCGTGATCGCGGGCGTGCTGCAGACCGGTGGGCTGCTGTCGGACCTCACCGTTCGTGAGACGGTGGAGGTCATCGCCTCCCTGCACGGACGCGACGCGCTCGCCAGGGTGCCCGAAGTGCTCGCTGCCACGGAGCTCGAGGCCATCTCCCGCCGTCGCATCTCGAAGTGCTCCGGCGGCGAACAGCAGCGCGTCAAATTCGCCCTCGCGCTGGTCGCCGATCCGGACATCCTCGTGCTCGACGAGCCCACCGCAGGCATGGATGTCACCGCACGCCGCCATTTCTGGGACGTCATGCGCGCCGACGCCGATGCCGGACGCACCATCATCTTCGCCACGCACTACCTCGAGGAGGCCGAGCAGTTCGCCCGGCGGACAGTGGTGATGCACCGCGGCGTCATCGTCGCCGACGCACCGACCGCGCAGCTGCGCGCGAACCTCGGCGGTCGCACGCTCGCGGCGACCCTTCCCGAATCCGGCCGCGACGGTCTTCTGCGGCAGCTCGCCGACACTGACGGCATCGCCGAGCTGCGAATCGACGCGGGTCGCGTGAGCCTTCGCGCCCTGGATTCGGATGCCGCGGCATCCGCCCTTCTGAACGCGGGTGCGCACGATCTGGAGATCACCGCGCCCACCCTTGAGACCGCCTTCACGGCACTCACGGAGAACTGATCATGACCATGTCGATCTCACCCACCATGATGCGCATCGAGGCGATGCGCCAGATCCGCAACCCGTACACGCTCGCGTTCACCCTCGGGATGCCCGTGGCCATGTACCTGCTGTTCGGGGCCAGCATGGACTACGGCGCGATGTCGGCCGGCCACGGCAACGTCAAGTTCTACGTGATGGTCTCGATGGCCGCATACGGCACGGCGGTCGCGATGAGCTCGCTGACGTCGCTCGCCGCGACCGAGGCCAAGCAGGGGTGGGGGCGCCAGCTCGCCATGACCCCGCTCGGCACCGCCGGCTACGCGGTGACCAAACTGCTCACCGCGGTCGCGTTCGCAGCCCTCGCCGTGCTGCTCGTCTTCGCGGCGGGCCTCGCCACGGGCGCGGAGGCCAGTGACGCGTGGCGCTGGTGGGCCTCGGCGGGGATCATCCTCGGCATCGGGCTCATCTACGGGCTGTACGGGCTCGGCGTCGGGCTGTTCTTCAACTCCGACACGGCCGCGGCACTGGCATCCATCTCGATGACCTTCTTCGCCTTCTTCGGCAACGTGTTCATCCCGCTGGACGGCGTCATGCTCGACATCGCCCGTTTCACTCCGCTGTACGGGTTCGTCTCGCTGAGCCGCTGGCCGCTGAACGAAGGCCTGCTCACCACCGGGCAGACCGACGAGCTGTGGATGTCGGGGCTGAACGTGATCGTCTGGCTCGCGGTGTTCGCCGTGCTCGTGGTCGTGGGCGTCAAGCGATCGCGCACTCGCCGATAGGGTCGACACGATGACCGATGATCTGACTCGGGATGCGGCGGCGGCCTCTGCCGCCGGCGCCGTCCCCGCCGCGTGGGCTTCGCCCGGCACCCAGCGCAGCCCCCATCGCGGAGCAGGCTCGCCCTGGGAGCGGTTCGGCTGGGTCATGGCCGCCGTCTGGCTCGTGTTCCTGATCTACCCGGTGCTGGCGCTGCTGCGATCGGATGCCGCGCAGGGATGGATCATGACGGGCTGGATCGCCCTGGGCGCCTTCATCGTCATCTACGTCGCAGGCTTCATGAACGGCATGAGATTCGGCGGCGGCGGACTGACCACGCCGCCGAAGCCGATCCAATGGGTGGCGTTCGGCGGCATGATCGCATGCGCGGCGCTCACGGTGCCGGGCGTGGGCGGCACGGCGCTGGGCTTTCTGCCCTTCATCATGTCGTTCGCCTCGTACGGCCTCACCCGGCTCGCGCACTGGGTCACTTTCGCGGGGAGCGTCTCGATCACCGCGCTCGTGGTCTTCCTGACGCCGGACGGGCTGCGCTTTCTGTCGATCCTCGCGATCATCGCGCTGCTGGGCGTGGTCAACACGGTGTCGACCACGCTGATCATCCGCTCGGCCGAAGCCGAGAGGCTCGGGCTTGAACTGGCGACGAGCGAAGGGCGCGAGGCGGTCGCTCGGGACGTGCACGATCTCGTCGGTCACTCGCTGACGGTGGTGAGCCTGAAGGCGCAGCTGGTCAGGCGCCTTATCGACAGCGACCCGGAGCGGGCGAAGGCCGAGCTCGCCGACATCGAGTCGCTCACCGCAGAGGCCATCGCCGGGGTTCGCGCCACCGTGGCCGGTGTGCGCAGCGCCGCGCTCATCGAGCAGCTCGCCTCGTGCCGCGAGGCGCTGCGGGCCGCCGACGTCTCGATGAGGGTCGAGGGGGAGGCATCGGCGCTCTCACCGGCGCAGTCGCTGACGGCGAGCTGGATTCTGCGCGAGGCGACCACGAACGTGCTGCGTCATGCGGATGCCGGCGAGGTCGTCGTGCGCATCGCGCCGGGCGGCTTCTCGGTGGCCGACGACGGCAGGGGCATGTCCGGCTCCGAGGGCAACGGCATGCGGGGAATGCGCGAGCGTGCGACGACGGGCGGCGCGATGCTCACGGTCGGTGCGGCAGCCGGCGGCGGCACCCGGGTGGAGGTGACGTGGTGACGGATGCTGGACACATCAGCCTGGTGATCGTGGACGACCAGGCGATGCTGCGCGGAGCACTCGCGGCGCTGCTTGAGCTCGAGTCAGATCTGACCGTCGTCGGCGTCGCCGGCAACGGCGAGGAGGCCGTGCAGGTGGTGTCGCAGACATCGCCCGACGTCTGCCTGATGGACATTCAGATGCCCGGCGTGGACGGCATCGAGGCGACCAGGCGGGTGCGTGCCGCGCATCCGGGCACACGGGTGCTGATCGTCACGACCTTCGCGCGGCCCGGGTATCTGCGCGCGGCGCTGGACGCCGGAGCGAGCGGGTTCGTGGTGAAAGATGCCCCGGCTGAGCAGCTCGCCGACGCGGTCCGTCGCGTGCACGCCGGCCTTCGCGTCGTGGATCCCGCGCTCGCCGAGGCGAGTCTGTTCGAGGGTGCGAATCCGCTCAGCGAGCGCGAGCAGCAGGTGCTGCGGCTGGCTGCTGACGGGCGCAGTGCTCCGGCCATAGCATCCGAGGTCTTCCTCTCGGCCGGCACCGTGCGCAACCACCTCTCGGCGGCGATCGGCAAGGTCGGCGCCGCCAACCGCGCACAGGCCGTGCGAGTCGCACAGGACAAGGGCTGGATCTGACAGCCGCGATGTCGGTGGCCCGGCGTAGCGTTGACCGCAGTCGGGCGCCGACGCCTGCCAGGAGGAGTGCACGATGGACTGGAAGATCGAGCTCATCTTCGTCCCGGTCTCAGATGTGGATCGGGCGAAGGACTTCTACGTGAAGATCGGCTTCAACGCCGACCACGATCACGTGCCGTACGAGGGGCTGCGCTTCGTGCAGATGACCCCGCCCGGATCCGCCTGTTCGATCGCCTTCGGAGAGGGTCTGGGCGGCAGGCTCGCTCCGGGTCAGCAGGACTCGATCCAGGTCGTCGTCCCGGACGCGGACGCTGCACTGGCTCAGCTCCGCGACGCCGGAGTCGAGGCGAACGGCGTCGACGAGCAGGACTGGGGGCGCTTCGTCACCTTCGACGACCCCGATGGCAACTCGTGGACGCTGCAGCAGCTGCCCGACTACAGCGCCGCCGGCTGACCGGCGACTCTGTCAGAAGTCAGGAGTTCACCCGGATGATCTCCTGCTGATACGGCGCGATGACCTTGCCGGAGATGCGCAGATCCAGCACCAGGAACCGGCGCGACATGGGGTCTTCGTCGTTCCAGTCGCGCAGCCGGTCGAGGTCGGCGAGCGAGCGCACGACCACGCCCTCGGCGCCCACGGCACCGGCGAAGGCCGCGAAGTCGACCTCGGGGATCAGCATCGGGCCCTCGGCGAGACCCTTCAGACCGTACAGGTTCACCTCGGCGCCGTAGGCGGCGTCGTTCCAGATGACCGCGATGCCGTGGCCGGCGGCCGCGCGCACCGCCGATTCGAGGTCGGCGATCGCCATCAGCCCGCCGCCGTCGCCCGAGGTCAGCACCACCGTCGACTCCGGGCGGGCGCGGGTCGCGCCGACGACGCTCGGCCACCCCTGTCCGATGGACTGGAAGGCTGTGCCGACCATCATCATGCGGTCCGGCGATGCGATCGGCCAGTACATGTTCGCCCAGCCGATGAAGTGCCCGCCGTCCGAGACGACGACTCGATCGGTCGGCAGCAGCTCGGCGAGGCGGCGGGCCGCGGCGCGCGGATCGAGCCGCCCGTCGGTCGCGAACTCGTCCGCGTCGTCGTAGGCGCGGGCGGCCGCCACGTCGACGCTCTCGCGCCACGGCGCCGCCGCAACTCCGGAGCTCTGTGTCGCGGCGGGCCCGTTGGTCGGCGTGTCGGTGCCTGTGGGCGCCGGTTCTCCGGAGTTCTGGCGACCGGCCAGCCGCGTGACGAGTTCGGATGCCACGACGCGGGCATCCCCGCGCACGAAACCGCTCACGTGCGCGTGTGTGGCGGCGGGTGCGACGTCGACCTGGAACACACGGGTTCCAGGGGCGAACAGCTCGCCGAAGCGCATCGTGAACTGGTTCAGCGCTGCTCCGAACACGACCGCGACGTCGGCCTCGCGCACGAGGGCCATGGCGCCGTCGGCCCCGAATCCGCCCGTCACGCCGAGGTCGTAGCGTGTGTCGGGAAAGACACCGCGGCCGAGAGCGGTCGATGCCGTGAGGGCGCCGGTGGCCTCGGCGAGCTCTCCGAGCGCATCGCCGGCGCCGGCGAGCCAGGCTCCGCGCCCTGCCAGCAGGAGCGGGCGCTTCGCCGTGCGGAGCGCGTCGGCGATCTCGGTCAGCATGCCCTCGGCGAATTCGCCCCGCGGTGCGAGCGGCGCCGAGATGCGGGGTGCAGGTGCTTCGGGCACCGGGCCCGCCTCGAGCGCGGCGACATCGTAGGGAATCGCGAGCACGACGGGGACGCGATAGGTGAGGGCGTGCTCGATCGCGATGACGGTTGTGGCCGCGGCATCGGCGCGACCGGTCGTATAGGTGCGCGCGCCCACAGCCGATGCGAGTGCGACCTGGTCGACATCCCACGGGCGCGGGCCGGACGTGGGCTCGTCGCCGACGATGAGGACGAGCGGCACGTGCGCCTGCACGGCTTCGGCCAGCGCCGTCAGCGTGTTGGTGAACCCGGCACCGTACGTCGACGTCGCGGCCGCGATGCGACCGGATGCCCGGAAGTGCGCGTCGGCCGCGACGACGGCGCCCTGCTCGTGGCGGACGGCGGTGAAGGTGGCATCCGTCTGCTTCTCGAGTGCGTCCAGAAGGTAGGCGTTGCCGTTTCCCATCACGCCGAAGACGTGGTCGATGTGCTGGGCGATGGTGAGGGCGACGTGCGCGGAGACGGTGGGCATGGTGGTGCCTTTCAAGACAGGGACGGAGAGGGATCCGTATGTGTCTCGCCGCTCACGCGTCTGCGCGGAGTGCTTCGTGCCCCTTTTTCGGGCATCGGCCGAAGAGGCCGGACCCTTCGATATTAGCCGTGCGCGAAGGCGTCAGCGGCGACCGACCGTGGCGGTGGCCAGCTCGATCGTCTCGTGCGAGCGGTCGTCGAGACGGATGGCCGTGACGGACTCGGCGGGCAGCGCCGCCCAGTCTGTGCCCGCGACGCCGGTGGAGCTGACCGCGACCGTGCCGTCGGCAGAGCGCCGCCAGCGCAGCGCGAAGTAGTCCTCGTTGTGTGCCGACGGCAGCTCCGCCGCCAGCGGTCCCATCCGGCCCCGGTCGTCGGCGGTGAGGACACTGGTCGCGCTGGCGTGCACGACGATGAGCTCCTCGCCGTCGATCAGCAGGGCGTTCAGGCTCGCGGCGGGGAAGTGCTCGCGCAGCCTCCCCA
Source organism: Microbacterium alcoholitolerans (assembly GCF_050408615.1). Lineage (NCBI taxonomy): Bacteria > Bacillati > Actinomycetota > Actinomycetes > Micrococcales > Microbacteriaceae > Microbacterium > Microbacterium alcoholitolerans. Next base: position 1,172,928 of record NZ_JBNTKD010000001.1, on the reverse strand, counting down.
CGACGCGCACCGTTGCCTCGTGCACGCTCAGCCCCAGAGCGACCTGCTCGCGGATCAGCGCGAAGTACATCTCGCTGTCGGTGGTGCCCTTGAGCGTGGCGATGCTGGTGGGGGACAACAGCGCACGGATCTCGTCGAGCGGCTTGATCGTGCCGTTGTGGGCGAAGGCCATGCCGTCGGCCTGGAACGGGTGGGCGTTGTTCATGTTGACCGGCAGACCGGCGGTCGCCCAGCGCAGGTGCACCAGGGCCGCGTGGCTCGGGGTGTCGATCGCGGTCTCGAAATCAGCATCCGACACGGCGGAGAGCGCTGACTTGCGCACCTCGGGTGCTGCGCCGATGGCGTCGATGCCGGCCCAGCCCCAGCCGTCGCCGTGCAGGCGCGCGAGCGAGAGCAGGCTCTCGAGCCCGGCTCCGCGCAGCTCGTTTCGCGCGGTGGAGCGCTCGGGAGAGACGAAGGCGAACAGGCGACACATGATGTCTCTACCGTACGCCGCATCGCGCGCAGGCCGGAATCGCATGCCATCCGGCGTCATCCAGGTCTCAGCCGCGCAGCAGCGTGCGGAGCGTCTGTATCGTGTCGGCCTCCGCCGCACCCTTGTCGTCGCGATAGGTCTTCACCCGGGCGAAGCGCAGGGCGATCCCGCCCGGATAGCGGGGTGAGCGCTGCACGCCGTCGATAGCGATCTCGACGACGATCTCGGGACGCATGAAGACGGCGCCGGCCGTGCGTCGTGTCTCGATGCCCGGGAACGTCTCGGTCTGCCAGCGCAGCAGCTCGTCCGTGAGCCCCTTGAACGTCTTGCCGACCATGACGAAGCCTCCCGGTTCGACGAACTCGCCGTCCGGATCTCGAGCGCCCAGATGCAGGTTCGACAGCCAGCCGCGTCGCCGTCCCGAGCCCCACTCGGCACCGAGCACGACGAGGTCGAACGTGAGCACCGGCTTGACCTTCACCCACGCCTTGCCGCGCCGCCCGGCCGTATACGTGGAGTCGACCGACTTCACCAGGACCCCCTCATGTCCGGCGGCGAGTGCCTCGCGTGAGAGCTGTTCGGCGGCTTCGGCGTCGGAAGTGACGATCCCGGGCATCCGCCATTCGCCCACGATCCGCTCGAGCTCCTGCAATCGCGCCGTCAGCGGCTCGTCGATGAGGTCCCGGCCGTCGACGTGCAGCACGTCGAAGAACCACGGGCGCAGCGCCACCGCGCGCGCGACGTCCGCGCCGAAACGCGACATCGTCTCCTGGAACGGCCGCGGCCCGCCGTCCTCGTCGAGTGAAAGCGTCTCGCCGTCGAGGATGAGGTCCTGCGCTGGAAGCCCACGTACGATCTCGACGATCTCGGGCACTCGATGTGTGATGTCGGCCAGGTTGCGCGTGTACACGCCGACCTCGTCGCCGCGCCGGTGCACCTGGATGCGCGCGCCGTCGAGCTTGTACTCCACGGAAGCCTCGCCCGTCGTCTCGAGGGCCGCGGTCGGCGTGGCCGCGGTGGATGCGAGCATCGGCAGCACCGGGCGGCCGACCTGCAGGCCGACGGCGTCGAGTTCTTCGGCTGTGCCGGTCAGGGCGATCAGCGCCGTCTCACCGAGATCACCCGAGAGCATCGCGGCTCGGCGCACTGCGGCGATGGGCCGGTCGGCGGCGCGGGCGATCGCGTCCTGCAGCACGCCGGAGAGTGCCCCCGTGCGCAACTCGCCGATCATCGCTCGCACGAGCAGATCCCACTCCGGCGCTGTCGCACGCGAGGCAAGCCCGGTCAGCAGGTCATGGCGGGTGGCGGTCGAGCCGGATCCGGATGCCCGTGCGATGGCATCCAGCGCGTGATCGACGTCCGTGATCGTCAGCTCTGCGGCATCCGCGTGCGTCGCTTCGAGCGACGAGAGAGTGCGCCATCCGACGCCTAATCTGCCCTGTCTCGGTCTGGCGAGCAGCAAGCCGACCAGCGGTGTGATCTCGTCGGAGTCGGCGCGCGCGAGCAGCAGCGCGAGCGCGTCGATCTTGGCGAGCCGCGACGACGTCGCCGCGACCTGCTCGGTGATGTCGACCAGCTCCGAGAGCATCATCACCGCATTCTCGCACCTTGCGACTGCCGAATGGCCGGTGCGAGGTCAATAGTGCAGCGCGAACACGCGGTCCAGGTGCACTTTTGACCCCGCAGCGGGCGGGCGGCGCACGGCGGGCGGCGTACGGCGGGCGGCGCACGGCGGGGCGGCGCACCGCGGGCGCTCAGCGGCCAGTGAACTGTGGCTTGCGCTTCTGCTGGAACGCGGCGAATCCCTCGCGGTAGTCGTCCGTGTCGCACAGCGCCGCCTGCGCGGCGTTCTCGATGTCGACCGATTCCCACAGTGCCAGACGCTCGTCGCGGATGCGCGCGATGAGCTGCTTGCTCGCAAGGAACGCGGCGGTCGCGCCTCGTGCGGCGGCCGCGGCGGCATCCTCGGTCGCAGCACGCACCTCGTCGTCGGGGAAGGCGCGCGAGAACAGTCCGGATGCCACGGCCTCGGCACCCGACATGAGCCGCCCGGTGTAGATGAGATCGAGTGTCTTGTGCGCACCGAGTCGCTCGGCGAACAGGGCGTGCCCACCGGAGTCGAGGGTTGCGCCGAGCGCCGCGAACGGCGAGCCGATCTTCGCGCTCTCCGCGACGTAGACCACGTCGGTGGCTATCAGCAGGCCGAGGCCGACACCCAGGCACGCGCCGTGCGCGACGGCGAACGTCGGCGCGGGGAATGCCGACATCCGCTTCAGCAGCGGTGTGACGACGTCGCCCAGGTAGCCCTGCACATCGTCGTCCCGCGGGTCGACGCCCGAGATGTCGCGTCCGGCGCAGAACGCGCGGCCCTCGCCGCGCAGCACGAGCGCGCGCACACCGGCATCCGATGCTTCGGAGTATGCGCTGTCGAGGCCATGCAGCGCCTGCTCATCGAGGGCGTTCAGCCTGTCGGGCGCGTTCAGCGTCACGTGCGCGACGTCGTCGGCGATGGTGAGGTCGATCATTGCGGCTCCTTGCTTCTCGCGAGGTGTCGGTCACACGTCGTAGTCGACCACGAGGCGGTCGCTGGTGGGGTGGGACTGGCAGGTGAGCACGTAGCCGCGCTCGAGTTCGTCGGGCTCCAGCGCGTAGTTCTCGGTCATGGTCACGCTGCCGTCGAGCACGCGCGCACGGCATGTGCCGCACACGCCGCCGGAGCACGCGAACGGGGCATCCGGCCGCACGCGCAGCGCGGCGTTGAGCACCGATTCGTGAGCATCGACAGGACTCTCGACGGTGGACGAGACGCCGTCGAGATTGATCTCGATGCGCACCGTCTTCTCGCCGGCGTGCACCTCGACCCGGCGTGGCCCGCGCTCGGCGGGTTCGTCGCCGGTGGTGAACAGCTCGAAGCGCACGTGCTCCCGCGGCACGCCGAGGTCGGCGAGAACCTCGCGGCACAGGTCGACCAGGGCGAGCGGCCCGCACAGGAACCACTCATCGACCGTCGCCGGCAGGATCAGCCCGTCGAGGATAGTCCGCAGCCGCGCCTCGTCGATGCGCCCCGACAGCACGGGCGCCGTGCGCTGCTCGCGCGAGAGCACGTGGTGCAGCACGAGGCGCGAGGGGTAGCGGTCCTTGAGATCGGCGAGATCCTCGAGGAACATCACATCGCTGGTCGCCTTGTTCGTGTACAGCAGCGTGAAGCGGGTGGAGTCGGATGCTGTCAGCAGACTCCTGGCGAGCGCCATCATCGGGGTGATGCCGGAACCCGCGGCGATCCCGACGACGTGCGTGCCCTGGAGCTCGGCGAGTCCGGTCGTGAATGTGCCCTGCGGACTCATCACGTCGATCTCGAAGCCCGGCGTGAGCTCGCTCTGCGCCCAGGTCGAGAACAGGCCGCCCTCATCGCGTTTGACGGCGACGCTGAGGGTCGTGCCGCCTTCGTCGGCTGGAGTGGGGGGCCTGCACAGCGAGTACGACCGCCGCACCTCGACGCCGTCCAGGTGCACGCGCAGCGCCACGTACTGGCCCGGCAGGTAGGCGTAGTCATCGACGAGCTCGGGCGGCACGGAGAAACTGACCTCAACGGCGTCCTTGGTGAGGGGGCGCACGTCTGAAACCTTGAGGGTGTGGAAGCGGGTTCGATGGCGGGCGGCGACGCGCACGCGTTCTGCGATGGGCGGCGGTGCGGTCGGGAGCCGGAAGAGCGCCATCAGATCACCTTGAAGTGGTCGAAAGGCTCGAGGCACGCGCGGCACTCGTAGAGCGCCTTGCACGAGGTGGAGCCGAAGCGCGACACCTCGCGGGTGTCGAGAGAGCCGCAGTGCGGGCATCGGATGCTGAGCGCGAGGCGCACCGGACCCTGGCGGTGCGAGGCGCGTCCGCTCGGTGGGGCGATGCCGTACTCCGTGAGCTTGCGCTTGCCCTCATCGCTCATCCAGTCCGTGGTCCACGCGGGCGAGAGCACGGTGCGCACTCCGACATCGGTGAAGCCGCCGGCGGTCAGCGCGAGGACGATGTCGTCGCGGATGGCGTCCATCGCCGGGCATCCGCTGTAGGTGGGCGTGATCTCGACGGTGACGCGCCCGGTCTCGTCGACGTGGACTGCGCGCAGCACGCCGAGGTCTTCGATGGTCAGCACGGGAACCTCGGGGTCGGCGACGGTCGCCGCGATCCGCCACGCGTGTTGCTCTCGTGTCGTGAGGGTCACCATGTCGCCCCCGGATGCCGTCGTGCCAGCACCTGCATCTCGGCGAGCAGGTGTCCCATCGGTGTGGCGTGCGAGCCGTTCCGGCCGCCCCCGCGGGAGGATTTGATGTCGGGGATCTCCAGCTCCGCTTCGCGGAAGACCTCGGCGATCACGGCGTCGAAGCCGGCGCGCAGGGTGGATGGTCGCGCGGCGGCGTCGCCCAATCGGTCGATCAGCGGCTCGTCGCGAAACAGCTCCTCCAAGTACGGCCACACGTCGCGGATCGCCCTGATGATGCGCTCGCGCGACAACTGTGTGCCACCTGCCAGCCGCAGCACCCACTGCACGGCGTGGTCGCGGTGGTAGTCGACCTCTTTCAGCGACTTCGCCGCGATGGCGGCCAGCGTCTCGTCGCTCGACATGCGCAGCGCGGAATACAGCTCGAACATGTACGCCGAGGCGAACAGCTGCCGGGCGATGGTCTGCGCGAAGTCGCCGTTGGGCTGCTCCATCAGCCAGGCGCTGCGGAACTCGGGCTCGTCGCGGAAGTAGGCGAGGTCGTCTTCGCTGCGCCCGTCCCACGTGCCGGCGTAGTGCAGCAGCGAGCGGGCGTGCCCGAGCAGGTCGAGCGCGATGTTCGCCAGCGCCACATCCTCTTCCAGTTCGGGGGCCCGCGAGATCCAGGCGCCCAGCTGCTGGGACAGGATCAGCGCGTCATCGCCCAGCCACAGCGCGTACTCCGCGATGTCGGCGGACGCCGCGCGCGCGTCGCCGCCGGAGAGCTCGGATGCCAGGTTGAGCTGGTCGACCGAGACGGTGACGTTCTTGCTCTTGACGGGGGAGCTCACAGGTGCGGCACCCCCTCGGAGGCGGTGTAGTAGACCGCGTGCCGGTAGTTCTTTCCCGCCGCGCTCTCGAAGAACGCGTCCTTGTCGTCCGGATCGCTCGTGGTGATGGCATCCGTCGGCACCACCCAGATCGAGACGCCCTCGCCGCGACGGGTGTACAGATCGCGGGCGTTGCGCACCGCCATCTCGGAATCGGGCGCGTGCAGCGAACCCACGTGCACATGGTTCAGTCCGCGGTTCGCGCGGACGAACACCTCCCACAGCGGCCAGGTCTCAGCATCCGACACTGGGTTCAACATCAGGCCACCTCCGTCGCGCGCAGCGCCTGCTTCCGCGCGTATTCGGCCGCCGCCTCCCGCACCCACGCACCGTCTTCGTGCGCCGTGCGACGGCGCTCGAGGCGCTCGGCGTTGCACGGGCCGTTGCCGCGCAGCACCTCGTAGAACTCGTCCCAGTCGATCTCGCCCATGTCGTAGGCGCCGGTGTCGTCGTTCCACCGAAGTTTCGGATCCGGCAGGGTGATGCCGAGGATCTTGGCTTGCGGCACGAGCATCCCGACGAAACGCTGGCGCAGCGCGTCGTTCGAGAACCGCTTGATCTTCCACTTCATCGACTGCGCCGAGTTCGGCGACTCGTCATCGGGCGGACCGAACATGGCCAGACTCGGCCAGTACCACCGGTTGACGGCATCCTGTGCCATCTCGCGCTGCTCATCGGTGCCCTGCATCAGTGTCAGCAGGATCTCGAATCCCTGCCGCTGATGGAACGACTCCTCCTTGCAGATGCGCACCATCGCGCGTCCGTAGGGGCCGTACGAGGCGCGGCACAGCGGCACCTGATTGACGATCGCGGCGCCGTCGACCAGCCAGCCTATCGCACCCATATCGGCCCAGGTGGGCGTGGGGTAGTTGAAGATCGACGAGTACTTGGCCTTGCCGTCGATGAGCTGCTGCGTCATCGTGTCGCGGGTGATCCCGAGGGTCTGCGCTGCGGAGTAGAGGTAGAGCCCGTGGCCGGCCTCGTCCTGCACCTTCGCCATCAGGATGGCCTTGCGCTTCAGGCTCGGGGCGCGGGTGATCCAGTTGCCCTCGGGCTGCATGCCCATGATCTCGGAGTGCGCGTGCTGCGAGATCTGCCGGATCAGCGTCTTGCGATACGCCTCTGGCATCCAATCGCGCGGCTCGATGCGCTGCTCGTGCGCGACGAGCTCGTCGAAGCGTGCCAGCGCTTCGGTGTCGTCGTCGACGACGGAGAGATCTGCGGGGCTGGTCATCATCGACTCCTGTTTACTGACCGATCGTGCAGTAATTCTCGCACGCGCGCGGTGGAGGTGCAAGGGATGCTCTGTCGGCGGCGTGCGGCAGAGTGGAGGCATGGCTGATCTCGAGACCCGAACTGCGGCGCTGGGAGCGCTTCGCGAACTCGTCGGTCGCGCGGATGCCGAGTTCCACGACGGTCAGTACGAGGCCATCGAGGCGCTCGTCGAACAGCGGCGGCGTGCGCTCGTCGTGCAGCGCACGGGATGGGGCAAGTCGGCGGTGTACTTCGTCGCGACGCTGCTGCTGCGCCGCCAGGGCGCAGGGCCGACCGTGCTCGTCTCGCCGCTGCTGGCGCTGATGCGCGACCAGATCTCCGCCGCTGAGCGCGCGGGCGTGCGGGCGGTCGCGATCAACTCCACGAATGCGCACGAGTGGCAGGATGTGCTCGCCCGGCTCGACCGCGACGAGGTCGACGTGCTGCTCGTCTCGCCGGAGCGGCTCAACAATCCGGCCTTCCGCGAGCAGCAGCTGCCGGCGCTCGTGCAGCGTCTCGGGATGCTCGTGGTCGACGAGGCGCACTGCATCAGCGACTGGGGCCACGACTTCCGCCCTGACTACCGGCGCCTGCGCGACCTGATCGCCGGCATGCCGTCCGGCGTTCCCGTGCTCGCGACGACGGCGACCGCGAACAGCCGCGTCGTCGCGGATGTCGCTGAGCAGCTGGGTGCGGGGGAGTCGGATGCTGTCGCCGGTTCTGCTGCTGCCGATCGTTCTGGAGTGCTGACGATCCGCGGGCCGCTCGCACGGGCATCCCTGCGGTTGGGTGTGCTGCGCCTGCCGGGCTCGACGCAGCGTCTGGCCTGGCTGCTCAGCCACCTTAACGACCTGCCGGGATCGGGAATCATCTACACGCTCACGGTGGCTGCTGCCGTCGACACCGCCCGGCTGCTGCGCGAGCACGGGCACGAGGTGCACGCGTACACCGGACAGACGGACGCCGATGAGCGGGCCGACCTCGAGGCACGGCTCAAGCGCAACGACGTGAAGGCGCTGGTCGCCACGAGTGCGCTGGGGATGGGCTTCGACAAACCGGATCTCGGCTTCGTCCTGCATCTGGGTGCTCCGTCGTCGCCCGTGGCGTACTACCAGCAGGTGGGCCGTGCTGGCCGTGCGAGCGAGAGTGCGGATGTGCTGCTGCTGCCGGGCGTGGAAGACCGCGACATCTGGCACTACTTCGCGACGGCATCCATGCCCGATCAAGAGCGCGCCGAGCGGGTGATCGCCGCGCTCGGCGACGCACCGATCTCCACACCGGCGCTGGAGTCGATGGTCGACATCCGCCGCACTCCGCTCGAACTGCTGCTGAAGGTGCTCGACGTCGACGGCGCGGTGCGCCGCGTGCAGGGCGGCTGGGTCGCGACTGGGCAGCCCTGGACGTACGACGCCGAGCGGTACGAGCGAATCGCGGCCGAACGCCGCGCCGAGCAGCAGCACATGATCGAGTACGAGCAGACCGACGGGTGCCGGATGGAGTTCCTGCAGCGCTCGCTCGACGACGACACCGCGGCGCCCTGCGGGCGGTGCGACAACTGTGCGGGCGTGTGGTTCCCGACCGAGTTCGGTGGGGAGGCGGCGGATGCTGCTGGTCATTCGCTCGATCGCGTCGGCGTGCTGATCGAGCCGCGCAAGCAATGGCCCACCGGTGCCGATCGGGTCGGCGTGCCTGTGAAGGGGCGCATCACGGCCGAGGAGCAGGCGGGGGAGGGCCGGGCGCTGGCGCGCCTCACCGACCTCGGCTGGGGCGGCACGCTGCGCGAGCTGTTCGCCGTGGGGACGCCGGATGCGCCGGTGTCACCCCAGGTGCTCGGCGCCTGCGTGCGGGTGCTCGCGGACTGGGGCTGGGAGCGTCGGCCGGTCGCCGTCATCGGGATGCCGTCGCGTTCACATCCGCTGCTTGTCGACTCTCTGGCGCGGGGCATCGCCGAGATCGGCCGGCTGCCTTACCTGGGTTCCCTCGGTTTTTCGAACGGAGGACCGACCGGTCAGCCTGGCGGCAACAGCGTCTTCCGACTCGCCGGCCTGTGGGATCGGTTCACGGCTGACGGGCTCGACGTGCCGGACGGGCCCGTGCTGCTCGTCGACGACCTGTCTGACAGTCGCTGGACGCTCACCGTCGCCGCGCGCGAGCTGCGGAAGGCAGGCGCGAGCGAGGTGCTGCCGTTCGTGCTCGCGTTGCGGGGCTGACGTGGCGGCTCAGTCACACTTCGTCAGCATCGCCAGACGCAGCGAGTAGCCGCTGGGCGGCCTTCCGCAGAAGCGGGATGTCCTTTCGCGCTGTGGCGTCGACGATCGCGTGGGTCGTGTCGAAGTGCCGGTGGGCGAGATGATCGCGCATTCGGGTGACGTCCGCCCACGGGATGCCGGGCTCGGCCGCGGTGACTGACGAATTGAGATCCTTGACGGCTTCACCGATCTCGATGAGCCGCACTCGGATCGCATCGAACACGATCTCATCGTCGGCATCACCGCGAGAAAGGTGACGCGCGATGGCATCGCACGCCGCCACGATGTCGAGGAGGCGGGCGGTGGATGCGCGAGTCACAGGCGTACGGCCTCTCGGGCCAGAGAAAGGGCGACGGCTGGCTTGAGCCCGTCGCGGGGGACCAGATCGACTTTGCGTCCGAGGAGCTTCTCTGCCTCGCGCTGCATGCGCAGCAGGTCGAACATACTGATGTTCGGAGCGACATCGACGACGAGGTCGATGTCGCTGTCGGCAGTGTCATCGCCGCGGGCGACGCTGCCGAAGAGGGTGATCTCTCGCGCGCCGAGTGGCTCAAGCACGCGGTGCAACTCCGCAGAGTGTTCGAGTACCCGCTCTCGCAACGCTGAACCAGGTCGCGCGCGTGGTGTCACTTCGACGGCGAGGCCAGCCGCGCTGATCAGATGATCCAGCGCGCCGAACGATGGTTCTCGCCGACCATTCTCGTAGGCGCTGATGACGCTCTGCGGTACGCCGGACACAGCAGCAAGAGCAGTCTGCGTCAGACCGCTCTCGCGACGCGCCTTACGAAGAACTTCCGCAGCTCGACCCATGCATCAAGATTATCGCGTTTTCGACATATTGCGAATACGCGATAATCCTTCGCCGAACCTGTGGCTCTGAGCACGGAATGAATGTCAGAGGCCAGGAGGACAATCGGCAGTACGGAACGGAATCGAGGCAGCATGCTCGTACTTCGAAAGTGGCGCGACGACGATCATCCCGTCGCGATGCGGAGCAATTCACCGGAGTTCATGACGTACCTCGGCGGGCCCGAGGCACCCGAGAAGGTCGAGTCACGTGCCGCGAAGTATGCGGACGGATGGCGCACCGGCGCCAATGCGATGTTCGTGCTGACCAGCGATGATCCTCTGATCGATGGTGGCGTCACCGGTGATCCGCGTGCCGTCGGCGTGATCGGATATTGGCCGGTCGAGGAGGACGGAGAACCCGTGCTCGAAGCCGGGTGGACGATCTTCGTCCCAGGACGCGGCTTCGCCACAGAGGGTGTGCGACTCGTGCTGCGGCATGCGGCCGCTCACAGCGACAGAGACTCGGTCCACGCGTATCCCCGCACCGACAACGAGGCATCGAACGCGCTGTGCCGCCGCGTCGGGTTCGAACTGCTCGGCGAGGTGAACATGGAGTATCCGCCAGGGAATCCCATCATCAGCCGCAATTGGCGCTACGACCTGCGGCAGCTGAGAGCAGCGTTGCGAGAATAGGAGCATGCGAGCGACCGTCGAGTGGATGGAGCGCGCTCAGATCTGGCTCTACCTTGCAGCGCTCGTGATCGGCGCCGCGGTGGGGCTGGTCGTGCCTGCGGTTGCGCATCAGGCACAGTTCGCGATCAACCCGGCGCTCGGGCTGCTGCTCTACTCGACCTTCCTGGGCGTGCCGTTCGTCCAGATCAGACAGTCCTTCCGCGACTGGCGGTTCCTGTGCACGGTTCTCGTCGTCAACTTCGTCCTCGTCCCGATCGTGGTGTTCCTGCTTTCGCGGATCGTCGCACACGACCACGTGCTCCTCGTCGGTGTGCTGTTCGTGCTGTTGACCCCGTGCGTGGACTACGTCATCGTCTTCACCGGCTTAGCCGGAGGCGCCAAGGAGCGACTGCTCGCGGCCGCGCCGCTGCTGATGCTCGTCCAGATGCTTCTGCTGCCGTTCTACCTCTGGTTGTTCGTCGGCACGGAGCTTGTCGAGATGATCGACCCTGCCCCATTCGTCGAGGCATTCCTGCTGCTCATCGTCTTGCCCCTTGTCGCGGCCGGAATCACCCAGTTCGCTGCCGCCCGAGCCCGATGGGGAGCGGTCATGCAGGCCACCGTGCTTAATGCGATGGTCCCGCTCATGATGGTCACGCTCGCCTTCGTGGTCGCGTCTCAGATCGCGGACGTCGGCGGGCACCTCGGGCTGCTCCTGCTTGCGATCCTCGTCTACGTCCTTTTCGCGGCGGTCATGGTTCCGCTCGGCGCAGTGGCCGGTCGGGTCGCCGGTCTCGACATGCCGGCGCGTCGGGCCATCGTGTTCAGCGGCGCGACCCGCAACTCTCTCGTCGTCCTGCCGCTCGTGCTCGCACTGCCGTCCGCCTTCGACCTCGCGCCGCTGGTGGTGGTGACCCAGACCCTCGTAGAGCTGCTGGTCATGGTCGTCTTCGTTCGCCTCATCCCGCAGTTGCTGCCGTCGCGTTCAGCGTCCACGGATCGCACTCGCGCGGTAATGCGCGACAGCCGTTGAGTCGCCTAGCGTTGAGGCTGTGCGCAACCACGACGACACACTCACGGCCATACGCGCGGCTATCGCTGAACTCCGGGCTGCGGCGCAGCACGACGGTGACGCCCGCAGGGGTGAGGTCGCCGACCGGCTCGACGAGCTTTTCGGCGGCGTCCGAACGCGGGCAGACCTGAGGGCTGCGATCAAGAGCGCTGACCGCTATTACCGTGGCGGGATGGGCTCGTTTCAAGACGTCGGCACCTCAGTCATGCACGAAGCCGTGGAGCGGCTGCGTCGCTCGCTGCGCCGTACCCTCCTGCCCTGGTGATCATCCCGATGACCGATTCGTCGTCATCGATCTGCCCCGGAACTCCGCCACGACATCGCCGGTCTCATCGCGCACCGTGACGTCGTACAGCCCGGTGCGTCCGCTGACGACCCGTCGCACCGCGGTCGCCGTCAGCACCTGACCGGCACCCGTCGACTTCAGGAAGGCGATGTCGGCGCCGGACGCCACGGTGACGCGCTCGTCCTCGTTGCAGGCGATCGCGAACGCCGTGTCGGCGAGGGCGAACACCAGCCCTCCGTGCGTGATCGCGAAGCCGTTGAGCATGTCGTCGCGCACCGTCATCGACACGACCGCGCGCCCCGGCTCGTCGACATCGACAGTCATGCCGAGCATCGCCGAGGCCGCGTCGCGGCGCATCATCTCCCTCATGCCGTCACGACCTCGGCCGCCGCCTCCTTGCTCACCAGCGTCAGCACGTCGTACGTCGCGACGATCTCATCGTCCTGATTGCGGATGACGGCATCCCAGCGCACTTCGCCGTACTCGTCGGTCTCGCGCGGCGTGATCTGCGTCGCCGTCAGGTCGACGCGGATGCTGTCGCCGGGCGAGACAGGGGTGACGAAGCGCAGGTTCTCGAGCCCGTAGTTCGCGAGCACGGGCCCGGGTTCGGGGTCGACGAACAGGCCCGCCGCCCACGACACCAGCAGATAGCCGTGCGCGACGCGGCCAGGGAAGAACGGGTTGGCCGCGGCGGATTCCTCGTCCATGTGCGCGTAGAAGGTGTCGCCGGTGAAGTGCGCGAACGTCTCGATGTCGTCGAGCGTAACCTCGCGGGCATCCGACGAGATGCGGTCGCCGATGCGCAGCTCCGCGAGCGACTTGCGGAACGGATGCCGGTCGCCGGCGTTCGCGCTGGCGCCGGCGTGCCAGATGCCGGTCAGCGCCGTGAGCATCTCAGGCGAACCCTGCACGGCGGTGCGCTGCATGTGGTGCAGCACCGCGCGGATGCCACCGAGCTCCTCGCCGCCGCCGGCTCGGCCGGGACCGCCGTGCACGAGTCCAGGCATCGGAGACCCGTGCCCGGTGGAGGCCCGCGCGCCGTCGCGGTCGAGCAGCAGCATCCGACCGTTGAACGGCGCGATGCGCGTCGCGAGGGCGACGGCCTGCGCCGGATCATGTGTGGCGATGCTGGTGACCAGCGAGCCCCCGCCGCGCGCGACGATGTCGGCGGCCTCTGCGATCGTGTCGTAGGTGATCAGCGATGACACGGGACCGAACGCCTCGACAGTGTTGACGGCGTCGGCATCCGCGTCGTCGAAGCGCAGCAGCACGGGCGAGACGAACGCGCCGTCGGGCGCGGTCCCGGTCGTGCCGTCCGCCTGCACGACCGACGGCGCCTCTGTGCCGCCGATCACGATCCGCCCGCCGCCGTCGACGAGTTTCTGCACCTGCCGGCGCACCTCGTCGCGCTGCGCGACCGAGGCGAGCGGCCCCATCGTGACGCCCTCGGCGCGCGGGTCGCCGACGACGGTCTTCGCCTCGAGCCGGGCGCGGACGGCGTCGACGACGGCGTCGGCGGATGCCGTGGGCACGATCGCCCGGCGGATCGCGGTGCACTTCTGACCGGCCTTTGTGGTCATCTCGATCACCAGCTGTCGCACATATGCGTCGAACTCCGGGGTGCCCTGGGTGGCGTCCGTGCCCAGCACCGAGGCGTTGATCGAGTCGGTCTCGGCGGTGAAGCGCACGCCACCGGTCTGCACGGCGGGGTGCTTGCGCAGCATCTCGGCGGTCGATGCGCTGCCCGTGAACCCGACCACGTCTCCCAGGCGGAGGTGGTCGAACAGCGTGGGGACGCTGCCGCTGATCAGCTGCAGCGAGCCGTCGGGCAGCAGCTCCGATTCGACGAGGATGCGCACCATCGCCTCGGTGAGGTACCCGGTCGGCGTCGCCGGCTTGATGACTGTCGGCATGCCGGCCAGGAACGCCGGGGCGAACTTCTCGAGCGGCCCCCACACCGGGAAGTTGAATGCGTTGATCTGCACGGCGACGCCCGGAAGCGTCGTGTACACGTGGCGTCCGAGGAAGGAGCCGTCCTTCGACAGCGGCTCGACCGGACCGTCGACGTACACCTGACTGTTCGGCAGCTCGCGGCGCCCCTTGCCCGAGTACGCGAACAGCACGCCGATGCCGCCGTCGATGTCGACCCACGAATCGGTCTTCGTCGCTCCCGTGCGGGCCGAGACCGCGTACAGCTCGTCCTTGCGCTCGGTCAGCGCGAGGGCGAACTGCTTCAGCAGCAGCGCGCGCTGGTGGAACGTCAGCTCGGCGAGGCTTCGCTGGCCGACCGTGCGGGCGTAATCGAGCGCGCCCGCCAGATCGAGGCCCTCGGTCGAGACGTGGGTGATCACCTCGCCGGTGGACGCGTCGCGCACCTCGGTTCCGCCTGTGTCGGAAGAGGGCGTCCACCACTCGCCCTGGACGTAGCTGGGCAGGATGTCGGTCGTCATCGTTCCTCGTTCCAGTTGTAGAAGCCTTCGCCGCTCTTGCGGCCCAGTCTGCCCTCGGCGACCATCGTGCGCAGCAGCGCCGGCGGTGCGAAACGCTCGCCGAGTTCGCGGGCGAGTTCTTCGGCGATGCCGAGTCGCACATCGAGCCCGACGATATCGGTCGTGCGCAGCGGTCCCATCGGATGCCGGTAGCCGAGGGTCATGGCGGCGTCGATGTCCTCGGCGGTGGCGACGCCCTCTTCCAGCATCCGAATCGCCTCGAGGCCGAGCATCACGCCGAGCCGCGAGGACGCGAACCCGGGGGAGTCGCGCACGACAATCGGAGTCTTGCGGAGCGAGGCGACCCACCCACGCGCGAGGTCGATGACGGCGGCGTCCGTCGCTGAACCGCGCACGATCTCGACGAGTGCCGAGGCGGGCACGGGGTTGAAGAAGTGCAGCCCCAGGAAGCGGCTGTGATCGCGCACCGCAGCCGCGAGGTCGTCGATCGAGATCGAAGAGGTGTTGGATGCCAGTACCGCGCTCCCACCGAGCACGGCATCCACGCGGGCAAGCGACTCGTGCTTCAGCATCCGATCCTCCGGTACGGCCTCGATCACGAGCGACGCATCGGCCAAGTCCGCTACATCGACGCCGACCCGCAATCGCGACGCGGCCTCGGCTGAGTCGAGGTCGGGGTCGCGTTCGGCCGAGCGCCGGATGCTGTCGCCGATGCGCTGGGCGGCAGCATCCGCCGCTCCGGCGTCGCGCTCGACGACCGTCACCTGCGCGCCCGCCAGCAGGAAGGCGTGCGCGATGCCCGCGCCCATCCGGCCGCCGCCGAGGACGCCGATCTGCTCGGCACCGTTCATGTCCGTGCCCTCCTGTCCTCGGAGCGATTGAGGAACGCCGTCATCCGACGCACCTTCTCGTCGCTCTCGAACAGCTCGGCCTGCAGCTCGCGCTCGATGTCGGGGTGCTCGTGCCGCGGGGCGCGCAGGGCCCGCTTCGTATGCCGGGTGGCGAGTGCGTCGTTGCCGGCGATGCGGTCGGCGAGCGCGTGTGCGGCGGCGAGCAGCTCGTCGAACGGATGGATGCTCGAGACCAGCCCCCAGGTGATCGCCTCGTCGGCGTCGAGCACGCGCCCGGTCAGCAGCAGTTCGCTCGCGCGGGCGTGGCCCGCGATCTCGGGCAGCCGCCAAGTCGCTCCTGCGGCCGCCATGATCCCGAGTCCGGTCTCGGGGTTGCCGATCTTCAGGCTCGGAGAGGCGATGCGCAGGTCTGCGGCGTAGGCGAGCTCCGCGCCGCCGCCCAGCGCGTGGCCGCTGAGCGCGGCGATGACCGGCATCGGCAGTTCGTTGATGCGAATGAACGCGGTCGCGTTGATCGCTCTGCGCGCGTCCTCGGCGCGGCGCTCGCGCAGCTGGGCGATGTCAGCGCCGGCGGCGAACACGCGCTCGCTGCCGGTGATGATCAGCGTGCGCGGCTCGGCCTCGAGTTCGGCGCACAGCCCATGCAGCGCGTCGATCATCTCCTGGTCGATCGCATTGCGCTTCTCAGGTCGGTTCAGCGTGGCGACGATGCGGTCGTCGCCACGCTCGATCAGCAGGGCTTCGGCGCTCATGTGCACCACCTCGATCGTCCAGGTCGCACTCGTTGCCGCTTCGACGTCGGAATAGCGGCAACGGTTGCGACCTGAAGATCGTCCCGGGGCCGGATAGCGGCAACCGTTGCGACCTGAAGACGCACAGAGCGCCGGGTGCCACTCATGCGACCCGCTCCAGGATCATCGCGCTGCCCTGACCGACTCCGACGCACATCGTGGCAAGGCCGAGGCCGGAGCCCTCGCGCTCCATGCGTCCCATGAGCGTGATCACGATGCGGCTGCCGCTCGAACCCAGCGGATGCCCGAGCGCGATCGCCCCGCCGTCGCGGTTGACGATGTCGGGATCGAGCCCGAGGCGACGGATGGATGCCAGCGACTGCGTCGCGAAGGCCTCATTGAGCTCCACCGCGCCGAGCGCCGACACGTCGAGCCCGGTGCGCTTCAGCGCCTTCTCGGTGGCGGGCACCGGCCCGAGCCCCATGATCTCAGGCGCGAGTGCGGCGGTCGTCGCCACGACGATCCGAGCCCGCGGAGTCAGACCGTACCGGCGCACGGCCTCGCCGCTTGCGACGACCACCGCGGAGGCGCCGTCGTTGAGTGAGCTGGCATTGCCCGCGGTCACGACGCTGCCGCCCGGCACGACCGGTCGCAGCGCAGCGAGGGCCTCAAGGCTTGTGTCGCGACGCGGACCCTCATCGACCGAGAACTCGCCGTCACGCGTGGGAACGCCCACGATCTCGTCGACGAAGCGCCCGGCATCCACCGCCGCTGCGGCCTTGCGCTGGCTGGCCAGGGCGAAGGCATCCGCGTCCTCTCGGGTGATGCTGTCTCGGCGCGCGACTTCTTCGGCGGTCTCGGGCATCGAATACGTCGCCTTGTCGCGGGCCACCAGTTTCGGGTTCGCGAACCGCCACCCGATGGAGGTGTCGAACGCGGCGCCGGGCTTCGCCCAGGCGCGCTCGGGCTTTGCCTGCACCCACGGTGCGCGCGTCATCGATTCGACGCCGCCGGCGATCATCAGATCGGCGTCGCCGGCGCGGATCGCCTGTGCGGCCATCGCGATCGCCGACATCCCCGAGGCGCACAGCCGGTTCACGGTGATGCCCGGAACCTCATCGGGAAGGCCGGCCAGCAGCACGGCCATGCGCGCCACGTTGCGGTTGTCCTCGCCTGCCTGGTTCGCAGCGCCGAGGATCACCTCTTCGATCGCGTCGTCCGGAACCCCTGCGCGATCGACTGCCGCGCGCACGACGATCGCCGCGAGGTCGTCCGGTCGCACGCCGGCGAGCGAACCACCGTAGCGGCCGACCGCCGTGCGAGCGCCGCCGATGAGAAAGGCCTCTGGCATCTCAGACCCTCCCGTACGCGCGCAGCGGATGCTCGATGAGCTCGACCACGCGCCGCAGGAACCCTGCCGCGTAGCCGCCGTCGCACACCCGGTGATCGAACACCAGCGACAGCTGAGCGATCCGACGCGCGACGATCTCGCCGCTCGCCACCCAGGGGCGCTCGATCACGCGGCCGATGCCGAGGATCGCCACCTCGGGGTGGTTGATGATCGCCGCGGATCCGTCGACGCCGAGGCTGCCGTAGTTGTTGAGCGTGAAGGTCGACCCGCGCAGTCGCTCGGGTGGCAGGCCGTCCGAGCGCGCAGTCTCGGCCAGCTCGCGCAGCTGCGCGTCGAGGTCCTCGACCGACAGTTCGTGCGCCCGCGGGATGACCGGAACCATCAGACCGCGGCTCGTGTCGGCAGCGACGCCGAGGTTCACCCCGTCGAAGGTGATGATCTCGCTCGCGTCGTCGCTGAGCCGTGAAGCCAGCAGCGGATAATCGGCCAGCGCCAGCACGGCGAACCGGGCGACCAGAGCGGTCAGCGATGGAGCGCGCTCGCCGTCGGATGCCATCTCGCCGCGCAGCTGCCACAGCCGCGTCGCGTCGACGTCGACCCAGACGGTGGCCTCCGGGATCTCACCGCGGCTGCGCGACAGCTTCGCGCTGACCGCCTTGCGCAGTGGGCTCAGCTTCTCGCGGGAGGTCACGGTGAGGGCATCCGGAGTCGACTCGATTGCTGCGGGCGCTGCGGGTGCGTTCGAGACGGACGCCGTCGCGGTCACCCCGTCGACCGCCCCGTCCACGGCGGCGCGCAGCACGTCGGCCCGCGTGATCGCCCCGTCAGCCCCCGTACCGGCGATCTCGTGCACGTCGATCCCCAGATCACGCGCCAGCCGCCGCACCAGCGGCGAGCGCACCGCGACCGTCCGGCGTGCGCCCGCATCCCGTGCTCTCGACGGAGCGGGGGCGGGCGCGGAGGCGGAGGCGGGAGCGGGGGAGCTGGATGCCCGGGGGCGGCGGCGGCCGGAACCAGCTCGCGCGGTGGTGCCGTAGCCGATCAGCACGTTGCCGGAACCCGCGCCGTCACCCGCCCCGCCGGCTTCTGTCCCGCCCGCGCGCTCCTCAACGCGGTACGCCTCCTTCTCAGCATCCGGCGCCTCCGCCCCTGCTCCCTGCGACGAGGGGCCGGAAAGTGCGGGGGCGATGCCCGCGGACTCCGCAGTTCTTGGCACCTCGTGGGTTGGAAGGGCGGCACTCTCGTGGATTGGAGGGGCGGCACTCTCGTGGGTGACAGGGTCCGCGACTTCGAGCACTGCCGCGCCGACGGCGATCGTCTCGCCGGGCTCGCCGTGCAGGGCCGTCACGACACCGGCGAACGGCGAGGGCAGCTCGACAACGCTCTTGGCGGTCTCGACCTCGGCGATCGCCTGGTCGATGCGGATCTCATCGCCGACCTTCACGAGCCACTGCACGAGTCCCGCCTCGGTGAGGCCCTCGCCGAGGTCGGGCAGGTGGAAGACCCGTGCCGTCGCGGTCGTCATCGCACGGTCCCCTCTGCCTGATCCTCGTCGCTCAGCTCGTCATCGAAGTGCAGCGAGTCGATGGCATCGAGGATGCGGTCGGCGTCGGGCAGGTAGAAGTGCTCGAGCTTCGGCGGGGCGAAGGGCGTGTCGAACCCAGTCACCCGCCGCACCGGCGCCTCGAGGTACTCGAAGCATCGCTCGAACACCCTGGCCTGGATCTCACCGGCCACACTGACGTATCCGGGTGCCTCGGCGACCACGACGGCGCGGCCGGTCGCGCGCACGGCCGCCGTGACCAGCTGGTCATCGAACGGCGACAGCGAGCGCACGTCGATCACCTGCACGCTGCGTCCCTCCGAGGCGGCGATCTCGGCCGCCTCCAGTGCGACGGGCACCATGGCCGCGTACGCGAGCACCGTGACGTCCGTGCCCTCGCGGGCGATGCGGGCCGTCCCCAGATGGGCGGGGAGCGAGGGGTCGACCTCGCCCTTCGACCAGTACAGCTTCTTCGGCTCCAGGAAGATCACCGGGTCTGGTGACGCGATCGCCGCGCGCAGCATGGAGTAGGCGTCCTGCGCAGTGGACGGCGCCACCACGGTGAGGCCGGGCGTGTGCGCGTAGTACGCCTCGGAGGAGTCGCAGTGGTGCTCGACGCCGCCGATGCCGCCGCCGAACGGAACGCGGATCACCAGGGGCATCCGCATCGAACCGCGCGTGCGATTGCGGAACTTCGCGACGTGGCTGACGATCTGCTCGAAGGCGGGCAGCGCGAACGCGTCGAACTGCATCTCGACCACGGGGCGCATGCCGTTCATGGCCATGCCGACTGCGGTGCCGATGATGCCGGACTCGGCGAGCGGGGTGTCGAAGCACCGCTCCTCGCCGAAGCGCTCGGTGAGCCCGTCGGTGATGCGGAAGACCCCGCCGAGCGCGCCGACATCCTCACCGAAGACGACGACGTCCGGATCCTCGCGCAGCGCATCCGCGAGAGCGAGGTTGAGTGCCGCCGCCATGGTCATGGTCTGCACGGTGGGAGCGTCGGCGTCGAGACGGATGTCGTGATGCGCGATCGTCATCGGGTGCCTCCTGAGGTCGTCGCGATGTCGGATGCCGCTGAGCGGGCGATCTCGTCTCGCAGCAGCGCCCACTGCTCGTCGAGCTGTGGCGAGCGCTTCGCGGTGACGAAGCGGAACAGGTCCTCGGGGTTCGGTTCGACGTCGGCGTTCAGGGCGGTGCGAAGTGCGGCGGCGATCTGCTCGGCGCTTGCGGCGATCTGCTCTTCGGCGCTCTCATCGAGCGCACCCTGCGCCACCAGATAGGCGCGCATCCGGGTGAGCGGGTCGCGGTCGATCCACGCCCGCACCTCCTCGCGCTCGCGGTAGCGGGTGTCGTCGTCCGCGTTGGTATGCGCCTGCATGCGGTAAGTGTGCGCCTCGACCAGCGACGGGCCGCCGCCCGCGCGTGCACGGTCGACGGCTTCGCCCAGCACCGCGAGCACCGCGGCGACGTCATTCCCGTCGACTCGCTGCCCTGGCATCCCGTATCCGATCGCCTTGTGCGCGAGAGAAGGCGCGGCGCTCTGCCGCGAGAGGGGCACCGAGATGGCGAACTCGTTGTTCTGCACGAAGAACACCACAGGTACGCGGAACACGGCGGCGAAGTTCATCGCCTCGTGGAAATCGCCCTCGCTGGTGGCTCCGTCGCCGCACAGCGCCAGCACGACGGTGTCGTCACCGCGGTGCTTCGCGGCGTGCGCGAACCCGACGGCATGCAGCAGCTGGGTCGCCAGCGGAGTGGCCTGCGGTGCCACGCGGTGCTCGCCGGGGTCGTAGCCGGAGTGCCAGTCACCGGCGAGCAGCACCATGGCATCCGCCGGTCTGACGCCGCGCCCGATCACGGCCACCGAGTCGCGATAGGTGGGAAACAGCCAGTCGCGCTCGCCGAGCACCAGCGAGGCGGCGACCTGGCACGCCTCCTGTCCGTGGGACGAGGGATACACCGCAAGGCGGCCCTGGCGCACGAGCGCGCTTGCCTGGTCATTGATGCGGCGCGCTTCGACGAGCGAGCGGTATGCGTCGCGCAGCCGATCGACCTCCGGCAGGGCGTACCGCTCGTCCTCGACCCGGGTGCCGTCCTGATCGATCAGGCGCACGGGCTCGGCACGGGGGAGCAGGGTGTCGCGGGGGAGCAGCTCGTCGTCCATATTCGCCTTCCTCGCCGAACAGATGGCTCCAGCATCCATGCTGAGATGCAATCGTCCAAGCGTTCCGACTGATCTTCGAACGACTGGTCAGCTATTGCGGTTGCTGCGCTCAAAGTGTCAGGATTCGGTGACGGAATGAAGGGGATCGCATGAGCGACATGGATGCCACGGATCATGCGATCCTGGCCGAGCTGCGTCGCGACGCGCGGGCCTCGATGACGGCTATCGCCGAGGCGGTGCACATCTCGCGCGCCGGTGCACACGCCCGGATCAAGCGGCTCACCGACGCCGGCGTCATCACCGGCTACACCGTGCGCACCGACCCGGTGCAGCTCGGCCACCACGCCTCGGCCTACGTGATGCTCGCCATCGAGCAGGCGACCTGGCAGGACGTGCAGGCACGTCTTCGCGCGATCCGCGAGGTCGAGCACATGGCACTCGTCGGCGGCGATTTTGACGTCATCCTGCTCGTACGGGCGACGGATGCCCGCGATCTGCGGCGCATCGTGCTGGAGGACATCCAGGCGATCCCGTCGATCCGCTCGACGCGCACCACGCTGATCTTCGAGGATTTCACCCGCGATTGAGCGCGATCGCCAGGGCGGTCAGTCCTCGGTGATCTCCAGTGTGAATCCGCCGGGACTCTCGGTGATCGTCACGTGAGTCAGATCGGCTACCGCGTGTGTCGGGCCGTGCCCCGCCGCAGCAGAGCCGACGCCGATCACGGTCATTCCGGCGGCGAGCCCGGCCTGTATGCCCGCTTCGGAATCTTCGAAGACGATGCAGTCCGCCGGGTCGATGCCCAGCAGAGACGCGGCCTTGAGGAATCCCTCCGGATGCGGTTTGGACGCCGACACGCTTTCCGCGGTGACCCGCAGCTCCGGGATCGACAGTCCCGCGGCATCCATTCGGGCGGTCATCAGCGCGACGTCGGCCGAGGTCACGATCGCGTGCGGATGCTGCTGGAGCGCGTCGAGCAGGCGCTGCGCCCCGCCGATCGCGATGACGCCCTCGACGTCGCCGGTCTCGCGCTCGAGCATCTGCTGGTTCTCGATGAGGTTGATCGCGTGATCGCGCTCGGGCAGCATGATGGCCATGCTCTGGTGCCCCTGACGGCCGTGCACGACCTCGAGCACGAAGTCGGGGTCCAGGCCATGCGGCTTCGCCCACTCGAGCCAGAGCCGCTCCACCACGGCCGTCGAGTCGACGAGGGTGCCGTCCATGTCGAGCAGAACGGCGCGGGCGAGCAGCGTGGTGGTCATCACCCCAGGGTAGGACGTTTCAGAGGTCCCAGATGGCAGGTCTCGGCATCCGCCCCGCCTGCTTCTCCAGCCCCGCAGCGAGGGCGATGAGCGTCGCCTCGCCGCCCGGTCTGCCGATCAGCTGCACGCTCACCGGATGGCCGGAATCGTCGACCGTCACCGGCAGCACCAGGGCCGGCAGCCCCGCCACATTCACGAAGCTGCTGTACGGCGCGTAGCGCACCTGCTGCGAGAAGTTGCGCGCCGCGTCCTCCCGATCGAACCACCCGACCGGCTGCGGCGGAAGCGCGAGCGCCGGGGTGAGCACGGCGTCGTACGGAGCGAAGGCGGTGATCGTCGCGCGCTCGAAGACGGATGCCGCGGCGAGC
This sequence comes from Microbacterium alcoholitolerans, assembly GCF_050408615.1. Lineage (NCBI taxonomy): Bacteria > Bacillati > Actinomycetota > Actinomycetes > Micrococcales > Microbacteriaceae > Microbacterium > Microbacterium alcoholitolerans. The sequence continues at coordinate 1,150,329 of NZ_JBNTKD010000001.1, read as the reverse complement.
GCCTCCAGCACCTGAGCGCCGCTGAGCGCGCGACCCTCCTGGATCAGCCACGCGGTGATCGGCTCGACGAGTTGCAGCTCGGCATCGGTCAGCGCCATGCGGGCGGCGCTCGTGCGCCAGATCGTGGTGAACATCTCGGCATAGCCCCGTGGCCGCCAGCCGAATGCGTCGACGCCATGCCCGGCGTCCGACAGCAGCGCGGCCGCGACCTCCACGGCGCGTGCCGCATCGGCGTCGAGCTCGATGTCGTCGGCGTCATCCCAGGGGGACACGGTCGTCACGCCGATATGCGCGAAGGGCGCGGGCCGGTTCGCCGCATCGAGGAACGGCCCGCCGCCCGGTGCGCCGGTGGCATACGGATAGGCGCGGCCGCCGGTCTGCACATCCAGCAGCAGCGCCGCATCGGAGACGGTGCGCGCGATCGGACCTGCCACCGGAAGGCCCCCGGGGCTGTCCAGGCCCGAGGCGTACGGCACGCGGCCGCGCGAGGGCTTGATGCCGACGACGCCGACCGTCGCCGCAGGGATGCGGATCGAACCGCCGCCGTCGGATGCCGGTGCCAGCGGCAGCAGACCCGCCGCCACCGCCGCTGCGGCGCCCCCGCTGGAGCCGCCGGCACCGTTCTCGGGGTTCCACGGGTCACGCGTCGGCGGGCCGATCAGCGTCTCGGTGTAGCCGGTGAGCCCGAATTCGGGGGTCGCGGTCTTGCCGAGGCTGATTGCGCCGGCCTCGTCGAGCACCGCGGCGGCATCGGCGGTGGCATCAGGCACGAAATCGCGGTGCAGGCGCGAGCCGAATCGAGTGGGCACACCCGCGCGCGGGACGAGATCCTTGTCGGCGAAGGGCAATCCCCACAGTGCGCCATCCGGGCCGCTGCGGGTCAGATGCTCTGCACTGGCCATCGCGGCATCCGCCGTGATCTCGACGAACGCGCCGACGCGGCCGTCGAGGCGCGAGATGCGCGTCAGGTAGTGACCGACGACCTGCACGGGGGAGATCTCACGACGCCGCAGCGCCGCGAGCTGTTCGATCGCGGAGAGGTCGTGCAGCTCGGGCATAGGCCGAGCCTACGTCTGGGGCAGATCGCGCGCGAGCATGCCGAACACGAACGTGTCGGTGTATTCGCCCTTGCAGTAGAGGTCTTCGATCATGTGTCCCTCGAGGCGGAAGCCCAGCCGACGGGCGAGCGCAGCGCTGGCGTCATTGCGGGCGTCCATCTCTGCCGCGACGCGGTGCACGTCGAGCCGCGTGAACGCGAGCCTCAGCAGCGCCGACGCGGCCTCGGTCGCGTAACCGCGGCCGGCGTGCGCGGGATCGAGCACCCAGCCGATCTCGGCCTGCCGATGCTCGACATCGGTGAGCCATAGAGCCAGGTCGCCGGCATAGCGCCCCTGCGCGTCTTCGATGATCAGCGACAGCGAGTGCGGCTCGTCGAACAGCGTGCGCCGTGTGATGCGCTTCGCGAGGCGCTCGGTGGTCTGCTCACGTGTCCACGGCTCTTCGAGCAGGTACCGAGCCACATCCTCGCGGCGATACACCCGAAGCAGATCGTCGTGGTCACGCGGTTCGTGAAAGCGCAGCGCCAGCCGTTCGGTGCGATGGGGGAAGAGCGCGTCGGCCATGCGAAGACTCTAAGTCATCGCGATATTCGGGCATCCGAATCGCCGAAGTTAACACCATCAGCGCAAAGCACCGATCTTGACACCTGGATTCGCCGGGGTCGGCTCCCGCCGTCGACGTACCCTTTATTCGGGCACATCCGCCCGCACTCCGCCCGCGTCGACACCCCCATCGGCGCGCCCGCACCCGCAAGGACGCACATGTACGACATCGCGACGCATCGCGACGAATGGCAGGCAGAAGAAGAACTCGCCGAGCGGATGATCCCGCTCATCGGCAGGCTGAACCGCACCCGCGACGTCGTCACGTCGCTGCACGGGCACCGCCTGCTCGGGCTGTCGACCGCTGGCATCCTCGAGGTGCACGAGCGCGTCGCCGCACTCGGTCACGGCCGGCTCGAACTCGAAGACACCCTCGCCGTGCTCGAGGCGCTGTGCGAGATCCAGCCCGGGGCGTCGTCGCTCGACGTCGCGCGGCTCATCGAAGAGCACGCCGCCAGCGGCCGCGACCTCGAGGAGTTCCTGCGCGAGGCGCTCGCCCCCGCGCTGGGCGCCGAGCTCGCAGAGCCCGTCGACGTGGTGCTGTACGGCTTCGGGCGCATCGGGCGGCTGCTCGCCCGCATCCTCATCGCCCACACCGGCGGCGGCAGCGGGCTGCGCCTGCGTGCGATCGTGGTGCGCCGCGGTGCGGAGAACGACCTCGTCAAGCGCGCGTCGCTGCTGCTGCGCGACTCGGTGCACGGCCGGTTCGAGGGCTCCGTCGACGTCGACGAGCAGAACTCGCAGATCATCGCCAACGGCAACCGCATCCAGGTCATCTACTCCGACGACCCGGCCACCGTCGACTACACCGCACACGGCATCCGCGACGCGATCGTCGTCGACAACACGGGCCGCTGGCGCGATGAAGAAGGGCTCAGCCGGCACCTGCAGGCGAAGGGCGCGGCGCGCGTGCTGCTCACGGCGCCGGGCAAGGGCGAGCTGAAGAACATCGTGCACGGCATCAACGACTCCACGATCACGGACGACGACCGCATCGTCTCCGCGGCATCGTGCACCACCAACGCCATCACGCCCGTGCTGAAGGCGATGGACGAGGCGTACGGCATCGTGCGCGGGCACGTCGAGACCGTGCACTCCTTCACGAACGACCAGAACCTCATCGACAACTTCCACAAGGGCGACCGCCGCGGCCGCAGCGCCGTGCTCAACATGGTGATCACCGAGACCGGTGCAGCCAAGGCCGTCGCGCGCGCTCTGCCCGAGCTCGCCGGCAAGCTCACCGGATCGGCGATCCGCGTGCCCACGCCCGACGTGTCGCTCGCCGTGCTGCATCTCACTCTTGAGAACCCAGCCACGAAGGAAGAGCTCAACGACTACCTGCGCCGCGTGTCGCTGCACTCGAAGCTGCGTCAGCAGATCGACTACATCGAGAGCCCCGAGGTCGTCTCCACCGACTTCGTCGGCTCGCACCGCGCCGGCATCGTCGACGGCCTGGCCACCATCGCGAACGACCGCGACGTGGTGCTGTACGTCTGGTACGACAACGAGTACGGATACTCGTGCCAGGTGGTGCGGGTGCTCGAGGTCATGGCCGGGGCCCACCCGGTGGTGCTTCCGGTGCGCCGCGAGGTGACGCTGCGGGGCTGAGCGCCGGTCGGCCGGGTCGGAAGTTCGCGAGTCGGGCGTTCGCGTGCCGGGCGGCCACCGGCATGATGGGACGATGAGCGAGCTGCGCAGTCACCGCCTTCGATCGCACCGCCTTCGATCGCACCGCCTCACCGCGCCCGCGCGGTCGGTGTCGGATGCTGCGGCACACATGCTCGCCGTGCAGGCGCAGGACTTCATCGCCGGGCGCTGGGCGCTGGGCGTGCGCACCCGCGGTGCGCCGACCCTCGCCGACGTCGATGCCGCCTTCGCGCGCGGCGACCTCGTGCGTGCCTGGACGATGCGCGGCACGCTGCACATCATCCCGGCACGCGATCTGGGCTGGGTGCTCTCGGTCACGGCGCCGCGTCAGCGGCAGCAGGCCGCAGGCAGGCACCGCGATCTGGGCATCGACGACGAGATGGTCGCGGCCGCGACCAGCGCGCTGCGTCCTGCGCTCTCCGATGGCGGATGCACGCGTGCCGAGGCCTTCGCCCGATTCGAGAGCGTCGGCATCGATCCGTCGGGACAGCGCGGCATCCACCTGCTCTTCACTCTCACGATCGACGGTCTGATCTGTCAGGGCCCGGTCGTGTCGGCGGATGGCATCGCGCGCGAGCAGCGCTTCGTCGCAGTCTCCGAGTGGGTGAGCGAGTCCGCACAGCCCGATGACCCGCTGGCCGAGCTGTTCGCACGGTACATCGAGGGGCACGGTTCGGCGGGAGTGCGCGATTTCGCGTGGTGGTCAGGCCTCACGCTCACCGCGGCACGTGAGGCCGCTGAGCGGGCGCAGGGCCGCGTGCGCGAGACGGATGCCGGCGTGTACGCCGCCCTGCGCGCACCCCGGCGCACGGTCGAAGAGTCGGCGGCCTTCGCGCTGCCGGCGTTCGACGAGTACTACATCTCGTACGCCGACCGCACGACCGTGTGCCATCCGGGCCACCTGGATGCTGTCGGCCCGGGCAAGAACGGGATGGTGCGGCCCACGATCGTCGAATACGGGCGTGTGAGCGGCACCTGGTCGCACGCCGCAGCTACGCGGCACGAGCTTCCGCAGCTGTTCGACGGCCGCGCGACGACGGCGCCCGTGGCATCCGCTCTGGCGCGCTTCGCGCGATTCGTCGACGGCTGATGCGGGAGGTCGAGGCTGTGACCTGCCACTTCGTCAACCGGAACAGGCTCGTTACCCGATGCAGGCTGATTTCGCGCAGAACGGCCTGTCCCGGCGAACGGGCCTGTTCTCGGTGACCGTCGCGTTCACTCGGCCGCGTGCCGGTCGAGGAACGCATACACTTCGCTGTCGTCGACGCCGGGGAACGCGCCGCGCGGCAGCGGGCGGAACATGTGCGTGTGCACGCGAGCGCTCGGCCACGCTCGGCCCTCCCAGCGCTGGCTGATGGTCGCCGATGCGCGGCGGCAGCACGTCTCGTCGGGACATGTCGACTGCGCGCGGTGCTGCGTCTCGCGTCCGCGCCACCAGCGGGCGTCGTCGAAGGGCACGCCGACGGTGATCGAGAAGCCGCCGTCGCTGGCGGAGCCGGTCTGCGTCGCGCACCAGAACGTGCCGGACGGGGTGTCGGTGTACTGGTAGTGCTCCGTCGTGCGGTTGCGCTGCTCGAAGGCCCGACGTGCCGAGAACTTGCGGCAGGCGGGTTGGCCCTCCACAGCCCCGGTCACATCCATCGGCAGCGGCAGGTCGTCGTTCTCGTAGACGCGGGTGATGGCGCCGTTCTCGTCGACGCGCAGGAAGTGCAGGCGCATGTCGAGGTGGTGCGTCATCAGGTTGGTCATGCGCATGCCGGCGGCTTCGTGCGTGACTCCGAACGCGTCGCGGAAGTCCTCGACGGCGAGGTTGCGGTCCTTCTTCGCCTGCTGCAGGAAGGCGACGCCCGCGGTCTCCGGGATCAGGCAGCACGCGGCGAAGTAGTTGATCTCGAGGCGCTGCTGCAGGAAGTCCGCGTAGTCGGTCGGGGGAGTGTGACCGAGCAGCCGGTGCGCCATCGCCTGCAGCGCCATCGAGCGCAGGCCGTGGCCGCCGGGGATGGATGCCGGTGGCAGGTAGATCCGGCCGTTCTCCAAATCGGTGATGGAGCGCGTCGAGTGAGGCAGGTCATCGACGTAGATGAGCTCGAATCCGAGCTTGTCGGCCATGAGGCTGACGGTGCGGTGCGTCAGCGCGCCGGAGACGTGCCCCGCCGCCTTGAGCTGCTTCTCGGCCAGCGCCTCGATCTCGGGCAGGTAGTTGCCCTTCGCCCGCATCGTCAGTCGCATCTCCGTGTTGGCGCGGCGCGCCTCCTCGGGCGTCGCGATGGCCTCGCTCTCGCGGCGGTGCAGCTCGTGGTGCAGCCCGAGCACCGCTTCGATCGTCTCGTCGCTGATGCCCTTCGTCACCCGCACCGGCGCGATGCCGAGCTGGCGGAACACCGGGCTCGCCTGCACTCGATCGAGCTCGATCTCCAGCGCCGCCCGGCGGTTCGGCGGCTCACCGGAGATGAGATCGGCGACGTCGGTCGTGCAGGCCTCGGCGATCGCCTGCAGCAGCGACAGCTTCGGCTCGCGCTTGCCGTTCTCGATGAGGCTGAGCTGCGATCCGGCGATCCCGACACGGGCGCCGAGTTCGTCGAGGGTGAAACCCCGCGAGGTGCGGTGGTGTCGGATGCGGTGTCCGAGGGTGCTGAGTTCGAGTCCACTTGCGGCCATTCCTTGAGCATAGTGGAAAGATTGGAGATTCTTTCAGCTGATCGCTCCCGAAATTGAGCGAGAATCTCACGGAAGATTGATTCACAGCATCCCTCTTCAAAGGAGCAGCCATGGCACTCGCTGAGACGTACGCACCGCGCATCCCCTCCGTCGCACCCCTGCGCAGCTTCGGGGCGGCACCCGCGTACAACACTCCCGCCATGGCGGAGCTGCGCGAGTGGGTCGACGGCATCGCCGCGCTGACCAAGCCCGACCGCATCCACTGGGTCGAGGGCTCGCGTGCAGAGAACGACGCGATGCTTCGCACCCTCGTCGACGAGGGCAAGCTCATCAAGCTCAACCCCGAATGGCGGCCCGGCTCGTACCTGGCACGCTCGCACCCGAGTGACGTCGCACGCACCGAAGGACGCACCTTCATCGCATCCGAGCATGAGCGCGACGCCGGCCCGACGAACAACTGGACCGAGCCGGCGGCGATGCGCGAGAAGCTCGACGGCCTGTTCGAGGGGTCCATGCGCGGCCGCACGATGTACGTCGTGCCGTTCTCGATGGGCCCGATCGGCGGAAAGCTCTCGCACATCGGAGTGCAGGTCACCGACAGCGCCTACGCGGTGGCATCCATCGGCATCATGACCCGCGTCGGCGACGCGGTCACCCGCCGCATCGCCGAAGGCGCGCCGTGGGTCAAGACGGTGCACTCGGTGGGAGCGCCCCTGGAGCCCGGCCAGTCCGACGTGGAATGGCCGTGCAACGACGAGAAGTACATCGTGCACTTCCCCGAGACGCTCGAGGTGTACTCGTACGGCTCGGGCTACGGCGGAAACGCGATCCTCGCCAAGAAGTGCTTCGCGCTGCGCATCGCCTCGGTGATCGCCCGTGACGAGGGCTGGCTCGCCGAGCACATGCTGCTCATCCGCGTCACCGACCCACAGGGCAAGGCGCACCACATCACTGCGGCCTTCCCGTCGGCGTGCGGCAAGACGAACCTCGCCATGCTGCGGCCGACCATCCCCGGCTGGACCGTCGAGACGCTCGGTGACGACATCGTCTGGATCCGCCCCGGTGAGGACGGCCGGATGTACGCGATGAACCCCGAGGCGGGTTTCTTCGGCGTCGCGCCAGGCACGGGCGAGTCGACCAATGTCACCGCCGTCGAGACGCTGTGGGGCAATACGATCTTCACGAATGTCGCGCTGCGCCCCGATGGCGATGTGTGGTGGGAGGGGCTCACCGACACCCCGCCGGCGAACCTCATCGACTGGGAGGGCAACGCGTGGACGCCCGACTCCGGTCGCCCGGCCGCACACCCGAACTCGCGCTTCACCGTGTCGGCCGCGCAGTGCCCGCAGATCTCCGAGGACTGGGAAGCGCCCGAGGGCGTGCCGCTCGACGTCATCCTGTTCGGCGGTCGTCGCGCCAGCAACGTGCCGCTGGTCGTGGAGGCGACCGACTGGACGCACGGCGTCTTCCTCGGCTCGACGATCTCGTCGGAGCGCACAGCCGCGGCCGAGGGCAAGGTCGGCGAACTGCGCCGCGACCCGTTCGCCATGCTGCCCTTCTGCGGCTACAACATGGGCGACTACTTCGCGCACTGGCTGAAGGTCGGCCGCACCCTGCGCTTCGACCGCGCTCCGCGCATCTTCCAGGTGAACTGGTTCCGCCGTGGTGAGGACGGCCGGTTCCTGTGGCCCGGATTCGGCGACAATTCGCGCGTCATCGACTGGATCGTCCGCCGGATCTCGGGCGAGGTCGACGCCGTCGACAGCCCGATCGGCCGCCTGCCGCGTCGCGAGGACCTCAACCTCGAGGGCCTCGAGATCACGGATGCCGACCTCGATGAGCTGTTCGACGTCGATGTGGATGCCTGGACGGCGGAGGCCGACTCGACCGAGGAGTTCTACGCGATCTTCGGCGACAGCCTGCCGCCCGCGCTGCGCAGCGAGCTCGAGGCGCTGCGCTACCGCCTGAACGCGGCGCGCTGACGCGGCGCGGCCGCGCCTGGCGGCGTGACAGACCCGCGACGGCGGGATGCTGGAGACGACCCATGGCTGAGTGGTCTCTGGTGTCCCTCCGTCGCGTACTTGCCGACACCCCCAGCAATCGCCGAGACCCCGTCGTACGGACGTCCGTACGACGGGGTCTCGGCGACACGTAGGGGTGTCGGCGGACGACAGGGACTCAGGGCGTCAGCAGCTGGTGCCGCGCCAGATCGCGGTACAGCGGCGTCGACTCCACGAGCTCGTCGTGCGTGCCGTGGCCGACGACCATGCCGTCCTCCAGCACGACGATCACGTCGCTGTCGACCACGGTCGACAGCCGGTGCGCGATCACCAGCAGCGTGCGGTCTTCGGCCGCGGCATCGATGGCCTCGCGCATGCGCTGCTCGTTGACTCCGTCGAGCGACGAGGTCGACTCGTCCAGCAGCAGGATCGGCGCCTCGGTGAGCAGCGCCCTGGCGATCGCGAGCCGCTGACGCTCGCCGCCCGAGAGCATGACGCCGTCCTCGCCGACGGGGGCCTCAAGACCCAGCGGGCTCCGCTCGAGCACGTCGCCGAGGTTCACCGAGCGCAGCACCTGCTCGCAGGCGTCGTCCGTGGCATCCGGAGCGGCGAGACGCAGATTCTCGGCCAGCGTTCCGGCGAGGGTCGGGGCATCCTGCTCGACATACCCGAACTGCCCGCGCAGCTGCTCGCGCGGATAGGCGCGCACATCGTGACCCGCGAGACGGATCGATCCGCCCGTCGGGTCGTAGAAGCGCTCGATCAGCGCAAGGATGGTGCTCTTTCCGGCACCGCTGGGGCCGACCAGCGCCACACGCGAGCCGCGCGGCACCGAGAACGAGACGCCCTTCAGCACGTCGCGGTCGACGTCCGCCACCACCTCGTCGGAGACGCGCTCCAAGTGAGCATCGACGAGCAGCGTCTGCGCCTCCCTGGCGGCGGCCTCGCGTGCCGCGATGACGTTGTCGGGATAGCGGAATCGCACATCGCGGAATTCGATCGCGGGCGCCCCGACGACCGGAGCGGCTGTGGTCATGGCATCCGATTCGTCGTTCGCGGTCTCGGTCGGCAGGTCCAGGACCTCCTGGATCCGGCCCAGAGCGCCGAGCGCCTGGTTGACGGACGTGATCGCGCCGAACGCCTGCCCCAGCGGCATCACCAGCATGAACAGGAACATGATGAACGTCACCAGCGAGGCGATGGTGAGGGCCCCGGATGCCACGCGGAAGCCGCCCACGCCGAGCACCACCAGCAGCGACAGCTGCAGGGCGATGCCGGCGATCGGCACGACCATCGACGAGATCCTGGCGATGCGGACGCCCAGTCCGTAGGCCTCTCCCGCCAGACCCTCGACGGCGGCGGTCTCGCGCTCGGTGGCGCCCGAGGCGCGGACGGTGCGGATCGACGAGATGCCGCGCTCGATGCCGGATGCCAGTTCGCCGACCTTCTGCTGCTGCGCAGCGGATGCCGTGCGGATCCGACCGCTGAGCGCGACGACCACGACGACCGAGACGCCGATGACCACGACGATGAGCACCAGCAGCAGCGGATCGATGATGAGCATCGCGATGAGGGCGCCGATGAAGAGAATGGCGCTGCCGACGGCATCCGCCAGGCCCTGCGTCAGCACCGCGTACAGCAGGGTGGTGTCGGTGCCGACGCGCGAGACGAGGTCGCCGGTGCGGCGGGCGTCGAACTCGCTGATCGGCAGATGCAGGATGCGCGCGATGAGCTTGCGCCGGCTGGAGTACACGACGGCCGTGCCGGTGCGCTGCAGCAGGTAGTGCTGGTAACCCGAGATGACTGAGGCGATGATCACGAAGCCGATCAGGACCCATACCAGCATGCCGAGGGCTTCGTTCTTCTGCACGCGGTCGATGACCTGCCCCACCAGCAGCGGCTGCACGAGCGATGCCGCAGCGCCCACGATGCTGAGCACTGCGACGGCGGCGAGCACCTTCTTGTGCTCGAAGAGGAAGGGGAGGAGCTGGCGGAACGTGGCGCGCGGGCCGTCCTGCTGCGCACGGCGTCCGCGTCGGCGTGCTGGCGCCGTGCGAGACATGGAGACCTCGATCTTGAGGAGTTGCTGCGGAGGGGGTGCTTCTATTGTCTGCCGTACTTCTTATGTGCGGCCTGTCTGGTTACGCCGAGTGCGGATGCGATCGCCTGCCAGGAGTATCCGGCCAGTCGCGCCCGGCGCACCTGGGTCTCCTCCGCGCGGGCGAGTTCGCGGCGGATGCCGGCGAGGTGGTGCAACTCGGCGAGCGGCTCGCCCGCCGGGTCGGTCGCGAGTGCGGTATGGCGATTCATGCGTGTCAGCATAGGTTGACACGACTCCGATGTCAATGTCGGTTGACGTCGGAGCGGTCGCGGGACGTGCGAATGCCAGGATGGACGGATGCTGATTCCCCCGAAAGCCCGGCCCGGTGACCGCATCGCGATCCTCTCGCCCGCCTTCGCAGCGCCCGCCGTGGCACCGGAGCTGCATGATCAGGCGATGCGGCGGTTCGCGAAGCTGACCGGGCTCGTGCCCGTCGAGTATCCGACGACCCGCGTTCTCGATGCCAGCGCCGAAGCGCGCGCCGCCGACGTCAACGCGGCCTTCGCCGACCCGGGCATCCGCGGCATCCTGGCGACCATCGGCGGAGACGATCAGATCCTCGTCACCCGCCACCTCGACCCCGCGCTCACGCAGGCCGATCCCAAGCCGTTCATCGGGCACAGCGACAACACGAACATCCTGAACTGGCTCTGGCGACACGGCATCGCCGGATACTACGGCGGCTCCACCCAGGTGCATCTCGGGCCCGGGCCCGCGGTGGACGACATCCAGCTGCGCTCACTGCGCGCGGCCCTGCTCGACGGCGGCGAGATCGAGCTCACCGAACCGGGGGAGTCCGAGGACTTCGGGCGCCGCTGGGAGAGCCCCGAGGCGCTGACCGAGTTCGGCGACCGGGAGCCGACCGAGCAATGGACGTGGGCGGGGCCCGCCAAGACCGTCACCGGACGCACGTGGGGCGGATGCGTCGAGGTGATGGCGCAGCTCGCGCTGGCGGATCAGATGCCATCGACCAGCGACCTGGCCGGTGGGATCCTGCTGCTGGAGACGAGCGAGCGGCTGTCACCGGCAGAGGTCGTGGAGGAGCAGCTTCGGGCGTACGGCGAACGCGGGCTGCTGGGTGCCGTCGCGGGCGTGGTCGTCGCGCGGCCGGTCGTGAGCTCGTTCGATGTGATGCCGTCGGCTGCAGAGAGGGCGGCTCTGCGCGCCGCGCAGCGCGACGTCGTCATCGAGCAGGTCAGCAGGTACAACCCGGAGGCCGTCGTATGCGTCGGCGTGCCCTTCGGCCACACGCGACCGCAATGGATCGTGCCCTACGGCGGGGAAATGACCCTGGACGGGGAGGCTCAGCGGGTGACGGCCCGGTATGCCGAATGACCCGCTGGGTGCCGTTCTGCATCGGCGGTGTGCTCGAGGTCGTCGACACCAGGAGGCGCTCGGCTGCGCCTCTCACCAGAGGACGGCGATGCCCGCGTTCACCAGGGTCAGCACGCCGATTCCCCAGAACAGCGCCGGCGGGACGGCCCCGGCCTTGCGCTGGCGCGCCTGACCGATGCCGAGCAGCGCGCCGATGACCAGCAGGATGATGAGCTTCGTGCCGATCTTGGCGTAGTTCATCTCCACGCCCTCGGGCAGCCCCCACGGAGCTGCGAGGGCGAGACCGGCGACGGCGGCGATCGAGATGCCGATGTGCATCAGGCGCGTGATCTCACGCTTGCCGCCGAAGGCCTGCACAGCCCAGGCGCCGAAGAGCACGGCGAAGCCGATCAGGTGGACGAGAAGTACGATGTGGCGCAGGGTCTCCATGACCCCAGGCTAGCCATCTTCGCATCCACTTGGGATCTGATACGCCTCAGCCGCGCAGCTCGCGCACGACCAGAGCCGTGCGCACGGCGGCATCCGCCGCTTCTGCGCCCTTGTCCTCCGTCGAACCGGGCAGTCCCGCGCGATCGAGGCCCTGCTGCTCGTCGTCGAGGGTGAGCAGCCCGAACCCGACCGGCTTTCCGGCGTCCAGCGACACACGCGTGAGGCCGTCGGTTGTGGCAGCCGACACGTACTCGAAGTGCGGGGTGCCGCCGCGGATGATCACGCCGAGCGCGACGACCGCGTCGGCGCCTCCCGCGAAGGCGGCCTGCGCGGCCACGGCGAGCTCGAACGAGCCGGGCACGCGCACCAGCGAGTGCGCCGCGCCGGCGGCATCGAGCACGCGCTGCGCACCCGCGATCAGGCCGTTCGAGATCGTCTCGTGCCAGGTGCCGGCGATGACGACGACTCGCAGGCCGCTGCCGTCGATCGGGGAGGAGGGGGTGGGGGCTCCGGCGCCGCTCATGCGTGGTCCTTTCCGCTCGCGAGGGCCTCGGCGAGCTCTGCTTCGCCGATGATGTGGCCCATGCGATCGCGCTTGGTCTCGAGGTACTGGTGGTTGTTGGGGCCGACGCCGACGAGCAGCGGCACCTGCTCGACGACGTCGAGTCCGAGTCCTCGCAGCTTGGCCACCTTGTCGGTGTTGTTCGTCAGCAGACGGACCTTGGAGATGCCGAGGTCGGTGAGGATGCCAGCGGCGGCCGCATAGTCGCGGGCATCCGCCGGCAGCCCGAGTGCGAGGTTCGCGTCGACGGTGTCGAGCCCGTCCTCCTGCAGGCTGTACGCGCGGAGCTTGTTGATCAGGCCGATCCCGCGACCCTCGTGCCCGCGCATGTAGATGACGACGCCGCCCTCCTTCTCGATCAGGTCGAGCGCCGTCTGCAGCTGCGGACCGCACTCGCACTTCAGCGAGCCGAACGCCTCTCCGGTGAGGCACTCCGAGTGCACGCGCACGAGCGCGGTCTCGCCCACCGTGCCGGAGACGATCGCGAGGTGATCGGTGCCCGTGACGCGGTCCTTGTAGGCCAGCATGCGGAACGAGCCGTGCGTGGTCGGCACGGTGGAGTCGGCACGAAGGCTCACCCGACGGTGCGCCTTCTTGCCGGACGCATCGATCGGCTCGTGCTCGTTCAGGTGCGCGATCATCTGCTCGATGGTGATGACCGGCACGTTCTCGGCCGCACCGAGCTCGAGCAGTGCGGGCAGTCGCATCATGCTGCCGTCATCTGCGACCACCTCGGCGATCGCGCCGACCGGCTGCAGGCCCGCCATCCGCATCAGCTCCACAGCGGCCTCGGTGTGGCCGGCGCGCTCGCGCACGCCGCCGTCCACCGCGCGCAGCGGCAGGATGTGACCGGGGCGGATGACGCTGGAGGGCGTCGACTCCGGGTTCGCGAGCACGTTGAGCGTGAGCGCGCGGTCGCGCGCGCTGATGCCGGTGGTGACACCCTGCGCGGCGTCCACGCTGACGGTGTACGCGGTCGAGCGGGCATCCTCGTTCGCTTCGACCATCGGCGGCAGGTTGAGCTTGTCCGCCAGATCCGAAGGCATCGGCGCGCAGATGAGACCGGAGGTCCAGCGCACCATCCACGCCATGACCTCGGGTGTCGCGAGCTCGGCGGAGATGATGATGTCTCCCTCGTTCTCGCGGTTCTCATCGTCCGCGACGATGACGGGGCGCCCGGCGCGCAGCGCGTCCAGAGCGTCGGCAATGGTGTCAAGGCTCATCGCGAGCCTCCTTCCGAGGGAGAGCTGAATGCCAGCAGGCGCTGCACGTGGCGGGCCAGGATGTCGGTCTCGAGATTGAGGACGTCACCGGGCGCGAGCGCGCCGAGGATGGTCGCCTCGAGGGTCTCGGGGATGAGTGAGACCTCGAACCAGTGCTGGTTCCCCGAGCCGGGTGCGGAGACGGCGCTGACCGTGAGCGAGGTGCCCGCGACGCTGATGGAGCCCTTGTCGACGACGAGCGGTGCGAGATCGGCGGGCAGGCTGATGCGCAGCACGCTCCACTGCGCCCCGGGGCGCACCTCGAGCACGGTGCCGGTGCCGTCGACGTGACCCTGCACGATGTGCCCGCCCAGTCGTGCGCCGACGGGCATCGCCTTCTCGATGTTCACCCGAGAGCCGACCCGAACCGCGCCGAGCGCCGACACGTCGAGGGTCTGCTTCATGACATCGGCGTCGAACGTGTCGGCGGTGGATGCCACGACGGTCAGGCAGACGCCGCTCACGGCGATGGACTCGCCGTGCACAGCATCCGATGCCGCCTTCGGCGCACGGACGGTGAGCCGCCAGCCGTCTCCTGAGGGCGAGATCGCGGCGATCTCGCCGATCTCCTCGATGATTCCGGTGAACATCAGCTTCCTTCCGGTGGTGAGACGACGGGCTGGGCGATGGCGAGCAGATCGGCGCCGAGGGGCACCCACTCCTGCACCTGCAGGCGACGGGCGTCGTCGATCGTGCCGACGCCGATGTCGGTGAGAGCGAGGCGGTCGCCGCCGAGCAGCACCGGCGCGATGTAGGCGAGCACTGTGTCTGCGAAGCCGGCGGCGATGAAGGCGCTCGCGAGGGTCGGCCCGCCCTCGACGAAGACGCGCTGCACGCCGCGCGCACCGAGATCGGCCATGACGTCGGCGAGATCGTGCGAGTCGTAGAAGAGCGGCGCGTGCGGATGCCGGTGCACCGCGGCATCCGGGGGAGTGGGGCGCGACCCGATCACGACCGGGGTCGGCTGACGCGGGTGCAGGGTGTCGCCGTCGCGGGCGGTGAGGGCCGGATCATCGGCGAGCACCGTGCCGGTGCCGACGACGATCGCGTCGGCTTCGGCGCGCCTGCGGTGCACGTCCGCGCGCGCGTCCGGTCCGGTGATCCACTGGCTGGTGCCGTCGGATGCCGCGGCACGGCCGTCCAGGCTCTGCGCCCACTTCACGGTGACGTGGGGACGGCCGAGTCGATGCGCGACCAGCCAGTCCGCGACGAGCTCATGGGCCCGATCGCTCTGCACGCCTGAGACGACGTCGATGCCGGCGGCGCGCATCCGGTCGGCACCGCCGCTGGATTCGGCGCCCGGATCGTCCAGCGCGTAGATCACGCGCGTCACACCGGCGTCGATCAGCGCCTGCGCGCAGGGGCCGGTGCGTCCGGTGTGGTTGCACGGCTCGAGGGTGACGATCGCGGTCGCGCCGCGCGTGGCATCCGACGTCAGCTTCGACAGCGCATCCACCTCGGCGTGCGGGGTGCCCGCACCGCGATGCCAGCCCTCGGCGAGGACGACGCCTGCGGGGGAGAGGATGACGGCGCCGACCTGCGGGTTGATGCCGCGGGGACCGTTCGCCGCGATCGAGAGAGCGCGTCGCATCGCGCTGCGCTCGGTCTCGGTCACTGCCATCGGTCATCCTTCTCTGGGACGTCCGGGGATGGCGGCGAGCGCGTTCGCGTCGCTCGTGCTGCCTCTCTTCCGGACTAGCGAGCTCTCGCTCGCATCACCGTCGGTTCCGGATTTCCACCGGATCGGCGCCTGTGGCCAGGCGTTCGCGGACTGTCACCGCCGGTTCGGATTCACACCGACCCCGGAGCACGTTGATGCTTCTGAGTGTACTCAACGCCGGCGTCGCGGTTTCATTCCCCGATGTCCGGCGTCATTTCAGCAGGCGCGAGAGTCGCCGATCGGCGAGCACCTTTCCGCCGGTCTGACAGGTGGGGCAGTACTCCAGGCTGCGATCGGCGAAGAAGACGCTGCGGATCTCGTCGCCGCACACCGGGCACACCTGGCCGCGTCGGGCGTGCACCTGCATCCCGCGCCGCTTGGCGTCTTTCAGATCCGCCGGCGGCTTGCCGGATGCCTCGACGACCGCTTCGCGGAGCGTCGCCTGCATCGCGTCGTACAGCTGATCGATCGCCGTGTCGTCGAGGTTCGTCGCGGGAGCGTACGGCGACATCTTCGCGGCGTGCAGGATCTCATCGCTGTAGGCGTTGCCGATGCCGGCGATCAGCGACTGATCGCGCAGCAGTCCCTTGATCTGCGTCCGGCGACCAGCGAGCAGAGCGGCGAAGGCGTCGCGGGTGAAGGCCTCATCGAGCGGATCGGGGCCGAGCCGGGCGATGCCGGGAACGTCCTGCGGATCGCGAACGACGTACACCGCGAGCGATTTCTTCGTGCCGGCCTCGGTCAGATCGAACCCGCTGTCGTCGTCGAGGGCGACGCGCAGCGCGATCGAGCTCTTGCCAGGCCGGATCAGCGTCGTCGGCAGCAGGTCGTACCAGCGCAGCCATCCCGCCTTCGCGAGATGGAACACGAGGTGAAGGTCGTCGCCGAGAACCAGATCGATGAACTTGCCGTACCGGGCGGCCCGCGTGATCGTCGCGTCCTGCAGCGCCGTGATCGGCGGATCGAAGGTCTTCAGCGCGGCGATCGCGCCGACGCTGGTGCGCGTGATCGAGCGCCCCACGGCGCGCTCGCCGAGGAAGTCGACCAGACCCTGCACCTCAGGCATCTCGGGCATGCCGACATCCTTTCACGTCCCACCCGCATTTCCGAGGGGTCAAGAAATGCCGGGTCGCGCCCACGGGATGCGGCAGTTTCGGACCCCTCGTGGGGTGAGGGGCGTCAGAGGACGGGCCAGTCCACAGGCGTTCGGTCGTCGGATGACAGCAGGCCGGCGATCCAGCCGTCGTCGCGGCCGCGGGCGCTGGTCAGGCCCTGCCGCAGCATCCCCTCGTAGCGGAAGCCGAGGGTGCGCGCGGTGCGGGCCGACGGGACGTTGCCGGCCACCGCCCGCCAGCTCAGGCGCACCAGCTTCAGCTCGTCGAAGGCGTAGTCGACGACCGCACGGGAGGCCTCGCCCATCACGCCCTGCCCTCGGAACTCCGCTGTGCCCCAGAAGCCGATCTCGGCCTCGCCGCCGTGCGGATGCGAGGCGATCTTGTGCAGCCCGATCATCCCGGCCAGCACATCGTCCTTGCGGATCGCCCACACGGTCTCCACGCCGTCCGCCCACCACCCGGCGACGAGGTCGACGAAGTCCAGTGCGTGCTGACGCGTGTAGGGGCTCGGCACGGTGGTCCAGCGAGGCACCTCCGGATCCTGGCAGGCGCTCGTGATGGCATCCGCATCCGCCACGGTCGGGATGCTGAGGACGAGTCGTTCTGTGCGCAGGGTCACCGGTTCCATCGGTTTAGCGTAGTCGGCCTGTGGCGGGTGACTAGCGCGGTGCGGCGACCTCAGCCACGGCGCTGCGCACCTCGGAGAGGATATCGCGCATCGCGTGCTCGGCGGTTGTCGCGTCGCGCTCCACGATCGCCTCAGCGACCGTGTGGTGCAGCTGGATCGCATCCGCGACGGGATGGTCTGGCATGAGTCCCACCTCGGAACGACCGTTAATCGCCGCGAGCACGGGCGTCGAGAGCGCAGCGTAAAGCTCGTTGCCGGAGTTCGTCAGGATCAGTTCGTGGAAGCGGGCATCGAGCTCGATGAACTCGGCGCGGCGTCCTGCCTGCCCGTGCTCCGCCATCCGCAGCGAGAGGTCGCGCAGCTCCAGAGCCGTCGACCCGTCGATGTGTTGCGCGGTAGAGGCGGCGGCGATTGGCTCGACGCCGAGCCGCAGCAGTGTCAGAGCCTCTAGCTGCCGGTCTCGATCCGGGCCGTTCAGGCGCCAGCGGATGACCTGCGAGTTCAGCACGTCCCACCGATTCATGGGCAGCACGATGATGCCGACGCGACGCCGCGACTCCAGCATTCCCAACGCCTCCAGCGACCCGACGGCATCGCGAGCCACGGAGCGAGATACGCTGTGGCGCACGCACACCTCGTCAAGGGTGAGCACGCGACTTGGGTTCAATTCGCCGTTTGCGATCGACTGTCCGAGCGTCTGCAGTAGCGCGCTGTGAAGAGGTGCTGTGGCCACATTCACTCCTTAGATCGGATCTAATGATTGCATAGATCGGATTTATTGTGCTACCATCGCCATCACGCGACCAGGTCGCACCCCCCGCACGTCCCCACATCGGTGTGAGAAATGGAGTCCTTAATGGCACGGATACTACGGCATGGCGTTCTCAGCGTGATGGCGGCGGGCATCGCCGCCATCACCCTCACGGCATGCGCCGCAGGCGGCGGCAGCGCCGGGGCCGGCGGCGGAGACGGGGGCGGGACGCTGCGCCTCACGCTCGCAAACCACGGCTGGACCGAGTTGGTCTCCGACCGCATCGACGAGTTCGAGAAGAAGACCGGCGTCAACGTGGAGATCACCACCTACGGCGAGGAACAGTTGACGGAGCAGTACAACGTCAAACTCAACGCGGGCGACAGCAGCATCGACGTCATGATGTACCGGCCGCCGTCGGAGACGCGTCTGTTCGCTCAGAACGGCTGGCTCGAAGACATCACTGACCGCGCGCAGTCCTCGAATGCGCTGGACTGGGGAGACTTCTACGACTCCAGCGTGCAGAACGTCTCGGTCGACGACCGCGTGTACGGCGTTCCCCTCGTCACTGAGCAGCAGGTGCTCTACTACCGCAAGGACCTCCTGGAAGCGGCCGGCATCGCTGTGCCGAAGACGCTGGACGAACTCGAGAAGGCTGCTGCCGCTCTGAACAAGGACGGCGTCTATGGATTCGTCGCGCGCGGCAAGCAGACTTCCCAGACGGCGCCCTACCTGCACACGTTCGGCGCCGACTGGACCGCAGACGACAAGGCGACCCTGGACACCCCCGAAGCGATCGAAGCCGTCGAGTACTACGGCAGGATGCTCCGCGAGTACGGCCCGCCCGGCGTCACCAACATGGCATGGCCCGAGGCGATCGCGATCTTCGCGCAGGGCAAGGCGGCGTTCTACACCGATGCCAACGTGCTCTATACGAACATCACGGACCCGGCAAAGTCGACTGTCGCTGACACGACCGGCTTCGCCGTGATCCCGGGCGGACCAGAGGGGCCACAGCCGTATAACGTCACCTCCTGGGGCCTAGCGATCAACCCGAACTCGCAGCAGAAGGACAACGCCTGGAAGTTCATTGAGTGGGCGACCTCTGCGGACATGGTGCTGGCCGCACAGCAGGAGGGTCTACTCGGAGCACGCAAGTCGGTGTGGGAGAACCCGGAGAGCCTCACCGGCGTGCCGGCTGACCTCGCCGAAGTCACCAAGGAGTCCATCGCGATTGACGGCGGCCGTGATCGTCCGGACGTGGTGCAGGTCAAGAAGGCCTCGGACATCTATCTGGCGATGGTCACGGCAGGCATCCTCGGCGAGGACGTGAAGTCTGCCGCGAAGAAGGCGAACACCGAACTCCAGCAGCTGCTGGACGAGGAAGCGTCACGCGCACGATGAAGGAACTGGAGCGGCGGCCCTGCGCCGCCGCTCTGGCATCCGCGGAACCGATCGAGAGCTGAGAGAACCGAATGACCACCGCCTCCGCTACGAACCCGGGGACCCGGCTCTGGGCCTGGGCTAACCGGCACACGAAATGGGTGCTGTCGCTGCCGGCCGCCGTCTTCGTCCTGCTGATGCTGATCGTCCCACTGGGATACACGATCTATCTCAGCTTCATGGACGCTTTCGGATCCGTGCGCAAGCCGCTGAAGTTCGTCGGATTCGACAATTACGTCTACATCTTCACCAACGGCGAGCGGTTCTGGCCCGCTGTCTGGCGCACCTTCATCTATTCAGTTGCGACGGTCGGCATCGAGCTGGTGCTGGGCCTGGCGATCGCGCTGCTGCTGCGGCAGGCATTCCGCGGCCAGTCGTTCGTGCGCTCTGTGATCCTGCTGCCACTCGTCGCCACGCCGGTGGCGGTGGGCATGGCCTGGCTACTCATCTTCGAACCGACTATCGGGGTCGCGAACCAGTTCATGCGGATGCTCGGACTGCCCGCACAGGACTGGCTCGCTTCTCCGAGCCAGGCGCTGCCGACGCTGATCTTCATAGACGTCTGGCAGTGGACGCCGATCATGGTCGTCATCCTGCTGTCAGGGCTGGTCGTCCTCCCGGAGGAGCCCTACGAGGCCGCACAGGTCGACGGCGCAGGGCCGGTCCAGGTGTTCCGCTTCATCACGCTGCCGATGCTCGCGCCCGCGATCATCACGGCGGTGTTGCTGCGGTCGATCGACGCGATCAAGACGTTCGACATGATCTACGCGACCAAGGGGCCCGGCGGCGGCACCCAGCACGAGGCCGAGACGCTGAACATCCTCGCCTACGACCTGAGCTTCAACTACAGCGAGTACGGCCGGGGATCGGCCTTGCTCGTCTTCTTCTTCATCGTCATCCTGTTCATCGTCTATCTGCTCGCGAAGCTGCGTGAGCGCTGGGGGGCCGTCCTGTGAGCACCATCGTCGCCGAGCCGAGCACCCGCGCCGTCGTCGCGCCCGGCGCCCCCGGGCCGCAACGCGGTCTGTCCCGCAAGAGCCGCCGCCGCGCGTGGGGCGCTGTCCGCGGCGTCCTCATCGCGCTGGTCACCGTCGCCTTCGGCTTCCCGCTGGTGTGGATGCTGATCGCGTCATTCCAGCCCAGCATCGTGATCACGTCTCCGGACTCGATCTCGAAGTTCCAGTTCACCGTTGAGAACTTCGTCAACGTGTTCGCGAAACAGCAGTTTGCGTTCTTCGCGTGGAACAGCTTCTTCATCGCCGCGTCCACGACGGTCCTGTCCTTGGTCATCGGAGTCCCAGCGGCGTATGCGATCGCCCGCTGGAGCATGAACAGGTCCTCGTTCGTGGTGCTGATCGCTCGCATCGTGCCCGGGATCAGCCTGCTCGTGCCGTGGTACTACATCTTCGCCCAGATCGGCCTGGTGGACAGCTACGCGGCGCTCATCCTCACGCACATGTTCGTCGGTCTTCCGCTCGTCGTGTGGATCATGATGAACACCTTCGAGGCACTCCCTGCCGAGTTGGAGGAGGCGGGGCAGATCGATGGCCTGTCGCAGATCGGGGCTTTCGTGCGCGTCGCGGTGCCTCTCGCGGCGCCGGGAATCGCCACCGCGACCGTCCTCAGTATGATCTTCAGCTGGAACAACTTCCTCTTCGCGCTCGTGCTCTCCGGGGCGACGACGAAGACGCTGCCGGCCGCGATCTTCAACTTCATCTCGTACGCCTCGATCGACTGGGGCGGGCTGATGGCAGCGGCGGTCGTGATCACGGTTCCCGTGATGCTCATCTCGCTGTTCATGCAGCGCTACATCGTGAGCGGCCTCACCGGCGGTGCGACAAAGGGATGAGCAGTCTCATGCGCATCGAGGACTGGACGCCGGCAGGCGGCGGGGATTCGATGCGAATCGACATCACGCACGGACGGATCTCGGCTATCGAGCCGATGCAGATGCCTTCGGTCGGCCGACCCGACCGGACCGTCGACGCAGCAGGCCGCCTGCTGTTGCCGGGTTTCGTCGATGCGCACGCGCATGTCGTCGAAGCTGGTGTGGAGATGCTCCGGTGTGACATGACCGGATGCTCAGACGCCGACGAGACGTTACGCGCGGTGGCAGAGTTCGCCGGGCGGAACAGCAGCGACTGGATCATCGGCCGCGGTTGGGAGCTCGCCCACCTGCCCGCA
This sequence comes from Microbacterium alcoholitolerans, assembly GCF_050408615.1. Taxonomy (NCBI): domain Bacteria; kingdom Bacillati; phylum Actinomycetota; class Actinomycetes; order Micrococcales; family Microbacteriaceae; genus Microbacterium; species Microbacterium alcoholitolerans. The sequence goes on along the minus strand of NZ_JBNTKD010000001.1, from coordinate 1,128,893 downwards.
GAAGTTCGCTCGCTCAACCTGATCGATAGCCTCACCGGCGCGGTGCCGGCATATCTGAACAATGCCAACGGGCACTGCGCGTGGGTCAACAGCGCGGCACTGCGCATTGCAGGGATCGACCGCGCCACGCCGGATCCGGCCGGCGGCGTGGTCGGTCGTGACGTGCACGGGGATCCGGACGGGATGCTGTACGAGAGCGCGATGAATCTCGTCGCCGACCTGCTGCCGACGCTCTCCGCCGTCGAGAAAAGAGCGGGGCTCCGCGCCGCGGAGTCTCTGCTGCACAGCTACGGCGTCACCGCCTGGCAGGAGGCGATCGTCGGCGACTACGTGCCGACCACCGACGTGCTCGATACGTTGCGCGAGGGCGTGCGGTCGGGCGAGGTGCGCAGCCGGGTCAACGGCGCCCTGTGGTGGCCGCGCGGGGTCGGTGAGGAGGCTCTGGACGAGGTGCTTGCTCAGCGCGCGCTCGCGGGCGAAGACCCGCGCTTCCGCTGCGATGCGGTCAAAATCATGTACGACGGCACGGCCTCCAGCAGAACGGCGGCGACGATCGCCCCCTATCTCGATGCAAAGCAGCCGGAGACCTTCTTCACCCCGGCGCAGCTGAGCCGGATCGTCGCTGCAGCGGACGGCGCAGGGCTTGACGTGCACATTCACGCCAATGGCGATCGCGCAGTGCGAGACGCCGTCGACGCGATCGCGCAGCTCGGCCCGGAGATGCGGCGGGACCGGCGGCATCAGATCGCGCACCTGAACCTCGTTCGCGACGAAGAGATCCGCCGCATGGCGGCGCTGGGCGTGATCGCCGTCGTGCAGCCGCTCTGGGCACACTGTTCTGCCAAGATCGTCGACCATGTGCTCGCTGGCCTTGCTGCGGGCGATGCCGGGCGCCTGTACCGGTTCGGCTCGATGGCGGTCGCCGGCGTGCCACTGGCTTCCTCTAGCGATTGGCCGGTGTCGACGCCGAATCCCTGGCCGGCAATGCACACCGCGGTGCATCGCACGGCATACGGGGCAGAGCACGAACCGCTGGTTGCCGACGAGGGGCTGGGGCTGTTTGCCGCCCTGCGCGCGGCCACGGCTGGCGGGGCACGGGCGCTGCGTCGTGAGGCGGAGATTGGGAGCATCAGGGCGGGTGCGGCCGCCGACCTCGTGCTGCTGGACCGCGGCTGGACCGAGCTGGAAGAAGACATCGGGGGCGCGGTCCCCGACATGACGATGATCGACGGGGAAGTGGTGTTCGAGCGATGAGTGCGGATGCGAGACTGGACGAGACGGCGATCGCCGCTGCGGTGGAACGTGCGATCGTGCTGCGACGCCGGATGCACCGGCACCCGGAGACCGGGTTGCGGCTTCCGCGCACGCAGACGCTGGTCGCTGATGAGTTGCGCGCCTTGGACATACCATTGGTCCTCGGCCGGTCGTCGGACTCGGTCGTCGGCCTCATCCGGGGAGGTCGCCCGGGACCGACGGTGCTGCTGCGCGCCGACATGGACGCGCTGCCGATTGATGAGGAGACGGACCTTCCGTTCTCCTCAGAGACGCCGGGTGCGATGCACGCCTGCGGTCACGACCTGCACACAGCAGGCCTGCTCGGCGCGGCGGCGCTGCTCCGCCGTGCTGCCGAGGAACTCGCAGGCGCCGTGGTGCTGATGTTCCAGCCCGGAGAGGAAGGCTGGTTCGGTGCAAGGCACATGATCGATGAGGGCGTGACCGGTCCTCCCTCCAACGGCCTGCCTGCGCCGTCGCGGGCGTTCGCCCTGCATGTGAACCCCTGGTATCCGCTGGGGACGGTCAACATGCGGGGAGGTGCGATCCTGGCTGCCGCGGACACGTTCCGGATCGTGCTGACGGGTGCCGCAGGCCATGGCAGCGCGCCGCACGCCGCGGTGGACCCGATCCCCGCCGCGTGCGAGCTTGTCGGCGCGATCCAAACGATGGTCGCACGCACCAACCCGCCGTTCGACCCGGCGGTGGTCTCAGTCACCGGTCTGGCTGCCGGCAGCGCTGAGGCCCGTTCGGCGATACCGGGGAGCGCGGAGATCACCGGAACTTTCCGGACCCACTCCGTGGCACGTCGTGTCGCGACCGAAGCGGGATTGCGCGGACGCGCAGCCGGCATCGCCGCGGCGCACGGGCTCGATGTCGAAGTGGAGATCCATCGCGGGTATCCTGCGACGCTGAACGATCCTGCCGTCGTCGACGCACTGCGCCCCGTGCTCGAACTCCGGATCCCAGCGGGGGTGAACATCTTGGCCGACCCGCTCATGGGCAGCGAGGACTTCTCGTACGTGCTCGAGCAGATCCCCGGCGTCCTCGCTTTCGTCGGCACGACGCCGGTCGAGAAGCTGGCAGAAGGGTGGCCGGCCGACAATCACTCGGCACGGGTGGATTACGACGAGCGTGCGGTCGATGCCTTCATCCGGGCGCATCTCGCGTTCGTGGCGGCGCATCAGACGGGCGAGCATGCGGCTTGAGCGGGGTGCGGCGCCGCGTGCGGTCGTTGTCTTCGGGGTGGCTGGTGTTGGCAAGACCAGCGCGGCGCGGCGTCTGGCTGAGCGGATGGGCGCCGCGTTCGCGGACGCGGACGACTACCACGACCGGAGACTGATCGCGCAGATGAGTGCCGGCATACCTCTCGAGGATGAGGACCGCTGGGAATGGCTGTGGCGCTTGCGCGGGCTTACGGATGCCGCGCTGCAGCGCGGGGAATCGATCGTTCTCGCGTGTTCGGCGCTGAAGACCGCCTATCGCGACATCCTCCGCGGCGACGGCGCGGACACGATTTTCGTCGAACTCGCGCTGCCCAGAGTCGCATTACAGCGACGCATCGCTGCGCGCACCGGCCATTTCATGCCGGCGTCGATGCTCGACTCACAGTTGATGTCGTTCGAGCCGCTTACCGAAGCTGAGCGGGCTGGCGGGTCATTCGTCGTGTCGGCAGCGTCGGGGGTCGACGACGTCGCCGACGAGATCATCGCGCATCTCGACGCGGGCATCCGCCGATAGTCTGAGGCGGTGGCACGGTGCCGCCGGGACGGAGTGGAACGTGTCGGCGCACCGATCTTCGCCGAGAGGCGTGCTGTTCTCGCTGCTCGCGTCGACGCTGTTCGCGGGCATGTTCTACCTCGCGGGGATCGTCAGCTCATCGGCCGAGGTCGTCTTCGCCTGGCGGGTGCTGCTCACGATCCTCTGCTACGCCGCGGCGCTGCTGCACCCGGCCGCGAGACTGGCTCTGGCCGTGCTGTGGCGGCGGCTGCGCGCCCGGTGGTGGATGCCGCTGCTGAGCCTGCTGCTGACCGGGATCGTCGGCGTGCAGCTGTGGCTGTTCATGTGGGCGCCGATGCACGGCCACGGGCTCGACACAGCGCTGGGCTACCTGCTGCTGCCGATCTGCCTGGTGCTCGGCGGGCGATTCCTGATGAAGGCGCACGTCAGCCGGATGCAGTGGCTTGTCGTGGCCCTCGCCGCGGTCGCGGTGGCGGTGAAGCTGGCGGCCACGCCGCAGCTGTCGTGGGTCACGCTCGTGATCTGCATCCCGTACACGGTCTATTTCGTGCTTCGCCAGCGCTTCGGACTCGACGGCGCGATCGTCTTCGGCTTCGAGATGGCGGTGCTCGCTCCGCTCGCCGTGCTGCTGCTGGTGATCGCGGTGCCCGTGCATCCGACGCCTCTCGAGATCACGGCACTGGCCGGCATCGGCTTCGCCAGCGCGCTGGCGATGACGCTCTACCTGGGCGCCTCGTCACTGCTGTCCATGCCGGTGTTCGGGCTGCTCGGCTACGCCGAGCCGGTGATGCTCGTCGGGATCTCGCTGCTGCTGGGGGAGCGGATGCAGGGAGCGGACGGCCTGGTCTACGGCATCCTGGCCGTCGCACTGACACTGCTGGCGGTGGAGGGGTTCCGTGCCGCGAGGCGGCCGCGCAGCGGGCCGGACCGGGGCGCGTCAGCGGCCTGAGCTCTCCCGGGTGATCAGTCGGTAGGAGACGTCGATGTTCTCGGGCTCGCGGTCGGCGTCGTCGAGCAGCGCGAGGACGTTGTCGACGGCCTGCGCGGCGATCGCCTGCTTGTCCGGCGCGATCGTGGTCAGCGACGGCACCGAGTACTCCGCCTCCTGCACATCGTCGATCGAGACCGTCGCGACCTCCTCGGGCACGCGGACGCCCCGGTCGGCGAAGGCGCGGATCGCTCCGAACGCGAGCAGGTCGGTGAAGCACACCAGCGCATCGAAGCGGATGCCGTCGTCCCAGGCCTGGGCGATGCCGTCGAGCCCCGCCTTGCGGCCGAACCGGTCGGTGTAGAGCACCAGCTCCGGATCGAACGCGATGCCGGCCTCGTCGAGCGCCAGGCGGTAGCCGTCCAGGCGCAGCCGCGAACTGCGGTACTTGTCGGAGTGGTAGGCGCCGAGCGTGGCGATGCGCCGGTGTCCCCGCTCGATCAGGTGGCGCGTGATGTCCGCGGTCGCGCGGATGTTGTCGATGGCCACGCTCGTGTAGCGGGAACTCGAGATCTGTTCGCCGATCAGCACGGTCGGCACGGTGGGCGGCGTCTCGTACAGTTCGTCCTTCGTCATCGACATCGGCGAGAAGATGAGGCCGTCGACGATGTGGGAGCCGAGGTCGCGCAGCACGCGGACCTCGTTCTCGCGCACCCCGCCGGTCTGCGTGGCGATCACGGTGTACCCGCGCTCCTGCGCGGCGAGCTCGACCAGCTCGCTGAGCTCGGCGAAGTACGGCTGCGACAACTCGGGCACGGCGAAGCCGAGGATCCGCGTCCTGCCCTGGCGAAGGCGGCGCGCCGAGATGTTCGGCCGGTATCCGAGCTCCTCGATCGCGGCCAGTACGCGCTTGCGGGTCGAATCGCGCACGTGCACGAAGTCGTTGACGACGTTCGAGACCGTGCGCGGCGAGACGCCGGCAAGTTCGGCGACATCGTTCAGGCTCGCGCCCATCTGCACCCCCTTCGGTTCGCTCCCATCCTGGCAGAACCGCTTGACATCGCATATGCAACGTGGCAAGAAAGTAACCCCAGCACCTGAGGGGTGGGGTCGCACCGCCCCACCCCTCTCTCCCTCGGAAGCAGGCCCCCATGTCGACCGCCCCTCGTCCCGTCCTCAGCCTCGACGGCGTCTGGCAGCTGCACGTCCCCAGCGACGCCGCGACCCACGAGGTCGTCGTGCCGGGTGCGTGGACTGCACAGCTCCCCGGCTTCGGGGACTCGCACGAGAGCGTGCGCTACGAGCGCTCGTTCCACGCGGATGTCGAGCCGGCTCGCAGGCTGTTCCTGTGCTTCGGCGCGGTCAATCACACGGCTCACGTGCAGGTCAACGGGATGCACGTGGGGTCGCATGAGGGGGCGTGGGAGCCGTTCGAGTGCGACATCACGGATGCCGTGACGCCAGGTGCCAACACGGTGGAGGTCACCGTGTCGTATCCACCGCGCTACGGCACAGCGCACGAGCCGGGATTCCTCGAGCACCCGACCGGCAAGCAGTCCTGGTACGGCACCACCGCTGGCATCTGGCAGTCGGTGACGCTCGAGGAGCGTCACGCGGCGCACGTCACCGAGCTGACGGTGAAGTCGGATGCCACGAGCGGGGCCATCGCGATCGGTGCCGGCGTGTCCGATGCATCGGCCGATGCCGCCGTCGTGCGGGTGCTGCGCGCCGGCGTCGAAGCGGCCGCCGCAGAGCTGCCCGTTCAGGACGGGCGGATCGCGGGTCGGATCGTGGTGAGCGAACCCGCGCTGTGGGACATCGACGCACCGCAGCTGTACACCGTCGAGGTGTCGCTGCGCGCCGCGGGGAAGACGGTCGACGTCGTCTCCCGCGAGACGGGCTTTCGCACCTTCGCCGCGCAGGACGGCAAGTTCCTGCTCAACGGGCGCGAGCTGTACCTGCGCGCCGTGCTCGATCAGGACTATCACCCGGGCGGCACATCGGTGGTGGACGACTTCGACGCGTGGGAGCAGATGCTCCGCGAGACGAAGGCCCTCGGGTTCAACATGCTCAGGGTGCACATCAAGCGACCCGATCCGCGGTACTACGAGATCGCCGACCGACTCGGCCTCCTCGTCTGGACCGAGCTGCCCAGCTGGATGACGTGGACTCCCGACGGCGCAGCCGCCGGTCATGCGCTGCTGAAGCGGCTCATCGACCGTGACGGCCACCACCCCAGCATCGTCATCTGGACGATCATGAACGAGTCGTGGGGAATCGACCTGGCCAGCGCCACCCAGCGGGAATAGCTGCGCGAGGTCTTCGACGACATCGAGCGGCACGCATCCGGCTCGCTGGTCGTGGACAACTCCGCGTGCGAGCCGAACTTCCATGTGCGCACGCACATCGACGACTACCACGTCTACCGCGGCATCCCCGAAGCCCGCCGTGTCTGGGATGCGAAGATCGCCGACTTCGCAACGCGGCCGGACTGGACCTTCTCACCGCACGGTGACGCGGAGCGCACCGGTCGCGAGCCGCTCGTGCTGAGCGAGTTCGGCAACTGGGGTCTGCCGCACGCCCTCGACCAGTACGACGCCGACGGCTCCGAGCCGTGGTGGTTCGCGCTCGGAGCGGACTGGGCGTTCGGCGCAGCCGAGGGCACCGGACTCATCGAGCGGTTCCGCGCGCTCGGTCTCGAGGACGTCTTCGGCTCGTGGGAGGCACTGGTCGGTCAGCTGCACCGCGCACAGCTCATCGCGAATCGATACCAGACCACCAGCATCCGACTGCACGACGACATCAGCGGCTACGTCCTCACGCAGCTCAGCGACGTGCAGTGGGAGGCGAACGGCCTGTTCGACATGAACCGCGCGCTCAAGACCGGCACCAGGGAGTACGCGCTGGCGAACGGCGAGCACGCGATCGCCCTCCGTCCCGAGGCGTACAGCGTGTTCGCCGGCGACCAGCTCGCGGTGCGCGTCGACTCGCTGCCGTCGCCGCAGGGGCTGCCGGCCGGGTCAGTGCTGCGCCTCGTGCTGGACGGTCGCACGGTGCACGAGGAACCGCTCGGCGCGCAGCGCGAGCAGCGGATGCTGCGCATCGAGCTGCCGGCCACGACTGCCCAGGTGCTGGTCGAGGCAGAGCTGCACGCCGATGGCGAGTTGATCGCCCGCGACGCCGCCGACGTGCTCGTCATCGAGCGTGCGGCGTGGGGCGGCGAGGCGGTGCGCGCCGGTGACGCGCAGGTCGCCGAGTGGCTGACCGCTCTGGATGTTCCGGTCGCCGATGAGGCCGGGCTCCTGGTCGTTCGCGTCTTCGGGCCCGAGGCCCAGCAGCACGCCCGCTCCGGCGGTCGGGTCCTGGTGCTCGCGGAGGACGCCGGCGCTCTCGGCGGCGCCTTCGACTACCTGCCGTCGGCGCGACTGACATCCCGTGCCGGAGACGGCGACTGGGTGCCGCGGACGGAATGGCTCGATCGCCGCGGAGCGTTCGCCGGCGTGCCGGGCGACACCGTGCTCGGCATCGCCTTCGAGGATCTGCTCGGGTCGCTCGTGATCAGCGGCATCCCCGGTCCGCTGCGCCCGGCGATCGTGCACTCGGCCATCTTCTCCGGCTGGCTGCGCGGCGCCGCAACGAGCACGGCGACCGTGCGATGGAGCCAGGGCGCTGTCACGATCAGCACCCTGCGGGCGCGTGAGGCGCTCGCCCTCGCCCCCGTTGCGCGAGCGGTGGGAATCGGGCTGCTGCGCGCGGCACTGGCCTGATGCCACGCTCGAGAGCCGGAGTGTCCGAGCCCGGCAGTAGACTTCTCCGGTGACTGTTCCGGGGATTCTGCGCGCCTTGGAAGAGGCGAACCTGTACCGCGACGCCCTCACCTGGGCGCAGACCGATGCCGACATCTCGGCGGTCGACGGGCTCGACGTCCCGATCGTCGCCGGGCTGCTGAACAAGCGCGCAGCGGCCGGGCATCCGGCATCCGCTCTCGTGGTCACCCCCACCGGGCGCCGTGCGGAGTCGGTCGCCGCCGCGCTCGGCTCGTACCTGCCGGATGCTGAGATCCTGACGTTCCCCGCGTGGGAGACACTGCCGCATGAACGGCTGAGTCCGAGCCCGGACACGGTCGGCCGGCGACTGAGCACGCTGCGCCGGATCACCACCTGGAACGGCGAGAAGCCGCTGGTGATCGTCGCCTCGGTGCGCGCCGCCCTGCAGCCGCTGGCTGCCAACCTGGGTGCGGCCGCTCCGCTCGAACTGAAGATCGGCGGTCGGGGGATCGAGCTCGAGCAGGCGGTCGAGCAGCTCGTCGAGCGCGCGTACACCCGCGTCGACATGGTCTCGCGCCGTGGTGAGTTCGCCGTCAGAGGTGGCATCCTCGATGTCTTCCCGCCCACGGCCGACCACCCGCTGCGCGTGGAGTTCTTCGGCGACGAGATCGATCAGATCCGCGCGTTCTCGGTCGCCGACCAGCGCTCGCTGCCCGGGGACGTCGAAGGTGTCGAGCTGCCCGCCAGCCGCGAGCTGCTGCTGACGGCGGACGTTCGCGAGCGCGCCGCGGCTCTCGTCGGCGGGTTCCCGGCGCTTGCCGGGATGCTCGAGAAGATGTCCGAGGGCATCCCCGTCGAGGGCATGGAGTCGCTGCTTCCCGCGGTGTCCGGCCCCCTGATGACCCTCGCCGAATACCTGCCGGAGGGGTCGGCGACGGCGGTCATCGACCCCGAGCGCGCCAGCGGACGCGCGCAGAATCTCGGCGAGACCAACCGCGAGTTCCTCGACGCCGCGTGGAGCGCGGCGACCTCCGGGGCATCCGCCCCCATCGACCTCGGCGCCGGCGACTTCATCTCGCTCGCGCGACTGCGCGAGATCGTGCGCGACCGGGACGGCGTGTGGTGGCGACTCAGCCCCTTCGCGACCGACGATGAGGATGCCGCGAACCTCGACTCCTCGGTGATCCCGTCCTTCCACGGCAACGTCGACGGTGCGATCGCATTCGTCGAGGCCCGCCTGGGGGAGGGCTGGCGCGTCGTCGTCCTCGCCTCCGGACAGGGGCTCGTCGAGCGAGCGCGTGACGTGCTCAGCGACCGCGGACTGGCCGCCCGCATCGTGGCGGACCTCACCGAGGTTCCCGAGGGCGGCGTCGCGAGCCTGGTCGCGGCGACGGTCGAGTCGGGTTTCCAGGTGCCGGATGCCCGGATCGCGGTCCTCACCGACAACGAGTTCTACGGCCGCACCATCGGCGGCGACCAGCGGATGGTCAAGAAGCTCGCCTCCCGTCGCCGGAACGTCGTCGATCCGCTGCAGCTGAAGCCGGGCGACTTCGTGGTGCACACCACGCACGGCATCGGCCGCTTCGTCGAGATGACCAAGCGCGAGGTGTCCTCCGGCGGGCGCAACGCGGTCAAGACCACCCGCGAGTACCTGGTGCTGGAGTACGCGCCGTCCAAGCGCGGCTATCCCGGCGACAAGCTGTTCGTGCCCACCGACCAGCTCGACCTGCTCTCGAAGTACGTCGGCGGCGAGGCGCCGACCCTGTCGAAGATGGGCGGCAGCGACTGGTCGGCGGCCAAGGGCAAGGCGCGCCGGGCCGTGCGCGACATCGCCGTCGAGCTCGTCAAGCTGTACTCGGCGCGGATGAGCTCGAAGGGGCACGCCTTCGGACCGGACACGCCCTGGCAGCGCGAGCTGGAAGAGGCGTTCCCCTTCGCCGAGACGCCCGATCAGCTGCAGACGATCGACGAGATCAAGGCTGACATGGAGCGGCCGATCCCGATGGACCGGCTGCTCAGTGGCGACGTCGGATTCGGCAAGACCGAGGTCGCCGTGCGCGCGGCGTTCAAGGCTATCCAGGAGGGCAAGCAGGTCGCAATGCTGGTGCCCACCACCCTGCTGGTCAAGCAGCATCTCGAGACGTTCACCGAGCGCTTCGCCGGTTTCCCCGTGAAGGTGCGCCCTCTCTCGCGGTTCCAGACCGACAAGGAGGCGCGGCTCACCCTGCAGGGACTGCTCGACGGATCCGTCGACATGGTCATCGGCACGCACCGCATCCTCACCGACCAGGTGATCTTCAAGGACCTCGGTCTGATGATCATCGACGAGGAGCAGCGCTTCGGCGTCGAGCACAAGGACGCGCTGAAGAAGATGAAGACGAACGTCGACATCCTCGCCATGAGCGCCACGCCCATCCCGCGCACGCTCGAGATGGCCGTCACGGGCATCCGCGAGATGTCGACCCTGCAGACCCCGCCGGAGGACCGGCATCCGATCCTCTCCTTCGTCGGTCCCCGCAGCGACAAGCAGATCGGCGCGGCGATCCGCCGCGAGATCCTACGCGAAGGCCAGGTGTTCTTCGTGCACAACCGGGTGCAGTCGATCCAGCGGGTGGCGGCCGAGCTCGCCGAGCTGGTTCCCGAAGCGCGCATCGCCGTCGCGCACGGCAAGATGGGCGAGCACCAGCTCGAGCAGGTCGTCGACGACTTCTGGGAGCGCAAGTACGACGTGCTCGTCTCGACCACGATCATCGAGACCGGCCTCGACATCTCGAACGCGAACACGATCATCATCGACCGGGCCGACAAGTACGGTCTGTCGCAGCTGCACCAGCTCCGCGGGCGCGTCGGCCGTGGCCGCGAGCGCGCCTATGCGTACTTCCTCTACGACGAGATGAAGCCGCTCAGCGAGACCGCCGCCGATCGACTGCAGACCATCGCCGTGAACAACGACCTCGGCTCGGGCATGCAGGTCGCGCTGAAAGACCTCGAGCTGCGCGGCGCGGGCAACCTGCTCGGCGCGGAGCAGGCCGGTCACATCGCCGGCGTCGGCTTCGACCTGTACCTGCGCATGATCGGCGAGGCCGTGGCGACGTTCCGGGGCGAGGACACGAGTTCCGAAGTCGAGCTGCGCCTCGAACTGCCGGTGGATGCCCGCATCCCCGAGCACTACATCGACAGCGAGCGACTGCGGCTGGAGGCGTATCAGAAGCTCTCCGCCGCGGCGGGCGCGGGCGCCGCCGACGACGCCATCGACCTCGTGGTCGAGGAGCTCGTCGACCGGTACGGCGCCTTCCCCGATGAGGTGACCACGCTCGTGCAGATCGCGCGCCTGCGCCGCCGCGCCGCGAAGGCGGGACTGAGCGATGTCGTCGCGATGGGTTCGAACCTGCGCATCGCGCCGGCTCGCTTCGAGGACTCGATGAAGGTGCGCCTGCAGCGGCTGTATCCGAAGGCGAAGATCCTCGGCGGTTCAGAGGCGCTGATCGTGCCGATGCCCGTCGACGCCGACCTGATCGAGTGGGTGGGCAGCCTGTTCACCGCCATGTTCCCGGAGCCGGTAAAGGCCGCCGCCGGGGTCTGAGCTGGGTTACGGTCGAGGACATGGCCACTCCCGATCGCACGCTCCATCGTCCCGGCGCGAGCATCCGCTTCCACGACGGCGGCGGAACAGGGCGGCCGGTCGTCTTCCTGCATGGTGCGGGCATGGATCACACCATGTTCCTGGCACAGGCCGAAGCGGTGCAGGCCGCCGGATTCCGGCCGGTGCTCTGCGACCTGCGCGGGCACGGTCGGTCGGAGATGAACACGGGCATCCGATTCACCGCCGACGATGCGCTCGCCGACGTCACTGCGCTGCTGGACGCCCTCGAACTGCATCGGCCCGTCCTCATCGGACATTCCCTGGGCGGGAACCTCGCGCAGGCCTGCGTGCGGAGGCATCCGCAGCGGACCGGCGGGCTGGTCGTCATCGACTCGACGTGGAACGCGGGCCCTCTGAACGCCCTGGAGCGCTTCGCACTGCGGCTCGCCGCACCGACGCTCGCGCTGATCCCCGCCTCCAGGCTGCCGATGCTGATGGCGAGGGCCTCGGCGGTCGATCCCGACGCGATCGCAGCGACCGCGGATGTGTTCGCGCGGATGCCGAAGAAGGTCTTCCTGGATGTCTGGCGCGCCACCGCCTCGCTGGTCGATCCGGATCCGGAATACCGTACTCCCGTTCCGCTTGGACTGATCCGCGGCGCGGAGGATCGCACCGGCAACATCGCGTCGGCCATGCCCGCCTGGGCGGATGCCGAGGGTGTCGTCGAGCGGATCATCGAGGGGGCGGGGCACGTGGTGACTCTGGATGCCCCTGAGAAGACCACCCTCGCCATCCTGGAGCTGCTCGAGGGCTTCGCGTCGACCTGACTTCTACGCGATGTAGAATTATGGGGTGAGCGCATCCCCGACACCGAACGATCCATGGGTGCTCGAGGCCGCCCGCGTCGCGCAGGCGCCCGCCGCTCGCCGTCCTGACCTCAGTGCCGTCCCCCGACGTGCGCTGTACGCGCTCGGCGTGCTCGCGGCGTCCAGGGCGGTGGGACTCGTGCTCATCGCCGAAGCGGTCGCCCGAGGCATCGCCGCGCTCGCCGATGGATCCCTGACTCCGCCCGTCGTGCAGCTCAGCCTCATCCTGGGCCTTGCCGGCGCGCTGCTGCGCGCGGGTGGCGAGTGGGCGTCGTCGGTGATCGCCCGCCGCGTCGCCACGAGCGTCAAACGAGATCTGCGCAGCAGGCTCTGGCGCCGCATCGCTTCGGGGGACCGCTCCGGCGGCGGCACGGCGGTGCTGGCATCCGACGCTCTGGACGACCTCGACGACTACTTCATCCAGTCCCTGCCCGCGTTCGTCTCAGCTGCCGTGGTGCCGCTGCTGATCGGCATCCGCATCCTCGGCGCGGACTGGCTCAGCGCGCTGGTCATCGTGCTCACCGTGCCGCTGGTGCCGCTGTTCATGACCCTCATCGGCAAGCACACGCAGCAGCGCACCGATGAGGCTCTTAGCGCGCTCACCCGGCTCGCCGACCACCTCACCGAGCTCGCCCGCGGGCTCCCTGTGCTCGTCGGGCTGGGTCGCGTCGACGAGCAGACCCGTGCACTCGACGGCGTGCAGAGCCGCTATCGGGCACGCACCGAGGAGACGCTGCGCTGGGCGTTCCTGTCCGCTCTCGCGCTCGAGCTGATCGCGACGATCTCGGTGGCCGTCGTGGCTGTGTTCCTCGGGCTGCGGCTGCTGAACGGCACCATGGCGCTCGAAGCGGCGCTGATCGCGCTGATCCTCGCACCGGAGTGCTTTCAGGCGCTGCGCGATGTGGGCTCGGCCTTCCACGCCTCGCAGGACGGGCTCTCCGCCCTCGACCGGGCGAAGGCGCTGCTGGCCCGGCCACTCGCGCGCGACACCCGCCGGCGCGATATCGCACCCGCCGGCGTGGTCCGCCTGGACGAGCTCAGCGTGCGCTACGACGGACGAGCGCGACCGGCCCTGCGCGCGCTCACCGCCGAGGTGAGCGGCATCACCGCGATCACGGGTCCCAGTGGCGCGGGCAAGTCCACCCTGCTCGGCGCGCTGGCCGGCGTCCTGCCCGCGGACGCCGAGATCTCCGGAACGATCAGCGGCATCGAATCGGATGCCGTCGCCTGGGCACCGCAGGCACCCCGCGCCTTCGCCCAGACGCCTCGTGCGGAGCTCGCTGTGTACGGTGCGGGTGTCGAGGCGCTCGACGAGCTCGGTCTCGCGGATCGGGCAGATGCGGCCGTCGCCGAGCTCAGCCCCGGTGAGCTGCGCCGTCTCGCCGTCGCCCGCGCCCTCGCCCGAGTGGACGCCGGAGCGGGGCTGCTCGTGCTGGATGAGCCCACGGCCCACCTCGACCCCGTCGCCGCGCAGCGCGTGCGCGACGCCGTGCGTCGACGCGCGGATCGCTGTGTGATCGTGCTCGCCAGCCACGAACCCGAGACGCTCGCACTCGCGGACCGGCTGATTCCGGTGCAGGAGACGCCGCAGCATTCGCCAGGAATCCAGGTCGATTCCACTTCCACAGGACAACCCGCCGCCAGACAGCCTGTGGAATCGCATTCGCCCGGCGAAATTGCCGCGCGTGATGACATCCGTCGCCTCACTCTCACCTCGCTGCTGCGACCGCAGGGCTGGCTGTGGGCTGCGTCCATCGCGCTCGCCGCGCTGGCGGCGGGCCTGGCGGTGTCGCTGACCGCGGTCTCCGGTTGGCTGATCGTGCGCGCCAGCGTCGAGGAGTACATCATGTACCTGCTCGTCGCGATCGTCGGCGTGCGCGCGTTCGGCGTCGGCCGCGCCGCCGGCCGGTATGCGGAGCGGCTCGTGACGCACCGTGCGGCGTTCCAGACCGTAGATGCCCTGCGCCTGCGGCTGTGGCGGGCGATCGCCGCGCGAGGAGCGGGTTCGCGTCGCCTCCTGGAGGGCGGCGCGCCCCTCGACTACCTCGTCACCCTGGCCGATGACCTGCGCGATCAGCTGCCGCGGGTGATCCCGCCGCTCGGCGCCGGTCTGCTCGTCATCGCCGGGACGACTGTGACCGCGGCGTACGTCACGCCCCATCTCGCCGTGCTCATCGGCGTCGTCCTGATCGCTGCGACGGCCCTGGGGTCGATCCTGGCGATCGTCTCGGAGAAGGGCGCCGGCACCGCGCGCATCACGGCACGGTCGGAGATAGTGCGGGGCACATCAGCCCTGGCATCCGCCGCTGAAGACCTGCGCGCCAACGGCGTAGCCGACGCGGCGCTCGGCGAACTCAATGCCGCCGCCGGACGTCTCGCCGACGCCGAGCGGCGAGCGGCATGGTCGGCGGGGCTGGGAACGGCGGTCATCACGGTGGCCACCTCGGGTCTCGCCGTGCTCGTGCCGCTGCTGTCCGGCGCGCTCCCGGCCGAGTCCGCATCGGTGCTCGCTCTGCTGTGCCTCGCCCTGCTCGAACCGCTCGCCGCCTTCGTCGCGGCGGTGCATCGGATGCCCTCGCTGCGCGCACTGCTGCGCCGGCTCGATCCGATCCTGCAGCCCGCGCCCACGGCGCGATGGGGGAGTGATCGGCCGGACGCCACCGAGCGGCTCGACCTGGATGCCGTCACGATCCGCTACCCCGGCGCACGCGTTCCCGCAGTCGAGGGCGTGAACGGCCATGCCGTGCGCGGACGCTGGCTGGTGCTGGACGGGCCCTCGGGCTCAGGCAAGTCCACCCTGCTGTCCGCTGTGATGGGCGCCGTCCCCGTCGAGAAGGGGGCGATCAGGGCGGATGGAAGCGCGCTGACCACCCTCGATGAACGAAGCTGGCGCAGCCGGGTCGCCTGGTGCCCGCAGGACGCGTACGTGTTCGATTCCACGCTGCGGGGCAACCTCATGCTCGTCCGTTCGCGGGACGACGCGCCGGATGACGCGGCGATGCGCAGCGCCCTCGCGCGCGCGGGACTGACGGATCTGCTCGCCGGTCTCGCGGATGGACTTGACACGCCCGTCGGCGCCGGCGGGTCGGCGCTGTCGGGTGGGGAGCGTCAGCGCCTGGCCGTCGCCCGTGCGCTGCTGACCCGGTCGGAGGTCATCCTGCTGGACGAGCCGACCGCGCATCTCGACGAGCCCACCGCGGCGGCCATGATGGCCGACGTCCGCGCGGCCACGGCCGACCGGATCGTGATGCTCGTCTCGCACCGTGCGGCCGATCGGCAGCCGGACGACGACGTCGTGCGGCTGCGCGCCACGGCGGTCGGCGAGCTCGCGCTGCGCTGAGCCGGGGCGGTCGTGCCAGTGCCAGTGCCAGTGCCAGTGCCAGGGCGCCGCGTCAGGCCGCGAGGCGGCGGAACCGGTCGCTCACGCGGGTCGAGCCCGACACCGGCTGCTCGGCCCCCGCAGCAGAGAGTCCGCCGGCACCCACCTGCAGGATCGCCCGCGCGAGCACCTCGTCACGCACTTCGCGGCGCGCGTGATCGTCGGCGAGCATCTCCACGAGGGCTGCGACCTCCACCTCGGCTCGCGCGGCGATCGGGAACCAGGGGAGCGCGGATCGCCACGCCCGGAACGCGAGCAGCAGCAGATCGTGGCGCTGCTCGACGTGCGCACGCTCGTGGGCGATCACTGCGACCAGCTCATCCGCGTCCAGGCGGTCGAGCAGGCCCTGCGAGAGCACGGTCACCGACCGGGCGCCGTTGGGCAGGCAGTACGCGACGGGCACGGCATCATCGATCACCCGGGTGCGAGCACGGGTCGGATGCGGGGATGTGAGCAGCTCGAGCAGGGCGAGGTGGCGATGGCGCTGCCGCGTGACCTGCACGATCGTCACACTCAGGTGGGCGAGCAGGTACACCGCGAACGCCGCCGCGGGGATCAAGGCCAGCCAGGGGTGATCCGGCGCCGCCGAGTACCCCGCCAGTGCCAGCGCGCCGATCATCGACAGTCCGCCGGCGAGACCGATGGCCTGCCACAGCAGCAGTGCCATGACGGGCGTGCGCATCGGCCACGAGGCGCGCGAGAGCATCACGGGCACCGGCCAGGCGAGGGCGAGTGCGATCGCGCCGAGGACGACGGCGGCGGCGATCACCACGCCGTGCGGGATGACGAGGGCACCGGCCATCGCGGAATCGACGTCCGTCAGCATCCCGATCATCGGCGGCGAATCAGCTCGTGCGTCCGAGCAGCTGTCTCAGGATCGCGGCGTCTTCCGGCGAGACACCGCCGACGAAGCGCTCCAGCACGGCCGTGCGATCGGCGGAGTCGCCCAGCACGGAGTGCATCAGCTCGGCCACATGTTCGGCGCGCGAGGCGACCGCGGTGTAGCGGTGCGGCCGCGACGAGCGCTCCGAGGTGACGAAGCCCTTCTTCTCCAGACGCGACAGCACGGTCAGCAGGGTGGTCGCGGCGAGGGAGCGGCCGGCGGATTCGAGCCGGTGCTGCACGTCGTAGGCGCTCAGCGAGCCGTCAGCGTCCCAGAGCGCGTCCATGACCGCGCGCTCAAGCTCTCCGAGCGTTCCCATGTCGCCTCCTCCGTGGTGTGCTCCTGCGGTTCTGATTCTACCATCCGTCGAAATTGTTCTATGCTCCGTCGAAGTAGTTCTACATGACGTAGAATTCAGATGGCGGCGGCGTGAGCCGGCGCCCGCACCGAGAGGAGATTCTGCGTGGACGTGCTCGACATCGCCAGGTGGCAGTTCGGAATCACCACCGTCTACCACTTCCTGATGGTTCCGCTCACGATCGGGCTGGGCATGATGGTCGCCATCATGCAGACCCGCTGGGTGCGCACGGGGGATGAGAAGTTCCTGCGCATGACGAAGTTCTGGGGCAAGGTCTACCTGATCAACTTCATCGTCGGCGTCGCCACCGGTCTCGTGCAGGAGTTCCAGTTCGGCATGGCCTGGAGCGAGTACTCGCGCTTCGTCGGCGACGTCTTCGGCGCACCGCTGGCGATGGAGGGCCTGCTGGCCTTCTTCGTCGAATCGACCTTCCTCGGCATCTGGATCTTCGGGTGGGGGCGCCTGCGCAAGGGGCTGCACCTCGCGGCGCTCTGGTGCGCCGTCATCGGCTCGTGGATCTCCGCCTACTTCATCATCGTCGCCAACTCCTGGATGCAGCACCCTGTCGGCGTCGAACTGGGCGCCGACGGACGCCCGGTGATGACCGACATCTGGGCCGTCCTCACCAACAGCACCGCGATCGCGGCCTACACGCACACCATCCTCGGCGCCCTGGTCGTCGCCGGGATGTTCCTGATCGGCATCTCGTGGTACCACCTGTGGCGGCGCCGTCACGACGGGATCGACACCGTCGACGACGCCGGTCACGTCGTGGTGGGGGAGTCGGGTGCTGCGCCCGGGCGCGACCGGAAGGACCACGGCGTCTGGATCTGGTCGCTGCGCATGGGCGCGATCGTCGCGATCCTCGGGTTCATGGGCACGGTCGTCACCGGCGACATCCAGGGCAAGCTGATGTACGAGCAGCAGCCGATGAAGATGGCTGCCGCCGAGGCCGCCTGTCACACCGGCTCGTCGTTCTCGGTGCTCTCGCTGGGCGATCCCGGCTCGACCGACTGCGGCGACGTCGTCACGCTCATCGAGATCCCCGGTGTGCTGGGCTTCCTGGGAACCGGCGAGTGGGGTGCCGACATGCCGGGCATCCGTGATCTGGAGCCGCAGTACGTCGACCAGTACGGCGAGACGATCCCGGATGATGCGCTCTACGGCGCGCACGCCGGCGCCGAGGTGAACTACGTCCCCGTCATGTGGGTGACCTACTGGGGATTCCGGCTGATGATCGGCCTGGGCGGCATCGTCGCCTTCGGCGCCGTGGTCGCGCTCTGGCTGACCCGCAGAGGCACTGTGCCGCGCTCGCCGTGGATCATGCGGCTCGCACTGCTCGGCATGGTCGCGCCTTTCGCGGCGAACATCGCAGGCTGGATCTTCACCGAACTCGGACGACAGCCCTTCGTCGTGGCGCCCAACCCCGACCCGTCCGGGATCGACGGCGTCTTCATGTTCACCGCCGCGGCAGTCTCACCGGGCGTGACCGCCGGCGAGATGCTCTTCTCGGTGATCACGCTGAGCGTCGTCTACGGAATCATGCTCGTGATCGAGGGGTACCTGATGGTCAAGTACGTCCGCGGCGGCGTCGCGGCATCCATGCCCGAGCTGACCGCACCCGCCGCTGACGACCCCGGCTCCGGCGGCGACGGCGGCGACTCCGACCCCGACAAGCGCGACGATGTGCTCGCGTTCGCGTACTGAGCCGATCGAGAGGAACTGAGAAATGGAAACCCTTCCCGTCGTCTGGTTCATCGCGATCGCCGTGCTGTGGATCGGCTATCTGCTGCTCGAGGGCTTCGACCTCGGCGTCGGCATGCACATGATCTTCTCCACGCGCTCCGAGCGCGACCGTCGCGTGATGCTCAACACGATCGGCCCCGTCTGGGACGGCAACGAAGTGTGGCTGATCACGGCGGGTGCCGCGATGTTCGCAGCCTTCCCCGCGTGGTACGCCTCGCTGTTCTCGACGCTGTACGTACCGCTGACGATCGCCCTGGTGGGACTGATCGTCCGCGCGGTCGGCATCGAGTACCGCGGCAAGATCCACACCGAGCGCTGGCGCACCTTCTGGACCCGGATGATCGGCCTCGGCTCGCTCATCGTCGCCTTCTGCATCGGCGCCGCGCTCGCGCTGACCTCCACCGGCCTGCCGATCGACGCGAACGGCGACCGCGTGGGCGGACCGTTCGTCTGGCTCACCCCGGCCGCCGTGCTGGGCGGGCTGGCCGTGGTCGGCTTCGCACTGGCGCACGCTGCGACCTTCCTCGGGCTCAAGGCCGACGGTCCGGTGCGCGAACGCGCGGGTCGCTTCGCCGCTCGCTGGGCACCGCTGTGCCTGGTGCCGGCGGCGCTCTGGGCGCTCTGGGTGCAGCTCGCCCACGGCGGCAGCGTGCTGTCGTGGACGTTCATCGTGCTCGCCGTGGCAGCGGCGGCGTTGGGCTGGCGAGCCGCGCGCAGGCGCAGCGAGGGGCGCGCGTTCATCGGGTACGCCGGATTCGGGCTGTTCGGTGCGGGCGCGATCTTCGCCGGGATGTTCCCGCTGCTGCTGCCCTCGACGATCGACTCCGCCTTCGACCTCACGATCTGGAACGCCGCGAACGGGTCGTACACGCTCGGTGTGATGACGATCGTCGCCGCGGTCTCGCTGCCGGTGATCCTGCTGTACCAGGCGTGGAGCTACTGGATCTTCCGCAAGCGGGTGACGCCGGGCATGATCCCGGAGGTGCACATCGTCCTCCCGGCGGTCCTCCGCGCGCGGTGAGGCAGCGGGCGTTCACAGCGAACGGGCACGCCGTTATCGTCGAGGCATGACTTTCGAACTCGACGACCTGCTCGCCCTGGAGCGCGAGGGGTGGGATGCCCTGTGCGGCTCGACCGGCGGCGCGTTCTACGGCGATCTGATGTCGGCCGACGCGGTGATGATCCTGGTGAACGGCATGGTGCTCGATCGTGACGCCGTGGCCGCCTCGCTGGGCGGCGCGCCGCCGTGGGACCGGTACGAGCTGTCGGATGCCCGCAGCATCCCGATCGGTGCGGAATCCGCCGCCCTCGTCTACCGCGCCCGCGCGGAGCGCGACGGAGAAGTGCCATTCGATGCCCTGATGACCAGCGTCTACACCCGCGACGAGGACCGCATCCGCCTCGCCCTGTATCAGCAGACGACGATCCCTCGCTGATCCCCGCTCGTCATCCCTGAAAGCCGAGGTACAGCAGCGTGCCGTCGGGATCGCGAACCTGCGCGACCCTCTCGCCCCACGGCTTGTCGTTCGGCGCCTCCACCGAGACCGCGCCCGCCTCGACCGCGGCAGAATAGGCGCTGTCGACGTCATCCACGTACAGCCAGATCGCCAGCGAATCGCCGCTTTCGGCATCCGGCTCCAGACCGATGCCGATCAGGCCTCCGCCGACCGTGAGCGCAACATAGACCTCCCGGCCTTCGTGCTCGAAGCGATAGTGCACGGATGCCGAGAACGCGCGCTGGTAGAAGTCGACCAGTCGCGGCAGGTCTGTCGTGCGGAGAATCGGGAACAGCCTGGTCACTGTCATGCCGCGAACGTATCGCCGCGCCAGGGGCAACACAAGGGGATCAGCGGATCATGGCGCGGCCCATCCGGCACATCAACCCGCGGCGACGCGGACCGAGGGCTATCCTGGCGGCATGATGTACGAGCACCTCGGGGCTCGGCCCCGCATCCACGACACCGCCGTCGTGGCGCCGACCGCTGTGATCTCGGGCGACGTCGAGATCGGACCGAACTGCCAGGTGCTGCATGGCGCCGTGATCACGGCCGAGGGCGGCCCGATCACCCTGGGCGAGCACGTGATCGTGATGGAGAACGCGCTGATCCGCGCGACGGCCGCCAATGCGGTTCACATCGGCGATCACACGCTCATCGGAACCCTGGCGAGCATCGCCGGGGCGACGGTCGGCGAGGAGGTGTTCTTCGCATCCGGCGCGCGCGTGTTCAACGGGGCACTCGTCGGCTCGCACTGCGAGATCCGCGTGAACGCGATCGTCCAGCGCAAGGCCGTGCTGCCCGAGGGCACAGTGCTACCGATCGGATGGGTCGCCAGTGGAGACCCCGTACAGCTGTTCTCACCGGACCGGGCCGAGGAGATCGCCGCCGCGATGCCCGACCTGGACTTTCCCGGCCACGTCTTCGGCGTCGACCGCGACACCCCGGATCTGATGGTGCAGCTCACCGAGCGCTACGCCAGCTCGCTGGCCCGCCACGCCGACGACCGCCGGCTCTGATGGAACCGATTCAGATCAGATGACGCCCTGTGCGAGCATCGCGTCAGCCACGCGCTCGAAGCCGACGATGTTGGCGCCCGCGACGTAGTCGCCCGGGGTGCCGTAGCGCTCTGCGGCGCGGAACGATGCGTCGTGGATGTCGGCCATGATGTCGCGCAGCTTCTGCTCGCTGTCTGCGAAGTTCCAGCGCTGACGCGCGGCGTTCTGGCTCATCTCCAGCGCCGAGGTGGCCACACCGCCGGCGTTCGCGGCCTTGCCGGGGGCGAAGAGCACCTCGGAGTCCTGGAACGCACCCACGGCCTCGGGAGTCGAGGGCATGTTCGCCCCTTCCGCGACGGCGCGCACGCCGTTCGCGATCAGCATCTGCGCAGACTCGAGGCTCAGCTCGTTCTGCGTCGCCGAGGGGATCGCGACGTCGACCGGGATCTCCCAGACGTTGCCGCCCTCGACGAAGCGCGCTCCGGGGCGGCGGTTCGCGTACTCGACGATGCGGCCGCGCTCGACCTCCTTGATCTGGCGCAGCAGACTGAGGTCGATGCCGGCGTCGTCGACGATGTACCCGGAGGAGTCGGATGCCGTGACGGCGCGCGCACCGAGCTGGGTGGCCTTCTCGATCGCGTAGATGGCGACGTTGCCCGAGCCGGAGACGGCGACGCGCTTGCCCTCGAGGCTCTCGCCGTGCACCGCGAGCATCTCCTGCACGAAGAAGACGGCGCCGTAGCCGGTCGCCTCGGTGCGCACCTGCGCGCCGCCCCAGCCGATGCCCTTGCCGGTGAGGATGCCCGATTCGTGACGGTTCGTGATCTTGCGGTACATGCCGAACATGTAGCCGATCTCGCGGCCGCCGACGCCGATGTCACCGGCGGGGACGTCGGTGTGCTCGCCGATGTGGCGGTACAGCTCGTTCATGAACGACTGGCAGAAGCGCATCACCTCGGCTTCGCTCTTGCCGTGCGGGTCGAAGTTCGATCCGCCCTTGCCTCCGCCGATGCCCTGTCCGGTGAGCGCGTTCTTGAAGATCTGCTCGAAGCCGAGGAACTTGATGATCGAGATGTTCACCGAGGGGTGGAAGCGCAGTCCGCCCTTGTACGGGCCGAGCGCCGAGTTGTACTGCACGCGGTAGCCGCGGTTGACCTGCAGCTTTCCGGAGTCGTCGATCCACGGCACACGGAAGATGATCTGGCGCTCCGGCTCGACCAGACGCTCGAGCACGCCGTTGTCCATGTACTCCGAGTGGCGCTCGAGCACGGGTCCGATCGAGTGCAGCACTTCGTGCACTGCCTGGTGGTACTCCGGCTCATTCGGGTTGAGCGAGACGACCGCGTCGAACACGGGCTGTGCGGTGACGCTGAGCGGATGGAAGGTGGCAGTGGTATCGGTCACGCGGGGAAGCTTTCTGGAAGTGGGCATGGTGATGCGATCGTGTCGCGAGATGCTTCGCCGGATCAGGCAGGAGACTTCACTTTAGCGTGCGAGTTCCTGAACAAAACACGGTGAGTCGGTCGGATGCCGTCAGCCGGTGTTCTGCAGGCCTGCGGCCACACCGCTGACGGAGAGCAGCAGCAGACGCTGCACGTCGGGGTCCGCCGCTGGTGCCTGGGTGTCCGAGCGCAGGGTCCGCAGAGCGCGCAGCTGCAGCAGCGAGAGGGCGTCGACGTACGGAGTGCGCAGCTGCACCGCGCGCTGCAGGATCGGCTTGTTCTCGAGGAGGTTCTCGCCACCGGTGAGGCGGATGACCCAGTCGCGGGTCAGACGCAGCTCGTCGAGGACGATCTCGGCCAGGTCGTCGCGGTCGCCGAGCGAGAGGTACTCGCGGGCGATGCGCTCGTCGGTCTTGGCCAGGCTCATCGCGACGTTGTCCACCATCGTGTGCAGCAGCGGCCATTCGCGGTACGCGGCGGTGAGCGCCTGCTCGTCGCCGACGGCCTCGAGCGCCGAACCGAGCCCGAACCAGCCGGCGAGGTTGATGCGGGCCTGCGTCCACGCGAACACCCATGGGATCGCGCGCAGGTCTTCCAGCGACTCCACGGACAGGCCGCGGCGCGCGGGGCGGGAGCCGAGCGCGAGCAGCCCGATCTCCTCCATCGGGGTGACAGTCGCGAACCACGGTGCGAAGCCGTCGGCGCCGACGAGCGAGAAGAACCGCTCGCGGGATGCCACATCCATCACGCTCGCGATGTCGGCGAACCGCTCGGCGGCGCCGCTGGTGCGCTGCTCGACGGTGGGCGAGGAGGCCAGCAGGGTGGCTGCGGCGACCTGGTCGATGTGCCGCATCGCGATCGCGGGCTCGCCGTAGCGGGCGAAGATGACCTCGCCCTGCTCGGTGAGCTTGAACCGGCCGTCGACCGAGTGCGGCGGCTGCGCGAGGATCGCCGAGTTGGCGGGACCGCCGCCGCGACCGAGGGCGCCGCCCCGACCGTGGAAGAGAGTGAGTCGGATGCCCGATTCCACCGCCCACTGCGCGATGTCGCGCTGCGCCTCGTATAGGGCGAGGTTCGCCGCGACCGGACCGACGTCCTTGGACGAGTCGGAGTAGCCGAGCATGACCTCCAGGCGGTTGCCGGTGGCCTCCAGACGGGCGCGGAACTCGGGGTGCTGCACGACCTCGGCGAGGATGCCGGGGGCCGCCTGCAGGTCGGCGAAGGTCTCGAAGAGGGGCACGACGTCGAGCACAGGGGCGTCGTCACCGAGTGCGTACCGGGCGAGGCGGCGCACGGCGATGAGGTCATCGGCCGAGCGCGTGAACGAGACGACGTAGCGACCGGCCGCGCGCAGTCCGTAGCGGCGCTGGATGTCGGCGACCGCGCGGAACACCTCGAGCACCTCCTGCGTCCGCTCGCTGAGCTCCGCGCCGGCGTCGAGCTCGGCCAGCGCCTCGGCATGCACCTGGGAGTGCTGGCGCACCTCGAGTTCGGTGAGGTGGAAGCCGTAGGTCTCCACCTGCCAGATCAGGTGCTGCAGACCGCCGAACGCGTGGCGGCGCGCACCGGCATCCGCCAGGGAGCCCTGCACGGCGCGCAGGTCGGCGAGCAGCTGCTCCGGAGCGGTGTACGCCCCCTCCTCCTCTGTGCGCGTGGCGTGCACCCGGTGCACGATCGCGAGCATGGTGCGGCGGTGGGGCTCGTCTGGCGAGCGCTTGGCGATCTCGGCGGCGAGCTGCGGATGCTGCTGTGCGAAGCCCTCCCAGATGGCGGTGACGCCGGCGCTCGGGGGAGTGTCGTCGGCGTCGAGGGTGAGCGTGCGTCCGATGCGCTCGATGGCGCGCTCGAGTCCTCGCAGCACGTGCTCGGCGGCGATGTCGGCCGCCTCGCGGGTGACCGAGGCGGTGACGAACGGATTGCCGTCGCGGTCACCGCCGACCCACGAGCCGATGCGCACGAACGCGGGCACGACCGGGGTGCTGGTGCCTGACTCGTCGCCCCGAAGCGCGTCGTCGATGCGGCGGTACACGTGCGGGACGGTGGTGAACAGCGTCTCGTCGAACACGCCCATGACCGTGCGCACCTCGTCGGTGGGGGTGGGCTTCTCGGCCCGCAGCGGGGCGGTGCGCCACAGCGTGTCGATCTCTTCCAGCATCCGACGCACGGCACGGCGCGCCTCGGCCCCGTCGGGGCTGGCGAGGTCGTGCTGCTCGAGCAGCTCGGACAGACGACGGATGCTGCCGGACACGGCCCGACGGCGCGCCTCGGTCGGGTGGGCGGTGAAGACGGGGTGGAAGCGCAGGTCTGCCAGACGTTCGCGAGCAGCATCCTCACCGATCTCCTCGCGCAGCTTCGCGAAGGCGGTCGCGACGGTGTCGGCAGCGTCCTCCCGGCCGGGCTGCCCGGCGCGCTCTCGCAGCACGCGCACGCGCTGGTGCTCCTCGGCGAGGTTCACCAGGTGGAAGTAGCAGGTGAAGGCGCGGGCGACCTCGTCGGCGCGCTCGATCGTGAACGAGTCGGCGATGGAGGCGGCGCGCTCGAAGGCCTCGCGACTGTCGGCATCCGATGCCTGAATCGTCGCGAGTCGCAGACGTTCGACGTCCTCGTACAGTCCGGGCGTTCCGGACTCCCGCAGCACCTGACCGAGCAGCCCGCCGAGCATGCGGACGTCGGCGCGCATCGCTTCGGGAATGCCGTTCGATGCCTCGAACCGGGTGATAACGCGAATGGCTTCGGTGTTCGTGGGCTCCATGGACATTCTTCGAGCGTATCCCCGTGGCGAGAGCCTCCCGTGCCACGTGACGGGCACCCATACGATGGAGGGGATGCGCATCTCGGACAATCCCCTCCGCGGCCAGCAGTTCCCCGCGGCACTCCTTCTCATCGCGGCAGGCCTGGGTCTGCTGCTGGCGAATCTGCCCACTCACGATGCGATCGCGGCCGTTCTCGACGCGCACATCGCCGTGCCGGGCACGACCCTCGACCTGTCCGTCGCGCACTGGGTCTCCGACGGACTTCTCGCCATCTTCTTCCTCGTCGTCGCCATCGAGCTGCGCCACGAGCTGACCCACGGTGAGCTCGACTCACCGCGCAAGGCTGTGCAGCCTGCGATCGCCGCAGCCGGTGGTGTGCTCGTCCCGATCGCGGTCTACCTGCTCATCGCGGGCGCGGATCCCCTGACGGCCGGTGGCTGGCCGATCCCGACCGCGACCGACATCGCCTTCGCGCTCGGCGTGCTCGCCATGTTCGGCAAGGGGCTGCCGCCGGCGGTGCGGGTGTTCCTGCTCGCGCTCGCCATCCTCGACGACATCATCGGCATCATCTTCATCGCGGTGCTGTTCGCACACGACATGGACTGGCTGATGTTCGCGCTCGCCGCAGCAGGGGTCGTCGTCTTCGCGCTGCTGAGCAGGGTCGTGGCGAAGAACGGCTCCGCCGGGGTCGGCGTGCTCATGGGCGTGATCGGCGTCCTCACCTGGGGGCTGATGGCGGCATCCGGCATCCACGCGACCATCGCCGGCGTGCTGCTGGGACTGTTCATGTCGCCCGCACCGGCCGAGAAGGTTCGCCACGGCCTGGAACCGGCCGTCAACGGCGTCATCCTGCCGGTTTTCGCGTTCGTCGCGGCGTTCGTCGTCATCCCGCAGGTGGCTCCGAGCCAGCTGTCGCCGGCGTTCTGGGCCATTCTCATCGCGCTGCCGGTCGGCAAGATCATCGGCATCGGCCTGTTCGGCTGGATCGCCATGCGCATCCGGCCGAAGGGAGCAGTGCCGGCGATCGTGTTCCCGGACCTGCTCGCCGCGGGAGCGCTCGGCGGCATCGGGTTCACGGTGTCGCTGCTGCTGGCGAACCTCGCCTTCGCCGGCGACAAGCTGCTGCGCGACGAGGCGATTCTCGGTGTGCTCGGCGGCTCGCTGATCGCCCTCGTGCTGTCGGGCATCGTCGTGTCGATGCGCGCGCGGCACTACCGGGCGCTTGAGAAGACCGCCTCCTGATGGACCCCCTCGAGCTCGAGGATCCGCTGCGCGCCGCCGCCGAGACCATGCGACGCGTGCGGACGGAGTGCCCATGGTCGCAGCGCATCACGCATCGTGACCTGGTGCCGTACCTGATCGAGGAGGCGCACGAGGTCATCGACGCCGTCGAGAGCGGATCGCCGGAAGAGCTGCGCGAAGAACTGGGCGATCTGCTCTGGCAGGTGCTGTTCCACGCGGCGATCGCCGCCGAGGCCGGCGAGTTCGACGTCGATGAGGTCGCACGCGGCCTGACCGAGAAGATGGTGCGCCGGCATCCGCACGTGTTCGGCGACGCGGTGGCGACGACACCGGAAGAGGTGCTCGTGCACTGGAACGCTGCGAAGGCGGCCGAGAAGCGCGAGCGGCGCAGCGTGCTCGACGGCGTGCCCCGCGGGATGCCCGCGCTTGCCCTCGCGCAGAAACTGCTCGGGCGCAGCGCCCGCGTCGTGGGGGACTCCCCGGTCGTTGACCGAGCCGAAGGCCAGACGAAACGCCCGGCATCCGAGTCCGACCTCGGCGACGCGCTGCTCACTCTCGTCGCGCATGCCCGCGCCAACGGCTGGGATGCCGAGCGCGCGCTGCGCGAGCGGATCCGCGCGCTCGAGGCCGAGGTGCGCGCCGCCGAATCCGGCGCCTGAGCCGCGTCCACCTCGCCGTCCCGCCCCGGCCGCTGCTGTGGCGGGGAGCCAGATGTCGGTCATGGGTCACCTTTGGCCAGCATTTGGCTCCCCGCTTGGGGCGGGAGCGGGCGGTCGTGCCGACCTGGAAAGATGGATGCGTGGCAAACGTGAACCCGCCGCGCGGAATGCGCGATTTCCTCCCCGCCGACAAGGCCCGTCGTGAGCGCGTGCTCGCCGTCATCCGCGAGCGCTACCGCGCGCACGGCTTCGACGAGATCGAGACTCCCGTCGTCGAGGAGCACGGTCGGCTGCATGCCGGAATGGGTGGCGACAACGAGAAGCTGTCGTACAGCATCCTCCGCCGCGGACTGGATGCCGACGGCATCCGCGCCGCCGCCGACGACCCCGCCGCTCTCAGCGACCTCGGTCTGCGCTACGACCTGACCGTCCCGCTTGCGCGCTTCTACGCCACCAACCGGGGGCAGCTGCCCGCGGTGTTCCGGGCGATCCAGATCGGGCCGGTGTGGCGCGCCGAGCGACCGCAGAAGGGACGCTACCGCCAGTTCGTGCAGTGCGACATCGACATCATGGGCGATGACTCCGCGCGCGCGGAGGCCGAGCTGATCGTCGCCTCACTCGACACGATCGACGCCCTCGGACTCGAGGGCGGCAGCGTCCGCGTGAACGATCGACGGGCGCTGGAGTGGATGCTTGATGCATTCGGCTTCACTGAGGAAGAGCGCCCTGGCGTGCTCATCACGATCGACAAGCTCGACAAGATCGGACCCTCGGGCGTCGCGGCAGAGCTGCGCGGTCGGAGCGTCACGCCGAGTGCGGTGGACGCCTTCGAGGCATTCCTGAACCGTCCGCAGACGCTGGAGTACAACCCATACGGCGAGCGGCAGATCCGCAAGGCGCTTCCCGAGGGCGCGCCGGACGACATCGTCGCGCACCTCGTCTCGCTGGGCGAGGCGGTCGTGGCCGCCCGACCGGATGCCGGTGACCCGCCGCTCGTCTACGACCCCTTCCTCGTGCGGGGCATGGGGTATTACACGGGCACGATCTTCGAGCTCGCGCACCCCTCGGTCGACTACTCGCTCGGCGGCGGCGGCCGCTACGACGGCATGATCGGCCGCTTCCTCGGCCAGCAGGTGCCGGCCGTCGGCTTCTCGATCGGCTTCGAGCGCATCGTCGACCTGGTCGCCGAGGTCGAGGCCGAGGCGGCACAGGCGGTCGTGCTCGTGCACGACGCCGACGTCCCGGTGGCCGAGCTCATCGCACACAAGACGGCGCTGCTGCGTGACGGGGGCGCGGCGCGCGTGCGCCTGGAGCGCCGGGCGAAGAACATGAAGGCGCTGCTGGAGCGCGCGACCGCCGACGGCTACACCGGTTTCGCGAGTGTGCGCGCCGGAGACCGCGTCGGTGGTCTCGAGGTCAAGCCGCTGTCCTGACTGTTCCGGTTCTGCTGCACTTTCCTGCAACTGCGGCATCGATCGATGGCGCAGTTGCAGGCGGCGCGGTTGCTCGGAGTGCGGATGCCGGGGTGCCGCCTAACGGCGCGCGACGCGCAGGCGCAGCATCCGATACCAGACGCCGAGCAGGACCACGCCCGTACCGATCAGCGAGGCCAGCAGCGGCAGGGTGTTCACCAGCAGCAGGCATCCGAGTGCGCCGACGACCTGCAGGAAGCGCGGGTAGCGGCGGACGTCGCCGCGCTGGCGGAACGCCGCCGCGTTGGCGATCAGGTAGTACAGCAGCACGCCGAACGACGAGAACCCGATCGCTCCGCGCAGATCGGCGACCAGCACGATCCCGATGACGATCACGCCGACCGTGATCTCGGCCCGCTGCGGAACGCGCCAGCGGCCGTCGATGACAGCGAGCCAGCGCGGCAGGTCGGATTCCCTCGCCATCGCGAGCGTGGTGCGCCCGATGCCGGTGAGCAGCGCGAGCAGCGCGCCGAGCGACGCGGTGGCCGCGGCGACCCGCACGACGGGGCCCGCCCAGTTCCAGCCCGCCGCGGTGACGACATCGACGACCGGATGGGCGCTGCCGATGGCATCCGATCCCAGCGTCAGCATGACGGCCAGCGCGACCAGCACGTAGACGACGACCGCGCCGCCGAGCGCCAGAACGATGGCGCGAGGGATGCTGCGCGCCGGATCGAGCACCTCTTCGCCCAAGGTCGCGATGCGCGCGTAGCCGGCGAACGCGAAGAAGAGCAGCCCCGCGCCCTGGAGGATGCCGTAAGCGGTGGCATCCGGCAGGGGAGCGGGAGTCGCAGTCTGCGCCGCGCCGAATCCCGCGGCCACAACGATCGCCAAGCCGAGCAGCGACAGCACCACGAGTATGCGCGTGAGCAGCGCCGTGCGGGTGACCCCGAAGCAGTTCACGGCCGCCAGCGCCGCAACCGCCGCGACGGCGATCGGGGTGCGCCACGACTCGGGTGCCGCGTAGGCGGCGAAGGTCATCGCCATCGCGGCGCAGCTGGCGATCTTGCCGATGACGAAGCACCATCCTGCGATGAACCCGGACCACGGTCCGATCTCGGCGCGTGCGTACGCGAAGGTGCCGCCGGCGACCGGATGGACGGCCGCGAGCTGCGCCGACGAGGTCGCGTTGCAGAACGCGACGACGGCGGCGACGGCCAGCGCGATGAGGATGCCCGACCCTGCCACGCCGAGAGCCGGCGCCCACACGGCGAAGACTCCGGCGCCGACCATCGAGCCCAGGCCGATGGCCACGGCATCGACGAGAGTCAGTCGGCGGGCGAGCGGCATCCGCTCATCATGGCATCGGATCGTGAACGGGCGGTGTCCTACCCCTCGCGCGCCTGCGTCACCCTCCGCTTCTCGCGCACGTAGACCTCGCGGCGCACGCGCGCGACGGTGTCTCCGTCGGCATCGGTGATCTCGGTCTCGAACCACTGCAGCACTTTGGCGCCGCCGCGGGCGCGCTCGCGCAGATCCTGCGCCTGCTCCGGCGACACGTGGAAGTGCGCGGTCAGCACCCCGCGGCCCGGTTTGATGAACTCGATCTCGCCGCGCGTGTCCCAGACGACGTAGTCGCGGCCGAGCTGATGCATCACCAGCATGAAGTAGTAGGGGTCGGTCATCGCCGACATCGATCCGCCGAACGCGGTCTTGACGTAATTGCGGGTGATCGGATTCACGTGCAGCTCGACGGTGGCGTGCGTCCAGTCGTCCGCGAAGCGGCGGATGCGGATGCCGCTGCACAGGTTCGGGATCCAGAGGCTCATGCCGATGGCGAGGCGACGAGGTGTGATGCGCATGCCGCCAGTCTGGCGGCCGGGATCGGGCTCTCCGCATCGACTGGTGGCCGTCGACAATTGATCTAGTTGTACTAGATGATCTAGTGCGACTAGAATAATTGCGCAAGGAGGTGACCATGCTCATCCGCATCGATCCAGACAGCACCAGGCCGCTGTTCGAGCAGATCGCCGCGTCGGTCCGCGGTGACGTGCTCGCCGGGCGGCTGCGTCCCGGCGACCGGCTGCCCGCGGCGCGAGAGCTCGCCGATGCCGCCGACGTGAACGTCCACACGGCGCTGCGCGCCTACCAGGAGCTGCGCGACGAAGGTCTGATCGACCTGCGCCGGGGGCGTGGCGCGGTGGTGTCCGCATCCGCCGCTCCGCTGGCCGCCCTCGCCGACGACATCGCCGCGCTCGTGCGCCGCGGCTCCGAACTCGGGGTGACTCCCGCCTCCATCGCCGCCCTCATCAAGGAGATGACATGAACGACCGCGCCCCCTTCCGCGCCCAGGCCTCCGAGCAGTCCGTCACGGCTGTCGCCGACGGCGACCTGCGGCGAGCCCGCCGTGGGCTGATCGTCGTCGGTCTCGTCCTCCCGGTCGTCGCGACCGCGATCGTCGTGACGCTGATCGCTGTGTGGATGCCCGAGCTGCCCGATCCCGCGGCGACGCACTGGGGAGTCGGCGGTGTCGACGGCTTCGGGCCCGCGGCCACGTACCTGTGGCTTGCGATCGGTGTCGGGCTCGGGCTGCCGCTGCTGATGGTCATCAGCGTCCTGTCGATG
Source organism: Microbacterium alcoholitolerans (assembly GCF_050408615.1). NCBI lineage: Bacteria > Bacillati > Actinomycetota > Actinomycetes > Micrococcales > Microbacteriaceae > Microbacterium > Microbacterium alcoholitolerans. The sequence continues at coordinate 1,097,744 of NZ_JBNTKD010000001.1, read as the reverse complement.
GCGAGGCAGCAGTGGGGCGCGACCGCGCGGTTCCTCGGTGCGATGTCGCTGGGTCTGTCGGGCTTCAGCGCCGTGATCAACGCCGGCTCCGTCGCCGTGCAGCGCGGATTGGAGGATGCCGCGCAGGCCGGGCCGATCTGGCCGGTGATGGTCGGCGCGTTCTGCGCCCTGCTGGTGCTGTCGGCCGCCGGCTGGATGCTTCAGCCCGACGTGCATCCGACACCCTCCGCGCCTCTCAAGCCGGCGCACCTCGCATCCATCTCAGCGGGGGAGCGCGTGGTCTGGATGGGCACAGCGTCGATGTCGCGTGGGGGCATCATCGTGCTCGCCATCGCCGGAGTGCTGCTGGTCGGAACGGTGGCGCTGATGATCTTCCAGGCACCGGGAATGGTGTGGATTCCCCTGCTCGTGCTGGTCGTGGTCGGCCTCGCGATGGCTGCGACGATGTCGTTCCGCGTGCGCGCCGCGGCCGACGGGCTCACCGTCCGCTCCCAGCTCGGGTTCCCGCGCATCCACGTGCCGCTCGACGAGATGGCTGCCGTCCGCGCCATCACCTGCCACCCGTTCGCCGAATTCGGCGGTTTCGGCTGGCGCATGGGTCTCGACGGCCGCACCGGGATCGTGCTGCGCACGGGCGCCGCGATCGAGATCGAGCGGCGGGGCAAGGGTGCGCTCGTCGTCACCGTGGACGGTGCCGAGGTCGGCGTCGCGACACTGCGGGCGTACCTCGACCGGAAGAGCGCGTGAGAAGAATGGATGCTGCGAACATGACGACACACGAAAGTACTGAGACGTCGGCCCCCGTCATCCCGCTCCGGGCGATCATCGCCTTCATCGTGCTGGCCATGGGACTCGCCTGGGCTCTCGCTCTGCCGCTGTGGCTCGGCGACGGGCTGGCGACGCCGCTCGCCGTGCTGCTGCTGCCCGTGCTGATGTACACCCCCGCCGTGGCGCTGCTGATCGTGCTGTTCGGGATGCGGCCGATCCCGAAGGGTCAGCGACTGCGCTTCCTCGGAATGTGGCCCCTGCGACCGGCCAAGCAGGTCGTCTGGCTGTGCGTGATCGGCCTGTTCGGCTCGGTCGCTGTGATCGTGGCAGCCATGCTCCTGTCTGTGGCCCTCGGGTGGCTGAGTGCCGACTTCGTCGGCCTGTCCGGCTTTCAGCAGCAGGTGAGCGCGAGCCTGCCGGCCGGCGCGCCGGTGCCGTCGCCGTGGCTGCTCGTGGGTATCCAGCTCGCAATGGTCCCGGTCGCGGCGGCGACGGTCAACGCCGTCGCGGCCTTCGGCGAGGAGGTCGGCTGGCGCGGCTTCCTCGTGCCCGCTCTGCGTCGCTACGGCACGTGGCCCGCGCTGCTGATCAGCGGAGCGATCTGGGGACTGTGGCACTCGCCGATCATCCTGCTCGGCTACAACTTCGGCCGCACCGACATCACCGGGGTGCTGCTGATGACGGGCGGATGCGTCGTGTGGGGCGTACTGCTCGGCTGGCTGCGTCTGCGCAGCGCCTCCATGTGGCCGGCGGTGTTCGCGCACGGGGCGATCAACGCCTCCATCGGCCTGCCGACGCTGTTCATCGCCGCGGGGGCGACGTTCGATCCGGCGCTGGCATATGCGCTCGGCGTCTCGGGATGGATCGTCGGTGTCGTCGTGATCGCCGTGCTGCTGGTGACGGGACAGTTCCGCCGTCAGCCGGAGCTCGCCCTGAGGTCTTGACCGTCCGCGGTGCGCGCGGTTGGCTGAGAGTATGGCCGAATCCACACCGCAGAACTGGCGTGCCGCCGACGACTACCTCGCCCGCACGCTCGTCGGGCGCGATCCCGCCCTCGAGGCAGCCCTCGCCGCGCAGCAGGAGGCGGGGATGCCCGAGATCGAGGTCGCTCCTGTCGCGGGCAAGCTGCTCAGCCTGCTGGTGCGCATCAGCGGTGCCAAGCGCGTGCTCGAGATCGGCACGCTCGGCGGGTACTCCACGATCTGGATGGCCAGGGCCGTCGGGGTCGACGGACGCGTGACCACGATCGAGGCCGAGGCAGGCAACGCCGCAGTGGCCCGCGCGAGCATCGATGCGGCAGGGGTGGGCGAGCGCGTCGACATCCGCATCGGCCGTGCGGCTGACGTGCTGCCCACTCTCGTCGGCGGGTTCGACCTGGTCTTCATCGACGCCGACAAGGAGTCCAACACGGTCTACCTCGACTGGGCGGCGAAGCTCGGGCATCCCGGCACGGTCATCGTGCTCGACAACATCGGTCGCAGCGGCGACATCATCGACGCAGACAGCACCGATTCGATGGTCGTCGGCACCAGGGATGCGCTTCGGATGCTGGGGGAGGACCCCCGCTTCGACGCCACCGCGCTGCAGACCGTGGGCATGAAGGGCTGGGACGGATTCGCGCTCGCGACGGTCATCTGAGCCGGACGCCGTTTCGCGGAAACCCGCGAAACCGCGCAGGTTAGACTGGGCCGCGGATCGACGTCGCTCCAGACACCCTTTCCTCTCTGACCAAGGAGCACACCTGTGGCACTAATCGAGGCAGTAGGCGCACGCGAGATTCTCGACTCGCGCGGAAACCCGACCGTCGAGGTGGAGGTGCTCCTCGACGACGGAATCGTGCAGCGCGCCGCCGTCCCGTCCGGCGCGTCCACCGGCGCGTTCGAGGCGTACGAGCTGCGCGACGGCGACAAGGGCCGGTACGGCGGCAAGGGTGTTCTGAAGGCCGTCGAGGCGGTCCTCGATGAGCTGGGTCCCGCCATCGAGGGCGTCGAGGCCAGCGAGCAGCGCATCGTCGACGAGATCCTCAACGAGGTCGACGGCACCGACAACAAGAAGCGCGTCGGCGCCAACGCCATCCTCGGCGTCAGCCTGGCGGTCGCCAAGGCCGCAGCGGACTCGGCTGACCTGCCGCTGTACCGCTACCTGGGCGGACCGAACGCGCACCTGCTGCCCGTCCCGCTGTTCAACGTCATCAACGGCGGCGAGCACGCAGACAACGGCATCGACATGCAGGAGTTCTTCCTCGCCCCGATCGGCGCCGACACCTACTCGGAGTCGCTGCGCTGGGGCGTCGAGACCTACCACGTGCTGCGCAGCGAGCTCAAGGCCGCCGGCTACGCCACGGGGCTCGGCGACGAGGGCGGTTTCGCGCCCGACCTGCCCAGCAACCGCGAGGGCCTCGAGTTCCTCATCAAGGCCATCGAGAAGGCCGGTTTCACCCCGGGCAAGGACATCGCTCTCGGCCTCGACGTCGCCGCCACCGAGTTCTTCAGCGACGGCGTCTACCGCCTCGACAACAAGGACTGGAACGGCCCCGAGCTGATCGAGTACTACCAGGGTCTGGTCGACGACTTCCCGATCGTCACCATCGAGGACGCGCTCGCCGAGGACGACTGGGACAACTGGAAGCTCCTCACGGAGGCACTCGGCAGCAAGGTGCAGCTGGTCGGCGACGACCTGTTCGTCACCAACCCCGAGCGCCTCGCCGACGGCATCCACCGCGGTGTCGCCAACTCGCTGCTGGTGAAGGTGAACCAGATCGGCACGCTCACCGAGACCTTCGACGCCGTCAGCCTCGCACAGCGCTCGGGCTACACCGCGATGCTCTCGCACCGCTCCGGTGAGACCGAGGACACCACGATCGCCGATCTCGCCGTCGCGACCAACGCCGGCCAGATCAAGACCGGTGCGCCCGCCCGCAGCGAGCGCGTCGCGAAGTACAATCAGCTTCTGCGCATCGAGGAGGACCTGGGCGATGCCGCAGTCTTCGCGGGCGCTTCGGCCTTCCCGCGTTTCAAGGGCTGATGAGCTGAACTGACATACACGAAGGAGGGGGAGCATGGCACGACGACCGGCTCCCCCTTCGCCGTTCCCGGAGCGCGGCGACAGCGCCGGCGCTCGCGGTGAGACCGCTCGCCGGGGCGGCGGCGGGGCACCGTCGCGGGGCGTCGATGTGCGGGAGTGGGCCAGTGGCATCCGACTCTCGGCATTCGCCGCGATCATGCTCTCGCTCGTGATCCTGGGAACCTGGGTGCTGGTGCCGACGATCGGCACCTACCTCGGGCAACGCCAGAAGATCGACGCGCTCGAGCACTCCGTCCAGGTGACGAAGGAGCAGATCCAGGAGCTGCAGCGCGAGCGCGCACGCTGGGACGACCCGGCCTACATCACGACCCAGGCGCGCGAGCGCCTCTACTACGTGAAGCCCGGCGAGGTGCCGTACCTCATCGACTTCGATCTCGACCCCGCCGACCTGCCGCCGGAGCAGGAGGAGGTCAGCGACGAGCTGCAGGAGCGTCCCTCCGAGTGGATGCCTCAGCTGCTGCGCAGCATCACGTCCGCCGGGCTCGCGAAGACGGCCGTCGAAGCGCCGGCGAGGTGATCGGCACGCGGCCGCACTGAGTCCGCGCACAGCCTCGCTCCCGTAATCTGGGCAGGTGACGACACCTCCCTTCGATACGCCCACCGCCGCAGAGATCGACGTGGTCTCCGGCCAGCTCGGTCGCCCCGCCCGCGGTGTGCTGGGCATCGCCGCTCGCTGCGTCTGCGGCAATCCGACGGTCGTCGCCACGGCTCCGCGTCTGGATGACGGCACCCCGTTCCCGACGCTGTACTACCTCACCCACCCGGCCGCCACGGCCGCAATGTCGACCCTCGAGGCCACCCAGGTGATGCCTGAGCTGACGCAGCTGCTCGCCGAGGACGCCGACGTCGCAGCGGGCTACCTCCGCGCCCACGAGGCGTACCTCGCGGATCGCGCGCAGTTCGGCGACGTCCCCGAGATCGACGGCATCTCCGCCGGCGGCATGCCCACGCGTGTGAAATGCCTGCACGCCCTCGCCGGGCACGCGCTGGCCGCGGGGCCCGGCGTGAACCCGATCGGCGACGCGGCTCTGGAGCGCTCGAGCTGGTCGCCGGCGAAGTGCGCGTGCGTCGATCCCGGTGCGGCTCTCGGGAGCGCGGCGGGATGAATCGTCGTCGGATGCTGTCGGGCGTCGCCGTGACCACGGCGATGGCGGCATCCGTGATCCTCGGCGCAGCGCCGGCAGCGGCTGTGACCGTCCCGCTCACGCGCGCTGCGACCGAGACCGCGAAACCGGAGCCGCTGCCGATCCCCGACGACCCCACGGACCCGATCCGCGCGCAGGAGTACTGGCTGGACGGCGCGAAGGTGCGCGACGCGTGGCGGGTGACGCGCGGCGAGGGCGTGACGATCGCGGTCATCGACACGGGCATCGGCAAGCCGCCCGGCGTGTTCGATCGCGCCGTGACGGACGGCATCGACGTGTCCGGTGCGGGCAGCCCGGACGGGCGGACGCCGGTGGGCACGCTCGACCCCAATCACGGCACGCGCGTCGCGTCCTTGGCTGCGGGGCGCGGCAACGCCGACGGCACCGGGATGATCGGAGTGGCGCCCGCGGCGAAGCTGCTCTCGGTCTCGCTCGGCTTCGGCGCATCCGCGACGGTGCCGTTCAGTGAGCAGGTCGCCAAGGGCATGAAGTGGGCCGTCGACAAGGGCGCCGATGTCATCAACCTCTCCTTCACGACGAACACCCTCGACTGGGACCAGAGCTGGGACGACGCGTTCCTGTACGCCTTCGAGCACGACGTGGTGGTTGTGGTCGCAGCGGGAAACCGCGGCAGCGGGACCTCGATCGTCGGTGCGCCGGCCACGATTCCCGGAGTGCTCACGGTCGGGGGAGTGGACCCGACCGGCGTCGCCAGTCGCGGCGCCTCGACGCAGGGCATCACCATCGGCATCTCCGCGCCGAGCGAGTCGCTGCTCGGCTACTCGGCGAGCGGACAGCTGGTGCAGTGGGATGGCACGAGCGGCGCGGCTCCGATCGTCGCCGGCGCGGCGGCGCTCGTGCGCGCCGCACACCCCGAGCTGGATGCCGCGAACGTGATCAACCGGATCATCAAGACCGCGGTCCCGGTCCCTGAGATGAGCAGCGCGCCGGATCCGCTCTACGGCTACGGTCTGCTCGACGTGGGGGCCGCCGTGACGGCATCCGTCCCCGCGGTCAAGGAGAACCCGATGGGCGACCTCAAGGAGTGGGTCCGGGTGTACCGACGCGCTGACTCCCCGGTGCAGCCCACCCCTGGGCCGAGCGCAGAGCCGGTCACGGTGTCGCCTCTTCCCGCGGCCGAGCCTCCGACCGAACCCGGCTCCCCGCTGCTGCCGACGTCGGAATCGCTGCTGTACGGTACCCTGCCGCTTCTGGCGGTCACAGTGCCTGGTATCCTTGTAGCGCTTGGCGTCACCGCAGCTGCCCGGCGCATCCGATTGGAGCGCGGTCGACGCACTCCCACACCCTGACGACGAGGAGTTGTCCCCCTGTGCCTCAGAACAGCACTGCACCCCGCATTCTGATTGTCGGTGGAGGCTACGCAGGTTTCTACACCGCATGGAAGCTCGAGAAGCACCTTCGCAAGGGTGAAGCTGATGTGACGATGGTGGATCCGCTGCCGTACATGACGTACCAGCCGTTCCTGCCCGAGGTCGCGGCCGGCTCCATCGAGCCCCGCCACGCAGTGGTCGCGCACCGTCGGCACCTCAAGCGCACGAACGTCATCACCGCGAAGATCACCGGCATCGATCACGCACGCAAGGTCGCCACGATCACCCCGCCGGTCGGAGAGCCGTACGAGTTCGCATACGACCAGATCGTCGTCACCGCGGGCGCCGTCTCGCGCACCTTCCCGATCCCCGGCATCGCCGACAACGCGATCGGGCTCAAGACCATCGAAGAGGCCGTTGCCGTCCGCGATCGCCTGATCTCGAACTTCGACAAGGCGGCCTCCGTGCCGGCCGGTCCCGAGCGCGACCGCCTGCTGACGGTCGTCGTGGTCGGCGGCGGCTTCGCCGGCATCGAGGCGTTCGCCGAGCTGCGCTCGCTCGCCTCGTCGCTCGTGTCGAAGTACCCGCAGCTGACCTTCGAGGACACGCACTTCCACCTCATCGAGGCCATGGGTCGCATCATGCCCGAGGTCTCGCTGAAGACCAGCGAGTGGGTGCTGAAGGACCTTGCCAAGCGCGGCGCGAACGTCCACCTCGACACCCAGGTCACCGGTGCGGTCGGCGGCGACGTCGAGCTCTCCACCGGCGAGGTCATCCCGACCGACCTGATCGTCTGGACCGCCGGTGTCATGGCGAACCCGACCGTCGTGCGCGGCGGCGACCTGCCCGTCGAGGAGCGCGGTCGCATTCAGACCCGCGCCGACCTGCGCGTGGGCACCGCCGACGAGTTCGTCGAGGGCGCCTGGGCCGCCGGTGACGTCTCGGCCGTGCCCGACCTGTCCGGTGGCGGGGTCGGCGGCTACTGCGTGCCGAACGCCCAGCACGCTGTGCGTCAGGCGAAGCTGCTCGCGAAGAACCTCGTCGCCGTGCTGCGCGGTGAGGGCACCAAGGAGTACTTCCACAAGAACCTCGGCGCCGTCGCCGGACTCGGCCTCTACAACGGCGTCTTCCAGTCCGGCAAGCTCGCTCTGAAGGGCTTCGTCGCCTGGGTGGCCCACCGTGGCTACCACGGCCTCGCGATGCCCACGTGGGAGCGCAAGTGGCGCGTCCTGTGGGGCTGGTGGAACAACCTGTGGCTCGGCCGCGACATCGTCAACCTCGAGACCGTGCAGCAGCCCCGTGCCGCGTTCGAGGAGTTCGCCGCGCGTCCGCGTCCGGCTGCCGCCGTGGCTCCCGCGGCGCCCGCCGCTGCGGCGAAGGCCGAGCCGGCGAAGGCCGAGACGAAGTCGGATGCTGTGAAGCCTGCCGCGAAGGCCGACGCCGCCAAGCCCACCGCGAAGGCTCCCGCCAAGGCGAAGGCACCCGTGACGAAGAAGGAGTCGGTCAAGACCGACGCCTGATCGCTGACTGCCGACAGAACCCGTGCGATGATCGTGCGGGTTCTGTCGCGTCCGGGCATTGCGACGTCGGTAGGCTGACCCGAGGCCCCTATAGCCCAACGGCAGAGGCAGGCGACTTAAAATCGCTTCAGTCTGGGTTCGAATCCCAGTGGGGGCACGCAGTGACGCCACTGGGTGAGACCCAGACTCGGGCCCACGCCGGCGGAGGCTCCGCGCGACGCGCAGCGGCGTATGGAGGGCCGGTGGGGCGGGTTCGAATCCCAGTGGGGGCACGCAGTGACGCGCGAAGCCGAGCAAGTAGGGTGGAGTCGTGCTCGACCTCACTGCTGACCAGAGCCCGAAGGCCGATGTGGGCTCGGATTCCCCTTCACGTGCCGACGCCTGGCACTCTCCGGAGCGCTATTGGACGTCCCTTACCGAGGCCACCGCGCATCTGCCCGCGCCCCTGGCTGTCATCGAGCGCGACGCGCTGCGTCACAACGCGATGGATCTGCTGGTGCGCTCGGGTGGCATCCCGATCCGCGTGGCGACGAAGTCGGTGCGCGTGCGCGCGGTGCTGGACGCTGTGCTCGCGATTCCCGGATACCGGGGCATCCTCGCATTCACCCTCGCCGAGGCGCTGTGGCTGGCCGAGGACCACGACGACATCGTGCTCGGCTATCCCACCGTCGATCGCGCAGGTCTGACCGCGCTGCTCGCCGATGAAAACCTGGCCTCGCGCATCACGCTCATGATCGACGACCTCGCGCACCTCGACCTCATCGACTCGCTCGCGGCGCCCGGCTCTCGTCCCGAGATCCGCGTCGCGATCGACGTCGACGCCTCACTGCGCTCGGCAGCGCTGGGACACATCGGCGTGCGACGCTCATCGCTCTACACGGCGGCGGACGTGGCGGGCTTCGCGCGCCAGGTCGTACGCCGCCCCGGCTTTCGGCTTGTGGGCCTGCAGATGTACGAAGCCCAGATCGCCGGTCAGGGGGATGCCGCCGGCGCCGATGCGCCGGTCATCCGCATGGTTCAGGCGCGATCTCGCGACGAGCTGCGCCGTCGACGCGCAGAGATCGCGGATGCCATGTTCGACATCGCCCCGCTCGAGTTCCTCAACGGCGGAGGCACCGGCTCGCTGGAGTTCACCGGCAGCGATGAGTCGCTCACCGAGGCCACCGCGGGCAGCGGGCTGCTCGCAGGCCACCTTTTCGACGGCTACCGGTCCTTCACCCCGGCCCCGGCCACCGCATTCGCCTTCGACGTGGTGCGCAAGCCCGAGCCCGACATCGCCACCGTGCTCGGCGGCGGATGGATCGCCTCCGGCCCCGCCGTGGCATCCCGTCAGCCCGCGCCGGTGTGGCCACCGAGACTGCACGCGCTGCCGCGCGAGGCGGCCGGCGAGGTGCAGACGCCGTTGCGAGGCGATGCCGCTCGTGATCTCGGGGTCGGCGACCGCGTCTGGTTCCGCCACGCGAAGAGCGGCGAGCCCGCCGAACGGATCGACAGCTATCACCTCGTCGTCGACGGCACAGTCGTCGATGAGCTGCCCACGTACCGAGGCGAAGGAAGGGCCTTCCTATGACACGACCGGGTGGGACCTGGCAGAACTGGGGACGCTCGGCCGCGGTGCGACCTGTCCGCGTCGAGCGTCCGCGCTCACCGGAGGGCGTGCAGCGGGCCGTCAAGGCCGCCGCCGCGCAGGGGCTGACGGTGAAGGCGGTCGGCGCCGGACACAGTTTCACGGGGATCGCCGTCGCGCCCGGCGTGCTGCTCGAGCTCGACGATCTTCAGGGACTCGTCTCCGCGGATGCCGAGACAGGGCTGGTCACGCTGCTCGGCGGCACCCGGCTGCATCGCATCCCCGGCCTGCTGCGCCCGCACGGCCTGGCCATGGAGAACCTCGGCGACATCGACCGCCAGTCGATCAGCGGCGCGATCTCGACCGGCACCCATGGCACAGGCGCAGGCTTCGGCGGCATCGCGACGCAGGTCCGCGGGCTGACCCTGATCACGGCCGACGGCGAGTTCCTGCGCATCGACGAGACCCACAACAGCGAGATGCTGCCGGGCGCCGCGCTCGGTCTGGGCGCGCTCGGGATCATCGTCGAGGTCACGCTGCAGTGCGTGCCCGCGTTCATCCTGCACGCCGTCGACGAGCCTGCGCCGCTGGACGAGGTGCTCGACACTGTGCATGAGCGCGCACGGGCATCCGATCATTTCGAGTTCTACTGGTTCCCGCACACCGAGGTGGCGCTCACCAAGCGGCAGACGCGTCTGCCCGAGTCGACGCGGCGCAGACCGCTGCCGCCCGTGGGCCGGTGGGTCGACGAGACGCTGCTGTCGAACGGCGTGTATCGCGCGGTGTGCGCCGCGTCGGTGGCGGCCCCCGCCGTCACCCCGCCATTCAACCGGCTCGCCGTGCGGTTGACCGGCGACCGCGAGTACACCGACCGGTCGCACACCGTGCTGACGCAGAGGCGCACCGTGCGCTTCCGCGAGAGCGAGTACGCGATCCCCGCCGAGCACGTGGTGCCGGCCTTCCGTGAGCTGCAGGCGCTGATCATCGAGCGGGGCTGGTCGATCGAGTTCCCCGTCGAGGTCCGCTTCGCGGCATCCGACGACATCTGGCTCTCGACCGCATCCGGACGCGACAGCGCCTACATCGCTGTGCACCGCTACTGGCGCAGGGACCCGCGGAAGTACTTCGACGCGTTCGAGCAGATCATGCTGCGGCACGGCGGACGCCCGCACTGGGGCAAGCTGCACGGACTGGCGGCCGAGCAGCTGCGCGAGCGCTATCCCAGGTTCGACGACTTCGCGGCGCTGCGCGACCGACTCGATCCGGAACGACTCTTCGGGAACCGGCACCTGGAGCGCGTCCTCGGGGTGTGAAACCGCCGTCCAGCCGTTGCGCAGAGATGGCGACATAGGATGGTTCTCGATCCAAGAGGGGGCTCCGCATGGAATGGCTCTGGCCGGTACTGATCGTCGTCGGCGTGCTGGTGCTCGTCGGCATCTATCTGTGGTCGACGTACAACTCGCTGGTGCAGCTGAACGTGCGCGTCGATGAGGCGTGGAGCGGCATCACCGTGCAGCTGAAGCGCCGAGCCGACCTCATCCCGAATCTCATCGAGACCGTGCGCGGCTACGCCGCCCACGAGAAGGCGGTCTTCGAGGGCGTCACGCGCGCTCGCGCAGAGACGCTCTCGGCCACCGGTCCCGCCGAGGCGGGAGTTGCGGAAGGGCACCTGCAGCAGGCGCTTCGCAGCCTGTTCGCAGTGGCGGAGGCCTATCCGCAGCTGCAGGCGAGCCAGAACTACCTGCAGCTGCAGCACTCGCTGGTCGACACCGAGGACAAGATCCAGGCGGCACGCCGTTTCTACAACGGCGGCGTCCGCGAACTCAACACCAAGATCAAGGTGTTCCCCAACAACATGTTCGCCCGCGGACTCGGCTTCACCGAGCGCGAGTTCTTCGAGGTTGCCGATGACGGCGCCATCTCGGAGCCGCCACGCGTGCAGTTCTGACACGAGAAGGCTCAATGCGACGCAGGAGCGTTGAGCCTTCTGCGTGTCAGGGTTGAGCGAGCGCGCGAGTCGAAACCTCTACCGTGCTCTCGCGGTCGTGCAGGTGGCGGTCGACCGTCGTCTCGTGTCCGTGCAGCGCGTGCGCGACAGCATCCGACGCATCACCCCATCCGGACACGCTGATGCGCCCCAGGCCCTGCCAGCGCGCTGCGCGCACGAGCTCCTCGGCGATGCGAGGGGCGTCGCGCTGCGCGACCGCATGCGGCTCCCACCAGGCCGACTGAACCAGCAGGGCGGATGCCCGCCGATCGGCCTTCAGATCGACGCGCGCCACGACGCGATCGCCGACCAGCACCGGCAGCGAGTAGTACCCGTAGCGGCGCTTCGCCGCGGGGACGTAGATCTCGATCCGGTAGTCGAAGTCGAATACGCGCAGCGCGCGGTCGCGGAACCATACCACCGGGTCGAACGGGGTCAGCAGGGCAGCGCGGTCGATCCGGCGGGGGAGCGCGGCCTCGTGATGGCGCCATGCCGGGGTGCTCTTGCCGCCGCGCTCCCAGCCGCGCACCGTCACCGGCTCGAGTTCACCGGCATCCACCAGATCTGCGACGGCCGATCGCACCGCCCCTTGATCGCGAAGCCGGTAGTAGTCGTTGAGGTCGGCGACGGTCGACACCCCGTATGAGCGCGCTGCGCGCCGCACGAGCTCGCGGACCGCGTCCTGCTGCGATATCGACACGGCCAGCACCTCGGCGGGCACGACGTCCTCCGCCAGTCCGTAGCGGCGCTCGAACCCGATGCGCCCAGCGACCGCGACCTCGCCGGTCCGCCACAGCAGCTCCAGCGCCAGCTTCGCCTCGTCCCAGTCCCACCACGAGCCGCGATCACGCGGAGCGTCCTCGCGCAGGTCCGCCGGCCGCAGCGGTCCGCGATCACGCAGCTCGTCGCGCACCCAGTCAAGAGTCCGCGGTGTGACGTAGCCCCACCCACCAGGCGACGGTTCGCGGCGTCGCCACGCGTCCATCCGGAAGCGCCAGAGCGGCCAGTCGGCCACGGGCATGAAGGTCGCTTCATGCGCGAGGTACTCGACGTAGTGCGTCGTCCTCGAGACGAAGGTGCGATCCAGCATCGCGGGATCGTAGTCGCCGAGCCGCGAGAACATCGGCATGTAGTGCGAGCGCGCGAACACGTTCACCGAGTCGATCTGCAGAACGCCGAGGCGCTGCATGGCCCGGTGCAGATGCCGTGGCGCCACAGCATCCGGCATCCGCCTGGAGAACCCCTGCGCGGCGAGTGTCATCCGGCGAGCCTCGGCGGCGCTCAACGTCGGTGTCTTGGGAGCCATCCGGTCAGATTATCCGCCACCGCCGACATCGGGCATGGCCGCCTCCGCGTGCGTACGTAGAATTGCACAATGAGCGACAACCCCAAGCCGAGGTTCCGCAATCCTTTCCGCTACGACCCGCCGTCCACGCACCGCACGGTCCAGATCGAGACCGACGAAGCCGTGCCGAGGCCGCTCAGAGTGACCGCCGCCTACTCCTGGCGCCTGCTGGTGATCGCCGGTGCCGTGGCACTGTTCATCTGGCTGGTCATGCTGCTCAAGCTCCTGGTCATCCCGCTGATGGTCGGCATCCTCATCACCGCGCTGCTGTGGCCCGGATTCCAGCTCATGCTGCGCGGCCGCTTTCCGCGCTGGCTGGCGATCACGATCGCGATCGGCGGCACCCTCGGAGTCGTGACCGGGCTGTTCTGGCTGGTGATCTGGCAGATCCGCATGCAGCTTCCGGATGTGCAGGCAAAGACGCAGCTGGCGATCGAGCAGCTGCGCACCTTCCTGCTCGACGGACCGCTGCACCTCAGCGAGAAGCAGATCGACGGCTTCATCCAGCAGGGCCTCGACCTGCTGTCGGAGCAGGCCGCACTCCTGTGGAACGCGGCCGGAGCGGTCACGGGCACGGCAGCGCACATCGTCACCGGTGCGCTGCTGGCGCTGTTCATCCTGATCTGCCTGCTCGCCGACGGCGCCGGCATCTGGCGGTGGACGCTCAAGCTCTTCCCGCGCCGGGCGCGGCCCGCCGTCAACGCCGCCGCCAACAACGGCTGGGACACGGTCGTCAACTACGCCCGCACGCAGCTGTTCGTCGCGGCCATCGACGCGATCGGCATCGGCATCGGCGCCGCACTGCTCGGCGTGCCATTGGCCATCCCGGTGGCGGTGCTGGTCTTCCTCGGCTCGTTCATCCCCATCGTGGGTGCCGTGCTCACCGGAGCGGTCGCCGTGTTCCTGGCCCTTGTGTACAACGGACCGTGGATCGCGCTCGCCATGCTCGGTGTCGTGCTGCTGGTGCAGCAGGTCGAGGGTCACATCCTGCAGCCCATCATGATGGGGGCCGCGGTGAAGGTGCATCCGCTGGCCGTCGTGCTCGTCGTCGCCGGCGGTGCCATGATCGCAGGCATCCCCGGTGCTCTGTTCGCCGTGCCGCTGGCAGCCTTCATCAACGTCGCGGCAGTCACGATCAGCACCGGCGCCTGGCGGACGGGAGAAGAGCCGCACGCAGATCTCATCTGGAGCACAGTGCCGCGTGAGCGGCCGAGGAGGAATCGATGACCGCAGCCCCGACCCTGGCGGAGTTCCGCGCCGCAGCGAAGAGCCTCGCCGGTGTGATCTCGCACACGCCGACCGAGCTGTCGCGGGCGCTCGGCGATGTGCTGAACGCTCCGGTGCTGCTGAAGATGGAGAATCTGCAGCGCACCGGATCGTTCAAGATCCGCGGCGCGACCTACCGACTCGCGCAGCTGACCGACGATGAGCGCCGCCGCGGTGTCGTCGCGGCATCCGCCGGCAACCACGCCCAGGGCGTGGCGCTGGCCGCTCAGTCACTGGGCATCCCGGCGACGATCTTCATGCCGCTGGGCGTGCCGGTGCCGAAGCTGCTCGCCACCCGCGGTTACGGAGCCGAGGTGATCCTCGAGGGGGAGACCGTCGCGACCTCGCTGCGACTGGCCGCGGAGTTCGCCGAGCGCACCGGCGCCGTGCTGATCCACCCGTTCGACCATAGAGACATCGTGATCGGTCAGGGAACCCTCGGCCTCGAGGTCATCGAGGACGTCCCCGACGTCGACACGGTGATCATGGGCATCGGCGGCGGGGGACTGATCGCCGGCGTGGCCTCGGCCATCAAGCAGGCGGCCGCAGAGGCGGGCCGCACCGTCCGGGTGATCGGCGTGCAGGCCGAGAACGCCGCGGCGGTGCCGCCGTCGCTCGAAGCCGGGCATCCGGTCGAGATCCGCACTCAGCCCACCATCGCGGACGGCATTCTCGTCGCCCAGCCCGGGGACGTGCCCTTCGAGCTCATCCGCGACCTGGTCGACGAGGTCGTCACGGTCTCGGAGGACGATATCGCGCGAGCGCTGCTCGTGCTGCTCGAGCACGCCAAGGTCGTCGTCGAGCCTGCCGGTGCGGTCGGCGTCGCGGCGATCCTCGCCGGCAAGGTGCGATCGGCCGGGACCACCGTCCCGATCCTGTCGGGCGGGAACATCGACCCCATGCTGCTGCAGCGCGTCGTCGCGCACGGCCTGGCGGCCTCGGGCCGGTACGCCACCGTGCGCATCCCGCTGCCCGACCGCCCTGGTCAGCTGGCCAAGATCTCTGAGATCCTGGCCCAGGTCGGCGCAAACGTGATGGAGGTGCTGCACACCAGGCACGGGCACGGTCTGCAGATCAGCGACATGATCCTGCAGCTCTCGATCGAGACCCGTGGCCCCGAGCACACCCAGCTGGCACTCGACGAGCTCCGCGCATCCGGTTACGATCCGCAGGTCGTGCAGGACTGAGGCCAGCGTGCGGCACGCTGCGCCTCAGCACCGCGCACAGAAAGCAGCGGCGGGATGCTCCATCAGGAGCATCCCGCCGCTTGCGTCTGAGTCGGGTCAGCCGGTGAAGGTCTCGACGCCGGTGATCTCGACAGAGATCGAGCGGCCGTTGGGCGCCTCGTACTTGGACTTCGCGCCGACCTTGAGGCCGATGATGGCCTGGCCGAGCGGGCTCGCCTCGCTGTAGACGTCGAGGTCGGTGCCTGCGGCGATCTCGCGGCTGCCGAGCAGGAAGACCTCCTCGTCGCCGGCGACCAGAGCCGTCACGACGGTTCCCGGCTCGACGATGCCGCGGCTGGCGGGAGCCTCGCCGACCTTCGCGGTCTTCAGGAGCTGCTGGAGCGTGCGGATGCGCGCCTCCTGCTTGCCCTGTTCGTCCTTGGCTGCGTGATAACCGCCGTTCTCCTTGAGATCGCCCTCTTCACGCGCGGCTTCGATGCGGGCTGCGATCTCGTCGCGGCCGACGGTGGAGAGGGTCTCGAGCTCTTCGACCAGCCGGTCGTAGGCCTCCTGCGTGAGGAAAGGTACCTGAGCGTCTGTGGACACAGCGTGCTCCTTCGTGCGGGCCCCCGCAGGGGCTTGGGAGAGCCGGGACATCAACCGATGCCCGGGGATATGCCAAGACGCCCCGGCACAGGCCGGGGCGTCGGTCATCTTGCGGATGAGTCTAAGCGACCCAGCAGCTCTTCACCAAACCCGTGGTCGCCTCGGCGACGGTCGGGATGCTCACGTGGACGCCTTGAGTGTGCTTCTCACTGGCGGGGATCTCGACGATCTTCCACCCGACGACGCCGAATTCGACGTCGAGGGCCTCCACCGCGCAGACCACGTCGGTGCCGCGGGGCGCCGTGAACTGGAACTGCAGGTCGACGCTGTGGGCGTCCACGACGGTGAAGCCGAGGTCATCGGCATCCACCGCGTTCATCTGCGTCGCAACGGTCATCCAGCCGAAGGCGATGATGACGGCCGCGACGACGGCCCCGCCCATGATCCAGGGCGCGCGGCGGCGACCGGTGCGGCCGTAGCGCTCATCGAGCTCGCGTGCGGTGGTCACAGGTCTCCCGTATCTCGGACGGCGGATAGGCTGGTACTCCCAGGGTATTCGACCTGCGGAGATAAGGCGGACTCATGATCCTGTTCGGCGAGAACACCCCGATGCCGACGCCGACGATGACCGTCGATCCGGACTCGGTGACGCCCGGGTTCGCCGGCTTCGCGTTCATGGTGGTGATCGCCATCGCAGTGATCCTGCTCATCTGGGACATGAACCGTCGCATCCGCCGGGTGCGGTACCGCGAGGAAGTGCGCGAGGAGCTGGATGCCGAAGAGGCGTCCCTCGAGGATTCCGCACGTGCCACCGGGGCAGACGACACCGGCGCAGACGCCGAAGGCGGCGACGCGCCAGACGAGAAGTCGCGCTGACCGGCTTCTGACGCGGGTATCCGGGGGTCAGACGCCGACGCGCGTGAACGCGTCGAGGCTGATGCCCTGCTCGAGGATGCGCTTGGACCACTCCTTCGCCGAGTGCAGGCTGTGGTCTCGGTAGTTGCCGCACTCCACGGCGGAGACGCCGGGGACGTCGTCCCACTCGGCGGGACCCGCGATGAACTCCAGGCCCGCACGGATCGCCGCGACGACGTCGGCGATCTCGGGCTCGCCCCACATGATCAGATGGAAGCCGGTGCGGCATCCGAACGGCGAGATGTCGATGACGCCGTCGATGCGGTCACGCAGCACACTGGCCAGCGTGTGCTCGATCGTGTGCAGACCCGCGGTCGGGATCTCGCCCTCGTTGGGCTGCACGAAGCGGACGTCGAAGTTCGAGATCGCATCGCCCTTCGGGCCGTGCTCGACGCCGATCAGGCGCACGTAGGGCGCGATGACAGCGGTGTGATCCAGGGTGAAGCTCTCGACGTCGGCCATGGGATGCTGCTCCTTGCTCGGGGTGCTCATTCGAGCGTATCGCCGCAGGCGACCGGGGCGCGCCGGACGGTTACGCCGGAAGGCCGAGCGAAGGCGAGTACGGCGCAAGCGAGATGAGCAGGCAGGCGGTCCAGTGGCACAGGAACGCGAGCACGGTGCAGACGTGGAAGATCTCGTGGAAGCCGAAGTGCCCGGGCCAGGGGTTGGGCTTCTTCATGGCGTAGACGACCGCGCCGGCCGTGTACAGCAGGCCACCCACGCACACCAGCACCATCATCGCGACGTTGGCGATGACCAGATCGACCATGTACATGACGGCTGCCCAGCCCAGCACCAGATACAGCGCGACGTACAGCCAGCGCGGCGCGTTGATCCAGAAGACGCGGAACAGGATGCCAAGGATCGTGCCGCCCCACACCAGACTGAGCAGCAGGATGCCCTTCTGCGGCGGCAGGGCCAGCACGGCGATCGGAGTGTACGTCCCCGCGATGAGCAGCAGGATGTTCGCGTGATCGATGCGCTTGAGCACGATCTTCGTCTTCGGGCCCCAGTCGAAGCGGTGGTACAGCGCGGAGTTGCCGAACAGCAGCAGCGACGTGGTCATGAACACCGCGGCCGCCCACTTCGCCGGCGCGCCCTGCGCGAGCACGATGAGCACGATGCCCGCGACGATCGCGACGGGGAACGTGGCAGCGTGGATCCAGCCGCGCCACGTCGGCCTGATCTCGACCTCGGCGTCGTGTTTCGCCGCCTCCATGAGGGGCAGCTGGGGTACGTCGTCGCCTGCGGCTCGGGTGCTCACGTGCTCACTCTAAGCTCGTGCGCATTCCCTCAGCAGTACATATCCTGTGCAGTCACAGGTCAGGCCGTCCGGTGGCGGTAGCGTAGGCACGTGACTGCACGCGAGAGCTCGGGGCGGGGGCCCCTCTATCGGCTCTACGGGAATCGTCTTCGCCGACGCATCGATCCGGCATCCGTTCCGCATCATGTCGCGATGATGATCGACGGCAACCGGCGCTGGGCACGTCAGCTGGGCTATGACTCGGCGGCGGAGGGGCATCGAGCCGGCGCCGCCAAGATGCGCGAGTTCCTCGGCTGGTGCGACGAGCTCGGTGTCGCGGTCGTGTCGCTGTACCTGCTCTCGGCTGACAATCTGAACAAGCGCGACTCGAAGGAGATCGGCGATCTCATCGAGATCATCGCCGAGCTCGCCGACACCCTCTCGCAGCAGGGCGACTGGCGCGTGCAGCACGTCGGCCGCTCCGACATCCTGCCGCCGGAGCTGTCGCGCGTGCTCGATGAGGCGCAGCACCGGACGCGCGAGAACACCGGTCTGCACGTGAACCTCGCGGTCGGCTACGGCGGGCGCAACGAGATCGTGGATGCCGTGCGCAGCATCATCGGCCAGCACAACGCCTCGGGCGGGACGCTGGACGACCTGGCCGCGCACCTCACGCCGGAGATGATCGGGGAGCATCTCTACACCGGCGGCCAGCCGGATCCGGACCTCGTCATCCGCACCAGCGGCGAGCAGCGGCTGAGTGACTTCCTGCTGTGGCAGAGCGCGCACAGCGAGTTCTATTTCGTCGAGGCGCTCGGCCCCGACCTGCGCGAGGTGGACTTCCTGCGCGCGATCCGCGACTTCGCGGACCGCGACAGGCGCTTCGGTCGCTGAAGCGCCTGTTTACGTTTTGGGGGCCGACACGCCAGATGTCGGACCGGATGCCCGGATTCGGCCGACATCTGGCGTGTCGGCCCCCGATGTGTAACGCGTCACCGGTGCCGGTCGTTCACTTGCACGCCATCGACACGTCACCTCGGTGCGCGTGTCGATCACGAATCCGGGCGCTCCGCGTCGTACCTTCAAGGCATCGGGCACCGTGCCCGGTCGAGTCGGCCTCAAGGTTCGCGACTCGTGGCCCCTGGTCGACTCGCTGCAGAGCCGGGATCATCCCGGAAAGTAGGAGTGGATCGTGACCACACGTACAGCGCAGCAGCAGTCCACCCGCAGGGCAGCCGGAGCCGTGTCACAGGATGACACGGCTCTTCGCACATATGTGCTCGACACATCGGTGCTGCTCAGCGACCCGCAGGCGATGTTCCGTTTCGCGGAGCATTCGATCGTCCTGCCGGTCGTGGTGATCTCCGAGCTCGAGAGCAAGCGTCACGATCCCGAGCTGGGGTATTTCGCCCGCCGGGCGCTGCGTCACCTCGACGAGCTGCGGATCGAGCACGGTCGGCTCGATTTCCCGGTCGAGGTCGGCGAGGGCGGCACGCTGCGTGTCGAGCTCGGCAACGCCGACCTGTCGGTGCTGCCCGCGGGCATCCGACTGAGTGACAACGACAGCCGCATCCTCGCCACGGCCGCGCAGCTCGCGCAGGACGGGCAGCAGGTCACGATCGTCTCGAAGGACCTTCCGATGCGGGTCAAGGCGGCGTCACTCGGACTGGCGGCCGAGGAGTACCTCGCCGAGCAGGCGGTGGATTCGGGATGGACCGGCATCTCGACGCTCGACCTGTCGGGCGATGAGATGAGTGATCTGTACGAGAGTGAGGTCGGGCTCAGCGAGGAGGTGCGCGGCGTACCCGTGAACACGGGGCTGATCATCCACTCCGAGCGCGGTTCGGCGCTCGGCCGGGTGGTCGCCGACGGCGAGTTCCGTCTGGTGCGCGGCGACCGCGAGCTGTTCGGGATGCACGGGCGCTCGGCCGAGCAGAGGATCGCGATCGACCTGCTGCTCGACCCGGAGGTCGGCATCGTCTCGCTCGGCGGGCGAGCGGGCACGGGCAAGTCGGCCCTGGCGCTGTGCGCGGGGCTCGAGTCGGTGCTCGAGCGGCAGCACCAGAAGAAGATCATCGTGTTCCGGCCGCTGTTCGCCGTCGGCGGGCAGGAGCTCGGTTACCTGCCGGGCGATCAGGGCGAGAAGATGAACCCGTGGGGACAGGCGGTGTTCGACACGCTCGGCTCGGTCGTCTCCGGCAACGTCCTCGATGAGGTGGTCGAGCGGGGGATGCTGGAGGTGCTGCCGCTCACGCACATCCGGGGTCGATCGCTGCATGACGCATTCGTGATCGTCGACGAGGCGCAGTCGCTGGAGCGGAACGTGCTGCTGACGGTGCTCAGCCGGATCGGCCAGAACTCACGGGTGGTGCTGACCCACGACGTCGGTCAGCGCGACAACCTGCGCGTCGGGCGCCATGACGGCGTCGCCAGCGTCATCGAGACGCTCAAGGGACACGACCTGTTCGGGCACGTGACGCTGCAGCGCTCGGAGCGCTCGGCGATCGCGGCCCTGGTGACAGACCTGCTGGAGGGAAGCGAGCTCAGCTGAGGGGGTTTCAGCAGAGCTCGCCACCGCGCCCGGCCGCTCAGCGGCCGGGCGCGGTGTCGACCGTCCCTAGTTCCTAAGCGTTTGACGGCCGGCGAGCCCGGACGGTGGGCCGGTCCGGCGCATGAGGGGATCAGCAGCCGGGGGCGGTGGGGCGTTCGTCGCAGGTGTGGGCGACGAGGGCGGTGTGCGCCTCGTAGATGCGGATGGTTTGCGGGGCGCCGTCGATCGTGAGTTCTCCGGCGATCGGGAACCATCCGACACCGAGGTCGATCTCTGCGGTGTACGCGATATCGACACGGGCGTCGTATGTGCCGCGCTGGGCGTAGCTGTGACTCGTATCGGTGGGAGTGAACTGGGGGAGGTCGAGGTCGTCCCAGCTCTCGCCGGCGGTGTCGGATGCCCGTGACTCGCCATCTCCGTAATGGAACGTGAACATGATGGGCGTGAATCGCACCTGGATCGGGAACCCGAACAGTTCACCGCTCTGGGTGTGGGTGGTGGCGTCGGTCGTGAAGTTGGTGGGCAGGCCGGCGACGCCGAGATTGTTCGGCTCGCCGACAAGGGTGCCGGCGTCGGGGACGAAGGACGCGAGATCAGTGATGGTCACCGGTGGCATCGCCGGCGTGGAATCGCCTTCTTCTTCTTCGGTGTCTTCGGATGGCTGCTGGAGCTCCCAGCACGAGATCATCGCGTCCCAGTTGACGCGGCACTCTTCGGGTGTCGGAGGCTCCTTTGGGGTGTACCCGGTCTGCTGCGTGCCACCTTCTTGATTGCCGCCTTGCCCGCTTTGCGCACCGTCGTGTCCCTCAGTCGTCTGGGTGCCATGCGCGTTCGCGGCGCCGTCCGCAATCGAAGTGGCTGGGCAGAATCCGAGTGTCTGCAGGACTTCCTTCGTGCATAAGGGGCCTGTGGCGGCATGCGCAGGAATAGCTCCGAGGGAGAACAAGGCGATTCCTATAAGCGCGGCGGCTCCTAAGCGGCGCATGACGAGGCGTCTCCTTCCTGCTCCTCGGAAACGAGGTAGACACCATCCACCCATATCATTTGCACGAGTTGCGCAACCGTCGTAGGTCGAGCTGGTAGGACGGCTTCAGTGCCGTCTTCGAGAAGGACACGCGTTCCTGAGAGGTCGAGACAGACGACGGCTGACAGTTGCGCCCCATTGTCCTGATACGAGTCTTCCACGGGAAGGAAATCAGCGACTTGTACGTCACCTGCGAGTGACAGGCCGGCGTCGCGCAGTTCCGTCCGTCCATCGATGGCGGCCTCAAGAGCGGTTCCGATCAGGTAGTCGTCAGGTTTCGCACCCTTATCGCCCTTCCGATGCGAGTTACCGGCATCGTTGTACGCCCGGTACGTCTCTTCCGCGGCGGCGAAGGCCTCTTCCTCGCTCGCGAACAGGGCAGTCTTCGTCGGGGTCGGCTCCGGTTCGGGCGAGCAGGCGGACAGCATCCCGAGCACGATCCCGGCGGCGGCGATCGCCGCACCGGCGCGCAGGGTCACGGTCATCACGGGCGCGCTGCTCATCGTCACCAGATCACGCTAACCCGAACCGTGAAACGCGCGCTGAAGTTATCCACAGGCCCGTTCATGCGTGCTCCCGCAGCCTCTTCAGAGCACCCAGCACAGCGGACTGTACGGACGGCCAGTCGTGCACGAGCTGCGCGTAGTCGAAGCGCAGCGTCTCATAGCCGAGATGTGAGGCCGCAGCATCCCGTCGCAGATCCTTGTGCCGCTTGCCGGGCTCCTCATGGTTCTCTTTGCCGTCTGCCTCGAGGATCAGGCGTCCGCCGATCACGAAGTCGACCTTGCCCACGCCCTTGATGACGACTTGACAGTCCAGGCTGATGCCCAGGACATGCAGCCGAAGCCGAAGCAAGGACTCCAGTCCGCTGTCGGCGTCGTGGCGTGCGATGTCGATCAGCCATCGTGCATATGCAGGCAGGGCGTCGCGGATGCGTGTGCGCGCCGCACGCGACAATTTGCCCAGCCGCCATGCCGATTCAAAAGAGGCGAAGAACGACTCGTCGCCTTCGCAACGGTGCAGATGCACCAACGCTGTCTCCACGTCGACCGTGCCGAACACGGTACGCCCGCGAAAGTAGTGGCTGGTGCACCGGCATCCGACGTGCGTGTGCGCACGGCCTCGGCGCCCGAGCCATACGTGTGGCGGACCATCCTGCTCTGCTATCACCCACACGCCATGCTGGCGAAGTGCCTCGGCGCATGTCAGCGCACCACCGTGCCGAACCGCCTCGCGCGCCGCATTGCCAAGGCCGGCGGATGCGAACACTCCCGGCCGCAGTCGCTCGATGCTTCCCGATCGCACTGCCTTGCTGAGCTGCATCCGGCTCACGCCGTACTCCTGCAGACGAGCCCCTCGTGCCAGACCACCGAGCCGTGTGACGAGCACCTCTGGATTGAACATGTTCCCAGCATCCGACCGACGAGGGACACCCGACGTACCGAACCCCGACGACTGGGGACAACCGGCCGTCGGCAGCAGACTGTGGACAGTTACAGAACGGGGGCCGACACGCCATCCGTCGGACCGAAACGAGCGTTTCGTCCGACATCTGGCGTGTCGGCCCCCGAAGTGTAAACGAGGAACCGCGGGACCTCAGCCGGCGTGGGTCATGCTCAGCAGATCGAGCTTCTCGTCGAGCACCTCTTCGGTGATCTCGCCGCGCTCGACGTAGCCGAGCTCGATCACGGCCTCGCGCACCGTGATGCCCTTGGCGACGGCGTGCTTGGCGATCTTCGCGGCGGCCTCGTAGCCGATGACCTTGTTCAGCGGAGTCACGATCGACGGGCTCATGCCCGCGAAGGCGGCGGCGCGCTCGACGTTGGCCTCAAGGCCGTCGATGGTCTTGTCGGCCAGCACGCGCACGGCGTTGGAGAGCAGGCGGATCGACTCCAGCAGTGCCGTCCCCATGACCGGGATCGCCACGTTCAGCTCGAACGCACCGGATGCCCCGCCCCAGGCCACGGTCGCGTCGTTGCCGATCACACGGGCGCACACCATCAGCACGGCCTCCGGCACGACCGGGTTGACCTTGCCCGGCATGATCGACGAGCCGGGCTGCAGGTCGGGGATGTGCAGTTCGCCGAGGCCCGTGTTCGGGCCCGAGCCCATCCAGCGCAGGTCGTTGTTGATCTTGGTCAGCGACACGGCGATGGTGCGCAGAGCACCGGATGCCTCGACCAGGCCGTCGCGGTTGGCCTGCGCCTCGAAGTGATCCTTCGCCTCGGTGATCGGCAGCTCGGTCTCGGCGGCGAGCAGCTCGATGACCTTCTGCGGGAAGCCGAGGGGAGTGTTGATGCCGGTGCCGACGGCGGTGCCGCCCAGCGGGACCTCGGCGACGCGCGGCAGCGCGGACTGCACCCGCTCGATGCCCAGGCGGATCTGGCGCGCGTAACCGCCGAACTCCTGGCCGAGGGTGACGGGCGTCGCATCCATGAGGTGCGTGCGACCCGACTTCACGACGCTCTTCCACAGCTCGGCCTTCGCCTCGAGGGCGACGGCGAGGTGGTCGAGCGACGGGATCAGGGTGTCGATCAGCGCCTGCGTGACGGCGATGTGCACCGAGGTCGGGAAGACGTCGTTCGACGACTGCGACGCGTTGACGTGGTCGTTCGGGTGCACGGCTGAGCCGAGGATGCTGGATGCCAGGTTCGCCAGCACCTCGTTCATGTTCATGTTCGACGAGGTGCCCGAGCCGGTCTGGTACGTGTCGACGGGGAACTCGCCGTCGTGCTTGCCGGAAGCCACCTGGTCGGCGGCCGCGGCGATCGCGTCGGCGATGGCTCCGTCGAGGGTGCCGAGCTCCTTGTTCGCGAGGGCCGCGGCCTTCTTGATGCGGGCGAGCGCGGCAATCTGGGTGGATTCCAGGCCGGAGCCCGAGATCGGGAAGTTCTCGACGGCGCGCTGGGTCTGTGCGCTGTACAGCGCGTTCAACGGCACCCGCACTTCGCCCATGGTGTCGTGCTCGATGCGGTACTGCTGTTCGGTCATTCCGATCCCTCCTTGGATTCGGGGTCGATCCCCTCGGTGTCGATGCCCACAGTGACGACGGGCACGGCGCTGCCCTCTGCGAGTCGGTAGTTGGCGCCCACGATGCCCAGGCGGCCTTCGGCGACGGCGTTGCTGATCATCTCCGACGAGTGCAGCAGGTCGGCGACGGTGTTGCGCAGGTGCTCGCGGCCGACGAGCTCGGCGTCGATGTCGGCGGGCGTGGTGCCCTCGGTCTCGGCGAACACCTTGCGTGCGGCGGGCACGATCGGGGCGATGAGCTTCCAGATGCCCGCCGGCAGCGGTTCGGCGTCGATCGCCGTGCCGTCGATGGCGGCGCGCACGGCGCCGCACGAGTCATGGGCGAGCACGACGATCAGCGGCACGTTCAGGATGCCGACGGCGTACTCCAGGCTGGCGACGATCGACTCGCCGATGACCTGACCGGCGTTGCGCACCACGAACAGATCGCCGAGGCCCTTGTCGAAGATGATCTCGGCCGCCAGGCGCGAGTCCGAGCACCCGAACAGCGTCGCGATCGGGGCCTGGCCTTCTGCGAGCTCGTGCCGCTTGTCGATGTCCTGGTGGGGGTGCCTCAGATCGCCGGCGACGAACCTTCGGTTGCCGTCGAGCATCTCCTGCCAGGCTTCGGCGGGTGTGAGTGTCGCAGTCATTCGGCCTCCTCCAGGTCGTTCAATTGTGCGGACAGGGATTCGGCGAGTTCGGCGGTGGACTCGGCGGAGCGTGAGCCGTACAGAAGCACGTAATCGGGACCGGCCTGGGTGCCGACGGCGTACGAGATGTTGGCGTCGCCGCCGCTGCCCAGCTCGAACTCGTCCCACTGGCGACCGTCGATCGTGATCTCGCCGGTGGGGGCCTTGCCGCTCAGCACCTGCGGTGCCCACGACACGTCGGTTCCGAACGCCTGGGCAATGCGGATGAAGCCGCGCTCATCGTCGGCTGCAGGAGCGAGGGTGATGTCCCAGACCGGCACGGCGCCGCCTTCCAGCTTCGCGGCGTTCACCCGCCAGAAGTCGTCGACCTCGGGGACGATCGCGGGTCGCTGCATGCTGGTCTCGACGTCGGCGGCGACGGCCGCCACATCGATCTCGGGTGCTGGGGTGCGCTCGCCGCGTGGCACGCCGAACACGATGATCGCGACGACCGCGACGGTGGCGAGGAGGGCGGCGATCAGGTTTCGGAACGTCTGGCTCGAGCGATAGACGCGGCTGGACTCCGCTTTGCGGTCAGCGGTCTCCTGCGGAGTCTCGGGGCGTCCTAGGCCGGCGACGACCCGTGCCTGCTTGCTCATTCCTCATCTCCAGCGGATGCCGCATCGCGCGCCGCATCCAGACGGCGCTTCGCGCCGAGCAGCCACTCCTCGCAGCGGGCTGCGAGCGCCTCGCCGCGCTCCCAGAGTGCGAGGGAGTGCTCGAGAGTGGGGGAACCCTGTTCGAGTTCGGCGACAACGCGCACGAGTTCGTCGCGCGCGGCCTCGAACGACAGCGATTCGACGGGGGAGTCGTTGGGCGCGGTCACACCCTTCATCCTATCCGGCCTCCGAGATCTCCCCTTCGGAGCGAGCACGCAGCGACCCGCGGTCGAGCGTTACGGTCAGTGCGGTGCCGGCGGGGGCGTCTGCAGCGTCGGCCAGGATCTGTCCGTCGCGATGCACGATGGCGTAGCCGCGGGCGAGCGTCGCGGCGGGGGAGAGGGCACGCAGCGAGGCGCGCAGCTCTGCGGTCGCGCGCTGTGCGGCATCCAGTCCACGGCTCACGGTGTCGCGACCGCGGGATACCAGCAGCCACACCTCCTGCGCGCGCTCGCCGATGATCGGGTCGGGCGAGAGCAGCACGGGTCGGGAGCGCAATTGCTCGAGCTGGGCGATGTCGTGCGCGACGCGCTGGGTGAGCCGGGTGGTGGCCCGAGCCCGCAGCTGTGCGACGATCGCACGCTGCTCGCCGACGTCCGGGACGACGCGCTTCGCAGCATCCGTGGGGGTCGACGCGCGAAGGTCGGCGACGTCGTCGAGCAGGGGGTGGTCGTTCTCGTGGCCGATCGCGCTGACGACGGGCGTGGATGCCGCCGCGACCGCACGGATGAGCCGCTCGTCGCTGAAGCCGAGCAGCGTCTGCGGGTCGCCGCCGCCGCGGGCGATGATGATGACGTCGACCTCGGGATCGGCATCCAGCCGCTGCAGCGCCGCGACCACCTCGGGAACGCACCGGTCGCCCTGCACGGCGACGTGCTCGGTGCGGAAGCGCACCTGGGGCCATCGCAACTCGGCGTTGCGGTGCACGTCCTTCTCGGCATCCGACTTCTCGCCGGTGATCAGGCCGATGCCGTGCGGCAGGAACGGCAGCGGCTTCTTGCGCGCCGCATCGAACAGACCCTCCTGTCTCAGCTGCGCGCGCAGCTTCTCCAGACGCTCGAGCTGATCGCCGAGTCCCACATGTTTCATCGCCGAGACGATGAAGCTGAAGTCGCCGCCCTTGACGAAGTAATCGGCTTTCACTGCTGCGACCACGTGATCGCCGACCGCCAGGTCGCCGGGGATGCGCGGGCGCACACTCGACCACACCCGTATGGCGATGTGGGCGTCGGAGCGGACGTCCTTCAACCGCGCGAAGACGTTGCCGGCGCGCACGTTCCACGACGTGATCTCGCCCTCGACCCAGACCGTGTTCCAGCGGGCGATGAAGTCGCGGATCGTGCCGTTCAAGCGGGCGACCGAGGTGGGGGCGTCGGGTCGCGAATCTCGCGGAGCGACGGAGTCCGCTGGTGGCGGCTCGCCCGGAACGACGGCGGCTTGGAAGACGGTCATGCGTCCATTGTTCCGGATGCCACGGACGGGCGCGTCGGCGCAGCATCCGACCCGGCCCGCTCGCGGCAGCTGCCCGCCCGCTCCCGGCCCCTGAACAGGCAGGCTCGGTAGACTGGAGGGGTGAGTACACCCGCCATCTCGCTTCCCATGCCGCAGATCCCCGCTCGGCGTCGCGCCGTCGTGCGCACGCCCCTGGAGAACCGTCCTGTTGCGGGTGAGAAGCGAGTGCTGCTGGCCGCGCCGCGAGGCTACTGCGCGGGCGTGGACCGCGCGGTGGTCGCCGTCGAGAAGGCGCTGGAGCGCTACGGCGCCCCGGTGTACGTGCGCAAGCAGATCGTGCACAACATCCACGTCGTCACCGAGCTCGAGCAGAAGGGCGCCATCTTCGTCGAGGAGGTCGACGAGGTTCCCGAGGGCGCGCACATCGTCTTCAGCGCGCACGGCGTCTCGCCGGCTGTCGTCGAGGCGGCATCCGACCGCCAGCTGCACGCGATCGACGCGACCTGCCCGCTGGTGACCAAGGTGCACCGCGAAGCCGTCCGGTTCGCGCGGGACGACTTCGAGATCCTGCTGATCGGCCACGACGGCCACGAAGAGGTCGAGGGCACCGCGGGTCATGCACCCGAGCGCGTCACCATCGTGAACTCGCCCGACGAGGCCGACACCGTGCAGGTCAAGGACCCCTCGAAGGTCGTCTGGCTCTCGCAGACGACGCTCTCGGTCGACGAGACCATGGAGACCGTCAACCG
Organism: Microbacterium alcoholitolerans; assembly: GCF_050408615.1. Lineage (NCBI taxonomy): Bacteria > Bacillati > Actinomycetota > Actinomycetes > Micrococcales > Microbacteriaceae > Microbacterium > Microbacterium alcoholitolerans. The sequence continues at coordinate 1,069,665 of NZ_JBNTKD010000001.1, read as the reverse complement.
GCTGCGCACGCGTTTCCCCGAACTGCACAACCCGCCGTCGGATGACATCTGCTACGCGACGCAGAACCGTCAGGTCGCCATCAAGAAGGTCGCGAAGGACGCCGATCTCGTGATCGTCGTCGGCTCGGCCAACTCGTCCAACAGCGTGCGCCTGGTCGAGGTCGCCCTCGAGTACGGTGCCAAGGCGGCCTACCGGGTCGACTATGCCGAAGAGGTCAAGCAGGAGTGGCTCGACGGCGTCGAGACCGTCGGCGTCACCAGCGGCGCCTCCGTGCCCGAGGTTCTCGTCGAAGAGGTGCTCGAGGCGCTGAGCGAGGCCGGCTATGCGGACGTCGAAGAGGTGCGCACCGCTGAGGAGGACCTGATGTTCTCGCTGCCGAAGGAGCTCCGACAGGATCCGTCCGGCAAGCGTGACGAACGCGCGCTCGGAGGGCGCGCCGCACGCGCATGAGCACTGACAGGCCGCAGTACGGCGAGTACGCGACGCCCGAGGAGCAGCGGGCCCGGGCCGGTCTGCCGCCGTTGGGATCGGATGCTGCGGCATCCGTCCCGCACGACTCGCATGCGAACCCGAGCGCGCACTCGCCCGCGCTCGTTTCGGCGCCGTCCGCACCCGCAGCGCAACCGGCGAACCGGATCGGACGCCTGATCACGGCGGTGCTGCTCGGCATGGGACTGGTGAACGTGCTCATGTCCGTCCCCGGCTTCCTCGACCTGTCGACGACGCTGAGCGCCTCCATGCAGATGTTGGGCGTCGAGGGCGAATTCACGAACTTCGCCGCCGCGCGGACCTGGGGCGTCGTGTCGGCCATCGTCATGATGGTGGGCTACGCGGCGACCGTCTGGCTGGCGTTCCGCCGGATCAGGACCGGACGCTCAGCGTGGTGGATCCCACTGGTCGGATTCGTCGTGACGATGCTGCTCGTCTCGGTGTGCATCTCGGTGCCGATGATGGGCGATCCGGCTTTCACTCAGAGTCTTCTCACACCGCCGGCGGGGTAGCCCGGGTAGCCTCAAGAGGTGTCAGCAGAGCAGATCGCCTTCCAGGTCACGTACGCATCGATCGATTCCGGTGATGGAGCGGATCCGACTGCAGCGGCCGAGCGCATCCTGCGCTCCGAACGCGTGATGGCGGCGCTGCGCGGGTTCGACGGCGACGAGACGGTCGTGCTGATCCCGGTCACCGAGCAGGGCGACATCGTCGCGCTGGACGCCGAAGGCCGCCTGCGCTTCGACCTCAGCTCGGTGCGGCTGCAGGAGCTGTTCGCCGAGGCGGGGCTCAACCTGAACCTCGGACTCGACGACGACGCGCTCGAGACCGTCGATGCCGAGCTCGACGAGCAGTTCGGTGAGGCTTTCGAGCAGTTGGACGACTCGGCCGCATCGCCGGAGGACCTGGCCGGATTCGGGATGCCCGAGGGAGAGCTCGACGAGGACCTGTTCGCCGCCGAACCGGTGAGCGTCGCGGAGTTCTCGCACCGCGGCCCGTGGGCGGCGAGGCTGACCGCCCAGGTGCTGGGCACCGAGGTCGGATATCTCGAGGCGGGCACGTGGTCGCTGTACAGCTACCGCACCGACGAGCCGCACATGGCTGTCTCCGGCGGCCGCGCTGACGGCCCGATCATCGAGATGAACGTGCCCCAGCACGGCGACGCATGGGTCGAGGTCACCTCGCCCGGCGGACGCTCGGCGATGTTCTGGCCGAACTCCGAGCAGCACACCCGCCCGGTGCTCGACATCGACGCGATCGAGGTGCCCGAGAGCGCAGAGGTGTACCGGCGCATGCTGACAGAGGCCGACGGGACGCGTGATGAGCTGTCGTCGCTCGAGATGGCGGATGCCATCGACATGGACGCCGCGCAGCGCGCGTGCATGCCCGAGGCTCTGGGCGGGACCGTCGGCGAAGGGGAGCGACTGCGCGCCTTCGTCGCCGCCTTCGGCGTGCCGACGTCGCTTGTCGATGCCGGGCTCGATGGCCGGGGCCTGGGACGCACGTTCGCTCCTCGCGGCTGGCCGCGCACGGCCGGAGACTTCCTGCTCGGAGGCCTGGTCGAGACGACGCCGCTCACTCGCCGCGACCGGCCGGTGGCGCGATTCGCGCGCGTCTTGCGCAAGCATCCGATGCTCGGCCTCTCGCTCAGCACGGCTGAGCTCACCGCCGGCGTCGCACTCAGCCGCGGCAGGTCCGGGATCGGTCGCGGTGTCGGCATCCTCCTCGTCATCGACGCGACCGCCGACATCGGCATCTGGCTGGTGCGGATGCTGCGGCGTCGCTGAGGGACGCGGGAGGCGCGTGTGCGCCTGCCGCGGAGATGTGCGCCTGCCGCGGACGAACTGCCGCATCGGACCCGCGCGAAGCGCACATTTCCGCGCGAAGCGGCAGCGTCAGAGCACGGCCGCGAGGAAGTCCTTCGTGCGCTGCTCCCGCGGATCGCTGAAGATCTGATCCGGTGAGCCCTCCTCGACGATGCGGCCGCCGTCGAACATCAGCACCCGGTTCGACACGTCGCGCGCGAATTGCATCTCATGCGTGACGATCAGCATCGTCACATCCGTGTCGCGTGCGATGTCGCGCAGGATGTTCAGCACCTCGCCCACCACCTCAGGGTCGAGGGCGCTGGTCACCTCATCGAGCAGCAGGATCTCGGGCTCCATGGCCAGCGCGCGCGCGATCGCGACGCGCTGCTGCTGTCCACCGGAGAGCTGCGTCGGGTGGGCGTCCGCCTTGTCGGGCAGTCCGACCATCTCGAGCAGCTCGTGCGCACGGGCGACGGCCTGCGCCTTCGGCACCTTGAGCACGTGCACGGGAGCTTCGATGATGTTCTCGAGCACGGTCATGTTCGGGAACAGGTTGAACTGCTGGAACACCATGCCGATGCGCTTGCGCATCTCGTTCTTGTGCTTCTCCTTCAGCTCGACGCGCTTGCCATCCTTCTCATAGTGGGTGAGGGGATTGCCGTCGATGAAGATGTAGCCGTCGTTCGCCTCTTCGAGCGTCATCACCAGGCGAAGGATCGTCGTCTTGCCCGAGCCGCTGGGCCCGATCAGGGTGACGCGATCGCCCTTGCGCACGGTGAAGTCGAGGTCGTGCAGCACGACGTGGTCGCCGAAGCGCTTCTCGACCTTCGCGAACCGGATGGCGGGCACCTCGCCGTCGTTCAGCGTGATGGCACCGGTGTGGGTGTCAGGTTGTGTAGGCAAGGCGCTTCTCCAATCGCCCGATGAGCAGTGAGGTCGGGTAGCTGGCGACGAGGAACAGGATCCCCGCCATGGTGATGGCTTCCATGAACCGGAAGTGCGATCCGCCGTACTCCTGCGCGGCGCGCACCATGTCGGTCACGGTGATGACCGCGAGGAACGGCGTCTCCTTGAACATCGAGATGACGTAGTTGCCGAGCGCCGGCAGCGTGGAGCGCAGCGCCTGCGGGATGATGACGGCGGTCCAGGTGCGTCCGCGCGACATCGACAGGGCGGTGGCGGCTTCCCACTGCCCGCGCGGCACCGCATCGATGCCGGCACGGTACACCTCGGCCATGTAGGTGGCGTAGTGGATGCCGAAGATCAGCACGCCCAGGGTGAGGGGAGGCACCGCAGTCAGCGCGTAGTAGGCGAACAGCAGCTGCACGATCAGCGGCGTCATGCGGATGAAGTTCATCACGAACGTCAGCACGGCGGCGATCGGGCGGGGTGTGCTCTTGCGCGCCAGGGCGATGATCAGGCCGAGCACCGCGGCGATGATGCTGCCGAGCACGGTCACGTAGAGGGTGACGGTGAGGAACGCCCACAGCATGTCGGGGAGCGCCGCGAGGGCGTGATCCCAGTTCCAGATCACTCGATCGTCGTTCACGGGACGTCCCCCTCTGCATCGACGGTCGGCGCTGCGACCGCTTCACGCAGTCGGGTGCCCTGACCCAGCCGGTGCTTGGCACGGGCCTCGAGGGCGTTCATGGCGATGGTCAGGATGTAGGCGAGCACGAAGTAGACGACCAGTCCGAGTGAGTAGGCGAAGACCACGTTCGTGTCGATGCGCAGCTTGTTGAGCTCAGCCGTGAGGTCGACGATCGTGATGAGGTAGACCACGGCCGTGCCCTTGAGCAGCTGGATCAGCAGATTGGTCAGCGAGGGGATCATCAGTGCCCATGCCTGGGGGAAGATGACCCGCCACATGCGCTGCGTGCGCGAGAGGCTGAGCGCCGTCGTGGCCTCCCACTGACCGCGCGAGACCGAGTTGATCGATCCACGCACGACTTCGGCGCCGTAGGCGCCGTAGTTGAGCCCCAGACCAAGGATTCCGACGAGCACCGCGGGCAGCTCGACGTTGAACGGCGGGAGCGGCAGCACGAAGAAGAGGAAGAACAGCTGCACCAGCAGCGAGGTGCCGCGGAACACCTCGATCACGGTGCGGGCGAACCCGCGCAGCAGGACGTTGTCGAACCGGGCCAGCAGGCCCAGTGCGATGGCGATGACGAACGCCAGCAGGGCGCCGCCCACCGTGAGCTGAAGGGTCACAAGCAACCCGTCCAGCAGGTAGGGCAGCGCCCCCTGGAGCGCCTCGATATTCTCGGTCACGTCGGGTGAGAGGTGTCAGCCGAGGTCGCCGGAGCAGAGCTGCGCGGTGGTCAGATCTGCGGGCGGCAGGTTCTCGGCGGTGAAGCCGAACGGCTCGACGAGGTCGAGGTACGCCTGCTCGTCTCCCGTGACCTTCGCGAGCTCTTCGTTGTACGCCTCGAGCAGCTCGCTGTCCTGCTTGCGGAAGACGGTCGCGCCGGCGCCGATCTGCTCGACACCGTCGATGACCTGCACGAAAGCGTCGGTGGTCTCGAGTGTGTCGCTGTCCTGCGTCATCCAGTTCAGCGAGACGGCGGTCAGTGCGAAGGCATCCGCGCGGCCGGCTTCGACGGTCTCGAGACCGGCGGTCGCACTGTCGACCTTGATGACGTCGGTGATGCCGAGGTCTTCGGCATAGCCCTCCTCGATCGCACCGGACTGCACAGCGAGGGTGATGCCGCCCTTCTCTGCGATCGAGTCGAGGTCGGTTAGGCCCTCGGGGTTGCCCTTCGGCACGGCGAGGGTCGTGGTGTACATGATCTCGGGGTCGCTGAACGCGGCCTGCTCGCAGCGGTCGGGAAGGATCGACATGCCTGCGCTGATGACGTCCCAGCGGCCGGCGTTCAGGCCGGGGATGAGCGAGTTCCACTCGACCTCTTCGACCTTGACGTCATCGATTCCGAGGTTGCTGAAGATCTCTTCGTGCATGGCGATGGTGGCGCCGGTGGGCTCGCCGCCCTCGACCCACGAGTACGGACGCTCGGATGCCACGGCGAGGGTGATCGTGCCGGACTTCTGCGCCTTCTCCAGCGTGGACTGGGCGTCTCCGCCGCCACCGCCGCCGTCTCCACCGGCGGTGTTGTCACCGGATGCGCAGCCGGCGAGAGCGAGTGTGAGCACCCCCAGAGTGGCGAGTGCGGTTCGGGTCGTGCGCTTGCTCATGATGCTCCTCTTCGTGACTGTCAGTCGCGCCGGAGTGGGCGGCGACCGCGAAACACGATACGGGACATTGTCTACCCACGTACAATCAGACGTGCAGATTGTCGACAATGAGACAGAACCGTTGCCGAGGAGTCGTGACCGCGAAAGCGGCCCGAAGCGCGCGACAATGAAGTGAGACGCGAAGCGTTCCACGGATGAGGAGACCTGTATGCCACGTGACCTGCCCCGATCCGTCGGCCGGGCCTCAGTGCTGCGCGTGCCGCGCCTGTCGACCGTCGACCTGATCGCGATCGAGCTTCGCAAGGCGATCTTCTCGGGTGCGCTCGCCGTCGGAGCGTCGCTCGGCGAGGTCGAGATCGCCTCGCAGCTCGGAGTCAGCCGCAGCCCCTTGCGTGAGGCCGCCCAGCGGCTCGTGCAGGAGGGCATCCTGGTCGCGATTCCCGGCCGGGGCATGAGCGTCGCGGTGATCGAGGGCGATCAGATCGCGGATGTGTACGAGATGCGGCTCGCCATCGAGGCACAGGCCGCGCGGCGCATCGCGCGCGCGGGAGACGCGCAGGCGCTAGGCCGCATCACTGCGGCCTATGAAGAGCTCGTGGCGGTCAGCGAGGGTGAGGATGCCCGTGCCATCGGCGACGCCGATCTGGAGTTCCACCAGATTCTCGTCGACGCCGCGGGAAGCGACCGCATGACCCGCGCGATGGCGACCCTGGTCATGCAGACCCGCATCGTGAGCTTCAGTGTGGCGGAGGGCTACTCCGTCCGCCGCTCGGTGTCGCCCACCTACCGCGCGCTGCTCGACGCGCTCGCCGTCGGCGACGTCGATGCGGCGGTCACAGCGCTCGAGACGCAGTTCTCGGATGCTGTGTCGCGCCTGCGCGGAGACGCGGACGTCGACACGGTCGAGGTCGACGTCGAGGAGGAGGGCCAGGTCTTCCAGCGCATCGACTCCGCAGCCGCCGACTGAGGTTGTCGAAGACTCAATTCAACGCATTTAGTACATAGAAATGGACTCCTGAGGTATATTTCTGTGTACCGAAGGAGGTGAACGGGGTGGCAGAAGCAATCGACTTGCTCCGCGCTGTAGAACGTGCGCCGTTGCGCACGATGCGACTGAAGGACCTTGACGGGTACACAGAACACCCGTGGCGCGTCGTGAACCAACTCGTCGAGCGCGGTGCGCTCGCTCGACTCACTCATGGGATCTACACAGTGCCACCGGACGGCCGTGACGGTCGCACCTGGAAACCGCCCCTCGAACCGGCCGGTTTGGCTGTAGCCGCGGCGCGCTTCGGTCATCGCAACGTCGCGCTCACCGGGATCGGCGCAGCGCGTCATTGGGCCGCGATCCCGCGCGCGATCGCAATCACCCTGGTCGCTGTTCCAGGGCGAAACTATGTCGAGGTCGCACTGGACGCAGGTGGAATCGTTCGCTTCGTGAAGCGCGACATCGAACGCCTGGACCTCGTTCTCGAACGGACGGCCCTCGGACCAGGTCTGGTGACTACTCCCGCACAGACCCTCTACGACCTCTTGATGCGACCAGGTCAGGGAAGGCTGCAGGACGAAGCGGGCGCCGCCGCTGCCAACTTGGGCAGCCGCGTCACTGCTGAGGAGCTGGCGGCAATCGCCGCGACGGCTGGCCGCTCCAATGCCGCGGTACGTCAGATGATCGACCACCTGAGAGGCCGCGATGACGGGAGGTAGTGAGTTCGGCCGGCAGCAACCGATTGCCGGCGTGCTCGCCGAGGACGAGCAGCAGCAGATCGAAACAGAATTCGGTGTCGGTTCCGAGCAGGTCGTGCGCGATCACATCATCTCTCATGCGCTTGCGGCCATCGCAAGTGGCGGCACGGACGACGTCATCTTCTTCGGTGGCACGGCGCTCTCGCGAACCCACCTGACGACACTTCGCCTCTCGGAGGATATCGACCTTATTGCTCTCGGCAACAGGAGGGCGATCGGGGATCGGATCGAGACCGCAATCACCAGGAATCTCCAACGCGCACTCGGCACAGTGACCTTCACGCCGCACCTTCGCGACACGCGTCACGCGGAGCCTTCCGTGATGCAGGTGGCCGATGCGCGAGTTCAGATACAGCTTGTCTCTTCCGACGGGTATCCCGCGTGGCCGACCGAAGTCGTCGAGATTCAGCAAAGGTACGGCGATGCCGCTCCGGCAAGGCTGAGGGTGCTCACTTCGGCTGCGTTCGTCGCCGCCAAACTCTCTTCGTGGGCAGACCGCCATGCCTCCCGCGATCTTTATGACCTATGGGGCATGGGTGAGAAGGGCATGATCGGACGCGCCGCCGTCGAACTCTTCGCGCGCATGGGATCGTACACGAGCGCCGCGCAGATTTCGTTTGAGCGAGTTCCCGCGGATGCTGAGTGGGAAGCAGCTTTAGGGCATCAGTGCGTCATTCGGATTGGACCTCGCGATGCGGCGAACGAGGTCAAGCGCCGACTCACGTCTGCACTGAAGCTCTGACATCAGACCGTCCCCTCCCAGACGGCCCGCGCCCCGGCATCCCCGGTCAGCACGACGAGTACCAGCGTGACGGCGGCGACGATCAGCGCGATCGTCGCGACGACCACGGTGACCCAGCGGGGCCGACGCGAGTCGGCAGACGAGGCGGACTGCGGCGCGCGCCCCATCCACCACACCAGCACGGATGCCGGCAGCAGCGCGATCGCCCACGGCAGCAGCATGATGGCGAGGGATTCGTGTCTTGTCACGGAAGGCGTGCGGCCAACGACATCGGCCAGTGACTGCCCGGCGAGGATCGTCAGCGGCACGAGCACCGCGACGACCAGGGCGGCGATCGGGAGCGCCAGACCCATCCGCCGGGAGGCAGCCGGCCAGAGCGCGGCAACGGCGAGGGCGAGCGCCGTCAATGGTGTGAGCACCACCGTCGCGTGCACGAGCAGGGGATGCAGCGAAAGGCCGGCCCACTCGAAGTCGAACAGATCCATACTGGAGAAACGATCCCGCGCCTCATTCGGTTCAGACTGAACCGCGGGCATGCGGATCTCGTGTCTCCCATGGAGGCTGATGTGACCGCAGACGACGATGAGCGACTCGCCGCGCTGTACGACGTGCACGCCGCTCCCATCCGGCGCTATGTCATCAGCCTCACCGGAGACCGCGGATCGGCCGACGACGTCGTGCAGGAGACCTTGCTTCGAGCCTGGCGCACCCCGCGGATCCTCGAGCAGGAAGCGTCCACGACGCGCGCCTGGTTCTTCACCGTCGCGCGGCACATCGTCATCGACGAGGCGCGCAGCGCTCGCCGACGGCACGAGAACCCGGTGGCAGAGCTGCCGGAGCGCCCGGTTGATGATCAGACCGACCGGCTGTTCGACAAGATGCTGATATCCGACGCGCTCGCCGCGATCAGTGAGGAGCATCGGGCCGTGATCGTCGCGGCGCACTTCGGCGGACACAGCGTCGCCGAGATCGCGGACGAGCTCGGAATCCCGAGCGGCACGGTGAAATCGCGGATGCACTACGCGCTGAGGGCCCTGCGGCTGGCGCTGCAGGAGAGAGGGGTGACCCGGTGAACGATCAGCACGAGGGATTCGCGACGTGGGACGCCGCGTACGCGCTCGGGGCGCTGTCAGCATCCGATCGAGCGCAGTACGAGGCGCACCTCGCCGAGTGTGCGCAGTGCCGGGCGGCGGTGGCCGAACTGACGCCGACCGTCGGCCTGCTGTCTCGGCTGAACGCCGAGGACGTGGCATCCGACCGCGACGACGCCGGGATCGCACTCGCCGGCGCGAAGCTGATCGACATCGCCCGCGCTCGTCGTCGCACCCACCGTCGCCGCACCTGGACGGCCATCGGCGTTGCGGCGGCGATCGCGATCTCCACGCCGGTGGGCGTCGTCACGTTCGCGCCGCGTCCCGCCGTGTCGGTGGCGATGGAGCAGGTCGTTCCCGTGCCGGTGGATGCTGAAGTCGATCTGACCACGGTGGCGTGGGGCACCCGGATCGACATGGCCTGCGATTACGGGGCGGACGCGCCGGATGAGGGCTGGACATACGTCCTCGCGGTGGTCGGGATCGACGGCGCCGAGACCGACCTGTCGACGTGGCGGGTCGAACCCGGCCGCACCGCGCGGCTGTCAGCCGGGACGGCGCTCGCGATCTCCGACATCCGCGCCGTCGAGATCCGCGCGGAGAGCGGTGAGGTGCTGCTGCGCACTGAACTCGGGTGAACCCGGCGCTCAGGCATCTCGTGTCACAGACAGCGCTCCTCCTCGGGGCGCAGAGGAAGGGGCGCGATCATGCGCAGAACACTGGCGGCCGCGGCGCTCGTCCTCGGCCTGATCCTCACCGGCTGCGGGCCGGGCGGTTCGCCGGAGCCGGCATCCGATGACCCCGGCACGAGCGACAGCGGGGGCATGTACGGCGGCGGAAGCGGCACTGCAGCATCCGAACTCAAACTGGCCGACACCGAGCTCGGTGAGGTCGTCGTCACCGGCGACGGCATGACCGCGTACATGTTCGACAACGACACGCAGGGCGGAGATACCAGTTCGTGCACCGGCGCCTGCCTGCAGAACTGGCCGCCGATCATCGCCACGGGCGACGCACCGGCGGGTGAGGGCATCACCGGCGAGCTCGGCACGATCGAGACGCCTGACGGCGAGATGCAGGTCACGCTGAACGGCTGGCCGCTGTATGTGTTCGCCGGCGACAGCGCGGCAGGAGATGTGACCGGCCAAGGCGTCAACGACGTGTGGTGGGTGGTGGACGCCACCGGCGAGCCGGTGCGCGAGTGATGCGTCGAGGCGCCGCCGGACAGCATCCGACGGCGCCTCGATGGTGCCTGATCACTGACGCGCCGGAGCGAGCACGGCGTGTCGGGTCTGCGACACGCCGTGCGGTTGAGACTGCATCAGTGGTTGCGAACGGACGGGACGAGCCCGAACCGCTCTCAGCTCTTCGACTGGCCGTACGAGCCGAGCTGCTTGGTCGACTCGACGACGCGAGCCGCCATGGCGGTCTCGGCGATCTTGCCCCAGGCGCGCGGGTCGTACTGCTTCTTGTTGCCCACCTCGCCGTCGACCTTGAGCACGCCGTCGTAGTTCTTGAACATGTAGTCGGCGATGGCACGCGTGTACGCGTACTGGGTGTCGGTGTCGATGTTCATCTTGATGACGCCGTTGGCGACCGCGAGTGCGATCTCCTCGTCGCTCGAGCCCGATCCGCCGTGGAAGACGAGGTCGAGCGGCTTCGGGCCGGTGCTGTACTTCGCCGCGACCTCGGCCTGGATCTCACCGAGCAGCTCGGGGCGCAGCTTGACTCCACCCGGCTTGTACACGCCGTGCACGTTGCCGAAGGTGAGGGCGGCGATGTAGCGGCCCTGTTCGCCGAGGCCCAGAGCCTGCACGGCCTGGTCGACGTCGGCGAAAGTCGTGTAGAGCGCGTCGTTCGAGCCCTCGTGCTGGACGCCGTCCTCCTCGCCTCCGACGACGCCGATCTCGACCTCGAGAATCGCGTTGATCGCCTTCATGCGGGGCAGCAGCTCCTTGGCGATCTCGATGTTCTCGTCCAGCGGCACGGCCGAGCCGTCCCACATGTGCGACTGGAAGATCGGGTTGCGACCAGCCTTGACCTCTTCTTCAGAAGCCGCGATCAGCGGCTCGACGAAGCCGCCGAGGGCGTCCTTCGGGCAGTGGTCGGTGTGCAGCGCGACGGTTACGGGATAGTTCTTGGCGACCTCGGTCGCGTAGCGTGCGAAAGCAAGTGCACCGGTGGCGCGAGCCTTGACGGTGTGGCCGGCGAAGTAGTCGGCGCCGCCGGTCGTGACCTGGATGATGCCGTCCGAGCCGGCCTCGGTCAGACCCTGCAGGACGGAGTTGATCGTCTGCGAGCTGGAGACGTTGAACGCGGGGTACGCGAAGCCGCCGGCCTTCGCGCGGTCGAGCATGTCGGCGTACTGTTCCGGAGTGGCGATAGGCATGGATTCTCCTGCTTCTGAAGTGCGGGGGTCAGGCTCAACTTTAGCGGCGCAGAGGAGAGATCTTTCGGCTGTTGCAGGTCTCCGCGCATGATTCTTGAGGAGCCGTTAAGAACATCCGTTCCTTCATCGCCGAATGGCGAAAAGTCGGCGATTTCGTTGCATCCGATCGCTATGCTGACCGCATGGTGAGCCTCACAGCCGATCTCAGTCCCCTCCGCCCCGACCGCAACCTCGCACTGGAACTCGTGCGCGCCACCGAGGCTGCGGCGATCCGCGCGGTGCCGTTCATCGGTCGAGGCGACAAGGAAGCGGCCGACGGCGCCGCAGTCGATGCGATGCGCGCCTTCCTCGGCACGGTCGACTTCCAGGGCCGCGTCGTGATCGGCGAGGGCGAGAAGGACAACGCGCCCATGCTGTTCAACGGCGAAGTCGTCGGCACCGGCCGCGGACCGGAGTGCGACATCGCCGTCGACCCGATCGACGGCACGTCGCTCACCGCCGCCGGTCGGCAGAACGCGCTGTCGGTGCTCGCCGTCTCCGACCGCGGCTCGATGCTCGACGCCTCCAGTGTCTTCTACATGGACAAGCTCGTCACCGGCCCCGCCGGCGTCGGCGTCGTCGACATCCGCCTGCCGATCGGCGAGAACATCCGCCGTCTCGCCAAGGCGCTTGAGAAGCCCATCGATGAGATGGTGGTGTCGGTGCTGAACCGCCCGCGTCACGAGCAGCTCATCAAAGAGATCCGGGATGCCGGTGCCGGCACGCGCCTCATGAGCGACGGCGACGTCGCCGGTGGCATCAACGCCGCGCGCCACAACGCCCGCACCGACATGTGCGTCGGCGTCGGAGGCAGCCCTGAGGGCATCGTCACCGCGTGCGCGATCAAGGCGCTGGGCGGCCACATCCAGGGAGTTCTCTGGCCTCGCGACGACGAGGAGCGCCAGCGGGGCATCGATGCCGGACTCGACATCGACAAGGTGTATGAAGCGGACGATCTGGTCACCGGGAACAATACGATCTTCGTCGCCACCGGCGTCACCGACGGGCAGCTGGTGCGCGGGGTGCGGCGCGAGGGTGGCTACCTGTACACCGAGAGCATCGTGCTGCGCGGTGCGTCCGGCACGATGCGCCGCATCACCTCCGACCACCTCGTGTCGAAGTGGCTCTGACCGGCTGAATGCCGCGATTCTCAGCCCGGCCTGGCAGAATGTAGGACGTCCGGCGCGTCAGGTGCGCCGGCATGGCCAGGAACAGGAGAGCTCGGAATGTCGTCGAACGAGCAGTCTGACACGCCGAGTTCCGCAGCGCCCGGCCGGGTGCGGCACGTGACCACCAAGACCGGCCGCATCCTGCGCGTGACCGACGAGCAGCTCGCTGCCGCGGCCGCTCAGCAGGCTGCCGCGGCAGCGCAGCCGACATTCGACCCGGCACGCCGCACTGATGTGCTTTTCCGCGTGCGCCGCGACGAGGGCCACGAGCTCAGCTCGTGGTGGATGATCGGCGCGTTCCTCGTCACCTCCGGTGTCGTGATCGCGCTGCTGTCGTGGGTGCCCGGCGGAGCGTGATCGGCCAGTCAGCCTGATCGGCCCGTCAGCCTGATCGACCCCAGCTCAGTACGAATCGAGCACGGCGCGCATCTCGCTCAGCCCGAACTGGTCGGCGACCTGCTTCGCGGTGTGCGCACCGGCATCCTGATCGGCACCGGCGTCGAGCAGCATCCGCAGCAGCGGTTCGTTGCGTCGGAACACCGCGCACGACACCGCGGTCTGACCGTTCGCGTTCACAGCATCCATGTCGGCGCCGCGTGCCAGCAGGTCGGCGACCGTCTCGTCGTGCTCGGCGTAGGTGGCGACGATGAGCAGGGTGTCCTGTCGCGGATTGCGCACGTCGATGGGCACGCCGGCGTCGATCATCTCGCCCAGAGGTGCGGTGCGGCCCTGGCGGGCCAGGTCGAAGGTTCCCTCGATGACCTCGAGGCTCACGTCGTTCGTCACCTCACCATTGTGACCGACCGAAGCCGATCGCGGAGCGCGACCTCGATCAGGCGACGGCGCGCTGCGGCTCGGATGCCAGCGGTGCGGTCAGCATGACGCCGAGCGCGGCGCCCAGGGCATCCACATCCGCCGTCGCGGTGCGGCGAGCGGCGTCGATGATGATCTGCGCGCATGCGCGGGCATCCGCCAGCGCATCGTGGTGCGCGAATTCGCCGAACCCTGCCGCGGCAGCGGCCTTCGGTAGACGGTACGAGTCGAGGTCGTAAGTCTTTCGAGCAACGGCGAGCGAGCAGAGCGAGCGGTACGGGGGAGCGGCGATGCCGGTCACCTCGCATGAACGGCGCAGCACGTTCAGGTCGAACCCGGCGTTGTGGGCGACGAGGACGTCGGTGCCGGCGAACGCGCACAGCCGGTCGATCTGCTGTGACCAGGTCGCGGCGTCTGCGACCTCATGGGGATGGATGCCGTGGATCTTGATGTTCCACATGTTGAACTCGTCGTGTCCCGCGGGCGGGCGGATCAGCCAGCCGGTCTGCGCGGTGACCTTTCCGTCGCGCACCCGGACCAGTCCGACGGAGCAGGCGGAGGCGGGACTGGAATTCGCCGTCTCGAAGTCGATCGCGGTGAAATCCAAAGGCACGATGCCAGTCTCATTCGACGGGCGCTCGACACGGGTCAGGCGCGCCGTATTGTGAACGCATGAGCGATGCGCGAGCGATGTCCTTCGGTGCGGCGGCAGATCACTACGAGGCAGCACGGCCGGACTATCCGTTCGAGGCGGTCGCCTGGATGCTCGAGAAGCTGCCGCACGGGTCGCGGCGCATCGCCGACGTCGGCGCGGGCACCGGAAAGCTCACGAGGGTGCTCGTGGAGGCGCCGGATGCCGAGGTCGTCGCGATCGATCCGGATGCCGCGATGCTGGCCAAGCTGCGCGAGACGGTGCCCGGCGTGCCGACCTTCGTCGGCACCGCAGAGGCGCTGCCCCTGCCTGATGCCAGTGTCGACGCCATCGTGCTCGGGCAGGCCTGGCACTGGGTGGATGCTGCCGCGGCATCCGCAGAGATCGGGCGCGCCCTGCGCGCCGGCGGCACGCTGGGACTCATCTGGAACACCCGCGACAACCGAGTCGACTGGGTGCGCCGGCTCACCGAGATCATGCACTCGAGCGCCGCAGAGGAGTTGCTGGATCAGGCAGGTCCGGTCGTCACCGAACCGTTCGGCGCGCTCGAGGCGGAACGCTGGGAGTGGGGGCGACCGATGACGCGCGAGCAGCTGCATACGATGGCCGACTCGCGCAGCCACCTGATCGCCGCGGACAAGGGGACGCGCGCCGAGATCGATGCGGGCATGGACGCGCTGTTCGACGAGCTGGGCGTGCACGGCGAAGGGACCATCGATGTTCCCTACGTGACACGCGCGTTCCGAGCACGTCGCGCGGGCTGACATCGACGGTCAGCCCGGCGGGAGGATCTCCTTCTCGAGATCCCTGACCTCGCTGATCGCACCGCCGTCGGCGACGTCGACGCAGCCGTCATCCCGGCTCAGCGCGAGCGTCAGCTCGTCCGCGCCGTGGACTTCGTCGCCGATCTTGAATCCGCCTGTCTTCACATCGAGGGTGAGGCCGTCGCGGCTGAACCTTCCGGACGGCTGGTCGCCGCCGAGGCTGTCCTTCTCCTGCACCCAGCCGCTCGAGGTCAGGCCTTCCGAGAGGCGGGCGTACTGTTCCGCGGGGTCGTCGCCGGTCGCGGTGATCCGCACCTCGTAGGAGAGACCGGGAGCCGGCTCGCTGCGGCAGGTCTCCACGACGCTGCGCGCGCCGGCATCCGTGAATCCCGCCTCGGCGAGGACACCGAACAGCTCATGCGTCGCCTCGTCGATCGCGGCGGCATGCTGCTCGAGCGTCGTCCGCGCGTCGGCAGGAGCAGCTGAGCAGCCGCCGAAGAGCAGTGCGAGAAGTCCCATGACTCCAATGATGAGGGTCTTTCGCATCATCCCACCCCCGTGTCGGAGAGCGACTGCTCGTTCGCGGTGGGCTCGCGGTCCTTCTCGGGGTCGACGGCGAGCCGCCACCAGGGGTCGTGGGAGTGCGCGGCGCCGTTCACATCGTCACCCTGACCGTCGACGATGCGACCGAGATTGTAGAGCGATTCGCTGTCACGGTCGTAGTACTTGCTGTGGTCTTCGATGCTGCGGCCTCCGAACCCGCCGCGATCGGTCGCCTCTGCCTGGAAGCGCTGTGCATCGAAGTCCTCCGACGATGGATCGACGCCCAGACCCGCTTCGAGCCAGTCCTTCCGGGCCCAGCCCTCGTCGCCCAGGAACGCGACCAGGTCGTGGCTGTTCCGTCCGACGTACACATGGTCCCTGCCGACGCTGAAGTCGGAGGCACTGGTCGCGGGGCCGGCCCCCGGACTGCCGATCAGCGCCACGTCGTCGACGGCGAGGTCGTGGTCGGTCGCGGCGTACGCCGTCGTGGTCGACCCGTAGCTGTGGCCGATCGCGGTCATGTGCGCGGGGTCGTCGGCGCGCGAGGCGCGCAGCCCGTCTACTGCTGTCGCGAGGCGCTCGCCGCCGTCTTTCGCCCGCCCCTCGGTCATCGTGTCCCAGTCGACCGGCCCCTCGGGTGTGTCGTAGCCGAGCCAGAACATCGTCGCCACGCTCGACCCGTCCCCGTTGTAGCGCGCGCTCTCATACAGGTCTGCGGCGTCCTGCGCGTATGCGGGAGCATCCGTCATCTCGGTCGTGATGCCGGGGATCTGGATGGACACGTCGGCGGCCGTGTCCAGGTCTCCCACCGCGATCGCCACGCGGCCGTCGCCGCCGAACGCGTCGGGGTCGTAGAGCCAGAGCGTGCCGCCGGGGCGATCGTCGGTGCCCGGCATGACGTAGTCGTCGGCGGTCGTGAGAGCCTGATGCGTGGCTCGGGCGTTCTCGAGCCGCTGCTCGTCATGTGCCATGAGCACGCCGTCCGCCTCCTTCTGCGCCAGTTCGGCGAGATCGCTCTCCAGCAGCTGTCGATTCGCGTCGTCACGTGCCCAGGCGGGCAGCCCGTCCGCGCCGCCGAGCAGATCGGGATAGGCCGCGAGCATCGCGTCCTGCTCGGTCTGCGTCAGTCCCGCCCACCATCTGGACATCGCCGCGGGGCCGTCGGCGACCTTCGGCATCCCGGCGAACGCGACAAGTGCAGCGTCGCCAATGCCGCCGGTGGGCCCGCCGGCCTCGGCCGCGGTGTCTGCGCTGGTGAAGAGCTGTACGAGGAACTCCTCGTTCTCAGCGGTGCGACGCTGGAAGGCCGCGATGGTCTCGAAGATCGCGTCGTGGCGTCCGGTCAGTTCTCGGACGCGCGCCTGGAGCTCGAGCAGGTCGGCGTCGCCGGCATCATTCGCCGCTGCGATGAGTGCGAAGCGCTCACGGGAGTACGAGGTGATCTCGCCATTGATCGTCGTGTGCTCGCTCCGCAGGCCGCGCAGCTGCTCGGCATACACGTCCACGCCCCGCGCGACACGCTTGAGAGTCTCGCCCATCGGATCGTGAGTGCGCGCGAAGCGTGCCGCGTGGGTGGAATACGCGGTCGCGGCGGGTCCCCACCAGAACGGCGTGGGGGCGGAGAGCGCGGCGGCTTCGTCGGCGAATTCAGAGATGCGAGCGGCACCCTGCAGCAGGACGGATGCCAGATATTCGGCGCCGGACGGCTCGCCGTCCGGGCGCTCGATGTGCTCGATGGCGGCAGGGATGCGGATCGTGGTCATGGCATCTCGCTGCCCAGCACGGCCATGCGTCGCGCGATCTCGGCATCGAGGTTCCCGTATGACGCGCCCGTTGCACTGATCTCGTCGCCGTAGACGTCCGCGGCGACGGAGGCCGTGCGGGCCGTGCGCTCCCACAGGTCGAGGAAGCTCCGGGCGGCACCGCGGGCGACAGGCGGAAGACCACTGACGGATGCCGATGCCAGCTGATTCGTCGCGGTGCGCATCTGAGACGCCTGCGTCGTCCAGCGGGGCACGAGAAGGTCGGCGGCGGCCGCGCTGTAGAACACCTCGTCGCTCATGTCCGCCCTCCGGTCAGCTGCTGAGCTCGCGGGACACCGACCGGTATGCCCGCAGACGTGAGGCGCGCGAACAGCCGCCTCGCCTCCGGTGCGTAGCCGATCAGCAGGTGCTCGTCGCCGAGGTCGCCGTCGCTGGCGTCGCCGTCGCGATCCGCGGTGATGCGGGGCATTCCGGTGGGCGGTGCGAACACGCGCCAGCGGTCGGCGATCAGCGGTTCGGGTACTCCGTTCAGATGCTCCAAGCCGGAGGCGCCGTCGACGTCGTCGATGGTGAGCGTGGCCGTGTGGCGCACGGCGTCGCGTGTCGGTCCAGGAATCCACCGGGTGGTGCACTTGGGGGTGCTCTGTGGCATCCGGTGTCCGATGATCTCGGCCCACACGGCGTGAGCCTGGGCGAGGTGCGCCTCGGCGAACGGCTCGGGAGCGCGCAGCGGCCCGCCGGATTCGGCCGGCCGGGGCGGCGCCGGCGGCAGCACGACGATGTCGAGATCCGGATGCCGGCGTCGCACGACCGACCAGAACGGGTCACTGTCGACATGGCCTGACACACGGACTCCTCTGCTCGGACACGCTCATCGTAGGACGCGCCGAGCAGGCAGGTCGAGGGGAGCTCTACCCATGCCCGCGTATCGGTGATCGGCGCTGGGAGCCATGGCGAGGATGACCAGCACGGCAGCCAGGATCGCCATGCCGATCCACCCCAGCGGGTCCAGGCGCTCGCCGACGATGACGACCGCGAGCAGCGTCGCGACCGCCGGCTCGAGCAGGGTCACGGTTGTCGCCGTAGTGGCGGTCACCTTCGTGAGGCCGTATCCGAACAGCACGTATCCGAGGAACATCGGCACCAGTGCCATGTACAGTGCGACAGACACGCTGGCGGGTGATGCGAGCAGCGGCGCGCCGGTGATCAGCAGCACCGGCATCAGGAGCAGTCCGCCCAGGCCGAACACCGCGCCCATCGCCGCGCCGCGCGGCACGTCTCGCCGCATCAGCCGGTGCGCCGCCCAGGAGTACACGGCGTAGGTGGCGCCGGCGACAAGTCCCAGCCCGATGCCGGCGAGCGTCGACAGGACGGTCTCGGTGCCGGCATCCATCGTCGATGCGCACAGCAGCACGCTTCCCGCCACACCGAGGGCGGCGGCCGCCGCCCACCATCGGCTGAGCCGGCGTCGATCTATGAGGCGTTCGAGGACCCCGGATGCCAGGGGAGCGGATGCCAGTGACACGACCGACCCGACGGCGACGCCGGCCAGGTGCATCGAGGTGTAGAAGGCCAGCGGATACAGCGCGACCGAGAGTCCGCCCACGATGATGGTGGGCAGCTGCGCGCGCAGGAGTCCGGCGTGGCGGCGCAGACTGCCGGCGCCGATCACGGCCTGCAGCAGGCCGCCGATGCCGAGAGCGGCGGCGCCGATGGCGAGCGGCCCGGCTGTCGCGAACGTCGCGGCGGTGCCGGTCGTGCCCCACAGGATGGCGGTGACGGTGATGGCGGCGAGTCCGGCCAGGCGCCCACGCCGTCTGGCATCCGCCGTGACGGCGCTCAGGTTCTCACCGACTCTGCTCCACTCCTCAAGTATCACGGGCGGGGCGGAGCGGCGGCAATGCCCCGGTAGACTGGGTGCCCGTGGCTCTCACTATCGGAATCGTCGGCCTGCCCAACGTCGGCAAGTCCACCCTTTTCAACGCGCTGACCAAGAACGACGTGCTCGCGGCGAACTATCCGTTCGCGACGATCGAGCCGAACATCGGCGTCGTCAATCTGCCCGACGAGCGCCTCGGCGTGCTCGCCGGGATCTTCGGCAGCGAGCGCATTCTGCCGGCAACGGTGTCGTTCGTCGACATCGCCGGCATCGTGCGCGGCGCGAGCGAGGGGGAGGGGCTGGGCAACCAGTTCCTCGCGAACATCCGCGAGGCGGATGCCATCGCGCAGGTCGTTCGCGGCTTCGTCGACGAGGACGTCGTCCACGTCGACGGTGTGATCGATCCGAAGAACGACATGGAGACGATCAACGCAGAGCTGATGCTCGCCGACCTCCAGACCATCGAGAAGGCCCTTCCGAGGTACGAGAAGGAGACCAAGCGCAAGACGATCGACGGTGCAGTTCTCGAGGCGGCGAACGCGGCGAAGGATGCCCTCGAGCGCGGCGAGCTGCTCTCGACGTCCGGCATCGATCTGGCGCCGGTGCGCGAGCTCGGCCTGCTGACGGCCAAGCCGTACATCTATGTCTTCAACGTCGACGAGTCGGTGCTGACGGATGCCGCGCGCAAGGCCGAGCTGGAGGCGCTGGTCGCGCCGGCGAAGGCCGTCTTCCTCGACGCGAAGATCGAGTCGGAGCTCATCGACCTCGATCCCGAGGACGCGCAGGAACTGCTAGAGGCGACCGGCCAGACCGAGTCGGGCCTCGACCAGCTCGCCCGCATCGGCTTCAAGACCCTCGGTCTGCAGACCTATCTCACCGCCGGGCCCAAGGAGTCGCGCGCCTGGACGATCCCGCAGGGGGCCAAGGCGCCGCAGGCGGCCGGCGTGATCCACACCGACTTCGAGAAGGGCTTCATCAAGGCCGAGGTCATCTCGTTCGACGACCTCGTCGAGGCCGGCTCTGTCGCCGAAGCGCGCTCGAAGGGCAAGGCGCGCCTGGAGGGCAAGGACTACGTCATGCAGGACGGCGACGTGGTGGAGTTCCGGTTCAACGTGTGACCTCACCCGGTCGTTGAGCGACACTTCGACTCGCTGCGCTCGCTCAGTGCAGGTCTCCGCGAGACGAAACGCGGCGGTCTGGGGTTGATGCCCTGGGTCCACCACCGCGTGTGGCCATCGTTCATTTCTTCGAGAGGCACGACTGGGTGACCGTCAACCAGCGGCTGTTCCTTGACTGGCTCCTTGAACATCCAGGATCCGTAGCGTATACGCAGGCACGGGTGTGGCTGCCTTCGCGGCGGTGGATGGCGGGACCGCCAACGCTGACGTAGCGCCGTGGAGTTCCGGTTTAACGTCTGGCGTTATTAACGTATGGCGTTATATGATCGTCGTGTGATCAGGTCGTTCGGTAGCAAGGAAACCGAGCGTCTATGGCGTCGTGATCGCGTGCCGTCGATCGATCCTCGGATCCATTCGGTGGCGTTGCGCAAGCTTCGTCAGGTGGGATCCGCCGGGTCGTTGGACGATCTCAGGGTGCCGCCAGGAAATCGGCTCGAAGCGCTGAAAGGCGATCGGGCAGGTCAGCACAGCATCAGGATCAATGACCAGTGGCGCATCTGCTTCGTGTGGACGGACGCCGGACCAGAGGAGGTGGAGATCGTTGACTGCCACTGACAAGATTCCCCCGATTCACCCGGGCGAGGTTCTCATGGAGGACTTCATCAGTGGGTTCGAGATCACGCAGAACCGACTTGCCGTCGCAATCGGAGTGCCGCCGCGGCGGATCAACGAGATCGTGCACGGCAAGCGGGGGATCACGGCAGACACGGCGCTTCGCCTGGCGAAGTACTTCGGCACCTCGGCGGAGTTCTGGATCAATCTGCAGAGTCACTACGAGCTCGACCGCGCAGAGGATCTCGCCGGGGAGCAGATCGCTTCGATCACGCCGCTGAAGGTCGCGTGAGCGAGAGCCCGGAACGTCGACTCGTCCGGAAGGTTGTCGGCTACGTCGTGCGCAACCGGCAGCTGCTCGTCTTCACGCATGATGCGATCCCGCTCGAAGTCGCCGGCGTCCAGGTGCCTGCGGGGACGATCGAGCAGGGTGAGGCGCCCGAAGCGGCGGTTGTGCGTGAAGTCCTTGAGGAGACCGGTCTGGCTGCGCGAGTCACTGCAGCGCTCGGTGTCGAGCGATACGACGTGTGGCCCTCGAAGCCGGAGACGCACGAGCGACACTTCTTTCAGCTTTCTCCGCTGGAAGACAGTCTGCTGGAACGGTGGACTGCCGGTGAAGGAGTCCCGTCTGACGGCGGTGAGGTCCAAAAGTGGACGTGCTACTGGATGCCGCTCGAACAGGCCCATGTGCTTTGCGCTGGCTTCGGCGCACGACTCGGGGAGATCGTTCTCGAAGAACCCTGACGCCATGAAGCTCTTCTCAGGCGGGTTCACCATCCCGCTGATGTTCTAGGTCACAGCCGATCCCTTGCGTGCACGCTGACGTGCCGTAACCTGGAGGTGGCGGTTCTTGCCGCCTGTGGCACTTCCACATGTCGACCATGTGAATCTTCGCGGAGAGACCTGAACAGCTCAGGACATGTCCGGGTTGGGGTGCGGCGCATGATTGCGCCGACTTCATATCGCTGATGCGCCGCATCGGCCACGAGAGGACATGACATGACTTCGAAGGACGACAAGAACCTTGCCCAGGTGCTCGACAAGATCTCAGGGATGGACGACCCCCGTCGGTCGGTCGTGCAGCGGGTGCACGACATCATCATGGCGGCCGCACCTGCTCTGAAACCGCGCATCTGGTACGGGATGCCCGCCTATGCCGTGTCAGGCAGCGCGCCGGCGCTGGTCACGCTGCGGAACGACGAACGTCTGAACCTCGCCATCACAGAGAAGGCCGAGTTCGCGCCCGCAGGCGGTGCCGACGGCGCGCTGATGCCGGCTGCATGGTATTTCGAAACCGTGGATGAGGCCACCGAGAAGCGGATATCCGAGATCGTTCGATCCGTGCTCACCTGATTCCGACGCGCGGTCAGTCTCGGCCGATCGGCTCGATCGTGAATTCGTCGCGACCGGGAAGGCGCACATGGTCGCCTTCGAACGGCATGTAGTCGATGGAATGCAGTCTCTGTGACGCTGAGGTCTTCGCCGACAGCGCGTTCGTCTCGAGAGGGCATCCGCACAGCCTATTGCTCGGACGAGCCGGGCCGCTTTCGCCCGGCCTTGGTCTCTGCACGGCGCCGCTTGTCTTCGAGGCGCCGTCGTCGTGACCCCCTGGTGGGACCGGTGGGTCTTCGCGAGACGGCCGGTGCGACGGCTTCTCGGAGAATCTCGGCGAGCCGCTGCCGCGCGGCCATGCGGTTCTGCCGCTGCGAGCGGTGCTCGGCGGCGGTGATCGTGAGCACCGTCCCGACCAGGCGCGCATCGAGTCGACGGATGATGCGCATGCGCTGCACGTCGTCCAGCGCTGTTGTGCTGCCGAGATCGATGCTCAGCTGCACGCGGGAGTCCGTCGTGTTCACTCCCTGACCGCCTGGGCCGGATGCGCGGGAGAACTGCTCGATCAGCTCTGCAGCCGGCACACGCAGGCCCAGAGGCGCGCCCGGGCCGGCGGGCACGCGCAGATCCTCCATGTGTCAAGTGTGCCGCACGGTGCACGCCGCGATAGCTTGAGATGGTGAAGTACACGTCTCTCGGTTCCAGTGGCCTGGTCGTCTCCGCGCTCGGGATCGGATGCAACGCCTTCGGCCGTCGCATCGACCAGAATCAGACGACCGCCGTCATCGACGCCGCATTCGATGCGGGCGTGACGTTCTTCGACACTGCGGATGTCTACGGCACGGGCGAGTCGGAGATCATGCTCGGGCGGGCGCTGGGCGCCCCCCGCGACGAGGCGGTCATCGCGACGAAGTTCGGCATGGACATGGGGGAGACCTACGCCGGTGCCCGTGAGAACCGCGCCAGCCGCGGCTACATCGTGCGCGCCGTGGAGGGTTCGCTGCGTCGCCTGGGGACGGACCACATCGATCTGTACCAGCTCCACACGCCCGATCGCATCACGCCGATCGACGAGACGCTGGATGCCCTGAGCGACCTCGTGCGCTCAGGAAAGGTGCGGTACATCGGATGCTCGAACCTGTCGGCCTGGGAGGTGGCGGATGCTGTGCACATGGCATCCGCCACAGGAAGCGCGTCGTTCATCTCCGCCCAGAACGAGTACTCGCTCTACAACCGCAGCGCCGAAGTCGAGCTGGTTCCGGCACTCGAGCATTTCGGCATGAGCCTGCTGCCCTACTTCCCGCTGGCCTACGGGCTGCTCACCGGCAAGTACGCGGAAGCGGACGAGCCGCCCGCGGGCTCGCGGCTGGCGAAGGAGACGGCGCGCTTCGAGGGGGCGCGCTGGGACATCATCGAGGGCTTCCGTGCGCTTGCGAAAGAGAGCGGACGCTCGATGCTCGACTTGGCATTGGGCGGTCTGCGTGCCCAACCCGCCGTCGACACGGTCATCGCCGGAGCGACGCGCCCTGAACAGGTCGCAGCCAACGCCCGCGCCGTGGCGTGGGAGCCTACGCCCGAGGAACTGGCGAGGATCGATGCGATCGTGGCGCCCGGCTCGGGAACCGGCCACACGACGTTCGCCCCGTCGCGTCCCTGACCTGCTCCTGCATCTCGTCCAGCGACCGTCGAATGTACGTGCCCTGCAATGTAGGTGCACTGCGTTACGCTCGGGGCCACAATCACCGCCGGAGGTGTCGACGTGTCTTCTTCCACCCATCACTCCATCAACTCGGATGACCTCGATGCCACGGTGACCGCCGTGACGAGCGCAGGCGGAACCATCGTGGCCGGCCCCTATCCGTTCCCCGGTGGACGACGATTCGAGTTCACCGACCCCAGCGGGAATCGGCTCGGGGTGTACGCGGAGGTCTGACCGGGCATTCGGTGCAGCGGTCAGAAAAGCCGACGCATCTGCTGCGGCCAGCCGCACGCCTCAGCGATCTTTCCCGCCCACATCTTGGCTTCTTCTTCGTCGGCGACGTCCACGATGGTGAGGCCGCCGATGTACTGCTCACCGGGGGCCACAGATCCGGTTCCTGTCACGAGGGCGCCGCTCGTGGCGTCTGCGCTGAAGGCGCTGTCGATGTCTTCATCCACGCCTCCGGCGCAGACATACGCGCCCGCCGCTTTGATCTCATCGACCACGGCGTTGGCCAGCGGTCCGCGTGACGCGAACCACTCCTCGGGGTGGTCTCCGACCCACTGCTGGTTGAAATAGATGATGTACTGCGCCATGGTTGCTCCTCGCTGAGCGGCGGTGGTCCGAGGCTCATCCCGGATGCTACGCCGCATGCATCCGACGTTCCAGGGTTAGAAGAGCGGTCGTGGCACGCTGGGGTGATGAAGCGACTTCTGGTGATCCACCACGCTCCGACCCGCAGCGTTCGCGATCTGCGCGATGCTGCCGTCGACGGAGCGAATGATCCCGCCATCGAGGGGGTGGAGACGCGCTCGGTTCCCGCACTCGCCTGGGCGAGTGGCGACGAGGACGAGACAGCCATCGTCCAGGCGGATGGCTTCCTCTTCGTCACGCCCGCGAATTTCGGCTACATGAGCGGAGCGCTCAAGCACGTCTTCGACAGCACATTCCTCAAGATCGGCGGGGCGCTGCAGGAGGACGGCGCGCCCGGCGAAGCCGGGCGAGCTGCCAGGCGTCGTCCTTACGGTCTGATCGTCCATGGCAGATACGACACCACCGGGGCGGTGCGGTCGGTGGAGGGGATCGTGCGCGCGCTGGGCTGGCGGCCTGGTGCCGCACCTGTCGAAGTGCTCGGCGATGTCCACCATGGGCACCGCGCTTCGGCGAGGGAACTCGGCGCCACTGTGGCGGCGCTGCTCATGCAGTGAGACGGTTCGGGTCGCACCGACGTCGCGCGGAATCGGTCTCGCCTCGGTCCGCAGTTACAGGGATGCGTCGGTGAGTGCGGCGGCGTAGTTGCGCATCGAGCGCTGGTAACGGGGGAGCGCGTCGATCTGCGCCTCGATGGCGACGCGCAGCGCCTCATCCTTGCGCCCCGCGCTGTGCAGAGCGAGAGCCAGCACGACACGCGGTGCGGAGCCCGTCGACTCGTGGACCGGAGCGGCCTGCAGTACGGCGATGGCCTCATCGAGTCGACCGAGGTTGCGCAGGGTCGACCCGTACTGCACGGCGAGCTGCGCATGGCGTGCCTCATCGAGTCCGAGTTCGAGCGCACGTTCATACTCCGCGCCGGCTTCCGCCTCGAACCCCATCGAGTCGTACATGCCGGCGAGCTCGAACGCCGCGCGGCCGTCAGACGCCGGGCATGTCGCAGCCAGTTCACGCATCGCCGCGACGCCGC
The DNA here is from genome assembly GCF_050408615.1 of Microbacterium alcoholitolerans. NCBI lineage: Bacteria > Bacillati > Actinomycetota > Actinomycetes > Micrococcales > Microbacteriaceae > Microbacterium > Microbacterium alcoholitolerans. The sequence goes on along the minus strand of NZ_JBNTKD010000001.1, from coordinate 1,044,143 downwards.
GGTCGCGATCGAGCGAGTCGAATCGCTTCCAGAGGTCCGCGATAGAGGCTTCCCATGCGTGCAGACCTGCGTTCACAAGGATCATCCTGCCAGCTCCGTTAGCCTGGCAGAATGCGCCGATTCGCCGTTCTTCCCCTGCTCGCCATCGGACTCCTCGCCGGATGCTCGCAGGTGGCGCAGCTTGCCGGAGAAGCGACCGGCGTCGACGTCGAGCAGGTCTGCAGCTCGGTGGACGGCGCGTACAGCCAGTACCAGGGGATGCTGGATCAGGGTGACGCCAGCGCCGAGCAGATCGCAGAGGCGCGCGACGGTCTGGTGAGCACGCTCGACGGTGCCGCCGACGATCTCGACGGCCCGGCCGGCGATCTCATCCGCTCCAGCGCTCAGCGACTGGCCGAGACCTCGGCGCCCGACGTGCCTGAGGCGATCGAGGCGATAGAGCAGCTGAAGGACTCACTCGAACCCTTCTGCAGCTGAGTCGATTCACCGCGCGTCGCCAAGACTGCGGTCAGGACAGGGCCGCGGTGAGGACAGGGCTGCGGTGAGGACAGGGCTGCGGTGAGGACAAGGCCGCGGTCATGAGAACGCGCGAGCCGAGTGGCCCAAGCGCGAAGCAAGTGCGATCGCCTCCGGGCCGTTCGCGCGCGGCACGACGACGAGCGGATAGGCGTCGTCGTCCTCCTCGAGATGGACGATTCTCAGATCGTGCGCCGCCAGGATGCCGTCGGCGACGACGATCGCCGTGATCAGATCGCCCTCCACATCGCCGACCCGATCGAGATCGACACCCGCCCGGAAGACCCGCGGGATCTCCGTCAGCGCGTCAGCCAGCTCGACCCCGGAATCGTCCGGGTCGAGGTAGGCGAGGGCGCCGGCATCGTCGAGACCGTCGATGAGCGCCATCCACGGATCGGCATCGTCGTTCGAATCGGCGGCGGCGCGCTCGACATCAGGCTGAAGCATCGGATCGTCGTCGAGCAGTTCGCACAGGCGAGCCCAGTCGCTCTTCGCGGTCTCATCCCCGGCATCCGCGTTCTCTGATCGCATCGTTCAACCTTCGCACGCCGGCACCGCCCGATCAGCATCCGACCCGCCGCATCCGCGCGCCTTATGTCGGCGGCACGCCGTACTCTCTCGTCATGGCCACACTCGCTGACCTCCGCCGCATCGCCGCCGCTCTCCCCGGCAGCGAGGAGCGTGCGATGACCGGCGGTGCCGCGTGGTTCGTGCGGAACAAGCTGTATGCCTGGGAATGCCACCCGTGGCCGAGCATCCCGGCAGACATGCGCGAGATCATCGCGTCAGAGCTGGTCGTCGGAGTCAAGGTCGCCGAGCCGCTGGAAGCCCGTGCGCTCGTGCAGATGAGCCCGGACGTGTTCCTGCGCGAGACGACGCGCTGGAGCGAGCCGAAGGTGGCGTTCCGCATGGCCGCGATCGATGACGATCATCTCGCCGAGCTGGTCACCGAGGCCTGGCGCGTGCAGGCCCCGAGATACCTGCGTCGTGGATTCGACGACATTCCGACGGCGGGATGAACTTGTCGGCGGGCGGCGTCGTTGCATACGGTGTTGAAGGCAGCACACGCGCCGCGCACTCCACAGGAAAGAGCATCCGACCGTGACCCAGAAGACGATCTTCGAACCCGAAGGACGAGCCGTCCCGTTCGTGGACGAGGGGGAGGGGCCGGTCACGCTCGTGCTCGTCACGAACCGCGACCTCGAAGCCGACGGTCTCGGCGTGATCTCGCACTACCTCGCCGAAGAGGCCGGCTTCCGCGTCGTGCGCGTCGGCACGCGGGCCGCAGCCGACGGCGTGAGCGTGCAGGAGCGTGCAACGGATGCTGTCGCCGTGCTCGACCACCTCGACATCGCCGACACGTGGGTCGGCGGCCACGGTCACGGCAGCACCATCGCCCGCGTGTTCGCGGCCGAGCACACCGACCGCGTCAACGGCCTGCTCATGCTCGGCGTCGAAGACGAGCAGATCCCGCTCGCCCCGGGCATCCCGGTGCTGATCATCCAGGCCGAGAACGACGATGTCACGCCGGCGGCGCCCGCCGAGGCGCTGCAGGCGACCGCCCCCGAGCGCGCCAGCATCACCCGCATCCCGGGCGCGGACCACTACTTCCCGGCCACGCATCCGATCGAGACCGCCGTCGTGATCGAGGAGTACCTCGACTGGGACTGACCTGTCGGCGACGTCCGATTCTTCTATGATCTCGACATGAGCCCGATCCGCCATGCGGTCGCCCACCTGCCGCCGGGGTATTTCGCCGCGGTCATGGGCACGGGCATCGTCTCGATCGGACTGCACGACGTCGGCATCCGATCACTGTCGCTGATCCTGATGTGGATCGCGGTCGTGCTCTACATCATGCTCTGGGCGCTCTACATCTGGCGGGCGATCGAGTTTCGTCAGCACGTCGTCGCGGACCTGCGCGACCCCGAGCTCGCCTTCGCGTTCTTCACCATCGTCGCCGCCACCGATGTGCTCGGCGTGCGGCTGGCGAAGGAGGGAATGATCGCCGTCGCCACGCCGCTGTTCCTGCTCGCCGGTGCACTCTGGTTCGTGTTCGGATACCTGCTGCCATGGCAGGTGCTGATGACACGAGACGGCAAGCCGATCCTCGCCCGCGCCAACGGCACCTGGTTCATCTGGGCGGTCGCCAGTCAGTCGCTGGCCATCGGCATGACGCAGCTGCGTCCGTACGTCGACGCGGCCGCGGCGCCTTGGGTCGGGATGCTGGCCGTGCTCGCCTGGTCGGTCGGGGTGATCCTGTACGCGGCGATGGCGATGCTCGTGCTGCTGCGCGTCGTGCACTTCGGCGTCACCCCGCAGCAGTTCGACCCGGCGTACTGGGTGGCCATGGGCGCCCTGGCGATCGCCGTGGTCGCCGGAGCGGGAATCGTCGAGATGGGACACTCGCCGATGGTCGACGCGGTACGCCCGCTGATCGCCGCCACCGTGGTGATCTTCTGGGTGTTCTGCGTGTGGCTGATCCCACTGCTGATCGGTGCCGGCGTCTGGCGGCACCTGCTGCACCGGGTGCCGCTGCGCTACGTGGCCACGCTGTGGTCGATGGTGTTCCCGATCGGCATGTTCGCCGCGGCATCCATCTCACTCGGCGCCGCCGACGAACTGCCGGCCGCCGGTCTGGTCGGGCAGGTGGCGCTGGTGGTGGCGGTCATCGTCTGGGCACTCGTGTTCGTCGCGATGCTGCATCGGGCATCCCGCGTGGTGTGGGACACGCTGCGGTCGCAGCACGAGCCGGTGCGCACGAACGTGTGACGGCTGGCCAGGCCGAGCAGCTCAGGAAGCGGTCGTGCCTTCTTCGCGCAGGCGGGGCTCGACGCGATGCTCGGGCCGGAGGCCGGCCTTGTCGGCATAGAACGCTCGGATGCGGTCCATGTCGGCGACCACATCTCCGGTCAGCTCGAACGTCGGGCCGAGACCGGTCGTCATCGTGGTGCGATCGACGTAGCCGAGAGTCACGGGCATCCCGGTCTCACGGGCGATGCGGTAGAAGCCGGACTTCCAGTGCGTGTGTCCGCGACGCGTGCCGTCGGGAGTGACGACGAGGCCGAACACCGCGCCGGCGCGCGCTCGATCGACGACGTCGTCGACGACGCGGCTCGGGTCGTCGCGGTCGACCGGGATGCCCCCGAGCATGCGCATGAGCGGGCCCGTCCAACCGGCGAACAGGCTCTTCTTGCCCAGCCAGTGGAAGTTCATGCCCAGCCGCCATGCGATCGCCAGCATCAGCACGAAATCCCAGTTCGAGGTGTGCGGTGCGCCGATCAGCACAGTAGGGCGGGCGGGGGCGGGCTCGGTCTTGAGGGTCCAGCGGCTGAACGCCCAGTACACGCGCGCGAGAAGGCGTCGAAGCATTCCTCAACGCTAGGTGACGATGCATGCGCCGGCCGGCATACGGACGCAGAAGAGCCGCCGCCCCGAGGAGGGACGACGGCTCTCGAAACTCGACGCTCAGGCCGGCTGCGGCAGCAGGGTGAACGACACCGCGCCCTGATCGTCGACGGCGGCATCGAGCACCTTGTCGTCGAGGGCTTCGGCCGCGGACTTCTCAAGGAAGACGTGAATCGCGTCGTCACCGGCGATCGCATCGCCGGGTTCGGGTGTCGGGACGACCGTCACCGCGAATCGCGGTTCGGCCTCGGTGCCCGACGAATGGATGCGCAGACCGGCATCCGGCGTCGTGCTCTGCTGGGCGACGATGGTCGCCGCGATCGTGTTGGCGTTCTCGGTCAGGGTGAGCATCGCGCTCTCCTTCCGGTAGCGGACACCACGCCGTACGGCGCGATGCCCCGGCCACGATTCCGCACCTGCTCTGCTCGTTCAACCCCAGCGCGTCGACTCTGAGGGGTTTCCCACCTCGTGCTTGCGGACCTCCCAGGCCTCGCGGCCGATCGAGAAGTCGAGATGCGGCATGACGACGCCGCGGTAGTGCTTCACGAACCGGCCACGCACCGTCATCCCCAGCCTGATCGCCACGTTCATCGATGCGAGATTCGTGTCGCGGATCTGCGCGTGCACGGAATCCGCCTGCATGGTGTCGAACGCATGCTGCACGCACCGCGCCGCCGCCTCGGTCGCGTACCCGCGCCCCCACGCATCCTTCCGGAACAGGTAGCCGACCTCGATCACGTCTTCGCCCGAGCCGCTCTGGCGAGTGAGGCCGCACTGGCCGATAACCTCGCCGTCGGCGAGAGCCTCCACCGCCCACAGACCGAAGCCGTCGTCGCGATAGCGCATCTGCTGACGTGACAGCCAGTCCTGCGTCTCCTCATCGTCGAGGGGGCCTTCATACGCGACCATGACCTCGGGGTCCCGGAGAATGCGCTTCAGCGCCGGCAGATCGTCTGCGGTCAGCTCGCGCAGTCGAAGCCGACTCGTCTCGATGATCACCGGATCGTCGTCTCCCGGTGCTCGGAAGCGCGTAGACCGATCGGCAGCATGATCCACAGCACGACGATGGCGACGACGCCGACCCCGCCGGCGATGAGCGCGAACGCACGGCTGAACGTGAAGTCAATGATCAGCACGGTCACACCGACCGTGAGCGCGGCGATGACGATGAGGTTCGCCTTGACGATCCGATTGGCGACCCGAACCAGAACCGGCTTGCGACCTCTCGCGAACAGCAGGCGGTGCATCCCCACGGGCGTGAGCGCCAGCACGGTGGCGGTCGCCGCCAGGAGCACGAGCGTGATGTACAGCATCCGCTGCTCTGTGGTGAGATCGGTGAACAGCGGCTGGAACGCGACCGCCAGCAGGAAGCCGGTGAGGATCTGCGTGCCGGTCTGCATCACCCGCAGCTCCTGCATCAGCTCCTCCCAGTTCCGGTCCGCGCGCTCGTCGGCGGTCTCGTCGCGGCCGTCGGACTTCGCATCGCCTGCAGTGCTGGTCATGGAACCGCACGGTACACCCGCCGCAGTTCCGAGGGGAAGTCGAGCGCGGAGCCACCGCCCACTGAGGCGCGTACCATCGAGGTATGAGTGACGCGCAGAAGGTTCAAGGCGAAGCCGCGCTCGCCGAATTCCCCGGCCTGTCGCTGCTGGGCGACGACACAGCCATGGGTGTGTGCGCCGACGGCGTGTGCACCGTGCCGACGAACCACCACGCCGACCCCGTGCAGTCGAAGCGGGACTGACCTCCGCGTCAGTGCCCGGCGTGCGCCGGGGCCTCGTCGCCCTCATCCTCCGGCTTGCGGATGAGGAACGCACCGACGATCGTCACGGTCGCGATGACCGCGCCGACGGTCACGGCCGCACGGGTTCCCGCTGCGACCGCTGCCGGAACCTCGGTGCCGCCGCCAGAATCGACGATCGCGGTGAACACGGTCATCATGACCGCGATGCCGGCGGCGCCTGAGACCTGCTGGATCGTGCCGATCACGGCGCTGCCGTAGGAGTAGAACTTCGGCTTCAGCGACGCCAGCGCCGCGGTGAACAGCGGCGTGAACGACAGCGCGAGCCCGATCGAGAGCAGCGTCTGCGCGATCAGCACCAGCCACACCGAGCTGCCCGTGTCGAGAGCCGTGAAGAGCCACAGCATCGCCGAGGCGAGGATCGATCCGGGGATCAGCAGGATGCGCGTGCCGCGGCTGTCGTAGATCCGCCCGATCACCGGACCGAGAAGACCCATCGCCAGGGCGCCGGGAAGCACGATCAGGCCCGCAGACGTCGCATCCATCTCGAGGGCGTCCTGCAGAAAGAGGGGAATGACGGTGATGCTGCCGAAGAACGCCAGTGACAGCAGGAACATCTGCGCCATCGCGAGCGAGAAGTCCTTCGACAGGAAGATGCGAAGATCCAGCAGCGCATCATCCTTCTTCTGCAGCACGATCTGGCGCCACAGGAACAGCGCGAGACCAACGACGCCGACGACCAGGGCGATCACCAGGGGAGCGGGGTTCGCGCCGTTGGAGAGCCCGCCGATCTGGCTCAGGCCGTAGACGAGGCCGCCGAAGCCGAACGCGGAGAGCACGATCGAGAGCACATCGATCGGGGCATTCATGGTCTCGCCGACGTTGGTCAGCCAGCGCCATCCGATGAAGATCGCGACCAGGGCGATCGGCAGCACGACCACGAAGATCGCGCGCCAGCCGAAGTGATCCAGCAGGAAGCCCGACATCGTGGGGCCGATCGCAGGAGCCAGCGACATCACGACGCTGACCCGGCCCATGATGCGCCCGCGGGATGCGGGCGGCACGAGGTTCATCACGGTCGTCATGAGCAGCGGCATCATGATCGCGGTCCCCGACGCCTGCACGATGCGCGCGCCGAGCAGCATCGGGAAGCCGATGGCGAAGATCGCCAGCAGCGTTCCCGCCGAGAACAGGGTCAGCGCGGCGAGGAACATCTGACGCGTCGTGAAGCGGCGCAGCAGGAAACCGGTGGTCGGGATCACGACCGCCATGGTCAGCATGAACGCGCTCGTCACCCACTGCGCGGCGATCGGGGTGATGTGCAGATCGGCGATCAGGTGCGGGATCGCCATGCCCATCGTCGTCTCGTTGAGGATCGCGACGAACGCAGCCGTCAGCAGCACCCAGATGACCGCCATGTCCTTGCGCGGGATCGTGGCGGAGTTCGCGGCCGTGGGGATGGACCCGGTGTGGACGGCAGACATGGGTCTCCTCAGGAGTCGATGGCGGGATTGGCGCGAGTCCGAGAGTCGGATGCGAATGATCAGCCGTCTACCGTAACCTGTGCCGTTCCGATCGCATTCCCCCGGAGCGAGGTTTTTCCGGACGGCGCGCCTTCGCGCCGCGAGCGGCCCATTAGCCTGAGGGAATGAGTATGGGTGGCGGGCGCGGCGGCGGATTCCGCGGGGTCGACGAGCAGGCGCAGCGTCGCCTGAACGCCAGCGCGCCGAAGGTGGCGGGTCTCGGACGCCGAGTGGTCACGCTCTTCACGCCGTATCGCGGGCGGCTGCTGATCACGGCGCTGCTGGTCATCGTCGGCGCGGGTCTGGCCGTCATCCCCCCGCTGCTCGTGCAGCGCGTCTTCGACGACGCGCTCTTCCCGCTGGAAGGCAGTGGTCCGCACATCCGGCTGCTGATCATCCTGGTCAGCGTCATGATCGGGCTGTTCCTGATGTCGGCGGCACTGGGCGTCGCCCAGACCTGGCTGACCTCGACTGTCGGCAATCACGTCACGGGCGATCTGCGGGTGCGGCTGTTCGAGCACCTGCAGGCAATGGAGCTCGGATTCTTCACCCGCACCAAGACCGGGGTTATCCAGTCGCGGCTGCAGAACGACGTCGGCGGAGTGTCCGGCGTGCTCACGAACACCGTCACCAGCATCCTCGGCAACACCGTCACCGTCATCGCCTCGCTGGTCGCGATGATCCTCATCGACTGGCGCCTGACGATCATCGCGGTGATCATGATGCCGATCCTGGTGCTCATCCAGCGCAGGGTCGGCCAGGTCCGGGCGCGGATCGCCGCCGAGACGCAGGAATCGCTCTCGGAGCTGACCAGCATCACGCAGGAGACGCTGAGCGTCTCCGGCATCCTGCTGTCGAAGTCGTTCAACCGCCAGCGAACCGAGTCGGTGCGGTACCAGAACGAGAACCGCAACCAGGTGCGGCTGCAGGTCAAGCGCGCGATGAGCGGCCAGGGCTTCTTCGCCGTCGTCCAGGTGCTGATGTCGAGTGTGCCCGCGGTCATCTACCTGGTCGCCGGGTTCTTCCTCACCGGCGGGGCCCCGGACATCACCGCGGGCGCGATCGTCGCCTTCACGACCGTGCAGGCGCGGTTGCTGATGCCGCTGATGGGGCTGATGCGCGTCGCGCTTGATCTGCAGACGTCGGCGGCGCTGTTCGCTCGCATCTTCGAATACCTCGACATGGTCCCGCAGATCGGTGACGCCCCTGACGCGATCGATGCCGTCGACGCGCCGGGTCCGCGCGGTCGCATCGAGTTCGACGAGGTCGTCTTCCGCTACCCGGATGCGGGACCCGAGACCCGCCCGACCCTCGACGGCGTCTCGTTCGTCGCCGACCCCGGCATGCACGTCGCCTTCGTCGGACCCTCTGGTGCCGGCAAGACGACCATCCTGTACCTCGCCCCGCGACTGTATGAAGCCGCGGCGGGCACGGTGCGCTTCTCCGGTGCGGACGTGCGCACGCTGACGCAGGCGACGATCATCGACCAGATCGGGATCGTCTCGCAGGAGACGTACCTGTTCCACGCCAGCATCCGGGAGAACCTCCGCTATGCGAAGCCGGACGCCACGGACGAGCAGCTCGAGCGCGCGTGCCGCGCGGCCAACATCCATCACGTCATCGCGAGCTTCGACGCCGGATACGACACGATCGTCGGCGAGCGGGGGTACCGCCTCTCGGGAGGGGAGAAGCAGCGGATCGCGATCGCGCGGGTGCTGCTGAAGGATCCGCCGGTGCTGCTGCTGGATGAGGCGACGTCGGCCCTGGACACGGTGTCGGAGCGCGTGGTGCAGGAGGCGCTGGATGCCGCGGCGCAGGGACGCACCACGCTGTCCATCGCGCACCGGCTCTCGACCGTGATCGCTGCCGACATGATCCATGTCGTCGAAGCCGGGCGGATCGTCGAGTCCGGCACGCACAGCGAACTGCTCGCGAAGCGCGGGCTGTACGCGACGCTGGCGGCCCAGCAGCTCGAGGCCTCGCGGGTGATCCAGGATCGGCCCTCCTGACGGCGGGATCGCGTCGGACGGAAGACTATCCCGTCAGTGCACGGACAGGCCGCCGTCGACGAACAGCGACTGCCCGGTGACGTAGCCGGATGAGCGCCCGGCGAGGAACACCGCGATGCCGCCGAAGTCCTCCGGCAGACCGTTGCGGCCGACCATGGTGCGCTCGGCAAGCTCACGCACCTTCTCGGTGTCGTCCTGCAGACGGGCGTTCAGCGGCGTCAGCACGAAGCCGGGAACCAGTGTGTTCGCGGTGACTCCGCGTGCCGACCAGGCCTCGGCCTGCGACCTGGTCAGCGATTCCAGCCCACCCTTCGAGACGCCGTACACGCCGCTGGTCACGAAGGCGCGGTGCGCCTGCTGCGAGGAGATGTGGATCAGGCGGCCGAAGCCGCGCTCGAGCATGGCGGGTGCGAAGCGCCGGCTCAGCAGGAACGGCGCCTCGAGGTTCACCGACATGGTGGCATCCCAGACGTCCATGTCGATCTCATCGAACGGCGGACGCAGGTTGATGCCGGCGGAGTTCACCAGGATGTCGGGCTCGCCGAACGGCTCGGCCGCGGCATCCCCGACCTCGCGAATGCCGTCGCGCGTGCTGAGATCGCCCACGACGCCGGCCGCGCGGCCGCCGGCCGCACCGATCTCGGCGACGACCCTCTCGATGCGCGTCGCGTCGCGCGCGAGGATGACGACGGATGCCCCCGCCGCGCCAAGCGCGAGCGCGATGGCCCTCCCGATGCCGGAGGACCCGCCGGTGACGACCGCGGTCAGTCCGCGCAGGGAAAAGAGCGAGTCGATATTCATGGGTCGGCCTTTCGGATCACCAGCGGAGGGCGTCGGCGAATGTGCGGTCGGGGTGGGCGGTCGCGAACTCCGGCAGAGCCCCGAGGGCATCCTCGAAGGATGCCAGAGCCGCCCGGTACGCCGGATCGGGATGCTGCGCCGCGATGAGCTGCAGCGGCGGGATATCCATGGCCAGGATCAGGCCGATGCGGGCACGGACGGCCTCGGACGCCCCAGCGGCGGCAAGCACGTCGATGCCACCCAGCAGAGCTGCGAGATAGTCGTGCAGCACGGGCAGCTGCGCCCTGCTCTGCGTGATCGACGTGCCATCGGCCCGCACCCGCCAGTGCACGGCCACGTCCGGGATGACGTCGAACGCCCGAGCCTCGGTGTACATACGCTGTGCGACGACCTGGTCTTCGTAGGCGACGTTCTCGGGGAAGCGCCGCTCGTCCCAGAACTCGGTGCGGCTGAGCTTGGACCAGGCCACGATGTTCGCCGAAGCCGCCGGATGATCGGCCAGCGTCACTCCGAGGCGGCGCGGGGACGTGGCATCCGACACCCACGGCTGCACGCGGCCGTGGCGGTAGGCGCCATCGACAAGCCGCGTGCGCACATAGGCGGCGGCGACGAAGTCGCTGCCGGACTCGTCGAGTGCGCGCAGCCAGGTGGCGAGGGCGTGCCGGGTGAGTTCGTCGTCCGCATCCAGGAAGCCGACGAACAGGGTGCCGACGCGCTCCAGTCCCACGTTGCGGGCAGCTCCCAGACCGCGCGCCTCATTGTGATGGATGACCTCGAACCGGTCGTCCGCTGCGGCAGCCGCGGCGAACACGGCACCGGTGTCATCGACCGACCCGTCGTCGATCAGCAGGGCCCGCCAGCGCTGTTCGCTCTGTCCGCGCAGCGACGCGATCGCGGCCGGGGCGAATGCCGCGATATCGCGCCCGGGAACGATCAGGGTCACCAGAGGATCGGAGCCGGGCACGAGCATGAGTCTACGGCGCGGGCATGAGCCTACGGCGCTCCTCAGCGCGCGATGGCGCAGGATTTCCGAAGAGCCGCGGGGTTCCCGATGTCGGCGGGCCGGCGTACCCTCAACCAATGGTCTCGCTGACGGAAGACAGAGTGGACTGGCTGCTGGATTCGGATCCGGCGCTGCGGTGGCAGGTCGAGCGCGATCTGCTCGGGCTGCCGGAGGAGCATTGGCGCGCGACCCGGGCGAAGGTCGCGAGCGAAGGATTCGGCGCTGCGATTCTCGCCCGGCAGGACGCCGACGGGCAGTGGGCCGGCGGCGCGTACTTCCCTTCGTGGGACTTCGACGGCGAGGGCGCCAGCGCGCGAGATCCGGAGGATCAGCCCTGGATTGCCACGACCTGGGCGCTGAAGGACCTGCGAGAACTCGGCCTGGACGCCACGATGCTCGCCGGCACAGCGGAGAAGATCGCCGCGAACTCCCGATGGGAGTACGAGGACCTGCCGTACTGGGACGGAGAGGTCGACGTGTGCATCAACGCGTTCACACTCGCCACGGGAAGCTGGCTCGGTGCCGATGTCTCTCGGCTCCTCACGTGGTTCCCCGAGCATCGCCTGGCCGACGGTGGCTGGAACTGCGAGGCGGAGGAGGGCGACTCGGCGCGCTCGTCGTTCCATTCCACCCTCAACGCGGTGGTCGAGATGCTGTCGTACGAGCGGCTGACCGGAGACGAGTCCCTGCGCGAAGTGCGGCATTCCGGCGAGGAGTACCTGCTCAGCCGGGGCCTGATGCGGAGGCTGTCGACAGGTGAGATCGTGGGTCCCTTCGTGACCGATTTCATCGCCCCGAACAGGTGGCAGTACAGCGCGCTCGCCGCGCTCGACCACTTCCGGCAGGTCACCCTGCTCGAGGGGACCGCACCCGACCCGCGAATGGGCGAGGCGATCGAGGCCGTGCGCGCCGCCCGGCAGCCTGACGGCACCTGGCTGCAGGGCGACCTGCCCGGCGGGGCCGTCTGGGTTAACATCGACGCACCACAGGGCGAGCCGTCCAAGTGGCTGACTCTCATCGGCACGCGGGTGCTCGATTGGTGGGACGCCGCGCAGACAGCGTGAGTCGGCGGAGATTCTGCGCAGCTACGGCGAGACGACGGCCGCGACAGCGGCGGCGACCAGGGATGCCAGGTGCGTGGCCGATCCTGCGGGCAGCGGCGTGCGAGCGAACGTGAAGCGCACGGATGTCTGCGCGGTGGTGGCGGGGATGCCCAGCGCGAGCAGTACGGGCGAGGGCTCGTCACTCCCGGCGGCGCACGCCGATCCGCTGGACGAGATCACCCCGCGGCGCTCCAGTTCGAGCAGCACCGCCTCGCCGCTGGTGCCGGCGAACGTGAAGCTCGCCAGGTTCGGCAGGCGGTGATCCGCCGAGCCGGTGAGGGATGCCTGAGGCACAGCCTCCCGCACCGCCGCGATGAACTCGCTGGTCTGCGCGGCTACGGCCCCGGCGTGCTGAGCGCGCTCGACAGCCACGAGGTCGAGCGCAGTGGCCAGACCCACCGCACCTGCGACGTTCTCGGTGCCGCTGCGCCGGCCGCGCTCCTGGCCGCCGCCGTGCAGCAGCGGCTCCAGCGGAACCCTGGAGCGCACCCCGAGCGCGCCGATGCCCTTGGGTGTGCCGAGCTTGTGTCCGGCGATCGAGATGGCATCGGCCCCGAGAGCGTCCAACGGCAGCCAGCCCGCCGACTGCACGGCGTCCACGTGCACGGGCACGCCGCGCTCCTGCGCTACGGCGATGAGCGACTCGGCGTCCTGCACCGTGCCGACCTCATTGTTGGCGTGGCCGAAGGTGACGAGCGCGGCATCCTTCGATTCCAGCGCTTCGGCCAGGTCCTTCGGCGATGCTCGGCCGTGGGCGTCCACCGGCAGGATCGTCACGCTCACGTCGTGGAAGCGGTGCAGGTACGCGGCCGACTCCAGGAGCGACTCGTGCTCGATCGGCGTGGTGACGATCGAGCGGCGCGCCGGACCCTCGGCGCCCGATGCGTGTGGCAGCGCCGCCAGCACGATGCCCTTCACGGCGAGGTTGTTCGACTCGGTGCCGCCCGAGGTGAAGATCACGTCGTTCGCGCGCATCCCGAGCGCGGCGGCGACCCGGCCCCGCGCCCACTCCAGCGCCTCCGCGGCCGCCTCACCGACCCTGTGATGACTCGACGGGTTGCCGAACACGCCGGTCAGGTAGGGGCGCATCGCCTCCAGCACCTCCGGGCGCACCGGCGAGGTCGCGGCGTGGTCGAGATACAGCACGTCAGCCGATTCGCAGGTCGAGTCCGAGATCGAGGGCGCGCGCGGAGTGCGTCAGCGCACCGACCGATATCACCTGCACCCCGGTCTCGGCGATCGCCCGCACCGTTTCGAGATTCACTCCGCCGGAGGCCTCGGCCACCGCACGTCCGGCCAGCAGCGCGACACCGGTGCGCAGGTCATCGAGTGAGAAGTTGTCGAGCAGCACGGTGTCGGCACCGCCGTCGAGCACTGCGGCGATCTGATCGATCCGGTCGACCTCCACCACCACGTGCGTGGTGTGGGGCAGCGAGCCCAGGGCCGACCGCAGCGCGGTCGCGAGGTCCTGCCCGCTGGAACGCAGCACCGCGAGGTGGTTGTCCTTGGCCATCACAGCATCCGACAGCGAACGGCGGTGGTTGCTGCCGCCGCCCGAGACGACCGCGTGCCGCTCGAACTCGCGCAGCCCCGGCGTCGTCTTGCGGGTGTCGGCGATGCGCACGCCGGTGCCGGAGACGGCATCCACGTATTGCGCGGTGAGCGTTGCGATGCCGCTCATCCGCTGCGTGAAGTTCAGCGCGACCCGCTCGGCCGTGAGCAGACTGCGCGCGGATCCCGTGACCGAAGCGAGCACGTCACCCGCGGTGAACCGGTCACCGTCGGCGAAGTGCAGATCCACGCGCACCGCCGGATCGGTGAGCGCGAATGCGGCGGAGAACACGTCCCCGCCGCTGAGCACACCGTCCTCACGGGCGACGAGATCGGCGGTGGCGGTGGCGTCCTCAGGCAGCAGCGCGATGCTCGTGATGTCGCCCCAGGGCGCATCCTCCTCAAGGGCTGCGCGCACGGTGCGCTCGAGGGTGGCCGGGGTGATCATGACGCTCCGATCAGGGCAGGAGAGGGGTGCCGGGTGGAAGTGAGGTGGTGCGAGCCGAGCGATTCCGTGCGGGCGAGGGCGGCGGATGCCACGGCACGCGCAAGAGTCAGCAGATTCGCATCCTCGTGCGCCGCGACGGTCGATCCGGTTGGCGGGCGCCACCGGTGCAGCTGCGCGACAGCATCCGAGAGTCCGTCGGGATCGCGCAGCAGCCCGACCTGTTCCCACATCAGCTGCTGCAGCTCGGAGCGGGTGAAGGGCGTCGTGACGTTCAGGTCGCAACCGTTGCCGCTATCGGCGCCGGATAGCGGCAACGAGTGCGACCTGGACACCTGCCACGAGGCGGCGGAGAGGGATTCGGCGGCGCGCGCGCCGAAGACGGCACCCTCGAGCAGGGAATTGGATGCCAGACGGTTCGCACCGTGGACTCCGGTGCGCGCGGTCTCGCCGACCGCCCACAGGCCCGGCAGCGACGTGCGACCGTCGAGATCGGTCGCGATGCCGCCCATCAGATAGTGCGCGGCGGGCGTGATGGGAACCGGATGCCGCGACCAGTCGAGCCCGCGCCGACGCAGCTGCGCGTCGATCGTCGGGAAGCGCTGCGCCAGTGCGGACGGGCCCAGCGCCGTGGCGTCCAGACGCACAGGAGCACCGTGCGCGGCGGCGACGCGCGCCACCGCCCGCGCCACGACGTCGCGGGGCGCGAGTTCGGCATCCGGGTGCTCGTCGAGCATGAACCGGTGACCGTCGGCATCCACCAGCACCGCTCCGGCGCCCCGGACGGCCTCCGAGATGAGGAACGCATCGGCGTCGGCATCGGCGTCGGCGAGGTCTGCGCTGTCGAGGACAGTGGGATGGAACTGCACGAACTCCAGGTCGGCGACTGCGGCTCCGGCGCGCAGCGCCATCGCGATGCCGTCGCCGGTCACCTCGGGCGGATTCGTCGTGTGCGCGAACAGCCGCCCCGCCCCTCCCGTGGCGAGCACGACCGCATCCGCCGCATGAGTGCCGGCGTCGAGTGATCGGATGCCCCGTGCGCGCCCGCTGTCGAGCAGCAGGTCCGTCGCGAAGACGTGTTCGCGCACCTCGATCCTCGACTCGCGCACGCGGGCGATCAGCGCGGCCGAGATGGCGGCGCCCGTGGCATCCCCGCCGGCATGCGCGATCCGCGGCAGGCGATGCGCCGCCTCGAGCCCTCGCGCGATGTCACCGTCGTGCGTGCGATCGAAGGGCACGCCCGCGGCGATCAGGTCCGCGATCGCCGACTCGGCCCCGTCGACGAGAGCGCCGATCGCCGGCGGGGCGCCGTGGCCGGAGCCCGCGTGCATCGTGTCGAGCGCGTGCAGCGCAGGGGAGTCGCCAGGGCCGTACGCCCCGGAGATGCCGCCTTGCGCGAGCGGAGTGCAGCCGTCGCCGATGGCGCCCTTGACGATCAGCTCGACGTCGTGACCCAGCGCCTCGGCGCGCAGCGCGGTGGTGAGACCCGCGATGCCGGCTCCGACGACGAGGACCTTCATCGGGGCTTCGCCGCCAGCATCCGCTCCAGCGCCACCCTGGCCGGAGCTGCGACGTCGTCGGACACCTGGATCCGATTCGGCACCCGGCCGGCCACGAGCTCCTCCAGCACCCAGGCGAGGTAGCCGGGATGGATGCGGTACATGGTCGAGCACGGGCAGACCACGGGGTCGAGGCAGAAGATCTCGTGCTGAGGATGTTGTGCGGCAAGGCGCCGCACCAGGTTGATCTCCGTGCCGATCGCGAAGGTCGTGGGCTCGGTGGCCGCGGCGATGGCGCGGCGGATGTGATCCGTCGATCCTGCCTCGTCTGCGGCGTCGACGACCTCCATCGGGCATTCCGGGTGCACGATCACGCGCACACCCGGGTGCTCCGCGCGGGCCTGATCGATCTGGTCGACGCTGAATCGGCGGTGCACCGAGCAGAATCCGTGCCAGAGGATGACCTGCGACGCGGCGAGCTCTGCGGCGCTGGAACCGCCCAGCGGGCGCCGCGGGTTCCACATCGGCATCCGATCCAGCGGCACGCCCATGGCCTTGGCGGTGTTGCGGCCGAGGTGCTGGTCGGGGAAGAACAGCACGCGGCGTCCGCGCTCGAATGCCCACTCCAGCACCGTGGCCGCGTTCGACGAGGTGCAGACGATGCCGCCGTGCCGGCCGACGAAGCCCTTGATGGCGGCGGAGGAGTTCATGTAGGTGACCGGGATCACCGGCACGCGCCCGTCGGCATCCGGCTCGTCGAGCGGCCCGAGGACGTCGGCGAGCTGTTCCCAGCAGTCCTCGACCTGATCGATGTCGGCCATGTCGGCCATCGAGCAGCCCGCGGCGAGGTTCGGCAGGATCACCGACTGCCCGGGCTTGGAGAGCAGATCGGCGGTCTCGGCCATGAAGTGCACGCCGCAGAAGACGATCGCCTCGGCATCGGGATGCTCGAGCGCGGCGTTCGCGAGCTGGAACGAGTCGCCCACGTAGTCGGCGTGACGCACGACCTCTTCCCGCTGGTAGAAATGCCCGAGCACGACGACGCGGTCGCCGAGCGTCGCCTTCGCGGCGCGGATGCGGTCGTGCAGCTCGGCCTCATCGGCCTCGCGGTACTCGGCGGGGAGCTCGCCCTGACGCGGCGCACCGGTGGGGATCACGTCTCCCATCGACGAGCCGGGACCGTAGCCCGGCCGGATGTCGAAGTCCCACGGCCCCGCCGCGAGATCGGTGGTGCAGGTGGAGTCCGTGGAGCTGCCGGCGATGATCGCCTGGATGGCGTGGTCGACGGACGGGTCGGTCAGGGTGGACATCGGACGCCGCCTTCTGGTCACTTCGACACTTACTGTGCAGGAACAGATTATGTCGATCTGACCATAACTGCAATCGCAGTCACGGGAGGGCCGTCACGCGTCGGCGAGATAGCGGTACAGCCGGGCCGGTCGGTGCTTCCCGGTGCGGAAGGACTCCGTCGGCACGAGCTCGTCCGATCCCTCCAGCAGGCGACGGAAGTTCGATGGGTCCAGGCGCTGACCGAGGACCGCCTCGTACACCTCGCGCAGCTCGGTCAGCGTGAATTCATCCGGCAGCAGGCCCGCCGCGATCCGGCTGTAGCCGACCTTGTTGCGCAGCCGCCACAGGGCGTACTCCGCGATGCGGTTGTGGTCGAAGGCGAGTCGCGGGATCGCGTCGACGTCGAACCACTCGACGTTCTCCGGCGCGCCGGCGGCCGCACGCTGCGCGTCGACCAGATCCGAGCGCAGCAGCGCCCAGTAGACGATCGCGATGGCGCGGGTCGGCGCCCGATCCACGTCGCCGAAGGTGTACAGCTGCTCGAGATAGCTCGGCGTGAGCGCCGTGGTCTCGGCGAGGGTGCGGGATGCGGCGGTGTCGAGGTCCTCGTCCGGGTCCAGCCATCCGCCAGGCAGCGCCCACTGGCCCAGATGCGGCGCTCGCGTGCGCCGCACGAGCGGCAGCATCAGACGGTCGCCCTCTGCTGAGCTGCGCAGCGAGAAGATCACCGTCGAGACGGCCACGCGGATCGCGTCGCCGTCCTCTGTCATGCCTGTCGCCACATCGACGAGCCTACGGGGTTGCTGTGCACCGCTATGCTGGGATGGCCAACTGAACAGCCAATTCAACAATGGCCGTACGACGTGTGCGGGAGAGTCCGGTGAACGTGACCGGGCACCGAAGGAGCAAGCCTCCCCGCCAATCTCTCAGGTATCCATACCGCGCATGTCCGGCCGCTCTGGAAAGTGATTTCGAGCGAAGCTCGATTTCCGCCGACGGTGAAAGCCCCCACTCCCTTCTCGAAGGGCGGGCGAAGCTCTCAGGCCCGATGACAGAGGGGGAGTTCCGAGGATGACGCCGGCGTCGTCCTGCCCGATCCTGACCGGGAGAACTCCATGACCGAACCACGCTATACGCCCCTCCGCAAGAACCACGAGGCGCTCGGCGCATCATTCACCGACTTCGGTGGCTGGCAGATGCCGGTGCGCTACACGTCCGATCTGGCTGAGCACCACGCCGTGCGGGCCGCCGCCGGGATCTTCGACATCTCGCACATGGCCGAGTTCACCGTGCGCGGCGCGGCTGCCGCCGAGTACCTCGACTACGCGCTCGCCGGCCGGCTGTCCGCGATGTCGGCAGGCAAGGCGAAGTACTCGCTGCTGCTCGCCGAGGACGGCGGCATCATCGACGACGTGATCGTCTACCGTCTGGATGACGCCGACTTCCTGATCATCTCGAACGCGGGAAACCGGGATGCCGTGCGCGAGGCGCTGCGGGAGCGCGTCGATGCGTTCGACGTCGAAGTGGAGGATGTCTCCGACGACTTCGGGTTGATCGCGGTTCAGGGGCCGGTCTCCGAGGCCATCCTCGCCGCGACCGAGGCGATCGAGGACGTCACCGTCCCGTGGGCGGAGCAGAAGTACTACGCGTGGGCTCGCGCCACCTACAACGGCAAGCCCCTGCTGCTCGCCCGCACCGGATACACCGGCGAGGACGGCTTCGAGCTGCTGGTGGACGCTGCCGACGTGGCTGCACTGTGGGATGACATCCTGACCGCCGGCGCCGCTCACGGCCTGGTTCCCGCCGGCCTCGCGGCCCGCGACAGCCTGCGCCTGGAGGCGGGCATGCCGCTGTACGGAAACGAACTCTCGCGTGACATCCGTCCCGCACAGGCAGGCCTGGGCCGCGTCGTGGTCACAGACAAGGAGCGCTTCGTCGGCAAGGACGCTTCGGCATCGGTCCCTGAGCCGGCCGAAGGGCGCGTGCTCATCGGCCTCACCGCCGAGGGGCGTCGCGCGGGACGCGCGGGCTACCCGGTGGTGCTCGAAGATGGCACCGCCGTGGGAGAGATCACCAGCGGCGCGCTGAGCCCCACCCTCGGGCATCCGATCGCGATGGCCTACGTCGATCCGTCGGTGGCCGAGGACGGAACCGCACTTTTCCTTGATGTCCGGGGCACCAAGATCCCCGCTACCCGTACCGCACTGCCTTTCTACCGGAGGAAGAAATGACCGATCTGAACGCCCTCAAGTACAGCGAAGAGCACGAGTGGGTCGCCGTCGACGGCGCCACCGCGACCATCGGCATCACCGACTTCGCCGCCGATGCCCTCGGCGACATCGTGTTCGTCGAACTGCCCGAGGTCGGCACCGAGATCGCCCGGGGCGATGTCTTCGGCGAGGCCGAGTCGACCAAGTCGGTCTCGGAGCTCTACGCCCCGGTCACCGGGAAGGTCGTCGAGATCAACGACGCCGTGGTGGACGACCCGGCGCTGGTGAACTCCTCGCCGTTCGAGGACGCCTGGCTGATCAGGGTCGAGGTCGAGGACGGCGCAGTCGACGGTCTGCTCGACCGTGACGGCTACGTCGCGATCACGGGGGCATGAGAGTGACCTCATTCGCCGACCGCCACATCGGGATCACCTCCGAGGCGCAGCGGCACATGCTCGACGCGCTCGGCGTGCACGGGGATGACCCCGTCGAGGTGCTGATGCGTCAGGCCGTGCCCGACTCGATCTACACCGCGGCGACGGAGCAGTCGAGCATCCCCGCAGCCGCCAGCGAAGCCGAGGCGCTCGCCGAGCTGCGCGCACTCGCGAACCGCAACACTGTCAACCGCGCCATGATCGGGCTCGGGTACCACGGCACGTTCACGCCCAGCGTGATCCAGCGGAACGTGCTCGAGAACCCGTCCTGGTACACCGCGTACACGCCGTACCAGCCCGAGATCTCGCAGGGCCGCCTGGAGGCGCTGATCAACTTCCAGACGATGGTCTCCGACCTCGCCGGGCTGACGACGGCGAACTCGTCGATGCTCGACGAGTCGACCGCTGTCGCCGAGGCGATGCTGCTGGCGCGCCGCGCATCCAAGTCGAAGTCGAATGTGTTCGTCGTCGACGCCGATGCGCTGCCCCAGACGAAGGCGCTGCTCGCAACCAGGGCCGAGGCCGTGGGAGTCGAGCTCGTCGAGCGCGATCTGGCGGGCGGTGAGGAGCTGCCCGAAGAACTCTTCGGCGTGCTCGTGCAGTACCCCGGGGCCTCCGGTCGCGTGTGGGACCCGTCGGCGGTGTTCGACGCGGCGCACGTCGCCAACGGCATCGCCATCGCCGCGGCAGACCTGCTCGCGCTCACCCTGCTGCGCTCGCCGGGCTCACTCGGCGCGGACGTCGCCGTCGGGACCACGCAGCGCTTCGGCGTGCCGATGGCCTTCGGCGGTCCGCACGCGGGCTACATGTCGGTCCGCGCGGGACTCGAGCGGCAGCTGCCCGGTCGCCTCGTCGGCGTCTCGCAGGACGCCGTGGGCTATCCCGCCTACCGTCTCGCGCTGCAGACGCGCGAGCAGCACATCCGCCGTGAGAAGGCGACCTCGAACATCTGCACCGCTCAGGTGCTGCTGGCGGTCATGGCATCCATGTACGCGGTCTATCACGGGCCGGACGGGCTGCGCGCCATCGCTCAGCAGGTGGCAACCCGCGCTCGTCTGCTGAAGACCGAGCTCGACAAGGCCGGTGTCGAAGTCGTGCACGACGCGTTCTTCGACACCGTGCAGGTGCGCACAGCGGATGCCGCCGGCGTCGTCGCGCGCGCGCATGAGGCCGGCTTCCTGCTGCGCCTCGTCGACGCGGAGACGGTCGCCGTGTCGGTCGACGAGACGACCACGGTCGCAGAGGTGCTGCGCGTGGCGAATCTGCTCGGGGCGTCGGGGGGCGCCTTCGGGTTCGTCGGAGGCGTGACTGCACTGCCGGAGGCGCTGCTGCGCGAAGACGAGTACCTCACGCATCCGGTCTTCCACGTGCACCGCTCTGAGACCGCCATGATGCGCTACCTCAAGCAGCTCGCCGACCGCGACTACGCGCTCGATCGCGGCATGATCCCGCTGGGCTCGTGCACGATGAAGCTCAACGCCGCGACCGAGATGGCAGCGATCACGTGGCCCGAGTTCGCGCAGCTGCACCCCTTCGCCCCGCGTGAGGATGTCGACGGCTCGCTCGCCATGATCGACCAGCTCGAGGGGTGGCTCGCCGAGGTCACCGGCTACGACGCGGTCTCGCTGCAGCCCAACGCGGGCTCCCAGGGCGAGCTGGCGGGTCTGCTGGCGATCCGCGGGTATCACCACGCGGGCGGCGACGCGCACCGCACGGTCTGCCTCATTCCGTCGTCGGCGCATGGCACGAACGCGGCCTCCGCGGTCCTGGCCGGCATGAAGGTCGTCGTCGTCGCCACCGATGAGCTGGGCAACGTCGATCTCGACGACCTGCACGCCAAGATCGCGCAGCACGCGGAGAACCTGTCAGCGCTGATGATCACGTATCCCTCCACGCATGGCGTGTACGAGGAGCAGGTGACCACGATCACCGCTGCGGTGCACGAGGCCGGGGGCCAGGTGTACGTCGACGGCGCGAACCTCAACGCGCTGCTGGGCTACGCCCGCTTCGGCGACCTGGGCGGCGACGTCTCGCACCTGAACCTGCACAAGACGTTCGCCATCCCGCACGGCGGCGGCGGCCCCGGCGTCGGCCCGGTCGCGGCCAAGGCGCACCTCGCGCCGTACCTGCCGGGTCACCCACAGGCGCAGAGCGCCGTGCACTCCGGTGGGCATGTGTTCGAGGGCGGACCCGTCTCGGGAGCTCCCTACGGATCGGCCGGTGTGCTGCCGATCTCGTGGGCGTACGTGCGGATGATGGGCCCCGAGGGTCTGCGCGACGCGACCGCCGCGGCGGTGTTGTCGGCGAATTACATCGCGGCGCGCCTGGCCGAGCACTACCCGGTGCTGTACAGCGGCGAGCAGGGTCGGGTCGCGCACGAGTGCATCCTCGACCTGCGCCCCCTGAAGGACGCCACGGGCATCACCGTCGACGACGTCGCCAAGCGCCTCATCGACTACGGCTTCCACGCGCCGACCATGTCGTTCCCGGTGGCCGGGACGCTGATGGTGGAGCCCACCGAGTCCGAGGACCTCGGCGAGGTCGATCGGTTCATCGAGGCGATGATCCAGATCAAGGCAGAGGCGGATGCCGTCGCGGCGGGCACCTGGCCCGCCGACGACAACCCGCTGGTGAACGCTCCGCACACGGCCGAGAGCCTGATCGCGGGGGAGTGGCAGCACGCCTATCCGCGCGAGGTGGCCGCTTATCCGGTGCGCTCGCTGATCGCCGCCAAGTACTGGCCGCCGGTGCGCCGGATCGACCAGGCGTACGGTGACCGCAACCTGGTGTGCGCCTGCCCGCCCATCGAGGCGTTCGCGTAGCCGACGCTCTCCCACACCCCCGCTGCCGCGAATCCGCAGTGGGGGTGTCGTCGTCGCGTCGAAAAGCGGCAACTCAGTAACGGTTCATTAACGCCGGGCGCGGTTCCGGGCATCCGCGCGATACCCTCGATCTATTGCGGTGCGACGCGGATGTCGCACCTTTGTACCTGTCCACAGGAGGACATTGCGATGAAGCGAAACAAGATCACCCTCATCGGGGTCGGTCTGCTCACGGCCGGCGCACTGGTGCTGAGCGGGTGCGCAGGCAGCGAAGACAACCCCGACACCGGCGACACCGGCGAGGGCGCGGGCGACCCCAACGCCATCATCACGGCGAACGGCTCCGAGCCGCAGAACCCCCTGATCCCCACCAACACCAACGAGACCGGTGGCGGCAAGATCCTCGACTCCATCTTCGCGGGCCTGATCGGCTACGCGGCCGACGGCTCGGTCTTCAACGACGTCGCCGAGGAGATCACGGTCGACGACCCGCAGAACCTCACCGTCAAGATCCGTGAGGGACTCACCTTCACCGACGGCGAAGAGGTCACGGCGGACAACTTCATCAAGGCCTGGAACTACGGAGCCCTGGCTTCGAACGAGCAGCTCTCCAGCTACTTCTTCGAGGACATCGAGGGCTTCAGCTACGACGCGGACTCCGAGCTGACCGGCCTCGAGCAGGTGGACGAGTACACGTTCACCATCGCGCTCAACAAGCCGGCATCCGACTTCGCGCAGCGTCTGGGATACTCGGCGTACTACCCGCTCCCCGACGTGGCGTTCGACGACATCGAGGCCTTCGGCGAGAACCCGATCGGCAACGGCCCGTACATGCTCGACGGTGAGGGCGCGTGGCAGCACGACGTCGGCATCAACCTGGTCGTCAACCCCGACTACGACGGTCCGCGCACACCTGCCAACGGCGGTCTGAACATCAAGTTCTACGCCTCGCAGGACGCCGCGTACGCCGATCTGCTCGGCGACGAGCTGGACGTGCTCGACGCGATCCCGGACTCCGCCTTCGCGACGTTCGAGTCCGACCTGGGCGACCGCGCGGTCAACCAGCCCGCGGCCATCTTCCAGTCGTTCACCATCCCCGAGCGCCTCGAGCACTTCGGAGGCGAAGAGGGCAACCTGCGTCGTCAGGCGCTGTCGATGTCGATCAACCGCGAGGAGATCACCGACGTGATCTTCCAGGGCACCCGCACCCCGGCCAGCGACTTCACCTCGCCGGTCATCGACGGCTGGTCCGACTCGCTCGCCGGTGCCGAGGTCCTCGAGTACAACCCCGAGAAGGCCAAGGAGCTGTGGGCCGAGGCTGACGCCATGAGCCCGTGGAGCGGCGAGTTCCAGCTTGCGTACAACGCAGACGGAGGCCACCAGGCCTGGGTCGACGCGACCGTGAACTCGATCAAGAACACGCTCGGCATCGAGGCATCGGGTGCTCCGTACCCGACCTTCGCCGAGCTGCGCGGCAAGGTCACCGACCGCACGATCGAGACCGCGTTCCGCACCGGTTGGCAGGCCGACTACCCCGGTCTGTACAACTTCCTCGGGCCGCTCTACGCGACCAACGCGGGCTCGAACGACGGCGACTACTCCAGTGAGGAGTTCGACTCCCTGCTCTCGGAGGGCATCTCGTCCACGGATCCCGATGAGGCGAACTCGCTGTTCCAGCAGGCGCAGGAAGTCCTCCTGAAGGACCTCCCGGCCATGCCGCTGTGGTACTCGAACGTCGTCGGAGGCTACTCCACGACCGTCGACAACGTGCAGTTCGGCTGGAACTCCGTGCCGCTGT
The DNA here is from genome assembly GCF_050408615.1 of Microbacterium alcoholitolerans. Lineage (NCBI taxonomy): Bacteria > Bacillati > Actinomycetota > Actinomycetes > Micrococcales > Microbacteriaceae > Microbacterium > Microbacterium alcoholitolerans. The sequence continues at coordinate 1,019,990 of NZ_JBNTKD010000001.1, read as the reverse complement.
ACGACGAGATCACCAAGATCGGCTGATCAGGATCACATGAAGAGGCGGTGGTGAGCTCCACCACCGCCTCTTCAATGTGTGCCCCTACCCGAAGGGAGGTCGAGGGTGGCCTTTTACATCCTCAGACGGATCCTGCAGGCGATCCCGGTGTTCTTCGGCGCCACCCTGCTGATCTATTTCATGGTCTTCGCGATGCCGGGCGATCCGATCGCCGCACTGTTCGGAGACCGACCGCCGAACCCCGCTCTGCTCGAGAGGCTGCGCGCGCAGTACCATCTCGATGAGCCGTTCATCGTGCAGTACTTCTACTACATCGCCGGCATCTTCCGGCTCGACTTCGGGATCAGCTTCTCGGGCCAGCCGGTCAGCGAGATCCTCGCCCGGACCTTCCCCGTCACGCTGCGTCTGGCGGTCATGTCGGTCGCGATCGCGTTCGTCCTCGCCATCGTGATCGGCCTGTTCTCGGCACTGAACAAGAACGGCATCTTCGACAACTCGATGCTCGTGATCGCGCTGATCTTCGTCGCCCTGCCAATCTTCGTCCTCGCCTTCCTGGCGCAGTACTTCCTCGCGGTGCAATGGGGGTGGTTCCGTCCGACGGTCGGCGCGAACAACGACTGGGGTGATCTCTGGCTCCCGGCGATCGTGCTGGGCCTGAGCGTCTACGCCACCAGCATGCGCCTGACGCGCGCCTCCACGATCGAGACGCTCGGTCAGGACTGGGTGCGGACCGCGTACAGCAAAGGTCTGCCGCGTCGCCGCGTCATCCCCGTGCACGTCCTGCGCAACTCGCTGATCCCGATGGTCACCGACCTCGGCACGGTCTTCGGCGTGCTCATGGTCGGCGCGACCGTCACAGAGGGCATCTTCAACGTGCCCGGCGTCGGCAACACGCTCTACCAGGCGATCATCCGCGGTGAGAACCCGACGGTCGTCTCATTCGTCACGGTGTTCGTCGTCGTGTACGTGTTCATCAACATCATCGTGGACCTGATCTACGGCCTGCTCGACCCGAGGATCCGCTATGTCTCGACCTGATCCCAACCTGGAGCACTACGTCGCTCCCGCGGAGACCTCCACCATCAAGGTGGATGCCGTCCATATCGACGAGAAGCGCAGCAACCTGTGGCTCGACGCCTGGCGTGACCTGCGTCGCCGCCCGATGTTCTGGGTCTCGGCGTTCTTCGTGCTGCTGATCATCATCGTGTCGCTGTGGCCGTCGCTGTTCACCAATGTGGCGCCCAACAACGGCTGCGAGCTCGCGAACAGCAACGGCGGGCCGGAGGCCGGGCATCCGCTCGGCTTCACCCGACAGGGCTGCGACGTCTACTCGCGGATCATCTGGGGAACCCGCACCTCGCTCGTGGTGGGCCTGCTCGCCACAGTGATCGGCACGGTCATCGGCGTCGTGATGGGCGCCTTCGCAGGCTTCTACGGCGGCTGGCTCGACTCGTTCCTCTCGCGCGTCGGCGACATCTTCTTCACGATCCCCTACATCATCGCCGCGATCGTGGTCATGTCGGTGATGCCGGTGCGAAACGAGATAGTGCTCGCGTTCGCCATCGGCGGGTTCGCCTGGGCCTCGACGGCGCGCATCATGAGGGCCGAGATCCTCAGGGTGAAACAGGCCGACTTCGTGATGGGGTCCGAGGCCGTGGGTCTCTCGCGGTTCCGCACGCTGCTCGTGCACGTGCTGCCGAACGCGATGGCACCCGTGATCGTCGTCGCGACCCTCGCGCTCGGCGGGGCGATCGTGGCGGAGTCGGTGCTGTCCTTCCTCGGTGTCGGCCTCGGCGGCAGCACCATGTCGTGGGGCAACGACATCAGCCAGGCGCAGACCAGCATCCGCACCGCGCCGATGGCGCTGTTCTGGCCATCTCTGGCGCTGACCGTGACGGTGCTGGCGTTCATCACCCTCGGCGAGCTGCTGCGCGACGCCGTCGACCCGAAGGCGAGGGCCCAGCGATGAGCGAGCCTCTTCTCAGCATCCGCGACCTCAAGGTCGCCTTCCGCAGCGGCAAGATCTCACGCGAGGTGCTGCACGGAGTGAGCTTCGACGTGATGGCCGGCGAGACCCTCGCCATCGTCGGTGAGTCCGGCTCGGGAAAGTCGACGACCGCCGCGGCGATCATCGACCTGCTGCCCGGCACCGGAACCGTGACCGGCGGAACCATCACGCTCGACGGTCGGAACCTCACGAAGGCCGGCCGCAAGGAGATGGAGCGCATCCGCGGCCGGGAGATCGGCTACGTCCCGCAGGACCCGATGTCGAACCTCAACCCGGTGTGGTCGATCGGCTTCCAGGTGAAGGAGGCCGTGCGGGCCAACGGGCTGGCGCAGGGCAAGAAGCAGGTGCACGACCGCGCGGTCGAGGTGCTGCAGCAGGCCGGCCTCGCCGACGCGGCGCGGCGGATGCATCAGTTCCCGCACCAATTCTCCGGAGGCATGCGTCAGCGCGCTCTGATCGGCATCGGCCTCGCGGCCGACCCGAAGCTGCTGATCGCCGACGAGCCCACCAGTGCGCTGGACGTCACGGTGCAGCGGGTGATCCTCGATCACCTGTCGTCGCTGACGAGCGAGCGGGGCACGTCGGTGCTGCTCATCACGCACGATCTGGGACTCGCCGCCGAGCGCGCGGACCGGATCATCGTGATGAACCAGGGCGAGATCGTGGAGGCGGGCCGAAGCGCCGAGATCCTCACCAACCCGCGGCACCCGTACACGCAGCGCCTCGTGGCCGCGGCGCCGAGCCTGGCTTCGCAGCGCATCGGCATCACCGAGCGCAAGGCGGAGCCGGTCTCGACCGCTCCCGCGGTGGTCGAGGTGCGCGGCCTGGTCAAGGACTACTCGATCCGCACCGGCGGGCTTCGTCACGAGCAGTTCCGCGCGGTCGACGACGTGTCGTTCTCGATCCCGCGCGGCAAGACGATGGCGCTGGTCGGCGAGTCCGGATCCGGCAAGTCGACGGTCGCCAAGATGCTGCTGCAGCTCGAGAAGCCCACCGACGGCGAGATCCTCATCGACGGTCAGGCGACCAGCACGATGTCGCGTGCCGACATCTTCAAGCTGCGCCGCCGCATGCAGCCGGTGTTCCAGGATCCCTACGGGTCGCTGGACCCGCTGCGCAGCATCGGCAGCCTCATCTCGGAGCCGCTGCACGTGCACGGCGTCGGCACCAAGGATGAGCAGCACCAGCGCACTCTCGAGCTGCTCGAGAAGGTCGCGCTGCCCCGAGAGCTCGCCTGGAGGTATCCGAACGAGCTGTCCGGCGGACAGCGGCAGCGCGTCGCGATCGCCCGTGCGCTGGCGCTGAAGCCCGACATCGTCGTCCTCGACGAGGCCGTGTCGGCGCTGGACGTGCTGGTGCAGGACCAGATCCTGCGCCTGCTCTCGGACCTGCAGCAGGACCTCGGTCTGACCTACCTGTTCATCACGCACGACCTCGCGGTGGTGCGCGTCGCCGCCGACCTGGTGTGCGTCATGGAGAAGGGCCGCATCGTCGAACAGGGCAGCGTCGACGACATCTTCGCGTCGCCGAAGGAGGAGTACACCCGGCGGCTGCTGGATGCGATCCCCGGTGCGTCGCTCACCCTCGGCGGTGGCGCGGTCTGATGTCGGCTGCACGGCCCCCGCGGGTCTTCCGGGGCACCGGGGCGCTCGTTCTGCTGATCCTCACGGCCGTCGTCGCCGCAGCGCTGCTCGTCGACGCGGCCGTGAGGTCGGGCCTCGGCAATGCGCTGCTGCTGGCGCCGTGGCCGCTGCTTGTCGTCTGGACCGTGTGGGTGGTCGGCGTCGCCTCTGATGTGCGCGCCGATCAGGCCGGCGTGCAGGTGCAGAACCTGCTGCGGCGCATCTCAGTGCCGTGGCACCGGGTGAAGCGGATGACGATGCGCTGGCAGCTCGAGATAGCCGTCGACGACGGCTCGGTCGTGCGGTGCTTCGGCGGTCCGGCGCGCTCCCGGCCGCGCCGGCTCGGTCCGGACCGCGGGAAGGAGCACTCCGTCGCTGAGACGGACGACGGCATCGCCGCCCTCAACCGCCTGCGTGCCCAGGCTGCGGAGGCGGCTTCGAACGCCGGGTCCGGGGCGAAGTCGGATGCCACGATCGTGTGGACCTGGGACTGGACCGCGATCATCGTTCTCGCGGCGCTCGTCGCATGGGCGATCGCCGCCGTCGCGATCACCCGCTGAGTGATCAGCCGGGCAGACCGAACAGCGCCGGCCACGTCGCGGCCGCCCACGGATAGCCGACGAACACCGCGGCGTCGATCAGGAAGTGCGCGACGAGGAACGGCAGCAGCCGCCCGGTGCGCGCGAACAGCCACCCGAACAACAGCCCCATCGCGAGATTGCCGACGAACGCACCGGGCCCCTGGTACAGGTGGTAGGTGGCGCGCAGCACGCTGGTGGCGATGATGATCGGCCAGGGCCCCCAGCCCAGCTGTCGCAGTCTTGCGAACAGGTAGCCGAGCGCGACGAACTCTTCTTGGATGGATGCCCGCGCTGCGGACAGCAGCAGGATCGGCACAGTCCACCAGTGCGCGTCGAGCCCGGCGGGGTTCACCGCCACGAACCAGCCCAGCGACCGGCCGAGCAGATACAGGCCGAGACCGGGGACGCCGATGGCGAGCACAAGCAGCACCCCCGAGCCGGTGTCGCGCGCCGGCTTCGTGCCGTCCAGCCCCAGCGCACCGAGGTGAGGGCGTCGCGACTGCCACAGCAGGAAGCACACCAGCAGCACCGGCACGATGCCGAAGCCGATGGACAGCAGCTGGTAGATGAAGTCGAAGACCTCGCGGTCACTGCGCGACGGATTCAGCGTCGCGGTCTGGTCGCCGAGCGGCGTCTCATCGGTCAGCCGGTAGACGATCTGGACGATCGCGTAGATCGCCGACTGGCCGAGGCCGAGGGCGAGCACGATCCCGATCTCCCACCACAGCCGGGTGCGGGAGGGAGCGGATGCCGTCGAAGCCACAGCTCCGATGCTACGACCTGCCGTACAGGAACCGGGTCTGACCGTGCGTTATCCTGGAACGTCACTTCGTCTCGCTGGCGCTCGCTCAGTACAAGCGACACTCCATCGCATCCCAACTTCCTCTGAGGACTCCTGAATGGCGCACGCCCTCCGCTCTGATCTTCGCAACGTCGCAATCGTCGCGCACGTCGACCACGGCAAGACCACGCTCGTCGACGCCATGCTGCGCCAGACGGGCTCCTTCGGCGAACACGCCCACGTCGACGAACGCGCCATGGACTCCGGTGATCTCGAGCGCGAGAAGGGCATCACGATCCTCGCGAAGAACACCGCGATCACCTACAACGGCATCCACAGCGAGACGCCTGTGACGATCAATGTCATCGACACCCCCGGTCACGCCGACTTCGGTGGCGAGGTCGAGCGAGGTCTGTCGATGGTCGACGGCGTCGTGCTGCTCGTCGACTCATCCGAGGGCCCGCTGCCGCAGACGCGCTTCGTGCTGCGCAAGGCGCTCGAGGCGAAGCTGCCTGTCATCCTGCTGGTCAACAAGACCGACCGTCCCGATGCGCGCATCTCCGAGGTCGAGGCCGAGGCGCAGGATCTTCTGCTCGGCCTGGCATCCGACCTCGTCGATGACGTGCCGGACCTCGACGTCGACGCCCTGCTCGACGTGCCCGTGGTGTACGCGTCCGGCCGCGCCGGCGCCGCCTCGCGCAACCGCCCCGCCAACGGCGAGCTGCCGGACAACGCCGACCTCGAGCCGCTCTTCGAGGCGATCCTCGAGCACATCCCGGCTCCGGCCTACGACGATGAGGCGCCGCTGCAGGCGTGGGTCACCAACCTCGACTCCAGCCCGTTCCTGGGCCGTCTGGCGCTGCTGCGCGTCTTCAACGGCACGCTGAAGAAGGGCCAGACCGTCGCCTGGGTGCGTGCCGACGGCACCACCAGCAGCGCCCGCATCACCGAGCTGCTGATGACCCGCGCTCTGGAGCGCTACCCGGCCGAGTCCGCAGGACCGGGCGACATCGCCGCGATCGCCGGCTTCGAGGACATCACGATCGGCGAGACCATCGCCGACCCCAACGATGTCCGTCCGCTGCCGCAGATCCACGTCGACGACCCCGCCATCTCGATGACGATCGGCACGAACACCTCGCCGCTGGTGGGCAAGGTCAAGGGGCACAAGCTCACCGCCCGCATGGTGAAGGACCGTCTCGACCGCGAGCTGATCGGAAACGTCTCGCTCAAGGTCGTCGACGTGGGCCGTCCGGATGCGTGGGAGGTGCAGGGTCGCGGTGAGCTGGCCCTGGCGATCCTCGTCGAGAACATGCGCCGCGAGGGCTTCGAGCTCACGGTGGGCAAGCCGCAGGTGGTCACCAAGAAGGTCGACGGCAAGGTCCACGAGCCGTTCGAGCACCTGACCATCGACGCCCCGGAGGAGTACCTCGGTGCGATCACGCAGCTGCTCGCGAACCGCAAGGGCCGCATGGACAACATGATCAACCACGGCACCGGCTGGGTGCGCATGGAGTTCATCGTTCCGGCCCGCGGTCTGATCGGCTTCCGCACCGAGTTCATGACGACCACGCGCGGCACCGGAATCGCGAACAGCATCTCGCACGGCTACGAGCCCTGGGCGGGGCAGATCACGACGCGCCAGAACGGCTCGATCGTGGCCGACCGCTCCGGCGTCGTGACGCCGTTCGCGATGATCGCCCTGCAGGAGCGGATGTCGTTCTTCGTCAAGCCCACGCAGGAGGTCTACGAGGGCATGGTGATCGGCGAGAACTCCCGCGCCGACGACATGGACGTGAACATCACCAAGGAGAAGAAGCTCACCAACATGCGCTCGGCCACCGCGGACTCGTTCGAGTCGATGACGCCGCCGCGCGAGCTGTCGCTCGAGGAGAGCCTCGAGTTCGCCCGCGACGACGAATGCGTCGAGGTGACGCCCGAGGTCGTGCGCATCCGCAAGGTGATCCTCGATCAGACCACTCGCGGACGCGAGGCTTCGCGCATGAAGCGTCAGGACGCGAACGTCTGAGCGCAGCTTTCTCGTCGAAGGCCCCGGCACATGCCGGGGCCTTCTGCGTATCCGGCGGGTCCAAGATAACGAACTCATAACACATGCGCGGCCGGAAAGCATGTGAGCATTCCCGGGGACTGGCCACGCAATCCCCAGGCCGGCGATGGGTTCCGCCCAGGCGGGGAAGACAGAATCGAATCTCGTGCCCGGGAAGCCGCTCCCGATGAGCAACCCCGTGCGGGTCCGGGCCGACGACGACCCGAAAGTCGAACCCACCCAATGCTTCACCTTCAGAACACCCGTGTGTCCCGGCGCGTGGCATCCGCAGCCTCCGCCAATACCGCAATGCGCCGTCCCCTGATCGGCATCGCGATCGGCGCGGCGCTCGTCGCGACCGCCGCCGCTGGCATCGTCTACGCGCCGGCAGCCCTCGGAGCCTCCGACGACGCGATCGCACAGGCATCGGATGCCGTCGACGACGGCAAGATGGCACTGACCTACGCCACGGCCCTGAACAACGTCGTGGCCGCTTCCGACGTACAGCCCGGAACCGTGACGACCGCTGTCGATCTCGCCGAGCTGACCGCCGATGTGAAGGCGCTGGACGCCGTCGACGAGCTCTCCGCTATCAGCCTGGCCGGGCTCACCGACGACGTCGTGAAGGGCACCGCCCAGGTGCAGAGCGTGACCGTCGCCCTCAGCAATGCGCTGCAGACCGCCGAAGAGGCGAAGATCGCCGAGGAGGCCCGCCTGAAGGCCGAGGCCGCTCGCATCGCCGCCGAGAAGGCCGCGAAGGAGGCCGCCGAGCAGGCGCGTCGTGCCGCCGAAGCCCTGGCCGCGGCGAACACCCCCGATGGTGCGAAGTCCGTGGCGCGCTCGATGGCGTCCGAGCGCTACGGCTGGGGAGAGGGGGAGTTCTCCTGCCTCGAGTCGCTGTGGACCAAGGAGTCCGGCTGGAACTACCAGGCGTACAACCAGAACGGCGGAGCCACCGGCATCCCTCAGGCCCTTCCAGGTGACAAGATGGCGACCGCGGGAAGCGACTGGCGCACCAACGCGACCACGCAGATCTCCTGGGGCCTGGACTACATCAACCGGGCGTACGGCACGCCGTGCTCCGCATGGGGCCACTCGCAGGCCGTGAACTGGTACTGATCGGCGCCGGAAGATCCTGCGGATCGGGTTCCACGTGGCAGGGCAAAGCACTAGGTTGACAGGTGCAACCGACGGCAAGGAGCCCTGCTGTGATTCCGACTGCCCTCCGCGGCGTACCTCAGGAGGTCTCCACCGGCGTGCTGCCCGGCTGGGACCGAGTGGAGCAGCTGGTGCAGGAGGCGCACGACCGCTACCGCGATGACGACAGCGGCACGGTCGCGGACTACATCCCCGTTCTCGGCGCCGCCGATCCGACGCTGTTCGGACTCGCCGTGGTGGATGCCGCCGGCGGCGTGCACGATGCAGGCGATGCGCTTCACCTGTTCTCGATCCAGTCGATCTCGAAGATGTTCGTGTACGCGCTGGCGATCCAGGCGCACGGCCACGAGCGGGTCCGCGACATCGTCGGGGTCAACAACACGGGTCTGGCCTTCAACTCGGTGATGGCGCTGGAGCTCAACGGCGGGCATCCGATGAACCCCATGGTCAACGCCGGGGCGATCGCCACAACCGCGCTCATGCCGGGGGAGACCCCTGCAGAGAAGTGGGAGTGCATCCGCGAGGGCCTCTCGGCCTTCGCCGGGCGGTCGCTGATCATGGACGGCGAGGTCTACCGGTCGGAGATGCAGACCAACGAGCGCAATCAGGCCCTCGGGCGCCTGCTCAGCAGCTACGAGCGGCTGGAGGGCGATTCGGATGCCATCGTCGACGTGTACACGCGACAGTGCGCTCTGAACGTCACGGCCCATGACCTCGCGGTGATGGGAGCGACCCTCGCTGACGGCGGGGTCAACCCGGTCACGGGCGAGCGCGTGGTCTCCGCGGAGGTCTGCCGCGACACGCTGGCCGTGGTCGCGGCGTCCGGACTGTACGAGCGCAGCGGCGAGTGGCTGTTCGAGATCGGCATTCCGGCGAAGTCCGGCGTCGCGGGCGGCATCGTCGCGGTCTCACCGGGCAAGGGGGCCGCCGGTGCCTTCTCGCCGAGGTTGGACAGCGCGGGAAACTCGGTCCGATCGCAGCTGGCGATCGGATACCTCTCGCGCGCCCTGGGGCTGAACCTGTTCGCCTCCGCGCCCAGAGTCGCCGTGACGGCGGAAGGACGCTCATGACTGTCGAGACCGCACCCGAGACCACCGAGAAGCGCTCATGGCTGCCGATGGTCAGCCTGTTCCTCGCGCAGGTCCTGATGTCGTTCAACGTCGCCGCGCTGCCGATCTCGCTGGGCGGCATGGTCGAGGACTTCGGCGTGCCGCCGACCATCGCGAGCTCCACGATCGTGGTGTACGGGCTTGCGGTCGCAGCGCTGGTCATGACCGGAGCGAAACTCGGGCAGCGGATCGGATGGGTGCTGATCTTCCGCGTGGTCATCGCGCTGTTCGCCGGCTCGTCGCTGATGATGATCTTCTCGCCGACCATCGGCTGGGCCATCGCCGGTCAGGCCGCCGCAGGTGCGGCCGCTGCGATCATCGTTCCCGCACTGGTCGCCCTGATCGCCGAGAACTATCGCGGCGCTCAGCAGGCCACCGCGATCGGCGCGTTGGGGTCGGCGCGTGCGATCTCGGGTGTGAGCGCCTTCCTGATCGGCGGCACGCTGGGAACACTCGTCGGCTGGCGGCCAGTGTTCTTCATCGTGCTGGCCATCGCCGTGACGGTCTTCGCGCTGAGCTTCACACTGCGCGGTGACCGCGGCAACGCCTCGATCCGCATCGACCTGGTGGCGGCCGGCCTGATCGGCGCCGCGGTCGTGCTGCTCACCCTCGGCTTCAACAATCTGAACACCTGGGGGGCCACGACCGCTGCGGAGGGCGCGCCGTTCTCGCTGTTCGGACTGTCGCCGGCACCCGTGTTCATCGTCGTGGGCGTCATGCTCGGGCAGGGGTTCTTCCTCTGGACCCGTCGACGGATGAAGCGCGGGCAGGTGCCGCTGATCGACCTCAGCGTCGTCGACTCGCCCCGCGAGCGCGCCGCCGTCTACGCGATGTTCATCGTGGTCGCTCTGGAAGCGTGCGTGAACTTCTCGATCCCGCTGTACATCCAGATCGTGCAGGGCAGAACTCCCTTCGACACGTCGCTGGCGATGATGCCGTTCAACCTGACGGTCTTCGTCACGGCGACGCTGGTGGTGCGCTTCTACAAGAGGTACCCACCGCGTGTGATCGGCGTGTTCGGCTTCATCCTCACCACCGCGGCGCTGCTCTGGCTGGCCTTCGTGGTGAACAACAACTGGGAGACGCTGCCGACGATCCTCGGGCTGTTCGTGTTCGGCGTCGGCCAGGGCGCTCTGGTCACCCTGGTGTTCAACGTGCTCGTCACGGCCGCTCCGTCGAAGCTCGCCGGAGACGTCGGCTCGCTGCGCGGCACGACACAGAACCTCGCCTCGGCGGTGGGCACGGCAGTGGCCGGTGCGCTGCTTGTCTCGCTGCTCGGCCTCAGTGTCGGGCGAGCTGTCGTCGAGCACCCCGAGATCCCGCCGACGCTCGTCGCGCAGGTGAACATGGACAACGTCAACTTCATCAGCAACGACGAGCTCCGCGCCGTGCTGGAGCAGACCGATGCCACGCCGGAGCAGGTGGATGCCGCGGTCGCGGTGAACGAGGAGACGCGTCTGCGCACGCTCAAGCTCGGACTGCTCCTGCTGGCCGGCATCAGTGCGCTGGCGATCGTCCCCGCGTCCCGTCTGCCGCGGTACAAGCCGGATGAGATCCCGGACCCCGCGCCGGCCGGCGGCGCTGACTGAGCGGCGCTGAATGACCGGCGATTGCTGAGCGGGGTCAGCGCAGCTCCGTGATGAGCACCGCGCTGGTGCCGGCGACGCGCGCTTCGAAGACGTGCGGAGCATCGCCGGCATAGGAGAGGTAATCGCCCGGGTGCATCAGCTCGGGCGCCTCCGCGGGGCCGATCAGGGCCTCGCCGCTGACGAGCACGACGTGCTCGGTGGTCCCGATGTGGTGGGGGAGCGATCGGCGCGGTTCGCCGGGCTCGGCCTGGATCAGGTAGATGTCGCGCCTGCCACCGGGCGCGGCTGCGGACAGCAGCGTCGCGAGATACGGCGAGGCCGCTGACGGGACGCCGGCGTGGTCGCCGAGGCGGATCAGGCGCGGTGCCGTCACGCGCTCCTCGACGAGCGTGGCGAACGGGATGCCCAGTGCGTCGCCGATCGCCCAGAGCGTCTCGACGCTGGGGTTGCCCGAACCGCCCTCCAGCTGCGAGATCGTGCCCTTGGACACTCCTGCGCGCCGGGCGAGCTCGGAGACCGAAAGGCCGGCGCCCTCCCGCTCTCGGCGCAGGGAATGGGCGAGGCGTTCACGCAGATCCATGTCGTTCAGTATTGCAAACGAACGTTGATTTGACTGACCGGGAATCCGCGTTCAGAATGATCGTCATGCGTTCAGCAGATCGAACAGCCGAGGAGGCAGGTGACCGCGCCGCTTCACGCGAGGTGTGGCGCGAAGGGCTCGGCGTGGCCATCGCCACGAGCGCCTACGGCATCTCGTTCGGCGCGCTCGCCGTGGCATCCGGTCTCGACGTCTGGCAGACCTGCGTGCTGAGCGTGCTGATGTTCACCGGGGGCTCGCAGTTCGCGTTCATCGGCGTCTTCGGTGCCGGCGGCCTCGCCGCGCTGCCCTCGGCCGTCGCCTCGGCCGCCCTGCTGGGCGTGCGCAACGTGGCCTACGGCATGCGGATGTCGACGATCATCGGCGACGGCTTCTGGCGCCGCGCCGCCGCGGCGCAGGTGACGATCGACGAGTCGACGGCCGTCGCGATCTCGCAGAGCACCACGAGGCTGCGCCGCCTCGGGTTCTGGATCACCGGCCTCGGCGTCTTCATCGGCTGGAACCTCACCACGCTCGCCGGTGCCCTGCTCGGCGACGTGCTCGGCGACCCCAAAGCGTGGGGACTGGATGCCGCCGCCGCCGCGGCATTCCTCGCGCTGCTGTGGCCACGCCTCAAGCAGCGTCAGGCCATCGCCGTCGGCGTGGCGGCCGCAGTGGTCGCGGCGTCGCTCACACCGCTGCTGATGCCGGGTCTTCCCGTGCTCGTCGCCGCTGTCGTCGCGATCGTCGTCGGCTGGTTCAACTGGCTGGGCCGGAACGACGCTCGGAGACCATCCCTCGCAGCAGGGGAGTCATCGTGAGCGTATGGAGTGCAGTTCTGCTCGCCGCGTGCATCTGCGTGGCGCTGAAGGCGTTCGGGTACCTGATCCCGGCGCATCTTCTCGAGGCGCCGCGGCCGGCGCGCATCTCCGACCTGCTCACCGTCGCGCTGCTCGGCGCCCTCGTCGCGGTGCAGACGCTGGGCGCTGGTCAGGCGGTCGTGGTGGATGCCCGTGTGCCCGCTGTTCTCGTGGCGGCAGGGCTTCTGTGGATGCGCCAGTCGTTCCTGGTCGTGGTCGTCGCCGCGGCAGTCGTCGCGGCGCTGCTGAGGCTCGTCGGCTGGGCGGTGTGATCGGGCATCCGCCAACTAGGCTGTGTCTGTGCGCAGCATCTTCATACGCGGCCTGTCCTGGCTCGCAGCCGCCCTCGTCGGCGCCATCTACGGTATCGCCGCGACGATCGCGCACAGCTTCACGCTGGGGGTCGTGCCGGTCGGCCTGATCGTCGGAGCCATCGGCTGCGCCGCGCTGCTGGTCGCACTGCGCGCTCTCACGGGCGACCGCTGGGCGGCACTGGCCGCGGGACTCGGCATGATGGTGCTCATCCTCGTCATCTCGCAGCGCGGGCCGGGCGGCTCGATCATCGTGCCGAACACCCCGCTCGGCAACATCTGGATGTACGTCGCGTCGGGAATCGTGCTGCTCGTGGTGGCCTGGCCGGACATGGCGAAGCTTTGGGCGATGTCGGCGCACAGCGCGGCGAACGGCTCGCGCCAGAGCCCGGAGCCGGGGAGCGACCGCGTCAGAGGGTCGTAGACTGAAGACGTGACGTACGTGATCGCTCTTCCCTGTGTCGATGTCAAGGATCGTGCCTGCGTCGACGAATGCCCCGTGGACTGCATCTACGAAGGCGAGCGGATGCTGTACATCCACCCCGACGAGTGCGTGGACTGCGGCGCCTGCGAGCCGGTCTGCCCCGTCGAGGCCATCTACTACGAGGACGACCTCCCCGAGGAGTGGTCCGACTACTACAAGGCGAACGTCGAGTTCTTCAACGAGATCGGCTCTCCCGGTGGTGCGGCGAAGGTCGGCGTCTACGCGTTCGACCACCCGGTCGTGTCCGTCCTGCCCCCGCAGGGGGAGTGAGTGGGAGTCCGGGACCTCGCAGACTACCCGTGGGATGCAGTCGTCCCGTACCGGGAGCGAGCCGCCCAGCATCCTGACGGCCTCGTCGACCTCTCGATCGGCTCACCGGTCGACCCGACGCCCGAGGTGATCCGCGCGGCGCTCGCCGAGGCGACGGACGCGCACGCCTACCCGCAGACGATCGGAACACCGACGGTGCGCGCGGCCATCGTCGACTGGTACGCGCGGCGCCGCGGTGTGCCCGACCTCACCGAGGCGAATGTGCTGCCCACCGTCGGCTCGAAAGAACTCGTCGCCCTGCTGCCAACGCTGCTCGGTCTCGGGGCGGGGGACATCGTCGTGCACCCGCGCGTCGCCTACCCGACGTACGCCGTCGGGGCGACCGTCGTCGGCGCGACGCCCGTCGCCGCCGATGATCCGGCCGAATGGCCGGAGGGCACCCGGCTCATCTGGATCAACAGCCCGGGGAACCCTGACGGACGCACCTGGAGCGTCGAAGAGCTCGCCGCCGCGGTCCGCCGCGCCCGCGAGCTGGGCGCCGTTCTGGCCTCCGACGAGTGCTACGCCGAGCTCGGCTGGAGCGGGCCGTGGGAGAGCGAGCCGATCCCGTCGGTGCTCGACCCGCGGGTCACCGGCGGCACCCGCTCCGGGCTGCTGAGCGTGTATTCACTCAGCAAGCAGTCGAACCTCGCCGGATACCGTGCGGCGTTCATCGCGGGCTGCGCCCGCGTCGTCGGCGACATCCTGGCCGCTCGCAAGCACCTCGGCCTCATGCCGCCCGCTCCCGTGCAGCACGCGATGGCCGCAGCTCTCAGCGATGACGAGCACGTCGCCGCGCAGAAGGAGCTGTATCGGCAGCGGCGCGCAGCGCTCGTGCCCGCGCTGGAGACGGCCGGGTTCCGCATCGACGGCTCGGAGGCTGGGCTGTACCTCTGGGTCACCGAGGGTCGGGATGCCTGGGCATCGATGGACCGGCTCGCCGGCCTCGGGATCCTCGCCGGCCCCGGCCACTTCTACGGCGACCACTCCGCCGAGCACGTCCGGCTCTCACTGACCGCCCCGCTGGAGCGCGTGGAGCATGCGGCGGCCCGGCTTCGGGCATCCGCGCACTGATCGCCTTTGTGGAGATCCCTGCTCGGATCGGCATTCTCTTGGTGGATGTCACAGTAGGCCAAAGCCACGGCTAGGCTGTAGAGGCGATGCGGTCGCCCCGGACCCGTGCGGAGCACGCCAGGCCCTGAGGTCCTCGGACATCGCCCCCACGACGATACAGACGCAGCAGGAGGTTGGCGTGAGCGCAGCTCAGCCGGAGAAGGCGACTCTCTCGATCGGCGACACGACGGCAGAGTTCCCACTGCTGAGATCGACGAGCGGGATCGACAGCATCGACTTCTCGACGCTGACCCGTCAGACCGGGTACACCGGCCTGGACTACGGATTCGTGAACACCGCGTCCACGAAGTCGGCCGTCACATTCATCGACGGCGACAAGGGCATCCTGCGCTATCGCGGCTACCCGATCGAGCAGATCGCGAAGAACTGCACGTACCTCGAGGTCGCCTGGCTGCTCATCTACGGTGAGCTTCCCACCGCTGCAGAGCTCGCAGACTTCGACGAGCGCATCCGCCGTCACACGCTGCTGCACGAAGACCTGAAGCACTTCTTCTCGGCGCTGCCGCACACTGCGCACCCGATGTCGGTGCTGTCCTCCGCGGTCGCCGCGCTGTCGACGTACTACGAGGGCCAGACGGACCCGAACAACCCCGAGCACGTCGAGCTGAACATGGTGCGCATGCTCGCCAAGCTGCCCGTCATCGCCGCGTACGCGCACAAGAAGAGCGTCGGACAGGCCTTCCTGTACCCGGACAACTCGCTCAGCTTCGTCGACAACTTCCTCAAGCTGAACTTCGGCGTGCTCTCCGAGCCGTACGAGGTCAATCCGGTCATGTCGAAGGCTCTCGAGCTGCTGCTGATCCTGCATGAGGACCACGAGCAGAACGCCTCCACGTCGACCGTGCGTCTGGTCGGCTCCACCGGCGCCAACCAGTTCGCATCGATCTCCGCGGGCATCCAGGCCCTGTCGGGTCCGCTGCACGGCGGCGCCAACGAGGCCGTGCTCACCATGCTGGGACAGATCCGCGAGTCGGGTCAGAGCGTGCAGCGCTTCGTCGAGCGCGTGAAGAACAAGGAAGACGGCGTGAAGCTGATGGGCTTCGGGCACCGCGTCTACAAGAACTACGACCCGCGCGCGAAGCTCGTCAAGGAGGCCGCCGACGAGGTGCTCGCCTCGCTGGGCGTCAGCGACCCGCTGCTGGACCTCGCCAAGGAGCTCGAAGAGATCGCCCTCGCGGACGACTACTTCAAGGAGCGCCGTCTGTACCCGAACGTCGACTTCTACACCGGCGTGATCTACAAGGCGATGGGCTTCCCGACTCGCATGTTCACGGTGCTGTTCGCGATCGGCCGCCTGCCCGGCTGGCTGGCGCAGTGGCGCGAGCTGAGCCTCGACCCGCAGACCAAGATCGGTCGCCCCCAGCAGCTGTACACCGGCTCGCCGGAGCGCACGTTCCCCACACGCTGAGGCGCGTGACGCACTGAGCTCTGACGCAAGAAGCCGGCCCTCACCTTCGGGTGGGGGCCGGCTTCTCGCGTCGGATGCTGGTCAGCGGCCCTGTGCTGGTCAGCGGCCCTGGGGACGGCTGGCGCGACGAGAGCCCTGCGGGCGGCCGGCCGCCTGCGCCGGGCGCTGGCTCTGTGAACGCTGACCCTGGCCGGTCTCGCTCGAGTAGCGTGCGACGGATCCGCCGCGGGCGCTGCCGGTGTGGCCGGATGCTGAGCCCTGGCTGCGCCCGCTGCCGCGACCGCCCTGGCCGTTGCCGCCCTGAGCGCTGCGGCCCTGAGCGTTGCCGCTCTGGCCGCGGCCACGCGAGCGCTGGCCACCCTGCGAGCGCTGGCCGCCCTGCGAGCGCTGGCCGCCCTGTGAGCCGTCGGCGCCGGTCGCCTTCTTCTTGGGCTGACTCTGCTGCTGCGGGGGAGCGGGCTTGACGTGCGGGGCGCGGTCACCGACGAGCTCGTCCACGGCGTCGGCGGTCGCCGGCTCCGGAGCGACCTTGATGGCGGCCTTGCGCAGCAGATCCTGCACATCGCGGCGCTGCTCGGGCAGCATCAGCGTGACCACGGTGCCCGCGGCGCCGGCACGAGCCGTGCGGCCGGAGCGGTGCAGGTACGCCTTGTGCTCGACCGGCGGGTCGACGTGCACGACGAGCTCGACATCATCGACGTGCACGCCGCGCGCGGCGACGTCGGTCGCGACGAGGACGCGCACGCCGCCGTCTGCCGGGTCGGCGCCGAAGGCCGCGAGGTTGCGCTCCCGGGCGTTCTGACCGAGATTGCCGTGCAGATCGACGGACGGGATGCCCGACGAGGTCAGCTGTTTGGCGAGCTTCTTCGCCTGGTGCTTGGTGCGGGTGAAGAGGATGCGACGTCCGAGACCGGATGCAAGATCCTGCACGAGGTGCTTCTTGGCATCCGCGTCGGCGGCGACGAGCACACGGTGCGTCATCTCGCCGACCGGCACGCTGGCCTCGTCGACCTCGTGGCTGACGGGGTTGTGCAGGAAGCGCTTGGCGAGCGCATCGATGCCGCGGTCCAGCGTCGCGCTGAACAGCAGACGCTGACCGTTCGCGGGCGTCGCCGAGAGGATGCGCGTGACGCCGGGCAGGAAGCCGAGGTCGGCCATGTGGTCGGCCTCGTCGAGGACGGCGATCTCGACGTCCTTCAGCGAGACGACGCCCTGCTTCATGAGGTCTTCGAGGCGGCCGGGGCATGCCACGACGATGTCGACGCCGGAGCGCATCGCCTGCTCCTGCGGGCGCTGGCTGACGCCGCCGAAGATCGTGGTGACGCGCATGTTCTCCGCTTCGGCGAGCGGCTTGATGGTCGCAGCGATCTGGGTCGCAAGCTCGCGGGTCGGGGCGAGCACGAGACCGCGCGGGCGGCCCGGCTGGCGCCGGGTGCCGGATGCTGCCAGGCGCGCGACCAGGGGCAGCGCGAAGGCGATGGTCTTGCCGCTGCCGGTGCGGCCGCGGCCGAGCAGGTCGCGACCTGCGAGGGAATCGGGGAGCGTGTCGCGCTGAATCGCGAACGCTTCGGTCTTGCCGTCAGCCGCGAGAACGTTCGCGAGAGTGGCGGGCACGCCGAGGTCGAGGAAAGAAGGCATGGATGTGGCTCCGGGAAAGGCGCAGGAGTTCTGCGGAAGTGGGCGACGGCGCGGGATCGCGCATCGTTTCGCCGCTCGATGAGACCGCTCGGATCCCTGTGATGGATCACCGATGCGGAAGTGCTTCGACGACGCAGACGTCTCGCGGGGCGAGGGGCGTCGGATCAACCCTAGCAGTCCGGGGCGGCCGGACCTGATCAGGCGTGCAGGTTCTCATTGAGCGTCACGCCGGTGCCTCGCCGCGAGGCGACCTCGACGGCGCCGCTCAGCGAGTTGCGTCGGAACAGCAGACCGTCGCGGCCCGACAGTTCGACGGCCTTCACCGTCGGCCGACCTCCCTCGGGGAGGACCGCGGCGTCTGCCAGCAGAACCTTCGTTCCGGCCGTGACGTACAGGCCCGCCTCGACGACGCAGTCGTCGCCCAGCGAGATGCCGACGCCCGCATTCGCGCCGAGCAGGGTGCGCGCCCCGATCGACACCCGGTGCTGGCCGCCGCCGGAGAGCGTGCCCATGATCGATGCGCCGCCGCCGATGTCGCTGCCGTCGCCGACGACGACGCCCTGCGAGATGCGGCCCTCGACCATGGATGAGCCGAGTGTGCCGGCGTTGAAGTTCACGAATCCCTCGTGCATCACGGTGGTCCCGGGGGAGAGGTGGGCGCCGAGGCGCACCCTCGAGGCGTCGGCGATGCGCACGCCCTCGGGCTGCACGTAATCGGTGAGGCGCGGGAACTTGTCGAGACCCTGCACCTGGATGCCGTGGCGCAGCAGCCCGGGCCGCAGCCGTGCGGCGTCGGCGGGCAGCATCGGGCCGGCGCTGGTCCAGGCGTTCGTGGGCAGGTGCGCGAAGATGCCGTCGAGGTTCAGCTCGTTCGGGCGCACCAGCAGGCGCGAGAGCGCGTGCAGACGCAGGTAGGCGTCGGGCGTGGATGCAACGGGGGCGTCGAGGTCGATCGAGAGCCGCACCACCTCGGAGCGGACCGCACGGCGCTCATCCGCGACCGCGAACTGCTCCAGAGCGGCCGCGCCGGCGGCATCCGGTTCGCCGAACCCGATCTCGGAGAACCAGGCGTCGAGGATGACGTCGCCGTCGGCCGAAGCGATCGTCGTCAGTCCGATTCCCCACAGGGTGCGTTCGCTGCTCATCCGTCAAGGTTAACGGCGCGGCCCTCGCCACTCGTGCGGCGTGACATCACGATGCGCCGTGACGCCACGACAGAGCGTCGGGCGAATGCGACGTCGATAGGCTGGAGCCCATGGTGCTCGACCTGAACGCGTCCGCTGCCCACCTCGCCCGCGTGCTCTGCGACACGCCCAGCGTCTCCGGAGCCGAGGTCCTCCTCGCCGACGAGATCGAGGCGGCCGTTGCCGCGTGCGAGCATCTCGAGGTGATCCGCCACGGCAATACGATCGTCGCGCGCACGATGCTCGGGCGCGCGCAGCGGGTGGTGATCGCCGGTCACATCGACACCGTGCCGATCAACGGCAACGTGCCCACGCGCGACATCGAGATCGACGGTGAGCCGTTCATCTGGGGCCGCGGCACGGTCGATATGAAGGCGGGCGTCGCGGTGCAGCTGAAGCTGGCCGCCGAGCTCACCGACCCCGCCGTCGACATCACGTGGATGTGGTACGACAACGAAGAGGTCGACAAATCGCAGAACGGCCTGTTCCTGCTGTCGAAGGTGCGCCCGGATCTGTTCGCCGGCGACTTCGCCATCCTCGGCGAGCCCTCGAACGGGCGCGTGGAGGGGGGATGCAACGGCACCATGCGAGCCACCATCCGCACCCACGGCGTGCGCGCGCACAGTGCTCGCTCCTGGGTCGGTGAGAACGCGATCCACGGCGCAGCGCCGATCCTCGCCCGGCTGGCGGAGTACCGCGCGCGGGAGATCGAGGTCGAGGGGCTCGGCTATCGCGAGGGGCTGAACGCCGTCAGCATCCGCGGCGGCATCGCCGGCAACGTCATCCCGGATCTGTGCGAGGTCGAGGTCAACTACCGCTTCGCGCCGAGCAAGAGCATCGCCGACGCCGAGGCGCACGTGCGCGCCGCGTTCGCCGGCTTCGAGATCGAGATCACGGATGCCGCGGCCGGTGCGCGCCCCGGACTCGACGCTCCCATCGCGCAGCGGTTCCTCACCGCGGTCGGCGGAGAGCCGCACGCCAAGTACGGGTGGACCGATGTGGCGCGGTTCTCGGCCATGGGCGTGCCCGCCGTGAACTACGGGCCCGGCGATCCGCACCTCGCCCACCATGACGAGGAGCGTGTGCCGATCGGGCAGGTCGAGGACGTCGAACGCGGACTGCGCGCGTGGCTCAGCGGCTCCTGACCTCTGGCATCCGCGCCTGGACCCGGATGCCCGTCACCGGTCGCATCGCGATCATCTACCTGTGCGCGCGGCTCATCACCACGGGCTTCCTCGTGATGGCGTCGGCACTGTCCTCGCCGGCGTCGCGGTTCGGCATGCAGCCGACGATCGGGGAGTACGTCCTGGGGTGGGACGCGCGGTGGTACTGGTGGGTGGCCGAGAACGGGTATCCGTCCCAGCTGCCGCTGACGCCGTCAGGGGACGTAGCCGAGAACGCCTGGGCGTTCATGCCGGTGTACGCATACCTCGCGAAGATCGTCGGTCTCGGTGATTGGGGTGCCGGAGCGCTGCTGATCACATTGGCCGCCGGCTTTCTGGCGTGTCTCGCCCTGCACCGGCTGCTCCGTCGCCGGATCGGCGCGGCGGCGGCGATGTGGGCAGTGGTCTTCTTCGCCAACGGACCGCTGGCCGCGCTGTTCCAGGTCGGCTACGCCGAGACGCTGTTCCTTCTCCTGCTGCTTGTCGCGATCGACCTCGCCTCCCGGCATCGATACGGCTTCCTCTACTTTCTGATCCCGGTGATGGGCTTCACCCGCCCCGGCATCCTCGCCTTCGCGCTCTTCCTCGGCCTGCACGGCATCGCGCGCTGGGTGCGCCGCCGGACCGAGCCCCTGCCGGTGCGAGACATGTGGCACATCGTGGCACTCGGCGCGCTCGCCACGATCGTCGGCTTCAGCTGGCAGGTGATCGCGGCGTTCGTCACCGGCGATCCCGGTGCCTACCTGAAGACCGAGCTGTCGTGGCGACGCAACTGGCTCGCGGATCCGAGCCCGGACTTCTTCCCCTTCGAGGGCTTCGTGCGCGGCGCGGAGTTCTGGTTCACGCAGTGGGGGATGCCCGCATGGGCCGGCCTGATCGCCCTGATCGCGCTTGTGACCGGAGCGGCCCTGGCCCTGCTGAATGCACGCAGCGTGCAGCGGCTCGGCGTCGACATCCGGCTCTGGAGCGCAAGCTATCTGCTGTATCTGCTGGCGGTGTTCTTCCCTCAGTCGAGCACTTTCCGCCTGCTGCTGCCGCTGACGCCCCTGGTCGGAGCGCTGGCCGTGCCGCGCTCGCGCACCTACCGGTGGGGGATGCTGCTGGCCTGCCTGCTGCTGCAGTGGCTGTGGATCTGCGCGATGTACTCGCTCGCGCAGACGTACTGGCAGGTTCCGTAGCTTCTGCGGGGTGTTCGCAGCCGCATTGTGTCCTGCGGTCACACGGGCGTCGGAGCCTACCGATAAACTTGATGCATACCACCCAGGGAAAGGGAGCCACGATGGCAGCGATGAAGCCGAGGACGGGCGACGGGCCGATGGAGGCAGTCAAGGAAGGACGACTGATCATCGTCCGCGTTCCGCTCGAGGGCGGCGGCCGACTGGTCGTCTCCGTCAACGACGCGGAGGCGAAGGAGCTTCACGACGTGCTGGCAGCCGTCGTGGACGCGGCCTGACCTGATCGAGATGAAGAAGGGCGATGGATCACTCCATCGCCCTTCTTGCGTCTCCGGGGGATCCGTCAGCGGATGATCACTCCGACACCCTCGCCAGCTGCAGCAGCCCCTCGCCGACCGTCGAGATCGCGGCGATGACGGCCTGCGACTCCTGCGTCTCCTGCATGAGCGAGCGGTAGGCCGACGTCACGGCATCCCGCTGCACGGGATCGGCGACCTTCCCTCCCGCGAGGACGCGCGGCACCAGCACGATGCCGCCGGTGCGCACCAGTCGCAGACTGTGCTCGACGTACTCGATCACGTTCTCGGGGTCGGCGTCGACGAGCACGATGTCATAAGCGCCCTCGTTCATGCGGGGCAGCACATCGGCGGCGCGGCCGGTGATGAATCGTGCGCGTGCCGGGGGGATCTTCGCGTCGGCGAACGCCTGCCGGGCCGCGGCCAGGTGCTCGGGCTCGTTGTCGATAGTGGTCAGCACGGCGTGCGGAGCGCCGCGCAGCAGCCAGAGCCCGGACACTCCGGCGCCGGTGCCGATCTCGACGATGGAGCGCGCTCCGCTCGTGGCGGCCAGCACTGCGCACTGCGCGCCGACAGCGGCGCTGATGGGGGCCGCGCCGAGCTCCACGGCGTGTGTGCGTGCGCGGGAGATGGCGGACGGCTCGACGATGGTCTCGCGGGCGAATCGGGCGTTCGCGTCGTGCTCGCTCATGGGCATTCTCCTGAGAAAAGGGCGTACTGACAGCGTAAACGGCGCCGGTGGATCACAAGGGAAGGCGCGGCGGGTAGCCTGGGGTCATGGAACTGGGGTTGACCTTCGACAAGCTGCTGCTGATCGGCGTTGTCGCGATGCTCATCATCGGTCCTGAGCGGCTGCCGAAGGCCGCAGAGTCGTTCTCGAAGTTCGTTCGTCGCGCCGGCGAGTACCTGCGCGACACCAAGAGCAAGATGCGCGACGAGCTGGGGCCCGAGATCGACGAGGTGGACTGGCGCAAGCTCGATCCACGGCAGTACGACCCGCGCCGGATCATCCGCG
This sequence comes from Microbacterium alcoholitolerans, assembly GCF_050408615.1. NCBI lineage: Bacteria > Bacillati > Actinomycetota > Actinomycetes > Micrococcales > Microbacteriaceae > Microbacterium > Microbacterium alcoholitolerans. The sequence goes on along the minus strand of NZ_JBNTKD010000001.1, from coordinate 997,541 downwards.
ACGCGCTGTTCGAGGAGCCGGACTTCTCCGAGGCGCCGGCGCCGAAGCCGGCCGCCACGAGCAATCCGTTCGCGACCGATCCGATCGAGCCGGTGCGACCGAAGTTCACGCGCAGCACGTTCTCTCGCGCGACCCCTCCGCCATTCGACGCCGAAGCGACCTGACCGGCGCTGCCTCTTCAGCTCAGGTGCAGCGGCAGCGCCCGGCCTGCCAGTCCTCGGCCGTGCTGCGCGATCGTGCGGGCGAGATCGTCGATCATCCGCGCGGCCACGTCGTCCGGTGCGCCGAGCACCACCGGGACACCCGTGTCGCCGCCCTCCCGAAGCGCCGGGCTGAGCGGGATGGATGCCAGCAGCGGCACCTTCTCGTCGGTGCTCAGCGCCTCGGCCACTGCCGCTCCGCCGCCGGATCCGAACAGATCGAGCACGGTGCCGTCGGGCAGTGAGAACGCGGCCATGTTCTCGACGACGCCGATCACCTTCTGACCGGTCTGGCGTGCGACGAGCCCGCTGCGGATCGCGACGTCCGCGGCCGCCGGCTGCGGGGTGGTGACAACCAGCACTTCGGCGTGCGGCAGGATCTGACCGATCGAGATGGCCACATCTCCCGTGCCCGGAGGCATGTCGATGAGCAGTACGTCGAGATCGCCGAAGTACACGTCGGTGAGGAACTGCTGCACCGTGCGGTGCAGCATGGGTCCGCGCCACGCCACGACCCCCTCGCCTTCGCGCAGGAACATACCGATCGAGACGGTCTTCACCTCGTGCGCGACCGGCGGCAGCATCAGATCGTCGATGCGCGTTGGCTGGGTTCCCGGCGCGATCCCCAGTAGGCCTGGAATCGAGAAGCCGTGCACATCGGCATCCACCAGCCCGACCCGGAGTCCCCGCTGCGCGAGCGCGACGGCGAGGTTCGCGGTCACCGTCGACTTGCCGACGCCGCCCTTGCCGCTGGATACCAGGATCACTCGGGTCAGCGAGTCGGGGCCGAACGGCATCTGCCGCGCCGGCCGGCCGGCGCGCAGCTTCTCGGTGAGCGCGCGGCGCTCGTCGGGCGTCATCACGCCGACGTCCACGGTGACGTCGGAGATCTCGGCGACGGATGCCGCGGCATCGCGGACATCCTGCTCGATGCGCTGCGCTGCCGGGCATCCGACGATGGTGAGCACGATGCCGACGTGGGCGACGCTGCCCTCGACCGTGATGTCGCGCACCATGTCGAGGTCGCCGATCGGGCGGCGCAGCTCGGGGTCGGTGACGGCGCTGACCGCGGCTCGGACGCGGTCAGCGGGCGTCATCGTGCGTCTCGGTGGTGTTCGCGGTGCCGTCTCCGGTGCCGCGCGGGGTCTCATCGCCTCTGTCGTCGAGCTCGGCGAGCAGCGACTTCAGCTCCTGGCGCAGCACGTCGCGGGTGACCGCCTGTGAGCTGCGCTCATCGAGTGCGAGGCGCAGGGCGACGATCTCGCGGGCGAGGTATTCGGTGTCGGCGAGGTTGCGCTCGGCGCGCTGCCGGTCCTGCTCGATCTGCACGCGGTCGCGGTCGTCCTGGCGGTTCTGCGCGAGCAGGATCAGGGGCGCGGCGTACGAGGCCTGCAGCGAGAGCATCAGCGTCAGCGCAGTGAATCCGAGGGCTGCGTCATCGAAGCGCAGGTTGTCGGGCATCAGGGTGTTCCAGGTGATCCAGGCCGCGCAGAAGATCGTGAGGATGACGAGGAAGGCCGGAGTGCCCATGGCGCGGGCCACCCACTCGGTGAAGCGCCCGAAACGGTCGCTCGACGGCGCGGGCGCGCGGCTGGGGCCGCGGCTGCTGGGAGTGTCGAGGCTGTTGCGCCGCGCCATCATCGCGCACCGCCTGCGGTGGGCCCTTCGGCGTCGTGGGTGCGCCAGTCGTTCGGCAGCAGGTAGTCGAGCACATCGTCGACGCTGATCGCGCCGACCAGGCGGTGCGCGGCGTCGACGACCGGCAGCGAGACGAGGTCGTAGCTCGCGAGCATGCGCGCCACCTCGGTGGCGGATGCCGTCACCGAGACGGGTTCGAGGTTGTCGTCGAGGATGGCGCCGAGTCTCTCGTGAGGGGGATAGCGCAGCATCCGCTGGAAGTGCACCACGCCCAGCAGTCGTCCGGTCGGGGTCTCGAACGGCGGCAGCGTGACGAAGACCGCGGCGGCGAGTGCGGGATGCAGCTCGTGGCGGCGGATCAGCGCGAGCGCCTCCGCGACGGTCGCATCGGCCGAGAGGATGATCGGCTCGGTCGTCATCAGGCCGCCGGCGGTGTCGGCGCCGTAGCGCAACAGCATCCGCACGTCTTCGGCCTCTTCCGGCTCCATCAGCGCGAGGAGCTTGCTGAGGCGCTCAGGCGGCAGCTGTGCGAGCAGGTCGGCGGCGTCGTCAGGCTCCATCTCGTCGAGCACGTCGGCCGCGCGCTCGTCGCCGAGGCGGTCGAGGATTCCGACCTGGTCGTCCTCCGGCATCTCCTCGAGGGCGTCGGCGAGGCGCTCGTCGGGCAGCTCGCCGGCGACTTCGATGCGGCGCTTCTGCGGCAGATCGAGCAGGGTGGTCGCCAGGTCGGCTGCATGCAGCTCGGAGTAGGTGGCGACGAGCTGCTCGGCCGATTGGGCCTCGCCGGGCTTGCGCAGCTCGGCGACCTCGCTCCAGGCGGCGAAGGTCGTCGGTCCCTTCGCGAAGGGGGAGGGGTTGGTCTTGGGCTTGCGCAGGAACAGCTGGGTGATCGCCCATTCGCCGTGGCGGTCCTGCTCGATCGCGGCGTCCTCGACGACCGCGGTGCCTGAGCCGTCGACGAGGCTGACGCGGCGCCCGAGGAACTCGGCGAGCACGCGCACCTCGCCGGGGCGCGGCTGGAAGCGGCGCACGTTGATCAGGCCGGTGCTGATCACCTGTCCGGAGCGGATCGAGGTGACGCGGCCGATCGAGAGGAAGACATGCCGGCGTCCGGGGATCTCGACGACGAGGCCGATCACGCGCGGCGCGGCGGTGTTCCGGTACACGATGACGACGTCGCGGACCTTGCCGAGTCGGTCGCCGGCGGGATCGAACACGGCGCATCCGGCCAGCCGCGCGACGAAAACCCGTTGTGTGCTCACAGCGTCCAGCGTAGTCCGGGTGGGTGCCAGCGTAGTCCGGGTGGGTATCTCTGCAGCGGAAGGTGTCGCCGCATCGGCGTCGATGGGACAATGGCGGGATGAGCATGCTGAATCGTCCGATGAACGGCAGCGACCTCGGAGAGGTGATCGCGTCGACGCGCGACTACGAGGTGGCGCAGAAGACGGTGTCGAAGCTGATCGCCGGAGAGGTTCCGGCGCGCGACATCGCGATCGTCGGCGAGGGTGTGCGCACCGTGGAGCGTGTGACGGGGCGGCTCGGCTACGCCGCCGCCGCGCGGTCCGGCGCGATCAACGGCGTGCTGATCGGCCTCGTGCTCTCCGCGGTCATGCTGTTCGGCAACCCGGATGCCCCCATCTCGCTCTTCCTGGGGTTCATCCTCGTGGGTGTCGCGCTCGGCATGATCATGAGTCTTGTGACCTACGCGATCGTTCGTCGTCGGCGCGACTTCGCCAGCGTGTCGCAGATGATCGCCGACCACTACGAGGTGCGGGTTCAGGCGGCGTCGCTGGCGAAGGCGCGGCAGGTGGTGGGGCCCGAGCGCCCGGCGGCGACGCGGCCGCCCGTGGATCTCAGTGAGCCGCCGCGTTACGGCGAGCGGATCTCGCAGGCAGGTTCTGGTGCTGGTGCTGGCGCTGGTTCTGGTTCTGGTGCTGGGACTGCGCACGCTCCTGCCGGGCTCCCTGAACCTGCCGCGCACCCTGCTCCGGCGCCGCACACGGCTCCTGCGCCCCCGCCCCCGCCGCCGCTTCCGGCTCCGGCCATGCCCGGGACTTCCGAGACTTCCGCTGCACCTGCGGTTCCCGCGGACACGGACGCGCCGGCGTCCGATGGGGTAGGCGCGGAGAGCGCGAATGCCGGAGACGATGACGCGCCCGGAGACGGTGACGCGGCCGGAGACGATGACGCGCCCGGAGACGCGGCCGGAGACGGCGACGCGGCCGACGACGGCCGGGAGCCGCCGGCGTCCGGACGATGACGTCTCACTCGTCCGCTTCCGATCGCGCTACGGGTGCGTCCGCGTGGGCCTGGGGTCTGATGGTGTTGCTTCCCGTGCCATTGCTGGGTCCGCTTCTCGCGGGATGCGGAATGGTCGCCTCATACGGCTCGCTTTCCAGACAGGGACAGCTCGCGAAGGAGAACGCGGCGTCTGCGCGCTCGTGGGGTCTGATCTTCCTGGTGACGTCCACCGCGTTGCTGGTCGTTCAGCTGGGGCTGGGCTTGATGCGCATGGCGCAGCCGTCGGCAGCAGCATCCGGGTTCTTCCCGCAGGGGATCCCGATCGTGCTGTATGTGCTGGTGTGCGTCGTGCATCTGGTGGTCGTGATCCTGGCGGTGCTGCGCGCGCGCCGCGGTGAGGTCGTGCGGCTGCCATTTCCGAGGAGTGCCCGTTGATTTCGTCGGTGTCCGTGTCGGCGTCGTCGTCATCGGTGGAGGTGCCGCTGCCGAACGGGACGGTCACCGTGACGGCGGCGCGGGAGCTGCCGGCGGGAGAGTCGCGTGGTGTGGTCGCGATCGCGCATGGTGCAGGCGCCGGGATGGATCATCCTTTCCTCGTGGGGTTCGCTGCTGCGCTTCGCGACCTGGGGTTCACGACGGCGCGCTTCAACTTCCCGTATTTCGAGGCGGGGCGCCGGATGCCGGGGCCCGCGGTGCACGCCCAGCTCACGTGGCGCGCCGTCGTGGAGTGGATTCGCGTCGATGCTCCGGATGCCGGGGTGTGGGCATGCGGGAAGTCGTACGGCGGGCGGATGGCGTCGATGGCTGTCGCTGAAGGACTTGAGGTGGATGGGCTGATCTATCTCGGATACCCGCTGCATCCGCCGGGAAAGCCGGAGACGCCGCGGGTCGAGCATCTGCCCGCGGTGCGCCCTCCGCAGCTGTTCGTGGAGGGCTCGAACGATCCGTTCGTGCAGCCGACCTCGCAGCTGGAGGACGCGGTGGCGTCGTGTCAGGATGCCCGGATCGAGTGGATCGAAGGCGGCGGCCATTCGTTCGAGGTGAAGGGTCGCAAACGCCCGGCCGATGAGGTTGGCGCATCGCTCGCGCCGCTGGTGGCGGAGTTCATCGCTGAGAGCGGCCGGTAGCCTGTTGGTCGATGGCCCGCTGGTCGATGGCTCGCTGGTCGGTGACGTGCTCGGCCGTGACCTGCCGGATGGCCGCGTGCGGGTCGGTGGCTGTGCGCCATGCGCCGGAGAGGCGTGACTGGGTCGCGCGCAGCGCGCCGAGGATCTTCAGCAGCGGAGCTTCGCCGAATCGGTGCTCGTCGCCGCGAACGAGGCGGGCCGCGAGGTCGGGTCGCTGGGTCCACAGGATCTCCCGGCCCATCTCGGCGTGCGGCGCGTTGGAGACGATCTTGATCGTGTCGGCGTCTTCGACGTGGGGGATGGCGTTGGCGATGTTCAGCCAGGTGGAGTGGCTGTCCGGGTCGAGGATGATGGTGCCGCGGAATCCGAGCTCGTCTCGCGCGTAGCGCTTCATGAGTTCGGCTTCGGTCGTTGCACCTCCGACGGCGCCGCCGCACAGCACGAGGAGGGGTCGTTCCGCCGTCACGTCGAGCGATCGGACGCCCGCGCGCACGCGGAATCTGTTGACGAGGTTCGCGCGCTCGCCCCGGTTGCGGTATCCGAGCACGATCACTGCGTCCGTGCGGGTGGATACGGGGTGACCTGAGTCCGCGTCCGTGATTGATCTCGTGCCCGTGTCCGCGCTTGATCTGGTGCCCGTGTTCGCGCTTGATCTCGTGCCCGTGTCGGCGCTCGTTGCCGTGTCGGCGCCCGTTCCCGAGTTCCCTCCGGTCCCGAGGTGGCGTCGACTGGCCCGCCCATCGACAAGCTCCGCCCACAACCACAGACACATCGCGCCAGCGCCAACAGCTGCAACCGTCGCCCGCAGAGCGTTCACGCGGCCGCCGCCCGGAATCGTCGGGGAGGTGGATCGATGCCTGCCCACGCGGCGACGAGCGCCGCGCGCCGGAGCAGTGGCACGGGTGGCCCGCCCTCCGGTGGATGAAGCAGAAACTCGCCCTTGCCCTCTCGGCTGATGCGCCATCCGCGGTGGTGAAGCTGCACATGGTGGTGTCGACAAAGAAGGATTCCACGGTCGATGTCGGTCCGCCCCTGATCAGCATGCCATTCGTCGATGTGATGCGCCTCGCAGTACGAGGCCGGCCGGTCGCAGCCCTTCCATCGGCAGCCACCGTCGCGGATCGCGAGCGCGACGCGCTGCTTCGGAGTGAACAGTCGACTCTCGCGGCCCACATCGAGTGGATTTCCGGAACGATCGAGCGTGACGGCCACGGTTCCGGTCTCGCAGATGCGATGCTCGGTCGCGGCGATCGGCAGCGGCATGCCGTAGTCCTCGGTATGCGCGGCGACCGGCGAGCCGGTGACGGCGTCGACCACCTGAACAACGCGGACGCCTGCCTGACGTGTGCCGAACACGCTCTCGGCGTCGGCCAGAGCGCCGGCGCGAAGCAGATCCATCAGCAGATCGTACGACAGCTGATCGTTCGTGCGCGTGTCGGCGGTCAGATCCGCGGCGCGCTCGGCTTCGGCGGAATCGACGAACCGTGGGCCACCGCGACGAGGTCGCAGAGCGGCATCGCGGATCGTGCGCATCCAGGCCGCGCCCTCATCGTCGAAGTCGATGCGACCGCACTCCCGCCCGTCGGCATCCGTCCAGGTTCGGAAGCTGCGTCGCTCGTAGCGCTCGGTGAAGCGGCGTGCCGCTCCCTCCGGGTCGAGCTGATCTCTGATCGCGCGTGCTTGGGTCCGCAGCTCTTCCACCGTGCGCGAGGTGGCGTCCGCTAGCAACTGCTCGGAGGCGGCGCTCCATGCCGCGTGCGTCTCGTCGGACTCGTCCGTCGGCTGACCGAGACCCCGCTGGATCGCGTCCTGCTGCGTCGAGGAGATTCTGCCCTGCATCATCGCCGACGAGAGCTGCGCGTGCCATGGCATCCGTTCGGCATCGCCGCCACATGCGGAATCGCGCTCGAGCCGGTCTTCTGTCTGAGTCTGCCCCGGGGCATCCGGCATCGCCGCCTCGAGCACCGACAGCCCGAGTCGGACGTGTCGCTGCGCCTCGGCATGGCTGACGCCGGTGACATCCTGCACGAGAGCGGCGGGAGTGCGATGCCCGCGTGCTTGCGCGAGACCGTCGTGTCCGGCGTCGCGCGTTGAGCGCGTGGCGGTGATCCCGGCGCCGACGATGCTGATCCGTTCCACCGCTCGCGCCAGCGCGGACGCCGATGTGACGGCATCCACCAGCTCGTCGCCGGCGAGCCTCGACATCACCGCTGCCAGGTCGCCCACCTCGACATCGTCGCCGAGCAGGGCGCGCAACTCGGCGACCTGTGTCTCGATCTCGGTGAAGAGTGCCATGTCTCTATTGTGTGCGGGGCCTCCGACATTCGAACTTCTATTCGAGTCGAGAGTAGATCCGAAAAGATCACGAAAAGGTCACGAATTCGGGTCACCCGCCCGCCCCCGCACCCGCCCGCGACAGGAATTCCGCGACCCGCTCCACATACGCGGCCGGCTGCTCGACGAACGCGAAGTGCCCGGACCGAGGGACCGTCACCACGTCGCCACCCGTGGCCGCGCGGTAGCGCTCCTGCACGGCGGGCGGAGCGACCATGTCACTCTCGCCCACGAGCAGCATCGACGGCACCGCAAGATCGGCCAGCTGCGGCGTCTGGTCCCGGTACATCTCGGCCATGAGCACCAGGTGCGACATGCCCTTGCCCCAGTCGAGTTCCTCGGGTGCCGTCGACATGAGTCGCTCATACTGCTCACGAGTCGACGCATCGTGCAGGAAGAGATCGAGGTAGCGCGGCCCGAGAGGCAGCATCGCCTCCCACGAGCGATCGTCAGATGTGAGGCGACGTTCGAGCGCCGCCAGACGACGGCACTCCGTCGCCGCATCGCGGAGCACCGCAGCAGCATCCGTGCCACCGACACCCGAATCGTCGGCAGCCGCAGCCTCGTCCAGCATCGCCGCGGCCTTCGGCAGCCGGAACCGATCCGTGGCATCCGCATCGAGCGCGGGGCAGTCCAGCACCAGTGCATCGATCCGCTCGGGATGCCGCACCGCGTAATCGAACGCGTACGCGCCGCCTGACGAGTGCCCGATCACCGCCCAGCTCTCGAAGCTGAGCTGCTCGCGGATCGCCTCGAAGTCGTCGATCAGCACGTCGGTGCTCAGTGCGGGATCTTCGGGCAGTGCGTCCGAGCGCAGCACGCCGCGCTGGTCGACGCCGATCATCCGGAAGCCCCGCGCAGCGAAAGCGTCGCCGACGGATGCCATGAAGTCCCACCACGAATTGCCGGGACCCCCGTGGATGAACAGCAGCGGACGACCGTCCGCAGGTCCGCGCTCGTCGATGAACAGGCGGGTGCCGTTGATCGCAAGAAGGGATGCCACCGACGAATCCTATGGGCCGACGCGGACATCGAAAAGCCTTCTTGTACAACGGTCGCGAGATGCACGTCCGCTCCTGCCCGGATGACACGATGGATGCATGATCCGCGCAGTCCTCTTCGACCTCGACGGGGTGCTGCGCCACTTCGATCCCGCCCACGTCGCGCAGATCGAGAAGCGGCACGGGCTCGCCGAGGGCAGCATCCATCGCGCCGCCTTCGACTCGTCGCTGCTCGCCGCCGTCACGACCGGAGCGATGACGCGCGCGGCGTGGGTGCAGGACGTCGGCGTTCGTCTCGGCAGCTCAGAAGCCGCAGCCGAGTGGGGCGCGCACCCCTCGACGCGCGATGAGCGGATGCTGGCGCTGAGCGACCGGCTGCGGGCATCCGGCATCCGAACCGCCATCCTCACCAACGGCACCGACTCCGTCCCCGCCGAGCTGCGCGCTCTCGGCATCGACGCTCACGTCGACGCCGTCTTCAACTCCGCCGAGATCGGCTTCGCCAAGCCCGACGTGCGCGCGTTCCAGCACGTAATCGACGCACTCGGCCTCGACCCGCACGAGGTCTTCTTCACCGACGACTCCGCGTCGAAGCTCACCGGGGCCACGGCGCTCGGCATGCCGACGCACCACTTCACCGGTGTCGACGCGCTGCAGAACGCGCTGCGCGCGGAAGGCGTTCACCCCAAGACGTCCTGATCAGCCAGCACCCTTGTCACCGTGCTGCGCCCGAGTTCGGCCATGACCGGGTTCGTGCGCTCGTAGTACCAGACCAGACCCATCGCCTGCTGCAGCGCCCACGCCGCACCGCGGCGCCACTCGTCGTCCGACGCGCCGACGATCCCACGCACAACAAGCCGCGCCTCGGCCTCGAGCAGGTGCCAGGCGCAGACCAGGTCGAGCGACCGATCGGCTGCCCCGAATGAACCGCCGTCGAGCACTCCGACCAGGCGCCCTTCTGCCACCAGCAGATTGGCGGGAATCAGGTCGCGGTGGCTCATCACAGGCTCACCGACCTGCGGCACTTCACGCAGCATCGACCACGCGCAGGAAACCCTCGCCGCGTCGACGATCCCCGCACTCTGCTTCAGGCAGTGGGCCATCCACTCGTCGTGATCGGCGAGCGCGCCGCCGCGTCCCCGACCGTCGAAGACGCGCGATCCGACCGGAGCCGCGCGCAGCGCGACGACCAACGCCCCGAGGTCCCGTGCGAACGTCTCGGTCCCTGCGGCGCAGAACGGATCCGCGATTTCGCCGGTCAGCCACGTCTGCATCGACCATGCCGACGGATAGCGCTGATCACCGGCGCCGATCCCCAGCGGACGCGGGGCGGGGAAGGGCGATGCGTCGGCGAAGTCGGCGAGCGCGACGGCTTCAGCCGCGAGCTCGTCGGCGGAGACGGATGCCAGCGGAAACCGCGCAACGGCATCCGAACCGACCCGGAAGATCGCGTTGACCGTGCCCGCGCCCGGCACCGCCACGACAGGAAGCCCCGCCAGACGCGGGAACTCGCGGGCGATCAGCTCGCCCGCGAGTTCCTCTTCGATGACCAGCTGGCCGTCATGCATGTGTGTCAGCAGTCAGCCGTTCAGCCGGGCGATCCAGGCCTCGACGTCGTCCGCCGTCCGCGGGATGTCGGCCGACAGGTTGACCGGGCCGTCCTCAGTCATCAGGATGTCGTCCTCGATCCGCACGCCGATGCCGCGCAGCTCGGCAGGCACGGTCAGGTCGTCGATCTGGAAGTACAGGCCGGGCTCGATCGTGAAGACCATGCCGGCCTCCAGCACGCCCTCGTAGTACATCTCGCGACGCGCCTGTGCGCAGTCGTGCACGTCGATGCCGAGGTGGTGGCTGGTGCCGTGCACCATGTACCGGCGGTGCTGGCCGCCCTTGTCGGCGTCCAGCGCCTCCTCGGCGCTGACCGGCAGCACGCCCCACTCCGCAGTGCGCTTGGCGATGACAGCCATGGCGGCCTCGTGCACCTCTCGGAAGCGCGCACCCGGCTTGGCGGCGGCGAACGCGGCATCCGCGGCCTCGAGGACGACGTCGTAGACGCGACGCTGCACCTCGGAGAACCTGCCGTTCACCGGCAGAGTGCGGGTGATGTCGGCGGTGTACTGGCTGTCGACTTCGACACCTGCGTCGATCAGGATCAGGTCGCCCGGCACGACTGCGCCGTCGTTGCGGGTCCAGTGCAGGTAGCAGGCGTGGTGACCGGATGCCGCGATGGTGTCGTAGCCCTCCCAGTGTCCGTCGCTGCGTGCGCGCTGGTGGAAGACGCCCTCGACGATGCGCTCGCCGCGAGGGTGCGCGATGGCCTTGTCGAATTCGCTGATGATGTCGTCGAAACCGGATGCCGTCACCGCGACCGCATGGCGCATCTCGGCGATCTCGTACTCATCCTTCACGAGTCGCAGCTCGGAGACGAAGCGGGTCAGCTCCTCATCCGCGTCGACGACGAGGTCGTCGTCACCGGGGGCGAAGGTGTCGACGTGTGCGGTCGCGAGGTCGAGGTCTGCGGCGACGCCGGCCAGCGACGGGCGCGGGCCGATCCAGAACTCGCCGATCGTGGCATCCGAATAGAACTCGCTGGTCGTGCGATCGGCGCGCTCGCGGAAGTACAGCGTGATCTCGTGCCCGGCATCGCCCTCGCCGGCGCGGGGCTCGAAGACGAGCAGCGAGTCGGGCTCGGAGTCGTTCGCCCAGGCCGTCAGGTGCACGAACGCCGAGTGCGCGCGGAACGGGTAGTCGGTATCGTTGCTGCGCTGCTTGAACGACCCGGCCGGGATCACCAGGCGCTTGCCGGGGAACGCCGCCGAGACCTTCGCGCGGCGCGCTGCGGCGAAGGAAGCCTGCGGGCGTGCGGTCGGCATGGACTCGGGACGGTCGGCCCATCCGGTCGAGATCGTGTCGAGGAAGCCCTTCGGGAACGGCTGCTTGCGGGGGTTCCTCGCTGCGGCCTCTGCTTCGGTGGTCGAGAGGGCCTCTGGGGCGGAGAGGGCTTCGGTGGTCGAGACGTCTTCTGGGGTGTCGACGACGGTGTCGTTCTCTGCGCTGCTCATGTTCCCATTGTCTCACTCTCGTCACTTCATTCGGCCGTGGCCGGCTCCAGCTGGGCCACGACCGCACGGTGGTCGCTGCCGCCGGCGTCGGCCAGCACGACAGAGCCGGAGGCACGCCAGTTCTCGCTCACCATGATGTGGTCGATCGGCGCCCCGGCCAGCCGCGGCATGTCCGCCGGCCAGGTCCCGACGACGCCGTTGCCCGTGGCGCCGGCCACGTCACGGCAGCGGCCCATCGTGCCGCCCTCCATGCCGAACTCCGCCATGTGGTCGACCGTCGCGTTGAAGTCGCCGGCGAGGATGAAGTCGCCCTCCGGACACTGGTCGGCGATCCAGGCGAGATCCGACCGCCACTTCGACATCGCCTCCGGGCGCGGGGCCACCGCATGCACTGCCACGATCGTCGGGCCTTCGCCGTTCACCGGCATCGCCACGGCGCTGGGCACCGAGCCCGTGTTGCTCGTGCCGTCGGTCGAGGAGTCGATCACCGAGTACTCGCCGAGGTCGGCCGACATGAGGATCGTGGTCTGCCACGCCTGCGGGCCGTTCAGCACATCGGGCCGGATGTTGACGTGGTGCACCCACATCGGGTAGCCGGCCTCGCGCATCATGATCGCGATCTGCTCGCCGACCTCCTCGGAGGTCTCCGGCAGCGTCACGATGTCCGCCTGCTGCTCCTGGATGACACCTGCGATGGTCTCGGCCGGCACCGCGGCGCCTGCGGTGTTCCAGGTCAGGACGCGCACACTGGCATCCGATTTCTCGGGCAGCGCGTCCGAGCCGAAGCCGCGCACGGCGCCGATGACCCCGGTCGCTCCGGCGCCGAGCAGCGCGATGATGAGGATGGATGCCGCGAAGCCGCGCAGCGGCCGGGCGAACATCAGCAGCACGGCCAGCACGCTGATCACCAGGAACCCGGCGATCAGCAGCAGGCGCGCCGAGACGAGCTGTGCGATCGGGAAGGTCGTCTCGAGCCGGAAGAACTGCGGCCAGACGAGCACTGCCGTCGCGATCGCGAACAGCACCGAGATGAGGATTCCGACCAGACGTAGCATCGCCCGAAAGCCTAGGCGAGCCGGCTGTGACGGCGCTGGCGGTACTCTCAGAGGATGACCTCAGGCGCGCGCTCCCGCTTCTCAGGGCCGAGTGACCTGCACCTGCACTCCAATCACTCCGACGGCACCGAATCGCCGACCGAGGTCGTGCGCCAGGCGCACGCCCATGGCATCCGCACCTTCGCTCTCACCGATCACGACCGCACGACCGGCTGGGACGAGGCGGCTGCTGCGGCCGCCGAGCTGAAGATGACCTTCCTGCCGGGCATGGAGCTCTCGGCCCGGCACCAGTGGCGCAGCGTGCACGTGCTCGGATACCTGTTCGATCCGACGGACACCGCACTCATGGCCGAGACCGAGCGCATCCGCAGCGATCGCATCGGGCGCGCCGAGCGCATCGTGCGGAACATCGGCCGCGACTACGACCTGCGCTGGGATGACGTGCTCGCCCACACCACTGCGGATGCCACGATCGGCCGCCCGCACATCGCCGACGCCCTGATCACCCGCGGCTTCGCCCGCGACCGCACGGACGCGTTCGCGGGCATCCTGCATCCGGGCAGCGGGTACTACGAGCCGCACTACGCGCCCGACCCGCACACGGCCGTGCGGCTGATCACGCAGGCCGGGGGAGTCGCGGTCATCGCGCACCCGGTCACGAGCGGGAGGGATCGGATGCTGCCCATCGGCATCCTGGAGCGGCTGATCGCCGAAGGGCTGGGCGGCTTCGAGATCGAGCATCGCGAGAACACCGAGACCGGCAAGCGCCAGCTGCGCGAGATCGCAGCCCGCCACGACCTGGTCGTGACCGGATCCAGCGACTATCACGGCATGGCCGGCAAGCCGAACCGTCCCGGCGAGAACACGACATCCGACGAGATGGTCGCCCGCATCATCGACCGCGCGACGGGCACCCCGCCGCGGTACGCCTAGCCCGGGCGAGATCGCGGCCGCCGGCGACGGAGGAACGGTGGCCGGGGAGCCGAATGTCGGTCATGGGCGGCGTTTGCGCGGCATCTGGCTTCCCGCTCGACGCGACGGAGCGGGGGCCGGGAGCCGAATGTCGGTCATGGGCGGCGTTTGCGCGGCATTTGGCTTCCGGGGAGCGAAATGTCGGGGTTGCGCAGGCCGATGGCGGCGCGACTCGGCGAACGACCGGGATTCTCCCGGCTTCCTGTCGGCGGGCGCCGATACCGTTCGAGGCATGCAGTGGGGGACCGCGCTCGAGCAGCGCATCGACACGATCGCCGATCGGATGCTGCAGGACGCGGCAGCCCAGGGAGTGCGCTCCGCGCTCATCGAGTTCACCGTGTTCGTGCTCAAGCAGGCATGGGCGTGCGCGTTCGGCGCGGCCCTGCTGGTCGTCATCATCGCGGCCCGCCTCTTCTATCCCGATGACGCGCCGCTCGCGCGAAACGACGCTCTGACCCTCGCCGCCGTGCTGATCCAGGTCGCGATGCTCGTTTTCGGGCTGGAGACGGTGCGCGAGCTGCGCGTGATCGTGCTGTTCCACATCACCGGCACGATCATGGAGCTGTTCAAGACCGACGTCGGCTCGTGGGCGTACGCAGCCGAGGGGATGCTGCGCATCGGCGGTGTTCCGCTGTTCAGCGGCTTCATGTACGCGGCCGTGGGCTCGTACATGGTGCGGGTGTACCGGCTGTTCGATCTGCGGTTCTCGCGCTACCCGCGACGCTGGATGACAGCTATCGTCGCGGCGGCGATCTACGCGAACTTCTTCACCCACCATTTCTGGTGGGACGCGCGCTGGGCGCTGTTCGCCGCCGTCATCGTGCTGTGGGGACGGACCGTGATGCACGCGCGGATTCGCGTGCGCGTGCTGCGACTGCCGCTGCTGGCCGTGTTCGCCGGCGTGGCGTTCTTCATCTGGCTCGCCGAGAACATCGGCACCTGGGCGGGAGCGTGGGCCTATCCCGACCAGCTGGATGGCTGGCAGCCGGTATCGATCAGCAAACTCGGCTCGTGGTTCCTGCTGATGATCATCTCGGTCGTGCTGGTCACGTGGGTGTACCGGCCCCGGTCGCCCGATGCCGTGGCATCCGGTCTGCGGCGTGCCCGTGACGGCGTCGAGGCCCCTCCTGTCGAACAGGAGAGGCCTCGCTGAGCTGAGAGCGTCAGGCGCCGGTCGGGGCGGCACCGCCGCTGCGGCGACGGCGGCGACGGCGCTGCGGCGCCGTCTTGCCGTCGCGGTGCTCGCTCGTGGCGTCGCCGTCGTGCGTGCCGGCACCTTCCGCATCGCGGTCGGCGGTCGGTGAGCCGGCGGCGGAGTCGGATGCCTGCTGCTCGGCGCCCTCGACGAACGTGGAGCCCACCTTCTCGCCCTCGGAGCTGCGACGGCGGCGGCGACGGCGACGGGTGGTGCCCTCGTCGGTTCCCTCGGCGGCGGCATCCGACGCCTTCTGCGGCTGACGCTGACGACGCTCGGGCTTCTCCGCCTTCGGCGCGGTGCGCAGACGTCCCTTGGTGCCTTCGGGGATGTCGAGGTCCGTGTACAGGTGCGGGCTGGAGGAGTACGTCTCGACGGGCTCGGGCTGACCGAACTCGAGCGCGCGGTTGATGAGGGCCCACTTGTGCAGGTCCTCCCAGTCGACGAACGTGACCGCGATGCCGGTCTTGCCGGCGCGACCGGTGCGGCCGGCGCGGTGCAGGTACGTCTTGTCCTCGTCGGGGATGGTGTGGTTGATCACGTGGGTGATGTCATCGACGTCGATGCCGCGGGCGGCGACGTCGGTGGCGACGAGCACGTCGCGCTTGCCGGCCTTGAACGCGGCCATCGAGCGCTCCCGCTGCTCCTGGCCCATGTCGCCGTGCACGCCGCCGACGTTGAAGCCGCGGTCGCCGAGCTCGTCGACGAGCTTCTGCGCGGCGCGCTTCGTGCGGGTGAAGATGACGGCCTTGCCGCGGCCCTCGGCCTGCAGGATGCGGGCGATGATCTCGTCCTTGTCGAGCGAGTGCGCCCGGTAGACGATGTGCTTGATGTTCGCCTGCGTGAGGCCCTCGTCGGGGTCGTTCGCGCGGATGTGGATCGGGTTCGACATGAACCGGCGCGCGAGCGCGACGATCGGGCCGGGCATGGTGGCCGAGAACAGCTGCGTGTGGCGCACCGGCGGCACCTTCGAGAAGATCTTCTCGATGTCGGCGAGGAAGCCGAGGTCGAGCATCTTGTCGGCCTCGTCGAGCACGACCTCGGTCGCGTTCGACAGATCGAGCAGACGCTGGTTCGCGAGGTCGATCAGGCGGCCAGGGGTGCCGACCACGATCTGCGCGCCGGCCTTGAGCTGATCGATCTGGCCCTCGTACGCCTTGCCGCCGTAGATGGCGACGACGCTGGTCGAGCGGTTCGAGGTGAGCAGATCGATGTCCTCATAGACCTGCACGGCGAGCTCGCGGGTCGGCACGACGATGAGCGCCTTGACACCGGGCTCCGGGTCCTTGCCGAGACGCTGCACGACGGGGATGCCGAAGCCGAAGGTCTTGCCGGTGCCGGTCTTCGCCTGCCCGATGATGTCCTGGCCGGGGAGGCCGAGAGGGATGGTCTGCTCCTGGATGGGGAATGCGTCGACGATGCCCTTGGCGGCGAGTGCGTCGATGATGTCCTGATCGATTCCCAGATCAGCGAATGAAGTCACAGTATGTGTCTGCCTGTCCGGCGCGTGCGCGGCGGTTGCCACGCGAGCGACGCCTCGTTTACGGATCCACGCCGTCAACTTGTGCCACAGGCGCGGGGCCCTGCTCCGATGGCAGGACGGGACAAGCCTACCCGAGGGGGTCGATCGGCCGTAGCGCCGGCCCGATAGTCTGTTCTGGTGGTCAACTGGTTCTGGAAGCGCAAGCCGGCTCGGCGCACTCTGACGCTGCGCAGCAAGGGCGACAGCAGCGGTGCGACACGCGTCGACTTCGCCGAGCTCGCACCCGAGCTGAACCGCTTCCTCGGCCAGGCCGCATATCTGCAGCTCGGATACTTCGAGACGCTCACCCGTGGCATCCGGGGCACGCACGAGCTCGCGCGCAAGGAGGCCCTCTCACGCGCAGCCGGAGCCGCCCTCGACAAGCACCGCGGCATCGTCGAGGTCATCTCCGACCTGGGCGATGACCCCACCGAGGTCATGCTGCCGTTCCGCGAGAACCTCGACGCGTTCCGTCGCAAGACCATCGGCGTGCACCAGGAGGAGACCCTGCTGTCGGTGTACCTCACCGCCGGCATGCTCGACGACTTCTACCTCGCCCTCGCCTCGAGCTACGGCGAGACGGGGGAGCGGGTCGCCGCGATCCTGCGGGAGGACGACCGCGGCAGCGAGATCGTCGCGATCATCCAGCAGACGATCGAGAGCGACGACGAGTGGCGCTCGCTGCTGTCGATGTGGGGGCGGCGGCTGGTCGGCGACACCCTGCTCGTCTGCCGCGGCGCGCTGCGCCCCGGCCGCCTCGAAGCAGACGACACGCGCATCGAGCCGGTCTACACCGAGCTGATGGGCGCGCACGCGCGGCGGATGGATGCCATGGGGCTCGCCTCGTAGCATCGGCCCGCTTCTTGGCGCGGGATTCGCGTCAGATGCCGAGCGCCTGCTTCTCGAGCCGGTCGTGGTGGCTGCGCTGAGCGGTGATGGAGACCGTGACGAGCGCCGCGACGGCAAGGCCACCGCCGATGCTCGCCACCCACAGCCAGACGTTGCCCTCGGCGATGCCTGCCCACTGCATGATCGTGTAGATCGCGGCGGCGACGGCCGTCGCGATCGCCGGGGTGACGGCCACACCGCGCAGCTCGCGGTGCGGCATCAGGAAGTGCAGTGCGACGCCCAGCGAGCACGCGGCGATGAGTGCGAGCAGGATGTACATGTCAGGCGACGAAGCCGACCCGACGCGACTCCTCGGAGCCCAGCTCGACGTAGGCGAGGTTCGCGGTGGGGACGATGTAGGAGCTGCCCTTGGCATCGGCGAAGCTGAGGTGGCTTGCGTTCTGCTCGAGGGCCTCGGTCACCTGGGTGCGCACCTCGTCGGCGCTGCTGTTGGTGTCGAAGCTCAGCTCACGACCGGTGTTGACGATGCCGATGCGGATTTCCACGCGATCTCCTCAAGTTCTGCGAACACCGGCAACTCTACCGGCTGGGACTGACGCGCAGACGGCCGCGCGGCCGATTTCGCCATCGGCGCACAGCGGGGGCGAGCGGCCTTCGTCTCGTCGCTGCGCTCGTCGCTCAGGAACCGCGGCGGGCGTGGAGTGCGATGCGCTGAGCAAGCGCAGCGCGTCGAAGTGTCGGTGCGCGCCGATAGCGTGGATGCCATGACACAGGATGCTGCGCAGCACGCCCTCGTGGAGGCCCCGCCCACGGCATCCGGGGTCGTGATCGGCGCCCCGGGAACGGGTAAGACGACCGCTCTCATCGACCGCGTCGTGCACCTGCTCGGCGCCGGCATGCGGCCCGAAGAGGTGCTGGTGCTGACGCCGAGCCGACAGGCGGCCACGGCGCTGCGCGACCGCATCGGGGTTCTCGTCGAGCAGGCGACTCCCGGAGCGCTGGCTCGGTCGCTCGCGTCCTTCGCCTTCCAGATAGTGCGCGGCGTCACCGTGCAGCGCGGTGAGGATCCGCCGGCGCTGCTGACCGGTGCCGACCAGGACCGCATCCTCGCCGACCTGCTCGCCGGCGATGCCGAGGACGGCGCGCGTCAGTGGCCGGATGCCCTGAGCCCGGCCGTCCGAGCGTCGAAGGCTTTCCGCTCAGAGCTTCGCGCGTTCCTCGCCGAGTGCACCGAACTGGCCGTCGAACCGGGGGAACTGGCCGCCTCGAAGCGCGAGACCTGGAGCGCGGCCGCGGACTTCCTCGACGAGTACCGCGAGGTCATGGGCGGCATGCGCGTGGCACACCGTGACATCCCCGAGCTGCTCGGTGAGGCCACCGCCATCCTGCACACTGCGGACGCCGCTTCTCTCGGCCCTCTCGCCGAGCTGCGCGTCGTGCTGATCGACGATGCGCAGGAGCTCACCCGCGGGGGCGTCCGACTCGTCCGCGCCCTGCGTGCGCGCGGCATCGCCGTGCTCGCATTCGGCGACCCCGACATCTCGTCCGGGGCGTTCCGCGGCGCGAGCCCTCAGCTGTTCGCCGAACTAGCCCAGGTGCTCGGCGAGGTGTTCGTGCTCGATCGGGCGCATCGTCAGCATCCGACGCTCACCACCCTCACCCGCACGGTCACGCAGGCGATCGGCGTGGCGGGGCGAGTCGATCATCGGCGGGCTCCCGCGGAAGCGACCGACGTGCCCGGTGCCCCTGGCGAGGTGCGCACGCTCATCGCGCCGTCTCCCTACGAGGAGGTCGATCGCATCGCCGCGACGCTGCGCGACTGGCACCTCAGCGAGGGCATCCCGTGGAGCGAGATAGCTGTCATCGCGCACGACACCAGGCAGATCGTCATGCTCGAGGCCGAATTGGCCGCACGCGAGGTGCCCACCCGCGCGGCCGGTGTGCCGCGCCCTCTCGGCAGCGAGGGGATCGTCCGCGAGATCGTCGAGATCGTACGGCTGGGGCTGACGCCGGCTCCCGAGCGCACGCCCGATCTGCTTGCCGAGCTGCTCATCTCGCCGTTCGGCGGACTCGACGCCGTGGGGCTTCGGCGGCTGCGCGCCAGGCTGCGGCACATCGAGCTGGAGGACGGCGGATCGACGCCGGCCCGCGAGTTGCTGCGCGAGGCCATGGAGTTCCCGCTGAGGTTCGACCGCGTCGACGCGCCGGAGGCTCGGGTCGCGCAGCGGTTCGCCGAGACCCTCGCGCTGCTGCACGCCGAGGGCGCAGCCGGGCGCACCATCCACGAGCTGCTCTGGCTCGTCTGGGATCGCGCTCGCACCACGGGCGGCGCATCGCTGCAGTCCGCTTGGCGGACCGCGGCCGACCAGCCCGGCGGAGCCGAGATCGCACGCTCGCTCGACAGCCTGGTCGCGCTCTTCGACGCTGCGAAGCGCTTCGTCGAGCGCACCCCGCACGAGAAGCCGGCGCTGTTCATCCGCGACATCCTCGACAGCGAGGTGCCCGAAGACACGCTCTCCACACCTGACCGGCCGGGCCTGGTGACGCTGATGACTCCCGCGACCGCGCTGGGAGCCGAGTTCGAGGCCGTCGTCGTCGCCGGAGTGCAGGACGGCATCTGGCCGAACGTGCGACTGCGCGGCGGCATGCTCGAGACCTGGCGCCTGGCTGAGGCGGTCACCGCGGCACGTGCGGGCGCACCCGAGACCGTTCCCGGCGTGCTGGATCGCCGCCGATCCGCGCTGCACGACGAGTTGCGACTCTTCGTGCGGGCGATCTCGCGCGCGCGCTCGCGCCTTGTCGTCTCGGCTGTCGATGACGACGACATGTCGCCGAGCCCGTTCTTCTCTTTCCTGCCGCCACCGCCGCCGACGGAGCAGGACGAGCAGCGCTATGCGCATCCGCTCACGCTGCGCGGATTGGTCGCGAGGCATCGCCGCACCCTCAGCACCTCGGCGGATCCGATGGAAATCGGCGCGGCTGCCGACCAGCTGCGCATCCTCGCGGAAGCGGGCGTTCCCGGGGCATCTCCTGATGACTGGTACGGCGTGACCGCGCCGTCGAGCACCGCCCCGCTGCGCGACCTCGCCGTCGCACCGGTGCGCGTGTCGCCATCACGCCTGGAGGCATTCGAGGAGTGCGGGCTGAACTGGGTGATCGCCTCGCTCGGCGGCGACACCGTCGCTCCGCCCTCCGCGGGCATCGGCACCATCGTGCACGAAGCGATGGAGAAGGTGCCGGAGGGCGACCTCGACGCCATGCGCGCCATCGTCGACGAGCACTGGCCCGAACTCGATTTCGAGACCGCCTGGATCGGGCGCAAGGAGCGCCGCCGCGCGGACCTCTACGTCGAACGCGTACGCGACTACGTCAGCGAGGTCGTCCGCGACGGCGGACGCGTCGTCGGGGCAGAGGCGAAGTTCCGCTTCGCTGTGGACCTCGAGACCGAGCAGGCGATCGCGATCGAGGAGAGTGCGGATCCCGGCGCCGCGGGTGGCGACGGCGCCGGGTCCGCAGCGGTCGATCCGCGACCGCGCGCGGTGGTCAGCGGCGTGATCGACCGGGTCGAGATGTACCCGACGGGCAGCGGCGAGCACGATGCCGCCCGCGGGCAGAAGTGGGAGCGGATGAAGGACGTCGAAGGGGCGGAGAGAGTGGTCGTGGTCGATCTGAAGACCGGCAAGTACGAGCCCGACACAGAGGCGAACGTGCGGGAGCACGCGCAGCTGGCCGCGTATCAGATCGCCGTGCAGGAGGGGCTGCTCGAGGACGCCCCGGCGGATGCCCTCGCCGGGGCCCGCCTTGTGATCGTGTCGAAGACCGTCGGCAAGGCGAATTACCGCGTCGCACACCAGCACACGCTCGACGCGGATGCCAGGGCGGCGTTCCTGCACCGCGTCGCAGAAGCCGGCCGGGGGATGGCCGCGAGCAGTTTCACGGCGCAGGTCGAGTCGCACTGCGCCGACACGCAGGTGCGGGTCAGCCCGTGCCACATCCACACCGTTCCGGCGGTGAGCTCGTGATCCCCGCGCATGCTCCGAACATCGCTGGCGCGCTGCCCGAAGCCGCGGCGCGCGTGGGCCCTCCGCGGGAGACCCCCTCGACGTGGGAGACGCCCTCGACGTGGGAGACGCCCTCGACGATATCCGCAGAGCACATCGCTCTGGCCCTCGGACTCCCGGTGCCCACTGCGGCGCAGCAGCGCGTGATCCAGGCGCCGCCGGCTCCGGCGCTCGTCGTCGCCGGAGCGGGCAGCGGCAAGACCGAGACGATGTCGGGCCGGGTGGTCTGGCTCGTTGCGAACGGTCACGTGCGTCCGGACGAGGTGCTCGGCCTCACGTTCACCCGCAAGGCCGCCGGTGAGCTCGCCGAGCGCATCGGCGTGCGCCTGCAGATGATCGACCGTTTCGGCAGACGGGGTCTGCTGCCGCACCTGCCGGAGATCGTGGCGACGGATGCCCTCAGTCGGGTGCACGACGCGGGCAGTGACGCGCAGCGCGAAACCGTGCGCACGCAGGTGCTCGACGAACTGGCCGAGCGGTACAGGACAGGCTGGGATCCGCGCACGCCGCGCACCGCTGACGACCTGCTGATCCGACCCCGGGTGTCGACCTACAACGCCTTCGCCGACAGCATCGTCCGTGAGCACGCCGCGCGCATCGGCCGCGACCCCGAGGCAGCCATGCTCAGCCAGTCCGCGTCGTGGCTGATCGCTCGAGCCGTCGTGCTGCGCGCCGACCTGCCAGGGCTGGAAGACATCGACCGGGCACTGGGCACCGTCATCGACGCCGTCCAGAAGCTCGCCGCCGAGGCGCTCGACCATCGCGCCGATCTGGACGCCATCGAGCGGATCGCCAGGGCACAGGCATCCGCATTCGAGCCGTACCGCACCAACCGCGACGTAGACACCGCCGCTGTCAACCTGCTCAGCATGCCTGTGCTGGTGAATCTGGTGCGCGACTACATCGCCGAGAAGCAGCGCCGCGGGGTGCTCGACTTCGCCGATCAGGTCGGCGGCGCCTTCGACATCGTCGAGACCGCCCCCGACGTGCGCGCCGAGCTGCGTGAACAGCACCGCGTCGTGCTGCTGGACGAGTATCAGGACACCTCCGTCATCCAGACCCGGTTCCTCGCGGCGCTGTTCCGCGACAGCGCCGTGATGGCCGTCGGCGACCCGCACCAGTCGATCTACGGCTGGCGCGGGGCCAGCGCCGACAACCTCTACGCCTTCGGCCGTGCCTTCGCGCATGAGCAGACGGCGACCGCGTACAGCCTGATGACCAGCTGGCGCAACGACACCCGCATCCTCGACGTCGCCAACCGCGTGCTCGAGCCGCTGCAGCGGGACGGTCTGGACGTACCGGCGCTCGAGCCGCGCCCCGGCGCCGGCGAGGGGCGCGTCGAGGTTCGCTTCCCCCACACGGTCGACGATGAAGCCGAAGCCGTCGCCGAATGGTTCGAAGAGCGTCGCGCCGAGCACGCCTCTGCCGCCGCCGCCCGCGCACACACCGGGGCGCTGCTGTTCCGCTCCAAGCGGCACATGCAGACCTTCGCCGGCGCGCTGGCGCGGCGCGGCATCCCGCACCGCATCCTGGGACTCGGCGGACTGCTCTCGACCCCCGAGGTCGTCGACGTCGTCTCGATGCTCCGGGTCATCCACGATCCGACCGCCGGGTCCGCGCTCATCCGGCTGCTGGTCGGGCCGCGCTTCGCGATCGGCGTGGCCGACATGGCCGCGCTGTACGACCTGGCGACCGTCCTCGCGAGCCGCGACGCGTCTCTCTCGCCGCTTTCGGACGAGGTGCGCGAGCGGCTGCGATCCTCGCGCGGGGCCGACGAAGCCGTGTCCATCGTCGACGCCGTCGACTTCCTGCGGACGACACCCGACGGGTACCGGCTGGTCGAGGCGATCAGCCCCGAAGGCCGTGCACGTCTCCGTGACGCGGGCGAGATCCTGGAGCGCCTTCGGCGTTCCGCAGGACTGCCGATTCCAGAGCTGATCCGCATGATCGAGTCCGAACTGCGCCTCGACATCGAACTCGCGGCGAACGAGTCCCGCGGTCCCGCCCGCGTCGCCGCGACCCAGCTGCGGGCGTTCGCCGACGAGGTGCGCGCCTTCCTCAGCGCAGACGACCGCGGCACCATCGGCAGCCTGCTGGCCTGGCTCGACAAGGCCGAGAGCACCGACGAGCTCATGCCGCGGTCCGAGCCGCCGGAGCCGGGCGTGGTGCAGCTGCTCACGATCCACGGCTCCAAGGGGCTGGAGTGGGACGCGGTCGCCGTAGTGCGCCTGGTGGAGGACGAGCTGCCGGGCCGCGTCAGCGACACCTCCGGCTGGTTCGGGTTCGGCGTCGTGCCGTTCGCCCTGCGCGGCGACCGCGACGCGCTGCCGGTCTTCAACTGGGATCCCCAGTACGAGATGGATGCCGCAGGCGACGTCCCCGCGAAGCGGCACAAGGCCGCACTGGATGCCCTGTGCGCAGGCATGACCAAGGCGTTCCCGCAGGGCGGGGCGCTGCGCCGGTTCAAGAACGCCTATCGCGACTACCAGCAGCAGGAGGAGCGGCGACTGGCCTACGTGGCGGTCACCCGCGCACGGCAGGACCTTCTGCTGACGGGCGCGCACTGGGCGGGGCAGGTTAAGCCGCGCGTGCCCAGCCCGTACCTGCGCGATGCCATCGACGTGCTCGGGCTCGACGAGATCGGCGCCGTCGACCCCGATGAGAACCCGTATGACGGCCCCGGTATGACCCGCTCCTGGCCGATGGACGCACTCGGCGACCGTCGGGCGAGGGTGGGGGCAGCCGAGCAGGCAGCACGCGCCGCGTTCGCAGCCGATGAGGCGCCGACGCCCACCGCGCAGCTGGAGCGGCTGCTCGCCGAACGCGCCGAGCGGCTGCGGGGCGCCACGGGCGATGCCCCGACCCGCGTGCCGGCGTCGCGCTTCAAGGACTGGGTCACCGACTACCGCGGCACGCTGCGAGACCTGGGCCGGCCGATGCCGGAGCGCCCGTACACGCAGACGCGGATAGGCACGCTCTTCCACGCCTGGGTAGAGAACCGCTCAGGACTGGTCGGCGCGGCCTCGGGCGTCGAGAGCGCCTTGTGGGAGCTGGATGAAGACGCGATCTCGCCCACCGATGCAGCGCCGGAGACGAGCACGGACGACGAACGCGCCCTGGCGGACCTGCGCGCGACGTTCGAGCGCAGCGAATGGGCTCAGCTGCAGCCCATCGCCGTCGAGATCGAGATCGACTTCGCCTTCGGCGGCGGTGCGAGCGGCGACGCTGCCGGTCATATCGTCATCTGCAAGCTCGATGCGGTCTACCGGCGCGAGGACCGCGGAGGACGCATCGAGATCGTCGACTGGAAGACCGGCCGCGCCCCGCGCACGGCTGCGGAGCGGGACGAGCGCATGCTGCAGCTCGCGCTCTACCGGCTGGCCTACCACCGTCGCTACGGGGTGCCGCTCGATCAGATCGACGTCGCGCTGTACTACGTCGCCGATGACCTGGTCATCCGCGGCGACCGGGTCTACTCCGAGTCGGAGCTGCTCCAGCGCTGGAGCGCAGCCCGCGCGGCGCGCTGAGCCTCCTCGGCCGGATCCAGGCCGGTGTGCGCATCGTCTTCGGACGAATCACGTGCGCCGAACGGACCCGGTGCGCCCTCACTGGCATCCGATTCCTCGTCCAGCGCCTCGTGAGTCGACCCCCGCACCCCGCTGACCTCGCTGAGATCCTGGGTCGGCTCCTCCCACGACGGATGCCCGGCACCGCCGCCAGCAGCCTCGGGGCGGACCTCTGCTTCCTCGTCACCAGGGTCTCCGTCGGCGGCATCTGTGTCAGGCTCGTCGGTGTCGTCCCAGAGCAGATCCTCGGGGCGGTAGGCGTCGGTCTGCATCGACGTGTCGACGGACGAGGTGGTCGCGGGCACGCGCTCGAGCACATCCAGCGCCGAATCCACACCCCCCGTGTACGCGGAGACCACTCGCAGGTCATCGTGGCGCAGCCCCTCGGCCAGTGACTCGAGCAGTGCGGCGGCGTCGTCGACGATGTCCTCGCGGCGCAGCTCGGCGCCGTGCACCAGCCAGCGCGCGAACTCCAGTTCGGCGTGCAGCCGCGCGCGCACCCGCAACGCGTCGTCGGATGCCCTCGACGATGCCGCGTCGTACGCCGAGTGCACGTCAGTCGCGGCATCCGGGGCGCCGGAGAGCCAGCCGAGATCCTCTGCTGGATCGCCGACGTTCAGGCCACGCCAGCCCAGCACGCCGACGACGTGCGGGCCCTCGTCGGGGTCGTCCTCGAACAGGAACGACTGAGCCTGCATCCCGCCCAGCGTCACAGCGCTCTCGAACCGCCACAGGTCGTCGTCGGCGGCGGCATCGCGCCACCGCACAGTCAGCCGGGCCGGCACCCGACCGGTGGCCGCGGCCCGGTCGATCATCTGCTGGATGTCGGCGCGCACGCCCTGCGCATCGCGCACGGGCAGCCCGACCGCGCGGACGATGGATGCCGGCAGCGCGTGCACCGCGGCGATCGTCTTGCCGATCGACACTGCGGCGCCTCGGCCGGCGGGAATCTGCGCGGCATCGATCTGGAAGCCCGGCATCAGGTCGGTGACCAGCGCGCGCGCCTCGCCGACCCGTGTCTCGCCGACGTAGGCCGGCGCTCCGAACGCGAGCATCTCGCGCGTCCCGGCGGTGAGCGCGCGCAGCGCGAGCGACTCCTCGGCGAGCTCCAGCGCGGCCGCGTCATCCTCAGCGACGCGGATCACGAGTTCGCGTCCGTCGGCCAGCGTCGCGATCGCGGAATCGAACCTCCCGTCGCCGTCCGAGGTCAGGGCGCGTGCGCCGACGACCTCCGCCCCGGGCGATGCGGCCGTCACCGCCGCCACTAGAGTGAAAGGAGAGCGTGCCATGTTCTCAAGGGTAGGTCTGCACTCTTCCCGGTGCGCCCGCGCCACGCCCGAGCCGCGGTATACGTCCATGACTGGCACGGCCTCCAAAGCACGCGGTGAGCAGAAGAACAGCACGAGAAGCAAGGGGATCGCATGACGCAGCCGCGAGACATCCTCGACAGAGCAGCCGACCTGCGCACCGACCCCGATGTGATCGAACGACTGCGCAGCCAGCCCGAGACGCGCGTCGTGGTCGTCCGCGACGGACGCCTCCGCGTGCAGTCCGGCGCGGTGCTCCGCGTGGATGCCGGCACCGTCGGCGACGCCGAATGGGCGCTCCTCGGACGGGATGCCGACGGTGCGGCGCTGCTGCTGGCATCCGTCCCCGTCAGCGCCGATAGCATCGACACCGCACCCGACGAGACCTGGCTGGGGCTGCGCGACGCCGGCGGCCGCCTGTCGGCGTACGAGACGGAATTGTTCGTCACCGCGATCGCCCTGGCGGGCTGGCTGGTCGATGCACCGCACTGCTCATCGTGCGGTACGCGCATGCAGCTGCAGCAGGCCGGCTGGGCACGACGCTGCGAGCCCTGTCGACGGGACCATTTTCCGCGCACCGATCCCGCGGTCATCGTCGCCGTCGAGAGCCCGGACGGCCAGAAGCTGCTGCTCGGCGCCAACGCCAATTGGCGCGGCCGGATGTACTCCTGCTTCGCGGGCTTCGTCGAAGCGGGGGAGTCGCTGGAGGGCACGGTCCACCGCGAGATCGCCGAAGAGGCCGGAGTGCGCCTGAGCAGTCTGCGCTACCTCGGCTCGCAGGCGTGGCCGTATCCGCGTTCGCTGATGATCGGCTTCCGCGCTGTCGCGATCGATGAGCAGGAGGCGGTGGCGGACGGAGCGGAGATCATCGACGTGCGCTGGTTCACCAGGGACGAGATCGGCACCGCACTGGCCGGTGACGGTCCGGTCGGCCTGCCGGGGGAGTCTTCGATCGCTCGCAGCCTGATCCGCCACTGGCACGAGGAGTCGAAGTGCGGTGCGCTGAGCGAGCGAAGCGAGTCGAAGTGAGTGCACTCGACGCCCTCGACGAGCGGCAGCGCGAGGCGGCATCCGTGCTGCGCGGACCCGTCGCGGTGCTGGCCGGTGCCGGCACCGGCAAGACCCGTGTGATCACCCACCGCATCGCGCATGGTGTGGACACCGGCGCGTATACGCCTTCGCGCGTGCTCGCCGTCACGTTCACCGCGAAGGCGGCGGGTGAGCTGCGCGGACGGCTGCGTGAACTCGGTGTCGGCGGGGTCGCCGCGCGCACCTTCCACTCGGCGGCGCTGAAGCAGCTCAATTTCTTCTGGCCGACTCTCACCGGTGACACCGCGCCGGGCATCATCGACAACAAGGTGCGGATGCTGGGGCAGGCCGCCGATGCCATGCGTCTGCGGCTGAGCACGGCGACGCTGCGCGACATCGCATCCGAGATCGAGTGGCGCAAGGTCTCGATGCTCTCGATCGAGCAGTACGCCGCGCAGGATCGGCCGATCACCGGCATCCGAGCCGAGCAGCTCCTGGAACTGCAGGCGGCGTACGAGGCGCTCAAGGACGATCGGCGCCAACTCGACTTCGAGGACGTGCTGCTGGCATGCGCGGGGATGCTCGAGGCCGAGAGCCGCGTCGCTGCGGCGGTGCACGAGCAGTACCGCCATTTCACCGTCGACGAGTACCAGGACGTCTCCCCGCTGCAGAACCGCCTGCTCGAGCTCTGGCTCGGCGATCGGCGCGACATCTGCGTCGTCGGCGACGCCAGCCAGACGATCTACTCGTTCGCAGGCGCCCAGCAGCGCTACCTGCTGGAGTTCGAACGACGTCACACGGATGCCACGGTCGTGCGGCTCGAGACGAATTACCGCTCGCAGGAGCCGATCCTCGAGGCCGCCAATGCGCTGATGCGGGGGCGCCCGGGCGCGCTCGCGCTGGAACCGGCGAGCAGCGGATTCGGCAGCGAGACCCCTACGGTGACTGCGTTCGAGACTGAGCAGGACGAGGCCGCCGGCATCGCCGAGGCGATCGTGCGCCGGATCGCCTCCGGCGCATCGCCGGCCGACATCGCGGTGCTCTACCGCGCGCACGCCCAGTCGGCGGTTCTGCAGCAGGCGCTCGCCGCGCGTGGCATCGCCACCACTGTGCTCGGCGGCACCCGATTCTTCGACATGCCCGAGGTCCGTCAGGCGGTGCTGGCACTGCGCGGAGCAGCCGTGGCGCCGACGGATGCTGGATTCCTGCCGTCCGTGCGCGATGTGCTGCGCGGACTCGGCTTCACCGAGGAGCCGCCGGCGGCCGGCGGTGCGCAGCGCGACGGATGGGAGGCTCGACGAGCCATTCTCCGCCTGGCCGAAGAGGCACCGGTCGGCACCACTCTGCGCGTGTTCGCGGACCAGCTGATGGCCCGCGCGCAGGACCAGCACGAGCCCGTGCTGCACACCGTGACCCTGTCGACGCTGCACGCGGCGAAGGGCCTGGAATGGCCGCACGTGCTGCTGGCGGGCTGGGCGGAGGGCGCGCTTCCGATCTCGTACGCCTCGACGTTCGAGCAGATCGACGAGGAGCGGCGGCTCGCCTACGTCGGCATCACGCGGGCCGCGCGAACGCTGGCGCTGACGTGGTCGCGTTCGGCGGGGCGGGGGGAGCGGTCGCCGTCGCGCTTTCTGGCAGAGATCGGGACGACATCTCGAGGCACGGGCATCCTTCGTGATGTCGCACCGAACGCCAGGCGTGCCGCCCGTCCGGACTGACGCGCACCATCAGCCCGGCCGACGGCGTGGGAGTGCGGAGCACGCGCGCGACGAGCGCCGCGGCCTGCACGATCTGCGCGGCACCGATGACCACCGAGCGTCCTACGAGCTGCGCGTGCAGCATCGGCCACGCCGGGTCGCGACGTCGCTCATGCGCATCGCGGCACGAGAGGCACGGCGTCCGGCCGGGCACAACGAGAGGACCGATCAGCGCGGCGTTCTGCTCGAAGCCCACCGGCAGGTGCGGCACGTCGTCGCGCAGGTAGGGCGCGAGCTGCAGCGCGGCGGCCGCACCTCCAATCGCGACCACGGCGACGGCCCCCGCTGCACCCCGCGCGGCCTCGTCGATGCCCTCGTCGTGCAGCGCCTGCCGCATGCGCTCGCCGACGCGGCCGTCGCCGATGTTCACCTCGTCCACCCACACCGGAGGTGCGGGCGGGGCATCATCGACCAGCACCGGGCGCAGGGCCTCGAGCATCCGACGCGCGGCGTCGCGGGGAGCGCCGAAGCCGTGCGCCACCACGTCGAAGGAGGAGCGTCGGATGCCCGCGCACAGCTGCTGCAGCAGCGGCTCCATCCAATCGCCGGTGACCTCCAGCCGCACCACGCCCTCTGCGCCGAACTGCACGGTCCGCTCGTCGCGCCACAGCACGGGGTAGCGAGGATCCAGTCTTGTCAGCGTCGGCGGGGTCACGGGACTCATGCCCCGATTCTCGCCACGCGGTGATGGGAGTGGGACGCCGTCACACGATCTGTGGATGGAATCCGGCACCCGCCGGATTGTGGACAACCGGCCGCGGGTCCGAGCAGCCGGTCGCCGCCGCCCCTGCTCCTCGTCGCCGCCCCTGCTCGTTTACGGAACTCAGCAGGGGCGGGGACGCTCAGCAGGGGCGGGGACGTTCAGCAGGGGCGATGATGCCGGCAGGTCGGTCAGACGGGGCGGTCACCGTCCGGACGGGCGTCGTCGTCGGGGGCGTCATCGCCGGGCGCATCGCCGAAGTCCTCGCCGTCGAGCAGCCGGGCCAGCGCCTCGTCCAACTCGTCGGCAACAGGTGCCTCGCCGCGCTGCATGGCCTCGAGTCGCGCGATGAGCGCCTTCGGGTCATCGATGTCGGTCGACTGCGGCATGATGTCCGGGTAGTCCCACAAGGAATCACGGGCCGCGACGCCGACAGCATCCGTCACCGCTCGCCACATCGCCGACGCCTCACGGAGCCGGCGCGGACGCAGCTTGAGCCCGACCAGTGCACCCAGCGCATCCTCGGCGGGGCCGCCGACGGCGCGACGGCGTCGAGCGGCCTCGGCGAGCCGCGGTCCGTCCGGCAGGCGCGCGATGGCCTGCTCGGTGACGACATCGACCCATCCGTCGATGGTGGCGATGAGGTTCTCCAGCCGGGTCAGCGACTCGCGCTGCGCCTCGGTCTGCGCCGGAAGCAGCGCACCGCCCTCGATCGCCGCGCGCAGCTCCTCCGGGTCGGAGGGGTCCAGGCGCGAGGCGACATCCTCGAGCGCGTCGATGTCGACGGTCACTCCGCGGGCGAAGTCGGTGATCTGCGAGAGCACGTGCAGGTGCAGCCACTTGGCGTGCCGGTACAGCCGCGCATAGGCCAGCTCGCGCACCGCCAGGTAGAGGGAGATCTGATCCTCGGGGATCTCGAGGCCCTCGCCGAAGTCGGCGATGTTCTGCGGGATCACCGCAGCGGTGCCGGGCGGAAGCACCGGGATGCCCACGTCACCGCCGGAGACGACCTCCAGCGACAGGCGACCGAGCACCTGACCGAACTGCGCGGCGAACAGCGAGCCGCCCAGGCCCCTCATCAGCTGGCCGGCGCCCTGCACCATGCTCTGCATCTCTTCGGGGACCTGCGTCTCGAGGGCATCCGTCAGCGCATCGGCGATCGACGTCGACACAGGAGAGGCGATCTCCTTCCACACCGGCAGCGTGCGCTCGACCCATTCGCCGCGCGTCATGGCCTGCGGGGGCGAGGCGAGCTCGGAGATCGTGGTGGCCTCGCTGAGCCACAGGTTCGCCAGCCCGAATGCATCCAGCAGCGAGGACCGCGAGCCGTCGGTGATGCCGAGGCCGTCACGGTTCGCGATGTGCAGCGCCTGCTGCTGCGCGCTCTGCCAGGGATCCGCGGCGAACATGCCCTGCATCTGCGACATGAACCCGGCCATCTGCGCCGGATCGATCTGCATGCCGCCCATGCCGCCCATGCCCGAGAGCGCATCGCGCAGCGCTTCAGGGTCGATCTGCCCGCCGGACATCATGCGGCGGAGCATCTCCTCGAATTCCGAAGGATCCTGTTCGTCATCTGCCATGCGAATCGCCCTCTCAGCATGCTCTTGGCGTGTGCGCTCTACGCTAGTCACACGATCCTGTGCTCAGACCCTGAGGGGCCGGATCGCTGTACGCCGCTCGCGAACGCCCCGGAGGTTCCGTGTCCCCTCGCCGCAATGCCGGCACGCTGACCGGCGTCATCGCCCTCAGCGTGGCGCTCGTCGCGCTCGTCGGCCTCACCTTCGTGCCGACGCAGTACGTGATCCAGCGCCCCGGGCCCATCTACGACACTCTCGGCACAGCACTCAGCGCCGACGGCGAGAAGGTCCCGCTCATCGAGGTGGACGGCGCTCGGACGTACCCGACCGCCGGCACGCTCGATCTGACCACCCTGCTCGTGGTGGGCAACCCGGAGCGCACACCCACCTGGTTCGAGCTCGCGATGGCGTGGTTCGATCCGTCGCGCGCCGTCGTGCCACTGGACACGTTCTTCCCCGAGGGCGTCACCTCCGAGCAGCGCAACGAGCGCAACGCCGACCTGATGGTCGACTCGCAGCACGAGGCGACCGCAGCCGCGCTCATCGAGCTCGGATACGACGTGGGGGCAGAGGTCAAGGTGGTCGAGCCCATCGAGGACACCCCGGCTGACGGCATCCTCGAGGCGGATGACACGATCCTCGCGATCGACGGCGTCGACGTCGACTCCGCGACGGTGCTGCGGGACGCGATCCAGGCAGCCGGCGGCGCCGAGGTCACGCTGACCGTAGCGCGCGACGGCGAGGAGCGGGACATCGCGATCACGCCCGAGGAGACGACGGATGCCGCGGGCGAGGTGACCTGGCTGGTGGGCATCTCGCTGACGACGGAGTACGACTTCCCGGTGGACGTGCAGCTGCAGTTGGACAACGTCGGCGGGCCGAGCGCCGGGATGATGTTCGCCCTCGGGATCATCGACACGATGACTCCCGGGAAACTCAACGGCGGCGAGAACGTGGCCGGCACCGGCACGATCGACGCCGCCGGCACCGTGGGGCCGATCGGCGGCATCCGGCAGAAGCTCTTCGGTGCACGCGACGGCGGTGCGACGATCTTCCTCGCGCCGGAGAGCAACTGCGACGAGGTCGTCGGTCATGTGCCGTCCGGTCTGCAGGTGTTCCGCACCGGAACCCTGGAGGAGTCGCTGCACATCCTCGAGACCATCGCCGATGGCGACGACACCTCCGAGCTCCCGGTGTGCACGGCATCCTGACGCCGGTGGGGCCGCGTCCGCGCTGAGCGTACTCGCGGCCGCCGCATAGGGGCACCTGCCTAGGATGGGACGGTGACCTCGACCTCAGCGCCCAGCCCGGCCACGCCCAGCAGCCCGCCCAGCACCTCACGACGCATCCTCGTGATCTCGGTGGCGATCATCGCCGCCCTGATCGCGGCGTTCTTCGTGTTCTCATCGCTGTACACGGAGTACCTCTGGTTCGACCAGCTCGACTTCGCGTCAGTGCTGACGACGCAGTGGATCGCCACGGCGACGATGTTCGTCATCGGATTCTTCGGCATGGCGGTGCCGATCTTCGTGTGCATCCAGCTGGCCTACCGGCTGCGCCCCGTCTACGTGCGACTCAGCTCGCAGCTCGACCGCTACCAGGAGGTCATCGAGCCGCTGCGCCGACTGGCGATGTGGGGCATGCCGGTGTTCTTCGGCGTGTTCGCCGGATTCGCGGCGGCGGGCAACTGGCAGACCGTGCTGCTCTGGCTGAACGGCGTCAGCACCGACACGCTCGACCCGCAGTTCGGCGTCGACACGGGCTTCTACCTGTTCGCCATGCCGTTCTACTCGCTGCTGCTGGCGTTCGTGTCGGCTGTGCTGCTGCTGAGCCTGGTGATCACCGCGCTGGTGTCGTACCTGTACGGGTCGGTGCAGATCGGTCAGCGCGAGCTGCGCATCTCGAAGCCGGCTCGCATCCAGCTCGCCGTGCTCGCGGGCCTCTATCTCGCGGTGCAGGCGGTCAGCCTGTGGCTGGACCGCTACCTCACTCTCGTGCAGTCCGAGGGTCGCATCACGGGTGCCGCCTACACCGGCGTCAACGCCACGATCCCAGGTCTTGCGATCCTGTCGATCCTGTCGGCAGTGGTCGCCCTGCTCTTCTTCGTCACCGCGATCATCGGCCGCTGGCGCTTCCCGCTGGTGGCGACGGCGCTGCTGATCGTCGCCTCGCTCGTCGTCGGCATGGGCTACCCGTGGGTGGTGACCACCTTCCAGGTCGCACCGAACGAGAACGCGTACCAGGCCGAGTTCTACGAGCGGAACATCGCCAGCACGCAGGAGGCGTACGGTGTCGCCGACATGGAGGTCACCTCCTTCATGGCGACCACCGACACCGAGCCGGGGCAGCTGCGCGAGGACGCCGAGACGACGGCGTCGGTGCGCATCATGGATCCCGCCGTGATCAGCCCCACGGTGCGCCAGCTCGAGCAGTACCGCTCGTACTACCAGTTCGCTCCCGAGCTGGACGTCGACCGCTACGAGGTCGACGGCGAGATGCAGGACACCGTGGTGTCCGTGCGCGACCTCGACATGACCAGGCTCGGCGGCGGAGACAGCTGGAACAACCGCGCCGCCGTGTACACGCACGGCTACGGTCTGGTCGCCATGGCCGGAAACCAGCGCACCGACGACGGTGAGCCGGTGTTCCTCGAGCGCGGCATCCCGACGCAGGGTGTGCTCACCGACACGCAGGAGTACGAGCCCCGCGTGTACTTCGGCGAGTCGTCGCCCGAGTACTCGATCGTCGGCGCCCCCGAGGGCACCGACCCGGTCGAGATCGACTTCCCGCGCGGCCAGGACGGCGCCAGCGACACCAAGACGACGTTCGAGGGCGACGGCGGGCCACGCATCGGCAGCACCTTCCGCAAGCTGCTGTACGCGATGAAGTTCCAGTCCGAGCAGATCCTGTTCTCGAACCTCGTCAACGACGAGTCGCAGATCCTGTACGACCGCGACCCCAAGGAGCGTGTGCAGAAGGTCGCGCCGTACCTCACGCTCGACCAGGACCCGTACCCCAGCGTGGTCGATGGCCGGATCGTGTGGATCGTCGACGGCTTCACCACCAGTGCGACCTACCCGTACTCGACGACGGTGAGTCTGCAGGATGCGATCGCCGACTCGCGCACCCCGGCTCCGGCCGTCGCGTTCGACAACATCAACTACATCCGCAACTCCGTGAAGGCGACCGTCGACGCGTACGACGGCTCGGTGACGCTGTACGCCTGGGATGAGGAGGACCCGATCCTCGAGACCTGGCAGAACATCTACCCGTCGACGGTCAAGCCGATCAGCGAGATGTCGGGTGAGCTGATGAGCCATGTGCGCTATCCGACCGACCTGTTCAAGGTGCAGCGCGACGTGCTCGGCGTCTACCACATCGACAACGCGAACGCGTTCGCGCAGGAGGTCAACCGCTGGCAGACGCCGGACGACCCGCGCGCCAAGGACCGCCTGCAGCCGCCGTACTACCTGTCGATGAAGATGCCTGGGCAGGATGAGGCCAGCTTCTCGATGTTCTCGACGTTCATCCCCGCCGCGCAGCAGGGTGAGAGTCGAGAGGTGCTGATGGGCTACCTCGCCGTCGATTCGGATGCCGGATCGGAGGCGGGCGTGAAATCCGACAGCTACGGCACGCTGCGACTGCTCGAGATCGACGCGGCGACGACGGTGCCGGGCCCCGGTCAGGTGCAGAACACGTTCGACTCCGACACGCAGATCGCCGACCAGCTGAACGTCCTGACGCTCGGAAACTCCGAGGTCAAGTACGGCAACCTGCTGACCCTTCCGGTCGGCGGCGGTCTGCTCTACGTGCAGCCGGTGTTCGTGCAGTCGTCCGAGGGCACGAAGCTGCCGAACCTCCGCAAGGTGCTGGTCGCCTTCGGCGACCGTGTGGCCTTCGAGGACACGCTGACCGAGGCGCTCGACGCGCTGTTCGGCGGCGACGCCGGTGCGACCGGTGGGGATGAGGACGTCACCCCGACCGATCCGGATGCCCCGACCGAGCCCACCGAGCCGACCGATCCGGATGAGGGCAGCACTCCCGCGCCGCCGTCGGATGCCATGGCTGCGGCTCTCGAGGATGCGCGCAGCGCCCTCGCTGCCCGCGAGGCGGCACTGAAGGCCGGCGACCTGGAGAAGTTCGCCGTCGAGGACAAGAAGCTGACGCGGGCGATCGAGCAGCTGCTCGCGCTCGAGGGTCAGGCTGCCGAGTAGCAGCCGCGTCTCAGCAGGCAAGGAGGAGGGCGTCCCGTCACGGGGTGCCCTCCTCCTGCGTGCGGGGGACACGCCCGGCACTCACGATCGGATGCCGTCGATTCGCCCTGTCCTCAGAGCCGTGTTAGGCTTTAAGACGTGCCGCGGGGTGGAGCAGTTCGGTAGCTCGCCGGGCTCATAACCCGGAGGTCGTAGGTTCAAATCCTGCCCCCGCAACCAGTGAGAAGAAGGCCTCGTCCGCAAGGACGGGGCCTTCTTCGTCTCCGGATGCGAGGATGGGCGCATGACAGCATCCGCCGCTCTCGTCGCCGTCAGCCAGTTCGCCCCGGGAGCCGACCCGGCAGCCAACCGCGCTCGCGTCGCGTCACTCGTCGCGGATTCCGCTCGCCGCGGCGCGCGGCTCATCGTGCTTCCGGAGTACTCCAACTACTTCGTCAGCCCGTTCGACGACTCGCTCGCGGTCAACGCCGAGACGCTGGACGGGGCGTTCGCGAGCGCGCTGCAGACACTCGCCGCCGCGCACGGCGTCACCGTGGTCGCCGGACTCATCGAGAGCGCGGATGACGGGCGGGTGCACAACACGGTCGTCGCGGTTTCGGATGCCGGTGTGCTGTCTGTCTACCGCAAGCAGCACCTGTACGACGCGTTCGGACAGAAGGAGTCCGACTGGATCGCTCCCGGTGAGCTCGGCGGAGCCGCCGTGTTCGAGGTGGGCGGCATCCGATTCGGTCTGATGACCTGCTACGACCTGCGCTTTCCCGAGGTTGCCAGGACGCTGGCGGATGCCGGCGTCGACGCGATCGTCGTGCCGGCCGAATGGGTGCGCGGCCCGCTCAAGGAGCACCACTGGAACACGCTGCTCACCGCGCGCGCGATCGAGAACACGGTCTACGTGATCGCGGCCGACCATCCCGGACCGATCGGCGTCGGCTTCTCGCAGGTGATCGACCCGCAGGGCGTGGTCGTCGCGGGCGTCAGCGCGGGGGAGGGCATCGCTTTGGCATCCATCGATCCCGACCTGGTCACACGCACCCGCGAGACGAACCCCGCCCTCGCCCTGCGGCGCTACCGCGTCGTGCCGAATAACTGACGCTCGCGCGCCGGCCCGGTGTGTCGCCCTGCGCCGGGCGACGACACGCCGTGCGCCGTCAGTGATCCGTCACGCATCGCGGAGGGATGCCAGGCGGCGGGCGGCTTCCTCGAGCACCTCGGTGCGCTTGCAGGCCGCGAACCGCACCAGACCTGCGTAGTCGCCCCGGTGCTCCGCAGCGACGAATGCCGTGAGGGGGATCGCGACGACGCCGGCGCGCTCCGGCAGCGCGCGGCAGAACGCCGCGGCATCCGCTCCGCCGAGGGCCGTGGCATCTGCGACGGTGAAGTACCCGCCCTGCGGGGTGTGCGTCTCGAAACCCGCTGTGCGCAGCGCTGCGCCGAGAAGCTCGTGCTTGCGCAGCAGCTCGGCAGCGGCATCCGTGAAGTACGCATCCGGCATCCGCAGGCCGACCGCCACCGCGGGCTGGAACGGCGACCCGTTCACATAGGTCAGGTACTGCTTCACTGTCAGCACTGCGGTGATCAGCGCCGCCGGACCGTGCACCCAGCCGATCTTCCACCCGGTGACGTTGAAGGTCTTGCCTGCCGACGAGATCGTGAGGGTCCGCTCAGCCGCGCCGGGCAGGGTGGCGATCGGCACATGCGGCCCGCGGAAGGACAGATGCTCGTACACCTCGTCGGTGGCGATGATCGCGTCGTGCGCGTTCGCAAGCCGCACCACCTCGGATCGCACCTCGGGTGAGAACACCGCACCGGTCGGGTTGTGCGGATCGTTGACGAGGATGATGCGCGTGCGGTCGGTGACGGATGCTGCGAGCTCGTCGAGATCCGGCTGGAAGTCCGGCCGGCGCAGCGGTACGGTGCGCAGGCGCCCGCCCGCCAGCGCGACGGCCGCGGCGTAGGAATCGTAGTACGGCTCGAAGACGACCACCTCGTCTTCGGGCCCGTCGATCAGGGCGAGCAGCGTCGCCGTCAGCGCCTCGGTCGCCCCGGCGGTGACGAGGACCTCGCTGTCCGGATCGACGGCGAGGTCGTAGAACCGTCGCTGATGCTCGCTGATCGCCGTGCGCAGATCGGGGATGCCCCGCCCCGGCGGGTACTGGTTCGCACCCCGGGCGATGGCATCCCGAGCCGCTTCGAGCACCTCCTGCGGGCCATCCTCGTCCGGGAAGCCCTGGCCGAGGTTGATCGCCCCGGTTCTGACCGCTGCGGCCGACATCTCTGCGAAAATGGTGGGCGCGACCTCACCCCGCGGGGAGAGCAGGCCTGCCCCTGCAGCAGTGCGCCGCCAGGCGCCGGAAATGACATCCATGCAGAACAGGCTAAGACCATAGGGGAATTCCACCTTCGCCATACGAAACGCACAGACTCGCTTGCGACTCTGATATCACGTCGAGAAGGAGCAGATGATGAGCGACAACAACAACGGCCAGGCCTCGAACCCCGAGCAGCCGGACGTCGGTGCGACTCCGACTCGCCCGAACCCGCAGACGCCGGCGCAGCCGGATCCGCAGACGTCCGCGCAGCCGCATCCACAGGCGAGCCCGCAGGCTCCCATCGGGCACAGCATCCCGAACACGTTCGGCTCACACCAGCAGCCCGCCCCCGTCTTCCAGGCGCCGTACACCGCGCCCTCGCAGCCGGGTGCCTCGTTCGGCACGGCGCCCCAGCAGCCCCACCAGGACCACCACGGCGCAGGCAGCACCGCGCCGGTCGGCGCGTACACGGCACCCGTCTCCCAGACTGAGAGGAAGAGCGGGGGTCCGGTGAAGATCGCCGGTCTGATCCTCGCCGCCGCCATCGTCGGCGGTGTCGCCGGATTCGGCGGCAGCGCGATCGGTGCCGCGGTTCTTGAACAGCCGTCCTCGCAGTCGGCGTCCGGACCGCAGACCGTCACCGTCAACAACCCCGGCTCCGTCAACGAGACCACCGCGATCGCCAGCGAGGTGCTGCCGTCGGTGGTCACCATCGAGGTCGCGGGCAGCAGCGAGGCGGGCAGCGGATCCGGTGTGATCCTCGACGAGGAGGGCCACGTGCTGACCAACGCGCACGTCGCCACGCTCGGCGGAGCGGTCGGCGACGCGAACATCCGCGTCACCACCTCCGATGGGCGCATCTTCCAGGCCACGATCGTCGGCACCGATCCGGTATACGACCTCGCCGTCCTCAAGCTCGAGGACGCGAGCGACCTCACGCCGATCGAATTCGCCGACTCCGGCAAGCTCAACGTCGGCGATACCGCCGTGGCCGTCGGCGCCCCGCTGGGGCTGTCGAACTCGGTGACCACCGGCATCGTCAGCGCGCTGAACCGCAGCATCCAGGTCGCGTCGTCCGCACTGCCCGACGACGCTCCGGACAGCGAGCAGCCCGGTGACGGCTCGAACGGCGACTCCGAGGACGGCGAGGGCGAAGGCGGTCCCTTCCAGTTCGACATCCCTGGTCTCGGCGCGCAGCAGGCGCAGCAGTCCATCTCGATCGCCGTGATCCAGACCGACGCGGCGATCAACCCCGGCAACTCCGGCGGTGCCCTGGTGAACAGCAAGGGCGAGCTGATCGGCATCAACGTCGCCATCGCGACCGCTGGCAGTTCGCAATCCAGCGAGTCGGGGTCGATCGGCCTGGGCTTCGCGATTCCCTCGAACATCGCCGAGCGGGTCTCGAGCGAGCTCATCGAGAACGGCGCGGCGACCCACGGGCTGCTCGGTGCCACGGTGCGCGATGCGTCCAGCGTCGAGGGTGCCGCGGTCGCCGGCGCGGTGATCGTCGACCCGACCCCGAACGGCCCCGCCGACGAGGTCGGCCTGCGCGGCGGCGACATCGTCACGCAGTTCAACGGCGCACCGATCACCAGCGCCAGCGACCTCACCGCGCAGGTGCGCGCAGTGGCCGCCGGCAGCACCGCCGAGCTCACCTATGTGCGCTCCGGCAAGACGTACACCGCCGAGGTGACGCTCGGAGAATTGGCGCTCTGAGCCCGGTTCGCTCTCAGGACAGGACGCCACCCCGCGATAGGCTCGCGGGGTGGCGTCCTTCTCATTCGGAACCGGCAACGCGGCCAAGCTGCTCCGGCTGCCGATGTATGCCGTCGGACGCATAGGCACCTTTCTGGTGCCGCGTGGGGACACCTGGGTGTTCGGCTGCGGTGCCGGCGTCGGCGATGGCGCGCTCGCGCTCTACCGCGAGGCGGCGGATGCCGGGCACCGCACGCTCTGGCTCGCCCGCACACCGCGCGACGAGGCTGACGCGAAGGCCCTCGGCATCCGCACTCGCCGTCGGGACGGGCTGCGCGGCTGGTGGGCCACGGCACGCGCAGGAGTGCTTGTGGTCACGCACGGGCTGGGCGACGTGAACCGCTACGGCAGCAGCGACGGCTTCGTCGTGCAGCTGTGGCACGGCATCCCGCTCAAGCGCATCGGCCTGGACTCACCGGTCACCGCGCAGGTTCCGAGCGGCATCCCGGGCGCCGGCGCGCTGCGACGGATCCTCACCCTGCTGTACCGGGGGGCGGCGCAGCGCATCCGCGTGCTGCCCGCCGCCTCGCACCGCTCGCGCGGCCGTCTCGAATCGGCGTTCGGACTGGGGGATGACCGTGTCGTCGTCACCGGAGAACCCCGCGTGGACGTCCTCTCCGCCGGCACCGCCGACGCACGCGTCGCCGCCGCGACCACGCTGCTCACCCGCACCGGGCCGCTGCTCTCCGAGCAGAGCGCGCTGCTGTACGCCCCCACATGGCGCGACGGCGGGCCCGATCCCGCCGTGCCCACCGCCGAGCAGTGGATCCGGATCGTGCGAATGCTCGAGAAGCATGATGCCGTGCTGTTCATCCGCTCGCATCCGCTCGGCGAAGGTGCGTACGCGCCCCCGTGGTCGAGCGGAAGGGTGCGGATGCTGAACTCCGACCTGCTGCCGGATGCGACACCCGCACTGGCGCGCATGGACGTGCTGATCACCGACTACTCGTCGATGGCGTACGACGTGGGCCTGCTGTCGATGCCGGTCGTCTACCTCGCGCCGGACGCCGTGGAGTACGCCCGCGAACGCGGCTTCTATGGACGCTACGAGGACGTCGCCGGCACTGACTACGCCCGTGACTGGGACGGGGCCCTCGACCAGCTCGACAGCCTGCTCGGCGACGAGAACGCGTACAGCGCGGCATCCGATCGCTCGGCGGCGCTCAGCGCACACATGCACGCCCACCGCGACGGGCGCAATGCCCGCCGCGTGTACCAGGCCATCCGCGCGCGGGGGATCCCCGCGCCGAAGGGAGCACGATGACGACCGCTCTGATAGATGAGCAGGCCGAGACGCTGGTCATCGCGGGCGAAGGAGCCCGCCCCGCGTCCGCCACCCTCGAGGGCCCGCGGGCACGGGTCAGCGGCAGGCTCACCGGCGGGGGCAAGACCTGGAAGGCGACCTTCCCGCTGCGGACCTCGCGCTGGGGCGGGGCAGAGCTGCCGCTGCCGTCCGGAGCCTACGACCTCGCGATCGACGGCGATGTCGGCGCTGAGGCGGCCGATCTCGACGAACTCGAGCTCGAGCAGGTGCTGCTGCCGACGCTGCGAGTCGAGGTGCGCGGCACCCGAGTCGTCATCGCCGCGCCCATCGCTCCGATCTACGAGACTCCGGAGGGGCAGCGGACCCTCGAGGAGCGGTACGCGTCACAGATCGGCGCGGGCGAGAACGCGGTGTTCTTCGAGAGCTTCTACGGGCAGAACGCGGGCTGCAACCCGCGTGCGATCGACCGCGTCCTCGCCGAGCGCGCGCCCGCGGTCACCCGGTACTGGAGCGTCACAGACCTGTCGGTCGAGGTGCCCGAGGGTGCCGTGCCCGTCGTGGAGGGCGGCCCGGAATGGTGGCGGGCGCGAGCCGAATCGCGGATGCTGATCGTCAACGACTGGCTGCGCAGGCGCTTCGTGCGAAAGCCGGGTCAGCGGGTGCTGCAGACCTGGCACGGCACGCCGCTCAAGCGGCTCGCCCTGCACCGGCCGGGATTCGACCCGCGTCGGATGGCGGCCGTGATCAAGGAGTCCCGCCGCTGGGACGTGCTGCTGGCTCAGAACGTGTACGCGGCGCGCATCCTGAAGAAGGCCTACGCGTTCTTCGGCAAGCCGCTCTGGGTCGAGGGCTACCCGCGCAACGACCTGTTCACCACCGGTGACCCCGCACCCATCCGGGAGGCTCTGGGTATCAGAGCGGACGAGCGCGTGCTGCTGTACGCACCGACCTGGCGCGATGACCGCAGCGAGATGGTCGACTTCATCGACCCGCAGCAGCTCGCAGCGCAGACCGACTCCGTCGTGCTGGTGCGCGGGCACTCGCGCACCCTCAAGCCCGGACGCGATCACTCCGGCGCGCGTGTCATCGACGTGACCGGCTACCCCGAGACCGCGCGACTGCTGCTCATCGCAGACGCGCTGATCACCGACTACTCCTCGGTGATGTTCGACTTCAGCGTCACCGGGCGGCCGATGTTCTTCCTGGTGCCCGACCTCGAGCACTACCGGGGAGAGCTGCGCGGATTCTACTTCGACCTCGCCGAGCGTGCGCCCGGGCCCCTGGTGCACACCCAGGAGCAACTGGTCCGCGCACTCGAGGACCCCGAGGTGCCCGTCGCCTACCAAGACCGCTACGCGGCCTGGAAGGCGCAGTTCAACAAGCTCGACGACGGCGGCGCCGCGGAGCGCGTCGTCTCGCGGATCCTCGATCAGGGCTGGCTCACCGCCTGAGCCCAGCCGGCCGAGCCCGCACGACCCCGACC
The DNA here is from genome assembly GCF_050408615.1 of Microbacterium alcoholitolerans. NCBI lineage: Bacteria > Bacillati > Actinomycetota > Actinomycetes > Micrococcales > Microbacteriaceae > Microbacterium > Microbacterium alcoholitolerans. The sequence goes on along the minus strand of NZ_JBNTKD010000001.1, from coordinate 955,320 downwards.
GGGCCCACCGCCCGACCGGGCCACCCGTTCGCCGCGGGCCGGATCAGGGCAGCGGCGTGTTCCGGCTGCCGAGGCGGGAGGCGTCGACGGTGTCGCCGGCGCCGCGCAGCACCCCGGCGAGGAAGCCGAGTCCCCACGAGAAGTGCATGGTCGGCAGCACCGCCATGGTCCACAGCCGCTCGCGCAGTCCGCGCCGCCCCGACAGTGCGACGGCGACGACGAGTAGTGCGTAGGCGATCAAGGGCAGATAGACGGCGGATGCCACGATGCCGAGCACACCGCTCAGCACGCCCGTGAGCTGGAGGATGCCGATGACCAGCGCGAGCACGGCGACGATCACGAGGGCGGGCGGGGCGAAGAAGCGCAGGCCGTTGCTGCGGCCGTAGCGGCGCACCAGCTCGCCGCGCCAGGCGCCGGTGGCGCGGAACTGGCGTGCGAGCCGCCACCAGCTCTCGCGCGGCCAGTAGGTCACCGACAGGCGAGGGTCGAACCAGACCAGGTGCCCGGCTGCGCGGATGCGCAGGTTCAGCTCCCAGTCCTCGCCGCGGCGGATCGACTCGTCGAACAGGCCCACCTCGTCGAGCACAGCCCGGCGCATCACTCCGAGGTAGGCCGACTCGGCCTCGCCCTCGTGATCACTGCCGTGATACGCGCCCCCGCCGAGGCCGACGGGGGAGTTGTAGAGCCGGGCCACGGTCCGCTGGAAGGGCGTGCGCCCCTCTGCGCGCATCACACCGCCGACGTTCGCAGCACCGGTGCGCTCCAGCGTCTCGAGCGCGCGCCGCGCGTAGCCGGCGGACAGCTCCGAGTGCGCGTCGACGCGGATGACCGTGGCGTATCTGCTGACGCGGATGGCGGCGTTCAGCCCGACCGGGATGTGCGCGGCGGGATTGTCGACCAGCTGCACGCGGGGATCGGCGGCGGCCAGCCGCTGCGCCAGCTCGGTCGTGCCGTCGGTCGAGGGTCCGAGGGCCAGGATCAGCTCGGTCGGACCGTCGACATCCTGTTCGAGCACGGATTTGACGGCGTGTTCGAGGTACTCGCGCTCGTTGAGCACGGGCATGACGAACGAGACGCCTCCCGCTGCGGTCGTGTCGTTCTCGTGCACGTCTCGATCATGTCATGCACGGGTCGGCGTGGAACTCGGACGGCTCGGAGCTTGGCCTACTACGGTCGCCGTATGGACGTCATCAGCGATGCCAGGAAGGCGTACCGTCTGCTGCGACGGGCACTCGCCACCAGGGCGGCGCGGCAGCGAGTGCGCCGGATGCTCGCGCAGCGGACGCCGTTCGCTGAGAATCGGTTCCAGATCGCCGTGCACTTCGCCGACACGGCCGTGAACATGTACCAGATCAGGCAGTGGTACCGGCCGCTGCAGCGGCTCAGCCGCAGATTCCCCGTCGTCGTGCTGTCGCGCTCGCCGCTGGGGGCGGAGGCACTGCTGAAGGATGACGCGCTGCCCACGGTGTTCGCGCCCACGGTCGACGAGGTCGAGCAGTTCCTCGCGCGGCAGCAGATCCGCATCGTGCTGTACGTGAATCAGAACACCCGGAACTTCCGGATGTTCCGCTACGGGCGTCGCTGGCACGTCTTCATCAACCACGGAGAGTCCGACAAGGTCTACATGGCCAGCAACCAGTACAAGGCCTACGATCACGCGTTCATCGCCGGTCAGGCCGCGCACGATCGCCTCGCCGAGGCGCTGTGGGACTACGACGTCGACTCCCGCACCACGATGATCGGCCGCCCGCAGGCCGACCACTTCGCCGGCGACCTCCCGTACACGCCCGATGACCGCACCGTCGTGCTCTACGCTCCGACGTGGGAGGGCGACCGTGCGTCGATGAGCTACGGCTCCGTGCGCAGTCACGGCGTCACTCTGGTGGAGCGCCTGCTTGCCACAGGGCGGCACCGGATCATCTATCGTCCGCATCCGCGCACCGGCGTGATGGACGACGACTACCGCGCGGCGAACGAGCAGATCATCTCGATGATCGGGCGGGCGAACGCGGCGGACCCGACGGCGCAGCACGTGCATGATGACGGCCCGGAGATCGGCTGGCAGCTGACAGCATCCGATGTCGCGATCGTCGACGTCTCGGCGATGATCTACGACCGTCTCGCCACCGGGAAGCCGCTGCTCGTCACCCGTCCTGTCAGCGACGAGGCTGAGATCGATCGCAGCGGTTACCTGTCGGATTGCGAGTGGCTGCCCGCCGAGCGATCGCGCGACATCGTCGACGAGGTCGAGCGCGTCCGCGCCGACGAGGAGGCCGTGGCGCGGCTGGGCCGGTGGGCCACGCGCTACTTCGGCGACACGACGCCCGGCGCCGCGACGGCACGTTTCGAGGCGGCCGTGCAGCGACTGTCGGATGCCTGGGAGCAGCACCACGACCGCGGAAGCGCATAGCCTCGCCCCGTATCCTGGAGTGATGGGTGTCGTCTCAGATGGAAAGAAGGCGTATCGGCTCCTGACGAAGGCTCTTGCCTCGCGGTCGGCCGTGCAGCGGGTCAGACGGACCCTCTCCAGCCAGGGTCCGCACCCGCAGGGGCATTACAAGATCGCCGTGTACTTCGCGGACGGCGCGGTCAACATGTACCAGATGCGCCAGTGGTATCGGCCCCTCGAGCTGCTGGCCGAGCGCTGGCCGGTCGTGGTGCTCTCGCGCAGCGCCACCGGGGCTGAGAAGCTCATCGCCGAGGACGGACCGCCGGTGGCGTTCGTGCCGACCGTGCGCAACCTCGAGAAGTTCATCGCGAAGCAGGACATCCGCATCGTCCTCTACGTGAACCAGAACACCCGCAACTTCCAGATGTTCCGGTACGGGCGTCGCTGGCATGTGTTCATCAACCACGGCGAGTCCGACAAGATGTACATGACCACCAACCAGTACAAGGCGTACGACTACGCGCTGGTGGCAGGTCAGGCCGCCCGCGATCGCCTCAGCCGCACGCTCTGGGACTACGACATCGAGCGCCGCACGATCGAGATCGGCCGTCCGCAGGCCGACCACTATTCGGGAACGCTGCCGTACACGCCGGACGAGCGCATGGTCGTGCTGTACGCGCCGACCTGGGAGGGGGATCGCCCGTCGGCGCACTACGGATCGATCGCCACGCACGGCGAGGCCATCATCGCCGGCCTGCTCGCCACCGGCCGGCACCGGGTCATCTATCGTCCGCATCCGCGCAGCGGCGTGGTGGACGACGCCTACGGCGAGGCGCACCGCCGCATCCTCGCGGCCATCGCCGCGGCCAATGCCGCCGACCCCGGCGCTCAGCACGTGCACGACGACGGCCCCGAACTCGGGTGGCAGATGGCCGCGGCCGACGTCGCGATCGTCGACATCTCGGCCATGGTCTACGACCGGCTGGCAGCCGGCAAGCCGCTGCTGATCACCAGACCTGGCGACGAGCGGGCATCCATCGACACCAAGGGCTACCTCTCCGCCTGTGAGTGGCTGACGGTCGAGGGCTCGCGCGACATCGTCGCCGAAGTCGACCGGGTCAGTGAGGACGAGGAGGCCGTCGCACGTCTGCGCATCTGGGTGCAGCATTACTTCGGCGACACGACCCCTGGCGTCGCCACCGAGAAGTTCCACGCCGCGATCGAGCAGCTCATGCACAAGTGGGATGACTGGCACGGCCGCGACGTCGAAGACGACGTCGATGTCGACGAAGAGGACGACGATGACGGCGACGAGGACGACGAGGACTGAATGGACCTGCCCCACGCCCGTTCCGCGGCAGCGCGGCTGACGGTGCTGCCCGAGTGCGGCTCGACGAACGCCGAGCTGCGGATGCATGAGTCGGATGCCGTCGCCTGGCCGCACCTGTCGGTGCTGCTGACCGATTCGCAGACGGCGGGTCGCGGGCGGCTGGATCGCCGCTGGACGACACCCCCCGGTGCCGCGCTCGCGATCTCGGTGTTGCTGCGTGAGCTCCCCGGTGCGGTCGATGCGCGAGGCTGGATCCCGCTGGCGGCCGGTGTCGCGATGACGGATGCTGTCGCAGCGCAGCTGCCAGAGCATCGCGTCGGTCTGAAGTGGCCCAACGACGTGCTGGTCGACGGTCGCAAGATCTGCGGCATCCTCGCCGAGGTCGCGGGCGAGTCGATCATCGTCGGAACCGGCGTGAACACCGCGATGACTGCGGACGAGCTGCCGGTGCCGACCGCCACCTCGTTCGCCGCGCTGGGCGTCGAGGTCGATGTCGATCGACTGCTCGCCGACTACCTGAGCCGGATCGACGCCATCGCGCGCGAGCTCATCCGCACAGAGGATGCGGTGATGTCGAAGCTGCACGAGCAGGTGACCGCGCACTGCCTGACCCTGGGCGCGGACGTCGACGTCTCGCTGCCGGACGGCAGCCTGCTGCACGGCCGCGCGCGCCGACTCGACGCCGACGGCCGCCTGATCGTGGATGACGGCACCCAGGAGCGCGCCGTGGCATCCGGCGACGTAGTGCACGCGCGTCTGGCCTGACACGCGCCGTCTGCCTGACACGCGCTGTCTGCCTGACACGCGCTGTCTGCCTGCGTGCGATGTCGGCGGACGAAGGCAGAATGAGACTGTGACACAGCCCGTGACTCTCGGTGGGCGGCCGATGATGCCGCCGCCGGGCGCGCCCGTGGAAGAGCTGCTGGTCGCCCGATTCCGCGGACATGCCCGTCGGCTGCTCTGGTCGGCGCTGGTGTTCATCGCTGTCTGCGGGGCCACCGCCTACTTCTACGACGGGCTTCCCGAGCCGTACGAGAACTGGATGCTGCTCAGCGCCGCCGCAGTCGTGCTGCTGCTGCTGGTGGCGGTGCCGTTCCTCGTCTGGCTCTCGCGCAGCTACACGATCACCACCCGACGCGTCATCGTGCGCGACGGACTGGGCTCGCGCCGCCGCCGTGAGCTGTCGCACACCCGCGGATATTCGATCGCTGTGCGCCGCGGCCCGCTGCAGCGGCTGTGGGGCGCCGGCACGATCACACTGAGCAACGGCATCGACGCCCCGCTGCGCCTGCAGAACATCCCGAGCGTCAACCTCGTGCACGAGACACTCGCCGACCAGGTGGAGGTCAACCAGATCCTGGCACATCGCGAAGCGCAGCCCGGCTCGCTGTGAGTCGACCGCCTGCGCGAAGTAGGCGAGAATGGGTGCGACGAAAGGGGCGCGATGACAGTGCGCGTGGGAGTGATCGGCGGAGGGCAGCTCGCCCGGATGATGATCGCGCCTGCGGTCGAACTCGGCCTCGAACTGCGAGTCCTCGCAGAAGACGAGGGGATGTCGGCGCAGCTGGCAGCGACCGCCGTCGGCGACTACCGCGACCTCGAGACGGTGCGCGCCTTCGTGCGCGACGTCGACGTCGTCACCTTCGACCACGAGCATGTGCCGCAGGATGTGCTGCGCGCGCTGGTTGCGGATGGCGTGCAGGTGCACCCGGGGCCGGATGCACTGCAGTACGCGCAGGACAAGCTGGTCATGCGGGCGCGTCTGAGCGAACTGGGCGTGCCGCAGCCGGATTGGGCGCCCGTGCGCGATCGCGAGGAGCTGCAGGCCTTCATCGACGACCATGGCGGTGGCGCGGTCGTGAAGACCCCGCGCGGCGGATACGACGGCAAGGGTGTGCGGATCGTGCGCTCTGGCGCCGACGCGCAGGACTGGTTCGACGCGCTCGCCGAGGGCGACGCGCTGCTGGTCGAGGAGCTCGTGCCGTTCACCCGTGAGCTCGCGCAGCAGATCGCGCGCCGTCCGGGTGGCGAGATGGCCGCCTACCCGGTCGTCGAGACGGTGCAGCGCGACGGCGTGTGCGCTGAAGTGCTCGCGCCGGCCCCGGGTGCCACGTCGCGGCTGACGCAGATCGCCGAGCAGATAGGCCGCCAGATTGCGGAGGGCATCGGCGTGACGGGGATGCTGGCCGTGGAGCTGTTCGAGACGGACGATGAGCGCATCCTGGTGAACGAGCTGGCGATGCGCCCGCACAACAGCGGGCACTGGAGCCAGGACGGCGCGGTGACGGGGCAGTTCGAGCAGCACCTGCGTGCGGTCGCCGACCTGCCGCTCGGGCGCACGACGCCGCGTGAGGAGTGGACCGTGATGGTCAACATCCTCAGCGGTCCCGCCGATGGCTCGCTCGCCGACCGGTTCGAGCCGGCGATGGCACAGCATCCCGAGGCCAAGATCCACACGTACGGCAAGGCGCCGCGCCCCGGCCGGAAGGTCGGACACGTCAACGTGACAGGCGACGACCTCGACGATGTCGTGTACACCGCCCGTGCGGCGGCTGCGCACTTCTCCTGACCCGATCGACGCCGACGCGTGCCGCTGCGACATTCTCACATTTCGACTCGATCGGCTCCGCCGAACTCGCTCGATGACCGGGTTGCGCTCACGCGCGGCGCGAGCGCTGCAAGGTACCCTGTCATGGTGACTGAGCCACTGCATTCCTCGAGCTCGCCCCTGGTCGGCGTCGTGATGGGTTCCGACGCCGACTGGCGCGTGATGAGCGACGCCTCCCAGGCGCTCACCGACTTCGGCATCCCGCACGAGGTCGAGGTCGTCTCGGCTCACCGCACCGTCGACAAGCTCGTCGCCTACGGTCGCGAGGCGCGCAGCCGTGGCATCCGAGTCGTCATCGCCGGCGCAGGGGGAGCGGCGCACCTGCCCGGCATGCTGGCATCTCTCACCGCGCTCCCGGTCGTCGGCGTGCCGGTGCCCCTGGCGCACCTCGACGGCATGGATTCGCTGCTGTCGATCGTGCAGATGCCGGCTGGCATCCCGGTCGCCACCGTGTCGATCGGCGGCGCGCGCAACGCGGGCATCCTCGCGGCACGCATTCTCGGAACCTCCGACGCCGATCTTGCCGACCGTGTCGAGGCGTATGCGCGTGACCTCGAGGGCCAGGTCGAGCAGAAGAACCAGCGGCTGAAGGACTCGCTGTGACGCTGGCGGCGCCGCGCGCCTCCGAGCGAGGTGCGCGCCCGCTGATCGAGACCCGTCCGCTGCGCAACCCGGATGCCGGCGACGCGGGGCAGATGGGCCGGCGCGGCTGGTGGCTGGTCGTACTCAACGTGCTCATCCCCGGCTCCGCCCAGATCCTCGCGGGCAATCGGCGCCTGGGACGCTTCGGTCTCGGCGCGACGCTGCTGGGCTGGTTCCTGCTCATCGTCGCCGGGGGACTGGCGCTGTTCGCGCAGCCGGCCCTTGTCTGGCTCTTCGCCGGTCCGCTGTCGTGGATCATGCTGACGCTCGTCCAGGTGCTGCTGCTCGGGTACGTGGTGCTGTGGGTGGTGCTGACCATCGACACGCTGCGGCAGGTGCGGCTCGTCAAAGTGCCGCCGATCTCGCGGTGGGCGCTGCCGGTGGCATCCATCCTCGTTCTCGCCCTGGTGGGTTCCGGCACGGTGTACGCATCGACCGTCGCGGCGTCCAGCCGCGGCGCGCTGACGACGCTGTTCGGCAGCGGCGGGCCGAGTCTGCCCCCGAGCGACGGGTACTACAACATCCTGCTGCTCGGCGCCGACAGCGGCGACGGACGAGACTCCATGCGCTTCGACAGCATCTCGGTCGTTTCGGTGAACGCCGACTCCGGCGCGGTGACGATCACGGGCATCCCGCGCGAGCTGAGCGGCGCGCCGTTCAGCGAGGGCAGTCCCATGCTCGCTGAATACCCGGACGGGTTCGAAGGGCACGCCGATCAGACATGCGGCTGGGATCCGTGGATGAACCACGTGCGCCACGCTGCGGAGGTCTGCCGCGACGACCAGGGGACCGGTTTGTACCCGGATGCCGCCGCACACGGTTCCGCACCAGGCATCGAGGCGACCAAGGACGCCGCCGAGGGCGTTCTCGGCATCGAGATCCCGTACTACGTGTTCGTCGACATGGACGGCTTCGCTCAGATGATCGACGCGCTCGGCGGCGTCGAGATCGACGTCAAGGAGCGCCTGCCCGAGGGCGGCGGGCCTGGCAAGACCGGCAAGTCGGTCGAGGAGTGGGCGACCGGGTGGATCGAGCCTGGCAAGCAGCGCATGGATGGCGAGACCGCGCAGTGGTACGCCCGCTCTCGGTACACGACGAGTGATTACGACCGCATGAAGCGCCAGCGTGAGTTGCAGGTCGCCATCCTCGACCAGTTCACGCCGCAGAACGTGCTCACCCGGTTCAATGAGATCGCCGAAGCCGGAACCGCGATCGTGCAGACCGATCTGCCGAAGGACAAGCTGCCCGAGTTCTTCGACCTGATGATGAAGGCCAAGGAGCAGCAGGTCACCGAGATCGAGCTGACCCCTGACAACGGGATCGAAGAGGGCGAGCCGGACTTCGAACTGATCCATGAGATGGTGAACGCCGCGCTGCACCCGCCGGTGACCGAGACTCCGGCGCCGTGACGGGCGCACCGCGCTCAGGCTGAGTTGCGCGCGGTGAGGCTTCGGAGCCTCTCAGCATCCCGCGGATAACATGACTCCATGAGTGTGCAATTGCGTGTCGTCCTCGATCAGACGGTGCATGTCGTCGATGCTGATCAGGCGAGTGCCGCGGTTGCTCTGACCACCGGGCTGGTGCAGACGGCGCCTCGTGGTTGTGGAGTCTCGGCCATCGTGCCCAGCGGCGCGGAGCTCTCTCTGCAGGGCGTTCAGGACGTGCGGACGCTGCCGTTCGGACGCAGGGAGCTGGCCGGAGCCTGGCAGATGGGAATCACCCCCGGCGTCGGAGGCGGCCTCATCCACGCGCCCAGCCTGATGGCCCCGCTGGTGCGTCACGACCGCGTGCACGACAACGATCAGACGACGGTGACGCTGTGGGATCTGGACGCATGGGAAGCGCCCGGTTCCATGCCGAAGCCCGCCGTCGCCTGGCACAAGGCCATGCTCAAGCGCGCCGTGAAGCACGCGGATGCCGTCGTCGTTCCCTCGCACGCGATGGCCGCGCGCCTCGCTGAGCTGGCGAGGCTCGGCGATCGCATCCGCGTCATCGCGGGGGCGGCGCCTTCCGGCTTCGAAGTGCCGTCGGATGCTGCGCGCCGGCGCGATGACCTGCTGCTGCCCGAGCGCTATGTCGTCGTCACCGGCGACGCAGAGTCGATGGCGCATGGATTCCGCGCCGCCGCGAGACTCGACATCGACGTCGTCGTGCTGGGTGCCGCGGACGGCTCCGAGCCCGAGCTCGCGGACGCCGCCGCAGCGACCGGCCTGCCGGAGCGCCGTGCGCACATTCGAGGTGCGCTGATCGACGACGACCGGGCCGCGGTGCTCGGCGGTGCGGCCGCGCTGGTCGCGACGGCGACGACCATGACGTGGCCGTGGCGCGCTGTCGAGGCGATGTCGCTGGGAGTGCCATTGGTCGCCGTCGAGTCCGGGATGAACCACGATGTCATCGCCGACGGCGGGTCCGTGATCCCAGCCGGCGAATTGGACGAGGCTCTCGAGGATGCCCTCGGCGCGGGGGAGCGGCGGCTGCGCGTGCTGGCGTCCGATCGCTCTCGTGCGTTCTCGTGGGCGAGTTCGGCGGAACGGATCTGGGCGCTGCACGCAGAGCTCTGAGAACTGTCTGCGAATACCCGCGACGCGCCGGGTCGAATCAGCCGATATTCCGCCGCGCTGGCATCATTGCGCAACTTGCGTCACACTGTTCACATGCCTTCACATGGAACCCGCGGCGCCCGCACGTCCCGAACAGCCCGCTGGCTCGTCACTCTGCTCGCGGTCGTCGGCCTCGTCCTGGGTACCGCGGCGCCCGTTTCGGCGGCTTCGGCGTCGGCGGTTCCTGCGACAGCATCCGTGTCGTCGACCGGTCTCGCCGGAGGTCCTGCGAAGATGTCACTGGCCGGACTCAACGCCGGCAACATCATCAGCGACGCCGTGTTCACCAACAAGGCCACGATGACCGAGGCGCAGATCCAGGCGTTCTTCAACTCGAAGGTGTCGACCTGCCGTGGCGGCAGCGACAAGTACGGTCCGATCGTCTGCCTGAAGGACTTCAAGATCAACTCGGTGACCATGCCGGCCGACGCGTACTGCAAGGGCTACACGGGCGCCAAGGGCGAGACGGCTGCGCGCATCATCCACCGCGTCGCGCAAGCGTGCAACATCAACCCGCAGGTGCTCATCGTCATGCTCCAGAAGGAGCAGGGCCTGATCACCCACACCTGGCCCAGCGCCTGGCGGTACGACATCGCGCTCGGGCAGGGATGTCCGGACACGGCACCGTGCGACCCGAAGTTCGTCGGCTTCTTCCACCAGATCTACGGTGCAGCGCGCCAGATGCAGCTGTACATGGAGGGCAAGTACTTCAACTGGTACGCACCGGGAAAGACGTGGAACATCCTGTACCACCCCAACAAGAGCTGCGGCACCGCGCCCGTCAGGGTCGCCAACAAGGCGACGTCTGCGCTCTACTACTACACGCCCTATCAGCCCAACGCAGCGGCGATGAAGGCCGGCTACGGTACGGGTGACTCGTGCTCGAGCTACGGCAATCGGAACTTCTACAACTACTTCACCGACTGGTTCGGGCCGACCAGCATCTCGACGTTCCAGATGGGTGCTGTTCGGGCCGAGGGCCAGTTCACAGTCGGTCAGGTCGTCCGCGCATCGGCTGCAGTCTCCCCGGCGCCCACCAGCCTGGCCTACCAGTGGTATAGAGGCGGTGCGGCCATCTCCGGCGCCACACAGCAGAACTACTCGTTGACGCCTGCCGACGCGGGGTCCGGGGTGAGCGTCCGAGTGGTCGCGAAGCGCAGTGGATACGCGGACGGCGTGGCGACCTCTTCGGCCACCACAGTCAAGGGAGTGTCGGTCGCAAGGCTGTCCGGTCGCACCAGGGAGACGACGGCCATCGAGGTCTCCCGCGCTGCATGGCCGACGGGCACCGGCACGGTGATGCTCGCCACGAGCCTCGACTACGCCGATGCGCTCAGCGGCGCTGCCGCAGCAGGAAAAGCTTCGGCATCGTTGCTGCTGACGCCCGCCGGCAGTCTGCCCACCGAGGTCGCAGCGGAGATCAAGCGGCTCTCGCCGAATCGTGTGGTGCTGGTCGGCGGCACCGGCGTGCTCTCGAAGAGGGTCGCCGATCAGGTCGCAGCAGCTGTTCCCGCAGCGAAGATCGAGCGGTTGGCAGGGGCAGACCGATACGCGACCTCGCAAGCGGCGGCAGAGCTCGGCGGGGCGAGCGCAGACGTTCTCATCGCTACGGGTCGCGATTACCCCGACGCCCTTAGCGCCGCTGCGGTGGCGAACGGCATCGGCGCGCCCGTGCTGCTCGTCAACGGTGCGGCTCGACAGCTGGATGCTCCGGCGCTGGCGACACTCCGCAAGATCGGTGCGAAGTCGGCGACGATCGTGGGAGGTACCGGTGTCGTCGACGCTCGCATCGAACAGGATCTTGTGAAGGCAGGTCTGACGGTCACCCGGCTGGCTGGATCCGACCGCTATGCCACCAACGACGCGGTCGTCAGGAAGTACTTCCCGGGAAGTGCGCTCAAGGTGCTGTTCGCCTCGGGCATGGGATTCGCCGACGCTCTGCCGGCGTCAGTGCTCGCCGGTCGTTGGAAAGTTCCGCTCCTGCTCACGGGCCAGTCCTGCGTTGTCCGCACCGCAGCCGACTTCATGCAGCAGCGTGGCTCGGATTCCGCGGTCCTCGTCGGCGGGCCCGCAGTCCTGGACGCGGGAGTCGCTGCGCTGCGTCGCTGCTGACCTCCATCGTTCAGCGCGCGCGGTTTCGCACTGGATAGAATGAACCCAGCGACCCTTCGGCTGGAGCCCTCTTGACGATCACCGATCCATTTGCTCTTGTGCCGCGCTCCGATTTCGACACCCCCGGCAAGAGCCACGGTCTGATCGACGTCGTGCGCTGGCGCTATCTGCTGCGCCTGCTGGTGCATACCGGCGTCACAACGCGCTACCGCAACTCCGTGCTCGGATGGCTCTGGTCGTACGTGCGCCCGGCCGCGCAGTTCCTGGTGTTCTGGGTCGTCCTCGGCATCTTCATGAACCTCGATCGCGTTCCGAACTACGCGGTCTACCTGTTCTCCGGCATCGTCGTCATCAACCTCTTCTCCGAGGGCTTCAAGAACGCCACGACGTCGATCGTCGGCAATGCCGCGCTGGTGCGAAAGGTCTTCCTTCCCCGTCAGCTCTTCGCCGTCTCAGCGGTGCTCGTATCGTTCGTGCACTTCCTGCCGCAGGCGGGTCTGCTGCTGCTGGTCTGCCTGCTGATGGGGTGGGCAGGACACATCACCGTTCTGGGCGTGCTCGCAGCGCTGGCTGGAATAGGCATCGTCATGGTCTTCTCGCTCGGGCTCGGTCTGCTCTTCGGCGCCGTCAACGTCCGCTTCCGGGACGCGGAGAACATCGTCGAGCTGATGTTGTTGCTCGCGACCTGGGCGTCCCCGGTGCTCTACTCCTGGACGATGGTGCAGGATGCCATCGTAAACAAGCTGCAGTGGCCGAGCTGGCTCGTCGACGTCTATCTGCTTAACCCGATCACACAGGGCGTGCAGCTGTTCCATTACGCATTCTGGCGCCCGGCCACCGAGGATCTGGTGAGCGCAGCCGGCTACGTCGGCGACGCGCTGGTGCCGCTGCCGCCGAACCTCGCCATGAACACGCTGTGGACGGCATTGATCGCCGTCGCGACGCTGCTGCTCGGGCAGCTGGTCTTCCGTCGCCTCGAAGGAAAGTTCGCACAGGATCTATGAGTGACACAGCGCTCCGTCCGAGCATCATCATCGATGGCGTCCGAAAGACGTTCACCCTGAACCACGCGTTCTCGTTGAAGGACACCGTCGTGTCGTGGATCCGTCGGCGCAAGCTCTCGTCGACCTTCGAAGCGCTCAAGGGCATCGACCTGGTGATCGGCGAGGGCGAGTCCGTCGCGATCCTCGGCATGAACGGCTCCGGAAAGTCCACGCTGTTGAAGCTCATCTCCGGAGTGATGGAACCGGATGCGGGCGAGGTGCTCACGCGTGGCCGGGTCGCCGGCCTCATAGAGGTGGGGGCGGGTTTTCACCCCGAGCTGTCCGGACGTGAAAACGTCTTCCTGAACGCGGCGATCCTCGGTATGAAGAAGGCGGAGATCGAGGAGCGCTATGACGACATCGTGGCGTTCAGCGAGATCGAGGAGTTCATCGACCAGGAGGTCAAGCACTACTCGTCCGGCATGTTCCTGAGGCTGGCGTTCGCTGTGGCGATCCATGTGCGGCTCGACGTGCTGCTGATGGACGAGATCCTCTCGGTCGGCGACGTGCCGTTCCGCGAGAAGTGCCGCCAGAAGTTCGAGGAGCTCATCGCCGCAGGCAAGACCCTCGTCGTGGTCAGCCATGACATGGAGATGGTCCGCGACCTGTGCACGAGGGGCGTGGTCATCCGCAAGGGCGAAGTGATCTACGACGGCGAACTCGAGGGCGCGATCGCCTTGGTGGATGCCGCGTGATTATCGATTGGTTCACGCAATTGCCGGTTCTGCTGGTGACTGCAGGCATCGTCTTCGTCCCTGGCATCCTCGCGTTCGGTTTCGCCGGCCTGCGCGGCCTGCCGTTGTTGGCGTCAGCTCCGCTGTTCACCGTCGCGGCGACTGCTGTGGTCGCGTTGCTCCTTGGAGAAGCGGGAATTCCCTGGGGCCCTCTGCCGTGGGCGCTGGCGATGGTGGTTCTGGTTCCTGTCGCGCTGCTCGTCGGTCGCTGGAGCGGCGGTCGGCTGAGCGATGCGGCGCCGTCGCCGCTGCGATGGATCCTTCCCGCGGCAATCGGTGCCGGCATCGCGCTGTCGATCTGGCGCGTCGTCGCGTATGTGCAGGACCCTTCAGGCGTTTCGCAGACGAATGACGCTGTGTTCCACATGAACGCGATCCGCTACATCCTCGAGACCGACAACGCCTCGTCGCTCCACGTGAATTCGGTGATAGGCGGTCGAAGCTTCTATCCGGCCGCGTGGCACGGAATCGTCTCGCTCGTCGTGCTGCTGACAGGTGCTGAGATCACGGTAGCTGCCAATATGTTCACGCTGGTGATCGCAGCGGTGATCTGGCCGCTCGGCATCGCGTGGCTGGCCCGCGCCGTGACGACGTCGTCGGCTGTGGCCGCGTACGCGGCGATCCTCGCCGGCGCCCTGCAGACCTTCCCGCTGCTGATGTTCCAGTGGGGCGTGCTGTTCCCGAATGCTCTGTCGACGGCCATGATCCCGGCGGCGGTAGCCCTGGTGATCACTGTGCCGCGCTGGGCTGGAGCCACACGAAAGGCGGCACATGTCGTCCGGGTCGCGTTGCTGATTCTCGTAGGAGTCGCGGCGATCCTGCTTGCTCAGCCCGCCGGCATCCTGCCGTGGATGGCGGTCTGTGCCGTCTGGCTCACGTTCCAGATCTTCTCCCATCTCGCTGATTGGCGGTGGCCGTGGGTGCTGGTGAGCGTGGTCATGCTCTGGGCCGTCGTGGTGGCGATCTGGCTGTACCTTGCGCAGGGCACCTCCGGCTCGCATTGGCCTCCCTTCCGCGGCAAGCTCGAAGTGTTCCTCGATGTGCTGTTGAACGGACAGGTGACGATCCCCTTCGCATTCGGCGTCAGCGCCCTGATGCTGGTCGGTCTCATCGTGGCGGCGAGGGCCGTGGCGCTGCGGTGGTTCGCCGTCGCGTGGGCCGGCATCTCGGCGCTTTACCTGATGGTGGCTGCCATCGGTGCGCCAGTCATCCGTGTCGGCATCCTCGGCGCGTGGTATGCCGACCCATACCGGATCGCATCTTTGGCGCCCATTGTGGTCATCCCGCTCGCTGCGATCGGCGCAGATGCCCTGGTGCGCGCGATCTCGGCAAGATTCAGGCGATCCGCAGAGCCCGCGTCGACGCTCGTGGGCCTCGGGGCGACTGTGGCGTTCATGATCGTGCTGATCATCGTGCGCCCCGTCGCGATGCCAGCGGTGACCCAGGGCACGTTCGATCGTGAGTCCCGCTATCTGGCATCCGCGGATGCGTTCCTTAGCCCTGACGAGCGGGAACTTCTCCGAAAGCTGCCCGAGTACGTTCCAGCAGATGCGCGAATCATCGGCAACCCGTCGACGGGAAGCGGATTCGGGTACTTCATCAGCGGACTCGACGTGTATCCGCGCACCTGGGCGACACCCACGACTGCCGCGTGGCAGGAGATCGCTTCCGGGCTACGCGAGGCTGCCTCCGACTCCGCTGTCTGCGACGCGCTGGCTGTCCTCGAGAATCCCGAGTATGTACTGGACTTCGGTCCCGGAGACAACAGCCCTGGTCGCTATGTGATGCCGGGGATGACGGATTTCGCTGGGCAGCCTGGTTTCGAACTGGTCACATCGGTGGGGGACGTCTCCCTGTGGCGCATCACGGCGTGCGCTCAGTAGTGCGGTGGGACATTTAGATAGAATCTGGTGTGATGCGTCCGGTTGATCTACCCGTTCTCGTCGTGATTCCGGCGTTGAACGAAGAGAACTCCGTCGCGGACGTGGTCCGCGACGTGCGCGACGCGATTCCCCGCGCCCGGTGTGTCGTGATCGACGACGGCTCGAGTGACGCGACCGCTGATCGAGCCAGAGCGGGCGGCGCGGACATCCTTCGCCTTCCGTTCAATCTCGGTGTCGGTGGCGCGATGCGGGCCGGTTACCGATTTGCGGAGGCGCACGGCTACCGTGTGGTCATTCAGGTCGACGGCGACGGCCAGCATGACCCGGCGATGATTCCTGAGATGATCGCCCGACTCGAGCATACGGATCTTGTGATCGGCGCACGGTTCGCCGGTAGGGGTGACTACGGCGTGCGCGGTCCACGAAAATGGGCAATGCGTCTCCTCGCTTGGGTGATCAGCCGAGTCGCGGGTGCGAAGCTGACGGATGTCACGAGCGGGTTCAAAGCGGCGGGCCCACGAGCGATCGCGCTTTTCGCCGATAGTTTCCCGGCCGAGTACCTCGGTGACACGATCGAGGCTCTCGTAATCGGAGCCAGAGCGGGGCTGCGGATCCAGCAGATCCCGGTTTCGATGCGGGCCCGTCAGGCGGGTGTGCCATCGCACCGCCCCATCAAGGCCGCGGTCTATCTCGTGCGGGCGTGCGCGGCGTTCGGATTGGCGATGATCCGACCGCGGGCCCGTGTGAGGAATGACGCATGAACATGAGCACGATCACCTATGTTTTCGGGATCCTCGCGGCCTTGCTCGCGCTGATCGCAATCATCGAACTCATGCGGCGCGGCACACTGCGCGAGCGCCACGCCGTGTGGTGGTTCGTCGGTGGGTTGATGGCGCTGGTGATCGCGGTGTTCCCGCAGACGCTCGGCTGGGCTGCCGCGGCTCTTGGGATTGTCGTGCCGGTGAACCTCGTGTTCTTCGTCGCGATCGCACTGTTGTTCCTGGTGAGTCTTCAGTACGGTGCCGAGCTGACACGCGTGGAAGAGAAGCTGCGCGTCCTTGCTGAGGAAGCAGCCTTTCATGAGAGGCGCATCCAGCTTCTCGAGAGCGCAACGGACGCCGAGAATCCGAACGCCGAGCCGTCCGACGGCCCGCAAGAGGGACGCACAGCATGACGGCCAGGAACCGTGCGGTGATCGCTTCGAGGCTTTTCCCGCCGGAAGTCAGCGCAGGTGCCTTCCGGCTTGGAGCCCTTGCCCGAGCACTCGTGAGGCGCGACTGGACCGTGCGCGTGCTCACCACGCGCCCCCCTTCCCATGCCCCACAGGCCAAGGATGCCCTCGGCGTGGAAGTCCGACGTTGGCCGGTGCTCAGGGACGCGGGTGGCAACGTCCGCGGATACGTGCAGTACATGAGCTTCGACGTGCCGTTGGTGGCACGCCTGCTCTGCACGAAGTACGACGTGGCTGTCGCCGAGTCGCCGCCGACCACCGGGCTGGTGGTGGCGCTGGCGTCCGCGGTTCGTCGTCGTCCATTCGTGTACTACGCGGCCGATGTGTGGACTGACGGGGTGATCTCGATGGGCGCACCTCGCATCGTCGTGTCAGTGATGCGCTGGATGGAGCACGCTGTGCTGACCCGAGCACACAGCATCATCTCGGTCTCCGATGAGGTGACGGAACGCCTCACCCTGCTCGGCGCCGACTCTGCCGCGATCTCGACTGTAGGCAACGGAATAGACACCGACATCTTCACCCCCGACGGACATTCTGCCTCCGAGGAGATCTACTTCGTCTATACCGGGACGATGTCGGAGTGGCAGCAGCCGGATGTCTTCATTCGTGCATTTGCGCAGATTGCAGACCGCGATCCTGACGTGCGGTTGAAATTCTTCGGTCAGGGCGCTGTGGAGAACGATCTCCGGCGGCTTGCCCAGGAGTTGGTGCCAGGCAGAGTCGACTTCGGAGGTGTGGTGAGCCCGGCGGAGTCTGCTGCATGGATCCGTGGAGCGGTCGCGTCGCTAGTGAGCATCGCGCCAGGCATCGGCTACGACTTCGCCAAACCCACCAAGACCTACGCTGCGGCGGCCTCCGGTACGCCGGTGCTCTTCGCCGGACCATCGGCGGGTGCGAACCTCGTCACAGAGGCTGGACTCGGACGGGCGGTCGCGTTCACACCGGACGCGGTTGCGACCGCGATGCGCGAACTTCTGACGGCTGCCGTTGACGGCACTTCTGCGAACGAAGGTCCGCGGCGCGCGGCCTGGGCTCAGAAGCACGTTTCGCTGCGGGCCGTCGCTGAACATGTGGGCCGCGTTGTCGCGGAAGCTGCGCAGACGCCGACGAGTAAACTCGATCCTGCTTCCCGCAGGTCATCTGGCGAAAGCGAAAGGCGAAAATCGTGACCTCCTCATCTGTGCGGATCGTGGACTCCGCTGACGTCTCCGCAGACGCGTCCATCGGCGACGGATCCTCCATCTGGCATCTGGCACAGGTGCGCGAAGGCGTGAAGATGGGTGCGAACTGCATCGTCGGCCGTGGCGCCTACATCGGCACGGGCGTCGAGATGGGCGACAACTGCAAGGTCCAGAACTACGCCCTGGTGTATGAGCCCGCGAAGCTCGGGGACGGCGTCTTCATCGGGCCCGCGGTGGTGCTGACCAACGACACGTATCCACGTGCCATCAACGCCGATGGCACCATCAAGAGCGCGCAGGACTGGGAGCCGGTCGGCGTCACCATCGAGCGCGGAGCCTCGATCGGCGCACGCGCGACCTGTGTCGCTCCGGTCAGGATCGGCGCCTGGGCCACCGTTGCCGCCGGTGCCGTGGTCGTGAAGGACGTGCCGCCGCACGCACTGGTCGCCGGCGTGCCCGCCCGTCGGATCGGCTGGGTGGGGGAGTCGGGCGTTCCGCTCGTTGCAGGAGACGACGACGCGACCTGGCTGTGTCCGACCACGGGCTCGCGCTACTTCGAAATCAATGGAATTCTCACCAAGGAGGTCGCGTGAGCGAGTTCATCCCCCCGGCGAAGCCGATCATCGGCGACGACGAGCGCGAGGCGGTTGATCGTGTGCTGCGCAGTGGCATGGTGGCGCAGGGGCCGGAGGTGGCGGCTTTCGAGGAGGAGTTCTCGGCGCACTTCGTGCCTGGGCGTCCTTCAGTAGCGGTCAATTCCGGAACCGCGGGGCTGCACCTGGGTCTGCTCGCAGCGGGTGTGGGTCCGGGCGATGAGGTCATCGTGCCGTCGTTCACGTTCGCTGCGACCGGCAACTCGGTGGCGCTGACCGGAGCGACCCCGGTGTTCGTCGACATCGAGCCGGAGACCTTCACATTGGATCCGGTGGCGGTGGCCGCGGCGGTGACCTCGAAGACGAAGGGTGTCCTGCCGGTGCACCTGTACGGGCACCCGGCGCGGATGCGCGAGCTGGAGGCGATCGCCGCTGAGCGGGAGATCGCGCTGTACGAGGACGCCGCGCAGGCGCATGGTGCAGCGTTGGATGGCAGCCCGGTGGGGTCGTTCGGCGAGTTCGCGATGTTCAGCCTGTACCCGACGAAGAACATGACCAGCGGTGAGGGTGGCATGGTCACCACCGCGACGGCGGAGCTCGCTCGGCAGGTGAAGCTGCTGCGCAATCAGGGCATGGAGCGCCAGTACGAGAACGAGATCGTGGGGTTCAACGCGCGGATGACCGACATCCATGCGGCGATCGGTCGTGTGCAGCTGACGAAGGTGGATGCCTGGACGGCGACCCGCCAGTCGAATGCCGCGTTCCTGGACGCGAACCTGCGGGGAGTCGTCGTCCCGCCGGTCGCCGAGGGTGCCGTGCACGTGTACCACCAGTACACGATCCGGGTGCCCGAGGATCGCGACGGGTTCGTGAAGGCATTGAAGGAGGAGCACCAGGTGGGTGCCGGGGTGTACTACCCGATCCCGAATCACAGACTGCCTTCCCTCGCGCCGTACGCTCCGGGGCTGAATCTGCCCGAGACGGAGCGCGCCGCGCGTGAGGTCGCATCTCTGCCGGTGCACCCGTCGCTGTCGGCTGCGGACCTGGAGCGGATCGTCACCGCGGTGAACGCTGTCGCTGGGGCCGGTTCCTGATGGTGCTGCGGGCCGGACTTCTCGGCATCGGGATGATGGGACGCCATCACGCGCGTGTGCTGCGTGAGCTGGAAGGGGTGGATCTCGTCTCGATGGCCGATCCCGGCGGCGATCCGCATGGTGTTGCCGGGGATCTGCAGGTGCTGCCGGATATCGACACGCTGATCGATGCGGGGCTCGATATGGCGGTGGTCGCCGTGCCGACGCGGTTCCACGAGGATGCGGCGCTGAAGCTGGCTGCTGCCGGCGTGCACACCCTGGTCGAGAAGCCGATCGCGCACTCGCTGGAAGCCGGACAGCGCATGGTCGATGCGTTCAAGACCGCCGGCCTGGTCGGAGCGGTCGGACACATCGAGCGCTTCAACCCCGCGCTGCAGGAATTGCGCCGCCGCATCGAGGCCGGCGAGCTCGGGGCGGTCTACCAGATCGTCACCCGTCGTCAGGGGCCGTTCCCCTCGCGCATCGCCGACGTCGGAGTGGCGAAGGACCTCGCCTCCCACGACGTCGACCTCACCGCGTGGGTGGTGCAGTCCGACTATGAGCGAGTGTTCGCACAGACGGCGTTCAAGTCCGGCCGCGAGCACGAGGACATGATCACCATCACAGGCCGCACGGCGAGCGGTGTCATCGTGAACAACATCGTCAACTGGCTCTCTCCGATGAAGGAGCGCCTCACGGTGGTCACAGGGGAGAAGGGCGCCTTCGTCGCCGACACCTCCACCGGCGACCTCACGTTCTACGCCAACGGCACCATCCCGCTCGAGTGGGAGTCGGTCTCCAGCTTCCGCGGTGTCTCCGAAGGGGACGTGACACGGTACGCATTCGCCAAGCGCGAGCCGCTGCGCGTTGAGCACGAGGCCTTCCGCGACGCCGTGCTCGGCAAGCAGACCGACGTCGTCACGATGGAGCAGGGCCAGCGCACCCTCGCAGTCATCGAAGCAGCCCTGGAGTCCTCCCGCAGCGGAGCCGCCCGTAACCTGAGTGCATGATGAACGCGGCCCGCACGACCCTGCGCGGCGCGGCTGCCGCGGCGGTCGTCGCTTTTGCGATGATCGGGACCTTTCTCACGCCAGTGCCGGCCGCCGCCGCTCACGTCAAGCCCGCGGCGCGCACCATCCACGCGGGACCGGCTGTGACTGATGGAACGGAGCGCCTGGCAGGCGAGGACCGCTACGAGACGTCTGTGGCGGTCTCGAAGAACTTTGCACCCGGCGTGCCCATCGTCTACGTCGCGACTGGGCAGGACTACCCGGACGCGCTGTCAGCCGCCGCAGCAGCCGCGTCGGCCGGGGGGCCGCTCCTTCTCACTCTTCGCACCCGGGTGCCAGACGTAGTCCGACAGGAGCTGAAGCGCCTGTCTCCCGACAGGATTGTCGTCGTCGGCGGCAGCGGCGTGATCTCGGCCAGCGTGCTGGAAACACTTTCTGAGACGGCGCCGACCGCTCGCGTGGCCGGGGCTGACCGCTACAAGACTTCGGCCGCGCTCGTTTCCGCGACCTTTGGCGCAGCCGGGGCCGGTCACGTGTTCCTGGCAACCGGCCGCACGTTCCCGGATGCGCTCGCAGCATCCGGAGCCGCCGGCGCCGAAGCGGCTCCCGTGCTGCTGGTGGACGGTGCTCAGTCGCGCCTGCCGGACCACACGATGCGGCTCCTGACAGCACTGGGGGCATCACGCATCTCTATCGCCGGAGGTTACGGCGCGATCAGCGAAGGCGAGCAGGCGCAGCTTCAGCGGGCCGGATTCGCGGTCGAGCGTCACGCGGGGCGCGGACGCTACGAGACAGCGGCATCCATCAATGAGGCGTTCTTCACCCCGGAGTCGGCTCCGGCTGTGTTTCTCGCGACGGGGGAGGACTTTCCTGACGCGCTGGCGGGTGCTGCCCTCGCCGGCGGCATGGGTGCACCTTTGTTCGTCGTTCAGCGCACATGTGCGCCGCAAGCAGTGCGCTCAGCGGTCACAGCCTTCGGTGAAGCTACACGTGTCGCCCTCGGGGGCGCAGCTGTGGTCTCATCGTCGGCCGCCCGGCTCAATCCGTGCACGACTTCCGATTCCGCGAAGCTGTCGATGGATTTCGCGACAAGCGGCTGGCATTTGACGACGGCGTCACCGATTCCGTACGGGGATCGAGCACCGGTTGATGTACGCTCGGCGGCCCAACCCGTTGATGCGACTGGGCTGCGCATCTATACGCGGCGAGACAACGGCGCGCGTGCTGATCACCCCGTCGTGTACGCGCAGTACGGTATCTCAGCGCTGCAGGAATATGAACGCACCGGCGAGGAGCTGTGGCGTGCTCGCGCCATCCGCAACGCTGAACGGCTCATCGAGATGCGCTCGCTGCGCGGCGATGCCTGGTGGTTCAGCTATACATTTCCGTGGACCTACGACGGCCGCACTCTGAGCGCACCGTGGTGGTCGGCAATGGCACAGGGACAAGCGCTGTCACTGTTCGTCCGGTTAGCGGAGGAAACTGGTGAGCGAAGGTGGGAGACCGCAGCCGAGCATACTTGGCAGAGCTTCCTTCAGGCGCGCTCGACGAAGAGCCCATGGTCCAGCACGATCATCGACGGTCTGCTGTATCTCGAGGAGTACGCGGGGGACCAGCCGCCGCTGCGGGTACTCAACGGACAGATCTTCGCACTGTTCGGTGTCCACGACTACTGGCGCCTTACGGGGGATCCCACCGCTGCACGGCTGTTCGATGGTGGAGCGACGACTGTTTTGGCGATGATGCCGAAGATTCGAGTCCCGAACGGTGTCTCGTACTACTGCGTCCAGGACGGATTCTGTCAGCGGCCGCGTTGGCAGGATGCCAAATACCACGCGATCCACTCCTGGCAGCTGGACACACTCGCCACATTGACGGGTGATCGGCGGTTCTCCGAGTGGGCGAGCCTGCTGCGCGAGGACTGGAGCGCACCGGGGACGTACTCGGCGCGCCGAAGCGCACAAGGTGCCCCGTTGAACGCCGATCCTCTGGACTCCGAGGTGTGGAATGACGAACACTGATTCCTCTCGGATTCGCGCCTTCGGTGCCCGCGATCTGCTGTGGAAGCTGCTGGCGGTTCTCCCGGAGTCGCTGCAGATGAGGCTGAGACCATCCAAGTTCGGGTTCACCCCTTCGCAGATTCCCGCGCCGGTGCAGGCACCTGAAACCGGCATCCGCTTGTACGTCGGGCCGTTGAACTCGGCGGGGCAGGGCTGGGCATGGGCGCGGGCAGCCGAGCGGGTCCGTGGGGTCGGTGCGGTCAGTATGCAATACCGTACGGATCACGATCTCGGCTATCCGACTGACCATCATGTGCCGCGACTGGTCGTCATGCGGTCTCAGAAGTGGGGGCGTCGGCAGCTCGATGCCGTCGCACAGCAGTTCACGCACGTCATCACCGAGTCCCAGCATCCGCTGTTCGGGCTCGCCCTCGACAATGATCCGGTTCGTGAAGCCAACCAGCTGCGGAAGGCAGGAGTGTCCGTCGCGTCGCTCTGCCACGGCAGTGACATACGCCTGCCCTCTCGCCACCGTGAGTACGAGCCCGATTCGCCCTTTCACGCCGTCGAAGCCGAATTGACGAAGCGCCTCGAAGAGGGCGTGCGCCGACGTGCTGCGGTTCTCGACGAGCTCGACGGCGTTGAGTTCGTCTCGACGCCAGACCTCCTGCGAGATCGCCCGAGGGCCACGTGGCTGCCGGTCGTCGTGGACATCGAACGTTGGGAGACGGATCAGCCGGTTCTTGAGCGGGACAGGCCCGTCGTTCTGCATGCTCCCAGTGATGCCGGTCTCAAAGGGACCGAACTCATCCGTGACACCCTCGAGCGCATGCACGGTGCAGGACTGATCACACTCCGGATGCCGGGACGCCTGCCGGCCGACCGGGTGCCTGCCGAGGTTGCGCGTGCGGATATCGTCCTGGACCAGTTCTCACTCGGGATCTACGGAGTCGCGGCCTGTGAGGCCATGGCAGCCGGTCGTGTCGTCGTGTCGCACGTCAGCGCATTCGTCAGAGACCGCGTCGTCGAGGAGACCGGTCTCGATCTTCCGATCATCGAGGCGACAGCCGCGCAGGTTGAAGAGCGGATCCTTGAGGTCATCGCCGATCGGGAGCGTTTTCGATCCATCGCCCGCAGCGGTGTTCAGTTTGTCCGCCGGATCCATGACGGCAGCCAATCGGCCGCGAAGCTCGCACCGTTTCTCGGCGCGTCCGGTCCTTCATGAGTTCCCCAGCGCCGCCACGTAGACTGAGGTCCATGCTTCTTGACGGTACGGACGCATGAGCGACAAGCCCCGACTGCTCATCATCTCCTTTTCCGTGATCGAACGAGATGCGCGCGTTCTTCGACAGATCCGTCTCTTCGCCGACGATTACGCCATCACCACTCTCGGCTTCGGCGACGCTCCGGAGGCGGTTGTCCGGCACATTCGAGTGCCCGACGGAATGCGCGCGAATGATGTCAATGGACGCTTGATCACGCTCCGCCGGTATGCGACGGCCCATTGGCGCGCTCCCGCCGTCTCATGGGCCCGGCAGCACACCGCTCGCGGGGAATGGGACATCGTGCTGGCCAACGAAGTCGATGCCGTGCCGCTGGCGCTCCGGCTTCGCCCGAGGCTGGGAGTGCACGCTGATCTCCATGAATACCATCCTCGTGTGAAGGAGGAGCAGCCCCTGTGGGATCGGCGGATCCGACCTTACGTCGAGTTTCTGTGCCGGCGCTATGTCGCCCGCGCGGATTCATGGACCACTGTCGGCGAAGGGATCGCTGCGGAATATGAGCGCATGTTCCGATTCCGTCCGGTAGTCGTCGCAAACGCTGCACCGTATCAAGCTCGCGACGTCACGCCGCCAGCGCAGCCCCTGCGGCTCGTTCACTCGGGTGGAGCCGTGCGCGCCCGTCACCTCGAAGTCACGGTTGAAGCCGTGCTGGCCGCGAAGCTCGATGCGACCCTCGACCTCTACCTCACGCCCAACGACCCCGGATATCTGCAGGAGTTGAGGGAGCTCGCCGCGAGCTCCGGCGGGAAAGTTCGAGTGCTCGATCCGGTGCCGTACTCGCAACTGGCAGACACGATCGCCGACTACGATGTCGGAATCCATGTCCTTCCTCCCGTGAACTTCAATCACCTGTGGGCGCTGCCGAATAAGCTCTACGACTACGTGCAGGCAAGACTCGCCGTGGTGATCGGGCCTTCGCCGGAAATGGCGCGAATCGTCTCCGAACGAGGTTTCGGCGTCATCGCAGACGGCTTCGAGTCGCAGGATCTGACTCGCGCACTTGACACACTCACACCCAAAGACGTGACGACCATGAAGCGGGCGGCCGCGGCCGCCGCCGTTGATCTGGTGTCCGATGCTGAAGATGCGGGATGGCGGAGGGCGATCGACGCCCTCGCTCGGAAGGAATCACTGGCGCGATGAAGTTGATCTGGCACACGTATCGGCGCATCCTGCCTTATCTGCCCGGCGACGCGCAGCGATACATCCGCTTCTATATGGTCGCCACGAGTCTGCTCGCCCTGCTGGACATCATCGCGCTCCTGCTGCTGACGACCTCGCTGGCCTCGATAGTCTCGGGCCTCGAGGTGACGATCCCGGTGATCGGCACGATCGGTCAAGAGGGATATGTGTGGATCCTGCTGAGCGTTTCAGGGCTCATCATCCTCAAATCCATCGCGGCAATCGTCTTCCAATGGATCGCGACCCGTCGAATGGCAGCGTTCGAGCTCGAGATCGGTGATCGGCTCTTCGAGTCCTACATCCACGCCCCGTGGACGGAGAGGATGCAACGCAACCGTGCCGAGCTCGTGCGGCTCGCGGACGTCGGCATCGGCAACGTGACGGGTGGATTCCTGCTCCCATTCATGCAGCTGCCGACACTCGTCGTGACTTCCGCTTCTGTGCTGCTCGTCATCATCGTCGCCCAACCGCTTACGGCGATCGTGACTGTCGTCTACTTCGGTATCATCTCCGCCATCCTGACGCTGCTCATCTCGAAGCGCGCTGTTCGGGCAGGACGCGTGAACCGGGACTACTCGTTCCGCGTCGCATCACTGCTGACCGACATGATGGGCGCGATGAAGGAGATCACCCTCAGAGGCAAGTCCGAAGACGTCGCCCACACAGTGCACGAGAACCGCGTGCATACGGCACGAGCCCGAGCGAATCTCAGCTTTCTGGGTGCCGTGCCGCGATTCGTCCTCGACGCCGCGGTGATCGGCGGATTCGTGCTCGTGGGCGGTCTCGCGTTCCTCGTGGGAGGTTACGAGCAGGCGATCACAGCCCTGGCGCTGTTCGGTGTCGCGGGTCTGCGTCTGGTGCCATCACTCACGGGCTTCCAGAGCTCGATGACAGTTCTCACGTCGAACAGTCCGCACGTGGATGCGGTGATCCGAGACGTCGAAGCCTCCAAGAGATATCTCGAGAATCGGGAGCACCTTGGTCAGGAGCCCATCCACGGTGAGCCGGCGACGCTGTCTCTGCGTGACCTCGTCTTCACCTACCCGGGTTCCGATACTCCCGCCGTCGAAGGGCTCAGCGCGGATATCCCGATGGGATCCAGTGTCGGCATCGTCGGTTCCTCGGGCGCGGGCAAGTCGACACTCGTGGACCTCCTCCTCGGCCTCGTCACGCCCACATCGGGTGAAATCCGGCTGGGTGATCAGCCGATAGAGGAGATCCTCGCGGCGTGGCGGAGACGGGTGGGGTACGTGCCGCAGGATGTCGCGCTGTTCGATGGATCGGTCGCGCAGAATGTCGCGCTGTCATGGGACGACGACATCGACGAAGGCAAGGTGGAGGACGCCTTGCGTCGCGCGCAGCTGCTGGACGTCATCCGTGCGCGTGCCGGAGGCATCCGAGCGACGATCGGTGACCGGGGCGTCGCGCTCTCCGGCGGGCAACGTCAGCGCCTCGGCATCGCCCGAGCCCTCTACGCAGACCCCTATGTCCTCGTCATGGACGAGGCGACCAGTGCGCTGGATACGAAGACCGAGTCAGAGGTCGCGCGAGCCATCGCGCAGCTGCGCGGCCAGGTCACGATCATCTCTGTGGCACACCGGCTCTCGACCATCCGTGATCATGATCAGCTTTGGTTCATGAAGGACGGGAGGCTGCAGGCGAGCGGAACCTTCACCGAGGTCGTGCACGCGGCTCCGGAGTTCGGCGAGCAGGCAAGGTTGGCGGGGCTTCTATGAACATCGTCGTCATCACAGCCGGGGGACTGATCCCCGAAGAGCCGCTCGGAGTGCTGCCTGCTGGGACCGCGGTTCGTCGTGTCGCGGTGTCGGGCCTTGAGCGCCCAGGCCCCGACACCCTTCTCATCCCGCTTCCTGACGGTCTCATCGCCCGGTGGGCGCGTGTGGTGAACACTCGGGCGCGCCGCAGTGTTGTTCTGCGCATGCTCGTGAGGATTTCGCCACTGGACGCAGGTGCGTCCTTCTGGCGTGCGGTCAGGCGTGATGCGCGGGTGGCAGCTTTCATGGACCAGGCAGATCTGCTGGTGGCGGCCGATCGCGACGCGAACTACGCGTGCTGGCACCTGGCACGCAAGACGACCATTCCCGCCGTCAGCGGATACTCCGCGGCGAAGAAGGAGCTGCAGCGGAGGACTGCCGAATGAGACCCCACCTGCTTTACACGGCCTGGAGCTTTCCGCCGAGCCGCGCGGGCGGGGTGTACCGCGCCCTCGCCACTGTGAACGCTTTCGCAGCAGATGGTTGGGACGTCACGGTTCTCACCGTCCCGCGTGAGATCTTCGAATCTAGTACCGGCGTCGACGACTCATTGGAGCAGCAGGTTGCGCCAGGTGTCCGGGTGCTGCGCGTCGACCCGCGGTCGACGGCGCACATCAGCGATCTGCATCGATGGAGCCGTTTCCGCGCCCGCAACATCGAACTCTGGCGCGGCGTCGACAGGTTGAGGGATCTGCGGCACTTTCCTGAACTGACGTACGGCCGCTGGAAGCCGAGGTTGGAGAAAGCGGCGGCACAGGTGCACACCTCGCACCCGGTCGACCTTGCCATCGGCACCGCGAATCCGAACGTCGACTTCACCAGCGGCGCTTATCTGTCGCACCGGTTCGGTGTGCCATACGTCATGGACTACCGCGACGCCTGGGGCCTGGACGTATTCAGCGGCGAAGCGCTGGGAACCTGGATCCCAGGACGCGCCCGAGTCGAGCGACGCCTCCTGGGCGGTGCAGCAGAAGTCTGGTTCGTGAACGAGCCGATCCGCGCATGGCATGCGCAGACTTTCGCTGGAGCCGAACGGATGCACGTCGTCGCCAACGGTTACGACGAGTACGAGGTTCCCCTCGCGTCGCCAGTGCGTGCAGAACGGGATGGCGGCCTGAGGTTCGGATACATCGGAACCATGTCGGATCAAGTGCCTGTCGCACCGCTGGTGCAGGCGTGGCGGCTTGCTCGCGAACGCGGAACGGTCACGCGATCCTCGCAGCTGGTGATCCACGGGTACGTGGGCCACTACGGCACGGGGGTCGCAGCCGATGCCCTGGCCGGCGCCGAATCAGAAGGCGTTGTCTTCAGAGGTCCGGTGAGCAAGTCGCGCATCGGCGAGGTGTACGCAGGCTTCGACGCACTGGTTCTCGCTCTCGGCACCGGTCGATACGTGACAAGTGGCAAGGTCTACGAGTATCTGGCGACTGGTATCCCGATCGTTTCGGTACATGACCCGGGCAATGCCGCCACCGGCGTCGTTCGCGATGCGCCGGGGTGGGTAGGAACGCGCTCGCTGGATCCGTCGGACATCGCCGATGCGTTGTCGGAGACGGCGGCGACAGCCGCCGCGCAGACACCTGCTGAGCGTGCCGAAGCGCAGCGGTGGGGAGCACAGTATGCCCGACATGCGCAGCTGACTCCCCGGATCGCCAGCCTTCGCCGCTTGGTGGAGGGCAGGCAGTGAGTCGGATCGCCCTGACCAAGGGGTCGTTGCGCATTCCGCCGACGTACTTCGCGGTCCAACACGCGTTGGAGCTGAAGGGCGAGTTCGACTTCAGGTTCTTCACGATGGCGGCCCAGGTCACCGATGCTGCTGTGACCGATGCGATTCGCGTCGTGGATGCGTCATCAGGCACCCCGTTCGCACATGGGCGACGTCCCTGGCGGCAGAGGGAGCGCGCTCTTCCGCTCTTGAACGGGCGCATGCAACGGCAGATCAGAGCGTGGGATCCCGCCCTCATCCATCAGCATTTTGCGAACTGGTCGCAACCTGCGGTGGCGGCGGCGCGAAAGGCCGCAGTTCCGCTGCTGCTCACCGTTCACGGTGCGGATGCCTTCGTACCGCTGACGCCGCTGAGCGACAGAAACGCACTCGGCCGGCCCACCCTCCGCTGGCACCACCGGACCGTCCGCCGCGCGTTCGATGCATCGTCGCGCATCCTGGCCGTCAGCGAATACATCGCGGGTGTTGCAGTGACAGCTGGCGCTGATCCGCATCGAGTCATGGTGCATTATCAGGGCGTCGACACGGATCTGTACAGCCCCACACCGCGGCCGGGCGGCAGTGTTCCACGCGTCGTCTTCGTCGGCGCGCTGTCACGCGCGAAGGGCTTGCGGGACCTGCTGGAAGCCTCGGTGCTCCTCGCGCGCGATGTCACCCATGAACTCGTCATAGTCGGGGATGGACCGCTCCGCGGTGAGGCGGATGCCGCGGCACGCGAGCACGCGCATATCGACGTACAGGGCGCACTGGATCGGACGGGAGTGCGTGCGGCGCTCGCCGGAGCGACGGCCTTCGTGCTGCCCACGCAGGAGAACGCGGGACGGCGTGAGGCTGCAGGCCTGGTCTCGCTGGAGGCGCAGGCCTCCGGCGTCCCGGCGATCGTCTACGACTCAGGCGGGGCTTCCGAGATGCTGGTTGACGGCAGCAGCGGCCTCGTCGTCCCAGAGGGGGACGTACCGGGGCTCGCCGATGCGATCCGATCGATCATCCAGCTCCCCGACGCCGACTGGCAGGCGATGAGCACGCGGGCTCGTGCGTTCGTCGTCGAGAGCCGCAGTCTGCGCACAAGTGCCGGGCAGCTGGCCACGCACTACCGTGAACTGATCGAGGAACGATGATGGACCGCCCCCGTATTCTCTGCGTCTCTTTCTCCGATATCCGTAGCGATGCCAGGGTGCTCCGCCAACTGGAGGTGCTCGCTCGGCACGGTGAGGTCACCACTCTGTCCTACGGCGATCGTCCCGATTCGGCGTCCGATCATCTCTCGATCCCAGCTGACCTTCCATCGCTGCCGCAGACACTCTTCGGCGTCGTCAGACTCGCGCTGCGGCGCTTCGCATCCGTTGCCATGGAGGCCCCGGCAGTGAAGGCCGCGCGCGACCTCCTGCTTGGGCGCGAATTCGATATCGTGGTGGCCAACGAGGCCCGAGCGCTTCCGCTCGCATTCGAGGTCGCCGGGTCTCCGAAGGTCTGGTGCGATTTGCACGAATGGGCGCCGGCTGAGCGTACGCATGTGCTGTCGTGGCGGCTGCTGGTCGCACCCTTCATGACCTGGGTCTGTGCGCAGTACTTGCCCCGGGTGGACGCCGCAACCACAGTCAACACGTCGATCGCGCAGATGTACGAGCAGCAGTTCGGGGTCCACTGCGACATCGTCCGGAACGCTGTCGCCTATCGACCGGACCTCAGGCCGACACCGCCCGGGGAGTGCATCCGACTGGTCCACAGCGGCGGAGCCGTCCCAGGGCGCAACTTGGAAGCCATCATCGACGCGGTCGATCTGCTCGGCGATGGCTACACGCTCGACCTCTATCTTGTGCAGTCACGACAGGCCGAGTCGTACTGGAAGCAGCTCGTCGCACGCATCGCCTCGAGCCCACGTACTCGACTGCATGCGGCCGTCACCCCGGAGGAACTGCCGGCGACCTTGAACCCGCATGATCTGGGTGTGTACGCACTTCCCCCGCACACCCCGAATCACCGGCTAATGCTGCCGAACAAATTCTTCGACTTCGTGCAGGCGCGGCTCGGCTTCGTATTCGGTCCGTCTGTCGAGACCGACCGTCTCATCATGGAGAACGGTCTTGGTGTCATCGCCACGGGGTACAAGGCGAGCGATCTCGCAGATGCGATTCGTGGGCTGACTGCCGAGCAGATCAAGGGGTTCAAATCCGCGACCGACGCAGTCGCCCTACGCCTGTCGTCGGAAGCCGACGTCCTTATGGAGGAGCAGATTCTGAGTCGGCTTACGGCCGCAGAAGCCTGAGTGGGCGATGTTCGAGGGCGTCCCACCGCGTGACCGGGAGGGGCGCCATAGGATTGACTGCGTGAAGATCGTCAGCGTCGTGGGCGCCCGCCCGCAGTTCGTAAAACTCGCCCCCATCCACAAGGCCGCGCTCGCCGCCGGCGTCGAGCACGTCATCGTGCACACCGGTCAGCACTACGATCCCATGCTTTCCGATGTCTTTTTCGAGGACCTCGGCATCGGCAGTCCGGGCGTCCACCTTGGTGTGGGCAGCGGGTCACACGGCATACAGACCGGTGCGATGCTCGCTGCGTTGGATGGCGTCTTCGATGAGCATCGTCCGGACTGGGTGCTTGTGTACGGCGACACGAACTCGACGGTTGCCGCCGCATTGAGCGCCGTCAAAATGCATATACCCGTGGCACATCTCGAAGCCGGGTTGCGCAGCTTCAACAGGCGCATGCCAGAGGAGCACAATCGCGTGATGACGGACCACGCAGCAGACCTGCTGCTGGCGCCGACCCAGGTGGCCGTCGATCACTTGGCGAGCGAAGGCTTGGCTGAGCGCACGGTGCTCGTCGGTGATGTGATGACGGATGTGCTTTACGAGGTGAGAGACAGGATCGGCTCCGCGCACTCCGGGCTGCTGGCCGAACTCGACCTACGGGCTGGAGAATACTACCTGGCAACGATTCACCGCGCGGAGAACACCGACGATCCTGCCCGTCTGACCGAGATCGCTACAGCCCTGGGCGACCTGGATCGCCCGGTGGTCCTGCTCGCGCATCCCCGGGTGGTTGCGAAAGCCGCGACCCATGGGATCGAACTCAACCAGGGCACACTCATCGCACACGCGCCTCTCGCTTACCCTGATCTCATCGCCGCGGCGCTTTCCAGTGCAGGTGTCGTCACGGATTCCGGCGGACTTCAAAAGGAAGCCTTCCTCCTGCGCGTGCCGTGCACGACCGTTCGCACCGAGACGGAGTGGGTGGAGACCATCGACCTCGGCTGGAATGTCTTGGCGAATACTGCTGAGGAGATCGCCGCCGGTGTATCGCGTGCGCGTCCTTCGGACACGGATGCCACGCCCTACGGTGACGGACACGCAGCCGCTCGCGTCGTCGATGTGCTGCTGAACGCCGCGCATGATGCGCGCCCGTAGACTGGAACCCATGCGCATCGCCGTCATTGCCCTCGGAAAAATCGGGCTCCCCCTCGCCGTCCAGTTCGCCTCCTCAGGGCACGACGTGATCGGCGTCGACGTCAATCAGAAGGCGGTCGACACCATCAACGCGGCGCGGGAGCCGTTCCCCGGAGAGGCGCACCTGCAGGAGCGGCTCGAAGAGCTGATCCCCGCAGGACGACTGCGCGCGACGACCGATTACGCCGAGGCGATCCCGCGGGCCGATGCTGTTGTGCTCGTCGCCCCCGTCTTCGTGGATGACGTGACGTGGGAGCCGGACTTCAAATACATGGACGCTGCCACGCGTTCGCTCGCGGAACACCTGACTCCGGGCACGCTCGTCTCGTATGAGACGACTCTTCCGGTGGGTACGAGTCGGACTCGCTGGAAGCCGATGCTCGAGCAGGGGTCCGGTCTGACCGAGGGAGTGGACTTCCACGTCGTCTACTCGCCCGAGCGGGTGCTCACTGGTCGAGTCTTCGAGGACCTGCGCAAGTATCCCAAGCTGATCGGCGCGCTCTCGCCCGAAGGCACTCGCCGAGCACGCGAGTTCTACGAGGCTGTGCTGCAGTTCGACGAGCGCCCTGATCTGCCCCGCCCGAATGGCGTGTGGGACCTTGGCTCCACCGAGGCATCCGAGATGGCGAAGCTCGCCGAGACGACCTACCGTGACGTGAACATCGGGCTCGCCAACCAGTTCGGTCTGTTCGCGGCCTCGCACGGCATCGACGTCTACAAGGTGATCGAGGCATGCAACTCGCAGCCGTACAGCCACATCCACCGGCCTGGCATCGCTGTCGGCGGGCACTGCATCCCGGTGTACCCGCGGCTGTATCTGTCAACCGACCCCGATGCCGACATCGTGCGCGTCGCACGTCAACTCAACGCCTCGATGCCCGAGCGCCTGGTGGCGCAGGCCGAGGATGTCCTCGGTGACCTCACCGGTCAGCGTGCCGTCGTGCTCGGCGCCGCGTACCGCGGCGGCGTGAAGGAGACGGCGTTCTCCGGCGTCTTCCCCACGGTCAAGTCACTGCAGTCCCGCGGTGCTCAGGTGGTCGTCCACGATCCGCTCTACACCGACGACGAGCTGCGTGGGCTCGGGTTCGAGCCGTATGCGATCGGCGATGTCGTCGATCTGGCGATCCTGCAGACCGACCACGCCGACTACCGTGAGCTCTCACCGGCACAGCTGCCGGGAGTGAAACTGCTCGTCGACGGGCGCAACGCGACCGACGCCGCTCAGTGGGCCGGCACTCCCCGGATCGTCGTCGGCACGAGCTCCTGACGCCGCGGGCGCGACCAGCCGAGCCTCATTCCGGGCTGGGCACGATCACCGCGACCGCGCCGTCAAGCGTCGACGCGAACTTCACCGTGTCATCGGAGCCGAACACATAGGCGGCTCCTGTATCGGGATCGACGATCGCGTCGAGCCCGTCTCGATCCTCGGTGGCCCAACCGCGATCGGTGAGGTGACGTCTGGCCGCCTCTGCCTCGGCTGCGGTCGCCTGCGCCCAGCCGAACAGCGCCGGTTCGGAGGTGCCGTCGGTCCATTCGCAGATCTGGCCGTCGGCGAACGTCGGCTCGTCCACCGGCCAGGGCTGCGGCTCTCCCGCTTCGAATCCGCCGGTGTTCAGCGTGCGCGCGAGGTCCGCCGGGATGATGTCTGCACATGACACGCCCAGGTGATCGGCGATCTCGCCCTCTGAGGGCAGCTCAAGGCTCGGCGTGGGCATGGGCGACTCCGCCTCGTCGGGCGTCGGATCCGCCGTGCAGCCGGTCAGCAGCACGACTCCGAGGATCAGGGACGCAAGCGCGGTGACTGGTCGGATCATCGGTGCGCTCCCTCTGCCGTCGGCCATTGAGTGCTCGCAGTCTAGGGCGTCGGCGATCTAGCCGCCAGCGATCTCTATCAGATGAGTTCTTGCGTTGCCTGAGAAACTCGTGTACTCATAGGTAAACCGTCACGAAGTAGTGAGGGTGAGCATCCGTTGTACTAATGGGAAGACACGGACGCTCAGACGCGAGCTGGGGCGCGTCAGGGGTTTCTTCGGTGTACCGAGGATGAGCCGTGCTCTGGGTGCGTGTCTGTGGCTCCGGTCAAGACAACTAGGGGGCCTCATGTCTGGGGACATGGTCACACCAACAGGATCGCTTCGGCGTCCACGAAAATTGCGGGCGGTCATCGCCGGCGTCGCTTCGGCGACGATGATAGTCACCGGTCTGATCGTCTCGGCACCCGCTGCGGTTGCCGTGACGGAGACGCCGGAGACCACGTCGTTCTATGTGAACGCCAACGATCTCGACTTCATACTCCGCCAGATCCAGATCGCTGAAGCGCACGATCAGCGCACGACGACCGGGCAGGGCGTCGGTCCGCTCCTCTGCTCGACGCCGACGGACACCACCGGAAAGTGCGTGCCCGATGCGAAGCTTCCCTTCGGTCTGCGGACGGTGGACGGCAGCTTCAACAACCTGGTGAACGGACGCACGCACTGGGGTGCGGCGGACCAGCCCTTCGACCGATTGGTCGAACCCGAGTACAAGCAGGGCTCCGCCCGGCCGAACGTCCCGCAGGCGCCTGGTTCCGGCCAGGACGTCTCCATGTGCGACCCGCTGCCGGCGGGAACGCCCGCGACGCTCACCCCGACCTGCTACGAGCAGTCAGCACCCGGTCACTTCGTCTACGACACGGCGCCCCGAACGATCAGCAACCTGATCGTCGATCAGACCGCGTCCAACCCCGCTGCGGTCAACGCGGCCGAGGCCACCGTCGGCGGGATGATCAACCCGGACGGAACCGCGTTCATCCCGAACACCGCGACGGATGAGGGGCTGTCCGCTCCGACGAACACGTTCTTCGCGTTCTTCGGCCAGTTCTTCGACCACGGACTCGACCTGGTGAACAAGGGCGGGAACGGCACGATCGTGGTGCCGCTGCAGCCCGATGACCCGCTTTACGACGCGACGTCGAACACGAACTTCCTCACCCTCACCCGAGCCGAGCGCGGCGCCGGTGCAGATGGCGTCGTGGGAACGGTCGATGACACACACAACAACCAGACCACGCCGTACGTCGATCAGAACCAGACGTACACGTCGCACCCGTCGCATCAGGTCTTCCTCCGCGAGTACGAGCTGGTCGACGGTGCCCCTGTGGCCACCGGCCAGCTGCTGAACTCCGCCGAAGGCGGGATACCGACCTGGGCAGACATCAAGACGCAGGCGCGAGAGATGCTCGGCATCGACCTCGCGGACGATGACGTGCTCAACGTCCCCATGGTCGCCACCGACATCTACGGCAACTTCATCCCGGGCGACAACGGACTGCCATTGCTGGTCACAGCCGACGGCACCGTTCCCGCCAACCGCGGCTCGCCCGTGGACACGGCCCCGGCGCTGCACACGAACCACGCGTTCCTCGATGACATCGCGCACGGAGCCACCCCGCTGTTCGACTGCGCCACAGGTGCTCTCGTTCCGCAGGAGTATGACGAGCAAGGTGAGCCGATTCCACCGACAGTTGCCGTCTGCGACGCGGGCGGAGCACCTGTTCGCGGTGAGCTGACCGGATACGACAACGTCACCCTCGATGAGCACTTCATCACCGGCGACGGGCGTGGAAACGAGAACATCGGCCTCACCGCCGTGCACCACGTGTTCCACTCCGAGCACAACAACATGGTCGCCCAGATCGAGACCGTGCTGGCGGCCAACCCCGAACTCGACAAGGCGTTCCACGGCCTCGAGCACCAGTGGCCGAACGAGCGGCCCCAGGACGTGCTTCCGGGACCGGAGGCAGACGACTGGAGTTACGGCCAGCGGCTCTTCCAGGCCGCACGGTTCGTGACCGAGATGGAGTACCAGCACCTCGTCTTCGAGGAGTTCGCTCGCAGCGTGCAGCCGGCCATCGACGCCGTCGTCTTCAATGAGAACAGCTACAACCCGAACGTCAACGTCGACGTCCCCGCCGAGTTCGCGCATTCCGTGTACCGGTTCGGGCATTCGATGATGACGGAGGACATCGGGCGCACCGGATTCGGTACGGCGGACGTGCCACTTCTCGACGGCTTCATCAATCCACGGGCCTACGACCAGGAGGGGGCGCTGACCCCGGACGAGGCAGCAGGATCGCTGATCATGGGGACGACCGGGCAGACGAGCAGTCAGATCGACGAGTTCGTGGTCGACACCCTGCGCAACAACCTGCTCGGGCTGCCTCTCGACCTGGCGACCATCAACCTGCTGCGCGCACGGGACACCGGCACGCCCAGTCTGCAGGCCGCTCGCGAGCTGTTCTACGGGCAGACCGGCGATGTGAGCCTGCGCCCGTACGCCAACTGGACGGATTTCGGCAACGGCCTCAAGAACGGCAACATCTTCGGACGCGGTGGACTCAACGCCTCGCTCGTGAACTTCGTGGCAGCGTATGGAACGCACCCGACCGTGGTCGCGGCGCAGACGGTCGCACAGAAGCGTCTCGCCGCGTCGTACCTCGTGAACGGTGCACCGGCTGGACGCGAGTTCATCCAGCGATTCGGTGGTGTCGATCGCTACGAGACCGCAGCGCTGCTCAGCCGCGCGACGTTCACGACCGGTGCGAACGTCGCATATGTGTCTTCCGGATTCGACTTCCCGGATGCGCTCGTCGGAGGACCGGCGGCCGCGCAGAACGGCGGTCCCATCCTTCTGACAGCACCCACCTATGTGCCCGTGTCGACCAGCGCCGAACTGCAGCGGCTGAACCCGAGTCGCATCGTGGTGCTCGGTGGCACCGGTGTCGTCAGCGCCGACGTCGTGAACACTCTCCGCGGAATCGCGCCGGTCACACGAATCGCGGGGGCTGATCGGTACGAGACCGCGGCCCGGGTCAGCGCAGCCACGTTCTCGGCTGGCGTGGATCGCGTCTACGTGGCGGTCGGCAACGACTTCCCTGACGCACTCGCCGGCGGGGCTGTGGCATCGAAGAGCGGCGACGGCGGTCTCAACCGCAGCGGTGCTCCGATCCTGCTCACTCAGACGAACCGCATTCCGCAATCGACAGCGACGGAGCTGAGGCGTCTCAATCCGCAGAAGATCA
The DNA here is from genome assembly GCF_050408615.1 of Microbacterium alcoholitolerans. Lineage (NCBI taxonomy): Bacteria > Bacillati > Actinomycetota > Actinomycetes > Micrococcales > Microbacteriaceae > Microbacterium > Microbacterium alcoholitolerans. The sequence goes on along the minus strand of NZ_JBNTKD010000001.1, from coordinate 918,417 downwards.
TCGTCCTCGGCGGACCTGGCGTCGTCTCTGCCACCACCATGCGGGCGCTGGATGCGTTCACTTCGGGAACCGTCGAGCGGCAGTCCGGCAATGATCGATACGGGACGGCGGCCAGTGTCAGCCGCGCGGCCTACCCGAGTGGCAGCGACACGCTGTACGTGGCAACAGGACGCACGTTCCCGGATGCGCTCGCAGCCGCACCGCTCGCAGGCAGGGCCGACGCACCGCTGCTGCTGGTGCCGACCACGGGAACGATTCCGCAGGTCGTCAGGAATGAGATCGCGCGTCTCGGGGTGACCCGGATCGTGATCCTCGGTGGTCTGGGAGCGGTGGATGCCGGTGTCGAGACGCAACTCGCCGCGTACGCACCCGTCGCCACGCCGGCCCCTGCGGATCGCCATGAATTCATGGCATCCACCGGCAGCTGGAGCAACCGCAGCACCGGACTGGATGAGGTGGACTTCTGGACCGGTGGTCTCGCCGAGCGGCTCAACCCGTTCGGTGGGATGCTCGGAACGACGTTCAACTACGTCTTCGAGAACACTCTGGAAGACCTGCAGTTCGGTGACCGGTTCTACTACCTGTTCCGAAACCAGGGCAACCAGCTGTTCGCGGGGCTCGAGGGCAACTCGTTCGCCTCGCTGATCGAGCGCAACACCGATGCGGAGAACATCCCGGCGGGAATCTTCCACGTGAACCAGATCGAGTTCGATCTCGACAACCCGACGCCGCTGCCGCACGGTTTCACGCGGCTTGCGAACGGCGAGTATCGATTCGTCGGCGAGGAGCACGTCGAGATGCACGGCACCACAGGTGACGACCGCATGCGCGCCGACCAGGGCGACGATTCGCTCTGGGGTCGTGAAGGCGACGATGTCATCGAGGGGGGCTCCGGAAACGACCTCATCCACGGTGGCATCGGCGACGACATCATCACCGACCTGTTCGGCGATGACGAGATCCGTGCAGGCATGGGCAACGACGCCGTCAACGGCGGACCGGGCTTCGACCTGCTGCTGGGTGGAGGCGGTCACGACTTCATCACCCGCGGTGGTGACATCGGCGACGTCTTCCTGGGTGACGGCAACGACACCTATCTCGGTGGCACAGGTCGCGCCAACATCTTCGGCGGTGAGGGCGATGACTGGGTCGAAGGAGGATCTCACGCAGACCTCGCCCAGGGAGACAACGCCAACCAGTTCCAGAACGATGTGATCGGCGGTGACGACGTCGTGCTCGGGCGCGGCGGTGACGACGACATCGAAGGAGAGGGCGGTGACGACATCCTCGTTGCAGAGAAGTTCGGCACCGACCGACACCTCGGCAACATGGGCTGGGACTGGGTCACCTACTACGGGGAGACGGAGCCGGTGGATGCCGACTTCAACTTCACCCTGCTGCAGCGCCCGGACACGACCGCTGTGCGCGACCGCTTCGACCAGCTGGAAGCACTCTCGGGAGGTGCCGGCAACGACATCCTTCGAGGACCCGACATCGCGGTGGAAGGCGAGTTCCTGGGTGATGAGGAGTATCTGCACAAGATGACGGAATCCACGCTGGATCTCGTCGACGGGCTGCGTGAGATGCTGCACCCCGCTGGCATGAACTTCGGACAGCAGTTCATGCGCAACGGGCCGATCATCGATTCGGACGGGTTCCCCAGCATCATCATCGGTGGTGACGGAAGCGACCTGATCGAGGGTCGTGCCGGCAACGACTACATCGATGGCGACGCCTACCTGGCGGTCGAGCTCGGACTCGTGGACGCGAGCGGAGCGATCATCGAGCAGCACGCCAGCGCGAGTGCCTATCGCGCACGGCTGCTGACCGGTGAGATCAACCCGGGTGACCTTCGGATCATCCGCGAGATCCGCTACGCGGCAGACTTCGAAGACGCTGTGGACGTGGCCGAATACGCCGACGTGCGCAGCGCCTACGAAGTCACGCCGATCGGCGACTACTGGCAGGTCACGCACACCGGCGCCGCAGAGGCAGAGGAATCCAGTGGCACCGACATCCTCAGGGGTATCGAGGTCATCCGATTCGTGGACACCTGCCTGATTCTGACCCCGGGTGCAGCCGCACCTGAGGACTGCATCAACGTCGGCGAACTGCGCATCACGGCGGCGGATCCGATCATGGAAGGAGTTGCGGTCACGGCCGAGCTCTTCGACCTCGAGGGAAACCCGTACGATCTCTCGGCGGCTCAGAACGTGCGGTTCTTCTGGGTCGGGGGAGAGGGCGCCAGCCCCGAGGAGATCGCCGAGCGGGAGGAGCTGATCCTGGGCGGTGTGAACCCCGATGCGGGGGTGCCGAACCGGAGCACGTTCATCCCGAACGACAGTGCGGTCGATCAGTATCTCGAGGCTCGCGTGAGCTTCGAGATCGACGGGGTCGTCCACGTCGTGACATCCGCACCCACCGCCGGTGTCGTGCAGAACGTGAACGACGTGGGAGTCGCGCCGGTCATCGGCGGAACGCCACAGGTGGATTCCACTCTGTCGATCGGCGTCCCGAGCGACGAGGACGGCACGGAAGAGGTGGTGTTCACCTACACCTGGCAGCGCGCAGCCACAGCTGACGCCGCGGACGGCGACTGGGTGATCACAAAGGCGCCGGGCTCGGATCCCACACAGAACACCGCATACCTCGTGACGGCCGACGATGAAGGACAGTTCATCCGCGTCGTCATCGAGTACACGGATCAGCAAGGCGCTGACGAACGCGTTGTCACCGCGGTCGTCGGCCCGGTGGTGCCGGCGCCGGTCACGCCGTAGTCCGTGTGAGTTCCGAGGTCTCCGTGTGGCAGCCCCTTCAACCGCCCCCGTCCGCCACACGGAGACCTTGGGTCTGCCGCGCGGATGATCGCACAGCCGATCATCCGCGCGGCCAAGACTCACAGCATCGCGCCGATACGATTGAACTATGGATCTTCTCGTCGTAGGGTCGGGCTTCTTCGGCCTCACCATCGCCGAGCGCGCGGCCGAAGCCGGGCGCAAGGTGACCGTCATCGACCGTCGCCCGCACATCGGGGGCAACGCGTACAGCGAGGCAGAGCCTGAGACCGGCATCGAGGTGCACCGCTACGGTGCGCACCTGTTCCACACGTCGAACCCGACGGTGTGGGAGTACGTCAACAGGTTCACGTCGTTCACGAACTATGTGCATCGGGTCTACACCACCCATAAGGGCGCGGTCTTCCCGATGCCGGTGAACCTCGGCACGATCAATCAGTTCTTCCAGGCCGCCTACACACCCGATCAGGCGCGCGCCCTGGTGAGGGAGCAGGCGGGGGAGTTCGACGTCAAGACGGCGCAGAACTTCGAGGAGAAGGGCATCGCGCTGGTGGGGCGCCCGCTGTTCGAGGCATTCTTCCGCGACTACACCGCGAAGCAGTGGCAGACCGACCCGCACAAGCTCTCCGGCGACATCGTCAGCCGGCTGCCAGTGCGCTACACCTACGACAACCGCTATTTCAGCGATACCTGGGAAGGGCTGCCCACCGACGGCTACACGGCGTGGCTGGAGCGGATGGCCGATCACCCGAACATCGAGGTGAAGCTCGACGTCGACTACTTCGACCAGTCGCAGCCGCTGAACAAGTCGGCGACCGTCGGACAGCTCCCGGTCGTCTACACGGGACCGGTCGACCGCTACTTCGACTATGCCGAGGGAGCACTCAGCTGGCGCACGCTGGACTTCGAACAGGAGGTGCTCGACATCTCCGACTTCCAGGGCACCAGCGTGATGAACTATCCCGATCTCGACGTGCCCTACACCCGCATCCATGAGTTCAAGCACTTCCACCCCGAGCGCAAAGACGTCTTCGCTCAGGACAAGACCGTGATCATGCGCGAGTTCTCGCGCTTCGCCGACCGCGTCGACGAACCCTATTACCCGGTCAACACGCCCGCCGACCGGGACGGACTGCTTGCCTATCGCGAGCTCGCCAAGGGAGAGTCGGACGTGCACTTCGGCGGGCGTCTGGGCACCTACCAGTACCTCGACATGCACATGGCGATCGGCTCGGCGCTGTCGATGTGGCGCAATCAGCTCTCCGGTGAGAGTGCCTGACGTGGCGACGACGGTCGGCGCGCCGGGGACTCCCCGACGCTACTTCCACTCGCTGTGGCTGCTGTCGGCCCGCGACCTCAAGGTGCGGTACTCGACCAGCGCCCTGGGTTATCTTTGGTCGGTGCTCGACCCGCTGGTGATGAGCGCCATCTACTGGTTCGTCTTCACACAGGTGTTCCAGCGAACCGTCGGCGAACAGCCGTACATCATCTTCCTGATCAGTGCGCTGTTGCCGTGGGTGTGGTTCAACGCGGCTGTCGGCGACTTCACCCGCGCCTTCAAGAAGGATGCCAGGCTGGTTCGCTCCACCGCGATTCCCCGCTCCATCTGGGTGAACAGGATCGTCCTGAGCAAGGGGATCGAATTCCTGTTCTCTCTCCCGGTGATCGCGATCTTCGTGATGGTCAACATCCTCACCGAGTCGGAGCCCGACAAGATCGCACAGGTCGGATGGGGCATCCTCTGGGTGCCGGTCGCGGTGCTGCTGCAGGCGATCCTGCTGATCGGTCTCGGTCTGCTGGTCGCACCGCTGTGCGCCCTGTACACCGACCTGGAGCGCACCACAGCGCTCATCCTGCGCGCGCTGTTCTATGCGACGCCCATCATCTACAGCGTCAAGGATCTGCCCGGGCCATTCGAGACCATCGGCATGTTCAATCCTCTTGCGGGCATCATGACCCTGTACCGGATGGCCTTCTTCCCCGACCAGTGGGATCCGCTGGTCGTGATCATCAGTGCCGTGATGAGCCTCATGATCCTGGCACTCGGCATCTGGGTGTTCCGCACACTCGAGCGTCCCGTCCTGAAGGAGCTGTGATGACCGCTGCGATCGAGGTGAACGGGCTCGGCGTGCGATTCCGCCGGAACCGAAGGGGCAGCCGAACGTTCAAAGACCTCTTCTCAGGGGTCAGCCGACGATCGCGCCCCGGTGAGTTCTGGGCGCTGCGCGATGTGTCCTTCACCGTCACACCCGGCGAGTCGATCGGTGTGGTCGGGCGCAACGGGCAGGGCAAATCCACCCTGCTGCGTCTCGTGGCGGGCGTCCTGCTGCCCGATGAGGGCGGCGTGCAGGTCAACGGCGGCGTGGCACCGCTGATCGAGCTTACGGGCGGGTTCGTCGGTGACCTGACGGTTCGCGAGAATGTCCGCCTCACCGCGGGTCTGCACGGCATGTCGAAGGCCGAGGTCGCCTCGCGCTATGACGAGATGATCGGATTCGCCGAACTCGAGGACTTCCAGGACACCCCGTACAAGCATCTCTCCAACGGCATGAAGGTCCGCCTCGCGTTCTCTGTGGTGTCGCAGCTCGACGAGCCGATCATGCTGGTCGACGAGGTGCTCGCCGTCGGTGACAAGGCTTTTCGCGAGAAGTGCTATAAGCGGATCGATGAGATGCTCGCAGACGGGCGGACGCTCTTCTTCGTCAGCCACAGCGAGCACGATCTGCGCCGCTTCTGCGAACGCGGCCTGTACCTCGACAAGGGCGCGCTCGTTCTGGACGCTCCCATAGCCGAGGTCCTCGATCGGTACAACGCCGACCACCGCAGTCGCTGATCGCGGCAGTCGCTGATCACGGCCGACGCTCAGCCGCCGACCAGATCCTCCAGCGCGTTCCGCGCTGACCGCGCGTCCGAGAGCGGAGCGGCCGTTGGGGCGCCGCTGTCGAAGGCTTCACGGAGCCGGTCGAGTGCTCTGCCGTAGCTCTGCACGCCGTCTGCCCATTTCTTCTCGATGGAGCTCGGTGCGACGGCATCCGACAGGCGTCCGGCGTCACCCCGCAGCTGATCGACGATCTGGACCCCCTCCTGTGCCGAGGAGTCCGCGGCGTATGTCAGCCCGGTGCCAGCGTCATCCAGCAGCGGCTGGACCTTGTTCCGGAACACGGGCAGCGCAGGATCCGCGGGAGCGGGGGAGCTCGCAGTCGGAATCGGGGCGGGGACGGGGGCGGTCGCGGACGGGGTGGGCGTCGTCGTCGGCGTCGGCGTCATCGTCGGAGTCGGGGATGCCGTCGGCGAGACGGAGGGACTGACCGATGGCGTGGCTGACGAGGTCGGCGCAGGCGCCGGCGCCGCGGCCTCCCACGGCCGTGCGACGAGCAGGAAGACACCGACGGCGATCGCCACCGCGAGGACGATCAGCGCGCCGATCAGCCAGCCGCGTCCGCCGCGGCGGCGCTCCGGCGGGAAATCCCAGACGTACTCGGCCTGCGGCTCGCTCATCGCGCCTCCAGTGACGGCATGGGCTGCCAGGTGCGGTCGCGGCCGATCCTGCCGCCGTCCCGGATGCCGCGGAATAGATTGCTGGTACCGCGCACGGTCCGCTCGACGAAGACCAGACGGATCAGCTCCTTGAAGAATGTCGCCGTGGTGCCGAGTCCGAACAGCACAGGATTGTAGACGCCGTGCACCCGGTAGTAGTGCTTGATGAATGCCCGGTTGCGCATGATGTAGTACCGGTAGGCGTTGCTCGAGGCATTGAGGTGGCGGATGCCCATGTCCCACTGCCGGATCTCGCGGGTGCGGCGCAGCACGAACTCGTCCACGATTACGGCCGTTGTCAGTCGAGACGCCATCCAGCCGTAGACCTGGTCATCCCAGTAGATGAAGAAGCGAGGATCGGGCAGACCGACCTGCTGCACGATGGAGCGGTGGATGAACATGCCCTCGAAGCAGCCGCTGTTCATCTCGCGATAGCCGGCTCCGTCGAACTCCGAGGGAGCGAACGGAATGGGGATTCCCATGCGCTCGGCGATGCGGTACTGCCAGTAGAATTCGCTGCCGTCGTAATCGTAGCGTCGACCCTGGATGCTCTTGAAGCGTCGCGACCAGCGGCCCATCTTCGCCAGACCGTCGGGCAGCACCTCGACGTCGTCGTCCATCATCCAGATCCATTCGGATCCCAGCTCGTAGGCGGTGCGCATGCCTTCGCTGAATCCGCCGGATCCGCCGGTGTTGGTCTCGAGGCGACGGTAGACGATCTCGGTGCCGATGTCGGCGCGGAAGCCCTCGACCACCTGCGTCGTATCGTCGACGGAGTCGTTGTCGATGATGACGACGCGGCCCGGCTTGGGCTCCATCGCGCGGATGCTCGTCAGCAGTCCCTTCAGCAGCTGCGAGCGGTTGTAGGTGACGACGACGATCGCCGCGGATGCCGGATCGAATTCGGTCGCGGTCATGCGTTCTCCTCGAAGGTCTGTCGCCAGGACGCATCCGAGACCAATTCGGGGAGCGCTTCGCGGTACTGGGACTGCAGCTTCGACCAGTGGCGCTTCAGCCTGCGGTGCAGCAGGACGGACTCGAGCAGCATGCGTCGGTACCGAGCGCGATCGCGGGTGTAGATGTTCTTGCCTGATCCATCCGCTGAGCTGACCAGGGCGCTGTCATAGTACGGCACTCGCCACCACAGCGCGTCGCTCTTGCCGAACTCCACCTCGGGCTGCGCGATGTTCGCTGGATCCGGCGTGCGCATCCAGTGCGCCAGGAGGGTGCGCAGCGTGAACCAGCGCAGCCGAAGCCCGGTCGGGCTGTCGAAGTCGTGCAGCTTCGACATCTTGTACACGCGTCGACCCTTGCGCGAGTGCAGGACCGTGCTCGGGTCGCGGTGCACGACGGTCTCCGGATACTCGGCGGCGAGTGCGCGGGCAGCCGGCATCGCCGTGGCGAGATTGCGTCGCATGTGCTCCGGGCCCGAGAGCACGTCTCGCAGCGCACTGTTGCGCAGCGCGACCGGGTAGTACTGCATCATCATCAGGTGCTTGAGGTCGACGCGGAGGCTGTGCTTGAGCAGACGTCCGCCGCGGGGAGCGTTCGAATGCAGCAGCGCCGCCACGGTGCGGTTGCGGGCGTGGAAGTACGCCTGCCAGTCGATGGTGTCGTCCTTGTTGATCCACGACACGTGCCAGAGCGCGACACCGGGCAGTGACACCGTCGAGAACCCGGCCTCGCCGGCGCGCAGGCAGAACTCCGCGTCGTCCCATTTGATGAACGCCGGCAGCGACAGTCCGACTCTGCGGATGGCTTCGAGCGGGATGAGGCACATCCACCAGCCGTTGTAATCCGCGTCCATGCGCATGTGCAGCAGCGGCGACTGGCGCAGGTTCGCGACACCGAAATCGTGCGGCATCTTCTCCTGATACAGGTTGCGCCACATGAACGGATGTTCGTCGACGACCTCGGCCCAGCCGTGCAGCTTCGGACGGTCGAGAAGGTCGAACATGTGGCCGCCGACCAGCACCGGCGTGGTGGCGTAGCGCGCGAACACGACGGACCGACGCAGCGATTCGGGTTCCACGAGCACGTCGTCGTCGAGCAGCTGCACGAAATCGCTCTCCGGCCGCTGCAGTGTCTCGTGCATGGAGCGCGCGAATCCGCCAGAGCCGCCCAGGTTCGGCTGGCGGACGATCTGCAGGGTCTCGCCGAGGTCGGAGGAGACCTGTGCGAAGCCGTCCTCGTCCGAGACGAGCTGCGTGCCCTGATCGATCAGGAAGATGCGGTCGATGACTTCGAGCGCATCCGGCGCTTCGGCGAGCGCTCGCAGGGTGTCGATGCAGTAGCCGGGCTTGTTGTAGGTCGTGATGCCCAGCGAGGCCTTGCCGGTGCGAGCCGGTTCGTGCTCCGTCGTCCATTCCGCGCCCTCGAGCACGGCGTGCTTGTCTTCCGCGACCAGGTCGAACCAGATCCAGCCGCCGTCGCTGTACTCGGTGAGCGCGAGATCGAACGACGTGATCGCCTCGCCGCTCACCTCGCGGGTGTCGACGCGCTGACGGATGCCGGAGCCGTTGGAGCGGTAGACGAGGATCGTCGCAGGGCCAGTCGTGCGCACCGTGAGGGTGATCTCCCGGACGCTCGTCCAATGCTGCCAGTACGACGCCGGAAACGCATTGAAATAGGTGCCCAGCGACACACGGCGACCCGAGGAGATGCGCGCGCGGCGACGGTCGAGGATGTTGCCGAGCTGCGCGCGGTTCGACACGCGGACCGGCTCCTCATCGATGACGGACCAGGTCTCGGGGTCGGCGTAGAGGGGCAGCAGATCGGGGTCGCGATCGAGGGGGAAGACGACGTTCTGCAGCACGTGGGTCACGGGTGCAAAGTCTACCTGGAGCCGCTCTGAGAACGATGCAGGCGACAGGCTGTGCCCGGGCGCCGCAATGTCAGCCGTCGGTGTTCTCCGGACCCAGTGTCGGCACGGCCCCGGTGTGCGCGGCGTCCATGTTCTCGCGCCACGATCGGCTCTGCCCGGCGCGCAGCAGGCAGAGCACGAGCAGCACCCATCCGATGCCGATGAGGGTGAAGCTCTCGAACATCGAGTCGACCGCGAGCGTGATCAGCATGAGCGGGGTCCAGGCGTACACGACGGATCTCCGTACACTCGCGACCAGCCACGAGCGCACCATGGCGACGGCACCCATGATCAGGAACAGGGCGAGGCCGATCCAGCCCAGCTGCAGCAGGATGTCGAAATAGGCGTTCAGTGCGGATTGGTGGTGATCGTCGAGCAGGAAGTTGATGTACGTGAACGGGTACTCGCCGCGTGCCCACGGGCCGAACCAGCCGTATCCCGTCACGGGCTTCTGGGCGACGAAGTCCAGGATGAGGTTCCACAGGTCTGCGCGCGTGGAGAAGTCCGAGCCGGCGTCGAGCAGCCGGATGATCTGGTGCCGCAGCGCGATCGCGATGGCCAGCACCGCGGCGACGAGCGCACCGAGCACCCACTGCACTGTGGCTCGATGCGCCGGTGCGGTGTGCCTCACGATCGTGAGCGCGACGGTGGCGACGCCCACAGCGACGGCGAGCACCAGCACTGTCGGCGACGCGGACAGAAGTGCGAGGAAGCCGCCCAGCGTCACGGACAGGATTCCGACGAGGCGGGTGATCGACTGGGTGCGCCACTCGATGACGAAGGTGATCAGGCCGACGACCGCGATGAAGCCGAGCATGTTTCGGGTGCCGAAGATGCCCTGGATCGGCCCACCCGTGGCCAGGTCGCCAGAGATGCCGAGCGCTGAGAACGGGGTGTCGAGCAGCACGCCGGACATGATCTCCAGCGCCAGCGAGATGACCAGCAGCCACCGGAGCGTGTCGCCGATCGCGCGCACGGTCTGGAGCGTGTCCCGCACATGACCGATGGTGATCGCGATGATGGCGTAGCCGAGCAGCGTCAGCCAGCCGACGAGGGTGTCGGAGCGGTCAGAACTCCACAGCACGCTCGCCAGGGCGAGGGCGATGAAGCCCAGCAGCGACGTCGGTGCGAGGCGCAGGAGCGAGAGCTCCTCGCGCCGTGCCAGCAGCATCCCGATGCCGATCATCGCGAGAATCGCGATGATCGTCGCCAGGGTGACACGCGACATCAGCCGCTCGATCAGGAACGACGTGAATGCAGCGGTCAGTGCGGTCAGGGCGTACGCGCGGGCGAACTCCGCCGAGGCGAGCAGCGAGACCAGCTGCCGCCGGGGCGTCATGGCACCCGCCGCGACCGTTGTCCGTGTGAGACCGGCGTCCGCTCACTGACGCCGACGCCCACCCAGGGAACGGTCTTCATCTTGAACGAAAGCATGATCAGCAGCAGCCAGCCCCACAGCATGATCGGCGCGGATTCGGCGAGGCCCTCCACCAGCAGCACGGCAGCCAGCAGCACCGGCAGCAGCGAGACGGGGGAGTAGGGCCTGGTGGCGTCGAGATCCCAGCGCGGCCTGTCGACCGCGAAGAACCACGCGCGCCACGTGAGGGCGAACCAGGCTATCGCCATGAGAACAAGGCCGACGATGCCGAGCTGCAGGAAGACATCGAGCCACATGTTGTGTGCGTGGAACACGGTGAGGCCGTGGTTCATGATCCACCCGTCGAACGCCGGGTCCCACGGCACCCACGGCGAGGAGAAGCCGTTGCCGAAGACCGGCCTGGCGACTGCGCGCTCCCAGACCGCCTGCCAGATCTCGATCCGACCCGTGAGGTCGGACCCCTTGCCGAGCAGACCAAGCAGCTGATCGCGCAGCAGCAGGGCTGTCGCGATGCCGACAGCCGCGACCGCGGTGAACACCGCGTACACGGTGCGCCGTCTGCGCGGAGTGCCGGCCGCGCGGATGATGAGCGCCGCTGTCAGGACGGCGAGCACGACGGCGATGCTCAGATACACGGTGGCCGAGGCTGCCTTCACCAGCAGAAGCACCGCGAGCACGGCCCAGCCGATCAGCATCCCTCGCCGCCTGACGTGCGCGGCGTACAGCACAGCGAACACGATGAGCGCGAACAGACACATCATCGCCATCGTGTGCGCGTTGCCGACGATCCCCTGGATGCGGCCGCTGTTGAACAGGTTGCCTCGCACCCAGTACAGATGCGGGTCGACAGCGCCCTCTGGCAGGTCGACGAAGTTCGGCAGCAGCGGCGTGCGACGCACGAGCGCGACCCACAGCTCGATCGCGAGCGAGAGCGCGAGGATCAGCTTCAGCGTCGTCGACAGCGCCCGGGCGATCTCCTGCCAGGTGAGCATCGTCGCGACCATCAGCGCCGTCACCGTCACCGCCGCGAGCAGCACCCAGGTGAGCAGCGTGGCACCGGGCCAGCGCGACCACAGCGTCGACAGCAGCGCGATCGCACCGTACCCGAGTGCAGCCCATGGCAGCCGGCGCCATCGGAACCGCGTCGGTCGCCGGCGGACCACCGCGGGCACCCAGATCGCGAGCGCGGCGAGCGTCACGACGACGATCACGATCACGGCGCCGATCGGGCCGACCAGGTTGTACACCGCCGTGTGTGCGAACACCGCGAACAGCGACAGCACACTGAACGCGCGCACCATGAGGTGGCCCGTCGTCTCACGTGCGGGCGCGACGGGGGGCGCAGCCACGGGATGCTTGGTGTACACGGCCATCGGGATCAGGCTACCGCGCCGCACGTCCGCTGCCACCGAGAGACACCCGAGCGACGACCCTAGGCTGTAGGCATGCTCCTCACCATCACGAATTCGCCGCGCGACTACGCGTGGGGCTCGACATCGCTGATCGCCGGTCTGGAAGGACGCGCGCCCTCCGCCGCGCCCGAGGCCGAGGTGTGGTTCGGGGACCACCCCGGGGATCCCGCCGAGGTCTCCACGGGCGGCACTCTCGACGCCGTGACCGGCGGCACGCTGCCGTACCTTCTCAAACTGCTGGCCGCCGCGGATCCGCTCTCGATCCAAGTGCACCCGACGCGCGAGCAAGCGCAGGAGGGCTTCGTCCGCGAGGCCGGCAGGGATGCCGCGGATCCCACGCGCAACTACCGCGATGCGAACCACAAGCCCGAGCTGATCGTCGCGCTCAGCGACCGGTTCGAGGCGCTGGCCGGACTGCGCCCCGTCGAAGACACCCTGCGGATGCTGGCGTCATTCCCCGACACCGACGGCGTCACAGCACTGCGCACCCGGCTCGCGTCGGGCGATGCGGCGGATGCGCTGCGCGACGCGATCGGCTGGCTGCTGTCGGGCACCGCCCAGGCCGAGGTCGATGACGTCATCGCAGCGATCGCCGCTGCGCGTTCGGACGAGTTCTCCGAGGCGCTCACCGCTGTGCGCTCGATCGCCGAGCGAAACCCGGGGGATGCCGGGGTCGTCGTCGCACTGCTGATGAACTTCATCGTGCTGCGGCCCGGTGAGGCGATATTCCTGGCAGCCGGCCTGCTGCACGCCTATGTCTGCGGACTCGGCGTCGAGATCATGGCAGCCAGCGACAACGTCCTGCGCGGCGGGCTCACTCCGAAGCACATCGACGTCGCCGAGCTGCTCGCCGTCGTCGACACCACACCTGCGCCGGTCCCCGTGCAGGTCCCCGCCGGCGCGATCACCGATTACGCAATCCCAGTGGAGGACTTCGCTCTGCGGCGGGTGCTGGTGGACGGCGAAGTCGCCGTCGGCATCGACGGTCCAGCCATGGCGCTGGCCACAGCGGGTGAGGTCAGCGTCTCCGGCGCGGCGGGAGAGGCGATGCCCGTCACCGTCGGCGCGGCTGTCTTCGCGATGGACGAGCGAGCACTCGTGCTGCGCGGACACGGCGAGATCTTCATCGCCGAACCCGGTCGGACCTGACCGGACGCAGTCGACGCGACACGCCGAGAGAGCGTCAATGAACCTTAAACGCGCTCTTGAGGGTTTACGATCTGCGACTTGACCGCAGCGAATGACACGGGTGTAATTAGTGGTGCACGGCCCGTGGGGGGCACACGCAGGGTTGGGAGTACGACATGACGGGTTATCGTTCAGACGTTCCCGAGAACTGGTTCGTCGATCCGGTCAATCTCGGGGTGCCAGGGGTACGCCGAGTCGAAGAGGATGACGGAGCGCTCGCGTGGCAGGCGGATGCGCTCTGCGCGCAGACGGATCCGGAGGCGTTCTTCCCTGAGAAGGGCGGTTCCACCCGCGACGCCAAGCGCATCTGCACCTCGTGCGATGTTCGGGGCGAATGCCTGGAATACGCGTTGAACAACGACGAGCGCTTCGGCATCTGGGGTGGACTGAGCGAGCGCGAGCGCCGCAAGCTCAAGCGCCGCGCCAGCTGACCGCTTCGCGGGCGCGCCGGGCTCACTCACCGAGGTACCGCCTCCGCCTGCCTAGGCTGACGATGCCATGCCAGCCCGAGTCCATGCCATCATCGTCGCCCGCGCCGACCAGCCCGCCAGTATCCAGCTCACGCGCACGCTGAACGCGGTCCGCGACCAGTCCTCACCCCCCGCTGCAGTGACCGTGGTCGTTCTCGGCAACGCGTCGCACGTTCGCGGTTCCGCCGAGATCGGTCACCTCGTGGAGGGGATCATCGAGGCGCGTTCGACGACCACGTATGCGGAGGCCGTCGCCCTCGCCCAGCCGCGCGTCGCGAAGGGGAGCTCGGTCTGGCTGCTCGCGCAGGACACCGCGCCCCGATCGACCGCGCTGCGGCTGCTGAACGGAGCGCTCGAGCGCTCGCCGTCGGCGGCCATCGCCGCACCCAAGCTCGTGCGCCGCGACGATGACCGCGAGATCGTCTCGCTCGGGGTGAGCATGAGTCGTTTCGGCAGAACGGTGGAGCTTGCCGCGGGGGAGCTGGATCAGGGGCAGCACGACTCGGTCGAGGACGCCCTCGGTGCCGATGTCCGCGGCATGCTGATCCGCGGTGCAGCGCCGCGGGTGCTGCGTCCGGACGTGGCGCTGTCCGGTGCCGACGAGGGCCTCGATCTCGGTGTGCGCGCCCGACTGGGTGGCGCACGCCTGGTCCTCGTGCCGAAGGCGCTCGTCGAGACGACGGCCCGCGGTCCCGCCGCCTTGCCGCAGAGCCGGGTCTCCCGCGCCTGGGTCACGCGTCGCGCACAGCTGCATCGGCGGCTCGCCTACGCGCCGGCGATCGCCGTTCCCCTGCACTGGCTGAGCCTGCTGCCGCTCGCGCTGTGGCGATCGATCACTCATCTGATCGGCAAGCGCCCAGGCGAAGTGGCGCCGGAATGGGGCGCCGCCATCGCGACGATGTTCCGTCTGCCCTCGCTCGCGCGCTCGCGCGCCGCCATCCGTTCCTTCCGCTCCGCGTCATGGGCTTCGATCGCACCGCTTCGCGTCACCAGGGACGACCTGCGCCAACGGCTCGACGACGGCCACGGCAGTGAGCGCGGCGTCGTCAGCGAGCTGCGCTTCTTCAGCGGCGGTGGCGCATGGGCTGTGCTCGCCGCCCTCGTCGTCAGCATCGCCGTCTTCCTCCCGATGCTCGCGTGGCCCGCGATCGGCGGCGGCGCGCTGCTGCCGCTCCGGGAGACGGTCGGAGCGCTGTGGGCGGATGCCGCGTGGGGCCTTCGGGACCTCGGTCAGGGCGTGGTCGGCCCGGCGGATCCGTTCGCGGCGGTGCTCGCCGTGCTCGGTACCCTGTGGCCGGGTTCTCCGTCATTCGCGCTCGTGCTGCTCTGGCTGACGGCGCTGCCACTGGCCGTGCTGGGCGGGTGGTTCGCCGCCACGAGGGTCACCGATCGCTCAGGTCTGCGGATCCTCGCCGGGGTCCTCTGGGCGCTGGCGCCGATGTTCCTCACTGCGCTCGTGCAGGGCAGGCCCGCTGCCGTCATGCTGCACCTGCTGCTGCCCTGGGTGCTGCACTCCGCGGTCGTCGCGCATCGTTCCTGGGGTGCGGCGGGTGCGGCCTCGCTGCTCACCGTCGCAGCTCTCGCGTGTGCGCCGTCCCTCGCGCCGGCCTTCGTGCTGCTGTGGTCGCTCGCTCTGATCCTGATGCTGGCCGCCGGCCGTCTGCGGGGCGCCGCACGCCTCTTCTGGCTGCTGGTCCCCTCGGCGGTGCTGTTCGGACCGCTGATCATCTGGCAGCTCCGAGACGGCGACCCGCGCGCTCTGCTCGCCGACCCGGGGGCGAGCCGGATCATCGAGCAGGCGGGTGAGGCGGTAAGCCGGGTGGTCGTCGCCGGAGGCTTCCCCTCAGCAGACCGGGCCGGATGGGAGTGGTTCGCCGGTGCGGAGTTCGCGGTCTGGGCGCCGCTCCTGCTGGCACCCGTCGCCCTCCTCGCCCTCGCATCCGCCCTGTCACCGCGCTGGCGCGCCGGTTTCGCTCTGCTGCTGACCTCGGTCGTCGGACTGCTGACCGCGATGATGGCCACGGGAGTGGTGGTGTCGTTCGTTCATGGCGCCGGTGTCGCAGTGTGGCCGGGGACAGGACTGAGCCTGGCTTGGCTCGGCGCCGTCGGGGCCGCGCTGGTGACGCTCGACGCTCTTGTCGCTCTCACTCCGCTGCGCGTCGGTGCGGCTCTGGTCGCCGGGATCGCGGTCGCAGTGTGTGCCCTGCCGGCGCTGCTGGCCGTCCACACCGCACACGCCGAGGTGCGCAACGGCTCGACCAGCACGCTTCCGGCTCTCGTCGTCGCGCGAGCGTCCGGTGACGACGACACGGGCACACTCGTGATGACGCCGCTGAACGACGGATCGCTGGCCGTCGAGCTGGTGTGGGGCCCGAGTGAGACCCTGGGCGCGCAGACCACCATTCTCAGCACCGCGACGCGCCCTCAGGGCGTCGACCTGTCGCAGAACGCGGTCGACCTGCTCTCGGCACGCGACTTCGAAGCAGCCGAGAGCCTGGCGGAGGAGGGCATCAGCTTCGTCCTGCTCGAGCGGACGCCGAACGAGAACGACCGGGCCCGGAGCATGCGCAACGAGGCTGTCACCGCGATCGATCAGCGCACCGGCTTCGTCAAAGCCGGCGAGACTCCGCACGGTCTGCTGTGGAGCATCGATGTGCCGATCGCTGACCGCATGAGCGCCACGGCGATGCAGCAGACGATCACGACCGTGGTCGTCACAGTGCAGCTCGTCATCGTCCTGGCGGCGCTGCTGCTCGCCATGCCGACGCGCGCCTCACGGCGCGCAGCGCGCAGCCGCTCGCGTGTCGTCGGACGCGCGCCGGAGGAGCCGATGGTGCTGCCACGTCGCGCCGCCCGCGACGAGGAGCAGCACCGCCCCGAGGAATCGGACACGCAGGATGCCGCGGCCGCACTCGAACCCGCGCCGATCCCCCCCGAACAACCTGACTCCGTTCCGACCGAGGTGCCCACGGCCGAGGCGACGGACACCCCCACCGACGCGACGGACATCCCCGCGGCCGATGCGGCGGACGCACCTGCAGCCGAGGCGACGGAGGACGAACGATGAAGCAGCGGACTCTCCGCCTGGCCGCCACCGGAGCGCGCGTCGCCACGGGGGCCGTCGTCGCGGCCGCGTGCGTCCTCGGCGTCGGGGTCGCCGTGGCGGCGCCGTGGCCGACTGTCGAGACTGAGCCGGCCGTGAGCACGGTGCGTCCGGTTCCCGGTGACGCGACTCTCGTCTGCAACGGATCCTTCCGCGTGCTCGGGCGGGACTCGAGTCGTGCCGACCTGATGGTCTCGGCGGCCGCGCCGCGCCTCAACGTGGCGGCGGACGACGATGCCTCCAGCATCGAGCCGCTGGAGATGCCTGATATGACCGGCGGGGACGGCGCGCAGACGATCACCGGGCATGTGAAGGACCGCGAGGCGCCGCTGATCGCGGCATCCGAATCCGCGCGCATCTCGGACGACGACCTGTACGGATTCGCGGCCGCGCCGTGCCGTCCGGCCGGACAGCACACCTGGCTGGTGGGCGGCGACGTGTCGATCGGAGCGTCCGACATCATCCTGCTGGCCAATCCGGGCAGCGTCCCGGCCACGGTCGACCTGAACATCTACGGATTGCAGCGCTCTGCGTCGACGAGGATCGTCCCGCCTCGCACACAGCTCGGCGTGCCCCTGGCATCCGTCTCAGGGGGCGAGCAGCGCCCTGTCGTCGAAGTCGTATCGACCGGTGCACCCGTGCGCGCCACCCTGCAGTCGGCACTGATGCGCACGCTCGATCCGGTGGGGATCGACCTGCAGGACGGCGTCAACGGGCCGCAGACCGATCTGATGCTCCTCGGGGTGCAGTCGACCCCGACTGCGACGACCGACGACGCCAGCGGCGTGGTGGTGCGGATGCTGGCGCCGCATGCCGATGCTCAGGCGACCGTCCGCGTGCGCGCGGCGGGAACGGAGGAGGTGCGGGAGGAGTACTCAGTGGAGCTCCTCGCGGCGACGCCGGCGGAGATCGCGCTGTCGGGTCTCTCGGCCGGCGCATACGACATCGAGGTCACGGCGACGGAACCGGTCGTGGCGGGGGCGAAGCAGACCGTGCGCGACGGAACGCGCGCCGACTTCGCCTGGATGCTGCCGGCGCCCGAGCTGAACGGCAAGACGATGTTCTCGGTGCCCTCCGGTGCGGAGAGCACGATGCATCTGCGCAACAGGGGATCCGAGTCGGTGACCGTCACATTGGACGGCGCGGAGCAGCGCACGATCGAACTCGCGGCATCCAGCGGTGCGGAGGTCTCCCTTCGCGCCGGCTCCTACACGCTTGAGTCAACCGCGCCCGTGCACGCCGCGATCACGATGCAGGGGGCGTCGGGTCAGGCGCTGATGGCCGGCTGGCCGCTGTGGGCACCGGCCGCGACACAGCAGCCGATCATCGTCCGACCCTGAGCGGAGCGCAGGTCCCTGAGCCGCTCGCAGTGGACGTCCGTGCTCCGGGACGAGTGCGCGTCAGTGGTCGCGTCCCTCCGGGCCGAGCTCCCACGGATCCCGCCCGACATACTCGGCAGCGGCGTGGAACACCGCGCTCTCGATGGCGGCACGCCGATGCAGTCCGTCGTCGTGCCCCTTGGGCAGCAGCCGCTCGATCGGCACGCGGAACAGCGTGACCCGCTGGGTGAGATGGTCCACGCGCCACAGCGGGATGCCATCGCCGCGGTCATGCGTCGGCATCGCGGCGATCTCGAAGCGAACCTCGCGGAGTTCCTCCCACGATCCGCGCAGGAACTCGACGGCGCTGCCGACCGTGATCTCGAATCGATCGATCCGGCCGTCCAGCGGTGGCAGGGGAGGGCGCACGACCTCGCTGCGTCCGAGTCTGCCGTGCCGCCCGTGACGCGCGCCGCGACGAGCCGGTGCAGAAGATGAACGAGGGCGGGGCATGCCGAAAGTCTAGGCGCTGCCGCGCGGCAGCGGACCAACCTGCCAGCCGCGTCCTACGCTGGAGGCGATGAACGATCGACTCGGCGTGGAAGAGCGCCTCTGCTCCAAGGTCGCCTGTGCGCGTGAATCCGTGGCCACGCTGACGTTCGACTACGGCGACCAGATGGCCGCGCTGGGGCCACTCGGACCGGGAGGCGATCCGCACGCGCACGATCTGTGCGCGCAGCACGCCGATCGCCTGTCCGTGCCCGCGGGCTGGCTGGTGGTCCGGCACGAGGCGCTTCGCGGCTGACGCGCGCAGCCGCTCAGAGCCGGATGCGACTCCCGGTGAGCCGTTCGGCCCGGTCGTCCGCGATCGTGAGCGCACGCTGCTCGCGCTCTCGCCGCAGCACGGTGATGCCCCGAAGCAGGTCCTCCGGCGCGACCGCCGGCACAGGCGAGACGAAGGCACTGGCCTCGGTCGCCAGCTCGTCCGCGACACTCAGCCGGGCGGCGGGGGAGAGCCGGTCGGCGTTGAGGAGGAACTGCGAGATGCGCCTGGCCAGTCGGTCCGGCAGCCGGGCGACGTCGGCCAGCGGAGCCCAGGTCACGAGGGACTGGGGCAGGTTCGGCGCATGCTCCGGCAGCCGCGGCGTGCGCACCCGCTGCGAGTAGGTGCCGGCGACCAGGTCGCCGAGGCGCTGTGAGCGTGCGGTGAGTGCGCCGACGATCACCGCGATCCCGCCGACGGTCAGGTAGATCTCGAGCACACCCAGCAGTGCACGGATGAACGAGTGCCGGAAGGTGATGGCGCCGCCGTCGAGCCGCACGATGCGTCCGCCGACGGCGAGCTTGCCTGCGCTTCGGCCGCGCGTCGCCATCTCGACCGTGAGCGGCAGGACGAGGAAGCTCACCACGGACGCCCAGATCGTGAGGATCCGGAACAGGTGCTCGTCCATCACACCGATCGACATCAGCCACACCTGCATCAGGATGAAGGCGATGAAGACCCCGAAGCTGATCAGCATGTCGATCAGCGCCCCGGCGGCTCGCAGCACGAACCCGACCGGCTGCACATCGATGGCGACGGCCTCGCCGGAGAGGATCTCCTGTTCATCGGCAATCGCATCGGACATGAGTACAGTAAATCAGGTGGATGCCGATGCTCTGACCGACGCCCGCCGACCCGAGTGGGCACGGCTGGACGCACTCAGCCGCAAGCGGCACCTGAGCGGCGCGGAGGTCGACGAACTGATCCTCCGCTATCGCGCAGCATCCGCCGATCTCGCCGAGCTGAAGACCTCGGTAGGCGACTCGCCTCAGGGAGCCTATCTGTCGACGATCCTCGCCGCGGCGCGCCTGCGCTTCACCGGCGCTCCGGACAACATCCTGGCCCAGGCCGCACGCTTCTTCACGCTGCAGTTCCCGGCCGCGCTCTACCGCATCCGGTGGACGACCGGCGTGATCGCTGTGCTGTTCGTGCTCACTGTGGCGATCACGGCCGCGTGGATCACGTCCGACCCTGCGCGCATCGCGGCCCTCGGCACGCCTGAGGTGCTGCGGCAGTACGCCGAGGAGGATTTCGTCGACTACTACGAGCCGATGGCCTCTTTCGCAGGCATGGTGTGGTTCAACAACGCCTGGATCGCCATGCAGTGCGTCCTGTTCGGGGTGACCGGCATCTGGCCGGTGTGGATGCTGATGCAGAACGCGTTCGGACTCGGAGTCTCCACGGCGGTGATGACGGCGTACGGCCATCTCGACACCATGATGCTGCACATCCTTCCGCACGGCCTGCTCGAGCTCACGGCGATCTTCGTGGCTGCGGCGGCCGGACTGCATGTGTTCTGGTCGTGGGTGGCGCCGGGACGACGCACCCGGGGCGAAGCGCTGGCGGCCGAGGGTCGCGCGCTCGCGACAGTCGCGATCGGCCTCGTCTTCGTGCTGTTCCTCTCGGGTCTGGTGGAGGGATTCGTCACCGGGTCGGCGCTGTCCTGGCCGGTGAAGATCGCGATCGGCGCCGCGGCGCTGGGCGTCTTCCTCTTCTACATGCTGGTGATCGGACGGCGTGCGGTGCGCCGAGGCGAGAGCGGCGACCTCGTCGAGCACGAGGCGGGCACGCCGACGCTGACTGCGGGTTAGGGCTTCCGCGTCACCGCCGTCGTGGTGTCGAAGAGAGCCCGGTAGGCGAAGCCGGCGAGCAGCGCGCCGATGATCGGGAAGACCAGGAACACCCACAGCTGTGCCAGCGCTTCCGATCCGCCGTAGATCGCGGCGGCGATCGAGCGGGCCGGGTTGACCGACGTGTTGTCGACGGGGATGGCGATCAGGTGGATGAGCGTCAGCGTCAGACCGATCGCGACACCCGCGAAGAGCGAACCGCGCTTCGGGTGCGTCGCGCCGAGGATCACCAGCAGGAAGAAGCCGGTGAGGATCACCTCGATGATCATGGCCGCCGGCATGCCGAATCCGCTGGGGGACAGCTCATCCCAGCCGTTGCTCGCGAATCCGGCGTCCTGGGCCGCGGTGAGCCAGCCGTCGGGACCGAACATGCCGATCAGAGTGAGCGCCGTCGAGGCGATCACACCGCCGACGATCTGCGCGATGATGTACGGCCCGACATCGCGCCACGGCGTGCGTCCGGCGGCAGCGGCGCCGAGCGTCACCGCCGGGTTGAAATGGCCGCCGGAGATCGGGCCGAAGGCGTAGACGCCCGCGAGGACCGTCAGGCCGAAGGCGAGCGCCACGGCGACGTAGACGGCTGAATCCGCTCCCGGGTCGGTGAAGTGGTTCGACGCGAACACCGCGGTTCCCACGCCGCCGAACACGAGCAGGAACGTGCCGAAGCCCTCGGCGGCGAGCTTCGCGCCCAGTGACGCCGTCAGCGGTGCACCGGGTTCAGGTGCGGAGGAAATGGAGGAATCGCTCATTGCCCAGCCCTTTCTCATCGGGTCGGCAGAGCGCCGGCCTGTGTCCGATGATCCTGCAAAAACCGGCGCGTCGCCATGCGTACACGCCGAAACCCCTCCATCGGCCGGCGATGGAGGGGTTGCGGGAGGACGGTCTTACTCGCCGACGCCTACGGGCTCGGGCTCACCGAGAGGTGCTCCTGCGAGCGCGCGGAGCGTGGCGCCCAGCTGTGCGTCGACCTGACCCCAGTACCAGAAGAAGCGCTCCTGGATGGCGGGGACGGTCAGCGCGTTGTACTGGCCGGTGAGCGTCTCGACGAAGCGAGCGCGCTCCTCGTCGTCGAACACCTCGCGATAGAGGATGCCCGCCTGGACGAAGTCGCCGTCGTCCTCGCGGAGCGTGGCGGCCGAGCGCACCAGCTCGCCGTCGGACTCCCAGCTGGCCTCGACGCCCAGCAGCGGGTCGGCCTCGGGGCCGCCGGCTGCGCCGTACGAGTTCGGGGTGTACACGCGGTGATCGGCCGGGGCGTAGTGATACTGCATCTGACCCTCGTGCATGTAGTTGCGCACCTCAGCCGCGTGCGGCTGGTTGACCGGCAGCTGGTTGAAGTTCGCGCCGATGCGGTAGCGCTGCGCGTCGCTGTACGAGAACACGCGGGCCATCAGCATCTTGTCGGGCGAGATGCCCGTGCCCGGAACCTGGTTGCCGGGCGAGAAGGCGGCCTGCTCGATCTCGGCGAAGAAGTTCTGCGGGTTGCGGTTCAGCGTGAAGGTGCCGACCTTGATGCGGGGGTAGTCCTTCTTCGACCAGGTCTTGGTCAGGTCGAAGGGGTTGTAGCGGTAGGTCTTGGCCTCTTCGTAGGGCATGATCTGCACGTAGACGTCCCACTTCGGGAATTCGCCCCGGTCGATCGCCTCGTACAGGTCGCGACGGTAGTGGTCGGAGTCCTCACCGGCGATGCGCTCGGCGTCCGCGGCGTCCATGCGCTCCACGCCCTGCTGGGAGAGGAAGTGGTACTTGACCCAGAAGCGCTCGCCCTCGGCGTTGACCCACTGGTAGGTGTGCGAGCCGTAGCCGTTGAGATGACGCCAGCTGCGCGAGAGTCCGCGGTCGCCCATCACGTAGGTGACCTGGTGCGCCGACTCGGGCGAGAGGGTCCAGAAGTCCCACTGCATGTCGGCGTCGCGGAGGCCGGAGGCGCCGAGGCGCTTCTGCGAGTGGATGAAGTCCGGGAACTTCATCGCGTCGCGCAGGAAGAAGGTCGGGGTGTTGTTTCCGACGATGTCGAGGTTGCCCTCGGTGGTGTAGAAGCGCAGGGAGAAGCCGCGCACGTCGCGCCAGGTGTCCGGGGAGCCCTGCTCGCCGGCGACCGATGAGAAGCGCAGCAGCGTCTCGGACTTGGCGCCGGGCTGGAACACGGCCGCGCGGGTGTATGCCGAGACGTCCTCGGTGACCTCGAACTCGCCGAACGCGCCGCCGCCCTTGGCGTGCGGGTTGCGCTCCGGCACGCGCTCGCGGTTGAACGAGGCGAGCTTCTCGACCAGGTAGCGGTCGTGCAGCGCGGTGACGCCGTCGGCGCCCACGGTGAGCGAATGTGCGTCGCTGGCGACCGGGGTTCCTGTCTGAGTGGTGGTTGCGGGCTTGTCAGCCATTGCCGTTCCTTTCGCATTCGGGACAGAGGGCTCGATAGGTGACCGCGGCTTCGAGGATCCGCATGCCGTGGTCATGGGTGGGATGCATGCAGGGCGCCGCGCCGACAGCGCAGTCCACGTCCTCGACGCGGCCGCAGCTGACGCACTGCAGGTGATGGTGGTTGTCGCCGCTCTGCAGCTCGTACAGGGCACTGCCGACGTCGGGCAGGCTCACCCTGCTGACGATTCCCGCGGCGGTGAGGTCGTTCAGGATGCCGTGCACCGTGGCCGGTGCGATGCCCGGGAGGCTGTCGCGGATGCCGGCATGGACGATGTCCGCCGAAGCGTGCGGACGCAGCCGGAGCGATTCGAGCACGTGCACTCGCTGCGTCGTCACTCGCAGCCCGACCGCGCGCAGGCGCGCGGGGAAGTCGGTGAGAGTGTCGGCGGGCATGGCCCCATTGTAGCTTATTCTGACTGATTCGTAAAACTGAGTCAGTTGGAATAAGTGGCTAAAGTCGGCCGGCTGCCTTCAGCTCGAGGTAGCGATCCGCGATGCGCGGGGGCAGCTGATCCGGGTCGGCCGCGATCGCCTCGCCGCCGGCACGGCGGATGGCATCCGCGACGACTTGCGCGTCGCGCATCGTCTGCTCAGCCGCCGCTGCCAGGTACACGTCGGCTCGCGAGTCGCGCTTGCGAGCGAGGTCGCCGATCGCCTCGTCCGTGACCGATCCGACCAGGACGGTGGTCGCCCTGGACGCATCGGGGAACGCGCCGAGAAAGCTGCGCGCCGACTCGGCCGCATCCTGCGCGGTGAGCACGACGATCAGTGAGGGGCGGGTCGTCAGCGAGCGGACCGCTGCGAACGCGCCCGCCCAGTCGGTATCGACCAGCTGCGCGTGCACCGGTGCCATCGCGTCGGTGAGCGCGGGCAGAAGGGATGCGCCGTCGACACCCGTCACCCGTGCGCGCGCCACCCGGTCGTACATGAGCAGGTGCACGTGGTCGCCGGCTCGCGCGGCCAGGGCGGCCAGCAGCAGGGAGGCCTCCAGCGATGCATCCAGCCGGGTGCTGTCGCCCACTCGGGCAGCCGCGGTGCGTCCGGTGTCGATGACGATGACCACCTGGCGGTCCCGCTCCGGGCGCCACGTGCGCAGCATCGTCGTGCCGGCCCGCGCCGTGGCGCGCCAGTCGATGGAGCGGATGTCGTCCCCGCGCACGTATTCGCGCAGCGAGTCGAACTCCGTGCCCTGACCGCGAACCTGGATCGAGGTGTTGCCGTCCAGTTCGCGCAGCCGCGCCAGCCGCGAGGGCAGGTGCTTGCGCGAGGCGAACGCCGGCAGCACGCGCAGCGCGCCGCGCGCATCATGGCGCGCCTGCCGGCCGGCGATCCCGAGCGGACCGCGCGAGCGCACGATGACGAAGTCGCTGCGCAGCTCTCCGCGCCTGCGGGGGAGTAGCGGCACCTCCACGCGGCGACGCTCACCGGGCGGGATGGTCAGCTGCTGCCTGCCGTCCGGTGCACCGGCGGTCGGCTGCCAGGCATCGCGCAGCCAGCCGCGCAGTGCGCGCGCGCCGAGGTTCTGCACCGCGACGCTGGTCGTCACCGGCTCGCCGAGGCGCGCTCGCGCCGGCACTCGGCGTGTGACGACCAGGGCGCGAGCGTCGGCCGCGAGCAGCACGTCGAGCGCCACCAGCACCGCGCACAGCAGCATCCAGACGCCGAACACCGCCCACGCGGCGAAGCCGATCGTGCTCAGCAGCACGATCGGGATGACACCCAGCGCGACGAGCGGCGCCAGCAGTGCGGTCACGAACATGTCAGATCGGCACCCGCGTCTGCTGCACGACGGACTGCAGCACCGCATCCGCCGACACGCCCTCCATCTGCGCGTCCGGACGCAGCTGCAGGCGGTGCCGCCACACCGGCATCAGCATGGTCTGCACGTGGTCGGGGGTGACCGCCGACGACGAGTTCAGCCACGCCCACGCCTTGGCGGCGGCGAGCAGTGCGGTCGAGGCGCGCGGGCTCGCGCCCAGCTCGACCGACGGCGACATGCGGGTCGCGCGGGCGAGGTCGACGACGTAGCCGAGCACGTCGTCGTTCACCTGGACGCGCGAAGCGGCGTCCTGCGCCGCGCGGATCTCGCTCTCGCTGACCACGGCTTCGATCCCGGTCAGCAGGCGCGGTGAGAATCCGCCGGCGTGCAGACGCAGCACCGAGACCTCGGCGTCGCGCTCGGGCATCCCGACGACGAGCTTCATCAGGAACCGGTCCAGCTGCGCCTCGGGCAGCGTGTACGTGCCCTCGTGCTCGACGGGGTTCTGCGTGGCGGCGACCAGGAACGGGTCCGGCAGCGGACGGCTCTCGCCGTCCGCGGACACCTGGCGCTCCTCCATCGCCTCCAGCAGTGCGGCCTGCGTCTTGGGAGGGGTGCGGTTGATCTCATCCGCCAGCAGGATGTTGGTGAACACCGGCCCGGCGCGGAACTCGAACTCACCCGTGCGCGCGTCGTAGACCAGCGAGCCGGTGACGTCTCCGGGCATGAGGTCGGGAGTGAACTGCACCCGCTTGGTGTCGAGGCCGACGGCACGCGCGAAGCTGCGCACAACCAGCGTCTTGGCGACGCCGGGGACGCCTTCCAACAGCACGTGACCGCGAGCGAGCAGGGCCACCAGCAGGCCCGTCACGGTGCCGGCCTGACCGATGACAGCCTTGTCGACCTCCGTTCTCACACGGTGCATCGCCTGGCGCAGCGCGTCGTCATCGATGGTGGGGGGAGTGCTCTCGTCGCTCACGGGAGTTTCCTTTCGGTGTGGACGGCGGCATCGACGGCCGTCTCGAGTTCGGCGAGTCTGCGGGCGAGGTCGATCAGGTCGCGGTCGTCGTGCGGAGGCGCGCCGTCGAGCAGCTCGAGCAGCGAGCCCCGCGGCACCCGCAGGCGATCGGATGCCGCGTCCGCGACCTCCTTGGCGGTGGCGCGCGGACTCAGGGCGAGGCGGGCCGCGAGCCTGCCGCGCGTTCCGGCGCGGATTGCGGCGGCCGCGTGCGGTGCATCCGCGGCCTTGGCCGTCAGCCGCGCTCGGCCGTGCATCGTCTCGGATGCCCGGACCGTGACGGGCAGCGACTCGGCCACGAGGGGGCCGAATTTCCGGCCGCGCCACCAGATCGCGGCGATCCCGGCCAGGAGCAGCAGCACGATTCCCGGGGTGACCCAGTCGGGTGTCATCTCGCCGAGGCCCACCGGCTGATCCCCGGTGCGGTCGCTGTCCTCGAACGAGGGCACGTACCAGACGAGGTCCTCGCCCTGGGCCAGCAGCGCCAGGCCGAGCGCCGCGTTCCCATCCTCGGCGAGATGCTGGTTCGACAGCAGCGCTCCTCCTTCGAGCAAGGTGACGGTGGTGCCGTCGACATCGCCGCGCAGCACTGCGGAGTCACCGATGTCGTCTCTGAAGCAGCCGGAGACGTCCGGACCAGGGGTGAAGAGCCGCTCGGCGTCGATGCTTCCTACGCGGGAGAACTCCCGCAGGCCGCATTCAGCCTGCACGCGGCCTGCGGCCGGGCCTGCCTCGCCCAGTTCGAGCAGACGCAGCATCCGCGTGCTGCTGGTGAGGATCACCGCTCTGTCGGCGCTGGTGATGAGTTCGAGCACGGCGTCGTCGCTCAGCGCGGGCGGATCGGTGAGGACGAGCGTGGCGTCCGAGGTCAGGGCCGCCGCCGCGGTCGCCCGGCTGCGGGTGGCTTCGATCTGCACGCCCTGCTCACGGGCCAGCTCCGCGATCGCCTTGGCGCCGTTCGGTCCGGGATTGTCGGGATGCAGAGTTCCGCCGAGGTTCGGCGAGGCCGTGGCCAGCGCCAGCGACAGCAGGGCGATTCCGATGAGCAGCACGATGACGAACACCCAGCCGAGCACACGGCCGATGCGTCCTCGCGGGGGCGCGGCGGCCGTCGACGCCGCAACTGCCTCATCGGATGCCATCGGGCCGATGACCGGCGCGATCGCGCTCATGCGTGCACCGCCGGAGGAGTGGTCGTCTGCGGATTCGACGCGCGAAGGGCGTCTTCTGTCTCAGCGAGCACGCGGTAATCGTGCTCGCTGGCAGGGGATCCGAGATAGCGCACGGCATCGAATCCGGTTGCCGCATCGTGCAGGCGCTCGAGGAACGCGGGGAACGGAACGACCGCCTGATTGGCGATGCCCTGCGCGGTCGCGCCCGGAGCGGGATCGATCAGGTCGCGCTCGAGGAGACTCCGGGCGAGGGCGCGGAAGCGCAGCACCACGGCGCCGTCCCAGTCCTGGGCCTTGGCTCGGCGCTCCGCCTCGGCGCGCAGCTGAGCCGCGGTGCGGTCGTCGCGCTCGCCGAGCAGGTCGGCGCGTCGGCGCACCGTTCGCGATGCGCGAGGACGGCCCCACACCAGCAGCGCCACGATCAGTGCAGCCACGATGACGATCACGATGACCGTCACAGCGACGGGTGCCGTGCCCGGGACTCCGTCGCCGGTGAACAGGCTCAGCAGCCACTCGAAGATGTCCGAGGCGAGTTGATCGAACCAGTTCGGCTTCGCGGCCTGGTACTCCGCTCTGCTGAGCTCCTCCTCCGCGCGCTGTCGGGTCTCGTCGCCATCGGGGATGAAGACATCGGCCGCGGCGAGGAGTCCGATCATGCGGATCCGCCGGGCGCGGCCCAGGGGTTCTGCTCCGCGTCCGCGGAGCCGGCCGGAGGCGCGGGGGGCGGGGGCACCGGGGGCTGCCCGGGTGCGGGCGCATACCCGGGATTCTGCGGGTACCCGGGTGCCGGAGCGTAACCGGGTGCCGGTCCATACCCGGGTGCCGGTCCGTACCCGGGCGGCTGTCCGTAGCCGGGAGCCGGAGCGTATCCGGGAGCCGGGGGCAGGTTCTGCTGCACCGGCGCGTTCTTCGACACCGCGCGCGCCGGATCGAGCGCGTACGGGTCGCCGAGGTCTCCGTGACCGCCCTGGGCGCTGCGTTCGACATGGCTGATCAGGGTCTGATCCAGACCCTCGTACCGCATCCGGCTGTCGAGGTAGATGAGCGTCGCGCCGGTGCCCTGCACGACGAGGGTGATCGCCTGTACGGCGAGCACCAGGATCTGGGGCAGGATCGTGGCCGCCAGGATCGCCACCACTGCGCCCGCGTCCGGATCGCCGGTCGGAGCGAGCAGTCCGGTCAGCACCGTCGTGATGAGCGAGCCGGGGATGCTGACGACCTGGGCGGCGAGGCCCATGATCGCGCCGATCAGGAACATCACGCCGAAGGCGGGCCAGAACCGTCCGCGGATCAGACGCCACGAGCGGACCAGAGCGCTGCCCAGCGTCGCGCGCTCGAGCACGAGGACCGCGGGCACGACGAGCAGTTTGGTGCCGAGCCACACCAGCAGCGGGATGCTGCCGAGCAGCAGCAGCACGCCGAGAAGCACACCGATGCCGATCGCGGCCGGATCGAATTGACTGGCGGACATGATCGCGAAGATGATCCCGAAGATCGCACCCAGCCACACGACCACGGCGAGTCCCTGCAGCAGCGCGTATCCGAACAGGCGCCAGAACGCGGGGCGCATCCTCGCCCACAGCATCCGCAGTGGGGCTTTGCGTCCCAGTGCGGCGTAGGAGACGTCGGCGGCGACGAGGCCCTGGATGATGGCCGTGAATGCCACGCTCGCCAGGGTGATGACGATCGTGATCACGATGCCGAGCGCCACTGAACCGGCGATGATCGGGCCGAGGTCGGGCGATCCGGCCGGCACGCTGGCGATGCGCGCCGCGGTGAATCCGGCGACCAGCACCATCACGGTGACCGCGATCGCGCTGATCGCGAACTGCACGACGACGGCGAAGCCGAAGAGCACCTTGGGATTGTGTCGCAGCGCGCTGAACGAGCGGCCGAGGATCATGCCGAACGTCATCGGATGCAGCGGAATCGCGCTCTTCTTCGGTGCGGGGGTCCAGGTCTGGCCGCTCATCCACACTCCCTCCCATGTGCCATCCCATCGTGTCATACCGCGGCACGCCGTCACGCGCGCAAACATGTCCGGGAAGTGATCGTCTTTCTCAAGTAGGCTCTGAGACACGTTGCGGCCGCGTGGGGAAATCGCCGTCGCATAGAAGAGAGAAAGCGGAGCTGGGCAGAAGATGACCTCTCGAATCCTCGTTGTCGACGACGACACGGCTCTGGCCGAGATGATCGGCATCGTGCTGCGCACCGAGGGATTCGAACCGCTGTTCTGCGCCGACGGCGCCAAGGCCGTCGACGAATGGCGCGAGACCCGTCCCGACCTGGTGCTGTTGGATCTGATGCTTCCCGGCATGGACGGGATCGAGATCTGTTCTCGCATTCGTGCCGAGTCCGGGGTTCCGATCATCATGCTCACGGCTCGCACCGACACCGCCGACGTCGTCCGCGGCCTCGAGGTCGGCGCCGACGACTACATCGTCAAGCCCTTCAACCCGAAGGAGCTCGTCGCACGCATCCGCACCCGGCTGCGCCCCGCACCGCAGAGCGCCGCCGAGGTGCTGCGCGTGGGCGATCTGACGATCGATGTCGATGCGCACGAGGTGCGCCGGGGCACCGCCCCCATCGCCCTGACGCCGCTGGAGTTCCAGCTGCTCGTCGCCCTCGCGTCCAAGCCGCAGCAGGTCTTCTCCCGCGAGATGCTGCTCGAGCAGGTGTGGGGCTACCACTACAAGGCCGACACCCGCCTGGTGAACGTGCACGTGCAGCGACTGCGCGCCAAGGTCGAACTCGACCCGGACAACCCCAGGATCGTCATGACGGTGCGCGGCGTCGGCTACCGCGCCGGGAGCGTCAGCTAGGAGACCGCGCGTGACCGCGACGAACCCGACGCGCGTGCAGGCGTCGTTCTGGCGCACGTCACGTCAATGGCCGGACTCCCTGGTGCTGGCCTGGCGCCGCTCCATG
The DNA here is from genome assembly GCF_050408615.1 of Microbacterium alcoholitolerans. Taxonomy (NCBI): domain Bacteria; kingdom Bacillati; phylum Actinomycetota; class Actinomycetes; order Micrococcales; family Microbacteriaceae; genus Microbacterium; species Microbacterium alcoholitolerans. The sequence goes on along the minus strand of NZ_JBNTKD010000001.1, from coordinate 888,381 downwards.
CGCTTCCGGGCGACGGCGATCACGATGCTGCTCACCGCATTGGCGATCTTCATCACCTGCGTCATCATGGCCCTGGTGATCCGCAACGACCTGTTCGAATCCCGCAAGGACGAGGCGCTGCACAACGCACGCATCTCGGTCTCGCAGGCGCAGAAGCTGCTTGACTCCGGTCAGGTCGGCGACGACCGTGCCGCCACCGCGGCGCTGTGGGGCGAAGCCCAGCGGGTTCTCGGGCGCGCGGCATCCACCGACCGCATCGTCGGGTTCTTCGCCGAGAGCGAGGGGGACGGCTTCGCGCCGTCCGGCTTCCGCAGCCTCCGGCCGTTCCCGACGCTGAGCACCGAGCTGCGGACCAGGGTCATCCAGGTGCCGGGGCGTCAGGCGTGGCAGTCCGTCGAACTGCCGCAGGATGACGGCACGAGCACCGCCGGCATCGTCGTCGGCCAGCTGCTGACCATTCACGACGTCGGCAGCTACGACATCTACATGGCCTACGACCTCGCCGACGCCGACGAGACCCTGCTGTTCGTGCAGCGCACGCTGTGGCTCGCCGGCATCTCGCTGGTGGCCATCATCGCCGGCATATCGTGGCTCGTGATGCGTTCGGTGTCGACCCCGATCATCGAGGCGGCCGAGACGAGCGCGCGCCTGGCATCGGGCGACCTCGAGGTGCGTCTGCCGGTGCGCGGCGAGGACGAACTGGCCACGCTCGGCCGATCGTTCAACGCGATGGCCGACAGCATCGAGAACCAGATCAGCGAGCTCGCCGAGCTCTCACTCGTGCAGCAGCGGTTCGTGTCCGATGTGTCGCATGAGCTGCGCACCCCGTTGACCACGATCCGGCTGGCGGCCGAGATGATCAACGACCAGAAGGACGGTTTCGATCCCACGACCGCCCGCACAGCCGAGCTGCTGCACACTCAGGTGCAGCGCTTCGAGACGCTGCTGTCGGACCTGCTCGAGATCAGCCGCTACGACGCGGGATCGGTGCAGCTCGAGGTCGAGGCGACGAGCCTCGCGCAGCTGGCGGAGGAGATCGTCGAGCAGCTGCGTCCGCTGGCGAGCGCACACCATTCGGAGGTCCGCATGGTCGCTCCCGGCGGATACTCGCCCGTCGACATGGATCCGCGGCGGGTGCGGCGCGTGCTGCGCAACCTCGTCGGCAACGCCATCGAACACGGCGAGGGCAAGCCCATCGTCGTCACGGTCGACAGCAACCAGTACGCAGTGGCCGTCAGCGTCCGCGACTTCGGGCTCGGGATGCGTCCCGAGGACGCCGTCAGGGTCTTCGACCGGTTCTGGCGGGCCGATCCGTCGCGCAAGCGCACCATCGGCGGCACCGGGCTCGGCCTGTCCATCGCGCTGGGTGATGCCAAGCTGCACGGCGGGAACCTGGAGGTCTGGTCCGAGCTGGGCGTCGGCACGAACTTCGTGCTCACCATCCCGCGCGGCGGCACCGTGCCCAGCGGGCAGGGACCCGTGCCGCTCGAGCCGCAGCCCATGCTCTCCGACATCGGCGACCTCACCCAGCCGATCGCCGTGCGCGCGGCATCCGATGCGGCGCCGCGCGGGCGAGGGGGGAGTGAGCGGACATGAGGCTGCGCACAGGCATCCGACTGCTCGCCATCGCCGTGGCGGGACTGCTGCTAGCGGGCTGCACCGGGCTGCCCACGTCCGGTCCGCCGAACGCCGGGCTGACCGTCGGGGAGGACGGCGAGGAACCCGACTTCACACCGATCGCGCCCGACCCCGAACCCGGAGCGGGGCCGGAGAGGATCGTCGCCGGATTCCTGGAGGCGTCGATGACGCCGGCGAACAACTGGGAGATCGCCCGCAAGTTCCTCACCGAGGACTTCTCGCGCGAATGGGACCCCGAGGTCGGCGTCGCGATCGACTCATCGGTGCTCAAGCGGGAGTTCGATCCGAGCGTCGAGGCGGATGACGAGGCCGCGACCACCGCCGAGGTGAACGTGCAGCTCGACCAGATCGCCAGCGTCGATGCCGACGGCGCCTACAGCGCGGCGACGGGACAGGCGAAGGCCACCTACCGGCTCGTGCGCGCCGAGGGCGGCGAATGGCGCATCTCGGAGGCCAAGGACGGAATCACCCTCGATATCGAGACGTTCGCGAAGGTGTACGAGAAGTTCTCGCTGAAGTACTTCGACCCGTCGTGGAGCCACCTGGTGCCCGACGTGCGCTGGTATCCGCGCCGCGCGGCGATGGCGACGACGATAACGCGAGCGGTGATCTCCGGCACGCCGACCGACTGGCTCGCCCCCGCCGTTCAGACGGCTTTCCCCGCAGATGTGGCGCTTGTCGGCGACGCGGTGCCCATCGATGCCGATCAGGTGGCTTCCGTCTCGCTCACGCGGTCCGCGCTGTCGGCATCCTCCGCCGTGCTGGCGCGGATGCGCACCCAGCTGGAGGCGAGCCTGGCCGGCGCTGGTGTCGCCGAGGTGCGATTCGTCGTGGACGGATCACCGCTGTCGGCCGATACCGTCTCACTCGACGAGTCGATCGTCGACCCCGGCGTGCTCGTGCTCACCGACGAGACGTTCGGCACCGCCGGCGCTGGTGGCGACATCGCCCCTGTGACAGGACTCACCGCGCAGATCGACAAGATCTCCTCACCCATCCAGGCGATGGACATCAGCAGGGATGCCCTGCTCGCCGCCGTGCAGCAGGGAGACGGACGCGTCTTCGCCGTCAGCGACGGCACCGCCAACGAGGTCGACAGCAGGTCGAACCTGGTCACGCCGTCGCTGGATCCGTTCGGATTCATCTGGACGGTGCCCCGGCACGAACCCGGTGAGGTCAAGGCGTGGGAGGCCCGGGTCGTCGAGCACAACGTCGTCGCGGATTGGCCGGAGACCGACTCGATCAGCCATCTGCGCGTGTCGGCGGACGGTGCGCGCGTCGCGGGCGTGGTCGCCTCCGGAGGACAGCACCGCCTGGTGGTCGCCTCGGTCGTGCGAGGCGAGGGCTCCGCGCCGGTTGAGCTCGGCGACGTGCAGGAGATCGCGCTGCTGTCGGGCCCTGCCGACGGGATCGCGTGGATCGGCGCCGATTCGATCGCCGTGCTCTCAAGCGCCCCCGGGACAGCGCTGACCACGTACATGGTCGGTGGCCCTGCGGCCGTGTCGCCCGCGCCGGAAGGTGCGACTTCGCTCGCCGGTGCCAAGACGACCACGGGACTGCGCGTGCTGACCTCTGACGGCGCCGTGTACGCGCTGCGCGGCTCGTCCTGGCAGTCGTCCGTGCAGGACGTGCTGGTGCTCGGCACCCGCGCCGGATACTGATCCTCCTGCACATCCGACCGCGACGTCGAGTTGTCCACGGTTGCCGCGCCGAGTGCTCGACCGCCCTCGTGCAGGCACGAAGATCAGCGGATGGATGCTGATCAGTGGATGCGGATCGGACAGGAGGCGCTCGCCTTCCTGCTGGCGGCGAGCTGCCCGGGCTGTGATCAGCCGGGAACGCTGCTGTGCGACCGATGCCGGCAGCTGCTCGAGCCTCAGCCGCAGCGGCTGACGACCCCGCAGGGGCTCGAGGTGCGCGCGGCGATGACGTTCGAGGGGGTGCCGGCGCGCAGCATCCGGCGTCTCAAGGAGGACGGCGCCACGATTCTCGCCCGACCGCTCGGATGCGCCGTGGCCGGCATCCTGGGCGAGGCGGCGCGCGGCGCCGTCATCGCGCCCGTGCCGACGAGCTGGGTGAGCTTTCGACGTCGGGGCTTCCGGGTGCCCGAGCTGCTGATCCGCCGCGCCGGATTCGAGTCGCGACGCACGCTGCGGCCGGTGCGGCGCACGGCCGATCAGCGCGGCCTCGGAAGGGCTGCCAGGGCGCGCAACGTCGACGGCAGCATGCGCGCGCATCCGGCGCCTCGCAGTCACGCCCGGGTCGTGATCTTCGATGACGTGGTGACCACGGGAGCGACGCTGGATGAGGCCGCGCGGGCGCTGCGCGCAGCCGGATGGCACCCGGTCGGCGCCGTCGCGCTCGCCGCGACCGCTCGTCTCCGCGGCACGGATCCGACACGCTCGGAACACACGGTGAACTGGTAGTGACATCCGCCGATTCGCCGACTAGCGTAGGGGGTCACAAGGCGACCACGGTCCGCCCTTGGCCGGGTGGACCGGGACAAGGAGGCAGTGATGGAAACGAGCATCGTCGGCGTCGGAGTGAGCATCTCCGATCGGTTCCGGACGGTTGTCGAGGAGAAGACAGCCCGTATCCAGACGCTCGCACCGCGAGCGCTGCGACTCGAGATCAAGGTCACGCACCGTGCCTATCGCAACGGGCGCGTCCCGGACGAGACGGTGGAGCTCACACTCCTCGGGAAGGGACCCGTCGTCCGCGCTGAAGCGGTCGACTCCGACAAGTTCACCGCGCTCGACATGGCTCTCGACAAGCTCTCCGAGCAGCTGCGCCGGGCGAAGGAGAAGCGCATCGACGGCCGCAACCAGGCTCGTGGCGCGCACTTCGAGAAGGGAAGCGGCGCTCTGGCCGGCATCGACGTGCAACCCGCATCCGTCGACGTGCTGCAGGCAGTCGCGACCGGTGCGATCCCCGTGCAGAACGATGAGGACGAGGCTTACTCGCCCGTCGTCATCCGCACGAAGAACTTCGATGCGGAATGGATGACCGTCGAGGAGGCCGTCGACCGCATGGAGCTCGTCGGCCACGACTTCTTCCTGTTCGTGGATGCCCGCAGCGACCACCCGAGCGTCGTGTACCGCCGCAAGGGCTGGGACTACGGCGTCATCTCGCTGACGACCGCGGCCCCGCCATCCGAGGCGCTCGCGTCCTGATCAGATCAAAGAGGCGCCCCTCTCAGGAGGGGCGCCTTTCTCTGCCCGCTGCGACGCAGGACGCCTCAGTCGAAGATGCCGTCGAGGATGCTGCCGATCACCAGACCGCCGAGCACACCGCTGACGATGTCACCGCCACCGCCGCCGCGTCGTCCGCCGGGGCCCCAGCTCTGACCGCCGCCGCCCCAGCCCTGATCCTGCGGGCGGGAGGAGTCGATGTCGCGCTGCGCGAGCTGCAGCGCTTCGGCGGCGAGCTGCGCGACGCGCCGTGCTGAGGACAGGGCGAGGTCGCGGGTCTCCTCCGCCGGGAGCATGGCCGGAACGTCGACGCGCAGCCGTTCTGCTTCGGCGAGGCGCGTGCGGGCGTCGGCGCCGATCCAGCCGCGATGTCCGGAGATGAGCCCGCGTGCGACGCCCAGCTGACGATCCGCGTCGTCGATCGCGTGCTGCACCTGGTCGAGGGAGGGGAGCGGATGCTGCGCGCGGTAGTGCGCCTTGTCGATCGCCGCGTCGAGCGCGGTGTTGGCGGTGCGCAGTTCGCTCAGCTCGGCGAACGGGTCGTTGCGGGCACCTGCGGGCGCGAGGGCACGCAGGGCTGTCTCCAGGGCCGCGGTGGCTGCCACCACCTCCGGCACCTGCGGTGCGTCGCGTGCGGCGATGATGTCACCGCGGGAATCGGCGACGACGTCCGCGAGGGTCGACTCGGCGCGCAGCGCCTCGATCTCGAAGTCCTCGACGGCGTCGAGGATGGCTGACGTGCGGCGCACCGCCTCGGTGGCGGTCTCCATGGCGAGGTTCGCCTCTTCGTTCTGCCCTGCAGCGCGACGTCGCTCGGACACATCGGCGCCGTGGGTGGCGAATGCGATCAGCTGCTCGGCCTCGTCCGCGGCCGAGGCGATCCGCCGCATCGCGGATTCCGCGTAGCGGGACGAGAGTCGCTCGATCGTGGTGCGCGCGTGCGGGACGCGGCTGCTCAGCGACTCGGCATCCCGTCGCACCTGTGCGACGATCTGCGGAGCCCGCCGCACCTTGGCGACGGCCTCTGCGAGCACCTCGGTCTTCTCGTCGAGCAGGCCCTCTGCCCACTCGCAGAGCTGCACGATGCGGGCGTTGCGGGTGCGCAGCTCCTCTTCGGTGTCGGGGATCTCGTCGTGATTCAGCTGGTGCAGCTGGAACGCCTCGCGCATGTGCGTGCGCACGGCATCGAGAGCGGCTTTCAGGTCACCGGTCAGCGACTCGCCGAGCTCGGCCTGCGCGAAGGCGAGCTCGTCCGTGGTCGTGCGGATGTGCTCGTCCGCCGCGACCAGCGACTGCTCGGCGTGGCGCGCGAGATCCGCGTCCTGCGCCTGCTGCGCTTCCTGCTCACGTTTGCGTCTGCCCCAGAATCCGGCCATTCCTCGATCCTACGGTCGACAGCCGATGCTCGTGCTGTGCATCGCATGCGCCTTCGGCGAACAAGATGCGCTCCGCGTCAGACAGCTGCTCCCAGAGCCGGCACTCCGCCCTTCGCGCGGGGTGGTCGCCCGCGACGCGGCGTCTGCGTGCTGATCTCCAGATGGAGGGTCTGCGGGGCGTGCGTCCCCAGCCGCGACTCCACATGATCGAGCCAGCGCAGCTCGGCCTCCGCCCGGAAGATGAGCGAATCAGCCACCAGCTGCCAGGCGAGCGCCTCGCCGCCCGGCGCTCCTCCGGACTCGCGCCGCCGCAGCTCATCCAGCGCGGCCAGGGACGCTTCCCGCTGTCGGTGCACGATCGTCTTGACGTCGACCCCGGGAAGCGTCGCAGCGAGTGCCAGCTTGATCGGCAGCTCGTCCCGCGTGCCGCTCTGCCTGGGCACAGGGGAGTCCAGCCAGTCACGCACCTCCGCACGACCGGCGTCGGTGATCTCGTAGTAGACATGCCCCTGGTCGTTCACGTCTCCCTTGCCCACCAGACCGTCGCGCTCCAGCCGCTCCAGAGTGTTGTAGATCTGGCCGACGTTGAGAGGCCACGTGGATCCGGTGCGGCGATCGAATTCGGCGCGCAGCTGGTAGCCGTAACACGGTCCCTGTTCGAGGATCGCGAGCAGGCTCTGGCGGACGGACATGTGCGCTCCGATCGTTTCCCGGTATTGCATTTCTGAGTATATGCAGAACCTGCTCGTCCACAGCATGCGCAGGTCACTGGCCGGTAACATGGCACGGTATGTCCGGCGTGGAACGTTCGCCGGGCCGAATACCCAAGGGAGACATCCGTGGCGAATCCTCTCGAGAAGCTGCTGCGCGCCGGTGAAGGTCGAATCCTTCGGCGCCTGAAGCAGGTCGCGAAAGCCGTGAACGCGCTGGAAGACGACTTCGAGAAGCTCACCGATGACGAGCTGCGCGGCGAGACCGCGGAACTGCGCGCGCGCTTCGAGAAGGGCGAGACCCTCGACCAGCTGATGCCCGAGGCCTTCGCCGCCGTCCGCGAGGCCGCGCGCCGCACGCTCGGAATGCGCGCCTACGATGTGCAGATCATGGGTGGTGCGGCGCTGCACTTCGGCAACATCGCCGAGATGAAGACCGGTGAGGGCAAGACCCTCGTCGCCGCCTTCCCCTCGTACCTGAACGCCATCGCGGGCAAGGGCGTGCACATCATCACGGTGAACGACTTCCTCGCCTCGTACCAGTCGGAGCTGATGGGCCGCGTGCACCGCGCGCTGGGCATGACCACCGGCACGATCGTCTCGGGTCAGAACCCCGAGGTGCGTCGCCAGCAGTACGGCGCCGACATCACGTACGGCACCAACAACGAGTTCGGCTTCGACTACCTGCGCGACAACATGGCGTGGCGCAAGGAAGACCTGGTTCAGCGCGAGCACTTCTTCGCCATCGTCGACGAGGTCGACTCGATCCTCATCGACGAGGCGCGCACCCCGCTGATCATCTCGGGTCCGTCCTCGGGCGAGGCCAACCGGTGGTTCACCGAGTTCGCCAAGATCGCGCGCACTCTCGAGGCGGGGGTCGACTATGAGGTCGACGAGAAGAAGCGCACCGTCGGCGTGCTCGAGCCCGGCATCGAGAAGGTCGAGGACTACCTCGGCATCGACAACCTCTACGAGTCGGCGAACACTCCGCTGATCTCGTTCCTGAACAACTCGATCAAGGCGATCGCGCTGTTCAAGAAGGACACCGACTACGTCGTGATGAACGACGAGGTCATGATCGTCGACGAGCACACCGGCCGCATCCTGGTCGGCCGTCGCTACAACGAGGGCATCCACCAGGCGATCGAGGCCAAGGAGGCCGTGCCGGTCAAGGCCGAGAACCAGACGCTGGCAACGGTGACGCTGCAGAACTACTTCCGCCTGTACGACAAGCTCGCAGGCATGACCGGCACCGCCGAGACCGAGGCCGCCGAGTTCATGTCGACGTATCAGCTCGGCGTCGTCCCGATCCCGACGAACCGCCCGATGATCCGCAAGGACCAGCCGGATCTCGTCTACAAGAACGAGCAGGCCAAGTTCGCCCAGGTCGTCGAAGACATCGCCGAGCGTCACGTGACCGGCCAGCCGGTCCTGGTCGGAACCGTCAGCGTCGAGAAGAGCGAGTACCTCTCGCGCCTGCTCGCCAAGAAGGGCGTCAAGCACGAGGTCCTCAACGCCAAGAACCACGCTCGCGAGGCCGAGATCGTCGCGCTCGCCGGAAAGCTCGGTGCCGTCACCGTTGCCACCAACATGGCCGGCCGCGGTACCGACATCATGCTCGGCGGCAACGCCGAGTTCCTCGCCGTGCAGGAACTGAAGTCCAAGGGCCTCGACCCGGAGGAGACTCCGGAGGAGTACGAGGCCGCGTGGGACGAGACCTACGAGGCGATGAAGAAGAAGGTGGCCGAGGATGGCGAGAAGGTCGCCGAGGCCGGTGGCCTTTACGTGCTCGGCACGGAGCGCCACGAATCCCGCCGCATCGACAACCAGCTGCGCGGACGCTCTGGTCGTCAGGGCGACCCCGGCGAGAGCCGCTTCTACCTGAGTCTCACCGATGACCTGATGCGGCTCTTCCAGTCGGGTGCGGCGGAGGCGATCCTCGCCCGCACCAACTTCCCCGACGACGTGCCGATCGAGTCGGGCCTCGTCAGCCGCGCGATTCGCAGCGCCCAGTCGCAGGTCGAGGCGCGCAATGCCGAGATGCGCAAGAACGTCCTCAAGTACGATGACGTCCTCAACCGCCAGCGCGAGGCCATCTACGCCGATCGGCGTCAGATCCTGCACGGAGACGACATCGCCGACCGTGTCCGGCACTTCATCGAGGACGCCATCGGGGGAGTGGTCGACGACCACACCAGCGAGGGGCACACCGAGAGCTGGGACTTCGACGCGCTGTGGACCGAGCTGAAGACCCTCTATCCGATGGATGTCTCCATCGACGAGGTCGTCGCCGAGGCCGGCGATCGCAAGGGCGGCATCAGCGCCGCCGGTCTCAAGCGAGAGCTGCTCTCCGACGCGCTGATCGCGTACGAGAAGCGCGAGGAGACGCTCGGCGAGGCCGCGACCCGCGAGCTGGAGCGCCGCGTCGTGCTGCAGGTGCTGGATCGCCGCTGGCGCGACCACCTCTACGAGATGGACTACCTGAAGGACGGCATCGGACTGCGCGCGATGGCGCAGCGCGACCCGCTGATCGAGTATCAGCGCGAGGGATACGCGATGTTCCAGTCGATGATGGGCCAGATCAAGGAGGAGTCGGTCGGCTACCTCTACAACCTCGAGGTCGAGGTGCGCCGCGCAGGCGACCAGCCCGAGGTCGAGGCGAAGGGGCTCATCGACGCCCAGCCCGAGCAGAAGCTCGAGTACTCCGCCCCGAACGACTCGGGCGACGTCGAGGTGCGCAACGAGCGCGGCCAGGTGCAGCAGGCGGCCACCGCGAGACTGCGCAAGGCCGGCGACGCAGGCGAGACACGCGGCGCGTTCGGACAGCCGACGGATGCCCCGGCCGACGCCCCCGCGGCGAACCGGCAGCAGCGTCGTGCGCAGGAGCGCCGGAAGAACTGACGCCCACTCCACGTGGACCGGGGCGCTCGCGCGCCCCGGTATCCTGGGCGAATGACCCGCCGAACCCTGGACCAGTCCTCCAAGCTGAAGAACGTTCTCTACGAGATCCGCGGCAAGGCACTGGTCGAGGCGGCGCGGCTGGAGGCCGAGGGCCACCAGATCCTCAAGCTGAACACCGGGAACCCGGCGATCTTCGGCTTCGAGGCACCTCACCAGATCGTCCGGGACATGCTCGCGGCGCTGCCGAGTTCGCACGGCTACAGCGACAGCAAGGGCGTCATCTCCGCACGCCGCGCCGTCGTGAGCCGCTACGAGGAGATCGAGGGATTCCCGCGCTTCGACCCGGATGACGTCTACCTCGGAAACGGTGTGTCCGAACTCATCACGATGGTGATGCAGGCGCTGTTGGACGAAGGCGACGAAGTGCTCATCCCGGCACCGGACTATCCGCTGTGGACGGCGATGACCTCCCTCGCCGGCGGCACGCCGGTGCACTACCTCTGCGATGAGGAGAACGGCTGGCAGCCCGATCTCGAGGACATCCGCTCGAAGGTGACGCCGCAGACCAAGGCGATCGTCATCATCAACCCGAACAACCCGACCGGAGTGGTCTACTCGCGGGAGGTCCTCGAAGGACTCGCGCAGATCGCCCGTGAGAATCAGCTGCTGCTGCTCTCCGATGAGATCTACGATCGCATCCTCTTCGACGACGCTCAGCACATCCCCACCGCGACGGTCGCTCCCGACCTGCTGTGCCTGACGTTCAACGGCCTGTCGAAGACGTACCGCGTCGCCGGCTACCGATCCGGCTGGCTCGTGATCACCGGTCCGAAATCGCACGCGAAGGGCTTCCTCGAGGGGATCACACTGCTCGCCTCGACCCGGCTGTGCCCGAACGTCCCGGCGCAGCATGCGGTGCAGGCCGCGCTCGGCGGCGTGCAGTCGATCGATGCGCTGATCGCACCGACCGGTCGGCTGCACGAGCAGCGCGATATCGCCTGGGAAGGCCTGGAAGCCATTCCGGGCGTCAGCTGTGTGAAGCCCGAGGGAGCGCTCTACGCGTTCCCGCGGCTCGACCCGAACGTGCACGAGATCCGCGACGACGCCAAGCTCGTCTACGATCTGCTGGTGTCGGAGAAGATCCTTCTGGTGCAGGGCACCGGTTTCAACTGGCCGACCCCCGATCACCTGCGCATCGTGACACTGCCCGAGGCGCGGGTGCTCAGCGAAGCCGTCGAGCGGCTCGGGAACTTCCTCGCGAGCTACCGGCAGTGACCGGCTGCCGTGCGCCGAGGCTGGCTGCCACGCGCCGCACGGCCGACACGAGCTGGGAGCGGGGCATCACATCCGCGATCGCTCTGGCGTGCAGCGCAGCAGCGTCCGCGGCGCGCTGGTCGTAGGGGACGAACGCGACGTCCTGGATGCCCGCGAAGCGGTCGAGCGTGCGGCGGATCTGACCTCGGGAGTCGATTCCCAGCGGCCCGGGGCGCACGCGGTTCGCGACGACGGTGACCGGGGTGTCGCCGACGAGATGGCGCAGCTCGGCTTGGCCGCGCAGGAACCTGCTCACGCCGAGCGGATCGGCTGACAGCACCGCCACGACCTCATCCGCCTCCAGCAGCGTCGCGGCGGTGGCGGCATGGCGGGCTGGTGCGAGCGGATCGAGCGGATCGTCATCCTCGTCGAATGCGGCAGACACGTCGACGACCGTCTCGTCGAGCGCGCTCCGGCATACACCGAGTGTCGTGCGCAGACGGCCGCCGGCGAGCTCGGGCCATCGGCTCGGGCGGTTCAGTCCGCTCAGGACGTCGATCGTGCCGCCCGAGGTCTCGACGGCGGTCGACAGTCGCGAGAGCTCTGCGACGTCGAGACTGCCGAGCTCGGCACGACGACACGCTGCGGCCAGGCCGGGCGATTCGTCGCCGAGACCGAGCTGCAGCGCCACCGACGGGGCCACGCTGTCGGCGTCGACGAGTGCGGTGCGCCGTCCCGCGCGGGCGAGTTCGACCGCGAGCTGAATGGCGAGGGTGGAGCGCCCCGGCGCCCCGTGCGGGCCCCATACGGCGATCACCCGAGACGGCCGCTGTGCGCCGGCATCGGTTGTGGAGGCCGGCTCACCCGCGGAGAGCGCCTGGACGAAGCGCGACGCGGGGGAGTCGTACGGCAGCGGATCGGCCAGGCCGAATCGCGCCGCCAGACGGCTGTCGGCGGCGCCGATGGGGATCAGGCGCACGCCGGCGCGATCACATGCACTGACCAGATCGGGCGTCAGCATGCCGCGGGTGGGCTCCAGAAGCAGGGCGTCCCGGCCGACGAGTGAGGTGTCGGTCAGCTGATCGGGGGCGATGAGGTCGACCTCGACGCCCTCCAGCTCGAGATCGGATGCCAGCATTCGCGCGTCATCACCGGCGGCTGCGATCAGAACCGATGTCACGAGCCCGATCCCGCCGGGATGATCGAGATGGCATCCTCGCCGGTGATCGCAGCGAGAACGGCGGCGACATCAGCGCGGTCGATCACGACCTCGACATCGGTGCGGCTCTGAGCCAGCATCCCATCCGCCTCCGCGACGGCGACGACCACGGCGTCGCCGACGAGGATCCGCGGTTCGTCGAAGGAGCGGCCGTCCTTGTGCAGCGGCGCGTGCCACAGCTCGACAACGGTCCCGGCGCCAACGCCATCGGGCGTCGTGATGCTGTTCACGACGACGGTGGTGGTGCGGGCGTCTTCGGCGGGTCCGACGGCGGACAGCGGTACGAGCTCGCCCGAGGACAGCGTCCTGATCGCCACGGAACCGGGCTCGAGATCCTGCGGGGCGAGGTACGCGTCCGTGAGCACACCCAGACCGACATCGACGACCTGGAGGTCTCCGGAGTCGATCGTCTCGCCCAGCACCACGGTTCGGGTCGCCTGCAGCACGGGCGTGGTCTGCCGCGAAGACGAAACGAGCAGCCAGACGCCGGCGACGGAAGCGATGACGAGGACGACGCCGATGATGAAGCGGACATCGCCGAAGACAGGCCTTCGGGCACGGGAGTGCATCATGCAGTCATCGTCACAGATCCACCGGAGTCGCGGAAAAGTTATCCACAGGTGCGGACACGGCTGGTCGCGCGCGGACCGGACGGGGGACAATGAGAACATGCCCGAAGCATCCGGAACGGCTCCTCGCTTCCTCGCGCCCGCGCAGGTCGCCGAGCTGCTCAGCATCGAGGTCGATGAGGTCATCGCCCTCGTGCAGGACGGGCGACTGCGCGGGTCGCAGCTCGGCTCACCACCCCGATGGCGGGTTGAGGAATCGAGCCTCGCCGAATACCTCGCCGAGCAGTCCGAAGAGGCCCGGCGCATGGCGCTGTGGCGGCAGGCGAACGAGGCGAGCTTCCCCGAGGTCTGGGGCACCACTCCGCTGCGCCGCGACTGAGCCACAGCTCACAGCTCAGAGGTCGGCTGCTCCTTCGAGCCGCACCCAGGCGACGGCCGTGAACGGGATGCTGCGGAAGCCGCGGACCGCACGGGCTCGGCGGACCTCGTCCGCGTCATGCAGCGCGAGATCGAGGTGATCCGCTCCGGCGCGGTCGATCGAGCCGTGCATCGGATCGCCGGAGCCGAGGCCGACGGTGACGGGAGTGCGGCGGCGCGCGATGTCCCGCAGGACGAACCCGAACGACATCCGTCCGCGCAGTCCCGCCTCGCCCGTCGGCGCAGTGAGGCTGGACAGCAGGGTGCCGTGATCCACGCCCAGCGACACGATCGCCGGAATCGGCACGATGCGCAGTCGGCTGTCGTCATCGGACCCGATTCCGATCCAGTCGGCGCCGACGGCGCGCACCGACGCGCTCCGACGTGATCCGTCGACGAGTTGCAGCTGCACGGGGCTGCCGGACGCGGCCATGACCCGCAGTCGGTCATGCAGGGTGAGCTTCGAGATGCGCAGTCGCTCGGACTCGGCATCGAGGGCGGCGCGCTCGGCCTCCCACTCCGCTGCGAGCTGACCTTCCAGGTCATCGAAGAGATGCTCCCAATCCACCCGTATGACAGTAGGGGACGCGGATGAGGCCCCGCGGGAGTTATCCACAGATCCGGTTTCGCTCTTCCGTCTCGCGTTTCACCGTGGTCTACTCTTCTGAAGTTCGCTACGCAATGGATCATCGATGAGCTGCACGGCCGGGGGCACGAGAATGACGACGACGTTGAGTGAGTACTTCGCTCCACAGCCCACTTCTGCCGCTGATCTGCCCGATCCCGTGCCGCTGCTGCGGAGTCTCACTCAAGGCGTGCTCGAAGTTCTCGCCGGCGTCCGAGAGGTCGACCAGCTCGCCCGCTGGTTCAGCGAAGAAGCCTTCCGGGCGCTCGTCACCCGAGCCAACCTGTCGGCCAGGGCGCGCAGCGCCAGGGGCCTCGCGCCGACGCGGCCCGCATTCCGCATCCTGTCCATCCATCAGAGCTCTCCGGTCGACAGCGCAGTCGAGGCGGCGATAGTGGTCGCCGGCCCGGGTCGCACGCGTGCGGTCGCCATTCGCCTGGAGGGTCTTGACGGGCGCTGGCGCGCCAGCTCGCTGGCGGTGCTCTGAGCGCGCGCATCCACGGCAGCGCGGCGGCACCACAGTAGGCTGAACAGGTGTCAACGCTCAGTGATCTCGTCCACGCCCAGGGCCTTCTGACCGAAGCAGACGTCGAATGGCTGCACCGGCTCGCCGGCGACGGACAGCTGCTCGCCGACCTCGCCTCGGCCGACATGGTCATCTGGATCCAGACGGCCGATGGATCGTTCATCGCCGTGACGCACTCGCGCCCCAGCGGGGCTGCGACGCTCTTCTACCGCGATCTGGTCGGCGAGAAAGTGCGCCCGCAGTGGCGCACACAGGTGCAGTCCGCGTTCGAGTCCGGCACGATCGTCGACTCATCCTCCCCGGATTGGTTCGAGGAGACCCCGACACGCGTTCGGGCGGTGCCGATCGTGCGCGTCGCGGGAAAGGACGAGCGGGAGGTCATCGGCGTCCTCTCGCGGCACACGAACCTCGGCGAGGTCCGCACGCCGTCACGTCAGCAGATCAGCTTCGATGAGTGTGCCAACGACCTGTTCCGGATGATCACGTCCGGGGAGTTCCCCGACCTCGCGGCACCGACGGCGCCGCGGCGCGGCGCACCCCGGGCATCCGATGGTCTGATCCGGCTCGACGTCGACGGCATCACCACGTTCGCCAGCCCTAACGCGCTGTCGGCGTTCAACCGGATGGGCTTCGACGATGAGCTCGAGGGGGAGTCCCTCGCCGAGGTGACCACGCGCCTGGTGCCGCCGGCGCGGCAGGTGGATGAATCCCTGCCGGTGGTCGTCACCGGGCGGGCGCCCTGGCGCACCGACATGGAGGCGCGCGGTGTCACCGTGTCGCTTCGCGCCATCCCGCTGAAGGATCACGGCACGCGCATCGGTGCGATCGTGCTGTGCCGGGACGTGTCAGAGCTGCGGCACCAGGAGCAGGAGCTCATCACCAAGGACGCGACGATCCGCGAGATCCACCACAGGGTCAAGAACAACCTCCAGACGGTGGCCTCGCTGCTGCGCATCCAGGCGCGCCGGACCCACTCCGAGGAGGCCCGCGAGGCCCTGACGCAGGCGATGCGCCGCGTCGAGTCGATCGCAGTCGTGCATGACACCCTCGCCAGCGGACTGGCGCAGACGGTCGACTTCGACGAGGTCTTCGACCGGGTGCTCAAGCTCGTGGCAGAGGTGGCCGCAGCGCCGAACACCCGCGCACGCACCCAGCGAGAGGGGCGATTCGGCGTGCTGCCGAGCGAGTACGCCACACCGCTCGCCCTCGCGCTCACGGAGGTCGTCACGAATGCCGTGGAGCACGGTCTGGCGGGTCAGGAGGGCATCGTCAACATCGAGGCGACCCGCACCTCGGAGCTGCTGCGCGTGACGGTCACGGACACCGGCCACGGGCTGCCCGAGGGCAGGGTGGGGCAGGGACTCGGGACCCAGATCGTCCGCACCCTCATCCAGGGCGAGCTCAGCGGCACCATCGAGTGGAAGGGCAACGAGGGCGAGGGCACACAGGTGATCATCGAGATCCCGATGCGGTGGATCCTCGCCTGAGGCGCGCTCGCCCGGCCCTGCGCGGGCTGAACGCAGAAGCGCCGGGTGGATCCTGACGGATCCGGCCGGCGCTTGTGCGTTCGTCTCTCGGTGCTTCAGCCTGCGCGGCGGGCGCGCGCTGCGCGGCGCTTGAGAGCGCGGCGCTCGTCTTCGGAGAGACCGCCCCACACGCCCGAGTCCTGCCCGGACTCCAGGGCGTACTGCAGGCAGATCTCGGTCACCGTGCAGGTGGCGCAGACGGCCTTGGCCTTCTCGATCTGGTCGACGGCCGGTCCGGTGTTCCCGACGGGGAAGAACAGCTCGGGGTCGACGGTCAGGCAGGCGGCTTTATCGCGCCAGTCCATAGATGGCTCCTCAAATAGGTGTTCGGTGTGGTTGCCGATTTCGCGGCACTCTAGTTAGGGCGCGGATCGGGGGTCAGCTACCCTGGTGATGCAGGCTGATGCCCGCCCCACTCCGATGTGGGAGCACATGGCTTTGTCTATTGTGTTACAGAAACAATCTGAGATCAAGGGTTTTGTGACAACTCTTGGGAGGAGTTCGCGTGCGCCCTTCCGGCCCCGCCATCGCCGCAGCAGCCGTGCTCACATTCGAAGCCATCGCCATCGCCGTCGTCGCGCTGATCGAGCTGTTCGCTCTCGGCTCGGGGGCGACGGGGAGCACGATGAGCGCCGTGGCGCTGATCGTGCTCACGCTGGTCGCCGCGGCTCTCCTCGGCGTGTTCGCGGTCGGGACGCTCCGCAAGGCATCCTGGGCGCGCTCCGGTGGGATCCTTGTCCAGGTGCTGGGTCTGGCCCTCTCCCTCGGTGCGCTGAGCATCGAGCCGAAGCCGTGGACCTTCATCCTCGGCGTCGGCGTCACCGCGCTGGTCGGCTTCGCGCTCCTGATCGCCACGACGCGCAGGGACGGGTCATCCGATCCGCGTCTGCAGCAGCGCGCCGCCGACAGCGAGGACTGATCAGGCGTCGACGCCGAGCGTCTTGCGCAGACGCGCGACGTGGCCGGTGGCTTTGACGTTGTACTGCGCCACCTCGATCACGCCGCCCTCGTCGATGACGAAGGTCGAGCGGATGACGCCCTCGACGACCTTGCCGTAGTTCATCTTCTCGCCCCACACGCCATAGGCGCTGTGCACGGCGTGATCAGGGTCGCTGAGCAGCGTGAACGGGAGCCCGTCGCGCTCGCGGAACTCGCGCAGCTTGGAAGGCTCGTCGCGCGAGACGCCGACCACCGTGTAGCCGGATGCCTGCAGCGAGGCGATGCTGTCGCGGAAGTCGCACGCCTGGGTGGTGCAGCCCGGCGTCATGGCGGCTGGGTAGAAGTACAGGATCACCTTCTGCCCGCGCAGCGATGAGAGCGCGACGGTCTCGCCGTCCTGGTTGAGCAGCGAGAAGTCGGGGGCGGGGGTACCGGGTTCGAGGCGCGTAGTCGTCACACCTTCACCCTAGCCGCCGAAGGTCGTCAGCAGCCTCTGCAGCGAGTCCAGCCTGGCCCTGCCCGTCTCGCCGAGCGTGCCGTCGGCCGCCGCCTCGTTGAGGGCGCAGTCCTCGGCATCTGCGAGGTGTGTGCACCCACGCGGGCAGTTCTCGGCGATCTCGGCGAGCTCGGTGTACGCGGCCAGGATGTTCGCCGGATCGACGTGCCCGAGGCCGAACGAGCGGACACCGGGGGTGTCGATCACCCAGCCGCTGCCGCTCGCTGAGGTGTAGCGCAGCGAGACTGTGGACGACGAGGTGTGCCGCCCTCGCCCGGTGACCTCGTTGACGTGCCCGGTGGCGCGGCGGGCATCCGGAACCAGCGCGTTGACCAGCGTCGACTTGCCGACGCCGGAATGGCCGACGAAGACCGTCGAGTGGCCGATCAGCGCGGCGCCGATCTCATCCAGCGGCATCTCGCCGCGGGAACTGGTGAACACCCGCAGATCGAGTCCTTCGAAGTGCGAGAGGAAGTCTGCGGGATCGGCGAGGTCGGTCTTCGTCACGACGAGCAGCGGACGGATGCCGGCGTCCAGAGCCGCCACCAGGTAGCGGTCCACCAGACGAGCGCGCGGTTCGGGGTCGGCGGCCGCGACGACGACGAGCATCTGGTCGGCGTTCGCGACGATGACGCGCTCCACCTGGTCGGTGTCGTCGGCGCTGCGTCGCAGCAGCGACGTGCGCTCGACGATGCCGACGATGCGCGCGAGGGTGCCCTCGTCGCCGGAGGTGTCGCCCACGATCCGCGCGCGGTCGCCGGTGACGATCGGGGTGCGGCGCAGCTCGCGGGCGCGCGCGGCGATGACGGCGCGCTCGTCGGGGCCGTCCTCGTCGAGCAGCACGCTGTAGCGACCGCGGTCCACGCCGAGGATTCGGCCGATCTGAGCGTCTTCATGGGCAGGTCGGCGCTTGGTGCGCGGGCGATTGGCCTTCGGATTCGGGCGAGTGCGGATGCTGCTCTCGTCGAACTCCTCGAAGTCGTCGAGCTCGTCGCCCAGCCAGCTCACGCGATGGCGCCCTTCAGCATCCGCTCCCACAGCTGGGTGAACTCGGGGAGCGTCTTCGAGGTGGTGCCGATGTCATCGACCTCCACGCCCGGCACCCGCAGACCGATCAGCACACCCGTCGTCGCCATGCGGTGATCGTGGTGCGCCGGCCACACGCCGCCGTGCAGCGGACGCGGGATGATCCGCAGCCCGTCCGGCAGCTCCTCGGCTTCGCCGCCGAGCGCGCGCAGATTGCCGATCAGAGCCGCGATGCGGTCGGTCTCGTGCGTGCGGATGTGGCCGACCCCGTGGATCGTGGTGGGGCCGTCGGCGAAGGCGGCGAGCCCGGCGATCGTCGGAGTCAGCTCGCTCGCCGCGGAGAGGTCGAGATCGAGACCTCGGATGCCGTCGCCGGCGCGCACCGTGAGTGCGCCGGCATGGCGACTGGTGTGGGCACCCATCGCGTGCAGGATCTCCGGCAGCAGCGCGCCGGGCTGGGTGGAGTGCAGCGGCCAGCCGGAGACGGTGACCTCGCCGCCGGTGACAAGAGCGGCGGCCAGGAAGGGCGCGGCATTGGAGAGGTCGGGCTCGATCGCGATGTCCTTGCCGCGTGGCGTTCCCGCCTCGACCAGCCATTCGCCGACGGCGGGACGCTCGATGCGGATGCCCCGGCGGCTGAGGCACTCGATGGTCATGTCGATGTGCGGCAGGCTCGGCAGCGACTTCCCGGTGTGCACGAGGTGCAGACCGACGTCGAAGCGGGGAGCGGCCAGCAGCAGACCCGAGACGAACTGGCTGGAGCCGGAGGCGTCGATCTCGACGCGTCCGCCCCGCACGCGGCCGCGACCGCGCACCGTGAACGGCAGCGACCAATTGCCCTCGTCGTCGACGTCGACGCCGAGGTCGCGCAGGGCGGTGATGATCGCGCCCATCGGGCGGTGCAGAGCATTCTCGTCTGCGGTGAGGTGCACGTCATCGCGTGCGATCCCGGCCAGAGGGGCGATGAAGCGCATGACGGTGCCGGCCTGACCGCAGTCGATCGTGACGCCCCCGCCGAGCGGTGCGGGCGTCACGAGCAGGTCGGGTCCGAATTCGCCGTCGGACGGCACCTCCTCGATGCCGACGCCGAGCAGACGCAGGGCGTCGATCATGCGGCGGGAGTCGTCGGAATGCAGCGGGCGCAGCAGACGGCCGGGACCATCGGCGATCGCTGCGATCATCAGCTCGCGGTTGGTCAGGGACTTCGAACCGGGGATGGTGACGGACGCGTGCACAGGCAGGTCGACGTCCGGCGCGAGGTACGAGCCTCGGGCTGGGGCGGGGGAATACCGTGGAGTGCTCATCGGTTCATAGCCTAGTGAAGCCTGCGACATCCGGAGAGGGGCGTGACCGATGACAGCGATACTGACTCGTGATCCAGTCGACTTCACCGACATCGCCGAGCTCGCGCACCTAGACTGGCCGGTGATGGACGAGACAGCATCCAGCGATCCTCGACGCGATTTCGAGGAGCAGGCGATCCCCTTCATGGATCAGCTCTACGCCGCGGCGATGCGCATGACGCGCAATCCCGCCGACGCCGCTGACCTGGTGCAGGAGACCTTCGTGAAGGCGTACGGGGCATGGTCCTCGTTCGCACAGGGCACGAACCTCAAGGCGTGGCTGTACCGCATCCTCACGAACACGTACATCAACATCTATCGCAAGCGTCAGCGCGAGCCGTTCCAGGGAACCATCGACGAGCTCGAGGACTGGCAGCTCGGCGGCGCCGAGTCGACGACCGCCACGCACGGCCGCTCGGCTGAGGCGGAGGCGATCGACCGCATGCCGGCATCCGTCGTCAAGGATGCGCTGCAGGAGGTGCCCGAGGACTTCCGCCTCGCGGTCTACCTCGCCGATGTCGAGGGATTTTCCTACCAGGAGATCGCCGACATCATGAAGACGCCCATCGGCACCGTGATGAGCCGTCTGCACCGTGGCAGACGGATGCTGCGGGAGCTGCTGGCAGACTACGCCGCCGAGCGAGGGATCGTCGCGGCTGAACCGAGGAGCAGGAAATGAGCGACTGCGGCTGTGAGAAGGCGCGCAAGGATCTGGAGGAGTACCTCCGCAACGAGATCTGCGCGACCGAGCACTCCGACATCCGAGAGCACCTGGACAACTGCGTGTCGTGCCAGGACGAGGCGCTCGTGGCGAAGACCCTGACCGAGGTCGTCGCCCGCGCCTGCAAGGAGACCGCGCCCGAAGAGCTGCGCGCGCAGGTCTTCGCGCGACTGCGCATCGTGCAGAGCACGTCTCACTAGGTAGGCATCGTGCAGAGCACGTCTCATTAGGCATCGTGCAGAGCACGTCTCACTAGGTGGGCCGGCGGCGCGCTGCCCGTAGTCTGGTTGGATGACCGCACCGGAAGAGACCATCGTCCCCGTCGACACCGAATCGCAGCGCCGCCTGCACGAGAGCGGTTTGGACTACCGCATCGCCGATATGACGGTCGATGCCGACGCCGAGGGCTTCCTGCGAGCGGACGCCCGTGGCTTCCTCGATGAGGATCCCACCGAGGCGGTCGTGGCGCAGATGCGCGAGACGATGCGGGAGCGCCGGAACATCGGCGTCTACGACGAGTCCGCAGGCAGCTGGCCGATCGCCACGGTGAACTCCTGGGTGACTCCGCTGACCGTGCCCGGCGGGGAGATTCCGATGTGGGCGATCAGCTCGGTCACGGTCTCGGGAACCCACCGCCGCCGCGGGATCGCACGCGCACTGCTGGAGGGCGAGCTGCGCGCCGCTGCCTCGACCGGTGTCCCGGTCGCGGGTCTCACCGTGTCCGAGGCGACGATCTACAGCCGCTACGGCTTCGGATCCGCCGTCCCGGTCGCGCGCGTCACGATCGACACCAGGCGAGCAGGATGGACGGCCGAGCCGACACTGGGCCGTGTGGTGTACTCCGACAAGCAGACTCTCGCCGACGACCTGGAGACGCTGCACGAGCGCTCGCGCACGAGCCGCGCCGGTCAGGTCGCCGGCTGGCGAGGACGCTGGCAGCGCATGGCGGGCCTCGCCGAGGGCGACAAGGAAGCCGCGGAGGTCCGCGGCATCCGCTATCTCGACGCCGACGGCGTCGTGCAGGGAGCCATGGCGTACCGGCTCGCGGAGATCCCCGGCGCCTTCCGGGCCGAACTGCGGATCCGCACCATGCAGGCCGCCACGGATGAGGCGTTGCGCGCGCTGTGGCAGTTCACGGTCCAGCACGACCTCGTCGATCGTGCCGTGGTCGACCTGCGCCCGGTGGACGACCCGCTGCCGTGGCTGGTCGCCGACCAGCGCGCCGTGACGACCGAGGTACACGATCACGGCTGGCTCCGCGTGCTCGACGTGCCCGCGGCGCTTCAGGCGCGCACCTACCGGGCATCCGTCGATGCCGTGCTGCGGGTCGAAGACGTCCTCGGCTTCGCCGATGGCGTCTGGCGGATCACGGTCGACGCCGAGGGACGCACGACGGTGACGGCGACGGACGCTGACCCGCAGGTCACGCTCGGGATCGTCGAGCTTTCTGCGGCCTACGCTGGGGGAGAGCCGCTGTCGCGCCTGGCGGCGGCGGGCCGGGTGCACGGCGAGGACACCGCGATCGCTGCGCTGAGCCACGCCTTCAGCACCGACCCCGCACCCGTATTGGGCATCTGGTACTGACTCACAGGAGATGACGGATGCCGTCGCCCCGGATGGGGAGCGACGGCATCCGTCATCTCTGAATTCGAGCGATCAGCCGAGCGTCAGCGCCTCCTTGAGCAGCGCGACCTGCTCGACCGCGTGCACCTTCGACGAGCCCGTCGCCGGCGAGGCGGCGGCGGGACGCGTCACAGCGCGGAACTGACGGCTTCCGGGCACCGGCGCGAACTCGAGCGCCAGGAACGGCCACGCACCCTGGTTCTCGGGCTCGTCCTGCACCCACACCAGCTCGGCATTCGGGTACGAGTCGGTGATCGCCTTGAGCTCGTCGATCGGCGTCGGGTACAGCTGCTCCAGCCGCACCAGGGCGATCTCGGGGTTCGGGTTCTTCTCCAGCTCGGTGCGCAGATCCCAGTGGATCTTGCCCGAGTGCACCAGAACGCGCTTGACCGCGTTGCGGTCGAGACCGCGGTCGTCGTCGATCACCGGCTCGAAGCGGCCCTGCGTGAAGTCCTCCACCGCGCTGGTCGCACCGCGCAGACGCAGCATCGCCTTCGGGGTGAACACGATCAGCGGCTTGCGCGGACGACCGTACGCCTGGCGGCGCAGCAGATGGAAGTAGGACGCCGGCGTCGACGGGCGCGCCACGAACATGTTGTCCTGCGCGCACAGCTGGAGGAAGCGCTCCATCCGCGCGGACGAGTGGTCGGGGCCCTGACCCTCGTAGCCGTGCGGCAGCAGCATGACGACGCCGGACTGCTGGCCCCACTTCTGCTCGGCGGCCGAGACGTACTCGTCGATCACGGACTGGGCGCCGTTCGCGAAGTCGCCGAACTGCGCCTCCCACAGCACCAGCGCCTCGGTGTTCTCCACCGAGTAGCCGTACTCGAAGCCGAGTGCGGCGTACTCGCTGAGCAGCGAGTCATACACGAAGAAGCGGCCCTGGCTGTCGGAGAGGTTTGACAGGGGGAGCCATTCCTGACCGTTCGCGCGGTCGTGCAGCACGGCGTGACGCTGCACGAACGTGCCGCGACGCGAGTCCTGACCGGCCAGACGCACAGGCGTGCCCTCGACCAGGAGCGACCCGAAGGCGAGCAGCTCGCCGAAGCCCCAGTCGATGTTGCCCTCGCGGCTCATCTTCACGCGCTTCTCGAGCTGCTGCTGGAGTTTCGAGTGCACGGTGAAGCCGTCCGGCTTGTTGGCGTGCGCATCGCCGATGAGGTGGACGACCTCGAGCGGGACGCCGGTGACCTCTGGTGAGCCGACCTGCTCGCCCACCGGGCTGAGCTCCGGAGCGATCGGGGTCGCGCCGGTCTCGACGGCGTGCGTCTCGGCGAACGCGATCTCCAGACGGTTCTGGAAGTCGGCGTTGGCCTGCTCGTACTCCTCCTCGGTGATGTCACCGCGGCCGACCAGGCCGTCGGTGTACAGCTTGCGAACCGAGCGCTTCGCCTGGATCAGGTCCGTCATCAGCGGCTGCGTCATCGACGGGTCATCGCCCTCGTTGTGACCGCGACGGCGGTAGCAGACCAGATCGATGACCACGTCGCGGTGGAAGCGCTCGCGGTACTCGAAGGCGAGCTTGGCGACGTGGATGACCGACTCGGGGTCGTCGCCGTTCACGTGGAAGATCGGGGCCTGGATCGTCTTGGCGACGTCCGTGGCGTACACCGAGGATCGCGAGTCGTTCGGCAGCGTCGTGAAGCCGACCTGGTTGTTGACCACGACGTGCACGGTGCCGCCGGTGCGGTAGCCGCGCAGCTGCGACATCTGCAGCGTCTCGACGACGACGCCCTGGCCGGCGAAGGCCGCGTCGCCGTGCACGAGGATCGGCAGCCAGGCGAAGGTGCCGATGGGCTTGCGGTCCTGCTTCGCGCGGACGATGCCCTCGAGCACGCCGTCGACGGTCTCGAGGTGGGACGGGTTCGCAGCCAGATAGATCGGCAGCTCCTCGCCGTCCTCGGCGATGAAGGTGCCCTCGTTGCCGAGGTGGTACTTCACATCGCCGGAACCGCGCTGATTGCCCGGGGTCAGAGAGCCCTCGAACTCGCGGAACACCTGCCCGTAGGTCTTGCCGGCGATGTTGGTGAGCACGTTCAGACGGCCGCGGTGCGCCATTCCGATGGCGGCGCCGTCGAGGCCCGCTGTGGCGGCGCCCTGCAGGATCTCGTCCAGCAGCGGGATCAGCGACTCGCCCCCCTCGAGCGAGAAGCGCTTCTGGCCGACGAACTTCGTCTGGAGGAAGGTCTCGAACGCCTCGGCCTCGTTCAGCTTGCGGAGCACCCGCAGCTGCTCGTCATGGCCGGGCTTGACGTACTTGACTTCGACCTTCTCCTGGAACCAGCGGCGCTGCTCCGGATCCTGGATGTGCATGTACTCGATGCCGAGCGTCCGGCAGTACGAGTCGCGGAGCACCCCGAGGATGTCGCGCAGCTTCATGACGCGCTTGCCGCCGAAGCCGCCGGTGACGAAGTCGCGGTCGAGGTCCCAGAAGGTGAGGCCGTGGCTCTCGATCTCGAGGTCGGGGTGCGAGCGCTGCACGTACTCGAGCGGGTCGATGTCGGCCATCAGGTGGCCGCGCACGCGGTAGGAGTTGATCAGCTCCTGCACACGCGACTGCTTGTCGACGCGCTCGGCGAGGTCGACGGCGATGTCGGGGTTCCAGCGGATCGGCTGGTACGGGATGCGAAGGGCCGCGAAGACGTCGTCGTAGAAGCCGCGCTCGCCGATCAGCAGCTCGTGCACCTTCTTCAGGAACTCGCCGGAGCCGGCACCCTGGATGACGCGGTGGTCGTAGGTGCTGGTCAGAGTGATCGTCTTTCCGATTCCGAGCTCGGTGAGGGTCTTCGTGCTCGAGCCCTGGAACTCGGCCGGGTAGTTCAGGGCGCCGGCGCCGATGATGCAGCCCTGGCCCTTCATCAGGCGGGGCACCGAGTGCACCGTGCCGATGCCGCCGGGGTTGGTGAGCGAGACGGTGGTGCCGGCGAAGTCGGCCGCGGTCAGCTTGTTGCCTCGCGCGCGAGCGATGATGTCCTCGTAGGCGGTGAGGTACTCGCCGAACGTCATCGTGTCGGCGCGCTTGATGCTCGGCACCAGCAGAGCGCGGCTGCCGTCGGGCTTGGGCACATCGACGGCGATGCCGAGGTTCACGTGCGCGGGGGCGACGACTGAGGGCTTGCCGTCGACCTCTGCATAGAAGACGTTCTGGCTCGGGAACTCCTTGAGCGTCTGGATCAGCGCCCAGCCGATCAGGTGCGTGAAGCTCACCTTGCCGCCGCGGGTGCGGGCCATGTGGTTGTTGATGACGATGCGGTTGTCGATCATCAGCTTCGCGGGGATGGTACGCACGCTGGTGGCGGTCGGGACCGTCAGCGACTGGTCCATGTTCGCCGCGAGGGTCTTGGGCAGGCCGCGCAGCGGCGTGACCTTGTCCTCGTCGGTCGATGCTTCTTCGGCATCCTTCGTCTGCGGCTTCGGTGCCTGCGCGGGGATCGGGGCCTGCTTGGCGGGCTTGGCCGTGGTGCGGGCCACGGGCTGCGCGCCGATCACCGGGATGGGAGCGGTCACGGGGTGCGAGGGCTGTGCCGCGGCCGTCTGGCCGCTGGACTCGGGCGTGTAGTTCTCGAGCACAGGCCACCACTCCTTGTCGACGGAGTTGCGGTCCTTCTTGAACTGCTCGTACAGCTCGTCCACGAGCCACGAGTTGGCTCCGAACCCCCCGTCGCCACCGACGCCGGTCACCTGGTTCGACACGCTTTATCGCCCTCTTTCGTCGCTGAAGCTGTGCACGCGAACCGATGACGAGTGTTCCCCGCCGGTCGCGCACGTATAACAGTCATCAAGCCTAACGCCAATCCGCCTGTGGGACGCGTGCGCAACGGCCACAGCGCGCCCTGCTGCGAGTAGCGTGACATGCATGAAGTTCTCGGGTGAGCGGCCAACGGTGGATCTGACCTACTCCGATGTCTTCCTGGTGCCACGGCGTTCGGCCGTCAGCAGCCGCCTTCAGGTGGATCTGACGCCGCACGACGGCACCCCCGCGACGCTGCCGCTGGTCGCCGCGAACATGAACTCCGTGACCGGGCCCCGCCTCGCCGCCACACTGGCCAGACGCGGCGGGCTCGGCGTGCTGCCCCAGGATCTGCCGCTGCAGGAGCTCGACGAGGCGATCCGCTGGGTGAAGCGCCAGCCCGCCCGATGGGACTCGCCGCTGGTGCTCTCGCCGAGGGCGACGGTCGCCGAGGCGCTGCGGCTGCTGCCGGCAACGCCGGGGCACGGCATCGTCGTGGCCGAGAGAGCCGGAAACGCCCCGCTCTCGCAGGACGAGATCGTCGGCATCCTTCCAGCGACCAGACTCGCGACCGCGTTGCCGGATGCCGCTCTCGGCGACCTCGTGCGAGAACGCGCCCACGCGGTGTCGGCCGAGGACATCGAGGAGGGACGCGCCGCGTTCGATGTGATCGACGCGGTGGACGCTGAGATGGTGCTCATCCTCGAGCGCGGCCACCTCGTCGGAACCCTGAGCGCACGCACGGCACTGCGCACGACGCTATATCGACCGGCGGTGGATGACAGCGGCCGGCTGGCCGTCGCGGCGGCGATCGGCATCAACGGCGACGTCACCGGCAAGGCCAAGGCACTGGCATCCGCCGGCGTCGACGCGCTCGTGGTCGACACGGCGCACGGGCACCAGGAGGGCATGCTGCGGGCGCTGGATGCTGTCGCGAAGCTGGATCTGGGCATCCCGCTGATCGCGGGCAACGTCGTCACCGCCGACGGCGTGCGCGATCTGGTGGGCGCCGGCGCGTCGATCCTGAAGGTGGGCGTCGGACCCGGCGCCATGTGCACGACCCGGATGATGACGGCTGTGGGACGACCGCAGTTCTCCGCGGTGCTCGAGACCGCAGAGGCGGCGCGAGCCATGGGTGCGCACGTCTGGGCCGACGGCGGAGTGCGCTACCCGCGTGATGTCGCGCTGGCGCTCGCCGCCGGAGCCGCCTCCGTGATGGTCGGATCGTGGTTCGCCGGCACCATCGAGGCTCCGGGCCGGCTGCTGCACGACGAGCACGGGCGCGCCTACAAGGAGTCGTGGGGGATGGCATCCACCAAGGCGGTGCATGCGCGATTCGAGCGTCTCGATCCGTTCGAACTGGCCCGCAAGGAGCTGTTCGCAGAGGGCATCTCGTCGTCGATGATCTACCTCGATCCGCTGCGCCCGAGCCTCGAGGATCTGCTCGACATGATCACCTCCGGTGTGCGGTCCTCGTTCACCTACGCCGGTGCGGAGACGGTGCCGGAGTTCCACGAGCGCGCCCTCGTGGGGCTGCAGTCCAGCTCCGGCTACGAAGAGGGCAAGGCGCTGCCCGTCAGCTGGTAGCGCGCGTCCGATCATTCGTCACTGGTCGTCCTGTTGCAGTTTCCTGCATCTGCCGCATCGTTCGATGGCGCAGATGCAGGAAACTGCAGCGGATGCCACGATCGATCGTTCTGCACAGCGAGCGGCATTCCAGGAGTTGTGCACAGCCTCCGTGATCCGCGGACCACTCACTGTCCGTGTTTGCCACGATTCCGGGATGATCGACGAAGAACGCCCAGCTATCGACATCCGACGTGTGCGTGATCAGCCCGACGATCGTCCCGACTACCGAAAGCTGCGTCGCGCGATCGAATCGGAACGGGTGCACAGAGTCGGTCCGGGAGCCTTCGTGCGCACCGCCGAATGGCAGAAGCTGTCGCGGATCGACCGGCACAGGCTGAAGGTCATCGAGGCTGCCGACCGCATGCGGCGTCCGGCCGTGATCTCGCACTTCGCCGCCGCCAGTGTGCACCGCATGGACATCCTCGGTGCCTGGCCGGAGCGAATCGACGTGCGCGTGAGCGCGAGCAGCGGCGGTCGCTCATCAGGCCTCATACGTCGCCACAGCATCGGCATCGATGATGTGGATGCCGTCGCCTGGCGCGATCACCTGATCACGACACCAGCGCAGACGGCCATCGACATCGTGGCCGTGACCGATCATCTGCAGGGTGTCGTCGTGCTCGATCAGGCGCTGTGGGCGAATCGTCCGGGAGGGCCGCTGGCATCCATCGAAGAGCTCCGCGCGCTTCTTGAGAAGCGGGCGTCTCCGAAGGGTCGTGCGCGCATCGAGCATGCTCTGTCCGACGCGACCGCGTTGTCCGACTCCGTCCGAGAGACGCAGAGCAGAGTGTGGATCAGGCGTCTCGGCTTTCCCAGACCGATCCTGCAGAAGCCGTTCGCGCTGCCGCATGGAACCGCGCGAACGGACTTCTACTTTCCCGATCATGACCACATCGGCGAGTTCGACGGTGTGGGCAAGTACCTCGATCCTGCGCTGCTGGACGGGCGGACGCCCGAGCAGGCGCTGATCGAGGAGAAAGATCGGGCGGATGCCCTGGCGCGGCTCGTCCGTCGCGTGTCTCGCTGGCGAACGCCGGCGCTGCGACGACCCCGCGAGCTGTACGACATCCTGACCGCTGACGGGCTGCCGAGCACGCAGCCACCGCCTCCACGCTCGCTGTACTTGCGTCGCTGACGATGCTCGAGGGCGTTCTGCTGCAGTTTCCTGCATCTGCCGCATCGTTGGATGGCGCAGATGCAGGAACGTGCAGCGCGAGTGATGAGGGCGGATGCCCGGGCATCCGACTCCGCGAAGCGAACTGCGAAGACGCAACTCACACGCGCGTGTCTCACATCAGGATTCTGTAAGATCGAGCGCACTATGGACGACCCTCCCTCTTGTAGTACATCGCCCCACTGCCCGCTCCTGGTTGAGGTCGAGGACTTCAGCTGATGGAATTCCTGATGCTGGGCGTGGGGCTCCTGCTCATCGTGGGGACGGGACTCTTCGTCGCCAGCGAATTCGCGCTCGTCAATCTCGACAGGGCTGAACTCGAAGCGCGTCAGGCCCGCGGCGAGACCCGCCTGGGAATGACGATCCGGGCGCTGAAGATCACCTCCACCCACCTGTCGTCCGCGCAGCTGGGCATCACGCTGACCACGCTCCTGACCGGTTACACGATGGAGCCGGCGATCAGCACGCTGCTCGCGCCCCTGATGGAAGCGTGGGGCGTACCGGATGCCGCTGCCGTGCCGATCTCGGTGACGGTGGCCATGTTCATCGCCACCGTGCTGTCGATGATCATCGGCGAGCTGGTGCCGAAGAACTTCGCACTCGCGCTGCCGCGGCAGACAGCGAAGCTCGTCATCCCGTTCCAGACAGTGTTCACCGCGGTCTTCAAACCCGCGATCCTGCTGCTCAACGGCAGCGCCAACGGCGTGCTTCGCGCCATCGGCATCGAGCCGAAGGAGGAGCTGTCCGGGGCGCGCAGCGCCGAGGAGCTCTCCTCGCTGGTGCGCCGCTCCGCCAGCCAGGGCGTCCTCGAGAAGGACACGGCGACCCTGCTCGACCGCAGTCTGACGTTCGCGCGCCTGACGGCGGACGACATCATGACCCCGCGCCCGAGCATGCACCCGATCTCGGTCGGCGACTCCGCCGATGACGTCATCCAGCTCGCCCGCCGGACCGGCCACAGCCGGTTCCCGGTGTACGGCGACGACCTGGACGACATCACCGGAGTCGTGCACGTGAAGGCTGCCGTGTCGGTCCCGCGTGAGAAGCGCGCCGACGTCCCAGTCGGCGCTCTGGCCACCGAGCCGCTGCGGGTGCCCGAGACTGTGCACCTGGACGGGCTCGTCGCCGAACTGCGCTCGAAGGGCTACCAGATGGCCGTCGTCGTCGACGAGTACGGCGGCACCGCCGGCATCGTCACCCTCGAGGATCTGGTCGAGGAGATCGTCGGCGAGGTCTCGGACGAACACGACCGCTCCCGCGCCGGCATCGTCCGCCGCGAGGGTTCGATCACCTTCCCCGGTGAGCTGCGCCCAGACGAGCTCCTCGCCCGCACGGGCATCGAGGTGCCCGAGGGCGATGTGTACGACACCGTCGGCGGCTACATGATGAGCCTGCTCGAGCGGGTGCCGATCCTCGGCGATCAGGTGCGCGTCGAGAACGGCACTCTCGTCGTGGTGCGGATGGACGGCCGACGCGTCGATCGCGTGCGGTACACCGCCGATCCTGTTGAAGACGAGACGGAGGTGGACCGATGAGCGACTGGATGGGACTCGTCTGGCTGGTCGTGCTTCTCGCGGCCAACGCCTTCTTCGTCGGCGGTGAGTTCGCGGTCATCTCCGCGCGCCGCTCGCAGATCGAACCGCTCGCCGAGCGCGGCTCCCGCGCCGCGAAGACCGCACTTTACGCCATGGAGCACGCGACGCTCATGCTGGCGACCTCGCAGCTGGGCATCACGATCTGCTCGCTGCTGATCCTGAACGTCTCAGAGCCGGCGATCCATCACCTCCTAGAGATCCCGATGCACGCGATGGGCTGGGACGAGTCGGTCGTATCGGTGACGTCGTTCATCATCACCCTCGCCCTGGTGTCGTTCCTGCACGTGGTGTTCGGCGAGATGGTGCCGAAGAACCTCGCGTTCTCGATCCCTGATCGCGCGGTGCTCGTGCTCGCACCGCCGCTGGTGTGGGTCTCGCGCGTGTTCCGCCACGTGATCTGGGCGCTCAACGGCATCGCCAACGCCGTGCTGCGCCTGTTCCGGGTGGAGCCCAAGAACGAGGCCGCATCGACATTCACGATCGAGGAGGTCGCGACGATCGTCGACCGCTCCCGCCGTGAGGGCGTGCTGGCCGACACCTCGGGCGCCGTCGCCGCGGCGGTGGAGTTCACCGACAAGAAGGCACGGGATGTCGCTGTGCCGTTCGGCGAGCTCATCACGCTGCCGGAGACCGCCACCCCCGACGACGTCGAGAAGGCGGTCGCGCGATACGGGTTCTCGCGGTACGTGATCGTCGATGCGGAGGGCGCTCCGGTCGGCTACGTGCACCTGAAGGACATCCTCCGGGCATCCGAGGGAGCCGACTCGAGCGGCGTCGTCGATCAGCCGCTGCCGTCCAAGCGCATCCACCACATGGTGCCGGTGCACGAGGACACCGACCTCGAGGACGCGCTCGCCGCGATGCGCCGCGCTGGCCGCCACCTCGCCAAGGTGCGCGACAGCAGGGGCGAGACGACCGCCGTGCTCTTCCTCGAGGACATCCTCGAGGAGCTCATCGGCGAGGTGCAGGACGCGACTCGTCGCGGATATCCGGGACGCTGAGTTCACTCCGGCATCCGGTGCTCACCGCATCGGATGCCGGGGTGCGCCGCTCAGCGCCAGCGGGCGCGCAGGTACTGCGAGGGCCACTGGACCGGCGCGCCCAGCTCGTGCGCAGCGCGCAGGGCGAAGTGCGGATCGCGCAGCCACTCGCGGCCGGCGAACACCGCGTCCGCCGCGCCTGAGGCGAGCACCTGCTCGGCCTGTGCACCCGAGGTGATCACGCCCACCGCTCCGGTGCGCACGCGCCCCTCGGCGCGCACGGCCGCCGCGAGCGGCACCTGATAGCCGGGATGGATATCGATGCTCTGGTGCGCGACGAGTCCGCCGCTGGAGACGTCCACCAGGTCGGCGCCGGCCTGGGACGCCCAGCCGGCGACCTGCGCGGCCTCCTCGGGGACGAACCCGCCGTCGGCGTGGTCGGTCGCCGAGATCCGCAGGAAGGTCGGGATGCCCTCGCCGGCGCTCTCGCGCACGCTGCGCAGCACGCGCAGCACCAGGCGGGCGCGGTTCTCCAGCGACCCGCCGTATTCGTCGGTGCGCAGGTTCGACAGCGGCGAGAGGAACTGATGCAGCAGGTAGCCGTGCGCGCCATGCACCTCCAGCACGTCGAATCCGGCATCCACTGCGCGCCGGGCGGCATCGGCGAATGCGGCGACGACCTGGTCGATGTCCTCGGCGTCAAGGGCCTCCGGCCGATCGAACCCCTCGTACGCGACAGCGGACGGCGCCTTCGTCACCCAGCCGCCCTGTGCATGCGGCACGGAGCCGCGCTGCTCGGCCCACGGCCACCACGTCGACGCCTTGCGGCCGGCATGGGCCAGCTGCACCCCGATCAGTGCGCCGCGCTCGTGCACGTCATCGACGATCTCGCTCCACGCTTCGCCCTGCTCATCGGTCCACAGCCCCGTGTCGCGCGGCGAGATCCGCCCCTCGGGCACGACGGCCGTCGCCTCGGCGAGGATCAGACCGGCACCGCCGGAGGCAAACTGCGAAAGGTGGGCGCGGTGCCAGCGCTGCGGCACGCCGTCGACTGCGCTGTACATGCACATCGGCGAGACCCACAGCCGGTTGCGGAAGGTGCGCTCGCGCAGGGTCATCGTGGAGAAGAGGAGGCTCACACGACGACGCTACCGCGCGTGGGCGCGGGCGGTCCGCGCTAGCGTGGAGGCATGCTCCGCGAGTGGACGAGGGACGACACCATCGGATTCCTGCGCGTGCCGACGGCCGCCGATGACAAGTACTCCCGCGGGGTCGTCGCGCTGCGCACCGGATCCGCCGCGTACCCGGGCGCCGCAGTTCTCGGTGTCGAGGCGGCATGGCGAGCGGGCGCGGGGTACGTGAGATATGTGGGCGACGCGAAGGATGCCGTGCTCGCGCGGCGCCCGGAGACGGTCGCGACGACCGACCTCGGCGACGCTCGCGTCGGTGCGTGGGTGATCGGGTCGGGAACGGATGCCGCCCATCGCAGCGACCATGAGCAGCTCCTGCTGCGGCGGGTCCTCAGCGGAAAGGCGCCCGTGGTGGTCGATGCGGGTGCTCTCGACCTTGCAGTCGACGCGAGCGCACCGGTGCTGCTCACACCGCACGCAGGAGAGCTCGCGCGCCTTCGCGAGCAGCTCGGCCTTCGCTCGCCCGACGTGACGGATGCCCCTGATGCCCGGAATTCGCTGCAGCGCGCGGACGCGGTCGCGGAGACCTCTGAGCGGGTGGGGGCAGCCGTGCTGCTGAAGGGGGCGCGGACGCTGATCGCCGCACCGCATGCCGTCACCATCGCCGTGAGCAACGCCCCGCACTGGCTCTCGACGGCCGGCACCGGCGATGTGCTCGCAGGCGTCCTCGGGGCGCTGATCGCCGCGAATCCCGACCGCCCGCTCGCTGAGACCGCCGCGGCGGGCGCCTGGCTGCACGGGCATGCGGCCGCGCTGGCATCCGGCGCCGTCGGCGGGGCGGTCGGGCATCCGATCGTGGCACTCGACGTCGCCGAGGCTCTGCCGCGCGCCATCGCGGACCTGCTGTCATGATCGCCGATCGCGGTCGACGGGCGACCGCATGAGGATGCGCGCCGCCGCACTGTGGATCTCGTTCATCGCGGCGCATGCCGTGGTGGCCTGGCTGGGCTGGGTGCTGCCGAATCAGCCGATGGGCGACGTCGTGCTCGTGTACGAGCCGTGGTCCACCGCCGCGGTCAGCGGCGGCGCAGTCATGGGCATCACCGCCGTGTGGGTGTATCCGCAGCTCGCCCTCGTTCCCATGCTGCTGGCCCGACTGCTCGCCGTGCCGCTCGTCCCGCTGCTCGGCCTCGATCAGGCCTATCTGATCGGCTGGGCGATGCTGGTGACGCTCTGCGACCTGCTGGGATTCGCCGTGCTGGTGGGGCGGGCTCGGGTGCGCCGACGCCGCGCGGCGGGGTGGTTCTGGACCGCCGGACTGGTGCTGCTCGGCCCGATCGCGCTGTATCGCCTGGACGCGATCACCGTGCCGATCGCGATCGTCGGCGGCCTGTGGCTGGCCCGGCGACCCGCGGTCGGCGCCGCGCTGCTCACCGCGGGCGCGTGGATCAAGATCTGGCCGGGCGCGATCGCGCTCGCCGCGATCGCCGCGGGGCGTCGATCCCTTCGCATCGCCGTCACGGCTGCGGCGGTCAGCGCGGCCCTGATCGTCGTCTTCTTCCTGCTCGGCGCCGATCAAGAGCTGTTCGGCTTCCTCACGACCCAGAACGACCGCGGTCTGCAGATCGAGGCTGTCGCGGCGACGCCCTTCCTGTGGATGGCTTCGGCGGGCGCGGCAACCATCGACTACAGCATCCACATCCTGACGTTCCAGATCGGCGCACCCGGCGTCGAGATCATCGCCTCCTGTCTCACGCCCCTGATGCTGATCGCCGTCGCGGCGATCGTGGCACTCGGTGTGTGGCGTGCACGGCAGGGCGCGCCCTGGCAGCGGCTGCTGCCGCCACTCGCTCTCGCCCTGGTCACGGCGCTGATCGTGACGAACAAGGTCGGCTCGCCGCAGTTCCAGACCTGGCTGATCGCCCCTGCCATCCTCTGGATCGTGTTCGATCGAGCGCGCGCACACATCGCGGCGGCACTGGTGCTGATGCTGTGCGCCCTGGCCTTCGCGGTCTACCCGCTCACCTACGACGGTCTGCTGCACGCCCACGTGCTGCCGATCGCACTGATCACTCTGCGCAACGTACTGCTGATCTTGCTGCTCGTCATCGCGGTGCGCGCCGCGTGGCGCGTCCGCCCGACGCGCGTGGCGCGTTCCGCACAGCTCACCCGTTCCCGCTGACCGAATCATCCCGCTCGACACCACGCACTCGAATCACGGAGGAAATCATGCTCGTCGCATTCTCAGTCGCCCCATCCGGAACCGGCCGCGAGGACGGCTCGGTCCACGATGCCGTCGCCGCCGCGGTGAAGATCGTCCGCTCCTCGGGGCTGCCGCACCGCACGACCAGCATGTTCACCGAGATCGAAGGACCGGACTGGGACACCGTGATGGATGTCGTCAAGCGCGCCACCGAGGCGGTCGCACCGTTCGGATCACGTATCTCCCTGGTGCTCAAGGCCGACATCCGCCCCGGCTACGAAGGGGAGCTGACGGGAAAGGTCGACCGTCTCGAGGCGGCGATCGACGCCTCCGAAGATCGATAGCATGGTGGGGTGACTCCCTCGACATCCTCGAGGGGTGCGGCGAAGAGGGCGCTCCTCTCTCTCGCCATCGGCAGCTTCGGCATCGGCATGACCGAGTTCGTCGTCATGGGCCTGCTGCCCGACATCGCCGCCGACCTGCTGCCCGCTGTGTGGGAGGTCAGCCCCGAGGATGCCCTGAGCCGTGCGGGCTGGCTGATCTCGCTGTACGCCCTCGGCGTCGTGATCGGCGCACCGACGATCGCCGGATTCGCCGCGCGATTCCCGCGGCACCGCGTCATGATCGTGCTCGCACTCGCCCTGACGCTGTTCAACGCGCTCACCGTGGTGCTGCCGACCTTCGAGCTGGTCGCGCTCTCGCGGCTGCTGGCAGGGCTCCCGCACGGCGCCTACTTCGGCATCGGCGCGCTCGTCGCCGCCGACGTGATGGGGCCGGGCAACCGCGCCAAGGGGGTGGCGTTCATCCTCACCGGGCTCACCCTCGCCAACGTCATCGGCGTGCCGCTCGGCACGTTCCTCGGTCAGCAGTGGGGCTGGCGCGCCGCGTTCGCGGTGGTGACGCTCGTCTTCGCCGTGGGTGCTCTCTGCATCGGGCTCTTCGTGCCGGCGCACCCCGGTTCGCCAGGGCGCACCATGCGAGAGGAACTCGGGGTGTTCCGCATCGGGCAGGTGTGGTTCACGCTCGGCGTCGGGGCCATCGGATTCGGCGGGTTCTTCGCGGTGTACAGCTACATCGCCCCACTGGTGACCGAGGTGTCAGGCGCCGACGAATGGGTCGTGCCGATCGTGCTGGTGCTGATGGGCATCGGCATGACCGTCGGCAACCTCGTCGGCGGGCATCTCGCCGACATCGATCTGCGCCGTACGCTGCTGTGGGGGCTCGCCGCGATGGCGATCGTCTTCGCGGTGCTTGCGCTGGTCTCGCCGTGGATCTTCACCCTCGGCCTGCTCGTGGTGGTCGTCGGTCTCGTCTCATCGGTGCTCAGCCCCACCATCCAGACGCGCCTGATGGACGTCTCCGGCGACAACCAGTCGATCGCAGCGGCGCTGAACCACTCCGCACTGAACGTCGGCAACAGCCTCGGGGCGCTGCTCGGCGGCTCGGTGATCGCTCTCGGCTGGGGTTTCACGGCCCCGGCGTGGGTCGGCGCTGGGCTGGCCGGCGCGGGGCTGCTGATCGCGGTCGTGTCGTACCGCGTCGAAGAACGCCGGGCGCGCACCGCGGTCCCGACCGGGCCGTCGCTCGTAGTGCGCGTCGTAGAGTGACGGGGTGAGCACCTCGCAGCATCCCGCGCCGGATCGACCGTCCGGTTCCGAGAGCGTCCGCACGGGCATCCGCGTCGCCGGCACCGCCGTCGTGCTGCGCGACGGCCGGGAGGGGCTGGAGACCCTGCTGCTGCGCCGTCCGTCGACGGGGTCGTTCGCCGGGGCGTGGGTCTTCCCCGGCGGCCGGGTCGATCCCGCTGATCGCGCGGGCGCGGACGCGGAGTCGGATGCCGCGCGAAACGCGGCAGTGCGCGAGACGGCCGAGGAGGTCGGCATCCGCGTGCATTCCCTGACGTCGCTGTCGTGCTGGGTGCCGCCAGCGGAGACACCCGTGAAGTTCCGCACCTGGTTCTTCCTCGCCCGTGAGCAGGGGGATGAGATCCGCGTCAACGTCGGCGAGATCGAGGACGCCACCTGGATCACTCCGGAGCGCGCGTTCGAGAAGCATGCCTCGGGTGAGCTGACACTCTTCCCTCCCACCTGGGTGACCCTGCACGGACTCCTCGCGCACCGTACGGTCGACGAGGCGATGGACGGCATCCGCGAGCCCGCGCGCTTCGAGACGCGCATGCTGCCGACCGCGGCCGGGATGCGGGCGATGTGGCTGGGTGACGAGGACTACCCGGATGCCCGCGGCGCGGTCGGTGCCCGTCACCGCCTGACGATGGACACGCTGCCCTGGCTCTACGAGCGCAGCTGAGCGGGCTCGCGCATCGGATCAGGACGCGAGCAGTCGCTCCAGATGCTCGCCGACCGGATCGGTCTCGATGAGGAAGCCGTCGTGCCCGAAGTCGCTGGCGAGCACGACCGCCTCGTCGTCGATGAGGTTCGGGATGCTGCGGGCGATGCGCTGCTGCCCATCGACGGGGAACAGGCGGTCGGTGTCGATGCCGAGTACCAGGGTCTTCGCGGTCACGGTGTGCAGCGCCTGCTCGACACCGCCCCGGTCACGGCCGATGTCGTGCGAGTTCATCGCCTCGACGACGGTGAGGTAGCTGTTCGCGTCGAATCGGCGGGTGAACTTGTTGCCGTGGAAGTCGAGGTACGACTCGACGGCGAAGCGCCCGCCGCGCCCCAGCGGTGACACCCCGGACTGCCAGGAGCGCTGAAAGCGCTGGTTCAGCTCGATCGGACTGCGGTAGTTCAGCAGCGCCATGCGGCGTGCGAGTGCGAGTCCGCGATGCGGTCCCTCGCCGAGGCCCGCGTCGTAGTACTCGCCGCCTGCGAAGCGGGGATCCATGCGCACCGTCTCGAGCTGCACGAAGTTCAGCGCGAGCTGGTCGGCTGTGGTGACCGGGGGAGAGGAGAGCACGGCCAGCCGCTCCACGCGCTCCGGTGCCATGACGGCCCACTCGAGCGCGTGCATGCCGCCCATCGATCCGCCGACGACCGCTGCCCAGCGATCGATGCCGAGGTCGTCGGCGAGGCGGAACTGCGCTGCCACCTGGTCGCGGATGGTGAGGTACGGGAAGCGGGATGCCCATTCGCGTCCGTCCGGGGCGATGCTGGCGGGGCCGGTCGATCCCTGGCATCCGCCGAGCATGTTCGGGGCGACCACGAACCAGCGATCGGTGTCGATCGCGGCGCCGGGGCCGACGACGTCGTTCCACCAGCCCGCCGTCGGATGCCCCGCGCCGGCGTCCCCGCGTACGTGGCTGTCGCCCGTGAGCGCGTGCAGGATGAGGATCGCGTTGTCGCGCGCATCGTTCAGCTCGCCCCATGATTCCCAGGCCAGGCGGGCGTTCGGCAGCAACTGGTCGTTCTCTGTGCGGAAGTCGCCCAGGAACGTGAATCGGCGATCTCCGGCGGGATCGCCGTCGCGCCAGGCGCCGGTGGCGGGCGGACGCGCACGCAGCAGGCGCACATCGGCTTCGGTCACGGGTGCCGAGGGCACCGTGTCCTCAGAGGTCGTCTGCCAGTCCATGCGTCCATTCTCGCCTGCCCGGTTGCGGTGCGCTGGCAGGTTACGCGCTCTCGCGTGTGGCGCGTCGGGGGTGGCGCGCGGGGACGTGCGCTTGCGTGCGCGCGTGGCGTGCGCGCTTGCGTGGCGTGCGCGCTTGCGTGCGTGCGTGCGTGTGTGCGCGTGACGGGGAGCCGGATGCTGGTTATGAAGGCCTCATGGACGACATCTGGCTCCCCGCCACGGAGACGGGGAGCCAGATATCGGTAGAGCACTCTTCCTGCACAGAACGGCGAATCGCACGAGTTGTGCACGGATGCTGGAATAGCGCCTTCACGGAGAGCCGACGGCACCCACGATGAGGGGATGCGTCGTTCCCAGCCTCTGCCCCGCCGACTCGGCGACCGATTCACCACGCGTGCCGCTGTTGCCGCGGGAGTGAGCAGGTCGAGGCGCGATGCCCGCGATCTCGCCCGTCCCTTCCACGGCACCCGTGCGGTGCGTGTCCCGGTGACCTTACGCGATCTCATCGACAGCTATCGCACGATAATGCTCGCGGGGCAGACGTTCGTCGGCCGGACGGCCATGCGTCTGTGGGGGCTGCCGCATCCCGTCCTGTGGAACAGATCCGAGCCGCTGCACATCTGTGTCGTGCCGCATGCCGCACCGCCGCGGGGAGCGGGAGTGCGCGGGCGCCGGCTGTCACCGCGGCGGGCGGGGCGGCGGGTGTTCACCGGCGCGGCGGTAGTGGACCCGGTCGCAGCGGTGCTGACGAGCATGCCCGACCTCACGTTCGCGCAGTTGGTGGCCGCGTTCGACGCGCTGCTCACCGACGCCGACAACTATCCGGGGATCAAGGCTCCACGACCATTGGCGACGCGCGAGCAGGTGCGTCAGCGGCTTGAGGAGTGGGGCCGGTTCAAGGGCTGCGCCACAGCGCGCACGGCATTCGGGCTTGCACGCGAGCATGTGGAATCGCCGAAAGAGTCCGAGACGCGAGTGCTGATTGTGCAGGAAGGACTACCGGAGCCTGTCGTGCAGTGGGACGTCTTCGACGGGTCGCGGCTCGTCGCCCGCGTGGATCTGGCATACCCGGACTTGAAGATCGCCATGGAGTATGACGGCGACGGTCATCGAACGGACAAGGAGCAGTGGCGCACGGACATCCGTCGACAGCGCGATCTCGAGCACCTGGGGTGGATCGTGCTCCACCTCACCGAGTCCGACCTCGAGGATCCGGCTGCGTTCATCGCGCAGCTCCGCCGCGCGCTCGCGATCCGTCAATCTTCCGTCGCGTGACGTGAACGCGCGCCTGGCGGGGAGCCGGATGCCGGTTATCGAGGCCTCATAGACGGCATTTGGCTCCCGGCTATGGAGCGGGGGAGCCAAACGCAGGCGCGTGGGGGCGCAGGCGCGTGGGTGCGGCGTGTGCGGAGGCGTGGCGCGGTGCCGGACGCGCAGATGGGGTGCGCGGCGGTGTGCGCGACGCCCGCGTGATGCGGCGCGTGGGTGACGCAGGTGGCCTGGCGGGGAGCCGGATGCCGGTCACGAAGGCCTCATAGACGACATCTGGCTCCCCGACAACGCGTCGGGGAGCCAGATGAAGGCTTGACGATCAGGCGCGAGCGGCCTCGGAGACGCGACGCGCGGCCGCGAGAGCCTGGTCGAGGTCGGCCTTGAGGTCTTCGATGTTCTCGAGACCGAGCGAGAGGCGCACCAGGCCGGGGGTGACCCCGGCGGTGAGCTGCTGCTCGGGGCTCAGCTGCGAGTGGGTGGTGGATGCGGGGTGGATCACCAGCGAGCGCACGTCGCCGATGTTGGCGAGGTGGCTGAACAGCGACAGGCTGTTCACGAATTCGCGACCGGCCTCGACGCCGCCCTTCAGCTCGAAGGACAGCACCGCTCCGACGCCCTTGGGCGCGTACTGGTTCGCCTTCTCGTACCAGGGCGACGTGGGCAGACCCGAGTAGTTCACCGTGGCGACGTCGTCGTGGTTGTCGAGCCACTCGGCGATCTCCTGCGCGTTCTGCACGTGGCGCTCGATGCGCAGCGACAGCGTCTCGATGCCCTGGATGAGGTTCCATGCGCTCTGCGGTGCGATCGCCGAGCCGAGGTCGCGCAGCAGCTGCACGCGGGCCTTGATGATGTATGCGAGTCCGTCGCCGACGGCGGTGGTGTAGCTGGCGCCGTGGTACGAGGGGTCGGGCTCGGTGAGACCGGGGAACTTGTCGACGTGCTTGGACCACTCGAAGGTGCCGCCGTCGATGATCGCACCGCCGATGGTGGTGCCGTGGCCGCCGAGGAACTTGGTGACCGAGTGGATCACGATGTCGGCGCCGTGCTCGAACGGACGGATCAGGTACGGCGTGGCGATCGTGTTGTCGACGATCAGCGGGACGTCGTTCTCGTGCGCGATGTCGGCGATGGTGCGGATGTCGAGCACGTTGATCTTCGGGTTGCCGATGGTCTCGGCGAAGAGCAGCTTGGTGTTCGGACGCACAGCGGCGCGCCACTCCTCGGGGTCGTCCTGGTTCTCGACGAACGTGACCTCGACGCCGAGCTTGGCGAGCGTGTACTTGAAGAGGTTGTAGGTGCCGCCGTAGATCGAGCTGGATGCCACGAAGTGGTCGCCGGCCTGCGCGATGTTCAGAATCGCGAAGGTGGAAGCCGCCTGGCCGCTGGAGAGCACCAGTGCCCCCGTGCCGCCCTCGAGCGCGGCGAGGCGCTGCTCCAGCACGTCCTGCGTCGGGTTCTGGATGCGGGTGTAGATGTTTCCGAACTCCGCCAGCGCGAAGAGGTTCGCGGCGTGGTCGGCATTGTCGAACACATAGGAGGTGGTCTGGTAGATCGGCGTCGCCCGGGACTTGGTCACCGGGTCGGGCGCGGCGCCGGAGTGGATCTGCTTGGTCTCGAAGCGCCAGTTCTCAGCTGCGGACATGAGGTTCTCCCGGAGGTCAGGGTTTCGGGTACGAGGTCGTGCGGCGGATGCCTTGTAGCGAGAGTACGGTTCGCCTTGAACGTCAACAAGCGCCCGGAAATGTTACGTAACACTTCGGTGAGCGGCAATCGCGGCGAAAAGTCGTACGGTGGATGCATGCTGAACAGACGTGCCGTTGTGACGGGAGCCAGTACCGGAATCGGGGAGGCGACAGTGCGTGCGCTGCGCTCCCAGGGGTGGGACGTCGTCGGCGTCGCGCGGCGTGAGCAGCGGCTGGCAGCGCTCGCCGCCGATACCGGCGCGTCGGCGATCGCATGCGACCTCACCGACCCGGATGCCGTGGATGCTCTCGTACAGGAGCTGGAGCGCACCGGGCCCGTGCATGCCCTTGTGCAGGTCGCCGGCGGCGCGCGAGGCACCGACAGCGTCGAGGGCGGTTCGACCGACGACTGGCAGTGGATGTACGACGCGAACGTGCTGTCGACGCAGCGCCTGGTCGCGGGGCTGCTTCCGCTGCTGCGCAAGGCCGCCTCAATCGACGGTCACGCGGACACGGTGTTCGTCACCTCGACGGCCGCGCAGACCCCCTACCCTGGCGGATCCGGCTACAACGCGGCCAAGGCCGCCGAGTCGATGCTGGTGAAAGTGCTCCGGCAGGAGTTGAACGGCGAGCCCATCCGCGTCGTCGAGGTGGCACCGGGCATGGTGCACACCGAGGAGTTCACCCTGAACCGTCTCGGTGGCGACAGTCTCGCGGCCGAGGCCGTGTATGCCGGGGTCGAGGAACCACTGCTCGCCGCGGACGTCGCGGACATCATCGCGTACGCGCTCAACGCTCCCCGCCGCGTGAACCTCGACCTGATCACGATGCGTCCTGTCGCACAGTCCGCTCAGCACCTGCTGGCCCGCGGCCCGCTGCACGTGCGCACCGACGTCGACTGATGCCGCAGAGCCTCGCCGAGCTGGCCGATGCCGGACTGATCGATCCCGGCTGGGCGAACGCCCTCGCACCGGCGCAGCCGCTGATCACTGCACTGGGCGAACGCCTGCGCGCCGAGCAGAGGGCCGGCGTCGGCTACTTGCCGGCCGGCGAGAACGTGCTGCGTGCCTTCCGGCGACCGCTCGCCGATGTGCGGGTGCTGATCACCGGTCAGGACCCGTACCCGACGCCAGGGCACCCGATCGGGCTGTCGTTCGCCGCCGAGCAGCACGTGCGTCCGCTGCCGCGCAGCCTCGGCAACATCTACAAGGAGCGCGAGAGCGATCTCGGGATCCCGTCGGCAGCGCACGGCGACCTGAGCGCCTGGAGCGATCAGGGCGTGCTGCTGCTGAACCGGGTGCTCACCGTCCGCCCCGGCGAAGCCGGATCGCACCGCGGCTGGGGCTGGGAGAAGGTCACCGAGCTGGCGATCCGCACACTCGTCACCCGCGACCAGCCACTGGTCGCGATTCTGTGGGGCCGGGATGCCGCGGGCGTGAAGCCACTGCTCGGCGACACGCCCGTGATCGAGTCGGCACATCCCTCGCCGCTCTCCGCTCGACGCGGCTTCTTCGGCTCGCGCCCCTTCTCGCGCGCGAACGCGCTGCTGCGCCAGCAGGGCGCCGCGCCCATCGACTGGCGGGTGCAGGGCGAGGCATGAGCGCCCCGCGGATTCGTCCGGTGGCGGATGCTGACATCCCCGCCATCCGAGACATCTACAACCACTACGTGCGCGAGTCGACCGTCACCTTCGACGAGGTCGAGTCGACGGACGCGTCCTGGCGGGAGAAGAGAGAGCGGGGCGCCCTGGCGGGCATCCCGTTCCTGGTCGCCGAATCGGATGCCGGTGAGCTGCTCGGCTACGCGACGGGCCACCCGTGGTCGCCGAAGTCGGCGTACCGCTTCACGATCGAGAACTCCATCTACCTGGCGCCGACCGCGGCGGGGCGGGGGATCGGGTCGGCGCTGCTCGCGGCGTTCTTGAACGGCTGTCGGCAGGCGGGTCTGCGACAGGTGATCGCAGTGATCGCAGACAGCGGAGCCGAGGCGTCGATCGGGCTGCATCGGAAGGCCGGATTCGTCGAGGCCGGGCGCCTGGTCGATGTGGGGGAGAAGTTCGGCGAGTCCATCGGAGTCCTCTTCCTGCAGAAGACGATCCCGCAGCCCCTCCTCACGGAATCGCCTACTGCGGTGGCCGTGGGATGACCGGGATCGCCGCGAGCAGCCTCTTCGTGTAGTCCTCCTGGGGGCGCTGCAGCACGGCATCCGTCGTTCCGCGCTCGACGATGCGGCCGTCCTTCATCACCGCGACCGTGTCGCTCAGGTTCTGGACCAGCCCGATGTCGTGCGAGACGACGATCAGGGTCAGTCCCTCCTCGGCGCGCAGACGCTCGAGAACCGCGAGCACCTGAGCTCGGACCGTGACATCCAGTGCCGACATCGGCTCGTCTCCGACGAGGATGCGGGGGCGGTGGGCGATAGCCCTTGCCAGCGCGATGCGCTGGCGCTGCCCTCCGGAGAACTCGTGCGGATGCCGGTCGGCCATGTCGGCTTCGAGACCCACCTGCTCGAGAACCTCGCGCACTCGCGCGCGGTGGTCGCCGGGGATGTCGAGCGCCCACAGCGGCTCCGCGATGATCTGCCCGGCGCTCATCCGCGGGTCCAGTGACGCGTACGGATCCTGGAAGACGAGACCGGTCTGCCGACGCAGCCAGTGCAGGGAGCGGGCGGATGCCCGGGCGTCCACCTCGCGGCCATCCACGAGCACGCGACCGGACGTGGGGCGGTCAAGGCCGAGCAGCAGCCGCACGAGCGTCGATTTGCCCGACCCCGATTCGCCGATCAGGCCGAGCGATTCTCCGTCCGCGATGGCGAGGTCGGTCGGGTGCAGCGCCACGTTCGCCCGTGCCCTCTCGAACAGGTGACGTCGCGGCACGGGGAAGCTCCGGCTCAGGCCCTCGGCGCGCAGCAGGCTCATGAGGCGCCGCCTTCCGGTCGCCACAGCGTGGTCGTCGCGTCCCTCAGCAGCGACTGGGTGATCGGCGAGGACGGCGCGCTCAGCAGCGTCGAGATCGGCGCCGACTCCACGACGCGACCCTCGTCGAGAACGACACCGTGCGTGGCGACCTGGGAGAGCACGGCAAGGTCGTGCGTGATGAAGACGAGTGACATGCCCTGCTCCGACACCAGCGAGAGCAGCAGCTGCAGCACTTCGGCCTGGATGGTCACATCGAGCGCCGTGGTCGGCTCGTCCGCGATGAGCAGATCCGGGCGGCATGCGAGCGCCATGGCGATCGCGACGCGCTGCCGCTGACCACCGGATAGCTGGTGCGGGTAGCGGTCGACGATGGACTCCGGGTCCGGCAGGCGCACTCGCGCGACCTCGGCGATCGCGCGCTCGCGCGCCTCGCGGCGACCGATGCGGTCGTGGATGCGCACGGATTCGGCGATCTGCCGGCCGACCGTGCGGATGGGGTTGAGCGCG
This sequence comes from Microbacterium alcoholitolerans, assembly GCF_050408615.1. Taxonomy (NCBI): domain Bacteria; kingdom Bacillati; phylum Actinomycetota; class Actinomycetes; order Micrococcales; family Microbacteriaceae; genus Microbacterium; species Microbacterium alcoholitolerans. The sequence goes on along the minus strand of NZ_JBNTKD010000001.1, from coordinate 843,931 downwards.
GTTCTCGGCTCCTGGAAGACCATGCCGATCTCGTCGCCCCGGAGCCCTGCGAGCTCCCGATCGGGCATCCCGACCAGCTCGGTGCCGTTCCAGCGGATGCTGCCGCTGACCGTCGCCGATTGCGGCAGCAGCCCCAGCACAGCCATGGCCGTCAGTGACTTTCCGGAGCCCGACTCGCCGATCAGGCCCAGTCGTTCACCGTCGGCGACAGCGAACGAGATGCCGTCCAGGAGCCGCCGGCCGCCGATCTCGACGACGAGGTCGTTCACCTCGAGACTCATGCGACCACCTCCGGCACGTGCACCTGCGCGGCGCGCCTGGACAGGGTGGGGTCGGTCGCCTCGCGCAGCGCGTCGCCGAGCAGGTTCAGCCCCAGTACCGTCAGCGTGATCGCGAGGCCAGGCCAGACCACGGTGAGCGGGTGCACGCCGATGTAGCGCTGCAGATCGGCCAGCAGCGTGCCCCAGGAAGCCTCGCCGAGCGACGCGCCGAAGCCGAGGTACGACAGCCCGGCCTCGGCGAGGACGGCGACTGCCATCGACCAGGACAGCTGCACGATGAACACCGGTGCGACATTGGGCAGCAGGTGCCGCGCGAGGTTCTGTCCACTGGTGAGGCCGCTGGCGCGGCCGGCGAGAACGAAGTCGCTCTTCTGCACACGACGCAGCTCGGGCCGGGTGACGCGGGCGATGCTGACGCCGAAGCCGATGCCGACCGAGAACACGACCACCCACAGCGAGCCGCCCCACACCGCAGAGATCATCATCGCGATCATCAGCACGGGGAAGGCGATCAGGATGTCGACGAGCACGGCGACGGTCTCGCGCATCCAGCGGGCGGTGAGCGCGCCGAGCGCGGCCAGCAGCACGCCGACGATCGTGGCGATGATGCCGGCGCCGATCGCCACGAACACGGTCGTGCGGGCTCCTGCCATCAGCAGGCTGAGGATGTCCCGTCCGGTGCCGTCGGTGCCGAGCAGGTGCGGCCATCCGGGTGCTGCCCAGCGGCCCCGGATGTCGGAGATCATCGGGTCGAACGGCGTCCAGAAGATCGACACGACGGCGGTCAGCGCGATGAGCAGCACGATCACGACGCCGAACCATCCGGTCGCCGACGACAGCAGGACACGCAGCCAGCGGGGCATCAGGCGGCCTCTCTCTGCCGTGGGTCGATCGCGTGGTGCACCAGGTCGACGACGAAGCCGACGATCAGCACGAAGCCGGTGAGCACCAGCAGCTCGCTCTGCACCTTGATGAGATCCCGGGTGCCGACGTCGGCCACCAGCATCCGACCGATGCCGGGCAGGGTGAACAGCTGCTCGATGACGACTGAGCCGACGATGATGCCGGCCACCTGCAACCCGAGCACGGTGACGATCGAGAGCCCGACTGCCGGAATGCCGTGGCGCACCAGCGCCTGACGCCGTGTGAGGCCTTTCGCCGCGGCGGTGCGGACGAAGTCCTGATCGGATGCCTGGAAGGTGGCGCTGCGCACGAAGCGCATGAGCATCGCGCCCTCGACCAGGCCGATCGTCAGTGCGGGCAGCAGCAGCGCCTCGAACGCCTTATCGGGTGTCGCCCAGCCGCTGCGCGGGAAACCCTGCGCCGGCAGCCAGCCGAGCCAGTGCGCGAAGACGACGACGAGGATCATGCCCGCCCAGATGACCGGAACCGCGGCGACGGCCTGCGCTCCGACACTCATCGCGGTGCCGCCGGCGCGACCGCGCAGCATGGCCGAGAGGATTCCGAAGGGAACGGCGATCAGCAGCGCGATCGTCAGCGCCATCAGCCCGAGCGGGACCGTCACGCGGGACTTCTCCAGGAGCTCCTCCGTCACCGACGCACCGCTCAGCTGCGAGGTGCCGAGGTCTCCTCGGAACACGCCGCCGATCCAGTCGAGATACTGCGCGAACAGCGGCCTGTTCAGCCCGAGCGACTCGCGCAGCGCTTCGACGGTCTCCTTGCTCGCCTGCGTGCCCGCGATCAGCTGCGCCACGTCGCCGGGGAGCACCCGAAGGGTGAGGAAGATCACCACGCTCGACACGAGGAGCCCTGCGATCAGCAGGGCCCCTCGTACGAGCGTGTAGCGCAGCACCGGTCAGTCTGCGGACTTGGTGACGCCGGCGAGGTTGATGCGAGAGTTGATCGAGTCCTCCGGGAAGCCCGACACCGCGGGGGTCAGCGCCGTCAGGGTCGCGCCGTTGTAGAGCCAGTCGGCGGCGTGGTCCTCGGACACCATCCGCGCAGCCTCCGCGAGCAGCTCTGCGGACTTCTCCGGATCGATCTCGGTCTGCGACTCCTGGTAGAGGCGCTGCACCTCGGGGTTGTCGTAGTTGAAGTAGTAGTCGGGGTTCGCCCAGTTGCCGAAGTCGCGCGGCTCGACGTGCAGCACGAAGCTGAGCTCGTAGTCGTGGTTGGTGTAGACGTCCTCCAGCCAGGTGGCGAACTCCACGCGGTTGACCTCGAGAGAGACTCCGACCTTCGAGAGGTCCGAGATGAGGACCTGTGCGACGGTGGTCCCGTAGAACGACGGGATGGTCAACGTGAGATCGAGCTCTTCGTGACCTGCCTCGGCCAGCAGCTCCTTCGCCCTCGCCGGGTCGTACGGCGCGAGTTCGGAGAGGTCCTCGTAGCCGGGGTCGAGCTCCGGGATCGGGCCGTAGAGCGTCTGGCCCGCACCGACGGCCTCGACGAGTGCCTCGTGGTCGATCGCAAGGCGCAGCGCCTCGCGCACCTTCACATCGTCCAGCGGGGCCTTGGCGTTGTTGAACGCCAGGGTCGCCTTGTCGGTGGTGCGACCGGTGGTGATCCGGAAATCCCCCGAGTCCTCCAGCTGCGGAACGAGGTTCGGGTCGACAGCCGTCAGCACGTCGAGGGTGCCGTCGAGGGCCGCGTTCACGCCGGCGGTGAAGTCGGGGATGTACTGGAAGACGACCTCGCCGATCGTCGCAGGGTCGCCCCAGTAGGTGTCGAAGCGGTCGAAGGTGATCGCGCTTCCCTTGGCCCAGCGCTCGAGGATGAACGGGCCGGTGCCGTTCTCCGCGGTCTTCAGATCGGTGGTGTCGCCGTTCTTGAACACGAGACCCGCGGGCCCGGTGAGGACGAACAGGAAGTTCTGATCGGGCTGCGCCAGCGTGATCACGACGGTGGCCGGGTCGGGAGCGGTGATCGCGCTGACGCCGGCGAACTCGGCGTTGCCCTGCACCGTGGCATCCGACTTCACGGTCTGGTACGACGCGACCACGTCGGCGGAGGTCATCGCCGTGCCGTCGTGGAAGGTGACGCCCTCGTTGAGCGTGAAGGTGTAGGTGAGCCCGTCCGGCGAGATCTCGTAGGAGCTCGCCAGACGCTCGGTGATCTCGTTGTCCTGTGTGCGGGTCACCAGCCCCTCGTAGATGTTGTCCACGAGGATCTGCTCGAGCGCGGCGCCGCTGGTGTGGCGGATGTCGAGATTCGTCGGCTCGAGCACGAGGCCCACGCTGAGCGTGGCTTCCGGGTCGGGAGTTCCCGTCGAAGTGGCGGTGGGTTCGGGCGCGGAACCGCTGCAGGCGCTGAGTGCGAGCGCGCCGACGGCGAGCATGCCGATAGCGGCCAGTCGGACCGATCGGGTTGCGGTGATTCTGGAACGCAAGGTTCGTCCTCTCGAAGGATGCTGTGTCAGGTGTCGTGCGCCGCGCGGGTCAGCGGCGGTGTCGGGTCAGGGATTCGGCGGCGATCGAGGCGAGGGACGCCGGCTGGGTCTCCTGGACGTTGTGGCCGGCGTCGACGACGACGACGGATGCCGCAGGAAGCCTGCGGGAGAACTCGGCGACGTCGGCGTCCTGGAGGAAGCCATGCGTTCCGCGCACGAGCGTGACCGGTGCCGTCACGGTCGTGAGCGGTGCCCACGGGTCGGCGGATTCGTCGCGGCCGGTGCCCTTCAGCGCATCGAAGGCCCGACCGAGGATGTGCGCGAAGTGATGCTTCCATTCCACGCGCCCGTCATCGCGCACGCGCGTATTGAGATGGACGCCGCGTTCGGTGTCGGCTCGGCTGCCGCCGAACCCGAAGGCCTCGGCGCGCTCGACGGCGGCCTCGCGCGACTCGAAGTCGGTGACCTGGTAGAACTCGCGCAGGATGGCGGGTGCGGCGTCGGTGTCGAGGCCGGGGACGATGTCGACCAGCACGAGTTCGCGGACGAGATCCGGATGCTGCGCCGCGAGCACCGCGGCGGTGAGACCGCCGAGGGAGTGTCCGACGAGCACCTGCGGCTGCGTCGTCCAGGCGGACATCGCGACCGCGACGTCGGCGGCGAGGGTGGCGGGGGAGTAGTCGACGTCTTCGCGCCATGTCGAATCGCCGTGCCCGGCGAGGTCGATGGCCAGCGCGGGTCGGTTCAGCAGGAGAAGCACCGAGTCCCAGGTGTGCGCGTTCAGGCCGGCGCCGTGCAGCACCGTCACCTCGGGCGCCTCGTCGCCGAAGCGCAGGGCGCTGAGCATGCGCCCGTCGGCGAGCTGCATGGAGATGCGCTGCACTGCAGGTGCCGAGGTGCCCAGCGCGTCGGCCTGCGCAGGAAGGTAGCGGAACTCGCTGGTGTCGTGTGCCACGGCGATATTCTCCTATCGGAAAGGGTCAAGCGGGAAATGCGGGATCAGGTTGCCAAGTTCTAGCGCGTAATATGCAGCGAAATGGAAGATATGTTCCCTGCGGGCTTGGTCAAGTGCACTCGCGGCCGCCGGGGCCGTTCGGCTCAGGTCGCCTAGGCTGGAGGAATGAGAACGCCGCCGGGATCCCGGGTCACCCGATGAACGTCATCCGCATCCCCGGGGTCACCAACCTGCGCGATGTCGGCGGCATTCCCGTCGGCGCGTCCCGCGTTCGCACCGGTTCGCTGCTGCGCTCAGGCAAGCTCGCGCGACTGACTCCCGAGGGCGACCGCATGCTGCGTGAGCGTGTTCGGCGCGTCGTGGATCTGCGTGACGACGCCGAGGTGCGGGCCGAGCCCTCGGCGCTGACAGACGTTCCGACGGCGCGCGTCCCGCTGTTCCTCGGGTCGACCGCGTCGTTCTTCGCTGACGACATCGATCTCGCGGGCATGTACCGTCAGCTCATCGACGACTCGGCCGACAGGCTCGCGGAGGCGGTGCGGATCATCGCTGCGGGTGAGCCGACGCTCGTGCACTGCACGGTGGGCAAGGATCGCACCGGTGTCACAGTCGCGCTGGCGCTGAGCGCAGTCGGAGCCGATCGTGACGCGGTCGTCGCCGACTACGCGCTCACGGCGTCGCAGCTGCCGGAGGAGCGCACGCGTGCCGTCGTGGACTATTTCCGCGCCAACATGCCGGATTCCCGTCATGCGATCCAGCTCGCCACCGAGTCGCCCGCGCCCGTCATGGCCGCGCTGCTCGCCGAGATCGACGACCGCTTCGGCTCGGCTGCGGAGTACCTCAGAAGCGCAGGGATGACCGGGGTCGAACTGGACGCGCTGCGCCGCGGCCTCGTGGAGTGAGACCGCCTTGCGAGCATCGGCTCCCAGGCAAGGAAGGTAAGGCATGCCTTGGTTGGGTGTAGACTCGTTTCATCATGAGCACCATTGACGTCGTCGGCACCCGCGCCGCGCGTGGCACCCGCCGGGCCGCGCGCCGCCCGCAGGTTCAGCACCTCATCACCGCCGACGAGAATTCCCTCGCCGAGCTGGAGGCGCTGCTGACGACCCTGCCTCTGTGCGCGGTGGGACGCGTGTTCATCGAGGTCGCGGAGCCGGCGGATGTCAGTGTCATCACTGCGCCCCCGCGAATGACCATCACATGGCTGCCGCGCTCGCGGTCCGGCCGCGGACGGCTGCCAGCCGGCGAAGCGCTGACCCGTGCGGCTGTGGCCTGGGCGGATGAGATGCTCTGCGACGAGATCGAGTCGACGCTGCGCACCGAGGCGACACTGCTGGGCGGCTACCTGAGCACAGCCGACATCGTCGATCACCTCACCGAGCGGCACGGCCTCGATTCCGCGTCGATCCACGCACCGGCGCGCTACGGGCTGCTCGTCCGCTGACCCGGACGCCGGCGCACATATCCGCCGTCCTCGAGCCCTGCTTCGATCTCGAACCGATTACGCAGAGGGTTCCTTCCCGCGAACAAGTACAGCACCGGCATCAGGAAGCCATAGCGCTGCCATTGCGCCTTGTGCACCCGCTCGTGCCGCAGCACCGCATCTGACGGGCTCGCATCACCGGTGAGGAAGCACCCGCCCACGCAGACGCCACCGCGCATGAAGGTCGTCTTCGGCATGCCGCGGAACACCCACAGACCCTCGCGCCGCTCGACAGGGCCGGTGCTCCACAGCGAACCCCACACCCAGCCGACCGCTGTACCCCACCAGTAGCCGACACGGCTGATGGGGGAGCGCAGCAGGAAGGACGGGATCCGCCGGTCGAAGCGGCGTCCGCGCTGCAGGATGCGCTCGGCCTCGAGTCGCCACTCGTCGCTCACGCCACCGAGCCGATCAGACGCAGGATCGCACCCATGTCGTGCACGGCGTCCTCGACCTGGCGCGGTGCGAATCCGGCGATGGTGGCGCCGGCGATCGGCATCCGCTCTCGCACTCTCCTTATCGCGGCCACCAGCGCGGCCGCACCGACGCCGAACGGCGCGGCGTCCGAGACGCCGGCCAGCTCGGCGGGATCGAGCACATCCACGTCGATGTGCACCCAGACGCGGGCGGCCCCCGTCGCCTCGACCGCCGCGGCGACGGCATCCGCATCATCGACGTCGGCGGAGCTGAGACTCGTCAGCTTTGCGAGCTCATCCTCCTCGCGTGCATCGATGTTTCGCGCGCCGAGCACGACGACCCGCTTACGAGGGATGCCCGGCGACAGCGCGAGCTGCGGTTCGCCCTCGCCGAGCACCGCTCGCAGCGCCATGCCCGAGAACGCGCCGGAGGGAGAGGAACTCGGGTCATGCAGGTCGCCGTGCGCGTCGCACCACAGCACGGCGACGTCCGAGGCGTCGATCGCGGACAGGGCGAACACGCTCACACTGCAGTCGCCTCCGATGATCACGGCGGTCTGATCGGAGTGCGCCATCGCCTCGCGGACCAGTTCGCGCACTCGCAGCAGCGAGCTCAGCCGGTGCACTCCGGTCCCAAGCGATTCGCCGGCCTCGAGCGGGACGTCGAGGGTGACGGTGTCCTTGCGCGGCAGATCGCCGCAGATGGCAGTAGCACCGTCGACGAGCAGCATCGCACGCGCGGAGGGCGAGCCCTGCCACTGCGGAGTGATGAGGAATCGGGTCATGAGGTTCTCCGTGGCGAGAGAGGAAGGGCGGGAGCCGCTCGGCCCCCGCCCTCCGGAATCACTCTGCTTCGAGAGCGGCCTGCGGGCGTCCGCCGGCCTTCAGCTCGGCGAGGCGAGCCTCGACCTCGGTGAGCTCACCGAGGTCCTCCAGGCTCTCGAACTGAGCATCCAGCGACGAGGCGGCGATCTCCGCCTTGCCCTGGGCGAGTGCCTCCTGGCGGCGGATCTTGTCCTCGAAGCGTCCTAGCTCGCTGGTCGGATCGAGAACGTTGATCGAGCCGATGGCATCCTGCACCTTGGTCTGAGCCTCGGCGACCTTCGCGCGGGCGAGGAGCTCGCTGCGCTTGGTCTTCAGCTCGCCGAGCTTGTCCTTCATGCCGTTCAGGCCGGACTTCAGCTTGTCGACGATCTCGGTCTGCGTGGCGATCTGCGGCTCGGCGGATGACGCCTCGCGCTCGGCGCTGATCTGGCGCTGCAGGGCGATCTTGGCGAGGTTGTCGAACTTGTCTGCATCCGTCGCGTTGCCTGAGCCGCGCAGCGCATCGGCCTTGCGGCTCGCCGCGATGGCCTTGTTGCCCCAGTCCTTCGCCGCCTGAATGTCCTCCTGGTGGTCGCGCTCGAGAAGGCGCAGGTTGCCGATCGTCTCGGCGATGGCCGACTCGGCCTCGGCGATGTTGTTGGTGTAATCGCGCACGAGCTGGTCGATCATCTTCTGCGGGTCCTCGGCGGAGTCGAGGAGCGAGTTGATGTTCGCGCGGACGAGGGTCGAGATGCGCCCGAAGATGGACTGCTTGGTCATAGGTTGTTCCTTTCAGAGGGACTGTGGAGGTCGGTGGTCGTGTCTGCGTGGATGAAGCGGGAGCTGATCAGAAGCGACCACCTCCGGAACGGCCGGAGCGACCGCTTCGGCCGCCACCGCCACCGAAGCCGGAGCTGCGGAATCCGCCGCCCCCGCTGGATCGCCAGCCGCTGCTGCGCGAGGAGCTGCGGCCGGAAGAACCGCCGCCGGCCAGCAGCCCGCCGATGATGCCCCCGAGGATGTCGCCGGCGAGGCCCGAGCCGCCGGAGCCGCTCATCGAGCCCCCGAAGAGACCCCCGCCGCCCCAGCTGACATCCTGGTTCATCTGCCGGCTGTACGCGTCCACGTCGCTGCGCGCGTAGTACGACGCCTGGCGGGCGAGTTCGAGCGCGCGCTTCGACGCGGTCAGCGCAGCGGCCTCATCCGCCGTCTGCAGCCCGATCGCCTCGTTCAGCGCCGCCTCGGCCTGCGACAGGCGGGTGCGGGCGGAGGATCCGACCGTGCCGCGCCGCGTCTCGATGTACGAGCGTGCGGCGCGGACTTCGGAGTTCGCCTGGGTGAGCGTCTGCGCGAGCAGATCCTTCTGGCGCTGAGCCCTCGCGACAGCCTCGTGACCGGCGGCCAGCGCGGCATCGATCTGGCTGTTGGCGGCGGTGAGCGCCTCAAGCGCGCGCTGCGGGCTGCGCCCGGAGCCTTCGAGGTCGGCTTGCGCGCGCTGCAGCTGCTGCCGGGTGGCCGCCGCGGCGGCGGCCAGCGTGCCACCAGTGTCCGGCAGCGTGCCGGCCGTCGCGATGTCGGTCTGCAGCTCGGCGATCAGCGCGTGCGCCTGGGTCTCGATGGACTCGAGTTCGCTGCCGAGTGTCGTGATCGCCTCGATCAGCTGCGCGGACTGCGCGACGGACTGCTCCGCGGTGCGGATCGCGAAGGCTGCAGGCCCCGTCTCGCCGGAGGCGATGGATTTCGCGGCGGCGTCGATGGCGCGATCGGCCAGCGCTGCGCGCTCCTGGGCCTGGGTCGGGTTGTCTGCCACGGTGCTCAGCGCGTCCGCGTCGTACTGCGCCGTCAGCGCTGCCAGGGCCGGCGCTGCCTCGGCGAGAGTCGCATCGAGGGCAGCCCGCTCGCCGCGGACCCGCTCGAGCTCCTGGGGGGCGTTCTGCTGCAGCGCACGCAGTTCATCGAATGCCTCGGTGTTGTCGTCGAGGACGTCGTTGATCTCCTCGCACAGCCGGATGATGCGGATGTGCCATGCACGGCGATCGTGGATGGTGTCCTCGATCTCGTCGTCGAGCTTCTGCCTGAGGTCGAAGGCCTCGGACATCTTCGCCTTCGCGGCCTCGATCACCTGCGTGAAGCCCTCGGTCGCCTGATCGCCGAACTGCGCGATTGCGAAGCCGAGCTCCTCTCTGCTCGAGGTGATCGCGTCGTCGGCACGCACCAGCGCGGACCCTGCCTGGGCCTCGACCTGCTCGTCGGTGAGCGTGGAGAACGGGTCGTTCGGGTCCGGAGTGGCTGGCATCGCGCCCCTGGCGCGGATGGCTGCTTCTCGACGCCGCTTCGCGACCGTCCTGACGATCAGCCAGATCACGAGTGCGACCACCGCGATCGCGGCCAGCACCAGCACCATGCGCAGCATGCCGGCTCCGCCGTCGCCCTGGATCTCGTCGGCGGCCAGCGCGATCGCTCCGCTCCAATCGCTCTGTGCGAGCAGCGGCTGGATCTTCTCCTCGATGGCATCCAGCTGGCCGTCGCTTAGCGGACCGCCGGCAGCCGCGGAGATGTAGTACGCGCGCTGGTCTACTGCGACCGCGAGCAGGTACTGCTCGGGACCGAGGTTGTTCTGCTCGGCGACCGTGTCGGCCCACTCGATGCGATCGGACGGCGAGGTGAACTCATCGACGAACACGACGAAGAGGTCCGCGGAGGAGTTCTCGGTCAGCTCCTGCAGACGCGCCTCGGCGGCTGCTTCCTGATCGGAGGAGAGGACGCCCGCGGCATCCGTGACGTACCCGGCGTCGAGCTGGAGCGGATCCGTGGCCCAGGCGGCGGACGCCGTGAACGCTCCGATCATCGCCGCCAGCAGCACCGCCACAGGCGTCAGCCACCGTGTTCGCATAGTGTTCCCTCCACCGGCAGCCACGCCCCCGTGTGACGAGTCTATGCACTGCCGCCGACGCGCGACAGCATCCGCTGGCGGTTCTGCGTTCGCCGTCAGCGCAGGCACATACGCTTGAGGGCATGGACGACAGATACGGGACTGACGTTCTCGCCGACGGGTGGCGGGAGCGGGGCGCGGTGAAGGCGGCCGACGTTGCGGCAACCAAGGATCTCGTGGTCGAGGTGGCCGATGACGGCTACTGCGGCGCCGTGACCAGGATCGAATCGGGCATGGTCGAACTGGAGGACTGGAAGGGACGCCGGCGCAGCTTCCCGCTCGGCGGCGGCTTCATGATCGATGGCAGGCCGGTGCGTCTGGTGGTGCCATCGCGTGCGCAGCACGGGCGCCGGCGCACGGCATCCGGATCGTTCGCCGCAGCCGACGACCGCGCGCGCACCGCGCTGCCCAGCCGCATCCTCGTCGAGGGCCGCCACGACGCCGAGCTCGTGGAGAAGGTCTGGGGTGCCGACCTGCGCGTCGAAGGCGTCGTCGTCGAGTACCTGCAGGGCATCGACAAGCTCGACGAGCTGCTCGCCGAAGCGCCGCCGACCTCGACGCGCCGCTACGGCGTGCTCGTCGACCATCTGGTCGCGGGCTCGAAGGAGACCCGCATCGTCGAGCAGATCATGCGCGGGCCGCACGGCGCTCACCTGAAGATCGTCGGGCATCCGTACATCGACGTCTGGCAGTGCATCACGCCCGCCGCGATGGGCATCCGGGCCTGGCCACAGATCCCGCGCGGCACCGACTGGAAGACCGGCATCTGCCGGGCTTTCGGCTGGCCGGCCGAGGAGCAGGCGGACATCGCCCGCGCGTGGCAGCGCATCCTCTCGCGCGTGACGACATTCCGCGATCTCGAGCCGGCCCTGCTCGGCCGGGTCGAAGAGCTGATCGACTTCGTCACCGATCCCCACGCCCACTGAACCCAGGGGCCGCATCCGTCGTTCGCAGCGCCCGGCTACCCTGGAGGGATGCCAGAACCACGCACCTTCCGCGACGAGCCGGTCTCGTTCGTGCGCCGCAGCGGTCGCATGTCCGAGGGGCAGGAGCGCGCGTTCGCCGAGCTCTCCCCGCTCTACCTGCTCGACGTTCCCCGTGACGTCGCGTTCACCTCGGTGCACCCCGAGGCGCGGCTGGATCCGGCATCCGCCTACAAGCGCACCGCCCCGCTGATCGTCGAGATCGGCTCGGGTCAAGGCCACGCGATCATCTCAGCGGCATCCGCTCGACCCGACGTCGACTTCCTCGCCGTCGAGGTGTTCCGCGCGGGACTCGCGCGCACCATGCTGGATGCGGATGCCGCCGGCATCCGCAATCTGCGCCTGGTCGAGGCGAACGCCCCTGAGGTGCTCTCCACCTACCTTCCCGAGGCCTCGGCCTCGGAAGTGTGGATCTTCTTCTCCGACCCGTGGCACAAGAAGCGCCACGTCAAGCGCCGACTCATCCGTCCCGGCTTCCCTGCGACGGCCGCCAGGGCGCTCGAGGACGGCGGGATGCTGCGTCTCGCCACCGACTGGGAGGACTACGCGCTGCAGATGCGCGAGGTGCTCGATGAGGCGCCCGAGTTCGAGCGAGCGTTCGAGGGGGAGTGGGCCGAGCGCTTCGACGGACGCGTGATGACCGCCTTCGAGCGCAAGGGCATCGCGAAAGGACGGGAGATCCGCGACCTGACCTACCGCCGGGTTCCTCGCGCGTGACGAAGGGGGGCGCGGGAACGATCCTCGCCGCGTCGCTCGTCTGCGCCGCGGCACCGGCGTTCTTCGTGCTCGCCTGGACGTGGGCGGGGTGGGCGCTGCTGCTCGCCGGAGTGGGGTGCGCCGCGCTGATCGAGAGGCGTCGGATGCTGGCATCCGACCCTTCCCTCACTCGCGATCTCTCACTGATCGGTCTCGGGATGCTGATCGTGCACGCCATCTCGCTCGAGGCGCAGCTCGACAACCTGGCGATGCTGCGCTTCACGCTCGCGCTCGGCGGTGCTGTCGTCGTGCCGTACGTGGTGTCGCGCTTCGTGTTCCGCGACCGGGCGATCTCCTTCCCGTGGCGCACGCGGAAGCGCTGGGCCGCATGGCAGTGGGGCTGGCTGGTGGCCGTGCTGGTGCTCGGGTGGCTGATCCTGCCGTTCTATTTCATCACCAGCGGCGTCTACCAGAACTGGCCGGTCGTGGACGATCCCGACCTCATCGCGCGGCTCTTCGTCGGAGTCGGCGCAGTCGGGATCTGGGACGAGCTGTTCTTCATCTGCACCGTGTTCGCTTTGCTGCGCCGCCACATGCCGAACGTCACAGCGAACCTGCTGCAGGCCGTGGTCTTCGTGTCGTTCCTGTGGGAGCTGGGCTACCGCGAGTGGGGGCCGGCGCTGACGATCCCGTTCGCTCTGCTGCAGGGCTGGATCTTCCTGCGCACGCACTCGCTCGCCTACGTCGTCACGGTGCATCTGCTCTTCGACGCCGTCGTGTTCGCCGTGCTGGTGCACGCCCACAACCCGGGCCTGCTGCCGATCTTCCTGGTGTGACGAGCGCGGTGGGGCCAGACTTTCGCTGCCTCACCCCCGCAGGATGAGTTCCGCGCTGCGGGTGCGGGGGAGGTGCCACGATGCTACCGACGTGATCGTCACGAGGAAAGGTAGCCACATGTCATTCTGGGAATCCCTCTGGTCCATCTTCTGGTGGATGTTCTGGGCATACATCTTCGTCGCGTACCTGCTGGCGCTGTTCACCGTGCTGATGGACATCGTCCGCGACCACACGCTGAACGGCTGGGCGAAAGCCATCTGGATCCTGTTTCTGGTCTTCGTGCCGTTCCTCACGGTGCTGGTATACCTGATCGCCCGTGGCAGCGGCATGGGCGAGCGCTCGCGAAAGTCCTATCTCGATGACCGGGCAGCGTCCGATGCGTACATCCGCGATGTCGCGGGGTCGGCTTCGGATCCCGCTCAGCAGATCGAGAAGGCATCGCAGCTGCTCGCATCCGGTGTGATCACCGATGCCGAGTTCGCTCAGCTCAAGGCCAAGGCGCTCGCCTAGCCATCGGACGGACGGGGTCGCGATGAAGCCCTTCACGCTCGGTCCTGTCGAGCTCACGATCATCGCGCTGGAATCCGAGAATCCCACGCCGGCATTCCTGGCGGCGCTGGCAGCACAGGTGGATGCCGGCACCGTCCGGCTCATCGATTTCGTCGTCCTGGCGAAGTCGATGGATGACGAAGTGACGATAACCGAAGTCGATCGCGAGGAGTATGCGCTCGCCGGGATCGACCTCAGCGCATGCGGGCTCGCCGGTTACGAGGACCTCAGCACCCTGGCCGACCGCATGCCTCGCGGCACATCCGCCGCGGTGATCGCCTTCGAGCCTGTCTGGTCCCGCACGCTGGAGGCTCAGCTCGCGGAGGCCGGTGCCGCGGTGATCGGCACGGAGCAGATTCCGGCGGTGGTCGCGAATGCGATCGTGGAGCTCTCGGCCGATCTCTGACCTTCAACCGATATGACCGGAGGGAGACATCATGCTCACGCTGAGCCGGGCCGGACGCCCCGGGCTGATCGCGCTCACACGTCGAGCGCGGGCGATACCGGGCGTCTCGATCGAGCTGGAGAGACTGGCGCTTCTGCACGAGTCCGGCGGACTCAGCGACGACGAGTTCACCGCCGCGAAGAATCGGGTCATCGGCCACGTCAGCTGAGCAGGCGCAGCGCCTCACGACGGGAGGCCACGCCGAGCTTGCGATAGATGGCACGCTGATGCGTCTTGATCGTATTGATCGAGACCTCCAGCACCTGGGCGATCTCAGCCATCGTCCTGGTCGTGCGCAACTGGTCGAACACGGCCTTCTCCCGTTCGGAGAGCAACTCGAGCGGCGAGTTCGCCTCCTGCGGCCGCAGGCAGCCCGCGACGAAGTCCTCGTGGCGGGTGCCCCACGCCAGATGCTCGGTGAGCAGCTGACGCATCTCCAGATCTCCGTCGCAGAACGGACGGCGCACACCCTCCCTCGCGGCGATCTCCAGCGCCTGCTCGCAGAGACTGTGCGTGAGCTCGAGATTGTCGCGGCGGCGCTGCACCATCGCCGCCGTGGCCAGGGTCGCGATCTGGACGTAGGAGATGCTCTGATAGCCGACAAGGCGGCGGAGCATCTTCCACGCGGTCATCGGATCGCCTGCGCGCCGCACGATCCCGGCGAGGATGACGCTCACCAGAGGCAGGTTGTCGGATTCGGCGTATCGTGCGGCGATCGACACCGCACGATCACGCTGTCCGGCGGATTCGGCGAGGGCGGCCAGAGAGGCATGCCGAAATGCCGTCCACGACACACCCTGGGCCTCCCGTGGGGGCAGTTCCTGCAGTTCGAGCCCGGCACGGCGCCGAGCCTCGGGATCCTTCGAAGCAGCCGCCGTGAGTGCGAGGATCATCCGTGCCACACCCGCGAAGGTGCGCTTCCCGCTCCCACTTCCGATCACTCGCGCGCACGACTGGAATGCACCGGGGAGATCGTCGGAGAAGTAGGCGATCAACCCCGCTGCGGTCGAAGCGCCCCCGCCCGCATAAGAATGCCACGAGCCCTCGTCGTCCAGGTGCTCGCCGAGGCGGCTGAGGAGCTCTTTCGCCTGCCTCAGGTCTCCGGCCCAGGCGAGGACGAACGCGAGGTGGCTGAGCGCCCGGCGATGCAGCGCGTCCTCGCCGATCGCTTCCGCTTCCTGCGCGGCAGCCGAGAGCAGTTGAATGGTTCGCTCGGGATCGTTGCGGTGCCGCATGTGCGTCCATCCGAGCAGGTAGAGCAGGGCGGCGTGATCCTGAACGCTCTCGCGATCGAGGTTCTGCATCTGCGACTGCACGATCGCACTGACGCGGGTGACCTCGGCGCGATCGTCGAGCAGGAACAGCTGCGCGCGCGGCAGGCTCAGCGTGAACGCCGGGTCGTCCACGCCGGCCGAGGCGCGTGCCTGCGCACGTGCCTCGGCGCTGGCCAGCAGGAGCCTGGCCACGTCCTGCGCTCCGGCGATGTCCTGCGCACATGCGCGCACCAGCAGCACGGTCGGGTCCTGTGCGTACGGATCCGGAAGCGTCATGCAGACCCGTTCGAGCATCGCCGACTCCGCTCCCACCACGATGCCCACCCAGTGCGAGTGGATCGTGGAGACCGCGGCGTCGAAATCTCCGGCATCGATCCAGTGCAGCACGGCCGTGAGCGGATCGCTGGTCTCGAAGAAGCGCGCTGCGGCGCGATGCAGCGCCGTGGGCATTCCCGGCTGGTGCAGCTCGAGTATCTCGTTGCAATGGCGCGCGAACTTCGAGTGCCACCGGTACACGGGCCCGTGATCGGTGTCGAATCTGTCAAGGAACAGTCCCATCGCGACACATTCGTGGAGCAGCCGCTCCGCATCATCGCGATCCGCGAGCACTGCGGCGAGTTCGACCGTGAGATCCGGGCAGATGCTGGTGCGCAGCACGAACTCCGCCGTCTCGGGAGACAGGCCGCCGAGGACGTGTTCTCGGATGTAGTCGCGCATGAGCTCGTCATCGTGGCCGTCCCGCGAGATCGGACGCACACCGGTCAGCTGCACCACCTGGATGGCGATGGGCCATCCGCGCGTCTCCTCGAGGACGATCTCGGGAGTGACATCGGTATCGAGGCCGGAGAGCATGCCGGTGATCTCGTCGAGGTCGAACGCCAGCTGGTCGGCGCGGATGCAGGACTCCGGATGAGTCAGCACCCGCCTAGTCAGTGAGAGCTCGACGTAGCTGGTGCCGACGATGATGATGCGCAGTGGCTCAGGGCCGGTGTCGATCAGGGCGCCCAGCAGGCCAGCGCTGAGGGCCTCCCTCGCCCTGTGCGCATCGTCGATGACCAGGTAGACGGGCTCCCGCGCGCCATCGAGGGCATCCGAGAGCCGTTCCAGGGTATCGCCGGTGTCGTCCGAAGCCGTATCGATGTCCAGGATGCCGGTCAGCTCGGTGTCGATGGAGCGAGCCAGCGATTGGAGGGCCTGAGTGATCCCGGTGCCGAGCCGGTGCGGGTCGGCGTCGAATGCGCTGAGCGTGAGCCATGCGACCTGGCCGGCATTGGAAGCAGCCCATGCGCTGACCGCAGAGGTCTTCCCATAGCCGCTCGGCGCTGTCACCACGGTCACGCGCTCCTGGGAGAGGGTGGCATCGATCAGCGCCTGCACGCGCGGACGATCGACGTGCCCCGACGGCCGCTTCGGCGGCTGGAATCGCGCCCATCTGGCCGCGCGCGATGGCGAGCTGGGCAGCGACATACGAACAACGTAGCTTCGCGAAACGAGAATCGGAAGAACCTCGGCGCGCGGTGTGTCCCCGTCAGCCCTGCTCAGCCACCCAGCGCTGCGCATCCGCGTACGCGCGCCGAAGTGTCCTGCCGATCCACTGGTCGCCGCGGTAGATGTCGTCGGCTCGGATCTCCGTCAAGCCCACAGCGTCGATCTGCTGGAGGAGCCGCCTCTCGCTGACGACCAGCTTCAGCACGGAATCGGAATCGGCAAGCATTCGCGCGTAGCGCTGCAGGACATCGAGGTGGGCGAGGCCGATCTGGTCGGTGCCGCGCAGTCGGATGATGACCACCGAGTGCCGCGAGCCCTGGCCGACAGCGGGAAGCTGTCGCTCGACGATCGGAGCGCTCGCGAAGAACAGGCTGCCGTACGGCTGCAGGATGACGACGTCGGAGGGCGGAATGACCGGAGGGGGATCCATCTCGCGCATCCTGCCGTCTGCCGAGATCCGCACTTCGCGGACTCGCACCCGGTTGGAGGCCTGGGCGACGAAGAGGATGATGCCGAGGCCGACACCGGCGAGCACGGCGAACTGCAGCGGGATCAGCAGCGTCAGGGCGAAGGTCACGGCCATCACAGCAGTCTGCAGCGGGCCTGTCTTGACAACGGAGTACACGCGGGCGGGCTTGATGGCGCTGATGCCGACGACGATGAGGAGTCCGGCCAGCGCCGGCATCGCGACGTACGCGACCAGATCGGATGCGACGAGCACGACCAGCGCCATCACGGCGCCGGCGACGAACAATGCGAGCCGCGTCTTCGCACCGGCGGTGACGATCAGTGCCGAGGCCGACATCGATCCGCCGACCGGCATCCCTCGGAACAGCCCGGAGACGACGTTCCCGACGCCCTGGCCGATGATGTCGCGGGACGGGTCGGCGCGCGGTCTCCCCGCGGCGGTCGGGATGCTGGCGGACACACCTGCGCCCTGGACGATCCCCACGAACGCCAGCGAGCAGGCCGGCACGATCAGGTAGATGACATCATCGATCTCAGGCAGCACCGGTGTGGGAAGACCCCTCGGAACGTCGACGACGTCGCGCAGGAAGGCCACCGGAGTGTCCACCCACAGCGCCAGCATCATGCCGCAGATCGACGCCACGATGACCGCGGCGACGAGACCGAGACTGCGGAGTCGAGTCGGCTGCAGGCACATGATGATCAGGATGCAGATGGCGCCGACGATGAGGGCGGACAGGCTCCACTGCGGGACGTGGAACAGCGTATCGACGGTCCGTGCGAGGCGGTTGTCGCCCCGCGCCTGGTACCCCGTGAAGTTCGACAGCTGACCGAGCACGATGTTGACTCCGACCGCCGTGACGAATCCGGTCATCACGGCTGTCGGCACGAATCTCACGAGGCGGCCGGCGCGGAGCAGCCCGGCGACGATCATGGCCGCGCCCGACAGCATCGCGAGTGTGTACAGCGCACGGTCCGGATCTGCTCTGCTCTCGAGGTCGGCATCCGCGACGACCAGTGCCATCGCGCCCGTCGCCTGCACCGCCATGAATGAGCTCGACGTGAAGAACGCGGCGCCCACCATGCCGAACAGATAGGCGTACAGCCCCGCCAGGGGGTTCACCCCCGCGAGGAGGCCGGCGGCGAGGCCGTCCGGGACGCTCTCCACGCCGAGCACGGCGCCCGCGGCGAGGTCTTTGCCGAGCGTCTTGCGCGAGAACCAGCGTCTAGGAGCGATCCGCATCTGCCTCACGCTACCGCTCCAGGCGCGCGCGTCCGCTGCACTCACCCACGGCGGGTGAGCACCGCCGGTCGCTTCCGTGCAGCGCGATACTGTGCCACGCGAGCGACCCCTGGATGCAGCGCGATCGAAGGAGAGAAGATGTCGGAATTCAACTCGGATTTCGCAGGCGAGATCAGGCTCGATGTCCGTGATTCCGTTCCGGACTGGAAACCGTATGAGCTCAAGCGCGCGCCGGAGGGCGCTCCCAACATCCTGGTCGTCCTCTACGATGACACCGGACTCGCATCGTGGTCGCCGTACGGCGGACGGATCAGCATGCCCACGATGGACCGGCTCGCGCAGTCCGGCCTCACCTACACGCAGTGGCACACCACCGCGCTCTGCTCTCCGACGCGCTCGACGATGCTCACCGGGCGCAACCATCACGTGAATCGCGCCGGCGTCATCATGGAGGGCACGAACGGCTTCCCCGGTTTCGCCGGGCGCCTCCCCGCCGAATGCGCGACGATCGGACAGATCCTCCAGGACAACGGGTACTCGACGTTCTGGGTCGGCAAGGACCACAACGTCCCCGAAGTGGACAACGCGCCGGGCGGCAACCGGTCGATGTGGCCTGTCCAACTCGGGTTCGATCGCTTCTACGGGTTCCTCGGCGGAGAGACGAACAACTGGTATCCGGACCTCGTCGAGGACAACCATTTCATCGAAGCGCCGTACACACCGGAAGAGGGGTATCACCTCTCGAAGGATCTTGCCGACCAGGCGCTCAAGATGATCCGCAACCAGCAGGCTTCGAACCCCTCGAAGCCCTGGTACATGTGGTTCTGCCCGGGGGCCAACCATGCACCCCACCACGCTCCCGAGGAGTACATCGCGAAGTACAGGGGTGCCTTCGACGACGGATACGACGCCTACCGCGAATGGGTGCTCGCGCGCATGATCGAGAAGGGCATCCTGCCGGAAGGGACCGCCCTCACACCCATCAATCCGCTTCCGGACGACGTCTCGAACCCGGCCGATCATGTGCGCCCCTGGGAGACGCTCAACGATGACGAGAAGCGTCTGTTCGCACGATTCGCCGAGGTGTTCGCCGGATTCTCCGAATACACCGACGCACAGGTCGGGCGGATCGTCGACTACCTCGAGGAGACCGGCCAGCTCGACAACACGCTGATCTTCTACTGCGCCGACAACGGCGCCTCCGGCGAGGGATCTCCTGACGGATCGGTCAACGAGAACAAGTTCTTCAACGGATACCCCGACGACCTCGCCGAGAACCTGGCGATGCTCGACAAGCTCGGCTCCGCCGACACGTACAACCACTACCCGACGGGATGGGCGGTGGCCTTCTCGACGCCGTTCCAGATGTTCAAGCGCTACTCGCAGTTCGCAGGCGGCACCTGCGACCCGATGGTCATCCACTGGCCCAAGGGGATACGGGCGCAGGGCGAGCTGCGGCATCAGTATCACCACTCGGTCGACGTCGTCGCGACCATACTCGACGTGATCGGCCTGGAGATGCCGGAGACCTACCGGGGTGTGCGGCAGCAGCCCCTCAACGGCGTTTCCATGAAGGGCAGCTTCGATGCGGCGCCCGACGCGCCGACGGAGAAGAAGACGCAGTACTACTCGATGCTGGGCACCCGCGGCATCTGGCAGGACGGCTGGAAGGCCGCGGCCGTGCACGCGCCCCTGAGTGGGAAGGGCGACTTCGAGAACGATGTCTGGGAGCTGTACAACGTCGAAGAGGACCGATCGGAATCGAACGACCTCGCGGCGGAGCACCCGGAGAAGCTGAAGGAGCTGATCGCCGCCTGGTTCCAGGAGGCCGAGGCGAACTTCGTGCTCCCGCTCGATGACCGCTCCGCCCGTGATCTGCTCACGGTCGAGCGCCCGCAAGCCGAATCGCCGCGTGAGCGCTACGTCTATTATCCGGACACGGCAGCCGTTCCAGAGAGCGTGGCTGTCAACGTCCGCGGCCGCTCGTTCAAGATCGTCGCCGATGCCATCCTCGACGAGGCGTCGCAGGGCGTGCTGTTCGCGCACGGTTCGAGGTTCGGAGGACACTCGCTGTTCATCAAGGACAACAGGCTCACCTACGTGTACAACTTCCTCGGCATCCCGCCCGAGCAGACGTTCACCTCGGAAGAGCTGACGCCGGGGCCGCACACGTTCGGAATGGAGTTCATCCGCGAGAAGGCCGGCGAACACGGCGAATCGGTCGGCACCGCGAAGCTCTACGTCGACGACCAGGTCGTAGCCGAGGGACCGATGCGGGCTCAGGTGGGCAAGTTCACACTCTGCGGCGATGGTCTCTGCATCGGCTGGGACAGCGCCGACCCGGTGAGCAGGCAGTACTCGAATCCGTTCCCGTTCACGGGCGGAAAGCTGCTGGGCGTCGGCGTGGATGTCAGCGCGGAGCAGTACCTGGATCTCGAACTCGAGGCCGCCGCGCTCCTCTCTCGCGAGTAGGCACGCACATCGCGGCTCCCGGCGGTCGACTTCGGGTTCCGCTGTGCGCGCTGCTTCATCAGTTCATTCCGATGCTGTGAGCCCGCCTTCTACGCGCGCATGGACGCGACCTGCCGCCATCAGAGTCTGGAACCATTCCGTCCGCGCCGCGACCGTCGCGGCCTTCTTCGGCAGGGCTGCGAGGTGCAGCGTCACACCTGTCGCCGCGAGTTCGCGATCCAGATCGGTGAGCGCGTCGAGCACGGTGATGGTCATGACGGACAGTCGTCGCACATCCAGCACGAGCGTCTCGACCGGCTCTGGTCGCGCCGCGACGAGCTCGACGATCGCGCGCTTGTAGGCAAGGACGTTCGCCGTGTAGAGGCCGCGGCCGAGATGCACGCCGAGGCGGGGGCCGTGTTCTCCGATGACGTCCAGCTGCGGGACATTCAGCTCTCGGAGGACGAGGATCAGAGTGATCGAGACTCCGGCGGCCACGGCCGTCAGCAGTCCAGCGGTGAGCCCGAGCACTGCGACGACGAAGGCGACCCAGAAGTCCAGCGGACTGATGCGCGCCCAGCGCACCAGCAGCGGAACGTCGATCAGACTCGCGACCGCGACCAGCACCATGGCCGCGAGCGTCGCCTGCGGCAGCAGCGAGATGACCGGGCCGAGGAAGAGGGCGACCAGGACGGCCAGGCAGACGGTGACGATGGTGGCCAGCTGGGTCTTCGCGCCCGCGCTCTGATTGACTGCGCTCTGGGAGAAGCCGCCTGCTGCCGGCAGGGTGGTGAAGAATGCTCCGACGGCGTTGGCGGCGCCGACGGCGAGCAGTTCCTGGTCCGCATCGATCGGCGGTTCCGACAGCTTCCGGATTCCCCGGGCGACAGCTGCGGTCTCCAGGAAGACCATCACAGCGATCGCCAGCGCGCCGGGGATGAGGGCGACCACGTCGGTGAGATCGGGCAGCCCGGGAACCGGAAGCCCGGACGGCACCGGATCGATCAGCTCGACTCCCGCCTCGTCGAGGTCGGTCAGCCAGACCAGGACGATGCCCACCACGGCGACCAACAGCGTGCCGGGCACTCGAGGAGCGAAGCGCTTGCAGAGCACGATCACGATGATCGAACCGATCGACAGTGCAATCGTCGGCCCGTTCGCGCTGTCGAACGCGGCTACAGCCGCTCCGAGCGATCGGAAGAAGCCCTCGCCCGAGGCGTTCGAGGTCTCACCGAGCAGCTTCGGCAGCTGCCCGACTGCGACTGTGCCGCCCACCCCGATCTTCACGCCGAGAACCGTCGCGGAGCTGATGTTCTCCACGAGGGACCCGAGGCGCAGCAGCCTCGCGGCGAGCAGCGCGAACCCGACCAGCATGCTCAGCGCCATCAGCGTGCCGGCAGCGTCCTCGGAACCTGCCGCCACTCCCGCGGTGACGAGGGTCGTCGCGGTGAGTGTGGCGATGGTCGACGTGGTCGACACGCTCATCGCCCGAGCGCCGCCGAGGAGTGCGTAGACGAGCATCGGGAGGATGCAAGTGTAAAGACCCACCTGCACCGGGAGATTCGCGATGGTCGAGTATGCCATCGCCTGCGGCACGACCACAGCGCCCGCCGCGAGCCCCGCGACGATGTCCGGAGCGAGCGAGGAGCGCTGATAACCCGCGAGCGTGGGCAGCAGCCAGCGGGTTCGGACCGCCGACGGGGGAGTCATCGCGGGTGCTCGCGCGACGATGGCAGGCGGGGCGTGTGGGTCATGGCATCCTCAGATCTTCACCGGAAACGTGAGCAGGACGATGAACCCGGCGAGTCCCACGACGACCGCCAGCGCGAGCAGCGAGAGCCGGATGCTGCGAGCGACGTCGCGCTGCGACATGGCGGTGAGGAAGAGCACGAGGGCGAAAAGCACGGTCAGCAGCGAGTAGTCATCTCCCCGCTGGTTGTTCACGAGTGCCTCGTCGAACTTCGCATCGGCGAGCGCGGTCAGCTCCTCCGCTTCGCGGGTGCCCGGCGGCACGTACTCGGTCATGACCATCGGGCCGCGCTCGCTCCGTCCGCCCGCCTCCCACGCGTCGAACGCGGTCTTGAACTCCGGCGTGAATCGTTCCTCGATGAAGGCCACGAGCTCCTCGCGGCCGTCGGTCTCGGCCAGGACCCACTGCGTGTAGATGGTGAGGTCGTACTGCCGTGCGTCGCGCGCCTCGCCGTCGGCTGCGGCCGCCTGGATACGCGCGCTCGATGCCTGGCTGAACGCGATCGACATCTCGCCGCCCCACTTGGAAGCCTCGAATCCGCACCAGGCCGTGAGGACGGCGATGATCGACAGGACGAAGACCGTCACCACGTCGAACGCCCTGTGCCATGCTGATTCCTCTGCCATCACTCGTCCTCACCTCTTCGCACTCAAGGCAGCGTCACAAACTGCCGATCCCCTTGCCGATGACCACGATGCCGAGAACGAGGAGGAGAACGGTCATGATCACCGCGTTCTCCCGCGACAGCCACACGCGCAGCGCATCCATCGGCACGGCGAGTCGCGCGAACGCCACGAGATAGCCGATCACCGGGATGAGCACCGTGCACGCGGCCAGGAGCGTGAAGACGGTGACTGTGACCGCCACCTCTCCGGTGGCAAGGCCCGCGGTGCCGATGGTCGCGCCGGCGCTCGCCGCGAGCAGCAGGTTCTTCGGATTCACAGCGGCGAGAAGTGCACCGAGACCCAGAGCGCCGCCGAAGGAGATGCGATCGACCGTGTGCATCCACTTCGGCAGGCGCGGCTCATCGCCGGGCCGTGGCCGCCCCTGCCATTGACGCAGCGCCAAGGCCAGCAGCCCCGCACCGAGGACGATCTGGATGGTGCCAAGGATCGGCCTGGAACCTGACTCCGTCTCGTCGGGAAGAACCTGTGACAGCAGCACGAACACGGTCGTCGCCACGACGATGCCGAGGACCCATCCGACCAGGAAGCCGACGCTCGTCATTCGAGCCTTGGGAGAGAGCAGCATCAGCACGGCCGCGATGATCGGCACCGGGCTGATGGCGATTCCCAAGGCCAGCGGCAGCACCTGGCCGATTGCAGGGCCCATGTCGGCTCAGCCGAGCAGCTTCGCCTTGGCCGCCGCGAACTCGTCGGGGGAGAGCACTCCGGACTGCATGAGCGATGCGAGCTGCTGCAGCTGCGTGGCGACATCCGTCGAAGCTCCGGCTGGTGCAGCGACCGGCGCCGGCGGGGCAGCGGGTGCCGCTCCCGGGGGCGCGTACCGCGCTGCCGCCTGCTGCGCCGCCGCGTCGATCTGCGCCTGCTGCTGCGCGGCTTCGTACTGCTGCTGCTCGTACTGCTCCTGGCTCTTGCGCTGCTGCGACCGAGCCATGCCTCCGGATACGGCCGAGGCCGTACCCGCGACCACGGCCGTGCGTGCGGCGAGTCCGATCAGGCCGGGGCGGCCCATTCTGCGAAACGGCATCTCATTCTCCTTCCTGCTCGACCATGTCGAGCAGAGCGTTGACGATGGGGGCCGGCACTCGTTCGCTGCGGAGCACGACGCCGCCGCCGGCGGCGAGGTTCTCGGCGAGAGTGCGCACGAAGGCGAGTTCCAGGGCGATCAGCGCCGCCGCGGAACCCGGTGGGATCTGCTCGGCGAAGTCTTCGATGTCCTCCTCGCCGACGATGCCGGCCGAGAGGAGCTCGAGTTCGTCGAACCCGGAGCCGTCCTGGTCCTCCTCGACTTCGACGATCGAGACGGTGCCGTCCTCAGCCTTGCTGAGGATGATGAAATCGAGAAGGCGCACCAGCCCGCTGTCGAGGAGCTCGCTGAGCGCCGCGAGCGTTCGCGGGTCGGGGCGTTCGCCTTCGAAGCCGACGAGGTGAAGCTCGACCGGCCCGTATCGGAAGTTGGTCATGTGAATCTGATCCTCTCTTCGGTGGCATTGTCTGGGTGCATGTCGATCACGGGGCCGAATCGGTCGGGTGATCGGAGAGTTCGCGGACGGCAGCCCGGTTGGTGGGGAAGACCGGCTGACCGGCGATGATGCCGAGACGCTCGAGTCGCGGGCGCGCCTCGACGCGCATCCTGCTGAAGGCCAGTCGGATGCCGTTGTCATCGAGCCAGTCGGCGAGACTCTCGAACGATTCGGCAGCGGTGACATCCACGTCCGTGACCGCCTCCATGTCGATGACGACGGTGTGCACCGCGTCCCGGCCCGCCGTGGTGACAGCCGTCTTCACGGCCTCGGCGAAGACGGCGCCGTTCGCGAAGAACAGCGGGGCGGCCATCCGCACGACGACGATGCCGGGCGCGGTCATGGCACCCTGCGGTGCATCGACGAGCAGCGAGGCCTGCGGGTCGCCGTCCGCGGTGAGCACGTCGATCGCTGGAGCCGCGGCGCGCTTGGCGATGTTCACGAGTGAGAGCACGAAGGCCACGAGGATCCCTGGGATCGAGCCGATGAGCAGCGTCACGAGGAAGCACACGGCGCCGATGACGAACTCGAATCTGTCCTGCCGCCACAGTCGCGCGAAGTCCTTGATGCCGAGCAGCGGGAGGATGGCGACGGCGACGATCGCGCCGATCGCCGGCGACGGTATCTCCGCGAGCAGGCCCGTCCCGAACAGCAGCAGAAGAAGCGTTCCGACGGCGAGCACGAGCGAGGGAAGCTGGGTACGGGAGCCGGCTTGGTCCATGGCAGCCGTGCGGCTCGTCGATGACCCGACAGCGAAGCTGCCCTGCATCCCTGCGGCGATGTTGCCGAGTCCGAACGCGAACAGGTCGCGGTTCGGACTCGTCTGGTAGCCGCGCTTCTCGCCGTAGGCGCGCGACACCAGCAGGCCCTCGGCGGTGGTGACCAGTGTCAGCGCGATTGCGGAGGGCACCAGCGCCAGCCATTGGATCCAGGTGAGCACCGGCCACGTGAGGGCCGGCGGGCCGGCGGGGACCTCGCCGAGTACAGCCACGCCGGCCTCGTCCAGGTTCGCGACGACGACGAAGAGCGTGGCCGCCACCATGACCACGAGGGCCCACGGCACGGCGGCGATCAGGCGGCGGCCGCCGAGGAGGATGACGACACCGGCTGCCGCGATCAGGATCGACCAGCCGTTGGCCGTGCCGAGCCCGCCGACGAGTCCGGCGACCTTCTCCACGAACTCGCCGCCGGAATCGATCGAGACGCCGAGCATCTTGGCGATCTGGGAGACCAGGATGTCCAAGGCGAGGCCTCCGACGAAGCCGACGAGGATCGGCTTTGACAGGAAGTTCGCCAGGAAGCCGAGCTTGAAGACCGCGAGCAGCAGGAAGAGCACGCCGCAGATGATCGCCTGGGCGAGCGCCATCGTCGCGTAGGTCTCGGAGCCGGCTGCGGCCAGCCCCCCGATGGAGGAGGCGACCAGCGCCGCGGCGGCGGCATCGGGGGAGGCCACGACCTGCCGCGATGACACCACGAGTGCATAGACCACAGTCGGCACGATGAGCGCGTACAGGCCCGCTGTCGCGGGAAGACCGGCGATCTGTGCGTATCCGATGTTGAGGGGGATCGCGATCGCGAGCAGAGTGATGCCGGCGAGCAGCTCGGTCACGATGTTCGAGCGGTTCAGGCCCGTCAGCGGTCGCTGCACTGTCCGCTCCCGTCGTTCGAGATCACCTGGTGGTCGCGTTCATGCTGGCATCGCGGGCCTGCTCGGACGCTGCGCCGTTCACCCGCAGCGGGCGATGCGCGGCGGCGTCTTTCACCCTGTTCCGAGCACGCCGTCCAGCGCTTTCCACAGTTGGATCACGGCGACGACGAGCAGAAGTCCCGCGCTGAGCATTCCATTGTTTCGCGCGATCCAGGTGCGCAGGCGCGCCAGCATCGGATCCGCACGCGGTCCGCGAGTCAGCACGATGATGACTGGTATCGCTACCGGAGCTGCAGCAGCGATCACGAATCCGGTGATCAGCCACACGCGTTGAAACGTCGACGTCGATGACAGGGCGACCTCGAGAGCGGCCGCGACGACGAGCGAGATGTTGAGTGGATTGAGCAGGAAGATCCCTCCGCCGACGACGAAGGAACGACCCGGCGTGAATCGGGTGGCCGATTTCAGGATGCCGGGCAGCTGCGGAGTCGCAGCGGCGATCTCGTCCGGGGTACGTGCCTGCGCCATCCGGGTGAGGACTGAGCGAGCGCGCCGGTACGTCAGCGCAGCACCCGCTCCCAGTCCGAGAGCGAGCAGGAGGTGCACCATACGCACCCAGATCGGCGGCTCGCGTGGTCCCCCTACGGCCAGGGCGTCGAAGATGACGTACCAGACGAGGATCGACAGGACGACCGCGACCGTCCAGCCCGCCAGGTAAGAGGTCCCGTTGCGGCGCGCATCCTGCGAAAGGAGCACCCCGATCAGCGCCATCACGGCCATCGGGCTGGCGATCACCCCGAGGGCGATCGGGAGCAGCGTCCAGAGTACGGTCGTCATGGCACTTCATCGTCTGTCCCGACGACAGCGACCGCTGCCGGCCGCCGCACAAGCTCCACGATCACGAACACCACGGCCACACCGAT
This sequence comes from Microbacterium alcoholitolerans, assembly GCF_050408615.1. Taxonomy (NCBI): domain Bacteria; kingdom Bacillati; phylum Actinomycetota; class Actinomycetes; order Micrococcales; family Microbacteriaceae; genus Microbacterium; species Microbacterium alcoholitolerans. The sequence continues at coordinate 816,750 of NZ_JBNTKD010000001.1, read as the reverse complement.
GACCACCCCGACGACGCCGCCGAGGGTCGGAGGTCGATTCACGAAGATCAGCAGCGCGCCGATCGCCGCGACCGACACGAGGATGGCTGATCGCCATCGTTCGACGAGTTCGCCGAAGCGTCCGGTGCTGACGCCGTGACGATCGCCGGCGGCTCGAAGGGCGTCGGTGCCTCGTGTCGCGGCCTCCCGCAGCGTGCGCGCGGGCCTGGCGGTTCCTGCGAGCCAAGAGCCGATCGCGATCAGAGCTCCGAGCACCGCGAGCGCGACCGCGGTCGACTGGAGGAGCATCGTCAACTGCGTGAACAGCGCCATCGCCGCAGTCTCGGGCATCAGCGACGGACTCACCGCGGCGATGACGAACCTGCGCCCGATCCCGAGTCCGGTGGCGAGCAGGATGAATGCCAGAGCGAACAGCGCAGTCGTCCAGGTCAGGGCTCGCAGCGGACGTCGCGCGATGGCGACGCCCGCGACGAGCAGGGCCGCGACGACCCACGGCAGCCAGTAACCGGCCGCGACCGCCGTGTTGTAGACGGCACGCATGAGCACGAGAGCATCTGCCTGCAGAATCGGGATGTCACGATCGATCTCCGGGATCATCTCGGCGATGCCGACCTCGCGATCGGAGAGTTCCGCCTTCACCTTCTCGATCACGACGCCGAGCTGCAGGGAGAGGGTTCCGTCGTCCGCAAGCTGAAGCGCCGCAGCCGGGTCGCCCTGGATGACGGCGACGGCGCGCTCATGGGTGAGACGAAGGGAGTTCGCCCAGACCTCGGCGAACGCCGGCGACGCGATGACCTCCGCGACGACGTCGGCGATCAGCGTCTGCACGCCTTGAGCCGCAGGTCCCTCGAGCAGCCCGAGCGCGACCTCCGCCCTGGGCGGGAGACCGAGCTCGCGCACTCCATCGAACACGTCGCCGACCAGCGCTTCCACGTCGATCTGAGCGTTGATGGCGGTGGTCACCTCGTCGGCGACGAAGGCCTGCACGGCGGGATCCTGTGCCAGCGGCGAGAATGTCGCCACGAACTGGTCCGTGTCGACCAGCTGCGATCGTGCCCAGGTGCCGAGTGCCGCGACGGGCGCCAGCAGCAGGCCGACCGTGATCAGCAGCACCGCGATCACCGTTCTCGCCGCGCCTCCGGAAACCGGCTGAGACGGGGCGCGCAGGCGCTCGTTCTCGCGCTCGAGGTTGGTGATGCGGCGCCGGAGTTCGTCCACCTCGTTCATGATGCCCATTCGTCCGAGGAACAGTTGTCTGCTGCGTCACCGTAGATGCGGCATGCGGCGCTGGAAGTTGATTGCTCACCCGACGCGGGTGACCGATGCGCGGCAGACGAGGATCCCACCGATGAGCGCGGTGGGGGCAGAATCTGAACATGCTGATCATCGGGCTCGCCCTGGCCGCGCTCGCGGCAGCCGTGCATGTGTACATCTTCGTGCTCGAGTCGGTGCGATGGACGGCACCGACGACGAGGCGGATCTTCGGAGTCCGCAGCGAAGCCGACGCCGAGACCACGCGCCAGCTCGCCTTCAATCAGGGCTTCTACAACCTGTTCCTCGCCGTGACGACCGTCATCGGCATCATCTTGGTCGGATCGGATGCCGTCGGGATCGCGCTCGTACTCGCCGGCACCGGGATGATGCTGGCGGCCGCGCTCGTGCTGATTCTCTCGGATCGCTCGAAGTCGCGTGCGGCGGCGGTGCAGGGCGTGCTTCCGCTGCTCGCCGTGATCGCGATCGCGCTCTCACTGCGGTGAGGCGCGTCGCCTGATGGTCATCACGATCTTGTGACGGAGCATCGGGAGGCTTCGTGCAGACAGGACGTGCCGCTCGGCCTCGAGTACCGCAGCGGTCAGTGTTTCCTGCCCGCAGCGGTCACGGTGCCATAGAGAGAAAGTGTGCCCCCGACAGGAGTCGAACCTGCGACCTACGGTACCGGAAACCGGCGCTCTATCCACTGAGCTACGGAGGCGTACCGAGCGAGCCTATCATTCCCGGGGCGCTGCGATTGAATCGCGGTGCTACCGTCGGCGGTAGGAGCAAGCACACGAGAGGAGCACGCCATGACCGAGCGTTTCGAAGTCGGAGATCACGTGAGCTGGAACTCCGAGGCTGGTCGCGTCAGCGGGCACATCACGAAGGTGCACACCGCCGACTTCGACTACAAGGGTCACACGCGCCGCGCCAGTTCCGATGACCCGCAGTACGAGATCCAGAGCGACAAGACCGATCACGTGGCAGCCCACAAGGGCAGCGCGCTGTCGAGGCTCGACGACTGACGCGATGATCCTCACCGTCGGCCACTCGACGCATCCGCTCGAGGAGTTCATCGAGATCCTGCATGGCGCGCAGGTCCACGCGATCGTGGACGTGCGCCGCCTGCCGGGGTCCAACCGATACCCCTGGTTCAACGAGGATGCCCTTGCCGAGAGCCTTCCAGGTGCGCAGATCGCATACCGGCGCGCGGCATCGCTCGGCGGCCGGCGCAACGTGTCCCGTGACGTCCCGGACGCGGTCAACGCGTTGTGGCGCAATCGCAGCTTCCACAATTATGCAGACCACGCGCTCGGCGAGGAGTTCGCGCAGGGACTCGACGAACTGATCCGCCACGCCGAGCTGATCGGCGGAGACCGGGCATCCGACGCCACTACCGCGGTGATGTGCTCGGAGGCGGTCTGGTGGCGCTGTCATCGGCGCATCATCGCCGACCACCTCTTGGCGCGGGGCATCCCCGTCAGCCATCTCATGCCGGACGGACGCATCGTTCCCGCCGAGCTGACGCCCGGCGCGCAGGCGCGCGAAGGCACAGTCGTCTACCCGGGGCCACCGGAGGCTCCGACTCGGTAACTGCCGGCTACTTCGCGGGCTGCGTCGTCGAACCGTCCGCGGCCGTCACGGGTGCGTCGCCGAACTGTGCGAGGGCGTCGGCCACCATCTGGGCGAGGTACTCGTGCCCGACGTCAGAGGGGTGCTTCCGACCGGGGCCGACATCGATCATGGTGAGGTAGTTCTCGTCGGTGATCCAGTGCTCCTGCACGGGGGAGATGTACCACCAGTTTCGCGCCGCGGCCAGAGCGGCGAGGTCGCGGTCGATGCGCGCGGTCGACGCGCCGACGGGCAGCTCGTGCGGCGCGGGGCCGAGCACGACGACGGGAACCGCCGGGAACTTCGCAGTCAGGGCATCCCACACCGCGTTCACCGCCGGTCGGTACCCCGCGGCATCCTCGCGGCGGTCGTTGATCGATCCCTGGATGACGATGAGGTCGGGCGCGATCGCGGCATCCAGCGCGGCGACCCGCTCGCCGTACACCGGACCGATCCGGCCCGGCTGCTGATAGCCGCTGCCCGGAACGCCCCTGACGACGGTCTCGCCGTCGATCAGGTCGGCGAGCAGATACGCATAGCCGAGCGTCGGAACTGTCGCCGCCGAGCCGTACGTCCACGAGTCGCCGAAGACGAGCACCTTCGGGTGCTCCGGAAGCGACAGCGGAGCGGGGGAGACGCCGTCCTCCGCGGCCGCTATCGGAGCCGTCTCGGCCGGCGGCATCCACGGGCGTGTGACCCCGAGGGTCGCGGCGAGGACCACGGCCAGGGCGCCCACGACCGCTAAGGCCATGCGGCGCCGTCGGGTCGGCGGATGCAGGGTCATGGGGCGAGTGTAGGCGAACATCAGCCGCTGACGAATTCGGTAGACGCTCTCGCATGGAACGCCGATCGCCCCTGCGCCGCCGGAGCGGGCAGGGGCGATCGATGAAGTGCCATGGATGCTACTTGGAGGTGCCCTGAGACACCGAGCCCTGCAGCTGGCGCTGGAACATGACGTACACGATGAGCACGGGCACGATGGTGATGATCACAGCGGCGAACATGGCGCCGAAGTCCACCTGGTAGCCGGCCGCCGAGGCGAAGTTGGCCATACCCTGCGACAGCACGTAGTTGTCCTGGTCGGTGTTCAGCGAGATCGGCAGCAGGAACTGGTTCCACAGGCCGAGGAAGTTCATGATCGCCACCGCGGCCATGCCCGGCTTGGCCATCGGCAGCATCACCTGGAAGAACGTGCGCCACTCGCTGGCGCCGTCGACGTAGGCGGCCTCCTGGATCTCGTACGGCAGTGACTTGAAGAACGAGAACAGGAAGAACACTGTGAACGGGAGGGCGAACGCGACGTAGGTGATGATCAGGCCGGGCAGCGTGTTCAGCAGCCCCATACCCTGAAGGATGAAGAACAGCGGAACGATGGCGAGGAAGATCGGGAAGGTCAGCCCCGCCAGCATCAGGTAGTAGACCACACGGCTGCCGGGCAGCGAGAAGCGCGCCAGCACATAGGCGCACATCGCACCGAGCACCATCACCAGCACGAGCGCGACGCCCACGACGATGACCGTGTTCAGGAACATCAGTCCGAAGTTGTTCTTCACCCACGCGTTGACGTAGTTGTCGAAGCTCCAGTTCTCCGGCAGGCCGAACGGCGAGGCGAAGATCTCCTTGGTGGTCTTGAACGACCCGACAAGGGTCCACACCATCGGCAGGATGACGATGATCGACCAGATCGCCAGCACGACGTGCGAGACGCCGCCGACCCACTTGTCGCCACCGCTGTCCTTGGCTCTGGACTCCTTCGCAGAGCTCGTTCGGCGATCGATGGTGATCGCGGCGCGCGTGTCGGTGCTCATGCGCGTCCTCCTTCATCCTTGCCGCCGATGAGGCGGAAAATGCCGATCACGATGGCGGCGAACAGCAGGGTGAGCACGGCCAGGACGACACCCATGGCGCTGGCCAGACCGAACTGCCCCTTCTCGAACGCCGTCCGGAACAGGTACTGGCTCATCACCAGCGTGCTGTTGCCTGGGCCGCCGGTGGCGTTGAGACCTGCCATGTACACGAAGGCGTCGAGGGCGAGGATGCCGAGGTAGATGTACGCCGTCTGCACGTTGTCCCGGATCTGCGGGAGCAGGATCGAGGTCACCGTGCGGAGCCGGCCCGCGCCGTCGATGCGGGCGGCTTCCAGGGTCTCGGACGGGATGCCCTTGATCGCCGCGACGAACAGCACCATGTAGAAGCCGACCATGCTCCACACGATGACGAAGATCGTCGCCCCCATCGCGGTGCGCTCATCGCCGAGCCACGCGTACTGGCCGGTGTCGATGCCCACCAGGCTCAGCAGGCCGTTCACCAGACCGGTGGGCGTGTAGATCATGTTCCACAGGATCGCGATGACGATCGCCGGGATGACGTACGGGAAGAACGACACGACGCGGTAGAAGCTGGATGCGCGAAGACCGCGCACCTGTCCGTGGCTGGGTCCGCCGACGGTGATCATGCTCGCGAAGATCATGGCGATCGTCAGAGTGATCAGCGGCACGACGATCGCGAGCAGGGCGTTGTTGCCCATCGCCTGCAGGAACGTCGAGTCCTGGAACAGCTTGACGAAGTTCTCGACCCCGATGAAGTCCATGTTGGGCGAGAAGCCGGTCCAGTTCGTCATCGAGTAGTAGACGGCCTGGACGAACGGCGAGATCACGAAGATCAGGAAGATCGCCAGCGGGAGTCCGAGGAACACCAGCAGGAACGACACATAATCGAACGTGAGTTTGCGCGGGACCCCCGCACGGGGCGGCTTGCGCCGCCCCGTGCGTGCTGCAGTCACCGCAGCGGTCTGCAGCTGGGGACCACCAGTGGCGGTCGACGAGGTCACTTGATCTCGATCTTCTCGATAGAGCTGTCGTTGCGGATCTTGTCGACCAGCGCCTGCAGCTGCTTGGTGATCTCAGCGACCGTCATCTTGCCATCGAGGAACGAGTTCCAGATGGGCAGCTGGTCGGAGTTCATGCCGTAGAGGTTCGTCGACTTGATCGTGAACATGCCTGCGCCTGCTGCGTCGATCATCTCGACCTGAGAGACGAGCGCCGTCGAGCCGAAGCCGTCGTCGGGCACGGTGCCCTTGACGACCGTCGGAGCGAGCTTGTTCTTCGAGAACGCCGATGCGGCCTCCTTCGACAGCATGGTGCGCAGCAGCTCCTTGCCGCCGGCCGGGTTCTTCGAGTTGCTCGGCACGATGAACGGCTCGCCGGCCTCTGCGCGCATGTACCCGGCCGGGGTCGTGGCGTTGCCGTCGAGCGGCACTTCGCGCACGCCCTTCATCTGGAAGTTCTCGGCCGTGGTGTCCTTCATCTCGTTCTCGATCCACGAGCCCGAGGGGTACAGCAGTGCTTCCTGGTCGAGGCTCCACTGAGCCTGGGCCTGGGTGAACTGCGTGCCGCCACCGCCTGGCTTGACGTAGCCGGCCTGGATGAGGTCGTACAGCGCCGTGAGGATCGACTGGAGAGTGGGGTGCGACCAGCATCCCTCTTCCAGGTTCTCCAGCGGCAGCCGCACGTCGTCACCCGACTGGATGACAGCGGAGTCGATGACGAACGTCTGGTAGTACGTCGCCGCCTCCTTGCCCCACAGGAACAGGTACTTGCCCTTCTCCTTCGCCGCGGCGCCGAGGGTTTTGAGGTCCTCCCAGGTCTTGGGCGCCTCCCAGCCGTTCTCCTCGAACAGGCTGCCCGAGTACCACAGCGCGTATGTGGTGAACACGTAGTTGATGGCCGCGAACTTGTCGCCGAACGTGCCGGGAGCCTTCACTCCGTCGAACAGGGTGTCGGCGATCTTCTCGCCCTCGAGGTTGTTCGACTCGAGCACCTCGGTGAGGTCCTCGAGCTGGTCGAGGATGGTGTTCCAGCCGATCGAGTTCGCGCCCGAGTTGTCGATGAGGTCGGGCGGGTTGCCGCCGACGAAGCGGGGCTGCAGCTCCTGTGCGATCTTGGTCGAGGCGGAGACCTTGACCGTGACGCCGTCGAGGCCCTTGTTGCCCTCCATGATCTTCGCGGCGTTCTCGACGTAGTCGATGCCGTAGCCGCCGTCGAAGATGACCGCGTCGACCTTCGCGTTGGCTGCGACGCCGAACGGGTTGTCCGAGGTGACCTCGCCGCCGGGCTCGCCAGCGCCGCCACCGCCGCCGCCGGGCGCGGCGCACGAGGCGAGGGTCGCGCCGAACGGCAGCAGGATCGCTGCGGCAGCGGCGCCGCGGAGCAGGTTGCGCCGGCTGATGGATGCTTCGTTGAGTTCCATCTCTATACCTTCCGTTGTGATTGATCGGTGTTTGGGTTTTCGGGCCCTTCGACGAGCTCGGGGCCCAGGGGTGGGTTCAGAGGATCAGGCTCCCCGTCGGATGCGGCCGCGATAGCGGTCCTCGAGGACGGAGTTGTGGTCGTCGCCGCCGGGAATGTTGGCGGAGATGTACATCGGGGGAGTCTCACCGCGTGCGGCGATCGTGCGGGCGACGCCGAGCGTCAGCAGCTGCGCGATGAATGCGGCGGTGATCGATGAGATCGCACCGGCGCCCACGCTGTCCGCGACTTCGAGCGTGGCGTCGCCGTAGGGGGCGAGGTTGTCGATGACGATGTCGGCGACCTCGCTGAGTCGCTTTCCGCTGGGGTGCTTCGGCTCGACGCGCGCGGTGTGCGCGAGGCTGGTCACTGCGATGACCCGGTGACCGCGCTCCTTCGCCCACAGCGCGGTGCCGACGATCGAGCCGTTCACGCCCGAGTTGGAGGCGATGAGGAACACGTCGTGCTCGTGCACCGGCACCGTGGCCATCAACTCGTCGACGACCCACGGCTCGCGCTCGAGCGATCCGGTGAGCACATCGACCTCGCGATCGCCGTGCATCACGATGTCGCGCAGGCTGAACCTGTTCGTGGGGATGAGCCCCCCGGCGCGTCCGGCGATCTCCATCGCGAACGCCTCCGAGTGTCCTGTGCCGAAGGCATGCAGCACGCCGCCGCTGTCGAGCGCGTCGACGAGCACGGTGATCGCGGCGTCGAGGGCGCCTGCCTCGGCATCGGCGGCGAGCCGCTCGAGACGTGTCGTGGACTCGTGCAGCAGATCGTTGGGCGTGGCGCTCATCGGCTCTCTTCCTGAAGGACAGGCGCCTTCGCGGCGCGGGGGGTGCGTCGATGGGCCGAGACGGCCATCGCGCTGGCGGCCAGATGCGTGGAGGCGACGCCGAACATCTGCTGCGCGACCAGCAGGTAGAGCAGGTCGAGCACGAGCAACTGCGAGTGCTTCACCGAAAGGTCGTCCGGACGCAGGTACGGGGTGGGCTCCGCCGTGGCGAGTGAGACGTCGGCGAGGCCGGCGAGCCATGAGTCCGGATCGTGTGTGATCGCGGCAGTGAACGCCCCAGCCGCGCGCGCCTGGGACAGCATCTGCACGGTCTCCTCGGTGCGGCCCGTGCTGGAGATGCCGATCGCGACGGACGACGCGTCCTGCATCACCGCGCTGGTGAGACCTTCGTGCACGTCCGACCAGCTGTGCGCGTTGACGCCGATGCGGTACAGCCGCGCCTGGAACTCGCGCGCGATCACGCCGCTGCCGCCCACGCCGTAGATGTCGACGTGCCGTCCGGCGCTGATGGCATCCGCCACGCGGAGCACGGCATCGAGGTCGAGGTGCTCCGCGGTGGTCTCGAGGTTCTCCACGTGCAGCGCGACGAGGGTCTGCAGCACCTTGCCGGCCTCGTCCTCGACGCCGAACTCCTGCCCGATGTCGGCGTGCCAGCTCTCGTTGTCGTCCCCGCGGCCGATCTCGCTGGCGACGCCGACGCGGAACTGCGTGTAGCCGTCGAACCCGAGTGCCCGGCAGAACCGGGTGACGGTGGCGGGGGAGGTGCCGGCGCGCTCGGCGAGCTCGGTGATGGTCAGCTCGACCGGGGCGGCGGGATGCTCGGTCACGACATCGGCGATCTTGCTCATCGCCGCAGGCATCGCACGACGACCGGCCGCGATGCGACGCGCGATCGTCATGCCTTTGCTGCTGCCTGTTGTCCGTGGCACCATTGCCTCCAACTTCTTCCCAGCTGTTCCGGAGGAAATGCGTCTTCCGGAAATCCCTGTTGGAATGAAAACTATTCTCACGCGACGAAAACGTCAAACAGGACGAGATCACAAATGAATCACGAACCGCTTCTCATCGGCATCGACGCCGGTGGAACCTCCACTCGCGCGGTCCTCGCGGACCGACGCGGGACCTGCCTCGGCTACGGAGTCGGTGGACGGGGAAACCCCATCTCGGCTGGTGCCGATCGTGCAGCCGACGGGGTGCTGGATGCCATCGAGGCCGCTCTGGCGGCATCCGGCGCATCACTGAGCAGCGTCGAGGTGGTCGTTGCCGCCATGGCGGGGATGCGGGCGGCAGGCAGCGACGCCTGGCTGAAGGATCGCCTGGTCGCCAAGGGGTTCACGGGCCGGCTCGTGTTCGAGTCCGACCTGCTGGCGACGTACTTCAGCGGCGCGGCCGCGCCGTTCGGCTATGCGATGGTCTCCGGAACCGGCGCGTGCGTGATCCGCGTGGAGGATGGGCGGATCACGGGGGCCGGCGACGGGCTGGGCTGGCTGCTCGGCGACAGGGGAAGCGGCTTCTGGATCGGGCATGCCATCGCGCGCGCAGCGGTGCAGGATCTGGATCGCACCGGACCGCGGACCGGACTGACGGATCGAGTGCTCGCACACTACGGACTCGAGCGCACCACGGTGTATGAGGACGGGCGGCAGCAGGAGCTCGAGGAGCTGGTCGGCATGCTCTACTCCCACCCTCCGATCGAGCTGGCGGGGCTGGCGCCGATGGCGTTCGAAGAGTCGGATGCCATCGCACTCGGCATCCTCGCGGAGGCCGGCGAGCATCTCGCCGACACGCTGTCGGCGGTGCTCACGGGCCCCGGCCCCCTGGTCGTCGGAGGCAGCGTGCTCGCTCGAAGCGGCCCGGTCCGGGATGCGTTCATCGCGCGGCTCGGCGCTGCGGCCGATGGCCTGCAGCTGAACCCGGTCGGCGACGGCGCGACCGGCGCGGCGGTGCTCGCTCTGCGAGCCGCCGGCATACCTCCCGAAGAGACCATCCGCGCCCGTCTCGCCGATACCGTTGCCGCCCTGCGCTGACGATCGATTCACGGGTGTTGGCTCTAGACTGGAGCGGCTATGAGCCCAGAATCCCTCTCCGCCGCCCTCCTCGCCGCTCTCGTCCCGATCGCGGCCTCCCGGCGACCGGGGGATGAGCTCTCACTGACAGCATCCGACATCGTGCTCGAGCGCCCGCGCAACCGCGATCACGGCGACTGGGCATCGAACATCGCGATGCGTCTGGCCAAGCAGTTCGGTACCAGCCCGCGCGAGCTCGCGCAGCAGATCGCCGATGAGCTCGTGAAGGCCGACGGCATCGCGAGCGCCGAGGTCGCAGGCCCGGGATTCGTCAACATCCGTCTCGAGGCCGGCGCCGCGGGCGCTCTCGCCAAAGCGATCGTCGATGCCGGCGAAGCGTACGGCACTAACGACTCGCAGGCCGGTGTCTCGGTCAACGTGGAATTCGTCTCGGCCAATCCGACCGGACCGCTGCACATCGCGCACACGCGCTGGGCAGCCCTCGGCGATTCGATCGTGCGGCTGCTGCTGGCCAGCGGGGCGACCGCGGCTCGGGAGTACTACATCAACGACGCCGGCGCGCAGATGGAGCGCTTCGGTCGCTCGGTCCTGGCCGCGGCGAAGGGCGAGCCCACTCCGGAGGACGGCTACCCGGGGCAGTACATCGCCGAGCTCGCGAAGCGGGTTCTGTCGGAGCGCCCCGACCTGCTCGATCTGCCCGACGACGAACAGCTCGCGGTCGCACGCGACCAGGCGTACGTCTATCAGCTCGCCGAGATCAAGAACTCGCTCGAGCGCTTCAACGTCCCGTTCGACGTGTGGTTCTCGGAGCGCACCCTGCATGCGCCGGCAGCGGACGGATCGAGCCTGATCGATCAGGCCGTCGACCGCCTGCGCGCGCAGGGCCATGTGTTCGACGAGGACGGGGCCGTCTGGGTCCGGACCACCGATTTCACCGATGACAAGGACCGCGTCATCCGCCGCTCCAACGGCGAGTACACGTACTTCGCGGCAGACGCGGCGTACTACCTGAACAAGGGTGACCGGGGCTTCCAGAACAAGATCTACCTGCTGGGCGCCGACCACCATGGCTACGTCAACCGGCTGAAGGCCGTCGCGGGCGCGGCGGGCGACGACCCGCAGAAGAACATCCAGGTGCTGATCGGCCAGATGGTCTCGATCAACGGCGCGCGCCTGTCCAAGCGCGCGGGCAACATCATCGAGATGGATGACCTGCTCGACTGGCTCGGCACCGATGCGCTGCGGTACTCGCTGGAGCGCTCGCCCGCCGATTCGCCGCTGGATCTCGACCCGGAGCTGCTGCAGAAGCGCACCAACGACAACCCGGTCTTCTACGTGCAGTACGCCCACGCGCGCACCCACAACGTGGCGCGCAACGCCGCCGACTCCGGCGTCGACCGCTCGGAGTTCGCACCCGAGCTGCTCACCCATGAGACCGAGGGCGCGCTGCTCGGCGCGCTGCAGGAGTTCCCGCGCATCGTGGGCTTCGCCGCAGAGGTGCGCGAGCCGCACCGCGTCGCCCGCTACCTCGAGGAGCTCGCCGGCCTGTATCACCGCTGGTACGACAACTGCCGGGTCATTCCCAAGGGCGACGACCCTCTGGAGACCGTGCACCGCACGCGCCTGTGGCTGAACGACGCCACGGGCCAGGTGCTCCGCAACGGACTGGAGCTGCTGGGCGTCTCGGCGCCCGAGCGGATGTGACATGAGTGCCGCGACCGGTGGCGCCGCGACGCCGAGACGGGCCCGCTGGCCGTGGGTCGTGCTGATCATCGTCGTGCTGATCGCGGTGCTCGTCGTGGCAGCAGAGGTGATCGCCCGCGCCGTCGTGCCGAGCGTCGTGCGCGGGCTGGTCGTCGACGAGCTCGACCTGCCCGCGGATCAGCAGCTCGACGTCGAGACATCGGGCATCCTGCTGCCGCAGCTGATCGCCGGTTCGCTGGATGAACTCCGGCTCTCTTCCGACGAGATCACGATCGGGGGCATCACCGGTGCAGCCGAGGTGATCGCGACCGGTGTGCCGCTCGGTGCCGGAGAGCTGGGGTCGGCGGAGGGCACCGTCTCGATCGACCAGTCGCAGTTCGCCGCGCTCCTTGCGGCATCCGACCTTCCGATCTCCGAGATCAGCGTCGAAGAGCCGGACATCACCGTGCACGGCGGCATCCCCGTGCTGGGACGCGAGATCCCGCTCTCCCTCACGCTCACGCCGGGGGCCGACGGCGGCGATCTGATGCTCACACCGGTCTCGGCCGCGGTCGCCGGCAACGAGATCGACCTCCAGCGACTCGCCGCCATCTTCGGCGACGCGGGAGCGGCCCTGGCCGACACCCATCGGGTGTGCATCGCGGATCAGCTGCCCGCGGGGATCACCCTGACCGGCCTGCGCATCGACGGCACCGCCGTCGTCGCCGACATCTCGGCCGACGGGCGCATCGGCGTCGATGAGACGCTCCTCGAACCCGGCACCTGCCCGCGCTGATCGGCCGAGGCAGGCCACGGGGTCAGGACGCGCCGCGCTCCTCGGCGACCGTCTTCTGAGCTTCGCGCAGCTCAGCGGTGGCAGTCTGCACATCCTGCTCGGCGCGATGCAGGGCATCCTCGGCGAGCGTCGAGGCGCCGAACTTCGAGGCGACCCGATCCTGCTCCTCGCGGACCGCGATCGTCGTGAACGCGCTCGCGAGCAGGATCACCTGAGTCGAGAGGTTCAGCCACAGCAGCAGTGCCAGCAGCGATGCGAATGACGCGAGCAGCGGATTCGAACGTGCCCCGCCCACGAACAGTCCGGACAGCTCCTGCAGCACGAGCAGCGCGACGGCGCCGATCAGGGCTCCGCCCCACAGCGCCCCGGCCGAGGCGCGCAGACCCGACAGGATGCGGAACGCTGCGGCGACGAGCACCGCGTTCAGCGCCACGACCACCAGCAGCGAGACCACCCGGGTCACCCAGAACACCGCGCCCGAGTCGCTCGGCAGCCCCATGGCATCGGCCAGCGCGCCGACGATCAGCTCGCTCGAGAAGGTCAGCGCCGCGGCGGCTCCGAAGGCCCCGCCGATGAGTGCGGCGAGCAGCAGGTTGCGCAGGATCACCCAGTACCACGCCACGTCTGCCGCGATGGTGCCGGCGATCGTGCGGATGGCGGTGCGCAGCGAGCCGATCGCGCCCAGCGCGGACCCGATCAGACCCACCAGCGAGATGACACCGGCTATCGACAGCCCGGCGGGTGCGCGGATGCTGTCCGGATCGACGATCCCGTCTCCGCCGTCGGTCGTGAGGAGGCCCGGGACGGCGGCGTCGACCGCCGTGACGACGGCGTCCCAGGCGGCGTCGTCCTGCGAGAGCCAGAGGCCGGCGATCGAGAAGCCGAGCAGCACGCCGGCGAAGACGCTGAACAGGGCGCGGTAGGTCACGGCGTCGGCCAGCATCGGCCCACGCCTGGCGCTGTACAGCAGTGCCGCGCGGACCAGCCGCCAGCGCAGCAGTCTGCGGATGACGGCGGACGAGGTCCGCTTCACCCATCCTGGATCGGCGGAGCGCGACGTGGAATTGCCTGAGCTGTCCATCGGTCTCACTCTAATCAGAGAGGCGCTGCAGAGGCTGTCTTCCGCGCCGAGCGGGCCATCACCGTGCTCTAGAATCGGGGGCACGTGCGCATCCCGCCCGAAGCCCGATTACACGATTGGTGCCCTGTGCATTCCACTGCCTCCTCGCCTGCCCCCGAATGGCTGGTCGTCCCCGACGACGCCAACGACCTGGTGCCCTCGGTGTGGCCGGTCTCGGCGCGGCGCGCGGATGACGGCGAGCTCTTCATCGGCGGCGTGTCGGCAGGTGACCTGGCGCGCGAGTACGGCACTCCGCTGCAGGTGCTCGACGAGGCCGAGGTGCGGCGGCGCGCCGCCGGACTGCGCGGAGCATTCGACGCAGCGGCGGCAGCGCACGGAACCACCGCGCGCATCTACTACGCGGGAAAGGCGCTGCTGAACACCTCGATCGTCCGCTGGGTGCGCGAAGAGGGACTCAACGTCGATGTCTGCACGGGCGGCGAGCTCGAGGTCGCGCTGGCGGCGGGGGCGGATGCCGCGAACCTCGGCTTCCACGGCAACAACAAGTCGGCCGCCGAACTGGAGCGCGCCGTCGAGGTCGGGGTCGGCACGATCATCATCGACAGCACGATCGAGATCCAGCGGCTCGCCGAGATCGTCGTCCGCACCGGCGCGCAGCAGCGCGTCATGCTGCGGGTCAACAGCGGCGTGCACGCCGAGACCCACGACTTCCTGGCCACCGCGCACGAGGATCAGAAGTTCGGCTTCCCGCTCACCGAGGCGCCGGCCGCGGTCGCGCGCATCCGTGAGACGCCAGGGCTCGTCTTCACCGGGCTGCACTGCCACATCGGCTCCCAGATCTTCGGCGTCGCCGGGTTCCGTGAGTCCGCAGCTCGAGTGCTGGACCTGCATCAGCAGCTGCTGGCCGGAGGGGACATCCCGCAGCTGAACCTCGGCGGAGGCTTCGGCATCGCCTACACGAGAGTCGATGACCCTGTGCCGATCACCGAGCTCGCCGACGGCATCGTCGCCGCGGTCGCTGAGGAATGCGCCCGGCGCGGCATCAGCGTGCCCGCGCTCGCCTTCGAGCCCGGTCGGGCCATCATCGGCAACGCCGGCGTCACCCTCTACGAGGTCGGCACCACCAAGGACGTCGCGCTCGGCGTCGGCACCAGGTGCTACGTGAGCGTGGACGGCGGCATGAGCGACAATGCCCGGCCGGCCCTGTACGGTGCGCAGTACTCGGCTCGGATCGCATCCCGCACGAGCGCGGCCGACCCGGTGCTGGTGCGCGTCGTCGGCAAGCACTGCGAGTCGGGTGACATCGTCGTAGACCACGAGCACCTTCCCGGCGATGTGGCGCCGGGCGATCTGCTCGCCGTCGCCGCCACCGGCGCGTACTGCGCCCCGCTGTCGAGCAACTACAACCATGTGCCGCGGCCGCCGATCGTCGCCGTGCGCGACGGCGCCTCGCGCGTGATCGTGCGCGGCGAGAGCATGCGCGACCTGCTGGCGCGCGATGCGGGCATCACGCAGTGACGCGCCGCGGGACACAGTCGGCGACGCCGCCCATCGACAACCATGACACCGACGTGCTGAGGAGCGCAGATGACTGACTACCGACGACTTCGCGTGGCGCTGCTGGGCGCCGGAGCCGTGGGCTCGCAGGTGGCATCCCTGCTGCTGCGTCACGGGGACGAGCTCGCCGACCGTGCCGGCGCGCAGCTGGAACTCGCCGGAATCGCGGTCCGGGACGTGGACGCCAGGCGCGACGTCGAACTTCCCCGCGAGCTCTACACGACGGATGCCGAGGCGCTGATCACCAGTGCTGACATCGTCATCGAGCTGATGGGCGGCATCGAGCCGGCGCGCTCGCACATCCTGCTCGGGCTCGGCTCGGGCGCTGACGTCGTCACCGCCAACAAGGCCCTGCTGGCCACTCACGGACCGGAGGTCTTCGAGGCCGCCGACCGGGTGGGCGCATCGGTGTACTACGAGGCCGCAGCTGCCGGCGCCATTCCGATCATCCGCCCACTGCGCGACTCGCTTGCCGGTGACCGGGTGGTGCGCATCATGGGCATCGTCAACGGCACCACCAACTACATCCTCGATCGGATGGATTCCGAGGGCGCGGACTTCGCCGACGTGCTCGCCGACGCGCAGCGCCTCGGCTACGCCGAGGCCGACCCGACGGCGGACGTCGAGGGCTACGACGCCGCGCAGAAGGCGGCGATCCTGGCATCCCTCGCGTTCCACACCGCCGTGCCGCTGGACGCGGTGCACCGCGAGGGAATCACCTCGATCACCGCCTCGATGATCGAGGAGGCGCGCGAGGCGGGCTTCGTGATCAAGCTGCTCGCGGTGTGCGAGCGCCTGAACGGCTCCGACATCGACTCGATCTCAGTCCGCGTGTACCCCGCGCTGGTACCGCGCTCGCACCCGCTCGCCTCGGTGCACGGCGCCAACAATGCCGTGTTCGTGGAGGCGGAGGCCGCTGGATCGCTGATGTTCTACGGCGCAGGCGCCGGTGGCGTGCAGACAGCATCTGCAGTGCTGGGCGACGTCGTCTCGGCCGCCCGTCGTCACATCGCCGGTGGCACCGGCGTCGGCGAATCGACCAGAGCCAACCTGCCCGTCGTGTCGATCGGCCACGTGTTCACCCGCTACCAGATCACCCTCGAGGTCTCGGACGAACCGGGTGTCCTCGCCACGATCGCGAGCCTGCTCAGCGAGGGCGGCGTCTCGGTCGCCACGCTCGTGCAGACGGTGATCCCCGCCGAGGACGGCACCGAGGGGACCACGGCGCGACTCATCGTCGGCACGCACCGTGCTGCCGACAGCGCCCTCAGCGCCGCGGTCGACCGACTCACGGCGAGCGACGTCGTCGAGCGCGTGGTCTCGGTGCTGCGCGTCGAGGGGGAGTGAGGGTGGGCGTCACCGTCGTCCCCGCCGACATGGAGCCCGTCGTCGCGGAGGCGCCGACGAGTCACGGCGCTGTGCGCACCGTCACGGTCACCGTGCCGGCTACCAGTGCGAACCTCGGACCCGGATTCGACACTCTCGGCCTGGCGCTGAGCATCTACGACACGCTCACGGCGTCGTCCTTCGACGACGATCGCCTCGAGATCGAGGTCGCAGGGTCCGGTGCGGACGAGATCCCTCGCGATGCCGGGAACCTCGTGGTCCGCTCCATCGCGCACGTGTACGCCGACGTGGGACGAAAGATGCCCGGTCTGCGCATCTTCGCCGAGAACGGCGTCCCGCACGGCCGCGGACTCGGATCCTCGGGGGCGGCGGTGACCGCGGGCATCCTCATCGCGAAGGGACTGCTCGCCGACGACGTGGAACTCGATGACGATGCTCTGCTGCGCCTGGCGACGGAGCTCGAGGGGCATCCCGACAACGTCGCCCCCGCGCTGTTCGGCGGACTGACGATCGCGTGGACGGGGGAGCGCGGCCCGCAGCACAAGAAGCTGCTCGTGCACCGCGGCGTGGCGCCGGTGGTGTTCGTCCCCGGTTTCACGATGTCGACATCGCTCGCCCGCTCGCTGCAGCCGCCGCAGGTATCGCGCGAGGACGCCGTGTTCAACGTGTCGCGCTCAGCGCTGCTCGTGGCCGCGCTGACGCAGAGCCCTGAGCTGCTGCTGGATGCGACGGACGATCGCCTGCATCAGGACTACCGAGGCCCGGCCATGCCCGAGACTCTGCGCCTGGTGCAGGCGCTGAGAACCGAGGGGTTCGCCGCCGTCGTCTCCGGCGCCGGTCCCAGCGTTCTCGTGCTCGCTGACGGGCCGGGGGCCCGTCAGCAGGCGGTGGATGTGGCGGATGCCATCACTGACACCCCGTGGGAAGCGCACATGCTCGCCGTCGACGTGCGGGGTGGTACAGTAAGGGAACGAGCGGAGGGCTCCACGTAATTTCGTGAATCTCGCCCTGATCGCATCTCTGCGAAATCCGCACGCGACCCCCAGAATCATCCCGGTCCTGCTGGCAGACGCTCCGCGTCGGCGCGTGTGATGCGCGCAGCATCCGCTGTGCGCGCTCCGGATTGCTCTGTTTTTCCCACGACATATGAGGGAGTACTCGTGGAGAACTTCTCCGAGACCCAGAACGACAACCAGACCGCCCAGGCGGTCGCATCCGAGGGCCAGGCCGCGGAAGCCGCCCCTGCGCGCAAGCGCGCACCGCGCCGCGCCACCACGGCATCCGCCGCGGCTGCTGCCGCCGCCGAGACCGCGCCCGAAGCGGCCTCGACTGAGGCCCCTTCGACGTCCGAGTCCGTCGACGAGGACAAGCCCAAGGCCAAGGCGCCGCGCCGCAGCCGTGCGAAGAAGGCCGACGCCGAGACGCTCGACCTGCCGGTGAGCGACGCCTCTGCACAGCAGGCGACGGCCGAGGTGCCGGCGAAGCCGGTGCGCAAGCGCGCGTCCCGCGCCAAGGCGAGCACCGCCGACGCAGCGGACCAGCCTGCCGATGAGAAGGCCGAAGGCGGCGACAAGAGCGCTGAGGACACCGCGCCCCGCGCCACCGAGGACGCAGCCGTCAAGGACGCAGCATCGGATGAGGGCAACGGCTCTGACGGAGCCAAGCGCGGCAAGGGCGCGAAGACCGCAAAGAAGAGCGATGACGCCACTGACGGCGGTGACGCGGACGAGTCGGGCCAGCAGACCAAGCGCCCGTCGCGCGGACGTCGCGGGGCCAAGGCCGATGACGCGGCTTCGAACACCGACGACGACGCATCCGCGGCATCCGATTCGGCGCCCGCTGAGCAGAACGGTCAGAACGGCTCGTCCGATTCGGACAGCGACTCGGACGGCGAGGGCGGCGGCCGCGGCCGTGGCCGCAACCGCAGCCGCAGCCGTGGACGCGGCGGCAGCCAGGGCGGCCAGAACGGCGGCGGCCAGGGCAGCGGCGGCCAGAGCGACAGCGATGACGACAGCGGCTCCGGTCGCACCCGTCAGCGCAACAAGCGTCGCGGCGGCAACAACACGACCTCCGACGAGTTCGAGACCGAGATCGGCGAGGACGACGTCCTGATCCCGGTCGCCGGCATCCTCGATGTGCTCGACAACTACGCGTTCGTGCGCACCACCGGCTACCTCGCGGGACCCAGCGACGTCTATGTCTCGCTCGGCCAGGTGAAGAAGTACAACCTGCGCAAGGGCGACGCGATCGTCGGCGCCATCAAGCAGCCGCGCGAGGGCGAGCAGCAGGGGCGCCAGAAGTACAACGCCCTGGTCAAGGTCGACTCGATCAACGGACTGTCCGCCGACGACGCCGCCACCCGCGTCGAGTTCGGCAAGCTCACGCCTCTCTACCCCCAGGAGCGCCTGCGCCTGGAGACGGCGCCGGAGAAGCTGACGCAACGCATCATCGATCTGGTCGCCCCGATCGGCAAGGGCCAGCGCGGCCTGATCGTCGCGCCGCCGAAGGCCGGGAAGACGATCGTCCTGCAGCAGATCGCCAACGCGATCGCGCAGAACAACCCCGAGGTGCACCTGATGGTGGTCCTCGTGGACGAGCGTCCCGAAGAGGTCACCGACATGCAGCGCACGGTCAAGGGCGAGGTCATCGCCTCGACCTTCGATCGCCCCGCAGAGGACCACACCACCGTCGCCGAGCTCGCCATCGAGCGCGCCAAGCGCCTCGTGGAGCTCGGCCGCGACGTCGTCGTGCTGCTGGATTCGATCACGCGTCTCGGCCGTGCCTACAACATCTCCGCACCGGCCTCGGGCCGCGTGCTCACCGGCGGTGTCGACGCGTCGGCCCTGTACCCGCCGAAGCGCTTCTTCGGCGCCGCGCGCAACATCGAGAACGGCGGCTCGCTCACCATTCTCGCCACCGCGCTGGTGGAGACCGGCTCGAAGATGGACGAGGTGATCTTCGAGGAGTTCAAGGGCACCGGCAACAGCGAGTTGCGCCTGTCGCGTGCGCTGGCCGACAAGCGGATCTTCCCCGCCGTCGACGTGAACGCGTCGAGCACCCGCCGCGAGGAGATGCTTCTCTCGCCCGACGAGGTGAAGATCACCTGGAAGCTGCGTCGCGCCCTTGCGGGCCTCGACCCTCAGCAGGCGCTCGAGGTCGTGCTCGGCAAGCTGAAGGAGACCAGCTCGAACGTCGAGTTCCTCTTCCAGATGCAGAAGTCCATCCCGGCGCCCACGTCGACCGGCTCGTCGCACGCGCACGAGAACAGCATCCGCTGACCCAGCGCCGAGCGGAGCCATCGATACAGGGAACAGAGTCGTGTTCGAATCCGTGCAGGCCCTCATCGAGGAGCATCGCCGGGTGCAGGAGGAGCTCTCCGACCCGGCGGTGCACGCCGACGCCGCTCGTGCGAAGCGGGTCAACCGCCGCTATGCAGAGCTGAACCGGATCGTCGCCGCCCATGAGGCGTGGACCGCGGCATCCGACGACTTGGATGCGGCGCGCGAGCTCGCCCGAGAGGACGAGGCCTTCGCCGAGGAGGTGCCCGCCCTCGAGGAGGGGCTCCGCGTCGCGCAGGAGAAGCTGCGCCGACTGCTGATCCCGCGCGATCCCGACGACGCCCGTGACGTGATCATGGAGATCAAGGCGGGGGAGGGCGGCGCCGAGTCCGCGCTGTTCGCCGCCGACCTGCTGCGCATGTACGTGCAGTACGCCGCGCACAAGGGCTGGAAGACGGAGCTCCTCGAGCGCAACGAGTCCGACCTCGGCGGCTACAAGGACGTCCAGGTCGCGATCAAGGGCTCCAGCTCCGACCCGGCCCAGGGCGTCTGGGCGCATCTGAAGTACGAGGGCGGCGTGCACCGCGTGCAGCGCGTGCCGGCGACCGAGTCGCAGGGGCGCATCCACACCTCGACCACCGGTGTGCTGGTCTTCCCCGAAGTGGATGAGCCCGAGGAGATCCAGATCGATCCGAACGATCTGAAGATCGACGTGTACCGGTCATCCGGGCCCGGCGGACAGTCGGTGAACACCACCGACTCGGCCGTGCGCATCACGCACGTGCCGACCGGGATCGTCGTGTCCATGCAGAACGAGAAGTCTCAGCTGCAGAATCGCGAGGCGGGCATGCGCGTGCTGCGCGCCCGCCTGCTGGCGAAACAGCAGGAGGAGCTGGATGCCGCGGCATCCGACGCCCGCCGGTCTCAGATCCGCGGCATGGACCGCTCAGAGCGCATCCGCACCTACAACTTCCCCGAGAATCGCATCGCCGATCACCGCACCGGGTACAAGGCCTACAACCTCGATCAGGTGATGGACGGCGCCCTCGGGCCGATCATCGAATCGGCGATCCACGCCGATGAGGAGGCGCGGCTCGCCGCGGTGGGCGGTGCCGACGCCTGATGCGTCGGCGCGCGCGGATCAGCGCGCGGAATGCTCGGCGCGCTGACCGCCGATCGCTATGCTCAGCAGGTGATCAACCTTCTCATTCGCGGCGTGCTGTTCGTCATCTCCGCCGCGCTGGGTCTGCTGGCCGCAGACCTGCTGCTCCCCGACTTCGACATCCTCTGGGACGAGTGGTGGGGCTTCGTGCTGTGCGCGCTGATCTTCGCGGTGCTGCAGAGCGTCCTGAGCCCCTGGGTCTTCAAGATCGCACGGCGCTACGCACCGGTGCTGATGGGCGGCATCGGCATCTTCTCGACGCTGATCGCGCTCATCATCGTCGTCCTGCTCCCCATCGGCGGTCTGCAGATCTCCGGTTTCCTGGCATGGATGCTCGGCGCAGTGATCGTCTGGGCGGTGACCGCACTGGCCGCGCTGCTGCTGCCGCTGCTGTTCCTGCGCAAGGCCGTGCAGAACCGCAGGGCGGAGCGCGACTGAGCGCTCAGATGACGTAATCGGGGGCGGCCAGCAGAGCCCGCGTGCTCTCGTCCTCGCGGCGCGGGCGGGGCTTGGCGGGAACCCCTACGAGAACGCTGTCCGACGGCGAGTTCTTCGTGACGACCGCATTCGCGCCGACGACGGAGCGCGCACCCACGCGAATCGGCCCGAGGATCTTCGCCCCCGCGCCCACCGCGACGCCGTCGTCGAGCGTGGGATGCCGCTTGCCGTGCGAGGGGCCGCGCCCTCCGAGCGTCACGCCGTGGTAGAGCATGACGTCGTCGCCGATCTCGGCGGTCTCTCCGATCACGACGCCCATGCCGTGGTCGATGAAGAAGCGGCGTCCGATCCGCGCGGCGGGGTGGATCTCGATCCCCGTGAGCCAGCGCGTCAGCTGGGAGCCGACGCGGGCGGGGAAGCGCAGGTTCCAACGCCACAGCCTGTGCCACAGCCGATGCGCCCAGATCGCATGCAGCCCCGGGTACAGCAGCGCGACCTCGAGGTTCGTCCGAGCAGCGGGGTCGCGTCGCCGCGCTGCTCGGACGTCCTCGCGCATGCGCGCGACCGGGTTCACGCTCGCTCAGTCCTTCGGAGTGTCGCGCAGGTCCTCGAACAGCGCGGTCGAGATGTAGCGCTCACCCGTGTCGGGCACGACGGTGACGATCGTCTTGCCGGCGCTCTCGGGTCGCGCGGCGACCTGGAGGGCTGCCCACACAGCGGCACCTCCCGACATCCCGACGAGGAGGCCTTCCTTCGCGGCGAGGTCACGGGCGGTGCGGAGGGCGTCGTCGAACTCGGCGGTGATGACCTCGTCGAGCACGTCGCGGTCGAGCACGTCGGGCACGAAGTTCGGTCCGATGCCCTGGATCTTGTGAGGGCCGGGGTGTCCCTCGGTCAGCACGGGGGAGTCCTTCGGCTCGACGGCGATGACGCGCACGTCGGGCTTCACAGCCTTGAGCGCCTGACCTGCGCCGGTGACCGTGCCGCCGGTGCCGACGCCCGCGACGAGAACGTCGACGTCGCCGTCCGTGTCGCGCAGGATCTCCTGGCCGGTGGTCTCGCGGTGGATGCGCGGGTTCGCCTCGTTCTCGAACTGGCGGGCCCACACGGCGCCGGGGGTCTCGTCGATGATCCGCTTCACCTCTTCGATCGATCCCGACATGCCCTTGGTCGGGTCGGTGAGGACGATCTCGGCCCCGAACGCGCGCAGCAGCACGCGGCGCTCCTTCGACATCGACGCCGGCATCGTGAGAATCACGCGGTAGCCGCGCGCTGCGCCCACCATCGCGAGGGCGATGCCGGTGTTGCCGCTGGTCGCCTCGACGATCGTGCCGCCCGCCTTGAGCTGTCCCGACTCCTCGGCCGCGTTGATCATCGCGATGCCGATGCGGTCCTTCACGCTGGATGCCGGGTTGTAGAACTCGAGCTTGACGAGGACGGTGGCGTTCAGGCCCTCGGTGACCCGGTTGAGTCGCACCAGGGGTGTGTTCCCGAACGCGGAGGTGATGTCGGAGTGGATGCCGGGCATGGCGGACCTTTCGTCGACGGCTTCAGAATGCTCAGCCTACGTGCCTGCGCCGCCAGGCAGCGGGAATATGACTGAACCCGCGTAACGCATACGCTGAGAAGATGCCCGTCACCCTCTCCGCGCGCCTGCGCGCCGATGCGCAGCAGCTCGCCGACGCGGGGGTGCCCGATCCCACTGTGGATGCAGAGCTCCTGCTCGGCCACGTGCTGGGGGTGAGCAGGGGAGAGGTGCAGGCGGCGGCGATCAGCGGGGCCGGCCTGAGCGAGGACGCTTGCGAGCGCCTGGATGCCCTCATCGCACGCCGTGCGGCGCGCGAGCCGCTGCAGCACCTGACGGGCGTGGCGCCGTTCCGGCAGCTCGAGCTGGCAGTCGGACCAGGCGTGTTCGTGCCCCGACCCGAGACCGAGACCGTGGTGCAGTTCGCGATCGACGCGCTGCTGGAGATGGCGGCACCCTCGCCGATTGCGATCGACCTCGGCACCGGCAGCGGGGCGATCGCGCTCGCCATGGCCACCGAGGTGCCGCATGCCCGGGTGCATGCCGTCGAGCGCTCCGCCGAGGCCCACGCCTGGGCCGCGCGCAACGCGGCGGGCGTCGAGAACCTCACGCTGGTCCACGGCGACCTGGCGACGGCGTTCGAAGAACTGGTCGGGACGGTCGACGTGGTCATCTCCAATCCTCCGTACGTCCCGGATGATGCGATCCCGCGCGACCCCGAGGTGCGCCTGCACGATCCGGCGCAGGCGCTCTACGGCGGCGCCGACGGACTGGACGTCGTGCGCGTGATCAGTCAGCGCGCCCGCAGGCTGCTGCACAGCGGTGGCATGCTCGTGCTGGAGCACGGCGAGCTCCAGGGAGCCGCGATCCGGGGCATCCTCGAATCGGACGGATGGCGCGCCGCAGCCACGCATCAGGATCTGACCCGTCGCGACCGCGCCACCACCGCGCTGCGCGACTGAGCGCTCGTCCGGGGAACGCCGGAACGACCACCGTAGAATGGGCACGCCATGTCAACTGTTTTCGATTGCCGCGACGACTCGCAGATCCTCGCCGGCATGCGTCACGCCCTCCAGGCCATCGCCCGCGGCGAGCTCGTCGTGCTCCCCACCGACACCGTGTACGGCATCGCGGCGGACGCGTTCTCGCCCGCCGCCGTGCAGCGACTGCTCGATGCGAAGGGCCGCGGACGCGACATGCCGCCACCCGTGCTCGTCGCAGGTCAGGACATGCTGGCGGCCCTCGTCGAAGAGATCCCTGCGCCCGTTCAGCAGCTCGTCGACGCCTTCTGGCCCGGCGGACTGACCATCGTCCTGCCCGCGCAGCCGTCGCTCACGTGGGATCTCGGCGACACCCTCGGCACGGTCGCCGTGCGGATGCCGGATCAGCGCATCGCACTCGAGCTCCTCGCCGAGACCGGACCGCTCGCCGTGTCGAGCGCGAACCTGACCGGTCGGGATGCCGCGATCATCGCATCCGACGCGCAGGAGATGCTCGGCGAGTCGGTCGCCGTGTACCTCGAACAGGGTTACAGCGAGAACGGTGTGCCGTCGACCATCATCGATGCCACGTCGCTTGTCGGCGCTGCACAAGACGAGACCCCGCTCGTCCGGATCCTTCGCGAGGGGGCTGTCACCCGCGAGCAGCTCGAGGAGGTCCTCGGCGACCTGCTCGAGCCTGCGGAGCAGCCCGGTGATGTCCATCCCGCAGAAGCGGATGGCGAGGCGGCAGCGGACGATGCAGGGCCGGTCGACGAAGAGTGAAGCAGTATCTGTTCACGATCATCCTGACGGCGTCGATCACCTTCGCGCTGTCATGGGCGGTCTGGCGGCTGAGCCTGAAGTTCAAGCTCTACCCGGGCATCCGTGAACGCGACGTGCACAAGACGCCGACCCCTCGACTGGGCGGCATCGCGATGTTCATCGGCATCGCCTCCGCGATCCTCGTGTCGGCCGCCAATCCCTTCTTCGAGCGGGTGTGGGTGCCGCCGCAGACGCTGTGGTCGATCCTCGGCGCGGCGCTGCTCATCGCCGTGGTCGGAGTGATCGACGACCTGCTCGACCTGGACTGGATGATCAAGCTGGCCGCGCAGTTCCTCGCGGCGGGGATCATCACCGTCGGCGGCGGGCTGCAGATCCTCTCCCTGCCCGTCGGCGACATGATCCTGGTGTCGAGCTGGGTCAGCATCTCGATCACGATGTTCGCGATCGTCGTGGTGATGAACGCCGTGAATTTCATCGACGGGCTCGATGGGCTGGTGGCAGGCGTCTGCCTCATCGCGAACGGCATCTTCTTCGTCTACGCCTACATCCTCACCCGCGACTCCGGCGCCACCACCTACTTCAACCTCGCGACGTTCCTGGCCGCCGTGCTGATCGGAGCCTGTCTCGGCTTCCTGCCCCTGAACTGGAGCCCGGCGAAGCTGTTCATGGGCGACTCCGGAGCCCTGGTGCTGGGTCTGCTGATGGCCACCTCCGCGATCGCGCTCACCGGCCAGGGAGACGTGAACGCGTTCGACCCCGAGCAGTTCGGCCGCTCCCAGCTGCTCGGGGCGTTCATCCCGATCGTCCTGCCGCTGGTGATCGTCATGCTGCCGCTGCTCGACTTCGGGCTGGCGGTGTTCCGGCGCATGCGCGCGGGCAAGTCGCCCTTCGCGCCCGACCGCAAGCACCTGCACCATCGGATGCTGGATCTCGGCCACCGCGACCGCGACGCGGTGCTCATCTTCTACGCGTGGACGGCGGTCATCTCGCTGTCCGTGCTGCTGATGTACATCGCCACGCGCCAGGACTGGCCGGGCGGCTATCTCGTCGGCATCGGCTTCGGCGTCCTCGGAGTCGCCGCCTGTCTGTTGGTGACCCTCATGCCGCCGGCGCGCCGGCCATCCTCCGACGCCGCACCGCCGGCATCCGACACCTCGCCCACCTCGATCCCGACACCCATGGAGCCCCGATGACCCCGAGCCCCGTTTCCAGCAATCCGATCCTGCGGCGCACGCTGCTGTGGTCGGCCGCATCCGCAGCGGTGCTGGCTCTCGTCGCGGGTGGGATCGGCTATGCCGTCGCCGGCATGAACGGACTGTGGAGCGGGCTGCTCGGCGTCGTGCTCGCCGTCCTGTTCCTCGGGATCACCGCGGGCAGCATCCTGTTCGCCAACCGCTGGTTCGGCGACCCGCTCTACGTGCAGCTGTTCTTCGCGATCGTGCTCGGCGGCTGGCTGCTCAAGCTCGGCATCTTCCTCGTCGTGATGATCGTGCTGGCGGGGCAGTCCTGGGTCGTTCCGCTGGTGTTCTTCCTCTCCATCGTCGCCGGCGTGGCGATGTCTCTCATCGTCGACGTGATCGTGCTGACGCGCATGCGCCTGCCCAACGTCAGTGACATCTCGCTGCCGACCGTGAACCCCGAAGACGAGACGCCGGAAGGCTCGGATGGAGCGGGTTCCGCGGCATCGGAGGGGAAATGAGTCTGGTAGTGTTTTATCCGTGCCCGCCGCTCGTTCTGCGAGCGCTTGCGCTGTGATGCACACCGTCCCTCGTCGCCCCGGTTCAGACCGGTGACCCGAAGCTGGAGCCCGCGCTGTTGAATCTCGCTGCGACCCTGATCCCTCGCCCGATCGCCGGAGACGGTGAATTCCACGGTCCTTCGATGGACGAGTTCTTCCCCGAGACTCTCTTCAAGGTCTTCGGAGTCATCGATGTGAACCGCATCCACCTGATCCAGCTGCTCTCTGTGATCGCCGTGGTGCTCATCCTCTGGCTCGGCACCCGTCGCATGACCGTGGTGCCCGGCCGCTTCCAGAGCCTGGTCGAGATGGGCCTCGGATTCGTCCGCGGCGGCATCGCCCACGACCTGCTCGGACGCAAGGACGGCGACCGCTTCCTGCCGATCCTCACGACGATGTTCTTCATGATCCTGTTCATGAACATCACGGGGATCATCCCCTTCCTGAACATGCCGGGAACCGCGATCATCGCCGTGCCGCTCACGCTGGCCATCATCAGCTACGTGACCTTCATCTACGCAGGCATGAAGAAGAGCCCGCTCGGGTTCTGGAAGAACTCGCTCTTCCCGTCCGGAGTGCCGTGGCCGGTGTACATCATCGTCACGCCGCTGGAGTTCATCTCCACCTTCATCATCCGGCCGATCACGCTCACGCTTCGTCTCATGATGAACCTGGTCGTCGGTCACATGATCCTGGTGCTGTGCTTCGCAGCCACCCAGTTCTTCTTCTTCACCGCGGGCGGCGGATGGGCCCTCCTCGGTGTCGGAACCCTCGCCTTCGGTGGCGCGTTCACGATCTTCGAGATCCTGGTCGTCGTCCTGCAGGCCTACGTCTTCACCGTCCTCACCGCGATCTACATCCAGCTCGCGGTCGCAGAAGAGCACTGAAAGGGTCAGCCCACCAGCTGACCAGAATCGAAAGGAAACACCCCCGTGGACGCAACTACGGTTCTCGCTGACATCAACGGTCACCTCGCAGCGGTCGGCTACGGCCTCGCAGCAATCGGTCCGGCCATCGGTGTGGGCATCGTCGTCGGCAAGACGATCGAGGGCGTCGCCCGTCAGCCCGAGCTGGCCGGCCGCCTGCAGGTCCTCATGTGGATCGGTATCGCCTTCACCGAGGCGCTTGCATTCGTCGGCATCGCCGTCGGATTCATCCCCTTCCCGTAATCCGCACCGAGTTCTGAAGGAGACAGGATGCTGAACGCTCTTGTCACGCACCTCGCCGCGGAGGAAGCGCCTAACCCGCTGATTCCCGCGTGGTACGACATCATCTGGTCGGGGCTGTGGTTCATCGTCATCCTCGTCGTGGTGTGGAAGGTCGCACTTCCGCGGCTCACCGCAATGCTCGACGAGCGCTCGGCCGCCATCGAGGGCAACATCGCCAAGGCTGACGAGGCTCAGAAGCAGGCTGAGGAGGCGCTGGAGGAGTACACCCGCCAGCTCGCCGAGGCACGCACCGAGGCCGGTGAGATCCGTGAGGCCGCCCGCGAGGACGGCAAGAAGATCGTCACCGAGGCCAAGGACGCCGCGACTGCTGAGGCGAACCGCATCACCACCGCCGCTCACACGCAGATCGAAGCCGAGCGTCAGGCCGCCTTCGTGTCCCTCCGCAGCGAGGTCGGCACGCTCGCGATCGACCTCGCAGGCAACGTCGTCGGGGAGACCCTGACTGACGACAGCCGTGCGACGGCCGTCGTGGACCGCTTCCTGGCCGACCTCGAGAAGGCGAAGTAATGGGCAGCGCGACCACTCAGGCACTCGCGGCATCGACGGACGCGCTTGCCGCAGCGTCGGGCCTGACCCTCGACAGCGCGGCCGAGCTGTTCGCAGCCGCCCGCGCCATCGGGGACTCGGCCCAGCTGAGCGGCGCGCTCGCTGACCCTGCTGCTCCTGCTCAGGCGCGCACGGCGCTGGTCACAGCAGTGTTCTCCGGTGCTTCGGCACCGGTTCGCACGCTGCTGACCGCCGTCGTCGCGGAGCGCTGGTCGTCGGCATCCGATCTCGTCGACGGTGTCGAGGAGCTCGCGATCCGCGCGACCGCGATCTCGTCGGCGAAGGACGACGTCGCCGGGGAGCTCTTCAGCTTCTCGCGCATCGTCGCGGCCAACCCCGAGCTCGAGCTCGCGCTCGGCAGCCGCCTCGGCGACGCGGCGGCGAAGGGCGCGCTGGTCGAGGAGCTGCTCGGCACGTCGGCGTCGCCTGCGACCGTGCTGATCGCGTCCTCGCTGGTGCGTCAGCCGCGGGAGCGCCGCGTCCGCCAGCTGCTCTCCCGTGCGATCAGCATCGTCTCCGCACAGGACGGCCGCACGGTCGCCACGGTCTACACCGCAGCACCGATCGCCGTCGCGCAGGAGACCCGTCTCCGTGATGCGCTGGCACGCCGCTATGGGGGCGAGATCTCCATCAACCAGGTGATCGACCCCACCGTCGTCGGAGGCCTGCGCGTGCAGATCGCCGATGACGTCATCGACGGCAGCATCTCCGCCCGACTCGCCGACCTTCGCCAGAAGCTCGCGAGCTGAACTACTCGACGCGGGGAACCGCGCACACCCAGACACACAAAGGGAAGACAATGGCAGAACTATCGATCAGCCCCGACGTCATCCGTGACGCGCTGAAGAACTTCGCCGACGCCTACGAGCCCTCCGGGGCAGTGGCGACCGAGGTCGGCACCGTCATCGACGCGGCCGACGGCATCGCGCACGTCGAGGGGCTGCCGGGCGTCATGGCCAACGAGCTCGTCACCTTCGCGGACGGCACCAAGGGCCTGGCTCTGAACCTCGACGAGCACGAGATCGGCGTGGTCGTCCTCGGCGACTTCACCGGCATCGAAGCAGGTCAGGAAGTCACCCGCACCGGCGAGGTCCTCTCGGTCCCGGTCGGCGACGGCTACCTGGGTCGCGTCGTCGACCCGCTCGGCAACCCGATCGACGGCCTCGGCGCCATCGAGACCGAGGGCGTGCGCGAGCTCGAGCTGCAGGCGCCGGGCGTCATGCAGCGCAAGTCGGTGCACGAGCCGATGCAGACCGGCATGAAGGCCATCGACGCGATGATCCCGGTCGGCCGCGGACAGCGCCAGCTGATCATCGGCGACCGTCAGACCGGCAAGACGGCCATCGCGATCGACACGATCATCAACCAGAAGGCCAACTGGGAGTCCGGCGACGTGAACAAGCAGGTTCGCTGCATCTACGTCGCCATCGGTCAGAAGGGCTCGACCATCGCTTCGGTGAAGGGCGCCCTCGAAGAGGCCGGCGCGCTGGAGTACACCACGATCGTGGCCGCTCCCGCCTCGGACCCCGCAGGCTTCAAGTACCTGGCGCCCTACACCGGCTCGGCCATCGGCCAGCACTGGATGTACGGTGGCAAGCACGTGCTGATCATCTTCGACGACCTGTCGAAGCAGGCTGAGGCGTACCGCGCCGTGTCGCTGCTGCTGCGCCGCCCGCCGGGCCGCGAGGCATACCCCGGCGACGTCTTCTACCTGCACTCGCGTCTGCTCGAGCGCTGCGCGAAGCTGTCCGACGAGCTGGGCGCCGGTTCGATGACGGGTCTTCCCATCATCGAGACCAAGGCGAACGACGTCTCTGCGTACATCCCGACCAACGTGATCTCGATCACCGACGGTCAGATCTTCCTGCAGTCCGACCTGTTCAACGCCAACCAGCGTCCCGCTGTCGACGTCGGCATCTCGGTCTCTCGAGTCGGCGGTGACGCTCAGGTCAAGTCGATCAAGAAGGTCTCCGGAACGCTCAAGCTGGAGCTGGCCCAGTACCGCTCGCTCGAGGCATTCGCGATGTTCGCATCCGACCTCGACGCGGCATCGCGCCGTCAGCTCGCACGTGGTGCGCGTCTGACCGAGCTGCTGAAGCAGCCGCAGTACTCGCCGTACCCGGTCGAGGAGCAGGTCGTCTCGATCTGGGCCGGAACCAACGGCAAGCTCGACACGATCGAGGTCGAGGACGTGCTGCGCTTCGAGCGCGATCTGCTCGACTACCTACGTCGCAACACGAGCATCCTCGACACGCTGCGCGAGACCAACGTCCTCGACGACGACACGGTCGCAGAGCTCGACAAGCAGACGGATGCCTTCATCCTGGAGTTCCAGGGTGGCAAGGGTCACGCCATCGGCGCCCCGGGCCACGAGGAGCACGCTGCCGCCGAGGCGGAGGACGTCAACCAGGAGAAGATCGTCAAGGGTCGTCGCGCGTAATCGCGTGAGGTACTGATACATGGGCGCTCAACTCAGGGTCTACAAGCAGAAGATCTCTTCTGCTCAGACGACCAAGAAGATCACGAAGGCGATGGAACTCATCGCGGCTTCGCGCATCCAGAAGGCGATGGCACGCGTCAAGGCGTCCACCCCCTTCGCGCGGGCCGTGACGAGGGCCGTGTCGGCCGTCGCGACGCATTCGAACGTCGATCACCCGCTCACCCGCGAGCCCGAGAACATCCGCCGCTCCGCGGTGGTCATCTTCTCGTCGGATCGCGGTCTCGCAGGAGCCTTCAACTCGCAGATCCTCCGTGAGGGTCTCGAGGTGGCCGAGCTGCTGCGCGAGCAGGGCAAGGAACCGGTGTTCTACCTCATCGGCCGCAAGGCCGTCGGGTACTTCCAGTTCCGTCGGATCGAATCGGCTGCCGAATGGACCGGCGACACGGACACCCCGTCGTTCCACACTGCCGAGGAGATCTCGCAGACGCTGCTCGACGCCTTCTCCCGCGGAGGAGAGGCCGGCGGTGTCGACGAGATCACCCTCGTGTACAACCGTTTCGTCAGCATGATGACGCAGTCGCCGGAGAACGTGCGTCTGCTGCCGCTGGAGATCACGGAGTCCGACGACTCGGAGGCCGGCAACACGGTCTACCCGCTGTACGAGTTCGAGCCGGATGCCGAGACCGTGCTGGACGCGATCCTGCCGGTGTACATCCAGAGCCGCGTGTTCAACGCGCTGCTGCAGTCGTCCGCTGCCAAGCAGGCGGCGACGCAGAAGGCGATGAAGTCGGCCAGCGACAACGCCGACAAGCTGATCACCGACTACACCCGCCTTCGCAACAATGCGCGACAGGCCGAGATCACCCAGCAGATCGCCGAGATCGTCGGTGGCGCCGACGCTCTCGCATCCAGCTGACAGACCCTCAGGAAAGAGACGAAGAAATGACCCCCACCGCTACGGCTGACCAGCCCGCGACCGCGGTCGTCGGGCGCGTCGCACGCGTCAACGGTCCGGTTGTGGACATCGAGTTCCCGCACGACTCGATTCCCGACATCTACAACGCACTCAAGACCACGATCACCATCGGTGACGAGTCCACCGAGATCACGCTCGAGGTCGCTCAGCACCTCGGCGACGACCTGGTCCGCGCCATCGCCCTCAAGCCCACTGACGGCATCGTCCGCGGCCAGGAGGTGCGCGACACCGGTGAGGCGATCTCGGTGCCCGTCGGTGACATCACCAAGGGCAAGGTCTTCAACGTGATCGGCGAAGTCCTCAACGGCGAGCCCGGCGAGACCCTCGAGGTCACCGAGCGCTGGCCGATCCACCGCAAGGCGCCGAACTTCGACCAGCTGGAGTCCAAGACCCAGATGTTCGAGACCGGCATCAAGTCGATCGACCTTCTCACCCCGTACGTGCTGGGTGGAAAGATCGGCCTGTTCGGCGGCGCCGGTGTCGGCAAGACCGTCCTCATCCAGGAGATGATCCAGCGCGTCGCACAGGACCACGGTGGTGTGTCCGTGTTCGCCGGTGTCGGTGAGCGCACCCGTGAGGGCAACGACCTGATCCACGAGATGGAGGAGGCGGGCGTCTTCGACAAGACCGCCCTCGTCTTCGGTCAGATGGACGAGCCGCCGGGGACGCGTCTGCGCGTCGCCCTGTCGGCCCTGACCATGGCGGAGTACTTCCGCGATGTTCAGAAGCAGGACGTGCTGCTCTTCATCGACAACATCTTCCGCTTCACGCAGGCCGGTTCCGAGGTCTCGACGCTGCTGGGCCGCATGCCCTCCGCAGTGGGTTACCAGCCCAACCTCGCCGACGAGATGGGTGTGCTCCAGGAGCGCATCACCTCGACGCGTGGTCACTCGATCACCTCGCTGCAGGCGATCTACGTGCCGGCCGATGACTACACCGACCCCGCTCCGGCGACCACGTTCGCGCACCTCGACGCCACGACCGAGCTGTCTCGTGAGATCGCGTCGAAGGGTCTGTACCCGGCGATCGACCCGCTGACCTCGACGTCGCGGATCATGGACCCCCGCTACCTGGGTGACGACCACTACCGGGTGGCCACCACGGTCAAGCAGATCCTCCAGAAGAACAAGGAGCTGCAGGAGATCATCGCCATCCTCGGTGTCGACGAGCTCTCCGAAGAGGACAAGATCGTCGTGTCTCGTGCACGTCGCATCCAGCAGTTCCTCTCGCAGAACACCTACATGGCCAAGAAGTTCACCGGCGTGGAGGGCTCGACCGTCCCGCTCAAGGAGACGATCGAGTCGTTCGACGCGATCGCCAAGGGTGAGTTCGACCACGTGGCGGAGCAGGCCTTCTTCAACGTCGGCGGCATCTCTGATGTCGAAGAGGCGTGGGCGAAGATCCAGAAGGAGAACAGCTGACCATGGCACTGCACGTCAGTCTGGTCTCCGCGGACGCGGAGGTCTGGACGGGAGAAGCGAGCCTCGTGGTCGCCAAGACCGTCGAGGGCGAGATCGGCTTCATGTCCGGTCACGAGCCGGTGCTGGCCATCCTTGCCGAGGGCCAGGTCCGGATCACGCAGACCGACGGCACCAAGGTGCTCGCCAACGCCCAGGACGGCTTCCTCTCCATGGAGGGCGACGCCCTGACGATCGTTGCCGGCAACGCCGCGCTGATCGCCTGACAGCAATCCACTCAGCGTCCGTCCTCGCCCCGCGCATCGCAGGGCGAGGACGGACGCTTTGGTCTGTGCGGAGAACATGAAGATCCTGCTGCCCCCATCCGAGACGAAGCGCGCCGGCGGCACCGGCGCGCCGCTGCGGCTCGACGACCTCGCCCTGCCTGCGCTGCGCGAGGAGCGCGCAGTGCTCGTCGACGCGCTGGTGTCGCTGGCGCACGACCCTGTCGAAGCCCAGCGCGTGCTCAAGCTCAGCGACCGTCAGGCCGGCGAGATCGAGCACAATCGGATGCTGCGCACGGCGGTGACCATGCCCGCGATCGACCGCTACACGGGCGTCCTGTACGACGCACTGGGCGCCGCGGGGATGGACGCCGCGGCACGCAGGTGGCTGGGGGAGCACGTTCTCATCCACTCCGCGCCGTTCGGCCCCGTGGGCGCGCTCGACCTGCTCCCGGCCTATCGCCTCGCCGCGGGAACGTCGCTTCCCGGCGTCCCGCCGCTGCGCCGGCACTGGTCCGCACCCACCTCGGCGGCACTGGCGGATGAGAGCTTCGTGCTGGATCTGCGCAGCGAGTCGTATGTCGCACTCGGACCGATCCCGGCATCCGTTCCGTCGGCGTACGTGCGCGTCGTGACGGGCACCGGCCGCGCTCTCAACCACTTCAACAAGAAGGCGAAGGGCGAGCTGGTGCGCGCGCTGGCCACGACGCGGCCCAGAGCGCGCACGCAGAAGGGCCTGCTCGAGTGGGCCGCGCAGCAGGGCATCCGACTGGTCGCGACACCTCAGGCCGGTGTCCTCGATCTGATTGTCGCCGGCTGACGACACGCGCGGTGCGCGGCGCACCGCGGCTGTCGTTGCCCGGCGCGACGGCGCACCAGTAGCATGGCCGGTGCGACGCACGTCGCCGGGGAGCGCTATGGCTTCCTTTCGAACAAGGGATGTGAGCAACACATGGATTATTACGATCCGTATGGCTACGGGGGTCTGGTCGCGCTCTTCGCAGTGATCGGCCTCATTCTGCTGATTCTGGGGCCCGTCATGTACGTCGTGATGTCGCTCTTCCTGATGAAGCTCTTCGAAAAGGCGGGCGTCGAGGGCAAGTGGCGTGCATGGGTTCCCGTGTACAACGCCATGATCTTCTTCAAGCTCGGTGACATGAGCCCGTGGCTGGTGCTGTACGCGATCGGTGCGAGCCTGGTGCTCTCCTGGATCCCGGTCATCGGCTGGCTGCTGCCGCTGGCGACTCTCGCCATCTCCGCGATGGCCGCCTGGCGCGTCGGACTGAAGCTGCAGAAGGAGGCCGCATGGGTCATCCTCTACGTGCTCCTCTCGCCGGTCTGGCTCGGCATCCTCGCCTTCGACCGTTCGCGCTGGAACCCGGCCGTCGCGCCGGCTCCCTGGGCCGGCAACGGCTTCCTCGCCGACCGCACCGTCTGGGACGGCGTCCCCGTGCAGCCTTCGCAGTCCGTCACGCCGCCGGCGCCCGGCTACGCGCCGCCGCAGGGTTACGTTCCGCCGCAGGGCTACACGCCGCCCGCACCGCAGGGCTACGCCCCGCCGGCACAGCCCGGCTACGGCGCACCGCAGCCTCCGGCACAGCCCGGCTACGGCGCACCGCAGCAGCCCGCGCCCGGTGCACCGGTCCCGCCCCCCGCTGCGCCGCCCGCACCGCCCACGACTCCGCCGACAGCGCCGCCCGCGCCGCCGGCGGCGCAGGCGGCGCTGTCGGCGGAGTCGTGGGCGGTGCGGGCGGCGCAGCAGGGGGCGGGACCGGTGCACCGGTCCCGCCCCCCGCTGCGCCGTCCGCACCGTCCACGACTCCGCCGACAGCGCCGCCCGCGCCGCCAGCGGCGCCCGCCGATCCGCCGGCCGATCCCAACCAGCCGCCGGTGTGAGCCGATGAGATGTGAGGAGCCCCCGACTCGTGTCGGGGGCTCCTCGTCGTCCCGGGTGCGCATTCGATACGGTGGACGCATGGCAATCTCGCAGCGCCGCGTCGGCGCGTCCGGTCTCGTCGTCTCCGCGGCCGGGCTCGGCTGCAACAACTTCGGTCGCGCGGGAACAGTCACCGAGACCGTCGAGGGTACGCGCGCCGTGATCGACGCAGCCCTGGCCAGCGGCGTATTCTTCTTCGACACCGCCGACATGTACGGCGCTGATGCCGGGCGCAGCGAAGAGCTCATGGGCGAGGTGCTCGAAGGACGACGCGACCGCGTGGTGCTCGCGACGAAGTTCGGTCACGAGCGCGACATGGGCTATGACTTCCCGGCCGGTCGCGGATCGCGTCGATACGTGCGCCTCGCCGTGGAGCAGTCGCTGCGCCGGCTGCGCACGGATTGGATCGATCTCTACCAGCTGCACCTGCCCGATCCGCTGACGCCGATCGCCGAGACGATCGACGCCCTCGACGAACTCGTCGCGGAGGGGAAGATCCGCTACTACGGACACTCGAACCTCGACGGCTGGCAGATTGCCGAGGCGGAGTTCACTGCGCGGACCCGTTCCAGCGGGCGCTTCATCTCCGCTCAGAACCACTACTCGCTGCTGGCTCGTGCGGCAGAGCGCGAGGTGCTGCCGGCAGTCAACCGTTACGACCTGGGCTTCTTCCCGTACTTCCCGCTGAAGAACGGGCTGCTCACCGGCAAGTTCACCCGCGACGGGGGCCCCTCTGACAGCCGCATCATGCAGACTCGATCGCACATCTGGGCGGATGCCCCGTGGGACGCGCTCGAGGCATACCGGTCGTTCTGCGATGAGCGAGGAATCACCATGCTGCAGGCGACCTTCGGGTGGCTGCTCGCGCAGCCCGGCGTCTCCAGCGTGATCGCCGGTGCCACGACACCCGCACAGGTGGAGGCGAACGCCGCGGCAGCGGATGCGTGGGCGCCGACGGCATCCGACCTCGCCGCGATCGACGGGCTGTTCCCGCTGCCCGAAGACCCTGCAGCGCAGATGTGAGCCGGGGCACCATTACGATGATTGAGTACCCAGCGGCCCGCGTGCCGCACGCCGGCCCGACGGAGACCACCCGTGCCTGAGACCACAACGCAGACGCACCGCGTCAGCGACGACCTGCAGCTCGCCTGGGCCGGGGTCACGGACCGCGGCCGGCGCCGCGAGAACAACCAGGACGCGTATCTGGCGAAGTACCCCCTGTTCGTCGTCGCCGACGGCATGGGCGGGCACGCCGGGGGAGAGATCGCCAGCCAGAGCACGGTTGCGCGGCTGGAGGAGATGGTCGACGCGGGCGAGATCTCGGCAGAGACCATCGAAGCGGCGCTGCGCAGCGCCGTCGCCGACATCCACAGCCATCCGGAGACCACGGACGAGGGCACCGGCACGACGCTGACCGGGATCTACCTGGACCGCGACGACGACGGCGCGTGGCGCTGGGTCGTGCTGAACATCGGTGACTCGCGTGTCTACCTCGAGCGCGACGACCGGCTCATCCAGGTCACCACGGATCACTCGGTCGTGCAGGAGCTGATCGCCTCGGGCAAGATCAGCCCCGAGGAGGCCGATGGGCACCCGTACAGCAACGTGATCACCCGCGCGGTCGGCGCGAGCGAACTCGTGCCGCCGGATTACGTGGGAGTGGACCTGCATGATCAGGATCGGCTGATCATCTGCTCCGACGGCCTCACCAAGGAGCTCACCGACTACGGCATCCTGCATTTCCTGCGTGAGAACCCCGACCCCGGTGCCGCCGTGGACGCGATGGTCGACGCCGCGCTCGAGAACGGCGGTCGCGACAACGTGACGCTGATCGTCCTGCGCGTGCTGTTCTCCTCCCAGGACGCGGAACGACCGGCCGCAGGCGACTCCTCCTCCACAACAGCAGAGATCGCGGAATAGACGGGTCGGCCTGTGGAGAGGCCGGATCACGGGGTCGCCATGCGCTCGAATGGGACGCATGGATGCCACCACGATCGTTCTGCCCGCAGCGCCCGCTGACCCTCGTCGTCCGCCGCTCCCTCTGCTCGCGGCCATCGTCCCGGTGATCGCGGGCATCGTGCTGTGGCTGGTGACCGGCTCACTCTTCGCTCTCTGCTTCGCAGCCCTCGGGCCGCTCATGCTGATCGCCTCCTTCCTGGACGGAATGCGCTCGCGCAGGAAAGAAGCGCGTCGCTCGAAGCTCGAGGTCGACGCCGCCTGGCAGCGTGCCGAGGCAGAGCGCGAGCGGCTGCACCTGGAAGAGCACGCTGCCGCCTGGCGACGCGAGCCCGACGTCGCAGCGTGCATCGCAGAACCACCGCTGCGCGGTCACACTCCACTCGACCGGAGCACCCGAGTGGTCATCGGCCGCGGTCGCGTTCCCAGCAGGGTTCGGGCCACCGGCGGCGACGACGAGCGCTCGCGCTCCTTCCGGGAGCGGACGCAGCAGCTCGACGATGCGCCCATCTCCGTCGAGCTCGGAGGCGGGGTGTGCGTGCGGGCGCCGGCGCCGATCGCGGCCGCGGTCGTCCGCGCGATGGTCGCCCAGCTCTGCCTGAGGTTCGGTCCCGCACAGCTGGGTCTCATCGGCGCCGACGCCGAACGTTGGGGGCTTGCGGCACTGCCGCACGTCGATCGCTCACGTGCGAGGTTTGTGCTGCGACTCGGCGACACGGCCGAGCGAGCAGATGCGGCCATCTGCATCCGGACGTCGGGGGAGGAGCCGCCGGAGGGAATCACCACAGTGCTGGACTGCGCGGTCCCCGTCCGTGCGCGCGTGCGCACCCCGCAGGGAACGGCGGAACTCGCGGTCGAGGCGCTCTCGGAGCAGCAGGCGAACACCATCGCGGCGACGATCGCCGAACGAGACGGCGGTGGCGCCTCCGTTCCCGACGCCCTGGCCATGTCAGAGGTCGAACCCGCCCCCGCGACGGGTCTGTCAGCGGCCTTCGGGCACGGCGAGCACGGCGAACTCGTGGTCGACCTCGTCGACGACGGTCCGCACGCGATCGTCACCGGCATGACGGGAACGGGCAAGAGCGAGCTGCTCACGAGCTGGGTGACGGCGATCGCCCGCTCCCACTCGCCGGAGGACGTCTCTTTCGTGCTGATCGACTTCAAGGGCGGAACGGCGTTCGACCCGGTGCGGGTGCTGCCGCACGTCGTCGCCGTCATCACCGACCTCGACGCGGAGGGAGCCCGCCGCGGGGTGGGCAGCCTCACTGCCGAGCTGCGGCGCCGAGAGGCGGCGCTGGCTCAGGCGGGTGCGCGCGACGTGCGCGATTGCGCATCGCTGGCGCGACTGGTGATCGTCGTCGACGAGTTCGCCGCGCTGCTGCAGGAGCATCCCGATCTGGGTGCCGTCTTCACCGATCTCGCCGCCCGAGGACGTGCGCTCGGAATGCACCTCATCCTCGGCACGCAGCGCGCGAGCGGCGTCGTCCGAGACGCACTTGCGGCGAACTGCCCGCTTCGGCTCAGCCTTCGAGTCGCCGAGCAGGCGGACAGCCGTTTCGTGATCGGGTCGGATGCTGCCGCATCGCTCCCCGGCGGACCGGAATCCCGTGGACTGGTCTTCGTGCGGCGGCCGCGGGATGCCGAGGCGCTCACCGCGCGCGTGGCGCTCACCACGCCCCCGGATCTGCGTGCCGCGGCGCAGCGGTGGAGCGGAAGCACGGCGGGGGCGAGTCCATGGCTGCCTCCGCTGCCGACGCGACTGTCCGTTCCCGATGACGCCTCCCTCGGCGAAGAGGTCGTGCTCGGCCTCGCCGACGAGCCGGAGAAGCAGCGGCAGCAGTGGATCACGCTCGCCGGCGGGGAGGGACTCGCGCTGATCGGCGGTCCCGGCGCGGGCAAGAGCACTGCCCTTCGCGCGCTCGTCGCGCAGCTGCCCGACGCGGTGGTGATCCCCGCGGATCCGGAGGGTGCGTGGGATACCGTCGCGGAGCTGGCGACTGGAAGGCACGGTCCAGTGCTGTGCGACGACCTCGATCACCTGGTCGCCCAGTATCCGCCCGACTACGCGCAGCAGTTCCTCAGCCGGTGGGAGGCGATCGTGCGCGCGCCGGCGACGACCGTGATCGCGGTGTCCCGGGTGTCCGGACCGGCCGGGCGTCTGATCGACGCGCTGCCGAATCGCGCGCTGCTGCGGCTCGCCAGCAAAGTCGAGCACATCGCGGCTGGCGGCGAGACGGCAGCGTTCGACCCGCGGCGCGCGCCGGGCCGCGCGTGGATGGCGGATCGGGAGGTGCAGCTGTGCTGGGCTCCGGTGCTCGACGAGAGCGAGGCCCATGCCGTGCCGCCGCGACCGTGGCATCCGACCGGGGAGACCTCGGCCGTGGTCACGGCTGCCGTAGACGCCACGGTCGCCGTGCTCGCGGCCGCGCACGCCGGTCATCGCGTGCTCGCCCTGGACGAACTGGGACAGTCGGATGCCATGGCTCCGGCCGCCCGGACGACATGGGCAGCCGCGAGCACGCCGTCCATCATCGTCGGCGACCCGGAGCAGTGGCGGCTGCAGTGGGCGCGCCTGCAGGCGGTGCGCACGGGCGGCGAGCTCGTGATCGCCGCGGAGAACCCGGCGGAGCTGCGACAGCTCGCCGGCGTGCGTGAGCTGCCTCCGTTCGCCCATGCGCACGCCGACCGTGCCTGGGCGGTGCAGCCCGGTCGTCCGCCACGGCGAGTGCTGCTCGGCTGAGGCTCCGAGCTCTGGGCTCAGAGCTCGGAGCTCAGAGCTCTGAGTTCACAGATCCGGGCTGAGCCGGATCGCACCGACAGGCTCTCCGCCGCCGAGCACCGTGAGCGGCAGCGCGGCCTCGAGCGCGCCGACGTCGCCATCGCCCAGGGCGCCCGCACGCGCCAGCAGCGCCGCAGCGACGAGGGTCGCCGCGCGCCCGTTGCCGTCCAACATCTTCAGAGCGACGGTGGCGCCGTTCGGGGCGACCATCACCATCACCCCCTCAGCGCCGCCCTTGGCGAAGACGCCGAGCGTCTCGATCGCGATCGTGTCGGGCTCGCCGGGACCGGCGATCGTCCACGGATTCTCCCGCACCGCGCGCACCAGGGTGCCGGCCACACGATGCAGGGCGAAGGGGGACCGCTCCGAGGCGGATCCGATGCGGTGGATGCCGCGCGCGAGCGCGGTCAGCGTGACGGCGAAGACGGGGGCACCGCATCCATCGATCGAGGTGTGCGCGACCTTCTCACCGGTCAGTCGCTCGACCACTTCCCGGATGTGCACCTGCAGCGGGTGCGACGGGGCGAGATAGCCGTCGGTCGGCCAGCCGGTGGCGACGCATGCGCGCAGCATGAGAGCGTGCTTGCCGGAGCAGTTCATCCGAATCCGCGACTGCTCTGCATGATCGCGCACCATCTCGCGGCGCGCGCCGGCATCCGACGGCCATGCGGGAGGGCAGGCCAGGTCGTCCTCGGTGAGTCCTCCCGCGGCGAGCACCTCGCGGACCACCTCGACGTGCCGATCAGTGCCGCTGTGGCTCGCAGTGCCGAGCGCCAGCTGCTCGCCATCCAGAGCGGCGCCGGCAGTGACGGCCGCGACCGCCTGCAGCGGCTTGAGGCTCGAACGGGGCAGAATCAGCGCGTCGGCGTCGCCATGTGCTGCGACCACGTCGCCGTCGGGCGACAGCACGACCGCGGCGCCCGCGTGGCGGGACTCCACGAAGCCGCTGCGCTCCACGACGGCGAGTTCGACAGCATCACGGACAGTCAGGGTCTGCAGCACCAGACCAGCCTAACGCCGCCTGTCGTGGCAGACTTGCGGCATGCCACCGCTCGGAGAACACCGATACGAACTCACGGCGACGTGGACGGGGAATCGCGGCACCGGCACCACCGGCTACCGCGACTACGCACGCGACGTCACCATCGAGGTGAAGGGCAAGCCCGATCTGCTCGCGTCAGCGGACAAGCCGTTCCGCGGCGACAGCAGCAGATGGAATCCGGAGGACATGCTCGTCGCTGCTCTGTCGGAATGCCACCTGCTGGCGTATCTGCACGCGTGCGTCACCGCCGGTGTGGTCGTCACCGCGTACCGCGACGACGCAACAGGCCTGATGCGCGAGGACGGCAGTGGTGGCGGAGCGTTCGTCGAGGTCACCCTGCGCCCGCAGGTGACCGTGGCCGAGGCCTCCATGATCGAGGCGGCGGAGAACGCGCACCACCAGGCGCACGAGTGGTGCTTCATCGCCAACTCGGTGAACTTCCCGGTGCATCACGAGGCGGTCGTCACCGCCGCTTGAGCGTGATGCTCAGCGACGCTCGTGGGGCAGCGCCTGCTTGATCTTCTCGAGCGGGTTCGCCGCCGGCGGCTCGTTGTAGACGCCGGCGAGCTCCTGCTCACTGAGGGCGTGGATCGCCGACATGATCTCGTCGGTCGCAAGTCGTCGCGCCCTGCCGCTGTCGGCCCCGCCGTGTTTGGTGACGTCGATCGGCTCGCCGAACCGCACGGTCACCTTCTCACTGAGCGAGGGCATCTTCGCGCCGACCGGCATGACGCGATCGGTGCCGATCAGTCCGACCGGAACGACCGGCGCCCCCGTCTGGAGCGCGAGGAAGGCGACACCCGTTCGGCCCTTGTAGAGGCGCCCGTCCGTGGATCGGGTGCCCTCCGGGTACAGCGCGACGGCCAGACCCTCATCCAGCAGTTGGCGCTGCTGGTCCAGGGCATCCAGAGCGGCCTTGCCGGCGCCGCGGCGCACCGGAATGGCGCCGACGGACGTGAAGAACTCCCGCGACAGCGCCCCCTTGAAGCCAGTGCCCTCGAAGTAGCTCGCCTTCGCCAGGAAATGGACAGGGCGGGGAGCCGCCACCGGAATCGCCATCGAGTCGATGAACGACAGGTGGTTGCTGGCGAGGATCACCGCGCCCGTGCGGGGGACGTTCTCGCGGCCCTCGATGCGGGGACGATAGATGAGTCGAGCTAGGGGACGGGCGATCATCCGCCCCACCGCGTACTTGAAACCCGCGTGCCGGGGCGAGTGCCCCTCGGAGCTCTCCTCGGTCTCGGGCGACTGCTCAGAAGTCATCAGACGAGCTTATCCAGCGGTCCATGCCGATCACGGCATGGCGCCGGGCGTTCAGCGACGACAAAGCCTGATGCGTCACGATGGGAGTCCCCATTCACGATCCCGAGGTCTCATCGTGCGCCTGCGCCCCTTCGCCGTCCTGTCCACTGTCGCCGTGTCGGCCCTGCTGCTGGCGGGCTGCGCCGGTGACTCCGGGGCATCGCCCTCCGAGACCCCGACGGCCAGCGCCGATCTCTGCGAGCAGGTCGCCGCACCGGGCGCCGTCTCCGACGGCGTCACGGTCGAGGGCGAGTTCGGCGAGCCATCGACCGCGAAGTTCGAGCTCGAGCAGGAGGTCCCCGAGCTCCAGCGGACGGTTCTCACCGAGGGCGATGGCGACCGGATCGGCGAGGGCGAGTACGTCAGCTACGCGATCAGCGCCTTCGACTCGACCAACGGCGAGCGCATCGGCGATGCGGGATACGGCGACGCCGAGATGCTGCCGCAGGACGTGCTCGCCAACCCGACGCTGGCGCAGGTGATCGGCTGCGCCACGGTCGGCTCGCGTCTGGCGGTGGCGTTCCCCGCCCAGAACGGCGCGCCCAGCGAGATCTACATCGTCGATGTGCTCAAGGCCGTTCCGTCCGCCGCATGGGGCGAGAAGCAGGACCCCACCGACGGGATGCCCACGGTGAAGCTCGCCGAGGACGGCGAGCCCGACGTCTCGGTCCCGAACACCGACGCGCCGAAGGAGCTGCAGATCTCGGTGCTCAAGCAGGGCGACGGCACCGAGGTCGCGGACGGCGACACCACGCTGCTGCACTACTACGGCGTCGACTGGGAGACCGGCGAGACCTTCGACTCGTCTTGGTCGAAGGGCGCGCCGCTGTCGATCCCGGGCAACACCTACGTCCCCGGTTTCGTGCAGGCGCTCGAGGGCCAGAAGGTCGGCTCGCAGGTGCTCGTCGTCATCCCGCCGGCTCTTGCCTACGGCGAGGACCCCGAGGCGCACGACCTCGGCGGGAAGACCCTCGTGTTCGTGATCGACATCCTCGCCACGCAGCACGCACCCGCCGCACAGTGATCCGCCGGCGGATGCCCTCGGCATAGGCTGAGGGCATGCGCCGCATCATCGTCCTCGGTTCCACCGGTTCCATCGGCACCCAGGCACTGGATGTGATCCGAGCCAATCCGCGCCGTTTCGAACTGGTCGGCATCGCCGCGGGGACGAACGCCGAGCTGGTCGCCCAGCAGGCGGAGGAGTTCCGCCTCGAGCACACCGCGCTCGGGGCAGCCGACGCTGAGCAGCTGGTGCGCGATGTCGAGGCGGACGTCGTGCTCAACGCCATCACCGGCTCGATCGGTCTCGGAGCGACTCTCGCGACGCTCAAGGCCGGTCGCACCCTCGCACTGGCGAACAAGGAGTCGCTGATCGTCGGCGGCGAGCTGGTCCGTGCGGCCGCAGCCGACGACCAGATCGTCCCCGTCGACTCCGAGCACTCGGCCCTGGCGCAGGCGCTTCGCGCGGGAACGGATGCCGAGGTGCGGCGGCTGGTGGTGACGGCGTCCGGCGGGCCCTTCCGCGGCCGCAGCCGCGGCGAGCTCACCGACGTCACGCCCGCCGAAGCGCTCGCGCACCCGACCTGGGACATGGGCCGGATGGTCACGACGAACTCCGCGACCCTGGTGAACAAGGGCCTGGAGGTGATCGAGGCGCACCTGCTCTTCGACGTGCCCTACGAC
The DNA here is from genome assembly GCF_050408615.1 of Microbacterium alcoholitolerans. NCBI lineage: Bacteria > Bacillati > Actinomycetota > Actinomycetes > Micrococcales > Microbacteriaceae > Microbacterium > Microbacterium alcoholitolerans. The sequence continues at coordinate 772,835 of NZ_JBNTKD010000001.1, read as the reverse complement.
GACATCGAGGTCGTCGTGCACCCGCAGTCGATCGTGCACTCGATGGTCGAGTTCGTCGACGGGTCGACGATCGCCCAGGCATCCCCACCGGACATGCGTCTGCCGATCTCACTCGGACTGGACTGGCCGCACCGCGTCGGGGGAGTCGGTCGTCCACTGGACTGGCGGCAGGCGACGAGTTGGACGTTCGAGCCGCTCGACGACGAGGCCTTCCCCGCCGTCACGCTCGCGAAGTCGGTCGGACGAGCGGGAAAGACCTTTCCCGCGGTGTACAACGCCGCCAACGAGCAGGCCGTGCACGCCTTCCACGACGGCCGCCTGACGTTCCTCGGCATCGTCGACACGATCGCCCGCGTCATCGACGCGCACGACGCGCCGGACGAGCTCACGCTCGAAGCCCTCGCCGAAGCCGAGCGCTGGGCGCGCGAGAAGGCGGATGCTCTGATCGCGGCTCAGTCGGAATAGGGCACCGGCCAGCGCGAATCCGGCACCCGCCAGCCGGCCGCCTGCAGCGCGCGACGGGCGAGCTCACGCGCCGAGTAGGGCGTGCGCACCCCGCGGATGTCGCGGTAGTCCTGATGACCCGGTCCCGCCCACAGGACGGCATCCCCGTCCGACACCATCCCCACGGCGGCGACGATCGCAGCCTCGGGCGGTGAGACCTCATGGATCTCAGCATCCGGCCGCGCCCGGCGGGCACCCTCGATCAGCGTGGCGCGGATGGAGGCCGGGTCCTCGAAGCGCGGATGGTGGTCGGTGACGATGAGGATGTCGCTGCCTTCCACGGCAGTGCGTCCCATGTCGAGCCGCTTCGTGGCATCCCGATCGCCGTCTGCGCCGAACAGCATGAGCACGCGCCCGGGAGTCACGCGGCGCACGGCGGCCAGCGTCTTCTCGAAGGCATCCGGGGTGTGGCCGAAGTCGACGTACACGGCGGGCCCCGACTCACCGGAGACGAACTGAGTGCGACCGGGCAGGTAGGCGAAGATCTGACCGTCGCGGGCGAGCGCCGCCGCGATGCGGTCCCAGTCGTAGCCGCCCTCGACGAGCATCACGATCGCGAGCCCCGCGTTGGCGGCCATGTGCGGGCCGATGACCGGCACGACCGTCGTCAGCGAGCGGCCCCCGGGGCCGGTGAGCGTGAACACCGTGCCGCTCTGCCGCTCGTCGTCGATCGTGACGACCCAGTCGGCGCGCTCAGCAGCATCCGGATCGGCGGCGATCGCCGGCGTGCCCACGGTGACCACCGGGATGCCCGAGTGCGCAACCACGCGCGCACCGGAGGAGGAGTCGAGGTTGACGACGCCGCGCCGCGCGCGCTCGGGCGTGAACAGCGGCAGCTTCGCCTGGAAGTACTCCTCCATGTCGGCGTAGTCGTCGAGGTGGTCGTGGGAGAGGTTCGTGAACCCGGCCACGTCGAAGACGATGCCGTCGACGCGGTGTCGCGAGAGCGCCTGCGCGCTGACCTCGACCGCGACCGCCTCGACTTCGCGCTCGCGCATCAGTGCGAGCAGCGCGTGCATCTCGGACGCCTCCGGGGTCGTCAGCCGTGACACGATCACCTGGCCGGCGATGTGTCGTTCGGCGGTCGACGAGAGCCCGGAGACGACGCCGATCTGATCGAGGATGCCCTGCAGCAGATGCGAGACACTGGTCTTGCCGTTGGTGCCGGTGGTGCCGAACAGCACGGGCAGTGAATCGGACGCCCCTGTTCCGTACACCCAGGCGCTGAGGTCGCCGAGGACCGCCCGCGGGTCGTCGACGATGATGACCGGCAGGCCGGCGGATGCCGCGATATCAGCGCCTTCCGCATCGGTGATCACGGCGACGGCGCCCTGATCGGCGGCGGTCTGGGCGAACTCCGCGCCGTGCCGGTTGACGCCCTTGATCGCGACGAACGCCTCACCGGCGCGGAGGTCGGCAGTGGCGAGCGTGATCCCGCTGAGGTGCACGTCGGCGAGGTCGCCGCGGACGTCACGAGCGAAGCGGTCGGCGAGCTCGGTCAGGGCGCGACGGGGTGGGTCGGCGGGACGGAGCACGGGGGGCAGAGATGGCTGAGTGGTCATATCGGATCAATGATCTCACGCACGGCCGCTCTCGCGCGGCGGGCGGGCACAGCGGATTCCTCACCGCTGGCACTACCGTGGACGGGTGGAGATACTGCTGTACCTGGGCGGCATCCTGTTCATGCTCGTCGGTCTCGGCGTGTCGATCGGGCTGCACGAGGTGGGCCATCTGGTGCCCGCCAAGCTGTTCGGCGTGCGCGTCGGCCAGTACATGATCGGCTTCGGGCCGCGGCTGTGGTCGAAGCGGTTCGGCGAGACCGAGTACGGGTTCAAGGCGCTGCCACTGGGCGGATTCATCTCGATGTCGGGCATGTACCCGCCATCGACCAAGAGCGGCCCGGCGAAGGGACTGTTCGCCTCGCTGGTGCAGGATGCCAGGACCGCCAACGATGAGACGATCGCCGAGGGCGCGGAGGAGCGCGTCTTCTACCGGCTGCCGGTGTGGAAGCGCATCATCGTGATGCTCGGCGGGCCGCTGATGAACCTGCTGCTCGCGATCGTGATCTTCACGATAATGGCGTCTGGCATCGGCGTGCAGCAGGCCAGTACGACCGTCAGCGCTATCAGCGAGTGCATGCTGCCGGCCGGCACCGCGCAGGAGGAGTGCACAGCGGATGACCCGCCGTCGCCGGCTGCCGAGGCGGGCTTCGAGCCGGGCGATGTGCTGGTCAGCTTGGACGGCACGCCGGTGGACACCTTCGCACAGGCATCCGAGATCATCCAGGCATCACCAGGCGAGACGCTGGACGTCGTCGTCGACCGGGGCGGCGAGACGGTCTCGCTGAGCCTGACGCCGGAGGAAGCCGAGCGCGGTGAGGTCGACGCGAACGGACAGCCGGTGCTGGATGAGAACGGCGAGCAGGTCACGCGCTCCGTCGGCTACGCCGGGATCTTCTCGCAGCTCGAATACGCCCCGCAGCCGATCGGCACCGGAACAGAGCTCGCCATGCAGCAGGCCGGGGCGGTGACGTCACTGGTCATCAACCTGCCGGCCAAGCTGTGGGATGTCGGCGTCTCGCTGTTCACCGACCAGGAGCGCGACCCGAACGGGCCGCTGAGCGTCGTCGGCGTCGGCCGCATCGCCGGTGAGGTCGCCGCGGCGGATGCCCCGGTGCTCAACCGTCTCGTCGTGCTGATGAATCTGCTCGCGGCGCTCAACATCGCCCTGTTCGTCTTCAACCTGGTGCCGCTGCTGCCGCTGGACGGCGGACACATCGTGGTCGCCCTGTGGGACGGGCTGAAGCGCGCATGGGCGAAGCTGACCGGGCGGCCCGCGCCGAAGCCGGTCGATGCCACCAGGCTCGTTCCGCTCACCGTCGTCGTCGCGGTGCTGCTGATCGGCATGGGGGCGCTGCTGCTGCTGGCCGACATCTTCAAGCCGATGAACATCCTCGGAGGCTGAGTGCAGATTCAGACGGACGCAGCGACCGCGATGCCGCTCGTTCGCCGTGCCTCGGTGATCCGACGCGTCTCGTGGCGGATCTGGCCATGGATGAACTGGCTTCTGCCTGTAGGGTTCTGCCTGGTCACGCTCATGACGGGGCGGGGTGTGCTGCCGCTGCTGGTCATCTTCGGCTCACCGGTGCTGATCCTCGCGGCGGGCCTGCTCGGGTCGCTGCCCCGGCTCATGCTGCGCAGACAGGGTCTGGCAGCGGCGACTCCGGGGGCCATCGTCTGGTTGCTGATACTGCAGTGGTGGAGCTGGGTGGGCATGGCCGTCGCGATGCCGGATGACACGTTCGTGAGTGCGCGTCCGTCACCGCTGCAGCGGCTCACGGGGCAGGGGCTGTCGGACGATTTCTCGATGGGAGTCTTCGCGGGATCGATCGTCGTCGGAGCGGCCAGTTGGGTCGCGGTGCTGATTCTGTCGTCGAGGGTGCCCGAGCCGCGTCGCCTGCGAGGGTGGGACCGGGTCGCGTGGTCTGCCGCAGCGGCGGGTCCGGCGCTGCTGATGCTCGCCGGTTCGATCGGCGTGGGCGCCGTTGAGGTTCAGACGGATGCTGCGGGGGAGCGGCCCGGTCAGGTGCGCCAGCTGAGCGCAGCGGAGCAGGTCGATCGTGCACAGGAGAGGTACGACGCTGCTCAGCAGATCGTCTCCGAGCTGCGGGGGATCGCCGCGGCGGGTCGCTGGGAGGCGAACGCCGCTCGAGCCGAGTCCATGAACGTCGACGGCAGAGGATGGGAGTCGTACCGGCTGCTCATCGACTTCTCGCACGATGCGACTCCCGATCTCGTGGTCGACCGCGACGCGTTCGCGACCGTGCTCACGTCGGCCGGCTGGTCTGTCACGCGGGCGGATGCCGTCCCGCTGCGCATCGATGCCCGCGATGCGCAGGGGGCGAGACTCACGATGGAGCAGCAGGGGGACACGCCGCTGCGGATCATGGTCACGACGGAGTCCTGGTGGCAGTCCGCGGATGTGCCGGTGACGGCTGAACTCGGACGAGGCGGGGATATCGGCGGCGGGTATGCAGCCGAAGAATGGCCGCGGCTGCGCTGATCCGGTGCGATCGGCGCCACCACGGTGCGGCGCTCAGCTGAGGGCGTGACCGACCAGCCGCTCGAGCGTGGCGATCCCATCGCGCGAGAGGATCGACTCCAGATGACCCTGGATCGACGCGAAGCCGTCTCCGCGCAGCGCGTAGACATCGCCGCTGACGGCATCCGCCGACACCTCGGCGTCACCGCGCTGTGTGGTTCCGACGGGAACCCGAGCCGTGAACGTGTTGTAGAAGCCGACGGACGCCTCCTGCCCGAATACCGGTACGACCTTCTGCACGCCCTGGTACGGGGCGTCCAGCGGAACCAGGTCGATGCCGAGGCTGTCCGCGAGGATCTGATGGCTCAGGCACACGGCCAGCAGCGGCGCGCCTTCGTCGCGGCGCCGGGCGACCACCTGCTGCATGCGCGCGATGCGGGCCGACGCGCCGTCGCGCGGGTCGCCGGGTCCGGGGCCCGCGACGACGAGATCGGCAGCATCGATCGCCCCGTCGGGCACGGCATCCCAGGCAGCGATCTCGACTTCGAGGCCGAGGTGATGAAGCTGATGCGCCAGCATCGTCGTGAAACGGTCCTCCGCGTCGACGACCAGGGCGGTGCGCCCAGTGAACGCGTCGGCGCCGTGGGCATCCTGCGGCTGCATCCAGAAGTCGGCGAGACGCGTGTTGCGGGATGCCAGCAGCGCGGCGATCTCGGGATCGTCGCCCAGACGACCCTCGGCGGGCGCGTCGTCGTCCCGCGCCTCGGCGACATGGTCGCGCTCGATGGCGCCGATCGCGCCCAGAACGCCAGCGGCCTTGCCGTGCGTCTCGTTCACCTCGCCGATCGGATCGGAGTGGCGCACGAGCGTCGCTCCGACCGGAACACGCAGGTGACCGTCCTCGACGTATGCGGTGCGGATCAGGATGGGTGCATCCAGATCGTGGCCACCCTCGCCGTTCGGGGTGAACAGCGCTGCGACGCCCGAGTAGTACCCGCGCGGTGTGCGCTCGTGCCGGCGGATCACCGCACAGGCGTTCTGCATCGGCGAGCCGGTGACCGTCGGCGCGAACATCGTCTCGCGCAGGATGTCACGCGGGTCGAGCCGGCTGCGACCGCGCAGCATGTACTCGGTGTGCGTGAGCCGCGACATCTCCTTTAGGTGCGGACCCGTGATGCGACCGCCGTCCGAGCACACCTGGCTCATCATCTTCAGCTCTTCATCGACGACCATGAAGAGCTCCTCGGTCTCCTTCGTCGAGGTCAGGAACTCGGTCAGCGATTCTCGGGTCGCGCCCCCCGCGGGGTGACGGAATGTGCCCGAGATGGGGTTCATCGTCACGATGCCGTCGCGGGCGACGACGTGCGCCTCGGGGCTCGCTCCCACGGCGACCTGACCCGGGGTCACGACGGCGAAGGTCCAGTACGCGCCGCGCTCGTGCTCGAGCAGCGCGCGGAACCAGGTGAGGGCCGCGACGCGGTCGTTCGCCTCGAAGCTCGCGCGATAGTCACGGCGGATCACGAAGTTCGCCCCTTCGCCGCGTCCGATCTCGTCGGCGATGACGCGCTCCACGACCTCGGCGTACTCGTCGTCGGAGATGTCGAATCCGCCGCCGCGCAGCGCGATGGCATCCGACGGCAGCGAGGCGACGAGCTCTTCGATGTCGAGGCGTTCGTGCTCGTCGACCAGCAGGCAGCGCAGGGGAGTGCCGTCGTCCTGGGCGACGAAGCCGCGCTCGCGCACCTGCCGGTACGGCACCAGCGCGAACACCTCGCGGGGTCCGCCGGGCCCGTCCAGCGGGATATCGGCCAGTGCGTCGACGTCGACGACATCGCCGGTGAGGAGCTCGGCGCCGCCGTCGCGGGCGATGAGCACGAACGAGCTCTCGGGGTCTGCGGCGAGATCCCGGATGCGAGCGGGCAGAGCTGAGGTCATCGATGGCTCCTGTGATCGGGCATCCGGTGCGGGAAAGACGAAGACCGCCCCGGGAGGCGGTCTGGTTCTGAGTTCGCGAACGCACCGCCTAGCAGGCGGGCCACCAGGTGAGGTTCGCGGACATGGGCCGAAAGTACCACATCGGGCATCCGATGCCGACTCCTGTGACGTCGGGATTCGGGCGTTGCACAGCGCCGGCGTCGTAGGCTGGAGAGGTGCCCGCAGTGAATCTTGGGATGCCGCGCGTCCCCGAAGTCCTCGCCCCTCGCCGCAAGTCCCGCCAGATCCGGGTCGGCAAGGTGCTCGTCGGCGGCGACGCCCCCGTGAGCGTCCAGTCGATGACCACGACGAAGACCACCGACATCAACGGCACGCTGCAGCAGATCGCCGAGCTGACGGCATCCGGCTGCGAGATCGTGCGCGTGGCGGTGCCCTCGCAGGACGACGCGGATGTGCTGCACATCATCGCCAAGAAGAGCCAGATCCCGGTCATCGCCGACATCCACTTCCAGCCGAAGTACGTCTTCCAGGCGATCGACGCCGGCTGCGGTGCCGTCCGCGTCAACCCGGGCAACATCCGCAAGTTCGACGACCAGGTGGGTGCGATCGCCGCTGCGGCGAAGGCCGCCGGTGTGTCGCTGCGCATCGGCGTGAACGCCGGATCGCTCGATCCGCGCCTGCTGCAGAAGTACGGCAAGGCGACGCCGGAGGCGCTCGTCGAGAGCGCCGTCTGGGAGGCGTCGCTGTTCGAGGAGCACGACTTCCACGACTTCAAGATCTCGGTCAAGCACAACGACCCGGTCGTCATGGTCAAGGCCTACCGTCAGCTCGCCGAGCGCGGTGACTGGCCACTGCACCTGGGCGTCACTGAGGCGGGTCCCGCCTTCCAGGGCACGATAAAGAGCGCCACGGCGTTCGGCATCCTGCTGGGCGAGGGGATCGGCGACACGATCCGCGTCTCGCTGTCGGCACCCCCCGCAGAAGAGGTCAAGGTCGGGCACCAGATCCTGCAGTCGCTGAACCTGCGCGAGCGCAAGCTCGAGATCGTCTCGTGTCCGTCGTGCGGTCGCGCCCAGGTCGACGTCTACACCCTCGCGGACGACGTCACCGAGGGCCTGAAGGAACTGACGGTGCCGCTGCGGGTGGCAGTGATGGGCTGCGTCGTGAACGGCCCCGGCGAGGCGCGCGAGGCCGACCTCGGCGTCGCCTCCGGCAACGGCAAGGGCCAGATCTTCGTCAAGGGCGAGGTGATCAAGACCGTGCCCGAAGCCGACATCGTCAAGACGCTGATCGAAGAGGCGAACCGCATCGCCGCCGAGATGGGTGCGGACGCGCCGATCGGGACCGCCCAGGTCGTCACCGGCTGAGTTCGTCACCGGCTGAGTTCGTCACCAGCTGAGCCGCATTCGTCGCGTAGCGTTGGCAGCATGCAGTCGACGCGCGTCTCGTTCCCCGACGGTTCCATCACAGGCGAGGGCGAGGTGCTCCTGGTCGACCGGGAGGCATCCGTCGTCGTCGTGGATGCCACGCCGTTTCACCCGATCGATCACACCTGGCCGGATCAGCCGGGCGACTCCGGCACGATCAGCGCCGGAGCAGCGACGGCGAGGGTGGCGGAGGCTGTCATGGCGGCGGTGAGCGATGAAGGCGCACTGGCGGTCGGCACCGAGATCCCCGTCAAGCGCGGCGCGGAGGGCTGGACCTGGCTGGTCGGTCATCGGATCGAGGACGCGATTCCGGATGAGATCGCGGTGGGCGCGCGGGCGACGCTGGCTGTGGATGCTGGGCGCCGGGCCGCTCTGAGTCGCGGCCATACGGCCTGTCATCTGGCATCGCTGGCGCTGGATGCGGCGCTGGCGGATCTGTGGCGCAAGGAGATCGCGACGGACCCGCTGGGCAACCCGGACTTCGAGGGCCGTGCGAACCAGTCGAGTCGCATACACGCGGACGGCAGCGTTGACGAGTACCGGCTGGGCAAGAGCCTGCGCAAGGCCGGCTTCGACTCCGAGGGCTTTGCCGCGTCGCTGGCCGACCGCGAGGAGCGCATCAACGCGCGGCTGGCATCGTGGGTCGGCTCGGCCGGGGCGAGCCGCATCGATGTAGACGGACCGAGCATCATCGACCGCCGCACGTGGCGGTGCGAACTGCCCGAGGGGGCGGTCGGCTTCCTCTGCGGCGGAACGCACGTCGGCTCACTCGACGAGTTCTCGTCGATCTCGGTGTCGCTGGATCTCAGCGATCCGCAGCTGCTGGTGATGACCACGACGGCGACGCCCGCGGCATCCGATCACTGATCACACCGCGGGGTGCCCCGCCGCAACTCCGGAGATCCGCAGGATTTCGGGCGGTTCATCCCCGATTCGGTCTGGCCCCGGGCAGATCTCCGGAGTTATGGCGGGCACCGCGTGATTGACTGGCCGGATGCTCCTGCACGCGATCGAGACCGGAGAGGGCGGCCGCGTCGCCCTGCTGCTGCACGGAATGATGGGCTCAGCGGAGAGCTGGTGGCGCATCGCGCCGGCGCTGGAGCGAAACGGCTTCCGGGTCATCTCCCTCGATCTTCCCGGACACGGCATGTCTCCGCGGGATGCCGACTGCTCCATCGCCTCGGTGGCGGATGACGTCGTCGAGACCGTGCGATCTCTCGCACCGGGAGCGCGCATCGACGGCATCGGGCATTCGTACGGTGGGACAGTTCTGGCCGCCGTCGCCGAGCGGATGCAGATCGCGCGCGCGATCTACGTAGACACGGTGTGTGCGTTCGAGGGCGGCGAAGATCAGCAGGCGCTCGCCGCACAGTACGAGGCGGACCGTCGCAACCGAGCCGACCCCGCCTGGCTGCGCTCCAGTCGCCCGTTCTACAGCGAGACCGATGCCATCGTCGAGGCGCGCGCGGCCGGACGCTTCGACCCGATGACGGCGGCGTCGATCTCCTCCAGAGCGTCGGTCGAGCACCTCCCGGCACCCGGATCGATCCTGGTGCGCGCCGAGCCCAGCAGCTTCGTGACAGACGCCGATGCCGAGCGTCTCCGGGGACACGGCGTCGATGTCAGGGGCATCCGCGGCGCCGCGCACACCGTCTGGTACAGCCACTTCGACGAGTTCTGCGGAGTCCTTCCCGAGATGTTCGGCTGACAGAGCACCTGCTCAGAACGCGGTGAGCGCTTCCGCCAGCATCCGATGCCCCTGCGCTTCGAAGACCTCGTCGCTGACCTGGAACGCCCAGCACGCGGTGCCGACGGCTTCGCGCAGCGCCTCCATGCGTCGACGCTCCGGAACCCGAGGGTCCTCGCCGTACCCCTCGAAGAACGCCGACTCCAGATCCGGACGGCCACGCCACTGCCTGGCCGCGAGCCTGGTCAGATCGGTCGCTGCCGGTCGGAACGCGAAGCGCCCGAAATCGATGACGCGGACGGAGCCGCCGTCGATCAGCCAGTTGCGCGGCTGCCAGTCCCCGTGTGTCGGCACGACGTCAACGGGCGGAGCCGGGTCAGCCATGAGAATGCCGCGGGCGCGCGCCGCCGCCGCGGCATCCACCCTGTGCTCTCCGTCCAGCCACGCCACAGCGCGCGCGTTCGCTCGCGTCTCGTGCTCGGCATCGGTCCGCAGTGCCTGATCGTGCAGGCGCCGCAGCAGAGCGCCCGCCTGCGCGTAGGTGCTGGGATGCCCTTCGGCATCCGTTCCCTCGACAAGCACACCCGGCAGATACTCCAGCAGCAGCACCCGCTCGCGGGCATCCGAATCGATCAGTCGTGCTGCGTGTCCCGTCGCCACGAGCGGCCGCGTCCACCCGTCGTGCGCGTCGATCTCACGGCCGATGTGGTGATTCGTCTCGTCTCCCGCCTTCACCACGACGTCGCCGCCGCGGCCGCGCAGGTGCAGCACGATCGATGCGACGAGATTCCACGACATGTCGCGCACAGACTCGACGTCGCCCAGGTGCGCCTCCACCCACGCGGACTGCGCACGGCTCAACCGGCCACCATGCCCGCTCACGCGGCGAACTCGACCGCGCCCTTGGCGATGTCGGCGCTCACCAGTCGCAACGACACCGTCTCGCCCGGGATGGTCCCGGCAGGCACGGGAGCCGTCGCGGTCACCGCGGGTTCGGCCATCTGCACCGCCGCGCGTTCCTCGCCGCGCATCTCGATCACGGTCGCCTCTACCGTCTGACCGATCAGCGGCCGCAGCAGCGCCGCCTCCACCCGGTTGATCGTGTCGGCATTGAGCCGGGATGCCCGCTGACCTGACTGCTGCATGAGCTCCGGCAGCTCCGCCAGCGACTCCCGCGCCCATGACGGAGCTTCCCGACCGTTCGAGAGCGCCAGGCAGATCGCCAGCGACCAGCGGTCGACGAGCCGCCGCAGGGGAGCGGTGGCATGGGCGTACGGCGCGGCGATCGCGGCCTGCTGGATGTCATCCGGCACGCTCCCGTCGAAGGTGACGTAACCCGCACCGCGGAACAGGGACGCCGCGGCCTCCAGCACCGGCAGCGTCAGGGAGTCGGCGCGGTCGAGGCTGCGCAGATACTCGCCGTATCCGCCCTCGGCCCACGGACGCCCGAGCGCTTCGGTCTGGTGACGGAACCGCGCGAAGGCCTGTTCGTCGGGCGCCGGCATCGTGCGCAGCACGCCGACCTCGGCATCCACCATCAGCTCGGCCGCGGCCATCCCGGTCATCAGCGAGAGCTGTGCGTTCCAGTCCTCGACCGGCAGCGGCTGACGGCGCTCGATCACATAAGTGCCGTCCTCCTTCTGCACGACCTCCTCATCGGGCAGGTTCAGGCTCGCGCCGCCGCGGGTGGACTCCTGTGCCTGGCGCAGGAGTCCCACCTCGCGCAGCAGGGCGATCGGACCCTCCTCACCCCGGTCCAGCGCAGCCTGCGCGGTGACATAGTCGAGCTGCGCACGCGACCGGATCAGCGCCCGCTCCAGGCGGAACTGCGAGACGAGGCCGCCGTGGTCCAAGCTGAACGTCCACACCAGCGCGGGCCGCTCGACGTCCGGCAGCAGCGATGCGCGGTTCTCCGAGAGCACGCGCGGATGCAGGGGGATGCTGCCATCTGCCAGATACAGGGTCTGGCCGCGCAGGCGCGCCTCGGCATCCACCGCGCCACCCGGCCTCACGAACGACGGAACATCGGCGATCGCATACCGCACCCGGAAGCCGTTCCCGGCGCGTTCGAGGTGGAAAGCCTGATCCAGGTCCTTCGAGCCCGCGGGGTCGAGCGTGACGAACGGCACCTCGCGCAGGTCGAGCTCGGGCTCCGGCGCGCTCGCCGCCTCGGCTTCGGCCAGAGCTTCTGCTGAGAATTCGGTCGGCGCATCGATCTCGACGCGCAGCTCGGCGAGAGCTGCAGCGAGGTCACTCTGCGCGGCTGAAGGGGCGACGTGCGATCGGCGCTGAGGCATGCTCCCACCCTACGCAGGGTCCGCGGCCCCGCACTCCGTGCCGCGCAGTACCGTGGAGTCATGACGAACGCAGACAAGGCACGCACGCTGGTCGGACTGTACGAGGCGCCGGAGATCCTCCGAGTCGTCAACATCTGGGACGTCGTCTCAGCGAAGGCCGTCGCCGCGCTCCCCGAGACGCGCGCACTGGCCACCGCCGGGCACTCGATCGCCGCCACCTTCGGGTATCCGGACGGGCAGATCCCGCGGGAGATCATGATCGACATGGTGGGCCGCATCGCGGCATCCGTCGACCTGCCGGTCTCCGCCGATCTCGACGACGGCTACGGCGACGCGGGGGAGACGACCCGTCTCGCGATCGGCGCCGGCATCGTCGGCGCGAACATCGAGGACCGTCTGAAGCCGCTCGCGGAGTCGGTCGCGCAGGTCGAGGCGATCGTCAGGGCCGCCGAGGCGGAAGGGGTTCCCTTCGCGCTCAACGCGCGCACGGATGCCATCGTGCGCGGCGGTGACAAGCCGCTCGACGACAAGCTCGCGGATGCGGTCGAGCGAGGTCGCGCGTTCCTCGACGCCGGCGCCACGGCCGTGTTCGTGCCGGGTGTGCTCGACGCCGACGCGACGCGCGCGCTCGTGGAGGGGATCGGCGTGAACAAGGTCAGCGTGATCGGCCTGCCCGGCGCGCTCGCCGCAGCCGAGTATGAGGCGCTCGGCGTCAGCCGCATCTCGTACGGCCCGGTCACGCAGCGCGTCGCACTGACCCGGCTGCAGGACCTGGCGACCGACCTGTACGCGAACGGCGTGATCCCGGAGGACACTCGCGCGCTGAACTGACACCGCGGCAAGGGCGGGTGGGCGCGGTCACTAGAATCATCTCGTGGTCACTCGTCTATCGAAATTCTTCCTCCGCACGCTCCGTGAAGACCCGGCAGGCGCCGAGGTCGCCAGTCACAAGCTGCTGATCCGCGCCGGCTACATCCGGCCGCAGGCGGCCGGCATCTTCGCCTGGCTGCCACTGGGTCTGCGGGTGAAGTCCAAGATCGAGGCGGTCGTCCGCGAAGAGATGAACGCGGCGGGGGCGCAGGAGGTGCACTTCCCGGCTCTCATGCCGCGCGAGCCGTACGAGGTTACCGGTCGCTGGGAGGAGTACGGCGACCTGCTGTTCCGTCTGCAGGACCGCAAGGGCGGCGACTACCTGCTCGCCCCGACCCACGAAGAGGCATTCACGCTGTTGGTGAAGGACCTGTACTCGTCGTACAAGGATCTGCCGCTGTCGATCTATCAGATCCAGGACAAGTACCGCGACGAGGCGCGCCCCCGCGCCGGCCTGCTGCGCGGCCGCGAGTTCACGATGAAGGACGCCTACTCGTTCGACTCCTCGGACGAGGGGCTCGACGCGAGCTACCAGGCACAGCGCGACGCGTACGAGCGCATCTTCCAGCGCCTCGGCCTGGAGTACGTCATCGTGCAGGCGGATGCCGGTGCGATGGGCGGCTCCCGCAGCGAGGAGTTCCTGCACCCGACGCCCGTCGGCGAGGACACGTTCGTGCGCAGCGAGGGCGGCTACGCGGCCAACGTCGAGGCCTACACGACCACGCCCCCGGCCGCCGTCGACTGGGACGACGCCGCAGAGGCGACCGTCTTCGACTCGCCCGACACTCCGACCATCGAGACGCTCGTCGCTCACTCCAACGCCGTGCTCGACGGCGACTATACCGCCGCCGACACGCTGAAGAACGTCGTGCTCGCCCTCATCCACCTCGACGGCACGCGCGAGCTCGTCATCGTCGGCATCCCCGGCGACCGCGATGTCGACATGAAGCGCGCCGAAGTGGCCTTCGCGCCGGCAGAGGTCGAGCCCGCCACGGACGCCGACTTCGAGCGGAACCCGCTGCTCGTGCGCGGCTACATCGGGCCGTGGTCCGCGACGGGCGCCGTCCTCGGCGAGGAGTCCGCGACCGGCATCCGCTACCTGGTCGACCCGCGCGTGGCTGACGGCACCCGCTGGATCACGGGCGCCAACATCGACCAGAAGCACGCGCACACGGTCGTCGCCGGGCGCGACTTCGTCGCAGACGGCACCGCCGAGATCGCCAGCGTCCGCGACGGGGACCCGGCGCCGGACGGGTCGGGACCTGTCACGATCGCGCGCGGCATGGAGATCGGGCACGTCTTCCAGCTCGGACGCAAGTACGCCGAGGCGCTGGGACTGAAGGTGCTCGACGAGAACGGCAAGCTCGTGACCGTGACAATGGGCTCGTACGGCATCGGCGTGACGCGCATCCTCGCGATCATCGCCGAGCTGAACAACGACGACAAGGGCATCATCTGGCCCGCATCCGTCGCGCCGTTCGACGTGCACGTCGTCGCCGCCGGACGAGACCAGGTCGCCTTCGACGTCGCTGAGGACATCGCCGCGCAGCTGGAGGCCGCACGCCTCGAGGTGCTCTACGACGACCGTGTGAAGGTGTCGCCAGGAGTGAAGTTCGGCGACGCCGAGCTCGTCGGCGTCCCCAAGATCGTCATCGTCGGCCGCGGCGCAGCCGACGGCCAGGTCGAGCTGTGGGATCGTCGCACGGGCGAGCGCGAGACCGTATCGGCGGCGGATGCCGTCGCGCGCCTGAGCTGATCCGCTCCGGCGCAGGACTCGCCCGCCGCGGTCGCGTCCTGCCCGTGACGGGCTGTGACAGGCTGAGAGCATGACCGATGCCTCTGTCACCGACGATCTGCGCCGCGAGATCACCGAACTCCTCGATCTCGTCGGCATCCGTGCCGAACGCGGATTGATCACGCGGATGCTGGAGACGTCGCTGCTGCTCGGCGTGGAGAACACCGAGCGGCTCAACCTCAAGATCGCCTCGTCGGCGCTGCGTGAGATGCACGAGGCGTTCCGGCTCTTCCAGCCCTTCCACGGTGTGCCCAAGGTGACCGTCTTCGGATCCGCGCGCACCGGCCACGACGATCCACTGTACGTGCACGCCCGCGACGTCGCCGCGGCGCTCGCCGAGGACGGCTGGATGGTGGTGACGGGAGCCGGCCCCGGGATCATGCAGGCGGCGGCTGAGGGCGCCGGTTCGAAGATGTCGCTCGGTGTGTCGATCCGGCTGCCGTTCGAAGAGGCGGCCAACACGATCATCACCGAGAGCGAACAGGTCGTCGCGATGAAGTACTTCTTCACGCGCAAGCTGATGCTCATCAAGGAGTCGCAGGGCTTCATCTGCCTCCCCGGCGGCTTCGGCACCATGGATGAGATGTTCGAACTGCTCACACTGCAGCAGACCGGCAAGGCCGAGCCGATGCCCATCGTGCTACTGGACGAACCGGGCGGCGGATTCTGGACGGGCCTGAAGACCTACGTGGACGAGCAGCTCGTGCCCGCGGGAGTCATCTCGCCCGGTGACATGGACCGCGTGCTGATCACCGACTCCGTCACCGAGGCGGCAGCGAGCGTCACGGGGTTCTGGCGGAACTACGACTCCCTGCGCTGGGTCGGCGACCGCCTGGTGCTGAGGCTGGTGCATGAGCCGACGGATGCCGAGATCGAGAGCCTGAACGAGCGATTCTCCGGCATGTGCTCACACGGACGCATCGAGCGCATCGAGGCGTTGGGTGCGGAGCGCACCGACGGGGATGTCGTCGACCTGCCGCGACTCGCCATGTATCTCGAGCAGCGCAGCGTCGGCTCGCTGTTCGCGCTGATCCGCGCCATCAACGAACTCCCGTCCGCAGGCTGAGCTCGTCGAGCTCAGCGACTCTGCGTCCTCTCCCGCGCGACGATCCCGGCTGCGAAAGCGGGGAGATCCACGCGGCGACCGAGTACGCGCTCCGCCGCCCGATGCCCTGAGCAGTACGCGGCTCCGACCGTCGCCGGCTCCTGACCCCAGGTGGCCTCGCCGGCGAAGTGCAGCACGCCGTCGACCGGCCCGGAGGACGCGTCGTGATCGCGATGGGACGCGCCGGTCGGCAGATGCGAGTACGAACCGGCTGAGAAGGGATCATCGCCCCAGTTCGTCACCCACTGGGCGATCGGCTGCGCCACCGCATCCCCGTACAGGTTCCGCAGCGCGAGCAGCACGTCCGCGACCACCTCGTCCTCGGTCAGCTGCTGCATATGCCGCCCCAGGGGGCCGGCGGCGAAGGTCAGCAGCGTCGGAATCCCGCTGATCGCCGAGACGTCGTACCAGGAGTGCCATCGTTCCCCGGCCTCGCCGAGCGCGCGGATCAGATAGCTGCCCTCCGGCCAGAACCGCTCGGGGAACTGCAGGAAGATCTTGTTGAACACGCCCACGCCCAGCCGCGCGATGGGTCCGGCGACTTCGTCCGGCAGCGGAGGATCGAACGCGATCGAACCGCCCTTGAGCACGCCGAGCGGCACCGTGACGACGACGGATGCCGCCGAATACTCGCCTCGGGTCGTCGTCACCCTCACTCCGCTCGCCGAGCGGCTCACCCGCGTCACGATCTCACCGAAGCGGATGTCCAGCCCGGCGGCGATGCGAGCGGGGATCTCGTCGTAACCGCGCCGGAAGATCACTTCGTCGCCGTCGATGCCGTCCTCGTCGAGACCGTGGGCATCGAGGTCGCCGATCCAGGCGCCGCACTGCTCCTCGACGCGGTGACGGAAGAACTCCCGGATCTCGTCGATACGCTCGGCGTCGAGACCGGATGCGTCCAGTGCGCGCTCGGTGACGTCCGCATACGTCTCGCCGGGGAATGATCGCGCGATCACATCCACGAGCATCCGGTCGACGGCTTCGGCGTCCGCGATCCACTGCGCGCTCGCCGCGGCGCTCATCAGAGCGCCGTCGCCATCGAAGTGGGTCATCATGCGACCACCGACCTGAAAGCTTCCGACGGTGTACTCCAGAGTCGGGATGCCGAGCACCCGCACGAGGTCCCACAGCGGAGAGTCTTCGATGCCGTGCACCCACGACGCGCCGAGGTCGGCGGGGAACCCGCACGTGCGGTCGGTGTGCATGCGACCGCCGACCCGATCCCGGCCCTCCAGCACGACGACGCGCATCCCCGCGTCGCCCAGCATTCGAGCGCAGGTCACGCCGGCCATGCCCGCGCCGATGACGATCGTGTCGTGAGGCTCCATGTCGCACAGTATGCGGGCAGGCGGATGGTCCCGTCCAGCATCGTCGACGCCCGTGGTTTCGGCTATTCTGTTCTGATGCCCGTGGAGCGTTCTCGCACGGGGAGAGCTGAATAGGGAGGCCGCTGATGGACATCGAACTCGCACTGCTGCGCGGAATCGAGAAGGAGAAGGCGATCCCCTTCGATGAGCTGGTGTCGATCATCGAGCAGGCGATCCTGACTGCATACGGCAAGCACGTCTCGCCCGACGGCGCCATCCCCGAGGGCGTGCGCGTCGAACTGGACCGCAAGAGCGGTCACGTCGCCGTGATGCAGCCGGTGCGCGACGAAGAGGGCGCGATCATCGGCGAGGAGGAGACGACTCCCGAGGACTTCGGGCGCATCGCCGCCTACGCGGCCAAGCAGGTCATCAGCCAGCGGCTGCGCGACATCGCGGACGACGCCGTGCTCGGAGAGTTCCGCGGCAAGGAGGGCGACATCGTCGCCGGCGTCATCCAGCAGGGCCCGAACCCGCGCATGATCCACGTGGACCTCGGCACCGTCGAGGCGATTCTTCCGCCCGAAGAGCAGGTGCCGGGCGAGGAGTACACGCACGGCAAGCGGCTTCGCGTGTACGTGACGAGCGTGGCCAAGGGCATGAAAGGCCCGGCCATCACCGTCTCGCGCACCCACCCGGGCCTTGTGCGCAAGCTGTTCGCTCTCGAGGTGCCGGAGATCGCCGGCGGTCTCGTCGAGATCGTCTCGCTCGCCCGTGAGGCCGGTCACCGCACCAAGATCGCGGTCAAGGCCAACGACCCCTCGGTGAACGCCAAGGGATCGTGCATCGGCGAGATGGGTCGCCGCGTGCGGGCCGTCACCGAGGAGCTGGCGGGGGAAAAGATCGACATCGTCGACCATCACCCCGACCTCGCCACCTTCGTCGCCAACGCGCTCTCACCCGCGAAGGTCACCTCGTCCTTCGTGCTGGATGCCAGCATCAAGGCGGTCCGCGCGCTCGTCCCCGACTACCAGCTGTCGCTGGCGATCGGCAAGGAGGGCCAGAACGCCCGCCTGGCGGCCAAGCTCACCGGCGCCAAGATCGACATCCAGCCCGACAGCGTGATGGAGTGACGCCACGCCGAACGCTCATCATCGGTGAGCCGGGTTCGGACGATCACGGCGAGGTGTAAGATGGAACCTGTACGAACGTGTGTCGGTTGCCGCGATCGTGCCTCTCGAACCGCCCTGGTCAGGGTGGCTGTGCAAAACGATGAGCTCGTCTTCGACGAGCGAGCCGTTCTGCCCGGGAGAGGTGCATGGCTGCATCCGACTCCTGAATGTCTCGAAGCCGCGCTGCGGCGACGGGCATTCGCACGAGCACTTCGCGTTCCGGCGTCCATCGGGTTCCCCGAGGCGGCGGACGTGCAGACCATCGAACGACATCGTCCGAGAAACAAAGGCTGAACGGCTATGGAAACAAAGTGAACGGCTCGAAATGAGACCCGTCCGCGACTAGTGGTCTGCCCTGCCTGGGCGGACCGACCCAGACAGGAGAATTGTGGCTGCCAAACCACGTGTGCATGAGATCGCCGCTGAACTCGGCGTCGACAGCAAGTTCGCACTCGCGAAGCTCAAGGAGCTCGGCGAGTTCGTGAAGAGCCCGTCCTCGACGGTCGAGCCTCCGGTGGCGCGCAAGCTGCGCGCCGCGATCGAGGCCGATCCGGCGGCGAAGGCCGAGAAGGCCGAAACCAAGCCTGCGGCGAAGTCCGAGGCCAAGACCGCAGCAAAGGGCGGTGCGGCGCCGAAGGCGCCGACCCCCGGTCCCAAGCCCGGACCGGCCAAGAAGGCCACCGATGCGCCTGCGGCTGAGCCGACGGCTCCGGAGACCCCGGCGTCCGCAAAGGCGGAGACGCCGCAGAGCGAGGGCGTCGCCCCGAAGCCCGGTGCAGGTGCGCCGAAGCCCGGTGGCAACGCGCCCAAGCCCGGCGGAAGCGCCCCCCGATCCGGTGGTGCTCCCAGCCCCGGCGCGCCTCGCCCCGGAAACAACCCGTTCTCGTCCGCTCAGGGTATGGGCGCACGCCCGGCAGGACCCCGGCCGGGAAACAACCCCTTCGCTTCGCAGCAGGGCATGGGCCAGCGACCGACGCCGGGGAACATCCCGCGTCCGCAGGCTCCGAGCCCCGGCTCGCCCCGCGTCGGCGCTCCGCGCCCCGGTCGTCCCGGTGGCGCCCGCGGCGGTCAGGGCGGTCGTCCCGGTGCACCGTTCCAGCAGCGCACCGGCGGCCCCGGTCGTCCCGGCGGCGGCGGTCCCGGTGCTGGTGCCGGCGGCCCCGGTGCACGTCCCGGTGGCGGTTTCGCCGGTCGTCCCGGCGGCGGCGGCGGTCGCGGTCGCGGCCCCGGTGGCGGTACCGCAGGTGCCTTCGGCAAGGGCGGCGGCAAGAGCAAGCAGCGCAAGTCGCGGCGGGCGAAGCGGCAGGAATTCGAGATGCGGTCGGCGCCGGTCGTCGGCGGCGTCAACGTCTCGAAGGGCAACGGCGAGACGATCCGTCTTCGTCGCGGTGCGTCGATCGCCGACTTCGCCGACAAGCTCGAGGCGCTGCGCGGCTACACCGTGCAGCCCGGAACGCTCGTCACGATCCTCTTCAACCTCGGCGAGATGGCCACGGCCACCGAGTCGCTGGACGAGGCGACCTTCGAGGTCCTCGGTGAAGAGCTCGGCTACAAGATCCAGATGGTCTCGCCCGAGGACGAGGACAAGGAGCTCCTCGAGGGCTTCGGCCTGAACCTCGAGCAGGAGCTCGCGGAAGAGGACGAGGACGACCTCGAGATCCGTCCCCCGGTCGTCACCGTGATGGGCCACGTCGACCACGGTAAGACCCGACTGCTCGACGCGATCCGTCAGACGAACGTCATCGAGGGTGAGGCCGGCGGCATCACCCAGCACATCGGTGCGTACCAGATCTGGACCGAGCACGACGGCATCGAGCGTGCCGTGACCTTCATCGACACCCCCGGTCACGAGGCGTTCACCGCCATGCGCGCCCGCGGTGCACAGGTCACGGATATCGCGATCCTGGTGGTCGCGGCCGACGACGGCATCATGCCGCAGACGGTCGAGGCGCTCAACCACGCTCAGGCGGCCGGTGTGCCGGTCGTCGTCGCGGTCAACAAGGTCGACAAGCCCGAGGCCAACCCGGCCAAGGTCCGTCAGCAGCTGACCGAGTACGGCCTGGTCGCGGAGGAGTACGGCGGAGAGGTCATGTTCGTCGACGTCTCGGCTCGTGCCGGCACCGGCATCCAGGAACTGCTCGACGCGGTTCTGCTCACCGCTGACGCCGGTCTCGACCTCACCGCGAACCCCAACAAGGATGCACGCGGTGTGGCCATCGAGGCGAAGCTCGACAAGGGTCGCGGTTCGGTCGCCACCGTGCTGATCCAGTCCGGAACGCTGCGCGTCGGCGACTCGATCGTCGCGGGCACGGCGTACGGTCGCGTCCGGGCGATGCTCGACGAGAACGGCGAGTCGGTCGAAGAGGCCGCGCCGTCGCGTCCGGTCCAGGTGCAGGGTCTGAACTCGGTCCCGCGCGCCGGTGACGTCTTCATCGTCACCGATGAGGACCGCATGGCACGCCAGATCGCCGAGAAGCGTGAGGCCGTCGAGCGCAACGCCCTGCTGGCCAAGGCCCGCAAGCGCATCTCGCTCGAGGACTTCACCCGTGCTCTCGAAGAGGGCAAGGTCGAGACGCTCAACCTCATCATCAAGGGTGACGTCTCGGGTGCCGTCGAGGCGCTCGAGGAGTCGCTGCTCAAGATCGAGGTCGATGACTCCGTCCAGCTGCGGATCATCCACCGCGGTGTCGGTGCGATCACCGAGTCGGATGTGAACCTGGCGACGATCGACAATGCGATCATCGTGGGCTTCAACGTCCGCCCGGACACGAAGGCCCGCGAGGCCGCATCCCGAGAGGGTGTCGACGTTCGGTTCTACTCGGTGATCTACTCCGCGATCGACGAGATCGAGAACTCGCTCAAGGGCATGCTCAAGCCCGAGTTCGAAGAGGTCCAGTCGGGTGTGGCAGAGATCCGCGAGGTGTTCCGCTCCTCGAAGTTCGGCAACATCGCCGGTGTCATCGTCCGTTCGGGAACGATCACGCGCAACGCCAAGGCGCGCGTCATCCGCGACGGCGTGGTGCTCGCCGATGGCCTGGCCATCGAGTCGCTGCGCCGATTCAAGGACGACGTCACCGAGGTCCGCACGGACTTCGAGGCGGGTATCGGCCTCGGCAAGTACAACGACATCCAGGTCGGCGACGAGATCGAGACCACGGAAATGGTCGAGAAGCCTCGCGGCTGACATCTGGTGCTGCTTCGGCGGCCGACTTCTCCTCCTTCGCAGAGTGGGGCCCCTACCCCAATGCTCAGGACGAGAAGCCGGCCGCCTGCGCGGTTCTCAGCAGAACATCGCTCGGAAGGTATAGGAATAAGGCATGGCTGGAGAACGACAGGCACGACTCGCGGATCGCATCCGCGTCATCCTCGCCGAGCGTCTCGAGAAGGGGCTGCGCGACCCGCGGCTCGGGTTCGTGACGATCACAGACGTCCGCGTCTCGGGCGACCTTCAGCACGCCTCCGTGTTCTACACGGTGCTCGGCACTGATGAGGAGCGCGTCGCCAGCGGTGCGGCGCTCACCTCGGCCACCGGCCTGCTGCGCAAGGAGGTCGGACGACAGCTCAACGTGCGCCTGGTGCCGACGCTGGAGTTCATCCCGGACGCGCTTCCGGAGAATGCCGGGCACATCGCCGACCTGCTGCGCGAGGCGCGCGAGCGCGACGCAGAGGTGGCGAAGCTCGCATCCTCGGCCACCCACGCCGGGGAGGCCGACCCGTACCGTCGCGACGACGAGCCCGAAGCCTGATCACAGTCGGGACTGATCGCAGCCGCTGAGATCAGCGAGGCCTGAGATCAGCGAGGCCTGAGATCAGCGAGGCCTGAGATCAGCGAGGCAGCGCGAGCATGCCCTCCGATGCCTCGATGAGACCGTCGGCGATGAGGGAGTCGATCGCTCGATCGCGCTGGACGGCATCCGCCCACGCCGTGGCGATCTCCTCGGCTGCCATGCGATGCCCCGGCGCACCGCGCAGCATCCGCAGCACCGTGCCGCGCACCTGACGATCCGACCCCTCGTAACGGGCCTGACGTCGACGCCGGTCGCCGGTGTCGGGCCGCCCCGCCGTCAGCCACGCGCACGAGGCCGCGATCGGGCACGCCTCGCACTTCGGCGCTCGCGCCGTGCACACCACGGCGCCGAGCTCCATCATGGCGGCGTTGAACACTGCGGATTCCTCGACGTCGTCCGGCAGCAGGTTCGACATCCGCTCCAGGTCGCGCGCCGAGGGCGGATCGGGCTGAGAGCGCGCATCGACGGCCCTCGTGATCACCCGTCGCGTGTTCGTGTCGACGACCGGGTGGCGGTCGCCATAGTGGAAGACCGCCACTGCCCGCGCCGTGTAATCTCCGATTCCGGACAGAGCCAGCAGCGCTGTCACGTCCCGCGGCACGACGCCGCCGTGCTGCTCGACGACCTGCGCCGCGGCGCGATGCAGCCACAGCGCGCGGCGCGGATACCCGAGATTCGCCCACTGGTGCACCACCTCGGCGGGCGTCGCCTTCGCCATCTCGGCGGGGGAGGGCCACCGCGTCAGCCATGCCTCGAGGTGCGGGATCACGCGCGCCACCGGGGTCTGCTGCAGCATGAACTCGCTGACCAGCGTTCCCCACGCGCCGTACCGATCGGCGAACTCGGCGCGCCGCCAGGGCAGATCCCGCGCGCTGCGCGCGTACCATTCCCTGAGATCGAAGCGCCATGCGAGGGGGATCGTCGGCGCGGGCATCATGCCAGCCTATTGGGCCTGAATCGGAGGGAGCGTCATGAACGGGAATTCGAAGAGGAACGCCGCGAGACTGCGCGGCACGGCGATGGTCGGCGCCGCACTGTTGGCCGTGGTGCTCACGGGCTGCGCGAGTGACTCGACAGCGCCCGGCGGGACGCCGGAGCCATCGCTCACATCGGCAGCACCCGTCGAGTCGGCGACGCCGACATACACTGCGACGCCGACAGCGGATGCCGGGGACCCCGCGGGCTGGACCGTGAGCGAGACCGGCGTGGGGCCGATCGAGCTGGGCGCTGAATTCGAAGAGGCGCGCGCCGAGGTCCCGGCGTGGACCGTCGAGGACGCATGCTCGTGGACGGCGTTCTGGAACGACCCGGACGGCACGGTGACGGCCTACTTCGCGGAGGACAGTGAGGCACCTGACGGTGTCGCCACGATCGATGTGGCCGCGCTCACAGACGCGGTCGTCCCGGAGGACGCGCCGCGCACCGCTGAGGGCATCGGGCTCGGATCCACGAGCGAACAGGTGCATGCCGCCTACCCCGATGCGGTCGAGCAGACGGCGACGGTCGGTGACGCCACGCTGCTGCGCGTGGGTGAGCCGGGCACGATCTTCTTCACCTTCCAGGCGGGCTCCGACGTCGTGTCCGCCGTCACGGTGACCTCACGGGACGAGCCGCCCTACGAGGTGTGCGGCTGACGCACTCTAAGCTGGAGGGATGGTCTCGCCCGCAATCCTGCTCGTCGACAAGCCCGGCGGGCTGACGAGTCACGACGTGGTCGCCCGCACGCGGCGCGCGTTCGGCACCCGCAAGGTCGGTCACGCCGGCACGCTCGATCCGATGGCGACCGGCCTTCTCGTGATCGGGATCGAGGGCGCCACCAGACTGCTGACCTACATCGTCGGCGCCGACAAGACATACACCGCGACGATCCGGCTCGGAGTCGGATCCACCACCGACGATGCCGAGGGCGAGCTGCTCGAGCAGGCGCCCGCGGATGCCATCGCAGCGGTCGGCGCCGAGCGGATCGCACACGAGATCGCAGCATTGACCGGCGCCATCTCGCAGGTGCCGAGCTCCGTCTCGGCGATTAAAGTCGACGGCAGACGCGCCTACGACCGGGTGCGCGCCGGGGAAGAGGTCGCTCTCGCGGCGCGCCGGGTGACCGTCACGCGCTTCGAGATCCTGGAACGTCGCGACAGCGCGAGCGCCATCGACCTCGACGTCGTCATCGACTGCTCCTCCGGCACGTACATCCGCGCGCTCGCTCGCGATCTCGGCGCGGCACTCGGCATCGGAGGGCACCTGACGGCGCTGCGCCGCACACGGGTCGGCGGCTTCGACGTGACGGATGCCGTCGCAGTCGACGCCCTCGCCGGAGCCCCGACATTGACCGCCGCCGCCGCGGCGGCCCGAACCATGCCCGTGCTGAACGTCTCCGCGGACGAGGCGAGGGACCTGCGCCACGGCAAGCGGCTGCACGGACAGGCCACCCGCCTGACGGCATCCGAAGTCGCGGCGGTCGACCCGGACGGAGAACTCGTCGGGGTCGTCGAGACGCGAGGCTCTGACATCAAGAGCGCAATGAATATGCCGGAGGTGCAGGGATGATCCTGTGGTTCACCGTCGTCCAGATCGCCGTCGCGTGCGCGGCCGGCCTGTTCTGTCTGATCGCCGGCTTCGCCGGCCGGCGACCCAGTGATTACACCGTCGGCAGCCTGGTGCTGGTCGAGGTGCTCCTGCTCGCGCAGGTCGTCATCGGGATCGTCGCCCCGCTGACCGGAAACCCGCCCACTGGCGACCTGCTGGAGTTCTGGGTCTACCTGATCGCCGCCGTGCTGCTGCCACTCGGCGGGATCGCCTGGGCGCTGCTGGAGCGCGGCAGATGGAGCACCGTCGTGCTCGGGGTCGTCGCGATCTCGCTCGCCATCATGCTGTGGCGGATGCAGATGATCTGGACCGTGCAGGTCGCGTGAGCCCGAAATCGACCTCGCTCGACGCGGATAGAATGGACGACGCCATGTCCCACACCGTTTCGCGCGCCCGAATGACGGGCATCGGCCGCGTTCTCGTCATCGTCTATGCCGTGATGGCGATCGGCGCCACAGGTCGCAGCTTCGTGCAGATCGTCCGCAGGTTCGAAGAGGCGCCGCTGGCGTACTCGCTCTCCGCCACGGCCGCGGTCGTCTACATCCTTGCGACCCTCGCGCTCATCCTCGCGGACCGGCCGGGCTGGTACCGGATGGCGTGGATCGCCATCGTCTTCGAGCTCTCCGGCGTCATCGTCGTCGGCGCGCTGAGCTTCCTCGCCCCGTCTCTGTTCGCGCACGACAGCGTGTGGTCGTACTTCGGCATGGGGTACGTCTTCATCCCGCTCGTGCTGCCCGTCTTCGGGATCTGGTGGCTGGTGAAGAACCGCCCGGAGAGGGTCCGGGCATGATCGTCTTCCGTGACCCTGCGGAAGTGCCGGCAGACTTCGGGCGGACCGTCGTCGCTATCGGCAAATTCGACGGTGTGCACGTCGGCCACCGAGCCGTCATCTGGAAGGTCCGCGAGGACGCGCAGGCGATCGGCGCCCGTGCCGTCGCCGTCACCTTCGACCGAAACCCGCTCGAGGTGCTGCGCCCGGAGCTGTGTCCCGAGAACGTCGTGGCCGTCGATCGCAAGCTCGAGCTGCTCGGTGAGCTCGAGCTGGATGCGACCCTGGTGCTCACCTTCGATCGCGAGCTCGCATCCGTTCCGGCAGAGGACTTCGTGCGCACCATCCTCGTCGATTCGCTGCATGTCACCACCGTGCTGGTCGGGCGGGACTTCCGCTTTGGCCGCGGTGGTGCAGGGACTCCGGATCTGCTGCGCGAGCTCGGCCCGAAGTACGACTTCACCGTGGACGTCGTCGACGATGTGTTCCCCGAGGGTGAAGGTCGTCGCGTATCGTCGACCTGGATCCGGGAACTGCTGGCGGAGGGCGACGTCGTCCGGGCCGCCAAGGTGCTGGGGCGACCGGTCACCGTCGCAGGTGCGGTCGTGCACGGCCTTAAGCGCGGCCGCGAGCTCGGCTTCCCGACCGCGAACCTCTCCGAGATGGTCGACTCGCTGGTTCCCGCCGACGGCGTCTACGCCGGGTGGCTCGTCGACCACGACACGGGCATCCGGCATCCGGCGGCCATCTCGGTGGGGACGAACCCCACCTTCGACGACGTCGAGCGCCGCCAGGTCGAGGCGCACGTCCTCGACGAGGCGGGCCTCGACCTCTACGGCCACCACGTCACGGTCGAGTTCAGCGATCATCTGCGCGGCATGGTCGCCTTCGAGGGCATGGAAGCGCTCACCGCGCAGATCGCAGCCGACGTCACCGAGGCACGCATCCGTCTCGGTCTCTGAGTCCGTTCCGGCCCGACATGGCGTCGCATCTGTCGGCATCCGGGCCGGATGCTCTAAACTCGGTGTAGGTGCAACGGCTGCCGCGCTGCGCGCGCACGTCGTGAACCGCCCGTCCGCACGGTCCTGGCTCGCGCCACACGCGGATCACAGTATCGAACCGAAGGCCCCTTCGGCGCTTCGGCACTCACGCTCAGGAGGAGCATGCCGACCACGGCAACCGCCGCATCGCGGCGAAAGAAGACGTCTCGTCGCGACGAAGAGGCGCCGCTGATCCCGATCCTCGCGCGCAAGGTCCGCGAGATCGAGGCGAAGGCCCAGCGAGCGAAGCTGGGCCCCACCAACCGCGTCAAGTTCCAGGTGATCGCATTCCTCGTCCGCGAGGAGCGGGCCAGGGTGAAGGCCGACGACGAGCTGACGGATGCGGCCCGCGCCGAGCTGCTCAAGCGGCTCGACGGCGTGGCCACGATCCTGGCGAAGACCGCGGCTCGGGACACGTCCTTGATCCAGCTGCTGGAGGCTGACCAGGCCACCTCGCCCGTGGCGAAGAGGATGCGACGCGACTGGCTGCTGGAGTCGGGTGCCGAGCTCGCCCCGGAAGAGCTCGTCATCACCGACATCGCCCCCGTGCGTGCGCCGGTGGTCCCCGCGGCTCTCGCGGAGAAGCAGGTCACGCCGCCGTCCGTCGAGTCGCGCCAGCTCGCGAACCCGTTCCTCGCTCCCGATCTGACCCCCCGTGCCGAGGCTGTGCCGCGGCGTCGTCTGGATGGCTGGGAGCTGATGGGTCCGCTGTACAAGGCGTTCGAATCGGGCGCCGGCGGGGGAGCGGCGACCATGGATCTTCCGCCAACCCCCGAGTACGACCACATCTCGCCGAAGGGCCGCGAGGTGATGGTGCACCAGTCGCGCTTCGTCGAGTCGGTTCGCGCCGGGCATCGCAGCTTCCTGCTGGCGGATGAACCGGGCCTGGGCAAGACCGCGCAGTCGGTGCTCGCGGCATCCGTCGCCGAGGCCTATCCGCTGCTGGTCGTGGTGCCGAACGTCGTGAAGATGAACTGGGCGCGCGAGGTCGAGCGCTGGACGCCGCAGCGTCGCGCCACGGTCATCCAGGGCGATGGCGCCGACATCGACGCCTTCGCGGACGTATTCATCGTGAACTACGAGATCCTCGACCGCCATTTGTCGTGGCTGAGCTCGATCGGCCTGAAGGGCATGGTCGTCGACGAGGCGCACTTCATCAAGAACCTCTCGTCGCAGCGTTCGCAGAATGTGCTGGCGCTGGCGACGCGCATCCGCGAGCGCGAGCGCGACCCGCTGATGCTCGCCCTCACCGGCACCCCGCTGATCAATGACGTGGAGGACTTCGACGCGATCTGGCGCTTCCTCGGCTGGACGAACGGCGAGAAGCCCGGCCCCGAGCTGATGGAGAAGCTGGATGCCACCGGGCTGACGCCCGCCGACAAGTCCTTCTACGCCGAGGCCCGCGAGGCCGTCATCTCGATGGGCATCGTGCGGCGCAAGAAGAAGGATGTCGCGGCGGACCTTCCCGACAAGCTCGTCGCCGACCTTCCGGTGCAGCTCGATGACGAGTTCGGTCGCAGCATCCGCCAGGCCGAGCGCGAGCTGGGCGAGCGGATGGCTGCGAAGTACCGGCGCATCGTCGAAGCCCGCACCGCGACGCATGGATCGACGGCCCCCGCAGGCGAGATCGATGACGACATCGTGCGTCTGGTGGCGCACAACGAACTCGAGGAATCGAAGGCTGCCGGCACCGGCGGAGACAACGTCTTCACCATGGTGCGCAAGATCGGGCAGGCCAAGGCGCTGCTCGCCGCCGACTACGCCGCTCAGCTGCAGCGATCGGTGCAGAAGGTGGTCTTCTTCGCCAAGCACGTCGACGTCATGGACCAGGCCGAGGCGCACTTCGCGGCTGCCGGGATCACCGCTGTCTCGATCCGCGGCGACCAGACGACGCCGGCTCGCCAGCAGGCGATCGACTCCTTCAACAACGACCCCGAGGTCGGCATCGCGGTGTGTTCGCTCACCGCGGCCGGGGTCGGAGTCAACCTGCAGGTCGCCTCGAACGTCGTGCTCGCAGAACTGAGCTGGACCGCCGCGGAGCAGACGCAGGCGATCGACCGCGTGCACCGCATCGGTCAGGATGAGCCCGTCACCGCGTGGCGGATCATCGCGGCGCACACGCTCGACACGAAGATCGCCGAGCTGATCGACCAGAAGCAGGGTCTCGCGGCACGCGCGCTCGATGGTGAGGCCGCTGAGCAGGAGCCGAGCGAGTCAGTGCAGATGGCCGCCCTGATGCACCTGCTGCGTGAGGCGCTCGGCGCAGCCTGAATCGTCGCACCACGCGAAGGGGGCGTTAAGAACTGAGGTTCTTGACGCCCTCTTTTGCGCTTCATGGCATCCGGTGGTCAAGTTTCCAAGATCGACGGAGTCGGAGGAGCAAGATCAGCGGTTTTCGTCGGGCGTGGAATGGCATCCGATGCTGTTCCGCACTAGTGTCGAAACAGGCAGCGTCGCCTCTTCTCCTTTCCGTCCCTCACAGCATGAAGGCAGCAGCATGAAGATCGGCATCCTCACCAGCGGCGGCGACTGCCCCGGCCTGAACGCGGTCATCCGCGGCATCGTGCTCAAGGGCACCACGAACTACGACCTCGAGTTCGTCGGCATCCGCGACGGGTGGCGCGGTGTGGTCGACGGCGACTTCTTCCCGCTCACCAGGCACGAGGTGAAGGGCCTGTCTAAGGTCGGCGGCACGATCCTCGGCACGAGCCGCACCAACCCCTACGAGGGTGCGCGCGGCGGCGCCGAGAACATCGCCAAGACGCTGGCGGCTCACGGCATCGACGGCATCGTCGCGATCGGCGGTGAGGGCACGCTGGCTGCAGCCGACCGGCTGGCGAAAGACGGCATCAACGTTCTCGGCGTGCCGAAGACCATCGACAACGATCTGCGCGCGACCGACTACTCGTTCGGCTTCGACACCGCCGTCAATATCGCCACCGACGCGATGGACAGGCTGCGCACCACCGGCGACTCGCACCAGCGCTGCATGGTCGCCGAGGTCATGGGGCGCCACGTCGGCTGGATCGCGCTGCACGCGGGGATGGCCGCCGGCGCGCACGTCATCTGCATCCCCGAGGTGCCGATGTCGATGGATGAGATCTGCGATCTCGTCACGAGCGCTCACGATCGCGGCCGCGCCCCGCTTGTCGTCGTCTCGGAGGGCTTCACGCTCACGGGCATGGAAGAGGCGTACAGCGACAAGGGCATGGATGCCTTCAACCGCCCGCGCCTCGGCGGCATCAGCGAGGTGCTGGCACCCGAGATCGAGCGCCGCACCGGCATCGAGACCCGCTCGACAGTGCTCGGCCACATCCAGCGCGGCGGTTCGCCGTCCGGCTTCGACCGGGTGCTCGCGACGCGGCTGGGCCTCAACGCCGCCGATGCCCTGGTCGACGGCGCCTGGGGGCAGATGGTCGCCATGCGGGGGACGGACATCGTTCGCGTGCCGTTCGCCGAGGCCCTCGGCGAGCTGAACACGGTGCCGCTGGCCCGCTATGAAGAGGCCTCCGCCCTCTTCGGCTGAGCCGGTCGCTCTGGCGGCTTGGCCGCCGTCCGGCGGCCCAGTTCGGCGTTCGACATCAGGCGATTCGACGAGCGCAGGCTCGTTTTCGGGAAATGTGCCTGCTGCGGGCGGATCGCCTGATCTCAACGGCCGGATGCCACGGACTCAGCGTCCCGGAGCGCGGTGCAGCCCCTGCGCTAAGGCGCGCAGCACGGTCTGACGCACGTAGTCCGGATCGCGCATGACCTGCTGATAGTCGAAGCGGAGCACGGTGTAGCCCTGCAGCGTGAGCCGCGCATCGGCGCGGATGTCCCGCCGGCGATCCTTCGCGGCGCGGTGGAACTCGAAACCGTCGATCTGCACGACCAGACGCTTGCCGATCAGAGCGTCGACCGGATGCCCGTCGAGCCACACCTGCTGGACGACGTCAACTCCGCAGGCGCGCATGAGCTGTACGAAGCGCGTCTCCGTTCCGGCATCCGACAGTTCGCCGACGGTGGCGAGAACATTCGTCGCGGCGGTGCTGCGCCACTTCGTGCGCCGGAGTTCTTCCAGAGTCACCATCTGGAGCCTGACAGCCGACTCCCAGATCACGGTGGCCTGCGCGGGCTCGAGACACCGTGCGGTCTGGAACAGCACGTTGAGAAGTGGCTCCTCGACGGTGTGCGCTGCGGTCGGCACCGGACCCTGCGCCCAGTGGAGTTTCACGGCGTCGGTCGCCAGCCGCGAGGCGTTCGTCGCGACGGACACGTGCACCAGGGCATCCGTCTTTTCCGTCCACAGCCCCGCCGAGCGTGCGGCCGTCACACACGTCACCCGCCCGCCGACCTCGGCGGCGCGACGGAAGGCAGGTGAACACTCCGCAGACACCAGCCACGAGCGACGGACCCGGGAGAGCATCCCGGAGTCGACGGCGCGGCTGATGTGGTGCGTCGTGTAGCCGGCCGCGCGCAGCTGTGAGCTGTGCGCGATTCCGTTTCGCTCGTGCATCCACTTCTCGAGGCGTGCTCTCATGCCCACGAGGATGCCTGGGCGTGGCCTTCAACAGGACCGAGGAACCCAGGATGTGTGCACAACTTCCGGCATCCGTGTGGCTGTGCAGGACATGTGCGGGAGGATATTCCGCGTTCCAGTTCAGGCGATCCGACGAGGACAGGAGGATTTCAGTGAAATCCGCCTGCTGCAGGCGAATCGCCTGATCTCGACAGCCGGATGCCGGATGCCAACCGCCGGCCCGAGACGGCTGGCCGGGCTCAGTCGGCCAGGCCGAAGGCGTCCAGCATCCAGGCGATCTCGAAGGCGCGTTCCCTCCACGCGTTGTACCGGCCGCTGACGCCGCCGTGTCCTGCTGACATCTCGCACTTCAGCAGCACGTCGTCGGCCCCGGCCTCGCGCAGCCGCGCGACCCACTTGGCCGGCTCCACGTACAGCACCCGGGTGTCGTTCAGCGAGGTCACCGCGAGGATCCGGGGATAGGTGACGCCGTCGCGGACGTTCTCGTACGGCGTGTACGACTTCATGTAGGTGTACACATCGGCGTCGTGCAGCGGGTCGCCCCACTCGTCCCACTCCACCACGGTCAGCGGCAGCGACGGGTCGAGGATCGAGGTCAGCGCATCGACGAACGGCACCCCGGCGAGCACACCCGCGAACAGCTCGGGCGCCATGTTCACCACCGCGCCCATCAGCAGGCCGCCCGCACTGCCGCCCTCTGCGATCATCCGCTCCGGGCTGGTCACGCCGGTTTCGACGAGATGGCGACCGCAGGCGATGAAGTCGGTGAAGGTGTTGCGCTTGTTCAGCTCCTTGCCGTCCTCGTACCAGTGCCGGCCCATCTCGCCGCCGCCGCGCACGTGCGCCACCGCGAAGACGACGCCGCGGTCGAGCATCGACAGCCGCATCACCGAGAATGCGGGGTCGATGGAGTGCTCGTACGAGCCGTATCCGTAAAGATGCACCGGGCGCACGCTCTCGCCGGGTTCGCCGAACGAGCGCTTCCATACCAGCGAGATCGGCACCTGCACGCCGTCGTCCGCTGTTGCCCACACCCTTCGCTGGCCGTACTCGTCGGCGTCATATCCGCCCAGCACGGGCGTCTGCTTGCGCACGTGCTTCGCGCCGGTGGCGACCTCGAGCTCGAGCACGGTCGACGGAGTCACGAACGACGTGTACCCCATCCGCAGGAACGGGGCGTGCCACTCGGGATTGCCGCCGAAGTACGCCTCGAACAGCGGCTCGTTGAAGGCGACCTCATCGAGCGCGCCGGAGCGCATATCCATCAGCGCCGCGCGCGAGAGTCCGTCGCGGCGGTACTCCACGGTCGCGAAGTCGCGGAAGCAGTCCACGTCGAGGATGCGACGCCCCGACTCGTGGGGCAGCAGCACCTGGCGGGCGCCCTGCGGGTCGGCGGCAGCCACCGAGACGAGCTCGAAGTCGAGCGCGTCGTCGTTGTGCAGGATGAGCAGGCGATCCTCGCCGTCGATGATCGCGTGGTCGACCGAGTACTCGACGCCGTCGCGTCGGGGCCACACCACGCGCGGTTCGGCGGTGAGGTCATCGACATCGATCAGCAGCTCTTCACTGGTGATCTTCGATCCCAGTGCGATCATCAGGAACTTCTTGCTGCGGGTGATGCCCGCGCCGAGCCAGAAGCGCTCGTCCGGCTCGTGGAACAGCTTCACGTCGGCATCGGCGGAAGTGCCGATGCGGTGCAGCCACAGGGTGTCCGGCCGCCAGGCCTCGTCGCGGGTCGTGTACAGGATGCCGGTGCCGTCGGGCGTGAAGAAAGCCTGAGCGGTGTTCTCGATCACATCGTCGAACGTCTCGCCGGTGACCAGATCCCGCGCGTGCACGGTGTACAGCTCAGAGCCCTCGACATCGATCGACCACAGCAGCCGGGTGCCGTCATCTGAGGCGTCGAACGCGCCCAGTGAGAAGAACTCGTGCCCTTCCGCCTCGACGTTGCCGTCGAGCAGCACCTGCTCGCCCGGCACGGGAACACCGGGTTCGAGCACCGGGGGAGTCCAGTCGTCGCCGACCGCCGCAGTGCGGCACTGGATGCCGTATTGCGCGCCCTCCTCGGTGCGGCCGTAGAACCACCAGTCGCCGCGACGAGTGGGCACCGACAGGTCGGTCTCCAGCACCCGCGATTTGACCTCCTGGAACAGCTGCTCGCGCAGCGGCTGCAGGTGCGCAGTCCTGGCATCCGTGTACGCGTTCTCCGCCTCCAGATGGGCGACGACCTCGGCATCCTCCTTGGCGCGGAGCCATTCGTAGGCGTCTTCGAACGAGTCACCGTGGTGGATGCGGGTGATGGGGCGTCGGTCTGCCACAGGCGGTCGGATGCTGGATTCGCTCACCACCCCACGCTACCCGAGGCGAGTTGACCCGCGCGGACGACGGTGGGAGGATTCTCACGGGTCTGTTAACGCATGCTGAACCCACGGTGAACTCTTCGTTCGTCACGCCGAGCCCTCGGCCCCTCCCTGGCAGTTCCAACGAAAGAGACCGGTGGAAACCGCAGCCCTCATCGTCGTGCTGGTCATCGCACTGGCATTGTTCTTCGACTTCACCAATGGCTTCCACGACACCGCGAACGCGATGGCGACGCCGATCGCCACCGGAGCACTCAAGCCCAAGACGGCTGTGCTCCTCGCAGCGGTGCTGAACCTCGTCGGCGCGTTCCTGTCGACCGAGGTCGCGAAGACCGTCTCGGGCGGCATCGTCCGCGAGGATCAGATCGACCTGTCGATAATGCCCCAGCTGATCTTCGCGGGGCTCATCGGCGCGATCACCTGGAACATGCTCACGTGGCTGCTCGGCCTTCCCTCGAGCTCCTCGCACGCCCTGTTCGGCGGTCTGATCGGGTCGACGCTCGTGGGTGTCGGACTGACCGGAATCAACTTCGGCGTCGTGATGTCCAAGGTGATCCTCCCGGCGCTGATCGCTCCGCTGACCGCCGGCCTGATCGCGTACGCCGCTACCAAGCTCGCGTACGCGGTCACCCGTCGCTACGACCGCAAGCCCGACGGCCGCGACGGCTTCCGCTGGGGACAGATCTTCACGTCGTCGATGGTGGCACTCGCACACGGCACCAACGACGCGCAGAAGACGATGGGTGTCATCACCCTCGCGCTGATCACCGTCGGCTGGCAGACCGGCGACCCCACGAGCGACGATTACCACAACCCTGAGTTCTGGGTCATCGCGGCCTGTGCCTTCACGATCGCCCTCGGGACGTACCTCGGCGGCTGGCGCATCATCCGAACCCTCGGCAAGGGCCTGACCGAGGTCAAGCCCGCGCAGGGCTTCGCGGCGGAGAGCTCCACTGCGGCGACCATCCTGGCATCCAGCGCCCTCGGCTTCGCGCTGTCCACGACGCAGGTGGCCTCCGGCTCGGTGATCGGATCCGGTCTCGGCCGTCGCGGCGCCATCGTGCGCTGGAAGACAGTCGGCCGCATCGGCGTCGGCTGGCTGCTTACGCTTCCCGCCGCCGGCGCCGTCGGCGGTCTCGCCGCCTGGCTGGTCGTGCTGTGGGGCAACTTCGGTGTGCTGATCGACGCCGTCCTGGCCGTTGTCATCATCGTCGGCCTGTACATGTACTCGCGTCGTGATGCCGTCACCGCGTCGAACGCCATGAGCGATGTGGCCGACTCGGGCCACGCCGTCGACGTGCCCGAGGTTCCCGGCCCGACCCGCCGCACCAGCCGCATGGAGCTGGTGCGCGCGCTGGAGCGTGCCGAGCGCAAGGCCGACGAGGCCGAGAAAGCCGCGCGTCGTGCCAAGAAGCTGAAGAAGGCCGGCGGTTCGCCCGCCGAGATCAAGACGGCACGGAAGGCTGCCGAGCGCGCAGCGCGCAAGCTCGAGGAGGCACAGAGGGCCGCCCAGGAATGGGAGATTCTCAGCGCGAGCCGGCGGGCCCGGGCCGAGCTCGCCGAATGGGAGCTCACGGATGAGGAGGCACAGCGATGACCATCGACTGGCTGGCGTTCGTCAGCGTCTTCATCGCGGCGTTCACCGGCGCCATGCTCGTCGTGCTGTTCTACGCGCTCGGACTGCGCCTGCTCGTTCGGAGCGGTCGTGCGCCGGTGGTGAGTCCTGCTGAGTTCACGGATGCGATCACGATCGTCTCCGACAAGGACATCCGGCGCGCCGAGAAGGCAGCCGCCAAAGCTGCCAAGCGCAGCCCACTCACGCAGGGTCAGCGCCAGCTGGCGCTGGTCGGCGCCTACGCGTGCTTCGTGGTCTGCGGCGCCGCCGTGATCGCCGGCGTGCTGATCATCGTCATCGGACACTGATCGTCGTCATCGGACACTGATCGCCACCGCGGACAGGATCGCCCGTCGGTCCCACCGCCTAGGCTGGTCGCATGTCCGCGCCCTATGTCTTCGGGAGCCACGAGCCGGCATCCCACGTCATCGTGCATGTCAGCGATCCGCACCTGCTCGCCGACGGCGCGCAGCTGGGCGGTCGCTTCGACGTCGAGCACACGCTGGCGCGCACCCTCGACGCGATACGCGCCGCGCAGGCCGACCCCGCGGCCATCGTCGTCACGGGTGACCTCGCCGATCTCGGTGAGCCCGACGCCTACCGGCGGCTGCGTGCGGCCGTCATGCCCGTGGCGGTGGAGCTCGGATGCCCGGTGGTGTGGGTCGCCGGAAATCATGACGAGCGCCCGGCGCTGCGCGAGCACCTGCTGGATCTCGCCCCCACGGAAGAGCCGGTCACGGGGGTGTGGGATCTGAGCGGGCTGCGCCTGATCGCCCTCGACACAAGCATCCCCGGCTGGCACCACGGGGATCTCGACCGCGAGCAGCTGGACTGGCTGCGTGCGCAGCTGCGGGAACCGGCCCCGCACGGCACGCTGCTGGCGATGCACCATCCTCCGCTGCCGAGTCACCTGCCGCTGTTCGACATCCTCGAACTGCGCCATCAGGACGAGCTGGCGGACGTCATCCGCGGAACCGACGTCCGCGGCATCCTGGCCGGCCACCTGCACTACTCATCGCACGGCACATTCGCAGGCGTGCCCGTCAGCGTCGCATCCGCCACCTGCTACACGATGAACGTCGCCAGGCCCGCGACCGAGGTGAACGGGATGGACGCAGCGCAGGCGTTCCAGCTCGTGCACGTGCATCCCGACACCATCACCCACACCGTCGTGCCCGTCGTGGACGCGCCGACCGCCGACTTCTTCTCGGAGGACTGGGCGCAGCGCATGTCGCGACTGACGCCGGCCGAGCGGCTCGAGGTGTTCTCCCGCAAGCCCGATCGCGGATCGGCGTAGACTTGTCGCATCCCCCGAATCCCTACTCGCCACTACCCACAAGGATGTGACATGGCTGCTGTTGCGCCTGCCCCGACCCGAACCGAGACCGACTCGCTCGGAAGCATGGAGATCCCCGCCGACGCTTACTGGGGGGTGCACACCGCTCGGGCGGAGGAGAACTTCCCGATCACCAAGCGCCCGATCTCGGTGTATCCCGACCTGGTCCGCGGGCTCGCGATGGTCAAGCAGGCCAGTGCGCGCGCGAACAAGCAGATCGGCACACTCGACGCCGAGCGGGCGGACTTCATCGACGCCGCGGCTCAGCGTGTCATCGACGGCGAGTTCCACGACCAGTTCATCGTCGGCGTCATCCAGGGCGGCGCCGGAACCTCGACGAACATGAACGCGAACGAGGTCATCACCAACATCGCGCTGGAGATGGCCGGTCGTGAGAAGGGCGATTACGCGTACATCTCGCCGATCGACCACACCAACCGCAGCCAGTCGACGAATGACGTGTACCCGACGGCCATCAAGATCGGCCTCTCGCTGAACCTGCGCTCGCTGCTGGAGGAGCTCGACCTGCTGCGCCGCTCGTTCCTCGGCAAGGCCGCGGAGTTCCACGACGTGCTCAAGGTGGGCCGCACGCAGCTGCAGGACGCTGTGCCGATGACGCTCGGCCAGGAGTTCCACGGCTTCGCCTCCACGCTCGGCTACGACCACGCCAGACTGACCGAGAACGCGTCGCTGCTGTTCGAGATCAACATGGGCGCGACCGCCATCGGAACCGGCATCACCACCCACCCCGCGTACGCGTCGGCCGTGCTGCACCACCTGCGTGAGATCTCGGGTCTCCAGCTTCAGACGGCGAGCGACCTCGTCGAGGCCACGAGCGACACCGGATCGTTCATGTCGTTCTCGTCGAGCCTCAAGCGCAACGCGATCAAGCTGTCGAAGATCTGCAACGATCTGCGCCTGCTCTCCTCCGGCCCGCAGGCCGGTCTCGGCGAGATCAACCTCCCCGCGGTCCAGGCCGGCTCCAGCATCATGCCGGGCAAGGTGAACCCGGTGATCCCCGAGGTCGTGAACCAGGTTGCATTCGCGGTCGCCGGCGCCGACATGACCGTGACGATGGCGGTCGAGGGCGGTCAGCTGCAGCTGAACGCGTTCGAGCCGGTCATCGCGCACTCGATCTTCCAGTCGATCACGTGGATGCGCCAGGCGATGTGGACGCTGCGGGTGAACTGCGTCGACGGCATCACCGCCAACCGCGACCGCCTGGGGGCGATGGTCGGCGCATCGGTCGGCGTGGTCACGGCGCTCACTCCATTCATCGGCTACGCGGCGTCGGCGGCGCTGGCGAAGACGGCGCTGCTCACCAACCGCAACGTCGCCGACCTGGTCGTCGAGGCGGGGCTCATGACACGCGAAGAGGTCACGAAGCAGATCTCGCCTGCTCGCCTGTCGGGCCTTGAGACCGTGACGGCCGCGATCCCGGTGATCGCCGCGGAGGATCTGCCGGAGAATTGACGTCGGATGCCGAAAGGGGCGCCCATGAGCTGAACAGGCTCATGGGCGCCCCTTTCGCGTCCCGCTCAGTCGAGGACGCGGCAGTTCGTCGTCAACTCGCCGATGCCGTCGATGCCCACCGTGACGGTTGAGCGGTCACGCAGGAAGATCTGCGGGTCCCTCGAGTATCCGGCGCCGCCCGGGCTGCCGGTCGAGATGAGGGTGCCGGGCAGAAGCGTGATCGACGAGGACAGGTGCGCGATCAGGGTCGCGACCGAGCGCACCATCTGACCGGTGCTCGCGTCCTGCACGGTCTGCCCGTCGACGACGGCCCAGATGTGCAGATCCTGTGGATCGGGGATCTCATCGGCGGTCACCACGACCGGGCCGGTCGGGGTGAAGCCGTCGAACGACTTGCAGCGCGACCACTGCGCCTCGGCGAACTGGATGTCGCGGGCCGTGATGTCGTTGACCGCGGTGTAGCCCCACACGGCATCCAGTGCGTCTTCCGCTGCCACGTCCTTGGCGGGACGGCCGATGACCACGCCGAGTTCTGCCTCGTAGTCGATGGACTCGCTGAGCGAGCGCGGCCACGAGGTCGTGTGCCGGTGCCCGGTCAGGGAGTTCGGCCAGAGCGTGAAGACGGTCGGCGCGGTATCGGTCTTCAACCCGAGCTCGCTGGAGTGCGCCGCGTAGTTCAGTCCGACGGCGAGGATCGCGGGAGGTGCGATGACGGCCGAGCCGAAGGAGAATCCGCCGATCGGATGCCGCGGCGCGATGTCGTCGGCGAATGCGGCGCGCAGCCGGTCGAGCATCTCGTCACCGCCCTCGATCAGCTCCTGCAGCGTGCTGGGCGCGGGGGAGAGGAGGTCGCTGACGAGAATCGCGTCCTCACCGTCGATGACGGCCAGGTGCAGAGTCTCGGACGCATTGGTGCTCAGATGGGCGAACCGCATGCCTCTACGCTACCGGGCGGGATGTCGGAGTCGGTCGAGGCTCCCTCTAGGCTTTTCGCATGAGCTTTGGAGGACAGCCCGCAGCGGGCTTCGCGTCCGCCTTCGATCGGCCCGCCGCATACGCCCCGCCCGCGCCGCAGGCGCCGTCGCCGGCGCCGGCGATGCCCGCGCTGGTGCTGCCTGTTCGCAAGGGTCGCACCGTGTCGGTGTGGGTGTTCGGCGTGCTGGCGTTCGTGCTGATCGCGTTGATCGCCTACTTCGCGATGTTCATCGGCACCGGGGCATCCGTCATGGGGCTTCTTCTCGCGCTCGTGCCGCTGGGCATCGTGCTGCTCGGTGTGCGTCTGATCGATCGCTGGGAGCCGGAGCCGAAGAGCATGATCATCTTCGCCCTCGGCTGGGGTGCGGTCGTGTCGGTCGGCATCGCGCTGCTCGTGGACCTGTTGTTCGCTCTGTCGGTGGGGCCGCGCAGCGCCGTCTTCAGCGGCGTGATCCAAGCGCCGATCGTGGAGGAGATCGCCAAGGGCTTCGGAGTCTTCCTGATCTATCTGATCGGGCGTCGCGCCTTCGACGGGCCCGTGGACGGAGTCGTGTACGGTGCGCTGGTCGGCGCCGGGTTCGCCTTCACCGAGAACATCCAGTACTTCGGCGTGAGCCTGCTCGCCGGGGGAGCCGGCGAGCTCACGGTGACGTTCATCATGCGAGGACTCGTCTCGCCCTTCGCACACGCCATGTTCACTGCGCTCACGGGTTTCGCGATCGGCCTCGTCGCGCGTCGGAGTGCCAGTGCGGGGCAGGCGCTGGGTGCGGCTTCGATCGGTGCGATCGGCGCGATCCTGCTGCACGCGTACTGGAACGGCTCGTCGCTGCTCGGCGACTTCATCGTGCTGTACATCACGACCCAGGTCCCGCTGTTCGTCGGTTTCATCCTGGCGATCATCGCGTTGCGCCGGGAGGAGGCGCGGCTCACCAGGCAGCGGCTCGGCGAATACGCCGCCGCGGGCTGGTTCACCCCGCAGGAGGTCACAATGCTGGCGACGCCGGCGGGCCGGAAGGCCGGTCTGCAGTGGGCATCGGGTCTGCGCGGCGATCGCCGCGGCCTGATGCGCTCCTTCATCAGGGACGCCGCAGCCCTGGCCGCGGTGCGCCAGCGCGCGATCACCGGGCGCGACCCGCACGCCGCCGCGGACGAGTACGCGCTGCTGACCAGCACGCGTGCCACCCGCGCGCAGCTGCTGGCCTACTGACGAGCATCCGGTTCGGAGAGCGCACCGCTGAGTACAGACTCAGCGCCCGGTGCTGCGGCGATGCCTGCGAGTCTCCCGGGCGCTGAGTTGATCTACAGCCAGGGTGCACCGGTCCACTTCGGAAGTCAAGACTTCTGAGGGAAAGCCCAGGTCACATCGGCTCGACGATGACGTCCAGCGCCACACCCTCGCAAAACGTTCGCGGCAGTTCGGCGAGTCGTCCACCAC
Organism: Microbacterium alcoholitolerans; assembly: GCF_050408615.1. Lineage (NCBI taxonomy): Bacteria > Bacillati > Actinomycetota > Actinomycetes > Micrococcales > Microbacteriaceae > Microbacterium > Microbacterium alcoholitolerans. The sequence goes on along the minus strand of NZ_JBNTKD010000001.1, from coordinate 732,802 downwards.
GCACCGAGTCGCCGGTCGCGCATCGTGGGTCGGTTGACACCACGACCCGTCCGACGCCGTTCGTGAGCGTGACCTGCTGTCCGAGGGCGGCGAAGCGCGGCGTCAGCTCTCGCTCGACTTCGGCGACGAGCAGGTCGAGGCCTGCGACGCCGAGTGCGCGTCCGTCGGCGATCGCCGGCACGGCGATGGTGATCGTGTACTCGTCGCTGCAGAGGTAGTCGACGTAGGGGCCGGCGACGTGCGGGAGCAGGGTGCTCATGGGCACCCGGTACCACTCCAGTTCGCTGTAGTCGATGTACTCCTTGTTGATGCTCTGCGAAGCGAGCACGAGCTTGCGGGGCTCATCGCCCTGCCACCACGCGAGATGGCTGTGTGCATCGGCGAGCAGATCGAGCGCGGCGATGAAGCCGGCGCCGTAGACGGGCACGTCGGCGAGTCCCAGGGTGCGTGACGCATAGGGCTCGACGATGGCGTCGAGCCTGGCACGGGTGAGCGAGCCTGCGCGCAGGGCTTCGGAGAGCTGCTGCGCGCAGGGGTCGACCCACCCCAGCAGTGTCCTGATGGGGGAGCCGAAGTAGTCTTCGACGATGTTCGCCGCCGCTGATGCAGCGGTGGTGCTGGTCGTGGTCGGGGTGGTCATCGCGTCCTCCAGTGCACGTCGATGGATGCTGCGTTCACGATGAGCTCTCGGGTGAGCTCTGCAGGTGGATCAGGTCGTCTATCACGTCGGTGACCATGTTCTCGGTGCGGCGTCCGGCCTCATCTGGATCTCCCGCCTCAACGGCATCGATGATGCCGGTGAGGGTCTCGGCCTGCCGGCGGAGGCCCGGGGAGTCAGGGGCCGCGAGCCGCAGGTGCGGCGAGAACTCGGCCTGCAGCTTCATCTGCTCGCGCGTGAGGCGTGCGGACTGGCTGAGTGAGACCAGCTCGACCTGCACGTCATCGAGCACCTGCCGCTGCTGGTCGACGTCGAGATCCCCGAGTCGCTCGAGTCGCTGACGGACGCGTCGCGCCTCGGTGGGATCCGCGCGCCGCGCCGCGAGTCGCACGGCCGCGGCGGTGATCGCGGCGTAGTGCGCTCCCATGTCGCGCAGTGCTATCCGCGACGTGTTCATGAGCGCGGCGCGTGCGAAGGCGATCGGATCGGCATCCTCGACGACGAAGCTGCCGCCGTTGCGTCCGCGGCGGGTGATGATCAGACCACGGCTGCGCAGCGTCAGGAGCGCCTCCCGCACTGTCACCGGCGCCACGCCGAAGCTGCGGGCGAGCTCTGATTCCGACGGGAGCCGCTCTCCGGCGCGCAGGTGCCCGCGGTGGATGGCGTCGACCAGGCGGCGCTCGACGAGCTCGGCTCGACCCTCGTCGCCGATCGACTGGAAGAGCGCGCCGTGCAGGCGGTGCGGCTGACTGGGTCGCCGCTGCGATGCGTCCTGCGACGGAGACGTCAGCGATTCCATATCTGGATTCTGCCATCCGAACTCGATTCGGAAAAGAGTTGAAATATGTCATCTGGTTTTATATGTTTAGCGAATCCTTCCGAGTTCGACGGAGATCGAGGAGCACGACATGACCACTGCCGCACCGATGGCGCAGGCCGCGAACGGCGAGACCGCACAGCAGGGCAGCGTGTCGCTGCAGGCACTGACGAAGTCCTTCGGCGACTTCACCGCCGTTCGCGATCTCGACCTGCACGTCGCTCCGGGTGAGTTCCTCTCGATGCTGGGACCTTCCGGCTCCGGCAAGACGACCGTCCTGCGCATCATCGCCGGGTTCGAGGACGCGACGTCGGGAACGGTCCGCCTCTCCGGCGTCGACGTGACCCGCACACCGCCTCACGCCCGCAACGTGAACACCGTGTTCCAGGACTACGCACTGTTCCCGCACATGACGATCGCCGACAACGTCGGCTACGGACTCCGGGTGAAGGGGACGAGCAAGTCCTCGCGCATCGACCAGGTCGGCGAGTCGCTGCGCCGGGTGCGCCTCGACCACGTGGCCGACCGTCTGCCGCACCAGCTCTCCGGTGGTCAGCGCCAGCGGATCGCACTCGCACGGGCCCTCATCCTGCGCCCTCAGGTGCTGCTGCTGGATGAGCCGCTCGGTGCCCTGGACAAGCAGCTTCGCGAGCAGATGCAGATCGAGCTGAAGCAGATCCAGCGTGAAGTGGGGATCACCTTCATCTTCGTCACCCATGACCAGGAGGAGGCGCTGACGCTCAGCGACCGCGTCGCGGTCTTCAACAACGGCCGCATCGAGCAGGTCGGCAGCGCGCGCGACGTGTACGAAGAGCCGCAGACCGAGTTCGTCGCACGATTCCTCGGCCTGTCGAACGTCATCGGAGCGACCCTTGCAGAGGAGCTCACCGGGACCAGGCAGACCATGAGCATCCGTCCCGAGCGTGTCCGGCTGCGTTCGTCTGCAGAGGCGCTCACCGGCGGAGAGGTCGGCCTCGTCGGCACCGTCTCCGAGGTCGTCTACACCGGACCCGCGACCCGCTTCCTGATCACCACCGACGCCGGCATAGACCTGATCGCCGAGCAGCCCAACGCGCACGATGCCGCCGGCACGGCGCCCGCTCGAGGAGATCGGGTGCGCGTCACCTGGGATCCCGCGCACGCCGCACGCCTTCCCTGACCCCGCTGCACACGCACTTCAGATCACAGCACTTCAGATCACAGCACTTCAGATCACAGCACTTCAGATCACAAAGGAGAGATCACATGCGAAAGAAGATCCTGGCCGTCACGGCCATCACCGCGGCCGCCGCCATGGCGCTCGCCGGCTGTTCCGGAACGAGCGATGCACCCGCGGAGGGCGGGCTGTCGATCGACGTGCCGGACATCGAGATGATGTCCGAACTCGGCGACAACGAGAACGAGGTGAACATCGTCGCCTGGTCGGGTTTCGTCGAGCCTGCGTGGTCCGACACGTTCACCGAGCAGACCGGCTGCACCGTGAACCGCCGCATCGCCGGCACCAGCGACGAGATGGTGCAGCTGATGCGCACTGGTGACTACGACCTCGTCTCAGCATCCGGCGACGCGAGCCTTCGCCTGATCGCCGGCGGCGACGTGCAGCCGCTCAACCTCGATCTGATCCCGAACTTCGGCGACGACATCGTCGAGGGCATGAAGGGGCAGATCTACGACACCATCAACGGTCAGTCCTACGGCATCCCGATCGGTCGTGGTGCCAACATCCTGCAGTACAACAGCGAGGTCGTGACGGAAGAGCCGACGAGCTGGGATGTGGCATGGGAGAAGGACAGCCCGCATGCGGGCAAGATCATCGCCTATGACGCGCCGATCTACATCGCAGACGCGGCCGTCTACCTCATGTCGCATGAGCCGGACCTCGGCATCACCAACCCATACGCGCTCGATGAGGAGCAGCTGGCGGCGGCGATCGATCTGCTCAAGCAGCAGAACGAGATCGTGTCCGAGTACTGGGCCGACCCTGCGGCTCAGATCACGTCGTTCGCCGGAGGCACCACGGTGCTCGGCACCTCGTGGGAGGTGCTGCGCAAGCTCACCGAGGACGACAAGTTCAAGAGCGTGCTGCCCGAGGAGGGCTCGACGGGGTGGTCGGATGCCTGGATGCTGGCCACCGAGTCGAAGAACCCGAACTGCGCCTACGCGTGGATGGACTACGCGTCCGCGCCCGACGTCAACGGAGCCATCGCGATGAACTTCGGCATGGCTCCGGCGAACGCGGCGTTCTGCGAGACCGGTGACGAGGCCAAGGCGCACTGCGACTACTACAACGCCACCGACGAGGAGTACTTCAAGAACGTCTGGTTCTGGACCACTCCGATCGAGCAGTGCATCGATGGCCGCACGGACGTCACATGCACCAACTTCCAGCAGTGGACCGATGCCTGGATGACAGTCAAGGGCTGATCCGACGCATCCCGATGAACGAACCCGGGGCGGGGGAGAGATCTCCCGCCCCGGAACAACCCTCTCGAAGACGACAGGATCGACATGAAGCGCCGCACACGGGTCGCCGGTCTGCTGGCCCTGCCGATGACCTGGCTCATCGGCATCTACATCTTCTCGCTGGTGATGCTGCTGGTCACCGCCTTCTGGGTGACCGACCCCTTCACCTCCAAGGTCAAGCCCGGATTCACGCTGCGCAACTTCGAGCAGCTGATCGCCAACCCCGCTTATCTGTCGACGTCGGTGCGCACGCTCGGGATCGCTCTCGGCGTGACGGCACTGGCCATCCTCATCTCGGTGCCGCTGGGCATCTTCATGGCGAAGGTCGCCTCGCCGTGGTTGCGGGCGGTGCTGGCCGTCTCGATCACGCTCCCGCTGTGGGCCGGTTACCTGGTGAAGGTGATCGCGATGCGCATCACCTTCACCCAGGAAGGGTTCCTGAACTGGATGCTCGCGCCGTTCGGCATCGAGGGTCCCGGCTTCACGATCCTCACCGTGGTCCTCACCCTGACCTACCTCTGGCTGCCGTACATGGCGGTGCCCGTCTACACGGCCATCCGCCAGCTGCCGAACAACCTCTTCGACGCCTCGGCCGACCTCGGCGCGGGCTCCTGGCGCACGATTCGCACGGTCGTGCTCCCGCTGATCAAGCCCGCGATCATCGCCGGTTCGGTCTTCACCTTCTCGCTGAGCCTCGGCGACTACCTGGTGGCGAAGTTCGTCGGCGGCGACACGCAGATGATCGGCAGCGTCATCGCATCCAACATCAATCTGAATCCACCGCTCGCCGCGGCTTTCTCGCTCGTGCCGATCGCATTCGTCGTCATCTACCTGGTGAGCGTGCAGCGCACCGGCGCACTGGAAAGGATGTGAGTCGGCGATGTTGAGACTGTCGCGCACCTCCAAGATCGTCCTGGGGCTGATCGTCGCGATCATCCTCGCGTTCATGTACATCCCGCTGATGCTGGTGGTGCTGAACTCGTTCAACGCCGCGCGCATCGCAAGCTGGCCGGTGTCGAGCTTCTCAGTGGAGTGGTGGGGCAAGGCATTCACCAGCCAGCCCGTGCGCGATGCACTGCTGAACTCGGTGCTGGTCGCGACCGGCGCCACCGTGATCGCGCTGATCCTCGGCACGCTCGTCTCTTTCGCGCTGCAGCGCTACCGGTTCTTCGGCCAGCGAGCCGTGAACCTGCTGGTGGTGCTGCCGATCGCCCTGCCCGGCATCGTCACCGGTGTCGCGCTGAACAACACCTACAATCAGATGCTCGAGCCGATCGGCATCCAGGTCGGGTTCTGGGGCATGATCATCGCCCACGGCACCTTCTGCATCGTGATGGTCTTCAACAACGTGCTGGCGCGGCTGCGCCGGATGAATCCGAGCCTGGAGGAGGCGTCGAAGGATCTGGGCGCCACGCCGTGGCAGACCTTCCGGATGGTGACCTTCCCGCAGTTCCGCAGCGCTCTGGTCGCGGGTGCGATCCTCGCCTTCGCGCTCAGCTTCGACGAGGTGTACGTGACGATCTTCACCGCCCCGCCCGGTGTCGACACCCTGCCGCTGTGGATCATGAACCAGATGGCAAGGCCGAATGAGGCCAACGTCGTGAACGTGGTGGCGACGGTCGTGATCCTGCTGTCGTTCATCCCGGTGTGGGTGTCGCAGCGGCTGTCTCGCGACGTCAGCGAACGCGACTGAACGCGCGCGTCACGTTGACCGCGGCATGCGGATCGCGGTTGGATGTACTCATGACTGATCGCACAAAGCCCGAGTTCGACGCCCCCACCGGACCCGCCCCCACCGAGCTCGTCATCCGTGACCTGATCGAGGGCGATGGCGCCGAGGCGAAGCCCGGTGACACGGTCACCGTCCACTACGCCGGCGTCGAGTTCGACTCCGGCGAGGAGTTCGACTCGTCCTGGGGCCGGGGCGAGACTATCCAGTTCCCGCTGCGCGGACTCATCCAGGGCTGGCAGGACGGCATCCCGGGCATGAAGGTCGGCGGACGCCGCGAGCTGGTCATCCCGCCGCACCTGGCCTACGGCCCTGCTGGCGCCGGGCACTTCCTCTCCGGCAAGTCGCTCATCTTCATCATCGACCTGGTCGCGGTCGGCTGACGCGATCACCGCACTGACGAACCCCCTCCGCGCGCAGCGGAGGGGGTTTTCGCATGAATTCGCTCCTCGCGGGAATACATGCGTACGCATGCAAGTTATCCTCGTGTGAAGCGTGCAAGCGCCCGCCGACCACTATCTCGAGGAGAAGCAAATGACGATCGACATCCCTGGCTACCGCCCCGGCACCTGGGTTCTCGACCCCGCGCACAGCGAGGTCACCTTCAGCGTCCGACACATGATGATCTCCAAGGTGCGTGGCACCTTCGGCATCAAGAACGCAACGCTCATCGCTCCGGAGAACCCGCTGGAGGCCAAGGTCGAGGCGAACGTCGACGTGGCTTCGATCGACACCAACGACGAGGGTCGCGACGCGCACCTGCGCTCGGCAGATTTCTTCGACACCGAGAACCACCCGACCATGACGTTCGCCTCCACCGGAGCGCGTGTCGAAGGCGACGACTTCTTCATCGACGGCGACCTGACCATCCGCGGCGTCAGCAAGCCGGTGAGCTTCGAGTTCGACTTCGGCGGCTTCGGTCAGGACCCGTACGGCAACTACAAGGCAGGCGCGTCCGCGACGACCGTCATCAACCGCGAGGACTTCGGGCTCACCTGGAACGCCGCGCTCGAGACCGGTGGCGTGCTGGTGGGCAAGGAAGTCACCATCACCCTCGACCTGCAGGGCGCACTTCAGGCCTGATAACACGTTCCGCTGAACCCCGGGTCCCTCAGGGCTCGGGGTTCAGCGCGTCGTAGGCGCGGAAGCGCGGGCTGAGTCGCGCGAGCATCGCGGCCACCCCGATCACCAGGAATCCGCCGAGCAGCGGAGGGAACCACAGACTGGTCAGGGTCGCCAGTGTGCCGGCGTACAGTGCACCCACACGCGGCCCGCCGGCGACGACGATGATGAACACGCCCTGCAGGCGCCCTCGCATGGTGTCCGGCACGGCCGCCTGCATCATCGTGTTGCGATAGATGGAGCTGACGTTGTCCGCGGCGCCGGACAGCGCGAGGGCGACGCAGGCCAGCGAGATCAGCGCGACGTGGGGAGCGGCTTCGGATGCCGGTGGCAGGAAGCCCCCGATGAGGAGCACGGCACCGAACAGGGCGATGGCCGCACCATAGGCCTGCACCGCCCGCGCGATGCCGCGGCCGTGCCAGCGGTAGTGCACCACGCGCCCGGAGAACAGGCTCGATGCGAACGTGCCGACGGCCACCGCCGCGGTCAGGATGCCCGTGGTGATCGCCCCGCCGCCGAGCAGCACCGTCCCGAGCGCCGGGAACAGCGCCAGGGGCTGACCGAAGGTCATCGCCGTGATGTCGAGCAGGTACTGCATCCGGATGTTTCCCGCGCGTCGCAGGAACCGCCACCCGTCGACGAGTGAAGCCAGCCCCGGTCGCACGGTCGTGCCCTCCGGCAGCAGGCGCGGGAGAGTCCACAGGCCCAGGAACATCGACAGCATCAGGATCACGTCGATCGTGTACGTCCAGCCGAAGCCGGTGAGGGCGACCAGCGTCCCGGCGACCGCAGGTCCCACCATGACGGTGATGCCGAAGGCCACGCCGTTCAGGGCCGATGCCGCGGCGAGCTGATCGCGCGGGATCAGCCGCGGCACGATCGCGGTGCGCGTCGCCATCCCGACGGAGTTGGCCGCGGCGATGATCATGCTCAGTGCGTACAGCCACCAGATGGTCGCGGTGTGGGTCCAGGTGAGCGTCGCCAGCAGGACCGTGGCGCTGAAGGCCACCGTCGCGGCGATCAGAGCGACGCGTCTGCGATCGAATGCGTCCGCGAGCATGCCGCCGTAGAGGCCAGCGAGAATCATCGGCACCAGGCCCGCCACGGCGATCATGGAAACCGCGAACGTGCTGCGCGTCAGGTCGAACACGTGCAGCATCACTGTCACGATCGTCAGCTGACCGCCGATGCCGGCGAGGGCCGATCCAATCCACATCCGCGCGAAGGCGGGGCTGGTCTTGAGAGGGCCGAGATCGATCAGATGGCCGCGGGAGAACTGCACCTCATGAGGCTACCGGCCGCGGCTCAGCGGCGTCGCGGATGCTGGTAGGCTGTAGCAGTTGCCGTTTGATCGGCCGCGGATAAAGAGAGCAGACGCATTCGGCGTCCTGCACCGCGCAACAAGCAGAGAGGGGATCGAATCTATGGCACTGGAAGCAGACGTCAAGAAGGCGATCATCGAAGAGTACGCGACGCACCCCGGTGACACCGGATCCCCCGAGGTGCAGGTCGCAATGCTGACGCAGCGCATCAAGGACCTCACCGAGCACCTGAAGGACCACAAGCACGACCACCACTCGCGCCGTGGTCTGTTCCTGCTCGTCGGTCAGCGCCGTCGCCTGCTGGGTTACCTGCAGGACGTCGACATCAACCGTTACCGCTCGCTCATCGAGCGTCTCGGATTGCGTCGCTGAGACCAGCGTTCAATCGCGCAGAACATTCTTGAGAAGGCCGCCCCGAGGTATCGGGGCGGCCTTCGTCATTCCGGAGCCCGTTAGGCGCGTGCGCCCACCAGATCCGCATGGTGGATCGCCGCGACATCGGGGTGAGCACGCAGCCGCGACTTGAGGGCGTTCTCGCCGTAGAGGCTGTGGATCGGGTTGCCCGGATCCTCCGTCACGCCCCGAGCGTCCCGTGCGAGCTCCGCCGGCAGATCGATGAGCGGCAGTGTGCGATCCAGCGCCGGGTTGAAGAAGAACGGGATCGAGATGCGGTCGTGCGGTGCCCGCGGCGACACCACGCGATGATTCGTCGCTCGCAGATATCCACCGGTCGCGTACTCGAGCAGCTCGCCGATGTTGACCACGAAGGCGCCCGGCACCGGAGGCGCATCCACCCAGGCGCCGTCTCGCTCGACCTGCAGCCCGCCCTTGCCGGGCTCGACCCAGAGCAGCGTCAGGACGCCGGAGTCCTTGTGCGCGCCGACACCCTGCTGCGGCTCGGGATCGTCGGTGCCCGGGTAGCGGACGATCTTGATCAGCGTGGACGGCTCGCCGAAGTGGTCGTCGAAGTATCCGGCATCCGCCCCGAGCGACTGCGCCCACGCGCGCAGCAGCCGGCGGGAGATCTCCGACAGAGCTTCGTGCCATTCGCTCACGACCTCGCGCAGCTCCGGCTGCGCCGACGGCCACAGATTCGGACCGATCAGGCGTCGATAGCCCGGGCCACCGGCGACCGCTTCCCGCTCCGGACCGATGTCGATCTGCTCGCGCCAGTCGACGAGTCCCTTGGTGCGCTCACCGCCGACGCGCGTGTAGCCGCGGAAGTGCGGGCTCTTGACGTTCTCGATGGCGAGCTTGTCGGCTTCCGGCAGCGCGAAGAACGCGCGGGCGGCGCGATGAAGGCGCTCCTCGAGCCCGGCGGGGATGCCGGTGCCGGTGAGGTAGAAGAACCCGATATCACGGGTAGCGGTGCGCAGATCGTCGCGGAAGCGCGCAGCGGCGACAGGGCCGCGATCGAGCTGCGAAAGATCCAGAACAGGAAGGGTGAGATCGACCATGCGTCGACGGTAGATGCTGCGGCGCTCGCCGCACAGTAATGTTGCGCTGTCTTACCTCATCGGGGGCGTCGAGAGCCGGTTGGGTCGTTGCGGTGGCCACCTGCGACGACCGAGGGATCGGCGAACATCCACCGCGGTCGCGGCTCGATGAGCGGACGGAACAGCCGGCGAACCGGCTTGGAGGCGAGCAGGAAGGCCGTCGCGACCGACAGTGCCGTGACAGCGGGCAGCCAGAACCAGGTCGGATCCAGCCCGCGCAGGATGCCGGATTCCCGGAACGGGTAGAGCACGAAGGAATGCAGCAGGTAGACGTACATCGTGTACTGGCCGAGCGTGGTCCACCACTGGCCGCGGCGGGGGATCAGTGCGAAGAAGGACGCGCTCAGCAGCACGGCGAGCGCCATCACGGCCAGCCGCACGATGCCCGCCCACCACAGTCCGCCGTCGGTGAGATCGGCATAGGAGTCGTCGTAGAAGAACCATTGCCGCAGGTCGATCTCCCGCCAGACGTCGATCCAGCGCCAGACCACGAAGCACCAGCCCGCCAGAACAGCCAGGGCCGCGGCCCTCAGCCACCACGGCCGGTACTCGATCAGGCGGAGGCGCCGCACGATGTCGTGCTCGCTGAGCCACCAGCCGAGGGTGAAGAAGAACAGTAGGCCGAGTGTGCGCGACAGCGAGAAGGTGCTGTTGACGTTGCTCATGTAGCCGACGCCGATCGAGATCACCAGTGCCCAGGCCAGCGGCCAGCGAAGCAGCGCCAGATACGGCAGTACGAGGCGGAAGATTCCGAGTGCCAGGAGGAACCACAGCGTCCAGGAGGGTTGAGTGAGGTTCGGGTCGGCGCGTCCTTCGACGAGCCATTTCGTCAGCATCCACAGCGCTTCGAAGATCACGTACGGCACGAGGATGTCGGTGATCACGCGCGCCATCTGCCGCCGGTTCGGGCTCGTCGACTTGGAGAAGTACCCCGAGATGATGGCGAACGCCGGCATGTGGAATGCGTAGATCACCAGATAGAGCGTCTCGGAGATGGCCGAGTCGTAGGTGAGACGCTGGATGCCATGGCCGAGAACGACCAGTACGACGCAGGCGAACCTCGCGTTGTCCCAGAACGGGACGCGTCGCCGCGGGCGGGAGATCGCGCCCGTCGACGTGGTGGGAGGGTGCTGCTCGGTACTGCTCATCATCCGAGGCTACCGGCGGGAATAAGGTTGCGCCTATCACGTTCTATCAATTACATTCACCTGAATACAGCGGGTGCCACAGCACCCGGAGCGGAGAGAACATGAACGAGGGCGCGATGCAGTTCGGCATCATGTCGGTCAGCGACATCACGCAGGACCCCACGACGGGCATCACTCCAAGTGAGCGCGAGCGCATCCAGGCGACCGCGACGATCGCCAAGCACGCGGAGGAGGTGGGCCTCGACGTCTTCGCGATCGGCGAGCACCACAACCCGCCGTTCTGGTCCTCCAGCCCGACGACCTTCCTCGCCTATGTCGCCGCGCAGACCGAGAAGCTCATCGTCTCGACCTCGACGACGCTGATCACGACCAACGACCCGGTGCGCATCGCCGAGGAGTACTCGATGCTGCAGCACGTCTCCGGCGGACGCATGGACCTCATGCTCGGCCGAGGCAACACCGGTCCGGTCTACCCGTGGTTCGGTCAGGACATCCGCCAGGGGCTGCCGCTGGCGATCGAGAACTACGCTCTGCTGCGTCAGCTCTGGGACAACGACGTGGTCGACTGGGAGGGCAAGTTCCGCACGCCGCTGCAGGGCTTCACCTCGACGCCGCGTCCGCTCGACGGCGTCGCGCCGTTCGTCTGGCACGGCTCCATCCGCACGCCCGAGATCGCCGAGCAGGCCGCGTACTACGGTGACGGCTTCTTCGCCAACAACATCTTCTGGCCCAAGGAGCACTACCAGCGCCTCATCGAGCTCTACCGCCAGCGCTATGCGCACTACGGTCACGGCACCCCGGAGCAAGCCATCGTCGGAATCGGCGGGCAGGTGTTCATGGCCGCGAAGTCGCAGGATGCGATCGACCGGTTCCGCCCGTACTTCGACAACGCGCCGGTCTACGGCCACGGTCCGTCGATGGAGGACTTCACCGAGATGACGCCCCTGACGGTCGGATCGCCGCAGCAGGTGATCGACCGCTACGCCGCCATGCGAGAGACGTTCGGCGACTTCCAGCGTCAGCTCTTCCTGATCGACCACGCGGGTCTGCCGCTGAAGACGGTGCTCGAGCAGCTCGACATCCTCGGCGGCGAGGTGGTCCCGGTGCTGCGCAGGGAACTGGCGAAAGACCGGCCGGAGAGCGTTCCTGATGCCCCGACACATGCCGCCCGGGTCAAGGCCGTGTACGGCGACGGACCGTCGCGCGAAGCGCGCCCGGCCGCGAACCGCGGTGACAACCTCACGGCAGGCTCTCCCTACCAGGACGCGCCGGCACCCGCGGGATCGGCCTTCGGCCGCGCCGCCACTGGAAAGGACGCGTGACATGAGCGAGCGCCGCATCGCCGTCATCTCCTCGGGACTGTCGAACCCGTCATCCACCCGCATGCTTGCCGATCGCCTCTCCGCCGAGACGGCGAAGGCGCTGCTGGAGCGCGGTGTGCACGTGAAGGTCGACGTGATCGAGCTTCGGGATCTGGCTCACGACATCACGAACAACCTGCTGACGGGTTTCGCGCCGCCTGCCCTCGAGGCGGCCATCAACACCGTGGTCTCCTCCGACGGGGTCATCGCGGTGACGCCGATCTTCTCGACGAGCTACGCGGGCCTGTTCAAGTCCTTCATCGACGTGCTCGATCCGGATTCGCTCACGGGCAAGCCCGTGCTGCTGGGGGCGAACGCGGGCACGGCCCGGCATTCGCTGGCGATCGACTACGCGATCCGTCCGCTGTTCACCTACCTGCACGCCGAGCCCGTCTCGACGGGCGTCTTCGCGGCGTCGAGCGACTGGGGCGCCAACGCCGACCAGGTCGCGCCGCTGAGCAAGCGCGTCGAGCGCGGTGCGCGCGAGCTTGCCGAGGCGATCGCGCGTCGCGAACCTGCGAAGGATCAGGATCCGTTCGACCCCGCGAACTACCTGGGGGAGGGGCGCTCGTTCGGTCACCTGCTCGGCGGTCTCGCCGGAGAATGACCAGGAGCGTCACGACAGCGTGACGCGGCGCCCCCGGCGGTGGATGATGGGCAGATGGACATCGCAATCGCCGGGGGCACCGGAGTCGTGGGTGCGCACGTCTCGCGCATCGCTCAGCAGCGCGGTCATGCCGTGCGGACGCTCAGTCGCAGCAACGGCGTCGACGTGCGCTCCGGAGTCGGTCTCGAGGGTGCGCTGAGAGGTGCGGATGCTGTCATCGACGTCCTGAACATCACGACACTGAATGAGAAGCAGGCGACGAAGTTCTTCCGCACGACCACCGCCGCGCTGCTGGCGGCCGAAGATCGCGCAGGGGTCGCGCACCACATCGCGCTGTCGATCGTGGGGGTCGACCGGGCGCCGCACGGCTACTACGGCGGGAAGCTCGCACAGGAGAACGAGATCTCTGCAGGAGCAGTGCCGTGGACTGTGCTGCGCGCGACCCAGTTCCACGAGTTCGCGTCCCAGATGTACGCGCGAACCTCTCTCGGTCCGGTGCACCCGGTGGTTCGGATGCGCACCCAGCCGGTCGCCGTGACCGAGGTCGCGACCCGTCTCGTCGAACTGGCAGAGGGATCCGCGCAGGGACGATCGCGCGATCTGGCGGGTCCGCGCGAAGAGGACCTCGCAGACATGATGCGGGCTTGGGCGCGGCACGCCGGACGGGGCGGGTGGATGCCGCGCATCCCGATGCCCGGTGAGTTCGGGCGTGCCATGCGCGACGGTCTGCTGCTGCCGGGGCCGGACGCGCAGCGCGGGAGCGAGACGTTCGCGCAGTGGCTCTCGGCCCAGCCCGAGGGCTGAGCCGAGAGCGGGTCGGAAGGTGCGCTCAGCCGCTCTTGCGGCGGAACTCGCGCTTCATCTGCGGGGCAGCGGTCGCATGCACGGCCGAGTCGCCGTCCAGGTGAGCTTCGCCGCCTTGACTGCGCGCGTTCTTCTTGTCGAGCGCTTCCTTGAACTTGCGCTTCATCTCCTCGGTGGAGACTGCCTTGTCTTCGCTCATGCGTGTCAGCCTAGTCCGCCGCGCCCGCCGCGTCACGAACCCTGCCCATTGCCGCTCGGGTGCTTGACCCGGGCGACTGCTAGGCTGGACGCGGGAGCCTCTGGCATCCCATCAATTGCATATCTGCTTCACACGGAGCGGTCGGCTGAGAAGCTGGTCCCCTGTGGTGGGTTCCTCGTCGCACACGGCGCCGGGTGGTCTTCTACTGGTGGCCAGCGCAGGCGAGATTCGCGGGAATGCCCGCGCGCTTATATCTGTCCGCATCCGCTCCTTCGCGAGAACTCGCGCGCCATACGGGCGAGCGAGCCTAAACAAAGAAGGAGAGACCTCTTGGAAGGTCCTGAAATCACCGCAGCTGAGGCCGTTCTCGACAACGGCCGCTTCGGCACCCGCACCGTCCGCTTCGAGACCGGCCGCCTTGCTCAGCAGGCGCAGGGATCCGTCGCGGCATACCTTGACGACGAGACCATGCTCCTGTCGGCCACCAGCGCGGGCAAGCACCCGCGCGAGGGCTTCGACTTCTTCCCGCTGACGGTCGACGTCGAGGAGCGCTCCTACGCCGCCGGAAAGATCCCCGGCTCGTTCTTCCGCCGCGAGGGTCGTCCCTCCACCGAGGCGATCCTGGTCTGCCGTCTGATCGACCGTCCGCTGCGCCCGTCGTTCGTCGACGGCCTGCGCAACGAGGTCCAGATCGTCATCACGGTCCTCTCGATCGCCCCGGGCGAGTACTACGACGCGCTCGCGATCAACGCGGCATCCGCATCCACGCAGATCTCCGGGCTGCCCTTCTCGGGCCCGATCGCCGGTGTGCGCCTGGCGCTCATCCCCGGTCAGGGCGAGCACGCCGACCAGTGGGTCGCGTTCCCGAACCAGGCCCAGGTCGAAGAGGCCGTGTTCGACCTCATGGTCGCCGGCCGTGTGGTCAAGAAGGCCGACGGCTCGGAAGACGTCGCAATCATGATGGTCGAGGCCGAGGCCACCGAGAACAGCTGGAACCTCATCAAGGCCGGCGCCGTCAAGCCGAGCGAAGAGGTCGTCGCAGGCGGCCTCGAGGCAGCCAAGCCGTTCCTCAAGAAGCTCGTCGAGGCTCAGGCCGAGATGGCCGCGCACTCGGCGAAGGAGCCCGGCGTCTACCCGGTCTTCCCGGCATACGAGCAGGCCACCTACGACTTCATCGCAGCCTCGGCGGCCGCTGACCTCGAGAAGGTCTACCAGATCGCCGACAAGCAGGAGCGTCAGAGCGCCGACGACGAGGTCAAGGACCGCGTCAAGGCCGAGGTCGCCGCAGCGATCGAGGCAGGAACCCTTCCGGCGTCCGCCGCGGGTGAGGTCTCGGGCGCGTACAAGTCGGTCACCAAGGGCATCGTCCGCGGGCGCATCCTCTCCGAGGGCGTCCGCATGGACGGCCGCGGTGCGGCTGACATCCGCCCGCTGGACGCAGAGGTACAGGTGATCCCGCGCGTTCACGGCTCCGCGATCTTCCAGCGCGGTGAGACCCAGATCATGGGCGTCACCACACTGAACATGCTCAAGATGGAGCAGCAGATCGACTCGCTGTCGCCCACGACCAGCAAGCGCTACATGCACCACTACAACTTCCCGCCCTACTCGACCGGTGAGACCGGCCGCGTCGGTTCGCCGAAGCGTCGCGAGATCGGGCACGGCTTCCTGGCCGAGCGCGCCCTCGTGCCGGTGCTGCCCAGCCGCGAGGAGTTCCCCTACGCGATCCGCCAGGTGTCCGAGGCTCTCGGCTCCAACGGCTCGACGTCGATGGGCTCGGTCTGCGCCTCCACCCTGTCGCTGCTGAACGCCGGTGTGCCGCTGCGCGCCCCCGTCGCCGGCATCGCGATGGGCCTGGTCACCGATGAGGTCGACGGCGAGACCCGCTACGCGGCTCTGACCGACATCCTCGGTGCAGAGGACGCCCTGGGCGACATGGACTTCAAGGTCGCCGGCACCAGCGAGTTCATCACCGCGATCCAGCTCGACACCAAGCTCGACGGCATCCCGTCGTCCGTGCTCGGCGGCGCGCTCACGCAGGCTCGCGACGCTCGTCTGACGATCCTGAACGTGTTGAACGCAGCGATCGACGCACCCGACGAGATGGCGCCGACCGCACCTCGCGTGATCAGCGTGCAGATCCCGGTCGACAAGATCGGCGAGCTGATCGGCCCGAAGGGCAAGACGATCAACGCGATCCAGGACGAGACCGGCGCGCAGATCTCCATCGAGGAGGACGGCACCGTCTACATCGGCGCGATCGACGGCCCCTCGGCCGAGGCCGCTCGTGCACAGGTCAACGCGATCGCCAACCCCACCAACCCGGAGGTCGGCGAGCAGTTCCTCGGCACCGTGGTGAAGATCGCCAGCTTCGGCGCCTTCATCTCGCTGCTGCCGGGCAAGGATGGCCTCCTGCACGTCACGGAGGTGCGCAAGCTCGCCGGCGGCAAGCGTGTCGAGAACGTCGACGACGTGCTCTCGGTCGGCCAGAAGCTGCTCGTGCGCATCACCAAGATCGACGACCGCGGCAAGCTGTCGCTCGAGCCGGTGATCGAAGAGGCTTCAGCCGAGGCTGAGACTGCTGAGGCACCCGCCGAGGCGTGATCTGAACGGATGCCGGTGAACGGCATCCGAGGCCCGGATCCCCGCGACACTTCGCGAGGCTCCGGGCCTCGTCATATCCGATGTGATCAAACCGTTATAGGAAGTTCCTTCTCCGCGCCGTCATCATGCGCGGAGCACAGCACGACCTCGCTTACCCTCGAAGTACGCACCGGGGGGTGTGGCGATGTCGGAGCGATGATCCGCGGGGGTGAGACATGAAGCTATTCGGCGTAGGCGCGGCCGATCAGCGCTCGCGCCCTGGCTCCCTGTCGCAGGCCCACCCGTCCGCCCCGATTCCGGTGATCGGTCCTGGCGTGGGCGAGGCGATCCGGGTTCCGCTCGGCGACACCGGCCACCGCGTCTTCCCGCTGATGCTGGGCGCCGGCGAGTTCGGCTGGAACGTCGACCTCGAGACCAGCCACGGCATCCTCGACCGCTACGTCGAGTTCGGCGGCAACGCGATCCACACAGCCGACGGCTTCGCCGGAGGGCGGAGCGAGCACATCGTCGGGCAATGGCTCCGCTCGCGCGGCGGACGCGAGCGGATCGTCCTCGGCGCGCGGATCGGCTCGCACCCCGACAACCCCGGTCTCGGATCGATCAACCTCGTCCGAGCGGTCGAGGGCTCGCTGACGCGGCTGGGCGTCGAGCGGATCGACGTGCTCTATCTGGATGCGACACTCGACGGCACGACCCACCTCGAGGACACCCTTGCGACGGTCGAATGGCTGCGCGAATCCGGCAAGGTCGCGACACTCGGCGGCTTCCGCTTCGCGCCGGAGCGTCTCGTCGAGGCGCGGATCCTCGCCTCCGCGGGTTACCCGCGGATCGAAGTGCTCGACGAGCCGTACAACCTCGTCCGCCGCGACGGCTTCGAGGGCGACCTCCGCCTGGTCTCCACTGCGCAGGGCCTCGCAGTGACTCCGTCGCACGCGCTCGAGCACGGGTTCCTCTCCGGCCGGCACCGCCGCAAGTCCGGAGTCAGCGGAGCGCGCGGCGAGCAGCTCAAGAGCAGTCTGAACCGCCGCGGCATCCGCGTGCTGCGTGCGCTCGACGGCATCGCCGAGGAGCTCTCGGTGCCTGTCGCAGCCGTCTCCATCGCCTGGCTGCTCGCCCAGCGCAGCGTGGTCGCGCCGATCGTGAACGCGTTCGCGCCGCATCACGTCGAAGAGCTCATGCAGGGCGCAGGCATCTCGCTGCTGCGGTCCCAGGTGGCCGAGCTCACCCGTGCCGGCGACTGACTAAACTGGAGTCACCCCCGGTGCGGTGGGACGAATTGAGTGGGCTGTGACGCATTACATCTATCTGGTCAGACACGGTGAACATCAGGATGCCGAGCACGGTGTCGACGACGGCCCCCTCTCGCCACGCGGTGGGCGCCAGGCTGAGCTGATCGCCGACCGACTCTCCGGGCTTCCGCTGGACGCCGTCTGGCACTCTCCGCTGCTGCGCGCCGCCGAGACGGCGAGGGCGGTCGCGGCACGGCTGCCCTCGGTCGATCCGGTGCCCTCCGCGCTGCTGTTCGACTGCGTGCCGAGCGGGATGACCGAAGACGCCCCGACGGCCTATGAGTCGTTCTTCGGCTCGGTCAGCGACGCCGAGGTGGAGGCCGGTCGTGCGCAGATGGCGGATGCCGTCGGCGAGTTCCTACGGCGCAGGAACGGTGATGTGCACGAGGTGCTCATCACGCACAACTTCGTCATCGCCTGGTTCGTGCGCGAGGTGCTGGGTGCGCCGGACTGGCGGTGGATGACCCTGAACCAGGCGCACTGCGGCCTCACCGTCATCGCACAGAAGCAGGGCCGCCCGTGGACGCTGCTCAGCCACAACGATCTCGGCCACCTGCCGATGGAGCTGCGCACCGGGCTGCCGGAGGTCCCGCTGATCTGACACGTCGGCGTTCGCGCCGATCGGTCGAATCTAGACTGGGTTCATGACCACAAAGGTTGCCCTCGTCGGCGGTACAGGCAAGCTCGGACGCATCATCCACTCGGTGATCGACGAACTCGAGGGCTTCGAGGTGAGCGCGGTGCTCGGTTCGGACAGCGATCTCGGCGAGCTCGACGGCGCCGACCTGGTGGTCGACGCCTCGACGCCCGCGGTCAGCGTCGACGTCGTCCGCGCCGCGATCGATCGAGGACTGAACGTCCTGGTCGGGACCTCGGGCTGGTCGCAGGAGCGCATCGCACTCGTGCGACCGCTGGTCGCCGCAGCCGAGACCGGGATCGTGTTCATCCCGAACTTCTCGCTCGGCTCGGCACTCGGCTCTGCGCTGGCCGCCTCCGCGGCACCGTTCTTCCCCTCCGCCGAGATCATCGAAGCGCATCACGATCGCAAGATCGATTCGCCCAGCGGCACGGCTGTGCGCACCGCCGAGATGATGATCGACGCGCGCGACGAGCAGGGACCGTTCCAGGCACCGCACGTCGATCAGCGGGCGCGCGGTCAGCAGGTATCGAGCATTCCGGTGCACTCGCTTCGCCGCCCAGGGGTGATCGCCAGGCAGGAGGTCATCCTCTCGGGGGCGGGGGAGTCGCTGTCGATCGTGCACGACACGATCGATTCGGCGGCCGCCTATGCGCCGGGCATCCGACTCGCGGTGCCGTACGCTCGCGACGCGCGCGGAATCGTAGTGGGACTGGAGAGCCTGATCGACATCGGCATCGGAGCTCGTTCGTGACCTCGCGCGTCGGCGTCACCATCATGGGTGTCGCAATGCTCCTGTACATCGCGACGACCGTGTGGCTCGCTGTGATGTTCTTCAGCGTGGGCACCGCCCCCGGCATCGGGATGGGCGTCGCTCTGCTGGTCATCGCGCCCATCGGGGTGTGGGCGCTGGTCCGCGAGCTCATGTTCGGCTACGCGGCCGATCGCCTCGGCCGTGCGCTCGACGCCGAGGGCGGCATGCCCGAGGCGCCCGCCGAGCTGACGCCCAGCGGCCGCCTGCGTCGCGAGGACGTCGAGCCGCTCGTCGCCGAGTACTCGTCCCGGATCGAGGAGAATCCTCGGGAATGGCGCGCCCACTACCGGCTGGGAGTGGTTCAGGATGCCGCTGGGCGGCGGAAGGATGCCAGGGCAAGCATCCGCGAGGCGATCAGGCTGTCGCGCGCGCGGCCCTGATGCGACCCGGCCGCAGTCGTCGGATGTTCAGGCGAGACTCGCCTCGAGGGTGATGTCGATGCCCGCGAGTGCCTGCGACACCGGGCATCCGGCCTTGGCGCCCTCGGCGATCTCCTGGAACTTCTCCGGGGTGATGCCGGGGACCGTGGCGTTGACGTTCAGGTGGCTGCCGGTGATCCCCTTGCCGGGGGCGAAGGTCACCGAGGCTGAGGTGTTGACACGCTCCGGTGGGGTGCCGTTCTCAGCCAGCGCATGCGAGAAGGCCATGCTGAAGCACGATGCGTGCGCCGCGGCGATGAGCTCCTCCGGCGTGGTCGTCGTGTCCGACCCCTCGGAGCGAGCCTTCCAGTCGATGGGGAAGGTCCCGAGGTTCGAGGTCGAGAACGCGACGGTTCCGGAGCCCTCCATGAGGGAACCGGTCCAGGTGGTGGCGGCTTCGCTGGTGATGGGCATGATTCCTCCAGTGGTCGCATCTCGCGCAGGCGCCGCGGGTTCGCGTCGCCACGCCAGCCTATCGACGTGAGGTCGCGCGCGGTACTGCGACCAGGCGCTGCAGCAGCAGATACATCTGGCACCCGAGGCAGAACCCGAAGGCCGCATTGAGGAAGGCGGCGATGAAGGCAGCGGAGGTGGCGACCACGAGACCCAGCGGCACCCCGCCGAGGTGCAGCAGCAGACCGACCCCGACCACTGTGAGGCCGACGCCCTGCGCGAAGCGCGGCGGGCGGGGATCCTCGAGCTCCTGCGGTGCCGCCAGGCGAGGACGCACCACCCGGCGGTACAGCACGCTCCACGGCGACGTCGTGGGGGAGAGGACGCCCCACAGGAACAGCGCCGCGATCGCCAGGGTGAGCCAGAAGGCCGCGTCGTACGGATAGGGATCGGTGTCGAGCAGGCCCAGCAGGACGGCGATGAGCAGCAGGCCGGACGTGATCCAGGCGGCGAAGCGCGGTGCCCGGGGGTCGATGCCGGTGTGGTCGGTCATGATGCCTCCTGCGGGATGGGCTGCTCGGAGAGTGCCGCGGTCAGTTCCGCTCGCTGCGGAACGCCGACGAAGCGCGCGGCGACCGTGCCCTGCGCGCTGACCACGAAGGTCGTCGGGGTGGTGAGTACGCGATGCCTGGATGCGATGTCCGGGCGAAGGGTGAGGTCGACATCGACGAATTCGACGTCCGGATGCCCGGATGCGACGTTCTGCAGCATCCGACGCACCTGCGGGCAGCGCGAGCAGGTCTCGGTGCCGAACAGCACCACGGCGACGCGCCCCGCAGGCAGGCCGAGCGCGGTGGCGTCCACGGCGCCCCTCCCGCGTCTGCGCCGCCCGTCTCGCAGTCGCCACACGACGCCGGCGATCATCGCGACCGCGACGAGCACGGCGACGGTGAGCAGAGCGGAAGCGAGGGGCATCGTTCGAGGGTACGTCGCGCAAGGGCATCCAGCGGCGGATATGACGCAGGATGACACGCCGCATTCGGGCATCCGCCGGGTATCGTTGCTGGCATGAGCGCCGCCGTTCCCACGCCCTATGAAGATCTGCTCCGTGACGTGCTCGAGAACGGCACGCACAAGGACGACCGCACCGGCACCGGCACGACGAGCGTGTTCGGCCGGCAGATCCGCTTCGACCTCGCGCAGGGGTTCCCGCTGATCACCACCAAGCGGGTGCACTTCAAATCGATCGCGTACGAGCTGCTGTGGTTCCTCCGGGGTGATTCGAACGTGCGCTGGCTGCAGGAGAACGGCGTCACGATCTGGGACGAGTGGGCGGACGCCGACGGCGACCTCGGTCCGGTGTACGGCGTGCAGTGGCGCTCATGGCCGACCCCTGACGGCGGCAGCATCGACCAGCTCTCGCAGGTGATCGACCAGATCAAGCAGACTCCGGATTCCCGCCGCCTCATCGTCTCCGCATGGAATCCCGCCGACATCCCGGACATGGCGCTCGCCCCCTGTCACGCGATGTTCCAGTTCTACGTCGCCGACGGCAGACTCTCGTGCCAGCTCTACCAGCGCAGCGCCGACCTGTTCCTCGGCGTTCCGTTCAACATCGCCTCGTATGCGCTGCTGACGCTGATGGTCGCGCAGCAGACCGGCCTCGAGCCCGGCGACTTCGTGTGGACCGGCGGCGACTGCCACATCTACGACAACCACGTCGAGCAGGTGCGCGAGCAGCTCAGCCGTGAGCCGTTCCCGTACCCCGCGCTGCGCATCGAGCGCACGCCGGAGTCGATCCTCGACTACCGCTACGACGACTTCGTCGTCGAGGACTACCAGCACCACCCGGCGATCCGCGCGGCGGTGGCGGTATGAGCGCGGCACCTGTCAAACCGATGATGGCGGGACTCATCTGGGCCGAGGCTCACGGCGGCGTGATCGGCGCCTCCGGCGGGATGCCCTGGCATGTGCCGGAGGACCTGGCACACTTCAAGGAGGTCACCCTCGGCGCACCCGTCGTGATGGGGCGCAAGACCTGGGACTCGCTGCCCGAGAGGTTCCGTCCGCTGCCAGGGCGCGAGAACATCGTCATCACGCGGCAGCAGGACTGGACTGCTGAGGGCGCGCGGCGCGCGGCGAGCGTGCACGACGCGGTGCGCGGCCTCGACAGGGTGTGGGTGATCGGCGGCGCTGAGATCTTCGCCCAGGTGATCGCCGACGCGGACCGGCTCGAGGTGACCGAACTCGACCTCGATGTCGACGGTGATGCGTACGCCCCGCCAAAGACCGGCTGGCGGCTGGTCGACGAAGGCGAATGGCAAACCTCGCGGACAGGCATCCGCTACCGCTTCCTCGGATACGAGCGCTGATGCCGACCGCGCTCATCACCGGCGCCAGCGCCGGACTCGGGACGGAGTTCGCCCGCCAGCTCGCGGCCCGCGGCGGCGATCTCGTGCTCGTCGCCCGTGGCGCCGATGCTCTCGAAGAGCTGGCCGCGCAGCTGCGCACCCAGCACGGCATCGCGGTGGAGGTCATCACCGCCGACCTGTCGATCGAAACCGACGTGCAGCGCGTCGCGGAGCGGATCGCCGATTCCGGGCATCCGATCGACCTCCTGATCAACAACGCCGGTTTCGGACTGCCCCTCCACTTCGCCGACAACGACATCGACGACGAGGTGCGTCATCTGCGCGTGCACGTGGAGGCCGCGATGCGTCTGATGCACGCGGCGATCCGCGCGATGCGCGGACGCGGCGGGCGCATCATCAACGTGGCATCGGTCGCAGGGTTCATCTCACGCTCCACCTACTCCGCCTGCAAGGGCTGGCTGATCGGCTTCAGTCGCTGGGCGAACGCCGAGTACTCCCGCGATGGCGTCACGGTCACCGCGGTCTGTCCCGGCTTCACGCACACGACATTCCACGAGCGGATGGGCCTGCCTCCCGGCCAGGAGGGCATTCCCGGGATCATGTGGCTCGATGCGCCGGCCGTCGTGCGCGAGGGCCTGCGTGATGCCGCACGCGGCCGGTCGGTCTCGATCCCGTCGCTGCGGTACAAGGCGATCGTCATGCTGAGCAGAGTGCTGCCCGCGTCGCTGACGTCGGGCGTCGCGCGTCGCGGGCGGGTCTGACCTCATCATGCGCCATGCACGGGTCTCTGGGACGATCCGCGAAACGCTACGCTGAGAGGATGACGCACACGGACAATCCCTTCGGACAGGTTCTTGTCGCGCTGGTCACCCCCATGACCGCCGACGGTGAGGTCGACTGGCCCGCCGTCGAGAAGCACATCGATCAGGTGATCTCGGATGGCGCCGACGGCATCGTCGTCACCGGCACGACCGGCGAGACCTCCACCCTCACCGACGATGAGAAGCTGCGTCTGGTCGAGGTCGGCAAGGACGTCTCCGCCGGTCGTGCGAAGATCATCACCGGCGGCGGTTCGAACGAGACCGCACACGCCATCGAGCTGTACCGGGCCAGCGAGAAGGCCGGCGCCGACGGCATCATGATCGTCACGCCGTACTACAACAAGCCCACGCAGGCAGGCATCCTCACCCACTTCCGCCTCGTCGCGGATGCGACCGATCTTCCGGTCATCCTGTACGACATCCCGGGGCGCACGGGTGTGCCGATCAAGTACGAGACGATCCTGCGCCTTGCCAAGCACCCCAACATCCTCGCGATCAAGGACGCCAAGGGCGACTTCTCCGAGGTCAGCCGGGTGCTGAACCAGACGGACCTGATGTACTTCTCCGGAGACGACGCCAACGTGCTGCCGCACCTCGCGATCGGCGCCACCGGCATGATCGGCGTCACGGCGAACATCACCTCGGCTCCGTACCGCGCCATCATCGACGCCGTCAACCGTGGGGATCTCGCGGCAGCGACCGCCGAGCACAAGCGACTCGAGCCGCTCGTGCGCGCCGTGATGACCCACGTGCCGGGCACTGTGTCGGCGAAGTACATCCTGCACGGCCTCGGCCGCATCGGCAGCCCGCGCGTCCGACTGCCGCTGGTGGGCCCGGAGGAGTGGGAGGCCGCGATCATCGAGGACGAGCTCGCTCTCGTCACCGACGTGCCCGGCGCCGACTTCTCGAACTTCCGCCCCGACCGCAATGCAGCGGCCGGCGGCGCCCTGCCCAAGGTGCACGGCACCACACGATGAGCGCGACCATGCGCTGACAGTAGATCCCGGACACCAGGTGTCCGACGGAGGAGACATCCATGTCCATTCCCCTCGCCGCCCCCGAACCGCTCGCCCAGGGGACGCTGCGCGTCACCCCGCTCGGCGGTCTCGGCGAGGTCGGCCGCAACATGACGACCTTCGAGTTCGGCGGCAAGATCCTGATCGTCGACTGCGGTGTGCTCTTCCCCGAGGAGCACCAGCCCGGCGTCGACCTGATCCTGCCGGACTTCGAGCCCATCAAGGACCGGCTCGACGACATCGTGGGCGTCGTGCTCACGCACGGCCACGAGGACCACATCGGCGCGGTGCCGTATCTGCTGCGTCTCAAGAACGACATCCCGCTGATCGGATCGGGGCTCACCCTCGCGCTGGTCGAGGCGAAGCTCAAGGAGCATCGCATCAAGCCCTTCACGCTCACCGTGACGGAGGGTCAGCAGGAGAAGGTCGGCCCGTTCGATCTCGAGTTCGTCGCGGTGAACCACTCGATCCCGGATGCCCTTGCCGTTGCGATCCGCACACCGGCCGGACTCGTGCTGGCCACCGGTGACTTCAAGATGGATCAGCTGCCACTGGACGGCCGGATCACCGATCTGCGGGCGTTCGCGCGTCTCGGCGAAGAGGGAGTCGACCTGTTCCTGGTCGACTCCACCAATGCCGACGTGCCCGGTTTCACGCCCACCGAGCGGTCCATCGGACCCGTGCTGGACCAGGTGATCGGCAGGGCCCCTCGGCGGGTGATCGTCGCCAGCTTCTCGAGCCACGTGCACCGGGTGCAGCAGGTCATCGACGCCGCTCACTCGCACGGCCGGCGCGTCGCCTTCCTCGGTCGCAGCATGGTGCGCAACATGACGATCGCCGAGCAGCTCGGCTACCTGCACGTGCCCGACGGGGTGCTCATCGACTACAAGAAGGCGCGCGACCTGCCCGACGACAGGATCGTCTACATGTCGACCGGCTCGCAGGGAGAGCCGATGGCCGTGCTGAGCCGGATGGCGAACCTGGATCACGCCATCGAGCCGGGGGAGGGCGATACCGTCATCCTCGCTTCGAGCCTCATCCCGGGCAACGAGAACGCCGTCTACCGCGTGATCGACGGTCTGACGAAGCTCGGCGCCGATGTCGTGCACAAGGCCAACGCCAAGGTGCACGTCTCGGGGCACGCCGCCGCCGGCGAGCTGATCTACTGCTACAACATCCTGAAGCCGAAGAACGTGCTGCCGGTGCACGGCGAGTACCGTCACCTCATCGCCAATGCCAAGCTCGCTCAGGACACCGGCATCTCCGAGGAGCGCACCTTCGTGGGCGGCAACGGCATGATCGTCGATCTGCGCGACGGCGAGGCGCGTGTCGCCGGCCAGCTCGACATCGGCTTCGTGTACGTCGATGGATCGACCGTGGGCGGAATCACGGATGCCGACCTGAAGGACCGCCGGATCCTCGGTGAGGAGGGCTTCGTGTCCGTCATCGTCGTGGTCGACTCCACGACCGGCGACATCATCTCGGGGCCGGAGATCCACGCCCGAGGCGTGGCCGAGGACGACGCTGTGTTCGACGACATCACTCCGAAGATCGTCGCGGCGCTGAAGGAGGCCGCCGGCAACGGCGTGCGCGACAACCACGCGCTGTCGCAGATCATCCGACGCACGATCGGTCGGTGGGTGAACCAGAAGCTCCGCCGCCGTCCGATGATCGTGCCCCTCGTCATCGAGGCCTGACCCGCTTCCGCTGCACTTTCTGGCATCTGCGCCATCGATCGATGGCGCAGATGCCAGAAGCTGCAGCGGCGCCCGATCCCGCGGAAAGCCGCGTCATTGCGGCGGAACGTCGGAGCTCGGCCGTAGCCTGAGGGTTATGGCCAGGAGCACCACGAAGTCCGAGCGCGCGTCCGAGAGCGCCTCGTCGCGTCCGAAGCGGCAGACGACTCCGCGCTCGAACGCGAAGGCCGCGCCCGCGCCGAAGAAGTACATCGACGAAGCGGATCGACCGCCGCTCGTCGAGCGGATGTGGCTCGGTCTCGCGCATGGTGTCGGGGGGCTGTTCCGCGCCTTCGGCCCGGAGAACCTCGAGAAGGATCAGCGTCGCGACGGATTTCCGTTCCTGCTCGTGCTGCTCGCATGCGCCGGCGCGATGGTGGAGTGGTTCTTCATCGGCAACGAGGTCGCCCAGGCGATCAGCGCGTACACGTGGGGCGGCCTGGTCGGTCGCACGGCGTTCGTGCTCCCGGTGCTGCTCCTGCTGCTGGCGGGCTGGCTCTTCCGGCATCCGTCGTCGGTTCATGACAACGGGCGCATCGGGATCGGGTTCGGTCTGTTCGTGCTCTCGCTCGCCGGGATCTGCCACGTCGCCTCGGGAGAGGTCGACAAGCTCGGCGTCCTCGCGCGCCCGCAGCCCAGGGAGGGCATGCCGGAGCTCAGTGCCGCCGGCGGTCTGTTCGGATGGATGCTGGGCGATCCGCTCGCGTATCTGACTCCCGTCGTCGCCTATCTTGTCCTCGCCGTGCTGGCCGTTCTCAGCGTGCTGATCCTCACCAAGACGCCGCCGAACCGGATCGGCGAGCGTCTTGGCGACCTGTACGCGTGGATGTTCGGCGCGGAGCGCCCGATGCGACCGTCTGCGGTCGAGGAGCAGGTGGCGCCGGAGGAGAAGGACGACGCGCTGCCCTGGTGGCGCCGCAACAAGACCGGCCGCGAAGAGGACCCGGACGACGGCGTCGATTCGAAGGCGATCACGGCGTTGTTCGACGAGCCGAGTGACGAGCCGAGCAGCAAGGCGGCGTACGACCAGGCCGTCATCGTCGATGACAACCTGCACGACGCGGCAACCGAGGTGCTCACCGATGTCAGTGTGCTCACCAGTCAGCTCGACGAGACCAACACCACCGCTCTGCTCGACGACTCCGGCTCCACCGGCGAGCTGCCCGGCCTCGACGGTTTCGGCACCGAGGGCCCGGGCGAGAGCGGCATGCAGGCGCCGGCCGCTCCGTACGTGCTGCCGTCGCCCGGCGTGCTGAAGGTCGGACCCCCGCCGGTCGTGCGCTCCGACGCCACCGACCGCACGATCGAGCAGATCACCAGCGTGCTCGAGCAGTTCAAGGTCGACGCGAAGGTCACCGGCTTCTCGCGCGGCCCGACGGTCACGCAGTACGAAGTCGAGGTCGGTCACGGCGTCAAGGTCGAGAAGATCCTGCAGCTCAGCAACAACTTCGCCTACGCCGTGGCATCCAACGACGTGCGCATCCTCTCGCCGATCCCCGGCAAGAGCGCGATCGGAATCGAGATCCCGAACGTCGACAAGGAGACCGTCGCCCTCGGCGACGTGCTGCGCTCGGCGGCAGCCCAGAAGAGCACTCACCCGCTGACGATCGGCGTCGGCAAGGACGTCGGCGGCAACATCGTCGTCGCCAACCTGGCGAAGATGCCGCACCTGCTCGTGGCCGGCTCGACCGGGTCCGGCAAGTCGAGCTTCGTCAACTCGATGATCACCAGTCTGCTGATGAGAGCCCGTCCCGCGGACGTGCGGATGGTGTTGATCGACCCCAAGCGCGTCGAGCTCACCAGCTACGCCGGCGTGCCCCACCTGATCACGCCCATCATCACGAACCCCAAGAAAGCCGCCGAGGCGCTGCAGTGGGTCGTGAAGGAGATGGACATGCGGTACGACGACCTCGCGTCGTTCGGCTTCCGCCACATCGACGACTTCAACAGGGCCGTCCGCGCCGGCGAGGTGGAGGTCCCGCCCGGAAGCGAGCGCGTGCTCAAGCCCTACCCGTACCTGCTGGTCGTGGTCGATGAGCTCGCCGACCTGATGATGGTCGCCCCGCGCGATGTCGAGGACTCGATCGTGCGCATCACGCAGCTGGCCCGCGCATCCGGTATCCACCTCGTGCTCGCCACGCAGCGGCCGAGCGTCGATGTCGTCACCGGCCTGATCAAGGCGAACGTCCCCTCAAGGCTCGCCTTCGCGGTGACGAGCGTCACCGACAGCCGGGTCATCCTCGACGCACCCGGCGCCGACAAGCTGATCGGCCAGGGTGACGCGCTGTTCTCGCCGATGGGGTCGTCGAAGCCGTTCCGCCTTCAGGGCGCATGGGTGGACGAGAGCGAGATCTCATCCGTCGTCAAGCACGTCACGCAGCAGGCGCGCCCGGAGTACCGCCCCGATGTGCAGGAGTCCACGGAGGCGAAGAAGAAGGAGGTCGACGAGGACATCGGAGACGACCTCGAACTGCTTCTCGCCGCCGCCGAGCTGATCGTGTCGTCGCAGTTCGGCTCGACCTCGATGCTGCAGCGCAAGCTGCGAGTGGGCTTCGCGAAGGCGGGTCGATTGATGGACCTGCTGGAGTCCCGTGAGATCGTCGGACCCTCGGAGGGCTCCAAGGCGCGCGACGTGCTCGTCACCAGCGAGCAGCTGCCGAGCGTGATCGCCAAGCTGCGCGGCGACGACGTGCCCGCGCCTGCGGCCACGGCGTCAGCGCCGGCCGCCGCCGAGGTGGATCCCGTCGAGCAGCAGTTCCAGGGCCTCCCCGTCGTCGAGAGCGATGACGACGGTGATGAGGATGCCTGGGGCCTGACGGGGCGCGACTGATGGCGATCCCACGGCAGCTCCCCAACGCGATCACCGTCGCGCGCATACCGCTCGCAGTCGTCTTCTTCGTGCTCCTGCTGATCGCCGGCACTTTCGGCATGGACGATATCGTGATGCGCTGGGTGGCAGGCGTCCTGTTCGTGCTCGCGATCTCCACGGACTGGGTGGACGGTTACCTGGCGCGGCGGTACGACATCGTCAGCGACTTCGGCAAGCTGTGGGATCCCATCGCCGACAAGCTGCTCACCGGCTCTGGATTCCTCGGTCTCGCGATCCTGGGCGAAGTCGGCTGGTGGATCGTCATCGTCATCCTCATCCGCGAGTGGGGAATCACGATCCACCGGTTCATGATCGTGCACGAGCAGGTGGTCGCCGCGGCCTGGATGGGCAAGGTCAAGACGGTCGTCCAGGGCGTTGCGCTGAGCTGGGCGCTGCTGCCGCTTCATACGCTGATCGGGCTGTCCCCGTGGGTCATCGTCACGCAGGTGCTGATGATCGCGGCACTGGTCCTCACCGTCGCCAGCGGCGTCGACTACATCGTCGCCCAGGCCCGCGGGCGCAGGACCACGACGTGAACGATGCCGCCGCGCTCGTCGCGGCGCTGCGCGCGAAGGGCTGGACCCTCGGGATCGCCGAGTCGCTGACCGGGGGAGCCGTGGCCGCCGAGGTCGTCACGGTTCCCGGAGCGTCCGCGGCGCTCCTCGGCGCCGTCGTCGCCTACGCCACGCCGGTGAAGCACACCCTGCTCGCGGTGGATGCGGCTCTGCTCGAGGCGCACGGCCCCGTGCATCCCGAAGTCGCGCTGCAGATGGCCGATGGAGTGCGACGCGCCGTCGCGGTCGACGAACGCCCAGCGGATCTCGGCATCAGCACCACCGGAATCGCGGGCCCCGAGTCGCCGGACGGACAGCCCGTCGGCACAGTGCACATCGGCGTTGTCGCACCCGCCAGGCAGTTCCATCGCTCATACCGGTTCACCGGCTCACGCGATGAGGTGCGCTCGCAGGCACGGGATGCTGCGATCGCCGCCGCGCTGGACGCCGTGCGGGAATAGCTCGCGCCGATCGCGGGTTGTCTTCGATGTGCACATGCTCACAACTGAAGCACAGCGAGAAACAGTAGATTCAGCGGCAGCCAGTGGGGTTAGACTGGCGATCCACTCGGATGCGGATCCGAGGGACGTGATGGAGGGGAGGTTCCGATGATTCTTGTCAGACAGGAGATTGGCGACGTCCTGCGGGACTTCCGTTTGCAGAAGGGGCGCACGCTGCGCCAGGTCGCAGGAAAGGCCTCCGTCGCGCTCGGCTACCTGAGCGAAGTGGAGCGCGGGCAGAAGGAAGCCTCCAGTGAGATCCTCGCATCGGTCGCGGAAGCGCTCGACGTGCCGATCTCGACGATCATGCGCGAGGTCGGCGACCGCATCTCGGTGCTCGAGGGACTCAGCTCCTTCCCGGATGTCGTCCCCGACGACCTGGTCGCCTCGGTCGAGCCCGAGCTGTCGCTGCGCTGAGCGGCGGTTTCCCACGATGCGACGCAGCGAGTTCCTGCGCGCCGTCGACGACGAGTTCGGGCGGCGCGCCGACGCGCTGGTCAACGACCTCGTGCTCGGGGGGATCGGGATGACGGCGCACGATGCGTTGGATGCAGGCGTGCCGCCGCGGGAGATCTGGCTGGCGCTGTGCGTCGAAGCCGATGTCCCGGCGGAGAGGCGCTACGGCGTCGGGCGCATCGAGCCTCGCAAGAGCTGATCGAAAGTTCGCACGAATCGTCCGGCGTGTCGTCGAAGGTGTGTTCGATATGCGCGTATCGTTCTGCACAAGTGGTCTCGTTGAGATATCTGTCCACAGAAGTCGAGTTCGCCGAGCTGATGTCGGTGGCCCGTCCTACCGTGATGGATGTGGCACTGAGCCATGCGCCTTGTCGGAGAGTCGCCCCAGTCGGGGAGGCCGCGACAGCCTACAGGCGGCAGCATTCGACACATTGAGGAGCACGTCATGCCATCGACCGACGACCGCGAGAAGGCCCTGGATTCCGCACTCGCACACATCGAGCGACAGTTCGGCAAGGGATCGATCATGCGACTGGGCAGCGACGAGCGCGCGCCGGTCGAGGT
Organism: Microbacterium alcoholitolerans; assembly: GCF_050408615.1. Taxonomy (NCBI): domain Bacteria; kingdom Bacillati; phylum Actinomycetota; class Actinomycetes; order Micrococcales; family Microbacteriaceae; genus Microbacterium; species Microbacterium alcoholitolerans. The sequence goes on along the minus strand of NZ_JBNTKD010000001.1, from coordinate 702,032 downwards.
CATCTCCACCGGATCCATCGCGCTGGACAGTGCCCTCGGCATCGGAGGACTGCCGCGCGGCCGCATCATCGAGATCTACGGGCCGGAGTCGTCGGGTAAGACGACGCTGACCCTGCACGCGATCGCCAACGCGCAGCGTGCCGGCGGCATCGCCGCGTTCATCGACGCAGAGCACGCACTCGACCCCGAGTACGCGCGCAAGCTCGGCGTCGACATCGACCAGCTGCTCGTCTCGCAGCCCGACACGGGTGAGCAGGCGCTGGAGATCGCCGACATGCTGATCCGCTCCGGTGCGATCGATCTGGTCGTGATCGACTCGGTCGCCGCACTGGTGCCCGAGGCCGAGATCAAGGGCGAGATGGGTGACTCGCACGTCGGTCTGCAGGCCCGACTGATGTCGCAGGCGCTGCGAAAGCTGACCGGTGGGCTGAACCAGACCAAGACCACGGCCATCTTCATCAACCAGCTGCGTGAGAAGATCGGCGTCTTCTTCGGCTCGCCGGAGACCACCGCCGGTGGTAAGGCACTGAAGTTCTACGCCTCCGTGCGCCTGGACATCCGTCGCATCGAGACGCTGAAGGACGGAACCGAGGCCGTCGGAAACCGCACCAGGGTCAAGGTGGTCAAGAACAAGATGGCCCCGCCGTTCAAGCAGGCCGAGTTCGACATCCTCTACGGCGTCGGCATCTCGCGCGAGGGCAGCCTGATCGACTTCGGTGTCGAGCACGGCATCGTGAAGAAGTCCGGCTCCTGGTACACCTACGACGGGGACCAGCTCGGTCAGGGCAAGGAGAACGCTCGCAACTTCCTGCGCAAGAACGACGACGTCGCCGCGGCGATCGAGACGCAGATCAAGCAGAAGCTCGGTATCGGCGTGAAGGCGGAAGCCGATGCTCCCGCTGATGAGCTCGCCGAGCGTCGCCCGGCCTGATCATGATTCGGCGTCGTTCGACCAGCGGGGTGAACCATGCAGGATAGGGGCGAGGAGGAGCACCTCGCCCCTGTCATCCCGCTTTTCGGCTCCGGTGCAGACGCCGGCTCTCAGGAGCGGCGTCCGAGCGCCCACCATCCCGCAGCCCGGGCCGCTGAGGCGCTGGCGCACGCCGAGCGAACGGCCGCCCTCCGCGCTGTCGGTCATCGGCCGGCAGCGTCAGGGGGCGACGTCGGCCCGGACGATGAGCCGACGCCCGATCCGGATGAGGTCCGCGAGCGTGCCGAGGCGGCCCTGGTTCGCAAGCTCAGGGCCAAGGCGCTCTCCCTCTCGGAAGCGCGATCGGTGCTGCGCGAACACGACCTCGACCGCGACGCGATCGAGGATGTGATCGACGACTTCAGTGCGCGCGGCTATATCGACGATCGAACCTTGGCGTCGCTGCTGGTGACTTCCGGCGTGGAGCGCAAGGGACAGGGGCGCATTGCGCTGGCGAGGTCGCTGTCACAGCGCGGCATCCCGCGCGAGATCATCGACGAGGCGCTCGAGGAGCTGCCTGATGACGATGCGGAACGCGCTCTCGAGTATGCGCGAAGCAAAGCACCGGGAATGAGTCGTCTCGAGCCGGACACGGCACTGCGACGTCTGCTCGGCCAACTCGCCAGGCGCGGATACGGCGGCTCTGTCGCGATGAACGCGGCCCGCACCGCACTGCGCGAGGCTGGGACCGGCCGCACCGGGGTGCGCTTCGTCGAATCCGACTGAGCGTCCTCGATGCCGGCCGGTCGCAACGGCTCGTAGAATGGCTTTCACCATGACTACTCCGCGCAGTGAACCGACGATCATCGCGCCCTCGGCGGCCGCGCTGGACGCCGACGGGGCCCGTCGATCGTACGAGGTGCGCACCTTCGGGTGCCAGATGAACGTGCACGACTCCGAGCGACTCTCCGGCTCACTGGAGAGTGCAGGCTATGTGAAGGCGACCGCCGGCGAGGAAGCCGACATCGTGATCATCAACACCTGCGCGGTGCGCGACAACGCCGCAGGCAAGCTCTACGGCACGCTCGGCCACCTCAAGTCGGTCAAGGACAAGCACGACGGCATGCAGATCGCCGTCGGCGGATGCCTCGCGCAGATGGATCAGCAGGCAGTGCTCGACAAGGCGCCGTGGGTCGATGTCGTCTTCGGCACCCACAACATGGGATCCCTGCCCGGACTGCTCGAGCGTGCCCGCCACAACGGCGAGGCCGAACTGGAGATCCTGGAGTCCCTCGAGGTCTTCCCCTCCACCCTGCCCACCAAGCGCGACTCCGCACACAGCGGCTGGGTGTCGATCTCGGTCGGCTGCAACAACACCTGCACGTTCTGCATCGTTCCGAGCCTGCGCGGCAAGGAGAAGGATCGTCGCCCGGGCGACATCCTCAACGAGATCCGCCTGCTCGTCGAAGACGGTGCGATCGAGGTCACACTGCTCGGCCAGAACGTGAACTCCTACGGCGTCGAGTTCGGCGACCGGCAGGCCTTCAGCAAGCTGCTGCGCGCCGCAGGCGAGATCGAGGGCCTCGAGCGCATCCGCTTCACGAGTCCGCACCCTGCGGCGTTCACCGACGACGTCATCGACGCGATGGCCGAGACGCCGAACGTCATGCCGCAGCTGCACATGCCGCTGCAGTCGGGCAGCGACAGCATCCTGCGCGCCATGCGACGTTCGTACCGCAGCACGAAATACCTCGGCATCCTCGACAAGGTGCGCGAGCGCATCCCGCACGCCGCGATCACGACTGACATCATCGTCGGCTTCCCCGGCGAGACCGACGAGGACTTCGAAGACACCATGCGCGTGGTCGAGGCCTCCCGCTTCTCGAGCGCCTTCACGTTCCAGTACTCCATCCGCGAGGGCACTCCCGCCGCGACGATGGAGAACCAGGTGCCCAAAGCGGTCGTGCAGGAGCGTTACAACCGCCTGATCGCCCTGCAGGAGCGCATCTCGCTGGAGGAGAACCAGAAGCAGGTGGGCCGCGAGGTCGACGTCCTCGTATCGGTAGGCGAGGGCAAGAAGGATGCCGAGACGCACCGCCTCACCGGCCGTGCGGAAGACAACCGCCTCGTGCACTTCGAGGTGACTCCCGGCTCCGAGCTGCCGCGGCCCGGTGACGTCGTCACGGTGAAGATCACTCACGGTGCGCCGTTCCACCTGCTCGCGGACGACCCGACCGGCGCCCCGCTGCGCATCCGCCGCACGCGCGGCGGGGACGCGTGGGATCGCGCCCAGGCCGAGACCTGCGGTGTGCCGGCTCCCGCCGACGCATCCGGTGCTCCGCGCGCCGTCTCGCTCGGCCTGCCCACCCTGCGTGTCGGAGTGTGACCTTCCTCAATCGCCGCCGACACCCCGTGCTGTCGTCGAGACCCCTGGCTGTGGACGCCGACAGGCGGGGGTCTCGACGGCACCTGGGGGTCTCGGCGGGAGTATCGCGATGACGCGGCGGCTCTGGGCGATGGTCGGCGCCACGGGCACCGGCAAGAGCGAGCTCGCGCTCGACCTCGCGCAGGCTCTGCGCACTCAGGGGAATGCCGCCGAGATCGTGAACGCGGATGCCATGCAGCTGTACCGCGGCATGGACATCGGCACTGCGAAGCTGTCGGTCGACGAGCGTCGTGGCATCCCGCATCACCTCTTCGACGTCCGCGAGGTGACCGATGAGGCCGCCGTCGCGTGGTACCAGCCGATCGCCCGCGGGGCGATCGCCGACATCCATGCGCGCGGGGGAGATGCGATCCTCGTCGGCGGGTCGGGACTCTACGTCTCGAGCGTGATCTTCGACTTCCGCTTTCCGCCTCGGGATGCCGCAGTGCGCACCCGTCTGGAAGCCGAGCTCGAAGAGCAGGGCGCCGGTGCGCTCTTCGCACGGGTGCAGGCACTGGATGCATCGACCGCCGCGCGCATCGATCCGAAGAACGGGCGCCGTCTTGTGCGCGCACTCGAGGTGCTGGAGCAGGGCGGGGCGACGCACGGCGCCGTCCTCCCGGATCAGCCGGTGCTCTGGCATCCCGACACCCGGATCATCGGGCTGCACACCCCGAGAGACGTCCTCGTCGAGCGGCTCGATCGCCGCGTCGAGCGGATGTGGGCGGATGGGATGCTGGATGAGGTCGCGTCTCTGCGCAAGCTGGGGATCGAAGACGGCGTCACCGCGGCCCGAGCGATCGGCTATGCGCAGGCTCTCGCGCAGCTGCGCGGCGAGAAGAGCGAGTCGGATGCCATCGCCGAGACCCAGGCGCTGACGCGGCGCTACGCACGACGACAGGTCTCTTGGTTCAAACGGTATCCGGGAATCGAATGGCACGAGCCGCCGATCGGGGCCTCGACGCTGCTGGACTGACCGGCTCCAGAATCGAGTGGATCCGCAACCACGATGACGGCTGGGACTGCGCGTCATCGGGTGCTTCGTCCTGAATAGACTTGCGGCATGGTCGCATTCACCAAGGGACACGGCACCGGCAACGACTTCGTGATCATCGAGGACGTCGACGGCGCTCTCGAGCTCACCTCGACTCAGGTCCAGGCCCTGTGCGACCGGAACTTCGGCGTCGGCGCCGATGGCGTGCTGCGCGTCGTTCGCTCGTCCGCCATCCCGGAAGGCGCAGCAGCCCTGGCGGAGGAGCCGGATGCCGAGTGGTTCATGGACTACCGCAACGCGGACGGCACTGCTGCGCAGATGTGCGGCAATGGCATCCGCGTCTTCGTGCACTACCTGCTGCGTTCCGGTCTCGCGAATCTCGAGGCGGGCTCCACGCTGCCGATCGGCACCCGCGCCGGCGTGCGTGACGTGATGCGCAGCGAGACCGGATATCAGGTCGACATGGGGCGCTGGCATCTGGCCGGCGGGGAGCCCCTGGCTCGCGCAGCGGGCCTGTCGGTCGCACGTCCGGGCCTCGGGATCGATGTCGGCAACCCGCACGTGGTGGTCGCACTGGCATCCGATGAGGAGCTCGACGATCTCGACCTGAACCCGATGCCCATTCTCGAGCCGGCGCCGACCGGCGGGGCGAACGTGGAGTTCGTCGTACCTGCGGAGCCCCTGGTGCGCGACGGCGTGGGACAGGTCCGCATGCGAGTGCACGAACGCGGTGTCGGAGAGACGCTCAGCTGCGGCACCGGAGCGGTCGCCTCGGCGCTCGCCGTACGGCATTGGGCCGGCACGCGTGCGCCGAGCCAATGGCGCGTGGAGGTGCCTGGGGGAGTGCTCGGTGTCCGCATGTTCCCGGCCGAGGACGGCGAGCATGTCGGACTGTCGGGCCCTGCTCAGCTCGTCTACCGCGGCGAGATCGACCTGGCCTGAAGCGTCGCGACCGGAGAGGCTGAGCGCGGTCGTGCCGACTCAGTCCGGGAGGTCGACCGGCGCGGTCGGCGGATTGCCGTGCCTGCGCACGCGAAGCACCCGGTAGCCCTTGCCCGTCGCCGCCCGGAACACGCTGTATCCCGGCGTGAACCGCGTCGCGAGCCAGCGCTGCAGCGAGTCCGATCCGAGGTTCCGCTGCACGACCAGCCACGCGTCGCTGTGCTCGTCCAACCGCGGGATCCAGCGCTCAAGCATGCTGTGCAGCTCGTTCTTGCCCACGCGGATGGGCGGGTTCGAGCGGATCGTGCGGAAGCGCACGCTCTCGGGAACATCGTCGGGGAGTACGGCGTTGACATTGGTGAGCCCGAGAGCTGCGGCGTTGCGTCGCGTGAGGTCGAGCGCGCGCTCGTTCACGTCCACCGCCCAGATGGTCGCGTGCGGCGCCCGCAGGGCCATCGTGAGACTGATCGGACCCCACCCGCATCCGAGGTCGAGGAAATCGCCCCCGGGCGGCAGTGGGGGCATGTTGGAGAACAGCACGGACGTCCCGGCATCCAGTCGGTCCGGGCTGAACACGCCACCCGCGGTGGTGAGTTCGAGATCACGTCCGGCGAGATTCACCTGGATCGTCCGAAGATTCTCTGCACTTGCGGGGGTAGCGCTGAAGTAATGGTCGGACGCCATGCAGTGAGCGTACCGGACAGCGCGGGCTAAGGTTAAGGCTCCATTGGAGAGAGGGTAGAGTTCACCACCGGATGACGAACACGAACGACGACAAGAACGCACAGGATGCGCTGGATCGCGTCCTTGCCAACGCCGAGCCTCGCGCTGAGGTGCGCACGTTCGGTGCGGCCCAGGCGCTGCAGGATTCCGCCACGGCGACGCACACCGCCGCCGATGGCGCGCAGTGGGACCTGGATGACCGGCATGCGCTGCGCCGTGTCGCAGGACTGTCCACCGAGCTCGAGGACGTCACCGAAGTCGAGTACCGCGAACTGCGGTTGGAGAACGTCGTGCTGATCGGCGTGTACCCGCAAGGCGCGCAGGACGACGCCGAGAACTCGCTGCGTGAGCTGGCCGCCCTCGCCGAGACCGCCGGAGCCGTCGTGCTGGATGGGCTGCTGCAGCGACGTCCGCATCCAGACCCCGCGACCTATCTCGGTCGCGGCAAGGCCCAGGAGCTGAAGGACATCGTCGCCGCCGTCGGCGCCGATACCGTGATCGCCGACACCGAACTCGCATCGAGTCAGCGCCGTGCGCTCGAGGACGTCGTGAAGGTGAAGGTCATCGACCGCACCACCGTGATCCTGGACATCTTCAGCCAGCATGCGAAGAGTCGCGAGGGCAAGGCCCAGGTGGAACTCGCGCAGCTCGAGTACCTGCTGCCGCGCCTGCGCGGCTGGGGTGAGTCGATGAGCCGTCAGGCCGGTGGCCAGGTGGGCGCCGGCGGCGCCGGCATGGGCTCGCGCGGTCCCGGTGAGACGAAGATCGAGCTCGATCGTCGTCGCATCCGCACGCGCATGGCGCAGCTGCGCAAGCAGATCCGCGACTTCGCTCCGGCGCGCGACGCCAAGCGCGCCGAGCGCAAGCGGAACACCATCCCGTCAGTTGCGATCGCCGGGTACACGAACGCCGGCAAGTCGAGTCTGCTCAACGCGCTCACCAGCGCGGGCGTGCTCGTCGAGAACGCCCTGTTCGCGACGCTGGATGCCACGGTTCGCCGGTCCGAGACCGCCGATGGCCGCGTGTACACGCTCACGGATACCGTCGGCTTCGTGCGCAACCTCCCGCACCAGCTCGTCGAGGCGTTCCGCTCGACGCTGGAGGAGGTCGGGCAGGCCGATCTGCTCGTGCACGTCGTCGACGGCTCGCACCCCGATCCGTCCGCGCAGCTGCAGACCGTTCGCGATGTGATCGGCGATGTGGGCGGACGCGACATCCCCGAGATCGTGGTCTTCAACAAGGCCGACCTGGTGACCGAGGACGAGCGGCTTGTGCTGCGTGGCCTCGCTCCGAACGCGCACTTCGTGTCGTCGCGCACGGGAGAGGGCGTCGAGGAGCTGCGGGCGACGATCGAGCGGATGCTGCCGATGCCGGCGGTCGAGGTTCGCGTGCTCGTCCCGTACGACCGCGGCGACCTGGTCGCCGCGGTGCACGAGACCGGCGTGCTGCTCTCGGCTGAGCACGAGGAGGGCGGCACGGCCGTGCACGCGCACGTGTCCGAGCGCCTCGCGGCCGAGCTGGCACCCTTCGCCGTCGCCTGAGCGGCCCGCTGCGGCGTCAGCTGGCTGAGAAGCGGCCTTCGACGGTTGCCGAGACGGTGATCTCCTCGCCCTGGAACTCCAGAGCGGGGGCACCGGTGGCCTCCATGGCCATGTCGCGCATCATCACGGCCTTGGGCATCGGCCCCGAACCGGCCGAGATCAGTCCGCGGTCGGCGATCTCGAGCGGTGTGACGTTCTGCAGTCCCAGCGCCTCCGCGTACGCGCGGGCGCGCGAGACCGCGACGCCGACGGCCTGCGCCGCCACTTCTCGCTCCACCTCGCGCTCGGTGTCGGCGGTGAGGTGCCAGTCGATGTGCCCGATCGTGATGCCCTCTGCGACCGAGAGGTCGGTGACCCAGACCGACATCTCCGAGAAGTCCGCGAAGGTCGCGGTGAAGTCGATGCTCGCGCGATACACGGGGGCGAGGCGCTTGCCTTCGGCGTTCCACGGCCGGTCGGCGTAGACGCTCATCCGCTGGCTGGTCCATTCGGTGACGCTGCCGGACTCCTCACGCGATGCGATGCCGTCACGCACCGGGGCGGATGCGGCAAGCGTGCGCTCGACGACGTCCGCTCGGTCTGGTCCGTCCAGGGCGATGGACAGGTGAAGCGTGGCCCGCTCCGGTGCCACGCGCAGCTCGTGCTCGCCGCGGACGGTGATGATGACTTCGCTCATGGGTGCGACTGTACGACACCTCGGTGACACCGCGGTGCAGGAATAGCATCGGGGCCGGATCCGTTGTACTCTTTGATGCTCGGGTGCACGTGCATCCGACTGGTAATTCCACAGTGTGACAGCGGCTCCTTCGAAAGAAGGTCCACGGGGCTGATCGGTTTCGACGGCGCCTGTGTATCGACGAGAAGCGGGCCGAGGATGCAGGGTTATCTCGTGAACGCTCCCTGCAAAACCATAGTTGCCGAATCCAAGCGCAACGACTTCGCCCTCGCTGCATAAGCGAGCCCGATAGTCCGTCAGACCGTATGTGATCCCGATACGGACCCTGGCGTCATCTAGGGATCTTGCTGCGTGACGGCGTCTGGACGTCTCGTGGGACTCTTCCCAGGCTGGGCTCGTCGACTTAGGTGTCTGTGACAAAGGTCGGAGCCGAGCAGAACGCTTTCACAGACTGCGCCCGGAGAAGACGTGGATTAACAGCGTCGGACGGGGGTTCGATTCCCCCCAGCTCCACCAACCGCTGTCACAGCGACGAAGGCCCGCCTCCCATGCCCAGCATGCGGAGGCGGGCCTTCTCATCGATATCTCTCGAGAGCAGGCGATCGTGAGCAGAACTGCCACATCACGCACCGGCGAGCGCCGGCATCGTGTCCGCGCGATCATCCGGTGGACGCTCGCGGGACTGCTGGTGTTCTCGGGGCTGGGGCATCTGTCCTGGGCGCGCCGCGGCTACCGTGTGGCCGTGCCCGACTGGGTCGTCGAGATTGGCCGGACGGACAAGGATGCCGTCGTGGTCGCCTCCGGCGCCGTCGAGGTCATGCTAGGCGCCGCGCTGGTGGCGCTCCCTGGCGAGCGGAGCAAGGTGGGCGCTGGGGTCGCCGCATTCTTCCTTGCCGTGTTCCCGGGCAATCTGCACCAGTGGCGGACAGGAAGATCCGCTCCGCTGCTGCGCACGGATCGGGCGCGATTCATCCGCCTCTTCCTGCGGCCTGTGCTCATCGTCGCAGCGCTGTGGAGCACGAGACGGGACTGAGGGTCAACCCCGCGACTGCAGCCCGTTCAGCGCGACGGTGACGATCTCGGTGCCCAGCAGCTGCGGATCCACCGGGCCGTCCGGGCGATACCACTCGACGACCGAGTTGATCATGCCGAAGATCAGACGCGTCGCCACGCCGGCATCCAGGTCCGTGCGCACCAGACCCTCGTCCTGAGCCTCGCGCACCAGACCTGTCACTGTGTGATCGAAACGGCGCCGACGGTCCAGTGCTGCCACTTCGATGTCGCTGTTGCCGCGCAGGCGAAGCAGCAGCGTCACCTGCGGCTGCTTTGCGGTGAGCACGCGCACCGCGCCGTCGATGATGGCCGTCAGACGCTCTGCCGCTGTCGGGCGCCGCTGTGCAGCATCCAATGCCTCCTCAAGACCTCCCAGTGCCTCTTCCAGCGCGATCTCGAGGATCTGCGCCTTGGAGTCGACGTGATGGTACAGAGCGGACTTCGTCACGCCGAGCCGGCGGGTGAGATCCGAGACCGATGTCGCGTCGTACCCCTGCTCGTTGAACAGCTCGACACTGATGCGGATCACGTCGTCGCGGTCGTGGCCGGGGCGCCCACGACGGACGGGAGGGGTGTTCGTCACGACCATCGGATCCTCATCGGCATGCTCTCCAACCTACTCCGGGAGGCTCCGGCGTCGATCGGCACCGCGGGGTGTCGCGAGGTGGGTAAGCTGGAGAGGTTATCCGACGTTCTGGAGGCTTTCGACGTGGTCGACTTCATCGTGTTCCTGGTTCTGTTCCTCGGCGGGTTCGTCCTGTTCGGGATCTCGCACGAACTGCCGACGGGTCAGGGCCTTGCGTTCACTGCCGGGATCCTGCTGGTCAGCCTCGCGCTCGCCTACGTCATGCGCCAGCGCGGCTCCGCAACCAAGCGCTCCGACAACTGGAACCGGCGCCAGCAGTGACCACAGGGCGTCGCCGTTGTCGCGGCGACGCCACCAGGGCCTGCATCATCTCTTCACGTCGATGAGAAGCAGGCCCTGTTTCGTGTCCGCGAACTTCACCCATCCGTCGCCGAACTCGTAGGTCATCCCGAACCCGTCCGCGTCGGTGGCGATCGCGTACGCAGGATCCTCGGTGAAGTAGGTGTGCGCATCCTGCGTCGAGCGGAGCCACCCGTCGCGGGTCAGCCCCGCCATGGCGGCATCCGCCTTCGCGTCGTCGATGGCGCCCCAGGCGTACATCTGACCGTGATCGGATGCTGTGGTGAAGTCCGCCCACATGCACATCAGCCCGTCATCGACGATGGTCTCGCCGATGTGGAATTCCTCCTGCACGGAGGTCCACCCCTGCGACGTCAGCGCTTCGACGATGCCGTCGGACACGATGGTGTCGCAGGTGAGCTCGGCATCGGGCTGCGGCGTCGGCTCCTTCTGCGGGTCATCCGCGACGGTCGTGGGCGGCGGTGCGGCCGGCTCAGCGGCGGGTGACGTCGGCGGCGACTGCGGCTGCGCCGCGTCAGCGCCGCAGGATGCCAGCATCAGGGAGGTCAGCAGCACGCCGACGGCAAGGGGGTAGCGGGTTCTCATAGGACTCGTGGGGGGAGGAGTGTGCGCGCGCGTCTCAGGAGCTGCGCACGTCGCGGAACAAGGTCAGGAACTTCTCGTGCAGAATGCCGTTGGTGGCGAGCGCGGAGAGCGCCGAGAGCGTCTCCGTGCCGTCGAATGCCGTCATCCGGCCCCCGGCTTCGCGGACGATCGCCACGGCGGCCGCGATGTCGTACTCCTTGACATCGAACTCGGCGACCATGTCGATTCGTCCTTCGGCCAGGAGCATGTAGCTGAACACGTCGCCGTACGCGCGGTCGCGCCAGACGCGGTCGGCGAGGGCGATCAGCTCCGCCAGCCTTCCGGCATCCGACCACTGGGCGATGCTCTGAAAGCTCACGCTCGCATCGTCCAGTGAGTCCACGGCGGACACCGCCAGGCGGCGAGGCTCCTCCGCAGTGGCCGTCCATGCTCCCAGGCCCGTCGCTCCCCACCAGCGACGACCGAGTGCGGGCATGCTGACGACACCGACCTGCGGTACGCCGTCGACAGCGAGGGCGATCATCGTTCCCCACAGCGGCACACCGCGAAGGAAGTTCGCCGTGCCGTCGATCGGATCGATGATCCACTGCCGATGCGCATCGCCTTCGGCGCCGAACTCTTCACCGAAGATGCCGTCGTCCGGCCGCTCCGCGGTGAGCAGATCGCGTATGGCGCGCTCGGTCGCGAGGTCCGCGTCGGTCACGTGCGAACGGTCGGCCTTGAGCGACACCCGCAGGTCTGCGGAGTCGAAGCGCGACAGCGACTGCCCGTCAGCGGCATCGGCCAGACGCAGTGCGAGGGCGAGGTCAGCGGAGAGGTCTGTGGCTGCGGGGGAGACGGTCACCTGACCAGGATAGACGCGGAATTCCGGGGCGATCGGCGAGAACGCGCCCGAGATGATCATGATTTGGCGCGGCCCCGCACCGCTGGTAATGTAATTCCTCGGCCGGGGAAGTTTTCCGGTCATGCGCCTCTAGCTCAATCGGCAGAGCAATTGACTCTTAATCAATGGGTTCAGGGTTCAAGTCCCTGGGGGCGCACGGATCAGCCTCGGAATCTCTCGCCAGATTCCGGGGCTTTTTCGCGTCACGGAGCGATGTTCACGATCCGGTCACGTTCCGCGAATCACGAGCGCCGCGGCCTCCTGCACCGTCTCGACCAGATGCACGTGCTCCTGCATCGGTCGTCCCTCCGCCAGCGCCCGCAGCAGCGGCCAGGCCGGGAGCTCCTCGGTCCAGTAGCGCCGACCGACCAGCACCATCGGCGCGATCGATGACTCATCGGCGTAGTAGTTCTCGCAGGCGTCCTGGAAGATCTCCTGCACGGTTCCGCCGGCGCCGGGCAGGAACACGATCCCGCCCTGGCAGATCTCCAGCAGGATCGCCTCGCGCTGCGCATTGTGGAAGTACTTCGCAACTGCGCTGGCGAACGCGTTGGGCGGCTCGTGGCCGTAGTGCCAGGTCGGGATGCCGAGGGAGTCGGCGCCCTGCGGGAACCGCTTGCGCACCGCGAACGCGGCATCCGCCCACGCTCCGACGCTCGGTGCGAAGCCCGGCACAGCGGCGAGAATGTCCAGCGCTTCCGTCAGGGCATCCTCGTCGTAGCCCGCGAGGTAGCCGCCGAGGTTCACCGCCTCCATCGCGCCAGGTCCGCCGCCGGTGGCCACGGTGTGGGTCCGCGACAGCATCCGACCCAGCACGGCGCCATCGGCGTACGTGCGCTCTCCGCGCGCTGCTCGGTGCCCGCCCATCACGCCGACCAGGCGGCGGCCGCGCACCCAGGTCTCCAGCGCGATGCCGATGCTGTGGTCGTGCAGCGCCTGTGCGAGCGCGGCGTCCCGGCTGCTCTCGCGCTGCGACCACGCATAGGTCTTCGCATCGATGCTGTGCGTGTATCCGGTGGTGCCGAACAGCTCGTCCGGCGTGTACAGCGTCGTCCGGTACGTGTCGATGGGGGCATCCGGCACGGACGGGAACACGACGGCTCCACGCGCTCGGATCGACTCCTCGTCCTCGATGCCCAGATCGCACCGCAGGAACAGCGCTCCGGTCACGTCGACAGAGCGCAGCGCCTTGCGTCGATCGGTGAGATCGAGCGAGCGCAGCCGCCATCCCGACAGCGAGCGGACGCCATACGACAGCCTGCGATCGAAGTCCTCCAGGGAATCGACGTCGACGACGCCACCGCGTGTTCTTCTCATGGAGACGACCCTAAGCGCAGGGGCCTCTTCCGTCCGGCGCGCAGCGGTGAGAACATGGCGAGAAGGAGGCCCCCATGATCGATCTCGATGACATCGACACAGACGAGGATGGTGCGCTCACCGCCACCGCGGAACTGCCAGGCGGTCGCCGCGTCACCGTGGAGTATGAGTTCGATGAGGAATTCGACCGCGACGAGGACGGAGACGGCTCGGACGAGGACGATGAGGACGAGCCCTTCGAGCGCGAGGACCTGCCGAACATGGACGCCATGCAGGCGACCGTCCAGCATGCGCTGGCACGGCTGACCGGCGAGATCCTGGACGCGCGGGAGCGGGAGGTTGCCGAACAGCTCACCGACGCGGCCTACGAGGACGATGACGACGTCGATCTCGATGCGGAGCTGCAGGCGCTGAGGGAGGACGTCGCGCTCGACGGCGTGATCGTCTTCGGCGATGGAGGGCTGACCCTGCTCTATCTCGCGCCGGAGGAGTACCCCGACCTGATCATCTACTGTCTGCTCGACGAGGATCTGGAGATCGACGACCTGATGGTCGAGTGAGACTCGCGCGCACTCGCGCGCCTCATGCGACCCGGATGGTCTCGCCGTCGGTGAGGCCCTCCAGCTGCGCGAAGGTCAGCGGCATGACGGTCTCCGGCGTGCCGCCGGCGGTCCAGACCTCGTCGAACGCGCGCAGATCTTCGTCGAGGTAGGCGCGCAGGCGGGTCGGATGCCCGATGGGCGCCACCCCGCCGATTGCCTGACCGGTGGCGCGTCGCACGACGGCTGCCGGCGCCATGCCGACCTCCTGCGCACCGATGCTCTGTGCCAGCACGGCGAAATCCACCCGGTGCGCCCCGCTGGTCATCACCAGGATCGGTTCGTCGTCGGCCACCAGGACCAGGCTGTTCGCGATCGCCCCCACGTGGCATCCGATCGCCTCCGCCGCCAGAGCAGCCGTGCGCGCCGAGTCGGGCAGCACGACGATGCTGTTGTCGATGCCGGCGGCGACGAGCTGCTCGTGCACGATGCGGCTGCGGGCGGGAAGTGCTTCTGCTGGGGTCACGTCTCACGGGCTCCTTCGCTCGGATGCCGCTCAGGCGGCGTCTCCCATGAGGATAGCTTCAGAAGCCAGGTCAGCGACGGGTTCCGGCGATGCGCGAGGAGAGCTGGTGGGCGTGCGCGAGCAGCGTGCGGCCGAGCTGTGGCAGACGATCGGGCCCGAAGCGGAACTCGACCCCGGTGAGGCTCAGCGCCCACTCGGGCCGGCCTTCTCGGTCGAAGACCGCGGCGCCCATGCCCCAGGACCCCTCGACGATCAGTCCGGGGTTGACGGCGTAGCCGCGTGACTTGGTCTCCTGCAGGCGCTTGCGCAGCCGACGCTCGCCGTGGGCGCGTCCCCAGCGCTCTTCAAGCTCGGGGTGACGCTCGAGATAGGCATCCACATCGTGGTCAGGCAGGAACGACAGGATCGCGAGACCGGCGCTGGCGACGCCGAGGGGGAAGCGAACGCCCTCGCTGAGCACGAACGAGCGGATCGGAAAGGATCCCTCCTCGCGCACGAGGCACACGGTCTCGTCCGCCCGGCGGGTGGAGAGGAAGGCGCTCTCCTCGGTCTTCACCGCCAGAGAGCGCACGATGTCGCGGGAGAGCGCCGTCACGTCGTATCGCGATGCGGCGACGGTTCCCATCAGATACAGCTCGGGTCCCGGCATCCATCGTGCCGTGGTCTCGTCCTGGTCGACCAGCCCCTCCACGCGCAGGGCGGTGAGCAGCCGGTGGGCGGTGGAGCGACTGAGCTCGGCGTCCTTCGCCAGCGTCTGCAGCGATGCGCCCTCCGCGGATGCGGTCACCAGACGCAGCAGCGAGGCCGCGCGCGCGATCGCCTGGGCGCCGGGAACCGTGCGGCGGCGGGCAGCAAGCGATTCCATAATGTGGACGGTACTCGGATCAGATGCCACATCGCAAGCATCCGCTTGCCGCGCGGGATCGGCGGGCGGATGCTGGAGGAGAACCACACGAAGGAGTGCCCTGTGATCGACAAACAGTTCGCATCTGCGGCGGAAGCCGTCGCCGACGTCCCGGATGGCGCATCGCTCGCCGTCGGAGGATTCGGTCTCTCAGGCAATCCGATGCACCTCATCGCGGCGCTGCACGCCCAGGGCACCACGGACCTCAGTGTCGTCAGCAACAACTGCGGCGTGGACGACTGGGGGCTGGGCATTCTGCTCGGCGCGCAGCGCATCCGCAAGATGACCTCGTCCTATGTCGGCGAGAACAAGGAGTTCGAGCGGCAGTTCCTCGAGGGCGACCTCGAACTCGAGCTGACCCCTCAGGGCACCCTCGCCGAGAAGCTCCGCGCCGGCGGGTCGGGCATCGCGGCCTTCTTCACGCAGACCGGCGTCGGCACGCAGGTCGCCGAGGGCGGACTGCCGCGGCGCTACAACGCGGACGGCTCGATCGCGGTGGCGTCCCCGGTCAAGGAGGTGCGCAGCTTCGACTTCCACGGCGAGCAGCGCGACTTCGTGCTCGAGGAGTCCATCACCACCGACTACGCTCTGGTGCACGCGCTCAAGGGCGACCGTCACGGGAACCTGATCTTCAACAAGGCGGCCCGCAACTTCAACCCGCTCGCCGCGATGGCCGGCCGGATCTGCATCGCCCAGGTGGAGCAGCTGGTCGAGCCGGGCGAGCTCGATGCCGACAGCATCCACCTGCCCGGCGTCTTCGTGCACCGCGTCGTCGAGGTCGGCGGCGACATCGATAAGCGCATCGAGCGCCGCACCGTCCGCACCCAGGGAGGGAACTGACATGGCACTCACGCGTGATCAGATGGCGGCTCGCGCCGCGCAGGAGCTCACCGACGGCTCGTATGTCAACCTGGGCATAGGTCTGCCGACGCTCGTCCCAAACCATGTGCCTGACGACGTCACCGTGGTGCTGCAGTCCGAGAACGGCATCCTCGGAGTCGGCCCGTACCCGACCGAGGAGAACGTCGACCCCGACCTCATCAATGCCGGCAAGGAGACGGTCACGCTGCTTCCAGGGGCGGCCTTCTTCGACTCCGCGACCAGCTTCGGCATGATCCGCGGCGGCAAGATCGATGCGGCGATCCTCGGTGCGATGCAGGTCTCGGTCGGCGGCGACCTCGCGAACTGGATGATCCCCGGAAAGATGGTCAAGGGTCCGGGTGGCGCGATGGATCTCGTGCACGGAGCCGGCCGGCTGATCGTCCTGATGGAGCACGTCGCCAAGGACGGCTCTGCGAAGATCGTGAACGAGTGCTCGCTGCCCCTCACCGGCAGGGGAGTGGTCGATCGCATCATCACCGACCTCGCCGTCATCGACGTCACCGACGACGGACTCATCCTCGTCGAGACGGCGCCGGGCGTGAGCGTGCAGCAGGTCGTCGACGCGACCGAGCCCGCACTCGCCATCTCTGAGACGCTGAAGGAGAGATCATGAGCGACATCGTCATCGTCGCGGCCGCGCGCACCCCGCAGGGCCGGCTCAAGGGGCAGCTTGCCCCGTTCACGGCGCCGCAGCTCGGTTCCCTCGCGATCCGCGGGGCTCTCGAGCAAGCGGCGATCTCACCGACCGATGTGGATGCCGTGATCATGGGGCAGGTGCTCGCGGCAGGCTCCGGGCAGAACGCCGCGCGGCAGGCCGCAGTCGGCGCCGGCATCGGCTGGGACGTGCCGGCGAGCTCGGTCAACAAGGTGTGCCTGTCAGGTCTGACCGCCATCATCGACGCCGCGCGCATGATCCGCACCGGCGACGCAACGACCGTCGTCGCCGGCGGCATGGAGTCGATGACCCGGGCGCCCCACCTGCTGATGGGCTCCCGCGACGGCTGGACGTACGGCAGCGTCGAAGTGCTCGACCACATGGCGTACGACGGTCTCACGGACGCTTACGATCGCGAGAGCATGGGCGCCTCCACCGAGCGCCACAACCCGCGGTACGGGATGACCCGCGAGATCCAGGACACAGTCGCAGCGCTTTCGCACCAGCGCGCCGCCGCCGCACAGGACAGCGGCATCTTCGACGCCGAGATCGTCGAGGTCTCGGTTCCTCAGCGCAAGGGCGATCCCATCGTCCTGACCAGGGATGAGGGCGTGCGACCCGACACCACCGTCGACTCGCTCGCGAAGCTGCGTGCGGCGTTCGCGGAAGGCGGCACGATCACCGCGGGCAACGCATCGCAGATCTCGGACGGCGCCTCGGCGGTCATCGTCACGACGCGCGAGAACGCGGATGCCAAGGGTTGGCCGGTCCTCGCAGTGATCGGCGCCAATGGACAGACCGCAGGGCCGGACAACTCCCTGCAGGCGCAGCCGTCACGTGCGATCGAGCGCGCCCTCGAGAAGCAGGGCATCGCGGCATCCGATCTCGATCTCGTGGAGATCAATGAAGCGTTCGGCGCCGTCGTGGCGCGCTCCCAGCAGGAGCTGGGTCTTTCGAGCGACATCGTCAACGTGCACGGCGGCGGCATCGCCATCGGGCATCCGATCGGCGCCAGCGGCGCGCGGCTGGTGGTGCACCTGGCGCACCAGCTCGCCAAGCGCGGTTCGGGAGCCGCAGTCGCCGCGCTGTGCGGTGGCGGCGGTCAGGGCGAGGCGCTCATCCTGACCCGCTGATCGACTCGAGGGACACGCGACTGCCCCGATCCTGAGCACGTGCTCGGGGTCGGGGCGGTTCTGCATCAGCGCTGCTTGGCGATGCGCTTCACCTCGTCGCGGCGCTTCTCGCGACGATCCTTCTTGTCCGGCTTCGGCGCGAACGGTGAGTCGGCCGCGACCGGCAGTCCCTTGTCCTGACGGCGCATGTCCTTCACAGCGCCGATCGCCAGTGCGAGCGTGATCGCCCAGCTCACCCAGGCGAGCACGGCCCGCCAGGTGAACTGCTGGCCGCGTGAGCCGCGCAACAGGGTCACGCCGGTGGTGACGGCGCTGAAGAGTCCGGTGCGAAGGAGATAGCGCATGCCTCCACGCTATCCGAGTGCGCGGATTACTCCGGTAGGGTTGACAGCAGATCCTGCTGTGTATCTACCGGCCGTCGACTCCTCGACGGATATCGGCGGCACCTTATCCCCGCGCGATGCGCGTGTGAGAGCCATGACACAGAACTCCTCCTCGGCGCCCGGGCTTCTGAAGCTCGTCGGCGTCCCGTATTTCGTCGTCGCGTTCATCGCGCGACTTCCGTTCGCCATGATGGTCGTCGGCGTGCTGACGATGGTCGTCACGGCGCGCGGCTCGCTGTCGCTCGGCGGCCTCGCATCCGCCGCGGTCGGAGCGGGCACCGCCCTGATCGGGCCGTTCCTCGGCGCCGCCGCCGACAGGTACGGCCAGCGCCCTGTGCTCATCGTCTCGGCGGTGCTGAACGCCGCGATGCTCGCCGCGTTCGCGGGCGTCGTCTACAGCCCGCTCGGCGAGGCCGTCGTCCTGGTCGCCGGCTTCGCGATCGGCGCCACCGCGCCGCAGGTGTCGCCGATGTCGCGTTCGCGTCTGGTCACCATCATCGACGATCGGATGCTGCCCGCACAGCGGGTCAGGACGACATCGGCGACCATGTCGTACGAGTCCGCCGCCGATGAGACCGTGTTCGTGTTCGGTCCGTTCCTGGTCGGGATCCTGGCATCCTTCATCGCACCGTGGGCGCCGATCGTGCTCGCCTCGCTGCTGACGTTGATCTTCGTCGGCGCGTTCGCGCTGCATCCGACCGGACGGCACGTCTCAGCATCCCGCGGCGTCGACGGCGCGGCGCCCTCTGCCGTGTCGGAGCTCTTCCGCATCCGTCTGCTCGTCGTCGTCCTCGGCATCTTCGGGGTCGGCCTGCTCTTCGGCGCGACGCTCACCTCGCTCACCGCGTTCATGGCCGATCGAGGCGCCGCAGAGCAGGCCGGTCTGCTCTACGGCGTGATGGGGATCGGCTCCGCGATCCTGGCACTGGGCGTCGCCTGGCTGCCGCCGCGCTTCACACTGGCCGCGCGCTGGCTGGTGTTCGGGAGCATCCTGCTCATCGGCGCCGGGCTGGTGGCGACCGCCTCGTCGGTCGGGATGATGATCCTCGCGCTCGCCATCATGGGGATCGGGGTCGGCCCGACGCTGGTCACCCAGTACAGCCTCGGTGCTGCGCGGAGCCCGCTCGGACGCTCTGCCACCGTCATGACGATGCTGGGCTCGGGTGTCGTGGTCGGCCAGGCGCTCGCGTCAGCCGTGACCGGCGAGCTCGGCGAGAGCATCGGCACCGCAGCGGCTCTGCTGATGCCGCTCGTCGCCGCCGGGATCGTCTTCGCCACGGGGCTCGCGAATCGCCTGATGACGCCGATCCAGCGGTGACCGTGCGCACTCGGTAGCCTGGAGGGACCGAGCAGAGGAGTCCCCGTGACCGCCGCAGAGTTCGTCGTCGTCGCCAATCGTCTTCCGGTCGACCGGATCATCACACCCGAGGGCGAGGAGATCTGGCGCACGTCACCCGGTGGTCTTGTCGCTGCTCTCGAGCCGATGATGCGCAGCGTCGACGGCGCCTGGGTCGGCTGGGCCGGGCAGGCCGATCTCGACATCCCGCCCTTCGAGGCCGACGGCATCCGCCTGCTGCCCGTGGTGCTCAGCGAGCAGGAGGTCGAGGAGTACTACGAGGGCTTCTCCAACGACACGATCTGGCCGCTGTACCACGATGTGATCGCACCGCCGCAGTACCACCGCGAATGGTGGGAGGCGTACGTCACGGTGAACCTGCGCTTCGCTGAAGCGGCGGCATCCGCAGTCGCGGAGGGCGGCACGGTGTGGGTGCACGACTATCAGCTGCAGCTCGTGCCCGAGATGGTGCGCAGCCTGCGCCCGGACGTCACGATCGGGTACTTCCACCACATCCCGTTCCCGGCTCATGGCCTATACGCCCAGCTGCCGTGGCGCGATCAGGTGCTGCGCGGTCTGCTCGGAGCGGACGTGATCGGGTTCCAGCGCGCGCAGGATGCGGCGAACTTCCTCGCGGCGGCCAAGCGCCGGCTCGGCCACGAGACGAAGGCCACGACGATAACGCTGCCCGATGGCCGCACGCCGCTGGTGAAGGCCTTCCCGATCTCGATCGACACGACGCCCTACCGCGAGCTTGCGCAGCGGCCGGACATCCGGGCACGAGCGCTGGAGATCCGTGAGGGACTCGGCAACCCGAAGCGCATCCTGCTCGGCGTCGACCGGCTCGATTACACCAAGGGCATCCGGCACCGCATCAAGGCCTATGGCGAGCTGCTCGATCAGGGGCGCATCTCTGTCGAGGACGCCGCTTTCATCCAGGTCGCGAGCCCCAGCCGTGAGCGCGTGGACGCCTACATGCAGCTGCGTGACGAGGTCGAACTCGCCATAGGACGCATCAACGGCGACCACGACACGCTCGGCCATACCGCGATCCGCTATCTCCATCAGGGCTTCCCGCGCGAGGAGATGGTCGCCATGTATCTCGCGGCCGACGTCATGCTCGTGACGGCACTGCGAGACGGCATGAATCTCGTCGCCAAGGAGTACATCGCCACGCGCGCCGACAACCGCGGAGTGCTGGTGCTCAGCGAGTTCACCGGCGCGGCGGACGAGCTGCGTCAGGCGGTGCGCGTCAATCCCCACGACATCGAGGGGATGAAGGATGCCATCATGAGCGCCATCGAGATGCCGCGTCACGAGCAGTCCAAGCGCATGCGCTCGCTGCGCAAGCGCGTTCTCGAACACGACGTCAACGCGTGGTCGCGCTCATTCCTGACGGCGCTCGAACACGCCGGACGCCACCGGAGGGGAAGCCGATGACCCGCTCCTGGGATCCGGCGGCATCCGACCCCGCCGTCTCGGCGATCGCGCGCACGCCCCGTCTGCTGGTCGCGCTCGATTTCGACGGCACCGCCTCAGAGCTCGTCGCCGAACCGATGACCGCGCGCGCCGTGCCGGCCGTGGCGGATGCCGTCGACCGGCTCGCGTCGCTGCCCGACACGACCGTCGCGTTCGTCTCCGGCCGCAGCCTGGTGCATCTGCGCGAGATCGCCGAGCACACCGACTCCTCGCACATCGTGCTCTCCGGCTCGCATGGTGCGCAGTACTGGTATCCCGGGCACGGGGAGCAGGACGTCGAGCCGACGGCCGAGGAGCAGTCGCTGCGCGATGCGCTTATCGACGAGCTGGCGCCGCTGATCGCCGAGTTCCCGGGCGTCGAGGTGGAGAAGAAGACCTTCGGCATCGGCATCCACGGCCGGCCGGCGACGCCGGAGGTGGAACAGGCCGCGTTCTCGCGCGTTGACGAGGTGTTCGCGCAGCGCGCGCGGCACTGGCGGCGCCGCACCGGGGACCGCATCCTGGAGTTCTCGTCCCGCGCCGAGGGCAAGGACACCGCGATCGCCGCGCTGCGCGAGCGAACCGGAGCGACCGGCGTGCTGTTCGCCGGCGACGACGTCACCGACGAGGACGCCCTGCGCGCTCTCGGCCACGGCGATCTCGGGGTCCGCGTGGGTGCAGGCGAGAGCGCGGCGGCCATTCGTGTGGAGAACCCACAGCAGATCGCGGCACTCCTGGTCGTCATCGCGGAGGAACGGGCCGCCAGTCGGGAATAGACTGCCCTCATGTCCTCCCGTGAAGCTCATTCCGGCGCGCCCGCCGGATCCGCAGATATCGATATCAAGCCACGCAGCCGAGTCGTCACCGACGGCATCGAGGCGACCACGTCGCGCGGCATGCTCCGTGCCGTGGGCATGGGCGATGCTGACTGGGACAAGCCTCAGATCGGCATCGCGTCGAGCTGGAACGAGATCACCCCGTGCAACCTGAGCCTCGACCGGCTCGCGCAGGGCGCCAAGGAGGGCGTGCACTCGGGCGGCGGCTATCCGCTGCAGTTCGGCACCATCTCGGTGTCCGACGGCATCTCGATGGGCCACGAGGGCATGCACTTCTCGCTGGTGTCGCGCGAGGTCATCGCCGACTCCGTCGAGACGGTCATGATGGCCGAGCGCCTCGACGGCAGCGTTCTGCTGGCGGGATGCGACAAGTCGATCCCCGGCATGCTGATGGCCAGCGCACGCCTGGGTCTGTCGAGCGTGTTCCTGTACGCCGGCTCCATCGCGCCCGGCTGGGTCAAGCTCTCGGACGGCACCGAGAAGGAGATCACCATCATCGACTCGTTCGAGGGTGTCGGCGCCTGCCGTGCCGGTCGGATGACAGAAGAGGACCTCAAGCGCATCGAGTGCGCGTTCGCGCCGGGTGAGGGCGCCTGCGGCGGCATGTACACCGCCAACACGATGGCATCCGTCGCCGAGGCGCTGGGTCTGAGCCTGCCGGGCTCCGCCGCACCGCCCTCGGCCGACCGGCGCCGCGACTACTTCGCGCACCGCTCCGGCGAGGCCGTCGTCAACCTGCTGCGCCAGGGCATCACCACGAAGGACATCCTGACCAAGGAATCGTTCGAGAACGCGATCGCACTGGCGATGGCGCTCGGCGGATCGACCAACGTCGTGCTGCACCTGCTCGCCATCGCTCGCGAGGCCGGCATCGAGCTGAGCCTGCACGACTTCAACCGCATCGGCGACAAGACGCCGCACATCGCCGACATGAAGCCGTTCGGCAACTACGTCATGAACGACGTCGACCGCCACGGCGGCATCCCGGTCGTCATGAAGGCGATGCTCGACGAGGGGCTCATCCACGGCGACGCGCTCACCGTCACCGGCAAGACCGTCGCCGAGAACCTGCGCGAGCTGAACCCGGACCCGGTGGACGGCGACGTCATCCACACCTTCGACAACCCGATCCACGCCTCCGGCGGAATCACGATCCTGCACGGCTCGATGGCACCCGAGGGCGCCGTGGTGAAGTCGGCGGGCTTCGACGCCGATGTCTTCGAGGGACCGGCTCGCGTGTTCGAGCGCGAGCGGGCGGCGATGGATGCCCTTGCCGAGGGCAAGATCAACGCGGGCGACGTGGTGGTGATCCGCTACGAGGGTCCGAAGGGCGGGCCCGGCATGCGCGAGATGCTCGCGATCACGGGTGCCATCAAGGGCGCGGGCCTCGGAAAAGATGTACTACTCTTGACGGACGGACGATTCTCAGGCGGCACAACCGGCCTGTGCATCGGCCACATAGCACCCGAAGCGGTGGACGCAGGTCCTATCGCCTTCGTGCGCGATGGTGATCTGATACGGGTCGATATCGCGGCTCGCTCCCTCGAGCTACTCGTCGAGGAGGCAGAGCTGAACTCCCGCCGCTCTGGCTGGGAGCCGCTTCCCCCGCGCTATACCCGTGGCGTCCTCGCCAAGTACTCCCGACTCGTGCGCTCCGCTGCGGAGGGCGCGACGACCGGTTGAGTACGGGTTCGCGGACATTCGACTCGACGATCATCAAGGACTGACATGACTGCTGATTCCGCTCCGGCCGTGCCCCGGCCACCCGCACGCGCCTCCTCGGCGCCCGAGATCTCGGGAGCCGAGGCGGTCGTCCGCTCACTCGAGAACCTCGGGGTGACCGACGTCTTCGGCATCCCCGGCGGTGCCATCATGCCGGTCTACGACCCGCTGATGGACGCCTCGGGGCTCCGCCACGTGCTCGTCCGCCACGAACAGGGCGCGGGACACGCAGCCGAGGGCTACGCCTCGGCGACGGGCAAGGTGGGTGTCTGCATCGCGACGTCCGGTCCCGGCGCCACCAACCTCGTCACCGCCATCGCCGATGCGTACATGGACTCGGTGCCGCTGGTCGCGATCACCGGCCAGGTGTTCTCCACGCTGATGGGCACGGATGCCTTCCAGGAGGCGGACATCGTCGGCATCACGATGCCGGTGACCAAGCACTCCTTCCTGGTGCGCCGTGCCGAGGACATCCCCGGAGCGCTCGCAGCCGCGTTCGAGATCGCCTCGACCGGCCGCCCCGGTCCCGTGCTCGTGGACATCACGAAGGACGCGCAGCAGGATGTCGTCCCGTTCAACTGGCCGCCCAGGATCGACCTGCCCGGCTACCGTCCGGTCACCAAGGCGCACGGCAAGCAGATCCAGGCTGCCGCGGCGCTGCTCGCCACGGCGAAGAAGCCCGTGCTGTATGTGGGCGGCGGCGTGATCCGCGCTCACGCGGCGCCGGAGCTGCTCACGCTGGCGGAGTCCACCGGCGCTCCGGTCGTGACCACGCTGATGGCGCGCGGCGCATTTCCCGACTCGCACCCGCAGCATCTCGGCATGCCGGGCATGCACGGCACGGTGCCGGCGGTGCTGGCGCTGCAGGAGTCGGACCTCATCGTCTCGCTCGGTGCGCGGTTCGATGACCGGGTCACCGGGAAGGCCGCGCTGTTCGCGCCGGGTGCGAAGGTCGTGCATGTCGACATCGACCCCGCTGAGATCTCGAAGATCCGCACGGCGGACGTGCCGATCGTGGGCGATGTCCGCGATGTGCTCGTCGACCTCGACACCGCGTTCCGCGGGGTGACCGCCGGAGCCAAGCCCGACACCGAGGAGTGGTGGTCGTACCTCGACGGGCTGAAGTCGGAGTTCCCCCTCGGCTACGCCCCGACCGAGGACGGCCTGCTCGCGCCGCAGTACGTGATCCAGCGCATCGGCGAGCTGACCGGCCCCGAGGCGATCTACGCCGCCGGCGTCGGCCAGCACCAGATGTGGGCGGCTCAGTTCATCAAGTACGAGCGCCCGAACTCCTGGCTGAACTCCGGCGGGGCGGGCACGATGGGCTATTCGGTCCCGGCCGCCATGGGCGCCAAGGTCGCCGAGCCCGACCGCGTGGTCTGGTCGATCGACGGCGACGGATGCTTCCAGATGACCAATCAGGAGCTCGCCACCTGCGCGATCAACAACATCCCGATCAAGGTCGCGATCATCAACAACTCCTCGCTCGGCATGGTGCGTCAGTGGCAGACCCTGTTCTACGACGGACGCCACTCGAACACCGACCTCAACACCGGGCACGGAACCGCGCGCATCCCCGATTTCGTCAAGCTCGCCGAGGCCTACGGCTGCCTCGCGATCCGGGTGGAGAAGGAGGAGGACGTGGATGCCGCGATCCAGACCGCCCTGGAGACCAACGACCGCCCCGTCGTGATCGACTTCGTCGTGAGCGCGGATGCCATGGTCTGGCCGATGGTGCCTCAGGGCGTCAGCAACAGCTACGTCCAGTACGCACGTGACCACGCGCCCGCGTTCGATGAGGAGATCTGAGCCATGTCGACACACGTGCTGAGCCTGCTGGTGGAGAACACCCCTGGTCTGCTGACCCGCGTCGCCGGCCTCTTCGCCCGTCGCGGATTCAACATCGAGTCGCTCGCCGTCGGCGTGACGGAGGTGCCCGGCATCTCGCGGATCACCGTCGTCGTCGACGTCGACGCCCTCCCGCTCGAGCAGGTCACGAAGCAGCTCAACAAACTGGTCAACGTGATCAAGATCGTCGAACTCGAGTCCTCGTCGTCGGTGCAGCGTGAGCACATGCTCGTCAAGGTCCGCACCGACAACAACACCCGCTCGAACGTGCTGGAGGTCGTGAACCTCTTCCGAGCCTCGGTGGTCGACTACGCGCCCGATGCTCTGGTGATCGAGGTCACCGGGGATCAGGGCAAGGTGCAGGCGCTGCTGAGGGCACTCGAGCCGTTCGGCATCAAGGAGCTGGCACAGTCGGGTCTGCTCGCCATCGGCCGCGGCGGCAAGAGCATCACCGAGCGCGTCCTGCGCGGCTGACCCACCGAAACTTCACAAACCACAACCAAGGAGAAACACACCGTGAGCACCGAGATCTTCTACGACGACGACGCTGACCTCTCGATCATCCAGGGCAAGAAGGTCGCGATCGTCGGCTACGGCTCGCAGGGGCACGCACACGCGATGAACCTTCGCGATTCGGGCGTCGAGGTCACGATCGCCCTCAAGGAGGGCTCGAAGTCGATCGCCAAGGCCGAAGAGGCCGGCTTCCCGGTCAAGAACGTCGCGGACGCGACGGAATGGGCCGACGTCATCATGATCCTCGCGCCGGACCAGCACCAGCGCACCATCTACAACGAGTCGATCAAGGACCGCCTGACGCCGGGCAAGGCGCTCGCCTTCGCGCACGGCTTCAACATCCGCTTCGGCTACATCGACGCGCCCGAGGGCGTCGACGTGATCCTCGTCGCGCCGAAGGCTCCCGGCCACACCGTGCGTCGCGAGTTCGTCGCCGGCCGTGGCATCCCGGACATCATCGCCGTCGAGCGCGATGCCTCCGGTTCCGCCTGGGCGCTGGCGCTGTCGTACGCGAAGGCGATCGGCGGCACCCGTGCCGGCGTCATCAAGACGACCTTCACCGAAGAGACCGAGACCGACCTGTTCGGCGAGCAGGCCGTGCTGTGCGGTGGCGTGAGCCACCTGGTGCAGGCCGGATTCGAGACGCTGACCGAGGCGGGCTACCAGCCGCAGATCGCCTACTTCGAGGTGCTGCACGAGCTGAAGCTGATCGTCGACCTGATGTGGGAGGGCGGCATCGCCAAGCAGCGCTGGTCGATCTCCGACACGGCCGAGTTCGGTGACTACGTCTCTGGGCCGCGCGTCATCGATGCGAGCGTCAAGGAGCGCATGCAGGGCGTGCTGGCCGACATCCAGTCGGGCGCGTTCGCGAAGCGCTTCATCGACGACCAGGACAACGGCGCCGAGGAGTTCCTCGCCCTTCGCGAGAAGGAGCAGGGCCACCCGATCGAGGTGACCGGCAAGGAGCTGCGCTCGCTGTTCGCGTGGAAGCAGGCCGACGAAGACTACGTCGAGGGCTCGGCCGCTCGCTGACCCTCCGCTCTCAAGAACGGGCGTCCCTGATCGGGGCGCCCGTTCTTCTTTTCACGCGCACTTCTTTGCACCCGCACAGACATCCGATGTCTATGCCAGACTTGAGTCATGCGACAGCAATGGTTCGATGACGCCCGTTTCGGCATGTTCGTGCACTTCGGAATCTACAGCGTGGCGGCGCGCCATGAATGGGTGCAGAACTACGAGCGCCTCACCGAGGAGGAGTACCGTCCCTACTTCGCGAACTTCGATCCCGATCTGTTCGACGCCGGTGAGATCGCGCGCACGGCGAAGGCGTCGGGGATGGGCTACGTCGTGCTCACGACCAAGCATCACGACGGGTTCTGCCTGTTCGACACGAAGCTCACCGACTTCACCTCCGTCACGGCGTGCGATCGCGATCTGGTCCGCGAGTACGTCGACGCGCTGCGCGCAGAGGGACTGAAGGTGGGGTTTTATCATTCGCTGATCGACTGGCGCCACCCCGACTTCACCATCGACTGGGTGCACCCGCGCCGCGACGATGAGAATGCCGCAGCGCTGAACGAGGGCCGCGACATGGACCGTTACCGGGCTTACCTTCACGGGCAGGTGCGTGAGCTGCTGACGAACTATGGCGAGATCGACTACCTGTTCTTCGACTTCAACTACCCCGAGCACAAGGACGGCTGGGACGGCAAGGGGCCGAAGGAGTGGGGTTCTGAGGAGCTGCTGGCCATGTGCCGCGAGCTGCAGCCGAACATGCTCGTGAACGACCGGCTCGGCATCCCCGCCGATTTCGTCACCCCCGAGCAGTACCAGCCGACGTCGCCGCTGATGGCCGATGGCGAGGCGCAGGTGTGGGAGGCCTGCCAGACGCTGAACGGCTCATGGGGCTACCACCGCGACAACACGGAGCAGAAGTCATCCACGCTGCTCGTGCAGATGCTCGCTGATTCCGTGTCGATGGACGGCAACATGCTGCTGAACATCGGACCGGATGGGCGTGGCGCCATCGCACCGCGCGACGCGCGCACCCTGCGGGAGATCGGCGAATGGATGCGATTGCATCGCCAGGCGATAGTCGGCGCGGGCCACGCGTCGTTCAGCCCGCCACGCGAGGGCGTCTACACGCGCCGCGGCGACAAGCTCTACCTGCACCTGTTCAGCTGGCCACTCGGCTTCGTGCACTTGCCCGAACTCGCGGGCGAGGTCTCATTCGCCCGCCTGCTGAATGACGGCTCGTGGCTGAAGACCTCGGTGACAGACCCGGATCAGCAGGCATCGCACATGACGCCTGCCGGCGAGGCGTCGGGCACGCTGACAATGCACCTGCCGGTGCGTCGTCCCGACGTGCTGGTGCCCGTGATCGAGCTCACACTGGCTGCGGGCGAGCAGCTGCTCAGGTGATCGACGTCGCGATCTCGACGTTGTCGAGCGCGAACCGTGCTGCGCCGTGCAGGATCGCATCGGCGCCGGTGACAGCCGCTTCGATGCGCAGCGTCTGCGTGGCCAGAGGATGGCAGGCTTCATAGACCCGGCTGCGCACCGCGGCGATGAATGGCTCGGATGCGCTCATGCTGCCCGTGAGGAAGACGGCGTGAGGGTTGAAGAAGTTCACGACGCCCGACAGCGCCTGGCCGAGGTGCGTTCCGGCGGTGCGCACGAGTGTCGTCGCGACGGGATCTGCATCGCGGGCCAGCATCAGCACATCCGTCGTCGTGGTGACGTCATCGCGGCCGCGTTCGTGCATCTGGCGCACCAGGCTCGCGCCGCTCGCGACCGTCTCCAGGCAGCCGGTGTTGCCGCACGAGCACGGGATGTCGCCGCTCCCGTCGATGCGGGTATGCGTTATGTCGCCGGCAGCCGACGTCGCGCCACGATGCACATCGCCGGCGACGATGAGCCCACTGCCGATCGCCGTGCCGGCCTTGACGGTGATGCTGTGGCCGGTGGAGCCGAACTGTGCACGGTGCTCGCCGAGCGCGGCCAGGTTGGCGTCGTTGTCGACCATGACGGGTACACCGAGGCGCTCCCGCAGGCGCTCACCGACGCGGAAGCCCGGCCAGCCCGGCATGCGCGACGGCTGGTCGACGGATCCGGTGCGGACGTCGACGGGGCCGGGCAGACCGACTCCGACAGCGTGCAGCTGCTGGCCTTCGGTGAGCTCGCCCAGGACGGCGCAGATCGCGTCCAGGGTCGGCGCGGGCCCGTCGGCGAGATCGATGTCGAGGGTTCGGGTGAGCTCCAGCGCGCCGCTGAGCCCGTGCCTGCCGATCCGGGCGTGACCGCCGCCGAGGTCCACCGAGAGGATCACGCCGCCGTCCGGCGCGATGCGCAGAACGCGCGGTCGTCGTCCGCCGCGGGACGCTCCGTCGCCGGCTTCCTGCAGCAGACCGGAATCGAGCAGCGTCTGCACCCGCAGGCCGACGGTCGACGGGGCGACTCCGAGGTGTGCGGCGAGTTCGCTGCGTGAACGTGCTTCACCGCGTGCAACGAGATCGAGGATCTGTCGTGCGGCGGCATCTTCCGCGCGATCAGTGGCTGTGCTCATGGTGTCGCTTTCTGGGGCCGGTGCTCGTCAGATTATCGGGAACACCGGTCCCCGCGTTCGAGCGGGAAAGATCGGATGTTCAAGTTGCGGCGCGATACGAATTATGACAGCGTATCTTCGTACAACGAGACACTAAGTTGTTTCGACTCCCGAATCAAATCACTTTTCCGCGAGGAGACATTCAATGAAGAAGATGCGTGTGGGCGCAGTCGTCGCAATCACCGGCGTCGCAGTCGCACTGACTGGCTGCAGCAGTGCAGGCGGCGGTGGCGGAGCAGCGGACGGTGACACGATCGTCGTGGACATGTGGGCCGGCAGCGAGGATGACACTGCCGCGCTTCAGGCCCAGATCGACGTCGTGAAGGAGCAGAACCCCGACATCAAGGTCGAGCTGCGCACGGCTCCCTGGGGAGACTTCTTCACGAAGCTGACCACGAACATGGCATCCGGCAACATGGCCTGCGTGACGGGCATGAACTCCGGCATGCTCGCCAGCTACACCTCGGGCTTCGCAAAGCTCACCGACGACGATCTCGCAACGGCAGGGCTTGAGGCATCCGACTTCGCCGAAGGCAGCCTCGACATCCTCTCCAACAAGGGCGAGCTGTACGGCCTGCCGTTCGACGTCTCGACCATGCTCGCGTACTACAACGAGGACCAGCTCACCGCAGCGGGCGCCGACATCCCCGAGATCGGCTGGTCGTTCGACGACTTCGAAGACATCGCCAAGACGGCGACCACCGGTGGCAAGCACGGCTTCGGCATCGGCATGGGCGACTTCCAGTGGCAGGCGCTCCCGATCGCGAAGAGCGGCGTGCAGCCGGTGTCGAAGGACGGCACCCTCCAGCTCACCGATCCGGCCTTCGTCGAAGCGGCGGAATGGTATGCCGGCCTGGTGACCGACCAGAAGGTCGCGGCGCCCGTGGCATCCGCTTCGGACGGCGGCTGGGGCGAGAACCAGTTCACCAGCGAGAACGCGGCGATGGCGGTGGACGGCACCTGGAACGCCGTCGGCTACCTCGACAACGAAGCCGGCTTCAAAGCCGGGCTGGTCCCGCTGCCCGCGGGCGAGAACGGCGACCTCAGCCTCATCCTCGGCTCGGGCTACGGCATCGCCGAGGGCTGCGAGAACAAGGAGGACGCGCTGAAGGTGCTCGGCTCGCTGCTCAGCAAGGACTCGCAGGACTACATCGCCTCGTCCGGCCGCAGCTACCCGGCGCGTGCCGAGAGCCAGCCGCTGTACTTCGAGTCGATCGATGAGGAGCACCGCGAGCAGGTCAAGGCGGCATTCGACGCGGCGTTCGCGAACGTCGAGGGCCAGTACGTCTCCGACAACTGGGCCAAGGTCGGCACGTTCATCCAGCCGTCCCTGGTGAGCGTCTACAACGACCAGGAGCCGATGACGGCTGTGCTCGAGTCGGCTCAGCAGCAGTTCGGCAACTGACAACCACACCCCACAGAAACAGCGAGAGATGACCATCACGAATGCGGCGAAGCGCCGCTCGGGGTCGCTCACCAAGGTCGAGGCGCGCCAGGCGCTGGGTTTCGCAAGCCCAGCCCTGGTGGGCCTCGCCCTCTTCACGATCGTGCCGGTCGTCTTGTCCATCGCGATGAGCTTCTTCGACTGGCCGACCTTCGGTGAGCGCACCTTCAACGGCGGAGCGAACTACCTGCGCCTCTTCGAGGACCCCAACTTCCTGCCTGCGCTGTGCAACACCCTCGTGTTCACGCTGCTGTACGTGCCGTTGAGCGTCGTGTTCTCGCTCGCCCTCGCCATCGGTCTCGGTCCGCGCATTCGTGGTCGCGGTGCGCTGCGCGTGCTGTTCTTCATTCCGGTCGTCACGCCTATGGTGGCCAACGTCCTCGTCTGGAAGATGCTGCTGCAGCCGCAGGGACTCTTCAACGGTCTCGCGCAGAGCTGGTTCGGCGTCGAGCTGCCGAACTTCCTCGCCGACAAGAACTGGGCGATGATCATGGTCGTCATCATGAGCGTCTGGCAGGGCATCGGCTACAACATGCTGATCTTCTCGGCCGCGCTGGAGCAGCTGCCCGAGAGCGTCATGGAAGCCGCGAGCATCGACGGTGCCCGAGGCCTGCGCATGACGTGGAGCATCATGGTGCCGATGATCTCCCCGGCGATCTTCTTCGCCACCATCATGACGATGATCACCTCGCTGCAGGTCTTCGTCCAACCGCAGATGCTCACCGGAGGCGGACCCGGCAACGCCACACTTCCGCTGGTGATGTGGATCTACAACCAGGGCTTCAAGTTCCAGGACCTCGGCCTCGCCGCCGCGGGGGCGTGGATCCTGTTCGCGCTGATCATCACGGTCACCGCCATCCAGTTCAAGGCGCAGAAGAGGTGGGTGCACTATGAGCACTGACATTGCAGAATCCGCCACCCGCGCGCTGATCGCCGTCGACGGTGACGAGCACGTCGAGGTTGAACGGCGGACAGGACGAGCACCGATGACACCGTGGGCACGGGTCCGCCTCGTCCTCGCCCACGTCACGATCTACATGGCCGCGGCGCTGTTCATGCTGCCGCTGGTGTACGCCTTCTTCTCGGCACTCAAGCCCAACGGCGAGATGTTCGCCATGCCGCCGTCGCTGTTCGGCTCGGAGATCCGGTGGTCGAACTTCGCCGAGGTGTTCGAGTTCGGCCCGTTCTGGACGTACATCGGCAACTCGCTGTTCACCTCCGTCGCCGGCACACTGGTGGTGCTGGTCGTCTCGACGACGGCGGGCTACGCATTCGGACGGCTGCGCTGGAAGGGCCGCGACGCCGTATTCGTGCTCTTCCTGGCGACGCTCATGGTGCCCGCCGAGGTGCTGGTCATCCCCATGTTCCAGGTGATGCAGTGGTTCGGCTGGGTCGACACGTACCAGGCCCTGATCTTCCCGTTCGCGTTCGGCGCCTTCGGCACGTTCCTGATGCGGCAGTTCTTCCGTGGCATCCCGTACGAGCTCGAAGAGGCCGCCCGCGTCGATGGCGCAGGGCCGCTGCGCACCTTCCTGCAGATCATCCTCCCGCTGTCGAAGTCAGCGATCGCAGTGCTCGCGGTCTTCACCTTCCTGTCGTTCTGGAACGCCTATCTGTGGCCTCTCATCGTCACGGTCGACTACAACACGCTCGGCACTCTGCCCGTCGGTCTGGCGAGCTTCTCCGGGCTGACCGGCACCCGCTGGGACCTGCAGATGGCAGCATCCATCATCTCGATGATCCCGACCACGCTTCTCGTGATCGTGCTCCAGAAGCACCTGGTCAAGGGCATCGCCATGGCCGGCCTCGGAGGGCGCTGAGTTCACGATGACACATCATCAGGGCACAACCATGCCCGCCGGGGACGACTCCGTCCTCGTCGGGATCGACATCGGCGGCACCAAGATCGCGGTGCTGGTCTGTGACGATGAGCGACGCGTCCTGCGCCGCGGCGAGGTGGCGGCACCCGCCGCCGAGGGAGGTCGGGCGATGGCGGACGCTGCGGCCGCACTGGTGCGCACCCTCACCGACGGATTCACCGTGCGTGCGGTCGGCGTCGGGGCGGCCGGCGTCATCGACCACGACACCGGTACGATCCGCGCCGCATCAGCGACGTTCACCGACTGGGTGGGATTCCCTCTCGCAACCGAGCTGGCTCAGCGGCTCGGCTGCGCGGTCACCGTCGAGAACGACGTGAACGCGTTCCTGCTCGGCGAGGCCGAGGATCAGGAGAGCGACGTGCTCGGCGTCATGCTCGGCACCGGCGTCGGCGGGGCACTGATCATGCGGGGTGAGCTTCGCCGTGGGCCGCATGGCGCGGCCGGAGAGATCGGGCACACTCCCGGATATAGCGACCTGGTGTGCACGTGCGGTCAGACCGGGCATCTCGAGACGCTCGCCTCCGGCACGTCGATCGCTCGGCGGTACGAGCAGCGTGCCGGACGCAGCGTCGGGGGTTCGCGGGAGGTCGCGGATCTGGCCGATGCCGGCGACGCGGATGCCAAGGCGGTGTTCCGCGACGCGGGCCGGGCGCTCGCCCTGGCATGCTCGAGTGCCGCGACGCTGCTTGACGTGTCCCAGGCGGTCATCGGCGGCGGCGTCTCACACGCGTGGCATCTGCTGCAGCCGGGTATCGACGACGCGCTTCGCACGGACGCGCCCATCACGGGCATCCCGCTGCAGATCCGTCCTGCGACGCACGGTGCCGATGCCGTCGCCCTCGGGGCGATCGCATCCGCACGCACTCTCGCGCTTGCCCCCGTGGCCTGATCCGTTCCGAGTAGAAAGAGAATCATGACCGACCTTCTCGACGCCAGCCAGATCTGGATGGGGCCACTGCCGGCGCGGCACGCGGATGGTCTTGCCGTCCCGCGCGTCGGCATCGCCGGAATCTCCATCGAATCCAGCACCTTCTCGCCGCACGTCTCGGGCGACGAGGCGTTCACGATCCGGACCGGCGACGACCTCATCGGGTACTACCCGTTCCTCGATGATGGGCGAGAGCTTCGTGAGGCCGCGCAGTGGACGCCGATCTATCACGGTCGATCGCTGCCGGGTGGTGCTGTGGCACCCGAGACCTACCGCCGGATGAAGGATGCCATCGTGAACGGCATCCGCGACAGCATCCAGCAGTCCGGTCCCTTCGACGGCTTCTTCTTCGACATCCACGGCGCGATGAGCGTGATCGGCATGCAGGACGCCGAGGGCGATCTCGCGAAGGCCGTCCGCGAGGCGCTCGGGCCCGACACGCTCATCTCGTCCTCGATGGACCTGCACGGCAACGTGTCGGAGGTGCTGCGCGATGAGGTCGACATGCTCACCTGCTACCGCATGGCTCCGCACGAGGACTGGCTGAACACCAAGGAGCGCGCGGTGTGGAACCTGCTCGCGCGCCTGCGCGGTGCGCATGGCGCCGACCCGCTGCTGCGCCGCCCGCAGCGGGCATGGGTGCCTGTGCCGGTGCTGCTGCCCGGCGAGAAGACCAGCACGCGTCTTGAGCCCGCGGCAGGCATCTACGCCGAGCTGCCGGGCATCGAGGCGATGGACGGAGTGATCGACGCGTCGATCTGGATCGGCTACGCCTGGGCGGATGAGCCGCGCTGCCAGGCGTATGTGATGGTGATGGGCGACGACGAGCGCGTCATCGCCCGCGAGGCCGAGCGCGTGGCGCGGATGTTCTGGGACGCGCGCGAGGACTTCGTCTTCGTCGCGCCCACCGCCACGCTCGAAGGCGCGCTCGCGAAGGCGCTCGCACCGGACGCGGCCCGCCCGTACGTTATCTCGGACTCGGGCGACAACCCGACCGCCGGGGGAGCGGGTGATGTCACCTGGACGCTCACCGAGCTGCTGAAGCGCCCCGAGCTCGTGGACGGCTCGCGCAC
Organism: Microbacterium alcoholitolerans; assembly: GCF_050408615.1. Lineage (NCBI taxonomy): Bacteria > Bacillati > Actinomycetota > Actinomycetes > Micrococcales > Microbacteriaceae > Microbacterium > Microbacterium alcoholitolerans. Next base: position 667,373 of record NZ_JBNTKD010000001.1, on the reverse strand, counting down.
GACCCTGGTCGCGTCGATCTTCGACGCGGATGCTGTGGAGGCCGCTCGTCAGGCCGGCGTGGGCGCGTCGGTGTCGCTCATGGTCGGCGCCCGCGTCGATTCCGGTCCGGCCGGGCCGGTGCAGATCACCGGTGAGGTCTTCTCGCTCACCGAGGGGGATGCCGATGCCGGACCGCAGGCGGTCATCGTCGTCGGCGGCCTGCATGCGATCATCACCTCGCGTCGCAAGCCGTTCCATCACCTGGATGACTTCCGCATGCTGGGGCTGGATCCCGAGGCGGCCGATATCGTCGTGGTGAAGATCGGCTACCTGGAGCCGGAGCTGTACGAACTCGCGGCGGACTGGACGCTCGCCCTGACCCCGGGCGGCGTCGACCAGGATCTGCTGCGCCTCGGCCATCACGACCTCGCGCCGGGCGTCTACCCGTTCGACACCACCGGCAACCCCTCACTCACAGCGCACGTGAGCCGACGACAGGAGAGCTGAGCATGCTGAACTTCGAGACCCGCACCGGCCCCGACTTCGGCGCCGCCGCACCGACCTACCCCGCGCAGGGGGTGCCGGAGTGGTACCGCGACGCGAAGCTCGGCTTCTTCGTGCACTGGGGGCTCTACTCGGTGCCGGCCTGGGCCGTGCAGCACGGCGAGGGAGTGAACATCCCCGCCGAGGACGCCTACGCCTGGCATCAGTACGCCGAGTGGTACGGCAACACCGTGCGCATCGCCGGAAGCCCGACGTGGGAGCGGCACCAGCAGGTGTACGGCCCTGGCACCTCGTACGAGGATCTCGCCGACCTGTGGGATGCGTCGGCGTTCGACGCGGATGCGTTCGTCGGCGAACTCGTCGGAGCGGGAGCCAAGTACGTGATCCCGACCACGAAGCACCACGAGGGATTCTGTCTGTGGGACACGGCGACCACGGGCTTCAACTCGGCTGCCCGCGGACCGAAGCGCGACCTGATCGGCGAGTTCCATGACGCCACCCGTCGCGCCGGCGCGAAGTTCGGCGTCTACTACTCCGGCGCCCTCGACTGGCACGTGAGCGACTTCCCGCCGATCGAGTCCGACACCGATCTGTTCCGCTTCCGCCGGCACGACGAGCACTTCTCGCGTTACTCCGCCGCGCAGCTGGACGAGCTGGTCGAGCGGTTCTCGCCGGACGTGCTCTGGAACGACATCGAGTGGCCAGACGGCGGCAAGGGGAACGACGAGTACGCCGTCGCGGCACTGCTGAACCGCTATTTCGACGCCGTTCCCGAAGGCGTCGTCAACGATCGCTGGGGCGTGCCATACCACGGGTTCCTCACGCGCGAATATCGCCACATTCCCGGCATCCTCGAGCAGCCGTGGGAGTCCACGCGCGGTCTCGGCTACTCGTTCGGCTTCAATCAGGCCGAGGACGACCGCCACTCGCTTTCGGGCGAAGAGCTGATCCGGATGCTGGTCGACGTCGTCTCGAAGAACGGGAACCTGCTCATCAACGTCGGTCCCGCGGCCGACGGCTCGATCCCCGATCTGCAGCTCGCAGCGATGCGCGCGATGGGCGCATGGCTCGGCGAGAACGGCGACGCGATCTACGGCACGCGGCCGTGGATCCGCTTCGGCGAGCCACTCGCTCCCGTGAGGTACACGGCGTCATCGGCCGGCGTGCACGTGCACGCGATCGATCCGTCTGCCGGTGAGGTGCCGCTGCCGGCGGAACTGGCCGGCCGCGACGCCCGCTGGGCGGACGGCTCGGTCGCCGAGGTCGCTCCGACGCCCAACGGTGTCGGCTCGCTGGTCATCCCCGACCGGCTGCGCGGCTCGGCCGTCGCCGTCGCCACAGTCGCGTGACGTCACTCGTGCAGCTCGAGATCGCCGTACAGGATGCCACCGGCGCCCGCACCGCATTCACCGCGGGCGCGGACCGGGTGGAGCTGTGCCAGGGCCTCGCCGAGACCGGTGGCCTCACGCCGTCGGCGGGCACCATCGACGCCGTACTCGACGCGGCCGGCAGCGCAGAGCGGGTAGCTGTGCTCGTTCGGCCACGCCCCGGTGGCTTCGTGTATGACGCGGACGAGATTGCTCTGGTCGCCGCCGACGTGCGGGAGATCGTGCGCCGTGGCGCGGGCGGAGTGGTCGTCGGGGCGCTGGATGCCGACGGTCGGATCGATTCCGAGGCGATCAGACGCTGGATCGATGCCGCGCAGGGCGCCGAGGTCACCTACCATCGCGCGATCGACACACTCGACGATCCGGTGACGGTGATCGACGAGCTGGCAGAGCTCGGCATCCGCCGGGTGCTGACCAGCGGCGGCGCGACGCGCAGCATCGACGGGCTGGGGACGATCGATGCGCTCGTGGGCCAGTCCGACGGGCGGGTGCAGATCATGCCGGGCGGGGGAGTGCGCGTGGAGGACATCCAGGCGCTCGCCTCTGCAGGGGTGGACGCCGTGCACCTGTCCGCCCGCCGTCGCTCACGCGACACGTCGCCCAGCGGCCCCGGCGGGGGTGCTGCCGGCTTCGATGTGACCGATTCCGAGATCGTCGCTGCGGCACGTGCCGCCCTCACGCGGGCGATCTCCCGCCCGTAGCGGCGACGCCGCTCACTCGCCCGCGGGCGCGTCCTCGATCTCGATCGGGGCCTCGCCGTCGGTCCACACCGGCGCAGGCAGCGTCACGGCCTCACCGGCCTGGATCGCGCGCAGGGCGTCGGTGATCTCGTCGGAGTTCTCCGGAACGGGCTGGCCGCACTTCTGCAGCTCCGAGACGAACTTCAGCGTGAGACGGCTCTTTCCGGCCTCCACGGCCTCGGCCGTGGTGCCGTACTGGATCTCGCTGCCGGTCTGGATGTCCGAGACTGTGTCGCACACGTGGTACACCTCGCCTCCGGCCACCCAGGTCACCTCGTCCGCGCCCAGCAGCATGATCACGGCCGACTGGTCGGCGGTGTACTGCTCGACCGACGGCGGGTCGAAGTCAGTGCCGATGAACACCGCGACCGCCGCGAGCACGATCCCCAGGATGCCTGCGGTGGCCTTCTGGCCCTTGTCCATGTCCTTGTTCAGGAAGATCAGGATCACCAGAGGCAGGAAAGCGATGATCGCGATGATCGCGCCGAGCTGGTTCTGCACGAAGAAGCGCACCTTGTCGGATCTGCGGGCGGGGTCGAGGCGGTTCGCCTTCTTCCACAGCACCGATCCGGTGATGGCGAGAGCGGCGATCACGACGAGCATCACCAGCAGCGTGATGAAGGCCCATTGCGGGAAGACGACCGACGCGCCCTGCTCCTGCACGAGACCGGTGTCAGGATCGCGGACGAGCTTTCCGCCGTCGCCGACGACCTCGCGCTGCGGCAGCAGCCAGAATATGGCGACCGCTTCGCCGGCGATGGCGATGATCCACAGCGTCATGGCGATCCATCGGAAGGTCGTCGCCTTCTTCTTGCCCGCGGCGGTCGGGGTCCATTCCCGTGCGCCTCCGCTTACCGGTTCATCGGAGCGGACGGTCTTCTCAGCGCTGTCGGCCACGCTTGCCTCCCAGGTGGTGTCGGCTCTGAGCCTAGTGGGCGACCGCGCGCGTCGTCGGTACTCTGGAACCATGAGTTCCGACCCCGAGGACGACGCCCTCAGCTGGGAAGGCGACGACGCACTCGATGCGCGACGCACCTCCCCACGCCCGCAGAAGCAGCACGACATCGCGTCGCCCGTTGACAAGCAGGCGGATGCCATGGCGCCGGCCTCCATCGACGCTCAGGTCGTGGCATCCGATGTCGACGTATCCGCCACCGACGCGACTGACGAGGACGACGCCTATCAGGGCACCGGCACCGCCGCATTGGTCGGCCTGGGCATCCTCGGCGGGATCTATCTGCTCTACACGGTCGGCTGGTTTCTCGGCGGCGCGGGGATGCAGGCCAAGGCGATGTTCATGCTGCCGGCGCCGCTGTACCTCGCGAGCCTGTGGATCGCGATCCTGGCGCCGGGCCTGTGGTTCGCGAGCGCGCTGGTGCTCACCCGCGGCGCCAAGACCTGGGTGCGCTTCACCGCACTCATCGTCGGAGCGCTGCTGCTGGTGCCGTGGCCCTTCGTCGTCGCCGGGGGAGGAGCAGCGCTGTGACCGACACCGCTCCATCGCGCGCCGCGATCGCATCCAGCCTGATCCGCGGCTTCCTCACCGGCCTGTTCGGGCTCGCCTACGCCTTCATCGTCTGGAACGCCACCTTCTACGTGATCCAGATGGCGCAGGCCGGTCTCAGCGGATACGGCTGGGTCGTGCTGCTCATGCCGGTCATCGTGCCGATGATCGTCTTCGTGGTCGCTCTCGCCCTCACCAGAAGGCGCTCGCTGGGTGTTCTCGTGCTGGTCATGTCCGCCGGGCTCGGACTCAGCGCGGTGTTCTGGCTCGACACTCTCAGCTACGCGCTGCGCAACGGCGCGTCGCTGCTGAGCTGAGTCCATCGCACGGCGTCCCACCGTCATCCGGCGCCGGCGCGCTGCGGTAAAGTGTGTCCCGATCGCGCCCCGACGGTGTGCGGCGCATCGGCTGAACTCACCCTGCCGCGCTGCCCCGAAGGATACCTGTGCCGAATCAGACTGCCATCAAGCCCGTCGTCCTCCTCGCCGAGGTTCTCTCGCCCGCGACGATCGAGGCGCTCGGGCCCGATTTCGACGTCCGCGATGTCGACGGCACCGACCGTGAGGCGCTGTTCGCCGCCCTGGCCGACGCGGACGCCGTGCTCGTGCGCTCCGCGACGCGCATCGACGCCGAGGCGCTCTCGCACGCCCCCAGGCTGAAGGTCGTCGCCCGCGCCGGCGTCGGGCTCGACAACGTCGACATCAAGGCCGCGACGACCGCGGGCGTCATGGTCGTGAACGCGCCCACGTCCAACATCGTCTCGGCGGCAGAGCTCACGGTCGGTCACATCCTCAGCCTCGCCCGTCGGATCCCCGCCGCGCACGCCTCGCTCTCGCAGGGCGCATGGAAGCGCAGCTCGTTCACCGGCGCCGAGCTCTTCGAGAAGACCGTCGGCATCATCGGCCTCGGGCGGATCGGCGCACTCGTCGCCGCACGGCTGAACGCCTTCGACATGCGCGTGATCGCGTACGACCCCTACGTCACCAGTGCGCGCGCCCAGCAGCTCGGCGTGCAGCTGGTCACGCTCGAAGAGCTGGTCGCCGAGGCCGACTTCCTCACGATCCACATGCCGAAGACCCCCGAGACGACGGGGATGATCGGCGCCGAGCAGTTCGCCGCCATGAAGCCGACCGCTTTCGTCGTCAACGTCGCACGCGGAGGCCTCATCGACGAGGCGGACCTGCACGAGGCGCTCGTCGCAGGCGAGATCGCGGGTGCGGGTCTGGACGTGTTCACCTCGGAGCCGCCCGCTGAGGACAGCACTGCGCGCGCATTGCTCGACCTGCCGAACGTCGTCGTTACCCCCCACCTCGGTGCCAGCACCGAGGAGGCGCAGGAGAAGGCCGGCGTGTCCGTCGCCCGGTCGGTGCGTCTCGCGCTCGGCGGAGACCTGGTGCCCGATGCCGTCAACGTCGCCGGCGGCGTCATCGACCCGTACGTGCGACCCGGCATCGCCCTGGTCGAGAAGCTCGGCCAGATCTTCTCCGCACTCGCCCAGGCGCCGCTGACCAGCCTCGACGTCGAAGTGCACGGCGAGCTGAACAACTACGACGTCAGCGTGCTGCGCCTCGCAGCGCTGAAGGGCGTGTTCACCAACATCGTCAGCGAGACGGTGTCGTACGTGAACGCTCCGCTGCTGGCGGAGCAGCGCGGCGTCGCCGTCCGCCTGCTGCAGGACGAGATCAGCGAGGAGTACCGCAACGTCATCACGCTGCGCGGTGCCCTGTCGGACGGCTCGCAGCTCGCGGTGTCCGGCACCCTTACCGGTCCGAAGCAGATCGAGAAACTCGTCGCGATCAACGAGCACGCGATCGAGCTGCCGATCGAGAAGCACCACGTCGTCATGCTCTACACCGACCGCCCCGGGATCGTGGCGGTCTATGGTCAGAAGTTCGGCGACGCCGGCATCAACATCGCGGGCATGCAGATCGCACGCCAGGCTGCCGGCGCGCAGGCGCTCAGCGCCTTGACCCTCGACTCGCCCGTCTCTGACGAGTTGCTCGAGGACGTCAGCGCCGCCATCGAGGCGGATCTGTTCCGTCAGATCGAGATCACCGAGGTCTGATCCCTCAGTCGTCAGACGCGGGCTCGGGCGTCACGAGAGCCCGCGTCGCGGCGTTCTGCACGAGCTCGACGAGCTGAGCGAGAGCCGCGCCGGTCGGCACGAGGTCGCCGAAGGGGCGCGGTTCGTCACCGGGGCTCATCAGCGAGTTGTTGAAGTAGAGGCCGTCGCTGAGCAGCATCACCAGATCGAGGGCGGTGTCGTCGCGGACGTGCGGGCGGATCGCCTCCGCCCACAGCCGGCGGGATTCGCGCAGAGCGTCGGATGCGGCGGTCGATCCGCCCTGTGCGAGACGGGTGACGGCGATGAGTGCCCTGTCCAGTGCGTCGTCCTCCATGACGGAGGTGCGCACATAGTAGGCGACCGGCCCTTCGGATGATCGACGCATCCGCGCGACGTCCTCGTCGGTGAGGGCCATCAGTCGCTGGATGATGCCTGCGACCAGATCTTCCTTCGAGGCGAAGTGGTAGAGCAGTCCGCCCTTCGAGACGCCGGCTGCCTTGGCCACGGCATCCAGAGTCGCGGCGCGCTCACCCTCGGCGATGAGGATGCTCTCGTAGGCATCGAGTACGCGCTCTCGGGCGAGCGGGGGACGGGCCATGTCTTCTCTCCTCGGCGTGCGATTCTGTGGACTGCTGTGTTACTGTACCATCCGGACGGTTCAGTAATCGAAAGGCTTCTCATGTCGACCGCGACGATCCGACTCTCCGCCGAGGACGGCCCGCGCGCAGGCATCCGAGGCTGGGCGGCCCTCGCCGTGCTCATGCTTCCGGTGCTGCTGGTATCGGTGGACAACACCGTGCTGAGCTTCGCGCTGCCCGAGATCTCGCTGGCGTTGCGCCCGACAGGGGCGGAGCAGCTGTGGATCATCGATGCGTACTCGCTCGTGCTCGCCGGCCTTCTGGTGACGATGGGCGTGCTGGGGGACCGCTTCGGGCGACGAAGGATGCTGTTCATCGGCGCCACCGGATTCGCGGTCGTATCCGTGCTCGCCGCCTTCGCCCCGTCGGCGGGAATGCTCATCGCCGCCCGCGCCGCGCTCGGCTTCTTCGGTGCGATGCTGATGCCGTCGACCCTGTCGCTGCTGCGCACGATCTTCCCCAACCGCGATCAGCGCAGGCTCGCTATCGCCGTCTGGGCATCCGCGTTCTCGGCAGGATCCGCGCTCGGCCCGGTGGTCGGCGGCTTCCTGCTCGAGCACTTCCCCTGGGGATCGGTGTTCCTGATCGCCGTGCCCGTGCTGATCCCGCTGCTCATCGGCGGATACTGGCTGCTGCCCGAGAGCAAGGACCCGAACCCGGGCCGGATCGACCCCCTGGGCATCCTGCTGTCGATGGCGGCGATGATCCCGGTCGTCTACGCGATCAAATCGTTCGCGGTCGACGGCCCGAACCTCCTCGCCGCAGCTCTGGTCCTCGTCGGCGCGGCCATGGGATACTTCTTCGTGCGTCGCCAGCTGCGCGCTGACGTGCCCATGCTCGACATGCGACTGTTCCGACGTGGCGGCTTCAGCGGAGCGATCCTGGTGAATCTGCTCAGCGTCATCGCGCTGGTCGGCTTCCTGTACTTCGTGCCGCAGCAGCTGCAGCTCGTGCTGGGACTGTCGCCGATGACCGCGGGGCTCGCCCTCGTGCCCGGTATGTCGATGATGATCGTCGCGGGGCTCAGCGTCGTCCCGATCTCTCGCAGGATCCCTCCGCACATAGTCGTGCCCGCCGCGCTGACGCTGTCCGTGCTGGGCTACGTGATCGTCGCGGCGACCGCGCAGCTGAACAGCGTCGCCTGGCTGATGGTGGCGTTCGTCGTGCTCGGCATGGGCATCGGGGCTGCCGAGACGATCTCCAACGAGCTGATCCTCGCCCACGCGCCCCCTGCGAAGGCGGGGGCCGCCAGCGCCGTATCCGAGACGGCCTACGAACTCGGCGCCGTGCTCGGCACTGCAGTCCTCGGCGGCATCATCACGGCTTTCTACCGCGGCGCGCTCGTCGTGCCCGACGGCGTGCCTGCCGAGGCCGCCGCGCAGGCGCGCGAGACGCTCGCCGGCGCCTACGCCGCGGCGCACGACCTGCCGGATGCCCTCGGGCAGACCCTCTGGCATGCCGCAGCGCTCGCGTTCGACAGCGGGATCGTCACGACGTCACTGATCGGCGCGCTGCTCGTGGCATCCGCCGGCGTGATCGCGGCCACGACCCTCCGGCCTCCGCGCCGGAAGCCGTCGCGCTGACATCCGTCATGCGGTGACTCGGCCCGCCGCTACGCTGGGAACAGCGTCTGTGGCGACCCGCGCCGCGGACGGTCGTGTGGAGCAAGGAGACTCATGTCGCGCGTCGTCAAGCTGGCACTCATCCCCGGAGACGGAATCGGCCGCGAGGTCACCGAGCAGGCCGAGCGAGTGCTCGACGCCGCCACCGCCGACAGCGAGGTCACGTTCGAGAAGACGCGATTCGCCCTGGGCGCCGACCGCTACCTCGAAACCGGCGAGACGCTGAGCGATGAAGACCTCGCGGCGATCAGCGCGCAGGACGCGATTCTGCTGGGCGCTGTCGGCGGCACACCGGGTGACCCGCGGCTGAAGGACGCCAACATCGAGCGCGGGCTGCTGCTCAAGCTGCGCTTCGCACTCGACCACTACGTCAACCTTCGTCCGTCGAAGCTGTTCGCCGGGGCCCCCGGTCCGCTCGCCGCGCCGGGCGAGATCGACTTCGTCGTGGTGCGCGAGGGCACCGAGGGTCCCTACGTGGGCAATGGCGGCAGCATCCGCACCGGCACCCCGCATGAGATCGCGAACGAGACCAGCGTCAACACAGCTTTCGGAATCGAGCGGGTCGTCCGCTACGCGTTCGACCTCGCCGAGCGCCGCCGCAAGAAGCTCACGCTGGTGCACAAGACCAACGTGCTCGTGCACTCGGGGGCGATCTGGAAGCGCCTCGTGGATGCCGTGGCATCCGAGCACCCGGATGTGGCCGTAGACTACCTGCACGTCGATGCGGCCACGATCTTCTTCGTGACAGACCCCTCCCGCTTCGATGTGATCGTCACCGACAACCTCTTCGGCGACATCCTCACGGATCTGGCAGGCGCCGTCACCGGCGGCATCGGCCTCGCAGCGTCGGGAAACATCAACCCCGACGGCGCCTTCCCGTCGATGTTCGAGCCGGTGCACGGCTCCGCACCGGACATCGCCGGTCAGCAGAAGGCGGATCCCACGGCCGCGATCCTCTCCGTCGCGATGCTGCTCGATCATCTCGGGCTGCGCGAGGAGGCATCCCGCCTCCAGCGTGCGGTCGAGGCCGACATCGCGAGCCGTGACACCGCCCGCACCACGAGCGAGACCGGCGACGCCATCATCGCTCGACTGCAGGCGTAACCTGACATTACGCGCACCGCGCAGCATCGACATCGCTGCAGCATCGACAGAGGACAGACATGACCGACACCGCCACGACCACCGACACCGCGGAACTCGCATTCGCGGTGACGAAGAACCTTGCGGCCAAGAACCCCGCGCAGCGCGAGGAGATCCTGCAGAATCCGGGGTTCGGCACCAGCTTCACCGACCACATGGTCGACATCTGCTGGTCTGAGAAGGGCGGCTGGCACCGTCCGCGCGTGCAGCCCTACGGCCCGATCTCTCTCGACCCCGCCGCAGCGGTGCTGCACTATGGGCAGGAGATCTTCGAGGGGATCAAGGCGTACCGGCACGCCGACGGCTCGGTGCACACGTTCCGCCCCGATCGCAACGCTGCTCGTCTGCAGCGCAGTGCCCGGCGCCTCGCGCTGCCGGAGCTGCCGACCGAGTACTTCCTGCAGTCGCTGCGCGAGCTGATCGCCGTCGACGGCGCCTGGGTGCCCTCGGGTGCGGACCAGAGCCTGTACCTCCGGCCGTTCATGTTCGCCAAGGAGGCGTTCCTCGGCGTGCGGCCCGCGAAGAAGGTCGCGTACTACCTGATCGCCTCGCCGGCCGGCGCGTACTTCACCGGCGGAGTGAAGCCTGTGCGCATCTGGCTCTCGAAGACCTACGCCCGAGCGGGCAAGGGCGGCACGGGAGCTGCGAAGACCGGTGGCAACTACGCATCGAGCCTGCTCCCGCAGGCCGAGGCATCGGCGCAGGGCTGCGATCAGGTCGTCTTCCTCGACGCCGACGGCAACGTCGAAGAGCTCGGCGGCATGAACGTCGTCTTCGTCTACAAGGACGGGCGCGTCGTGACCCCGCAGTCCGCCAGCATCCTCGAGGGCATCACCCGCGACTCGCTGCTGCAGCTCGCTGAGGATCGCGGCCTTACGGTCGAGCGTCGGGCGGTCTCGCTGCAGGAGTGGCGCGACGGCGTGGCATCCGGCGACATCGTCGAGGTCTTCGCGTGCGGCACCGCCGCGGTCGTCACCCCGATCGGTGCGCTCGTATCGGACGAGTTCGAGGACGAGCAGCCTCTGGGCGAGCTGGCCATGGCGCTGCGCGAGGAGCTCACCGACATCCAGTACGGCCGCCGCGAGGACAAGCACGGCTGGCTGACCCGCCTCGACTGACCTGCGTTCTCCCTCTCTTTTCGCCGACACCCCCAACTGTCGCCGACACCCCCAGGTGCACGCGCCGGCAGCTGGGGGTGTCGGCGGCAAGTGGGGGTGTCGACGCGCGGCACTCTTTCTGCACAGAACGCGGAACCGGGCGGTCGGCCAGATTTCCTGTGGATAGAGCCGGATTCGCACGTCCGGCCGGGCATTGTGTGGTCATGCGCCGCCGTATCGACATTCACGAGGCACGGGCCATGCTGCTCTCCCGGCAGCAGTTGCTGGGATCGGGCATCACCGAACGTCAGTTGGGTGCGGACCTCGCCGCGAACAGACTCATCCGCCTGCACCGCGGGACTTACGTCTCGGCGAAGCAGTGGAATGAGCTCTGGTGGGAGGGGCAGCATCTGTTGAAGGTCCTCGCCGTGCATGCCGCCAGCTCGGGCAGCGGCCCGGTGTTCACACACGCGTCAGCGGCAGTTCTCTGGGGCCTGCCCCTGTATCGCATGGGCGAGATGCCCGTGCAGGTGCTCGTGCAGGGGCGCCGCCACAGTCGCGTCATCGCGGGGGTCGTCCGGCGAGACATGCAGGTCGATGAGGACGACATCGTCGAGGTCGACGGGATCCGCGTCACATCTCTGATCCGCACCGTGATGGACGTCGCGCGCACCTGCCCGTTCACGACAGCCGTCGGCTGCGCGGACGCCGCGCTGCGTCGCGCAGCTGTCACCGGGTACATCGTGGATGCCGACGCCGAAGCGCAATGGCGTGAGGATGCCGGCAGGGTCGCCGCACCGGGACTGCGTGGTGTGCGACAGGCGCGCCGAGCGCTGGAATTCGCGGATGGCCGGGCGCAGCTGCCGGGCGAGAGCGTCAGCCGGGTGCATCTGCACACTCTCGGATTCTCGGGCTACGACCTGCAGGTGCCGGTCACCGGCTCGGCGGGGGACCAGTACTGGCTGGACTTCGCCTTCCCGAGGGCGCGGACGTTCGGAGAGTTCGACGGTGAGGGAAAGTACACCGATCAGTCTCTGCGAGTCGCGCCGTCGGCGCACGAGGCTGTGCTCAACGAGAAGAATCGCGAAGACGACGTGCGCGGTGTGACAGGTTGGCGATTCGCCCGCTGGGGTCACCAGCACATCCGCACCGCGGATGATCTTGGCTGGCGCCTTGCCGCCTTCGGCCTCCGCCCGCACGGTTGACGCCATCGGCGCATCCGCCGACACCCCCACGTCTCGCCGACACCCCCGGGTACGGGCGGCGGCAGCTGGGGGTGTGGGCGGCAGCTGGGGGTGTGGGCGGCAGCTGGGGGTGTCGGCGGCGGGAGAAAGGGGCGAGCACCCCGCAGGCCACAGGATGGCTAGGCTGTTCGGGTGAAGATCGCGCGTTTCAGTCACAACGACGGCATCCGCTACGGCATCCTCGATGACGGGGATCTGGTCGTGCTCGAGGGCGACCCGATGTTCGCCGGCTACGAGCCCACGGGCGAGCGCGTCCCGCTCGCCGATGCGGCCCTGCTGGCGCCGGTCATCCCGCGCTCGAAGGTCGTCTGCGTCGGCCGCAACTACCACGATCATGCTGCGGAGTTCGGCAACGTCGCTCCCGAGGAGCCGCTGCTGTTCCTCAAGCCGAACACGTCCGTCATCGGCCCCGGCGACACGATCGTGCGCCCCGAGATCTCGGAGCGCATCGAGTTCGAGGGCGAGCTGGTCGCGGTGATCGGACGCATCGCCAAGAACGTGAAAGCGGCGGATGCCCTCGACTACGTCTTCGGATACACCGTCGGCAACGACGTCACCGCTCGCGACCTGCAGCGCAAGGACGGCCAGTGGACGCGGGGCAAGGGCTTCGACACGTTCTGCCCGCTCGGTCCGGTCATCGAGACCGCACTCGATGTCGACGGTGCCCGGATCGAGACGCGCGTGAACGGCGAGGTGCGACAGCAGGCGCCGCTCACCGACATGATCCACTCCGTCGCGGGCATCATCGAGTACGCATCGGCGGTTTTCACGCTGCTGCCGGGTGACGTGATCATGACCGGCACCCCGGCGGGGGTCGGCGAGATCGTCGCAGGCGACACCGTCGAGGTCGAGGTCAGCGGCATCGGAATCCTGCGCAACGCCGTGCGCGACGCGGCGCCGACTTCGTGAGTGCCGTCACCTCGGACTCCCTGCGTGCGGTGCAGCGCCGCACAGTCCTCGTCCTCTCGGTCGGACAGGTCCTGGGCGGCATCGCCTTCGGGGCCACCGTGTCGCTCGGAGCCCTGCTCGCCGCCGACCTGTCGGGCGACGACGCGCTGTCCGGCCTGGCGACGGCGTCCGTCACCCTTGGCGCTGCTGCATTCGCGATCCCTCTGGCGCGCTTCGCAGCCCGCCGCGGCCGCCGCCTGTCGCTGACCGCCGGCAACCTGCTCGCTCTGCTCGGCGTCGGGATCGTCATCCTCGCCGCCGCACTGCGGATGTTCCCGCTGCTGCTGGTCGGGATCATCATGATCGGCATGGGCAACGCGGGGAACCTGCAGTCCCGCTTCGCGGCCACCGACCTCGCCGCTCCCGAGCACCGCGGCCGCGACCTGTCGATCGTGGTGTGGTCGACGACGATCGGCGGGGTGACGGGTCCTCTGCTGCTGACGCCGGGTGAGGTGCTCGGGCAGGCGATCGGCATGCCGCCGCTGACTGGCTCGTACTTGTTCTCGCTGGTGGCGCAGGCGGCCGCTCTCGTGCTGTATCTCGTAGCGCTTCGTCCGGACCCGCTGCTGACGGCGCTCAGCCTGGCCGCCCTGCCGTCGAAGGCCGCCGTGCTCGGCGCGAGCGTCGACCATCCGGTGAGCGCCCGCTTCGCGGTCTTCGCCGTGTCCGGATCGCACGCGGTGATGGCATCCGTCATGGCGATGACGCCCATCCACCTTTCGCACATGGCTCACGGCGCCCACGGCGGCGCACCGAGCAGTGCGGATGTGACGCTGCTGGTCGGCGTGACCATCGCCCTGCACGTGGCCGGCATGTACGGACTGTCGCCGGTGTTCGGCATCCTCGCCGACCGCTGGGGGCGCGTGCGCGTCGTGCTGCTCGGTCAGGCGATGCTGGCGGCGTCGCTGCTCACCGCGATCTTCGCCGGCGAGCATGCTGCGGGCGTCATGGTCGCGCTGGTGCTGCTGGGACTCGGCTGGAGTGCGGCGACAGTGGCAGGCGCGGCGCTGCTGACCGAGTCGTCGACTGTCGAGATGCGCCCGCGCCGGCAGGGTGTCAGCGACTCGCTGATGAGCCTCACCGCCGCTGTGGGCGCGGCGGGTGCCGGCATCGTGCTCACCGAGTTCGGCTACGGCGGGCTCGGCGCCGTCGCGCTCGTCATCGTCATCGCGATCACAGTGCTCTCGCCGCTCGGGCGGATCAAGGCCGCCGTGTGAGCTGGGCCGGCACCGGCGAGGCCTACGCAGCCTCATACGCGCGACTGTGCGCCGGCACGGGGGAGACGATGCGGGAGCTCGCAGGGGCTCCTGCCGGTCGCTCGCTCCTCGACGTCGGTGCCGGTGAGGGCACGCTCGCCGCAGCGTGGTCGGATGCCGGCTGGCAGGTCACGGCCTGCGAGCCCGAGCCCAGCATGCGTGCAGTGGTGCAGCGACAGCATCCGTCACTGACGATGGCGGCGGATGCTCTGCCCGCGCTGTCGTTCCCCGATGGTGCGTTCGACGTCGTCGTCGGGAACTTCGTGCTCAACCATCTCGACGACCCGCGCGCGGGCGCCGCAGAGCTGCGCCGGGTCTCGAGCGCCGCGGTGATCGCGACGACGTGGACGGCATCGCCGTCGTCGCTGTGGGCGGATGTCACCGCTCGCGCCGGCCTCACGCCGGTGAGCGGCCGCCGCCTTCCCGTCGACAAGGACTTCGAGCGGTCCGCCCCCGGATTCGATCGGATGCTGCGCGATGCCGGCTGGGAGCCGGATGTCACGGAGTTCACCTGGACGTGGCATCCGACAGCGGATGCGCTGTGGGAGTCGGTCGCCGGGGGAGTGGCGGGGGCCGGCGCGTTCTATGCGACGCTGTCGGATGCCGACCGCGAGCGATTCCGGCGGGCGTTCGATCTCATCGTCAACGAGCAGGGCGAGGGCGGCGTGCTGCCGCAGACCCAGACGGCGGCTATCGCGGTGCACCGGGCGCGCTGACCGCCGGTAGCGGGCATCCGCCACGGCTAGAATCGAGGGGATATGGCTACCGTGCATCCTCTCACCACCACCGCCACCGGATCCGACGTCCGTGTGCGCTTCTGCCCCTCGCCGACCGGCCTGCCCCACGTCGGCATGGTGCGCACGGCGCTGTACAACTGGGCGTACGCGCGTCACAACGGCGGCAAGCTGATCTTCCGCATCGAAGACACCGACGCCGCGCGTGACAGCGAGGAGAGCTTCCTGCAGCTCGTCGACGCACTCACCTGGATGAAGATCGACTGGGATGAGGGCGTCGAGGTCGGCGGTCCGCACGCACCCTACCGGCAGTCCGAGCGTCACGACATCTACCGCGGCGTGATCGACAAGCTCCTGGCATCGGGCGCGCTGTACGAGAGCTATTCGACGGCTGAGGAGATCGACGCGCGCAACGAGGCGGCGGGGCGGGCCAAGCAGCTCGGCTACGACAACTTCGACCGCGACCTCACCGACGAGCAGAAGGCCGGCTTCCGTGCCGAGGGCCGTCAGCCCGCGCTGCGCCTGCGCGTGCCGGACGAGGACCTCACCTACGTCGACCTGATCCGCGGCGAGGTGACCTTCCCCGCAGGATCCTTCCCCGACTTCGTCGTGGTGCGGCCGAACGGCGTGCCGCTGTACACCTTCGTCAACCCGGTCGACGACGCGCTGATGGGCATCACCCACGTGCTGCGCGGTGAGGACCTCATGCCGTCGACCGCCCGTCAGCTGGCGCTGTACGACGCGCTGATCCAGGCAGGCGTCACGACTTTCGTGCCGCGCTTCGCGCACATGCCGCTCGTGCTCGGCGAGACCGGCAACAAGAAGCTGTCCAAGCGTGACCCGCAGGCCGACCTGTTCCTGCACCGCGAGCGCGGCTTCATCCACGAGGGACTGCTGAACTATCTGGCGCTGCTGGGCTGGTCGATCGCGGCCGACCGCGACGTGTTCTCACTCGAGGAGTTCATCGAGGCGTTCGACATCGCCGATGTCAACCCGAACCCCGCCCGTTTCGACCAGAAGAAGGCCGAGTCGATCAACGGCGACCACATCCGGATGCTCGACGGCAAGGACTTCGCCGAGCGGATGCTGCCTTACCTCGCCCAGGCCGGCGTGTTCGGCGGCGAGCCGACGCATGAGCAGATCGTGCTCGCGTTCCGCGCCGCCCCGCTGGTGCAGGAACGCATGCAGCTGCTGGGCGAGGCGCCCGGTATGCTCGGCTTCCTGTTCACCGACGAGCTCGAGTACCAGGCGGATGCCATGAAGGGCCTGCCGGCGAACGCCGCCGACGTGCTCCGGGCCTGCGTGAGCGCGCTGGAGCCGGTCGAGGACTTCACCCCTGATGCCATTCAGACCGCCCTCTCGGCGGAGCTCGTCGAGAAGCTCGAGCTGAAGCCGCGCGTGGCCTACGGCCCGCCCCGCGTCGCCCTGACCGGGCGCCGCGTGTCGCCGCCGCTGTTCGAGTCGATGGAGCTGCTCGGCAAGGACGAGACGCTGCGCCGGCTGCGCGCGCTTGCTGATCACCTGGCGTGACACGCGGGGCGACGGATGCCGTGATGCCGGCCGCTGAGAGTGACGTCATCCTCGGCGAGCTGGGAGTGCTGCTGCTGGAGTGCGGCACATCGGTGACCGATGTGCGCGGCACCCTGGAGCAGGTGGGCCGGCGGGCGACGCCCGGGGCATCCACCGAGTTCGCGATCCTGCCCGAGATGGTCATGGTGAGCCGGGCGGGGGCTGCGTCCGCCACGACGACGGTCATCGGCAAGGGCGAGGCGCTGACCTTCCGCCAGTCCGCACGTGCGAGTCGGCTCGTGCGCGAGGTGGAACGGGGCGACGTGCCGCTGCCGGACGTGCCGCGCCGGATCGCGGCGATCCGGGCTACGCCGAGGCGTCACCCGGCGATGCAGAATCTCATCGGCTGCGGGCTGCTCTCGCTGTCGCTGGCCATGCTCTTCCGGTGCCCGTGGTGGGCGATCCTGCTCGCGCTGCTGGTCGGCGCGCTCGTCGGCGGGCTCACGATGGTGATGATGCGCGTGCGCGCCGCGGCCGCGATCGCGCCATTCGTGTCCGCGTTCATCTCGACGATCCTCGTCGGCTGGGTCGCGAGCACGCTGGAGCTCGGGCCGGTGCCGCTTTTCGCAGTCTGTGCGCCGATCGCGATCCTCGTACCCGGCGCGCTGATCACCAACGCGCTTCTCGAGCTGACCTCCACCGACATCGTCACCGGGGCGTCGCGTCTGATGTACGGGCTGATCATGCTCGCGTTCATGGCGGCCGGGGTGTACTCGGGTGCAGCCATCACCGGGCTTCGGATCGACTCGGCATCCGCCGCTCTCGTCGGAGAGGCGGTGCAGCTGTCGACCGATCACGCCGGCTGGGATGCTCTGCCGCCGCTGTGGATGTCGTGGATCGCCGTGGGCGTGCTGGCGATCGGCATCGGGCTGGCGTTCGGATCGGGGTTCCGGCTGACGGTGGTGTGCGTGGTGGTGATGACCGGCACCTATGCCGTGCTCGCGCTGTTCAGCCCTCAGTTGGGCAGCATCGTCGCCACCGGCGTCGCGGCCGCTGTGCTGTTCGTCGCGGCTCGTGTGCTGGAGCGCGTGACGCTCGCGGTGCCCGCCACGGTGTCGTTTCAGCCGGCCTTCCTGCTGCTCGTGCCCGGCACGATCGGTCTGGTCTCGCTGGCGAGTTTCGACGCACAGGTGTTGGTGTCTGCGCCGATGATGTTCTTGAGCCTGTGCATCGGCACGAAGGTCGGCGCGCTGCTCGCGGATATCGCCCGCATAACGCGCTCCGCGGTGTTCCTGCGCTGGGTGAAGCCGGTGCGCATGGGCGAGCTGTGAGGTCGCGCCGCCCGCAGAGCGCGCGACGTTAGCGACCGACTCTCGCTTCTTCAACCCCCTCAGCCGCCGGCTGCGACGCCGTAAGACTTGCTGCTGAAGGGCAGATCCCGACACCGCGGACCCGCAGGAGCAGCGGGTGGAAGTGGACGATGAGGAGGGCTGAGCTGTGGAAACGCCGGTATTCCGTGCGCCGATGCGATCGCGCGAGGATGACGTGCCGCATGGCGCCGCGGCCGACAGGGCGCTTGAGCAGGCCGTGTGCGGAATCGGCGGACGCCTCACTCCGTCACCCGCATCACTGTCGGACGCGCTCACGGCGGCTGACGCGACGTACGGCGAGCGCATCGCGCGACGCCTCGAGCGATTCGCCGCGGCCGCGCGAGGCTCGTTCGTATGGACGCGCGACACGTACGGATGGTTCTGGCTCGGAAGACTCAGCGGGGCGTGGCGCTACGATTCGAGCGCTCCGGCATGGGTCGTCGACCTCGTCCACGTCCGATCGTGCGAGTGGATACCGGACCCGATCCCGGATCAGGAGGTGCCGCTGTCGGTGCAGCGCGCCTTCGCGCGCGGTGGTCGCAACTGGCAGCAGATCCGCGCCACCGACGCTGCGCCGGCGAGTGCGCGCGTCTGGTCACGACATCGCCCGGATGCTCCCGCTCACGTGATCCGAGTGGTGGGGTAGACGTCCCGGATGTGCTCGACGAAGTAGCGACCTCTGCTGTCGGCATTCATCAGTGCACGATGAACCGAATGTGGCACCGCGTGATATCGGTAGACCTCGCCGCTGACGAACTCGATCTCCAGAAGCGCCAGATCGTCGCGGTAGCCGACGGACCGCAGGGCCGAAGAGTCGATCGCGACGCGTTTCATGCCGTCATCCGCCTCGTACCGAGGATGCCCCGGTCCGGATGCTGCGCGGTCGGTCGCTGTTCACCAGGCCATCGTATTGGCGGCAGCCGAGCGGCGCCACGCCCGGACAACCCGTGTCGATTCGCCATCCGGAGTGAGCTCGGGTAAGCTTGTACCTCGGTGCGAGGCCACGGTTTCGCCCTTGGGGTATGGTGTAATTGGCAACACGGCTGATTCTGGTTCAGTTGTTCTTGGTT
Organism: Microbacterium alcoholitolerans; assembly: GCF_050408615.1. Taxonomy (NCBI): domain Bacteria; kingdom Bacillati; phylum Actinomycetota; class Actinomycetes; order Micrococcales; family Microbacteriaceae; genus Microbacterium; species Microbacterium alcoholitolerans. The sequence continues at coordinate 648,561 of NZ_JBNTKD010000001.1, read as the reverse complement.
CGAGTCCAGGTACCCCAGCCAGACGAACGTTACTCGAACCATGGTCAAATGAACTGGCTATGGGACTTACAGAACTCCCCGCTTTCGAGCGGGGAGTTCTTGTTTTTCGCGACGTGTCGGGCACTGTCGCGCCCTGTATCGCGCTGTTGAGTTGGCGGACGGCCTGGTTGCCGCTGTGGCGTTCTGCGGCCACGTCGAGGCCGTCGTCGCCGAGGTATACCGAAAGACTCTCGAAGTACGCGAGAAGGAGGTCACGACGCACCGTATCGGATGCGCGCTTGTATAGTTCACCGGGCTCGGAGAGCAAGTCGATAAACGCCAGCGCGGTCTCGGCTCCATGGCTCAGGCGCTCAGTGGTGATCTCTAGTTTCTCCTTCAGCGATTCCTTCTGGAGCGTTGTGTTTTCGATCCGCTCTCGGATCTTTGAGATAGGCAGCGTTCCCGTTGCGGCGAGCTCGATAAGCCGTTCTTCCTGCGCCTCCAGCTTGTCGAGCTGCTTTCGGAGCCGGGCCTTTGCATCACGATCCTCCGCGAGCAGGTTGTGGATGGCTCCTTCGATGGCGTTGCGCATGCCATCGAGCATGTCGGGCGCGAGTCGTTCGCCGGCGACCACCTCCACGAGCTTGTCCTCGATCTGTTCCACCCGAATCCACGGCATCGAGCACTGCTTGCGCTGCTTGGCTGCGCACACCAGGTACTCGTAGATGCCGCCGTTGCCATTAATCTGGCTGTACACCAATCGACTCGCCCGTCCTGCGTTGAGGCAGTGGCCGCACTGCAACATGCCTTTCAGATAGTGAAAGTGGAGGATGTCGCGATCGCCTTGGCGTTTGCGCTGATCCAGGATCTCTTGCACCTTGAGGAATGTCTCCTTGGTCACGAGCGGCTGATGCCGTCCGACGTAGAGCTTTCCCTTGTACCGCATGACTCCGGTGTAGTACGGGTTGCGCAGTATGAGTGCGAGGCGGCTAATGCTTACCGACTGTGCTGGTCGCGATGGCGAAGGACGGGTGGTCAGGCCATGTTCGTTAAGCAGGTCTCGAAGCTGAGCGATTGAGTAGCGCCCCGTTGCATACTGCTCGAAGGCAAAGGTCACGAGCGGTGCCCGCTCGGGGTCGATGTCGATGGTGTTCACCAATCGTCCGCTGAACTCCTTGCGGACGTTCAGGTATCCGAGCTTCGCTCGCCCGACCGTCCCGCCCTGCTCTACCTTGTGCGCCATCTTCACCTTGACGTCCTCGCCGTTCATGCGCACTTGGACTTCGTTCATGACGTCGGTGATGGCTTCCATGGCGTCCGCCATATAACCTTCGCCGAACTCTTCTTTGGCTGAGATCAGACGGACGCCGCGCTCCAAGAGCTGGCGCTTCGTGATTGCAGCGTCGGTAAAGTTGCGGAATACGCGCGAGCGCATGTAGATGACGACGTACTTCACCTCGGGATGCGCTTCGACGTAGCGCAGGAGCTTCTTGAACTCGGTACGTTTTGAGATCGTTTGAGCAGATTGTCCGGGCTCAACGAACTCGCGGGCGACAGTGGCGTGGAGCTCGCGAACCTTGCGCATCGCTTCCACGCGCTGCGTCGCGATGCTGTTGCCGTCCTCGTCCAGGTCGGCAGCGGTATGGAGTTGCCGCGGTGTCGATACGCGCAGGTAGACAACCGCTTGTGCAGGGCCAAACGTGAAGTCTTCTTCGGCATGTGCCGATGGTGACGAGAGTAGATGCTCGAGTCCGTCGAGTGAGTTTGCGATGGGCGCGGGATGCGCTGATTCCGGGCTTTCAAGGGCCATGACGTGGATACCTCCGATTAGGTCCTCCGGATTAACCCTCTCTTCGGCCTGGAAGTCCAGCCCGTCGGGCGACTGCGCGCTGTTTTCGGACCCATTTCCGGGGGTCGCGTCACCGATGTACTTATTACCTCGCGGTTCGTGAGAACTCATGCCCTACCTCGCTTCTTCGTGCTGGCCCATGCCTTCTAATCCGGATCACGTTTCGCGGACCCCCGTGCCCGTGCGCGTCGTTCACGTGACGAGTCATACTCGTCCTGAGCGAAGCGAATCAGCGCTCTCGCCAGCCGATGGACGTCAGGCTCTTCGCGCCATACGCCGACGATCTCGATGGGGCGAGAAGTAAGAACGGCCCCGCCTGTGGGTGCTGGTTTGCGTGGGCATCCGCGACCGCGGGGTACGTCCCCTTTACGTGGCGAAGGCATAGATTTTGCCCTCCAACTCGACGAGGTCGTAGATCACGCGAAGTCGGTCAATGAGCGGTTTGAAGTTCCACTCAAGCGCGTCCTCTTCGATGCCGTGATCGATACGCCAGTCCGCAAGTGAGTCTTCCCAGTCCTCGAGCGGACTCAGAGCGCGTAGCGCGTCTTCCTCGTTTGCATACGTGCCGCCGTATGTCTCGTGCATCGACTTCAGAAGGTTCGGGCTGGACGCGTCCACGTTCGGCAGCCGCAGGAAGGCTTCCAGCTTGGGACTGTTCGTGAGGCCCATCTGGAACAGTTGTTCGGTCAGACTGTCGAGCCTGGCCGAGTCGAACGAGGCGGGTATGCGCAGGAGGTACGGCGCACCTTGGACGTCGAGTTCGGTCGTGATAAGGAGTCGGTCGAGCTGCGGCGGCAGATGTTCATTCATGAACTGCCGGCCGCTGCCGGTGTTCTCTCGCTGAACTAGGTAGGTGCCAAACCAATTGATCCATTCCCTTGTGACTTCGTCGGCGCGTTCGTTGTTGAAGAGCGCGAGGTACTCGTCGCGCAGGTCGACGTACATCCCTTCGCCCGTGCGTCCGTAGTCGGCCAGGTGGGAGTCGCGTCCGTAAGCGCGGCCGAGGACATGGGCGATCATGCGAGCCGTGCCGTCCTCGATTTCAGTGCGTTCGGTGAGCGCTTGCGCGATACCGTCGCCGACCCGCTCGAAGAATCGATGCTGGGCGACTTCGAGTCGGCGCCAGTCAGGGACTTCGAGGTTCGTGATCGAACGAACTTCGGGTGTGGCAAGAGGGTCGCGTTCGTTCATGACCGTCCTCCTGCCGTGGCAAGGATGAAGCGTCCGAGCGCATCGACCCAGCCTTCTTGCTCGAGCGGCACTTGAAGTTCGTTTAGCTCCACGAGGGCGGCTTGCGGCGAAAGTTCGCCCGTGGCGGCGAAATGCTCGAGCGTGCTGCCCGGCCCGCCGTGCAGGCTGGCAGCGATGAGCCGGGCCAGCGTTTCCGATCGGGCTTCGCGGTCCATGGCGAGGCCGATCTCGACGAGTTGCCTCGCGTTCTCTGTTTCGTCGCGACCAAGCGCGGTGGCGATTGATGTGTTCATGTCTTCCTCCTTTCGGTTAGGTGTTGACGGGTGTCGGATACGGGGCGAGCTGACGGTTCATCGAGTCCGTCGTGATGATCCAGAACAGTTCAGATGCGAGGTGGGCGTCGGCATCGACGGCGCTTCTGATGCGCGCAGCTCGAAGTGGATCGGGAACTACCCAGACAACCGCGGGGAACAGGCTCCGCTTCTCCTGCTCGATGCCCGTGGCCGCATAGCGCTGGTAGATGCGGCACTTGCGGAGCACCGCGGGCAGGTGTTCGGTACCGCGGTCGATCTCGACGAATGAATGGGTTTCGGTGTGCGCATCGGCAGTGACGACGAGCAGATCGGGCTTGAGCGAGATAGCGGTCGAGCTGCCGCTGGTGAAGGTGCGCCAGCAGGCCGGTTCCAGTTCGAGCTCGAGGAGTTCGAAACGACCGGCGCTCGCTTGCTCGATGAGGTTGACCGCGGCGTCGGCAACGGCCAGCGTGTGGGACAGGAAGGTGCGCCCAGGTTCCTCGTAGCGTCGCCGTTTCGGGTCGCCGCGTCGGGCGCGTAGGAAGCGATCTCCGGCTGGTCCGAGCTGCCAGACAATGAGCGCCGAACCGTGTTTGATGCCGCCGATGCGTCTGGCCAGCCGTCCGATCACGCCGAGCTGTTCGAGGCGATTCAAGATCCGCGTCGTGCCCCGCGTCGCGCTGCTGACGGTGGCGTGGCTGCCAAGCGGGGCAGCCGGAAGGTGGAGCCGCTGGAGCTGCCGGGTGGTGAGGAAGCGGAACCGTTCGAGGTCGTCGAGGACGCGGATATCCCGGTCCGAGAGGTGCATCTCGAGGGCCACTAGACTCAGCGCGCTCATGGCTGTCCCCTTCGGCTCGGAGGGCGAAGATCCGCTGCAACGCAGCGGGAGTCCCATCCAGGGGACGGCCGAGGTCGCCGGAACAGGGGCGGACGCTGCGGGGCTTCGTAGTGGTGAGATGAACGACGACCGGAATAGCGGGCGGAACACCCGCGCCAGATGGAGCCCCTCATGACCGCCTCGCTTTCTGATGCGACGTGGTCGCTGGCTTCGGGGATGGAGTCTGGTCAGGAGCAGACGTCTCATCGGGCGGTAGCGCCCCAAATTGGCGGCGGCTCTCGTCGCGGATGATGTCGCCTGCGCGGGTCTCGGGAAGCGGTGGCAGCACTTGGGCGGAGCACCACTCCGTCGTGGTGCCTCCAGCCATAAGGCGGGCGTAGACGTTGTGCTTGGGGAGCGCTTGGAAGTCTTCGGCTCGCAGGACCGGGGTGAGCTTGGCCATGTCCGCTGCGTCGGCGGACTCGAGGGCAAAGCTGATCTTGGTGCGTGCGTTGGCATCGAGGCCAGCGCGCATGAGTGGCGGTAGTTGGCTGCGGAACTGATGCGCCGCGTGCAGACCGACCCCGTAGGAACGGAAGACGCTCATGGCATTCTCGATCGGCGTGGGTAGGTGGAGATACTCCTGCACCTCGTCGATGAAGATCATCCCGGGGCGCTTCATCGGGTCGCGTTCGCGAGCGCGCTCGGTCGTGGCCAAGAACAGTTCCGCGACGATCAGGCTGCCGAGTAGTTTCGAGGCGCCCTCCCCGAGGAGTGTGTCGTTGAGCGGTACCAATACGGTCTTGCGCTCTCGGAAGATGTCGCGGAGTCGGAAGCGTGGCTGGGATTGACCCAGCACGCGAACCAGCGGTTTTCGCATCACGATTTTGCGGAGCTTATTGAGGATCGGAGCGGTCACGGCGGCGCGCTGCGCGGGCCGCATGGCTTCGAATTCTTCCCAGAAGGCGGTCAGAGTGGGGTCGTCTTGGACAGCGGCGATGACGGGCCGACGGAACGCTGCGTCGGTGAATAGCCGTGGGAGGTCGATGAGCGTGTAAGGCTCGCTTCGCTTCTGTCCGGCACGCGCCATGGATAGAAGGGCGCCTTGCGCTTGATACTCGGTGCGTGGCCCCCAGCCATCGTGGAAGATGGCAGCGAAGGCAGCGAGGACGCCGTCGACCACGACGTCGGGGTCACGGTCACCGACGTCGAGCGGGTTGAAGCCGACGGGAGCTTCTTCGTCGGTGGCGTCGAGCACCACGATCTGCCCCGCCGCTTCGGCCGGCGCGGTGGCGAGGATCCGATCGATGAGTTGTGTCTTGGGTTCGATGACGCAGCAGGCGCGGCCGGCCTTGATGTCATCGATGACCAGATGCTCCAGGAGAGTGGACTTGCCGGAGCCGGTCGGTCCGAGAAGCACCGTGTGGGTCAGCCGACTCTGCGGGTCAAGTCCGACTAGACGCTCGGGCCCGGGAGCTGTTCCGACCGCGAAGACGCCTTCGGTGCGCGAGACGATTTCCGGCACGGGCAATAGGCGCGGGTGGACGGCGGGTGCTCCTGGGTAGTCCCGTTCGCCGAGCGGCCAGCCCAGCAGGGGCGCGAGCTCGCTGGCCAGTAGCCGCAGTCGTGCACCCGGCCCGAGTCGGCTTGCCTTCCACCTGGCGGGTGTGTCCCGTACCAGTGAGAACTGGACGCCGGGACTTTCGAGCTGCTGCAGTGCGCCGAAGAGCTCCCATACCAGGGCGGAGCGTCGCTTAACGGTCTGCGCGGTGACTCCAATGCGGATGGTCGCGTCGAAACGGACATGCGCGGCGTGGGCTTGCAGGCGCTTGCGCGTATCGGGTGAGGCAGCGCGGACGCCGTCGAGCACCCGAGAACCCAGCGGCTGTAGCGGATCGCTCGGCGTCGGGGTGACCTGCTGCGGACGGTGGGCGGTACCGAGCACGAGCTGCAGAGCAAGCACCTCTTCGTCGCGCCGACTGGCGAGCGCTTGGTAGATGCCGCTCACGACCTGCTCTGGATCGACCTCGGCCAGCGGTAGGCCGCCTGGGCGGGCGGTTACGCGGCTCACAGCGGCCACGTCCGCCCGCGAGGCGGCCACAAAGCGGAGGCCCGGCACATGGCCGCCGAGGAGGCGCTTCAGCCGGTGAACGGCCGTTGGGGCGCAGCCGAACATCACGATCACACCATCGGCGCTGGCTTGAAGCTCGAAGACGATCGGGCGCGGCACGTCGCCGGACGCGAAGCGCACCAGCATGACCGCCAGCGTCCATGCGCTGAGCGGACGCTGCGGGTGCAGGCGGGTGTAGACGAACGGCTCAGGCATGACCGTCCTCCTTGTCTGCGTGCGCCTCCTGTTCCTGTTGAGCGGCGGCTTCGAGGCGCGCCTGCTCGAGGCCGGCTGCGGTGATGATCTTCGCGACGCGCTCAGGTCGCAGATCGTGGTTGAGTTCCGAGAAGACCCAGACGCGTCTTCCTTGGGTTTTGCGATAGCGGCGTTGACCGCGGGCATGACTACACATGCGTGAACCTCCTTCCCACCTCGGCTTTGGGTTCGCGTATCGGTCGCGGAAGGACGCTGGAATCGCCGTAGGCATAAGCCTGTTCGGCGCATTTCGACCTGTTATGAACTCGAACGTTCGATTTGTCAAGCGTTTTGAAGGGCCGTTGTGCATTCCACAACGACATGACAGGGGTGAACGTGCTTGTGCTTTTCATCGCCCACCCCACCAGTAGCGGTACGCCCAGACGGCGGCACACAAGACGAGTGCGAGCATGCTTATCAGCACGACCCAGCCCCAGAACTGTGCCAGGAGTTCGAGCGCGAGCCAGAGGGCAACAATGCCGCCGAGGATCAGCAAGCAGGCGCGAAAGAAGCGCTGCACGATGCCCGGGGGAGAGTCGTCGGCCATCACGCATCACCAGCCCCTGTCTGGATCGGTCCGTCTTGCCGGGCGAAATCGCTGGGTACCGGGTAGCCCGGGATTGAGATGTCGGACTCGATCTCATTGCCCCAGACGCTCCAGTCGGCGAGGCTGTTGGGCCGACGGCGAGCGAACAGCTCCAAGTACGGGCCGTCGAGCACGCGCTCGATGAGCGGAATCATCTCTTCGGGCTTGTGCGAATGATCCTGGCGCGGGAACAGCAACGTTGAGCGTTGGCCACGGAACTTGAAAGGAGCCTTGCCGCGCACACCATGGAGCAACAGCTCATGACTGCCACGGAAGTAGTTCCCCAACCCCATGAAGTACTTGTCCCAGACGGCGTTCGTCTTGTACTCGAAGCCCCAGTCCTGCATAAGCTCGAGGGCTGCCGGGAGCGCGGCGTTCGTCGTCCAGAGCAGCAGCGTCGCGTTGTCGGCCGCGAGATCGGCAACCGGCATCGCCTTCAAGCGGTCGATGGTCATGAGGTCGTAGTGCTGGGCGGCACCGCGGGCACCCTTCTGCTGGATATCCCAGGGCGGATCGGCATAGATCACCGCGAACTTCTTCTGATCGCTGGTTGTGCTTGTCATGTCAATGAACTCCTTTCTCCGGCCCGGTTCGGAGGTTTCCGGGCGTGACGATGTCTGGTTATGCGCCTTCGGCTCAGGGCTGTCAATCTTCTAGTCGCGTTCGTTGTCACGAACACAACAGCCGCTTTCGTGCCGGAACTGTGGTCGGGCTATCCGTTCGGGTGGTCGTGCCCGCCGCTTCGGGCGACGGGCACGACCTGGCCTCACTCGTCTTGGCAGATGGTCAGAACGGTTTCGCGCATCATGAGCAGCAGTACGTGATGCTTCATGAGCTCGTCCTCTGATTCGTGCGCGAACACCGCGCCGGGGACGTAGAGGTACCGGACTGGGGCCTGCTTCAACATCCGGGCCATGACGGCCAGGCGCCGATCCGAGTCACCCGGGTCGGGACCGACGGCGAAGAGGATCTGAGTGAGGGTGCGCTCGTCTTCATCGATTGCGTCGCGCACGACCCGCTCTTGGTCCTCTTCCGTCTGTCCGCCCAGGGTGTCGGGGGCGCGTCGGTCGTCCATGCTCCGGATCCAGAGGATGGCACCGGCCTCCTCCCTCGCGTTTGGTGTTGGTGTTGGTGTCGGTGTCATATCTCCTCCTTCGTGAGGTCTGACAGCGGGTACTGTCTGTTCAGTTGTGTTAGTTCCTCGCCCTGGGGCGAGGTCTGGGCGCTGGCGGAAAGCAGAGCGAACCATGCTCGCCGCCAGCAAGCCTCAGGAATCGGTTGGACGCTCGGGTACCTTGCCCGAGGCCAGGTACGACTCCCGGATCAGTGCTTTGCGGGCCTCGTGCGCCTCGGCTCCCAGTGCGTCGGCGAGACGCAGGATCGTGCCGCGAAGCTCGTTCTGCTTGCGGTCGAGTTCCGCCTCGATCCGGTCGCGTCGAGCGCGTCGCCAGTGGGTGATTCGCTTCGTCAGCCATTCACCTCCCGTCACCACGCCGACGCCGGTGTATCCAACGGCAGCGACGGTTCCGACGAGACCGAGTACGGCGAGTGCGAGCAGACCGGCCAGCATCAGTTCCACCGCCGAACCGCTGCGGCAGCGCCGATGGCGTAGCTATCGACGATCTCGCGATACCGGGCTTCACCGAGCGGTGCAACCCGGAGGCAGTGTTCTTCGAGTGCCGAGAGTGCACTGACGTGCTCCAACGCGGTATGCGTGAGCATGGCGCGCGCATCCTCGTGAAGCTTCGCCATGACCGCTTGGGCCTGCGCACGCTCGATCTCGCGCCGCACCTGGCGCTGAATGCCCAACGACATGCTGCCGAGTTGACGGGCTTCCATCTGGTTCCCGGTGGCGGGAACCAGTCCTTGTGTGATGTTCATGATGCTCCGTTGTGTTCGGTCTATGCGACGAGCCGGTTTGCTTCGTCGGAGAGAGTGGAACAGAGAACGGCTTGCGTATCGCTCGCGTCTTTGTGGCGAAAACTGTGCAGGTTATCCACAGGCTGGTTCGCGCTCTGCCAGGCGGGTATCAGACGTGACCTCTATGCCGTCTCCGGTCTCGTTTCTGAACCTGTTCAACGCGCTAAAAGGTGGATACACTCAGGCCACCGGAGAACACCTGTCTCCGCATGGCACGCCGCAAGTCCAAGGCAGAAAGCGAGGTGTAGGCCCAGAACCACGGCAGGTATGAAGCCAATGGCTGAGTGTCCGATCCGATGTGCATTCAGCCGTATGAGGCACGAAGTGAAAATACGATTTCGGTGACTCATCTCACCGGCGAGGATGCAAGAAGAGAAGCGAGGTGAACCTCGCCCCTCACCAGAGATGATCGAGGTGGCGCTGACCTCACTTTTACGCTCCGGCGCTCAAGCAAGGCACATCGGTCGCGTCGCCCCCCAACTAGGGAGGTGGATCAGTGAAGACCTAGACGACAGCGATGCTCCGACACCAGGCATCCGATGGATTCATGCAGAGAAGCGCCTGCGCATCTTCGTTGAGGAAGAAGCTAGTCCGTTCTATCGGGAACGGCTGCTCATCATGCTTGCCTTCCGCCCCGGCCTGGAAGGCACGAAGATGACGACGCGCGCCGAAGCTGCCGCGAGAACCTGCGACTGGACGAAGTGGGAAGGAGTGAGCTGGCATCACTATCGGTACCGCATGCTCCCAGACGAGATCCGCGGCCTTGCAGACCGGATGTACGAAAGGCTCGTGATGGAAGCGGAGGTTCCCGAGGCGGCGCAGTAGCGCCAGCGTGTCAGCTGCCGAGCTCGTTCGAGGGGAGTCGACGGGTGAACGTTTGCACACCCTTGACTTCATTCCGCTCATGCTTCATAGTCGTGCGCAGCAATGCGGCACCAGGAACGACCGTTACAAACTCTGAACTCGTCACGACGGGGATTTACCATCGTCGAATTGTTGATCTTCGTCGTCATTGCCGTCCTCGCGGCCATCACGATCGTCGCCTATAACGGCGTCAGATATTGGGTTCCGGGGCGCTAGATAGATCTGAGCCCACGTTTGCGCTCGAGACTTCAATTTCGCAACGACCCGGTGAGCTCAGCCAACACCTTCTCGACCGTCTCACGCTTGTCGTAGGGTCCAGGCATCCTAAATACCTGCGCGCCCCATAAGGTGCGCTTCTCTTGCATTCCCGACCGGCCTTCGACACCGAGCAGCTCCTTGACCGGATGGCGGAAAACGCAGATGACAAGGCCAACATTTCGGGCGCTCAAGTTGTCGGCGAGCAGCCGAGAGCCGTAAGCGATCTCGGCCTTTGTGACGCCCCCTTCGCCCGTCGTCGGGCGCTTGACGACATCGGTGAAGCCCACACCTGACGCAAGCGCCGCTTTCTCAAAGTGCCGGCCACCTGGCAACTCAAAGAGCCCGGTTGCGGCGAGCTTTCGCAGCTGTCCTTGGCCTGCCCTGCCTTGGTAATAGTGCCCGGCTTCGACGCTGGTTGGTGCCGGGTTGAGGCCGACGATCATGGCTCTGGGGTTGTCGGGCCAGATGTCTGCGAGCGTCAGGATTTCTTGGCCCATCCAGGTGGTGCGCTCCTGGTAGCCGATCAGCTCGCTCATCGCGCTACTCGCACAACAAGGTCTGCAGCGAGAAGCTCCTCGACAGCGGCGCGGATGTCCGCTTCATCCTCGTAGGCATCCTTGTACGGGTTCACCGGCCGTCCTCGCTCGGCGAGAAGCAGGGCAAGGACTCCCTTTGCCATCAGCGAAAGGTCGGGATCCGCGAGCAGGTGTTCTGGAATCGGAGTGCAACCAGGTTCATCGCGAAGTGGCCATACGCCTCGAGCTGCGATCCAGTCGTCCATGGGAGTCACGTTACTGGTCTCCCACTCAGGAGTTCCAAGCGCGTCGCAGCACGTTCTCGAAGAACACGTCGGTATTGAAGCTGTAGCCCGGTACGGCTGGCGATGGGTCTGCTTCAACTGTCACTTCGAGAAGGGCCAGCACTTTCTTGGCATGAGAGTCATCACGTCGAACCCGCACGTCCGCCGCTTTAAGACGCGCGTTGAAGCGCTCCTTGCGCTCGGATTGAAGACGCCGCCAGAGGCCGTTCCAATCCTGCTCGTCGTCGGCAAGGAGTTGAGGGTCGGCCGGTTGGACTCGCGTCTTCATGAATCCCTTCAGAAGCCGCTTGCTGTTCTCACTGGCGGGCACGAAGTTCTGCGCAGTCTTCTTGTGATGGCAATCGAGGCATAGAAGCTGGAGGTTCTCGAGATCGTCGGAGTTGCCTTGGATGTGATCGACCTCGGCTCCGGTCTTACCGCACTGCTGGCAGCGTCCGCTGTCGCGAACGCGCACTTCTGCCCGAAGCTGCGGCGTGAGCTGTCGCCCCAGAGAGCGGTATCCGCCGACAAGCAGGAAGGCGTTCTTCGTCTGGATCGCGAGCTGGACATCGGGATCGGTGAAGCGGCCATCGCGGAACACGCGCCGCAGGTAGCGCACGTGAGCGGCGACTTCTTGACACCACGTTGAGCAGTACAGCCCCTGGATATCGATGGGAAGCTCGGTGAGGCAGTTGGCGCAGTGATCATCCCTGAAGAACCGCGGATGCGGCACGTCGATGACGAAGGGCGGCTCCATGTCCGTCACCCTACCGATAATGGACTCGTGGCAGTCGAAAAGAAGCTCACCCCGCAGGCCTTGGTGAAGGCGGGGCTCAACAAAGCACTCGAGGCGCAGTACCCGATTGCGGTCGAGAACGTTGCGCGTCTCCGACGCGTTCATCCCCACAAGTCGCCAGCCGAGCTGATCTCATTTCTAAACAAGGTGTATTTGGGGGCAGTTACTACGACCGGCGCGGGAGCGGGCGCGGCCGCGATTGTTCCAAACGGATGGGTGCAGGTGCCGGTCGCGGCGGCAGATCTCCTTGCTTTTCTCGAAGCATCGGTCCTCTACGTGTTGTCAGTTGCCGAGATCTACGGCGTCGATGTCGAAGACACCGAACGGCGTAAGTTTCTCGTAGCCGCGGCCTTAGTGGGTAACTCCGCTATGACCGCCACCGTAGACCCGCTGCTGGCGCGCACTGCTCCGTACTGGAGTAAGAAGATTATCCAGTCGATCCCGATGTCGACGATCAAAGCAGCGAACAAGGTACTGGGTCCCAACTTCATCACGAAGTACGGCACGAAACAGGGCCTGCTCGTGCTGGGCAAGCAGATTCCGATGGCAATCGGCGTCGTGGTCGGCGCGGGGGGCAATCACGCTTTCGGATGGCTCATCATCAAGGCTGCGCGGAAGAACCTCGGAACTGCACCCACCTCATGGGACGAGCGCGGCGAGGAGGAACTACTCGTCGTAAGCGAGGGTGGTTCGGACGACTGACCGCTCGCACTCCGGCGCCCGCTGATCACTGTATCCAGTGTGGAATGCGCTCTTTCCACCCCGACCATTCGCGGTAGCCAGGATCAGGGCGCTCACTCTGGGGGCAGTGGCGGGCGGACCGGGTCTGACTCCTTGACGTCTTGTTCTGCCCACTCCAGATAGTTCTGCAGTAGCTCGTGGTGTTCGTTTCGGTGCGCCGGTTACTGAGCCCAGTCTGACCAAACGTTTGTATTCGAGTTGTATGCGGAGGAGAAGCTGCGCGGAAGCCCAAATCCGTCGCACGTACTCAGATGCTCATATATTGGTAGATACGCGGTACCTCTGTCTGTAAGGCCATCCATAGAACTGTATTCGTAATAGCGTCCCGACCTGCTGTGGGCCAGTATCCGAAATTCGGATGAACCGGTAACATTGTCCGGTCCGCTGCAATATGCCAACGTGTTGGGGGAATCGTCGTAAGCACGATGGGCGAGTTTAATTTGAACTTCTGGAAAGTTGGTGCTCGCTCCGGTCCATGTCGATCCGTCCGTAGTAACTCGACCCCCAGCAGGATAGCTTCCGGTTCGCGCATGCACTAGCTGAACTTTACGCGCGAGATTCGATAAATCGGCCTGCACTGCAGAATCATTTGCAGTGTTTGAGATACCGTTATACGCGACTATGGTGATTGCTGCGAGGATGGCGATTACAACAACGACAATCAAGAGTTCAACTATCGTGAATCCTTTGGTCGCTCTTAAGCCGCGCACTCGAATCGAATGCTCAACAAAATCAAAACTGGTGCGTGATGCCTTTCGCGCCATAACTGCGCATGACTATGAACTATGAGCGCAATCTGTTCAAGACTTCGCGCGCCGTAGTTTTTACAACAATTGCGAACAGAAGATTGACGCCCGAAACCATCGGTTCATAATCGGCCCTGTTCCTCGTCGGCCTGCGGCTTGTAGGAGAACCACCTGGTTCGCCGGCCGCTCCCGATGAGGAGGCTCAGCATGGCTGAGAACAAAACCGCCGAAGTGCCAGCCACGGCACTCGGCCCGATCCGCCCACTATCGGTGCGGATCACAGACGGACTGCGGGCGCAGCTGGAAGTGATAGCCCAGCTCAACGACCGCTCCGTCACCGAAGAGATCCGAATCGCCCTCGAGGCCTGGGTCGAATCCAGCAGGTCCGACCCGAAGGTGCTCGCCAGGGCCGAATCGGTACGCGCCGAGATCGAACGCGAAGCGAAGACCAAGCAAAGCGCGATCGAGGCCATCTTCGGCGGCACCGGAGCGAAATCTCCTCGTGCCAAGTCAGGCCCTGCCTGACGACACAAGCTCCCTCTGGACTGGGGAGCGGAGGGGCGGCTCGTCCAGGGATTGCAGTGCGCGGCCAGCGCGCTCTCCCCGGGCGACTGCCCTCAACAACCCTGTCCTCGTTACTGCCCCGCGGCTTGTCAGAGAACCACAGAGTTCTCGGCCGCGATAACAGTAAGGAGGTGGGAACGATGGTCACTACGATCGTCATCCCGCATGACCCAACTGACGCGCTCCGGATGCAGGAGCTCGCCAGCATCGGAGACTTCCAGGAAGTGACTGGTGGTTTCCTCGAGCCGTACGAAGTGACGGCGCTCGGCATCACGTTCTGGACGAACGAGGCGCTGCCCCGTGAGCACGGAGCGCTGAACGCCCGAGCGACGGCACTGTATTGGTACTACAACGCGGGCGCGGAGTTGCCCAGTGTGATCCTCGGCGACGTGGTGATCTCGGGTAACGCCGAGCACTTCGGTGGCGCGGATGTTCCGGACCACGTCGTCTACGGCTTGATGCGTCGCCACCGATTTGTGGTGCAGGTCAGCCGCAACGACGACAACCGCTGGAACGACACTTTCGCACGTTTCGGCAACATCTACGACGCTGCGATGTGGTGCATGTTGTTCGCCCGTTCGTTTCAACGTGGCTCGGCCTTCCGCATCCAAGCAGAGGCATCCCGAAGCACCGATGCTCTGTTCGAGGACGAATCATGGTGACCGGAATCGTCGTCCCGGCTAACGACAAACACCTGCTCGAGCAACGCGAATTCGCGGGCTGGACGACTACCGCGAGGCGGTCGATGGGTGGGTCGAAGCGGTCGATGTGCTCGACCTCGGCATAACCATCTATGTCAACGAGGAGGGGTTGCTCCGGCACCTGCCGTTCAACAGCCGCGCTTCGTTCCTGTGGTGGTACCACGCCCCTGCCGTGCGCCTAAAGGCGGTGCTCGTTGGCGACGCGGTGATCGTGGGGCTTCCTGGGCGAAACGGTGAAAGCACTGACGTGCCCGCTGCCGTGCGCGACCTGTTGCTCACGCCGGCGGTCTATCGTGTCGAAGTTCGCACCACCGACGATCGTAAGTGGCACGGCAACCAAGCGACGTATCCCGAGTACGCGGAGGCGGTCGTCTGGGCGATGCTCACGCTCGAACGATGGATGCTGGCCGAAGATGTTCGCGTCCTGCCGGTTGAGAGTGCCAGCAACACTCGGGGAGCGGCGTAGCCCGCTTCCCTCACCTATCCGCTAAGGCGGCGACTGCCCAGCTTCGAGAGCCTCATGGCCTCGCCTGGAGTGGTCGCCGCCTATTCTCTTGCTCTCGCACGATCTATCGGTTCGCAGATGCCGTTGCGCACATGATGCTCGCAGTCACCACGCCGCGGCACGCACACGTACTGACACGGGTGGTCCGAGCGCCCTGCCAGGATGAGGTCTATGGAAGTGGAAGCGCTGGCGGTATCCAAGATCCAGAGCATGGTTGCGCGTTGCCCGCACTTGAAGCCGATCATTGCGTCGAACGACAAGACGCCATTCACGGATGGGCACATTGACGTGTACAGCGGCATCGGTCGTAAGAATGATGACTGGCGAGGCCGGGTGTCGGTCCAGGTTAAGGGGCGCACCCGCACCGGGAAGCTGAAAGAGCAGCTCACTTTCGGGATTGATCCCGTCGCTCTGCGCGGGTTCCAGAAGGACTCGGGTGTCCTCTATTTCTACGTTGCCGTCGATCGCCAGGGGCACTGTTCGCCGTACTACGCCCTACTGTCGCCCTTTACCATCGAGCACTATCTCCGCAACGCTCCCGAGGGACAGAAGGTCTCGGTGGCGTTCAAGAAGTTCCGCAACGATCCGAGCGAGATCGAACGCATTGTCGGGCTCGCGCTGAAGACGAAGGAACAGCGAACCTCGATGGGGTTCGACCCCGTTCTGCTCGAGAAGATGCAGTCACTCACTGTGCACTCCACCACCGATCTGGATCTGACATCTCCGGTGCTGCTCATGCCGGGCGAGATTGACTTCGCGCTGGAAGTTACGACTGAAGGCGGAATGTCGCTGCCGCTCGGGGGAGCGGTGCGCATCGTTCCGCAGGAGTACATCGAGCACGAAGCAAAGTTCGTGCTCGGCGGTGGCCCAGTCGTCTACGACGATGTCACCGTCCGTCGGCTCGACGAGAGATCGGTCGAGGTGCGGCTGGACGAGGGTCTTCTACTGGTCTTCACCTCGACCGAAAAGCAACAACAAGTCACAATCAATTTCACGGCCCCGAGCAACTTTGCGAAGCGCCTGCGAGCGACCGAATTCCTCGCCGAGGTCGTGGCGCGCGGAGAACTTGAAGTAAACGGCAGTGTCGCATCGCTCGGCAGTACCGCAGATGGGAGCTGGGATGCCGAGCTGAAGGACCAGCGGGCGTTCTTGCGAGAGTTGCAAGAGGTGTTCAATCGTCTCGCTGTAGATGCCAATTTGGTGGAGTTCGACGAACTCGGCGACGAACAAGTTCTGAACCTTCAGAACCTGCATCGTGCTTTCATTCGGGGTGAAGAACCCTACAACGAGGACGGCGAGCTCGCGCGCGGACTTATGGATGTCGGCCCGTGGCTCCTGATGATCCTGGTTACGCCCGGCAGCGCTCCGAATCGATGGCGATACGTGGATCCGTTTGACCCCGCTGCCCCGCACATGCTCCGTTGGAGCGCGGACGAAGAGTTCGAGCGAGATGCCATACCGGTGACCGCCTACGACGTTGTCGAGCAGGACGAACTCCCCAGAATCCTGAATCTCAGGCTCGACTCGATTGTGAGCGCGTACGAGGCGATCGCTGATGCGGAACGCACGCTGAGTCTTGCGAACCAACGCGTTCTGGGCTTGATCCTGGCCGCCGACGCGTGCAAGCAACGCGAGGAAGAGTTCCTCCGCGCGGCGGAGACACTTAATGAATGGGTGATCTCGATCGAGGGTGAGAAGGCCGTGCATCTCATCAACCGTTGGCAGATCCTCTGGCGCAGAGGCTCCTTGACGAACGAGCAGCGCGAGTCCATTCGTGCGATGAAACGGAAGATGACGCGCAGTGCCGACGTGATGGCACAAGAGGCAGAGCTGGCCTGCGCATTGCTGAGCGGCGACGATGGCGAAGTGGACTTCCTCGTCGATCAAATGACGGACGACCAGATTCGGACTGTGCACACTTGGCCGATCTGGAGACTCCGAGTGGAGGCAACGGCGACCCCGATCGCGTGAGGAAGGCCACGCAGCGGCAACCACTCTTCACGAAAACCCCAGATTATGCGATAATTCAGCATAGATCGCAGTGTCTGGTTGAGTTCATGATCTCCCGACTGCATTGTTCGTCGCAGCGATGAGGCGGCGCGGCACTGTAGCAGTGTCTGTGCTCTCCAGTAGCGTGAAACACGGACTTCAAGACAACTGTAAGCACGCCTGCGCGCGTGAAGGAGCGAACGCCTAGCATGACAACATCAGTACCCGGAGAGACTCCCGACGACAAAGAGCGCTTGCTCATGCAGCTCCGTGATCTCGTGCCTAGTGCCTTCCTCGATGGCGAGCTTGATCGCGACGCGCTCCTCGGCGCGCTCGAGCTTGGTAACGAGGAATCCTCGCCTTTCGCTTTCAGTTGGCCCGGCATCGAAGCGGCGCGCCAAGACGCACGTGCGGCGACGTCGGCCACGCTTGCGCCCGATGAAGCTGCCTCGGTCAACTGGAAGACCGCAGGTGATGTTCTCATTGAGGGCGACAACCTTCAGGTGCTCAAGCTTCTGAAGAACGGCTACTCTCGCGCCGTCAAGCTGATCTACATCGACCCCCCGTACAACACGGGTGACACGTTTACCTATAACGATGACTTCGCGGTGCCGGAGCGACAGTATCTCGCTGAGACCGGTCAGGTCGATGAACAAGGCAACGCGATGACCAGCCGTATCGAGACCGGCGGTCGCAAGCACGCTCCGTGGTTGACCATGATGTTCCCGCGGCTCACGCTCGCTCGCCACTTGCTCCGTCGTGACGGAGTGATTCTCGTTTCGATCGACAACAACGAAGTCCATCACTTGCGGCTTCTTCTCGATGCGGTGTTCGGCGCCGAGAACTTCGTCGACATGATGACGTGGCGCGGCGCACGGAAGGGCGATTCCAAACTGACCAGTGGCGGCCAGGATTACATCCTCGTCTACGCACGCGATCTGTCGTACCTGAAAGCAAACGACGTTCGCTGGCGTGAGAAGAAGGAGGGCCTCGATCCGATCTATCGGAAGGTTGAGGACTTGCGGGCGGCGCACGGCTCCGACTACGACACCATGACGAAGGAACTGCGCGCGTGGTACAAGTCATTGCCAGAGGGTGACCCGTCGAAAGACCACGATTACTACAGTCGCGTTGACGAGCGCGGAATCTGGTTCCCCGACAATATCTCGAGTCCGAACTACCGCGAGAACCTGCTGTACGACTGGAAGGGGTACAGCCCTCCGGCTAAGGGATGGCGCTACGAGCGCGCGACGATGGAGAAGCTCGACGCCGACGGACGCCTCGTGTACCCGGAGGACAAGAGCAAACGGGTCCAAATAAAGTCCTACTTGCATATGCGCGAGAAGTGGGCGCCCGCTTCGGTCTTTTATCGTGACCGCCGCGGCGCATCGTCGAGCCTCGACAAGCTCATGGGGGCGAAGGTATTCGACGACCCGAAGAGTACTGACGTGCTCGCTCGCCTCTTCCATTCTCTTACCGACGACGGTGACCTGATCCTCGACTTCTTCGCGGGATCTGGCTCCACCGGCCAAGCTGTGTGGGAGCAGAACCCGAAGGACGACAAGACTCGGCACTGGATCCTGGTGCAGGTTCCCGAGAAGCCCGACGCGTCCGAGGAATCGGGCAAGAACGCGCTGGCTGCGGGTTACGAAACGATCTTCGAAGTCACCGCAGAACGCCTGCGCCGCGCCGCGAAGCACCTCCAGCAGGAGACGAACGGCGCACGTGAGCTGGGCCTTCGCATATTCCGGACTCGCCCGACGAATCTCGTCATCGACAAGCCAATCGTGGCGACCGCAGAACTCACGAGCCGTGACTACCTCACGCGCGTGCTCGACTACACCGCCGGCTCCCCGGTCGTCGACGACGCGAATCCCCTCGATGTGGCTTGGGAAGTGGCGCTCAAGACCACCCGCACACGGCTCGACGCCACCGTTACTGAGCACGTCCTCGATGGCGTGACAGTGTACGAATTCACTCCTGCAGTCGGTGATGCTACTGGTCGACTGTTCGTCTCGTTGGATGCATTTGCGCTGGCGACTGCCGATGCGCTCGGCCTCGCCGACACGGACACGTTGATCGTGCGCGGGGATATGGTCGATGATTCCGTGACGCTTACGCTGGCTCCGCGCCTGCAGTCTCAACTTATTCTTCTGGAGCGGGTGCCTCGTGAAGTTTCGCTTTGAGGATCAGCCGCACCAGTCTTCGGCCGTAGCGGCGGTCGTTGATCTCTTTGAGGGTGCTCTGATTCCGCCGCGCGACACGCTCGCGGGGCAAGCGCCTGGTGCCGATGGGCATAAGGGGTTTGCGCTGGATCTCGATCTCTTGGTCGAGAATCTTGAAGCGGTCACCAAGCGAGAGGGCGTCCCGGAGCAGACCAAGCTCGAACTTCTTGCTGAGACTGACCTTCAGGAGCATGGTCGCGAGTTTCCAAACTTCTCGGTCGAGATGGAGACCGGCACGGGAAAGACGTACGTCTATATCTCGACCGCTCTTCGCTTGGCAGAGCTGTATGGTCTCCGCAAGTTCGTCATCCTGGTGCACTCCATTGCGATTCGCGCCGGGGTTGTCAAGACGTTCGAACAGACCGAAGAGCACTTCCGCCTGAAGTATCCGAGTGTGCCGTACAAATGGGGTGTGCTGGGGGAGACCTCGGCGCTGAGCGACTTCTCTGAACCATCTGGCACGGTGCAGTTTCTCGTTGCGAGCGTCCAAGCGCTCGACAAGCCGGACAAGAACACTCTGTACTCAAGCGCCGAGCAGCCCCAGCTTTGGGGCGAGGCACTGAGTGGCGTTCAGCAGATCGCGAAAGCTCGCCCGGTTGTTCTCATCGATGAGCCTCAGAACATGGCGACGAAGCTTCGTCGCCAGGCGATTGCAACACTGAACCCGTTGGTGGCGCTGCGCTACAGCGCCACGCATAAGGAGCCTTTCAACCTCATTCACCGGCTGGGGTCGAAGCAAGCGGCGGAGGCCGGTCTCGTTAAGCGTGTGTCGGTGAAGGGCATCGTCGCGGGTGAGGACGGTAAGCCGTACGTTCGCATCGACAAGCTGCGCAGCATTAGCAAGCGGCTGATGGCCGAAGCGGTCATCGACAAGTCGGGCGGTGAGCGGGGCCCGATCGTGCTCCAGAACGGCACCGATCTGTTCGAAGAATCGGGAGAGCTGCCACAGTACCGTGGCCTGGTGGTCGAGAGTTTGGAGCGTAAGCCCGATCGCGTCGTGTTCGAGAATGGCCTCATCGTGCAGGTCGGCCAAGAGACCGGTGTCGATCAACTCGCAGTCTGGCGTGATCAAATACGTCACACAATTCGTACGCACCTCGCCCGCCAATCGCAGATCGACTCGATCGGTCACGACGTCAAGGTGCTGTCCCTCTTCTTCGTGGAGCGCGTCGCTGACTACGTCGGTGAAGATGAGGTGCTGCCATCTCTCTTCGACGAACTCTTCCGCGAGGAGTGGCTGCGAGCTGGCAATACCGAGGACCGGATGCCAGACCCCGCGGCGCTTCGCGTGGCCTACTTCCCTTCGACGAAGACCGGCATTCTCAAAGACACTTCCGGACGCGCGTCCGACGCCGAGCTGGAGGGCCGTGCCTATCAAGAGATCATCGCCAACAAGGAGCTGATTCTTGACCGCGCCAATCCTCGGGCGTTTATCTTCTCGCACTCAGCGCTTAAGGAAGGTTGGGACAACCCCAACGTCTTCCAGGTCGGTTTCCTGCGTCACACGCGCTCCGAGCTTGAGCGTCGTCAACAGATTGGACGCGGGCTGCGTATCCCCGTCGATCAGGGCGGCCGTCGCGTCATGGACCCGGCAATCAATCGTCTGACGCTGATCGTTGACGAGGGATTCAGCGAGTTCCGCGATGGGCTCAACGCCGAGTACGCTGCCGCCGGTGGTGGGACCGATGACGCCGGACCTGAAGTGGACAACGCCGATCACGAAGTTACTGTCAGGCGTCGCACCGCGCTCTTCGAGAGCCCTGAGTTCGCTGAACTGTGGAGCCGAATCCGGTATCGAGCACGGTATCGCGTCACAGTGGAACCGCAGACGCTTCGCGAGGTCGTTGCCGCGTCCGAGCACCTTGAGGAGCTGAAGTTCATCCAGCTTCGAGCCAACGTCGTGCAGAGTGCAGACCTTGTCTACGACGACGAAGGCAACGTCATCACGGACGACAAGGCGGTGGCTGAGTCGCGCGGCGAACGGATCCATATCGAGGGCCAACGACTGCCGGACGTCGTGGCGCTTATCGAGGATCAGCTGCAGTACGGCAAATTTCCGCTCCAACTCACTCGGCCTACCCTGGCCGGCATCGTGCGTGAGATCGTTGAGTACCCTGACCGCGACTACGGACGGTATGTGCTCGATGACCCTGAGCGCTGGGCGCGCATCGTGGCAAACGCGATCCGCATCGAAACCATCGACCAGATGGTGAGCGGGATTACCTACGAGCCTCTGGACGAGAGCACGGCGTGGGATGCCAATGTGGTCTTTCTCGAAGCTGAGACCAAGTATCCGCAACAAGCACAGCCGGGCAATCTCGACCCGAAGAGCGGCGTCGTGGCGGCACCCGCGGACGGCACCAACCTCTATGACTATGTCGACTACGACAGTCATGTTGAGCGTTCTTTTGCGGCGCAGCTCGAAGCAAATCGCGAGCACGTGAAGCTGTTCACCAAGCTTCCTCGCCGATTCAAGGTGCGGACGCCAGTCGGTGAATACTCACCGGACTGGGCCGTTGTCTACGACGAGGATGGCACTCGGCGCCTCTACTTGGTGCGTGAGACGAAGGACACCCGAAACCTCGACGACCTCGACTGGGACGAAGCGATGCGCATTCGGTTCGCAAGACACCACTTCGACGCGGCACCGATCGGACCGGTGGACTACGAATACACGACCGACACCCATGGGCTGGTCGTGGAACGATCAAACGCCTCACCCGAAGGAGCTGATATATGAGGCTCGTGAAAGCCGCGATCAATGGGTTCGGTCGCTTGGCGGAAGGAAAGATCAACCTCGACAACAAGGTGATCGCCATTGTTGGTCCAAATGAGGCTGGAAAGACCACTCTGCTGCGCGCCCTTGCGTTCATCGACAACAGAGCCACTCTCTCAGCATCAGAGCGGTCTCGCCATCTGAACGTGCCGGACGACGCCACGGTCGTGAGCGTTCAGTATCTACTCGATAAGGAAGATCAGAGCAGCGTCGTTGAATTCGACCTCGAGGACGCTCCGACGTCTATATGGCTGTCGCGCACGGCATCCAGCGACCCGAAACCTCATCTTCGCGTCGAGCCCGCGCCGCGTAAGGCAATCGCCCCTCTCGAGAAGTCGGTGAAGGCGCTACGCACGGCCGCCACCAAGAGGACGTTCGCACAGCTTGACTATCAGGCGCCTGGGCCTGACGAAGAAGGAAACGAGGTGCCAGTCGATGAAGCGCACGCCGCTCTTCGAAATCAGGCTGAGTCCACGATTGCGACCCTCTTCAACGACATAGAACTCGATGGAATCGTAACCGCGACGTCGCGGCACGCAGGCCCTCTACGTTCCATCCGCGATGCGGTCACGAAGTATGGGCTCACTCCGCCGTTGGCCGACGCGCTCTCAGCCATTCTCAATTGGATCGACCGGGACGATCCGACTGCCGCTGTCGCGCAGGCTCTCTACGACCGCACGCCCAACATCCTCATGTTCAGCGAAGCCGATCGAACGCTCGCATCGACGCATACGCTGAGCGACGAGTTGGTGGCGACTCCGCCCGCGTCATTGGCGAATCTCGTTGGGATGGCTGGGCTCGACCTCCGAGCCCTGTGGGCGACCTTTACCAGTGGCGATGAGGGCGAGCGTGAGACGCTCATCGACGAAGCTAATCGCGTGCTCGCAGCCAAGTTCAAGGCTGCATGGAAGCAGTCAAAGATAACGGTCGTCCTGAAGACTGAGCGGACGGTGCTGTCCATTCGCATCAAACAGGATGACAAGCGGATCACTCAGTTCGATGAACGAAGCGCCGGTCTCAAGATGTTTGTCGCTCTCGTTGCGTTCTTGGCAGTTCGCGAAGAGATCACGCCGCCCGTGCTCCTGATCGATGAGGCTGAAACGCACCTCCATATCGACGCGCAAGCTGACCTCGTGAATACGTTCATGACGCAGCAACAGGCTGCGAAGGTGATCTACACCACGCACTCGCCCGCGTGCCTTCCGCCAGATCTCGGCTCCAATATCCGTGCCGTCGTCCCCGACTCCGAGCACGAGTATCGCAGCGTGATTCAAGGCAGCTTCTGGCACGGCGCGGCCGGCTTCTCACCGCTCATGCTTGCGATGGGAGCCGGTGCAGCTGCGTTCTCCACTGCTCGATACGTCGTACTTGGTGAGGGTGCATCCGAGATGCTTCTGCTGCCGAGCCTGATCAAGTCCGCGATCAACGTGCCCGACCTTGAGTACCAGGTCGCACCCGGACTCTCCGAAGTCCCGCCGGACATGTACCCCGAGCTCGATCTTGCGGGAGCAAGGGTCGCGTACGTTCTTGATGGTGACAAGGGTGGCAGGGATCGCAAGTCTGCGCTTGTTTCAGGCGGAGTTCCATCAGACCGCATCGTCACGCTTGATGCGCTGACGCTGGAGAACCTCCTCGACGCAGAGTCGTACCTGAAAGGTGTTCGCCTTCTCCTCGCAGAATGTAACCCTGACACCGTAATCCCCGCACTTCCGGACCTTCCCGAACCGACAGCGGAAGTTTGGCCAACCGTCCTCGGTCGGTGGGCGGACGGACACAACCTCAAGATGCCAGGCAAGCGAATCGTCGCTAGTCGACTCGTCGAGGATGGCCTCGCCGTCCCGAGCACATACGGCACACCGGTACTTCGAAGGCTTCACGACGACCTCAATGCGGTGCTCAAGCGATCCGCTTCGTCGCGAGCTAACGACCCGTCGGGCGCCGAAGCGTAGGGCCAATACGGACACTGCCCTGACACTGCGCTCACGGTGCAAAGGCGTCAAGCCCGATCCCCGAGTTCATGCTTGACGCGTCGCACCACGCTGTCATACTCAAGGACAATATGACGATGAAGCCCGTGCCAGAGGAATATCTATACGATTACGCAGGTGTCTGCTGGTGGTGTGGCGATGCGGCGAACAGCCGTGAACACAAATGGAAGAAGTCTGAGATCAAGGCGATGTACGGCCTCGCAGGGTCAGACTCCTACCCACTCGTCTGGATCGATGACAGTGGTAATTTCAAGACCGTTCAGGGGCCGGATTCAGACGCCCTGAAGTTCGAGAAATCGCTCTGTCAGAACTGTAACAACGCCAGAAGTCAGAAGTTTGATCTTGCGTATGATCGATGGATCCGTTTCCTGGTCGCAAACTACGAGCAGATCATCGAGTCCCGGGTCGTCAACCTGTGTGATGCAATCGGCCAAGCGGGAAGCGAGTCGCGACTCGATCTCGCAAGATATTTCGCCAAACACATCGGCTGTCGAGTCGCCGACAAGGCTGGCAGAGTGCCTGAGAGCCTTATCGCGTTCTTGAACGGTGAATCAGAGAGTTCAGCCTTCGCCTGGACGGAACTCAGCGTCAGTAGTTCGGCGCTAGAGAATCACGAAGTCACTCGATACAGGCTGGGCATGCAACAGACGGTTGCCAACTACTCCCATCAGAGTCGGTCTCTGTCGTCGCTCAAAGGGGCCCTGCTACACGGGGCGTTGCAGCTGATCTGGGACATCAACCTCGACCCGAATCGCCAAGACAGTGGCAGCGGTATAGTCACCCAAGACGTGTACATGCTTCGCGATGTCGACGAGGATCTGTACGAGCACCAATTCCTGGTTATCTAGTTCTTACGGCGCGGTGCGCTCACTCGCATCTCGAGACCGCGCCGACGAAGCGCCCGCAGTACTCTGTTGATGTACCGATGGTGTGATTGGCTGCTCTTGACGTCTCACACCTACGCGTCATAATCAGAAGCATCATGTCGATGCCCCAACAAACTCAACAAGTAGATGCTGCAGTGCCGAGCGAGTCTCTCCACGTCCGAATCGCGAACTGCAACAACCTTGACAGCGCTGAGATCACGCTCGCCAAGTCGGCCCTGAACATCAAGTACGGGCCCAACGGCATCGGCAAGAGCACCATCGCTCGAGCTCTTACTCTTCGCGCTGACGGTGACGACGCGCTCAAAGCTCTGACGCCCTTCAAATACCGCGATGGGACGGGGCACCCTCAACCGTCCGTCGAAGGCGCCGACGACATCAGGAGTGTCCTGACGTTCGACGACAGGTATGTTTCACAGTTCGTCTTCCAGCAGGACGAGGTTTTGAAGAATAGCTTCGAAATCTTCATCAACACGGCGGAGTACCAGGCCGGCAATGACGAGATCGAAGAGCTGTTCGCGGCGCTGCAAACGACCTTCGTGGAGCAGGAAGAGTTTGACAGTGCCGTTCATGCGTTCACTCATCTTTGCGACGTCTTCGGAGTTACGAAGACGGGCGTTCTCTCGAAGAGCACGAAGGGCTACAAGGCGATGGCCGTCGGCGGGAAGTTGCAGAACATCCCTGAGCCGCTGAAGGGCTACAAGGGCTTCTTGCAGAGCGACGATCCTGCCAGCTGGGTGGCTTGGCAGGCGAAGGGGAAGAGCTTCCTCGAGCTGTCGGACAACTGCCCGTTCTGCTCCGTCGATAGCGTCAATAAGGGCACGGCGGAGCTTGTCTCGAAAGAGTACGAGACGGCTACGGTCAAGAACATGAGCCAGCTCCGGGCTGCAATCGAGACGGCCGGCCACTACTTCGACCCGTCCTACTTGGCGCAGCTGAGCGAGATGCTGACCCTCATCACGGAGCCCAAGCCCGAGCAGCTCCAGTTCCTCGCGACCCTTCGCGGCGAAGTGGAGGTCTTCCTCAATCGCCTCAAGACGCTTCGGGGACTTGCCTTCCATACGCTCCGCGACGAGGAGAAGGTCGACGAGTATCTCTCCGGACTGAAGATCAATCTTGGGCTGCTGCGGTCTCTCAACTCCGAGACGACCCGATCTGTCGTTGAACTCATCAATTCTAAGCTGGATGAAGTGGCGTCGCGAATCTCAGTGGTCAAGGAGCGAATCGGGCAACAACGCGGCCGGGTGAAGCGCCTGATCGAAGCGAATCAGAGCCAGATCAACTCCTTCCTGGGATCTGCAGGGTACCGCTATCAGGTGTCAATTGAGCCCAGCGACGATTCGTACCGAATGCTTATCCAGCACCAGGACCTACCAGGCCACCTCGGGGCGGCCAATAGCCATTTGAGCTATGGCGAGCGCAACGCCTTCGCTCTTGTGCTCTTCATGTATCAGGTGCGGCGCGAACAGCCTGACCTCGTGGTCCTGGATGACCCTGTATCGAGCTTCGACGACACGAAGAAGTTCGCGATCCTGCATGAGCTCTTCCGTGGCAAGAACAGCATCCGCGACCAAACGACCTTGATGCTGACGCACGATCTGGAGCCGGCCATCGACATCGTTCGGCTCTCGACCAGACGGCTCTTCGCCACGGCGAAGCCCGTCGCTCACTTCCTCACCAGCAAGCGTGGGACGATCACCGAGAAGCCGATTGCCAAAGACGACCTCAAGACTTTTGGCGAGGTCTGCGACGCTAATATTGCCGCGGCGAGCGATGACATCATCAAGCTCATCTATCTGCGTCGCAAATTCGAGATTCTGGGCATCAACGATGCCAGCACGGACGTGCTTTCGAACTTGTTCCATCTTCGCGTCGTGCCGGACCGCCCGATCGGGGGCGGTGACCGCGAGCCGCTTACCGCCGAGGAGCTGGCGGAGGGTTCATTGAAGATCAGCGAAGTGGTGCTGGGGTTCGACTACGACGTCGCGGTCAAAGGGCTACGCAATCTAGACATCCTCAAGGAAAAGTTCTCGGCCTCTGCCGTCGGCTATGAGAAGGTGCAGATCTTCCGCATGATGCTCGAGATCGATGAGCCGCAAGAGGATGACACGTTCAAGAAGTTCGTGAACGAGACGTTTCACATCGAGAACGAGTACGTCATGCAGCTCGACCCGCGCGAATATGACTCGGTGCCAGAGTTCGTGGTCCGGGAGTGCGAGCGCCAAGTGGCCCTGATGAGGGCCACCTGATTGGCCACCGTCAAGTTCTGAAGAGCCGCCTAAAAGCTGAAGGGACGAAGCGACACCAAATAGCGCCTACTGCGTCTTCCTGCGAGGAGCCTTTGCCCTCGTTTTTACGCCAGCGCGATGGAGCGCTCTCAGAACTGCACCGTGAGACAGGTCATGTGCTACCTCGAGCTCGCGCATCGTGGCCCCGGCTTCGTATTCCGTAGCAAGCGCCCGCGCTTCGGTTTCTGTCACCTTGCGCTTCTGTACCACCACGTTGTTCTCGCGGAGCAACCGTGTCATTGCCGATGACGAGACCTTGTATCTGTGTGCCAGGGAACGGGCGCTCTCGCCCACCCTAGCTCTGCGCACAATCTCCGCGAGCTGCGCTGCGCTAAAGCGCTTGGACAGCGCCTGAGCTCGATACCTCACGGGATTGCTCGAACCATTTGTGCGATCACCTGCGACTGCTAGTTTCTTTAGTTGACCGGGGTTAAAACCAGCCATGTAATGGTTCGAGCAGATGTCAAGTACGTCAGCCAACAGATTAGGCCCGGAAGCACTGAGGAAAGTCAGTGATCCGGGCCTCTGTCGTCTCAGGCGCTCGCCAGATGGATGTGAGGCCATTCGGCGACATCGCGCAGGAGCTGCCGATCATGAGTCGACAGCACGACGGCCGCCTGGGTCGCCCCGAGTGCGTCGGTGAGTTCATCGACGAGCGCAATCGAGAGGTGGTTGGTGGGCTCGTCGAGAAGCAGCACGTGAGGCCGCGCCGCAAGCACGAGCGCCAGATCGAGGCGCCGCTGCTGTCCCATTGACAGTTCACTCACTCGTTTGCCGGCCTCTCGCGACCTAAGCAGCCCGAGCTGAGACAGACCGACCGTCTCCGACGCCTGGAGCGTTCCTTGCGCAACGAGTTGCTCGATGTGCCGCGCGTACACGTCGCTCGGGCGCCGATCAGGCGGCAGCGCAGTCTCCTGCCGAAGGAAGCCCAGGCGCGTGCCTCGGGATGCGCGCACCGTTCCACTGTCCGGTGGCAATTCCCCAGCGGCGATGCTCAGCAGCGTCGACTTCCCTGCTCCGTTCGGACCGGTCACGACGAGCCTGTCCCGGTGCGACAGCGTGAACGACACTGGCGCCGTCGACCGCCCCGCAACACCGACGGTCTCGACGCTGAGGAGGGCCGCGCCTGTTCGTGTCGGGAGTTCGGGGAACCGGAACAGCTGCGGTGGCTCCGGCATCGTCACCGCGTGGGCCTCAAGCGCTTCCTGGCGTCGGTGTACGCTCTGCACCAGCCCGCCTGCGCGGGTGGCGCGTCCATGCTTGTTGGTCCCTTTTTCGGGTCGCCACCCCGAGATCAGGCGGTTCTGCGCAGCGCTGAGGCTGTCCTGCAGCCGGGCCTGCTCTTGCTGCTGGCGGTCGTACTCCTGCTCCCAGCGTTCTCGTTCCGCCCGGCGTCCTTCTTGATAGCCCGCATACCCGTTGCCATAGACGCGGGGACGGTCATCGGGTGTCGGATCGAGGTCGACGATCGTCTCCGCGATGTCTGAGAGCAGAGCGCGATCGTGGCTGACGATGACGACACCACCGCTGCGGGCGCGGAGGTGCGCGGTCAAGAATTCAAGCCCGCTGCGGTCGAGATGGTTGGTCGGCTCGTCCAACAGGAGGAAGTCATCATCAGCACCCAGGAGGCAGGCCAACCGCACTCGGTAACGCTGTCCAACAGAGAGGTCAGCCAGCAGCCTGGTCATGTCCGCTTCTGCGTGGAGCGCTTCGAGTGCGATCTGCACGCGGCGCTCGGCATCCCACGCGTCGAGCGCTTCGGCAAGCTCCAGCGATGCAGCGTACTGCTCTGCGGAATCGTCGCTCCCATCGGCGAGAGCAATGGAGGCCGCGTCCAGCGCGGCCAGCGCCGCGAGAGGCTCGGCGATCGCCACGGTGACGACCTGCCCAACGGTGCGCCTGTCGGCTGCGTTCATCTCCTGTTCCGCGAGGCCGAGGGTGCCGATGCGCTGCACAGTTCCGCTGTCAGGCGGCAGGGTGCCGGCGAGTACGTGCAGCAGCGTGGTCTTCCCGCGCCCGTTCTCCCCGACGATCGCCACGCGCGATGCGGGCGTGAGGACGAGATCGACATGATTGAGCACAGTTGTTGCGCCGCGTACAACGGAGACGCCGGAGGCGGTGATCTGCGCGCGCTGGCGCGCCGGATGACGGTTTGTGGGGGTGAGCATTCGGATCCTTCGAAACAGCGCACCACGACGGCCGAACCGCACGCGGGTACGCGAATGACGGTGACCTCTTCAGAGGTCAGAACGAGCGGCCGCCGCCGGCTCGGAGTTGCTCGACGAGTGCGGTGGGCCTGCTCAGCCGTCACAGGAAGTACAAATGCATGTTGCCAGCATACCCCGCCACCGGAAGCGCCAGGGCCGATACGCTGACAGCATCCGTCCGCAGATCGAGGAGGCGTCCCGTGACCAATCCCGAGAAGAATCCTCAGCTCGCGGTGCTCGCGCCCGGCGCGATCTGCACGGACGTCGAGGTGCTCGAGCCCCGCGAGGTGCCGCTCGGCGGACCGCGCGCGATGACGGTGTACCGGACGCTGCCGCAGCGGCAGCGATCACTCGTCGGATCGTGGTGCTTCCTCGACCACTACGGGCCCGACGACGTGGCGCTCACCGGCGGGATGGAGGTGCCGCGGCATCCGCACACCGGGCTCGCGACGGTCTCGTGGCTGTTCACCGGGCGCATCGACCACGTCGACTCGAGCGGCGCAGCCGCGGCTGTTCTGCCGGGCGAGCTGAACCTGATGATCGCCGGCCAGGGGATCACCCACCAGGAGATCAGCTCACCCGATACGACCGTGCTGCACGGTGTGCAGCTCTGGTACGCACTTCCCGACGCCATGCGATTCAGCGAACACCACTTCGCGCACTACGCGCCCGAACCGGTGCAGCTGACTGAGGCGACGGCCCGCGTCTTCATCGGCGAGCTAACCGGCTCGACCTCTCCCGTCGACACCCGCACGCCCGATCTGCTCGGCGCGGAGCTGATCCTCGATCCCGACGCCGAGCTCACGCTGAGTGTGCGGCATGACTTCGAACACGCCTTGCTCGCAGAGACGGGCGGCATCACCGTGAATCGCACACCGGTCTCGCACCGCGAACTCGGCTATGTGCCGGTCGGCGCCGACACCCTGCACATCACAGCGGGAGCCGACGGAGCACGGGTGATCCTGATCGGCGGGGTGCCGCTGAACGAGCAGATCGTGATGTGGTGGAACTTCGTCGGTCGAACGCACGATGAGGTCGAGGAGTACCGCCGCCGTTATCAGGCCGAGCTCGGCTTCGAGCCCGCCGACCCGCGGGATGCCGGCAAGCCCGAGCTGTTCGGCCCGTACCCCTCGGGTCAGCGCGCGCCATTGCCGGCCCCCACACTTCCGACCGTGCGGCTGCGGCCTCGGGAGTAGATCGACGCCGCCGACGTCAGCTCAGCAGTCGACGCCGCCGCGAGGCGGCCAGGAGCAGACCGGCGATGAGCAGCCCCAGTCCGAGGGTGGTCGCGGTTGCGACCGCGCGGAACTCCGCGCCGGTAGCGGGCAGTGGGGCGATGAACGTGTTCGTGAACGCTATCGAGACGTGACCGGATGCCAGCATCACCGATCTGGTCGGTCCGTTCTGTTCCTCGCCGTCGACCGCGACCGTCGTGCGGTCGGCATCGCCGGCATCCGTCTCGGTCACGACACACTCACTGCCGGCCGGCAGGTCGTCGATTTCGGCCGTGAGCCGGTCGGGGCCGCCGATCTCGTACACCGCGTCATGCACGATAAGACCCGGTGCGGGATGCGACGGGTCGACCAGCACGCACAGGACCTCGACCGGGAAGGTGCGCGTCACCGACCCCGCCGCGGTGCCGTCGACGATCTTCGAGATGCTCAGAGACGAGACGCCGAAGGTGTTCGTGAACGCCACCGAGGTCTGGTCGGCCGCGTCGGTGTTCGGCAGCGGAGCGAGCGCCGTCGTGGTCGCCGTCTGCGCGTCGCTGTCGGCGCCCGCCTCGGTCACGACAATCGTGGTCGACTCGGCACCGGCCGTGTCGGTTTCGGTGACCGTGCAGCCGGCCCCCTCGGGCAACTCGGTCCAGGTGACTGTGTCGCCGTCGGCCATCGACTGCGTCATGGGCTCGGCAGCCGTGACCTGCTGCTCGTTCCAGATGCAGGCGAGGGTCACGTCGAACGGTCCATAGGCGACCGGCTGACCGTCGGCATCCGCCGCCTCCGACTCGACAGCCTTCGTCACCGACACCTGCGCGAGATTGAAGATGTTGCGCACCTCCAGCCCCGGCTGGGGCTGGTCATCGACGCTGAGGACGGTCGGGTCTGTGTCGACGGTGAAGGTGTAGCCCTCGCCGTCGCCGGCGACGACCTCGCCGTCTTCGTCCAGGATCTCCGTCGAGTTCGCTCCGCCGTCGTCCAGCTCGGTGAGGCGGCACTCGGCGCCGGTCGGCAGGTTCTCCCACAGCGCGGTGGGGGAGTCAGCGCTGACCATGCGGATGTGGCCGTCGGGGATGTCGACCGGTTGGCCGTCGCGGATGCAGACGAGGCCGAGCTCATAAGCCGAGGTGCCGAACTTCTCGGCGCCGTCGCCGGCGAATGTCTTGGTGACCTCCAGTGAGCCGGTGAGGTACCAGTTCGTCGCCGTCACGGTGACCAGCCCGCCCTCCTCGGGCACGATGCCGACGCCGGTCGAGGTGTTCTCACCGTCGTTCGGCTCGATCACCACGGCATCCGCGCCATTCAGATCGTTCTCGACGACGGTGCAGGCCGATCCGGCCACGACGTCCTGGACGGCGCTGCTCCAGCCGTTCTCGGCGTTCAGCTCGACCTGCGCGGAGAGCACGGTCTCACCCGCGTACGTGCACGTGACGGTGAAGACGAAGGTCTCGTCGAAGCCGAACTGCTCGGCGCCGGCGCCCTGGAACTTCTTGACCAGCACCATCGCGGTCGCGTCGAACAGGTTCGTGTATGTGACAGTGTTCACCTCGGCGGTGCTGTCGGGCTGCAGCTCCGGGATCACGACGGTGCGGGTCTCCTGGTCGATCTGCGGCGCGGTCTCTCCGTCGGCGCCCGGCACGTCGGCTGCGGTGATGGTGTCGTCGGCGCTGCGGTCGTCGGTCTCAGTCACCGTGCACTCCGAGCGTGCAGGGATCTGCGTGATCACCTCGGTCTCGCCGGCGTCGAGGGTGAACGACTCATCGACCACCGTCTCGCCCTCGAACGTGCACACCACGGTGAACCCGAACTGCGTCGGCACGTACTCGCTGGTGGACTCCACCAGCTTGCCGACTTCGAGAGATGCCCACTCGAAGGTGTTCTCGACGTCAAACGCGAATGTCTGATCGGCCTCGTCCACGGTGATCTCCGCCGGTGTCACGGTCGTGTCCGTCTGACCGGCATCGTCTTCGACCACGGTGCAGACCGAGCCGACCGGCACATCTTCGATGACCACCGGGGCGGCGTCGGGGGCGATCGTCACGACGCCATCATCCGCCAACGGCACCGCCTCGCC
This sequence comes from Microbacterium alcoholitolerans, assembly GCF_050408615.1. Taxonomy (NCBI): domain Bacteria; kingdom Bacillati; phylum Actinomycetota; class Actinomycetes; order Micrococcales; family Microbacteriaceae; genus Microbacterium; species Microbacterium alcoholitolerans. The sequence continues at coordinate 615,936 of NZ_JBNTKD010000001.1, read as the reverse complement.
CCGCCAGGTGCACGACACCGTCGCGGTGAACTCCGCCGGCACGGGGAAGCCGTCAGGGGCATCCACCGTCTTCTCGACCGACACCGAGCCGTTGTCGAACTCGTTGGTCACCGTGACCACCACCGGTGTCTGGCCTTCGCCGATCGTCACCGGCTGATCCGGGCTGATCGTGTGGCCGGTCGCGTGCCCGGGATCGGTCTCGCTGACGGTGCAGGATGCACCGGTGGGCAGTCCTTCGTACAGAGCGGTGCCGGCACCGACGATCGTGCGCGTCGCGCCACCGGGGATCGCCACGGCGACGGTCTCGCTGTTCACGTTCCGGGTGCACGCGAGACTCACCTCGTACTCGAAGGTCGTGGCAGGGTCGAGGCCCGCGGCGGGGGAGCCGTCGAGCTCCTTCTGCACCTGCAGCGAACCGACGGTGAAGGTGTTCGTGACGTCGGCCTCGACGGGCGCGGTCGGGTCGTCTCCGACGACGACGGTCACCGACCCGCTGTTGGAGTTCGCCCCGCCGTCCGCGGTCTCGGTGACGACGCACGTCGCTCCGGTGGGAAGGCCGGTGACGGTCCAGGTCGGATCGTCGCGGCTCAACGTCGCGGAGTTCTCGTACACAGGGTTCGGCGTCACGCCGTCGAGAGTGCAGGACATCTCCACAGTGAAGGTCGCGCCGCCCCAGGCATCGCCGCCCGAGCCCGCGATCACCTTGGTGACCTCCACGGCGCCGACCGTGTACACGTTCTCGAATCCGATCGCGGTGAGCGCGGTGGTCGCGCCCTCGGCATAGGGCAGGATCGTGAAGGATGCCTCGGTCGATGTCTCCGCCGCGCCCTCGGTTCCGTTCTCGGTGACGACCACGGTGGTGCTTCCAGCGCCGGCGGTGTCGGTCTCGGTCACGGTGCAGTCGGCACCGGCGGGGATGTTCGAGAACTCCTTCGTCTCGCCGTCCTCGAGGCTGAACTCGCGGTCGCCTTCGGGGATGGTCTCCTGGTCGAGGTAGGTGCAGCTGGCTTCGAAGGCGTACACGCGGTCGTAGACGATCTCGGTGCCGTCCTGGTTCTCGGCTCCGCCGTTGTCGACGGTCTTGGCGACCGTGAAGCCGCCGGCAGCGTACTCGTTCGTGATCTGGAACGAGGCCTGTTCGATGTCGCCCGTATAGGGATCCCATACCGCGTCGTCCTCCGACACATCCCGTTCGGCGGTGAGCGGACCCGACGGTTCGACGGTCACGGTCACGCCGGGGATGACGGGATCCTCCACGACGGTGCAGTCGGCGAACAGCGGCAGGTTCACCGGTCCCGTGGTGTTGTCGTAGATCAGGACTGTCCCGTCCGCGTCGACGACGGGTCTGCTGGCATCCGATCCGTCCGCATGCAGAAGGGTCACGTCCTCGCCACCCGACGTGCAGCTCACGAGAAGCGGATACTCAGAGGGCAGGGCGACGCCGCTCCCGAAGTCCGGGGCGGTGACGGCCTTCGCCAGCAGCAGCTGACCGGTCGCGGTCGCGACGCCGACCTTCTGCGGTTCGACGATGAGCGAGGGTCGCTCTGGCTGCGTCACCGTCTGCGCAGAGCGCGAAGCCGTGGCGAACGAGTTCCAGGCGACGGGCAGGCCGTTCTCGACCGCCGACTCGGCGGGGAGCTGGAACGGCGTGCGGGTGTCGAAGGTCACACGGAGCGTCTCGTCCGGCCGCAGCCCCGGGGCAGGCGACAGCTCGTCGGGGTTCTCATACTCCAGGACCATCAGGATGCTCCGCGCTGAGTCCAGAGCCTCCGGCGACGTGGAGGCGTCCACCTCCTGCCAGGCGAAGTCGCAGCTCGGATCCAGCGCGGCGTTCTCGGTGTACACCTCGATCGCGTTCGAGTTGCAGGCCTGACTCAGCAGCTGCGGAGAGACGAGGGCGCGCGCGGTCGCGTAGCCGCCGTCGGCCAGCTCCTCGACGTTGAGGGCGACCGCGCCGGTGAGCGTCACGGCGAACTCGGACCCCCTCGCACCCGGCACGATCACGCCTTCATCGCCGACGGTCGGCAGCGTGTCGAGAGCGGCGACCACCCGGGCATTCGTGTTCCCCGTGTTGGTGAAGTCGAGGCGCCACTGCTCGGTGCCGCCTGGGCGGGTGATCGGAGCGCAAGGGTAGGAGTAGTACCCGTCGTCGGTCACGCCGGGTCGGCTCGGGTCGCACGCTGCAGCGTCGCCGTTGACATTGAGCACGCCGAGGTCGTCATCTCCCGCGATCGCGGGGTCACCGGCGTCCACGCCCCTGACGTACTTCTTCGCCGCGATGGTCGCGGAGGCGAGCGGGGCGACCGACGTGTCGGCCGAGCACGATTCGACGTCGCTCTCGGACGGCTTCTCCGTCAGGTCGGTGCCGTCCACGACCGTGGTGCCCTCGCACGTCTCGAAGAGGCGGTCGGAGGTGACCGTCGCCTCGTTGCTCACGATCGTGTCGGGTGTGACGTCGTCACGGAACCTCAACGGTGCGTTCACAGTCAGCGTCCAGCCGGACTCGAAGACGAAGTCGTCGGGACCGTCGATGCTCAGCTCACCGGTCTCCTCGTCGAGCGACGCGGTGAAACCAGGGTCACCCGTCGGTGCGCCTTCACCGGTCAGCGTGAACGCGTATGCGGGTGGGTCGGGCTCCACCAGCAGCGAGCCGTTCTCATCTGTCTCGACCTGATCGACGAGATGGAAGCCGGTCATGTCCCACTCGCCGGTGTTGGTGACCGTGATGACGTACGGGATGGTGCCGCTCGGGCTGACCAGGCTCGACGAGCCGCGGGTCTTGGTGATCTCCACCGCGTTCGGGCGGTGCAGGACGACAGTGGAATCGGCGGCGTCGCCGGTCTCGGTGAACTCCTGCGCGCCGAACTGGGCTTCGCTGTAGGACTGCACGTCGTCGCTGATCCGGCCGAGGTCGGATTCGCCGGGGTTCGGCTGCAGATCCGGACGGGTCGTCGACACCAGCACGCTGGGGTCGCTGCGCAGTGTCTCGCGGCGCTCGGTCGACAGCTCGAAGCTCAACTGCGGGTTGTACGGACGCTCCCACTGCAGCACGTTCCCATCGCCGTCGACCTGCTGCGCCCGGAAGCGCACGCCGACGACCTCGCCGGCTTCGACGTCAGACGGCAGATCGAACACTGCTGTGCTGCCTGGCGCCGCATCCACCCAGTCACCCGACTGCCAGCACGTCGACGATTCAGTGATCGGATCACCGTCGCACGTCTGGGTGAGGTCGCCCCCGTCACTGGTGAACTCCGTGCCGACGAGCACGTCCATGGCCACCTGATTCACGGGCGCGGGCACGTCGATCTGAGCTTCGGTGAAGTCCATCGTGTTCCAGAACGTCGCCGTCGTATCTGTCAGCGCGAACAGTGTCGTGCGGGCGGTGCCGTCGGGACGGCCACCGAGCGTGGTCACGTAGTCGCGCGATTCGTCTTCGTAGACGGACTCGGGCGTGATCGACTTGCTCGTCTCGATCGCGTAGCTCGCCGTGACGATGATGAACTCGTCTTCGGCATCCGCACGCCCCGTGCCGCACCGGTTGTCTGCGCACTCGTCGAGGGCGGGGGTCTCCAACTGCACCTGGGTGTCATTGACGATGGTGTCGCCGGGAGAGGTCGTCTCGACGGGCGTGCCCGGGCTGGAACGGAGCTCTTCGCGCAGCTGCCAGGTGAACCTCACCCCTCCCGTCGCCGTCGAGGGGATGACGGCGCCGCCGTCAGCCGAGCGGAATGCCACGGAGACCGCCGTGACATCGCGGAGGTCATCGGGGCCGAGGCCGAGGGCTTGAGTATAGGAGTATTCCTGCGTGCCGCCCGGGCGGGTGACGGTGATGATCGTCTCGGCCTCGCTGATGCCGGTGGGCATCTGGATGGCGTCGATGTCGTACAGGTTGAGCGTGTCGAAGACCGAGTCCTCGAGCGCCACACCGTCGGTGGGCTCGTCGATGACCATGCCCGACACCTGTGCGGCGGAGGTGTTCGTCGCGACGATGGTGGCGCTGATAAGCGGGTAGTCCTCGGGTGCCACGTTCAGCGTCGGATCGGGAAGCCCGAGCTGATCCTGATCGAGCACCTTCGTCAGCTCGGCATTGATCGGCTGGTCGACGATCAGGATCGTGTCATTCGCGACGTCGATGTCGTCGACCCCGGTGGCAGGATTCACACCGTGGGCGCTGGCGGTGTTGTCGACCAGCCCTTCCTCATCGGTGTTGTAGGTGTAGGGATGCAGGTCACCCAGTACCCACGCGTCGGGGTCACTGCGCAGGGTGTCGCGCACTCGGAAGTCCAGATCGAACGGCCGGCGGTCGTACGAGGTGCCGATGCCTGCGCCCTGTGCCCTCTCGGTGAGCACGAGGCGCACCGCCAGGGTGTCGTCGCTCTGCTCATCGCTCAGCGTGTAACCGCCGAACTCTCCGTCACAGCCGTCGGCGCAGGCATCCGACGTGATGTCGGTCCAGCCGCGACCCTCGTCCAGGTAGAGCGATACCTCGGTGATCACGGCGTTCGTGATGAGCGGATCGCTCTCGGCGGTGATCGGGTCGATGCGCACGAGGTCGAATGCGTCGTACACGGAATCCGCCGTCGCGGTCGGATCCTGGGTCTCGGAGATGTCGGTCAGCGTCATCTCGGAGATGTTCAGGCCGTCCGTCGACCACAGCAGGCGGGCGGTGCGCACGCCGCGGGAGAGGGCAGGGACGTCGTCTTGCAGCCACTGCTTGTCTAGGAAGTCCGCCCCGGGGCCGTCGCCGTCGAGCGGCAGCAGGTCGATGTCGTCGGAATCCTCGTCGGTCTTCTCACCTCCGGCATCCGGGTTGTCGACGAGCGACTGCGCCGTGTTCGTGAAGGTGACCTCCTCATCCTGCGGCTGCGTCACCCCGACCCCGACATGCGTGACGACGGTGAACCCGGGCGGCAGCAACTCGGGGCACCCCTCGGCGTCCATCGGCAGGTACTCGAACTGGATGCCGCCGATGTCGTCCTGCAGATCGGCCGGGATCTGGTACGACCACAGGCTCTGCGGCCCGGGGATCTCGGTGGCGCCGGGAAGGTCGGTCCAGTCGCCGTTCGTGGATTTCGGCCAGTACCGCACGGTGAGCGTGGTGCACTCGGGGACGTCGGTGTTGTCGATCTCGGTCGCGGTGAAGTTCTCCCAGAACTCCGTGTCGGTTCCGGGGGATGCGGGGTCGGAGATGACGAGCTTCTCGGAGCCCGCCGTGGAGTCCGGGGTGACATTGCCCGTGAGCGTCATGTCGGCTTCGGTGCCGGGAACTCCCCAGATCGTGTCGGGGGTGATCTGCTTGGTGACCGAGGTGTCGAGCGTCAGCGGGTCGATCGTGAAGGGCGCGGTCGTGTCATCGGCGCCCGTCTGGCCCTGGGCGTTCTCGACCTCGGTGTCGACGGCGTTCGTGCTCGAGATGGCTTCTTCGGTCGGGAGTGCGGTGATCTCCATCGGGATCGTGGCGTAGGCGCCCGAGACGATGTCATTGCCCTCGGCCGAGTACACGACGGTGAAGCTCTCGACGGTGCAGCCAGCGGCAGGCCCGGGGAGGGTGTTCGGCTCCATCGTGGATTCGGTGCTCGGGTCACAGCCGGCATACGTGTAGGTGATCTCGGCAGACGTCGCGGCCACGGGCCACTCCACACCGTCGCCGAAGCCGTCGAAGCTCAGTCCCTGCTCATCGAAGGTCGCCGTGCCGGTGGACGGCTCGGTGATGGTGAGCGTCTGCACGTTCTGTTCGCCCACGGTGGCGGTGATGTTCGCGGTGGAGCTCTGTCCGCTGACCAGAGTGCTGTCGGCGAACGACTTCTCGATCGAGACATCCGGCAGGCGCTGCGCGAGCACGATGCTCGCGTCGTCGGTGATGGGGTCACTAGTCGTGCCGTCCTTCGCCACGCTGCTGGACGCGTCGTTGGTGACTGTCTGCTGCGTCTGGTCCGGGATGTCCGTGACCGCATCGTTGGTGATCGTGTGCACGACGAGCTCACCGGATGCATCGGGCGCAAACGTTCCGGTGAACGTGACGCGGATGCCGCCGGCATCCGAGATAGGATCGGGCTCCGTCTCGGTCCAGTCGCCATCGACCCAGTACTCCGTGGTCGTCGCGGTGGTGCCCGGAGGCGGCGTGATGTCATATCCGGTGACGTCCAGATATCCGCCGAACTCCCCGGGGGGCGTGATGGGATCCTGAACCACGATCGTGTCGACGTTCTGATTCGAACCATTGCCGGGAGTGACCGTCCAGTCGATCATCTGACCGGGGACGGCGGGATGGGTGCCCGACGGGCTGACGGACTTCGAGATGGACGGTTCGAGGGTCGTGTCCACGGCCAGCGTGACGTCGGCCGTGTCGAAGGCCGGCGGGGCATTGTCGCCGTCGATGTCCACCCGGTTGGTCACATTCGCGCCGTCCCAGGTGCCGTCGGTGTCGGGCTTGACCATCGCGTTGACGGTGATCGTCATGCTGCCGCCAGCCGGCCAGAGGTGTGGAGTCGCGTCCAGATCGAGTGCCGGCTCCACCGCGAAGCTGTCGGCCTCGGTGTCGATGGCGAGGTCGTACACGCCGGCCGGCTGCCCTGCAGCAGCGTTCATCTGCACCGTCACAGAAGGCGTGATGGCGGGGTTGAACATCAGCGGCTCGGGCAGCTCATCGCTGAGAACCGTGCCTTCGCAGTACTGCGCGCTGGTGGACGAGCAGTTGACGGTGATCTGGTATGTGATGGTGTCGCCCGGCTTGAACGGCCCGGGCTGGACGACCGTCTTCTGGATGCCGAACTGCGCTGTGTCCGCCGCCGCGGCCGGCGCCGCTCCCACGAAGATCGACGTGGATAAGAGCAGAACCGAGGTCACGCTGGCGAGCAGCTTGCTACGACGCTTCATGGTCTGTGGCCCCCCTGAGACGCAAGTGTCGCGGTCAGCCTACGGGGCGTTCATAGGGAGTTTCCAGACTTTGTGCATCTGCTCACCCGCAGCGGGTGACTGGATCAATCCCGGCCTCTGCATCGTTGCGCCGCCTCGAGCGCCGCCGGTGCGGAGGCGTCAAGCGCCGTCGGGGCGTCTGAGCAGATGGTTGCCCTGAGCGTCCCGGGCCCGGACGGGATGCTCGCTGAGGATCGAGATCCGGTTGAAGGCGTTGATCGTCAACGCCACCCACTGTGCGGCGACGAAGGCGTCGTCGCCGAGCACGCTCTGTGCACCCGAGAGATCGGCCTTGTGCTCCTCGGTGAGCGGCATCCTGGTCGCCGCCTCGGCGACGGCGAGGACAGCGCGCTCGCGCTCGGTGTAGAGGCTCGACTCACGCCAGGCCGGCAGCATGTCGACCTTCTGCGGAGTGATGCCTGAGGCCTTCGCCTCGCGTGTATGCAGATCGAGGCAGAACGCGCAGGCGTTCAGCTGTGATGCGCGGACCTTGATGAATTCCGATTCCTGCTCCGTCAGGCCCAGGCGCTGAGCTTCCTTCCCGACGGTCGCCGAGTACGCCGATATGGCCTTCCACGCTTCAGGGGATGCCTTGTCCAGATACGGGCGCATGATTCTCCTCGGGGTGGTGCGAAGCGCACGCAGCTCGTGCCAACACCAACCTAAGCCACCCGGCAGCAGCGGGCCTGCGCGACGGGCGCCTAGTGGAGAGCCGATCACCACGTCAAGCCCGCTGGAACCGGCACCTCCCGGGGCTAGCGTGACAGGCATGTCAGCAGAAGCACCGTCTCGGCTGCGCCGGGCGATCAACGGCCCGATGCTCTACGCGTTCATCCTCGGCGACGTGCTCGGCGCAGGGATCTACGCCCTGATGGGCGTGCTCTCCGAGAGCGCCGGAGGGGCGCTCTGGGCGCCGCTCGTGGTGGCGCTGCTGCTCGCACTGCTCACGGCCGGATCCTACGCCGAGCTGGTGACCAAATACCCGCGCGCTGGAGGAGCCGCGGTCTTCGCGGAACGAGCCTTCCGCAACCCGCTGCTGTCGTTCCTCGTTGGATTCAGCATGCTCGCCGCCGGAGTCGTCAGCGCCGCCGGCCTGGCGATCGCATTCTCGGGGGACTACCTCGCGACCTTCATCGACGTGCCGGTCGTTCCGGCGGCGATGGTGTTCCTCGCCCTCGTCGCGCTGCTCAATCTGCGCGGCATCCGGGAGTCGATGTCCGCCAACCTCGTCATGACCGGGATCGAGCTCAGTGGCCTGGTGATCGTCATCGTCGTCGTCGCGATGTTCGTGGGATCCGGCGGGGGAGACCTCAGCCGCACGACACAGCTGCCGGAAGGAGCGGGAGTCGCGGGCGCCGTGCTGGGAGGCGCGATCGTCGCGTACTACTCATTCGTCGGCTTCGAGACGTCTGCGAACGTCATCGAAGAGGTGCGGCGTCCGAGCCGGGTGTACCCGCGGGCGCTCTTCGGTGCGCTGATCACGGCGGGGGTCGTCTATGCGCTGGTCGGGATCGCCAGCGCCGCGGCGCTGCCGTCCGAAGAGCTTCAGGAATCCACCGGCCCGCTGCTCGCCGTCGTCGAGGCGACGGGACTGCATGTGCCGTCGTGGCTGTTCAGCCTGATCGCTCTGATCGCGGTCGCGAACGGTGCGCTGCTCACCATGATCATGGCGAGTCGCCTGGCGTACGGGATGGCTGAGCAGGGCCTGCTTCCGCCGCCGCTGTCGAGGGTGCTGCCGAATCGGCGCACGCCGTGGGTGGCGATCGTCTCGACGACGGTCGTGGCGATGCTGCTGACTCTGATCGGCGACCTCGCGACGCTCGCCGAGACCGTGGTGCTGCTTCTGCTGCTTGTGTTCATCAGCGCCAATGTGGCGGTTCTCGTGCTGCGTCGCGACCGTGTCGAGCACGAGCACTTCCGGGTCTGGACGTTCGTTCCCGTGCTCGGCGTCATCTCGTGCGTTGTGCTGCTCAGCCAGCTGCGGCCGATCGTCTGGCTGTTCGCGGCGGCGCTGCTGGCCGTCGGAGTCGTGCTGTGGCTGGTCAGTCGCAGGTTCGGCCCGGCGCCGACCGAATCTCCCGCCTCACGCGGCGAGGTGTGATCGTCAGCTGCGCGGCAGCACGCCGACGCCCTCGCGCAGTTCGAACACCAGCTGCGTCTCGGTGGCGCGCACGACCTCGTGCACGGTTATCCGCTCGAGGACGATGTCGCGCAGCGCTCCGGCATCGGCGACCGCGATGTGCACCAGGAAGTCATCGGCGCCGGCGATGTGGAACACCTGCAGCACGCCGGGCGTCTCCGTCAGGGCGTCGAACAGTGACTCGACCCCCGGCTTGTTGTGCGTACCCAGTCGCACGCGGATGATCGCCTGCACCGGGGCGCCGACTGCCGCCGGCTCGATGCGCAGCCGTGGGGCGGAGATCACGCCGCGGGCGCGCAGGTTGCGCAGCCGGAAGGCGCAGGTGGATGCCGGGGTGCCGAGCACGGCAGCCAGTGCCTTCACCGATGCATCTGGTCGCTCGGTGAGCGCACCGAGGATGCGCAGGTCGAGTTCATCCATCAACATCGTCCTCCGAGATCGTCTGATTTTTGCTCACCGAACAACATACGCCTCGTTCTGGGCGTATTGCGACAACACCTCTGGAATCCGGTGGCTGCGTAGCGCAATATGACAGCATGTCCGATCTGCCGCTGCACCCCGAAACCCTCGCCGTCCACGCCGGTCGCTCCGACCTCGGCGCGCTCGGCGTGCATGCGGCACCCATCGACCTGTCAACGACGAACCCGCTGCCGGACATCCTGCACGGTGGCGACTCCTACGAGTCGATGGCGAACGGCGGGCATCCGCTCGCCGAAGGCGGCAACGTCTACGCCCGTCTGTGGAACCCGACCGTGGCGCGATTCGAAGATGCCCTCGCAGAACTCGAACACGCTGACGCCTCGGTGGCGTTCGCCTCCGGCATGGCGGCGATGACCGCGGCGATCCTCTCGCATACGACCGCCGTCGGGAGACACCACGTCGTCGCGGTGCGCCCGCTGTACGGCGGCACGGATCACCTGCTCGACTCCGGACTGCTGGGAGTCGAGGTCACCTTCTGCGACGAGGACGCGGTCGCGGACAGCATCCGTCCCGACACGGGCATGATCGTGCTGGAGACGCCCGCGAACCCGACGCTCGACCTCGTCGACATCGCGGCCGTCGTCGCACAGGCGGGGGAGGTGCCGGTTCTCGTCGACAACACGTTCGCAACCCCGATGCTGCAGAACCCGCTCGATCTGGGCGCGGCGATGTCGCTGCACAGCGCGACCAAGTACATCGGCGGGCATGGCGACGTGATCGCCGGCGTGATCGCCTGCTCTGAGCAGACCGCAGAAGCGCTGCGTCGCGTGCGCGCCATCACCGGTGCGCTGCTGCACCCGCTCGGCGCCTACCTGCTGCATCGCGGTCTGGTCACGCTGCCGGTGCGCATCCAGACTCAGCAGGCCGCGGCCCGCACGCTCGCCGCGAAGCTGACCGATCATCCTGCCGTCGTGGCAGTCCACTACCCGGAACTCGACGACACGCGCGGCCTGGTCGGCAGGCAGATGCGCGGCGGCGGTGCGATGATCGCGCTGCGTCTCGCCGGCGGCTACGCGGCCGCGGAGTCGCTCACCGGTGCGGTGCGCCTGTTCACGCACGCCGTCTCACTCGGCGGCGTCGACTCGCTCATCCAGCATCCGGCAGCGCTGACGCACCGACCCGTCGCGCCCGAGGCGCGACCGGGCGCCGACGTCGTTCGCCTGTCGATCGGCCTCGAGAACGTTGACGACCTGCTCGCCGATCTCGAGCAGGCGCTGGCGAAGGTCCCGGTCGCGGCCCGGGCCGGGGCTTGAGGAGAGGCCCACGCCGGAACTCGAGCACGATTGATTCCTCGCCCCTGAGGACGACGTGACACCATGGATGCATGAGCTCCGCGAACCTCTCCAGGGACGAGACCGCCCGCCGTGCGGCGTCGATCACGCTGCACGAGGTGCGCGTCGAACTCGATCTGACCGGTGCACCTGAACATGCACGCACAGGCTTTCCCACTGTCACGACGCTGCGCTTCGACGCGAGTGAGGACGCCACCTGGCTCGACTTCATCGGCGAATCCGTGTCGAAGGTCGTGCTGAACGGCGAAGAGCGCGACGTGGACTACGACGGCGCACGCATCCAGCTCGACGGTCTCGAGGGGGAGAACACCGTCCGCGTCGAGGCGGTCGCGGCGTACAGTCGGTCCGGCGAGGGGATGCACCGCTTCCACGACCCGGTCGACGGCGAGACCTACCTGTACACGCAGTACGAGCCGGCCGACTCGCGTCGCGTGATGGCATGCTTCGAGCAGCCCGATATGAAGGCCGCCTTCACGTTCGATGTGACCGCTCCTGCCGGCTGGCACGTGCTGTCGAACCAGTCGCCGGCGGCGGTCACCGAGGGCATCGGCGTGCAGCGCGTCGAGTTCGCGCCGACGCTGCCGATCTCGAGCTACATCACATCGGTGGCCGCGGGACCCTACGCGCGTCTGGACGGGGAATGGTCGCGTGACGACCAGCACGTCGCGCTCGGCGTGCTGTGCCGCGCTTCGCTCGCCGAGCACCTGGAGGGCGATGAGATCCTCGAGGTCACCCGCCAGGGTCTCGACTTCTTCAGCGACGCGTTCGCGTACCCGTATCCGTGGGGCAAGTACGACCAGATCTTCGTGCCCGAGTACAACCTCGGCGCGATGGAGAACCCCGGTCTGGTGACCTTCACCGAGGCGTACATCAGTCGCGGCGCCGCGACCGCCGCGCAGCGCGGCGGGCGTGCCAACACCATCCTCCACGAGATGGCGCACATGTGGTTCGGCGACCTGGTGACCATGCGCTGGTGGGATGACCTCTGGCTCAAGGAGTCCTTCGCCGACTACATGGGCACCCATGCCTCCGCCGCGGCGACCCGCTTCACCGACGCCTGGGCGCGCTTCGCGAACAGCCGCAAGACGTGGGCGTACCGGCAGGATCAGCTGCCGACGACGCATCCGATCGTCGCTGACATCCCCGATCTCGAAGCGGCGAAGCTGAACTTCGACGGCATCACGTACGCGAAGGGCGCGGCCGTGCTCAAGCAGCTCGTCGCGTTCGTGGGCGAGGAGGCGTTCTTCGAGGGCGCGCGCCGCTACTTCGCCGCGCACGCCTTCGGCAACACCACGCTCGGTGACCTCCTGGATGAGCTCGAGGCCGTGTCAGGCGAGGACCTGCGCGCGTGGTCGAAGGCGTGGCTCGAGACCAGCGGCGTCTCGACACTGTGGCTGGAGTCGGATGCCGATGGCGGGCGCACCCTCGTGCAGGACAGCGGCGACGTCGCGCCTCGTCCGCATCGCCTGCGCATCGGGCTGTACGACCGGCACGATGGCATACTCACGCTGCGCGAGCGCATCGATGTGCGCATCGATCAGGAGCGCACGGCGGTCGAGATCGCGGATGCTGAACTCACTCTGCTCAACGATGATGACCTGACGTACGCGAAGGTGCGGCTGGACGAGCGCTCGCTCTCGGCGGTCACCGAGTCGCTGTCGACGCTTGCGGATGATCTGGTCCGCGGGCTGGTGTGGTCGTCGCTCTGGAACGCGACGCGTGACGGCGAACTGGCCGTCGGCCGCTACCTCGACATCGTGCGCCGCCACGCGCCCGCCGAATCCAACGTCGCGCTGCTTTCGGCAGTCGTGCTCAACGCCGGCTTCGCCGTGGAGCACTACGTCGGCGATGAGGATCGCGCGGCCGAGCGACGCACCTGGGTGGATGCGGCCTGGACGGCGATGCAGGGCGCCGATGCAGGCAGCGATGCGCAGCTCTCCTGGGCGCGGGCGTTCGCCGCGGCATCCGTCTTCGATGACTCGCGTGAGGCCGATCTCCGCGCCATCCTCGACGGCGACGCGCCTCAGGGGCTGCCGATCGACGCCGATCTGCGCTGGCTGCTGCTGACCGCGCTGACGACCACCGGGCACGCCGGTGCGGAGGAGATCACCGCCGAGCGCACGAAGGACGACACGGCCGCGGGACGCACCGCCGAGATCCGTGCGCTCGCCTCGCGGCCCGATGCAGCGGTTCGCGCCGCCGCGTGGGAATCGGCCTGGACGGACCTGTCGCTGACGAACGACCACCTCGACGCCACGATCAGCGGCTTCCGGGCGGGCGGACGGCGCGACCTGACCGCCGGCTTCGACGGCGAGTACTTCACGCGGATCCGGGATGCCTGGACGGAGCGCAGCATCGAGATAGCCAAGCGTCTTGTCATCGGGCTGTTCCCCGACGCCGAGGCGACCGATGCGGTCGACGAGTGGCTCGCCAAGAATGAGGACGCGCCCGCGGCGCTGCGACGGCTGGTGCTGGAGCAGCGGGACGATCTCGCTCGGGCCCTGCGCGTGCGCGCAGCGCAGCAGCCACAGGTTCAGACCTCGAGCGACATCCCCGGATCGAGCTCGAAGAACTGACCACCGCCCTGCTCGGTGGCCCACTGCAGACGCTGCCGGTGCATGCTCCGACCGATGGCGGAGAGCGTCATGTCGTGCGTTCCGAAGCAGCTGCGCGGAGCGATGGCCAGCACGAAGTCCATCGCCTCGCCGATCTTCAGCCAGGGCGCCCCTAGCGGCGCGGCCAGCGTGGAGACCCGCACACCCTCCGGAATCGCATACGAGTCACCGGGGTAGTAGAACTCATCATTGACGAGCACGGCCACGTTCTCGACGGCGGGCAGCGTTGAGTGGATGACGGCGTGGGCGCCGCCGAAGAAGCGCAGCGTGAAGGCACCAATCGTGTGCGTCTCGCCAGGCGCGACGACCGTGATCGCGTCGGGAACCGCCTCGGCGGCCTCCGAGGCGACGCCAGCCGTGCTCAGGATCGGGATGCCAGGGGCCTCCTGGAGGATCTGCTGCAGGTGCGCCGCGGTCCAGTGATCGGGATGCTCGTGGGTGATCACGACTGCCACGACGCCGGACAGGCCGTCCAGCGGTGCGGTGAAGGTGCCCGGGTCGATGAGAAGCGTCTGGCCGTCGTGCTCGAGGCGCAGTGCAGCGTGCTCATGCTTGGTGATGCGCATGCTCGAAGTCAACCCTTCGAGGGCGAGCGCGGCAAGTCCCACAGGTCCGACACGCCCGTGATTCACATTCGGGACGCCCCGATTTGGCGTCGTCAGAATCGCCGTGGCATACTTGAACGGTTGCAAGGACGGCCTGAAAAGGCCGGACGGCCCCATCGTATAGCGGCCTAGTACGCCGCCCTCTCACGGCGGTAACGCGGGTTCGAATCCCGCTGGGGTCACAACACGAGAAAGCCCCCGATCTTCGGATCGGGGGCTTTTTTCGTCTCCGCAGTCAGTCGCGACGCCAGCTGTCGTCCGTGAGGTGCGATCCCGCCTGCGGGCCCATCTGCAGCATCCCGCCGTCGACACTCCACTCGGCGCCGGTCACGTAAGACGAGTCGGGGGAGGCGAGGAACGCGATGACCGCGGCGACCTCCTCGGCCTTTCCAGGACGGCCCAACGGCACTCCCGGGCGGTGGGTGCGATCGGCATCCTCCGAGTCGCGTCCGCTCGCCGCGGTCGCGATCTCGCCGGGGGCGACCGCGTTGCACGTGATGCCGTGTTCGCCGAGCTCCTGAGCCATGTTCTTGATGAGGCCGGTCAAGCCGTGCTTCGCGGCGATGTAAGCCGAGAGCCCGACCCGCGGCTGGTGCGCGTGGACGCTCGTCACCGCGATGATCCGACCCCCGCGGCCGGCGCGCACCATCCGCTGAGCGGCGGTCTGCATCCCCGCGAAAGCGCCGTCGAGGTTCAGTGCCACAGTGTCGCGCCACTCGTCGAGCGGCACTTCGAGGAATGGCCGGCGCACGCTCGCGCCGGCATTGTTCACGAAGACGTCGACCCCGCCGAGTTCGTCGGCGAGATCGTCGATGACTCCGGCGACGCCACCGAGGTCGGTCGCGTCGAAACGGGTGACGAATGCACGGCGTCCGCGCCCACGCACCTTCTCGGCGGTGTGCTGCGCGCCTTCCCGGTCGGTGTGCCACGTGATGCCGACATCCATTCCGGCGTCTGCGAGGGCGAGGGCTGTCGCAGCGCCGATGCCGGAGTCGGATGCAGTGACGATGGCGTATCGAGGGTTGAATCGGTCTTCCGTCATGGCCGAACGCTACCGGAGCGGCAGGTCACGCGGCAGGGGCCTTGTCACGAAGGGCGATTGCCCGTAGAAGCGGGTTGCGCAGCGGGACGACCATCAGCAGCATGAGGGCTCCGCCGTAGAGCGTGAACGGCATCCAGGTCGGCAGCATCGATGCGAGGAGACCGAACACGACCATCGCGAGGGGCATCAGGCAGTCATCTCCCAGGCGGGTTATGGAGGACATCCGTCCGAGGTAGTCGGGTGCGATGGTAGCGGCGAACGTCGCACCCAGCAGCACTGATGCGAAGCCGGCAGTGAGACCGATGATCACGCAGCCGATGCCGACGGCGATCGGCGAG
Source organism: Microbacterium alcoholitolerans (assembly GCF_050408615.1). Lineage (NCBI taxonomy): Bacteria > Bacillati > Actinomycetota > Actinomycetes > Micrococcales > Microbacteriaceae > Microbacterium > Microbacterium alcoholitolerans. The sequence continues at coordinate 600,509 of NZ_JBNTKD010000001.1, read as the reverse complement.
CCGATCCCGAGCGCGACGATTCCCGATCCCTGAACGACCAGTGCCCAGAACGCTCCGCTGGCCTCGTGCCGCGGTCGCCAGCGCACGACCGCGAGCGCGCCGATCATGGCGCCGCCGCCGACCAGCGCTTCGAAAACGCCGACGGCGCCAGCGCCCCAGCCGTGCTCGGTCGCCTGCAGCGCGAGTCCGATGGCGAGGGCGGGGCCGACAGCGAGGTTCAGTCCGGACAGGGCGATCACCAGCGTGCGCGTCGCGGAGTTCTCGCCGAGATGATGGAATCCCGATGCGACGCCCCGCAGCACCGTCTCGCCTTTCGCGGTGCGGGGCAGCGCGAAGCGCGGCCGCAGCCAGATCGCGATGAAGGCGATCACGACCGTGAAGGTCACCACATCCGCGGTGGCGCTGCCGGGCATCCCGGCCCAGGCGACGAGGAAGCCGCCGATGGCGGCGCCGCCCATCGTCCCGAGCCGGCTGAGCGTCTGGCTGAGTGCCGAATACGACGGCAGATCCGCCGGTCGCACGAGTTGGCGAGGGATCGTCCCCGCCGCCGGCTCGTAGAACGCATCGCAGATGCCGAACGCGATCGTCGCGATGAGCAGCACCGCGACGGTCGGCTCGGTCAGCAGTATCCAGACCGCGGTCACCGCGAGCACCACGACTCGGATGCTGTTGAACAGCAGCATCATGCGGCGGGCATTCACGCGATCGGCGATCGCGCCGCCGATGAGCAGGATCACCGCGCGCGGAATCGTCCCGGCGGCGACGATGAGACCGGCGACGGCAGGTGAGGCGATCTGCACCGCGGTCCACGCGACGGCGATCGTCCAGACGGCGTCGCCGGCGTCGGAGAGCGCCTTGACGACGAGCCAGGTCTGCACCATCCGGTCGCGGCGGAACGGCGGGGGAGTGCGCAGCAGCAGCGGTTCGCTCGTCGTCATCTCACACTTCCGTGGGGAAGCCGTGCGCGAAGAAGTAGACGGGCATGCGCCGCTGTCCGTCCTCACGGTCGATGCCGCTGCGCCAGGTCTCGAGAGTCTCGACGATGCGCTGCGAGAGGTCGGAGAGCTCTGCCGGTGTCGCCCAGGCCAGCGCGTCGGTGTTGAAGCCCTGCACATCGCTGTTCGGGCTGGCCCGATTCCACTGCTGCAGGCGCTCGAGCTGATGCCGCACATTCAACCGGCGCGCCTCGCGCGCCAGGTAGGCATCGGCGGGCGAGTCGGCGTAGTCACGACTCGACCAGCTCAGCGACGTGCGGATCAGTCGCCACCAGCTCGCACGGCGATCGCCGTCCGGAGCCTGGATCTGCTCGGCGACGCCGGCGCGCTGCAGCATGCGCAGGTGGTGGCTGATGCTGCCGACCTGCGCGTCGAGGGCACGCGCGAGTGTGCCGACCTGTGCCTTCTCATGCAGCAGCAGGTGGTCGACGATGCGCCGGCGCAGCGGGTGGTGCACGGCGGTGATGACGGAGATATCTTCCACGTCGGCAACGCTAAGCGCCGATTCGAAATCTCACAAGAGTTCTTGTATATCCCGGAATCACGCGGATTCAGCGGTGTTCGAACTCTTCACCCGGCGACCTCGACGGCGGATCAGCCAGACGATCAGCACCGCGACCCCGGCGATGACCAGCCAGGGCAGCAGAAAGCCGAGTGCGACGACCAGGGCGTTCAGCGACACGATCAGCCCGTTCCAGCCGGCCAGCAGGCCGTCGCCGAACCCGGCCGGATCAGCCGTGGTCGCGCTGGTCTGCTCCGTCAGATCGATGGAGATGGTCGACATCGCCACCTGATCGTCCAGGCTCTTCAACTGCTGCTCGTAGCTCTCCAGCTGTGCCTGGCGCTCGCTGAGTGCCGACTCGGCCGCGATCAGATCGCCGATGGAGCCGGACTTGCCCATCAGCTCGGTCAGTCGCTTGACGGATGCCCGGGACGCATCGACGCGGGCTTGCAAGTCCACCGTCTGCGAGGTGACGTCCTGACGCGCGATCGACGAGCGCAGGATCTCGCCCTGACCCTCGAGCGCACCGACCACCTCCTCCAACTCTGCGGACGGAACGCGGATGCTGACCCAGCCGCTGCCCGGCTGGCGCGGCTCTTCGGGCGAGATGTCCGCGGTGGCGCCCAGCGTCGAGCCGATGTCCGTTGCCTCGACGTAGCCACTGTGCTCGGCGGCGAGGTTGCCGATGGCATCCGCCGCATCTGACACGTCGGCCACACGCAGGGCGACCTGGGACGTCGTGATGATGTCGCGCTCGTCGGAAGGCGCCGCCGCACTGTCAGCCACGCGCGCGGCGCCGCTCATGTCGCCATCCGCGATCTCCGGCTGCGCAGCGCCCTCGACGGGAGCCATGTCGTAAGCCGGTACGGACTGCGCACTCGTGTCGCCTGCCGTGCCCCCGCTCACCGCGCTCAGCAGAGGAGGGGCGATCAGGATGCCTCCGACGAACGCCGCGGCGACGCCGAGCGCCGTGATCCACCCGCGCCGTCGGCGACTCGCGGAGGGCGCCGCCGTCGGCGCCGGCCGCTCGTCGCCGATCTCATCGAACACGGCACCTTCGATGCGTGCGATGGTCTCGTCGCTCAACGCGGGGAGCGTGGGCGTGCTGTTCTCGTTCATGCGTCTCTCACTTCTGCCGCGGCGCCTCGCAGGCGCGTTCGCACCCGGGAGAGACGGTTGCGGACGACGGCATGGCTGACACCGAGTTCTTGCGCGGCCACCTGGTAGGCGTAGCCCTCGACCGCGCAGAGCCGGAAGATCGACCGGTCGAGCTCATTCAGCAGCCCGACCTCCTCCGCGATCCGGTCGGCGAGAGCAGTCGAGATCACCTGGTCCTCGACGCCCACCGTGTCGGGGATCGTCTCGTCCAGGGCATCCGCCGTATTCGCTCGATCCCTGCGCAGCACCCGCAGCCGGTTCGCGGACTGGAAGCGGCAGATCGTCGCCAGCCAGGGCAGCAGCGAGTCGTTCACCAGCTCCAGCCCCGGCAGCTTGCGCCAGGCGACCACGAAGGTCTCCTGGGTCACATCCTCGGCATCCGCGGCGGATCCGAGGATGCCGTGCGCGATCCAGTACACCGGCCTGACGTGGGCGCGATAGATCGCACGGAACGCACCCTGATCACCGGATGCGGCCCGTGCCGCCCATTCGCGGTCCTCGCTGCTCGTCGGCATTCCATTCCGATCGCCGTGCCTCACAACACTGTCTCTCACCTGCAGAGTGTCGCGGATCGTCTCATCGTCTCAGAGTCCGGTACGATCGTTCGAGCGAAAGGGAGTATCCCACCTTCGCGCGGATCGTCATCACGAGCATCGTCATCGCTGCTCCGGCCGTGCGGCGCATTCTTGCGGGGAGAGACTTTCGGTTCACGCCAACCCTTTCGAAAGGCACTAGTCCTTGACTATCCCCGTCTGGTTCGAGGTCACCGCGCTGGTGGTCCTCACCGTCATCCTCATTGCGGATCTGCTGCTCATCCTGAAGCGGCCGCACATCCCCTCGACCAGGGAATCGAGCCTCTGGGTCGGTTTCTACGTGACGCTCGCGCTGATCTTCGCGGCGGTGCTGTTCTTCATCGGAGACGCGAAGACGTCTCTTGACTTCCTCACCGGCTGGGCGATGGAGTACAGCCTCTCCATCGACAACCTGTTCGTCTTCGTGCTGATCATGACGCAGTTCTCGGTGCCGCGCCGGTACCAGCAGGAAGCACTCATGGTCGGCATCATCATCGCGCTGGTGCTGCGCGCGATCTTCATCATCATCGTCGGCGCGGCGGTCGAGCACCTGAGCCCGATCTTCTACCTGTTCGGCGCCTTCCTCGTCTTCACCGCTGTGCGTCAGGCGCTTCCCGAGAAGCACGAGGACGACAAGCAGACCGAGGGATTCATCGTCCGTCAGATCCGTCGCGTCATTCCGATCAGCGACGAGTACGACGGACCCAAGGTGCGCACCATCGTGAACGGCAAGAAGATCTGGACGCCGATGCTGATCGTGTTCGTCTCGCTCGGCGTGACCGATCTGATGTTCGCCGTCGACTCCATTCCCGCGATCTTCGGTGTGACCACCGATCCCTTCATCGTCTTCACAGCCAACCTCTTCGCGCTGATGGGTCTGCGGCAGCTGTACTTCCTGCTCGGCGACCTGCTCGACAAGCTGCGCTACCTGCATTACGGCGTGGCATTCATCCTCGGCTTCATCGGCGTCAAGCTGATCCTTCATGCGATGCACGAGAACGAGCTGCCGTTCATCAACGGCGGCGAGCCGATCGCCTGGGCACCCGACATCAACAACTGGGTCTCGCTCGGTGTGATCATCACCTCGATGATCGTCGCCACCATCGCCAGCCTGATCGCCTCGGGTCGTGAGAAGCGCGCCGCGCTGAACCGCCGATAGCGGCGTCCTCCTGATCGACGGCGTCTGCACGTCATATCCGATCACACCGAGAGAACCGCCCATCGCTGCCGTGTAAACTGACCGGCATGCGGCGGGTGGTTCTTCTTCTTAGCAGCCGCGACGGGATCTGACACAGGCCTTCCTCGTCGCGGCGTCCAACGCGGGCCGAATCACTGAGCCAGAAGGAACAACCGCATGACCAGCACCCCGCAGCCGCGCACTCTCGCAGAGAAGGTGTGGGACGACCATCTCGTCGTCAAGGGCCAGAACGGCGAGCCCGACCTCATCTACATCGACCTGCACCTCGTGCACGAGGTCACCAGCCCGCAGGCGTTCGACGGACTGCGCACCGAGGGTCGCCCGCTTCGCCGCCTCGATCTGACGATCGCGACGGAGGACCACAACACCCCGACGCTGAATATCGACAAGCCGATCGCCGATCTGACCAGCCGCACCCAGATCGAGACGCTGCGTCGCAATGCCGAGGAGTTCGGCGTCCGGCTGCACTCGCTGGGGGATGCCGAGCAGGGCATCGTCCACGTCGTGGGCCCGCAGCTGGGCCTGACCATGCCCGGTATCACCGTGGTGTGCGGTGACTCGCACACCTCGACGCACGGCGCGTTCGGCGCGATGGCGTTCGGCATCGGCACGAGCGAGGTCGAACACGTCATGGCCACGCAGACGCTGCCACTGAAGCCCTTCAAGACCATGGCGATCAACGTCGAGGGCGAGCTGCGCCCCGGCGTGACTGCGAAGGACATCATTCTCGCCGTGATCGCCAAGATCGGCACCGGCGGCGGCCAGGGCTACGTGCTCGAGTACCGCGGCAGTGCCATCCGCGCCCTCTCGATGGAAGGGCGCATGACGATCTGCAACATGTCGATCGAAGCCGGCGCGCGCGCCGGCATGGTCGCCCCCGACGAGACGACCTTCGAGTACGTCAAGGGCAAGCCCCACGCTCCGCAGGGCGCGGACTGGGACGAAGCCGTCGCCTACTGGCGCACGCTGCCCACCGACGAGGGCGCGGCCTTCGACGCCGAGGTGTTCATCGACGCGAACGAGCTCGAGCCGTTCGTCACCTGGGGCACGAACCCCGGCCAGGGCAGCTCGCTCTCGTCCTCCGTCCCCGACCCGGCCGTGATCGCGGATGCCAATGAGCGCGCCGCGGCCGAGCGCGCTCTGGAGTACATGGACCTGACGCCTGGCACCCCGCTGAAGGACGTGAAGGTCGATGCTGTCTTCATGGGGTCGTGCACGAACAGCCGCATCGAGGACCTGCGCGCCTTCGCGTCGATCATCGAGGGCAAGAAGAAGGCTGACGGCGTGCGCGTCATGGTCGTGCCCGGTTCGGCTCGCGTCCGCCTCGAGGCGGAAGCCGAGGGCATCGACAAGATCGTCGAGGCCTTCGGTGCGGAATGGCGATTCGCCGGATGCTCCATGTGCCTGGGCATGAACCCCGACCAGCTGGCCCCGGGGGAGCGCTGCGCCTCGACATCCAACCGCAACTTCGAGGGACGCCAGGGCAAGGGCGGGCGCACGCACCTCGTCTCGCCGCTCGTCGCCGCAGCGACCGCCGTGCGCGGCACATTGTCCAGTCCTGCTGACCTGGAGGGGAGCAACTGATGGAGAAGTTCACCACGCACACCGGAGTCGCCGCTCCGCTCAAGCGCTCCAACGTCGACACCGACCAGATCATCCCCGCGGTCTTCCTCAAGCGGGTCACCAAGACCGGCTTCGACGACGCGCTCTTCCACGCCTGGCGTCAGAACGACGACTTCGTGCTCAACCAGGCGCCGTTCAAGGGGGCATCGGTGCTCGTCGCCGGGCCCGACTTCGGCACCGGCTCCAGCCGCGAGCACGCCGTGTGGGCGCTGCGCGACTACGGTTTCAAGGTCGTGCTGAGCCCGCGGTTCGCCGACATCTTCCGGGGCAACTCCGGCAAGCAGGGGCTGCTCGCCGCGACGGTCGACGAAGCGGACATCGAGCGCATCTGGGCGCTCATCGACGAGGACCCCGGCCGTGAGATCACGGTCGACCTCGAGGCGCGCACGGCCACGATCGCAAGCTTCCAGACCGCCATCGGGATCGACGATTACACTAGATGGCGGCTCCTCGAAGGGCTCGATGACATCGGGCTCACGCTGCGCAACGAAGACAAGATCGCGCAGTTCGAGGCCCGCCGCGAGTCGTGGCGGCCACGTACGCTTCCTGTTCGATAGCCAGGAAGCGAAGGTGGGCCGGGGGTCACAAGCCCCTGCGGCACCCGCCGTGATTGAAGAGAGGCTCGCGGCGACCGCCGCGCCTGTCCCGATGAAGATGAGGCCCGAATGACGACACCCGCGCGCGACGCCGCAGTTGAACTGGCTCCTGCCCCCACAGCATCCGTGCTCGCGATCCGCGGAGGTCGGCCGCTGCGCGGCCGAGTCGACGTGAAGGGCGCGAAGAACCTCGCCACCAAGGCGATGGTCGCGACGCTGCTCGGCGAGACGGCCAGCACCCTGCGCGACGTGCCGGATCTCAGCGACGTCGCCGTCGTGCGGTCGCTGCTCGAGGTGCACGGGGTCACCGTCACCGAGGGCGATGAGCCCGGCTCGCTCGTGCTGGACCCCAGCGCGGTCGAGTCAGCGCACTACGAGGAGATCGACGCGCACGCCGGTGCGTCTCGCATCCCGATCCTCTTCTGCGGGCCACTGCTGCACCGTCTCGGCCAGGCGTTCATCCCCGACCTCGGCGGATGCCGCATCGGCGATCGCCCGATCGACTTCCATCTCGACGCGCTGCGCAATTTCGGTGCGATCGTCGAGAAGGAGCCCAATGGCATCCGGCTGTCGGCGCCGAACGGTCTCAAGGGCGCCGAGATTCACCTGCCGTACCCGAGCGTCGGCGCGACCGAGCAGGTGCTGCTGACCGCGGTGCGCGCCAAGGGGACGACAGAGCTGCGCAACGCCGCGATCGAGCCCGAGATCATGGACCTGATCGCCGTGCTGCAGAAGATGGGCGCCATCATCTCGTACGAGCCCAACCGCGTCATCCTCATCGAGGGCGTCGACCAGCTGCGCGGGTACGACCACCGCTGCATCTTCGACCGCAACGAGGCGGCCTCCTGGGCGTCCGCGGCGCTGGCCACCGATGGCGAGATCTTCGTCGGCGGAGCGAAGCAGCAGGAGATGCTGACCTTCCTCAACGTGTTCCGCAAGGCCGGCGGCTGGTTCGACGTGCAGGAGGACGGGATCCTCTTCCGACGCGGCGGCGAGCTGGTTCCCGTTCTCGTCGAGACCGACGTGCACCCCGGCTTCATGACCGACTGGCAGCAGCCGCTGATCGTCGCGCTCACCCAGGCGCACGGCCGCTCCGTCGTGCACGAGACGGTCTACGAGAACCGCTTCGGCTTCACCCAGGCCCTCGTGAAGATGGGAGCCGAGATCGAGGTGCACCCGCACGGGCTGCAGGAAGGTCCACGTCGAGTGCCGCGCCGTGAGCTCGAGCAGGCCGCCGTCATCACCGGTCCCACTCCGCTGCACGGTGCCGACATCGTCGTGCCCGATCTGCGCGGCGGATACAGTCACGTGATCGCCGCACTGACAGCCGAAGGCGAGTCGCAGGTGTCGGGCGTCGACATCCTCAGCCGGGGGTACGAGAAGTTCCTCGACAAGCTGAAGGCGCTCGGCGCGGACTTCGACGTCGTCCGGTGATCTGATGGCAGCATCCGAACGGAGCCGTCCCAGCCTCTTCTGGCCGCTCGCGGCGGTCGTCGTCCCTGCACTTTCGCTGATCGCCAAGATCACGGCGGTGCACGATGAGAAGCTGCCACGGCAGGGAGCCTTCGTGCTCGCGCCGAACCACTACTCGGAGTTCGATCCGCTGATCATCGCCCTCGCCGTGTTCCGCACGGGTCGGCTGCCGCGCTTCATGGCCAAGGAGAGCCTGTTCCGCATTCCCGTGGTCGGCTGGGTGCTGAAGAAGACCGGCATGATCCCGGTGGCGCGCGCCGCGTCGGCGGCGGCGGCGAAGCAGACCATGGAACAGTCCGACGCACTGGTGAAGCTCGGTCGCGGCGTGATCGTCTACCCCGAGGGCACTCTGACGCGGGATCCTGACCTGTGGCCGATGCGCGGCAAATCCGGCGCGGTGCGCCTGGCGCTCTCCGGCGACATCCCGCTGATCCCCGTCGCGCAGTGGGGCACGCAGAACATCATGGGGCGCTACCAGAAGGGCCTGAGCCTGTGGCCGCTGCGCAAGCCGGTCCGCGTGCTGTTCGGCGACCCGGTCGATCTCTCGGACCTGAGGGGCCGGGCCGCCGAGCCCGGTGTCCTCAATGAGGCGACGGACCGGCTGATGGCGGCGATCACAGAGCTGCTGGAAGAACTGCGCGGAGAGAAGGCGCCGACTGCACGCTGGAACCCCGCAGATCACGGGCAGAACGAGACGGGGCGCCTTGAACCGTAAATCGACACCGGTCGCCGGCACCGGGACACGCGCGACCGTCATCGGCGCGGGCAGCTGGGGAACGACCTTCGGCAAGATCCTCTCCGACAGCGGCGCGCAGGTCACCATGTGGGCGCGCCGCCCCGAACTCGCTCTCGAGATCGCCGAGGCCAAGCGCAACTCGAAGTACCTTCCCGGGATCAACCTGCCGCGAGCGATCGGCGCCACGCACGAACTGGCGCGGGCGCTTGACGGCGCCGAGCAGGTGTACCTGTCCGTTCCCAGCCAGTCGCTGCGCGAGAACCTCAAGGCGCTGCGTCCGCTGCTCATCGACAGTGACGCGCCGATCATCAGCCTGATGAAGGGCGTCGAGCGCTCCTCGGGACTGCGGATGAGCCAGGTCATCGAGCAGGAGCTGCGCTGCGACCCGGATCGCATCGCCGTGGCATCCGGTCCGAACCTCGCGCTCGAGATCGCGCGCGAGCAGCCGACGGCCGCGGTGATCGCCTCACGCAGCCAGGAGACGGCGGATGCCGTCGCCCGCACAGCTCGCAACAGGTACTTCCGCTCGTTCGTGAACACCGACGTCATCGGCACCGAGTTTGGCGGCGTGCTGAAGAACCTCATCGCGGTCGCGATCGGGATCGTCGACGGCGTCGGCTACGGCGAGAACACCAAGGCGTCGATCATCACTCGGGGCCTCGTCGAGATGACCGACTTCGCGGTCGCGAACGGCGCGAAGCCCGAGACCCTGCAGGGACTGGCGGGCCTCGGCGACCTGATCGCCACCTGCCAGTCGCCGCTCAGCCGCAACAACACCGCAGGACGCCTGCTCGGTCAGGGGTACAGCTTCCAGGACGTCATCAAGCAGATGGAGCAGACGGCGGAGGGCCTCGCCTCCGTCGCGCCCGTGCTGCAGCTCGCCCGGGAGTCCGAGGTCCACATGCCCATCGTGGAGCAGGTGAAGATGGTGCTGGACGGGCGGATGGATCCCCGTGACATCGCGCCGCACCTGACCACTGACGACGACACTCCGCAGGAGGAGAGAACCAATCATGGACAAGCAGACGGTGGTGGTGCTCTTCGGCGGGCGTTCCAGCGAGCATTCCATCAGTTCCGCGACGGCGGGCGGAGTGCTGGCCGCGATTGATCGCGACCGCTATCAGGTGATCCCGGTCGGGATCACCCGCGAAGGCGCATTCGTCCTCGAGGAGGACCGTCCGGAGAAGTTCGCGCTGGACGCCGCGAACCTGCCGCTGGTCTCCGACAACGGCACCCGGGTGCGCTGGCCCGAGCCCGGCGGGGATCGGATGCTGCGCGTCGCCGCTCCGGACGGATCGACCGTCGATCTCGGCGAGATCGACGTCGTGCTCCCGCTGCTGCACGGCCTGCACGGCGAGGACGGGGCGATCCAGGGCTTCCTCGACGTCATCGACGTGCCGTACGCGGGCGCCGGGATCCTCGATTCCGCCGTGTGCCTCGACAAGCACTTCACGAAGCTCGCGCTGTCGGCCGCCGGCATCGCGGTCGCCCCCGGCGTCACGATCCGTCAGACGGAATGGGACGCCGATCCCGAGAGCGTCCGGGCGCGGGTCGCCGAGCTGGGCGACGTCGTGTTCGTGAAGCCAGTCGATGCCGGCTCGAGCGTCGGCGTCACCCGCGTCGACGGCGGCGAGGGACTCGATGACGCTCTGCGCGTCGCGTTCGATGAGAGCGACAAGGTACTCGTCGAGACGAAGATCAGCGGTCGCGAGATCGAGGTCGGCGTGCTCGACGGTCGTGACGGTGCTCGTGCCAGGGCCTCCCTGCCGGGCGAGGTCGTGCTGACCTCACGCAGCTTCTACGACTTCGAGGGCAAGTACCTCGGCGGCGACGGGGTCGAGATCGTCTGCCCAGCATCTGTCGACGACGCCCTGATATCGCGGTTGCAGGAGGCCGCCGTGCGCGCCTTCGAGGCAGTGGACGGCAGGGGACTGGCCCGCGTGGATTTCTTCGTGACGCCCGACGGCGACCTGATCGTGAACGAACTGAACACCATGCCGGGGTTCACGCCGATCTCGATGTTCCCGAAGTGCTGGATCGCGTCGGGCCTGAGCTACAGCGACCTGATCACCGAGCTGATCGAGACCGGTCTGCGCCGCTGACCCCGCTGTGACACCGGGCTGCCGAACGACTACTCCGGCAGCTCGTCCGAAGAGATGCACGCCCGCTCCGCCGGGATCATCCGCACGCCGGAGACGATGCCGACGTTGGCCAGCGCCTCGTTCGCGCTGACGACTTCGGTGTCGACGAACACCTGCACGGCGGGATCGCGACCGTAGGTGGTCATGCGCATCATCGGCGCCTGCGATTCGTCGACGAGCCAGTCGATGCCTTCGAGCGTGATGCACTGCAGCTCGCTGGTGGGCCCCGGCACGTCCACGCCGCACGAGACGAAGACGCTCGCGGGGTCGCCGTACGCTCCGGTCGCCTGCGCATCCGTCCAGCGCCGGTCCTGGCCGGAGATCGAGTCGGGCAGGCGCACGGAGACCTCCGCGCAGACCGGGTTGTTCGCATCCTTCGCCGGGTCGAGAGCCACGGTGCTCGAGCAGCCGGTGACAGCGAGAAGCATCACAGCGCCAGCGGACAGTGCACCAGCGGCCAGGGCGAGTCGACGGAGCATGATTCCAGGCTACCGTTGTCGACATGGCATCCGCTCCGGACGACGACCCGCGCATCGGCGACATCTCGGAGGGCACGGTGCTCCGCGCCATCCTCGCGCGCACCGCGCCGGGCGCGCACACGATCCTCGGTCCGGGCGATGACGCGGCGGTGCTCGCCGCTCCTTCCGGCTCGGTCGTCGCGACGGCAGACACGCTCGTCGAGGGGCCCGACTTCCGCACCGCCTGGTCGAGCGGGCACGACCTCGGCTGGAAGGCCGCGGCCGTGAATCTCGCCGACATCGCGGCGATGGGAGCCGTCCCTACGGGGCTGCTGGTGTCACTCGCCGTGCCGCGCGGCGTGCGTCTGTCGTTCGTCGAGCAGATGGCCGACGGCTTCCGTGAGGCGTGTGCGGCGCTGGCGCCCGGATGCACGGTGATCGGCGGCGATCTGACGGTGTCTGATCTGCTGATGATCGCAGTGACGGCACTCGGCGATCTGGGCGGCAGGGTCGCGGTGACCCGCAGCGGCGCTCGCGAGGGCGACATCGTCGCCCTCGCCGGTGAACTCGGTGCGGCTGGAGCGGGGCTCGGGGTGCTGTTCGCGCGCTTCCGCGAAGGCGAGACGCCGGTCGCCGTCGATCGCGGGACGCTGGATGCCGCGCAACTGCATGCCCTCGACGCGCAGCTGCGCCCCACCCCGCCGATCGGGCTCGGCCCCGTGGCAGCGGATTCCGGTGCAACCGCGATGATGGACGTCTCGGACGGGCTGGCGCTGGATGCGGCCAGGATGGCGGATGCATCGGGCGTGACTCTCGCGCTGGCGGGGGCTGCCCTGGATGGTCTGGCGTTCGGAGGTGACCGTCAGCGCGCCATCGGCGGCGGAGAGGATCACGGTCTCCTGGCGACGTTCCCGCCCGGGGTGCTGCCGGCAGGCTTCCATCGCATCGGCGAGGTCATCGGCCGGTCAGCGGACGGCGTCCTGGTCGATGGCGCCCCGATCGTGCACGCGGGGTGGGACCCGTACCGCGATTGGGACGGCGTCCTGTAGCGGAGGGTGGCGTTCGCCGCTCTCAGGCCTGGTCGGATGCCGGGCCGGCCCACCACAGGGTCGTGTCGCCGTAGGTCTTGGAGCGCAGCAGTTCGAGACCGGCGGATGCGAGGTCCGGGACAGTCGCGCGCTTGCCGCGCTCGATCACGACGACCGCATCTGGCGACAGCAGTGGAGCCAGCGCCGCCAGATCAGCGTTCATCGCGTCATCGCCGAGGTCGTACGGCGGATCGGTGAACACCAGGTCGTACGGCCCGCGTGCGCGGGTGAGGAAGGGGCGCACCGCGCTCTGGTGCACCTTCGCGGCCATCGGCAGTCCCATCGCCTTGGCGACGATACCGGCGTTTCGTCCGGTGATGGTCGCGGCGGGGCGGGAGAGCTCCACCAGGTCGACGGATTCGCCGCCGCGGCTCCAGGCCTCCAAGCCGAGCGCGCCGCTGCCCGCGTACAGATCGAGCACCCGCGCCTCCTCGAGCGCGCCCATCGACTCGAGGGCGCCGAACAGGGACTCCCGGATGCGGTCGCTGGTGGGGCGAGTGCCTGCGCTCGGCACGCCGAGGCGGGCGCCGCGCGCACGGCCCGCGATGATCCTGGTCACCCGTTCACGATACGACACCGGCGGTGGCGTCCCCGCCCCTCTCTAGACTCGGATCATGCCCCTCGCGCTCGACACGCCCCTCACCGAGGCCCTCGGCACATCGACCGCTCGATCGCTCGATCGGGCGTTCGGCATGAAGAGCGTCGGCGAGCTGCTGGGGCACTATCCGCGGCGCTACGCCGACAGGGGAGAGCTCACGCCGATCCACGAGCTGCCCATCGGCGAGACGGTCACGATCGTGGCAGAGGTGCTCTCATCGAATGCGCGCACGATGCGCAACCGGCGCGGGGCGATGCTCGAGGTGACGATCGGAGACGGCGTCGGCCGCATGTCGCTGACGTTCTTCGCGAAGAACATCGGGCAGGCCGAATGGCGCAAGAAGGAGCTCGCCGTGGGCCGTCGGGGCATCTTCTCCGGCAAGGTCGGCATGTTCAACAACACGGTGCAGTTCGCGCATCCCGACTACCAGCTCTTCGAAGACACCGAAGCGGCGCAGCGGCAGGCAGACGCGCTGCGCGACGTGCCCATCCCGATCTATCCGGCCACCTCCGCCGTGCAGAGCTGGCAGTTCGCGAAGCTGGCCGCCAGTGTCCTCGACCGTCTGGGCGATGTCGTCGACCCCCTCCCGGAGAGCCTTCGCGAGCGCGAGGGACTGCTCACCGCCCGTGAGGCACTCGAGAGCATCCATCGGCCCCGCCGCAAGAACGACATCGACCCCGCCGTGCGCACGCTGCGTGCGCACGAGGCGCTGGTGCTGCAGACCGCGCTGCTGCAGCAGCGCGAGCAGGTGCGCGCCCTGACGGCGACGCCGCGGCCGGCGAAGCCGGGCGGACTGCTCGAGCGCTTCGACGACGCTCTTCCGTTCTCGCTCACAGCCGATCAGCAGAGAGTCGGAGCCGAGATAGCGGTCGACCTGACTGCGGATCGGCCGATGAACCGACTGATCCAGGGCGAGGTCGGGTCGGGCAAGACCCTCGTCGCCCTGCGGGCGATGCTGCAGGTCGCAGAGTCCGGAGGGCAGTCCGCGCTCATCGCGCCGACAGAGGTGCTCGCCGCCCAGCACCTGCGGTCCATCACCCGGATGCTCGGACCCGATGTGGCCGCCCGGTTGATGCCCACCCTGCTCACCGGTCAGATGTCGGCGCCGGAGAGACGCAAGGCGGCACTGCGGGTGGCATCCGGTCAGGCGCTGATCGTCATCGGCACCCATGCGCTGCTGTCCGAGAAGACCACCCTCGCCGACCTCGCGCTGGTCGTCGTCGATGAGCAGCACCGCTTCGGCGTCGAGCAGCGCGAGACACTGCGGGCGAAGGGCACGGCTCCGCACGCGATCGTGCTCACCGCGACGCCGATCCCTCGCACCGTCGCGATGACGGTCTTCGGCGATCTGGATACGTCGGTGATCCGATCGATGCCGGCCGGCCGCGCCGGCATCCAGACGTTCGTCGCGCCGCTCGCCGAAAAGCCGGAATGGTTCGGGCGGGTGTGGGAGCGTGCGGGGGAGGAGATCGCAAAGGGCCGGCAGGTGTTCGCCGTCTGCGCCGCGATCGACATCACCAAGGAGTCGGTCGAGTCCGGTGACGCACCGCCGCCGGATGCCGAGGGCAAGGGTCCGAGCTGGGGCGTCGCGCAGCTCGATCAGGCACTCGGCACGCACCCGACGCTGTCGAAGGTGCGCCGCGCCGTGCTGCACGGGAAGATGCCCGCAGAGCAGAAGGATGCGGTGATGCAGTCGTTCGCGCGCGGCGAGATCGATCTTCTCATCGCGACGACGGTGATCGAGGTGGGCGTCGACATGCCGAACGCGTCGATGATGGTCATCATGGATGCCGATCGCTTCGGCGTGTCTCAGCTGCATCAGCTTCGCGGACGCGTCGGCCGCGGCGAGCACGCCGGACTGTGCCTGCTGGTCACCGAGGCGGAGGCGGGATCGCTGGCGCGCGAGCGCGTCGAAGCGGTCGCAGCGACACTTGACGGCTTCGAGCTCGCCGAGGTCGATCTGGAGCTGCGTGGAGAGGGCGATGTGCTCGGAGCCTCGCAGTCCGGCGTGCGTTCGTCGCTGCGACTGCTGCGCGTGGTGAAGGATGCCGGCCTCATCGCGCACGCGCGCGAGCTCGCGGCCGGCATCCTCGCCGATGACCCGGCGCTCGAGCAGCACCCCGGCCTGCGGGCCACCATCGAGCGGCGCGTGAGCGAGGCGGACCGCGCGGCTCTGGGCAAGAACTGACCGATAGGCTGTCAGCATGCGATGTACTGAGCGACCGCAGGGAGTCGAAGTGCCTGCACCGAGCGTCTGGAGGAAGTCCGCGTGAACAGTCGGATCGCTGTCGTCCCGGGCTCTTTCGACCCGCCGACCCTCGGACACCTCGATGTGATCGATCGGGCGGCGCGTCTCTACGACGAGCTGCATGTGCTCGTGGTGCACAATCCGGGTAAAGAGGCGATGCTTCCGATCGCGCAGCGCATGAGCCTGCTTGAGCAGTCGATCGCCGACGCCGGCATCGAGGGGCACATCATCGTCGGGTCCTGGAGCATGGGCCTGCTGGTCGACTACGCGCGTGACGTCGACGCCGGAGTGCTCGTCAAGGGCATCCGCTCGCAGGTCGATGTCGCCTACGAATCGCCGATGGCGATCGTGAACCGTCACCTCGCCGAGATCGAGACCGTCTTCCTGCTGCCGGACCCGGCGAACGCCATGGTCTCCAGCTCGCTGGTGCGCCAGGTGGCAGCGCTCGGCGGCGACGTGTCGCCCTTCGTGCCGCGTGCGGTTGCGTCGTTCCTCGACACCGGCGCACGCGGCCTCTGATCATCGACTCTCGGTCCGGCCCCTCGCAGGCGCTGGACGGGTAGCATTGGCGGGGTGAAATCCCGAGTGAATGGACCTTTCTTCCTTCCCGTCCGCGACATCGTCCGAAAGCCCGGAGAGATGCGCGAGCACAGCTTCGACGTGACTCTCGCCGAGAAGTGGGGTGAGGGCATCGTCACCGTCGAAGCCGGCGAGGAGCTGGCGCTGGACGTGCGGCTGGAGTCGGTGCACGAGGGCATTCTGGTCTCCGGAACAGCCGATGCGCAGTACACCGGCGTGTGTGGCCGCTGCCTCACCGACATCACTGCGCCCGTCGAAGTCGAGTTCCAGGAACTTTTCGCGTATCCTGGTGAGGAAGAAACTGACTTCGAAGTTCAAGACGACCACGTGGATCTTGAAACTCTGGTCAGGGACGCGATCGTATTGTCGCTTCCATTTCAGCCGGTGTGTCAGCCGGATTGCCTGGGTCTCGACCCGGAAACGGGCGAGAAGCTGACCGCGAGCACTGGCGCAGAGAGCACCGCTCCCATCGATCCACGGTGGAGTGCGCTCCGACAGATCACAGACCAGGACGGCGCGGCAGAAAGTCACGCCGCCGAGAAAGAAGAGAGCTAGTCATGGCTGGTAACCCCCCGAAGCGCAAGGTCTCCCGTTCGAACACCCGCTCGCGCCGCGCGCAGTGGAAGGCGACCCCCACCGCTCTGGTGAAGACCATCGAGAACGGCAAGGTCGTCTACAGCCGCCCGCACCAGGCCAAGGTCGTCACCGACTCGCAGGGCACCGAACTGTTCCTGGAGTACAAGGGCCGCAAGGTCGCAGACGTCTGATCGGATAGGTCATGTCCGAGACTCTCACCGGCGAGGTTTCCCTCGCGGAGAAGCTCGGCGTTGAGATCGATCCGGAGCTGCTGGAGCGTGCTCTGACGCACCGCTCCTACGCCTACGAGCACGGTGGCATTCCGCACAACGAGCGCCTGGAGTTCCTCGGGGACTCGGTTCTCGGACTGGCGGTCACCGTGATGCTCTTCACGACGCATCCCGACCTCGACGAGGGCGAACTGGCCAAGCGACGCGCAAGCGTCGTGTCGACAGTCGCCCTCGCCGAGGTCGCTCGCGTCATCGGGCTCGGTGAGCACCTGCGGCTCGGCCGCGGTGAAGAGCAGACCGGCGGGCGTGACAAGGACTCGATCCTCGCCGACACGATGGAGGCGGTGTTCGGCGCGACGTTCCTGTCTGCCGGTGCTGACGCCGCGACCGATCTCGTGCTCCGCCTGACAGCGCCGCTGCTCGCGGATCCCGAGCGGTACGGTGCCGCGATGGATCCGAAGACGAGCCTGCAGGAGCTGGCCGCACGCCTCGGCGCGACGCCGCCGAGCTATTCGATCGAATCCGACGGTCCAGATCACGATCGCGTCTTCACCGCGACGGTGCGTGTCGGCGATCTCGCCTGCACGGGCGTGGGCAGCAGCAAGAAGACCGCCGAGATGGCGGCCGCGCTTGCCGCCTGGCGTCAGCTGAGCGACCGGACCTGAGCACGGCGTGCCCGAGCTTCCTGAGGTCGAGGTCGTCCGCGCCGGCCTCGCGCCCGCCGTCACAGGCGCTCGCATCCGCGCGGTCGAGGTGCTCGACGAGCGTGCCCTGACCCGGCATCCTCTCGGCGCCGCCGACTTCGTCGGGCGACTCGAGGGCAGCGACGTGCGCGCCGCGGTGCGTCGCGGCAAGTTCCTGTGGCTGCCGTTGGATGACGGCGATGAGGCGCTGATCGCACACCTCGGCATGAGCGGTCAGATGCTGCTGCGGGAATCGGATGCCCCTCGCGAGCGCCATGAGCGCATCCGCCTGCAGATCGAGCATCCCCGACACGGACGGCTGGCCGTGGCGTTCGCTGACCAGCGCACCTTCGGCTCGCTCGCCGTGGACCCGCTGGTGCCGACACCGGATGCCGCGCCGGGCGGTTACGGAAGCGACCTCACGCGGGTTCCGTCGCAGGTGGCGCACATCGCACGGGATGCCATGGACCCGGCGTTCGCCGATCAGGCTTTCATCACCGCGGTGCGCCGCAGGTCGAGCGCGATCAAGCGGGTCCTGCTTGATCAGGGTCTCATCAGCGGCATCGGCAACATCTACGCCGACGAGGCGCTGTGGGCCGCGCGGATCCACCCCGAGACCCACGGGGCCGCGCTGTCAGCTCAGGCGGTGCGTCGCCTCCTGAGCGAGGTGCGTCTCGTGCTCGAGAAGGCGCTGGCCGAAGGTGGGACGAGCTTCGACGCGCAGTACGTCAACGTCAACGGACAGGCCGGTTATTTTGCGCACTCGCTGAATGCGTACGGCCGTGGGGGACGGGCATGCCCGCGCTGCGGCGGGCCGATCAGGCGCGAGGCGTTCATGAACCGCTCCTCGCATTACTGCCCGAGGTGCCAGCGGCGACGCTGACCTGCGCGGCGCATCAGCGGGTTCGGTAGTGCGCGTAGATCAGCCCGCTGTCGAACGCCCGCTCCTGGACCAGGTCGAGGTCGAGGCGGATACCGTCGGGGAAGAAGCGCTTGCCGCCGCCGACCACGCTCGTCGTGATGAGCAGGTGGTATTCGTCGACCAGATCGGCAGCGATCGCCTGGGCTGCGAGGTTCGGGCCGTCCACGGTGATGTCGCGATCGGATTCGGCCTTGAGGGCACGCACGGCATCCGGGTTGAATTCCCGTTCTATCCGAGTCTTCGCGCTCGACGCCGACTGCAGGGTCTTGGAGTACACGATCTTCTGCGCGGCCTGCCAGTCGCGGGCGTACTGCACGATATGCGGCGGGGCATCCGGATCGGCGTGCGCGGTCTCCCAGAAGACCATCGTCTCGTACATGCGCCGGCCGTAGAGGAACGTGCCGACGTCCCTGAAGAGGTCCCCGATGAAGGTGTGCACCTCCTCGTCCTCGGCACCTCTGCCGAGACCGCCTTCCGTCGCCTCGGCATAGCCGTCGAGTGAAGTGATCATCGAGTAGATGAGTTTGCCCATGATGTGCTCCTTTGCCGAAAACGTCAGTTCGGCATCGGAGCGTTGACCTCGGCGGCCCACTCGCGGATCGCTTGACGCTCCGACGCGTTGCAAACGTACCCGTATCCCAGCGTCACGCTGCCGTTGGTGAGGGTGTGCTCGTCGTAATAGGTGAGCGCGTAGCAGTCCGCCATCTTCTCGTCGCTGCCCTGGAACATGCCCTGCTCGACCAGACGGTCCGCATCCCCCTTGCCGTCGTCGAACCGGCGGGCATCCGCATGCTGGTAGACATGCGCGAGCTCGTGCGCCACCACCATCCTGCGCTCCCAGTCGCCGCTGGCGGCGCTCTCTGACTGCAGGTGGATCGTGAGCGGATCACCGGTGACCACGCAGCCGGTGGTGAGCTCGCCTTCTCCAGCTGCATCGCAGGCGGATGTCGCATCCCAGCGGACGTCGATGAAACCGTCGCCGGCCTCATCGACGAGCTGTTCCGTGAGCGTGCCGGAAGCGTTGGCTCGGCGCGCCTCTGCCGCGGTGACCTCCGCCTCGAGCTCTTCCCGGAACTCACGAGCGCGCTCCGCCACCGAGCGCGCGGCGATCTCGGAGATGCCCGGCACCGCAGCCTCACGCTCGACGCGCTCCATGAAATCGAGCTGCGTGACGAGCGGCGCGACCGGGTTGCCATCGAGCTCCGCCACCAGCTGGTGGTACCTCGCCCGCTCGGATTCGAAGATCGCCAGCTGCTCGGCGACCGCGTCGTTCGCGGGCTCGGGCGCGGGTGCGGGCACACTGCCGGCCTCGGGCCGGGATCCACCGTCCTGCTGCAGTGCTGCACCGACACCTCCGAGCAGCGCGATCACCACAACCAGAACGCCGGCCACAGCGAGACACCCGCACCCGGCGAACCACCATCCGATCCCGCGCCGCGGGCGCCGCACAGGGGTGAGAGGCATCGCCTGTGCCGTGTGATCGCCGCCCGGATCCACCTGTGCCATCCATCGCCGCAGCTCCGGGTATGCCTGCGGATGCGCGGAGATCACCGCGTGCAGATCCCAGCGGCGTGCGGCGATGTCAGCCAGCTGCTGCGGGGGAGTCCTCGGGTCGGTCGCCGCGTGCCAATCGGGATCCACAGTCGCTCCGGCCATCCCCACATGCTATCCGCGGCGCCGGCGGGGTCCGTCAAGCGGCGCAGTGACGGTCATGCCTCGGCGAACGCCGGACGCAGCAGCGGCCGAGTGGCACGGGTACTCGCCCAGACGATCAGGATGCCGACGCCGAGCACCCCGGCGATGGTCATCAGCGACACCGGTGCAATGATCAGGGTGAGACCCAGCAGCGGGAAGATCACGGCCGCCGCACACAGGGCGGAGCCCAGCGTCGTCACCAGCAGCGGCGACATGATCGCCCGACGGCGGGCCGCGTCGACGGTCTTCATCGGCACGCCCAGCTGATGCAGGCTGCGGTGCAGGGGCCGCTGATCGAGGGCATCCGACGCCTGCGTCACACCCACCGACGCTGCCACCATCAGGAATGAGGCCACCAGCGTGATGATCAGTCCGGTCCGCATATCGACGGCGAGCGCGAGCTGCTCCGGTGCGGCATCCGCAGTGCCCATCAGATCCATCAGTGACACACCCGTGCCGGCGAACACCGCCATGAAGCTCGCCATCGCGAGACCGCCGACCTGCCGCCAGGCGCGCTTCGGCGACTCCAGCACGGAACGCGCTGCGAGCAGCCGCTCAGGCGTCGCCGCCCGTCGCACCTGACGCTTCGCGATGACCTTCAGCACCCACGGGCCGGCGAGGTTCAGCAGCGTTACCGTGCCGCCGAACAGCGCAGCGAGGATCACGGCGATCGCGACGACACCCGCCAGGGACGGAACGGCCTGCGCGGCGAGGACGGCGACGGCCAGCAGAACGGCGGCCGCCGCAGCGCGCATCCAGTGCGCCGTTCCGGTCTGCGCACGCATCCGCACACCGAGCGGCGAGATGACGACGCGACGCAGCCCGAGCGCGGCGCTCACGATCGCAAGCAGCACCGCGCCGAGCCCGACCAGCGCGAGCACCCCAGGGGGCAGCAGAACCGCGTCCGCGCCCAGGGCCTCTCCACGGAACGGGATGAGTCCGATCGCAGGCACAGCCGCGAGATACACGGCGGTGCCCACCAGCACACCGGCCGTGGCGATCAGCGTGGATTCGACGATCGTCGCCACGCCCACGCCGAACGGCGTCACGCCGAGAAGCCGCAGCGTCGACAGGCGCTCATCGCGGCGCCGCGCCGAAAGCCGAGCGGCCGCACCGCCGAGCGACGCCAGGGGCATCACGAGCAGGGCCAGCGCGATGCCGGCCAAGGCCTGGTAGACCGGGGCGTAGTCATCCCGCCAGGTCCAGAACGTCTGCGCGCCGCCGATGATGGTGAGGCTCAGAGCCGAGACCACCGCGAAGGCGATCCCGGGGAGGATCACTGTCGCGGCCTGTCCCTTCTCGGGCCGCAGCAGCATCCTCAATACGGCGATGTTCATGCGGACACCTCCGAGCGCACGATCGCACCGTCGCTCATCAGCAGCACGCGGGAGCATCGGGCGGCCACCTGCTCATCGTGTGTCACGACCACCAGCGTGCGACCCTGGCTCGTGGTCGACCAGAGCAGGGCATCCATCACCTCTGACGAGGTGATGGAGTCCAGCGCGCCGGTCGGCTCGTCCGCGAAGATCAGCTCGGCACCGGTGACCTGCGCGCGGGCGATCGCCACGCGCTGGGCTTGACCGCCGGAGAGCTCACCGATGCGGCGATCCTCCATACCGGCGAGGCCCAGGGAGTGCAGCCAGGCGACGGCCTGCACGGTGGCCTCGGCGCGGCGCACGCCGTTGATCATCAGCGCGAGGGCGACGTTCTCGACGGCCGTCAGCTCGGGGATCAGAAGTCCCTGCTGGAACACGAAACCGAAGCGCTCGCGCCGCAGCTGCGAGCGCTTCGTCTCGGACATGCGTGCCACCTCCACGCTGACGCCCGAGGCGGGTGTGAACGTGACGGCGCCGGCGTCCGGCGCGATGATCCCTGCGAGCACATGCAGCAGAGTCGTCTTCCCAGAACCGGATGCGCCCATGATCGCCAGTGACTCGCCGCGCTGCACGGCGACGTCGACACCGGCGAGTGCCCGGGTCGACGCGTAAGCCTTGGTGAGTGAGTGTGCGAGCAGGATCGGATCGTTCATGCCTCCAGCCTCGTGCGATGCGCGCGCGAAGTCGTCGGCCCCGAGGACGATCCCGCGTGCTGCGGGTCATCCTCGGGGATGATCGACGCTCATTCCTTCGTCAGTCGAGCTTCTTCTGCCAGGCACCGGCGTACGAGCTCGGGCGGAAGCCCATCGCCTCGTTGATGTCGAGCATCGGCCGGTTCTCCTCAGCGTTGAACGTGCTGATGCGGGGAGACTCCGGTGCGATCCCGCGCCATCGCACGATGTTCGCGCACTTCACGATCTGGCCGAGCCTGTGCCCGCGGTGCTCCTTCAGCACCAGCGTGCAGTACTGGTGCGTCACGCCGGTGAGATCGGCGCCGATCGCGAGCTCGTTGAAGGCCGCGAGCACACCCGTCGGCACGTGTTCGACCGCGACGACCGACATCCTCTGCCCGCCATCGAGGATCCGCGCGTCACGACGGGAGATCCGCTCGGCGTCCCAGGTCTCCTCGTCCACCTCCAGTCCGCCGCTGGGAGCATCCGTCGACATGCGCGACAGCGCCCATGCATACCCGTCGCGCAGGTGTGGCGGAGTCGGCAGCGTCCATTCGACGACCCGGTAATCGGCGCCGGCGACAGCGAGCGCTGCGGCGAGCATCGTCTCGACCGGGGCGTGGTCCGCCTGCAGATCGTAGACGCTGCTGCGCTCGACCTGTTCGAGCGTGAAGCCGCTGTCGGCCAGCAGCTGCGCGTGCGGCGTCGCGGTGAGCCGTCCCCAGCCGGTCCGCGGGACCAGCGGTCCGGTGGCCGCATCGGCACGGTGCAGCGTCCAGGCCTGCAGGACCATGCGCCCCAGCATCCGCACCTCCGACTCCACCCGGTCGAGCAGCGCCTGCTCGATGCCCCGGCCCCAGTGCTCAGGCAGCACCATCAGGTCGACCTCGGCGCTGGTGGGCTCTGCGACGCCGTAGCCGAGCACCGCGGCGCCGACGATCGCGCCGCCCTCCCGCGCAAGCAGCGTGCGCGTGACGTGGTCGGCGTTCGTCCGCCACCGAGGCAGCATCTCCTCGGCCGTGCTGGCGAAGTCATCCAGCCCGGAATCGCTGAGGCAGATCGCGTTGTTCAGCGCGACGGCGGCGTGGAAGTCCGCCGCATCCGCGTCGTCGAGGCGAGCAGGTACGCGCATCTCGGCGATCGTCAGCGCGGGCGCCGTCGTGGTCGTGTTCGTGGTCGTGAGGGTGTTCACGCGAGGTCCTTCCGCCAGGCGCCTTCGTAGGCGACAGGGGTGAAGCCGATGGCTTCGTTGATGGAGAGCATGGGACGGTTCTCCTCGGCGTTGTACGTGACGACGCGAGGTGAGTGCGGATGGTTCTGGTGCCAGCGTCGAAGGCCGGCGGTCTTCACGAGCATCCCGAGGCGGTGGCCGCGGTGGTCCGAGAGCACGAGGGTGTCCTCCTGGTCGGTCTTCGCAGTCTCATCGCCGACGATCGCCAGTTCGTTGAAGGCGCACAGTTCGCCGGTGTCGATCCGCTCGGCGGCGGTCACCTGGACTCGTGCACCACGTGCCGCATAGCGCGCGTCGTGTCGTCGGACGCGTTCGGCGTCCCACTTCTCGATCGGCATTCCGAGCTCGGCGTCGGGAACGTCCGTCGACATGCGCGACTTCAGCCACGCGTACCCGTCGAGATGCTCATCGGGCGTCGGCAGCATCCACTGCACGACGCGGTATCGCTCCGCGTGCAGCTCGGCATCGCGCTGAAGCTGCTCCAGGTGCGCGGCCGTGTTCGAGCCCCAGATCAGCTCGCTGGCGCGCTCGACCTGCTCAAGTCGGAATCCGTGCCGCTGCAGGAAGCGAGCCGAGTGATCGAGGGGCACTGCACCGAAACCGGTGGGGGAGGGCAGCAGCTCATCAGACCCGTCGGAGTGATGCTCGTTCCAGCACAGGAGCTTCCGCACGCTCGCATCGCGGGCTCGCTCCTCGACGAACGACAGGGCAGCGGTGCCGATGCCCTGGCTCCAATGCGCCCTGAGCAGAGCGATGGTGCCGATGGCCGTGGTCGCGCTGTCGTCCTGGAAGACGTTCAACGCGACGCACCCCGCCATCTCGCCGTCGATCCGGATGTACCACTGTCGGCGGGTCATGTCGGCGTCTCCGTAGAGCATCGGCAGCAGCGACTCCGCGGTCTGCGCGTCGTCGTCTCGGCCGGTCTCCTCGACAATCGCGGCGTTGCGCACGGCCGCGTACTCGCGGATGAGCGGGGTGGGCCCCGCATCCGCCCGGGCCGGAAGCTCGAGCGGATGCAGGGTCGCACCTGCGGGAAGGGTGATGGTCATCTGCGTCTCTCCTCGTCGACTCCGGCGATCAGTACATGCCGCGCTGCAGGCCGTAGGTCAGCAGCGCGACAGCCTGGTGCTGTTCGAGCATCTGGAGCTGCAGGTACTGCAGATCCGGTGCGCCCTCTGCGCGTGAGCGCTCGGCGCGCAGGCTGCGGTGCAGCAGCCAGAGGCCGATGTGGAGGCTCAGACGGTCGGCGAGTGAAAGTCGCTGCCGGCCCTCCCTGTCGGGGATGGTGAGGATCTTGCGATCCTCGGTATCCGGTGGATGGATGGACGTGTTCAGCTGCCGGTGATCGGTCAGCAGAGTGGTGCTCACGATATGTGCGCTTTCTACTTGATGGGATTGGCGATGCGAAGATCGTCAGCGCTGGACCGCGCGACATGCGGTCGTCAGCGGGGAGAGATGCCGAGCGGACGGATCCGGGAGGGGCATCGGTGCGGCCCGGAGAACGGGCGGAGCGTCGACCGCGTGCAGAGCGGAGACGTGGATCGTCGATCGGACGCGTGGCGTCCGAGAGATCGGGAGAGGCGGTTCGGTTCTAGCCGAGCACGTTGGCGAAGGTCACCGAGATGGCGGCTAGCGCTGGCACGTGCGACGCGGTATCGAACCGGGCGTCAGACTTCGTGATCATCATCGGTGACCTCCTCTCATATGAACGAGAGATCACGTTAGTGATGCGCGACCCCCGCGTCAAGCATTTTCTCAGCCTTCGGCGTGTCGCGAAGTGCGTCATCCTGCTGTCGCACCGCGCGGGATCCTCGTCGTTCGGCGTGATTCCGGTAGCGTGTGGGCGTGATTCACCTGACCCCGAGGGCGCCTGCATGCATCTGAAGAGCCTCACGCTGAAGGGCTTCAAGTCGTTCGCGCAGCCGACGAGCTTCGTGTTCGAACCGGGCGTCACGTGCATCGTCGGCCCGAACGGCTCGGGCAAGTCGAATGTCGTCGACGCCCTGGCCTGGGTGATGGGCGAGCAGGGCGCCAAGACGCTGCGCGGCGGCAAGATGGAGGACGTCATCTTCGCCGGCACGTCCACCCGGGGCCCGCTCGGGCGCGCCGAGGTGCAGCTGACGATCGACAACAGCGACGGCGCGCTGCCGATCGAGTATGCCGAGGTCACGATCAGCCGGACCCTGTTCCGCAGCGGATCCAGCGAGTACGCCATCAACGGCTCGAGCTGCCGTCTGCTCGATGTGCAGGAGCTGCTCAGCGATTCCGGCCTCGGCCGCGAGATGCACGTGATCGTCGGTCAGGGACGCCTCGACACCGTCCTGCAGGCTTCGCCTGAGGATCGCCGCGGCTTCATCGAAGAAGCCGCCGGCATACTCAAGCACCGGCGCCGCAAAGAGAAGACGCTGCGCAAACTCGACGCGATGGAGGCCAACCTCACCCGCCTGAGCGACCTCGCCGGAGAGATCCGACGGCAGCTGAAGCCGCTCGGTCGACAGGCCGAGATCGCGCGGGAGGCGCAGACGATCGCCGCCATGGTGCGCGACGCGAAGGCGCGCATCTTCGCGGATGACGTGGTGGCGCTCCGCACCGCAGTGGCCGACCACACCCGCACCGAGCAGGAGCGCCACACCGAGCGACTCGTGCTCTCCGAGCAGGCGGATGCTGTGCGCATCGGCATCCAGCGGCTCGAGCAGGAGCAGAACTCCGCCGCCGTCGACGAGGCGCGTCGCGTCGCGTTCGCGCTCGAGCAGGCGCAGGAGCGGATGCGAGGGCTCTACACCCTCGCGAACCAGCGCCTCGCCCTGCTCGGCACCGAGGAGGACGACGCGGTCACCGCGATCACTGTCACTCAGGACACCATCGACGAGGCCAAGGACGAGATCACCCGCATCTCGGAGGGGCTGGGCGATGCGCAGGATGCCGCTGCGACCGCCAGCCGCGAGGTCGTCAACGCGCGAGCGGAGCTCGACACACTGGACGTCGACATCGCCGAGCAGAGCGCGCTGGTCTCGCAGTACGACATGCGACTGTCCGCGCTGCGTGGAAATGCGGATGCCGCAGCATCGGCTCTCGCCGCCGTTCGCGGCGCCGTGCTGCGCCAGGAGCAGGCGCTGGAGGCAGCGCACACCCGCCGTCGCGAGGCGGCGGAGGCACTGGAGGCGATCGACGGCGCGGAGGCTCCTGACGGTACAGCCGCCGAATACACCGCCGCCTACGAGGAGGCGCAGAAGGAGGTCGCGGCCGCAGAGAGCGACCGGGACTCGCTGCGTGAGCGCCTGCACGCCGCGGAGCGCGAGGCGGACTCGTTGACGGCCAAGGCCGCGGCTCTCGGCAGCGCACTCGCGCTGTCGGGCGGTGCGGCCGAGATCGTCGCGTCCGGGGCATCCGGAGTGCGGGGCCTCGTGGGAGACGCGGTGCAGGTGCGCGCCGGGTACGAAGCCGCGGTCGCCGCCGTGCTGGGGCCACTGGCTGAGGGCGTGCTGGTCGACGGTGTCGACGACGCGTTCGCGCTGGTGGCGGAGGGCTCGCGTGGAACGGTCGATTTCGTGATCGCAGAGGGTACCGTCGTGCCGGAGGCCCTCGCCGCCGCCGTCACCGGAACCGTCGCGGCATCCGAGGTGGTGGAGGCGCCGCACGGCATCCGCGCCATCCTCGCTTCGGTGCTGATCGCCGACGACCTCGATGTCGCCCGCAGCGCACGGGCTGCACTCGACGCGCTCGGCGACGAACGCACCACGATCGTCACGAAGGACGGCGAGGTGATCACCGCGCACACGCTGCGCGCGGGCTCTGGGGAGACCTCGCGGCTCGAGCTCGCCGCAGAGCGCGATGCGGCGACGGAGCGCCTGACGGAGGTGCGGGTCATCGTCGACAGCCTGCGCGAAGCGCGCACCGACGCCACCGATCGTGTCGAGGACGCCCGTCGTCGCTCGAAGGACGCACTGCGCGCTCTCCGTGAGCACGATGCAGCCCTCGCCACGCACGCGGAGCAGGTCAACCGGGTCACGGTCCAGCATGAGGCTGCGACGGCGGAATGCGAGCGACTCGAGTCCGGGCTCGCGCAGGCGCAGGCCGCGGTGTCGGATGCCGAGAAGGCGGCGGCGTCCGCGAAGGAGGAGTTCGAGTCGTCCGAGGCGGAGCCGCGCCCCGTGCTGGACGCATCGGCGCGTGACGGACTTCTCGAGGCGCTGGAGAGCGCTCGCGAGGGCGAGGTGCGCGCACGGCTCGAGATCGAGACGCTGCGTGAACGCGTGCGCGCGGCTCAGGCCCGCGTCGTTGGCCTGGAGCGGCAGCGCGAGCAGGAGCGGGATGCCGCTGCCGAGGCCGCCCGTCGCGCCGTCATCCGGCGCGCTCAGCGCGCGGCGGCGTCCGCAGTGGCCGAGGAGCTGCCGCGGGTGCTCGACTCACTGGATCGCTCCGTCACCGAGTCGCGGGTCGCGCTGACGGCCGCCGAAGCCGAGCGCTCAGCGCACAACGAGGAGCTGACTGTGCTGCGCGCGCAGGAGGGCTCGCTGCGCGAGCGCCTCGCCGGTCTCACGGAGAGCGTGCACGGGCTTGAGCTGCAGATCCATGAGAAGAAGCTGCATCTGACCAGCCTGCTGGATCGAGTGGCATCCGAACTCGCGCTCGATGAAGATATTCTCGTTGCGGAATATGGTCCGGATCAGCCGGTTCCACGCGATCCGGGTGCGGAGGAGGGCGACGACGACTCGGCGATCCCGTTCGACCGGCGCATTCAGGAGCGCCGTCTGAAGGATGCTGAGCGCAAGCTCGCGCAGCTGGGCCGCGTCAACCCGCTCGCCCTGGAGGAGTTCGCGGCTCTGGAGCAGCGACACGCCTTCCTCACCGAGCAGCTGGCCGACCTGACCAAGACCCGACAGGATCTCCTGACGATCATCGCCGAACTTGACGAGCGCATGGAGACGATCTTCGCGAGCGCTTTCGAAGACACCAGGCAGGCGTTCACCGAGGTGTTCCCGCTGCTGTTCCCCGGTGGCTCTGGCAGCATCTCGCTGACCAACCCGGACGACATGCTCACCACGGGAATCGAGGTGGCTGTCCGCCCGGTCGGCAAGAAGATCGAGCGTCTGTCGCTGCTCTCCGGTGGTGAGAGATCGCTCGCGGCGGTGGCACTGCTGGTCGCGATCTTCAAGGCGAGGCCAAGCCCGTTCTACATCCTCGACGAGGTCGAGGCGGCGCTCGACGACGCCAACCTCGGCCGACTGCTCACGGTGTTCGAGCAGCTGCGCGAGAGCTCGCAGCTGCTGGTGATCACGCACCAGAAGCGCACCATGGAGATCGCCGACGCCCTGTACGGCGTGTCGATGCGCCAGGATGGCGTGTCGGCCGTAGTCGGTCAGCGGGTCGGAGACCGCGCTGCGGCAGCCTCCTGATGTCATCGCGGTCCTGATCACTGACGCTGGTCGGCCCCGGCGGCGTGTCGTCATCCGACACGCCGATGGGCCGCGGTTCCATCACTGTTCAGGCACGCATGAGTTCGGATTCGAAAGCGGCGACGACGGCGCCGAACCCGGGCGCGTCCTGTGCCCGGTGCGCGGCGCCGGTGAGCACGACGTGCGTCGTGGTGTCGGATGCCAGTGCGCCTCGGCGCCCGGCGCCGTGGACGTACAGGCGTCGGAGAGTCATCCCGCCATCGTAGGCTGGAGTCATGGCGGAGAAGTCCTGGTCCCTCGGTCGCGCACTGCGCGGCATGTTCGTCAAGCCCACGATCGATGAGACGACGTGGGAGGACCTCGAGACCGCACTCATCACCGCGGACTTCGGCCCCGACATCACCGAGCAGCTGATCGACGAGCTGCACGACAAGGTCGACCGATACCGCACGACCGACCCGAGAGATCTGCAGCGGATGCTGCGCGAGACGCTCGAAGAGCGCTTCGCGAAATTCGACACCACCCTCAAGCTCACCGAGCGCCCGGCGGTCGTGCTCGTCGTGGGCGTCAACGGCGTCGGCAAGACCACGACCATCGGCAAGTTCACGAAGTTCCTGCGCGGGTTCGAGCGCAGCGTGGTCGTCGGCGCCGCCGACACGTTCCGCGCCGCCGCCGTCGAGCAGCTCGCCACCTGGGCGCAGCGTGGGGGAGCGGCCATCATGCGACCCCAGCACGAAGGGCAGGATCCGGCATCCGTCGCCTTCCAGACCGTCGAGTACGCGAAGAACAACGCCATCGAGATCGCGATCATCGACACCGCAGGCCGCCTGCACACCAAGGCCGGCCTGATGGACGAGCTGTCCAAGGTGCGTCGAGTGATCGAGAAGCAGGCGCCCATCAGCGAGGTGCTGCTGGTGCTCGATGCGACCACCGGCCAGAACGGCGTCATGCAGGCAGAGGCCTTCCTGCAGCACGCGGGGGTCACCGGTCTGGTCATCACCAAGCTCGACGGCTCCGCCAAGGGCGGTTTCGTGCTGGCGGTTCAGGAGCGCACGGGCATCCCGGTGAAGCTCCTCGGGCAGGGCGAGGGCATCGACGACCTCACCGGATTCACCCCGCACGTGTTCGTTCAGTCGCTCGTCGGCGCGTAGGACTACCGCGTCGGCACAGAGGCTGGTTTCATAGCGATATGGCAATCGAACACGACTACTTCGGCGTCCTCTCCTCAGGGCCGGATGGGGCCATCTTCTGGACCGAGCGGGTCGAGTTCGGCGACCAGATCGTGACCGTCGACCTGACGGCGCCGGACCAGGACGACGTGTCACAGGCGGCGCTGGACACCGCCGCCGCACTCATCGCGGGCCTCGAAGACCTGGATGCCACGGTGCGTGGCGCGATGCTGACCGAGGTCGATGACCGCACCAGCGAGGTGACGGAATACATCCTGCAGCAGCAGGAGACCTACGGCGACGAGCTCGAGGATGTGCTGGTCGACATCAGCGGCGATGCCGCAGTCGACATCATCCGCTCGCTGCGCCTGGCCAGCATGACGATCCTCGCCGACGAGCACGGCGGCATCGAGCCGTTCGCGGTGCTCGAGTACGCGCTCGACGTCGACAACACCGATGACGTGCTGCTGGTCAACCTCGGCTCCGACGGCGCCGTGCTGTCGGTGATGAGCGCCGACTGATCCCCACGCCCACTCCAGACAGCGCTGGCGCGCTGCCCGGAGCCTCGGGGCGCGTGGCCCCTCCACGCCCACAGCGCCCGGTCAAGCGGAGACCGTCTAGACGGCCTGCGCGAAGCCCAGTTCCATGCCCTCGGCGATGTGCGCCAGGTGAGGCGGGATCTCCCGCCCCTTCGACGTCATCGACTGAGCCCACAGACGGCCTGCGCGGTAAGACGAGCGCACGAGGGGACCGGCGAGCACACCGAGGAAGCCGATCCTCTCGGCCTCGGCCTTGAACTCGACGAACTCGTCCGGCTTGACCCAGCGTGCGACCGGCAGGTGCCGCGGCGACGGGCGCAGGTACTGCGTGATGGTGATGATGTCGCAGCCGGCGTCGCGGAGGTCCTGCAGCGCTTCGATAACCTCGGCGGGCTCTTCGCCCATGCCGAGAATGAGGTTCGACTTCGTGATGAGGCCGGCCTCGTGTCCCTGCGTGATGACATTCAACGACCGCTCGTAGGTGAAGGCGGGGCGGATGCGCCGGAAGATGCGCGGCACCGTCTCGACGTTGTGCGCGAAGACCTCGGGGCGGGCGTCGAAGATCTGCCCCAGGTAGTCGGGGTTTCCGCTGTGGTCGTTGGCGAGCAGCTCGACCCCGGTGTTCGGATTCTGCGCGTGGATCTGCCGCACGGTCTCGGCGTTGAGCCAGGCGCCCGTGTCGGGAAGGTCGTCGCGCGCGACGCTCGTGACCGTGGCGTACCGCAGGCCCATGCGGGTGACGCTCTCGGCGACGCGTCGCGGCTCGTCGGTGTCGTAGGCGGCGGGTTTGCCGGTGTCGATCTGGCAGAAGTCGCAGCGGCGGGTGCACTGGGAACCGCCGATGAGGAACGTCGCCTCACGGTCCTCCCAGCACTCGTAGATGTTCGGGCAGCCCGCTTCCTGACATACCGTGTGCAGGTCTTCGCTCTTCACCAGCGAGTGCAGCGCCTGATACTCGGGGCCCATCTTCGCCTTGGTGCGGATCCACTCGGGCTTGCGCTCGATGGGGGTCTCGGAGTTGCGGATCTCGAGACGCAGCAGCTTGCGTCCGTCGGGGTGGGCGGCGCTCACGCGGCGACCTCCTCGCTGCTGTCGGTGCCGATGGCGGAGTACTCGGTCTTGAAAGCGTCGGACACGGCCTGCAGGATGTCGGCCGGGCGCACATCCTCTCCGATCACCTCGCTGACGGTGGTCACACCGGCGTCCGTGATCCCGCAGGGGATGATGCCGCGGAAGCCGGCGAGTGAGTTGTCGCAATTGATCGCGAAGCCGTGCATCGTCACACCCTGCTGGACGCGCACTCCGATCGCGGCGACCTTGTCCTCGCTGAGTGGGCGGCGTACCCAGACTCCGCTGCGCCCGTCGACCTGGTAGCCGTCGACGCCGAGCGGCTTCAGGATGCTGATGAGCAGGCGCTCCAGGCGACGCACGTGCGCGACGACGTCCATCGGCTCGGGCAGTTGCACGATCGGATAGCCCACGAGCTGGCCAGGTCCGTGCCAGGTGATCTTGCCACCGCGGTCGACGTCGACGACAGGAGTGCCGTCCTGCGGGCGCTCGTGCGGTTCCGTGCGCTTGCCCGCGGTGTAGACGGCCTCGTGCTCGAGGAGCAGCAGGGTGTCCGGTCGGGTGCCGGCCACGACCTCGTGGTGGATGCTGCGCTGCAGTTCCCAGCCGTCAAGGTAGGGAACGTAGTCGGGTGCGAGACCGGGAGTCTGGATGTCGAGCATCGACGATGCCTTCCGAGTTGTTGGATGCTGTCCAAAAATAGTGCAGGGCTCAGCATACGCCGATCGTGTGCCGTCGGCGAGCGACGCGCACAGCTACGCTGAGCGCTATGGAATCCGAGCCGCGCACCGGACGTCCCCGCGCGTCGTCGCGGGAGACGCTGGCCGAAGCCGCCTGCGAGCTCTTCCTGGAGCAGGGTTACGACGCGACCTCGGTCGCCGATATCACCCGTCGTGCCGGTGTCAGCCGGTCGAGCTTCTTCAACTACTTCTCGTCGAAGAGCGATGTCATCTGGTCGGGCCTCGACGCGCGGATCGACAGCGCGCTGGTCGCGCTGGCCGCGTTGGGGACGGATGCCGACGGCCCGGCGGTCCGCGCGGCGCTGGAGCCCGTCGTGCGCGATCTCGCTCCCGACCCACTGGCACTCGCGCTGCGCAACGCCAGCGCTATGGGCGTCGAGACGGAGCTGTTGCGCGACACCGGACTGCGTCACGCTCGCATCTCGTCGGCTATCGCAGCGACCGCCCGCAGCTCCGGCATCGACCGGGTCCGCGCCGAGATCCTCGGCTCCGCTCTTGCGACCGCACTGCTGTCGTCTCTGCGCGTGTGGGCCGAGCAGGGCGCTGGTCAGGCGTCGCTCGAGGCGCAGTTCGATCAGGCCCTGCGCAGCATCCACGATCTTCCGTGGGGCTGATCGGACACTTCCGCGCCAGCCGGACAGGTCATGAGCAGAACCCGTTGAAGGAGGCTCTCATGTCTGATCCGATCGATGCCCTGCTCGAACACGCTGCACCGCCTATCGCCGACCGGGGGAGCGGCCGCGACGCTGCGCTCGCGCAGATGGCGGCGGATGCCCGTGACACGGCGCGCCCGCCGAAACGCTCCCGGCGTCGTGTCACACTGCTGAGCGGAGCGCTGGCAGCCCTGCTCATCGGCGGTGCCGGAATCGCGACGGCGAACTCAGATTGGCTGTGGAGCCCAGGACTGGAGAACCCGGATCGGAGCTACAGCTACACGTCACCGAGCTGGGGGCAGTGCGAGATCCGCTACAGCGGGTTCGACACGCACAACCCGTTCATCCGGGCGGACGTCAACCGCATCATCGACGAATGGTTCGCGAACACCGACGTGGAGGCCGCGGCCCAGCGCTACCTCGCCGACGTCATGACGACGATCGAAGAAGGCCACGCGAACGATCCCGAGGCCAGCACGGACCCGCGTTCCGCAGATCTCGACGCGTGGCTCGCGCACGATCAGGCACTAGCCACGGCGCTGCACGAGGAACTGAGGGCCCACGGCTACGACAGCGGCGATGGCGATCTCGAGGGAACGGATTCACACAGTCAGCTGCACTGCGAGGGTGAGGACTGGGGTGGAGAGGGCGCAGAGGAGTGACCCGTCACGATGACGCGCGACTGACGCGTGCGCTCGAGTCTTCAGCATCCGACCTCCTTGCCTATCTCGAGCGTCGCGTCGGCCCTGACGATGCGCCGGATCTGCTCGGCGAGACGATGGTCGTCGCGTGGCGGCGTGTGCGAGAACTGCCGGACGACAGCGAACGCGCCCGCATGTGGCTGTTCGGCATCGCGCGCGGCACGCTGCTGAACCACCAGCGAGGGCAGAGACGGCGATGGGCGCTGGCTGACCGCATCCGACTGCAGCTGCGCGAGTCGCCGACGGCCCCCGCCGCGGACGAAGGCACGGAGGTGCGCGATGCCATCAGCCGCCTCGATCCGGACCTCGCTGAGCTCGTCCGTCTCGTGCACTGGGAGCGGCTGAGCCTGGCGCAAGCCGCCAATCTGCTGGGCATCCCGGCATCCACCGCTCGCGGGCGGTATCAGCGTGCGAAGGAAGAGCTTCGCGCCGCGCTCAGAGTGGAGGCGCCGCTCGCGTAGAATCGAAGGCACCATGGCTACCTTTGGCACGCTCTCCGATCGGCTCACCGAGACCTTCCGCAATCTGCGCACGAAGGGAAAGCTGAGTCCAGCCGACGTCGACGGCACCGTCCGTGAGATCCGACGCGCCCTGCTCGATGCGGACGTCGCACTCGTCGTCGTCAAGGACTTCACCGCGAAGGTGCGCGAGCGCGCGCTTGGCGACGAGGTCAGCAAGGCGCTGAACCCCGCGCAGCAGGTCGTCCAGATCGTCAACGAGGAGCTCGTCGGGATCCTCGGTGGTGAGCAGCGCCGCCTGGAGTTCGCGAAGACCCCGCCGACCGTGATCATGCTCGCGGGCCTGCAGGGATCGGGTAAGACGACCTTCGCGGGCAAGCTGGCCAAGCAGCTCGAGAGCGACGGACACACCCCCCTGCTCGTCGCCGCCGACCTGCAGCGACCGAACGCGGTGAACCAGCTGCAGGTGGTCGCCGAGCGCGCCGGTGCCACGATCTTCGCGCCCGAACCGGGCAACGGCGTCGGCGACCCGGTCAAGGTCTCCAAGGACGGCGTCGACTATGCCCGCCGCCAGCAGCACGACGTGGTCATCATCGACACCGCCGGACGCCTCGGCGTGGACGCCGAGCTGATGAAGCAGGCATCCGACATCCGCAAGGCGACGAACCCCGACGAGGTCCTGTTCGTCATCGACGCGATGATCGGTCAGGACGCCGTCAACACGGCCAAGGCCTTCCAGGAGGGCGTCGACTTCACGGGCGTCGTGCTGTCGAAGCTCGACGGCGACGCCCGCGGTGGTGCCGCGCTGTCGGTGGCATCAGTCACCGGTCGCCCCATCATCTTCGCGTCGACCGGCGAGAACCTCGAGGACCTCGAGCCGTTCCACCCCGACCGCATGGCGAGCCGCATCCTCGACCTCGGTGACATCCTGACCCTCATCGAGCAGGCCCAGCAGGCCTTCGATGAGGAAGAGGCGATGAAGGTCGCCGAGAAGCTCGCGAACGAGGCCTTCACCCTCGAGGACTTCCTTGAGCAGCTTCAGCAGATGAAGAAGATGGGCTCGATGAAGAAGATGCTCGGAATGCTGCCGGGCATGGGTCAGATGAAGCAGCAGCTCGATGACTTCGACGACCGCGAGATCGACCGCACCGAGGCGATCATCCGCTCGATGACGCCGGGGGAGCGCCGCAACCCCAAGGTGCTCAACGGCTCGCGAAGACTGCGCATCGCCAAGGGCTCCGGCATGACCGTCACCGACGTCAACCAGCTGGTGCAGCGCTTCGACCAGGCGGCGAAGATGATGAAGACCGTCGCCCGCGGCGGTACACCGCAGATCCCCGGGATGGGATCGATGGGCAAGCCCGGGGCATCCGCCAAGCGCGGCAAGAAGGGCTCGAAGGGCAAGGGCGGCTCGCGGTCGGGCAACCCCGCCAAGCGAGCTGCCGAGAACGCGGGTATCACCACCGCGAACGCGAACCCGACAGGCTCGGGATTCGGTCTCGGCGGCAGCGCCGCGCCGAGTGAGGCGGACCTCGCCGAGATCCAGAAGCTGTTCGGCAAGGGCTGAGCCAGCCGAGCGGCTGACTCAGCGCACGTCGTCGTCGACCCAGTCCATCGACTTCGTGACTGCCTTGCGCCACAGGCGCAGCTGACGGTCGCGCTCATCGGCGTCCATCGTCGGCTCCCATCGGCGATCCTCCTGCCAGTTCGCCGACAGGTCGTCGAGTCCGCTCCAGAACCCGACGGCGAGGCCCGCTGCGTACGCGGCGCCGAGCGCCGTCGTCTCCGTCACGACCGGCCGCACGACCGGCACGCCCAGGATGTCGGCCTGGAACTGCATGAGAGCGTCATTGGCGACCATGCCGCCGTCGACCTTCAGCTCGCTGAGTCCGACCTCGGCGTCCGCGTTCACAGCATCCAGCACATCCCGCGTCTGGTACGCGACCGCCTCGAGGGCTGCGCGCGCGATGTGATTGCGGTTCGCGAACCGGGTGAGCCCGACGATCGCGCCGCGCGCGTCCGGACGCCAATACGGCGTGAACAGGCCCGAGAACGCCGGAACGATGTACACGCCGCCGTTGTCGTTCACCTGGCGCGCGAGCTCCTCGACCTCGGGCGCCGATGAGATCAGACCGAGCTGGTCGCGCAGCCACTGGATGAGCGAGCCCGCGACGGCGATGGAACCCTCCAGCGCGTAGTGCGTCGGGCCGTCGCCGAGCTTGTAGCCCACGGTGGTGAGCAGGCCGTTGGTCGAGTGGACGATGTCCTCACCGGTGTTGAAGATCAGGAAGCAGCCCGTGCCGTAGGTGTTCTTGCTCTCGCCGGCCGCGAAGGCCGCCTGCCCGAAGGTCGCCGCCTGCTGGTCGCCGAGGATGCCCGCGATGGGCGTCTCGCGCAGCAGCGATGAGCTCTCGGCGGTTCCGTAGACTTCGGATGATGAGCGGATCTCGGGCATCATCGAGCGCGGCACGCCGAACGCCTCGAGGATGTCGTCGCGCCACTGCAGGGTCTGCAGATCCATGAACAGCGTGCGCGAGGCGTTGGTGACGTCGGTGGTGTGCACACCGCCGTCGACGCCGCCGGTCAGGTTCCACAGCACCCAGCTGTCGGTCGTGCCGAACAGCAGCTCTCCGGCATCCGCCTTCTCTCGCGCGCCCTCGACGTTCTCGAGGATCCACGCCACCTTCGTGCCCGAGAAATACGTCGCCAGAGGAAGTCCGACCACTTCCTTGAACCGGTCGAGGCCGCCGTCGGCGGCCAGCCGGTCGACGATCGGCTGCGTCCGCGTGTCCTGCCAGACGATCGCGTTGTACACCGGCTCTCCGGTGTAGCGATCCCACACGACCGCGGTCTCACGCTGGTTGGTGATGCCGACCGCGGCGATGTCGTGGCGCGTGAGATGCGCGCGCGTGAGGGCGAGGCCGATGACCTCCTGCACGTTGCGCCAGATCTCCGAGGCGTCGTGCTCGACCCAGCCCGCATGCGGCAGGATCTGCTCGTGCTCCTTCTGCCCTGTCGCGACGACGGTGCCGTCATGGTCGAAGATGATCGCCCTGCTGGAGGTCGTCCCCTGATCGATCGAGAGGATGTACTGGGCCATGCGGCTCTCCTTCTGCGGGCCGACGTCGAACCCGCCTCTTCAACAGTGTGCCGTCAGCGGCGAGTGGGCACGGCGAGCGAAAGTCCGTGGGCGTCGTTCAGCAGCTGCACCGTCGCCTCGATCTCGGCATCACGGCGATCGCCGTCCCAGCCCATCAGCGGCGCCAGCGCATCCGCGAGTTCCTCGAGGATCTCCGTGGTCACGTCCCCGACGAAGGCGATGTTCGTGCGACGAAGCACGATATCGGTGAGGCGGACGACGAGTTCGTTGTCGACCATCCACTCCAGCTCGCGTACCGACAGCGCGCCGTCTGCCAGCGGGCGATCGGCCTCCTGCTCGATGTGCGCCCAGACATCCGCGGCGCGTGTGCCGTAGCGCACCAGCAGCTGGTCACCGCGAGCAGCGTCCGCACCGGGCAGGTTCGCCTGCATCCAGGCGCTGCGAGCGCGAACGGTGTGCGGGAATCCGAGGCCGCCGCCGATCGGCAGTCCCACGGTCGATACGGAGCGGCCACGACCCAGCAGCTCGAGCACCCGGTCGGCGAGAGACTCGCCGAGCGCCCGGAACGTGGTCCACTTTCCCCCGACCAGGCTGAGCGTCGGCACGGCAGCGCTGTCGTCGAGTTCGATCCGATAGTCGCGGGAGACGAAGCCCGGCGCGGTGTCCTCGTGGCGGGGAAGCGGACGGATGCCCGAGAATCGGTACACGATCTGCTCGCGCGACACCGGGATCGACGGGAAGACGTGCTTGATCAGCGCGAAGAAGTAGTCGACCTCTTCTTCGGTGCACCGGGCGGGTTCGCGCGGGTCGGCGTCGATGTCGGTGGTTCCCACGAGCACCCGGCCCTTGAGCGGGTAGATGAGGACGATGCGCCCGTCGGAGTGCTCGAAGAAGATCTCTCGCCCCTGGGTGGCCTCGAGCAGCTCCGGATGGTCGAGCACGATGTGCGAGCCCTTGGTGCCGCCCATGAAGCTCGTCTGATCGCCCAGCGCGGCGTTGGTCAGGTCGGTCCACGGTCCGGACGTGTTCACGACGACGTCCGCGCGGATTTCGAACTCCTCTGCGCTCTCGCGGTCGCGGAGCACCACGGCATCCCCGTCGCGGCCGACAGCTTCGACGTAGTTGAGGGCGTAGGAGGTGGCGCGGGCGCTGCGACCGTCTTGCAGCACGTCGAGTGCGAGGCGCTCGGGGTCGTGCATCGAGGCGTCGAAGTAGGTGGCGGTGTACTTGACGTCCGGGTCGAGCGCGGGCAGTTCCTTGAGCGACTCGCACCGGCCGAGGAAGCGGTGCCGCGGCACGGCGCCGCCGTCCCGCGAGAACAGGTCGTAGATCATCAGTCCGGCCTTGATCAGGACCGCGCCGCGCTCCTGTGGTTTGCCACTGCGGTGCAGCAGGAAGCGCAGCGGAGCGGTGAGGATGCCGGAGAACGTCGAGTAGATCGGGATGGTCGTGCGCAGCGGGCGGACGTAGTGCGGGGCGATGCGCAGCAATCCGTTGCGCTCCTGCACGGATTCGCGGACGAGGCGGAACTCGCCGTTCTCGAGGTAGCGGATGCCGCCGTGGATCATGTGGCTGGATGCTGCGGACGCGCCGGCTGCGAAATCACCGCGATCGACGAGAACGGCATCGACCCCCTGCAGCGCGAGGTCGCGGAACAGCGATATGCCGTTGATGCCTGCGCCGATGATCAGCACCGTGGTGCTCCCGGCCCCGCGCACTGCCGTGAGCTCGTCTTCTCGTCGTGAGGTTCGCGTCATCTCGACCATGATCTCCCTTTTCTCCCGCCTCCAGCATCCGGTTGGCGGCAGAATCTCGCAAACGCGTTGCACGAATGTGCAATCCTTGGCGAGGAGGTGGTCTCAGTGGGCGCTGAAGACGCTCGCAGCGACGCGAGGATGACCGCCGCGCTCACCGCGGCGAAGCTCTACTACCTGCAGGACATGACGATGGATGCCATCGCCGCAGAGCTGGGAACATCGCGCTCGTCCGTGTCGCGACTGCTCTCGCATGCCCGCGATACGGGATTGGTCGACATCAGGGTGAACTCGCCGCTCGAGCGCGTCGGATCGGTGGAGGATGAGATCCGCTCGCGCTTCCACGTGAACGCGCACATCGTGCCGATGTCGGGAATCGTCAACGACGTGGACCGGCTCGAGCGGGTCGCGCTGACCGCCGGGCGGCTGCTGTCCCAGTTCATCGAGTCCAACATGGTGGTCGGCGTCGCCTGGGGATCGACCATCAGCAAGGTGAGCCGCTCGCTGGTGCAGAAGGAGACGCACAACACGGTGTGCGTGCAGCTGAACGGCGCAGGCAACACGCAGACCAGCGGGCTGGAGTACTCCAGCGACATCCTGCAGCGCTTCGGGCAGGCCTTCGGCGCGCAGGTGGAGCAGTTCCCGGTGCCCGCGTTCTTCGACGATCCGGACACCCGCGACGCCGTGTGGCGCGAGCGGAGCACCAGGCGCGTGCTCGCCTTCCAGTCGAAGATGGACATCGCCGTGTTCGGACTCGGCTCTCCTCAGGCCGAGGTGCCCAGCCGGGTGTACGTCGGCGGGTATCTCAACCGCGACGACTACCGGAGCCTCCGCGAGGACGGCGCGATCGGCGACGTGGCCACGGTGTTCTTCCGCGCCGACGGCAGCTGGAAGGACATCCGCCTGAATGCCCGATCGACCGGACCGGGACTCGATCGGCTGAGACGTGCTCCGCGCCGGATGTGCGTCGTCTCGGGCGCCGCGAAGCTCGGCTCGCTCCGGGCGGCGATCGCCGCGGGCATCCTCACCGACGTCGTCCTCGACGAGGGACTCGCACGTCTTCTCGCCGAGGAGGCCTGAGCGTCTGCGTCACGCGGGGACGGATTGCTCCGGACCTTCACGGAACTCGCGGATCAGATGCCGCACGACCGCACGCAGATCGCCGTCGGCCGCATCGGCGGCGTGCAGCTGCCGGGAGTAGCTCGCGCCCGACTGGAGGATCTTCGTGACGCCGTCGAGTTCCTGTTCGCAGGAGAGCTCTCGCGCGACCGGCAGAAGATCCTCGACGACGGCGGTGATGTGCTCGCGCACCGGCACCT
Source organism: Microbacterium alcoholitolerans (assembly GCF_050408615.1). Classification (NCBI taxonomy): domain Bacteria; kingdom Bacillati; phylum Actinomycetota; class Actinomycetes; order Micrococcales; family Microbacteriaceae; genus Microbacterium; species Microbacterium alcoholitolerans. The sequence goes on along the minus strand of NZ_JBNTKD010000001.1, from coordinate 560,263 downwards.
GCGATCCCGCGGAATCCACGATGACCTGCGCGTCCAACCCGTAGCGGGCGGTGCGCCACTTGTTCTCGCGATGGAACCAGGCCGGCAGCGTCGGCAGGGCGCGGCCGCCGTCGAGCTCGCGGGAGAAGTGCTCGACGAGGGTCTGGGTGAGCGCGGCGACGGACGCCAGCTCGGTGAGCGTGGACATGCCGTCGCAGGCGCGCACCTCGATGGTGCCCCACCGCGGTGCCGGACGGATGTCCCAGCGGACCTCGGACACGTCCGCCATGACGCCGGTGCGTGTCATGTCGTCGACGTAGCTCTCGAACTCCGCCCAGCTGCGGACCGGCCACGGCAGACCCGCGGTGGGCAGCTGCTGGAAGACCAGCGCGCGGTTGGACGCATATCCCGTTCGCTCACCGGCCCAATACGGACTCGACGCCGCCAGCGCCTGAAGGTGGGGGAGGAAGGAAGACAGCGCTCCGATGATCGGGATCACCTTGTCGCGATCATCGACCCCGATGTGCACGTGGATGCCCCAGATCATCATGTTGCGACCCCACCACTGGGTGCGCTCGATGAGCTCCCGGTAGCGGGTCTTGTCGGTGACGCGCTGATTGAACCACTGCGCGAACGGATGGCTTCCGGCCGACAGCAGCTCGATCCCCGCGGGGTCCGTCGAGCGGCGGACCGCCGCGATCGCCGCGGCGATGTCATCGACGGCATCCGACACCGTCGCCCCGACGCCGCTCGTGACCTCGATGGTGTTCGTGAGCAGCTCGCCGGTGACTGTGTGGCGTTCAGCGGCGCTCTGCTCTTCGAGGGCGGTGAGCAGCTCCGGAGCGCGACCGACCAGCTCGCCGGTCAACGGATCGGCGAGCATGACCTCCCATTCCAGTCCGACGGTCGAGCGCTCGGACCTGGCGAATTCGATCGGCACGCGCACAGTCTGACACGCGCATGTGACTCGCGGCATGTCCGGATCGTGTCGTTTCGGCGCGAGTGCGCGTCGTTTCGCGCGCGGCGTCCGGATCTGGCAGAATAGAGGGTCGGACGACTGCTCGACCCTCTATCCGGCATTCGTCCCCCCGCAGAGCTTGCGCCGGGTGTGCACCCCACTCTCCAGGCGTCGTTCAACTTCCTTCCACACCATTCAGGAGAATCGTGGCTGTCAAGATCCGTCTCAAGCGCTTCGGCAAGATCCGTGCGCCCTACTACCGCATCGTCGTCGCCGACTCGCGCACCAAGCGCGACGGTCGCGTGATCGAGGAGATCGGCAAGTACCACCCCACCGAGCAGCCCTCGGTCATCGAGGTCGACTCGGAGCGCGCGCAGTACTGGCTCTCCGTCGGCGCGCAGCCGACCGAGCAGGTCGCGGCGCTGCTCAAGCTCACGGGCGACTGGGGCAAGTTCAAGGGCGACAAGGACGCGAAGTCCACCGTCCAGGTCGCTGAGCCCAAGGTCCCGTTCGAGATCGACGCCGACAAGAAGTCCGTCGTCAAGCCCAAGGCGGAGAAGAAGGAGGCCCCCGCAGAGGAGGCCCCCGCCGCTGACGCGGAGGCCGCTGAGGCCCCCGCTGCTGACGCAGAGTAATTCGCTGTGCTCGCCGCCGCGCTCGAACACGTCGTCAAGGGGATCGTCGATCACCCGGACGATGTCCGCATCACCGCATCCGCATCGCCCCGTGGCGATCTGCTCGAGGTGCACGTGCACCCGGATGACCGTGGTCGCGTGATCGGGCGCGGCGGCCGCACCGCCAAGGCGCTGCGCACGCTCATCTCCGCCCTCGCCGACGGACGTCGCGTCCGCGTCGATGTCGCGGACGACTGACGTGGCCGCAGAGAAGAACCAGCTCCGCGTCGGCCGCCTGCTCAAGGCACACGGTCTCAAGGGCGCGTTGAAGCTCGAGCTGTACACCGACAACCCGGAGCGTCGTTTCGTTCCCGGTGCCAAATTCACGCTGCAGGTGCCCGAAGCATCCGAATGGCACGGCAAGACCGTGACCGTTCGCGAATACCGCGTGATGAACGGCAACTCCGTCGTCTTCCTCGAGGGCGTCGACGATCGCAATGCCGCCGAGACGCTCGTGCGCGCCATCCTCTGGATGGACGAAGACGACGAGGTCGAGGACGACGCCTGGTATTCGCACCAGCTGGTCGGCCTGGACGTCGTGCGCGGAGACGCCGTCGTCGGGCGCGTGCAGCGCGTCGAGCACCTGCCGGCGCAGGACCTGCTGATCGTCAAGACCGACTCCGGCGAGGTGATGGTGCCCTTCGTCGAGGCGATCGTCCCGACGGTCGACATCGCCGCAGGTCGCGTCGTCGTCACCCCGCCGCCCGGGCTGTTCGAAGAGGTTCCCGACGCGGACGCCGCCGAGGGCGCCGCCGACTCGGACTGAGTCACGTGCGCATCGACGTCGTATCGATCTTCCCGTCGTACTTCGACGGTCTGACGCTCTCGCTGATGGGCAAGGCGCGAGATTCGGGCATCCTCGATCTCCACGTGCACGACCTGCGCGACTGGACTCACGACCGGCATCGCACCGTCGATGACACGCCGTATGGCGGGGGCGCGGGCATGGTCATGAAGCCGGAGCCCTGGGGTCTCGCTCTGGACCAGCTCGCCGGCTCGTCTGTCTCCGAGACGCGACCCACCATCATCTTCCCCTCGCCGGCCGGTGAGGTGTTCACTCAGGCGACCGCTCGGGATCTGGCGACGCGCGAACACCTGATCTTCGGCTGCGGCCGCTATGAGGGCATCGACGAGCGGGTCTTCGAGTACGCGGCATCCGTCGGCGAGGTCCGGCTGATCAGCCTGGGCGACTACGTCCTCAACGGCGGAGAGGTCGCGGTCATGGCCATGACCGAGGCGATCGGCCGGCTCATCCCCGGTGTCGTCGGCAACCCCGACAGCCTCGTCGAGGAATCGCACGAGGACGGCCTGCTGGAGTACCCCTCGTACACGAAGCCGTCCGTCTGGCGCGACCGCGAGGTGCCGCCGATCCTGCTCAGCGGCAACCACGGCACGATCGCGAAGTGGCGGCACGAGCAGCAGATCCAGCGCACCCGCGACCGTCGCCCCGACCTGCTCGACTGACATCACTGGATCCGCGGGTGAGCGATGGCGCAGATAGGCTGTGCGCATGGCTGATGCGACGCTGGCGAAGTCCTTTCTGAACGCGGGGGAGGACTACGACCGGTTCCGGCCCGGATTTCCCGAGGAAGCGGCGGATGCCGTCGTGCCGACACCCGTCGCGACGGCGCTCGATCTCGGTGCTGGCACGGGCAAGTTCACTGAGCGGCTGATCGGCCGGGCATCGCACGTGGTCGCCGTCGAACCGTCCCAGCAGATGCTCGCCGTGCTGCGCGCGAAGCTGCCGGACGTGGAAGCGCACATCGGCACGGCGGAATCGATCCCGGCATCCGATCAGTCGGTCGATGTCGTGACCGTCGCGCAGGCCTTCCACTGGTTCGACCGCGAACCGGCCTGTGCCGAGATCCGACGCGTGCTCGTCCCCGGCGGCACGCTCGGTCTCCTCTGGAACCGTGCGGATCCGCAGTGCTCCTGGGATCGTGCGTGCTCGCGCATCGCGCATCCGTGGCTCAGCGATGAGATGCCCGTCTCCAATGCTGCCCAGGACGAGCTGCGGGGCTTCACCATGGCGACGCATCGTGAGGTGCCGTGGCAGGAGCGGATCACGCGCGCGGACTACGTCGCGCGCTGGCTCACCGTGAGCAGCTTCATGGCGGCATCCGACGCCGAGCGCGAGCGCATGGTCGGCGAAGTCGAGCGCATCCTCGACACCGACCCGGCCACCGCCGGCCGCGACGAGCTCGATCTACCGCAGATCACCGACCTCTACGTCTACCGGGCCGACTGAATCCCGGCACCGGGAGCGCACAGTCGACGCGCTCAGTCGACGCGCTCAGTCGACGCCGAGGAAGCTCCGGTCGGTCAGGATGATCGGCCCGTCCTTGGTGACGGCGACGGTGTGCTCGGAGTGCGAGCCGCGTGAGCCGTCGGCACTGCGCAGAGTCCAGCCGTCAGCATCCGTGATCAGCTCGTCGGTCGTCGCGAGCAGCCAGGGTTCCAGTGCGAAGACCAGTCCCTCACGGAGCGGGAATCCGCGCCCCGCGCGGCCCCAGTTGGGGATGTGCGGATCGCCGTGCATGATGCGTCCCACACCGTGTCCGCCGAAGTCGGTGTTGATGCCGTAGCCCTCACCCTGGCACACCTCCGCGATCGCCGCCGAGATGTCGCCGATCTTGTTGCCCAGCACCGAGGCGCCGATGGCGGCGTCGAGTGCGCGCTGAGTCGTATCGATCAGTCGGAGATCCTCGTCGCGCGGCGTGCCGACGACGAAGGAGAGGGCGGAATCGGCCACCCAGCCGTCCACGGAGACGGCGAAGTCGAGCGAGACGAGGTCTCCATCGCGCAGCGCGTAGTCGTGGGGGAGTCCGTGCAGGACGGCGTCGTTGACGGAGGTGCAGATGACCTTGCCGAACGGGCCGTTGCCGAACGAGGGCGCGTAGTCGATGTAGCAGGACTCGGCGCCGGCCTTGCGGATCAGATCGTGCGCACGGCTGTCGATCGCGAGCAGGTTCGTGCCGACCTTCGTCTCGTCGCGCAGGGTCGCCAGGGTCTCTGCGACGAAGCGGCCGGCGGCGCGCATCTCATCGATCTCGGCAGGTGTGCGCAGTTCGATCATGGAGTGTTCCTCTCGTCAGCATCCATTCTCCCCGATCCGCGCTGTCGGGTTGCTCACAGCGAACAGCACGCCGCGCAGGTCGGGACCGACGTACCATCGAAGAATGGTGTTGCGACGGGCTTTCTTCCGCTGGCTGCTGCCGGCCGCATTCGTGCTGCCGCTGTGGATGATCGTCGGCTGGGCGATCTTCGGCCGGAGCGGATGGGGTCTGCTGTGGGTGCTGATCATGGCCGTGCCGTCGGTGTTCGTCGGTCAGCTGCTGCTGACCCTGCTGACGCGCTCGCGCCCGTCGGTGCGCGCCGAGCGCGCCGTGTCCTGGTGGGACGTCGCCGGATTCACGGTCTGGCACGGTCTGACGATCGCGGTCGGCTGCTTCATCGACGGCGCGTTCCCGTGGCTGCTCACCGGAGCGATCGTCGCAGTGCTCGCGCTGTTCTGGCTGCAGCTGTGGCAGCTGTGGAACGAGGCGAGGGGAACCGGAATCCGCATGCGCGAGACGATCACCTGGTCATCAGTGTCATCGCGCGACTCGCACGCCGAGACCAGCGACCCCGCGGACGTGATCATCGTCGAGGAACGGCGCACTCTCGACTGATCGCGCGCGTTTGGCGCGCTGGTGCGCTTCATGGCAGAATAGATGTTTGTGCCGTGAACCAGTTCTGCCTCAGGGGAACCCGCGGTCGCCTCGCGCGCCGCTCGGCACACACCCTTCTTAAAACCCTTTGAATCATGCATCCGACCTGTGGCGAGTGCAGAGAGAGACGATCATGCAGATCCTCGACGCCGTCGACGCGGCTTCGCTCCGTTCCGACATCCCTGTCTTCAACCCCGGTGACACCGTCAAGGTGCACGTGAACATCACCGAGGGCACCCGCTCGCGTATCCAGGTCTTCCAGGGCGTCGTCCTCGGCCGCCAGGGCGACGGCGTGCGCGAGACCTTCACGGTCCGCAAGATCAGCTTCCAGGTCGGCGTGGAGCGCACCTTCCCGGTGCACTCGCCGGTGATCGACCACATCGAGGTCGTCACCCGCGGTGATGTCCGCCGCGCGAAGCTGTACTACCTGCGCAACCTGCGCGGCAAGAAGGCCAAGATCAAGGAGAAGCGCGGCTGATACGCGACTTCCTCGAAAGAACCCCGGGACACTCGTCCCGGGGTTCTTTCGTTGCAGCCTGCGTGTGGGAACCTTGTAACTGCCGCGTCCGCGCGGTGCGACGATGAAGAAGGAAACAGATGACAGACGCCGCCGAGGCAGCCCCGCAGCCGCCGCGACGCAGGGGAGCCCTGATCTTCCTGCGCGATGTGCTGGTCATCATCCTCATCGCCGCACTGGTCTCGTTCGTGGTGAAGACGTTCGTGGTGCGATCGTTCTACATCCCCTCCGGGTCGATGGAGCGCACGCTGCTGATCGACGATCGGATCCTGGTGGATGAGCTGACTCCGCGCTGGGCCGGCTACGACCACGGGGACGTCGTCGTCTTCAAGGATCCCGGCGGCTGGCTGCCTCCGGCGCCCCAGACCCCGCCCCGGCCCGCGCTCATCGAGGCTGTCGACTGGGTGCTGACGTTCGTCGGCATCTCCACTTCGGACGCCCAGGACCACCTCGTCAAGCGGGTGATCGGGCTGCCGGGGGATCACGTCGTGTGCTGCAACGCTCTCGGCCAGGTCACCGTCAACGACACGCCCATCAACGAGCTGTCGTACCTCAATCTCCCGGAGGGCGACACCGCGGCATCCAACACGGATTTCGACGTGACCGTCCCCGAGGGATCCATCTGGGTGATGGGCGACAACCGCGACCGTTCGCAGGACTCCCGCGCGCACCAGGAGCTGCCCAGCGGCGGCTTCGTGCCGCTGGAGAACGTCGTCGGCCGCGCCTTCCTGACCACCTGGCCGTTGAGCCGAGTGGGCCTCATCGACACGCACGACGAGGTCTTCCGGGCGGTCCCGGAGGCGCAATGACCGTCGCCGCACCGACTCTGACCCTCGAGCGCCGGTTGCTCAAGGACTTCGACCTGATCATCGCCCTCGATGAGGTCGGCAGGGGCGCGCTGGCAGGGCCGGTCACCGTGGGCGCCGCGGTGATGGATGCCAGGGGCTCGCGCCGACGCGTGCTGGACGGGCTGCGCGACTCGAAGCTGATCTCCGAGCGTCGGCGCCCGGAGATGGCCGAGCGTGCACGCCAGTGGGTGCCTGCGTTCGGCGTCGGGTGGTCCAGCGCGGCGGAGATCGACGAGGTCGGCATCATGCGCGCGCTCGGTCTGGCGGCGTCGCGCGCGGTGCAGGCGCTCGTGGAGCAGGGAGCGTCGCTGGAGCGCACCCTCGTCATCCTGGACGGCAACCACGACTACGTGTCGAAGGTGCACCCCGTGCCGCTGACGGTGCGAACGGTCATCAAGGGCGACCGCGACTGCGCATCGGTTTCGGCCGCGTCCGTCATCGCGAAGGTCGAGCGCGACAATCTGATGGCTTCGCTGCACCCCGAGCATCCCGCGTATCAGTGGGAACGCAACAAGGGCTATGCGAGCAGCGAACACCGACAGGCGATCCGCGAGGTCGGCCTCTCGCCGTTGCATCGTGCCTCCTGGGCCATCGCGGACGCCCCGACTCTGTTCTGAGGTGCGTCGGGCCTAGGATGGGATCATCATGGATGAGGACGCCTTCGACGATTATGACCGCGAGCTGGAGCTCGCGCTGTTCCGCGAGTACCGCGATGTCGTTCAGCAGTTCCAGTACGTCGTCGAGACGGAGCGCCGCTTCTACCTCGCCAATGAGGTGAACGTCGTACGCCGTGACACCGAGCACGATTTCTACTTCGAGATCTCGATGTCGGACGTGTGGGTCTGGGACATCTATCGCGCGGACCGCTTCGTGAAGGCCGTCAGGGTGCTGACATTCAAGGACGTCAACGTCGAGGAACTGCAGCGCCGCGAGTTCGAGATCCCGGACGAGCTCTCGCTGGACGGTCAGTAGCGCGGGATCATTCCCGACGGTGAGTCGGCGCGACTTATCCCCAATCCGCTCCTTCTGACGGCCTTTCCACAGCGCCCGGGATAGGGCGCCCGGGGCGTCTGCGCCGGTCGTCAAGCTGTCCTCATGGCAGCGAAGGACGAGTTCGGACGAGCGGGTGAGGAGCGCGCCGCAGCACATCTGAGATCCTGCGGCTACGCGATCCTGGATCGGAACTGGAGGTGCCCGCAGGGCGAGATCGACATCGTCGCGATCAACGACGGCATGCTCTGCATCGTCGAGGTGAAGACCCGGCGCAGTGAGTCGTTCGGGCATCCGTTCGAGGCGATCGATGAGCGTAAGCGACAGCGCCTGTGGCGTCTCGCGTTTGCCTGGGCGGCCGCGCACCCCGACGTGGCGAGACGGCGCCCGCTCCGACTCGAGGTGGTCGGACTGCTCGGCATGGATGCGCGCACCGCGCGCATCGAGCATCTGGTGGACCTGCTGTGAGCACCGCGCGCACCTGGGCCGTCGCGCTCACCGGCGTCGACGGACATCTGGTGGAGGTCGAGGCCGACCTGAGCAATCAGACGCCGGGGTTCCAGATCATCGGCCTGCCGGACAAAGCGCTTGGCGAGGCCGCGCAGCGTGTACGCAACGCGTGCGTGAACGCCGGACTCGCGTTCCCGCGCCGGCGGGTCACGGTCAACCTGTCGCCGGCGAACCTGCCCAAGTATGGCTCGGGATTCGATCTGAGCATCGCGATCGCGACGCTGGCGACCGAGGCCTCCGTGACGCCGGAGGCCATCCGCTCGACCGTGCACATCGGCGAACTGGGCCTCGACGGGCGGCTGCGGCCCGTACCCGGAGTGCTTCCCGCGGTGTATGCCGCGTCGCGCGCCGGCTTCGAACGCGTCATCGTGCCGCACGCGAACGCCGAGGAGGCGCGCCTGGTTCCCGGTATCGAGGTGCGCGCCGCCGTCTCGCTCGCCGAGGTCGCCGCGATGCACGGCGCCGATGTCGAGGTCGCCAAGGTGGAGCCCGTGTCAGCGCGGATCGCCGAGATCGACGACGGGGAACCGCTCGATCTGGCGGAAGTCATCGGTCAGGATGAGGCCGTCGATGCGCTGATCACGGCCGCGGCCGGTGGGCACCACATGATGCTCAGCGGTCCGCCCGGTGCGGGAAAGACCATGCTGGCCAGGCGACTTCCCGGGATACTGCCGCCGCTGACCGAAGAGGAGGCGCTGGAGGTCGCCGCGATCCGCTCTCTCACCGGGCAGCACGTCACACGCCTGGATGCACTTGCTCCGTTCGAAGCGCCCCACCACAGCGCATCCTCCGCCGCACTCGTCGGCGGCGGCTCTCGTGTGGCGCGCCCCGGTGCGATCGTGCGAGCACACCGCGGCGTCCTGTTTCTCGACGAGACCCCGGAATTCCAGCGCGTCGCGCTCGATGCGCTGCGTCAGCCACTGGAATCAGGGCGGATCGAGCTCAGCCGCTCCGGATTCACCGCGAGCTTCCCCGCGAGGTTCCAGTTGATCCTCGCCATGAACCCCTGCCCCTGCGGCAATTACGGCGTGCGCGGCGCCGAGTGCACCTGCCCGCCGATGGCGATCCGGCGCTATGCCGGCCGCCTGTCCGGCCCGCTGCGCGACCGGATCGACATCGATCTTCAGGTCGCCAGGGTGGCGGCATCGAGAGCCGCTTCGGGGGAGCGGTCGTCGCTGACCTCGGCCGTCGCGAGGCAGCGGGTGACCGCCGCTCGCGCCGCGGCTCAGGAGCGGTGGAGAGGCACGCCGTGGCGCCTCAACGGCGAGGTGCCGGGCGCGCGACTGCGCCAGGGCGATCTGCGCCTGCCTGCCGCGGTGCGAGCACCGCTGGACCGCGCTCTCGAACGCGGCACTGTGACGCTGCGCGCCTACGATCGCGTGCTGCGCATCGCATGGACGCTCGCCGATCTCGCCGGGCGCGGGATGCCCGGGATCGATGACCTCGGCCGGGCACTCTTCCTCAAGAAAGGACTGCTGGCATGAAGACCACCACGATCGCGCTTATCGATGATCCGGAGGTGCGGCGCGCGGCCGAGAGGCTGCGCCCCGATGGTGATGGTGCGGAAGTCGCGGCCCGAGCCGCCTGGTCGGTGCTCGTCGAGCCAGGGGACGGCATCGCGGGAGCACTCGTCGCGGCCTACGGCGCTGTGGACGCCCTGCGGCTCGTGGCCGGCGAATCCCATCTGCTCTCACCTGACATCGTGTCGCCCCGCGAACTGGCCGAGGGCGTCAAGCGATGGCAGCCCAGAGCGCAGGTCCGCGCGGTGCGCGAGGCGCTGCAGTCGTGCCAGGAGGTCGGCGGCGGCCTGCTGATTCCTGCCGACGAGTTGTGGCCGGCCGGCGTGGACGACCTCGGCGTCCATGCGCCGCTCGCGCTGTGGACACGCGGCGACCTCAGCGCACTTCCGGGACGTACCACGGTCGCGGTGGTCGGAGCCAGAGCAGCCACGCCATACGGGGAGTCGGTCGCCGGCGAGATTGCGGGAGACCTCGCCGCGGGCGGCACCGTGGTCGTCTCGGGCGGTGCATACGGCATCGACGGTGCGGCGCATCGAGCTGCCCTCGGTGCAGGCGGCACGACGATCGCCTTCCTCGCCGGCGGTGTCGACAGGGCGTACCCGATCGGCCACCAGCAGCTGTTCGATCGCATCCGCCGCGCCGGTGCGGTGCTCAGCGAGGTGCCATGCGGTGCCGCACCCACACGCTGGCGCTTTCTGGCCCGGAACCGGATGATCGCGGCAGCCGGCATGGCGACGGTGGTCGTCGAAGCGGGGTGGCGCAGTGGCTCCTTGAACACGGCCGGGCATGCCGCGGACCTCGGCCGACCGCTGGGTGCGGTGCCCGGACCTGTGACCTCGGCGGCCTCCGCCGGGTGTCATCGGCTGCTGCGGGAGTACGACGCGGTCTGCGTGACCAGCGCGAAAGACGTGCGCGAGCTCTGGGGCGAGAGCGCCGAGACGGTCGTGTCATCCACGAAGGAGAACCCCGAGCTGATCCGCATGCGGGACGCGATGAGCAGCCGGACCCCACGCGATCCGCTCGACATCGCGCGACGCTGCGGGCTCTCACCCGAGCGCGTCCGCAGCCTGCTCGGCCTGCTCGCCCTGGATGGCGAGGTCGCCCAGCGCGACGGCGGCTGGCTGCGGAGTCGATGACGGCGGAGTGCGCCCCATCGCGGCGCGGCAGCAGCCGCCGCGCGCGGCCCACGGCATCCTTGAACCGTGAGGTACTCCGAGGCGACAGCGGCGTTCACGACGCACCTGGATCAGGTGCGTCGTCTGTCGCCGGCGACAGTGCGCGCATATCGGTCCGACCTCGCCGATCTCGGACGCACTCCGGATGACGCGCAGCTCGACGCCATCGACTTCGAGATGCTGCGTGAGTGGCTGTGGCGGGCGCCGCAGCGCGGTGACGCCCGCTCCACCATGGCTCGTCGTGCCGCGGCAGTGCGCTCTTTCTTCGGCTGGGCGCATGAGGACGAGCTCATCGGCGCCGATCCGAGCCTGCGTCTGGTCACCCCGAAGCGGGCGAAGACGCTGCAGGTGGTGGCGTCGTAGGACGGCATCCGAGACCTCCTCGACGCGCAGCGCGCGGCCGCCTCGAGCGGCGACCCGGTGGCGCTGCGCGACCATGCGATCCTCGAGGTGCTGTACGGCTCCGGCATCCGCGTGTCCGAACTGTGCGGCATCGACGTGGACGACCTTGATCTGCAGCGCCGCACCGCCCGGGTGCTGGGCAAGGGGGCGAAGGAGCGCGTCGTGCCATACGGCGCCCCGGCATCCGACGCCGTCGGCGCCTACCTGACGAGGGCCCGCCCGGCGCTGCTCGTCCGCGCCGCACACCCGACACCCGCGGCCTTCCTCGGTGCGCGCGGCGCGCGCATCGGGCCACGCACGGTGTACGCGCTCGTGGCTCGCGTGCTCGCTCCCGTTGTAGGTGCCGAGCATGTCGGCCCGCACGCGCTCCGCCACTCGGCGGCCACCCACCTGCTCGACGGCGGCGCCGATCTGCGAGCGGTGCAGGAGATCCTCGGCCATGCCAGTCTCGGCACCACCCAGATCTACACGCACGTCTCCGCCGAACGGCTCACCGCGAGTTACAAGCTCGCCCACCCGCGCGCCTGATCCGCGCCCGATCACTGCGCGACAGGCTCGCAGCACGGCAGCAGAACGGCCCGGGGGACGTCGCCGAAGAGCGGTCGCGGATTCGCGTAGTCCCCATCGATGCGCACACCCACGTGCAGAGAACCGCGCACGGAGTGCCCTCCCTGGGTGACAGCGCCGATCACCGTGCCGGCGGTGACGATGTCTCCTGGCATCAGAGCAGAATCCAGCGGCTCCCAGGTGGTGACGTACCCGCCGCCGTGGTCGAGCGTCAGCAGCGGACGATCCACCACGGTTCCGCGAAACGCCACGACCCCGTCGACGGGCGCGCGCACCTCGCCGCCGACCTCAGCGGCGATGTCCATCCCGCGATGACCCGGCCCGTAATCGTGCGCAGGCGCGCGGAACGGCGCGACGACCCGGCGAGGTCCGACCACCGGCCATGACCACGGGTATCCGGGAGCATCGGCGGCCTCGCCGGACGGGCCTGAACCGGCGGCGTCGCCTCCGGCGAGCAGCGCACCGCTGTCGAGGGACAGCTCGGCACCAGCGCTCTGAGCACCCGCGGGCACGCCGCCGAGCATCCACAGCGCGCTGAGCAGCAGACCAGCGAACACGACCCCGGCGCTCCGCGCGCGTGCGCGGCGCCGGACCGGCGCAGCCCGTCTCACATCGCCCCGTCCTGACAGCATCCGACCAGCCTGTCGTGAACCTCCCGTTTCCGGTCAGCGATTCCCGGGGACGGGGGAGAAGCCGCCGAAACGTCGCCGCTGTGGACAACGCCGGTGCGCGGCGGTGCGGAACGGGGCGATCCTGTACACTGGGAGAGCACCTCGATCTCGAGGTGACTACGCGTGCCCAGAGCGAGCGACGTCCCAGGCGACAGAGTTCGCGGCATCCACATCCACAGGTCCTTCCACACGGGAGGCGGGTGTGCGCCGGGCACCAGGAGAGTCGTCCGCACGGACGACGCTGACAACCTCAACGGCGCTGCGGCGCCAGAACCAGGAGACGACCATGGCTGTGGTCACCATCCGCCAGCTGCTCGACAGCGGCGTGCACTTCGGACACCAGACCCGTCGGTGGAACCCGAAGGTGAAGCGCTTCATCCTCACCGAGCGCAGCGGCATCCACATCATCGACCTGCAGCAGTCGCTGGCCTACATCGACCAGGCCTACGACTTCGTCAAGGAGACCGTCGCCCGAGGTGGCACGATCCTCTTCGTCGGCACCAAGAAGCAGGCGCAGGAGATCCTCGCAGAGCAGGCCGACCGCGTCGGCCAGCCGTACGTCAACCAGCGCTGGCTCGGTGGACTGCTCACCAACTTCTCGACCATCGCGAAGCGTCTCGCTCGCATGAAGGAGCTCGAGGAGCTCGACTACGAGAACCCCGCTGCCTCCGGCTTCACCAAGAAGGAGCTGCTGCTCAAGAAGCGCGAGCTCGACAAGCTGCACAAGTCGCTCGGCGGCATCCGCAACCTCTCGAAGACGCCTTCGGCCCTCTGGGTCGTCGACGCCAAGCGCGAGCACCTCGCCATCGACGAGGCCAAGAAGCTCGGCATCCCCGTGATCGGCATCCTCGACACGAACGCCGACCCGGACGACTTCCAGTACCCGATCCCCGGCAACGACGACGCCATCCGCTCGGTCTCGCTGCTGACGCGCATCATCGCCGACGCCGCAGCCGAGGGCCTGCAGCAGAAGCACAACCCCGACGCAGGAGGCGCCGAGCCGCTCGCCGAGTGGGAGCGCGAGCTCCTCGAGGGCGCCGAGGCTCCGGCCGCCGAGGCTCCGGCCGCCGACGCTCCGGCCGCTGAAGTGGCACCCGCCGAGGCTGCTGCCGAAGAGGCACCCGCTGAGGCTGCTGCCGACGCAGACGCCAAGTAAGCCACCCCGTACACGCACAGACACGAAGCAAGGAGCCACCACACATGGCCAACTTCACCATCGCCGACATCAAGGCGCTGCGCGAGCAGCTCGGCACCGGAATGGTCGACACCAAGAAGGCGCTCGAGGAGGCTGACGGAGACGTCGAGAAGGCCACCGAGATCCTGCGTCTGAAGGGTGCCAAGGGCAACGCGAAGCGTGCCGACCGCTCCACCAGCGAGGGCCTCATCGCGGCGCGCGAGACCGACTCCGGCGTGACGCTGATCGAGCTCGCCTGCGAGACCGACTTCGTCGCCAAGAACGAGCGCTTCATCGCTCTGGCCGACAAGGTCGCCGACGCGGTCGCCGCTGTCGGCGCCGACTCGCTCGAGGCGGCCCTGGCCGCTCCGGCGGGCGACCAGACCGTCGAGCAGCTGATCTCGGACGAGGCAGCGATCATCGGCGAGAAGGTCGAGCTGCGTCGCGCTCGCACCCTCACCGGCGATGCCTTCTCGGTCTACCTGCACCGCACCAGCAAGGATCTGCCGCCGCAGATCGGCGTCGTCGTCGCCTACACGGGCGATGACGCCGAGACCGCGCGCAGCATCGCGCAGCACATCTCGTTCGCGAACCCGTCCTACCTCACCCGCGAGGACGTCCCGGCTGCGGACGTCGACAAGGAGCGCGAGATCGTCACCGAGATCTCCCGCAATGAGGGCAAGCCCGAGGCTGCACTGCCGAAGATCGTCGAGGGTCGGGTGACGGCCTACTTCAAGCAGGTCGCGCTCCTCGAACAGGACTACGCGAAGGACAACAAGCTGTCCGTGAGCCAGGTCGCGAAGGATGCCGGTATCACCGTCACCGACTTCGCGCGGTTCAAGGTCGGCGCGTAAGCTCCGCCAAGGGGGTTCGGATCCACGCGATCCGAACCCCCTTCTTCATGCCCTTGAGGCGCTATCTTGAGACGGGACGAGAGGACTACTCCCCATGACCGAACGCACCGGACGCCGTCGCGTCCTTCTGAAGCTCTCCGGCGAGGCATTCGGCGGCGGCCAGCTCGGCGTCAACCCTGACGTCGTCAGTCAGATCGCTCGCGACATCGCGGCAGCCGTGGATCGCGTCGAGGTCGCCATCGTGGTCGGCGGCGGGAACTTCTTCCGCGGCGCTGAGCTCAGCCAGCGCGGCATGGACCGCGGGCGCGCGGACTACATGGGCATGCTCGGCACGGTCATGAACGCACTCGCCCTGCAGGACTTCCTCGAGCAGGCGGGAGCTGCGACGCGCGTGCAGTCCGCGATCTCGATGACGCAGGTCGCCGAGCCGTACATCCCGCTGCGCGCGGAGCGCCACCTCGAGAAGGGTCGCGTCGTCATCTTCGGCGCCGGTGCCGGACTGCCGTACTTCTCGACCGACACGGTCGCCGCACAGCGCGCCCTCGAGATCCGTGCGGATGAGGTGCTGGTCGCCAAGAACGGCGTCGACGCGATCTACACCGCAGACCCGCACAAGGATGCCAGTGCCGAGCGCATCGAGCGCGTGACCTACCGTGACGCTCTGCAGCGGGGCCTCAAGGTCGTGGATTCCACGGCCTTCAGCCTCTGCATGGACAACAACATGGACATGCGCGTGTTCGGCATGGAGCCCGCCGGCAATGTCACGCGCGCCCTCCTCGGCGAGCAGATGGGCACACTGGTCACCGCCTGAGCGTGCTGTCGCTCATGTCCGGTGCCTCGTCGCCGGATAGAATTGCTGAAACCCACGACGTAAGGAGCCCCCGTGATCGCGGATGTCCTCGCTGATACCACTGCACGAATGACGCGTGCGGTCGATGCCGCCAAGGAGGACTTCGCCACGGTCCGCACCGGGCGCGCCAACCCGCAGCTCTTCCAGAAGCTGATGGTCGAGTACTACGGCTCGCCGACCCCCATCGCACAGCTCGCGTCGATGGCGAACCCCGAGGCGCGCACGCTCATCGTCACGCCGTACGACAAGAGCGCGCTGAAGGCGATCGAGCAGGCGATCCGCGACATGCCGAACCTCGGCGCAAACCCCACGAACGACGGAAACATCGTGCGCGTCACCATGCCCGAGCTCACCCAGGAGCGCCGCAAGGAGTACGTCAAGCTCGTCCGCTCGAAGGGCGAGGATGCCAAGGTGCAGGTTCGTGGCATCCGACGCAAGGCGAAGGATCAGCTCGACGCGCTGAAGGCCGACGTCGGTGAGGACGAGATCGCGCGCGGCGAGAAGGAACTCGACGCCCTCACCCGTCAGTTCGTCGATTCCATCGACGAGGCGCTCAAGCGCAAAGAGGCAGAACTCCTCGAGGTCTGATCGGGATGTCTGGCGACAGCGAATCGGAGGATCGCCCGCTGACGCGGCGCGAGGCCCGCAGGCGCGAACGCTCTGCGGATCGCAATGCCTCTCGGCGGGATCCGAGGGCCATTCCCCTCAGCGACGCGGCGTTCCCGTCGTTCGATGTCGACAGCGTCCCGCCGCGACCACCGCTGCCTGAGCCCGTCGATGACGCGCTCGGCGGGTCGCGGGTGCCCGGCGCGCCGACCGACACCGGCGAGCACAGCGCGATCCGCGACCAGTGGCGTGCAGCGCGGGGCGAGCTCGAGTCGCACGTGACGCAGGCCCGCGAGCAGTTCGATCAGGCCAACGAGCGGATCAAGCAGCGTACGGGCCGAGACCTCATCGTCGCCATCCTCATCGGCGTCGCCTTCGGCGCGGTGCTCATCGCCTCGCTGCTGTTCATCAAGGCGCTTTTCATCCCGATCGCGGTCGCGGCGGGTCTGCTTGGCACCTACGAGCTCTCCCGCGCACTCCGGGCCGGCGGGCGCCGGATCGACATCGTCCCGCAGATCATCGGCGGCATCGCCGTGCTTCTCACGGGATATTTCGCCGAGCTCTGGGTCAGCTGGGTCGTGCTGATCGCGTCGGTCGCATTCATCAGCGTGTGGCGGATGATCGCGCAGATGGTCGCACAGGATGGTCGCACTTATGGCGACGTGCTCTCCGACGTGCTCGTTGGCGGCTTCGTGCAGGTGTACGTGCCGTTCCTGACGTCTGTCGCCCTCATGCTGCTCAGCCGAGATGACGGCGAATGGTGGGTGCTCTCGTTCATCGCGATCGCGGTCGCCGCGGACACCTGCGCCTACGCCGCGGGGCTCGCCTTCGGCAAGCATCCGATGGCGCCGCGGATCAGCCCGAAGAAGACCTGGGAGGGCTTCGCAGGAGCCCTCGCAGGCTCGCTGGTCGTCGGCGTTCTGCTCGCCATGTTCCTGCTGCACCTGCCGTGGTGGTGCGGCCTCATCTTCGGCGCGACGATCCTCGTCTCCGCCACGCTCGGCGACCTCGGCGAGTCCATGCTCAAGCGGGATCTGGGCATCAAGGACATGAGTTCCTGGCTGCCTGGTCACGGTGGACTGCTCGATCGCCTCGACAGCATCCTGCCGTCGACTGTTCCCGCTCTCGCCCTCTCGATCCTGTTCGCCCCTCTGATTGGCTCGTGATGACTGACCCAGACCTCGACGCGCTCACGGCAGATGAGGAGGCGCCTGCGGCGTTCCCGCTGACCTCCGGACGGCAGCGCGGCTATCACCGTGCGGCCGTCGACACCTTCCTCGAGTCCGCACGCGCTGCCTTCGAGGACGAGCGGGACGATTTCGGCGCCGAAGATGTGCGATCGGCATCCTTCCCCCTGGTCAAACAGGGCTATGTCATCGCAGACGTCGACGCGGCGCTGGCTCGCGTCGAGGATGCCTTCGCATCGCGTGCCAGGGAGCGGTCCGTGCGCGAGTTGGGCGTCGAGACATGGGTGTCGCAAGCCCGCGCCGATGCGCAGGTGATCCTCGACCACCTCACGCGGGAGCGTCGCCACAGGTTCGCCCGCACGAGCATCCTCACCTTCGGATACCGGATCGATGAGGTCGACCATGTGGCGGAGCGGATCTCCGCCTTTCTCCGCGACGGCGATGCCCTCACCGTCGAACAGGTGCGCACAGCGGCGTTCCGGATGCAGCGCGGCGGCTACCGCGAGGAACAGGTCGATGCTCTTCTGGATGCGACCGTCGAGGTCATGCTCGCGGTCCGGTGATTCTCATGGATGTCACAGGGATCTGTGCCTAGACTGATGGCCATCGTGACTCCCGATAACGAATTGATGTCGGCTGCGGTGCGCCCGAGCGCATCCAGATCGAAGCAGAGAACACCTGTGCGTCGCCGCGCCACCGCGATGCTGGCAGGTCTCGCCGTCGTCGGCTTCTCCGCCGCGATGATCGCGCCGACGGGGATGGCCGTCGCCGATCCTGCCGCGACGACATCGACCGAGACGGCTTTCTCGCTCGCTGCCGAGGACACGCAGAGCATCACGGTCAGCGTCGAAGGCGCTGAGATCGCCCCGATCGCGCGCGGCTCGTTCGAGGTCTACGTGAAGCCGAAGCCCAAGCCCAAGCCGAAGCCGCAGCCGAAGCCGGACACAGCGTCGAGCGGTTCCGGGGGCGGGAACGCCGCCCCACCGAGGTACTCCGGCGGCGGCTCGAAGGAAGACTGGATGACCGCAGCGGGCATCGCGCAGGGCGACTGGGGCTACGTCGACTACATCGTCTCCCGCGAGAGCGGATGGAACCCGAACGCGACCAACAAGTCGTCGGGCGCATGTGGACTCGTCCAGGCGCTGCCGTGCAGCAAGGTCCCGGGCAACGGCTACAACCCGGTCGACAACCTGCGCTGGGGCAACGGCTACGCCGTGGGCCGGTACGGGAGCTGGGCTGCCGCGTACAACTTCTGGACCCGCAACCACTGGTGGTAAGCCAGCGGCATGCCACGTTCACACAGACGACGCCCTGAGCGCTCCGGGCCAGACGAGTCCTTCGACCGGCTCCTCGCGGGCTGGAAGCGCACCGAGACGAAGCGCGGTCAGGAGTGGGTCGTGCAGCCCGTGTCCGCCGTACAGGCCGTCAAGGCGTACACCTGTCCCGGTTGCGGGCGCACCATCGAGCCGTCGACCGCGCACGTCGTCGCCTGGCGCTCTGACGGCGTGATGGGGGAGTCGGCCGACCTCGCCGCGCGTCGTCACTGGCACACGCACTGCTGGCGGATCGGCTGACGCTCCGCCGCAAAGGATGACCGTGACCTACCGGTCGTCCATCCGAGGGATCAGCACCTGGCGGTAGATGATCAGGATGCTCGCCGCCACCGGGATCGCGATGAGCGCGCCCAGCAGGCCGAGCAGCGCACCACCGGAGAGAGCCGCGATCACGACGACGGCGCCGGGCACCGCCACAGCGCGGCTCATGATTCGCGGGGCGAGGAAGTACGCCTCGACCTGCATGTAGATCAGGTAGTAGATCGCCGCGGCCAGGGCGGTGCCGGGTGATCCCACCCCTGGCAGAAGGCACGCCAGCACGATGATCGTCGAGCCCGTGAGCGTTCCGACGAGCGGGATGAGCGAGAAGAAGAATGCGACCACGGCGAGCACTGCGGTGAACGGCGCGTTGATGATCGAGAGGTAGATCGCGCTGAGGATGCCGTTGATGACGCCGAGCGAGACCTGGCCCATCACGTAGTGACCGACCGAGTCGGTGATCTGGTCGGCGATGTCGATGAAGCGCTGGCGCTTCGATGCCGGCACGAGCTGGTACACGGAGCGCTTGAGCGATGGCGTCGAAGCGGTGAGGTAGATGGTGAGCACCAGCACGATGAACGCGCCGAACAGGCCGGCGAGCAGTGCACCGCCGACCACCAGGACCCCTTGGCCGATCGACTCGGTCCACCCGGCGACGTTGTTCTGCCAGTCCTCCTTCTCCATCCAGTCCTCGATGTACGCGAACACGTCATCCACGGCCAGGTTCGGGAAGGTCTCCGTCAGCCACGCCTTGAACGTGTCGATGGTTCCCTGGCCGTCCTGCACGAGCGGGGTGACCTGCTTCACGAGCTCGGAGATCTGCTCGATGAGCACGGGAAGCACGATGAGAACGACCGCGGCGAACACGCTCAGCACAGCGAGGATCGTCAGCAGCACGGCTGCCCAGCGCGGGAGTCCGCGCCGTTCGAGCCACGTGACCAGCGGATCCAGACCCAGGCTGAGGAACAGTGCGGTGCCGATGTAGAGGATCACCGTGGACAGCGTCTGCACGCTCGTGATCATCAGGATTCCGAGCCCCACGCCGAGAGTCGCCACGAGCGCGGTGCGGAACGGATTGTGGATCTTCATTGCTCTCCTGATCGCCTGCGGAAAATCCTAGTTCCTCCCGTTCCCAGGCTCGTGCCATCCGCCGCATAACGTCCGTGTATGTCGCTCGTGGTCAACGCACAGGTGCTTTCGCTATTCTCGAATGTCGAGCGGAGACCGTCGGCGAATGCCCGAGGTCACTTAAGGAGTTGATTCGTGCGTTTCGTATGGGCCGTCGTTGCCTTCGTGCTGGCCACGGTTCTCATCGGAGCCGGCATCGCCCAGCGCACCATCTTCATCGGACCATCCGAGCAGAGGATGGAGTTGAGCGTCGAGACCCCGCAGCCGTACGTGCTCGTCGACGCCGACGTGCTCGCCGCGCATGAAGGCCTGCAGACCCTGCTCGTGCGCGGAGACGGCGAGATCTTCGTCGCCTACGGCCGCACACCCGACATGAAGTCCTGGCTGTCCGACACGGCGTATGCGAACGTCACGCTGACGAAGGACGGCGAGCCGAAGTCGACCATCGTCGAGGCCGAGCAGGAGCCGGCCGGCGGGGGAGAGACGTCGGGGCGCAGCCCCGTCGGCGCCGACATGTGGTTGGACTCCTTCACCGACACGGATGCCCTCGTCGCGGAACTGCAGCTGACCGAAGGGCACAGCGTGCTGATCGCCCGCGACGGCGTCGCTCCCGCGCCGGACGACATTCTCGTCTCGTGGGGACTGGACACCCGCACCCCGCTCGCGGGGCCGCTCATGGTGGCGGGGGCCGTGCTGCTCGTCGCCGGCCTCGTCCTGTACATCCTCGCGATCCGTCACCAGCGTCGTGGGCGCGGTCCGCGCCGGAAGGGACCGGGACCGCTGCCCGAGACGCAGCCGATCGGCGTCACCGACATACCCGAGCGCGCCGCCGTGGAATCCGGCGTGCCGGCATCCGAACGACCCTCCGCGGCCGACGAAAGCGGCACCGGTCGGGCGCAGCGCATGGCGCGCACTCGCCGTCGTCTTGCGATCGGCCTGCCTGCCCTGGCACTCACCGCGGTGCTCGCCACGGGCTGCTCGGCGGAGTCATGGCCGCAGTTCGAGACGGCGACCCCCACGCCGACTCCGACACCGACCGTGGTGACACCCGAGAACCAGAAGCCGCCGGTGGTCAGCGAGAAGCAGGGCCAGCGGATCGTGTCCGAGATCGCTGCCACGCTGGAGCAGGCCGACGCCGACCTCGACATCGAACTGGCCGAGACCCGTCTGACCGGCGCGGCACTCGAGGGCCGACGCACGGAGTACACCCTGCGCGGCAAGATCGCCGAGCGCGCGACCGAGCTGACCTCGCCGCGTGAGAAGGTCAAGATCCTGCTGCCCGAGGCGACCGACAGCTGGCCGCGCACCGTGCTCGTGCTCACGGTCTCCGAGAAGGACGACACGGTCCCGCCGGTGCTGCTGACGCTGACGCAGTCCGACCCGTGGGCGAAGTACAAGGTCGCCGCGATGGCCGACATGCCCGCCTCCTCCGAGTTCCCGGACGTGGCGCCCGCCTGGCTCGGTGCCACGCGCGTGCCGTCCGAGTCTCCGTTCCTGTCCCTGCCGCCCGCCGAGCTGGCCGCAGCGTTCTCCGACTATGTCGACGCGGGTGACAAGAGCGAGTACGCAGGCCGCTTCGACGAGATGGCGCAGAAGCTCGCCGAGTCGGTTCGCGAGAGCCGTGCGGCCGTCGTCAAGGGTCTCGCCGACAAGGGCGCATCCAAGACGTCGAAGGCGGCGTTCGACATGGCCGCAGCCGCCTCTGAGCCGCTCTCGATGGCGACGCTCGACAGCGGCGCGGTCATCGCCGTCAATGTCGTCGACACCGAGACGATCACCCCCACCAGCCGCGACGCGGTGATCCGCTTCGGCGATAATGAAGAGGCCAAGGCGCTCACCGGGGCCAAGGAATCCGCGAAGGGCGTGCAGACGACCTACGGCATCCAGCTGTTCTTCGCCGTGCCGGCGCAGGGCTCCAACGAGCAGATCCGCCTTCTGGCATACGACCAGGACCTCCTCAGCGTGAAGGTGATCAAGTGACTGATATCTCTGCAGCGGCGCTCCGCGGCGCCGTCGATCTCTCATCCCTGCGCGGACGCGCCGATCAGCCGGCCTCCGCCGCCGCGGACGCGTCCACGGCCCCGGCTGCCGGCGGGGTCGTCGTCGACGTCACCGACGCCGGCTTCGGCGACATCCTCGAGCTCTCCCGCAGCGTTCCGGTCGTCGTCGATCTCTGGGCCGAGTGGTGCGGGCCGTGCAAGCAGCTGAGCCCGATCATCGAGAAGGTCACCAGGGAGCAGAACGGCCGAGTCGTGCTCGCCAAGGTCGACGTCGACGCCAATCCGCAGATCGCTCAGGCGTTCCGGGCGCAGTCGATTCCGATGGTGGTCGCGCTGATCGGCGGCCAGCCGGTGCCGATGTTCACCGGCGCAGTTCCTGAGGATCAGGTGCGTGAAGTCTTCGCTCGCCTGCTCGAGGTCGCCGGGCAGAACGGCGTGACCGGCAGCGTTCCGGTCGAGGGCGCCGACGGCGCCGCACAGGACGCCGCCGACGAGCCGCAGGAGAAGCCGCTTCCGCCGCTCCATGGGGAGGCCTTCGAAGCCATTGAGGCAGGCGACTATCCGCGCGCGATCAAGGCGTACGAACGCGCCCTGGCCGAGAACCCGCGCGATGAGGACGCCAAGGCAGGACTCGGGCAGGTGCGCCTGCTGCACCGCGTCCAGGGACTCGACCTGCAGCAGGTGCGCGCAGCAGCCGCCGCGGCACCGCAGGACGTCGATGTGCAGTTCCAGGTCGCTGACCTCGATGTCGCCGGCGGGCACATCGACGACGCGTTCGGACGCCTGCTCGACCTGTTCGCGGCGTCCGACGCCGATCAGCGGGCGCGCGTGCGTGAGCGTCTGGTCGAGCTGTTCGACCTCGTGGGATCCGCGGATCCGCGCGTGGCATCCGCGCGGACCCGGCTGGCGTCACTCCTGTTCTGAGTCCGAGTCCGTCTCCGGCGGCCCCCGTTCACCACTGGCTGGGCGTCGGAAGGTGCGGATCAGGCTGGTATCGGAACCACAGCGTCGTCAGCGCAGGCAGCGTGACCGTGGCTACGGCCGGCGCGTCATCCGCATCCCGGCGCGCTGAGATCATGCCGAGGTTGCCGTTGTCGTCCCCGCCGAATTCCGCGGCGTTCGTGTTCAGGATCTCCTGCCACGCGCCCTCGACGGGCAGCGCGAGACGGTAGCCTGTGCGCGTCGCTCCGGCGAAGTTGGTCACGACGACCAGCCGGCCCCCGTGGGCGTCGCGACGTTCGAACGCGATGACGCTGGGGTCCCACGTGGGCGCCCCGAGTCGCGAGAACGAAGTGCTGTCGTTGTCGCGCTCCCACAGCGGCGCCTGTGCGCGATAGGTGGCGTTCATCGAGCCGACGAAGCGCTGCAGCTGCTCGTGCGCGGGCTGGTCCAGCAGCCACCAGTCCAGTTCGCGATCCACTGACCATTCCCCGATCTGGCCGAACTCCTGCCCCATGAACAGCAGCTTCTTGCCGGGGTGGCCCCACATGTATCCCAGGTAGGCGCGGACGTTGGCGAGCTTGTGCGCATGGTCTCCCGGCATCCGCGACACCAGGCTTCCCTTGCCGTGCACGACCTCGTCGTGGCTGATCGGCAGCATGTAGTTCTCGCCGAACGCGTACACGAACGAGAAGGTGATCTCGCCCTCGTGATGGGAGCGGTGAAGCGGGTCGCGCTTCATGTAGACGAGGGAGTCGTTCATCCAGCCCATGTTCCATTTGAAGCCGAAGCCGAGCCCGGCGTGATCGGTCGGGGCGGTGACGCCGGGGAACGCGGTGGACTCCTCCGCGATCATCACGATGCCCTTGTGCAGCCGGTAAGCGGTGGCGTTCACCTCCTGCAGGAAGCGGATCGCCTCGAGGTTCTCTCGTCCGCCGTGGACGTTCGGCTCCCACTCGCCGTCATTCCGCGAGTAGTCCAGGTAGAGCATCGATGCGACCGCGTCGACCCGCAGTCCGTCGACGTGGAACTCGCTGAGCCAGAACAGCGCGTTCGCGACGAGGAAGTTGCGCACCTCGTTGCGTCCATAGTCGAAGATCAGCGTGCCCCAGTCCTGATGCTCGCCGCGGCGCGGATCTGGATGCTCGTAGAGCGAGCGTCCGTCGAATCGGGCAAGAGCGAAGTCGTCCTTGGGGAAGTGACCCGGCACCCAGTCCATGATCACGCCGATGCCGGCCTGGTGCAGCTGGTCGATCAGGTACCTCAGATCGTCCGGAGAGCCGTATCGACTCGTCGCGGCGTAGTAGCCGGTGACCTGATACCCCCAGGAGCCGCCGAACGGATGCTCGGCGAGGGGCATGAACTCGACGTGCGTGAATCCCGTCGCCTTGACATGGTCGATCAGGGGAGCGGCGACGTCGCGATAGCTGAGCCCACCCCGCCAGGACCCGAGGTGCACCTCGTAGACCGACATCGGCTGTGCGACCGCATGCGTCGCGGCACGGCGCGTGAGCCAGGCACTGTCACCCCACTTGTAGGCGCTCAGGGTGACGATGGAGGCGGTAGCCGGCGGAACCTCCGCCTGCTGCGCCATCGGATCGGCCTTGAGAACCCAGCGGCCGTCCGGCGTGAGCATCTCGTACTTGTACCGGCTGCCCACCGCGAGGTCGGGGATGAACAGCTCCCACACGCCGCTGGCGCCCATGGAGCGCATCGCATGGCCCTCGCCGTTCCAGTCGTTCCAGTCCCCGCACACTCGAACCGCCTGTGCGTCGGGAGCCCAGACCGCGAAGTCGACGCCGCGATCGCCGTCGAACACCCGCGGGTGGGCGCCGAGCACCTCCCACAGCCGCTCGTGCCGCCCCTCGCCGATGAGATGCAGGTCGAGATCGCCGATCGACGGCAGATACCTGTATGGGTCGCCGGCGAGCTTCTCGTCCTCACCTGCGTAGACGGTGGCGAGCCGGTACGGCACCGGCGGACCCGCGTGCGTGCCCTCCCAGATGCCGTGCGCGACGTGAGCGAGGGGGAGGCGGTCACCGTCGACGAAGACCGCGGTCACGGATTCCGCGAGCGGCCGTCGCGTGCGGATGACAGTGGTCGTCCGCCCGACGGCATCCGTGGTCGGATGCGCCCCCAGCAGCGTGTGGGGGTTGTGGTGGGCGCCGTTCGCCGCCTTCCGCCACTCCTCGGAAACGGAGACGCTTTCGATGTGGCTCATGATCGCTCCTTCACCTTCAGGATGTGCACCGGCTCGGCGAAAGCGTCGAGTCGCACATAGTTGTGGTCGTTCCAGGTCCAGACGGCTCCGGTGAGCAGATCCTCGACCTCGAAGTCGTCCCCGGGCTCGACGCCCCAGATCCGGGTGTCGAGGTGCACGGTCGTCTCGCGCACGGAGTGCGGATCGACGTTGGCGACGATGATCAGGGTGTCGGATGAGCCGGTCCCCGTGAATGCGGCATCCAGATGCTTGGAATAGACGAGCACGGCGTCGTCGTCGCTCCAGTGCGCGGAGAAGTTGCGCAGCTGGCCGAGCGCGGGATGCGCGGCGCGGATCTCGTTCAGCCGGCGCAGCAGCGGCGTCAGCGACTCGCCTCGGTCCTCGGCGCCCTGCCAGTCCCGGAACTTGTACTCGTACTTCTCATTGTCGATGTTCTCCTCGGAACCCGGCCTCGCGACGTTCTCGATCAGCTCGTAGCCGGCGTACACGCCCCACGTCGGAGCTGCGGTGGCTGCGATGCACGCGCGGATGCGGTACGCCGCGCGCCCGCCGTACTGCAAGTACTCGGTGAGGATGTCGTGCGTGTTCACGAACAGGTTCGGGCGCATGTAGTCGCTGGTCTCGTGCGAGACGGAGGTGAGGAACTCCTCGAGCTCGGCCTTCGTGTTCCGCCAGGTGAAGTACGAGTAGCTCTGCTGGAAGCCCACCGCGGCGAGCGCGCGCATGACGGCGGGGCGCGTGAACGCCTCGGAGAGGAAGATCACATCCGGATCCCGCCGATTGACCTCGGCGATGAGCCATTCCCAGAACTGCAGGGGCTTGGTGTGCGGGTTGTCGACGCGGAAGATCTTCACGCCCAGCGCGACCCAGTGCATGACGACGCGCAGCATCTCGGCGTAGATCCCCGCTGGATCGTTGTCGAAGTTCAGCGGGTAGATGTCCTGGTACTTCTTCGGCGGGTTCTCCGCGTAGGCGATCGTCCCGTCCGGCAGGGCCGTGAACCACTCCGGATGCTCTCTCACCCACGGATGATCCGGCGACGCCTGCAGGGCGAGGTCGAGCGCGACCTCCAGCCCCTCCCGCTGAGCCGCGCTCACGAAGGAGCGGAAGTCCTTCTCGGTGCCGAGCTCCGGGTGGATCGCATCGTGCCCGCCGTCCGCGGAGCCGATCGCGTAGGGGGATCCGGGGTCGCCCGGCTCGGTGGTGAGGGTGTTGTTGCGGCCCTTGCGGTTGGTCGTTCCGATCGGATGGATAGGCACGAGGTAGACGACGTCGAAGCCCATCCCGGCGACGCCTGGCAGCCGCTTGGCGGCGGTGCGCAGCGTGCCGCTCTTGACCGTGCCGTCCTTGCGGCGCACGGCGCCCTCCGAGCGCGGGAAGAATTCGTACCAGGCCCCCACGCCGGCGAGCCTGCGCTCGACCCGCAGCGTCAGCCAGTCGGTCATCGAGCCGAGGGATGCCAGTGGGCGCGCTGCGAAGGCGCCGGCAAGCTCCTCGTCGACGGCGACGGACCGCAGCACCTCCGCATCAGCGACGGCGAGGCGCTTGGTAGCGGCCTTCAGCATCCGCACCTCAGCGGCGGGCCGATCCTTCTCCTTCGCCGCCGACGTCAGCAGCTGCATGCCGAGCGCGCCCATGACGGCGATGTCGACGCCTGCGGCGGCTTTGACATCCGCGGCGTGAGCCCACGTGGCGAAGTCGTCCGCGAACGACTCGAACCTGTAGCGCCAGGATCCGGGGCGGTCGATGGCGATCAAGGTGCGCCAGCGGTCGGTGCCGTCGTCGAGCGCGCCGAGACGATGCAGGGTGTCCGCACCGTCGGGATCGACGAGGCGAAGGTGCACTCCGAGGCGATCATGCCCTTCGCGGAATGCGACCACTTCGAAGGGAACCGCTTCGCCGGCGAACGCTTTGGCGGGGAACCCGTGCGGGGCGCGCGGGGTCGGATCGAACACCGGAATCCGGCCGACGTGAGTGCCACCCACCGGTTCGGCGTCGACCGCAGGGCGTGCGGGGATCATGGCGGGGCTTCTCAGCCCCGCGGATTCTTGAGCCGTCGGTGCCGCCACACTCCGAATGTACCGCTCCGGCGGTCGGGAGTCACTCCACTCGGAGGCCGAGTCACTCCACTCGGAAGAGCTGCATCGACGTGCCGGAGATCGGAAGCACATCGCCGGGCAGATGGCGGCGCTCGTCCTGTGCCGGAGTCTCGTCCGCACTGGACCACAGCGAAACGAATGCGGTCGCGTTCTCGATGTCGTCGGGCAGACGCACGTCGATGGGCGCCTCGGTGCCGTGCACGATCAGCAGGATGCGATTGCTTTCGCCGTCGTGCGGGATGCTGGAGGCGACGTACTGCAGGGTGCGGTTGCGCGGGTCGTTCCACTGCTCGACCGCCATGGTCCGCCCGTCCTGGTCGTACCAGTCCATCTCCGATGCCTCGGGGACGTGCTCGCCGAGCCGCGCGTAACGCGCGGGTCGCAGGGCGGGGTTCTCGGCGCGCAGGCGCGTGAGCAGGGCGACGTGCGCGCGCAGGTCCTGCTGCCACGGCTCGTGCTCCCAGCTCAGCCAGGTGAGGGGGGAGTCGTGGCAGTAGGCGTTGTTGTTGCCCTGCTGGCTGCGGCCGAACTCATCGCCGGCGGTGATCATCGGGATGCCCGCGGAGAGCAGCAGCGTGCCCATCAGATTGCGCATGGCCTTGCGCCGTGCAGCCAGCACGGCGGGGTGGTCGGTCTCGCCCTCGACGCCGTGGTTGAAAGAGCGGTTGACGTCAGCGCCGTCCCGGTTGTGCTCGCCGTTCGCCTCGTTGTGCTTGACGTCGTACGAGACCAGATCGTGCAGCGTGAAGCCATCGTGCGCCGTGACGAAGTTGACGCTCGCCAGCGGACCGCGCTCTTCGCTGTAGGTGTTCGCCGAGCCCGCGAGGCGGTTGGCGAAGCCGCCGATGCCGACGGGGGCGGATGCCCGGCGCGCGTAGTCGATGTCGCTGAGCCAGAAGTTGCGCGCGCGGTCGCGGTAGCGGTCGTTCCACTCGCTCCAGCCGTCCGGGAAGTTGCCGGTCTGCCAGCCGCCGAGACCGACGTCCCATGGCTCGGCGATGATCTTCACATCCTGCAGCGCGGGATCGTCGCGGATGGCGAGCAGCAGGGGGTGCTCCGGGTCGTACTCGTGGGTGGCACCGCGGCCGAGAGCGGTGGCGAGATCGAAGCGGAATCCGTCGATCTGCATCTCGCTCGCCCAGTAGCGAAGCGAATCGAGGACGAGGCGCGCTGCGGCAGCCGTCGCGGTGTTGACAGTGTTGCCGACGCCGGTGGTGTCTATGTACGCGCCGTCCGGCTGCTGCCGGTAGTAGCGGGCATTGTCGATGCCGCGCAGACTCGAGCGCGGACCGCCGATGCCCTCTTCGCTGGTGTGGTTGTAGACGACATCCAGGATCACCTCGATGCCCGCCTCGTGCAGCAGCTTCACCATCCCCTTGAACTCGGCGAGCACGGCTTCGGGGCCGGCGTTGCGGGCGGCCTCGGTCGCGTACGCGGTGTGCGGGGTGAAGAAGTTGAGAGTGTTGTAGCCCCAGTAGTTCGTGAGGCCTCGCTCGAGCAGGCGCGGCTCGGGGACGAAGGCGTGCACGGGCAGCAGCTCCACCGCGGTCACCCCCAGCTCGCGCAGGTAGGAGACCATCGCCGGGTGCGCGAGGCCCGCGTATGTGCCGTGCAGCGCTGCGGGCACGTCGGGATGCCGCTTCGTGAGGCCCTTCACGTGGCCCTCGTAGATGACGGTCTCGTCCAGCGGCGTGCGCGGCTTCTCTATCCCGCCCCAGTCGAAGCCGTCGACGATGACGACGGAGCGCCATTGCTCATATCCGTTGCCCTGCGCGAGGCCACGACAGTACGGGTCGAGCAGCAGGGTGTTCGGGTTGAACGTGTTGCCGGGGCCGTGCGGTCCGTCGACGCGCAGCGCGTAACGTGCGCCGGGCTGCAGCAGCTCGGTCGTCACCTCCCAGACGCCGCCTGCACGGCGCTTGAGGGGCAGTGTGGCGGTCTCCCAGTCGAGGTCGTCCTCGTCGAAGAGCACCAGCTCGACCGATGAGGCGCTCTGCGACCAGACGCGCAGGGTTCCCACGCCGTCGTGCAGTCGGACGCCGAGGTCATCGAGGACGGCGCCGCCGAGTGGCGGCGTTGTGGGCTCAGGCATGAGGAACAGCCTAAGCGCGGGAAGTGAACGGCGGTGAATCCGCGTACCGGTGTCGACGAACCCGAGTCCCGCGTCGCCGGCGGTGGGAGGATGGAAGGATGCGGTTCTACCTCGACCATGCGGCGACCACGCCCCTGCGACCCGAAGCGCGTGAAGCGTGGCTGGCGGTCGCCGATGTCGTCGGGAACGCGGCCTCGACGCACGGCGCGGGCCAGGATGCCAGGCGCGTGCTGGAGGAATCGCGCGAGCGCGCAGCCGCGGTGCTGGGCTGCGAGCCGATCGAGGTCGTCTTCACTTCCGGCGGCACCGAATCGATCAACACCGCGTTGCGGGGACTGTGGGCGATGCGCCGGCCGGAGACAGCGGCCGTCGTACTTCCGGATGCCGAGCATCACGCCACCATGGACACCGTCGCTTCGCTCGCGACCGAGGGCGCGCAGGTGCGAGCCGTCGCCGTGGACGAGCTCGGCCGGATCCGCCTGGACTCCTTCGAGCGGGCGCTGCCCGGCGCGGCTGTCGCGACCGCACTGGTGGCGAACAATGAGGTCGGCACCATCAACGACGCAGCGGGGCTGAGCGCCGCATCGGCCGCTGCCGGAGTGCCGCTGCACCTCGACGCCGTCGCCGCCTGGGGACATCTGCCCCTGTCGTTCCGGGCGCTTCGCGGGGACGCGCCGGCAGGAGGCGGCCTGGTCGCCATGAGCGTGGCGGGGCACAAGCTCGGCGCGCCGGTCGGCATCGGCGCGCTGGTCGTCGCACGGACTGCCCGGCTGGCTCCGCTGCTGCACGGCGGGGCGCAGCAGCGGGGACTGCGTGCCGGCACCCAGGACGTCGCCGGAGCCGCCGCCCTCGCCGCCGTCCTGGCAGCGGTCGAAGCCGAGCGGGAGACCGAGACCGAGCGGCTGAGCTGCCTGCGTGACCGACTGATCGAAGGCATCCGCTCCGTCGTCCCGACGGCGGTGCTGCTCGGCGATCCGGTCGACCGGCTGCCGGGCAATGCGCACCTGCTCTTCCCAGGGGCGGTGGGGGAGAGTCTGCTGTTCCTGCTCGACATGGCCGGTGTCGCGGCGTCCACCGGCTCGGCGTGCCAGGCCGGCGTCGCCGAGCCCTCCCACGTCGTCATGGCGATGGGCAGAGGCGAGAGCGACGCGCGCAGCGTGCTGCGCTTCACGCTCGGTGCGACCTCGACGGTTGCCGACGTCGACGCCGTGCTCGCCGTGATCTCGGATGCTGTCGCCCGGGCATCCGGTGCCCGTTCAGGCGTGCGCTCGTAGACTGGAGCCCATGCGAGTTCTGGCAGCGATGAGCGGCGGAGTCGACTCCGCCGTCGCGGCGGCCCGTGCGGTCGAGGCGGGGCACGACGTCGTCGGCGTGCACCTCGCGCTCTCGCGCGCCGGTGGCACTCTGCGCACCGGCAGCCGCGGATGCTGCACGATCGAGGACGCGATGGATGCCCGGCGCGTGTCTGATCTGCTCGGCATCCCGTTCTACGTCTGGGACTTCTCCGAGCGCTTCCGCGAGGACGTGATCGAGGACTTCATCTCGGAGTACCAGGCCGGCCGCACCCCCAACCCGTGCCTGCGATGCAACGAGAAGATCAAGTTCGCAGCCCTCCTGGAGCGGGCGATCGAGCTCGGGTTCGATGCCGTGTGCACCGGCCACTACGCCACCCTGATCGACGGTGCCGACGGGCTCGAGCTGCACCGGGCATCCGACGCGGCGAAGGACCAGTCGTACGTGCTGGGCGTGCTCACCGCCGAACAGATCGCGCACACCTACTTCCCGCTCGGCGAGACGCCGTCGAAGGCACTGGTGCGCGCCGAAGCCGCTGAGCGCGGCATCAGCGTCGCGCAGAAGCCGGACAGCCACGACATCTGCTTCATCCCCGACGGCGACACGCGCGGCTGGCTGGCCGAGAAGGTCGGCACGGCGACCGGTGAGGTCGTCGATCGCACGGGAGCGGTCGTGGGCAGCCATGAGGGTGCGCACGCCTTCACCGTCGGACAGCGCCGTGGGCTCCGCCTCGGCGTTCCCGCGGCCGACGGCAAGCCGCGGTTCGTGCTCGAGGTGCGTCCCGTGACGAACACCGTCGTGGTCGGCCCCAAGGAGGCGCTGGCGATCGCCGAGATCTCGGGGGAGCGGTTCTCCTGGGCAGGGGCGGCCCCTGGGGCGTCCGAGTTCGAGTGCGAGGTGCAGATCCGCGCGCACGCCGACCCCGTTCCCGCACGGGCGTTCGTGACCGCGGGCGGGGTGCGGGTGGTGCCCGAGCAGCCTCTCGACGGTGTCGCACCGGGCCAGAGCGCCGTCATCTACGTCGGCACCCGCGTGCTCGGCCAGTTCACGATCGACACCACGGTCTCGGCGGTTCCGGTCGACGCCTGAGCGGCATGTCGCGGCCGTCGCGGGGTACCCGCGGATGTCGGTGCGCGCTCGTAGACTCGTTCTGTGCCGGAGAACATCTCGCTGGAAGACGCCCGCGTCGAGGCCGAAGAGCTGACCACACGCATCCTGGATGCGAAGGACGCCTACTACGGGCGCGACACCTCGCTCGTCGACGACGCGACCTACGACGGATGGATGCGCCGGCTCGCAGAGCTCGAGCGGCTGCACCCGGAGCTTCAGGGGCAGGATTCACCGACGCAGATGGTCGGTGCGGCAGAGACGACGGGGCTCGCCACGATCGAGCACGCTGAGCGGATGCTGAGTCTCGACAACGTCTTCTCGATCGACGAGCTGCGCGACTGGGAGGTCAAGACCGCCGCCGCCGCGGGCCGCGAGGTCGCCTGGCTCACGGAGCTGAAGATCGACGGGCTCGCGATCAATCTGCGCTACGAGAACGGCGTGCTGACCTCGGCCGCCACCCGCGGCGACGGGCGCATCGGCGAGATCGTCACCGAGAACGCACTGCGCCTCGCCGACATCCCGGAGCGACTGAGCGGTCAGGGACATCCGTCCATCGTCGAAGTGCGCGGCGAGGTGTTCATCCCGGTGGCCGCGTTCGAGCGCCTCAACGCCGCGCAGGCGGAGTTCCGCGAGCGCACCTACGCCGACGCCCTTGCCCGCTGGGAGGCGCGCACCGGCGCCAAGAAGCCCTTCGACGACGAGAAGGCGCGCACGGCCGCCGCCCGCCGGTTCCCGTCATTCGCGAACCCCCGCAACGCCGCCAGCGGTGGGCTGCGGCAGCAGATCGACAAGAAGCGAGGACTCGAACTCGAAGCCGGCCTGCTGCGCATCGACTCGCTGTCGCTCTACGTGCACGGCATCGGCGCCTGGCAGGATCCGCCCGTAGCGGCGCAGAGCGAGGTGTACGACCTGCTCGCCCAGTGGGGCCTGCCGACCAGTCCGCATGCGAAGGTGTGCCGCACGCTCGAGGAAGTCGCGGACTTCGTCGCATACTTCGGCGAGCACCGGCACGACATCGAGCACGAGCTCGACGGCATCGTCGTCAAGGTCGACGAGCTCGCGCTGCACGACGAGCTCGGGATCACAAGTCGAGCACCGCGATGGGCGATCGCCTACAAGTACCCACCGGAAGAGGTGCAGACGAAGCTGATCGACATCGTCGTCTCGGTCGGCCGCACCGGACGGGCGACGCCATTCGCCGTGATGGAGCCGGCCCACGTGGCGGGCTCGGTCGTGCGGCAGGCGACGCTGCACAACAAGGACGTCGTCAAGGCCAAGGGCGTGCTCATCGGCGACACCGTGGTGCTGCGAAAGGCCGGTGATGTGATCCCCGAGGTGCTGGGCCCGGTCGTTGAGCGGCGTGACGGCACCGAGCGGGAGTTCGTCATGCCGGAGCTCTGCCCGGAATGCGGCACCCCGCTGCGGCCGATGAAGGAGGGCGACATCGACCTGCGGTGCCCCAACGCGCGCTCCTGCCCGGCGCAGGTGCGAGGGCGCGTGGAGCATATTGGCTCACGCGGGGCGCTCGACATCGAGGCACTCGGCGAGGTCACTGCCGCAGCTCTCACGCAGCCCACGAATCCCGAGACGCCACCGCTGGAGACCGAGGCCGGGTTGTTCGCCCTGACGCTCGAGCAGCTGGTGCCGATCGAGCTCTTCGTGCGCGACGCCGAGACCGGGCTGCCCAAGCTCGACGACGACGGGCTGGTGAAGACCCGGGCGCCGTTCCGCCGCAACCCCAACGCAGAAGAGAAGAGGAGGGGCCTCGCCGGCCCGCAGCCCTCGTCGCATGCCACCACGCTGCTCGCCGAGCTCGAGAAGGCGAAGACGAAGGAGCTCTGGCGTCTTCTCGTCGCGCTGAACATCCGGCACGTCGGCCCGGTGGCCGCCCGAGCGCTGGCGCAGTGGTTCGGATCATTGGACGCCATTCGCGCGGCATCCCGCGACGAGCTCGCCGCGGTCGAAGGCGTCGGAGGGATCATCGCCGACTCGCTCCTGGACTGGTTCGCCGTCGACTGGCACGTCGACATCATCGACCAGTGGACGGCCGCGGGCGTGCAGTGGGCGACACCCGGGCATCCGGGTCCCGGCGCAGCAGCAGCGGCCGGCGGGGTTCTGGAAGGACTCACCGTTGTCGCCACCGGCAGCCTCGACGGCTACACCCGCGATGGTGCGCAGGAGGCGATCATCAACGCGGGTGGCAAGGCGGCGTCCAGCGTCTCGAAGAAGACCGACTTCGTCGCCGCCGGTCCCGGCGCCGGCTCGAAACTCGCGAAGGCCGAGGCCCTCGGCATCCGCATTCTCGATGCGGCGCAGTTCCATGTGCTCGTGACGGCGGGACCGGACGCGCTGGATGCCTGATCGACTCATCGTCCTCAACGGCATGGCAGGTGCGGGCAAGACGACGCTGGCCATGCCACTCGCCGCCGCGCTCGGGGCCGTCGCCGTATCGAAGGATGCCATCAAGGAGGCGCTCGGCGACGCCGTCGCCGCGCCGCTGCCGACCCGCCGGATCGGTGCCCTCGCCGCGGATGCCCTGTGGCGCATCGTCGGGATGCTGGAGGGCACGGTGCTCGTCGAGTCGGTCTGGCTTGCGGGACGGGACGAGGAATGGTTCCGGCGCGGCTGGGAGTCCGCGGGTGCTCCTGCCGGCATCGAGGTCTGGTGCGAAGCACCGCGGGACGTGATGCGCGAGCGCTATCGCACGCGGCCGCGACACGCGGTGCACGACGACGGCGTCCGGCTCGCCGAGTGGGACGCGGCCGCGGACGCCGCGCGCCCGATCACCGGATTCCCCGTCGTGCGGGTCGACACCTCGCAGCCCGTCGACGTCGACGCCCTCGCAGCTGTCATCCGCCAGACCTTCAGCCCTGACCGACGGGAGGTCTGACTTGCGACGCTACGGACCGCTCATGGCCATGGGAGATGCACTCGTCGTCGGCGACCCCGGACGCAGTCATCTCCGGCTGACGCCGGAGGCGGTGATCATCCGCGAGGGGACGGAGAGCGGCGGCGTCCTGGCCTGGGCGAGCGTCGAACACCTCTCGCTCGACGTGCCCACGACGCGGTTCCGACTGCCGGGCTTTCTCGGAACCGTGCTGTTGGGTGCGTGGGCGGTCGTCACCATGGCGGACCCCGGCATCGAACCCGACGACGGCTCAGCGCACCTCACCGCCGATGGCGAGACGCGGATGCTGCCGCTCAGCCGGCATCACGTCGGCGGCTACTGGGCGCCGACGGTGAAGGGCGCCAACCGCCTTCTCGCCCACCTGATAGGGAACCCGGGCCAGCGGGCGCTGCTGGCGCGTCCTGAGGCCCTGGTGCAGCTTGCGGCCCGACTCGCACGCGCAAGCGCGGGCTGACGAGTCTCACCCGGGCGATCGAGCCGAGTAGCGATCGACCATAAGCTCGTTCCATGACTGTGCATGCGGATGAAGCGACCCTGGTGGACCTTGAGCGCGGCGACGGGCGCTGGGCATCCGCGCTGCCGGTGCTGCAGGAGCTGCGTCCGCACCTGACGAAGGAGCTGCTGGCACAGGTGCTCGACGAGGGGGCGCCGCAGGGGCTGCGCTTCACCGCGGTCTTCGCGGGTGAGCAGTGCGTCGCCGTCGCCGGTTGGCGGATCATCGCGAACACAAGCGCGATCCGAAAGCTCTATGTCGATGATCTCTCGACCTCGGCATCCGAGCGCTCCCGCGGCTACGGCCGGTTGCTGCTCGATCACCTGCGCGAACAAGCGATCGCCGCCGGATGCCATTCGCTCGACCTCGACTCCGGGGTGCAGCGCTTCGACGCGCATCGCTTCTACCTGCGTGAGCGGATGGACATCGTCGCGCACCACTTCTCCCGCCGACTCCGCTGATGCGCGGAGCGGGCCGTGCCGCAGGCGGGATCAGCCCTTATGGCGGGGCTTGCGGTAGGGCTTGTCGTCGCCTCGGCCTGCACGGTCGCGCTGGTAGCCGCCGTCGCGCGGGTAGCCGCCGTCGCGCGGACCCTTCGAATAGCCGCCACGGCGATCGTCATCGCGCGGGCCGCGTCGATTCGGCACGCCCCGATCGGGCTTGATCTCGATCAGCCGCCCCGAGATGCGAGTGTCGCGCAGCTTGTCGAGCACCGCCGGGTCGAGGTTCACCGGCAGCTCGACGATCGAGAAATCAGGCTTGATGGTGATCGCGCCGAAGTCATCGCGACCGAGGCCGCCCTCGTTCGCCAGTGCGCCGACGATCTGCCGCGGTTCCACGCGGTGACGTCGGCCGACCTCGATGCGGTACGCGGCGTAATCGCCACGACCGCGGCGCTCGCGCGGTGCGCGATCAGCGCGGTCGCCACGCTCCT
The DNA here is from genome assembly GCF_050408615.1 of Microbacterium alcoholitolerans. Lineage (NCBI taxonomy): Bacteria > Bacillati > Actinomycetota > Actinomycetes > Micrococcales > Microbacteriaceae > Microbacterium > Microbacterium alcoholitolerans. The sequence goes on along the minus strand of NZ_JBNTKD010000001.1, from coordinate 524,262 downwards.
GACGCTCGCGGGGCGGACGGTTGTCGCGCTCGACCGCCCTGGTGAGTGCGTCGTCCGCGGGGTCGAGCAGCAGCGGCGTCTCACCCTGCGCCACGACCGCCAGCGCGGCGGCCACGTCGGGCTCCGGCACGTCGTGGTGGCGCACGTAGTGATCGATGATGTCGCGGAACGCGTCGATCCGGCCGGTCTCCTGCAGCGCCGCGGTGATCGCGTCGTCGAAGCGCGCAAGCCGTGTCGAGTTGACGTCCTCCGTGGTCGGCAGCTGCATCTGCGTCGGCTGCTGGCGAGTCGCCTTCTCGATGTGCTTGAGCAGGTAGCGCTCCCGCGGGGTGATGAAGCTGATCGCGTCGCCGGTGCGACCGGCGCGGCCGGTGCGGCCGATCCGGTGCACGTAGGACTCGGTGTCGGTCGGGATGTCGAAGTTCACGACGTGGCTGATCCGCTCGACGTCGAGGCCGCGCGCTGCGACGTCCGTCGCGACCAGGATGTCGAGCTTGCCCGCCTTGAGCTGATTGACGCTGCGCTCGCGCTGAACCTGCGGCACGTCGCCGTTGATCGCGGCGGCCGAGTATCCGCGGGCCCGCAGCTTCTCGGCGAGCGTCTCGGTCTCGTTCTTCGTGCGGACGAACACGATCATCCCGTCGAAGTTCTCGACCTCGAGAATGCGGGTGAGTGCATCCACCTTCTGTGCGTACGAGACGACCAGGTAGCGCTGGGTGATGTTCTGGTTCGTCGTGGTCTTCGCCTTGATGGCGACTTCCTCAGGAGCGTTGAGGTACTGCTGAGCAAGGCGACGGATCGTGGCCGGCATGGTCGCGGAGAACAGCGAGACCTGCTTGTCGGCAGGCGTCTGCGCCAGGATCTGCTCGACGTCCTCGGCGAAGCCCATCTTGAGCATCTCGTCGGCCTCGTCGAGCACGAGGTACTTCAGCTCGGAGAGGTCGAGGGTGCCCTTGGCCTGGTGGTCCATGATGCGGCCGGGGGTGCCGACGACGATGTGCACGCCGCGACGCAGCGCCGAGAGCTGAACGCCGTAACCCTGCCCGCCGTACACCGGCAGCACCCGCACGTCCTTCATCCGCGCCGAGTAGGCCTCGAAGGCCTCGCAGACCTGCAGTGCGAGCTCGCGGGTGGGCGCGAGCACCAGGGCCTGCGGGGTCTTCTGCGCGAGGTCGAGGTTCTCGAGCACGGGCAGCGCGAACGCGGCCGTCTTGCCGGTTCCGGTCTGCGCCGTGCCGAGCACGTCGCGTCCCTCGAGCAGCAGCGGGATGGTCGCGGCCTGGATGGGTGACGGAGTCTCGTAGCCGAGTTCCCGGATCGTCTTGAGCACGGGCCCGGTGATGCCGAGTTCGTCGAAGCCGGGCTTCGCGTCCTCCTCGGCGATGGGCTGGGCGGCCTCAGCGGGGGTGTCGAGAGCGGGCTCAGCGGCGGCAGTATCGTCAGCAGTCACCTGCCAACGATAGTGCCTGAGGATGTGAGAGTGCTGGCCGCTCAGCTGCCGGTGGTCAGTCCGAGCAGTCGCTCCTTGACCTGGCGACGCAGCACCTTGCCGATCAGGGACTTCGGTAGCTCGTCGACGACGAACAGTCTGCGCGGCACCTTGTAGGGGGTGAGGATGCTGCGTGCGAACTCCCGGATGGCCTCGATGTCCGGATCGACGCCGGGCTCGACGACGATCGCGGCGACGACCTCCTCGCCGGAGTGGTCGCTGGGAAGCCCCACGACGGCGGCATCGATCACGTCGGGATGCTGGCGCAGCGCCCCCTCCACCTCGGTGGGGGCGACGTTGAAGCCACCGGTGATGATGAGCTCCTTGATGCGGTCGACGATTCGCACGAAGCCCTTCTCGTCGATCGTGACGATGTCACCTGTGCGGAACCAGCCGTCGACGAACACGGCGTCGGTCGCCTCGGGCTTGCCGTAGTAGCCCGAGAACACCTGCGGGCCGCGGACGATCAGCTCTCCGGGCGATCCTGCGGGCACATCGACCGTGGGGTTCTCCGGGTCGACGACGCGGCACTCGGTGCCGGGCAGCGGGAGGCCCACCGTTCCTGCGACGCGGTTCCCGGCGACGGGGTTGGCCATCAGCACGGGGGAGCACTCGCTGAGGCCGTAGCCCTCGACGAGGTAGCCGCCGCTCGCCTCCTCGAACGGCACCACCAGGTCGTGGGCCAGCGCCATGGCGCCCGAGATAGCGACCTCGGTGCCGGCGAGCGAGATGCCCTTCGCGTTCGCGGCCGCGAGCAGGCGCTCGGCGATGGGAGGCACGAGAGGCAGGAAGGTGGCCGGATGCTTCTTCGTCACGTCCAGCACCAGATCCGGGTCGAACTTCGGGAACAGCACGAGGCGCGCGCCCATCGACATCGCGAACGTCAGGCAGAGGGTCAGGCCGTAGGCGTGGAACATCGGCAGCACCGCGTAGACCACGCATCCGTCGCCCCGAGTGATCGAGGGCACCCAGGACTGCGCCTGCGCGGCGTTGGCGAGCAGGTTCCGGTGCGTCAGCGCCGCGCCCTTCGGCGTGCCGGTCGTGCCCGACGTGTACTGGATGATCGCCAGGTCGTCGGTCCCGGGGGCGGGATGCGATGCGGGCAGAGGATCGGATGCCACGAGCCGGTCCCAGCTGATGGCGTCGCGCACCTTGGCGGTGAGCGCCTCTCGGGATTCGCGGGCCTTCGCGATGGGCAGCTTCAGGGCGAGCTGAGTGGTCCAGGGCATGGCCTTGGTGATGTCGACGGAGATGAGGCTCGTGACGGTGAGGTCCTCGGGGAACGCCTGCACGGTCGCGGCGACCTTGCTCCAGACGATCGCGTGCTTCGCGCCGTGGTCCTCGAACTGCTTGCGAAGCTCGCGCGCCGTGTACAGCGGATTGTGCTCGACGACGACGGCGCCGAGGCGCAGCACCGCGTAGAACGCGATGATGTGCTGCGGGCAGTTCGGCAGCACGATCGCGACCGGATCGCCGGCGCCCACGCCCAGATCGCGCAGCCCCGCGGCGGCGCGGTCGATGGCATCCTGCATGTCGCGGTAGGTCGTCTCGCGGCCGAAGAACTGCAGGGCAGGTGCATCCGGATAATCCCGCACCGACGCGGCCACGATGTCGATGAGGGAGCCGGACACCGGGGGCAGATCCTCCGGCACGCCGTATGCGTAGCTGGCGGTCCACGGGCGAGGAGGCACGAACGTCGTCACGGGTTCAGCATACGTGTCTGGCACCTGCGCTCTCGTAGACTGTTGTGGTGTCTGAAATCACCCCCGATCTCGTACGCCATCTCGGCGTGCTCGCGCGCATCAAGCTCACCGACGACGAGGTGACGCAGCTGACTGGTCAGCTCGACGTCATCGTCGACAACATCGCGAAGGTGTCTGAGGTGGCGACCGCGGACGTCGCTGCCACCAGCCATCCCATTCCGCTGAGCAACGTCTTCCGTCCTGACGAGGTCGGCGAGACGCTGACGCTCGAGCAGACGCTGCAGAACGCCCCGGATGCCGCCGACGGGCGCTTCCGCGTGACCGCGATCCTGGGAGAAGAGCAGTGAGCGACATCATCCGGCTCAGCGCCGCCGAGCTCGGCGCGAAGCTCGCCTCGGGCGAGCTCTCGAGCGTCGAGGCGACCCAGGCGCACCTCGACCGCATCGCCGCCGTCGACGGCGATGTGCATGCCTTCCTGCATGTGAACGAGCACGCTCTGGCCGCTGCCGCCGACGTCGACGCCCGCCGCGCCGCCGGTGAGCAGCTCGGCCCGATCGCAGGGGTGCCGCTGGCCATCAAGGACGTGCTGGTCACGACCGATCAGCCCTCGACCAGCGGATCCAAGATCCTCGAGGGCTACATGTCCCCGTTCGACGCGACCGTCGTCGCCCGCTCGCGTGCGGCCGGTCTCGTCCCGCTCGGCAAGACCAACATGGACGAGTTCGCGATGGGCTCGTCGACCGAGCACTCCGCGTACGGCCCGACCCGCAACCCGTGGGACCTGGACCGCATCCCCGGTGGCTCCGGCGGAGGCTCGGCCGCGGCAGTGGCGGCCTTCGAGGCGCCGCTGGCGCTCGGCTCGGACACCGGAGGGTCGATCCGTCAGCCCGCGCACGTCACGGGCACCGTCGGCGTCAAGCCGACCTACGGCGGCGTCAGCCGCTATGGGGCGATCGCGCTGGCATCCAGCCTCGACCAGGTCGGACCCGTCACTCGCACTGTGCTGGACTCGGGTCTGCTGCACGACGTCATCGCCGGACACGACCCGAAGGACTCGACCTCGCTCGACGAGCAGTGGCCGTCCTTCGCCGCCGCGGCGCGCGAGGGCGCGAGCGGTCAGGTGCTCAAGGGCCTCAAGGTCGGCGTCATCAAGGAGCTGCCCGACTCCGGCTTCCAGCCGGGCGTCGCTGCGTCCTTCCGCGATTCGCTGGCGCTGATGGAGGCGCAGGGCGCCGAGATCGTGGAGATCTCCGCTCCGCACTTCGAGTACGGCGTCGCCGCGTACTACCTGATCCTTCCGGCCGAGGCATCCAGCAACCTGGCGAAGTTCGATTCGGTGCGCTTCGGCCTGCGCGTCACTCCGGACGGAAATCCGACCGTCGAGGACGTCATGTCGGCCACGCGCGAGGCGGGCTTCGGCCCCGAGGTGAAGCGACGCATCATCCTCGGCACCTATGCGCTCTCGGCCGGCTACTACGACGCCTACTACGGCAGCGCGCAGAAGGTGCGCACGCTCATCCAGCAGGACTTCGACGCCGCGTTCGCGCAGGTCGACGTCATCGCCACTCCGGCCGCGCCGACCACGGCGTTCAAGATCGGCGAGAAGATCGACGACCCGCTGCAGATGTACCTGAACGACCTGACGACGATCCCGGCGAACCTCGCCGGCGTTCCCGGCATCTCGATCCCTTCCGGGCTCGCCGTCGAGGACGGCCTCCCCGTCGGCATCCAGTTCCTCGCCCCGGCGCGGCAGGATGCACGTCTGTACCAGGTCGGAGCCGCGCTCGAAGCGGCGCTGCTGGATTCATGGGGCGTGCCCCTACTCGCGAAGGCACCCGCCCTTCAGGCACAGGGAGGAACCCGCTGATGGCCGCCGTCAAGCTCATGGATTACGACAAGGCCCTCGAGCTGTTCGAGCCCGTGCTCGGCTTCGAGGTGCATGTCGAGCTCAACACCCGCACGAAGATGTTCTCCGACGCTCCGAACCCCGCGAACGAGGAGTTCCACGGTGCGGAGCCGAACACGCTCATCGCCCCGGTCGATCTCGGTCTTCCCGGCTCGCTGCCAGTCGCGAACGAGACGGCGATCCGCTCTTCGATCAGCCTGGGCCTCGCTCTGGGATGCTCGATCGCCGAGTCGAGCCGGTTCGCACGCAAGAACTACTTCTATCCGGACCTCGGCAAGAACTACCAGATCTCGCAGTACGACGAGCCGATCGCCTTCGAGGGCTCGGTCGAGGTCGAGCTCGAGGACGGCACCCTGGTGACGATCCCCATCGAGCGCGCGCATATGGAGGAGGACGCCGGCAAGCTGACCCACATGGGCGGTGCCACCGGACGCATCCAGGGCGCGGAGTACTCGCTCGTGGACTACAACCGCGCCGGCGTGCCGCTGGTCGAGATCGTCACGAAGGTGATCTTCGGTGCCGAGCACCGCGCTCCCGAGATCGCCAAGGCGTACGTCGCGGCGATCCGCGACATCGTCCGCGGCCTCGGCATCTCGGAAGCGCGTCTCGAGCGCGGCAACCTGCGCTGCGACGCGAACGTCTCGCTGCGGCCGCGCGGTCAGGAGAAGCTGGGCACCCGCACCGAGACGAAGAACGTCAACTCGATGCGCTCCGTCGAGCGCGCGGTGAAGTACGAGATCCAGCGTCAGGCGCAGATCCTCGCCGACGGCGGCACGATCATCCAGGAGACCAGGCACTGGCATGAGGACACCGGCACGACGTCGCCCGGGCGACCGAAGTCGGATGCTGATGACTACCGCTACTTCCCGGAGCCCGATCTGCTGCCTGTGCAGCCGGCGCGCGAGCTGGTGGAGGAGCTGCGTGCCGCGCTTCCCGAACAGCCGATCGCCCGCCGCCGTCGCCTGAAGGCCGACTGGGGCTTCACCGATCTGGAGTTCCAGGACGTGCGCAACGGCGGCCTGCTCGACGAGGTGGAGGCGACCATCGCCGCCGGAGCCTCGCCCGCTGCCTCGCGCAAGTGGTGGACTGGTGAGATCAGCCGCGTCGCCAACGCGCAGGAGCGGGAGGCCGCGACGCTCGTGACGCCGGGCGACGTCGCTGCGCTGCAGTCGCTGGTGGACGCGGGCACTCTCACCGACAAGCTCGCACGTCAGGTTCTCGAGGGCGTCATCGCCGGCGAGGGAAGCCCGCAGCAGGTCGTGGATGCCCGCGGTCTCGCGGTGGTCTCGGACGACGGTGCGCTGATCGCCGCGATCGACGAGGCACTCGCAGCTCAGCCGGACGTCATGGCGAAGATCAAGGACGGCAAGGTGCAGGCAGCCGGTGCCGTCATCGGCGCCGTCATGAAGGCGATGAAGGGCCAGGCCGATGCCGCGCGCGTGCGCGAGCTGATCCTCGAGCGCGCCGCACAGTAGTCGCTCCTGCCGAGGCCGCCGATGTCGGCGGCCTCGGCGAGAATGGAATCATGGGACGCGGTGACGGATCGGGGCGCCTCGTGTCGGCGGAGGGCGCTGACGACAGCGGCACCGGCATTCTGCACGTCGACATGGATGCCTTCTATGCCGCCGTCGAAGTGCTGCACGACCCGTCGCTGCGCGGTCTGCCGCTGATCATCGGCGCCCCCGACGGACGCTCGGTGGTCTCGAGCGCTTCTTACGAGGCGCGGCGCTTCGGCGTGCGCAGCGCGATGCCCGTCTCGCAGGCCCTGCGCCTGTGCCCGACCGCCCGCGTCGTGCCACCGGATTTCAGCCGGTACCGCGACGTGTCAGCCGCCGTGATGCGCATCTTCGAGAGCGTCACGCCGCTCGTTGAGCCGCTGTCCATCGATGAGGCCTTCCTCGACGTCCGAGGTGTCAGGCGGCTGTGGGGCAGTCCGGGTGAGATCGCCGCGCTGATCAGGCGCCGGGTGCACGACGAGGTCGGGATCACGTGCAGCGTGGGAGTCGCAGCGACGAAGCACATCGCGAAGATGGCATCCACCATCTCCAAACCCGACGGGATGCTGATCATCCCGGCCGCACGGACCCAGGAGTTTCTCGATCCGCGCCCGGTCGGCGCCATGTGGGGTGTCGGTCCCAAGGCTGCCGAGGCACTTGAGCGACGGGGCATCCGCACCATCCGCGACGTGCGGCTGTCGCCGCCGGAAGCCCTGGAGCGCGCGCTCGGACCCGCCCTCGGCAAGCGCGTCCAGGAGCTCGCAGTGGGCCGCGACCCACGCTCAGTCGAGACCGAGCGCGTCGAGAAGAGCGTCGGTCATGAAGAGACGTTCGACCGCGACATCGGTGACCGCGACCTGCTGCGCTCCGAGCTGCTGCGCCTCGCCGACCGCGTCGGCGTGCGCCTGCGGGCGTCGGGTTGGCACGCAGGGGTCGTCGCGATCAAGATCCGATTCGCGGACTTCAGCACGGTCAGTCGCTCGGTCTCGCTGACCGAGCCGACGGACGTCGGACAGCGGATCGGCGAGACGGCGGTCGGGCTGTTCGGGCAGATCGAGCGACGCGACCCGGTGCGACTCGTCGGCGTGCGCGCAGAGAAGCTGCGCGACGCGGGAACCAGCGCGATGACGCTGTGGGATGACGATGAGGATCAGCGCCGACTGGAAGGCATGCTCGACGACGCGCGGGCGAAGTTCGGCGTGGGAATGGTGACCCGCGCCCGTCACGTCGGACGCGGGGAGGGCCGCGGCGCTCCCGGCCAGCCGAGTCCCTTCAGCAAGGACTGAGAATCGTCGCCGCGGGGGTGCAAGTGCTGCTGATTCGGCTAGCGTTGAGCCATGCCGAACATTGCACTGGAACTGGGTAAGCAGTCCGCGTCATTCGGGGTCAAGAGCGCCTACGGCGAGACGGTCGACGTCGACGGCGTGAGCGTCACGCCTGTCGCACTCGCCATCACGGGCTTCGGGGGCGGCGAGATGGACGGCCAGGGCGACGGCGGCGGCGGCGGAGGAGTCGCCGTGCCGCTCGGAGTATATGTACGCCGTGAGGAAGGGCTGCGGTTCGAGCCGAACCTGATCGTTCTGCTCACCGTCGCGGTGCCATTCGTATGGGTCGCCGGCCGCGCGCTCAGCCGTGTGATTCGTGCCCTCAAGAAGTAGCGATCCGTTCGACGCCGAGCTGACCGAGGCCACAGCGCGAATCTGCGAGGCCGTGGTGAGCGTCGCCGCGTCCAATCCGGTCGTGCTGATCGACGGACGCAGCGGTGCGGGCAAGAGCAGCCTCTCCGCCCGCGTCGCCCGTGCGTGGCCGCTGCACGCGCCGGTGCAGCTGCTGGCGCTGGATTCCATCTATCCGGGCTGGGACGGCCTGGAGCGCGGCGCGCAGCTCGCCCGCGAGCAGGTGCTGCACCCGCACGGCCGCGGCATCGTCGGCATCTGGCGCCGTTGGGACTGGGCGCGCGGTGAAGAGGCCGAGGCGCATGCGGTGGATCCGGCGCTCGGACTGATCGTAGAGGGCTGCGGGGTGATCACTCCGGCATCCGCCCGCCTCGCCGACGTGACCGTCTGGGTCGACGGACCGCGCGCTTCACGTCACCGCCGCGCACTCGAGCGCGACGGCGACACGTTCCGCGCCCACTGGGATATGTGGGCGGCGCAGGAAGACGCACACATCGAGCATCACGACCCGCAGGGGCTCGCTGCCATCACAGTCACGACCCCTTAGGGCGCGATCAGGGGCAGCACGCGTCAGAGGCCGTCGTGCTGATCCGCCAGGTTCACGAGCTGATCGAGGCGATAGCCGAGCCAGTCATAGACATAGAAGCGCGCGTCCTGCGGGTCGTGCGCGTCCTCCCTGTCTATCCCGAGGCGCGAGGCGACGACGAGTCGCATCGCCGAGAACGTCCGCAGCCACGCATCTGTGTCATCCCTGGGGATCTCCAGCGCGTGCATCTCCACCGCGGCCTGCGTCGACGGATCCACATCGTCGCGATCGAACGGCTCGAGGGCGGTGCGCACGTCAAGCGCGTCAGCGACGCGACGATCGAGCAGGTCGCCGCGGGTCGAGGCGCGGAACTCCTCGGCGGCGGCATCGTCCTGCGGGTAGGCGTTCGGCGCCAGTCGGTCGATTCCGGCATCCGGATCGTCTCTGCCGCTCATCAGCAGCTCGATGAACTCGTCGACGAGACGCAGCAGGTTCTGCCCCTCGACCATTGCCAGCGTGATGTGCCCGCTGTCGGTCACGGCGTGGCCTTTCGCACGGTCGCCCACAACCCGAAGTCGTGCATCGCCGTCGCGTGGACCTCCATGGTCTCGCGCGGTCCCGTTGCGACGACGGCATGACCTTCATGATGCACGGCGAGCATGAGCGCGGTCGCACGCTCTTCCGGATACCCGAAATAGGTGCGGAAGACGCGGGCGACGTAGCTCATCAGATTCACCGGATCGTCCCAGACGACCAGCTGCCAGGGCACGATCGGCGCCGCCGAGAGCTGCTCGTCGGCCACGGGAGCGGATGCCGGGGTGCTCATGCCCACCCCAGTTCATGCAGCTGCTCATCGTCGATGCCGTAGAAATGCGCGATCTCGTGCACGAGCGTCGTATGGATCTCGGCGCGCAGCGCCGCCTCGTTCCCGCAGGCGGCGAGATGCGCGTGTCGGTAGACGATGATCCGATCGGGCAGCTCTCCCATGCCGTACTGACCTCGTTCGGTGAGCGCGAAGCCCTCGTACAGGCCGAACAGGTCGTCGCCGTTCTCCGGCTGGTCTTCGACGACGAACACCACGTTGTCGAGCCCTTCGACCATGTCATCCGGCAGTTTGTCGAGCTCCTCGATCACCAGCGCCTCGAATGCTTCACCATCCATGTCGAGCCCGCTGGCGAGCGGGATCTGCATGTGCACACGGTGGCCGATGGACGCCAGATCGACGCGCTCCTCCGCAGCGCGCAGCGCGCGATGGAAGTCGCTGTCCGGCTCCGGAGACTCCTCGAACCCGAGAGCGGCGTAGAACGGCGCATTCCACGGGATCTCGGCGAAGGTCCGCAGGGTCATGATCGTCGCGCCACGGTGCGCCGCTTCATCGAGAGCAGCGTCGACAAGAGCGGTTCCGTGGCCCTGCCTCGCATGCGTCGGCAGCACGGAGAGCTGCTCGAGGTGCGCTTCGCCGTCGTGTTCGATCACCTGCACGAAGCCGACCGCTGGCCCGTTCTCGTCATCGGTCGCCACCAGGATGAAGCCCGGATGCTGCACGCGCTCCGCAGCGGACGGGGGAGTGCCCCAGCTTCTGCCCTGGAGCACGGTCTCGAAAGCCGTGTCGGCGGCGGCTTCGATGGCGGCGAGCGACTCCAGATCAGAGTCCGTCGCGGGGCGCACATGCGAAGCCATGACTCGATGCTATCGATTCCGGAAATGCTCGAGGCCCGGGAACAGATGTTCCCGGGCCTCGAATCACTGGGGTGAGTAACGGGGCTTGAACCCGCGACCCCCGCGACCACAACGCGGTGCTCTACCAGCTGAGCTATACCCACCATGCGCCTGACGGAGCAGGCAACTCCACGAGTCTATTACATGTTCGAGGTGAACGACGACACGGTGCGGGTCGCCACATCCTTCGCCTCGTCGGAAGACGGACCCGGCGCCGGGACGAACACCGCTTCACGGTAGTAGCGCAGCTCTCGGATGGACTCGAGGATGTCGGCGAGAGCCCGGTGCCCGCCGTTCTTCACGGGCGCCTGGAAGAACACTCGCGGGTACCACCGACGCGACAGCTCCTTGACGCTGGAGACGTCGACGTTGCGGTAGTGCAGGTGCTGATCGACCTGCTGCATGTACTTGGCGAGGAACATCCGGTCGGTGCCGATGGTGTTTCCGGCCAGCGGTGCCTTGCGCTCGAGCGGCACGAAGCGCTTGATGTAGTCCAGCGTCTGCTGCTCAGCCTCAGCGAGCGGCACACCGTGAGGAATCTCGTCGATCAGTCCCGATGTGCGGTGCATGTTCGTCACGAACTCGCTCATGTTCGCGAGTGCCGCATCGCTCGGTTTGATCACCACGTGGAAGCCCTCGTCGAGCGGTTGAAGCTCGAAGTCGGTGACGACGACCGCGATCTCGCACAGCTCATCGATTGCGAGATCGAGCCCCGTCATCTCGCAATCGATCCAGACGAGTCGGTCGTTCTCTGACGCAGAAACCATTCCTTGATCCTATCGGCGGGCTCGGACACGGTAATCTGGAGGTTCCGCCTCCTTAGCTCAGAGGAAGAGCATCGGCTTTCTAATCCGTTGGTCGCAGGTTCGATTCCTGCAGGGGGCACCACAGACTCAGGACCTCAGTGCGGCCACGGCGTCGTCGGCTTCCCAGAACTCTCCGACGAGACGGAAGGAGCCGGATGCCAGGTGCAGCCGTTCTGCGCGGTAGCGGATGCCCAGCGGGTCGGCGACGACGCGCAGGTGACCACGGATGGTGCCGCGGCCGTCGATCACACGCCACAGGTGCTCACCGGCGCGTTCGAGGTGCTCTGCCCGCGACCGAAGCCGAGGGGTGTCCCACCGCAGTTCGGGGAGGATGTCAGAGTGCGTTCGCATGGCTTCTCCTTCCGTTGCTTCGAACATACGGACGAGCACCGACATTCGGGTCGCGTAGACTCGTGCGCATGCCCGTCGCCTCCCCGTATGCCGCCCGACTCGCTGAGATCCCGGTGCAGCGGCACGAGGCGCAGGTCCTTGGATCGACGACCGCCTACTGGGTGTACGGTCCCGCATCCGAGGTTCCAGAGGTGCCGACGATCGTCGCCGTGCACGGCTTCCGCGGGGAGCACCACGGACTCGAGTCGATCATCGCCTACCTACCCGGCGTTCGGGTGATCTCGCCCGACCTGCCCGGCTTCGGTGAGACTCCGCCGGTACGTGGGCGAGAGCACGACCTCGGGCTCTACGCCGGCTGGCTGGCGGAGTTCGCCCGCACGGTCGCGCCGGGCGCGGTCGTCCTCGGCCACTCGTTCGGCTCGATCGTGGCGTCCGCAGCGGTGGCGAGTGGGCTGCAGACGCCGCAGCTGATCCTGATCAACCCGATCGGAGCGCCGGCACTCGAAGGCCCGAAGGGCCTGCTGACCCGCCTCGCGGTGATGTACTACGCGCTGGGCGCTCGCCTTCCCGAGTCGATCGGCACGGCCCTGCTGCGCAGCCCGCTGATCGTGCGCGTCGCGAGCATCGCGATGGCGACGACATCCGATCCCGTGCTGCGCCGGTTCATCCACGATCAGCACGACACGTACTTCTCACGCTTCGCGGACCGCGACGTGCTGCACGACGCGTTCGTCACGAGCGTCTCGCACGACGTGCGCGCGTTCGCCCCCGTCATCCACGTGCCCACACTGCTGGTCGCCGCACAGCGCGACCAGATCACTCCGATCGAGGCCGAGCGTGCGCTTGCCGCCATGTTCCCGTGCGCGGAAGTGGCCGAGATCGCCGATGTCGGCCACCTCATCCACTACGAGGCCCCGGCGGAGGCCGCAGGCGCGATCCGGCGCTTCCTCAGGCTTCCCGTCGCGCCAGTCCGATAAGACCTGCGACGCGGAACGGGATGACCTCGCCCATGGCGAGGGAGGTCTCGGTGCGCTCCACGCCTTCGATCGACAGGATGCGGGCATCCGTGTCGAACAGGTGGCGCGCGTCACGGCACGCGACGCGCGCCAGGAGGTCGATCGAACCGCTCAGCCCGTGCGCCTGCACGATCTCGGGCACGCGCGACAGCTCGGCGATGATGCGGGGCAGCTCCGTCTGACGCAGGCCGATGCTGATGAACGCCTGCAGCGGGAAGCCGAGCACCTCGGTCGAGAACGACCGCTCGTAGGACTCGAAGACGCCGGTCTGCTCCAGCCGGGCCATCCGCGCCTGGATGGTGTTGCGCGACAGGCGCAGCCGTTCGGCGAGCGCGACGACGGTCGTGCGGGGATCCTCCGAGAGGGCTGTGAGCAGTTCGAGATCGACGCGATCCAGGGTGGGCATAGTGCCACACGGTAGCAGCACCCGCGGGGTGGATACTGCGCAACATGCTCAACGCACGCAGACATGCTTGAGCGAGGTGTCACACCGACGTAGCCTTCAGGTGAGCCCGACTGAGCTGTCGGGACAGCCGTGCAGGCCCCACGAAGGCCACCACGTCAGGAGGACGCCGATGTCACCGCACAACACACCGATCGTCGACACCGAGCACGATCTCGAACTCACTGAGCGCGTCATCGCGCCGGATGGATCCCGCATCGCGAATCCGCAGCTGGACCGGTACATCCAGGACGTCGATTTCCGGATGCTGCGCGATCTCCATCGCGACATGGTCGTGGTTCGCCGCATCGACTCGGAGGGCGTCGCGCTCCAACGTCAGGGCCAGCTGGGTCTGTGGGCGCCGTGCAACGGCCAGGAGGCCGCCCAGGTCGGCACCGGGCGCGCCCTCGCCGCCCGCGACTTCGTCTTCCCCAGCTACCGTGAGACCGGCGTGATGTACACCCGTGGCGCTGCCCCCGGCGACTACGCGCGCATGTGGCGTGGCGAGGAGGGTGCCGCCTACGACCCCGCCGAGCTGCGCATCGCGCCTCTGCAGATCATCATCGGTGCGCAGTCGCTGCACGCCGTCGGCTACGGCATCGGCATTCAGCACGATGGCGCCGACGAGGTCGCCGTGGCCTACTTCGGCGACGGCGCGACCAGCCAGGGCGACGTCAACGAGGCGATGATCTTCGCCTCCTCGTACCGTGCGCCGGTCGTCTTTGTCTGCCAGAACAACCACTGGGCGATCTCAGAGCCCGTCGGGCTGCAGTCGCAGTATCCGCTCGCCGGCCGCGCTCCCGGCTTCGGCATCCCGAGCATGCGCGTCGACGGCAACGACGTGCTCGCGTGCCTCGCGGCGATGCGGTGGGCGCTCGACCATGCCCGCTCCGGGAAGGGGCCCGCGTACCTCGAGGCCGTCACCTACCGGATGGGGCCGCACACGACGGCCGACGACCCCAAGCGCTACCGCGAGGAGACCGAGCTGGCGAAGTGGCGCGAACGCGACCCGATCGCCCGGCTGGAGGCGTACCTGCGTGCTGCGGGGGAGCTTTCGCAGGAGCACCTCGACGCCGTGCAGGCCGAGGCGGACGTCGCCGCCCGCGAGATGCGCGCAGCCTGCATCGGCATGGTCACCCGCCCCGCGATCGAGGTGTTCGACGGCGTCTACGCCGAGCCGCACTCCGGTCTCGACCGTCAGCGCGGCGAGTACGCCGCATACCTCGCATCCTTCGAGGAGGCGTGAGATGGTGCAGATGACGATGGGCAAGGCCCTCAACGCCGGCCTTCGACAGGCGATGCGCGACGACGACAAGGTCGTGCTGCTGGGCGAGGACATCGGAAAGCTCGGCGGGGTGTTCCGCATCACCGACGGGCTGATCGACGAGTTCGGCGCGAAGCGCGTGATGGACACCCCGCTGGCGGAGTCGGGGATCGTCGGCACTGCCGTCGGCCTCGCGTTCCGCGGATACCGCCCAGTGGTCGAGATCCAGTTCGACGGCTTCATCTACCCGGCGTTCGACCAGATCGTCTCGCAGGTGGCGAAGCTGCACTACCGCACCCAGGGCCGGGTGAAGATGCCGATCACGATCCGCGTGCCGTGGGCGGGCGGCATCGGCGCGGCCGAGCACCACTCCGAGTCCAATGAGGCGTACTTCGTGCACACCGCGGGCTTGCGGGTGATCGCGGTCTCCGATCCGCAGGACGCGTACCGCTGCCTGCAGCAGGCGATCGCCAGCGACGACCCGGTGCTGTTCTTCGAGCCCAAGCGGCTCTACCACCACAAGGGCGAGGTCGATCTCGAGGCACCACTGGCGGATGCGCCTCCGATGGGACTGGCGCGCGTCGTGCGCAAGGGATCGGATGCCACGATCATCACCTATGGGGCGATGGTCAGCACGGCGCTGGACGCCGCTGCCGCGGCGGAGGACGAGGGCATGTCGCTGGAGGTCATCGACCTGCGCTCGCTGTCGCCGGTCGACTACGACACGGTTGCTGCTGCCGTGCGGCGGACCGGTCGGGTCGTCGTGGCGCACGAGGGCTCGCGTGAGGCGGGCGTCGGTGCGGAGATCATCGCCAGCATCACCGAGTTCTGCTTCGAGTATCTCGAGGCCGCGCCGGTGCGCGTCACGGGACACGACATCCCGTACCCGCCGGCGAAGCTGGAGAAGTTCCACCTGCCGGACCTGGACCGGATCCTGGATGCCGTCGATCGGGTGATGGACCGCCCCAACAGCCTGACCGGCTCCGTCGACGCACAGGAGGCAGACCGATGAACGCCGAGTTCCGACTTCCCGATCTCGGTGAGGGACTCACCGAGGCCGAGGTGCTGCAGTGGCTGGTCAAGCCCGGCGACACAGTGACACTGAATCAGACGCTGGCCGAGGTCGAGACTGCCAAGGCGGTCGTGGAGCTCCCCTCTCCATACGAGGGAACCGTCACGTCGCTGCATGCGGACGCGGGTGAGACGATCGCCGTCGGTGCGCCGCTGATCGCCTTCGACATCGCCGGCGCGGAGCCGGAGGCGCCGAGCACGCAGAAATCAGACCAGGAAGAGGCGGGGGAGAAGGCCCAGCCGAATCTGGTGGGCTATGGCGCAGCACCCGCGGCCGGCGGGCGTCCGGCCCGCAGGGCTCGCAGAAGCGGCACCGCCTCGACGGTGGCCGCAGGCGCGGAGGCCGCGGTGATCGAAGCCGCGCCGCACGATGCGCTGCCGCCGGCGGCCGCCGAGCCGGCCGTCGGGGAGCGACCGCGATCCACGCCACCGGTGCGGGCCCATGCGAAGCGCCTCGGCGTGGATCTCGTGCTCGTCGCCGCGGAGGTCGGCGACCGCGTCATCACCCGCGCCGACGTGGACTCGTACGCCGAGCGCGTGGGGGCGAGCGCACCGCCCACGGAGGCGCCTGCCGAGACCGCATCTGCGGAGCCCGCACCTGCCGCGCCCTCTTCCGCAGCGCCCCTCGCGCCCGCGGGCGACCGCGCGCAGACCCGGATTCCGATCAAGGGCGTGCGCAAGCACACGGCGCAGGCGATGGTGCAGAGCGCCTTCACCGCACCCCACGTCACGACCTTCCACACCGTGGACGTCACCGCGACGATGGAGCTCATCGAGCAGCTGCGTGCTGACAGGTCGCTGGCCGATCATCGGATCGGACCGCTCGTGCTCATCGCGAAGGCCGTCTGCCTCGCACTGGGACGCAACCCCTCGCTGAACGCGACGTGGGACGAGCCCGCCGGAGAGATCGTCGAGAACCACTACGTGGACCTCGGAATCGCCGCCGCCACGGAGCGCGGCCTGATCGTGCCGATCATCCGGGACGCCGAGCGACTGTCGCTGACCGGAATGGCCGATGCGCTCACTCAGCTCACGCAGACGGCCCGCTCGGGCAGGACCAGCCCCGCCGAGCTCGCCGGCGGCACCTTCTCGATCACGAACATCGGTGTCTTCGGCATCGATGCGGGAACGCCGATCCTGCCGCCTGGACAGTCCGGCATCCTCGCCGTCGGCGCTGTGCGCCGGCAGCCATGGGAGCACCGCGGCGAGATCGCCCTGCGTCAGATGATGACGCTGAGCGTCTCGTTCGATCACCGTCTGGTGGACGGAGCGGAGGGCGCTCGGTTCCTGAAGGACGTCGCCGATCTGCTCGAGCAGCCGGGCCGCGCGATGCTCTTCTGAGGTGGAATCGTCGGCGCCGCGGTGATGCTCAAGCGTCCGCGAGCAGCGCCGACAGGGCCATGCACGAGAGCGTGTTCGCGGTGTGGGCCCGCCGGCGCAGTGCCTTGCTGGTGCTGTGCGGTGTGGAATTGAGCAGGCCGAAGCAGGCCTGCACCCGCAGTCGCAGCTCATCGCGGTCGGCATCGATCAAGGCGCTGAGACTGTCGATCCACAGTTCGATGTACGCGCGCTGCAGCCGGCGGACCTCGGCACGGGCATCTTCCGTGAGGTGCGGGAGATCCCGATCCTGCACGCGGATCACGGCTGCGTTGCCGAGTGCGAAGTCGACGTGGAAGTCGACGAGTGCTCGCATCCGATCGTGCGCTGTCGCATCCGCCGCGCCGACCTCGGCGCCACCGGCGACCAATCGCTCGCTGACACCGATGAGCAGTGCGGCCAGGAGTGCCTGCTTGCCGGCGAAATGCCGGTAGACCGCTGGTCCCGACACGCCGACCGCCGCGCCGATGTCCTCCAGGCTCACGCCGGAGTATCCGCGTCCGGCGAAGAGATCGGCCGCAGCGGCCAGGAGCGCGTCGGTGCGTTCGGCCTTGGCTCGGTCGCGAGCCGTGACGGGCGTTGTCATTTCGGTTAATCCTCGCTAACCTGAATTGTCGGGTTAGTGAACACTAACCAATCTGACGCGATATTTCAGCAATAAGACGTGAGTCAAGGAGGACCCACGATGTCGGTCACCCAGCAGACGCTCGCCGGCGAACTGCGCGACCGCCTCGCCGAGGCGGCACTCGGCGGGCCCGAGCGCTCGCGCGAACGTCATGTGGCGCGCGGCAAGATGCTGCCCCGCGACCGCGTCGCGCGCCTGCTCGACGAGAACAGCCCGTTCATCGAGGTGGCGCCGCTGGCTGCGCACGGGCTGTATGACGGACAGGCGCCCGGTGCCGGCGTGATCGCGGGCATCGGCCTCGTGCACGGCCGCCATGTCATGGTCGTCTGCAACGACCCGACCGTCAAAGGCGGCACGTACTTCCCGCTCACGGTGAAGAAGCACCTGCGCGCGCAGGAGATCGCTCTCGAGAACCGCCTGCCCTGCCTGTATCTGGTCGACTCCGGCGGGGCGTTCCTGCCGAAGCAGGACGAGGTCTTCCCCGACCGCGATCACTTCGGCCGCATCTTCTTCAACCAGGCCCGCATGTCGGCCGAGGGCATCCCGCAGCTGGCCGCGGTGCTCGGCTCGTGCACGGCCGGCGGAGCATACGTGCCGGCCATGAGCGACGAGACGGTGATCGTCCGCGGTCAGGGCACCATCTTCCTCGGCGGACCGCCCCTGGTGAAGGCTGCTATCGGAGAGGTCGTCACCGCGGAAGAGCTCGGCGGGGGAGAGCTGCACGCCCGACGCTCCGGCGTCGTCGACCACCTCGCAGAGGACGACGAACACGCGCTGGAGATCCTGCGGGACATCGTCGCGACGCTTCCGCAGCCAGGGGCGCCGGCCTGGCAGGTCGTGCCGAGCACACCCGCCCGCGAGACCGGCAGCATGTACGACGTCGTCCCGGTCGACGTGAACGCCGCCTATGACGTGCATGACGTGATCGATCGCCTGGTCGACGCCGACAGCTTCCGCGAGTTCAAACGCGAGTACGGCACGACGCTCGTCACCGGGTTCGCCGTCCTGCACGGGCATCCGATCGGCATCGTCGCGAACAACGGCGTCCTCTTCAGCGAATCCGCACTCAAAGGCGCGCACTTCATCGAGCTGTGCGATCAGCGCGGCATCCCGCTGCTGTTCCTGCAGAACATCACCGGCTTCATGGTCGGAACGGATGCTGAAGCCGGCGGCATCGCGAAGGACGGCGCCAAGATGGTCACCGCGGTCGCCACCACGCGCGTGCCCAAGCTCACGGTCATCATCGGCGGCTCGTTCGGCGCGGGCAACTACTCGATGTGCGGCCGCGCCTACTCGCCGCGCTTCCTGTGGAGCTGGCCCGCCAGCCGCATCTCGGTGATGGGCGGCGCGCAGGCGGCATCCGTGCTGGCGACCGTCAAAGAGGACCAGCTCACCGCCGCCGGCGCGAGCTGGTCCGCCGAGGATCGCGCAGAGTTCGAAGCGCCGATCCGCAGCCAGTACGAGGCGCAGGGCGAGCCCTACTACGCCACCGCACGACTGTGGGACGACGGCATCGTGGATCCCGACCAGACCCGCGACCTGCTCGGCCTCGCGCTCGACGTCGTCGCCCGCACGCCCGTGCCCGAACCGCGCTTCGGCCTCTTCCGGATGTGACGCCCATGAAATTCGACACAGTGAACATCGACACCGTGCTCGTCGCCAACCGCGGCGAGATCGCCCGCCGCATCATCCGCACCCTGCGCGAGCTCGGCATCCGCAGCGTCGCGGTGTACAGCGACGCCGACGCGCTCGCACCGCATGTCCGCGAGGCAGATGACTCCGTGCGCATCGGCCCGCCCGCCGCCACCGAGTCATACCTGAACGTGGATGCGATCATGGCCGCCGCGCAGCAGACCGGCGCGCAGGCGATCCATCCTGGCTACGGCTTCCTCTCCGAGAGCGTAGCCCTCGCGACGGCGTGCACCGCCGCAGGGGTGATCTTCATCGGACCCGACGTGCGAGCGCTGGAGATCATGGGCGACAAGGCCCGCGCACGCGACCACGTGGCCCGGCACGGAGTCCCGGTCGTTCCCGGCTTCGATGCCGCTGGGCTGGATGACGCGCAGATCCGCGAGCGGGCGGATGGAATCGGCTACCCGCTGCTCGTCAAGCCGAGTGCGGGCGGTGGCGGCAAGGGAATGGAGGTCGTCCGCTCCGGCGAGGAGCTGGCCTCCGCCCTCGCCACGGCGCGCCGCGTCGCGACCGCCGCCTTCGGCGACGACTCGATGGTGCTCGAGCGGCTGGTGCAGCGCCCGCGCCACATCGAGGTGCAGGTGTTCGGCGACGCTCACGGCAACGTGATCGCCCTCGGCGAGCGGGAATGCACGCTGCAGCGCCGCCACCAGAAGGTCATCGAGGAGGCGCCGGCCGCGAACCTTCCGGATGCCGTCAGACAACGCCTGCTGGACGCGGCCGTCGCCGCGGCGCGCAGTGTGGAGTACATCGGCGCGGGCACCGTGGAGTTCCTCGTCGAGGCGGATGCCGTCGACGACATCTTCTTCATCGAGATGAACACGCGCCTTCAAGTGGAACATCCGGTGACCGAGATGGTCACCGGACTCGACCTGGTCGCCCTGCAGCTGCACGTCGCCGCCGGTGGCACCCTCGAGCAGCCGCCGGTCGTCCGCGGGCACGCCATCGAGGCGCGCGTATACGCCGAGTCGCCGGAGCGGGGTTTCCTGCCCTCGACCGGACGTGTACTGCTCTTCGAGGCGCCTGAGGGTGCGCGGGTGGACGCCGCCGTCGAGACAGGCTCGGAGGTGAGCGGGTTCTACGACCCGATGATCGCGAAGGTGATCGCCCACGGTCCTGACCGCGCGAGCGCGCTGCGACGGCTGGATGCCGCGCTGGCGCGCACCGTCGTGCTGGGCGTGGAGACGAACATCGCGTTCCTGCGCGCGCTGTGCCGGCATGAGCGCGTCGTCTCGGGCGACCTCGACACCGCGCTGATCGAGACCATGCTTCCGCTGGCGCCCGCGGAGCCGACCGACCGGATGCTGGCATCCGCCGCCGCGGTGCAGGCGCGGGTCGCCGCCGTCGGGAGTTCCGCGGGCCCGATCTGGCAGAGCTTGAGCGGCTGGCGCCTGGGAGCCGCGGCATCCGTCGCCGACGCCGAATTCCTCACTGACGACGACCGCCTCGTCACCGCATCGGCTGAGGCAGCCCCGGGCGCAGCCGCGCTGCGAGACGCGGATGGCGCCGTCTGGGTGTCCGAACAGGGGATCACGATGCGTTTGCGTCCGCTGACACGGCGGGCGCGCCTGCACCGCGCGCTTGCCGAGCGGATGCCGGATTCCGGCCTCAGAGAACCGGAAGGTCGGGCGCCGATGCCCGGCAGCATCGTCGCTGTGCACGTCGCCGAGGGCGACTCGGTGCGCGCCGGCGATCCGCTCGTCTCGATCGAGGCGATGAAGATGGAGCACCCGGTGCTCGCGCCGCACGACGGCATCGTGCATCTGATGGTCGCCCTGGGCGACCAGGTGCGGCGCGACCAGGCGGTCGCCCGCGTCAGCGAACAGGAGACAGCATGACCGATGACCTCCGCTACGTCGATCTCGACGAGGACCAGCGAGAACTCGCCGCGATGGTGCGCGACTTCGCCGAACAGGTGGTCGCTCCACAGGCCTACGAGGCCGACCGCACGCACACGCTGAACCTCGACGTCGTTCGCCAGATGGGCGAGATGGGCCTGTTCGGCCTGCCGTTCTCGGAGGAGTACGGCGGGCAGGGCGGTGACTACCTGGCGCTCGGCCTCGCCATCGAGGGCCTTGCGCGCGCCGACCAGTCGATCGCGATCACGCTCGAAGCCGGCGTCAGCCTCGGCGCGATGCCGATCTACCGCTTCGGCAGCGAGGAGCAGAAGCGCGAGTACCTGCCGGCGCTGCTCGAAGGCACCGCGCTGGCGGGCTTCGGGCTCACCGAGCCAGAGGCCGGCAGCGACGCCGGAGCCACCCGCACGACCGCACGCCTCGACGGCGACGAGTGGGTGATCAACGGCACGAAGCAGTTCATCACCAACTCCGGCACCGACATCACCCGCTTCGTGACGGTGACCGCCGTCACCGGCACCCTTCGACAGGCTCAGGGACCGAGTGGGGAGAGGAAGGAGATCTCGACGATCATCGTGCCGAACGGCACTGCGGGCTTCACCGTCGAGCCCGCGTACGACAAGGTCGGCTGGAACGCCTCCGACACGCACCCGCTCACGCTGCAGGACGTGCGGGTTCCCGCCGAGAACCTGCTCGGCGAGCGCGGGCAAGGCTTCCGCAACTTCCTCAGCATTCTCGACGAGGGCCGGATCGCCATCGCCGCCCTCGCCACCGGCGCCGCAGAGGGATGCCTGGAGGCCGCCGTCGACTATGCGCAGAAGCGCATCGTCTTCGGCGCTCCGCTGAGCACCCGGCAGAACGCGCAGTTCACGCTGGCACGCATGCGCGCCCGGGTGCACACCGCACGACTCGCCTGGCACCACGCGGCACGCCTGCGCGATGCCGGACGTCCCTTCGCCGAGGCAGCGGCGATCGCCAAGCTCGTCTCGGGCGATGCGGCGATGGACAACGCCCGCGATGCGACGCAGATCTTCGGCGGCAACGGGTTCATGAACGAGTATCCCGTCGCGCGGCACTACCGCGACTCGAAGATCCTCGAGATCGGCGAGGGCACCACCGAGGTGCAGCTGCTGGTCATCGCCCGCGCACTGGGGCTGGCCGGGTAGGTTGACGCCATGACCGATATCGTCCAGCGCGGCCTCTACTACGAGGAGTTCGAGGTCGGCGCCCGCTACCTGCACCGCCCCGGCCGCACCGCCACCGAGGCCGACAACGTGCTGTTCACCACGCTCACGATGAACGGGCAGGCGCTGCACCTGGATGCAGCCTTCGCAGAGGCGCAGCAGCCGTTCGGTCAGCGGCTGATGAACTCGATGTGGACCCTGTCGACGATGGTCGGTGCCTCGGTCGGCCAGCTGACCCAGGGCACTCTGGTCGCGCAGCTCGGGCTCGGCGACATCTCGTTCCCGCATCCGCTGTTTCACGGCGACACCCTGTACACCGAGAGCGTCATCGTCGACAAGCGGCTCTCCTCGTCGCGGCCCGGTCAGGGCATCTGCACGATCGAGCACACCGGTCGGAACCAGGACGGCACCGTCGTCGCGAAGGCGACTCGCACGGCCTTGGTGCACTGCATGCCGGAAGGGGCATAGATGTCGTTTGCACTCGGACCCGCCCTGCTGTTCTGCCCGGCCGACCGGCCTGATCGCTTCGCCGGCGCGCTGCGGAAGGCTGATGTCGTGATCCTCGACCTCGAAGATGCCGTGCTGCCTGCAGCCAAGGCGCAGGCGAGGGAGAACATCATCGCGGCCGATGTCGATCCCGAGCGTGTCATCGTCCGCGTGAACGCACCCGACAGCGTCGAGTTCACCAAAGACCTCGCTGCGGTCGCACAGACCCCGTTCCGCACAGTGATGGTCGCCAAGAGCGAGGACGCGACCGCTTTCGATGCCTTCGAGGACGACTACCGTGTCATCGCGCTGTGCGAGACGGCGAAGGGCGTCCAGCAGTCGGCGGCGATCGCCGCGCACCCGCGGACCGTCGCTCTGATGTGGGGTGCGGAGGATCTGGTCGCCTCGCTGGGTGGCATGTCGAGCCGTTTTCCGGACGGCAGCTACCGGGATGTCGCGCGCATGGCGCGGGCGAGGGTGCTGCTCGCAGCGGGCGCCAGCGGCAAGGCGGCGATCGACGCGGTGCACCTCGACATCGAAGACCTGGAGGGTCTCGGTGCGGAGGCGGCCGATGCCGTGGCATCCGGATTCACCGCAACCGCCTGCATCCACCCGCGACAGGTCGAAGTCATCCGCGACGCCTACCGTCCCGATCCCGAGGCCGTGCAATGGGCGCGCGCCGTTCTCGTCGCGGCGGAGGGGGAGCGCGGCGTATTCCGCTTCGAGGGGCGGATGGTCGACGAGCCCGTGCTGCGGCACGCGCGCGCCATCGTCTCGCGCGGCTGACTCCTCGGCAGCGGCCGCGCCCGGTGCCCGGGCGGGCGCGATGCTCAGACTCCGATGGACTCCAGCAGCCGCAGACTGCCGGGCTCTGCGACGAACCGGTGCACGGATCCGTTCCTGATCACGTCGCCCTCGCGCGGCAGCGTCCCGCCGGAGACGTGCGTCAGCAGCGCCCGGATCACACCGCCGTGGCTGACCACGATGATCGACTCCGCGCGAGGCGCGGACCGACGACGTGACGCACGCGCGATGCGCGCGAGCGAGTCCAGTGCTCGCTCGCCGACCTGCTCGAGCGTCTCGGCACCAGGAGGAACGGTCTGCCAGTCGCTCCACTGCTGCAGGTACTCCTCGACGAGCATCCCCTCGCCGTCGCCGAACTCCCTCTCGCGCAGACCGCGGGTGAGCACAGGATCCGCGAGCCCCAGCTCGTCCGCGATGATGCGGGCGGTCTCCTGAGCGCGCACGAGAGGGCTGGCGTAGACCGCGTCGTAGCCGACCCCGGCCAGCACGGCGGCCGCGGCTCTGGCATCCGATCGTCCGGTGTCGTTCAGCGGGATGTCGGTGCTGCCCTGGATGCGTCGGTCGAGATTCCAATCGGTCTGGCCATGGCGCACGAGAGTCAGAAGGGTCACACTCTCACCCTAGGCGAGTCCGGCTCACAGAGCGCCGAGACGGGACGCCAGCGCCTGGAGGACGGGTGTGGTGCCCGCCGAGATGACCTGATCGGCCCACACGTCGGCGCGGGTGGGCTCGTGGTTGACGATGATCAGGGTCATGTCGCGTCGCCGGGCGCGCTCGATGACCCGGATGCCCGAGTTGACCGCCAGCGACGTGCCGGCCACCAGCAGGGCGTCGGAGCCGTGCACCAGCGACTCCGAGAGCCTGAACCGGGCGGGCGGGACGAACTCGCCGAAGTAGACGACCTCCGGCTTGAGCATTCCGCCGCAGACCGTGCACGGCGGAATCACGAAGCCCTCGGACGTCTCGGGGGTGACGTCGCCGTCCGGGTTGAGCGTGATGTTCTCGGGCACCGTTACCCACGGGTTCAGCCGATCTATCTGCTCGGAGATCGCCCGCCGATCGAACACCTGGCCGCAGTCCAGGCAGCGCACCCGGTGCATCGTGCCGTGCAGCTCGACGACGCGGCCGCTGCCGGCGCGCAGGTGCAGGCCGTCGACGTTCTGCGTGACCACGCCGGTGACGTCGCCGTGCTGCTCGAGCGCGGCCAGGGCACGATGCCCGCCGTTCGGGTCGGGTGAGGTGAAGGTGCGGTAGCCGAGGTGTCCGCCCAGCCAGTACCGGCGGCGTGCGGCCTCGTCGCCGAGGTAGGTCTGGATGGTCATCGGGTTCACCCGCGCGGGCGCTCCCGCGCCGCGGTAGGCCGGAATGCCGGAATCCGTCGAGATGCCCGCACCGGTCAGCACCGCGGTGCGGCGGCCCCGAAGCAGATCGGCGGCGCGGTCGATGGCGTCCGAGTCAGCGGTGGAGAGTTCGATCGACGGCACGAGAGCAGTCTAGGCCTGGCGTGCGCGCGCGGCGGGGGAGGATGGAGTCATGCAGCTGCTGCCCGTGAGCGACGCCGGAGACCGCGTGCTCGATGACTACCGCTCGCTGACGGATGCCGCGCTGCGGCGGGTGCGCGAGCCCGAGGGCGGCCTGTACATCGCCGAGTCCGCGAAGGTGATCGAACGGGCGCTGGAAGCGGGACACCTGCCGCGGTCCGTGCTCACCCAGGAGAAGTGGGTGGATGCCGTCGCCGCGCTCACCGCCGGGCACGACATCCCGGTGTACGTCGTCTCGGACGAGGTCGCCGAGAAGGTCACCGGGTTCGCGGTTCATCGCGGGGTGATGGCGGCGATGCAGCGCCCGACGCTTCCCGCCCTGGCAGAAGTGGTCGCCGACGCGCGTCTGGTGCTCGTGCTCGAGGACATCGCCGACCCGACGAACATCGGAGCCGCTTTCCGTGCCGCGGCGGGTCTCGGCGCCGACGCGGTGCTGGTCAGCCCGCGCTGCGGCGATCCGTTGTACCGCCGCAGCGTCCGGGTGAGCATGGGCACGGTCTTCCAGGTGCCGTGGACGAGGATCGGCGAGTGGCCGGATGCGGCGGCGGAGCTGCATGCGCACGGCTTCGAGACCGTGGCCCTGGCGCTGCGCGATGACGCGGTGCCCCTGGACGTCTACGCGGCCGACCGGCCCTCACGGGTCGCGCTGGTGATGGGCACCGAGGGCGAAGGCCTCTCGGCCGGCGCGCTTGATGCCGCCGACCGGATCGTCACGATCCCGATGACAGGTGGCGTGGATTCGCTCAACGTGGCATCCGCCGCCGCCGTCGCGCTGTGGGCGATGAGCCACTGACCTGTCGGTCTCGCGCTGAGTCTCAGGCGCCCTCGGCCTTGTCGTCGAGGACGCGCAGCACCGGCGCCGCTTCGGGGCGCTTGGCGGCGACGTGATCGCCCGACGACTGGTGGCGCAGCCGGCGCAGCACCCACGGAACCAGGTGTTCGCGCGCCCAGCCGATGTCCTCGGCGCGCGCAGCGCGCCAGGTGCGCACCGGCAGCGGCTCGGGTTGCATGGCCTGCAGGTCGTTCGGCACGTTCAGCGCGCGGAGCACCATGCGCGCGACCTCATGATGGCCGAGGGCGTTCAGGTGCAGCCGGTCATCTGCGAAGAAGCGGGTGTCCTGGATCGACTTCAGAGCCCACTGATCGGCGACGATGCAGTCGTGCCGGTCGGCGATGGCGCGCACGTTCTCGTTGTAGATGGCGACCTTGCCGCGGAACGGGCGGAACACCGGCGTGAATCCGGTGTCGATGCCGGTGAACAGCACGACTGCCGCGCCCGTCGACGAGAGCCGCGCCACAGCATCCTCGAGCTGTCCCGCGATGTCGTCCGGGTCGGTGCCGGGGCGGATGACGTCATTGCCGCCGGCGCAGATCGAGACGAGGTCCGGACTCAGGTCGACGGCGGGCTGGATCTGCTCCGCGACGATCTGCGCGATCAGCTTGCCGCGGACCGCGAGGTTCGCGTACGCGAAGTCGTCCACATCCTGGGTCAGCACTTCGGCGACGCGATCGGCCCAGCCGCGATTTCCGCCGGGCGTGTCGGGGTCAGGGTCGCCGATGCCCTCGGTGAACGAATCGCCCACCGCGACGAATCGCCGCCACGGGTGAGGGCCTTCGTTGGCGACATACGGGGTGCGCGACGAATCCTGGTCGGTCATCGTGTTCTCCTTCGACGAGCCGTCGCGGGGTGAGCGACATGCAGGAAGAGAGCCTACCCCTCGGCTGACACGCGTGGCAGACCGCGACGGGCCGTCGTGTCGGCGGCCTGGCCTATCGTAGATTCGATGCTCTCTCCGTCCTTCCCTCAGCGCGCCCCCTGGGGTACCGCCGACAAGCTGAGGGCATGGCAGCGCGAGGCACTCGAGCAGTACTTCGCCGACGACCGCCGCGACTTCCTCGTCGCCGCGACGCCGGGTGCAGGCAAGACGACGTTCGCGCTCACTCTCGCCGTCGAGCTGCTGCGGATGGGCGAGGTCAACCGGGTCATCGTGGTAGCCCCGACCGAGCACCTCAAGACGCAGTGGGCGGATGCCGCCGCGCGGGTCAGCATCCGCCTCGACCCGCGCTTCAAGAACAGCCACTGGGCGCCCTCGCGGCAGTACCACGGCGTCGTCGTCACGTACGCGCAGGTCGCGGCGCGCTCGTCGGTGCACCGTCACCTGACCGCGGATGCCAAGACGCTGGTGATCCTCGACGAGGTGCACCATGGCGGCGACGC
Source organism: Microbacterium alcoholitolerans (assembly GCF_050408615.1). Classification (NCBI taxonomy): domain Bacteria; kingdom Bacillati; phylum Actinomycetota; class Actinomycetes; order Micrococcales; family Microbacteriaceae; genus Microbacterium; species Microbacterium alcoholitolerans. The sequence continues at coordinate 497,014 of NZ_JBNTKD010000001.1, read as the reverse complement.
CCTCAGCTGGGGCGACGCGATCCGTGACGCCTATACGCCCGCGAAGCGGCGCCTGCTGCTGTCGGGCACGCCGTTCCGCAGCGACACCGCCCCCATCCCGTTCGTCGAGTACCTGCCGGACGAATCCGGGGCGCGCGTGTCGAGCACCGACTACTCCTACGGCTACGGACGCGCACTCCAGGACGGCGTTGTGCGGCCAGTGCTGTTCCACATGTACGCCGGCAAGATGCGCTGGCGCACCAGCGCCGGCGACGAGCTCGAGGCGCACCTCGGCCAGGACAACACGAAGGATGTGAACTCCCAGGCGTGGCGGACGGCCCTCGATCCGGAGGGGGAGTGGATGCCCGCGGTGCTGTCGGCCGCCGACCGCCGCCTCACCGAGATCCGCCACCACGTCCCGGACGCCGGCGGCCTCGTGCTTGCCACGGATCAGACCGTCGCGAGGGCGTACGCGAAGATCCTGCACAGCATCACCGGTGAGCAGGCGACCATCGTGCTCTCCGACGACGCGACCGCCTCCGAGCGCATCGACCAGTTCAGTGGGAACACCCGACGCTGGATGGTGGCCGTTCGCATGGTGTCCGAAGGCGTGGACGTGCCGCGGCTGGCTGTGGGCGTGTACGCCACCTCGTCTTCGACGCCGCTCTTCTTCGCGCAGGCGATCGGCCGCTTCGTGCGGGCTCGGCGCCGCGGTGAGGCCGCGAGCGTGTTCCTGCCGAACGTGCCGGTGCTGATGACGCTGGCGAACGAGATGGAGCGCCAGCGCGATCACGCGCTGGATCGTCAGACGAAGGACGACGACGGGCTCGAGGACTCGCTGCTCGAGAGTGCGAACCGCGAGGAAGACGCATCGGATGCCCTCACGCAGGAGTTCAGCTACCAGGCCATCTCATCGCTGGCGCACTTCGATCGCGTGGTCTTCGACGGCAAGGACTTCGGGCAGCTGGCGGAGCCTGGCACACCCGAGGAGGAGGAGTTCATCGGATTCCCCGGGCTGCTCGAACCCGAGCACGTGCACGAGCTGCTGATGCAGCGGCAGGCGCGACAGGGACGTCTTCGAGAGGCGCGCGAGGCGGCGACGCCGGTGGAGGCCACCTCGACGCTTCCCGCGCCCCTGCACCGCACTCTGCGCGAGCAGCGCCAGCTGCTGAACAGCCTGGTCGGCCTGTATGCGCGCCAGAGCGGTGAGCCGCACGGTTCGGTGCACGCCGAGCTGCGTCGCGTGTGCGGCGGACCGGCGGTCGCGCAGGCGACCGTGACGCAGCTGCAGTCCCGCATCGATGTGCTCCGCAAGCGCGTCCGCTCCTGACCTCTGCGTTCGGGCATCCGAAAACCTGCCAATCCTCGCCCTGATGCGAGCGGACGCCACGGTGCTCGATAGCGTTGAGTGTTCGCCCACGAGCTCGGAGGATGCATGACCGCGCCCGTCCAACCCACCGCCGCCGACCGAAGGCAGTGGGCCCGCTACCTGGTCGAGGAGCGCGCCGAAGGCGCCGTCTACTCCCGTCTCGCGACCCGCAAGACGGGAGAGGAGCGCGAGATCCTGCTCGCCCTCGCCGAAGCCGAGCGTCGCCATGAGCAGCACTGGCTGAAACTGCTCGGCGGCGAACCGGCTCGCCTGCCCAGGGCCGGATTCCGCTCGAGGATGCTCGGGTGGATGGCCGGGCGCTTCGGGTCGATCTTCGTGCTCGCACTCGCGCAGAGCGCCGAGGCGCGTTCTCCGTACGACGCCGAGATGCACGCGACTGCCGCCATGCGCGCTGACGAGAAGGTGCACCACGAGGTGGTCCGCGGCCTCGCGGCGCGTGGGCGTCGCCGCCTGTCCGGATCGTTCCGTGCAGCGGTGTTCGGCGCGAACGACGGGCTCGTCTCGAACCTCGCGCTGGTGCTCGGCATCGGGGCGACCGGGGTCAGCTCATCCTTCGTGCTGTTCAGCGGCGTGGCGGGGCTGCTCGCCGGAGCGCTGTCGATGGGAGCGGGGGAGTTCGTCTCGGTGCGCTCCCAGCGCGAGCTGCTCACCGCGACCGAGGCCAATAACGATGCGGATGCCGCCGCAGGCGACCTCGACATCGACGCCAACGAGCTCGCTCTCGTCTACCGCGCGCGTGGCGTCGGCCCGGAGGAGGCCCTCGCGAGGGCCGAGCGCGTCGTCACCGCGGCACGCGCGGGTGCACGGCGCACGACGACGGGGACGGTGGGCACGCACGCCGGACACAGCGATCACGAGATCGTCGGCAACGACTGGACGGCCGCCCTCTCGAGTTTCCTGCTCTTCGCATCCGGAGCGATCGTCCCCGTGCTTCCGTGGATCTTCGGCCTCACGGGACTTGCGGCGATCCTCCTCGCCCTCGCACTCGTCGGCATCGCCCTGCTCACCACCGGTGCACTGGTCGGGATCCTGTCCGGCGGTCCGCCCCTGCGACGCGCGCTGCGTCAGCTCGCGATCGGATTCGGTGCGGCGGCGATCACCTACGCATTGGGCGTCGTGTTCGGCGTCGGCGCTCTCTGACCGGAGTCGACAGTCATCGCGACGTGCGTCAACCCCCTGCCGCAAAAGCCGACGATGCGAGTGACTGGAACTCCCCACGAAGAGCGAGGAGTTCAGAATGACCAGCATCGTCGAGACCATCGAGGTCGATGTCCCCGTGACCGTCGCGTACAACCAGTGGACGCAGTTCGAGAGCTTTCCCCACTTCCTCGAGGAGGTGGTGTCGATCACGCAGATCGACGACACACGCAATCACTGGGTGGTCAACGTCGCCGGAGCGGAGCGCGAGTTCGACACCGAGATCACCGAGCAGCATCCCGATGAGCGCATCGCCTGGCGCAGCGTCGGCGGCGACACCGCCCACGGCGGCGTGGTGACCTTCCACAAGCTCACGGACACTTCGACGCGGGTGGCGGTGCAGATCGACTGGGAGCCGGAGGGGATGCTCGAGAAGGTCGGAGCCCTGGCCGGGGTCGCCACGCACGCCGTGAAGAAGGACCTCGACAACTTCAAGGAGTTCATCGAGGGTCGCGGCGCGGCCACCGGCGGCTGGCGCGGCGACGTCTGATCCCCGCAGGACGACGAAGGCCCCGAATCTCAGATCCGGGGCCTTGGCCGTTCTGTGCGCGGAGGGGGACTTGAACCCCCACGCCCTTGCGGGCACTGCGACCTCAACGCAGCGCGTCTACCATTCCGCCACCCGCGCAGGTGGTGAAGGTCGTTGCCGACCGAAGAGAAACGTTACCAGGTTTCCCCATCGTGTTCGAACCAGATCGACGCCCGGGCGTGGCACCGGCGTTCGATAGCCTGATGTCATGCCCGAGCCGTCCCTTCCCGAAGTCGCGCAGATCGCACGCGACCTGATCCGCATCGACACCTCGAACTTCGGGGGAGGCAGGGCGAACGGCGAGCGCGAAGCCGCGGAGCACGTCGGCGCGTATCTGCAGAGCCTGGGACTTGAGCCCGAGTACTACGAGCCCATCGCGCGCCGGACCAACGTCATGGCGCGTGTGCCCGGTCGCAATCCGGGTCGCCCGGCGCTTGTGGTGCATGGACACCTCGACGTCGTCCCCGCCATGGCCGAGGACTGGAGCGTCGATCCGTTCGAAGGCGTCATCCGCGACGGGATGCTGTGGGGGCGCGGCGCGGTGGACATGAAGAACATGGATGCCATGATCCTCACCGCCGTCGCCGACATCCTGCGCGCCGGCGAGCAGCCGGACCGCGATCTGATCCTCGTGTTCTTCGCCGACGAGGAGAACGGCGGCGTCGAGGGATCGGCGCTGGTCGTGAAGGACAGACCCGAATGGTTCGCCGGAGCGACCGAGGCGATCAGCGAGGTCGGCGGGTACTCGATCTCGGTCGACGACCGCCGGGCCTATCTGCTGCAGGTGGGCGAGAAGGCGCTGATGTGGCTGCGCCTGGTCGCGAAGGGCCGTGCCGGTCACGGCAGCCGCTACCACGAGGACAACGCGGTCACCCGCCTCGCCGAGGCCGTCGCCGCCATCGGACGCACCCGGTGGCCGATCCGGCTGACTCCGACGACCAGCGCTCTGCTCCACGGTCTCAGCGAGATCACCGGACGACCGGTGGATGACCCGGACGCTCTCGCCGCGGCGGCAGGTCCTGCAGAGGCCTTCCTGCGCTCGACCTTCCGCACCACTGCGAACCCCACCGCCCTGACCGCCGGATACAAGCACAATGTCATCCCGGAGACCGCCGAGGCGCTCATCGATGTTCGGGTCATCCCCGGCACCGAGGACGACGTGCTCGCCGAGCTGCAGCGGATCGTCGGCGACGACATCGAGATCCAGACCGTGGTCCGCGACATCGGCATGGAGACGCCCTTCGAAGGCGACCTCGTCGATCAGATGGTCGCCGCCCTCGGGCGCCACGACCCCGGCGTTCCGGTGATCCCGTATCTGCTCGGCGCGGGCACCGACAACAAGGCGCTGGCCGCGATCGGCATCACCGGCTACGGGTTCGCGCCGCTGCAGCTGCCCGCCGATCTCGACTTCACAGGGATGTTCCACGGTGTGGATGAGCGCGTGCCCGTAGAATCGCTTGTCTTCGGTCAGCGGGTGCTGGCCGACCTGCTGCGCCGCTGCTGACCGGCATCCGCTGCATTCTCTCCTCGCGACCCCCGAAAGCACTGCATGAACCTGCTCGAAGCGCTCATTCTCGGCATCGTGCAGGGACTCACCGAGTTCCTGCCCATATCGTCCAGCGCGCACCTGCGCATCGTCGGCACGTTCCTGCCGTCCGGCGAGGACCCGGGGGCGGCCTTCACCGCGATCACCCAGATCGGCACAGAGGCCGCGGTCGTGGTGTTCTTCTGGCGTGACATCGTGCGCATCATCGGGCAGTGGTTCCGATCCTTGAGCGGCAAGGTGCCGCGCAACGACCCGGATGCCCGGATGGGCTGGCTGATCATCATCGGCAGCATCCCGATCGTCGTGCTCGGGCTGCTCTTCCAGGACAAGATCGAGACGGTGCTGCGCTCGCTCTGGCTGGTGGCCATCATGCTCATCGGCTTCGGCCTGCTGCTCGGCATCGCCGACTACATCGGTGCCAAGAAGCGCAAGCTCAACGAGCTGACCTACCCCCACGGCGTCGCGTTCGGGTTCGCGCAGGCCCTGGCGCTCGTTCCCGGAGTCTCGCGCTCCGGCGGCACGATCACGATCGGTCTGTTCCTCGGTTACGAGCGAGCCGCCGCCGCCCGGTACGCATTCCTGCTCGCGATCCCGGCAGTGTTCGGCAGCGGCTTCTACCAGCTCGCCAAGCACTGGGGAGACCCGAACCAGCACTTCACCCTCACCGAGACCTTCGCCGCGACCGGCATCGCCTTCGTCGTCGCCCTCGGCGTGATCGCCTTCTTCATGAACTGGATCTCGAAGCGCAGCTTCCTGCCGTTCGTGATCTACCGCGTGCTGCTCGGGATCGTGATCATCGTGCTGCTGTCGATGGGCGTCATCCCCGCGCTGTAGCCGTCCCTGCAGGGGCGACCCGGCATCAGCGCTTGTCCGGGCCGTCCCCGCGACGGCGCAGATAGCGCTCGAACGCCTGGGCGATCGCATCGCCGGACGCATCGGGGGAGTCCCATGTGTCGCGGGTCCGCTCGAGCTGGCGGATGTACTCCGACATGTCCTCGTCGTCTGCCGCGGCTGCGTCGATCGATGCCTCCCACGCGGCGGCCTCGGTGCGCAGGTGCTCACGGCTGGGGCCGACCCCGGTCAGCTCCTCGAGGCGATCCAGCAGCGCCAGTGTCGCCTTGGGCGACGGTGCTGCGGTGGCGACGTAGTGGGGGACGCTCGCCCACAGGCTCGCGGCGGGGATCTCGGCCTGCTGCGCGAAGTGCTCGAACACGCTGAGGATCCCGACTGGGCCCTCGTACGTCGACTTGTCCAGGCCGTGCGCGGATCGCACGCGCTCGTCCTGACTGGCCGCGAAGACCGAGATCGGTCGGGTGTGCGGCACATCCGACAGCATCGCCCCCAGCGTCACCATGCCGGTGACGTCATCGCGCAGGGCGATGTCGATGAACTCGGTCACGAACGCCTGCCAGGCGCGGGCGGGCTCCGAACCCGTCAGCAGCCAGAGCTCGGGTCCGTCAGTCGGCACAGTCGGACGCCACAGCGACGCCTCCGGCCAGTTCAGCTCCCGGCCGCCCGCCGCATCCAGCCGCGTGGACGGACGGGTGTACTGATAATCGAAGTAAAGCTCTGGGTCGACGGTGTGCACGCGCTCGTATTCGAGGGATTCGCGCAGGCCGGCGATGGCGCCGCTGGCAGCCTCACCCGCGTCGTTCCAGCCGTCGAATGCGGCGACGATGATGCGAGAGCCGAGGACGTCCATCGAGCCCCTTCCTGTCCACCGGAGATATCCCTCCAGGGTAGTCGCGTGCCGTGGGTCCCGGGCGGGGACACGGCTAGCATGGGTTCAGTGAGCAACAAGCCGAGCGCAGTCCTGTGGGACATGGACGGAACCCTGGTCGACACCGAGCCCTACTGGATCGCCATCGAGACCGACCTCGTCGAATCGTACGGCGGCACCTGGTCGTCGGAGGACGCCCTCGGGCTGGTGGGCAACGCCCTGATCGACAGCGCGCAGAAGCTGCGGCAGGCGGGCGTCGACATGGAGCCGGAGGCCATCGTGCAGCTGATGACCGATCGGGTCGGCGAGCGGCTGCGGATCCAGGGTGTGCCGTTCAGACCCGGCGCGCGGGAGCTGCTGGCCGATCTGCGCGCACAGGGCATCCCGACCGCCCTGGTGACGATGTCGCTTCGGCGGATGGCGCTGGGCGTCCTGGAGCTGATCGACTTCCCGGCTTTCGACTTCGTCGTCGCCGGTGACGACGTCGAACACCCCAAGCCGCACCCCGACCCGTATCTGCAGGCGGCCGGCCTGCTCGGCGTCGACATCGCCGACGCCGTCGTCATCGAGGACTCGCCGACCGGCGTCGCCTCGGGGCTGGCATCCGGTGCGACGACGCTCGGCGTGCCGCACATCGTCGCTCTCGACGGTCTCGGAGCGCACGAGCTGTGGCGGACCCTTGAGGGCAGAACGGCCGCCGACCTCGCGGACCTGCATGCGCGTCTCTCGATGGGCGCGGCACGATGAGCGCGGCACGACCCAGTGGACCGTTCCGCGAAGGTGACCGCGTTCAGCTGACCGGGCCGAAGGCCCGCATGCACACGATCACGCTGCGCGCCGACGGGGAGCTGCACACTCACCACGGCGTGCTGTTCCATCGCGACCTGATCGGCCAGCCCGACGGCTCGGTCGTCACCAACAGCTCGGGGCACGACTACCTCGCACTGCGCCCGCTGCTGCGCGACTTCGCACTGTCGATGCCTCGCGGGGCAGCGATCGTGTACCCGAAGGATTCGGCGCAGATCGTCATGCAGGCCGACATCTTCCCCGGCGCGGTGGTGGTCGAGGCCGGCGTCGGCTCCGGCGCGCTCTCGCTCGCCCTGCTGCGCGCGATCGGGCCCGATGGAGCCCTGACCTCGTTCGAGCGTCGTGAGGACTTCGCTGATGTCGCGAAGGCCAACGTCGAGACCTTCTTCGGCGAGACTCCGAACACCTGGAACGTCGTCGTGGGCGACCTCGCCGACGAGCTGCCCGCGCAGTTCGAGGCCGGCTCTGTCGACCGCGTCGTGCTCGACATGCTGGCGCCCTGGGAATGCATGGACGTGGTCGCGGATGCGCTCACGCCCGGCGGCGTGGTGATCTGCTACATCGCGACAGCGACGCAGCTTTCCCGCGTCGCGGAGTACATCCGCGGAACCGGGCTGTTCACCGAACCAGACGCCTCGGAGACGATGGTGCGCGGCTGGCACGTCGAGGGACTGGCGGTGCGCCCGGATCACCGCATGGTCGCGCACACCGGCTTCCTGCTGACCGCGCGGCGTCTCGCTCCGGGCGCGGTGCCTCCGGAGGTGCGCCGTCGCGCGTCGAAGTCGAGCTACGGTGATGAGGATGTCGAGCTCTGGACGCCCGGCGCGGTCGGGGATCGCGAGATCACCGACAAGAACCTGCGCAAGCGGGTACGCGAGGCGCAGAAAGCAGCGACCGGCGCGCGGGTCGCTGCGGCGTCGCGCGAGACGACCCCGGCTTCGGAATAGACTGGGGCGCGTGCGTAAATCGATCGCTGCTCTCTCGGCCCTCGCCCTCTCCGCCCTCGCGCTGACCGGATGCTCGGCCGCGCCGACTTTCGACGGTGCGGCGTGCGATCGCTCCAGCTCTGCGGGTCTCGCTGCATCCGTCAACGCATCCGGTGACATCGGCACGCCCCAGGTCGGCCTCTCGATGCCGGTGCGCGCATCCGAGGTCAAATACGCCGATCTGATCGTCGGGGACGGCGCCGCGATCACCTCCGAGACGCAGAACGCGATCATGGCCCGCGTGCTTCTGAACGGCACCACAGGTGAGCTGATCCAGCAGCCGGGCAACAGCGTATGGAGCCCGCAGTCGGCGACCGCCGAGCTCGCGGGTGTCGACGAGGCGCTCAGGTGCGCCACCGAGGGAAGCAGGATCGTTGTCGCGATTCCGGCGGCAGACCTCGCGGAAGGGCTCCCCGAGCAGATCGGGCTCGGCGCCGATGACAGCCTGGTCGCCGTCTACGACGTCCGCTACACGCTGCTCTCCAAGGCCGAGGGCCGGGACGTCTTCAACGCCGCACGCGGACTTCCGTCGGTGGTCCGCGCACCCGACGGGCGCCCCGGCATCATCGTCCCCGGCACCGCGGCGCCGAAGGATGCCGTCACCGAGACCCTCATCGAAGGCGAGGGCGACAAGGTCGGCGATGGCGCACCCATGTTCAACTACACCGCCGTCGGCTGGTCCGACCGCGAGGTGACCGGCACGTCGTGGGACGGCCAGGTGCTGATCGACACACAGTCGCTGCCGGCCGAGGTGGGCGAGGCGATCTCCGAGGCGACGGTCGGCTCGCAGCTGATGGTCGTCGTGCCCGGTGACTCCGATGCGACAGTGTACGTCGTGGACGTCCTCGGGATCATCCCGGAGGAGCTGACTCAGGGATGAGTGCCGCGCGGATCCCTGCGGAGGAGCGTCTGACGAATCTCGTCGTGGCGCTGATGGCCACGGAGATCGGCCTGACGAAGCAGCAGATCCTCGACAATGTGTCGGGCTACCGGCAGCGGGTCGAGGCGGGCGCGAAGCCCGACTCGCTGGAGAAGATGTTCGAGCGGGACAAGGACGATCTGCGTGCGCTCGGCATGCCGATCGAGACGATCGGCGATCCGACCGATCCGCAGGACCTGCGGGAGGCGCGCTATCGCATCCCGCTGGCGGAGTACGACCTGCCGTCCGACATCGAGTTCACTCCGGCCGAGCTCGCCGTGCTGCGCCTCGCCGGCAGTGTCTGGAGCGCGGAATCGGTTTCCGGCGACGCGCAGGCCGGCGTCCGCAAGATCCGTGCGCTCGGCATCGACGGTGACGAGCAGATCATCGGTTTCGCTCCGCGGATCACCGCACGGGATGCTGCGTTCCCCGCTTTGCAGGAGGGCATCGAGCGCAGCAGGCTCGTCGTCTTCGAGTACCTCAAGCCCGGCGAGGATGCGCCGACGCGCCGTCGCATCCAGCCGCTCGCCCTGGTCGAGTACGAAGCGCGCTGGCACCTGTTCGGCATCGACATCGACGCGGCCGCCGAGCGCACCTTCCTGCTCGGGCGGATCGTCAGCGATGTGAAGGTGACCGGGCAGGGATACGACGCGGCGATGAAGGAGGGCGCAGCGGATCGGGCGCTGGCCGGACTCGTCGCCGTCGCCGCTTCGCAGACGGCGCTGCTGGAGGTCACGCCGGGGACGGAGGCCGCCCTCAGGCTCGGACGCCGCGCGACGCCTGCGGCCCAGGGCATCACCGTCCCGTACGTGGACCGGCACATCTTCGCCGACGAGCTCGCCTCGTATGGACCAGAGGTCCGCGTCGTGGAGCCCGTCGTCCTGCGTGACGCGGTCATCTCACGACTGCAGACGATCATCGCCGTCCACGACCCTTCGGCCGGCTCGGATGCGAAAGGGGAGCGCGTATGAGTCCCTCGCCCGCCCCGCTGCTCGCGGCCGATCGCGTTCGGCTGTATCTCACCCTGGTCCCGTATCTGCTCGAGCGCGGACAGGTGACCCTCGACGAAGCGGCCGCGGACTTCGGCGTGGGCGCCGACGAGATGCGCAAGATGGTCGAGAAGCTCACGGTGATCGGGCTGCCAGGCGACTCCGGGTACTGGCAGCTTCCGCAGGAGATGTTCGACATCGACTGGGACCTGCTCGACGACCACGGCGTCATCGAGATCACGAATGACGTCGCACTGCGCCGGGTGCCTCGATTCACCGCCCGTGAAGCCGCGGCGCTGCTCGCCGGCCTGCAGATGGTCGCCGCGGTGCCGGCGGTCGCAGACTCCGGCCTGGTCGCCGGGCTGATGGCCAAGCTGTCGCGCGGGTCCGCCGACGCTCCGCCGGATCTCATCGTCGCCCCCGTCGCGGTCACGGAGGTGCAGAACGTCGTCTCCCGTGCAGTGCACGAGGGAGTCGCGGTGACGTTCCGCTACCAGGCACCGGATGCCGAGGCCACGACCCGCACGGTGGATCCGACGCAGATCCTCATCACGAACGGGCAGTGGTACCTGCAGGGCTGGTGCCATCTGCGTCGCGCTCAGCGCACGTTCCACCTCGACCGGGTCAGCGACCCGCAGCTCACCGCGATCACGATCACGCACGCCGACGCCGCCGTCCCCACGGAGTTCGGCCAGGATGCGGGGGAGGGGCGCGTAACGGTTCGGTTACCGCACCGCCTGGTCCCGCTGCTGGGCGCGTTCTCGCACGAGGAGATCGAGCGCACCGATGACCTCGTCACACTGCGCATGAACATGGCAGATCCCCGCGGAATCAAGCGGATCGCGGGGCGGTTCGGCGGAGCGCTCGAGGTGCTTGAACCGGCGCTGGCGCGCTCGACGACACGGGATTGGGCATCGGCCGGACTCGACCTGTACAACGCACCCGGCAGCGGTGCGGCGCAGGTAGACTGATCCGACCGTGACCCATCAATGAGGAGACCTCCATGGGCAATCTTTTCGCAGGACCACACCTGTGGATCATTCTGATCATCATCCTTCTTCTGTTCGGCGCGGCGAAGCTGCCGGCGCTGGCGAAGAGCCTCGGTCAGTCCGCTCGCGTGTTCAAGGGCGAGATGAAGGCCATGAAGGAAGACGGCGCTGAGACCGCGACCGAGGGCACTGACGCCGCGTCGACCGGTACCGCCGCATCTGCACCTGCAGCGCCTCCGGCCGATCGTCCTGCCGATCAGGACACGCCACCTCGCGCTTCATAGGCCGTGACTGAACTGGACGTCGAAGCGCAGCCCGAAGGAGGTAAGCGCGACCGGCGGATGTCGCTCGGCGAGCATCTGAGAGAGGCGCGCAGGCGACTGATATTCGGTGTGCTCGGCCTCGCTGCGGGGATGGTTGTCGCGTTCATCATCACCGATCCGGTCATCGAGTTCCTCACGGAGCCGATCCGGATCATCGATGAGGAGCGCGGCGGCGACTTCGCAGAGCTGATGTTCACCGGCATCGCGTCGGGTTTCAACCTGCGGATCCGCATGGCTCTTTCGATCGGACTGCTGCTGTCGGCGCCGATCTGGCTGTGGCAGATCTGGGCGTTCGTCATGCCTGGCCTCACCCGCAAGGAGATCAAGTACACGCTCGCCTTCGTCGGCGCCGCGGTGCCGCTGTTCTTCGCTGGTGGTTACGTGGCTGTGATGGTGGCACCGCATGTCATCGAGGTGATGTCGAACTTCGTCCCCGAGATCGGCGTGAACTTCTTCGACTCCGACTACTACTACGACTTCATCTTGAAGTTCGTGCTCGTCATCGGCGTCTCCTTCGTGCTGCCGGTCTTCATGGTCGCGCTGAATCTTGCGGGGATCATGACCGGCAGGGCGATGCTCAAAGGGTGGCGCGTCGCGATCCTCGTCTCATCACTTTTCGCTGCCATCGCCACGCCGGCCGCGGACATCGGATCCATGCTGTTGCTCGCGGGCATTCTGATCGTGCTCTACTTCGCCGCTGCGCTCCTGTCCGTGCTGTTCGATCGCCGCAAACGTAAGATCCAGCTGGCCGCCGGCCTCGATCCCGACAACCCGGTGGCGTGAATGAGTTCGCCCGCTGAGCGCTACGCGGCCGCACGCGCCGCCGCAGAGCATCCTCAGACGCAGGCGTTCGCCGCGCGGCAGCGCTTCGACCTGGACCCGTTCCAGGTCGAAGCCTGCCACGCCCTCGAGCGGGGCCGCAGCGTCCTGGTGGCAGCGCCCACCGGCGCGGGGAAGACGATCGTCGGGGAGTTCGCGATCCACCTGGCGATGCAGTCGGCGGGCGACAAGGCGTTCTACACGACGCCGATGAAGGCGCTGTCGAACCAGAAGTTCCGAGAACTGGTCGACGTGTACGGTGCCGAGGACGTCGGTCTGCTCACCGGCGACACGAACATCAACGGCAACGCCCGCATCGTGGTGATGACCACGGAAGTGCTGCGCAACATGCTGTATGCGGACTCCGACGCGCTCCGCGGACTGCGCTACGTCGTCATGGACGAGGTGCACTATCTCGCCGACCGCTTCCGCGGCCCGGTGTGGGAGGAGGTCATCCTGCACCTGCCGCAGGATGTCCGACTGATCTCGCTGAGCGCGACCGTGTCGAACGCGGAGGAGTTCGGGGACTGGCTCGACACGGTGCGCGGTGGCACAGAGGTGATCGTCTCCGAGATCCGGCCCGTGCCGCTGGAGCAGCACGTGCTGGTGCGCGACGATCTGCTGCCGCTGTTCGACGACCGGGCCGGCATCGCCACCGCTCAGGTGAACCAGGAGCTGCTGCGCATCCGCTCCTTCACCGGCTCGCGGTACGAGAGCAACCGCCAGGCTCAGTCGTACAGCAGCAACCGCCACGCGGGCAGGCAGGCGCACAGGCCCCCTCGCGGAGGCAGACGCCCGGTGCGCGCGTCGAACATGCGGCGCATCGAGCGCATGGATCGCCCGGAGGTCGTGCAGCTGCTCGAGCGCGCCAACCTGCTTCCGGCCATCTTCTTCATCTTCAGCCGCGTAGGCTGCGATGCCGCCGTGCAGCAGGTGCGTCGCGCCGGCGTGCGCCTGACATCCCAGGAGGAGCGCGCCGAGATCCGCGAGATCGTGGACGAGCGCACGCGGTCGCTGCAGGACGAAGACCTGGACGTCCTCGGCTTCTGGGAATGGCGTGACAACCTCGAGCGAGGCGTCGCCGCGCACCACGCCGGCATGCTCCCCGCCTTCAAGGAGGTCGTCGAGGAGTTGTTCCAGCGCAAGCTCGTGAAGGCGGTGTTCGCCACCGAGACGCTCGCTCTCGGCATCAACATGCCCGCGCGCACGGTGGTGCTCGAGAAGATGGAGAAGTTCAACGGCGAGGCGCGTGTCGCGATCACGTCGGGCGAGTACACGCAGCTCACCGGTCGTGCCGGCCGCCGCGGCATCGACGTCGAAGGCCATGCCGTCGTGCAGTGGAGCGAGGGAATGGATCCGCAGGCTGTCGCCGCGCTGGCATCCCGCCGCACCTACCCGCTGAATTCCAGTTTCCGTCCGACGTACAACATGGCGGTCAACCTGATCGATCGCTTCGGCAGGGCGCGTGCGAGAGAGATCCTCGAGTCGTCCTTCGCGCAGTTCCAGGCCGATCGCGCGGTCGTCGGCCTCGCGCGAAAGGTCAAGGACGCCGAGGAATCCCTCCAGGGGTACCTGAAGGCCATGCACTGCGAGCACGGCGACTTCCTCGACTACGCCGCGATCCGTCGTGAGCTCAGCGATCTCGAGAAGAAGAACCGCAGGGATGCCGGCGGCCCTCATGGCGCGCGCGACAAGCGGATGAAGAAGATCCAGTCGCTGCGCACGCGCATGCAGCGGCATTCCTGCCACGCGTGCCCTGACCGCGAAGCCCACGCGCGCTGGGCGGAGCGCTACTTCTCGCTGAAACGCGACACGGATCGCATCCGTCGTCAGATCGAGACCCGCACCGGCACGGTCGCGAGGATCTTCGACCGGGTGATCGACGTGCTGCAGGTCGTCGGGTATCTCGACGGGGACGGCGCGGATCTCAGCCTCACGGATGCCGGACGCACCATGCGCCGCATCTACGGTGAGCGCGACCTGCTGGTCGCGGAGTCACTTCGCCAGAGGCTGTGGCGCAACCTCGATGCGCCGTCACTGGCGGCGATGGCCAGCTGCCTCGTCTACGAGCCGCGCCGCGATGAACAGGGGATGGGGGAGCGTGGACTGCCGCGAGGGGCGTTCCGCATCGCCTACGACGCCACCACGCGGCTGTGGGCGGAACTCGATGATCTCGAGCACGACTACTCGCTGCCGCGCACCGAGCCGCTGGCCCCAGGACTGGCGGCAGCGATGCACTCCTGGGCGCGGGGCGGCTCGCTCGACCGCGTGCTCATCGATGCCGACATGGCAGCCGGCGACTTCGTGCGGTGGGCGAAGCAGACCATCGACCTGCTCGATCAGCTCTCGATCGTCTCCGAGGACGATGAACTGGCGCGCACCGCGCGCCGCGCACTCGATGGTGTGCGACGCGGCATCGTCGCCTACACGGCGGTGTGATCGGATGCCCGAACGAGCCACCGATGCACCGGCGCGCCCGCTGACGCCGCTGCTTCCGCTATGGATCGCCGCACCTGCCGCAGGCGCAGCCGGCCTGCTGATGAGCCTGGCCTTCCCGGCTGTCGCGGCCTGGCCGCTGGCGCTCGTGGCGGTCGCGATCATGCTGACCGCGCTCATCGGCCGCCGGATCGGCGGCGCGATGCTCGTGTCGGGCGTGTACGGGCTCGCCCTCTTCTCAGTGCTCGTGTCATGGACGGCGCGGTACCTCGGGCCCGTGCCATGGCTCGCGCTCACTGTGCTCGAGGCGGCGCTGACCGCTGTCGCACTGGTGCCCGTCGCGCTCGCCTACCGATGGCTGCCGCGCGCTTGGCCGCGCAGCCAGGCGGTGGTGCTTCCGCTGGTGGTCGCGGCGCTGTGGACGATACACGAGCTGTTCCTCGGCAACTGGCCGTACGGCGGCTTTCCGTGGGCGCGCATGGGGATGACTCAATCGGAGGGCCCGTTCGCCCCCGTGGCGTCGTGGGCCGGGGTGAGCGGGCTGACGTTCCTGATGGTCGCCGCTGTCGCACTGGTGATCGAGACGGTGCGCCTGCGAACCTGGCATCGACCCGTCCTGCTCATCGCTCCGGTCGCCACAGTTCTCGTGCTCTTTCTCACCCCGCTGTTCCCGACGGTCGACAGCGGCCGCATGCGCATCGCCGCAGTGCAGGGCAACGGCACGACCGGCTACTTCGACGAGCGCGAGCCGTACGGCGTGATCACGGCGCAGAAGGCGGCGACCGACACCATCCAGGGCGAGGACGTCGACCTGATCGTGTGGCCAGAGGGCGGCGTCGACTACGACCCGTTCCTGGACCCGGCGACGGCGCGTCGACTCACCCGAATCGTGAACTCTTTCGAGGCGCCTCTGCTTGCCAACACCGCCACGATGCGCGGCGACGAGTACTTCAACACGTCGTTCCTGTGGACCGAGGACGGCACAGCCCCGCAACAGCACGACAAGCGGCATCCGGTGCCGTTCGGCGAGTATGTGCCGGATCGCGACTTCTATTACGCGCTCGCCCCCGATCTGATCGGATTGATCGGGCGTGAGTACACGCCGGGCATGAACCCCCCGCTGGTCGAAGTCGACGGCACCGGGGTGGGGCTGGCGATCTGCTTCGACGTGATCTACGACGAGGTGATCCGCGAAGGCGTCACGGGCGGTGCCGAGGTGCTCGTGTTCCAGACCAACAACGCCGACTTCCGCGGCACCGATGAGAATCTGCAGCAGCTCGCGTTCGCGCGCATGCGCGCCATTGAGACCGGCCGCAGCGTCGTCAACGTGTCGACGGTCGGCACCAGTCAGATCATCAGGCCGGACGGCTCGACGGTGGCATCCCTGGACGCAGATGAGGCCGGAGCGCTGCTCGAGGATGTCGAACTGCGATCCGGCCTCACGGCTGGGGTGGTGCTGGGCCCGTGGATCCAACTCACGATCGTGATCTCGGGGCCGCTGATCCTGCTGCTCGCCGGCCTGCGGGCCAGGCTGCGGTGATTCAGGCCCCGATGCGCTCGCGCGTCGGGTCGTCGCCTGCACCGCGGCGTGCGCGGACGTAGGCGAGTCGGTCTTCCAGGAGCTCTTCGAGCTCGTCACGGGTGCGGCGCTCGAGCAGCATGTCCCAGTGGGTGCGGGCTGCCTTCTCGTCGGTGTCGTCGAGCTTGACCGATGCCCCGTCGACCTGCAGCACGGCCTCGGCACCGCAGGCGCGGCACTCCCAGGTCTGCGGCGGCTCTGCGTCCGCGGCGAACATCAGGGTCGTCTCCTGGCCGCACGACTCGCACTTGTACGAAGTCGCGCGACGCTCCATGAACACGACGCCCTCTTCGCTCTGAAGGCTCTGTGCACCCAATCGGATGCCGCGAAGGCTGCGATCTGCCATTGTGTGGTCCTCTCGTCGGTGTCAGGTATAACGCTCGCGCCTGTGCGCTTCATCCACAGCGGCGGCTTCCGCGCAGAACTCACAGCGGAATCCCAGAACGAACCCCTGTTTTCGGGTGTATCAGGAGTTCAGCGCGCGCACGGCCAGATCGGCGCGATCCGTCACGATTCCGTCCGCCCCAGCGCCGACGATGCGCCGCATGTCCGCAGGATCATTGATCGTCCACACGTGCACTTCGACCCCGTGCCGATGGGCGGCGCGCACCAGGCTCGGAGTGAAGACCTGGACGCCGCGGTGGCGCTCCGGGATCTGGACGGCATCCACGTCGCGCAGTGCGCGGGCGGGGGAGAGGCGCAGGGCGGAGAGCGCCCGCAGCTTCGCGATGACCTGGGTGCCGCCGGATGTCGCAGGCCGGATCGCGGCGCCCGCCCTCATGACGGAATCGACAGCAGCCAGCCGGTTGCGGTCGCTGAAGCTCGTCAGCAGGACGCGATCGGTGTGTGGGGCGATGAAACCACCGATGGGATCTGCGGCAGCGGCGGTCTTCACATCGATGTTGAATCGCATCGCCGGGAAGGACTCCAGCGCCTCGGCCACCGTCAGCAGTCCGCCATGGTCGGCGAACACCGCGGCGAGTTCGGACGTGCGCACCTCCGAGATCCGCCGCGTGTCGCCGGTCAGTCGCTCGAGGGTGTCGTCATGGAACAGCACCACGTCACCGTCCGCGGTGACCTGGCAGTCCGTCTCGACATAGCCGGCGCCGACGGCATCGGCAGCGGCGAACGCCGCCGCGCTGTTCTCCCAGATCGTCGAGTCGTCAGCGGGCCCGGTCAGCCCACGGTGGGCGAACACGCGAGGGCTTGGTGCGGCGCTGAAGTACGGGTGGGTCACACGTCCCGCTGCGCGTCGATGGTCCCGGCATCCGAACGGGGTGTGAACGCCGTGCCGATGCCCTTGAGCGCCTCGGTGAGCTCGCTGGGGATGATCCACAGCTTGCTCGACTCGCTCTCGCTGATCTTGGGCAGCATCTGCAGGTACTGGTACGCGAGCAGCTTGTCGTCCGGCCTGCCCTGATGGATCGCCGTGAAGACGTTCTGGATCGCCTCGGCTTCACCCTGAGCGCGCAGAACCGCGGCCTGCTTGTCACCCTCGGCCTTGAGGATCGCCGCCTGCCGCTGACCCTCCGCCTCGAGTATCTGCGACTGCTTGGAGCCTTCTGCGGTGAGGATCGCCGCGCGACGGTCGCGCTCTGCGCGCATCTGCTTCTCCATCGAGTCCTGGATGGAGTGCGGCGGGTCGATCGCCTTCAGCTCGACGCGGGAGACGCGGATGCCCCACTTGCCGGTGGCCTCGTCGAGAACGACGCGCAGCTGGCCGTTGATCTCGTCGCGGCTGGTCAGCGCCTCTTCGAGGTTGAGCCCTCCCACGACGTTGCGCAGGGTGGTCGTGGTCAGCTGCTCCACCGCGCCCAGGTAGTTCGCGATCTCGTAGGTCGCCGCACGAGCCTCGGTCACCTGGAAGTAGACGACCGTGTCGATCGACACCACGAGGTTGTCCTCGGTGATCACCGGCTGCGGCGGGAAGGAGACGACCTGCTCGCGCATGTCGATCAGCGGTCGCAGTCGGTCGATGAACGGCACGAGGATGTTCAGACCAGGGCTGAGCGTCTTGTGATACCTGCCGAGCCGTTCGACGATCCCCGCACTCGCCTGGGGGATGATGCGGATCGCTCGTGCCAGCGTGACCAGCACGAAGATGATGACGGCGATCGCGAGGATCCATGCGATCGCGACGGGAATGAACGTCGTGTCCATCAGAGGTCCTCTTCGTTGACGGGGTGGACGATGGCGGTGGCGCCGATGATCTCCATCACGGCGATCACGCTGCCGGCAGGGATGGGCGCGTCGTCGAAGCTGCGGGCGGTCCAGGTGTCGCCGTTGCTCAGCTTCACCTGACCCGACGTCGCGGTGATGTCCTGCAGCACGGTGCCCTGCAGGTCGAGAATGGCGTCCATGTTGGAGGGCGTGCTGTCCTCGCCACTGCGCAGCCGATGCAGCAGGGTCGGTCTGAGAAACAGGATGAACGAGGCCGCGGCGACTCCGGCGATGATCACCTGCGCCCACAGCGGCAGGCCCACCAGATCGCTGACCAGTCCCAGACCGCTGCCGAAGGACAGCATCAGGAATGTCATGTCGAGGGTGAGCATCTCGATGACCAGGAACAGTGCGATCAGCACCAGCCAGCCGACCCACGCCCACTCCTCGACGACCGTCATCAGTGTCGCGAAGCCGTCCATTGGGCCCTCCTGGGGTCAACCTATCACGTGCTGGCCGCCCGGGCTCCGACCACCGTCGTTGTAAGATCGGGTGTCGCCGAACGTGCGATTCTCCGCGCCCACGAGGAGTCGAAATGACCCAGGTTCTCCCCGCCGGATCCCTCGACGGCAAGGTGGCGCTCGTCACCGGTTCGTCGCGAGGCATCGGCGCTGACACTATCCGCTACTTCGCCGAGGCCGGCGCCGACGTCGTGATCAACTTCCGCAACAAGGCGCCGCGCGCCGAGAAGCTCGCGAACGAGCTGCGCGCGCTGGGACGACGAGTGCTCGTGGTCGGCGCAGATCTCACCGACGCGGGTTCGGTGGCGGACATGTTCAGGCAGGTGCGTGAGGAGTTCGGCAAGCTCGATGTCCTCGTGCTCAACGCTTCGGGAGGCATGGAGTCCGGCATGGCCGAGGACTACGCCCTCACCCTCAACCGCGACGCGCAGGTCGGCGTGCTGCAGGCTGCCGAGCCGCTGCTCGGCGATGGCTCACGGGTGGTCTTCGTCACCAGCCATCAGGCGCACTTCATCCGGACGACGCCGACGATGCCCGAGTACGAGCCCGTCGCCAAGTCGAAGCGAGCCGGTGAGGACGCCCTGCGTGAGTTCATCCCCGCCCTGAGCGAGAAGGGCATCGGCTTCACGGTCGTATCCGGAGACATGATCGAGGGGACGATCACGGCCACGCTGCTCGAGCGCGCGAACCCCGGTGCGATCGCGGGCCGTCGCGAATCCGCCGGCAAGCTCTACAACGTCTCCGAGTTCGCAGCCGAGGTGGCGCAGGCCGCGGTCGACCCGGTGCCGGCGGACAACACGCGACTGATCGGCGACACGTCGGACTTCATCACTGAATGAACTCGGCCTCGGTTGCCGTGGTCTTCAGTGTGATCGCACGCACGATCTGCACGACGCCGAGCACGACGAGCGTGATTCCGACGATGATCCACAGCACCGCCGCGGTGTAGAGCGGGGCGAAGAAGACGACGATTCCGGCGATGATCGACAGGATTGCGTAGAGGAGCGTCCACACTCTCGAAGTCGAGTTCTTGAGCAGGCTCAGTGAGACCACGCCGTCGACGATCCAGCTGACGCCGATGAAGATCATCGTGATGATGATCAGCGCGGCTGAGCTGGCGTAGAAGTTCGCGAACATGATCACGCCGGCGACGACGTAGAGAAGACCGAGCAGGATGTGACCGACGCGCGACCAGCCGCCCTTCTCTCTGGAGAATATGGCCAGTGCGATGTAGACCAGGCCGCCGATGATGAAGTAAGCGCCGATGATGGCGACGGCGATGCCTGCGATGACCGTCGCCGACTTGCCCGGCCACACGAGCAGGATGATTCCGGCGGCGAGTGCGATGACGCCGGAGACGGTGAGGAACACGCGGACGGACTTCACGAAGCTCTTCGCTTCCGCTGGTGAGTCGGTCATGAGGAGTACCCTTTCTGAGACCTCGCATGAGGATTGGACCTCAGCGTAGCGGCCGGTGGAAGGAACGAACAGTGACCAAGGCGCATGCCGCAGACAGCCACGACATCATCCGCGTCGAGGGAGCGCGTGAGAACAACCTGAAGGACGTGAGCGTCAGCATCCCCAAGCGTCGGCTCACCGTTTTCACCGGGGTGTCCGGTTCCGGCAAGAGCTCACTGGTCTTCGACACGATCGCCGCTGAGTCGCGTCGAATGATCGATGAGACGTACAGCGCGTTCGTGCAGGGATTCATGCCGTCTGTGCCGCGTCCGGACGTCGACGTCCTCGAGGGGCTGACGACGGCGATCATCGTCGATCAGGAACGGCTCGGGGCCAACCCGCGATCGACCGTCGGCACGGTGACCGATGCGAACGCGATGCTGCGCATCCTGTTCTCGAGATTCGGGTCGCCCTACATCGGCGGCCCGACCGCCTTCTCGTTCAACATCCCGACCCAGAAGGCGAGCGGGGTGATGACGGGTCCCGGCGGCGAGAAGAAGATCGTGAAGGACGCCATCTATCTCGGCGGGATGTGCCCGCGGTGCGAGGGCAGGGGAGCGGTGTCGGACCTCGATCTGGCGCAGATCGTCGACGAGTCGAAGTCGCTGCTCGGCGGGGCGATCATGGTGCCGGGCTACACGGCGGACGGCTGGATGGTCAAACAGTTCGCCGGCTCCGGCTTCTACCCGGCCGACAAGCCGATCGAGGACTTCACCGAGAAGCAGCGTCATCTCTTCCTGTACGGCGAGGTGACGAAAGTGAAGATCAATGACATCAACATCACCTATGAGGGCCTGATCCCCAAGATCACGAAATCGATGCTGTCGAAGGATCTCGACGCCCTTCAGCCGCACATCCGCCGGTTCGTCGAGCGCGCAGCGACGTTCGCCGTCTGTCCTGAGTGCGAGGGCACGCGCCTCACCGAGGGCGCGCGCTCGTCGAAGATCGACGGCGTGAGCATCGCGGATGCGTGCCGGATGCAGATCACGGACCTCGCGACATGGGTGCGCGGCCTCGACACGCGCGGTGCTTCTCCGCTGCTCACAGCGCTCAGCGACAATCTGGATGCCTTCGTGACGCTCGGGCTCGGATACCTCAGCCTTGATCGTCCCTCAGGGACGCTGAGCGGGGGAGAGGCGCAGCGCATCAAGATGCTTCGCCACCTCGGCTCTTCGCTGACAGACGTCACGTACGTGTTCGACGAGCCGACGATCGGTCTTCACCCGCACGACATCCAGCGGATGAACGGGCTGCTGCTGCAGCTGCGCGACAAGGGGAACACGGTTCTCGTGGTGGAGCACAAGCCCGAGACGATCGCGATCGCCGACCACGTCGTCGACTTGGGCCCGGGGGCCGGCAGTGCGGGCGGTGAGATCTGCTTCGAGGGCGATCTCGCCGGTCTGCGCGTCGGCGGCACGCTCACCGGCAGACACCTCGACGACCGGGCATCCGTCAAGCCGTCGGTGCGCCCCGCGACCGGAGCGATGCAGGTGCGCGGTGCGGACGAGAACAACCTGCAGAGCGTGGATGTCGACATCCCGCTCGGGGTGCTGACGGTCGTGACCGGCGTCGCCGGCTCGGGCAAGAGCTCGCTGATCCACGGATCCGTCGCGCCGAGAGAGGGCGTGGTGTCGATCGACCAGACCGCGATCAAGGGCTCTCGCCGCAGCAACCCCGCCACCTACACCGGGATGCTCGAGCCGATCCGCAAGGCCTTCGCGAAGGTCAACGGCGTGAAGCCTGCCCTGTTCAGCGCCAACTCCGAAGGCGCGTGTCCGTCCTGCAAGGGGTCGGGTGTGATCATCACCGAACTCGGATTCATGGACACCGTCGAGACCCCGTGCGAGGACTGCGGCGGCAAGCGGTTCCAATCTGCTGTGCTGGAGTACAAACTCGGCGGCAAGGACATCGTCGAGGTCTTCGACATGCCGGTGCGCGAGGCGCAGGAGTTCTTCGCCGGGGGAGAGGCGAAGATCCCGGCCGTGGGGAAGATGCTCGACCGGATGGCTGACGTCGGGCTGGGGTATCTCACACTCGGGCAGCCGCTGTCGACCCTGTCCGGCGGTGAGCGGCAGCGCATCAAGCTCGCCATCCAGATGGCCGAGGGCGGCGAGGTCTACGTGCTCGATGAGCCGACCACCGGTCTGCACCTGGCGGATGTCGAGAACCTGCTCGGGCTGCTCGATCGTCTGGTCGACTCCGGCAAGAGCGTGGTCGTCATCGAGCACCATCAGGCGGTGATGGCGCACGCCGACTGGATCATCGATCTCGGTCCCGGAGCGGGCCACGACGGCGGCAGGGTCGTCTTCGAGGGAACGCCGGCGGAGCTGATCGCCGAGAAGTCGACGCTGACGGGCCAGCACCTCGCCGAGTACGTGGGATCCTGAGCGGGTGACTCTGAAGATCTCCACCCGCAATGCACGGTTTCAGCTGATCGAGGCGCTGCTGAACAACCGCAATCGTCGGCTGCGGGAGAAGCGCTTCATCGTGCAGGGCGTGCGTCCGATCAGCCAGGCGATCGCGCATGACTGGATGATCGAGACGGCTCTCTTCGACGCGCAGCGGAAGCTCTCGCCCTGGGCGAGGGATGCGGTGGCGCGGGCATCCGAGGGAATAGCGATGAGCCCCGAGCTGCTTGCCGAGCTCTCCGGAAAGGAGGAGGGCGGCGCCGAGGTGATCGTGATCGTGCGGATGCCGGAGGACGACCTCGCCCGCATCCCGGAGCGGGCGGACTTTCTCGGCATGGTGTTCGACCGCCCCACTCAGCCCGGCAACATCGGCGCGATCGTGCGCTCCCTCGATGCCTTCGGCGGGGATGGCCTGGTGGTGTCAGGGCATGCGGCCGATCCGTACGACCCGAAATCGGTGCGGTCGTCGACGGGTTCGCTGTTCGCGACGCCGGTCGTCCGCGCCGCATCGCAGGGTCCGGTGACGGACTGGGTCGCGCAGATGCGGGCCGGCGGGATTCCGGTGACGACGGTCGCGACGGATGAGCACGGGGATATGGATGTGTGGGACTACGACTTCACGCAGCCGACGCTGGTGCTGATCGGCAATGAGACGGTGGGCCTGTCACGTGGGTGGCGTGACGCTGCAGATGTGACGGTGCGCGTGCCGATGACCGGCTCGGCGAGCTCGCTGAACGCCTCGAACGCCGCCACGCTCATGCTCTACGAGGCCGCGCGGCAGCGGGCGCGGCGGACGGCGTCGCAGCGATGACGCGTGATCAGGATGCCATCGACGAGCGCATCCAGGCGTACTACGGCGTGCAGTTCGATGAGAGCGTCCGCCTGACGACCCGTTCGGCGCAGGGGCCGCTGGAATTCCAGCGCACGCAGGAGCTGATCCGTCGGCATGTGCCGCCCGGGCGTGTGCTCGACATCGGCGGCGGTTCCGGGATCCATGCGAACGCGCTGCAGGATGCCGGATACGAGGTCGAGCTGATCGACTCCGTCGCCCGCCACGTGCGGTCGGCGGGGGAGAACGGCCTGACCGCGAGAGTGGCGGATGCCCGTGACCTGCCGTACGAGGCCGATTCTTTCGACGCGGCGCTGCTGCTCGGCCCGCTGTACCACCTCGCGAGTCTGCAGGATCGCCTCACGACCCTGCGCGAAGCTGCGCGCGTGGTCCGGCCCGGCGGGGTGGTGCTTGCGGCCGGATTATCACGATATATCGCGTTCGGGAACGTGTCGCTCGCCAAGGATTCGATTCCTTCGCCGATTCCGAGCGAGTGGGCCGCGTTGATCACCGAAGGCACGCCCGGACCGGGCCTGCGGTTTCCCGCCGGACACTTCCACACGGCGGAAGGATTGAAGTCGGAGTGCGAAGCGGCCGGCCTGGACGTCATCGACGTGGTCGGCGTGGAGGGCCCGGCCGGACTGTTCCTTGAAATCGCTGGCGCCGTGAGCGATGAGATCCGGGATGCGGCGCTGGTGCTCGCACGGGCGGCTTCGTCCGTTCCGGGAATACGGGATCAGAGCGCGCACCTGCTGGCTATCAGTGCAGTTCACTGACGTGCGACTGCGGAGCGGCTTGGCCGGGAGAACGCCGATAATGCACATTATGTCAGATCAACACGGATGAGATGAGCCGGTGCTCGCGTCCACCTCTCCCCGCGATCCCGCGCACAGATCGTCGTGCGCGCGGTGGTCAGCGATCACCAGGTGGCACGCCGAGCGCACGACGAGTCTGCACGCGGACGCGCTCATGGGGATCCTCGAGCAGAGCGATGACACGCCGCTCCGGATCATCCAGTTCATGTCGTGTGATCACCTTCAGCGCCGTCTCGCGAACCCGCCACGATTCGTCGCGCAGCGCCTTGAGCACAACTTCCGGATGCATGGGAGGGCCGATGTGCAGCAGCCCGCGCACGCCCCACACGCGACTCCAGTACGCCGGCCATCCGATCGTGCCGCCCAGCCAGACGATGTCGGGATACCGTGGATCATCGTCGACTGCGTCTCCTCGCAGCAGTGCCTCGCACCACTCGACGACAACATCCCGACCGAACAGCTCCACGGCGTTCCGTGCGTTGCCCGCCGGTCCCAGGCGGCGGTCGGGCACGCGGTCCATGACTCGACCGTAGCGCGCGGCGGGGACGCCGCAACAGGCATCATTGACGGGTGAGCCTTGATGACCGACCGACCGAGAGATCGTACGTCCGCGTCCAGGCGCGCTACCGCGGGCGCCTCGGCGTCGAAGTCGGCATCTTCGTCGCCGTCGACCATCTGCGGCGAGCTGGCATCCTCTCCCCCGATGAGGAAGCGCAGTACTTCGACATCGACGACTGGTTCCGCGCGCAGCTGCCGAACCCGCCCTTCTACGACGACGGCAACTCCGTTGGCGCCATTACGTGGTTCAAGTCCCCTCTCCCCCGCGAGATGTCCGAACGCGTCGAGACCATGTGCGCGATCCTGGCGGCGCACGACGTCGCCTACGACGTCGTCGGCTCGGATGCCCCGGGTGAGCAGATCTACGAGGACGATTTCCAGGTCGGCGATGTCGCGAGGGTGCGAGACGATCCGTCTCCGATGCCCGAAGGACTCGAGTTCAGCCCGACGAGCGCCGGTTCGAAGAGACAGTTCGCGCAGGAGACGACGAGGGCGTCTGCGACACTCGGATGATGGCATCCGACGAACGCGTGACCTTGGTCTCCAGTGAGCACGAGCACTGGACCCGTTTGGCGGCCCGCATGGCGACGCTCATCTCTGAGCATCTCGGCCCGGTAGCCGTAGAGCACATCGGGTCTACCGCGGTGCCCGGGATACCGGCAAAGCCCGTCGTCGATCTCGCCGTCGGTGTGCCGGCGGAACGGGTCCTGCGATCCGCGAAGAAGCTGGCAAGCTGCGGATTCGACCTCGAGGGCGAGCGACCGGGCCACGCGTGGCTCAGCTACCCCGACCGCTCGGCGCGGTCGTTCGTCATCCACGTGTTTGATGTGCAGGGAGCAGAATGGGGCAGGCGGCTGCGCTTTCGCGACATACTCATCGCCGAGGATCGGCAGCGCCCCAAGTACCTTGCCGTGAAGCATCAGGCGGCTGCTGTCGCCGAGGGGTGGGGCGAATACACCCGAGCGAAGGCCGCTGTGGTGGCTGAGATTCTCGGCGACAGCGCACATCCTGAAGGCTGAACGCTGCGGGATCGGTACCTGGCGGAGTCAGCCGACTCGGGTGGCGAACACGTAGCCGTCCGGGTCGGTGAGATCGGTGTCGCCGACGGCGATCACCCGGTGGGAGCCGCTGCCCGTGGCATCCGACAGCCCCACCTGCTTGGCGAGCCCCGCCCGCTTGTAAAGGGCCAGCGTGACCTGACCGGTGCGGAACTCGGCGTACGTTCCGCCGAAGCTCTTGGCGACGGCCGCGCCGTGCTGCTCGTAGAACCGCTTGCTCGCCTTGACGTCGGCCACACCGAGCAGCAGGACCATGCTGATGATCTCGCCGGTGGCCGGGCCGGTGTTCTTCTTGCTCTCACTCGAGATCTGCCACACCGTGCCCTCCGGAGCCCGCAGTGAGCCGCCGTAACCCCAGATGCCCTTCGAGACAGGCTTCAGCACCTCGGCGCCACCGGCGATGGCCCGGTCGAACAGCGCGTCCACATCGGCAGGCTGCGTGAGAACCAGCGATGGCGCGAACCCGCGGAATCCGGAACTCGACGACGGCGCGACCACGACCGAAACGCGGTCGGCCAGCCCGAACGAGTCACGGTAGAACCGCTCGGCGGATTCGGCCTGATCGGCGTCTTCTACTTCGAGAGTGATGTTGTTGATCTCCATACGTCGAGGCTAGAGCGCTGTTTCAGGGCATCCTTCTCGATTCCTGATCGATCGGCGGACGACGACCTCATCGGCCGACGACTAGCCTGGAAGAGTGACTGCTGCTCCCCCACTCCGCACGACTCCGGGGTGGCGCGCGTGGCTGGTCTGGGGCGTCGCCGTCGCCGCGTATGTGCTCGCGATCGCGAATCGCACGTCCCTTGGTGCGGTCGGGGTGGATGCCGCAGAGCGATTCCAGGCGGATGCCGCGACGCTGTCGCTCTTCGCCGTCGTGCAGTTGGCGGTCTACGGCGGCATGCAGATGCCGATCGGCGTGCTGCTGGATCGGTACGGGTCGCGTCCGATCATGGTGATCGGGATGCTGCTGATGGCCGCCGGTCAGTTCGTGATGGCCGTCTCACCGAGCATCGGCGTCGCCCTCGTGGCCCGCGTGCTGCTCGGAGCGGGCGACGCGGCGATCTTCCCCGCGGTGCTCCGCCTCGTGGCGACCTGGTTCCCCGCACAGCGGGGACCGGTGATGGTGCAGCTGACGGGGCTCGTCGGGCAGACCGGCCAGCTCGTCGCACTCCTGCCCCTCGCGGCGCTGCTGCACTCCACGACCTGGACGATCACGTTCGGCAGCATCGCCGGGCTCGGTCTGCTCTTCGCGGTGCTGGTGTGGATTCTGGTCCGCAACCATCCACCCGAGCAGCCGGCTGACATCACCGTCAACACCGAGACCGGCGCGATCCGGGTGGTCACATCAGCCATCGACACCGGCGTCGGCATCCGCGCTGCGTGGGCTCATCCGGGCACGCGGCTGGCCTTCTGGTCGCACTTCACGACGCCGTTCGCCGCCAACGCGTTCCTCCTGCTCTGGGGCATGCCATACCTCACCGCCGGCGAAGGGCTCTCAGCGGCCGCCGCCGCCGGGCTGCTGTCGCTGAACGTCGTCGTCGCCATGACACTCGGCCCGATCCTCGGGACGCTCTCGCGTCGCATCCCGACCCGACGCTCACTCGCCCTTGTGCTGCCGAGCATCGGGATCCAGGTCGCGGCCTGGCTCGTCGTCATCTTCTGGCCGGGCCCCGCGCCACTGTGGCTGCTGGCTGCACTCGTGATCAGTCTGGCGGCGGGCGGACCGGCATCCATGATCGCGTTCGACCACGCCCGCACGCACAATCCCGCACATCGACTCAGCACCGCGACCGGCGTGACGAACTCGGGCGGGTTCCTGGCTTCGCTGATCGCGATTTTCCTGATCGGCCTGGCACTCGATCTGCAGGGCGCCGGCACGCCAGAGACATACTCTCTCGAGACGTTCCGCTGGGCGTTTCTCACCCAGCTGCCGCTGTGGGTCCTCGGCACGGCGTTCCTCGTCCACGAGCGCAAGAGCACTCGCATCCGAATGGGACTCGCTCCAGAGCGACGCCGCCACCGCTGACGAGTCAGCGTCGGGGCGTCCATCCGATCGGTCGCGCTCCCCCGCGTCCGCCGCGCTCGACGTCCGCTCGCGCGGACCAACCCTGCGCGGCATCCACCGCATCGAAGCCGCCGCGCGCAAGACGCATGCCGACGTCATCGTGGTGCATGCGCGGCGCACCGCCCCGACGCACCGACGCCCTCACACTCCACGTGTCATCCGCGAAGCCTCCGCCGCGGAACACGCGGTAGTCGTCGTAGCGTTCGGGGTCGAGGAAGTCCCAGCACCATTCCCACACGTTGCCGAGGGTGTCGAACAGGCCGTTCAGATTGGGCATCTTGAGACCGACGTCCTGCGGCGCGCTCACGCCGTCGAGCGAGGTCCAGGCGACCTCGGCCAGCGGACCGTAGTGCGGTCCGCTCGAGCCGGCGCGGCAGGCGTACTCCCACTCCGCCTCGGTCGGCAGACGATACCCGTCGCTGTCGACGTGCCAGGTGACCTCCTCGCCGTCGAACGCGTAGGCGGGATCGAGCCCCTCCCATTCCGACGCGGCATTGCAGAACCGCACCGCCCGCAGCCAGCTGAGATCGCGCGCAGGACGACGCGGATGCTGCGATGGCACACCCAGCACCTCGGCGAACTGCTCTTCGGTCACCGCGAACACGCCGACCTCGAACGGCTCCAGATCGACCGTGCGGTGAGTGTTGCGGCGCGCATCGTGCAGCGTCACGGTCCCCGCCGGCATCGCTTTCAACTCCCACAGATCCATGCTCACTCCGTCACAGGCACGGGCCCGGTGCGCGGCGGATCCGATCCGCGCACGGGGTCCTCTCCCCCGGCGACGCGCACAGCGAAGACGCGCATGAAGAACTGGCACATCGGTCCGACCAGCAGGGCGAAGGCCACGGTGCCGACGCCGACGTTGCCGCCGAGCGCCCAGCCAACGGCGACCACCGTGACCTCGAGCGCGGTGCGGACGATCCAGATCGGCCATCCCAACCGCTCGCGCAGGCCCGTCATCAGCCCGTCGCGGGGTCCGGGACCGAAGTGCGCACCGATGTACAGACCCGTGGCCGCAGCGAGCACGGTGAGTCCGACCGCGAAGGACAGCACGCGCAGCCACAGCTGATCCGCTTCGGGGATCAGCAGGAACCCGACGGACCGACTCCGAGTGCGTTCACGACCGTGCCGAAGCCGAGCTTCTGCTTGATCGGAATCCACAGCAGCAGCACGACGATGCTCACCAGGATCGTGACCGTGCCGAATGACAGCGGCACGTGTCTCGTGATGCCCTGTGTGAGCACGTCCCAGGGTGCGGCGCCGATGGCGCCCCGGACCATGAAAGCGATGCCTACGCCATAGAGGAACACGCCGATGAAAAGCTGCGCGAAACGCCGAGGCAGGCGTCGCCCGCTGAAGCGGCTCATTGCGGCATCAGTTCAGTCCACTCGGCGTACTTCGCGGTGCGGCCGTCGCCCGACGACGTGCGCGTGACGCGCCGCCTGATCCACGGGCCGACGAACTGACGGTAGTACGCGAGGCCGGCCGGACCTCCAGGGAACTCGGTGGTCGGCGACCACCACTCCGCCGGCGGCTCGGCACCGAGGGCGTGCAGCACGCGAGCGGCGACGCGATGATGCCCGTTTGCGTTCATGTGCAGGCGATCCTGCGACCAGTAGCGCGGCCGCGACAGCTCGGTGTCCGGCCAGTTCCACGCCCGGATGATGTCAGAGCGGTCTTCGATGCGGTGCTCGACGGCCGCGGAGAGCAGATCGCCGCGCTTCTGGAACACGTCTCCCAGCGGCAGCTGTGCACTGGGGTTGGCGCCGGAGAGCACGATCAGTCGAACGCCGCTCTCATCGCAGCGCCGCAGCACGCGTGAGAACGCGTCGGCGATGTGCTCGATGTCGGCATTCGGGCGCAGGATGTCGTTGCCGCCGCCGTTGAACGACAGATGCGTGGGTTCGAGCGCCAGGGCGCGCTCCAGCTGCTCGTCGACGATCGGCCAGACCAGACGCCCACGGATCGCGAGGTTGGCGTACTGCACCGGCTCACCCGTGGCATCCGCCCACCCCTGCGCGGCCAGATCGGCCCAGCCGCGCACCGTGCCGTCTGGAAGCTCGTCCCCGACACCCTCGGTGAAGGAGTCCCCGATCGCCACGAATCGCACTGCTGCCATCGTCCCAGCCTATTGCCGGATGCGGAGGGCGGCTGCCCGCCGTCGGCGTGCTCAGCCGTCGGCCAGCAGTTGCTTCACACGTGGGATGACCTCGGTTCCGTAAAGCTCGATGCTGCGCATCATCGCCTCGTGCGTGAGGGTTCCGGTGGCGTACTTCATGTCGAAGCGCCCGATGCCGAGGGTGCGGATCGTGTCGGCGATCTTCGCGGCGACACGCTCTGGGGACCCGCTGTAGATCGCGCCAGCCGGCCCGACGTCATTCTGGAAGCGCGCCCGGCTGTATGCCGGCCAGCCGCGCTCGCGACCGATCGTGTTGTTCATCGCTTCGAAGCCTGGATATGCCGTCTCCCAGGCCTCTTCATCGGTGTCGGCGATGTGGCCGGGAGAGTGCACCGCGATGGGATTCGTCGGGGTTCCGAAGCTCTGCACCGACCTGTGGTACAGGTCGACGAACGGGCGGAAGCGACCGGCGGGTCCGCCGATGATGGCGAGCATCAGGCCGACGCCGTGGCGCGCCACCCGCACGACAGACTCCGGGCTCCCACCCACGCCGACCCACGCGCGCATGCCGTTCTCGGTCTTCGGGAACACATCGGCATCGGTGAGCGAGGAACGCATGGTCCCGGACCAGGTGACCGGCTTCTCTTTGAGGAGTTCGACCAGCAGATCGAGCTTCTCCTCGAAGAGGGCTTCGTAGTCGCGCAGATCGTAGCCGAACAGCGGGAAGGACTCTATGAAAGAGCCACGCCCGAGCACGACCTCCGCACGGCCGTTCGAAACGGCGTCAAGCGTCGCGAAGCGCTCGAACACCCGCACCGGGTCATCGGACGACAGCACTGTAACCGCTGTGCCGAGTCGGATGCTCTCGGTGCGCGACGCGATGGCCGCCAGCACCATCTCTGGTGCGGAGACGGCGAACTCAGGGCGGTGGTGCTCCCCCACGCCGAAGAAGTCCACGCCGACGCGATCGGCGAGCTCCGCCTGCGCGACGACGTTGCGGATCGTCTGGGCGTGGCTGAGCAGCTCGCCGTCTGCGCCGCGAGTGACGTCCCCGAAGGTGTCGAGTCCGAATTCGATGGTCATGCCGTTCCTTTCGTATGCACATGCATGAACCATTCCGGCGTCGGGGGAATTCCCCGCGTGCGATCAGCGGAGGAAGACGCTGCGCAGGGTGTCGAGACCGACGCCGCCGATGTCGAGGGCGCGCTTGTGGAAGTCCTTGAAGCTGAAGTCGGTGCCCTGCTGCTCGCGCACCGCGTCTCGCACCTGCTCCCAGATCCGCTGGCCGACCTTGTACGACGGCGCCTGCCCGGGCCAGCCGAGATACCGGTTGACTTCGAACTGTCGGAACTCGTCGGGCATGTTGACGTTGCGGCGCATCTGTTCGAGTGCGTAGTCATGATCCCAGATGCCGTCGCCCTCGAGCGTCGGCTTCCTCAGGTGCACACCGATGTCGAGCACGACACGCAGGGCGCGCATCCGCTGACCGTCCAGCATGCCGAGCCTGTCGGCGGGGTCGTCGAGGTAGCCCAGCTGCTCCATCAGACGCTCCGCGTACAGCGCCCAGCCCTCGGCGTGGCCGGATGTGCCGGCGAGCACGCGCCGCCAGGTGTTCAGCTCGCCGCGGTTGTACGTCGCCTGGGCGATCTGCAGATGGTGGCCGGGAACGCCCTCGTGGTACACGGTCGTCAGCTCTCGCCAGGTGTCGAACTCGGTGACGCCTTCCGGCACGGACCACCACATGCGACCGGGACGCGAGAAGTCGTCCGTCGGCCCGGTGTAGTAGATGCCGCCCTCTTGCGTGGGGGCGATCATGCACTCCAGCTCGCGCATCTGCTCAGGAATGTCGAAGTGCGAGGCACCGAGTTCGGCGATGGCGCGGTCGCTGGTCTCCTGCATCCACTTCTGCAGCGCCTCAGTGCCGTGCAGCTTCCGGGCGGAGTCGGCCTCGAGATGTGCGACGGCCTCTTCGACCGTGGCACCGGGCAGGACCTCGTCGGCGATCGACTCCTGCTCGGCGATCATGCGCTGCAGTTCCTCGCGACCCCACTCATAGGTCTCGTCGAGATCGATCGTCGCACCGAGGAAGCGACGGGAGTTGAGGGCATAGAGCTCGCGGCCGACGGCGTCCTCCTCGCCGGCGACCGGCGCGAGTTCGTTCGTGAGGAAGTCGCCGAGCGCGTCGTACGCGACGCGCGCGGCGCCGGCGTGGTCCGCGAGGTCGCGTGCAAGGGATGCTGGCAGCTGCCCCTCTGCGGGAGCAGCCCCTGCGACGAACGAGGCGAAGAATCCGTCGTCGGCGGTGTAGCGGACGATCTGAGTCGCGACCTCGCGCACCTGACGGCGTGCCGGCACGACACCGTGGCGGATGCCCTCGCGCAGCGTCTCGGTGTAGCCCCTGAGTGCCGTCGGCACGGCCGACAGACGTTCGGAGACGACCGACCAGTCCTCGGCCGTCTGCGTGGGCATGAGGTCGAACGCCTGACGGAAGTCCTGG
Source organism: Microbacterium alcoholitolerans (assembly GCF_050408615.1). Taxonomy (NCBI): domain Bacteria; kingdom Bacillati; phylum Actinomycetota; class Actinomycetes; order Micrococcales; family Microbacteriaceae; genus Microbacterium; species Microbacterium alcoholitolerans. The sequence goes on along the minus strand of NZ_JBNTKD010000001.1, from coordinate 464,318 downwards.
GCGGCCGAGGCGATCACGTTCAGATCCCGCAGGTGCCACTTCGCGTCATGCAGCTCCGACTGGAGTCGCAGCTCGGCGGACAGGTCGGCCTTGGTGACCTCATCGACGCTGTCCACCGGCTCGAGCGCATCCAGCTTCGCGAGGGCGTCACGGGCCGCGGTGACCGCGCGCTCGTGCCCTTCGGGGCTCACGTCGTCCAGTCGGGCGTTCGCCTCGTTGCGACCGATATAGGTCGCGAGGACGGGCGACAGCTCGACCAGCGTGTCGACCCAGTCCTCGGCGACCCGGTCGATGGCGGACGGAGTGCGAGGCTCAGCAGTCATGAATTCGAGCCTAGTGCGCAGCCTCGTTCCAGTCGCGCCCGGCGCCGACCTGCACATCCAGCGGCACCGAGAGCTGGGCGGCGCCGGCCATCTGCGTGCGCACGATCTGCTCCACGCGGTCCCACTCCCCCGGAGCGATCTCCACGACGAGTTCGTCGTGGATCTGCAGCAGAGCACGAGAGGCGAGTCCACTTCGGCGCAGGTCGGCATGGATGCGATTCAGCGCGATCTTCATGATGTCGGCCGCGCTGCCCTGGATGGGCGCGTTCAGTGCCGCTCGCTCGGCGTTCTCACGCAGCACCCGGTTCGGGCTGTTGAGGTCGGGGAACGGGCGACGCCGCCCGAAGATCGTCTCAGTGTAGCCGTCTTCCTTCGCCTTCAGCACCGACGCGCGCAGGTAGTCGCGCACCGCGCCGAAGCGGGCGAAGTACTCGGTCATCAGCTTCTTCGCCTCGGACTGCTCGATGCGCAGCTGCTTCGACAGGCCAAAAGCGCTGAGCCCGTAGACGAGGCCGTACGACATCGCTTTGACCTTCGTGCGCATCGCCGGGGTGACGTCCTCCGGGGCGACGCCGAACACCCGTGCGCCCACGAAGCGGTGCAGGTCCTCACCGGAGTTGAATGCCTCGACAAGGCCCTCGTCGCCGGACAGATGCGCCATGATGCGCATCTCGATCTGCGAGTAGTCGGCCGTCAGCAGGGTCTCGAAGCCTTCGCCGACTTCGAACGCGCTGCGGATGCGACGCGACTCCTCGGTGCGCACGGGGATGTTCTGCAGGTTCGGGTCGGTGCTCGACAGGCGCCCGGTCTGGCTTCCGGTCTGCACGTACGTGGTGTGGACGCGGTGGTCGGCCGCGATGGCTGCATCCAGCGATTCGATGATCTGCCGGAGCTTGGTCGCCTCACGGTGCTGCAGCAGCAGGGCGAGGAACGGGTGCGGGTTCGTCTCCTGCAGATCGGCCAGCACCGCGGCATCCGTCGAGTAACCCGTCTTGGTCTTGCGGGTCTTGGGCAACTGCAGGTCTTCGAACAGCACCTCCTGGAGCTGCTTCGGCGAGCCGAGGTTGAACTCGCGCCCCACCAGCGTGAACGCGTCGGCCGCCAGTGCGTCCGTGCGCGCCAGCAGCTCGCCGGAGAACGTCGAGAGCACGTCGTGCGACACGGCGACGCCGGCGATCTCCATGTCGGCGAGCACGAGCAGCGCCGGCAGTTCGATGTCGTCGAGGACGGATGCCACCGACTCGGGCATCTGCTCTCGGATCTCGGCTGCCGTGCGGAGAGTGAACCACGCCTCCTGGGACGGCGTGGCACCGTCGGTCTCGGGAACCAATTGGGTCGGATCGGCTTCCGGCAGCTTCTCATCCAGATACCGGCTCACCAGGTGCGCGAGCGTCTTGTCCGGGAAGCTGGGACGCATCAGCCAGCCGGCGAGGAGCGTGTCGCAGCTGAGGCCGCCGAGACGGATGCCCGCGCGCAGCAGCGCCTTCACCTGCGGCTTCGCGTCGTGGAGGACCTTCTCGGCATCCGACTCCAGCCACGTGCGCAGCGCACCTGCAGTCTCGTCCGTCCAGTCGCCCTCGCGCAACTCGGTCTCCCCCGCGATGCCGAACCGCGTGATCGTGCCTCCGGCGACGACGAGGTGGAGGGCGAGCTCGCCGGTCTGCGCCGCCAGCCACGTTGCGATCTCGGGCGCCGAGGCCTCGACCGCGTCCGGCACGGCCACTGCCGGCTCATCGTGCACCGGCTCATCACTCGCGCCCACGGCGTCGAAGACGCGCGGCAGCAACGTGCGGAACTCCAGGCGGGCGAAGATGTCTCGCACGGCCTGAGGGTCGATCGGCGCGACCACGAGATCGGCCGGCGTCACCGTGAGATCGACGTCGGTGAGCAGGCGGTTCAGCTTGCGGTTGCGGCGCACGGCTTCCATGTGCTCGCGGAGGTTGCCGCCCACGACGCCCTTGATCTCGTCGGCGCGATCGAGCAGCTCGTCGAGGCCGCCGAACTGCGTCAGCCACTTCACCGCGGTCTTCTCGCCCACTTTCGGCACGCCGGGCAGGTTGTCGCTGGTCTCGCCGACGAGGGCTGCGATGTCCGGGTACTGCTCGGGGCGCACGCCGTAGCGGTCCTGCACGGCGATCGGGTCATAGCGCTTGAGCTGGGAGACGCCCTGCACCGAGGGGTACAGCAGCGTCACCTCGTCGTTCACGAGCTGGATCGTGTCGCGGTCGCCGGAGACCAGCAGCACGTCGTACCCCTGTGCCGAACCCTGCACCGAGAGCGTGGCGAGGATGTCATCGGCCTCGACGCCCTCCTTGGTGAGCACAGGGATCGACATCGCGGCCAGGCAGTCCTGCAGCAGCGGGATCTGCCCCTTGAACTCGGAAGGCGTCTCAGACCGGGTCGCCTTGTACTCGGGGTACTCATCGGTGCGGAACGAATGCCGGGAGGTGTCGAACGCGATCGCGAGATGGGTCGGCTTCTCGGTCTTGATCAGGTTCACGAGCATCGACAGGAAGCCGTAGATGGCGTTCGTGTGCTGATTGTCCTTCGTCGTGAAGTTCTCCACCGGAAGTGCGAAGAATGCGCGATAGGCGAGGGAATGGCCGTCGACGACCATGAGGGTAGGCTTTGCGGAGTCCGTCACCCTGTCAGCCTAACGAGGACGACAGACACCCGCTTGAGGAGGATCAGTGACCGAGAACCAGATGACCGGACTGGAGTGGGCCACGCAGCGTGGCATGGGCGCCCTGGCCGAGAAGATGGGGATCGAGTTCACTGAATTCTCGATCGACCGCAGCGTCGCGACGATGCCCGTCGAGGGGAACACCCAGCCGGTCGGGCTGCTGCACGGCGGTGCATACGTGGTGCTCGGCGAGTCCCTCGGCTCGATGGCGGCGAACCTCGCAGCGGGCCCCGGAAAGCTCGCGGTCGGCATCGACATCAACGCCACGCACACCCGTTCGGCGACCTCCGGAGTGGTGACGGGCGTGTGCACGCCGATCCATCTCGGACGCAGCCTGAGCGTGCACGAGATCGTCGTCTCCGACGATCAGGGGCGCCGCTGCTCGACGATCCGCATCACCAACCTGATCAAGACCGTCGACGCCTGACGGAGGAATGCGAAGAGGCCCCGCCGATCGGCGGGGCCTCTTCGCATTGGAGAATTCGACTCACTTCTTCGGAGCGAGCTGCTCGATGATGGCCTTGGCGACATCCTGCATCGTGAGGCGACGGTCCATCGACGCCTTCTGGATCCAACGGAACGCCTCCGGCTCGCTGAGCCCCATCTTCTCGTTGAGCAGTCCCTTGGCGCGATCGACGAGCTTGCGGGTCTCGAAGCGCTCGACCATGTCGGCGACCTCGGCCTCGAGGGTGATGATCTGCTCGTGGCGCGCCAGGGCGATCTCGATCGCGGGCAGCAGGTCGTTCGGCGTGAAGGGCTTGACCACGTAGGCCAGTGCGCCGGCCTCGCTGGCGCGCTCGACGAGCTCCTTCTGGCTGAAGGCGGTCAGCAGCACGACGGGGGCGATGTTCGCCTTGTGCAGCTTCTCGGCGGCGCTGATGCCGTCGAGCTGCGGCATCTTGACGTCCATCACGACGAGGTCGGGGCGCAGTTCGGTCGCGAGCTGCACGGCCGTCTCGCCGTCACCCGCCTCACCGACGACATCGAAGCCGTTGTCGCGCAGGATCTCGACGATGTCGAGGCGGATCAGCGACTCATCCTCGGCGACGACGACGCGTCGCGGGGCGGATGGCGTGGGCTGCTCAGGCTGTTCTTGCTCGGTCACAGATGAAATCCTATCGGAGGTGAGTGCCGGCGGTGGGACTCGAACCCACACGCCCTTTCGGACAAAGCATTTTGAGTGCTCCGCGTCTGCCATTCCGCCACGCCGGCCCGGATCGACTTTAGCGCATGAGAAGGGGCGGAACCCGCAGGTCCCGCCCCTTCCGAATGCTCAGACCCCGGCTTTGTAGACGGGGGCCGCCCCGCCGACGGCGTCCCCGACCTTGTGGACGCGGATGTCGTTGGTGGAGCCGATGATCCCGGGAGGGGAACCGGAGATCACGACGACCCGATCGCCCTCCTGCGCAAGGTTCGTGCGCAGCAGGTACTCGTCGACCTGGCGGTACATCGAATCGGTGTGCTGCACGGTCTCGACCAGCGTCGAGCGGATTCCCCACGTCAGCGACATGCGACGTCGGATGCCCGGCTCGGGGGTGAACGCGAGCATCGGGATCCGCGAGCGAAGGCGCGACAGACGACGCGCCGAGTCGCCGGACTGCGTGAAAACGCAGAGGAACTTCGCCTCGACGAACTCGGCGACCTCGAGAGCGGCCAGCGTGATGGCGCCACCCTGCGTGCGCGGCTTCGTCGTCAGCGGCTGGATGCGCTCCAGGCCGTGCTCCTCGGTCGACTCGATGATGCGGGCCATGGTCTCGACGACCACGATCGGGTAGGCGCCGACGCTGGTCTCGCCCGAGAGCATGACCGCGTCCGCGCCATCCAGCACGGCGTTGGCGACGTCAGAGGTCTCGGCGCGCGTCGGCACCGGGCTCTCGATCATCGACTCGAGCATCTGAGTGGCGACGATGACCGGCTTCGCCATGCGGCGCGCGAGCTCCACGGCGCGCTTCTGCACGATCGGCACGGCCTCGAGCGGAAGCTCCACGCCGAGGTCCCCACGGGCGACCATGATGCCGTCGAAGGCGTCCACGATCTCTTCCAGGGCGTCCACCGCCTGCGGCTTCTCGATCTTGGCGATGACGGGGATGCGGACACCCTCTTCGGCCATGATCTCGTGCACGCGGTTGACGTCCTCCGCGTTGCGGACGAACGACAGGGCGATGACGTCTGCGCCGGTGCGCAGACCCCAGCGCAGGTCGTCCTCGTCCTTCTCGCTCAGCGCGGGAACGTTGACGGCGACGCCCGGCAGGTTGATGCCCTTGTTGTTCGACACGGCACCGGCGACGATGACCTTGGTGGTGACGACGGTGCCATCGGTCTCGACGACCTGGACACGCACCTTGCCGTCGTCGATCAGCAGGAAGTCACCAGGCTTCACGTCCTGCGGCAGACCCTTGAAGGTCGTGCCGCAGATCTCGCGGTTGCCGATGATGTCCTCGGTGGTGATCTTGAAGATGTCACCGACCGCGAGCTCGTAAGGGCCTGCCTCGAACTTGCCGAGGCGGATCTTCGGGCCCTGCAGGTCGACGAGCACCGCTACGGCGCGTCCCGCGTCGTCCGCGGCGCGGCGCACGTTCGCGTAGTTCGCGTCGTGCACGCTGTAATCGCCGTGGCTGAGGTTCAGCCTGGCGACGTCGACTCCGGCTTCGATCAGGGCACGGACGGTCTCATACGTCGAGGTGGCGGGTCCTAGGGTGGCGACGATCTTCGCGCGTCTCAAATCTTCTCCAGGGTCGGAAGGTGACAACAGAAAAATGGCGACGTTGCCGCGCTCAGCCTACGCGGGCTGCACGCTGAGTGCGACATCTGTTGCGGCCACGGGCGCCGGCAGCGCCGACGTGCCCACCAGATGGCGGTCGATGGCGGATGCCGCGGAGCGCCCCTCGGCGATGGCCCACACGATCAGGGACTGGCCGCGACCGGCATCCCCGGCGACGTACACGCCCGGCAGGGCGGTCGCGTAGTCGTCGTCCCGGCGCAGCGTGCCGCGCTCGGTCACCGGCAGAGCCGTGTCGCCGTCGAACGAGTGGGTCTCGGGGCCGGTGAATCCCATCGCGATCAGCACGAGATCGGCAGGGATCTCGCGCTCGGTGCCGCTCTTGGGGACGCGACGTCCGTCGACGAACTCGGTCTCGGCGACGCGCACGGCGCGCACCTCCCCGGCGGCGTCCGAGAGGAATTCGACGGTGGATGCCAGGTACGAGCGCTCCCCGCCCTCTTCGTGGGCGGACTGGACCTCGAACAGCGTCGGCTGCGTCGGCCACGGCTGATGGTCGGCGCGCTCCGTGCCGGGCCGGCGTCCGATGGCGAGGTTCGTGACGCTCAGCGCGCCCTGCCGGTGCGCCGTGCCGATGCAGTCCGCGCCGGTGTCGCCACCGCCGATCACGACGACATGCTTGCCGGCAGCGGTGATCTGGTTGGCGACGTCGTCGCCCGCCGTCGCGTGGTTGGACTCGACGAGGTACTCCATCGCGAAGTGGATGCCATCGAGGTCGCGCCCCAGGATCGGCAGGTCGCGCGGCACCGTCGCGCCGGTCGCCAGCAGCACGGCGTCGTATCGCGCGCGCAGGTCGTCCCATGAGATCTGGACGCCGATCTCGACGCCGGCGCGGAAGCGGGTGCCCTCCTCCTGCATCTGTCGGAGGCGCGTCTCGAGGTGGCGCTTCTCCATCTTGAAGTCCGGAATGCCGTAGCGCAGCAGCCCGCCGATGCGGTCGTCGCGCTCGTAGACCACGACGGTGTGCCCGGCGCGTGTCAGCTGCTGGGCGGCGGCCAGCCCCGCGGGGCCCGAGCCGACCACCGCGACCGTCTTGCCCGTGAGCCGCTGAGGCGGCTGCGGATCGACCCAGCCGCGAGCGAACGCCTCATCGATGATGGAGACTTCGACCTGCTTGATGGTGACTGCGGGCTGGTTGATGCCGAGCACACACGAGCTCTCGCACGGAGCGGGGCACAGCCGCCCCGTGAACTCCGGGAAGTTGTTCGTGGCGTGCAGCCGCTCGATCGCCGCACGCCCCTCCTCGCGCCACGTCAGGTCGTTCCACTCGGGGATCAGATTGCCCAGCGGGCACCCGGAATGGCAGAACGGCACGCCGCAGTCCATGCAGCGTCCGGCCTGGCGCTTGAGCACCGCGCGATCGCCGGGCTCGTAGACCTCTTTCCAGTCCATGATGCGCACCGGCACCGGACGGCGAGCGGGAAGCTCGCGCTCCGTCGTCTTCAGAAAGCCTTTGGGGTCAGCCACCGGTCACCTCCAGGATCCGGTTCCAGATGACGTCGCCGTCGGGATCGACTCCCTCGGCCAGCGCCTCCTGTCGCATGGTCTGCACGGCCGCGAAGTCACGCGGCAGCACCTTGATGAATTCGGCCTGGGCGACGTCGAAATCGGCCAGGATCTCGGATGCCAGTGGTGAGCCGGTGCTGTCGATGTGTTCGGACAGCAGCGCCCGCAGCACTTCCACGTCCGCACGGTCCAGCGGTTCGAGACGCAGCTCACCGGAGGAGAGCCCCTCGGTGTTCACCTGCGCGGGACGGAGCCGGCGGACGTAGGCGACGCCACCGGACATCCCGGCGCCGAGGTTGCGTCCCGTGTCGCCGAGGATCACTGCCACCCCTCCGGTCATGTACTCCAGCGCATGGTCGCCGACGCCTTCCACCACGGCGGTGGCTCCGGAGTTGCGCACGAGGAACCGCTCCCCCACGACGCCCGAGATGAACATCGTCCCGCTCGTCGCCCCATAGCCGATGACGTTGCCGGCGATCACATTCTGGTGCGGAGCGAACGTGGCCTGTCGCGACGGCCGGATCGTGATGTCGCCTCCGGAGAGGCCCTTGCCGACGTAGTCGTTGGCGTCTCCCTCGAGGCGGAGCACGATGCCGGACGGCAGGAAGGCGCCAAGCGACTGCCCGGCCGTGCCGTGCAGCGTGACATCGATCGTTCCTCGAGGCAGCCCGTGCGCGCCGTGACGTGCGGTCAGGTGGTGCCCGAGCATGGTGCCCACGGCGCGCTCGGTGTTGCGGATGGGCAGCTCGAGCACGACCGGATCGCCGGTGTCGAGTGCAGACGCGGTGTGGGCCAGCAGGCTCGCGTCGAAATGCTTCTCCAGCTCGTGATCCTGAGAGCGGCCGCTGCGACGCGGCTCGCTGGCCGGGAACGCGGGGCCCGCCAGGATCGGCGAGACGTCGAGACCTTCGCTCTTCCAGTGCCGTACGGCCTCGTCAGTGCGCAGCAGATCGGTGCGGCCGATGATCTCATCGAGCGAGCGGAAGCCGAGCTCGGCGAGCAGTTCGCGCACCTCCTCCGCGATGAACTCCATGAAGTTCACGACGAACTCGGGCTTTCCGGTGAATCGCTCCCGGAGCACCGGGTTCTGCGTCGCGACGCCCACCGGGCACGTGTCCAGGTGGCACACGCGCATCATGATGCATCCGCTGACCACGAGCGGCGCGGTCGCGAAGCCGAACTCCTCCGCACCCAGCAGGGCGCCGATGATGACGTCCCGGCCGGTCTTCAGCTGACCGTCCACCTGCACCACCACCCGGTCGCGCATGCCGTTGAGCATGAGGGTCTGCTGCGTCTCGGCCAGGCCCAGCTCCCACGGGGTGCCGGCGTGCTTCAGCGAGTTCAGCGGGCTCGCGCCGGTGCCGCCGTCATGGCCGGACACCAGCACGACATCGCTGAGCGCCTTGGCGACACCGGCCGCCACTGCGCCGATGCCGGACTGGCTGACGAGCTTGGTGTGGATCCGGGCGCGCGGGTTCGCGCGCTTGAGATCGAAGATGAGCTGCTTGAGGTCTTCGATCGAGTAGATGTCGTGGTGCGGCGGCGGTGAGATCAGCCCGACACCCGGGGTCGCGTGCCGCGTGCGCGCCACCCACGGGTAGACCTTCTGCGGGGGCAGCTGACCGCCCTCACCGGGCTTGGCGCCCTGCGCGAGCTTGATCTGCAGGTCATCCGCTTCGGTGAGGTACTGACTGGTCACGCCGAAACGCCCCGATGCGACCTGCTTGATCGCGCTGCGCCTCTCGGGGTCGATGAGACGGCCGGGGTCCTCCCCGCCCTCTCCGGTGTTCGACTTCGCACCGAGGCGGTTCATCGCGATCGCGAGGGTCTCGTGGGCCTCCTGGGAGATCGACCCGTAGCTCATCGCTCCGGTGGAGAATCGCTTCACGATCGCGCTGACCGGCTCGATCTCGTCGATCGGCACGGGCGGCCGTTCACCCGTGCGCAGCGCGAACAGGCCGCGGAGCGTCTTCAGCTCCCGCGCCTGATCGTCGATGAGCCGGGTGTACTCCCGGAAGATGTCGTAGCGGCGCGTGCGGGTGGAGTGCTGCAGACGGAACACCGTGTCCGGGTTGAACAGGTGCGGTGAGCCGTCGCGGCGCCACTGGTACTCGCCACCGGTCCAGAGGCGCTCGTGCGCGCGTGCAGCGCCGTCCTCCGGGTAGGCGAAGTCGTGGCGGGCCTGGTTCTCGGCGAAGACCTCGCCGATGCCGATGCCGCCGAGCTTCGTCTCCGTGCCGGTGAAGTACGCGTCGACGAACTCCTGACTGAGGCCGATCGCCTCGAACACCTGTGCACCCGCGTAGGACGAGACAGTCGAGATCCCCATCTTCGACATGATCTTGAGCACCCCCTTCCCGAGCGCGTAGATCAGGTTGCGGACCGCCTTCTCGGGGGTGATCCCGGTGATGAAGCCAGTGCGCACGAGGTGCTCGACGCTCTCCATCGCGAGGTACGGGTTGACGGCGGATGCGCCGTAGCCGATGAGGGTCGCGACGTGGTGGACCTCTCTGACGTCGCCGGCTTCGACGACGAGACCGACCTTCATGCGGTTCTCGCGGCGGATCAGATGATGATGCACGGCCGAGACCATCAGCAGCGACGGGATGGGAACGAGATCCTTGTTGGAGTCGCGGTCCGAGAGGATGAGCAGTTCGGCGCCGCGCTCGATGGCGGCATCCGCTTCGGCGCACATCTCGGCGAGGCGCTCCTGCATCGTGTGCTCACCTGCGTCGAAGTGGTACAGACCGCGGATCGTCGCGCTGGAGTGGCCAGGAAGGGCCTTCTCGATGTGGCGGATCTTCGCGAGTTCATCGTTGTCGATCACCGGGAAGTCGAGTGTGACCGTGCGCGCGTGATCGGGCCCCCAGCTGAGGAGGTTGCGTTCCGGGCCGAGCCCGAGCCGCAGGCTGGTGACGACCTCTTCGCGGATGGCGTCCAGCGGCGGGTTGGTCACCTGGGCGAACTGCTGCACGAAGTAGTCGAACAGCAGCCGGGGGCGTTCGCTGAGCACGGCGATGGGTGTGTCGCTTCCCATAGCGCCGAGCGGTTCGGCGCCGTTCTGCCCCATCGGGGTCAGGAGGATGCGCACCTCCTCCTCGGTGTAGCCGAAGGTGCGCTGGCGGCGGGTGATGGATGCTGCCGGATGCACGATGTGCTCGCGCTCTGGAAGGTCGGCGAGGCGCACAGCGCCCTCGTCCAGCCATTCGCGCCAGGGGTGCATCGCGGCGAGATCGCGCTTGATCTCCTCGTCTTCGATGATCCGGCCCTGGGCGGTGTCGACGAGGAACATTCGGCCGGGCTGGAGCCTGCCGCGCCGCTTGATGCGCTCGGGCGCGAACTCGAGGACTCCGGTCTCGCTGCCGATCACGACCAGTCCGTCGGTGGTCTCGGTCCAGCGGCCGGGGCGGAGGCCGTTGCGATCGAGGGTGGCGCCGACCTGCGTGCCGTCGGTGAAGATCAAGGCGGCGGGGCCGTCCCACGGCTCCATCTGGTTCGAGTGGTACTCGTAGAACGCCCTAAGGTCCGGCTCGATGTCGGTCTGCTTCTCCCAGGCCTCCGGCACCATCATCATGACGGCGTGCGGCAGGCTGCGACCGGTGAGGGTGAGCAGCTCGAGCACCTCGTCGAACGAGGCGGAGTCGCTGGCGCCGACGGTGCAGATCGGCAGCAGGGGGCGCATGTCGCCGAGCAGTTCGGACTCGAGCTGAGACTGGCGGGCGCGCATCCAGTTGCGGTTTCCGCCCACGGTGTTGATCTCGCCGTTGTGGGCGAGCATCCGCAGAGGCTGTGCCAGCGGCCACGACGGGAACGTGTTCGTCGAATACCGGGAGTGGACGACGGCCAGCTCGGAGGCGAAGCGCTCGTCCTGCAGATCCGGGTAGAACGGCTCGAGCTGCAGGGTGGTGACCATGCCCTTGTACCCGAGGGTGCGGCAGGACAGCGACACGAAGTAGGCGTCGAGCTCATGGCCTGCGCGCTTGCGCAGGCGGTAGGCGATCCGGTCGAGTGCGAGGCCGGATGCTCCGCCGTGGCCGCCCGCGGCGGGAAGCGAGACGAAGAGCTGCTCGAAGGCCGGGCGAGCCTCGTCGGCGAGCTTGCCGAGGTTCTCGTTGGCGGTCGGGACCGTGCGCCATCCGAGCACGGCGAGGCCCTCTTCAGCGGCGATGCGCTCGATGCCGGCCTTCTGCTCGCGGCGGGCACTCGACTCACGCGGGAGGAATGCCAGGCCTGCGGCGTACTCGCCGGCCGGGGGAAGCTCGAAGGAGGTGACCGCTCGGAGGAACGCGTCCGGCATCTGGGTGAGGATGCCGGCGCCATCTCCGGTGCCGGCGTCAGAGCCGATCGCACCGCGGTGCTCCAGGTTGCGCAGCGCTTCCAGCGCCAGCGCGATGATGTCGTGGCCGGGTTCCCCGCGGAGCGTTGCGACCATGGCCAGGCCGCAGGCATCCTTCTCGTGGGCGGGGTTGTACATCCCCTGCTTCGGGGGGTAGGCGCCGGAGGCGCCGTAGGGAGGCTGGAAGTACACCAGTCACCGTCCTCAGTTCTCAGTGAACCCGGGGACGTCTTCGGCCCGCTCGTTCAGTGCGATTTCTCGCTCGAAGAGGAGACTCCGGCGGAGGCTCCCCGCTGACGGGAGCTGTGCTTGTGGCGCTGGCTCCTAGACGACTTCGGCTGTCGACGGAGGCTCGCTCACGTCGACGAAGTCGGAGGGATTGTCCTGCGATTCTACATCCGCGGTGGCGGGCTGCCGACCGGGGACGTACGCGGACGTCTCGACGCCGGGGTGCCGTCGGGTCTGGACGATCATGATGACGAGGCCGACGACGACGCCGATGATGGCCGCCCACACGTTGCTGCGCAGGCCCAGGATGATCTCGCTCGGGTCGATCCGGATGGACTCCCAGACGATGCGTCCTGCGCTGTACCAGATCAGGTACAGGGCGAACAGCTTGCCCCACTGCAGGCGCAGCTTGGAACCGGCCCAGAGCAGCGCGATCACGCCGAGGCCGTTCCACAGCACCTCGTACAGGAACGTGGGGTGGAACAGCGTGCCCTCGGCCAGCCCAGGGGGGAAGGCCGGGTTCGTCGACTCGATCTCGAGTCCCCACGGCACATCGGTGGGGAGGCCGAACAGCTCGTGGTTGAACCAGTTGCCGAAGCGGCCCATGGCCTGCGCGAGCAGCAGTCCCGGCGCCAGTGCGTCGGCGAAGGTCCAGAACCGGATGCCGGTCCACCGGCATCCGATCCAGGCGCCGACGGCGCCGCCGAGCAGCGCTCCGAAGATGGCGATGCCGCCCTCCCAGATCGCCCACACCGAGCCGTACTCGAACGGGTTCCAGGTGTTCTTGTCGGGGCCGAAGTAGAAGTCCGGGTGGGTCAGCACGTGAAAGACGCGCGCTCCGACGATGCCCAGCACCACGGCGGGGATCGAGATGTCGACCACGACCCACTTCTCCGCACCCCGCTTCGTGAGGCGGTGGTTCGTCAGGAGCACTGCGGCGATGATGCCTGCGATGATGCACAGCGCGTAGAAGTGGATGGTCGGTCCGCCCGGCCACAGCGGGAAGGTGCTGACCTCGGGGCTCGGAATGCTTGCGGGCACGGCCGAGAGAGTGCTGAAGGGCGCGAAGTGCATGAGAACGATCCTAGTATCGCGTCGTCGGCGTGCCGCCGGCGAGTGCTCTGGTGGTTTCTGCGAGGGCGTCGAGTCCGCCGTCACGCAGTGCCTTGACGAGTGCTGTTCCGACGATGGCGCCGTCGGCGTACTCGGTCACACCGGCGATCTGCGCGGCGTTGGAGATTCCGATGCCGACGCACGCGAGCGTCTCGCCGCGTGCGCGCATGCGCTCGACGAGCGTGCGGGCGGCGCGATCGAGAGCGGCGCGCTCCCCCGTGATGCCCATCGTCGAGACGGTGTACACGAAGCCGGTCGAGGAGGAGATCACGAGGTCGAGACGCTCGTCACTCGAGGTCGGCGCCGCAAGGAAGATCCGGTCGAGACCGGTGCGCGTGCTCGCCGCGATCCACTCCTCGGCAGCCTCGGGGGTGATGTCGGGCGTGATGAGACCGGCGCCGCCGGCGGCGAGCAGGTCGTCCGCGTAGCGGTCGACTCCGTACTGCATCACGGGGTTCCAGTACGTCATGACGACGACAGGGACGTCGGTCTCGGCGGTGATCGCCTTCACCGCCGTGAACAGGTCCCGCATCCGGAATCCATTCGCCAGCGCGTGCTGTGTCGCCTGCTGGATGACCTCGCCGTCCATCACCGGGTCGGAGTACGGCGGGCCGAGCTCGATGACGTCGACGCCGTTGCGGGCGAGCGTGAGCGCTGCCTGGATGCTGGTGTCGAGGTCGGGGTAGCCGACCGGCAGGTAGCCGACGAACGCGCCGCGACCGGCCGCATGCGCCTTGCGGATGGCCTCCGCCACGCGGCTCATCGTGCCTCGTTCTGTTCGTCGTACAGCTCGAAGTACCGCGCTGCGGTGTCCATGTCCTTGTCGCCGCGGCCCGAGAGGCACACGGCGATGAGGCCGTCAGTGCCGAGCTCGCGGCCGAGGCGCAGAGCGCCGGCAAGTGCGTGCGCGGATTCGATCGCGGGGATGATGCCCTCGGTGCGACTCAGCAGGCGCAGCGCCTGCATGGCCTCGTCGTCGGTGGCCGGAATGTACTCGGCACGCCCGATGGTGCTCAGCCAGGAGTGCTCGGGGCCGACGCCGGGGTAGTCGAGACCCGCGGAGATCGAGTGCGACTCGATGGTCTGGCCGTCCTCGTCCTGCAGCACGTAGGTCTTTGCGCCGTGCAGAACTCCGGGACGACCGCGGCCGATGGACGCCGCATGGCGTGGTGTGTCGACGCCGTCGCCTGCCGCTTCGACGCCGTAGAGCTTGACGCCCTCATCGTCGAGGAAGGCGTCGAACATCCCGATGGCGTTCGATCCCCCGCCGACGCAGGCGACGACGGCATCCGGAAGACGACCCGCCTCGGCGATCAGCTGCTCGCGCGCCTCTTCGCCGATGATCTTCTGGAAGTCGCGCACCATCGCAGGGAACGGGTGCGGACCCGCCGCGGTGCCGAAGATGTAATTGGTCGTCTCGACGCTGGCGACCCAGTCGCGGTAGGCGTCGTTGATGGCATCCTTCAGGGTGCGCGATCCGGTCTTCACAGGCACGACCTCCGCGCCGAGCAGCCGCATCCGTGCGACGTTCAGCGCCTGGCGCTCGGTGTCGACTTCGCCCATGTAGATCGTGCAGTCCAGGCCGAACAGCGCTGCCGCCGTCGCGGTGGCGACACCGTGCTGGCCGGCGCCGGTCTCGGCGATCACCCGCGTCTTGCCCAGTCGCGTGGTCAGCAGCGCCTGGCCGAGCACGTTGTTGATCTTGTGCGAGCCGGTGTGGTTGAGATCCTCGCGCTTGAGGAACACCCGGGCTCCCCCGGCGTGCTCCGCGAAGCGGGGCACCTCGGTGATCGGCGAGGGACGACCCGCGTAGGAATGCAGCAGGCTCGCCAGTTCCGCGCGAAACGCCGGGTCGGCAATCGCATCCTCGTACGCGGCGGTGAGCTCATCGATAGCGGCGATGAGGGACTCCGGCATGTAGCGTCCGCCGAAATCGCCGAAGAACGGGCCGTGCTGGTCGCGCAGACTCACCGGTGCACCTCCCGGGTGTGGTTCGGAATGTCGCCGGCAGCGAGGAACGAGCCGAGTGTCGCCACGGCGTCGCCGGTGACGAGTGCCTCGCCGATCAGCACGACGTCCGCCCCGGCCTCGCGGTATCGCGTGACGTCGGCGGGCTCGAGCACCGCCGACTCGGCGACCTTGACCGCGGATGCCGGGATGCGGTCCGACAGACGCGCGAACAGATCGCGATCGAGCTCGAGCGTGTGCAGGTTGCGGGCGTTGACGCCGATCAGGCTCGCACCGAGGTCGATCGCGACTTCGAGCTCTTCGGCGGAGTGGGTCTCGACCAGCGGCGTCATGCCGAGCTCGAGGATGAGAGCGTGCAGCTCGGCGAGCACCGCGGGCTCGAGCCCGGCGACGATCAGCAGCGCCAGATCGGCGCCTGCGGCGCGGGCCTCGAACACCTGGTACGGCGTCGCGATGAAGTCCTTGCGCAGCGCAGGGAGCTCGACGCTCGCCGTGACGGCTTCGAGATCGGCGAGGCTTCCGCCGAATCGCCGCTCCTCGGTGAGCACGCTGATCGCCGACGCTCCGCCCCGCTCGTACAGCGATGCCTGCAGTGCGGGATCGGGGATGTCTGCCAGTGTGCCGCGCGAGGGGCTGGCGCGCTTGACCTCGGCGATGATCTTGACGCGGTCGGCGGGCGCCAGCGCCGCGAGGGCGTCCCGTGCCGCCGGGCGCTCGGATGCCTCACGCTCGACGACGGAGAGCGGTCGCGACAGTGCGCGTCGTTCCGCGTCCTGCACCGCGCCGGCCGTCAGGTCGGCGAGGACCATCAGTGCGCCTTCGGTGCGTACTTCGGGCCCTTCACTCCCCAGCCCGCCTTCGCCATCGCCCAGCCGACGATCAGTCCGGCCAGGACGATGCCGGCGCAGATCCAGACAGCGACCGGCATCTCGAGCGCGAAGAAGACGGTTCCGGCGGCGAAGCCGAGCAGCATGATCACAACGGCCGTCCACGCAGCAGGCGAGTGTCCGTGTCCGGGGTCGGCGATCGGGTTGGTCATGTTCTCCTCCGGGAGGCTAGGCGATGAGATCAGTCTATCGGGCAGAGTCTGTCGGGTCGGTGCCGTGGGACAGCTCGTCCCACGAATCGACTGCATCCAGGGGGCCGGTCTCATGATGCTGCGCCTCGGAAGACGAGCGGTAGCGACGACCGCCGGACTTCCATGAGCGCGCGGTGGCGAGTACGAAGACGGATGCCACCAGCAGCACCGCCCAGGCCGCCAGGGCGACCGCCGGCCAGGCGGTGGGGACGATCGCGTCGACGATGTCGTAGAGCGCAGCATCCCCGGTCAGTCCGGTCGCCTCAGCCACAGCCTTCGCCGCCGCGCTCAGCGGCGGGCCGAAGAGCAGCGTGGTCGTGCCCATGATCAGCACGATCGCGCCGCCTGCCGCGAGCAGCCCGAAGATGTACCGCAGCATGACTCCGGCGATGGAGAGGGCGGCCCCGAGCGCCAGCACGGCCAGCGAGAGCGGCGCGAGCAGCGTCAGGGCGTCGGCGCCGGCGATGAGGAGCGGCTCTGCGGCATCCGACCTCTCGACGACGAGCCAGGTCTGCGTCGATGAGATGATGCCGATGGCACCCGCGAGCAGAAATCCCAGCACCGCCATCATGCGCGCGCGACGCAGCATGTCACTCCCCTTCCCCGGCACGGAACGAGAGCTCGCGCCCGTCGAAGCAGGTCCGGGTGCCGGTGTGGCACGCAGCGCCGTGCTGGTCGACCGCGAGCAGGATCGTGTCACCGTCGCAGTCGACCGCGACCCCGTGCACCCGCTGCGTGTTCCCGGAGGTGTCGCCCTTGCGCCAGTACTCCCGGCGTGAGCGCGACCAGTACACCGCGCGACCACCGGTGAGCGTGCGCCGCAGCGCCTCGGCGTCCATCCATGCGAGCATCAGAACCTCGCGGCTGTCGTGCTGCTGCACGATCACCGGAGCCAGGCCGGCGTCGTTCCAGACGACCCGCGCGATCTGCGCTTCGATGTCCGCGTCGGATGTCATGAGTTCGGACCGCCCTGGCCTCTTGCGCCGAGCCCGTCGTTCACCCCGCGGCGGACACTCACACCGTGTCGCACGACGACGCCGGCGGCGTCCAGCGCGTCCTTCACGTCGCCGACGGTCAGCTGCCCGCTGTGGAACACGCTCGCAGCGAGCACAGCGTCAGCCCCCGCCGCGATGGCCGGGGCGAAGTGCTCGACGGTGCCCGCGCCGCCTGAGGCGATCACCGGCACCGATGACACCTCGCGCATGAGCCGCACCAGTTCCAGGTCGAAGCCGTCCTTGGTGCCGTCCGCGTCGATGGAGTTCACGAGAAGCTCGCCTGCGCCGCGCTCGATGGCCTCGCGCGCCCAGTCGAGCGCATCGAGGGTCGTCTCGGTGCGTCCGCCGTGCGTGGTGATGGCGTATCCGGAGCGCGTGCCCGTGCCGCCCTTCACATCCAGCGACAGCACCAACACCTGAGCACCGAAGCGGTCGGCGATCTCGCCGATCAGATCCGGGCGGGCGATCGCGGCGGAATTGACGCCGACTTTGTCCGCGCCCACCCCCAGCAGCCGGGCGACGTCCTCGACATCGCGCACTCCCCCGCCGACGGTGAGCGGGACGAACACCTGCTCGGCAGTGCGCTGCACCACGTCGTACGTCGTCGATCGGGCATCCACCGTCGCCGTGACGTCGAGGAAGGTGATCTCGTCGGCTCCCTGCGCGGCGTAGTGCGCCGCGAGCTCGACCGGATCTCCCATGTCGCGCAGATCCCGGAAGTTCACGCCCTTCACCACACGACCGGCGGCGACATCGAGGCACGGGATCACACGTGCGGCAAGAGTCATCAGAGCCTCGCAGCGTGGATCGCGGTGACCAGGATCGCCCGTGCGCCGAGCGCGTACAGGTCGTCCATCACCTGGTTCATGCCCTTGCGCGGGATCATGACGCGCACGGCGACCCAGTCCGCATCGCGCAGCGGTGAGATCGTCGGGGATTCCCGCCCGCCGGCGATGGCCACGGCCTGGTCGACGAGGTGGGCCGGCAGGTCGTAGTCCAGCAGCACGTACTGCCGCGCGACCATGACACCGCGCAGGCGCCGCAGCAGGCGCGAGGTGCCAGGAGCGTCGCCGGGCCGGCTGATGAGCACGGCCTCGGATTCGATGATCACCGGGCCGAAGATCTCGAGCCCCGCCTGGCGGAGCGTGGTGCCGGTCTCCACGACGTCCGCGATCACATCGGCGACGCCGAGCCGCACGGCCGATTCGACCGCGCCGTCGAGCGGCACGAGTTCGGCCTGGACGCCGTGCTCTCGCAGGAAGTCGTCGACCAGCCCGGGGTAGGCCGAGGCGACGCGCACGCCCGCGAGGTCTTCGATGGACTCGAAGCGCCCTGCCGGCGCGGCGAAGCGGAACGTCGATCGGGCGAAGCCCAGCTGCTCGATCTCGCGAGCATCGTCCTGACGCACGTCGATCAGCAGGTCGCGTCCGGTGATCCCGACGTCGAGAGCGCCGGATGCCACGTACGTCGCGATGTCGCGCGGACGGAGGTAGAAGAATTCGACGTCGCTGTCGGCGTCGACCACGTGCAGCGTCTTGGGGTCGCGGCGGCCGACATATCCCGCCTCGGCGAGCATCTCGGCGGCGGTCTCGGAGAGCGAGCCCTTGTTGGGAACGGCAATGCGGAGCATGGATGTCCTTCTGATCGAACGGTCTGGTGGGGACGCGCTCACAGATGTCGGTAGACGTCCTCCAGGCTCAGCCCCTTCGCGAGCATCATGACCTGCAGGTGGTAGAGCAGCTGCGAGATCTCCTCAGCCGCGTTCTCGCTCGATTCGTACTCGGCGGCCATCCACACCTCGGCGGCCTCTTCGACGATCTTCTTGCCGATCGCGTGCACGCCGCGATCCAGCTGTGCGACGGTGCCCGATCCCTCGGGACGGGTCTGCGCCGTCTCGCTGAGCTCGGCGAACAGTTCGTCGAAAGTCTTCACAGCTCAAGGCTAGCCGCTCGCGCACGCTCCCGGAGACCAGTGACGGCGGCTGTGACGTCCTCTGCGCCGTATACGGCAGAGCCCGCGACGAACGTGTCTGCTCCCGCTTCCGCGGCCTGCGCGATCGTGGCGTCTGAGATGCCGCCGTCGACCTGCAGCCACACGTCCGAGCCGCGACGCCGCGCCTCGTCGTGCAGCGCGCGCAGCTTCGGCATGGTCTCGGGCATGAATCCCTGGCCGCCGAATCCGGGCTCGACCGTCATCACCAGGATCTGGTCGAACTCGTCGAGGATGTCGTACAGTGCGTCAGCGGCGGTGCCCGGCTTGATCGCGATGCCGGCACGAGCGCCGATCTCGCGCAGCCTGCGCGCGAGGGCGACGGGGTCGTGTGCCGCCTCGAGGTGGAACGTGACGCTGGCGGCACCGAGTTCGGCGTAGCCGGGCGCCCAGCGGTCGGGGTCGGTGATCATCAGGTGCACATCCAGCGGGATGGGGCTGGTGGCCTGGATCCGCTCGACCATCTGCGGACCGAATGTGAGATTCGGCACGAAGTGGTTGTCCATCACGTCGACGTGCGCGAAATCCGCCGCGGCGATGCGGGCGAGCTCGGACTGCATGTTCGCGAAGTCCGCGGCGAGGATGCTGGGGTTGATGCGCGGGGCGCTGGGCGGGTTCATGTCACTGATCTTCCTCAGCGGAGTCTTCGGTGGGAGTGGCGGAGCGCTGCAGCAGCGCAAGGAACATGGCATCCGTGCCGTGTCGGTGCGGCCACAGCTGCGCGCTCGAGCTGCCGGGGCCGGGCTCGATGGGCGCCGCCAGGTCGATCGGCGCGGATGCGACGCCGGCGACGACCGCGCGGGCATCCAGCTCGACGACGTCATCTCGCCGGCGGAGCACCTCGGCGACGACGCCGGTGGTCTCGGCGAGGTGCGGCGAGCACGTGGCGTACGCGACGATGCCGCCCGGTGCGAGCGCGTCTATCGCGGCATCCAGAAGCTGGCTCTGCAGGTCGACGAGCTCGGCGACGTCCGAGGGCGACTTGCGCCATCGCGCTTCCGGCCGGCGGCGCAGTGCGCCGAGGCCAGTGCACGGCGCGTCGACGAGGATGCGATCGAACCCGCCCGGGTGCTGTGCCGCGAAGTCGCGCCCGTCGGCCTCGTGCACCGGCACATCGATCGGCAGCGGGCGCACGGCGTTGCGGACGAGCCCCGCCCTCGCGGGCACCACGTCGTTCGCCTCGAGCCGCGCACCGGCCTCATGCGCGAGCGCGGCCAGCATCGCGGTCTTGCCGCCGGGGCCGGCGCACAGATCGAGCCACCGCTCCCCCGTCCGCACGGGAGCCGCTGCGGCGACCGCGAGGGCGACGAGCTGCGAGCCCTCGTCCTGCACCCGGATCGCGCCCTCGGCATGGCCGATCGCGTCACGGGGGTCGCCGCCGGGAGAGCCGAACGCGGTCGGGGCGTACGGGCGCCGTGGCTCGGCGGGCTCCGCAAGGCCCGGGAGCGCGGCGAGCGTGACCTCGGGCGAGACGTTGTCCGAGTGCAGCAGCTCCTCGAGCTCCTCTGCGCGCCCCTCCGCGGCCAGCGCCCGGCGCAGTGCGCGGATGACCCAGACCGGGTGCGCTGTGCGCAGCGCCAGCCGCTCGTCGTCCGAGCGCGCACCGCTCTCGATGCGCTTCTGCCAGGTGTCGGCGTCATCGCGTCCGATGCGGCGCAGCACCGCGTTCGCGAAGCCGGACGCACCGCGACCGACCTCGGACGCGACCAGGTTGACCGACTCGTTGACGGCGGCGTGGGCCGCAACCCGGGTCGACAGCAGCTGATGCGCACCCAGGCGCAGCGCGTCGAGCACCGCAGGGTCGATGTCTGCGACCGGACGCCCGGCGGCCTCGGCGATGATGGCGTCATAAGTGCCGCGTCGACGAAGCGTGCCGTACGCGAGCTCGGTGGCGAGAGCGGCATCCTGCGTGTTCAGCTTCGCGTCGCCGATGAGCTTCGGCAGCAGCAGGTTGGCGTAGGCGTCCTCGCCGGAGACGGCCCGGATCACGTCGTACGCCACCCAGCGGGCCGGCTGGATCTTCGGTCTGCTCATGATCCGGCCTTCACCGCGGCGTCGAGATGGGCGCCGCGCCACCAGTCGGCGGCGTTCATTGCGCCCTTCCCTGCGGGCTGCACGCGCGTCACAGCGAGAGGCGTCGAGCCGGTGCCGATCAGCACGGCGCCCTTGGTGCCGAACAGCTCGCCCGGTGCGAGCGAGGGAGAATCGGATGCCGCCGGCGCAGCCGCCAGGATCTTGAGTCGCGCCCCATCGAGGGTGGTGTGCGCACCCGGTTCCGGAGTCACCCCGCGATAGCGGGCGAAGACGGCGTCGACGGGCAGTGACCAGTCGAGCAGGCCGTCTTGCAGCGTGAGCTTGGGCGCCAGGGTGACCTCGCCGGACTGCGGAACGGCGACCGCGGTTCCGCCTGCCATCGCGGCGACCACGTCGCTGGTGAGCTCAGCGCCGTCGGCGGCGAGGATGTCCAGTGCGTGATCGGCGGTGGCGTCCGACGGCACGGCGACTTCGCGCATCGCGTACACGTCACCGGCGTCGAGCGCCGGAACGAGCTGGAAGACGCTCACGCCGAGCTGGCGGTCGCCGGCGATCAGCGCGCGCTGGACCGGGGCCGCCCCGCGCCACTGCGGCAGCAGCGAGAAGTGCAGGTTGACCCAGCCGTGTGCCGGGGCGGACAGCAGGGGTTCGCGGACGATCCCGCCGTAGGCGACGATCACGCCGAGATCGGCGCGCAGCGCCGAGATGCGGCCGGTGGCCTCGTCGTCCAGTTTCGCGGTCTTCAGCACCGGGAGACCCAGGTTCTCTGCCGCCGAGGCGACCGGCGACGGAGTCAGCACCCGCTTGCGCCCGAGCGGCGCGTCGGGGCGGGTGATGACGGCGACGATCTCGTGCTGTGCGGCGAGGAGGCGAAGGGCCGGAATCGCGACGGCCGGCGTGCCGGCGAAGACGATGCGCATGAAGGTTCTCCGGAAGGTCGGGGCAGATCAGATCTCTGGTTCGAGGATATCGAGGTGCACGGCGAGCGGGATCCGCTGTCGTCCCCTGCCGCGGCGGGCCTGCGCCGCCTCGGCGACGACGGTCGCGCGCAGCGCGCTGGCGACGGCCTGGCCGGCTGCGTATTCGAAGCGCACCAGCGCTCGCATCCGTCCCTCGTCGCCGATGGGAACCGGACCGAGCACGGCTTCGCCTCGGATGCCGATCTGCGCGAGTGCGTCGAGAGCCGCGCGCACGGAGGCAGGCAGCCCGTCGATCTGGGCGACGCGGGTGGTGGGCGGCATCTGCAGCGGCCGACGGCTCTCGAGCTCGCTGCGGGCGTAGACGGCAGGTGTCCACGTGGCCAGCGCTCGCGCGACCGGGCCGTTGACGCCCACCAGGTGTATCGGTGCTCCGGGAGCGGCCAGGGCGGCCGCGTTGGACCACCAGCGCAGGCACGACTCTCCGATGCGCAGCTCCGGCGCCTGCAGCATCCGCGCCCCATCGAGCAGGATGACGGCGCGGTATCCGTTCGCAGCGATCGGTTCGGCACCGCGGGTGGCCACGACGAGCGCGGGCTTGTCGTCGACGTGCTGCACGGGGTGCGCGCCGTCCGAGACGATCACGCGGACTCCCGGGAACGCGCGGCCCAGCTCGTCTGCGGTCCGCTCGGTGCCGGAGGAGGCCAGTCGAACCTGCGTCGATTCGCACTGGCTGCACCGCCACGAGTTCGCCGACACCCCGCACCAGCCGCAGACCGGCACGGCGCCGCGTCGGCGTGCCCCGAGCGGTCCCCCGCAATGGGCGCAGCGCGCCGGCGCGCGGCACGTGGCACAGACCAGCGTCGGAGCGAAGCCGGGCCGCGCGACCTGCACCAGCACTGGGCCGTCGGCCGTGGCGGCGCGGGCGGTGGCGAAGGCGCTTGAGGGAACGCGCTGCGCCGTCTGCTCGAGCTCCTGCGGCGTGCTGAGCTGCACCTTCGGCGTGATGCGGCGCGCCGCGGTGACATCCTGCATCCAGCCATGAAGCACCAGACGCTCCGCGTCGGTGGAGCGCGCGTGCCCGACCAGCAGCAGTGCGCTGCCCTCCTGCTCCTGACGGATCAGCGCCGCGTCGCGCGCGTGCACGTAGGGGGCCAGCGGCTCTGCCAGCAGTGGGTCGCCGTCATCCCAGATCGCCACCAGCCCGGCGCGCGCGGCGGAGTAGACCGCCGAGCGGTTGCCGATGACGACGCAGGGCGCCTCGTCGAGCGTGCGCAGGAATCCGCGGTAGCGATCAGGGTTGCTCTGGCGCGCATCGTGGCGCACGATGGCGTCATCGGGGAGCATCTCCTGCAGCGTCGCGAGCAGCAGCTCCTGATCGCGGTAGTCAGGCACGACGAGGATGCTGGAGCGTCCGTCCGCGAGCGTCACCGCGGCGGCCGCGCTCAGCACGGCGGCCCACCCCGGGATGCTCCCCTCCTGCACCGGGATCGCCTCGACCGCGGCACGACCGGCACCTGACAGCACGGCGTCGAGACCTTCGTACCGGGCGACGACCTCACGCGCCCTTGCGAGCGACTCCGCTGTGATCGTCGCAGTCTCGGTGACGGACTGCCACGACTTCTCGACGCGCACCTGGCGCTTGGGGATCGCCAGGCGCAGCACGTCCGACGCGGAACCTGCGGCACGATCCGCCGCGCGACGCGCCAGCCGGTACAGACGATCGGGCATCACGACCGTCGGCGAGACAACGCTGTCGATCTCGGAGAGGGTGCGCGTCGCATCCGGCTCCTCATCGACCTCGACGACGAAGCCGTCGATCATCCGTCCCGCGCTGCGCAGCGGTGCCTTGATGCGCACGCCCGGCATGACTTCGCCGAGATGCTCGGGCAGGGCGTAGTCGAACAGCCGGTCCAGCTGCGGCAGCGGCGAATCGATCAGCACGCGCGCAATGCGCCGACCTCCCCCCGGATCCGCTGTCGCCTGCTGTGCAGGAGCGACGGGCTCGGCAGCCACCCCGGCCTCAGAAGCCGGCAGCGCGGCGCAGCTCTTCGGCGCGGTCGGTGCGCTCCCACGTGAAGTCGGGGAGCTCGCGCCCGAAGTGGCCGTACGCGGCAGTCTGCGCGTAGATCGGGCGCAGCAGGTCGAGCTCCTCGATGATGGCCTGCGGGCGCAGGTCGAACACCTCGATGATGGCTCGCGTGATCGTCTCGTCGTCGATCTTGCCCGTGCCGAACGTCTCGACGTACAGGCCGACCGGGCGTGCGACGCCGATCGCGTAGGCGACCTGCACCTCGGCACGGTCGGCGAGCCCGGCGGCGACGACGTTCTTCGCCACCCACCTCATCGCGTAGGCGCCGGAGCGGTCGACCTTCGACGGGTCCTTGCCGCTGAACGCTCCGCCGCCGTGACGGGCCGCTCCGCCGTACGTGTCGATGATGATCTTGCGGCCGGTGAGCCCTGCATCGCCCTTGGGCCCGCCGATGACGAACGGACCCGCCGGGTTGATGTAGTACTTGAGGTCGGACGCGAGGTCGAGACCGGTCTGCTCGAGCACCGGGTCGATCACGAGCTCGCGGACGGCCTCTCGCAGCGCATCCTGCGAGATCTCGGGGTGATGCTGCGTCGACAGCACGACGGCATCCACGGTCTTCGGAGTCAGCCCCTCATAGCCCAGGGTGACCTGCGTCTTGCCGTCGGGGCGCAGGAAGTACAGCTCGCCCGAGCGCCGGACCTCGGTCAGCCGCTCGGCGATGCGGTGCGCGGTCCAGGCAGCCATCGGCATCAGCTGGGGCGTCTCGTTCGTGGCGAAGCCGAACATGATGCCCTGATCGCCGGCGCCGAGCAGATCGCGCGGGTCGGTCGATGCTCCCTCGCGGTGCTCGCGTGCCTGGTCGACGCCCGAGGCGATGTCGCTGGACTGCTCCCCCACCGAGATGCTCACACCGCACGACGACCCGTCGAAGCCGGTGTCGCTCGAGGTGTACCCGATCCCGTTGACGACGTTGCGCACGATCGTCGGGATGTCGACGTACCCCTCGGAGCGGATCTCGCCGGCCACATGGACGAGCCCGGTCGTGACGAGCGTCTCGACGGCGACGCGCGACCCGCGGTCCACGGTGAGCAGCCCGTCGAGGATGCTGTCCGAGATCTGGTCGCAGATCTTGTCGGGGTGCCCCTCGGTGACGGACTCGGAAGTGAACAGACGCAGCGCGCTCATGGGTGCTCCAGATCGGCGGGTTCGGGCGGAGCCGGATTCGACTCGACGCCGTTGTGTTGCAGGCCAGTGTGCATGAAGCCGCCGACATCCGGGGTCGGACGTCGGCGGCTCACACGCTGAAGGTCACTCTGCGTGACGGATGCGAAGCTTGTCTTCGTTGATCTCGTGCAGCGCGATGGTGAGCGGCTTGTCCTCAACGGACGAGTCGACCAGCGGCCCCACGTTGTCGAAGAGGTTGCCCTCGTGCAGGTCGGAGTAGTAGTCGTTGATCTGACGCGCGCGCTTGGATGCGTAGATGACGAGCTCGTACTTCGACTCGACGCGCTCGAGAAGGTTGTCGATGGGCGGGTCGATGATGCCCTGGTTGGTTCCGGCCATGGTGGACCTCCTGGTCAGGCGACGATGTGCGTGTGACGTGTCGCGAAGTAGATGGATGCGTGCGCGCGAACGGATCAGCGCGCAGAGCCTGAAGACAATTCTACGACCTCTTCCGCCGCGGTGGCGACGTCGCCGTTCACGACGAGGTAATCGAACTCGTTCTGAGCGGCCAGTTCAGTGCGCGCGGTGCGCAGCCGACGGGTGCGCTCCTCCGCATCCTCGGTGCCTCGACCGACGAGCCGGTCGACGAGTTCGTCCCACGTCGGCGGCAGCAGGAAGACCAGGGATGCCGACGGCTCAGCGGCCCGCACCTGTCGGGCGCCCTGCAGATCGATCTCGAGAAGGACGGTCTTTCCCTCGGCAAGCGCCGCGTCGACCGGCCCGCGCGGAGTGCCGTAGCGGTGCTTGTTGTGCACGACCGCATACTCCAGCAGCTGTCCTTCTGCGACGAGTCGGTCGAACTCGGCGTCGTCGACGAAGAAATAGTGCACGCCGTCGACCTCACCAGGTCGAGGACTGCGGGTCGTCGCGGACACCGAGAGGTGGATCTCGGGATGCGTCTGCCTGATGTGCGCGGCGACCGTGCCCTTGCCGACGGCCGTAGGGCCCGCGAGCACCAGGAGACGGCTGCGGGCCGCCCGCGGACGGTGTCGAGGGAATCGCTGGTCCAGCCACTCGGAGAGCGCGACGCGCTGCCGAACCCCGAGACCGCCGAGACGCTTCACCGGCGAGATGCTCAGCTCTTCGAGCAGGCGGTCGCGCTTTCCGGCGCCGATCGCCGGCAGTGCGGTCAGGAAATCGGTGATGCGCATCGTCGCGGCATCCGAGTCAGCGTCCTCGGTCGCCTGGCGGAGGACGTCCTGTGGCGCGATGACACGGGTGGTCAGATCCCGCTTCAGCGACGCCCTGCCGCGGCGGCGCTCGAGTGCGCGCCGCGACGCGGCTGCGCGATCGACATCCGGAACGGCACGGCGATCAGCCATGAAGAACCTCCTGATAGCGCGCAGCGCGCGCGGTGATGGCCTCGGCGATGCCGTCGGGTCCTGCGGTGAGGATGCTGCGGCTCTCGCTCGCGAGAACATTGCTCGCGAGCGAGCCGAAGCGGGCGACCAGATCGTCCGGCGTCGCCCCTTGGGCTCCGAATCCCGGTGCGAGAATCGGGGTCTGCGAGAGCCCGGCGTCGTCCAACCCGAACTCGGCGCGCTCCACCGTCGCGCCGATGACGAGCCCCACGGGGCCCAGACCGCCGCCGAAGGCATCCGACCCGTTCACCCAGGTGACGTCGCGCGCGACGCGCTGCGCGACCGTCTCGGCCTCGCCGGCCGCGACATCGATCGTCTGCGCGGTCTGCAGCGCCGCCGCCTCGGGGTTGCTCGTCGCGGCGAGCACGAACACCCCCTTGTCGGCGCGGACGGCGCCGGTCAGGGTCTCGCGCAGCGACTCCGGTCCGAGGTACGGGCTGACCGTCACCGCGTCCGCCTCAAGGGGCGAGCCCGCCTCGAGCCACGCCGATGTGTAGCCGGCCATCGTCGAGCCGATGTCCCCGCGCTTGGCATCCGCCAGCACGAGCAGCCCCGCCGCGCGCGCAGCCGACATCACATCCTCCAGCGCGGCGAATCCGCGCGAGCCGAACCGCTCGAAGAACGCCACCTGCGGCTTCACGACGCCGACCCGCCCCGCCGCAGCCTCGACGACCGCGAGGCTGAAGGAGCGGACGCCGTCCGCATCCTGCCCCATCCCCCACTGCTCGAGAAGGGCCGCATGCGGATCGATGCCGACGCACAGCGGGCCGTGCGCGTCGAGCGCCGCGCGGAGGCGGGCACCGAACGACTGGGTCACGCCGACCCCTCGCGATCCAGCGCGTACTCCTGCAGGCTGCGCACATCGAAGCCCTCGTGCGCGGCATCCATTCCGCTCACCGCGGCGCCGAGCACGGCCATGGTCGTGAACAGCGCCTTGTCGGCGGCGACGGCCGCCGCACGGATCTCGTAGCCGTCGGCGCGCGCGGCGCCTCCGCTCGGGGTGTTCACGACGATGTCGATCCGCCCGTCGTTGATGAGGTCGACGATGTTCTGACCGCCGCTGTCCTGCGTCTCGCTGTACTTCGACACGACGGTGACGCCGATGCCGTTGCGGCTGAGGATCTCGGCAGTGCCCTCAGTCGCGACGAGCTCGAATCCGAGCTGCTGCAGGCGATGCGCGGGCAGGATCACGGCGCGCTTGTCGGCGTCGGCCACCGAGATGAACACGGTTCCCTCGGTCGGCATGCCGCCGTAGGCCGCAGCCTGGCTCTTCGCGAACGCGGTCGGGAAGTCGCGGTCGATGCCCATAACCTCGCCGGTGGAGCGCATCTCCGGGCCGAGCACCGAATCGACGATCTTGCCGTCGTGCGTCCGGAACCGCTTGAAGGGCAGCACCGCCTCCTTCACGGCGACCGGGGCGCCGAGCGGCACACGCGAGCCGTCCTGAGCGGGCAGCATGCCCTCATCGATCAGCTCGGCGACGGTGGCTCCCGCCATGATGCGGCTCGCCGCCTTGGCGAGCGGGATGCCGAGTGCCTTCGACACGAACGGGACGGTCCGGCTCGCGCGCGGGTTCGCCTCGATCACGTAGAGGACACCGGCGCTGATCGCGAACTGCACATTGAGCAGTCCGCGCACGCCGACCCCCTCGGCGATCGCGAGCGTCGCCGTGCGGACGCGATCGATGTCGGTGCGCCCGAGCGAGACCGGCGGCAGGGTGCAGCTCGAATCCCCCGAGTGGATGCCGGCCTCTTCGAGGTGCTCCATGACGCCGCCGATGTACAGATCGGTGCCGTCGTAGAGCGCGTCGACGTCGATCTCGATCGCGTCGTCGAGGAAGCGGTCCACCAGCAGCGGCTTGCCCTCCTCGATGATGACCTCGCCCTCGGTGCGCACGAAGTAGTCGCGCAGCGCGACGGTGTCGTAGACGATCTCCATGCCGCGACCGCCGAGCACGAAGCTGGGCCGGACCAGCACGGGGTAGCCGATCTCCTCGGCGACGCGCACCGCGCCGTCGACATCGATCGCCGTGCCGTTGCGCGGAGCGATGAGTCCCGCGTCGTCGAGCAGACGCGAGAACAGCTCGCGCTCCTCGGCGAGGTCGATCGCAGCCGGACTCGTGCCGAGCACGTTGTATCCGGCGGCCTCGATGCCCTTGGCGAGCCCCAGCGGGGTCTGGCCGCCGAGCTGGCAGACGACACCCAGGATGGCGCCGCTGCGCGCCTCGGCGTCGAGCACCTCGAGCACGTCCTCCAGCGTCAGCGGCTCGAAGTACAGCCGGTCGGAGGTGTCGTAGTCGGTCGAGACGGTCTCGGGGTTGCAGTTGACCATTACGGTCTCGAATCCGGCTTCCGACAGCGCGAACGACGCGTGCACGCACGAGTAGTCGAACTCGACGCCCTGGCCGATGCGGTTCGGGCCCGAGCCGATGATGACGACCTTGGTGCGGTCGCTCGGCGCCACCTCGTTCTCGAAGTCGTAGCTCGAGTAGTGGTACGGCGTGAGCGCGGGGAACTCCCCCGCACAGGTGTCGACCGTCTTGTACACCGGACGCAGGTCGAAGCCGTGGCGGATGCTGCGCACCTCGACCTCGTCGAGGCCGCGCAGCTGCGCGATCTGCGCGTCCGAGAAGCCGTGCTCCTTGGCGAGGCGGAGCGTGTCGGCATCCAGGTCTGCGGCAGCGGCGACCGCGTCGGCGACCTCGTTGATCAGCACCATCTGGTCGATGAACCAGGGGTCGATCGCCGTGGCCTCGAAGGCCTGCTCGATGGTGGCGCCCTTGCGCAGCGCCTGCTGCAGGGCGACGATGCGTCCGTCGGTCGGCGTCTTCGAGATCTCGAGCAGCTCTTCGACGGAGCGCTCCTCCGGGCCCCAGTGGAAACTGGAGCCGCGCTTCTCGAGCGAGCGCAGCGCCTTCTGCAGTGCGGTCGTGTAGTTGCGGCCGATCGCCATCGCCTCGCCGACCGACTTCATGGTGGTGGTGAGCGTGGCATCCGCCGCGGGGAACTTCTCGAACGCGAACCGCGGCACCTTGACGACCACGTAGTCGAGCGTCGGCTCGAAGCTCGCCGGCGTCACACCGGTGATGTCGTTCGGGATCTCGTCGAGGCGGTAGCCGAGCGCGAGCTTGGCTGCGAGCTTGGCGATCGGGAACCCGGTGGCCTTGGATGCCAGCGCCGAGGAGCGCGAGACCCGGGGGTTCATCTCGATGACGATGATGCGGCCGTTGGTCGGGTCGACGGCGAACTGGATGTTGCACCCGCCGGTGTCGACGCCGACGGCGCGGATGATGTCGATCGAGATGTCGCGCATCTTCTGGAACTCGCGGTCGGTGAGCGTGAGCGCCGGTGCGACGGTGATCGAGTCTCCGGTGTGCACGCCGACGGGGTCGACGTTCTCGATGGAGCAGACGACCACGGTGTTGTCGGCGGTGTCGCGCATCAGCTCGAGCTCGTACTCCTTCCAGCCGAGGATCGACTCCTCGAGGAGCACCTCGTTGGTCGGCGAGTCATGCAGCCCGGCGCCGCCGATGCGGCGCAGGTCCTCCTCGTCGTAGGCGAAGCCCGACCCGAGTCCGCCCATGGTGAAGCTCGGACGAACGACGAGCGGGTAGCCGAGCACGGCCGCACCGTCGATGAGCTCGTCCATGGTGTGGCAGATGATCGACTTGGCGACGTCTGCGCCCGCTTCGATCACGAGCTCCTTGAAGATCTGACGGTCCTCGCCCTTGCGGATCGCATCCACCTTCGCGCCGATCAGCTCGACGTCGTACTTCTCGAGGATTCCGCGCTCGTGCAGCGCCATGGCGGCGTTCAGCGCGGTCTGGCCGCCGAGGGTGGGCAGGATGGCGTCGGGCTTCTCCTTGGCGATGATCGTCTCGATCACCTCCGGGGTGATCGGCTCGATGTACGTCGCATCGGCGAAGTCGGGGTCGGTCATGATCGTGGCCGGGTTGGAGTTCACCAGGATGACGCGCACGCCCTCCTCGCGCAGCACGCGGCACGCCTGGGTGCCGGAGTAGTCGAACTCACAGGCCTGGCCGATCACGATCGGGCCGGAGCCGATGACCAGAACGGAATTGATGTCGTCGCGCTTCGGCATTACTTGCTGGCCTCCTGGGTCGCGATGACGAGATCGCGGAAGCGGGTGAAGAGATAGTGGGCGTCGTGCGGTCCTGCCGCCGCCTCGGGGTGGTATTGGACGGAGAACGCCGGGATTCCGTGGGCGCGGATGCCCTCGACGACCTGATCGTTGAGTCCGACGTGGCTGACCTCGACGAGGCCGTAGCCGTTCGGGCTCTCGAAGGGACCGTCCAGCGGTGCCTCCACCGCGAAGCCATGGTTGTGCGCCGTGATCTCCACGCGGCCGGTCGCCCTGTCGAGCACCGGCTGGTTGATGCCGCGGTGTCCGAAGGTCAGCTTGTAGGTGCCGAGACCGAGCGCGCGGCCGAACAGCTGGTTGCCGAAGCAGATGCCGAAGTACGGCAGGCGGGCATCGAGCACCTCGCGGAGCACGGCCACCTGCGTGTCCGAGGCCGAGGGGTCGCCGGGACCGTTCGAGTAGAAGACGCCGGCGGGCTCGATCGCCTGGATGTCGGCGAAGGTCGCCGACTGCGGCAGGACATGCACGTCGAAGCCGAGAGCGGTGAGGTTCTCGAGCGTCGACTGCTTCACGCCGAGGTCGAGCACGGCGAGGTTGCCGATGCGCTCCGCGGTGGCGGGCAGCACCCGCGCCTCGGATGCCGAGACGGCAGCCGACAGGTTCTGTCCGGCCATCTCGGGAGCCTCGGTCACCCGACGCTGCTGCTCGGCGCCGTCCAGTGCTGCGTCCGCGCCGGAGAAGATCCCTCCGCGCATCGCTCCCGCGTCGCGGATCCGGCGGGTCAGCGCGCGCGTGTCGATGCCGCTGATGCCGACGATCCCATCGCGCACGAGTGCGTCGTCGAGCGACTCCTCGGCTCGCCAGTTCGACACGCGACGTGCGGGGTCGCGGACGATGTAGCCCGCGACCCAGATCTTCGAGGACTCGTTGTCCTGGCTGTTCATACCGGTGTTGCCGATGTGCGGAGCGGTCTGCAGGACGATCTGCCCGGCATAGGAGGGATCGGTCAGCGTCTCCTGATAGCCGGACATTCCGGTGGCGAAGACGACCTCGCCGAGCGTGGTGCCGCGGGCGCCGTAGGCGCGGCCGGCGAAGCGGGTGCCGTCCTCGAGGACGAGTACGGCAGCGTCGGGATTCTGCGTGGTCAAGGGTTCACTCCGTTCTCCGAAGCGGCGCACAGGCGCTCGAGCTCCGGCAAGATCTGCTGAGGATCGGCTGACGCGAGCCGAAGGAAGGAATCGACGAGGATGCCGTCGGCCGCACGCCACACCAGGCGGATCAGCCCATCGCGCTCGACCACCCGGTCGATCGTGACGGTCGCACGATCGGCGGCGACGAGCCGCCCGGAGGCGAGGAAGACCGTCGGGGCTCCGTCGAGGCTGAGCGCCACCCCGCGGTCGGTGAGCACGAGCTCTCCGCGGGCGCGGTAGGTCAGCGGGCGGATGGCGACCCGTTCCAGAGGCTGATCGTGCTTCGTCGTGGCGACGTAGAGGATCTCCTGGCGAGCGGTGACCTCGGCATGCTCCGGCACGCCGATGGGCGCGCTGAGCCCCGAGTCGCGTCGCAGGCGCGCACGCCATGCGAAGAACATCGCCAGCAGGATGAGTGCGGCCGCGGCGGCCATGATCAGGCCGGCGAGTTCACGCGTCATACGGTGCTCCGCTCGTGCAACTGCTCAACCAGTGTTCCGCCGTCAAGGGTGACCACGCCGCCGTGGATCGTCCACTGCACCCGGCCGGGCAGCTCGCGGCCGAGGTACGGCGAGTTGTGGCTGCGGCCATGCAGATCGGCCTCGGTGAACACACCGGGCACTGATGGGTCGTAGAGCGTGATGTGCGCGGGCCGGCCGACCTCGAGAGAGCCGAAGCCGTCCAGCTGACCGATGCGCGCGGGTGTCGTGCTGAGCACGCGGGCGACGTCCGACCATTCCAGCATCCCGGTGGTCACCATCGACTGATGCACCACGCGGAGTGCGCTCTCGAGCCCCACCATGCCATTCGCGGCGGACTGCCACTCGCACGCCTTGTTCTCGGACGGATGCGGGGCGTGGTCGGTGGCGACGATGTCGATCGTGCCGTCCGCGAGGCCCTCGCGCACCGCCATCACGTCCTCCTGCGTGCGCAGCGGCGGGTTCACCTTGTAGCGGGCGTCGTAGTCGCGCACCAGCTCATCGGTCAGCAGCAGGTGGTGAGGCGTGACCTCTGCGGTCACCTGCACGCCGCGCTTCTTGGCCCAGCGGATGAGGTCCACCGAGCCGGCGGTGGACAGGTGGCACACGTGCAGGCGGGATCCGACATGCTCGGCGAGCAGCACGTCGCGGGCGATGATCGACTCCTCGGCGACGGCCGGCCAGCCGGTAAGACCCAGCTCTGCGGAGACGACGCCCTCGTTCATCTGGGCGCCCTCGGTCAGGCGAGGGTCCTGTGCGTGCTGGGCGATGACGCCGTCGAACGCCTTCACGTACTCCAGCGCACGGCGCATGATCAGCGGGTCCCAGACGCAGAATCCGTCGT
This sequence comes from Microbacterium alcoholitolerans, assembly GCF_050408615.1. NCBI lineage: Bacteria > Bacillati > Actinomycetota > Actinomycetes > Micrococcales > Microbacteriaceae > Microbacterium > Microbacterium alcoholitolerans. The sequence continues at coordinate 431,135 of NZ_JBNTKD010000001.1, read as the reverse complement.
CGCTGAACACGCGGACGCGTGCGCGGGACGATGCCATCGCGCCGAGCTCGGCGAGGCGCTCGCCCTTCTGGCCGACGGTGACGGCGCCGATGGGCTGCACGGTGGCGTAGCCGGCGGCCTCGCCGAGGGCGAGCTCCTGCTCGACGACGCCGGCCGTGTCGGCGACCGGCTGGGTGTTGGGCATCGCGAACACGGCGGTGAAGCCGCCTGCTGCCGCCGCCCGCGTACCGGTCAGCACCGTCTCGGATGCCTCGAAGCCGGGCTCGCGCAGGTGCGTGTGCAGGTCGACGAGCCCCGGGAGGGCGACGAGACCCGCGGCGTCGATCACGCGCGAACCGGCTCTGCTGAGCCCTGCGCCGATCTCGGTGATGACACCGTTCTCGATCACGATGTCGGCGCTTTCGCGCCCGAGCAGCTGGACTCCTGTGACGACGAGGGTCTGGCTCACTTCACTTCCCCTCGTTCTTCGCTTCTTCCGTCTTCGTTCCGTCCGCCTGCCAGAAGCAGGTAGAGCACGGCCATCCGCACCGAGACCCCGTTCGCGACCTGCTCCAGCACGGTGGAGCGCGGCGAATCGGCGGCATCGGAAGAGATCTCGAGACCGCGATTCATGGGGCCGGGGTGCATGACAATGCTACCGCTCGGCAGCGATGCCGCGCGCACTGCGTCAAGCCCCCACATGCGCGAATACTCCCGCTCAGTCGGGAAATACGCGGCATGCATCCGCTCGCCCTGAATGCGCAGCATCATGACAGCATCCGGGCCCTCGGCGAGAGCCGCATCGAGGTCGTACAGCACCCGCACGGGCCACTGCGTGACGTTCTGCGGCACGAGCGTCGGCGGGGTGACCAGCGTGACGTCCGCGCCCAGGGTGGACAGCAGCCAGACGTTGGATCGGGCGACGCGTGAGTGCAGCACGTCGCCGACGATCACGATGCGCAGGCCCGCCAGGTCGTGGCCACGGCTGTCTGCTCTGTATCGGCGCTTGCGGATCGTGAAGGCGTCGAGCAGCGCCTGGGTGGGATGCTCGTGCGTGCCGTCGCCGGCGTTGAGCACGCCGGCCGAGATCCAGCCGCTGGTCGCCAGCGTGCGGGGCGCGCCCGAGGCGGGATGGCGGATGATCACAGCATCCGCTCCCATCGCCTCCAGAGTCTGGGCGGTGTCCTTCAGGCTCTCGCCCTTGGAGACGCTGGACCCTTTCGCCGCGAAGTTGATGACGTCGGCGGAGAGCCGCTTGGCCGCCGCCTCGAAGGAGATGCGCGTGCGGGTGGAGTCCTCGAAGAAGAGGTTCACCACGGTCTTCCCGAGCAGGGTCGGGAGTTTCTTGACCTCGCGCGACTGGGTGTCGGCCATGTCTTCGGCCACGTCGAGGATGCGCAGCGCCAGCTCGCGATCGAGGGTGCGGGTGTCGAGCAGGTGCCTCATGATTCGATCGTCACCTCGTCGGCGCCGTCGAGTTCGCGAAGACGCACGTTGACACGCTCAGAACGAGAAGACGGGATGTTCTTGCCCACGAAGTCGGGGCGGATCGGCAGCTCGCGGTGGCCGCGGTCGACGAGGATCGCCAGGCGCACCGCGGCGGGGCGTCCGATCGACTGCAGCGCGTCGAGGGCGGCGCGGATGCTGCGACCCGAGAACAGCACGTCGTCGACGAGCACGACGGTTCTGCCGTCGATCCCGCCGACGGGGATCTCGGTGCGCTTCGGCGCGCGGGTCGGGTGCTTCGAGAGGTCATCGCGGAACAGCGTGATGTCGAGCGATCCGACCGGGATGTCGACACCGGCGATGCCGGAGACGACCGGACCGAGTCGGTCTGCCAGAGTCACTCCCCGAGTCGGGATGCCGAGAAGGACGAGGCCTTCGGCGCCGCGGTTGGATTCGAGGATCTCATGGGCGATGCGCGTCAGAGCGCGCGCGATATCGGCTTCTTGCAGCACGGTGCATGCAGACAATGGCCACGTCCCTTCTCCGCCTCACAGGACGGGGTTAAAGGTGGTGATGACTCCAGTCTAGCCCGGGCCGTGCCGGCTGCTGCGCACGAGGCCGTGCACGGGAACAGGCCCGTTGCCGAGTACAGGCTGCCTTCGTGTGATTCGGCCTGCGCTCGTGAAACAGCCTGTGCTCGTTGACGCGCGGCGCAGGCCCTCGGATACCCTGATCGGATGCCGGCTCTGCGACGCCTGACCTTCGTGCGTCACGCGATGCCCGAAGTGGATTCAGCGTCGCCGCCGAGCGCGTGGCCGCTCAGCGACGCGGGGGTCGCCGCAGCCGCTGCCCTGGTGCTCGAGGTCGACGCCGGCACGATCGTGGTGTCGAGCCCTGAGCGCAAGGCGCGGCAGACGGTTGCGCTGGCGGTGGGCTCGTCGATCGCGCAGGTCCCGACCGATCCGCGCCTGCGCGAGGTGGATCGCGTCGAGCGGGTGCACGACGGCTTCCGCGCGGCGCGTGCTGCGTGGGTCGCGGGCGACCTCGACGATCGTCATGACGGGTGGGAGGCGCCGGACGCCGCCGCGCAGCGCTTCCACGATGGGCTGCTCGCCCACGCGGCCGAGCACCTGATTGTCGGCACGCACGGCATGGTGCTGACGGCGTGGATGGTGGCGCAGGGGCAGGTGCCGGCCGGCGACGCCGCCGTCACCTTCTGGAACGCTCTGCAGTTCCCCGACGTCGTCGAGATCTCCGCACCGCTGCTGCGAGTCAGGGCTGTGCTGTCGGATGCTGACGGTCGGATCGTTCTGATCAAGCGCACTCGTGCAGGTCAGGAGCCGTACTGGACGACCCCCGGCGGTGGAGTCGAACCGACGGACGCGTCACCCGCGGATGCCCTGCGCCGCGAACTGCGCGAGGAGCTGGGCGCGGAGGCCGTGATCGGCGAGATCCTCCATGAGCGCCAGCTCGACGGCATCCGATCGGAGATCTTCTGCGCCGCCCGCCTCGTCAGCACGGATTCCTCGCTGCGGCACGCCCCGGAGCTCACCGACAGGTCCCGGGGCCGGTACGAAATCGAGCGCGTCTGCCCCAGCGACCTGCCCGACCTCGACCTGCGCCCCGCCGAGCTCCAGGACCTGCTTCTGCGTTCCTGATCACTGACGCCCACGCGTCTCACGGGCGTGTCGCGCCCGCGACACGCCGAGCGTTCGCTCCGCCGTCAGTAATCCGGCACGGACCGCGCCGCCGAGGAGGTCGTCGAGCGTGAGCAGTCGGATGCTGGTATCGGCGCCCATCAGACGCCGAGGCGCAGCGCCTCGTCGGTGACCGGGTCGAGCTTCTTCGCGCGGATCTCGTGACCGGCTGTGGACAGGCACTTCCCGGTGTTCAGGTCCCACTTCCAGTCGTGCATGCTGCAGGTGAGCACGCCGTCCTCGTCGATCTTGCCCGTGCGGGTCAGGTCGGCGCGCAGGTGCGGGCAGCGGCGCTGCACGACCCAGTCGCCGATCTCGGCGTCCTCGGTCTGGTCGGTCTGCTCCTGGTACCAGTTCTCGACGTACTCGATGCGATCGACCGACAGGCACTTCAGGAACGTGGTCAGGAACTCGTTGAACTTGCCGCTTCGGCCGACGGAGAACTGCATCGACAGGAAGATCGAGTTCGACCAGTCGATCTCGTGATCGCGGATGTTCGTCGAGACCAGGTCGGCGGGGATCGTGTACCAGTAGATGCACTCCTCCCCCGCGTACTCGCGGACCTTCGCCTTCGGGAAGTCGACGACCATGTCGAGCTCGCCGATGCGGAAGCGGACGCTGCCGCCGACGCCGAGACGGATCGTGCGCGACTTCTTCAGCAGCGGCTCCCACCACTCCTTGATGGCGGCGAGCATCTCGGCCGGGGGCAGCACCTCGGCGCGGGTCGCCTCCTCGTCGACGATCTCCTGCTGGCGGGTCGCCTTCTGCTCGGCCAGGTACTCCCACTTCTCGTCGAAGATGTGCGCGATCTCCGCGTCGCTGTACAGCGACTGCGACACGGTCATCTCACCGTGGTTCATCTCGACAACGGTGCCGGGGATGAACAGCTGTCCGTCGTACTGCGGGGCCTGTTCCTTGAGGTGCGCCAGGAACTCCTTCTGATCGGTGAAGATCGAGTCGTCGTCCTGACCTGTGCCGTTGTACCTGAACAGCTCCTCGCGCAGGAACATCGGCGGACCCGCCATCGGGAACACGTGGGGCGCATCGACCTTCTCGATGTAGTACATCGCGCGCTTGTTCTGAGCCTCGCGCTTGAGCTTCGCGAAGTTCTGCTTGGCGTCCTGCGGCAGGTCGTAGACCATCGGCCACCAGATCGCGCCGGACACCTGGGTGAAGTACGCCTCGGGCTTGCCGAAGGAGAGCAGCGCCTCGAGATCGAGCGGATGCGAGTCGTTCTGATTCAGGATCGACGCGGTGCCGTCGTCGACGCTCAACGACGAGTCGCCGATGGGACCGTCGCTGGGGGCGCGGAGCGGCGTGATCATGAGCTTCAGTTCGCCGCGCTCGATCACCTTGCCCGCGGGCGCGTAGGTGATGTTGTCGTATCCGAGCTTGCGGATGTCGACCTCGAGGTCATCGGTGACGTACTCCGGCAGCAGCACCTCGATGTCCTTCGAGATGTACTTCTCGAGAAGGCGCGGGTCGAAGTGATCGCGGTGCCGGTGCGAGATGTAGAGGAAGTCCGCCTCCCGTCCGAAGCGCTCCCAGTCGAGTCCGCGGTTGTCGGGGAACGGGAACCAGGAGCCGTAGAAGGATGGACCGAGAACCGGGTCGCAGATGATGTTTCCGCCGGCCGTCTCGATGAACATCCCGGCGTGGCCGAGTCCCGTGATCCGCATGTCTCTCCTCTTGCTGTGGACCCGTCGATTCTACCGGGGCTCTCTCAGAAGGCGCCGAGTCGGGCCGTGACTATCCGTTCCGCGCTGACGCGCCCGTCACTCAGCTCTCGAGCAGTCCGCGGATGTCATCGGCGGTGAGCACCTGAGAGAACAGCGCCTCGTCGTCCATCACGGCGGTGAACAGCCGCGCCTTGCGCTGCTGCAGCGCGAGCACCTTCTCCTCGATCGTTCCCGCCGCGATCAACCGGTACACGAACACGCGTCGAGTCTGTCCGATCCGGTGGGTGCGGTCGATCGCCTGCGATTCCGCGGCGGGATTCCACCACGGATCCAGCAGGAAGACATAGTCGGCCTCGGTGAGCGTCAGACCGAATCCGCCGGCCTTCAGGCTGATCAGGAAGACGGGCGCATCGCCGCCGCGGAACCCGTCGATGACATCGGCCCGTCGTCGTGTGGAGCCGTCCAGATACTCGTACGGGATGCCGGTCTCTCGCAGGCGCTCGGCGGCGAGCCCCAGGAACGAGGTGAACTGGCTGAACACCAGGGCGCGATGTCCCTCCGCCCGAAGCTCCTGGATGTGCTCCAGGAGCACATCCAGCTTGCGGGATGCGACGTGCGGCGCGTCCGGCTCGATCAGTTGCGGAGCGAGCGCGAGCATCCGCAGCATCGTCAGGGAGCGGAACACGATGAACCGGTTCCGGTCGAGGTCGGCGAGCAGGCCGAGCACCTTCTGCCGCTCGCGCTGCAGCACAGTGTCGTACAGTGCGCGGTGCGGCGCGCTGAGCTCGACGAAGACCTCCTGCACCTGCTTCTCGGGCAGATCGGCCGCGACGAGGTCCTTCGTTCGTCGCAGCATGAGCGGACGGATGCGACGGCGCAACCGCTCCAGCCGCCGTCGGCGGTACTCGCCGCCCTCTTCGTTGTCGGGCACCTTGCCCTGCTCGATCGGCTGCACGTACTCCTCGCGGAAGCGCCGCTTCGACGGAAACAGCCCAGGTGCTGTCAGGGCGAACAGCGCCCACAGGTCGGTGAGGCTGTTCTCCAGCGGTGTTCCCGTGACGGCGATCACCACGTCCGAGCGCAGATCCGCGATCGCGCGGTGCACCTTCGTGGCGGGGTTCTTCGCGAACTGCGCCTCATCGAGGATCAGCCCGGCCCACTCGACATCGATGTAAGCGTCCGCCTCCAGCCGAAGCAGCGTGTACGAGGTAACGATGACGTCGGCCCGACCCGCTGCATCCGAGATGCTCGCGGCACGCCGTGCGCCGGTCCCCTCGATCAGCTGCACTCGCAGACCGGGGGCGAAGCGCGCGGCCTCACTGCGCCAGGTGGCGAGCACCGAGGTCGGCGCGATCACCAGGAACGGCCGCTTCTCCCCCGTCTCGGCGGCGTGGGCGATCAACGACAGCAGCTGCAGGGTCTTGCCGAGCCCCATGTCGTCGGCGAGGATCCCGCCCAGCCGGTGCGCCCAGAGGAAGGCCAGCCAGTTCAGGCCCTGCTGCTGGTACGGACGCAGCGTGGCGTCGAGCCCGGCGGGCGGCGACGTCTCAGGGATCGTCTCGACATCGCGCAGCCCCTCCGCCGTCGCGCGCCACGAGATCGCGGGCTCGGACTGATCCGCGAGATCCTCGAAGTCGTCCCAGAGCGCGGTCTGATACCGGCTGATCCGCGGTGCGGTCTCCCACTCCACCAATCCCGCCGCCTCATCGATCAGCTCGCGCAGCTGCTGGAGCGCGGGATGCGCCAGCGAGAGGTACGTGCCGTCGACGAGCAGCAGCTTCGTCCGCCGCATGCTGAGCGCCGTGAACAGCGGCGTGAACGGGATCGCATGCCCGTCGATCTTCACGATGATGCCCATGTCGAACCAGTCGGGATCGTTCGTCTCGACCGTGGAGACCGTGATCTCGGGCGTGCCGGACAGCTCCCGGTACTTCTTGCGCCGTCCGGTGATGATCACCTGCACCTCGCTGTCCTCGAACAGCGGCAGCATGCGAGCAGACCATTCGGCGGCGGCGACCCCTGCCAGCGCCGCCCGCGCCGAGAAGGGCTCCTCCGAGCCGCTCGACCATATCGCCTCGATCTCGCGGAGACGCTCGCGCTCGGCATCCGGGTCTCGATACGCGCCTTCGCTCGCCCCGAACCCGATCGTGCCGTGCCCGGCGTACTGCCATTCGAACCGGTACTCGACCCGGTCGCCCCCATGGAACGAGACGCGCAGCACCGGCTCGGGCACCGCGAGCGGTGGCAGTTTCAGGCCACCCGGCGCGTGAACCGGCGCCTGCCTCGCGAGCACCGGGTAGGCCTCGGCGAGGAACGTGTCGCGGTCACTCGCCGGGACGCGGATGGGACCGGATGCCGTCATCGCGGCGTGCACGGCGCCCGGCAGCTCGACGGGTGCGACGGCGATCTCTATCTCCGAGCCGACGACCTCCCAGCGGTACACGCCGATGCGGCCGATGCGGCCGATGCGAGCCGGCGATTCGGGCACCACCGGTTCGTCGCCGATCGCCAGGTCCGCGGATACGAGGAGGTCGCCGCTCTCATCCGGTTCGATGCGCAGCCCTGCGGTCGCGCTCTCGACCAGCTGGACGCGGGTGTGCTTCTGCGTCGGGACGACCGGGATCCCTAAACGTGCCATCGCTCCGAGCTGCGTCCACAGCAGCGCCGACTCGATCCGGTCCAGAGCGATCCAGTCCCCTGCGGTGCCCGAGAGCAGAGAATCGCGGGCGACGCTCAGGAAGTCGACGAACCAGCGCACCTGGCTCGCATCGAACCGGCCGGACGTGCGGCGCATGGAGTCCCAGCTCGCGTCGCCATGCACCCACCTGCCCGTCGACGCGCTGCGCATGAGCGGGCGCACGACGAGCATCACCTCGCCGTGCTCCCCGCTGAGTTCGCGCGGAGTGGCGGAGCGCAGCGCTGCCGGGCCCCACCGGTCATACTCGCGCTCGGCACGGACCCGCAGCTCGATGCCGAGCGCCAGCGCCCCCGTCGCGCGCGGCGTCTCCGCCGGAGTGAGGATGGATCGCCACGTCGGCGGCAGCGGGGGTCGCGAGAACGCCCCGAACTGCTCCCAGGGCTCGCGCGGAGGCGGGCTGGGCACGGCCACGGGCTGTGGCGCACTCGCGCGCGCCGCAGCGGACCCGGCATCCGATTCGGCGCCGATGAGGATCGTCGCGACGATGTGCTTGCATCCGGATGCCACCGGGCAGGAGCAGCTCGCGTTCATCACCCGCGTGCCGTCGAAGCGGATCCGGCAGCGGTACGGTGACCGCTGACCGCCGAAGACGTCCGCTGTGAGAGTCTGCGCCGCGGCATCCCAGCGGACCGCGGTGACTCGTCCCTTGCGGGCGTAGTCGAGTCCACGCTGATAGCCGCCGTCCCCGGCCAGCGCGCGCAGCGCACGGACATCGGGACGCGGCGAGCTCATGAGGGCATCCTGCACTCAGCCTCCGACATGGCGTCGCCTCCGAGGTGCCGTGGTGCGCGGTGCGCCGCCGTCAGACGGAGCGGGCGATGCGGGCGAGCACGCCGTGCACGAACGCGCCGGAGTCCTCGGTGGAGAGCTCCTTGGCGAGCTCGACGGCCTCATCGATGGCGACGGCCGTCGGGACCTCGTCGTTGTAGACGATCTCCCACGTGCCGATGCGCAGCAGGGCGCGATCCACCGCGGGCATCCGCTCGAGCTTCCAATCGCGACTGTGCGTCGTGATCTGCTCGTCGATCTCTTCGCGGTGATCCACGATGCCGTCGACGATGTCACGGGCGTACAGCCAGGACGCCTCGCGGGCGGGCTCGCTCGCCGCGCGCTTCGCGGCGGCTGCGAGGGCCACAGCTAGATCCTCGTCGCGGATGTCCGAGGAGAACAGGATGTCGAGGGCGCGCTTGCGCGCCTTGGTGCGAGCGCTCAAGGTCAGTCGTTGACGCGGCCGAGGTAGTCACCGGTGCGGGTGTCGACCTTGACCTTCGTGCCCTGCTCGAGGAACAGCGGGACCTGGATCTCGTAGCCGGTCTCGACGGTGGCCGGCTTGGTGCCGGCCGACGAGCGGTCGCCCTGCAGGCCGGGCTCGGTGTAGGTCACTTCGAGGACGACGGATGCCGGCAGCTCGATGTACAGCGGGTTGCCGTCGTGAAGGGCGATCTGCACCCGCTGGTTCTCGAGCATGTAGTTCTTGGCATCGCCGACGATGGCCTCGGAGACGCTCAGCTGGTCGTAGTCCTCGACATCCATGAAGACGAAGCTGTCACCGTCGGTGTACAGGTAGGTGAAGTCGCGGCGGTCGACGTTCTCGATGTCGATCTTCGTGCCGGCGTTGTACGTCTTGTCGACCGACTTGCCCGTCACGACGTTCTTGAGCTTGGTGCGCACGAACGCCCCGCCCTTGCCCGGCTTGACGTGCTGGAACTCCACGACGCTCCAGAGCTGTCCGTCGATCTTGATGACGACGCCGTTCTTGATGTCTGCAGTGGATGCCATGCGTGCATGTCCGTTCGTGTCGAAGTCAGATGGCCGGCGCGGATGCGCGCGAGAAGTGGCCGAGGATTGATTCTATCGGATGCCCGGGATGCGCGTTTCAGCGTCGTGTCACGGCTCAGTGACGCCGATCGCCGCGATCAGCGCGCGCACGGCCTCGGCGTAGCCGTCGACGCCCTTGCCGACCACGCGAACGGCGGCGACGTCATCGAGGTAGGAGAAGTGGCGGAACTCCTCTCGGGCGTAGACGTCCGAGATGTGCACCTCCGCGAACGGCAGGCCGATGCCGGTCAGGGCGTCGCGCAGCGCGACGGAAGTGTGCGTGAGTCCCCCTGGGTTGATGATCACGCCCGCGCAGTCCGCGCGTGCGGCGTGGATGGCGTCGATCAGGATGCCCTCGTGGTTGCTCTGCACAGCGCGCACTTCGTAGCCGGACGCCCCCGCCGCTTCAGCCGTGAGGCGCTCCACATCGGCGAGCGTCGCGGTGCCGTACACGTCCGGCTCCCGGGTTCCGAGCAGATTGAGGTTCGGACCGTTCACGAGCAGCAGGCGATGGGTTGCGGACACGCTCCGCACACTACCAGCGCTCATCCCTTCGTCACTTCGGCGAGCACGATGACGCCGGCTTCGTCTGCGCCGCAGAACCGACCGAACGACCCGAAGTACGAATCCGGGCTCGCGCCGGCGGGCAGGTCTTCCAACGTCACCAGGGCGCCGAGTCCGCGCAGCGGCGAACCGTCCGTCACCGCGCTCCCGTCATCGAGGATCACCCCGGCGCCGTCCGACCTGTCCGGCTCCGCGGAGTCCGGCCAGACGATCCATGCGCTGTCGCCCACGTCACCCTCCCAGAGGAAGCAGCCGTTCCCGGCCACCGCCAAGGCCCCCTCGAGCGCACTCGCGGACACTCCGGCGGAGACGAGCACCTCCGCTCGGCCCTGCGGAGACAGGTCACCGAGACCGAAGCCGGCCTCGCCATCGCCCGAGCCGCATCCGGTCAGCGCTGCGACGGCGATCAGCAGCGTCCCAGCCCAGATTCCCGATCCCGACATGCACCGGACTGTATCAGCCCGCGATCTCCTGGTACGCGGCGAACATCAGAGTCTCGTCCGGGGCCTGGACGACGGTCGGCTTGGCGATGTCGTCGAGCAGGATGAAGCGCAGCAGGCCGCCACGCGCCTTCTTGTCGCGCTGCATCGTGGCCAGCAGCTGCTGCCACGCGCCGGCGCGGTAAGCGGTGGGCAGGCCCAGTGACTCCAGCACCGAACGGTGACGGTCGGCGCCGGCGTCCGAGAGACGACCGGCGAGCCGCGAGAGCTCGGCGGCGTACATCATGCCGATCGAGATCGCCGCGCCGTGCCGCCACTGGTAGCGCTCGGAGTGCTCGATCGCGTGTCCGAGCGTGTGCCCGTAGTTGAGGATCTCGCGCAGACCCGCCTCGCGGAAGTCGCTCGAGACGACCTTCGCCTTCATCTCGATCGCCAGCTCGACGGTGCGGCGAAACGCGTCGCTGGACGGATCCACGGCCCGCTGCGGGTCGGCCTCGACGATGTCGAGGATCTCGGGCGCCCAGATGAAACCCGCCTTGACGACCTCGGCGTAGCCCGCCGTGGCCTCATTGGAGCTGAGGGTGCTCAGCTCGTCCAGGTCGCCGATCACAGCGCTCGGCGCCCAGAAGGCGCCGACGAGGTTCTTGCCCTCGGCCGTGTTCACGCCGGTCTTGCCGCCGACCGCCGCATCGACGAGGCCGAGCACGGTCGTCGGCACCTGCACCACCTGCACACCGCGCAGCCACGTCGCCGCGACGAAGCCGGCGAGGTCGGTGACCGACCCTCCGCCGTAGCCGACGACGGCATCCGTGCGGGTGAAGTCCGCCTGACCCATGACCTGCCAGCAGAATGCGGCGACCTCGATGCGCTTGCCCTGCTCGGCATCCGGGACCTCGGCCAGCAGCACCTCCCGCGGGCCGTCGGCGGTGTCGGCAAGGAGTCGATCGCGCAGCTCTGCAGCCCGGACCGCGAGGGTCGGCGGATGCACGACGAGCACCTTCCGCACGCTCGGCGCCAGCGATTCGGACACGGTGTCGAGGATGTCGCGCCCCACGGTGATGTCGTACGCGGTCTGCCCCGTGACGCTGATTGTCGTCGTGCTCATGACTGTTCCTTCCTCCAGGCTGCGATCTCCTCGGCGATGGTCCTCATAGGACGTCGCGACGTGTCGACGGTCAGATCCGCGACCTCTTCGTACCAGCCGCGTCGCTGTTCGAAGATGCTGCGCCATCGTGTCAGCGGGTCGTCGTCGCCGGCGAGCAGCGGGCGACCGCCGCCGCCGATCCGGTGTGCGACAGCCTCTTCGCTGACGGTGAGGAAGACGACCGGATGATCCATGAGCAGTGTCCTGGTGGCGGCATCCGTCACGGCGCCACCACCCAGCGACACGACGCCGCCCTCGGCGACGGCCGACGCGACGACGTCGCGCTCGAGCTGTCGGAAGTGCGTCTCGCCGTGCTCGGCGAAGAGCTGCGGTATGGGTCCGTGGGCGGCCGCGATGCGCTTGTCGGTGTCGATGAACGCCACTTCCAGCATGCGTGCGATCTTGCGGCCCACGCTGGTCTTGCCGGCGGCCATCGGGCCGACCAGAACCAGTGTCAGCGGATGCTCAGGCGCGCTCATCATGGGCGACCAGCGCCGCCTCGGACGCCGGAGCCGTGCGGAGCGTCTCGGGGATCGCCGCCAGGTACGACTCGATGTTGCGACGCGTCTCGCCCACGCTGTCGCCGCCGAACTTCTCCAGCAGCGAGTTGACCAGCTCGATGGCGACCATGGCCTCGGCCACGACACCCGCCGCCGGCACGGCGCACACATCGGAGCGCTGGTGGTGCGCGGTCGCGCTCTCGCCGGAGGCCACATCGACCGTGTGCAGAGCACGCGGCACGGTCGCGATGGGCTTCATGCCGGCACGGACGCGGAGCACCGTGCCGGTGGTCATGCCGCCCTCGGTGCCACCTGCGCGATCGGATGCCCTGGTGATGCCGTCTGCGGCGTTGAACAGCTCGTCGTGCGCGGCTGAGCCCCGGCGGCGGGTGGTCTCGAACCCGTCGCCGACCTCGACGCCCTTGATCGCCTGGATGCTCATCAGCGCCTGCGCGAGACGCCCGTCGAGGCGGCGATCCCAGTGCACGTGCGATCCGACCCCTGGCGGCAGCCCGTAAGCGAGCACCTCCACGATGCCGCCGAGCGTGTCGCCGTCCTTCTTGGCTGCGTCGACCTCGGCCACCATCAGAGCGGAAGTGCTCGCATCGAAGCAGCGCAGCGGATCGGCGTCCAGGGCGTCGACGTCATCGGGGGTGGGCAGCGCGGCGTCATGAGGCACCTGAACCGGGCCGATCGAGAGCGTGTGGCTCACCAGGCGGATGCCGAGTTCCGACAGGAACGCGCGTGCCAGTGCCCCCAGTGCCACGCGAGCCGCGGTCTCCCGGGCGCTGGCACGCTCGAGGATGGGCCGCGCCTCGTCGAAGTCGTACTTCTGCATGCCCACGAGGTCTGCATGTCCGGGGCGGGGCCGGGTGAGCGCTGCTCCCCTGCCGCGCGAGCGATCGGTGAGCTCGGTGGGTGCCGGGTTCATCACCTCGGTCCACTTCGGCCACTCGGTGTTGCCGATGCGCAGCGCGATCGGGCTGCCCAGCGTGCGGCCGTGCACGATGCCGCTCGAGATCGTCAGCTCGTCCTGTTCGAACTTCATGCGCGAGCCGCGGCCGTAGCCGAGTTTGCGGCGCTGGAGGTCGGCCTGGATCGCCTCGGCCGTGATGGTGACACCGGAGGGAAGTCCCTCCATGATGGCGATGAGTTCGGGGCCGTGGGATTCGCCGGCCGTGAGCACGCGGAGCATTGCTCTAGTCTTCCATGGCCCGCGCCCGCATGGCCGCCACTATGACGTCCTCCTGCGGGAGCTGCTGCTCCTGATCGCCGAAGCGGAAGATGCGGATCTGCCGGACGGCCTGGTAGAGCAGCATCTCGAAGCCGGAGATGACGTTCTCTGCCGGCCATCTGGCTGCCAGCGCGGACGGCCACGGCGCGTAGGCGGCTTCGAACAGGGTGCCGCCGACGGCCGTGAGGGGGGTGGCCACGTCATCGTCGAGAACCGCGCCGCTGGGCAGGGTGGCGACGGTGACATCGACGTCGGATGCCGGCTGCTCGAACCCTTCGACGGTCAGGACGATCCCGAGCGCGTCCGCGAGGCTCCGCAGCCGGTCTGCGGCCTGCGGGCGGCGGGCGCGGAGATCGACCCGTGTCGCCCCGAGGTCGCGCAGCGCGACCAGCGCGGATGCCGCGGTGGCGCCCGCTCCGAGAACGCGCGCCCTGGCGACCTCGCGGATGCCGGCGTGCGTGAATGCGTCGACGATGCCTCCGACGTCGGTGTTGAAGCCGCGGCGCGTGGTGCCGAGCAGCAGCGTGTTGACCGCCCCGGTCAGCGCGGCGTGGCGATCGAGCTCATCGGATGCCCCGTGCGCGATCTCCTTCAGCGGCATGGTCAGCGACAGGCCGCGCCATGAGTCGTCGAGATCCTCGAGCGCATCGGCGAACATGCTCTCGTCCACCTGGCGTCGCTCGTACTGCCAGTCGAGATCGAGCAGGCGGTATGCGGCCGAGTGGATCGCCGGCGACCTGCTGTGGCCGATCGGGTCGCCCCATACGGCGAGCCTCGTGCGCTCGGTCATTCCCGCGCCACCTGAACCCCGCCCATCAGTAGCAGCCGCCGTCGGGATTCTCCTCGCACCACTTGCGGTACTGCGCCTCCGCGGCCTGCTGCTCCGCGTAGGTCGCCGAGAAGACCGTCTCACCGGTGTCGAGGTTCACGGTGACGAAGTAGAACCACGGGCCGTCCGCAGGGTTCTGCGCAGCGGCGATCGCCGCGTGGCTGGGATTGGCGATCGGCGACGCGGGAAGCCCGGCATGCTGGTACGTGTTCCAGGGATTCTGGTCGTTCTTCACCGATTCCCACGGCCACGACGCGACAGGGCCTTCGTGTGTCAGCCCATAGCCGTACTGCGCGGTCGAGTCCATCTGCAGCAGGCCGTGGGTCTCGTCGTTGGCCGGGTCGAGTCGGTTCGCGATCACGCGCGAGACCTTGTCGAAGTCGGCTGTGTGCCCCTCCCGCTGCACGATGGAGGCCACCGTGAGCACCCGCTGCGCATCGTCCGCGGAGACGCCGATCTCGTCGAGTGACTCCTGCGTGCGCGCGACCATGCGGCCGATGACATCCTGCGCGGTCGCGCCCGGATCGAACGTGTACACCGCGGGGAACAGCCACCCCTCCAGGGTCTCGGCCTGCACGCCGTACACGGTCGGGTCCTGGATCGCGGCCTGCAGCTCCTCCATCGGGATGCCGACGCCGTCGACGATCTGCGGCAGCGAGGATGCGACGGTGCCGCCCTCGCCGATGCGCACAGTGTTCTCCATGCGATTCGCCGGGTCGTCCAGCGACTCCAGGGCGGCGGCGGCCGTCATCTTCTCCTGCATCGTGTAGACACCGGGGTAGAAAGTGGCGGACGGCTTCTCGGCGACCAGGTAGTCGTAGAAGACGCGATCGGTCTTCGTGACGCCGGCTTCGAACAGCGCGGTCGAGACCTGTGATCCGGTGTCATCGGACTTGATGGTGACGAGCACTTCGCCGGTGGCGATGCCGGGCTCGTAGTCCTTCGGCTCGCCCCAGCCCATGGCGTCGCTGATCCTGTCGCCGTACTGGCTCCAGACCCACGCACCACCTGCGGCGATGCCGCCGAACACGACGAGCATGATGATCAGGCCGATGAGGCAGCCTCTCCCGCGCCGCTTCTTCGGAACGTCGTGGTGCTGCTCTGGGGCGAACAGCGAGTGCAGCGAAGCTGCTTCCGGATCTGCCTGGTTCGGATCTGCCTGGCTCGGATCTGCTTCGCTCGGATGTGCCTCAACGGGCGCTGCGCCGGGTGCCTCGGTGCGGTCGGGAGCCGCGTGTGCGGGTTCGGAGGCGACGTCCGCGGAGCCGAATGAGTCATCCGCGCGGGCTGCCGACCGGGCAGGCACCGCCGGCGCCGGCGGCGCGATCGGCGTCGACGCAGGTGGTGTGACGTGCGCGGGCGTGGTGTCCGACTCGCGTGCGGCGGCTTCGCGTGCAGCCGCCTCGCGCAGTGCGCGGCGTGAGCCCGGTGCGGGGGCCTCACGTGCCTCACGGTTCTGTCGTCCGGTCGACGGCGACGCCGCCGTCGGAAGATTGCCGAACAGGTCGCTCAGATTCCTGCTGGCTTCATCCGGTTCAGGCATCGCGCAGCGGCTCCTCGGGGGGATCGATCAACGCACCGGCGGGGTGTCCGGTGCTCTTCTCAGTGTCGACCGCGTGCTGCAGCAGCACCACTGCGGCCACCTGATCGACAATGCTACGAGAGTTCTTCTGAGATCTGCCCGAAGAACGCAGCGCGGCGTGTGCGCTGACCGTGCTCAGCCGCTCATCGACCATGCGCACGGCGCGCCCGGTGCGCCTGCGCACGTCAGCTGCGAACTCCCGCGCGTCGACAGTCGACAGCGTCTCCTCACCGCGCATGTTCACCGGCAGGCCGATGACGATCTCGATCGGATCCCACTCCGCGGAGAGTTCGACGATGCGATCCACGGAGGTCTCCGAGCGCGGAACCGTCTCCACGGGAACCGCGAGCATGCCGTCCGGGTCGCAGCGGGACACGCCGACACGGGCCTTCCCGACGTCGATGCCGAGTCGGATGCCCCGACGGAAGCCGCTCACGCGCCTCCGAGCTCCGTGACCACGGCGGCCAGCGCCTCATCGAGCGCGGTCGCATCCGTGCCGCCGCCCTGAGCCACGTCATCCTTGCCACCGCCACCGCCGCCGAGCACGCCCGCCGCGATGCGCACCAGAGCGCCGGCCTTGGCGCCGGCTGCGCGTGCGGCATCGTTCGTCGCGACGACGATGATCGGTCGACCGGAGACGACGCCGCCGAATGCGACTACGGCGGCATCCGTGCCGAGACGCTCGCGCACGCTCAGGGCGAGGGTGCGCACGTCGTCAGCGGATCCGACCTCGCCGAGCGAAGCGGATGCCACGCGGTAGTCGCCGACGGGCTGCGCGGCCTCGACGAGTGCCGGGACGCGGCCCTCGCGCTCCTTGGATTCGAACTGCGCGATGCGCTTCTCAGCGGCCTTCAGGTTCGCCTGGAGCTCTTCGATGCGCGCGCTGAGCTGGTCGCGCGGCGTCTTCAGCGCTGCGGTCAGCTGCGACACGACAGTGCGCTCAGCAGCCAGCTCGCGGAAGGCGTCCTGACCGACGAGAGCTTCGATGCGACGGTTCGATGCGCCGATCGACGACTCGCCGACGAGGCTGACCAGGCCGATCTCAGAGCTGGTCGACACGTGCGTGCCCGCGCAGAGCTCGCGCGACCAGGGACCTCCGATGTCGACCATGCGCACGACGTCACCGTACTTCTCGCCGAACAGCGCCATGGCGCCGGCTTCCTTGGCCTCGTCGAGCGAGACGATGCGGGTCGTCACCTCGAGTGCGTCGTTCACGGCCCGCCCGACGATGTCCTCGATCTCGGAGCGCGTCTCGGTCGACAGCGGCTGGGACCAGGCGAAGTCGAAGCGCATGTAGCCGGCGCGGTTGAGCGAACCGGCCTGCGTGGCCGTCTTGCCCAGCGTGTCGCGAAGTGCGGCGTGCACGAGGTGCGTCGCGGAGTGCGCCTGCTGGGCCGCGCGGCGGTTGGCGGCGTCCACGACGGTGGTCGCGCGGTCGTCGACCGCCACCGAACCGGATGCCACGTGCACGGTGTGGCTGATCAGGCCCGCGACGGGTCGCTGCACGTCGAGGACGTCCAGCTCGAAGCCGGTGCCGACGATGGTTCCCTTGTCGGCGACCTGACCGCCGGACTCGGCGTACAGCGTGGTCTCAGCGAGGATCACCTCGGCGACGTCCCCCTCCGCGGCGCTCGCGACGGAGTGGCCGTCGACGATGATCCCGAGGACGCGCGATTCGGTCTGCAGATCCGTGTAGCCGGCGAAAGCCGTCTCGCCCTGGGCGCGGAACTCGCGGTACACCGACAGGTCGGCGAGCTGGCTCTTGCGACCACGCGCATCGGCCTTGGCGCGCTCACGCTGCTGCTGCATCAGATCGTCGAAGGCGCCGCGATCGACCTCGAGGCCGGCCTCCTGGGCGACCTCGAGCGTCAGATCGATCGGGAAGCCGTAGGTGTCGTGGAGCAGGAAGGCCTCGGAGCCGCTGAGCGTCTCACCGCCGGCCTTCTTCGTGTCGGCGAGGGCGAGATCCAGGATCGTCGACCCCTGAGCGAGAGTGCGGCGGAAGGTCTCCTCCTCGGCGATCGCCGCCGAGGACAGCGTCGACCACTCGGTCTCCAGCACGGGGTAGGCCGACTTCATGGCATCCCGAGACGCCGTGAACAGCTCGGGGAAGGTGGGTGCGTCGACTCCGAGCAGACGCATGGCGCGCACCGTGCGCCGCATCAGGCGGCGCAGCACGTAGCCGCGACCGTCATTGGACGGGCGAACGCCGTCGGAGAGGAGCATCAGCGACGAGCGCACGTGGTCGGCGATCACGCGGAAGCGCACATCGTCCTCGTGCGACGCGCCGTAGCGGCGTCCGGAGAGCTCGGCGGCGCGATCGAGGACCGGACGCACCTGATCGGTTTCGTACATGTTCTCGACGCCCTGCTTGAGGAAGGCGACGCGCTCGAGGCCCATGCCGGTGTCGATGTTCTTCTTCGGCAGCTCGCCGACGATGTCGAACTCCGTGGCGCTGCGAACGTTCTGGATGAAGTCCTGCATGAACACGAGGTTCCAGATCTCCATGAACCGCGAGTCGTCGACGGCCGGCCCGCCGTCCTTGCCGTACGACGGACCGCGGTCGAAGAAGATCTCGGAGTCGGGCCCGCCGGGACCGGCCTGACCGGTGTGCCAGTAGTTGTCGGCGCGTCCGAGGCGCTGGATGCGCTCCGGCTTCAGCCCGATGACGTCGCGCCAGATGGCCTCCGCCTCGTCATCGGTCTCGTAGATCGTGACCCAGAGATCCTTCTCGTCGAAGCCGAGTCCGCCGTCGCTCTCGGAACTCGTCAGCAGTTCCCAGGCGTAGCGGATCGCCCCCTCTTTGAAGTAGTCGCCGAACGACCAATTGCCCATCATCTGGAAGAACGTGCCGTGGCGGGCGGTCTTGCCGACCTCTTCGATGTCGTTGGTGCGGATGCACTTCTGCACGTCGGCGATGCGCGGGTGCGGTGCGGGCACGACGCCGGTGAGGTACGGGATGAACGGCACCATTCCTGCGACCGTGAACAGCAGTGTCGGGTCGTCGCTCACGAGGGAGGCAGACGGAACGATGACGTGATCGTTCTTCTCGAAGAAGTTCAGGTACCGCTGCGCGATCTCCGCAGTTTTCATAGCTCTGGTGCGTGTCCTTGCGTGGTGTGTCCGCGTCCGTGAACGCGGCGGAGGGGTGATTCGGTCCCGTCAGCAGCGCAGCGCGGGCGCCGGTGCGGTTCAGCGGTCGGTCGGATCCGACAGCCGCGCGTCCTCTTGGCGATAGGCGTCGCCCAGGATGGCCGTGAACTGAGAGAGGCGCGCGTCGATGTCGCCGAAGATCTCCTGACCCCGCGGGTCCTTGTTCATGAAGTGGGCGGCGACGAACCCGCCGATCACGCCGATCAGGAACCAGAGGAGAGTCTTCATTCCGCCATCCTACGACGAGAGGCGCCGGGGATTCCCGACGCCTCTCGTGCAAACGCTGTCAGATCAGCGAGCCGCGTAGTACTCGACGACGAGCTGCACTTCACAGGTCACGGGGACCTCAGCGCGCTTCGGGCGACGAACCAGGCGGGCCTGCAGCTTGTCGAGTTCCACCTCGAGGTAGCCGGGAACGGGAGGCAGGACCTCGGCGTGACCGCCGGCGGCTGCGACCTGGAAGGGCTCGAGGCCCTCGCTCTTGGCCTTGACGTGGATGAGCTGACCCGGCTTCACGCGGAAGGACGGGCGGTCGACGAGCTGACCGTCGACGAGGATGTGACGGTGCACGACCAGCTGACGGGCCTGTGCGGTGGTGCGGGCGAAGCCGGCACGCACGACGAGGGCGTCGAGACGCATCTCGAGCAGCTCGACCAGGTTCTCACCGGTCAGGCCGTCCTTGCGGCGAGCCTCGTTGAACGCGATGCGCAGCTGCTTCTCGCGGATGCCGTACTGCTCGCGCAGACGCTGCTTCTCACGCAGACGCACGGCGTAGTCGCTGTCAGCCTTGCGCTTGGTGCGGCCGTGCTCGCCGGGAGCGTAAGGACGCTTCTCGAGGTAGCGGGCGGCCTTCGGGGTGAGCGGGATTCCCAGCGCGCGGCTGAGACGGACCTTGCGGCGGTCCTGGGACTTCGTGACCACGAAGCATTCCTTCCGTGACGTGGACGCGTCTTTCACGTCTCACGGGCGTATCTCCGACACTCTGCCGCTGGGCGCACGCCGGGGCGCCGTGACGGTTCCCACCCGAGGGTGGATGAGTGGAGGGATGCCCGAAAACTCTGTTTCGAGCCGCTCAATGCTAACAGATGCGGCCTGGGCGGTCAGTCCACCGGCTGAAGAGTCTCAGCGGTCGCCGAGGATGCGACGGATTCTCTCGAGGCGCGCCGAGACGTCGCGCTCGGCGCCGAGGCTCTTCGGCTCGTAGTAGCGCCGTCCGTCGAGCTCGTCGGGCAGATACTGCTGCGGCAGGATGCCGACGTCGCTGTCGTGCGGATAGCGGTAGCCCTTGCCGTGCCCGAGGCGCTTCGCGCCGGCGTAGTGCGCGTCGCGCAGATGAATCGGGACGCGCCCGAAACCGCCTGCGCGCACATCCGCGATCGCCTGGTTGATCGCCACGTAGGCGGCGTTCGACTTGGCGGTCGTCGCCAGGTAGATGGTGGCCTCGGCGAGCGGGATGCGGCCTTCGGGCATCCCGATGAACGCCACGGCGTCCGCGGCCGCGTTGGCGATCGTCAGCGCCTGCGGGTCGGCGAGGCCGATGTCCTCCGCTGCGGAGATCACCAGACGCCGCGCGATGAAGCGCGGGTCCTCCCCCGCCTCGATCATGCGCGCCAGATAGTGCACCGCGGCGTCCGGATCGGAACCGCGGATCGACTTGATGAAGGCGCTGATCACGTCGTAGTGCTCATCGCCCTGACGGTCATAGCGCAGCAGCGCGCGGTCGACGGCCTGGGCGACGTCCTCGTCCGTGACCTCCGCCGGCGATCCGTCGTCCGCCCTGGATGAGGCCACCGCCGCCGCGGCCTCCAGACCGGTCAGCGCACGGCGGGCATCGCCGGAGGCGAGCCTGATCAGCGCCCCGCGAGCGTCGTCGGCGATGGTCACCGAGCCGGACAGACCTCTGGCATCTGTCACCGCACGATCGATCAGGACGCCGATGTCCTCGTCTGTGAGGGGCTTCAGCGTCAGGAGCAGCGATCGCGACAGCAGTGGCGAGATCACCGAGAAGGACGGATTCTCTGTGGTGGCTGCGATAAGGATGACCCAGCCGTTCTCGACGCCGGGCAGAAGCGCGTCCTGCTGGGCCTTGGTGAATCGATGGATCTCGTCGAGGAACAGGATCGTCGTCTGGCCGTACAGGTCGCGCTGCGTGATCGCCTCCTGCATCACCTCGCGCACGTCCTTGACCCCGGCGGTGATGGCCGAGAGCTCGACGAAGCGGCGACCCGAGGAGCGGGCGATCGCCTGTGCGAGCGTCGTCTTGCCCGTGCCGGGCGGACCCCAAAGGATGATCGAGACGGCACCGGGCGCACTCGCCTCCGGATCGGCCAGCGCCACGATCGGCGAGCCCGCGCGCAGCAGGTGCTGCTGCCCGGCGACCTCGCTCAGTGAGACCGGCCGCATGCGCACGGCAAGCGGCGTCTGTCCCGACATCAGGGAGGCGGCGGAGGTCATGAGTCCAGGCTACTGGCGCGACCGACATCGGGCCGCGTCCGCCGGTAGGCTCGCAGAGGCGGCGTTGCCGCGATCCAGGCTTGAGAGGAGCAACGATGGCGGTACGCGGTTCTCGCGGTGCGGCACAGCGCGCACGCACGGAAGCGGAGCGGGCGCGGTTGTACGCGGCCCGCACGGCCTGGTACGAGAAGCAGCTGCGCCGTCGACGCCGTGACACGGTCATCGCCGTCGTCGCCGGCGGGCTGATCGTCATCGGCGCCATCGTCAGCCAGACCGTCCTCGGACAGTCGACCGCCCCGGCGCCGGAGCCGAGCGTTCAGACGACGCCCACCCCGACGCTCACCGGCCTGCCGGTCGAGACTTCCGCGCCCGAGACCCCACAGACTCCGGTCGAGACTCCTGCGTCTGAGCCCACGCAGACTCCCGGCGAGTGAACTAGGCTGAGCAACGTCCTTTCCCACTCCCGCGGGACGTCCGCGCAAGGAGAACATCGTGTCTGACGACAACGCCGCCAAGCCCACCCCTCCCGTTCCCGGACCGCCCGTCCCCGCTCCGCCGCGCCGGCCGATGCCCGCCGCAGCTGCCGCGGCTCCTATTGTCGCGCCGGCGCCTGCGCCGATCGATTCGGATGCCGCGCAGTGGGGCCGTGTCACCGAAGACGGCACCGTCGAGGTCCGCGAGGGCGATTCCTGGCGTGCCGTTGGCCAGTATCCGGACGGCACCTCCGATGAGGCGCTCGCCTACTACGTCCGCAAGTACGACGATCTCGCTGTCAAGCTCGGCACACTTGAGACCCGCGCTCAGGGCGGCGGAGCGTCGGCATCCGACCTCAGCAAGCAGGCCACGCACCTGCTCGGCGAGGTCACGGACGCCGCGGCCGTCGGCGATCTCGCCGGTCTGCGCACCCGCGTCGAGTCGCTGCTGGAGTCGCTGTCCGAGGCGACGGCGAAGGAGGCCGAGGCCGCGAAGGAGGCGCTCGACGCCGCCATCGCCGAGCGCACTGCGATCGTCGAGAAGGCCGAGGCCATCGCCGCACGCGACCTGACGAAGGTGCAGTGGAAGCAGGTCACCGTCGAGATGACCGACCTGTTCGATGCTTGGCAGGCTCACCAGCAGACCGGACCTCGTCTGCCGAAGGGTGCCGCGCAGCAGCTCTGGAAGCGATTCCGGGATGCACGCTCGACGGTCGACAAGGCACGTCGTGCGTTCTTCTCCGACCTCGACGATGTGCATCGCGCCGCGCGCGATGTGAAATCGCGCCTGGTTGAGCGGGCCGAGGCCCTGGCACCGCGTGGTGTCGACGGCATTCCGGCATACCGCAGCCTGCTCGACGAGTGGAAGGCCGCCGGTCGTGCGGGTCGCAAGGCGGACGATGCGCTGTGGGCGAAGTTCAAGGCCGCAGGTGACGCCCTGTACGCGGCGCGTGCCGAGCAGGCCGCCGCTGAGGAGGCCGACTCGGCTCCGCGCATCGAAGAGCGCGAGGCGCTGCTGGTCGAGGCGAAGGCCGTCGCCGACGAATCGAACCTCAAGCGCGCCCGTGCCCTGCTGACCCGCATCCAGCGTCAGTGGGACGAAGTCGGACGCATCTTCCCGCGTGAGAAGGAGCGTGCGCTCGATGACCGCATGCGCTCCATCGAGCAGGCGCTGAAGTCGCGCGAAGAGGTCGACTGGAAGAAGAACAACCCCGAGACCAAGGCTCGCGCGAACGACATGAGCTCGCAGCTGGTCGAGGCCATCGAGAAGCTCGAAGCTGAACTCGCGGCGGCCGAGAAGTCCGGCGACAAGAAGGCAGTGAAGGACGCGACCGAGGCTCTGGCCGCTCGCCGCGCCTGGCTGAGCGCCCTCGGTTGATCAGTTCTGGGCTGATCAGTTCTGGGCTGATCAGTTCTGCGCTGATCTGCAGCCGGCTGCGTTATCCACAGTGTGAGCCGTGCCGCCCCATCCCGGGCGGGCACGGCTCACACTGTTAAGGGTGCATCCCGCCCTGTTCTACCGCCCTGGTGAGCGGCTCTCGCTCACCGAGCTCAGCGCCGCGAGGCTGGACGGGCACGTCATCGAGATCGGCGAGGGCTACATGCCCGCAGACACGGTCGAGAGCAGCGCTGACCGGGCGGTGAGCATCTCGATGCTGCTGTCGCCTCGCACAGCTGCCAGCGGAGCCACTGCCGCCTGGGTGCACGGCGCGGGCGATCTGCCGCCGAGCATCCACCACGTCACTCGGATCGGCCCGTCGCGACCGCGCACGAGGCCGTCGGTTCGCGTCGTCCATCATGACCGCACCCTCGCGTCCGAGGAGGTCCAGCTCATCGGCGGAGTGCCCGTCACCACGCCCGTCGTCACGGCGGTCACGCTGCTGTTCGATCTGGCCCGGCACGGCGGGGATGACCGCTGGCTGCGCGCGCTGCTGCTCGGGCGACCCGATCTCACCGAAGCGGTCCGCGCCCACGTCGCCAGCATCGAGCGGAGACCGGGCTGCCAGACGGCGAGGCGGATCCTTGCGGAGATGCTCGCCGATCAGGAGGTCGTGACGCGGTAGACGTCGTAGACCGCGTCGATCCGGCGGACCGCGTTCAGCACGCGGTCGAGGTGAACGGAGTCGCCCATCTCGAAGACGAACCGGCTCAGCGCGAGACGCTCATCGGTGGTGGTGACGGTCGCCGAGAGGATGTTCACATGGTGCTCGCTGAGCACGCGCGTGACATCCGACAGCAGCGCGGAGCGATCCAGCGCCTCGACCTGGATCTGCACGCGGAACACGCTCTTCGTGGTCGGCGCCCACTCGACGTCGACGAAACGCTCCGGGTCGGTGCCCAGCGCCTTCACGTTCACGCAGTCCTGGCGATGCACCGACACGCCGCTCCCCCGTGTGACGAAGCCCACGATGGCGTCGCCGGGCACGGGTGTGCAGCAGCGCGCCAGCTTGACGAGGATGTCGGCCGCGCCGCGGACGAGGATGCCCGAGTCGCCGGTGCGGGCCTCGCGGACCGGCACCTGACGACCTGGCAGATCGATCGCGCCGGTGCTGGTGTCCTGCTCGACGGCGACGAGCGCTGTGACCTTCTCGAGCACCGACTGCGGCGAGACATGTCCTTCGCCGACGGCGGCGTACAAGGCAGAGACGTCTTCATAGCGGAGCTGGTGGGCGACCTCGGTGAACGACTCCTGGCTCATCAGGCGCTGCAGTGGCAGGTTCTGCTTGCGCATCGCCCTGGCGATGGATTCCTTACCCTGTTCGACCGCCTCTTCGCGGCGCTCCTTCGTGAACCAGCCGCGGATCTTGTTGCGCGCCCTGGTGCTCTTGACGAAGGCCATCCAGTCCTGGCTGGGACTGGCATCCGGGTTCTTCGAGGTGAAGACCTCGACGACGTCACCGCTCTTCAGCACTGTCTCCAGCGGCACGAGCCTGCCGTTGACCTTCGCTCCCATCGTGCGGTGACCGATCTCGGTGTGCACGGCGTAGGCGAAGTCGACCGTCGTCGCCCCGGCGGGAAGGCCGATCACCCGCCCCTTCGGCGTGAAGACGTAGACCTCCTTCGCACCGATC
Source organism: Microbacterium alcoholitolerans (assembly GCF_050408615.1). NCBI lineage: Bacteria > Bacillati > Actinomycetota > Actinomycetes > Micrococcales > Microbacteriaceae > Microbacterium > Microbacterium alcoholitolerans. Next base: position 406,374 of record NZ_JBNTKD010000001.1, on the reverse strand, counting down.
TCGAAGCGCAGTGAGTCGAGGAACTCGCTCGGGTCGGCGGTTTCTGCCTGCCAGTCGGAGATGTGGGCCAGCCAGGCCATGTCGGTGTCGCTCGCGCGCACCTCGACCTTGCCGCCGTTCACCCGCTCCTTGTACATCCAGTGCGCGGCGACACCGAACTCCGCCTGCTGATGCATCTCGTGCGTGCGGATCTGGATCTCGACGGTGCGTCCTGACGGGCCGATCACGGTCGTGTGCAGCGACTGGTACAGGTTGAACTTGGGGGTCGCGATGTAATCCTTGAACCGTCCGGGCAGCGGGGTCCATCGTGCGTGGATGGCACCGAGCACCGCGTAGCAGTCGCGCACGGAGTTGACCAGGACGCGGATGCCGATGAGGTCGTAGATGTCATCGAACTCGCGCCCGCGCACGACCATCTTCTGGTAGACGGAGTACAGCTGCTTCGGCCGGCCGACGACCTTTCCTCGGATGCGCAGCTCGCGCAGGTCCTCATCGATCGACTCAATGACGTTCTGCAGGTACTTCTCGCGCTGCGGGGTGCGCTGCGCGATCAGACTGTTGATCTCTGCGTAGATCTTCGGGTGCAGCACCGCGAACGACAGATCCTCGAGCTCGGACTTGATCGTCTGGATGCCGAGTCGATGCGCGAGAGGCGCATAGATCTCGAGCGTCTCCCTGGCCTTCTTGCTGGCCTTCTCGGGAGGGACGAAACCCCACGTGCGGGCGTTGTGCAGCCGGTCGGCCAGCTTAATGAGCAGGACCCGGATGTCCTTCGACATCGCGACGATCATCTTGCGCACCGTCTCGGCCTGCGCGCTCTCGCCGTACTTCACCTTGTCGAGCTTCGTGACGCCGTCGACGAGCATCGCGACCTCGTCGCCGAACTCCTCGGTCAGCTCGGCCAGCGCGTAGCCGGTGTCCTCGACGGTGTCGTGCAGCAGCGCAGCGGCGATCGCGCGGGGCCCCAGGCCCAGCTCCGCGAGGATCTGCGCCACGGCGAGCGGATGAGTGATGTACGGCTCACCGCTCTGACGCAGCTGGCCCGCATGCTTGTCGCGCGCGACGCGATAGGCGCGCTCGATGATCGGCAGATCGCCGCGCGGATGGTTAGCGCGGACGGTTCGGATCAGGTTGTCGAGGTCATTGACCCGGGGAGCACGCGAGAAGATGCGCGGCACAAGCCGACGCAGGCTCGATCCCTGCGATGTGGCCTGAGAATCCGCCATCTGCTGCTCCCATCCCGATCAGATCATCCTACGCGGGGTCGGCAGGACGCCGACCCCGCTGAGAGGGTCAGGCGTTCGCCGCTGCGGCGCGCTCGCGCGCCTCATGGACCTTCGCGTCGTGCGCGATGATGGCCGGCTCCTTCTCGCGGAACAGCGAGTACAGCGGAGCGGCGACGAACAGCGTCGAGTACGTGGCGACGATGATGCCGACGAAGATCGACAGCGAGATGTCGGTCAGCGTCTCCGCACCCAGCCAGAACGCGCCGATGAACAGGATCGCGCCCACGGGCAGCGCTGCTACGACGGAGGTGTTGATGGACCGCACCAGGGTCTGGTTCACCGCCAGGTTGACGGACTCGCCGAACAGGCGGGTCGTCTGATTGGCGTCCTCCGTCGTGTTCTCGCGGACCTTGTCGAACACGACCGTGGTGTCGTACAGGGAGTACGCGAGGATCGTCAGGAACCCGATCACCGCCGCCGGCGAGATCTCGAATCCGGCGAGGGCGTAGACGCCGACCGTGATCACGAGCACGTCGAGCAGACCGATGATCGCGGCTGCAGACATCTTCCAGGTGCGGAAGTAGATCGCCAGGATCAGGAAGGTCAGGGCGAGGAAGATCGCCAGACCCCACAGCGACTGGCGCGTGACGTTCTCACCCCAGGCCGGCCCGATGAAGGAGTTGGTGATCTCGGTGGCGTCGACGCCGTAGGCATCCGCGAGTGCAGTGGTGACGAGCTGCGTGTCGGCTGCGCTCATCTGGTCGGTCTGCACGCGGATGTCGCGGTTGTTCACCACGACGACTTTGGTGGTCGCCTCGGGAACCACCGAGCGCACAGCATCCGTCGCCAGCGACTGGTCAGTCGACTGCGGCTCCTGAACCATGAACTGCGATCCACCGGTGAACTCGATCGAGAACTGGATCGGGCGGATCAGCGGCACCAGCGCCGAGGCGACGATGAGCGCGATCGCGATGATGAACCACAGGCGTCGCTTCGCGACGAACGGGAAGGAGGTCTTCCCCGAATAGAGCTTGTTGCCGAACTCATTCATGGAGAACATCAGGCGTCGGAGTCCTTTCCGGCATCCGAGGATCCCTGAGAAGCGAGAGCCTCGGCGCGTTTGCGCTCAGCGATGGTCTGGCGTTTCTCGGCCTCGCCTCGCGCTCCCTTGTTGCGGGCGGTGCGGCCGGTCGAGCCGACCTCCGCCTGCCGGTACCGCGCACGACCGCGGTAGACCGCGCCGAGAGACTCGGGGTCGAGTCCGGAGAGCTTGTGCCCGCCGCCGAAGAACCGCGTGCGCGCCAGCAGCTGCATCACCGGGTGCGTGAAGATGACGAAGATGAAGACGTCGATCAGCGTCGTGAGACCCAGCGTGAACGCGAAGCCCTTCACCGTGGCGTCCGCGAGGATGTACAGCACCACGGCCGCGAGGATGTTGATCGACTTCGAGATGTAGATCGTTCGCTTCGCGCGTCCCCAGCCGTCCTCGACGGCGCCGGTGATGGATTTGCCGTCTCGCAGCTCGTCTCGTATTCGCTCGAAGTAGACGATGAAGGAGTCGGCTGTGAACCCGATCGATACGATCAGGCCGGCCACACCTGCCAGCGAGAGGCGGAAGCCCATGCGCCACGCGAGGATGCAGATGATGATGTACGTCAGCACCCCCATCACGCCGATCGACGCGATGATGACCCAGCCCAGCGCCCGGTAGCTGATCAGAGAGTAGACCGCCACGAGGCCGAGACCGATGAGCCCGGCGATGAGACCGATCTGCAGCTGCTGCGAGCCCAGCGTCGCGGAGATGGTGTCGGAGCTCTCGACGGTGAAGCTGAGCGGGAGTGCACCGTAGCGGAGCTGGTCGGACAGGGCCTGCGAGCTCTCCTGCGTGAAGTTGCCCGAGATGCTCGGCTTGCCGTTGAGGATCGCGGCCTGCATCACCGGTGCCGAGATCACGACGCCGTCGAGCACGAACGCGAACTGGTCTCGCGGGGTGAGACCCGCGATGCGGTTGGCGTTGAGCCGCTGGCTGATGTCGCCGAAGACCTCGGTGCCGTGGCCGTCGAGCTCGAGGTTGACGGTCCACGCACCGGACTGCTGGTCGCGGCCGGCGGTGGCGTCGTCGATCGAAGTGCCGTCGAGCTCCATCGGTCCGAGCAGGTACTTGACCGAGCCGGTGGGGTCACAGGCGACGAGCGGCTCGTCCTCCGGGGCGTTGGTGCGGTCGTGCTCCGCCGTGCAGTCGTAGGACTGCAGAGTGGCGATCTGCTTCTCGGTCATCCACGCCGGGTCGCTGGCGTCGGTGGGCGCCGGGGTGGGAACCGCGTTCATGGTCTCGTTCGGCGTGGGGAACGGCGTGGTGCTGCCGTCCTCGCCGACGAACTCCGTCGCCGGGTCGGTCGCCGCGAGGACGACGCGGAACTCGAGCTTCGCACTCGCCTGGATGCGGTCGCGGGTCTCCTGATCGGCGACACCCGGGATCTGCACGACGATGTTGCGGCCGCCCTCGGTGGTGATGTCGGCCTCGGCCGTGCCGGAGGCGTCGACACGCTGGCGGATGATCGCCGCGGCCTGGTCGAGCTGCTCCTGGGTCGGGTCAGCGCCGTCGGGCGTCTGCGCGCTCAGGATGATCTGCGTGCCACCCTGCAGGTCGAGGGCGAGCTCAGGTGTCCATGAGCTCTCCTTGAACCCGTAGACGCCGAGGGCGTTGATGCCGAACAGCGCCGCCGTGACGAGAAGCAGGCCGAGGAGGACCCGCCACGCATGACGGGTCGGAGATGAGGATGCCACGTGGTTCCGCTTTCCGCGAGATACGCCCGGGGGCGTCAGTTGTCGTCGTTGCGCTCGAGACGAGCCTTCGTCTCCTCAGGCGTCTCGACCTGGATCGACTCGATGCCGTCGTCGGCCCCCTTGGCGGGGGTGACGTCGGGGTGCTCGTCGGCGACGACGTCCTCGACCGGTGCGTCCAGCGCCACAGCATCCGCAGCGTCCTCGTCGTGCGAGTCGACCGGCTCGGTCGGGTCGACCACGCGCAGAATCGCCTGGCTGTGAACCTCGATGACCGTGCCCGGAGCCAGCTCGATCTCAGCGGGCTTGTCGAGGTCGACCGGGTCGTAGGAGACGACGGTTCCGTAGAGCCCGCCCTGCAGCAGCACCTTGGCGCCGGGGATGGTCTTCGATGCCTTCTCCTCCTGCTGCTCCTTCATCTGCTTCTGGCGCTTGCGGGTGTTCAGGAACATGAACACGAGCATCACGGCGAGAAGTCCGAAGAGGATGATTTCCATGAGAGTTGAAGCCTTTCGAGGTGCACGCCGAACGCGGCGGTGCGTAGGGGATCTAGCCGGGAAGTCTTCAGCGATTATAGGTCATCGAACAATGCGACCCCGTCCGGGTGCGCGATGCCGAGGTGCGCGTAGGCCTCTGGCATCGCGATGCGCCCGCGTGGCGTTCGCCCGAGGAAGCCGATCCGCACGAGGTACGGCTCCACGACGCTCTCGACCGTCTCCCCCTCTTCGCCCACTGCGACGGCGAGGGTGCTGAGCCCAACCGGCCCGCCTCGAAACCTTCGCACCAGGGCATCCAGCACCGCGCGGTCGAGACGATCGAGGCCGATCGGATCGACGTCGTACAGCTCGAGGGCGGCGCGCACGTCGGCTATGGATGCGGACCCACTCCCGCTGCCGTGTACGAGCGCGTAGTCGCGCACGCGTCGCAGCAGCCGGTTCGCGATTCGCGGTGTGCCGCGCGAGCGGCGGGCGATCTCGGAGAGCGCGTCGTCGGGGAGGCGGACGCCGAGCACGCCTGCCGAGCGCCTGATGACCTGCTCGAGATCGCCGTCGTCGTAGAACTCCAGGTGTCCGGTGAATCCGAAGCGATCGCGCAGCGGGTTGGGCAGCAGGCCGGAGCGGGTGGTCGCGCCGACCAGCGTGAACGGAGCGAGGTCGAGCGGGATGCTGGTGGCGCCGGCGCCCTTGCCGACCATGATGTCGATGCGGAAGTCCTCCATCGCGAGGTACAGCATCTCTTCCGCGGAGCGGGCCATGCGGTGGATCTCGTCGATGAAGAGCACCTCGCCCGGGGTCAGGCTGGAAAGCAGTGCGGCGAGATCGCCGGCATGCTGGATCGCCGGACCGCTGGACAGCCGCAGCGGCCTGCCGCTCTCGTGCGCGACGATCATCGCCAGCGTCGTCTTGCCGAGACCCGGCGGGCCCGCGAGGAGGATGTGATCGGCCGTCCGCTCCTGGATGCGCGCCGCCTCCAGCAGCAGCTGCAGCTGACCGCGCACCTTCGGCTGCCCCACGAACTCGTCGAGACTCGCCGGGCGCAGCGCACCCTCGATCGCGAGCTCGGCCTCGTCCAGCGCCTCGCCGGCGTCGCGCGCCGGCTCAGCCACGCTTGGCTCCTGGGCCCATCGCTGCGAGAGTCCGGCGCAGCAGCGCCGGGACGGATTCACGCTCGGCGTCCGTGGCATCCTCCGCCGTCTGCGCGGCGGCTTCGGCTGCGATCTTCTCGGTCCAGCCGAGGCCCACCAGGGCGGCGGTCACCTGCTCGGTGACGTCCGTGCTCACCGCTCCCGCAGGGCTGGATGCCACGCGCGGCTGCACCTTGCCGGCGAGCTGCACGACGATGAGCTTCGCCGTCTTCGGTCCGATGCCCGAGACCCGACGGAACGGCGCGTCGTCTTCTGCCGTGACAGCTTCGGCGATCTGATCGACCGTGAGGTGGGACAGCACACCCAGCGCGGACTTCGGACCGACTCCGGTGACGCTGATCAGCTGACCGAAGATCTCCAGCTCGTCGGCATCGCCGAAGCCGTAGAGCGTCAGCGCGTCCTCGCGGACGATCAGACTGGTGTGCAGTCGCAGCTGCTCCCCCACCACCGCGGTGTGGCCGATGTCGGCCGGCACGAAGACCGAGAAGCCGACACCGCCGGTCTCGACGACGACCTGGCCGGATGCGGCATGCAGCACGGTGCCGCGCAGAGAGGAGATCATGTCTCCAGCCTATCGAGCAGGTCGTACATCTGTTCGAGCGACACGAGTCGAGCTGCGGGCGATGCGCTCGGCATCCGCCCAGGCGCGCTGCGCTGGCGTGAGAGCGGTGCCCGTGTCGCTCGCGGCGCCGCCCCGACGCCACGCATGACAGAGGGCGATAGCAAGGGCATCCGCTGCGTCAGCGGGCTGGGGAGGCGCGTCGAGCCGCAGGATGCGCGCGATCATCGACTGCACCTGGCGCTTGTCCGCCGAACCGTACCCGGTGACGGCGGCCTTCACCTCGCTGGGCGTGTGGGTCGCTGCCGGCAGTCCGGCCTCGGCCGCGACGAGCAGTGCGACGCCGGATGCCTGGGCGGTGCCCATCACCGTGTGCATGTTCTGCTGAGCGAACACGCGCTCCACCGCCACGGCAGCCGGGCCGTGTTCCTCGATCACCGCGCGGAGCCCCGCGGCGATGCCGGCCAGGCGCTCGGCGATGTCGGCATCCACCGGTGTTCGCACGACGCCGACGTGCACCAGCGTGGCGCGCCGCGCACGGTCGACGTCGACGATGCCGATGCCGCACCGGGTCAGCCCGGGATCGATGCCGAGCACGCGCAGAGGAGAACTCACTCCCCCAGGCTACGAGTCATGCTTCGACTCGGACCCGAGGCGCGCCCGCGCGGGCGCGAGGATCAGTCGTCGTCGCCGTCGTTCTCGAGCTCGGCCTGGACCTCTGCCGACAGATCGAAGTTGCTGAAGACGTTCTGCACGTCGTCGCTGTCCTCGAGCGCGTCGATCAGACGGAAGATCTTGCGCGCGGTGGCTGCATCGATCTCGACCTTGAGGTTCGGCACGAACTCGACGTCCGCCGATTCGTAGTCGATGCCTGCCTCCTGCAGGGCAGTGCGCACGTCTACCAGGTCGGTGGCCTCGGTGATGACCTCGAAGCCCTGGGAGTGCGGCTCGATCTCCTCCGCGCCGGCCTCGAGCGCCGCCATCATGACGTCGTCCTCGGTGGTTCCCTCGGAACCCACAACGATGACGCCCTTGCGGCTGAAGTTGTACGCGACCGAACCCGGGTCGGCCAGGGTGCCGCCGTTGCGGCTGAGCGCTGTGCGCACCTCCGCTGCCGCGCGGTTCTTGTTGTCGGTGAGGCACTCGATCATCAGCGCGACGCCGTTGGGGCCGTACCCCTCGTACATGATCGAGGCGTACTCGACGGCCTCACCGCCGATGCCGGCGCCGCGCTTGACGGCGCGATCGATGTTGTCCTTCGGCACCGACATCTTCTTGGCCTTGAAGACGGCGTCGTACAGGGTGGGGTTGCCGGCCAGGTCGGCGCCGCCGAGCTTGGCCGCGACCTCGATGTTCTTGATCAGCTTCGCCCACGACTTGGCACGGCGCGCGTCGATGACCGCCTTCTTGTGCTTGGTCGTCGCCCACTTGGAATGCCCGGACATATATCTCCGCTCGTCTCATCCGCCCGGAGTCGCCTCCAGGGCGTCGTCCAGTCTAACGAATCGCCGGGGCCGGCCCGCCATGACAGGTCAAGCGCATGCATCACAGCCTCTTGTCCCGAAGGGGGGCCAGTGCTTGACTGACCCCCATGGACGATCGGGAGCGGGCTCTCGACGCCGCGCACGACCTCGCGACGCGATTCCTGCATACTCTCGACGAGCGGCCCGTATGGCCGCGCGCCGACATCGATGAGATGCTCACCGCGTTCGGCGGCCCGCTGCCGGAGAGCGAGACGGACGCGGCAGCCGTCGTCGTCGAGATGGCCGAGCGGGCCGATCACGGGCTGGTGGCCATCGCCGGTGGACGCTTCTTCGGTTTCGTGATCGGTGCGACACATCCCGCGGCCCTCGCCGCGGACTGGCTGGTGTCGGCGTGGGATCAGAATTCCGGCTCGTCGCTGCTCACACCCGCCACGGTGGCGATGGAGCGCGTCGCCGGGCAGTGGATGCTGGAGCTGCTGGCGCTTCCGGCTTCAGCCAGCGTCGGATTCGTCACGGGCGGTCAGCTGGCGAACTTCACCTGTCTTGCCGCCGCGCGCAATGCCGTCTACGCCAGGGCCGGCTGGGATATCGCGGCTCGCGGGCTGCGCGGGGCACCAGCGCTGCGGCTCGTCGTCGGCGCAGACCGCCACGGCTCAGTGGACAGGGCCGCGCGATTTCTCGGCATCGGGCGGGACGAGATGCTGATCGTCGGCTCCGACGACCAGGGCCGGATGCGCCCCGAAGAACTCGAGGAGGCGCTCAGCGGTGATGGCGGTCCGCTGATCGTGTGCATGCAGGCCGGCGAAGTGCACACCGGCGCTTTCGACGATTTCGCGGCGCTGATCCCGCTCGCCCATGAACACGGCGCCTGGGTGCACGTCGATGGCGCGTTCGGGCTGTGGGCCGCTGCGTCGCCGGTGCTGCGGCGCCTGACCACGGGTATGGCGGATGCTGATTCATGGGCGACCGACGCGCACAAGACGCTCAACGTGCCGTACGACTGCGGGATGGCCATCGTCCGCGAACCGGCGGATTCGATCGCGATGTTCCGCACCGGCGGCGACTACCTCATCTACTCGGGGCTCGACCCTTGGGATACGACGCCCGAGCTGTCACGTCGGGCGCGGGGCGTGCCTGCGTGGGCCGCGCTGCGCGCGCTCGGTCGCGCGGGAGTCGCCGCCCTGATCGAACGGCTGCACGAGAACGCGCTGCTGTTCGCGGACGGTCTCTCGTCGATCGACGAGATCGAGATCCTGAACGATGTCGACTACACCCAGGTGATGTTCCGCCTCGCCTCGGATGAGCGGACGCGTCAACTGGGTGCGGCCATCCTCAGTGAGGGCACCGCGGCGGTCACAGGCGCCGAGTGGCGGGGAAGGGCCGCCCTGCGCTGCTCGATGTCATCGTGGGTGACCACCGCAAGTGACATCGACCGCACGGTCGACGCGATCCGCGGCCTGGTGCGCTCCTGACCACGGCGGGTGTCAGCCGCTGCGCCCGCCGACCCGGTCGAGGAAGCGCTGATGAAAACGCGTCTCCCCCGAGATCTCCGGGTGGAAGCTGATCCCCAGCAGGTTCCCCTGTTCCACGGCGACCACCCGTCCGTCATCCAGGGCGGCCAGAGCCGTGGCATCCGGTCCCACCGTCTCGACGACAGGGCCGCGGATGAACGTCGCTCGCACCGGCTCCGCGCCGAGCGCAGGGACGTCGAGGGATGCCTCGAACGACTCGACCTGGCGCCCGAAGGCGTTGCGGCGGACGACGACGTCGATGCCGCCGAACGTCTGCTGACCATCGATCGCGTCGGTGATGGTGTCGGCGAGCATGATCAGCCCCGCGCAGGTGCCGAGCATCGGCATGCCCTCGGCGATCGCGTCGCGGATCGGCGCGCGCAGCCCGAAGATGCGGGAGAGCTTGTCGATGACACTGGACTCTCCGCCGGGGATGACGAGGCCGTCGACGGCGGCGAACTGCTCGGGACGGCGGACGGGCACGACCTCCGCATCCAGTCGCTGCAGCAGGGCGACGTGCTCGCGCACATCGCCCTGCAGCGCGAGCACGCCGACGCGGCTTCGCGACATCCGCTGCTTACCAGCCGCGCTCGGCGAGGCGGTGAGGTGCGGGCAGGTCCGAGACGTTGATTCCGACCATCGCCTCGCCGAGTCCGCGCGAGACGTCCGCGATCACCTTGGGGTCGTCGTAGGCCGCGGTGGCCTGCACGATGGCCTTCGCACGGGCGGCGGGGTCACCCGACTTGAAGATGCCCGAGCCGACGAACACGCCGTCTGCGCCGAGCTGCATCATCATGGCGGCGTCCGCCGGGGTCGCGACGCCCCCGGCGACGAACAGCACGACTGGAAGCTCACCGGTCTCGGCGATCTCGGCGATCAGCTCGTATGGGGCCTGCAGCTCCTTGGCGGCGACGTACAGCTCGTCCTTCGACAGCGCGGCGAGAGCGGCGATCTCGCCGCGGATCTTGCGGATGTGCTTCATTGCCTCCGACACATCGCCGGTGCCGGCCTCACCCTTGGAACGGATCATGGCCGCCCCCTCGTTGATGCGGCGCAGCGCTTCGCCCAGGTTGGTCGCCCCGCACACGAACGGGACGGTGAACGGCCACTTGTCGATGTGGTTGACGTAGTCGGCGGGCGAGAGCACTTCGGACTCGTCGATGTAGTCGACGCCGAGCTCCTGGAGCACCTGCGCCTCGACGAAGTGGCCGATGCGGGCCTTCGCCATGACGGGGATCGACACCGACGAGATGATGCTGTCGATCATGTCCGGGTCGCTCATGCGCGAGACACCGCCCTGTGCGCGGATGTCGGCGGGAACGCGCTCGAGCGCCATGACGGCGACGGCTCCGGCGTCCTCTGCGATCCTCGCCTGCTCCGCCGTGACGACGTCCATGATGACGCCGCCCTTGAGCATCTCGGCGAGACCGCGCTTGACGCGCTGCGATCCGGTGGTCGGGTTCTGGTCGGATGCCATGGTCACTCCTCAATGTGACAAAGAATCATTTGGCCTATGTCAAAACATAGCACCTTAGACTCGTCGTGATGGACGTCAAGATCACCGGTACGACCGCCGCTGAGATCGCCGGCAGCGTGCGCGGGCTGCGCGAGCGCGGAGTGCTGCGCCCCGGCGATGCGCTGCCACCGGTGCGCGAGCTCGCCGGGCTCCTCGGCATCAACCGGAACACGGCCGTCGCGGCTTACCGCCAGTTGGCACAGGCCGGCCTCGTCGTATCCCGCGGACGCGCCGGCACGCTCATCGCCGGTGGCGACAGCGTCGCCCAGGAGGGCGTCGCCGACACCGTGCTGCACGACGTCGGATCCGGCAACCCCGACCCCCGGCTGATCCCCGACCCCACTGCAGCGCTCGGACGCATCGTCGGCCGGCCGGTGCTGTACGGCGAGCCGGTGATCGACGCCGGCCTCGAGGCGTGGACCCGCGAGTGGATGCACGGCGACCTCCCTCGGGACGACATGCGCATCTGCGTGACCAGCGGCGCGGTCGACGCCGTCGAACGGCTGCTCGCGCAGGCGCTGATGCGCGACGACGCCGTGGCGCTGGAGGATCCGTGCTTCCTCGCCAGCATCCACACCGTCCGTCTCGGCGGCTACCGGGCGGTGCCGGTGCCGGTGGACGACGAGGGAATGACGGTGGAGGGCCTGCGTGCCGCACTGAAGGCGGGCGTGCGAGCGATCATCAGCACACCGCGCGCGCAGAACCCCACCGGTGTCAGCCTGTCCCCCGCGCGCGCCTCAGCGCTGCGTGCGGAGCTCGCCGAGCATCCGTATGTGCTGATCATCGAGGACGACCACTTCTCGCTGCTGTCCAGCCATGCGTACGCATCGCTGATCGGGCCCGAGCATCGCCGATTCGCGCTGGTCCGCTCGGTCTCGAAGTTCCTCGGTCCGGACATGTGCCTCGCGCTCACCGCGACTGATCCGACGACCGCCGAGCGCCTGGCGATGCGGCTGAGCCCCGGCACCACGTGGGTCAGCCACCTGCTGCAGCGGCTCGCGCACGCGCAGCTGACCGACGGCGGCGTCCGCACGCAGATCAGTGCGGCGGCCGCACACTACGCCGGGAAGAACGCGGCCTTCGCCGCCGCCCTTGCCGTTCGGGGCATCACGACCACGTCGACTGACGGGCTGAGCCTGTGGGTGCGGCTGAGCATCCCCGCACGGGTCGCGACCGACAGGCTGATGCGTCGCGGCTGGCTGGCGCGGCCCGGCGATGAGTTCCGTCTCGATGAGGCCGCGCCGCCCTCGCACCACCTGCGGCTCACCGTGCACGATCTGTCGGATGACGACGCCGAGCGGCTGATCGACGACATCGCGGCCGCTCAGCGGTGACAGGGCTCGACCTCTGCGGGTGAGAGGATAGCGGGATGAAGATCCTCTCGATCCAATCGGCCGTGGCGTACGGCCACGTCGGCAACTCGGCCGCCGTCTTCCCGCTGCAGCGTCTCGGCGTCGACGTGCTGCCGGTGTACACGGTGAACTTCTCGAACCACACCGGCTACGGCGCGTGGCGCGGGCCGATGATCGAGCCGAACGACGTCCGAGAGGTCATCACCGGCATCGAGGATCGCGGCGTGATGTCGCAGATCGACGCCGTGCTCAGCGGATACCAGGGCGGCGAAGGCATCGGCGACGTGATCATCGACGCTGTCGCGCGGGTGAAGGCAGAGAACCCGGATGCGGTCTACGCGTGCGATCCGGTGATGGGCAACGCCAAGTCGGGCTGCTTCGTCGCGCCGGCGATCCCGGACCTGCTGCGCGACAAGGTGGTTCCGGTGGCCGACATCATCACGCCGAACCAGTTCGAGTTGGGTTACCTGACCGGCACGGAGCCGGACACGCTCGAGTCCACGCTGACCTCGGTCGATGCGGCCACGGCGATGGGTCCGTCGACGGTGCTGGTGACCTCGGTCGAGCGGCCCGATCGCGTAGAGGGCACGATCGAGATGCTCGCAGCCGACGCGAAGGGCGCCTGGCTGGTCACCACTCCGCACCTGCCGATGAAGGCGAACGGATCGGGGGATGTGACCGCGGCGCTCTTCACGGCGCACTACGTCGCCACCGGTGATGCGAAGATCGCGCTGGAGCGCACCGTCTCGAGTGTCTTCGATCTGCTTCAGCTGACGCTGGAGGCCGACGATCGCGAACTCCAGTTGATCCAGGCGCAGGAGTCCTACGCGAACCCGCGCATGCAGTTCAGCGCCCGCCAGGTCCGGTAGAGGTCCTCAGGCGGGCCAAGCACGCGCGACGGCTTCGCGCACCTCGCCGAGCAGCTGCGGGAGTGCCTTCGTCTTCGCGATGATCGGGAAGAAATTGGCATCCGACGACCATCTCGGCACGATGTGCTGGTGCAGATGCGCGTCGACTCCGGCGCCGGCGACGGCGCCCTGGTTCATGCCAAGGTTGAAGCCGTCACAGCGCGAGACCTCGCGCAGGACGCGCATCCCCGTCTGGGTCAGCGCGCCGATCTCGGCGACCTCCTCAGACGTCGCCTGATCGTAGGTCGCGATGTGACGGTACGGGCAGACGAGCAGATGACCCGAATTGTACGGGAAGAGGTTCAGCAGCACGTAGGCGGTCTCGCCGCGCGCGACGATCAGCCGCTCCGCGTCATCATGCTTCGGAGCTTCGCAGAACGGGCACTCCTCGCGCAGCGGCTCCGGGCCCGCCTGGATGTACGCCATCCGGTGCGGAGTCCACAGCCGCTGGAACTCATCAGGGACGCCGGCCAGATGACCGCCGTCCTCCGGAGGGATCCCTGAGCCGGGGTCCGTCATGCGAGATCCTCGGCGGTCATCACCCGCGCGTGGCTCGAGACGGCAGTCCGGATGCGCTCGATCGCCGTCGCGATCGGCACGCCGTTCTCCTGCGATCCGTCGCGGAAGCGGAACGACACGGTGCCCGCCTCTCGATCCTGCGCCCCCGCAATCAGGATCAGCGGCACCTTGGCGGTGGTGTGGTTGCGGATCTTCTTCTGCATCCGGTCGTCGGAGTGGTCGACCTCGGCTCGGATGCCCGCGGCGCGCAGTTGAGCGATGACGTCGTCCAGGTACGGGGCGAAGTCATCCGCGACCGGCACGCCGACCACCTGAGCGGGGGCGAGCCACAGCGGGAAGTCTCCGGCGTAGTGCTCGAGCAGGATGGCGAAGAACCGCTCCACCGAGCCGAGCAGCGCGCGGTGGATCATCACCGGGCGGTGCTTGTGCCCGTCAGGACCGGTGTACTCCAGCGCGAAGCGCTCGGGCTGATTGAAGTCGAGCTGAATGGTCGACATCTGCCAGGTGCGGCCGATGGCGTCGCGTGCCTGCACCGAGATCTTCGGGCCGTAGAACGCGGCTCCGCCCGAGTCGTCGACGAGCTCGAGGCCGGACTCGACCGCGACCTCGCGCAGCGTGTCGATCGCGGTGCGCCACTGCTCGGGCTCGCCGAGGAACTTGTCGTTGCCCTCTTCGTTGGTGGACAGCTCGAGGTAGAAGTCGTTCAGCCCGTAGTCGCGCAGCAGCTCCAGCACGAGGTTGAGGTTGGTGGTGAGCTCTTCACGCACCTGATCCTGGGTGACATAGATGTGGGCGTCGTCCTGGGTCAGTCCGCGCACGCGGGTCAGACCCGAGAGCGTGCCGCTCTTCTCGTAGCGGTAGACGGTGCCGAACTCCGCCAGGCGCAGCGGCAGCTCGCGGTAGCTGCGCCCGCGTGAGCGGAAGATCAGGTTGTGGAAGGGGCAGTTCATGGGCTTCAGGTAGTAGTCCTGACCCTGACGGGTGATGTTGCCCTCGTCGTCGACGACCTCGTCGAGGTGCATCGGGGGGAACATGCCGTCGGCGTAGGTCTGCAGGTGACCGGAGGTCTGGAACAGATCCTTCTTGGTGATGTGCGGGGAGTTGACCACGTCGTAGCCGTTGCGCAGCAGATGCCGGCGCAGATTTTCCTCGATCTCGTAGCGGATGATGCCGCCCTTGGGGTGGAACACCGCAAGACCCGAGCCGATCTCGTCGGGGAAGGAGAACAGGTCCATCTCGACGCCGAGCTTGCGGTGATCGCGGCGCTCCGCCTCGGCGAGGCGCTCCTGGTGTGCGCGCAGCTCGTCCTTCGTCGGCCAGGCGGTGCCGTAGATGCGCTGCAGCTGGGGGTTCTTCTCGCTGCCGCGCCAGTAGGCGGCGGCGACGCGAGTGAGGTCCCAGCCGTTGCCGATCATGCGCGTGCCCGGGACGTGCGGGCCGCGGCAGAGGTCCTTCCAGGCGACCTCGCCGTCCTTGGTGACGTTGTCGTAGATCGTCAGCTCGCCGGCGCCGATCTCGACAGACGCTCCTTCGGCGGCGTCGGCGCCGGAGCCAGGACCGCCGGCGAGGTCGATGAGCTCGAGCTTGAACGGCTCGTGGGCGAGCTCTGCGCGCGCCTCTTCCTCAGTGACGACGCGGCGGGTGAAGCGCTGGCCCTCGCGGATGATGCGCTGCATCTCCTTCGAGATGGCCTTGAGGTCCTCAGGGGTGAAGGGCTCGTCGACGCCGAAGTCGTAGTAGAAGCCGTCGGTGATGGGCGGGCCGATGCCGAGGTTCGACTGCGGACGGATGCGCTGCACCGCCTGAGCGAGCACGTGCGCCGTCGAGTGGCGCAGGATGTCGAGACCGACGGGGCTGTCGATGGTGACCGGCTCGGTGGTCTGCGTGTCGGTCACCTCGGTGGCGAGGTCCTTGAGCTCACCGTCGACGCGCAGGGCGATGACGTTCCGGTCGGGGTACAGGTCGAATCCAGTGGTCACCCGACCATCCTAGTTGCGAGCAGAACCCATCCACTGCTTCGAGCCCAGAACCCCGGCACTCTCGAGCAAACGCAAAAACCCCGGCGGAACCGGGGTTTTCGTCTGTGCGCGATACTGGGATCGAACCAGTGACCTCTTCCGTGTCAGGGAAGCGCGCTACCGCTGCGCCAATCGCGCCTGTGAAGGCTCTTCAGTTGTGCTGAGAGGTGGCGACGGGATTCGAACCCGTGTAAACGGCTTTGCAGGCCGGTGCCTAGCCGCTCGGCCACGCCACCAGGAGGTGGATTCGAACCCACATGCCGAAACCCCCGAAGGGGATCCTGCACTCGAGCGGATGACGAGACTCGAACTCGCGACCCTCACCTTGGCAAGGTGATGCGCTACCAACTGCGCTACATCCGCATTTCGTTCCCGGTGTCCCGGGCACTTGAAATACATTAGCCCAGGTTCAGCGCATCACCAAACCGCATCACGCAGTCGGGCGTGTCATTCCGAGCCGACCCCGAACGCCACGCCCGAGGGACGACGCGGTGCAGGTGGGGCGCATTCGATCGGGTATGCTTTCTACCTGTGCCGGAGTGCACGAGATAACTGCACATGGGCGATTGGCGCAGTTGGTAGCGCGCTTCCTTCACACGGAAGAGGTCGTCGGTTCGAGTCCGGCATCGCCCACCGATGTGCCCCGCCGTTCACTGAGTGAACGACGGGGCATTCTCGTTGACGGAGCGTGCGTCTGGATGATCAGGCGCGTGCCTCCCTGAGCTCTGCCGATGCAGGCTGCGGCTGGGAGAAGATCACGACGAGGATCACCGCCGCCCCGACGACGACGTGGGGCAGCCAGACGTTGAGCGCCTCACCGGCGAATCCGAAGATCCACGGCGACAGCGCCAGGAACAGGCTGGCGACAACGTCGAACGCCAGGTGCACCGGCATCGGGATCAAGCCGAACGGACCCCACTCGTACTTGGTGAACAGGCTGTAGACGATCAGCCCGACGCCGAGGACGATCGGGATCACCACGGCGGCACCGCCTACCGATGCGAATCCGAACAGCCACGGCGCTGCGATCAGCGCCGCTCCGACGACGTAGTCGAGGATGCCGTGGACCTTCGTGGGGATGAAACGCATGATTCCTCCTTGGATCTCACCGCGGGATGCGGTTCACTACGGATTCGTCGCACTCCCCCGATCGGATTGGGTGCATCCGTCGCTCGGATCTTCATCCACAGATCCAGGTGCGGTCGGTATCATTTATTGGTTGTCTTGCCGACCCTGCGAGAGCAAACGAGGAGCCACCTGTGATCGATCACGACGAAGTGAATGGCGACTGGGAGTTCGATCCCGCGCACACCCGCATCGGCTTCTCTGCGAAGCACGCGATGGTCACGACCGTCCGTGGCGCCTTCAACAACGTCACCGGTCACCTGCACGTCGACACCGAGCATCCGGAGAACTCCTGGGCGAAGGTGACCATGGACGTCACCAGCGTCGACACGCGAAACGCTCAGCGCGACGAGCACCTGCGCAGTTCCGACTTCTTCGAGGCCGACAAGTGGCCCGAGATCACGTTCGTGAGCACGCACATCGAAGAGGTCGACGACCGCGCCTTCAGCGTCACGGGCGAGCTCACCATCCGCGATGTCACGCGCCAGGTCATGATCCCGCTCGCGCTGACCGGCATCGAGACCGGTGCCTACGGTGAACTCCGCGCCGGATTCGAGGGCAGCCGCCGCCTGAACCGCCGCGACTTCGGCCTGGAATGGAACACACCGCTGGATTCCGGCGGCGTGCTCGTCTCTGAGAAGATCACGCTGGAGTTCGAGATCTCGGCCGTCAAGTCCGTGCCTGCCGAAGAGCCCGACGAGCCCGACGACGACAGCCCTGACAGCTCCGAAGACGACGACTGAGCGCTACTCCCGTGCCCAGCCGTACCGCTTGATCAGCGCTTCGGCCACTCTGCCGTAGCGACGCGCGTCCAGCACCGCCGCCTCGCGCCGCATGCCCTTGTGGTGCACGCTGTACAGCTGCTCGATATCGACCCAGGACTCTCTGCCCTGAGAATCCCAGCCGCCCGACCCGATAGACAGATAGTCGCGGTCGCCGTCGTGCGGCCTGCTCGTCATGCGCACGGCGTACACGCGCTCCAGGCCATGCCGGCCGATCACCAGCACCGGCCGATCCTTGCCTCGCCCGTCGTTCTCCTCGTACGGCACCCACGTCCAGATGACCTCGCCGGAGTCCGGCACATCGTTGCGTGACGGCGAGTAGCCCACGGCCACATCCCGGATGCGCTCGGGGTTCACCTGCACGGTCTCGGAACCGGGCATCCGCCCTGCTTCGGCGTCCTCGCCACTGCGGACCGCACCTCTGCGAACCCGGCCCTCCGGGCGCAGCCTCGCGTCCGGCCGCCCCTGCAGGTCCTGCCGCTTGGGTCTCTGCGTCGCCAGCATCCGAGTGAGGACGCCGGTGAGGGCGGACAGCATCTTCTTCGTCGAACTCACCTGCCCACCCTATCCAGCGCCCGTCCGCTCCCCTGCTCAGTCACGCTGACCCGTGCCCGGTATCACAATCGAGGTCGAAAATCGCCCCCGTTCTCACGCGCGGGGCGGTCGCGCATCCTGAGGACATGCTCCACAGGATCGCTGACGACGCTCCCCTGATCTTCGTGCACGGATACGACCTCGGCTCGCGCATCTGGTCGCGCGTGCGCACAGGAGCGCGGGCCGCACCGATGCGGCTGCTCGGTCACAGCGCGATGTTCGTCCGAGGCCCCGAGGGAGTGCGCGTCTTCTACGACGAGCGCCGCATAGCGCGGCACGGCGCCATGCCGCGCTTCGTGCAGGAGACCCTGTTCGGGCACGGCTCGGTGCACAGTCTGGATGCCGACGAGCACCGGCACCGCAAGTCGACCTTCCTGCGAGTCGCCTACGACGATGTCCAGGTCCGCCGCCTCGATCCGCTGCTCGACGAGGAATGGCAACGTGAGCTCCATGAGTGGGTCGACGGCGAACACCGCAGCGCCTATGACGCCGCCGTGCGCGCATTCGGACGCGCCGGGATGCGATGGGCCGGCCTCCCCGGCACGACGGACGCACGAGATCGCTTCGCCGCGCGTCTCGCGCAGATCGTCGATGGCTTCGGTCGCCCGTTCTCCCCTGGCTTCGCGACCGCCGTCTTCAACCGCGTGTGGTCCGACCGCCGGGCCGCCCGCCTGATCCGCGCTGTGCGCGCCGGGTCCCTGCACCCTTCGCATGGCACCGCGCTGCGCGAATGGGCGTGGCACCGCGACCCCGACGGAGAGCTCTTGAGCGCCCGGCTTGCCGGCGTGGAGCTGCAGAACAGCATCCGACCGCTCATCGCCGTCGCACGCTTCGCGGCGTTCGCCGCGGCGCGCCTGCACGATATGCCCGAGTGGCGCGCGCGCATCCACGCCGAGACCGTGGAGCGGGGGCAGCTCGTCGGCGGCCCCCTGGCCGTCGCGTTCGCACAGGAGATCCGACGCACCGCGCTCTTCGTGCCGATGCTTCCCGGCCGCGCCACCACCGACATCGAGTTCGACGGGCAGCACGTCCCGAAGGGCGGCCGGGTCGTCATCGACACCCTCGGCACGGACCTCGACGAGGCGTCGTGGGACGATCCGGAGCAGTTCCGGCCAGAGCGCTTCCTGGAGCAGTCGGACTACGAAGCGATCGAGGCGTTCATCCCGCACGGCGGCGCCGACGTCGCCACCGGGCACCGCTGCCCGGGTGAGAAGCTCGCGATCGCCGCGCTGTCCGCAGCGATCGCCGCGATCAGCGACCCACGCGTGACGATCAGCGACAGAGGGCTCGATGTGAACCGCCGCCGCCTGCCGACCATGCCCTCCTCCGGGGGATGCGTGCACGCCGCCGGCGCACGAGAACGACAGAACACAAAGGAGAGGATCGGATCATGAAGGCGCTCACGTGGCAGGGAAAGCGGGACGTGCGGGTGGATGAGGTGCCCGACCCGGGGATCATCGAGACCAGCGACGCGATCATCCGCGTCACCTCCACGGCGATCTGCGGATCCGACCTGCACCTCTACGAGCTGCTCGGCCCGTTCATCGACCCGGGTGACATCCTCGGCCACGAGACGATGGGCGAGGTCGTCGAAGTGGGATCCGGGGTGAGGACGCTGAGCCCCGGCGACCGCGTCGTGATCCCGTTCAACATCGCGTGCGGCACCTGCTGGTTCTGCCGCCGCGGACTGCAATCGCAGTGCGAGACCACGCAGGTGCGCGAGTACCGCAGCGGCGCGGCGCTCTTCGGTTACACGAAGCTCTACGGCCAGGTGCCCGGCGGCCAGGCCGAGTACCTGCGCGTGCCGCTCGCCGACTACAACCACATCAAGGTCGGCCACGACCTGCCCGATGAGCGCTATCTCTTCCTCAGCGACATCCTCCCGACCGCCTGGCAGGGCGTCGAATACGCGGATGTCCCGTCGGAGGGAACGGTCGCCGTCCTCGGGCTAGGGCCCGTGGGACAGTTCGCGGCGCGCATCGCGCGGTCGCGCGGCCATCAGGTTCTGGGCATCGATCCGGTGCCGGAGCGCCGGGCGATGGCGGCACGCCATGGCATCGACGTGTTCGATCTCGAAGACGATGTGGTCACGTACCTTCTCGACATCACGCAGGACCGCGGTCCCGACTCGGTGATAGACGCCGTGGGCCTCGAGGCCCACGGCAGTCCTGCGCTCGCCACGCTGCAGAAGGCCGCTGGGCTCCTGCCGGACGCTCTGGCACGACCGCTTCTGGAGAACGTCGGCGTCGATCGTCTCGCGGCGCTGCACGCCGGAATCGATCTCGTCCGCCGCGGCGGAACCGTCTCCCTCAGC
Source organism: Microbacterium alcoholitolerans (assembly GCF_050408615.1). Classification (NCBI taxonomy): domain Bacteria; kingdom Bacillati; phylum Actinomycetota; class Actinomycetes; order Micrococcales; family Microbacteriaceae; genus Microbacterium; species Microbacterium alcoholitolerans. The sequence goes on along the minus strand of NZ_JBNTKD010000001.1, from coordinate 386,037 downwards.
GGTGTCTATGCGGGTGACGCCGACATCCTCCCGATGAAGACGATGTTCGACAAGCAGGTCACGCTGCGGATGGGTCAGTGCAACGTCAAGCGATGGATCCCTGAGCTGATGGCGCTTGTCGAGCATCCGGAGGACCCGCTCGGCGTCACCGACCTGACGACCCATCGCGAGCCTCTGGAGCGTGCTCCCGAGATGTACGAGACGTTCCAGAAGAAGGAAGACGGCTGCATCAAGGTCGTCCTTCAGCCCTCGCAGGGCTGAAGGACGACCTACCGCATCGTCGAGGCAGTCACTCGGCCAGTGCGTAGCCCGCCTCGCCGTGGACGACGAGGTCGACACCGGCGACCTCGTCCTCGCTCGTCACACGGAATCCGATGGTCTTCTCGATCGCGAGCCCGATGACGGCTGCGACCGCGAAAGAGTAGATCAGCACGCCCCCGGCGGCGATCACCTGCACCGCCAGCAGACGCCAGTCCCCTCCGGTGAACAGGCCCTGGCCGATGGCGAAGAAGCCGAGGTAGATCGTGCCGATCATTCCGCCTACCAGGTGCAGTCCGACGACGTCCAGCGAGTCGTCGAATCCCCAGCGGTACTTCAGGTCGACGGCCAGTGCGCACACCACGCCCGAGAGCGCGCCGAGCAGCAGGGCCCAGCCGGGCGTGAGACTCGCGCAGGCCGGCGTGATCGCGACCAGCCCGGCGACGAGCCCGGAGACGGCGCCGACAGATGTCGGCTTGCCATCCTTGATCCGCTCGATCAGGATCCAGCCGAGGATGCCGGCCGCCGCAGCGCCGAGGGTGTTGATGCCGATCAGGCCGACTTTGCCCATGTCCTCGGAGAGCCACTCCGCACCGGCGTTGAAGCCGAACCAGCCGAACCACAGCAGGGCCGCGCCGAGAAGCGTCAGCGGCACGTTGTGCGGGCGCTGGATGCCCTTCTGGAAGCCGATGCGCTTGCCGAGCACGAGGGCCAGTGCCAGCGCAGCCGCGCCGGCATTGATGTGCACCGCGGTGCCGCCGGCGTAGTCGATCACGGCGATGCCGCTCTCAGCACCGAACAGCGCGGTGCCGAGGTTCATGATCCAGCCGCCGCCCCACACCCATGCGGCGATCGGGAAGTAGCCGATAGTGCCGAACAAGCCGACAAAGATCAGCCAGGGGCCGAACTTCGCACGATCCGCGATCGCGCCCGAGATCAGCGCGACCGTGATGATCGCGAATGTCGCACCGTAGGCGACGCTCAGCAGGGCGACGTTCGATCCCTCGCCCGCGGCCGTCTCCACCAGGCCGAAGTCCGCGAACGGGTTGCCGGCGAACTGCGACGGGTCGCTCACCGCGCTCATCGAGAAGCCGTACAGCACCCACAGCACCGCGATCAGTCCGATCGCGCCGAAGCTCATCATCATCATGCTGATGACGCTCTTCGCCTTCACCAGGCCGCCGTAGAAGAACGCCACTCCGGGCGTCATCAGCAGCACCAGCGCGGTCGCCGTGATCACCCACGAGACATTTCCCGTCGCGTCCATCTGGAACCTCCTTCGTCGAGTTGCGAACGAGGTTCAGTCTGTGACCACCGTGTTTCCGGCGCCGTCGCGCCGTGTTGCGAGCGTGTTACGGGACGCCCGCGAATGTGAACGTCGCGTTACGCGGCATCCGGCAGTGAGTGCGTCAGTGCGTTCAGTCGCGAGATGGCACGCAGATACTTCTTCCGGTATCCGCCGGCGAGCATCTCGTCGGCGAAGACGGCATCGAGTGCGACGCCAGTCGCGGCGATGGGCAGCTGGGCGTCGTACACCCGGTCGACGAAGGCGACGAAGCGCAGCGCCTCGGACTGGTCGGTGAGCACGCGCACCTCGCGCAGCCCGACCAGCGAAAGGCCGTCGATGAGACGGATGTAGCGCGACGGATGCACCTGCGCGAGGTGCCGGATGACCTCGGAGAAGTCGTCATCGGATGCCGCGCCAGATGCCGCCGCCCGCGCGATGGCCTGCTGATAGTCGGCGGCGCCGAGCACGACGGCGCTGCCGTCGATCGCCCGCTGCCGGTAGTCCACGCCGTCGATGCGCAGCGTCTGGAAGCTCTCAGACATCGCGTGGATCTCGCGTAGGAAGTCCTGAGCGGCGAACCGGCCCTCGCCCAGCGCGTTGGGCGGGGTGTTCGAGGTGGCCGCGAGCTTCGTTCCGGATGCCACGAGTTCGCCGAGCAGCCGGGTCATCACCATCGTGTCGCCCGGGTCGTCGAGCTCGAACTCGTCGATGCAGAGCAGATCGGCGCCGCGCAGCAGGTCGACCGTGTTCTTGTAGCCCAGCGCGCCGACCAGTGCGGTGTACTCGATGAACGAGCCGAAGTACTTCCGGCGGGCGGGAAGCGCGTGATAGATGGACGCAAGCAGATGGGTCTTTCCGACACCGAATCCGCCGTCGAGATACACGCCCGGCTTCATCGGCTCCTCCTTCGGAGCCCGGCGGAAGAATCCGACCTTCTTGGCCGGCTCTCCCCGACCGGCGAAGCGGATGAGCTTGTCCTTCCCCTCCTCCTGGGAGGGGTACGCGGGATCCGCGCGATAGCTCTCGAACGTCGCGTCATCGAACTGCGGGGGCGGTACGAGGCTGGCCAGCATCTCGGGGCCGGTCACGACGGGCGTGCGCTCGGTGAGGTGCACGACGCCGGTGCTGAGCTGCTGGGTCATCACGTTCCTGAAGTCATAGTCTTACGATCCGAGTGCGGGCATGCCAGAAGGGATCTATCGTCAATGGGGGACGGATCAACTTTACGCCGTCATCCCGCCTACCCGGCGTCCCGCATCCAGAGGAGCAACAGTGACTGTCGAACACGACACCTCATCCACGAAGTTCGCCGAGTACGCCGAGCCCGGCCGCCTCGTGACCACCGAGTGGCTCGCCGCGAACCTCGACACCCCCGGCCTCGTGATCGTGGAGTCCGACGAGGACGTGCTGCTGTACGAGACGGGGCACATCCCCGGTGCGGTGAAGGTCGACTGGCACACCGAGCTCAACGACCCGGTCGTGCGCGATTACGTGGACGGCGAGGGCTTCGCCGAGCTGCTGAGCCGCAAGGGCATCGCGCGCGATGACACGGTCGTCATCTACGGCGACAAGAACAACTGGTGGGCCGCCTACGCGCTGTGGGTGTTCTCGCTGTTCGGACATGAAGACGTCCGTCTGCTCGACGGAGGCCGTGACAAGTGGATCGCCGAGGGCCGCGAGATCACCACCGAGAAGACGCTGCGTGCGGCCACCGAGTATCCGGTCATCGAGCGCGATGACTCGGTTCTGCGCGCCTACAAGGAGGACGTTCTCTCCGCGATCGGCTCCACCCCGCTGATCGACGTCCGCTCCCCAGAGGAGTACAGCGGCGAGCGGACGACCATGCCCGCGTACCCCGAAGAGGGCGCTCTGCGCGGCGGCCACATCCCCACCGCACAGAGCGTGCCGTGGGCTCGTGCGGTCGCAGAGGACGGGGGATTCAAGTCCCGACAGGAGCTTGAGGCGATCTACCTCGACGGCGCGGGGCTGAAGCCGGGCGATGACGTCATCGCGTACTGCCGGATCGGCGAGCGCTCCAGCCACAGCTGGTTCGTGCTGCAGCATCTGCTCGGCTTCGACAACGTGCGCAACTACGACGGCTCCTGGACCGAGTGGGGCAGCGCGGTGCGCGTTCCGATCGTCACCGGCGCCGAGCCCGGTTCGCGCTGAGTCGGGTCCACTCTGAACCGGAGGCACTGCGAGCATGGGAGAATCGCAGGGATGACTGACACGCACGTTCCTGCAAAGCTCGCGGAGTTCCGCGACGACTTCCTCGACCTGCCCGAGGGCGATCGGCTGGAGCTGCTGCTCGAATTCGCGAACGAGCTGCCGCCGGTGCCCGCGCATCTCGCGGATCACCCGGACATGTACGAGCGGGTGGCGGAGTGCCAGTCCCCCGTGTTCATCAACGTCGAAGTCATCGGCGGCGTCGTCGCCATGCATGCGACGGCGCCGCCGGAGGCTCCGACCACGCGCGGCTTCGCCAGCATCCTCGTGCAGGGGATCACCGGGCTCAGCGCCGACGAGGTGCTGGCGATCCCGGACGACTTCCCCCAGACGATCGGGCTGACGAAGTCGGTCTCGCCACTGCGCATCGGCGGGATGACCGGAATGCTGCTCCGAGCCAAGAACCAGGTCAGGCAGAAGCGCTGACTTCGCCGAGCCCCTGCGCCATCATCCAGTCGGTGATGGCCGCGGTCCAGCCGGTCTGGTCGTAGTTCCAGATCTTGGTGTGTCTGGCGACGCTGAAGGTCGGCATCGTGACGAGGTCGGGTCGTGCGGCCGCCAGCGCGTGCGAGGCATCCGCCGGCACGAACCCGTCGTCGTCACTGTGCAGCAGCAGGATCGGCGCTTCGAGCTCTGAGGCGCGCGCGACCATGTCGAGCTGGTCGAACGCGATGGCGCCCTCCGCACCACTGAGGCGCGCTGTGACGGAGTTCCCCAGAGCGCCCATCGCGAGCGCGGGCAGCGGTTCGCGAAGCCCGGACTCCCGCGCCTGGAACCGCAGCACCGTACGCCAGTCCACGACCGGCGAGTCAAGGATGAGCGCGGCGATCGCCGAGCGATGCCCGCTGGACACTGCGGTCTGCAGCGCGATCGCGCCACCCATCGACCAGCCCATCAGCACGACGCGGCGCGCACCGTGGCGCAGTGCGTAGCCGATGGCGGCGTCGACATCCCGCCACTCCGCCGTGCCGAGCGCATAGGCGCCGCCTCGCGAGCGCGGCGCCTCTCCGTCGTTCCGGTACGACACGACCATCGTGGGCAGGCCGAGCGCGTGGAACACAGGTACCGCGCGCAGGCATTCGGAGCGCGTCGTGCCCCGCCCATGCACCTGGATCACCCAGGTGTCGGATGCCGCGGGGAACAGCCACGCCGGGCACGGACCGGCCGGCGAGCCGATCAGCACGCTCTCCCACGGCAGATGCAGCTCGCTGGGCGTGACGTAATACCACCCGCTGAAGGCCGCGTCCCGGTCGACCCGAGCTCCGGGCTCGATCTGGGTCAGCAGCTTGCGGCGCACGTGCTTGGCATCGGCGCTGAGCACCGCGCCGAGCTTCACGTAGCCGTAGGTGCCGGTGGTGAACAGGCCGTACCGACCGGGCAACTCGGTGTCGGGCGTGCGGTTCAGCTCGATCGTCTGCGCGCCGGTGTCGACCGCGATGATCTGGGTGTCGTTGCGCCTGATTGCCGGTGTGACGACCCTGCGGGCTGTGGCGAACACCGTGAACGCGACCGCCGCACCCGCGGCGATCACGGCAGGGACGGCGAGGGCTACGGCGTGCCTGAGACTCTTCATCGCCTCCTGACTCTAGCCTGTCCACGTGACCGCACACCCGGACGCCGCAGCACGCTTCGCAGAGGCGGCGGCAGAGCTGCGAGCGACGCCGTTCCGCGACGACATCGTCGTGCGAGAGATCCCGTCCCCGAGCGGATTAGCACCGTTCTCGCTTGCGCTGGCGGCCGATGTCCGCCCCGATGACCATGGCGACTCCGTCTACGGCACCGGGCGGTTCGTCCTGCTGCACGACCCCGAGGCCCCTTCGTCCTGGGGCGGCGCCTGGCGCATCGTGGCGTTCGCACAGGCACCGCTGGAGCCCGAGATCGGCACCGACCCGCTGCTCGCGGACGTCACCTGGTCCTGGCTCGTCGACGCTCTCGACTCACGCGCCGCCGCATACCACTCCGCCTCTGGGACCTCGACCAAGATGCTCTCGAAGGGCTTCGGCAGTCTTGCCGGAGAGGGCGACGGTGCGCAGATCGAGCTGCGCGCGTCGTGGACGCCGGATGCCCCGCTGCGCCCACATGTGGAAGCATGGACGGAGTTGGTGGGGATGCTGGCAGGCCTCCCCCCTGGTTCAGAAGGCGTCGCTGTGCTCGGCGCGAGAAAGGGCGGACGTGGCTGAATACTCCGTGATCAGCGACCGCACGGAGTTCGAGAACGCAGCGCACGCTCTGGCCGACGGCTCCGGCCCGGTGGCCGTGGATGTCGAGCGCGCATCCGGATTCCGCTACTCGCAGCGCGCCTATCTCGTGCAGGTCTTCCGCCGTGACGCCGGCGTCTTCCTCTTCGACCCGCCCGCCATCGGCGACTTCGCACCGCTGCAGGAGGCGATCGGCGATCAAGAGTGGGTCTTCCACGCCGCCAGTCAGGATCTCCCCTCGCTGCGAGAGCTCGAGCTCTCCCCCGCGCGCATCTTCGACACAGAGCTCGCCTCGCGGCTGCTCGGCAGCGACGGGTTCGGTCTCGCGGCCGTCGTCGAGCACGCGCTCGGCATCTCGCTCGCGAAGGCGCACTCGGCGGCCGACTGGTCGACGCGTCCGCTGCCCGATCCATGGCTCGAGTACGCCGCGCTCGACGTCCTGCACCTCGTCGACGTGCGGGACGTGCTTGTCGACGAGCTCATCAAGGCGCACAAGGCGGATATCGCCGACGAGGAGTTCGCGGCAACGCTCTCGCGCCCACCCAAGCCTCCCCGTGAGGAGCCGTGGCGCCGGCTCAGCGGTCTGCACAAGGTTCGCGGCGCGCGACAGCTCGCTGTGGCCCGCGAACTGTGGACGGCGCGCGAGGAGTACGCGCAGCACATCGACGTCTCCCCTGGACGCCTTGTCCCGGACCGTTCGCTGCTTGCCGCGATCGTCGCCGCGCCGCAGTCGAAACAGGCGCTCGCAGGGCTGAAGGAGTTCAACGGCCGCGCCAGCCGCACGCAGCTGGACCGCTGGTGGAGCGCCATCGAGCGAGGGCGGACCACCGAGGACCTGCCCCGCGAGCGCGTGCCCAGCGACTCGCTGCCACCGCCGCGCTCCTGGGCCGATCGCAACCCCGAGGCGGATCTGCGGCTCAAGGCGGCGCGCCCGGTCGTCGAGGCGCTCGCCGAGGGGTTGCACATGCCCACGGAGAACCTGCTGACGCCCGATCACCTGCGCAGGGTCGCCTGGGATCCGCCCGCGCTCACCGCCGAAGCCATCGGCGAGGCGCTGAGTGGGCTCGGCGCGCGTGCCTGGCAAGTTGCGCATACTGCACAGAAGATCGCGGATGCCTTTGTAGAGGGCCCGCAAATCGAATCGGACGCGGTCGAAGACGCTTCGTAGGTTCGACCCAACCGATTCCTGGCGTCTCGAGCGGGCTCCTAGGCTGGGGGCATCCCCAACCTTTGGAGGCAGAGTGGCCGAGCTATCGGACGTCTACTTCGTCGATGGAGTGCGCACACCTTTCGGGCGCGCCGGCGAAAAGGGCATGTACTGGAACACCCGCGCTGATGACCTCGCCGTGAAGGCGACCATCGGCCTGATGGAGCGCAACGCCGACGTACCGGCTGAGCGCATCGACGACGTGGCGATCGCCGCGACATCGCAGACCGGCGATCAGGGGCTCACCCTGGGCCGCTCCGTCGCCATCCTCGCCGGGCTTCCGCAGACCGTTCCCGGTCTCGCCGTCGAGCGCATGTGCGCCGGCGCGATGACCAGTGTGACCACCATGGGGGCGTCCATCGGCGTCGGCATGTACGACTTCGCGATCGCCGGCGGAGTCGAGCACATGGGTCACCACCCGATCGGGAGCAATGCCGACCCGAACCCGCGCTTCGTCGCGGAGAAGATGGTCGACCCCGGGGCCTTGAACATGGGCGTCACGGCCGAGCGCATCTTCGACCGCTTCCCGCACCTGACCAAGGAGCGCTCGGACCGGTTCGGCATGCTGAGCCAGCACAAGGTTCAGGCGGCGTACGACGCGGGCAAGATCCAGCCGGACCTCGTGCCGGTCGCGATCAAGGACGCCGACGGCGCATGGGGTCTCGCCATCGAGGATGAGGGTCGTCGCCCGCAGACCACGATGGAGGACCTGGCCGCGCTGAAGACGCCGTTCCGTCCGCACGGTCGCGTCACCGCAGGCACCTCCTCTCCCCTCACAGACGGCGCGACCATGTCGCTGCTCGCCGGCGGCGGTGCTGTCAAGGAGTTCGGCCTGACGCCGAAGATGCGGATGGTCTCTTTCGCATTCGCCGGCGTCCAGCCGGAGATCATGGGCATCGGCCCGATCCCGTCGACCGAGAAGGCGCTCAAGAAGGCCGGCCTGACGATCGACGACATCGGCCTGTTCGAGCTGAACGAGGCCTTCGCCATCCAGGTGATCTCGCTGCTGGATCACTTCGGGATCGCCGACGACGACCCGCGTGTGAACCAGTGGGGCGGGGCGATCGCAGTCGGGCATCCGCTGGCGGCATCCGGCGTCCGGCTGATGATCCAGCTCGCCGCGCAGTTCGCTGAGCGCCCTGACGTGCGCTACGGCCTGACCGCCATGTGCGTTGGTCTCGGGCAGGGCGGCTCGGTCATCTGGGAGAACCCGTTCTACAACGGCAAGAAGAGGAAGTGAACGGGATGACCGATTACAGCAAGGTCGACTTCTCGCCGATCATGGCGCTCACCGAGGGCGAAGTGATCACGCACTCCCCCGTGCGCGACATCCGCCTCGCATCCGGCAAGGTCCTCGCGCTGATCACGCTCGACAACGGACGCGATCACACCCGCCCGAACACGCTGGGGCCGGCGACGCTCACCGAGCTCGGCGAGACGCTCGACACGCTCAAAGCGCGCGCCGCGGCCGGTGAGATCCAGGCCGTCGGCATCACCGGCAAGCAGTACATCCTCGCCGCCGGCGCCGACCTCTCCGACATCAGCCGCGTGGGCTCGAAGGACAACGCACGGCTGATCGCGCAGCTGGGCCACAAGGTCATCGGATCACTCTCCGAACTCGGCGTCCCCTCGTTCGCGTTCGTCAACGGCCTCGCCCTCGGCGGCGGCATGGAGATCGCACTCAACTCCGACTACCGCACCGTCGATGCATCGGCAGCCGCGCTCGCGCTGCCCGAGGTGTTCCTCGGCATCATCCCCGGCTGGGGCGGCGCATACCTGGTGCCGAACCTGATCGGCATCGAGAACGCCCTCGAGGTGGTGATCTCGAACCCGCTCAAGCAGAACCGCATGCTCAAGCCGCAGCAGGCGTTCGAGCTGGGGCTGATGGATGCGATCTTCCCCGCTGCGAACTTCCTCGAGAACTCGCTGGCGTGGGCTGACGCCGTCCTCGGCGGCAAGAAGGTCGAGCGCAAGAACCAGCCGGGCAAGATCGAGCGCACCGTGAAATGGCCCGTCGCCATCAAGATGGCGCGCAATATGCTCGAGTCGAAGATCGGCACAGTGCCGCGCTCGCCGTACGTGGCCCTCGACCTGCTCGACAAGGCCCGCAGCGGCACGAAGGCAGAGGGCTTCGCGCGTGAAGACGAGGCTCTGGCAGAGCTCGTCACGGGTGACCAGTTCGCCGCGTCGATGTACGCCTTCGATCTGGTGCAGAAGCGCGCGAAGCGCCCGGTCGGCGCCCCCGACAAGACGCTCGCGAAGAAGGTCACCAAGGTCGGCATCATCGGCGCCGGGCTGATGGCCAGCCAGTTCGCGCTCCTGTTCGTGCGCAAGCTGCAGGTCCCGGTGCTCATCACCGACCTCGACCAGGCGCGCGTCGACAAGGGCGTGGCGTACATCCACGACGAGATCGGCAAGCTCGAGCAGAAGGGCCGTCTCGACGCCGACACCGCCAACAAGCTGCGCTCGCTCGTGACCGGCACCACCGACAAATCGATCTACGCGGACTGCGACTTCGTCATCGAAGCCGTCTTCGAAGAGGTCGGCGTCAAGCAGCAGGTGTTCGGCGAGATCGAGAAGATCATCGCCGAGGATGCCATCCTCGCGACCAACACCTCTTCGCTCTCGGTCGAGGAGATCGGCTCGAAGCTCGCCCACCCCGAGCGTCTCGTAGGCTTCCACTTCTTCAACCCGGTCGCGGTCATGCCGCTGATCGAGATCGTGAAGACGCCGCATACCAGCGATGCCGCCCTCTCGACCGCCTTCGTGGTCGCGAAGGGCCTCGGCAAGAACGGCGTGCTCACCGCCGACGCGCCAGGCTTCGTCGTGAACCGACTGCTGGCGAAGGTCATGGGCGAGGCGGCGCGGGCCGTCTACGAAGGCACCCCGATCGCCGAGGTCGAGAAGGCGTTCGGTCCGCTCGGTCTGCCGATGGGCCCGTTCCAGCTGATCGACCTGGTCGGCTGGAAGGTCGCCGCCCACGTGCAGGACACGATGGTGCGCGCGTTCCCCGACCGGTTCTACGCCAACGACAACTTCCACGCCCTCGCCGAGCTGGATGCCGTCGTGGAGACGGACAAGGGCGGCCGCGTGACCGGCTGGACCAAGGCCGCCGAGAAGACGCTCAAGGGCGCTGTCGGCTCGACGCCGGCATCCGCCGACACGATCCTCACCCGGGTGCAGGACGGCCTCGCCCAGGAGATCCGGCTCATGCTGGACGAAGGCGTCGTGCCAGAGGTCGAGGACATCGACCTGTGCCTCATCCTCGGCGCCGGCTGGCCGTTCATCGATGGCGGCGCCTCGCCGTACCTCGATCGCGAGGGCGCTTCCGAGCGCGTGTTCGGTGGGACGTTCCACAATCCGCCGATCCGCGGCATCGAGAGCTGACACCCGCAGCACTCCGACGCCCCGTCCGACCGAGCAGGCCGGACGGGGCGTCTCGCTCAGCGCTGGATCGGGCGCCGGTCGGGCTCGCCGCGGTCCGGCCAGTGCGATACCGCCCGCTCGGCCAGCGCGGTGATCGTCAGCGACGGATTCACGCCCGGGTTTGCGGGCACCGCGGCGCCGTCGACGACGTGCAGACCGGGATGCCCCCAGACGCGGTGGTACGCGTCGATGACTCCGTGCTCGCGACTGGCCGAGATGACGGCTCCGCCCAGGAAGTGCGCTGTCATCGGGATTCCGAAGACCTCTGGCCACGAGCCGCGCTCCTCCGATGGGACCCCGGTCTCGGCCTCCATTCGACGCGCCATGGCTCTGACGGCGTCGTGCGCCTGCGGCAGGAAGGAAGGGTTCGGTTCACCGTGCCCCTGGCGGCTGGTCAGCACGTGGCGCCCGAGACGGCGACGCAGTGACAGGGTGAGCGAGTTGTCCGCGGTCTGCATGACCAGGGCGATGATGCCGCGCTCGCTCCAGCGGTGCAGCGAGCCCAGCCGGAACTGTCTGACGGGATGCCGCACAGCGTGTCCGATGAGCGTGCCGAGGCGCCGCAGCAGCGCCCGATCACCCGGGACCAGCACGGAGGCGAGGGCGCCCATCAGGTTGGAGCCCGGGCCATAACGCACGTTCTCGACGTGCGTGCGCTCGTCGACGTGGAACGATGTCGTGATCGCCACACCCTCCGCGAGCTTCGCCGAATCGGGCACCCGAGTGGCGACGGCGCCGTCGAGCGCTTCCGAATTGGTGCGCGTGAGGCGGCCGACGGCATCCGAGATGTGCGGAAGGGCACCGGATGCCCTCATGCGATGCAGCAGCTGCTGCGTACCCCACGTGCCGGCCGCGAACACGACCTGCTCGGCGCGGATGGTCCGACGGTGACGACGCAGCCAGGCTCCACTGCGCTCAGATGTCACCAGATACCCGCCATCAGGATGCTCGCGCACCTCGGTCACGGTGCGCATCGGCTCGATCACCGCGCCGCGCTGCTCGGCGAGGGCCAGGTAGTTCTTCATCAGCGTGTTCTTCGCTCCGACCCGGCAGCCGACCATGCAGTTGCCGCACAGCGTGCATCCCGTGCGGGCAGGGCCCTCCCCGTCGAAGAAGGGATCGGGGACAGTGACACCGGGCATCCCGAGGAACACCCCGATCGGGGCGAACCGGAAGGTGTCCTCGACGCCGAGGTCTGCGGCCGCGCCGCGCATGATGCGCTCGACGGGACCGGTGTGCGGATAGCCCTCGACGACGCCGAGCATTCTCTTCGCGGTGGCGTAGTGCGGCGGAAGCTCGTCTCTCCAGCGCACGCTGTCCGGCCACTGCGGGTCGGCGAAGAACGCGTCGCCCGGTTCGTACAGCGTGTTGGCGTAGTTCAGTGATCCCCCGCCGACTCCCGCGCCCGCGAGGATCATGACGTGCGGCAGCCGGTGAATGCGCTGCACGCCGTGACATCCGAGTCTCGGCGCCCACAGGTACCGGCGCACATCCCACGACGTCTTCGCGAAGTCGTCGTCTTCGAATCGGCGGCCGGCCTCGATGACCTGCACCCGATAGCCCTTCTCGCTCAGCCGCAGCGCTGCCACCGAGCCGCCGAATCCCGAGCCGATGATCGCCACGTCGATGTCGAAATCAGGCATCCGTCACTCTCCGACCGTCGGGACCATGATCCGCAGTGCGGCCGCGCGCACCGAGAGCACAGCCGATTCGCTGCCGATGCGCTCCCCGTCAGCGTAGATCACCAGCCCGGGTGCGCTCACGCGCACCGATCGAGCGCGCCGATGGGTCACCTCCGGGCGGCTCAGGTGCCGGCCGCTCAGCAGCAGCGGGAACAGCCGCACGAGGCGCAGACGACTGAGTGGACCGACATGCACGACGTCGAGGAAGCCGTCGTCGGGCTCGGCGCCTGCGCACACCGGCATACCACCGCCGTAGCTGGTGGTGTTGCCGACGGCGATCAGAGTACCGGGGGCGCTGTGCTCGGCCTCGCCGTCGATCGCGATGCGGAACGCTAGCGGGCGCAGGCGGATCAGCTCGATCACCAGGGCGAAGTAGTACCGCATCGCCCCGCGAGGCCAGCGCAGCCGATTCGTGCGGTCACTGACCTTCGCGTCGAAGCCGAGCGCGGCGACCGACAGGAACAATGTCGTCCGATCGGCGCTGCGCGCCTCGCCGATGTCGATGACGCGCACCTCACCCCGCACGGCCAGCGCCGCGGCCGCGGGCGCGTCGCGACGCGGAAGGCCCAGTGCCCGTGCCAGATCGTTCCCGGTTCCGGCGGGAACGAGCGCGACCGGCACGTCGCTCCGCTCCAGCAGATCGAGGATGCCGGAGAGCGTGCCGTCCCCACCGACGACGACGAGCACATCAGGATCGGCGGCCAGCGCCTGCCGCGCCAATTCGCGGGTCTCCGCAGCGGAGCCGCCCGCATAGGCCCGCACGTCCGCGCCGAACTCGCGCAGTGCGGCGATCGTCGACTCCGCGGCACGGTGCCCCCGGCCCTTCCCGGAGTGCGGGTTGGCGATGACGGCGATGTGCCCGCGCGGACTCATGACGCTCGCGACGCCGTCGGGATGACCGCCCCGGGATTGAGGATGCCGGTCGGATCGAGCTCGCGCTTGATCGCGGTGAGAATGCGGATGCCGGTCTCGCCGATCTCCTCGGCGAGCCACGGCGCATGATCGCGTCCCACACCATGGTGGTGGCTGATCGTTCCTCCCGCCGCGATGATCGCGTCGTTCACGCGTCCCTTGGCACGCTGCCAGAGCGCGACCTGGTCGCCGCGCAGCCCCGCCAGGACCGTGAAGTACAGCGAAGCGCCGGTCGGGTAGATGTGCGAGACGTGGCACATCACGTAGCTCTTGGCGTCGGCATCCGACAATCCCTCGCGCAGGGCGTCCTCCACCGCACCGCGCAGCCGTGACAGATTCGACCACGTGGTGGCCGTCTCCAGCGTCTCGCAGAACACACCGGCATCCAGCAGGGCGTCGCGCAGATACGGACCGTCGAAACGCCCGTGCAGCCACTCCTCAGCGGCCCCTTGGCCGGACGAGCTGCCGCCGGCCGCGCGCAGCACCTGGGCGGCGCGTTCCCGCCGCTGCGGGATGTCCTCGCCCTCGTACACCGTCACCACGCTCGCGCCCTTGACGAGGGCTTTGCCGATCTTGCCCACCTGGGCGAGACTGACCGCCGTCTCGGCCTCATCGGACAGGCGGATCACGGTGGGTCCGCCACCACTCTGGGCGATCTGACGCAGCCCCTCGACGCCCTCCGAGAACCCGGGAAAGGTCCACGCTTCGAAGAGCCGCTCGCGCGGTATCGGATGCACGCGCAGGCGCACCTCGGTGATGACGCCGAAGATCCCCTCCGAACCGAGGAAGACCCGCACGAGGTCGGGGCCGGCGGCCGAGCCCGGCGAGCGGCCGAGACGGAGATCGCCCGTCGGGGTCGCGACGCGCAGGCCCGTGACCATGGTGTCGAAGCGGCCGTGACCGGCCGAGTTCTGCCCCGACGATCGGGCGGCGGCGAAGCCGCCGATGCTGGCATAGCGGAAGCTCTGCGGATAGTGGCCGAGCTCAAGGCCGCGCGCGGCGAGCAGCGCCTCTGCGGCGGGGCCCGTCGTGCCGGCTGCGAGTGTCGCCTCTCCGCTGATCTCGTCCACGTCGAGCAGCCCGTGGAGCCGCTGCAGATCGAGGCTGATCACTGCATGATGGGGACCGCGCTCGGGGTCGAGGGCGCCGACGACGCTCGTACCGCCGCCATACGGGATCACCGCGATGCCGCGCGTCGCGGCCAGATCGAGCAGGGCGCGCACCTCGTCATGTGAGGCCGGGCGCACGACCGCGTCGGGCGCGAGCTGCTCCGGACGCCTGCGCCGCAGCAGGTCGGGCGTGGAGCGGCCGCCGGCGTGGCGGATGCGCGCCGCGTCGTCGCTGTCGACGTGCTCCGCACCGACGACATCCCGCAAGGCGTCGAGATCATCCCCGCTGAGGGCGCTCGCCGGGATGTGCACGTCGGTCAAGGCGGGAGGCGGCCCAGGGCGCTTTATGCGTCCGAGGAGCAAGGGGATCAGACTGCGCACGGCGAACGGCAGCTCCTTGGCCTTGGCGGGATCGCCCCAGCCGTTCCAGCGCATCGGCTGCCCGAGCACCGCATCGTGCATCTCGCCTGTCCGCATCTCGCCCGCGCGCTTCCCGCCCCTGGGCATCGCCTGTTCCATGCGTTACAGTGTGACAGATCATGGAAGAACGTCAACCAGAGAGCGCGGCAAGCGGCATCCGTCGCCCCGAGTGGGACGCCACCCAGGCGCGCATCCTCGACGCCGCCGACGCGCTCCTCCAGCGTCGCGGCGTGCACGGCGTGACCATCGCCGAGATCGCCCGAAGATCCGCGCTCAGCCGGCCGACGATCTACCGCAGCTGGGCCGATGCCGATGACGTGGTGCGCTCGGCGCTGCTGCGACGCGTCGCCGGCATCCTCGACGCGGTGCCCGCTCCGGTCCCCACCCGCGCGGCGCTCGTGGACACCGTGCTGTCGTTCATCGCGCAGTTCCGGTCGGATGCGGTGTATGCGCGACTGCTCGCCGATGAGCCCGAGGCGTTCACCCGCTACACCCTGCAGCGGGTCGGACAGAGCCAGCGCATGATCCTGCGCTGGCTGTCGGCCGCGATCGCCGCAGCGCAGGACGAAGGCGGCATCCGAGCGGGCACCCCCGACGAGATGGCAGTGATGCTGCTGCTGATCGCGCAGTCGGCAGTGCTCTCCCACGGCACGGTCGCCCACATCATCGACGAAGCCGGCTGGGAGCGCGAGCTGCGCGCCGCCATCGACGGACACCTGCGCCCGTGACCGAGCACTCCCCTGATCTCAACGCGGCCCGCCGTCGAACGGATCTGATCGAGACGGCCGAAGGCACCATCGACGTGCTCGTCGTCGGCGGTGGGATAACCGGCGCCGGCGTAGCGCTGGACGCCGCATCGCGGGGGCTCACCGTGACGCTCATCGAGGCCGAGGATCTCGCCTTCGGCACCAGCCGGTTCAGCTCCAAGCTCGTGCACGGCGGACTCCGCTACCTCGCGACGGGCGACTTCGCGACGGCACGGGAGAGCGCTCGCGAACGTCACCTGCTGATGACACGGATCGCCCCGCACCTGATCCGCCCGCTCCCCCAGCTGCTGCCCTTCGGTACAGGAATCACCGCGGGTCAACGCGTCGCGGGCGCCATGGGCATGGGCATGGGCGATCTGCTCCGCGTACGGGCCGGCACGCCTCGCTCGACGCTGCCGGGACCACGTCTCGTCACCACCCGCACGGCGCAGCGGCTGGTGCCGGCACTGAAGCCGCAGGGACTGCGCGGGGGCATGCTCTCTTATGACGGTCAGCTCGTCGACGACGCGCGGCTGGTGGTCACCGTCGCCCGCACCGCCGCCGCACACGGCGCCCGCATCCTCACCAGAGTGCGCGCACTGCAGCTGCGGGCAGACGGCGCGACGGTGTCGGATTCGCTCACCCGCGAACAGTTCGAGATCCGCGCGCGCGCCGTGATCAACGCCACGGGTGTGTGGGCGGGGACGCTGGACGAGTCGATCACCGTGCGGCCCAGTCGAGGAACGCACCTCGTGCTGGATGCCGCCGACCTCGGTTCCCCTGCGGCGGCGCTCACGATCCCACACGAGGGATCGATCAGCCGCTACGTCTTCGCACTGCCGCAGCAGCAAGGGCGGGTGATCGTCGGGCTCACCGATGAGGACGCCCCGGGCCCCGTGCCGTCGGTGGCGCAGCCCACCGAGTCGGAGATCGCGTTCCTCCTGTCGAGCCTCAACCGCGTGCTCGCGGTGCCGGTCACGCGCGACCGGGTGCGCGGCGCGTTCGCCGGGCTTCGCCCCCTCATCGACAGCAGATCGGAGAGCACGGCCGACATCTCCCGGAAGCATCTGGTGACAGCATCCGATTCGGGAGTCATCGCCGTCCTCGGGGGAAAGCTCACCACCTACCGCCGGATGGCGGAGGACGCCGTCGATCTCGCCGTGCGCACGCGGCTCGCGGGCGACGCGCCGGCGTCGCGCACGACCGACGTGCGCCTCTTAGATGTTCCCCCGCCCCACGTCGACCCGGGGATCGCCGACGGCATCTCCGTCACGCGGGAAGGCATCATCTTCGCCGTGCGCGCGGAAGGAGCACTGACCGCCGAGGACGTCATCGATCGGCGCACACGCATCGGACTCGTGGACGCGGATCGGGAGCGCTGTCTGCCGATCATTGAACGGATCGTCGCTGAGACGCTCGCAAGCTAGAATTTGAACATGTTCAGTTCTGAGCGCACACCGAAAGCAGAGCAGACGCGAACCCGGATTCGAGACGCCGCGATCAGGTCATTCGTCGAACGCGGGTATCCGGACACCACCATCCGGCTGATCGCCTCCGAAGCCGGAGTGTCGGTCGGGAACGCGTACTACTACTTCCCGTCGAAGACACACCTCGTCCAGGAGCTTTACCAAGAGGTGCAGCGCGAGCATGTTCGCCTCGCCACCCCGCTGCTGAAGCAGACCACAGGCCTCGTCGACCGGCTTCGGATCGTGTTCGAGTCCGGCCTGGCCGTTCTTGCCCCGTACCAGCGGGTTGCGCCGGGGTTCCTCAGTGCGATGATCGCGCCGGACTCGCCCATCAACCCCCTCTCACAGGAGTCCTCACCCGCGCGCGAGGTCACGGTCGGCCTGATTCAGTCGGCGATCGACGGCGCTGACCACCGGCTCCCAGAGGATCTGACAGCGCGGATGCCGGATGCCCTGTTCGTCGCCCATCTCGGTCTGGTGCTGCGCTGGACCTACGACAGCACCGACCAGCATCGCGGCACCCAGCGACTCTTGGACACAGCGCTCCGGCTGTTCGCCGTCGCCCTCCCCTTCGCACGCGTTCCCGGTGTTCGCGGCGTCGCGCGCGACCTGCTCGACCAGATCGCGGATGTGCGCGCATGAACACCACAGTCCGCACGCCGGAGCACCCGATGGCGTTCACCTCGGTGGAGTTCTGGTTGGGAGCATGGACAGCCTGGGGCCTCTTCCTCGCGTTCCTCCCAGCCCTCATCATCATCAGCTCCCTCCCGGAACTGTTCACTCCGAGCGCGGGCTTCATCGTGGTCGCGATCATCTACGGTCTCGTCATCGGAGGGTTCGTCTCGCTCGTCGCCATGCTGGTTTTCAGCCCATTGGCGTGGCTTCTCGGATACTGTCTGCGGCGCACCGCAGATCGCTGGATCCATGTCCTCGCGTTCACAACACTCGGTGCGGCCGTCGGGTTCGTGACATTCGCCGCGTGGACACTGCTCGCCTACGCGCAGATCACGGATGCACTCATCAGCTGGCCGAATTGGTCTTATGCCGCCGGGAGTGCGGTCGCGGTTGCTCTGGGATGGTGGCGGGCTTCACGGCGCGCTCTCGAACGGGATGACCTGCGCAGCGAATACCCGCCGACGCGCCTGAACGCGTTTCTGCGCAGGTCCGACGGCGATGCCCAATTCGAGGACTTCGCGCTGGACTCCTGAACTCACCGGCTCTCGTGCAGCGGCAGGTCTATCACGCCGGTCTGCCCCGGTGCCTTCGCAACCGGCAGGCGCGTGCCGCTGACCTGCTCGACCACATCGGCTGCGATCTTCTCGGCTGTCAGGCCGGCATCCGCGAGGATCTGCTCGCGCGTGGCGTGATCGAGGAACTCGTCGGGCAGTCCCAGCTCGTCCACGCCCGTGTCGATCCCCGCCTCACGGAGCACCTGGCGCACCCGGGTGCCGACACCGCCGACGCGGATGCCGTCTTCCAGAGTGATCACCAGTCGGTGACGACGCGCAAGCTCGACGACCGCGGGCTGAACGGGCACCGCCCAGCGCGGATCGATCACGGTCGCGCCGATGCCGTGCGCTTGGAGCTTCTCCGCGATTGCGAGGCCCATCTCCGCAAACGATCCGATCGCCACGATGAGCACATCCTCCGCCCCCTGCCGGGCAAGCACATCGGTGCCGTCCGCGAGCCGCTCGAGGGCGATGATCTCGTGAGGGGCGTCGCCCTTCGGGTAGCGGATCACCGTGGGGGCGTCGTCGACCGCGACAGCCTCGTCGAGGAGCTCGCGCAGACGCACCCCGTCGCGCGGAGCGGCAATGCGGATGCCGGGCACCAGCTGCAGCATCGCGAGGTCCCAGACGCCGTGATGGCTGGGGCCGTCGGGGCCCGTGACACCGGCCCGGTCGAGCACGAAGGTGACGCCGGCACGATGCAGGGCGACATCCATCAGCACCTGATCGAAGGCGCGGTTCATGAACGTCGCGTAGATCGCGACGACCGGATGCAGTCCTCCGAACGCCAGCCCCGCGGCGGAGGCGACAGCGTGCTGCTCGGCGATGCCGACGTCGTACACCCTGTCCGGGAAGCGTTCCGCGAACGCGGCAAGGCCAGTCGGACGCAGCATCGCCGCGGTCATGGCGATGACGTTGTGCTCGCGCTCGCCCACGGCGACCAGCGCGTCGGAGAACACCGACGTCCAGGACTTTCCGGATGACGAGCCCAGCGCGCCGCCCGTCTTGGGATCGATGCGCCCCACGGCATGGAACTGGTCGGCGATGTCGTCACGGGCCGGCTGATAGCCGCGACCCTTCTCGGTGATGGCGTGCACGATGACAGGTGCACCGTAGTCCTTGGCCAGACGCAGAGTCTCCATCAGCGCAGGGATGTCATGACCGTCGACCGGGCCGAGATACTTGATGTCGAGATTGGAATACAGCGCCACGTTGTTCGTGAAGCGCGAGAGGAACCCATGCGTGCCGCCTCGCACGCCTCGGAACATCGCCCGGCCGAACGGCCCGAAGGCGCGGAACAGTCGGTCGGACTTCCGGTGCAGATCGCGATAGGCTCCCGCCGTGCGGACACGGTTGAGATACCGCGACATCCCCCCGATCGTCGGGGCGTAGGAACGGCCGTTGTCATTGACGACGATGACGAGGTTGCGCTCGTTGTCATCGCTGATGTTGTTCAGCGCTTCCCACGTCATTCCCCCCGTCAGCGCGCCGTCGCCGACGACGGCGATGACGTGCCGATCAGAGCGACCCGTGGCAGTCAGCGCACGGGAGACGCCGTCCGCCCAGCTCAGCGAACTGGAGGCGTGTGAGGACTCCACGACATCATGCGGGCTCTCGGAACGCTGCGGGTAGCCGGCCAGGCCGCCGCGCGCGCGCAGCTGCGAGAAGTCCTGGCGCCCGGTGAGCAGCTTGTGCACGTACGACTGATGCCCTGTGTCGAAGATGAAGGGGTCTTCGGGTGATGAGAACACCCGGTGCAGTGCGATCGTCAGCTCGACGACGCCGAGGTTCGGCCCGAGATGCCCGCCGGTGCGGGCGACGTTCTCAACGAGGAAGGTGCGGATCTCCGCAGCGAGTTCGGTGAGTTCCTCGGGTGAGAGCAGATCAAGATCTCGTGGACCGGTGATGCTCGGCAGGATCGGCATGGACGCTCCTCCGCGACTCGGCGACCGCACGGCCGGTGGGCGCGCGCGCATGAGCTCCAGTCTATCTCCGCGTCCTTGGGTGTTCGGTGCGACAGTCGGTGCTGGAATGCGACCCGGACGTGCTTCGCCAGCTGTTCTCATGACGAAAGCGCCCCGCCGGGCCGAAGCCTGACGAGGCGCTCTCGCATCACGGGTGTCAGACGAGCGAACGCAGCACGTACTGCAGGATGCCGCCGTTGCGGTAGTAGTCCGCCTCACCGGGGGTGTCGATGCGGACGACTGCGTCGAAGGTGATCGGTTCGCGACCGGCCGCCGAGAACTCGCTCGGGGTGGCCGTGACCTTGACCGTCTTCGGGGTCGTGCCCTCGTTGAGCTGGGTCAGGCCCTCGATCGAGACGATCTCGGTGCCATCCAGCCCAAGGCTCTCCCAGGTCTCGCCGGCGGGGAACTGCAGCGGGACGACGCCCATGCCGATCAGGTTCGAGCGGTGGATCCGCTCGAAGCTCTCGGTGATGACAGCCTTGACGCCGAGCAGGTTGGTGCCCTTGGCCGCCCAGTCTCGCGACGATCCGGAGCCGTACTCCTTGCCGCCGAAGATCACCAGCGGCGTGCCCTGGTCCTGGTAGTTCTGCGAGGCGTCGTAGATGTACGCCTGTGGGCCACCGGCCTGGGTGAAGTCGCGGGTGAAGCCGCCCTCGATCTGCTGACCGTCGTTGACGGCCTTGACCAGTGCGTTCTTCAGGCGGATGTTCGCGAACGTTCCGCGGATCATCACCTCGTGGTTGCCACGACGCGAGCCGAAGGAGTTGAAGTCCTTCTGCGCGACGCCGTGCGCGGTGAGGTACTCGGCAGCCGGGGTGCCGGCCTTGATGTTGCCGGCGGGTGAGATGTGGTCGGTGGTGACCGAGTCGCCGAGCGTGGCCAGCACGCGTGCACCGGTGATGTCGGTGACCGGCGCCGGCGTCAGTCCCATTCCGTCGAAGTACGGCGCCTTGCGCACGTACGTCGAGTCCTCGTCCCACTCGAAGATGGGTCCCGTCGGGGTGGGCAGGCTCGTCCAGCGCTCGTCGCCGTCGAAGACGGTGGCGTACTGCTTGATGAACTGGTCGCGCGAGATCGACGAGTCGATGACGCTCTGCACCTCTTCGGGGTCGGGCCAGATGTCCTTCAGGAAGACGTCGTTGCCGGCCTCGTCCTGGCCCAGCGCGTCGTTCTCGAAGTCGAAGTGCATCGAGCCCGCGAGGGCGTATGCGACCACGAGGGGCGGGCTGGCCAGGTAGTTCATCTTGACGTCGGGGCTGATGCGCCCCTCGAAGTTGCGGTTGCCCGACAGCACGGCGGTGACGGCCAGGTCGTGGTCGTTGACCGCGGCCGAGACCTCCTCGATCAGCGGACCGGAGTTTCCGATGCAGATCGTGCAGCCGTAGCCGACCGTGTAGAAGCCGAGGCCCTCGAGGTCCTTGTCGAGGCCGGACTTCTCGTAGTAGTCGGTGACGACCTTCGAGCCGGGGCCGAGCGTGGTCTTCACCCACGGCTTCTGCTTCAGGCCCTTCTGACGCGCCTTGCGGGCGAGAAGACCGGCCGCGATCATGACCGACGGGTTCGACGTGTTGGTGCACGAGGTGATCGCAGCGAGCGTGACAGCACCGTTGTCGAGGATGTAGTTCTGGCCGTCAGGGGTGACCACCGGCACCGGCCTCGAGGCGTGCGCCGGTGCGCCGCTGTTGATGTGAACAGGGCGGGTCGTCGTCTCTTCGTCGCCGGGGACCTGCCCCGGGTCGGATGCCGGGAAGGAGTGCTTCGACTCGAGGTCGACGATGTCGTCGGAGGTCGTCGGCGTCGCGTAGTTGACGATGTCCTTCTCGAACTGCTCCTTGGCCTCGGACAGCAGGATGCGATCCTGCGGACGCTTGGGGCCCGCGATCGAGGGGACGACCGTCGACAGGTCGAGCTCCATGTACTCGGAGTACGCCGGCTCCTTGGCCGGGTCGTGCCACAGGCCCTGCGCCTTCGAGTACGCCTCGACGAGGTCGACCGCCTGCTCGTCGCGGCCGGTCAGGCGCAGGTAGTCCAGCGTGACGTCGTCGATCGGGAACATCGCCGCGGTGGAGCCGAACTCCGGCGACATGTTTCCGATGGTGGCGCGGTTGGCGAGTGGAACGGATGCCACGCCGGCGCCGTAGAACTCCACGAACTTGCCGACGACGCCATGCTGGCGCAGCATGTCGGTGATCGTGAGAACGACGTCGGTGGCCGTGACGCCCGAGGGGATCTCGCCGGTGAGCTTGAAGCCCACGACGCGCGGGATGAGCATCGAGACGGGCTGGCCGAGCATGGCCGCCTCGGCCTCGATGCCGCCGACGCCCCAGCCGAGGACGCCGAGACCGTTGACCATGGTGGTGTGCGAGTCGGTGCCGACGCAGGTGTCGGGGTAGGCGCGCAGCACGCCGTCGACGCTGCGGTCGTAGATGACCTTCGCGAGGTGCTCGATGTTGACCTGGTGCACGATTCCGGTGCCCGGGGGGACGACCTTGAAATCGTCGAAGGCGGTCTGGCCCCAGCGCAGGAACTGGTAGCGCTCGCCGTTGCGCTGGTACTCGATCTCGACATTGCGCTCGATCGCGTCGGGACGACCGAACAGATCGGCGATCACGGAGTGGTCGATGACCATCTCGGCCGGCGAGAGCGGGTTGATCTTGTTGGGATCTCCGCCGAGAGCGGTGACAGCCTCGCGCATGGTGGCGAGGTCGACGATGCACGGAACGCCCGTGAAGTCCTGCATGACCACGCGCGCGGGCGTGAACTGGATCTCGGTGTCGGGGTCCGCTGAGGGGTCCCATGAGCCGAGCGCCTCGATCTGTGCCCGAGTGACGTTCGCGCCGTCCTCGGTGCGCAACTGGTTCTCGAGCAGGACCTTCAGGCTGAAGGGGAGCTTCTCGTGGCCTGCGACCGTGTCGATGCGGAAGATCTCGTAGTCGGTGCTGCCGACCGTCAGGGTGCTCTTGGCACCGAAGCTGTTCACCGTGGACACGAATCCGTCTCCTTCTGATTCGGATGGAAGCGATAGTCGGTTCCATCTTGCTCGCCGAGTGAGCGATACGGCTAGCAAGGTGTGCCTTACCAGTGTGCGCCGCTCCGCGTCTCGACGAAAGCCTGCAATTTATCTTGACGTCAAGATAAATCTATCAGATGTCCGTCGGCGAGGCGGGCGTGTCGCGCTTTGCGTACAGGCGGCGTGTCACGAGCCAGGTCAGTGCGAGCACGGCCGCGAAGAACGGCAGCCCCATCACGATCTTGACCGTCCCGAGGGTCGCCACGTCGCCCTGGAAGTAGAACGGCAGCTGCAAGCCGAGGCGCAGCAGGAACAGCGCAGCCCACGCCAGGGACAGCCACGCGAACGTCCGTCGCTTGCGGGCATCCTGACGCCACGCGATGCCCTCCCCCATGAGGAAGCCGACGGCGAGCCCGATCAGGGGCCAGCGCACCAGCGCGGAGATGAGGAAGGCCGAGCCGTACACGATGTTCGTGATGAAGCCGATGACGAACTGGTCCTCGGCGCGCCCGGTGAACAGCGGCAGCCCTGCGGCGATCACCGCGGCGAAGAGTCCCGAGAACGCCGCGACCGGCGGGGACTTCATCACCAGGCGGGCGACGGTGAAGACGGCTGCGATGCCGACGGAGAGTCCGAGTGCGAGCAGCAGGTGACGGGTGGTCGTGTAGGTGACGATGAAGACCAGCAGCGGAAGCACGGACTCCATGACGCCGCGCCAGCCCCCGATGACCTGCCAGATCATGTGCCCGGTGGACTGCTCGACGTCCGGATCCATGCCCGCCCGGCGGGCTGCCGAGCCGAGGGCGGAGCCGAAGATCTCGGCGGCGCTCGCATCCTCCGCCGGGTTGTCGCCCGCGCGGGGGGCGCCGGCGGGGACGTCGTCCGACGGCCGCTCCGGGCTGGGCTCGGTCACGCCGCGCCCGGAGTGGACGGCATCTTCAGCGGGATGAGATCCCGCGGGGGCATGGGCGTCCCTCCCCGCACGACGACGATCGAGCGGAACAGGTCCTCGATCTGCTCTGCCGCGGCGGGGTCGGATGCCGCGTCGCCGCCGATCACTCCGCGCAGGAACCAGCGCGGGCCGTCGACGCCGACGAACCGCGCCAGGCGCATGCCGGAGCCCTCCGCTGCCGTGGCGGGCACCTCTGCGAGCAGCTCCTTGCCGAGCGGCCCCTCGCGCTCTTCGACGCGTCCGCCCTGCGTGCGGATCTGATCGCGCAGCTGCACGCGGGTCTCATCCCACAGCCCGCGCGTGCGCGGCGCCGCGAACGGCTGCACCTGCAGCGACGAGGCGGCGTAGTCGAGTCCGACGGCCACGATGCGCTTGCTCTGCTCCTCGACCTCGAGCCGCAGGTTCAGGCCCTCACGCGGCAGCACCTTGATGCCGCCGAGGTCGATGTACGGCCTGACGGGATTCGCCTCGGCGTCGTCGAACGGTCCCGCTGTGGAACGGTCTGCCGGTGCGGACTTCAGCGCGGGTTCGATCTCTTCAGTCATTCGCTCTTTCCCTGGGTATAGCCGGTGGACCCGAATCCGCCGTCGCCGCGCACGCTGTCCGGCAGCTCCTCGACGGGTTCGAAGCGGGCCCGGACGACGGGCATCACGATCAGCTGGGCGATCCGATCACCGACCGCCACATCGTACGCTTGCTTGCTGTCGGTGTTCAGCAGGGTCACCTTGATCTCGCCCCGATAACCCGCATCGACGGTGCCGGGCGTGTTCACCACGGTGATCCCGTGCTTGGCGGCCAGTCCGCTGCGCGGCACGACGAAGGCGGCATACCCCTCTGGCAGCGCGATGCTCACGCCCGTGCCGATCAGGCTGCGCTCGCCCGGCTCCAGCCGCACCGCCTGCGTGGCGACGAGGTCGGCTCCGGCGTCCCCCGGGTGAGCGTAGGTCGGCACGCTGGCGGCGATAATGGGTACGACAACGGAATGAGTCACCCCATGAGGCTAATGCAGAACACCGAGCAGGACGCGAGCGAGACGTACCGCGAGCGTCTGACCCCGAGCTTGTGGATGCTGGTGACGATCGCCCTCGGCGGGCCCATGGTCGCCCTGGTCTTCGCCCCCATCGCTCCCACCGTCGCACTGGTCATCGGCGCGATCGTGTCGGTGATCCTGGTGGCGCTGAGCATCCTGCTCTCCCCCACCGTCCGCGTCGCCGGCACGGTGCTGCATGTCGGACGCGCGCACATCGACGCTCGCTGGCTCGGCGCCCCGGCGGAGTTCACCGGATCGGATGCGCGCGATCGGCGCACCCGCGACATCGCCCGCGACGGCTGGCACTTCCTGCGCGGCGGCGTCGACGGGCTCGTGATCGTGCCGGTCACCGACCCCGCCGACCCGATCAACAGCTGGACGATCTCCACGCGCACTCCGGACCGGCTGGCCGCCGCGATCCGCACGGCGCGCACCTCAGGCGGAGAATCGGCCTGAGACGCGGAGAATCGGCCTGAGACACAGAACGCGCCCCGGGCCGTGAGGGCCGGGGCGCGGACGTGTCGTGGGTGCGTCAGGCGGCGCACTCCTTGCAGATGGGACCTTCAGGGCCTTCGTGGTCGAGCTGCGAGCGGTGCTTCACGAGGAAGCAGCTCATGCAGGTGAACTCGTCCTGCTGGGCCGGGAGAACGACGACGTCGAGCTCCACATCGGAAAGGTCCGCACCGGGGAGCTCGAAACCCGTGGGGTTGTCGGAGTCCTCGACGTCGCCAGCGCCGGACTGGGTGTTCGGCACACGCTCCTTAAGTGCTTCGATCGACTCGGAGTCGTCTTCGCTCTTGCGGGGGGCGTCGTAGTCGGTTGCCATGCGGTAAGTCTCCACTTCCGTGGTACGAGGGGGTGGGTGAGTGGTGCCGATTCGGGTGAGCGGCGGCCATAGTTTGCACGAATGCTGGGCAATAAGCAAATGCTCTTGCGCACGGACAGGAAAACTCACGGCACGCCCACGCTATTCCCGGGTCCTCCCGCGCACACATGACACCATGAACGCACACCCATCAGAGGGGCATTCGCATGGAAAACGTCACCATCGTCGGAACAGAAGCGGGAGTCCTCGTCCTCGCCACGGAGTCCGGGCAGCGCTTCGCGCTCCCCATCGACGACGTGCTGCACCGTGAGGTGCGTCGGGCGACCCGTGACACGGAGCCGGCCGCCGCTCGTCTCGCAGCCAGCCCGCGTGACATCCAGGCGCAGATCCGCGCCGGTCTCACGGCCTCCGAGGTGGCTGCGCTGCTCGGCGTGAGCGAGTCGGACGTGGCCAGGTTCGAGGGCCCGGTGCTTGCTGAGCGCGAGCACGTCGTCAATCAGGCGCTCGCCGTCCCCGTGCTGATCGGCAGCGACGTGGAGCCCGATGCGCAGCCGACCTTCGGCACCGCGGTGCGCGCGAAGCTGGCGGATCTCGCGGCCACGGATGAGCGCTGGGCGAGCTGGAAGGACGAGTCCGGCTGGACCGTGAAGCTCGAGTTCACCGCGAATGAAGTCGCCCACGACGCACGATGGGCGTTCGACCCACGACGCAGCACGCTGTCGCCGACCAACGCCGATGCGACCCAGCTGTCGCGTCAGGGATCCCTTCCGGATGGTCTCATCCCGCGACTGCGTGCCGTCGACACCGAGCGCGTCTCGCCCTACAAGGACGACACCCGATTCGACTCCGGTGCGTTCGGCCCCCGGCTGCTGCCGCCACCCGAGGAGCACGAAGCCGACGCGGTGAGCGCTCCGGAGCACTCCAGCGCTGCGGCACAGGCCGCCGCGGCGCGCCGAGCACCGGAAGATCACCACACGAGTGCTGAGACCGCCGATCTGCTGGAGGCCCTGCGCCGACGCCGCGGACAGCGAGAGTCGGCTCCGCTGATCGACGACGACGAGACCGAGGCCGAGGAGCCGTCGCCGATCTCGCTGTTCGACGCGCTGGAGGAGCCGGAAGAGGACGAGAAGCAGCCGGAACCCCAGCCGGCCTCCGATGCATCCGGCGGTCGTCGCAAGCGCCGCAACGCGATGCCGAGCTGGGACGAGATCGTCTTCGGCGCGCGCACCGACGACTGATCAGCGGCGGAACCCGCCCAGCCGGATCAGCGGCACACGCCACTCCTCGGGAGTGAGCGCGCCGTGCTGGCCGACCATGGCCCGGCCGCGCTGATCTTCGGCATCCCCGTCGTACAGCGCGAAATTCGAGCGCGCGATCGCGAGCATGTCTCCCATCCGCGCCCCGGCGTCGTCGGTCACGACCGGGCCGAACAGCCCGGATTCGATCGCCTCGGCGCGGCTGAGCACGTCGGCGTATCCGTCCAGGTCGCTGCGCCAGCGGCTCAGGAGAGCCGCATGGTCGGCGTCGGGCTGGGTGTAGACATGCAGCATCCTTGGTTCGCCGCCGATGTGTCGGATGCCATCGTGCCAGCCGCCTGCGGCATCAAGCACGAGCTGGCGGTGCGCGGGAACGTCGACCATCCCGTGGTCAGCCGTGATCACCACCCCGACTCCGTCCGGGATCGACTGCGACAGAGCCGCATCGATGTCTTCGAGCGCGGCGACCCATTCGGCGGAGTCGATGCCGTGCTTGTGCCCGGCCTTGTCGACCTCGGGCAGGTAGCAGTACACCACGGCGCCGTCCTCGGCATCCGCGAGCTCGTATGCGAGGCCGACGCGATCGGCGACGGACGCAGCCGGGCGGAACTCTCCTCCACGCAGCGTGGCGCGGGTGAAGCCGCTGCCGGCGTATGCGCCGATCCCGACGACGAATGCGGCATGTCCGGCCGTACTCGCCCGCTCGAACACCGTCGGTGCCGGCTGCCAGGCGAGCGGATCGATACCGGCGTCCTCCCAGTCCGTGAGCTGGTTGACGAGGGCATCCCGCTGCGGGTGGCGCACGCGATACCCGACCATGCCGTGCACACCGGGGGTGGTGCCGGTGAGCAGGCTGGTCAGCGCGGCCGCCGTGGTCGTCGGGAAGACAGAGCCGATCGCATCCTTCTTTCCCATAGCCGAGGCCAGGGTGCGCGCATGGCCGGCGTGCGCGCGCAGCGGGATGGCGCCGAGTCCGTCGACGACCACCAGCACCACCGAGCGCACGCGCGGGAACTGCGCCGACTCGCCGCGCAGCGCGGCCAGCAGCTCAGGCGCCACCCCGGTGATGTTCCGCGGCGATTCGAGGCTGGACGGTAGCATGAGAGACATCCGGGTCAGTCTTTCACAGGCTTCCCGACGCACCGCGCCCGAGCGCTGTTGCGAGTCACCCGAGCGTCCGCAGGAAGTCCATGCCAAAGCCCTCGCCATCTGAGCCCGTCCAGGAGCGCATCCAGGACATCGATCTGTCCCAGGAGATGCAGGGGTCGTTCCTCGAGTACGCCTACTCGGTGATCTACTCGCGCGCGCTCCCCGACGCCCGCGACGGACTCAAGCCCGTGCAGCGCCGCATCCTGTACCAGATGGCCGAGATGGGCCTGCGACCGGACCGCGGTCACGTGAAGAGCGCCCGCGTCGTCGGCGAGGTGATGGGAAAGCTGCACCCGCACGGCGACTCGGCGATCTACGACGCGCTGGTGCGTCTCGCCCAGGACTTCGCGCTGCGCGTGCCGCTGGTCGACGGACACGGCAACTTCGGCTCGCTCGATGACGGGCCGGCGGCCTCGCGGTACACCGAGGCCCGCCTCGCGGCGTCCGCCCTCGCGATGACCGAGCACCTCGATGAGGACGTCGTCGACTTCGTGCCGAACTACGACGGCCAGTTCCAGCAGCCGGGCGTGCTCTCGGCGGCCTTCCCCAATCTGCTCGTCAACGGCGCGAGTGGCATCGCTGTCGGAATGGCGACGAACATGGCGCCGCACAACCTCATCGAGGTCATCTCCGCGGCGATCCACCTGCTCGAGAACCCGGATGCCGGCACCGCCGACCTGATGGAGTTCGTGCCAGGACCGGACTTCCCGTCCGGCGGCATCCTGATGGGTCTCGACGGAGTCAAGGACGCCTATGAGAGCGGACGCGGGGCGTTCAAGCTGCGCGCGAAGACCTCGATCGAGCCGCTGGGACCGCGTCGCACCGGGATCGTGGTGACCGAGCTGCCATACCAGGTGGGCCCGGAGCGCGTCATCGAGAAGCTCAAAGACGCTGTCAACGCGAAGAAGCTGCAGGGCATCAGCGACGTGCAGGACCTCACCGACCGCAAGAACGGGCTGCGGCTGGTCATCACCATCAAGACCGGCTTCGATCCGGCCGCCGTGCTGGAGCAGCTGTTCCGCTACACGCCACTCGAGGACTCGTTCTCGATCAACAACGTCGCCCTCGTCGAGGGCCAGCCGCGCACGCTCGGGCTGAAGGAGCTGCTGCGGGTGTACCTGCAGCACCGCATCGAGGTGGTGACGCGGCGCAGCCGGTATCGCCTGGCCCGCCGCAACGAGCGACTGCACCTGGTGCGCGGTCTGCTGCTGGCGATCCTCGACATCGATGAGGTCATCCAGGTCATCCGGTCCTCAGAGGACTCCGAGACGGCCCGCGCCCGGCTGCAGCAGGTGTTCGAGCTCGACGAGGTGCAGGCCGAGTACATCCTCGAGCTGCGGCTGCGCCGCCTGACGAAGTTCTCGCGTCTCGAGCTGGAGGCCGAGCGCGACAAGCTGCTCGCCGAGATCGCGGAGCTCGAGGAGCTGCTCGCCGATCCCGCGCTCGTCCGGGCGCAGGTCGCGCGGGAGCTGGATGCCGTGTCCGAGACGTTCGGGACCCCGCGCCGCACCCTGCTGCTCAACGCCGCACCGCCGAAGGCCCGCACGACCAAGTCGGCCGCCGAGCTGCAGATCGCGGATGCCCCGACCACGCTGCTGCTGTCAACGACCGGCCGAGCGGTCCGCGTCGATGCCGAGCCGGGGTCGGCCATCGCGACGCCACCGCGTCGCAGCAAGCACGATGCGATCATCGCGCGGCTCGAGACGACGACCCGCAGTGAGATCGGCGCAGTGACCTCCCGCGGCCGCGTGGTGCGGTTCACACCGCTGGACATCCCGGCCGTGCCGCCGACGTCGGTGGGCCTCGGCGCAGGTGTGCGCATCGCGGACTATCTCGGCATCACCGACCGCTCGGAGCGCGTGCTGGCGCTGATCCGCTTCGACGATGAGACACCGCTCGCGCTCGGCACGAAGGACGGTGTCGTCAAGCGCATCGTGCCGTCGGCTCTCGCCGTGCGCCCGGAGCTCGAGGTCATCGGCCTCAAGCCGAAGGATGTCGTCATCGGCGCGGCACCGGCACCGGATGCCACCGAGCTGGTTTTCGTGACATCGGATGCCCGGCTGCTGCACTTCCCCGCGTCGAACGTGCGCCCGCAGGGCGCGCCGGCGGGCGGAATGGCCGGCGTGAAGCTCGGCTCGGGAACCGAGGTGATCTCGTTCACTGTCGTGTCGAACCCGGAGGAGGCGGTGGTGGTGACCATCTCCGGTGCCGAGAGCATGCTCCCCGGCACCGACGGCGGTCGCGCCAAGGTCTCGCGCTTCGCGGAGTTCCCCGGCAAGGGCCGTGCGACCGGAGGCGTCCGAGCGCATGCGTTCCTGAAGGGCGAGGACCGCCTGCGACTGGGCTGGGTCGGCGTCGAGCCGCGCGCCCTGGGCACGGACGGAGCCGCGCGACAGCTGCCCGAGGGCGGCGCGAAGCGCGACGGCTCCGGTCAGCCCCTCGACGCGGTCATCGGCTCCGTCGGCACCGCGATCGGCTGATCGCGCCGCAGCGCTGCAGTTTCCTGCATCCGCCGCACAGACCTGCGCCGCGGATGCAGGAAAGTGCAGCGCGAGAGACTCTGGCGCTCAGGCGTCGATCGACTCGCGGCTGAGGCGGTCGCTCGAGGTCATGATGAACTCGCGACGCGGTGCCACCTCGCTGCCCATCAGCAGCTCGAACGTGCGCACCGCGGCATCCGCCGACTCGGCATCCTCGATGGTGACTCTACGCAGCAGGCGCCCGGACTTCTCCATCGTCGTGTTCGCCAGCTGATCGGCATCCATCTCACCGAGACCCTTGTAGCGCTGGATCGGATCCTGCCAGCGCTTCCCGGCCTTCTGCAGCTTGGTCAGCAGGGCGTGGAGCTCCGCCTCGGAGTACGTGTAGATCGTCTCGTTCGGCTTCGAACCGGGGTTCATCACGATCACGCGGTGCAGCGGCGGCACAGCCGAGTAGACCCGCCCCGCCTCCACGAGCGGGCGCATGTACCGGAAGAACAGGGTGAGCAGCAGCGTCCGGATGTGCGCGCCGTCGACGTCCGCGTCGCTCATCAAGATGACTTTGCCGTACCGCGCGGCGCTGAGGTCGAACGACCGTCCGGAGCCCGCACCGATCGTGGTGATGATGGCGGCGCACTCGGCGTTGCCGAGCATGTCGCCGATCGAGGCCTTCTGCACGTTCAGGATCTTGCCGCGGATCGGCAGCAGGGCCTGGAACTCGCTGTTGCGTGCGTGCCGGGCCGTGCCTAGCGCAGAATCTCCCTCGACGATGAACAGCTCACTCTGCTCGAAGTCGTTGGAGCGGCAGTCGACCAGCTTGGCCGGCAGCGACGACGACTCCAGGGCGGTCTTGCGGCGCTGGGTCTCCTTGTGCGCACGCGCCGACACGCGCGCCTTCATCTCTGAGACGATCTTGTCGAGCAGCATCGACGCCTGATTCTTGTCGTCGCGCTTGGTCGAGGTGAACCGCTCGGCCAGCTGCTTGCGCACCACCTGCGCGACGATCGAGCGGACGGCCGGGGTGCCGAGCACTTCCTTCGTCTGCCCCTCGAACTGCGGCTCAGGGACCGTGACGGTGAGCACCGCCGTGAGGCCCGCCAGCACGTCGTCCTTCTCGAGCTTGTCGTTGCCGACCTTCAGTCGACGGGCGTTCTGATCCACCTGACCGCGCAGCGTCTTGAGCAGCTCCTGCTCGAAGCCCTGCTGATGGGTGCCGCCCTTGGGCGTCGCGATGATGTTGACGAACGAGCGCGTGATGGTCTCGTAGCCGGTTCCCCACCGCAGGGCGATGTCGACCTCGCACTCGCGGTGCACCTCGGTCGACTTCATATGCCCGTCGCTCTGCAGCACCGGCACCGTCTCGGTGAACGACCCGCTGCCCTGGATCCGCCAGGTGTCGGTGACGGGCGCATCGGCCGCCAGATAGTCGACGAACTCGGAGATGCCGCCCTCATAGAGGTAAGAGGTCTCGATGGGCCCGGTCTCGGACTCCGAACTCTCTCCGTCCGCCGCGGACATCGAGGTAGTCGAAGGGCGCTCATCGCGCACGACGATCTCCAGCCCCGGAACGAGGAAGGCGGTCTGACGGGCGCGGTTCTCGAGCTCGTTGAGCTGGAACGCGGCATCCTTCGTGAAGATCTGCCGGTCGGCCCAATAGCGCACCCGTGTGCCGGTGACGCCCTTGGCGACCTTGCCGATGACGCGCAGCTCGCTGCGCTCCTCGAACGGCGTGAACGGGGCGTCGGGGCGCGGCTCGCCGTCGTCGGTGAACACACCGGGCTCGCCGCGGTGGAACGACATCGCATAGGTCTTGCCTCCGCGGTCGACCTCGACGTCGAGCCGCTCCGACAGCGCGTTCACGACCGAGGCGCCGACGCCGTGCAGACCGCCTGAGGCGGCGTAGGAGCCGCCGCCGAACTTCCCGCCGGCGTGCAGCTTCGTGTAGACGACCTCGACACCGGTGAGTCCCGTGCGGGGCTCGACATCGACGGGCACGCCGCGACCGCGGTCGGCGACCTGCACGCTCCCGTCCTCGTGCAGGACGACATCGATCTTCGATCCGTTGCCCGCCACGGCCTCATCCACGGCATTGTCGATGATCTCCCACAGGCAGTGCATGAGGCCCGGGGAGCCGTTCGACCCGATGTACATGCCTGGTCGCTTGCGAACGGCCTCAAGGCCCTCAAGCACCTGGAGATGATGGGCGGAATACTCGGCGGTCACAATGTTCAAGTCTATTTCGCGCGGAGACCTGCGCAGGCCGCGACACTCCCCCACGTAGGGACCGACGAGGGCCGGGTACGCGCACAGCGAAACACGCCGTGAAGCGGGCATTCCCTCAGGGGACTCGTGGTTGTATTGAGCACGATCTCAAGTAACCCGAAACTCGAGGAGGCACCGAGATGAACGCTACGACAGAGCGAGAGACCGTCGAGTACCGCCTCACCGCGATGGATCGCTGCGATTCCTGCGGGGCGCAGGCTTACATCGCCGCCGAGGTCAACGGCTCCGAACTGCTGTTCTGCGCCCACCACGGACGCAAGTACGAGGAGAAGCTGCGCGCCGTCGCCACCAGCTGGCACGACGAGACCGCTCGGCTCATCGAGGCCTGACCGACCGGCCCCGGAACCGGTGCACTCAGTCGACGACCGCGCGGCGCACGGCCGGAGTGAGTCGCGTCATGATCTCCTCGCCCACGGTGTCGATTCGCTCGGCGAGAGCCGTGGCATCCGACTCCCCCTGACCACCGGGGCCGAACACCGCAACTGCGTCACCGATCCTCGCTCCCGTCCACGACTCCACCGTCGTGGCGCCGCCGCCGATCTCGACGATGCGCCGCGGCCCGCCCGGGGTTCCGACGCTCGCACCGCGCAGCGTGGACGGCAGCCCATGGAACGATCCGATTCCGATCGATACCCGATCGCGGTCGACCGCGTCGACGGTCGCGATCAGGCGCGAGATTAGCGTGACGCCCTCCGGCTGCGGACCGTCGGCAGATCGGATGCCGTAGCAGAACGCGCCGATGCGGCTGAGTGATCCGCGCAGCTCGGGACGCCACCACGACGCCGCCGACGCGGTCAGGTGCAGCACCTCGGGTTCGCCGCCGGCGTCAGTCAGCTGCCGCACGGCGTCGTGGAAGACCGCCTGGGCTGCGTCGTCCTCTGCGTCGCTCGCCTCGGCGAGATGGCTCCACACGCCGATCACGCGCACAGCGCCCCGCCGCTCGGCGGCCCGCGCGAGCGCCACCGCGTCGGCCCAGGCCTCCGGACGGAAGCCGTTGCGGTGCAGCCCGGTGTCGATCTTGAGGTGCACATCGGCGCGGACGCCGGCGCTCTCCGCGGCCGAGATGACCTCCCGCAGGTACTCCATCGAGCCCACGCCGAGGTCGATGCCGGCGGCGATCGCGGTCGACACCTCGCCCCGGGCGGACGTCGCCCAGGCGTACACGCGCCGGTCGGTGAGCTCCCGGATGCCCAGTGCCTCCCGGATGCCCAGTGCCTCCCGGATGCGCAGTGCCGTCGCGATGTCGTACCCGCCGAACCAGGTGACACCGGCGGAGGCCGCCTCCGCGACCGACCAGCCGAGGCCGTAGCCGTACGCGTCGTCCTTCATCACCAGCATCAGCTGCCCCGGGGCGATTCGCTCGCGCACCGCGGCGATGTTGCGACGGAACGCGCCGCGTGAGATCTCCAGCACCGGACTGCTCATGCGCTCCACTCCCGGTTCGCGTGCCTGCCGATCACCACGGCCATCTCCATCGCGGACAGCCCCGTCGCAGCCGACCAGTGCGCGAGCGCGTCGCGCATCGGTCCCGTGCCGCCGAAGAAGGTCACCGAGGTGTCGTCGCGGACGTCCGCTCCATCGAGGTCGACGACGCAGACGTCCATGGCGATGCGGCCGACGATCGGATGCGTGCTGTCACCGATCTGCACGCGAGCGCGGTTGCCGAGCGCGCGGAGGATGCCCTGCGCATATCCTCCGGTCACCAGCGCCACCCGGGTGTCCTGCGCTGCGCGATGCGTGTAGCCGTATGAGACCGCCTCGCCGGCGCGCAGCGGCTTGGTCGACATCACCCTCCCGTCCAGACGCATCACCGGATCGGTCTGCTCGGATGCTCCCGGCTCGGGGACGCCGAGCAGACGATGCGGGTCGACGCAAGGCGCGTCTTCAAGCGAGGCCCGGATGCCCACTGCGCTCAGGAGCGCGAGTGCCTGCGGGTCATCCACCAGAACGGATTCGGCACCGGCCTCCGTCACGACGCGCGCCACGCGCTCGAGTCCGTGCCCGTATGCATCGTGGCGCAGATCTACGATGCCGCCGTCGCTCAGCAGCTCGCGCGCATTCCGCTCGAGCGCGCCCTGCGACAGGATCACCCGTGGCGCGGCACTGCTGCTGGCCATGACGTCCTCCCGGTCTCAGAGCTGGATGGTCTTGAAGCCCTTGTCGTGGATGAACCGCTCGATGGCGCTGCGCGCGCCCTGAGCATACTCGTCGAGCACACCTGTCGTCGACGTCGACAGCGTCAGCCCGCGACGCTCGGCCGCAGCTTCGATCAGCACGTCGGCGAGACCCGGGTTCAGCGGCAGGACGGGGCCCTGCACATTGCCCGCGAAGGCGTTGCCGTGTCGGACGAGTTCGCCTCGGGCCTCGCCTCGGACGAAGCTGCCGCGGCCGGCGATGACAGTGCCGTAGGCCGTGCTGGGATCCGTGAGAGTCCACTCCGAGGCGTGATCCTCGAAGCCGACGACGCGCAGCCCGGGGGTGTCCACGGTGATGTATCCGACGCGGCGTTCGCGCGTGCGCGCGACGCGGTACGGCATCAGGCCGAGCCCCTCGACCGAGTCGCCGTCCGTGAGATCTATGCCGGCGCCGAGCAGCTCTGCCGAGCCGCCGACGGCGAACAGCGTGCCACCGGATTCGATGAAGGACTGCAGCGCGGTCGCGCGCGACATCAAGTCGGCGTGCACACCGCGCAGTGCGGACAGCGGTCCGTTGCCGATGACGACGATGTCGACGTCTGCGGGCATCTCCTCGCCGACGCCGACGAGCGTGGTGACATGATCGACTCCGCGCGCCGATGCGCGCTCCTCGATCGTCCGGACGTTCCCGCGATCGCCTGTGATGCCGAGCTCTGCCGGGTACAGCTGCACGATGCTGATCATCGGCGTGCCACCTCCTGGTCGCCGTGACCGAGGATGCGCCGGCCGATCATCATGAGCTCGTAGTTCACGAACCAGGTCTGCTTCCCCGCTGTCGTGTCGGGGAAGGACCGCATGATCTCGACGGCCTTCTCCATGTCGGGCTCGACGGTGCCGATCTCGACGCCGGCGTAGGCCAGGGCGAGAGCGAGCTGGTACGCCTTCTCGCCGGTGACGACGTCCACGCGCGGCAGCGCCGCGAAGTCCACGTCATACAGCCAAGAAACGTCCGGCGTGCCCTCGTCGATGGCGATCAGCGCGCGCTCGGGCGTCTGCTCGAGAGCATCCAGGTTCATCTGGATGCTCGGCCCGTTCTTGAACATCACGAACTCGACCTGCTCGCCGGCGGGCTCACGGCGCAGCGGGATGACCTCGCCTCGGCCATAGGCCGGCGCCATGGTGGCGAATCCGGCCGCGGCGCTGGCGGTGTCGAACTCGGCGCCGAGGACGCCGCTCGCGACCGCCAGTGCGGCGGCGGCGTCGGCGGCGTAGTGCAGTCCGCGGGCGGGCAGGGTGATCCTGGCATCCGCTCCCCCGACGTTCACGACGATGTCGCGACCGGAGACCTCGCGGACCTCGGCGAACGCGTCGCGCGCGAGCGTTCCGGCGGTGCCGCTGCGGGTGTCGGCCGCATTGGCGAGGCCATGCGCCGACGCGGCGACGATCTCGGGAGCGATGCCGAAGAACGACACCGGTGCCCGCATCGCATCGACGTCGATCTTGGACAGATACGGGTCGTCGCGGTTCACGACCACGTGCGCGGATGCACGGGTGGACGCGTCGAGCATCATGTCTGCCACGCGCTCGGTCTCGTAGAACCGGTAGAGCTGGTCCACCTGGACGTTGAGCGAAAGGATCACTGCCGGCGAGAGGCGGTCCGCGAGGTCCGCGGCGAACCCCTCGTCGATCTCGAGCACGGCGACGTCAGCGCGGATGCGACCGGTCAGCGTCGCATCCGCCAGCAGCGCGCTGGTGACGCCTTGCGGCAGGTTCGCTCCCGTGGGGTTCGTGAAGACCTTGAGCCCGTGGGCGCGAAGGACTTCGCTGATCATGTGCGTCGTGGTGGTCTTGCCGTTCGAGCCGAGCACGAAGACCACGCCGTAGCGGAACTGGTCGGCCAGCGTCGGCAGCAGTGACGGGGCGAGCCGGTTGGTGAGGTAGCCGGGGAAGGCGGAGCCTCCCCCGCGCAGACGGGTCGCGAAGCGCGCGAGCTTTCCCGCCAGCACGGGGAAGACGTACCGCAGGCCGGCTGTGCGAGCCTGAGGTGTCGCCTGCATCATTCGAGGTAGTCCCGCAGCGACTGCGAGCGGCTCGGGTGACGGAGCTTCGCCATCGTCTTCGACTCGATCTGACGGATGCGCTCACGCGTCACCCCGAACGTGTCGCCGATCTGGTCGAGGGTCTTGGGCTGACCGTCACCGAGGCCGAATCGCATCCGGATCACACCGGCCTCACGCTCGGACAGCGAGTCGAGCAGCTGCTCGAGCTGACGCTGCAGCATCGTGAATCCGACTGCGTCTGCGGGGACCACAGCCTCGGTGTCCTCGATGAGGTCACCGAACTCGCTGTCGCCGTCCTCGCCGAGCGGGGTGTGCAGCGAGATCGGCTCACGACCGTACTTCTGCACCTCGACGACCTTCTCGGGGGTCATGTCGAGCTCGCGCGAGAGCTCCTCGGGCGTGGGTTCGCGACCGAGGTCCTGCAGCATCTGCCGCTGCACGCGGGCGAGCTTGTTGATGACCTCGACCATGTGCACCGGGATGCGGATGGTGCGGGCCTGGTCGGCCATGGCGCGGGTGATCGCCTGACGGATCCACCAGGTCGCGTAGGTCGAGAACTTGAAGCCCTTGGTGTAGTCGAACTTCTCGACGGCGCGGATGAGACCGAGGTTGCCCTCCTGGATGAGGTCCAGGAACTGCATGCCGCGGCCGGTGTAGCGCTTGGCGAGCGAGACGACCAGACGCAGGTTCGCACCGAGCAGGTGGCTCTTCGCACGCTGACCGTCACGGGCGACCCACTGCAGGTCGAGTCCGAGCTGCTTGGACTTCTCCGCAGCCGACATCGCCGACAGCTTCTCCTCGGCGAACAGGCCCGCCTCGATGCGCATCGCGAGCTCGACCTCTTCAGCCGCGTTCAGCAGCGCGACCTTTCCGATCTGCTTCAGGTAGTCCTTGACCGGGTCTGCGGTGGCGCCGGTGATCTGCGTCGAGTAGACCGGTGCGTCGTCCTCGTCCTTGGACGAGATGACGATCGCGCCGGTGGGCAGGGGCTCGGTGAAGGCGGGCTTCTTCTCGCCCTCCTCCTCTTCGGCCTCAGCGGCGTCGACGGCGTCCTGGTCGATCTCGGGCTCTTCCGTCTTCTTGGAGGCGCGCTTGGCGGGCGCCTTCTTCGCGGGAGCCTTCTTCTTCGCGGGAGACGTCGCGGGCTCGGCGGCCGCGTCGACCTCGGCGGGCTCGACGTCGGCAGCGGTCTTCTTCGTGGTCGTCCGGGTCTTCTTGCTCGTGGCAGCAGTCACGTTTCGCCTTTCACGGAGCGGTGCACGCGCTCCGAGCCATTTCGGACACTAGTAAGACCCTTGTCAAGCTCGTCGGGTGAGAACGATGCTTGACAACGGGTCAGGCATCCATTATCACACATCCTCGAGCAGACTGCGTCCTCCGCGTCGCATTCATCTCGTCAGCGCTGCTTGTCATCATCGCCGGGACGACGATTGGCGAGGTAGCGCTCGAGCTCCGCCGCGAGCTCGTCTGCACTCGGCAGGTCGCGCTCGTCGAAGGACTCGTCCTCGGCATCCTCGTCCCGACCCGCCATGTAGGCGTCGTAGCGCCGCTCGAGGGTGTGCACCATCTGGGTCAGCTCGTCGTTGCCCAGCACCTGCTCCTCGACACGAGCGACGAACTCGTCGCGGCCCGCCTGAACCTCATCCATGCGAAGCACCAGACCGGTGCCGATCATGACCTTGTCGGCCGCCGCGAGCACGGTGTCCGGGTAATCGGTGTCGGCGAGGTAGTGCGGCACCAGTAGCACGAAGCCGGCCACCCGCATCTCGTGCTCGATGAGGCGGTACTCCAGCAGGTGTCCCGCGGTTCCAGGCACCTGCGTGCGCGGGCGCCACACCGAGTGAGCGGCGATCAGATCGCGACGGTTGCCACTGACCGTAGTGCCGAGCGGGCGCGTGTGCGGCACCGGCATGGCGATGGAGTGCACCCAGCTCACCGTCGAGACCTGGAAGGCGTCGACGAAGTCGATGACCGCTTCAGTGAAGGCGTTCCACGCGAAGTCCGGCTCATAGCCGGACAGCAGCAGGAAGGGCTGGCCGAGCGCGTCGTGCGCCAGGGAGAGGTCGAGTCGCGCGGGACGGTACTCGGTGAGGTGGTCCTGGTCGAAGACGATCACCGGACGACGCGCGCGGTAATCGAGCAGAACGTCGTTGTCGAAGGTCACCAGCGGCTGCGGATCGGCCGTTTCGCGCAGGTGCTCGATCAGCCCGGACACGGCGCTCCCGGCGTCGGTGAATCCTGTGAGCAGGATCACAAGGGGCAGGCCGGTCGGCACGTCGGGTGCGCCGGCGATCGACTCGAACAGGTCTGCGGACGAGGGCATATCCCCATGCTACGAGTCCCCGCGGCCGCGGGCGTGGCCTGACTCTTGCTGACAGCGAACATGATCCGGCGGCGCGTCGCAGACGTCGTCCCTAGGATGGAGGCATGACGCTTCCCGTGATCTCTCACACGTCCGATCCATTCCCCGGAGGCGCTGCAGACGCCGCAGTGCTCGTCATCCCCGACCCGAGTGTCGCACCCGACGCGCTGGCCGGATTCGAGGGGCTCGTCGACATGCTCGACTCCATCGGATTCAAGGGTGCGGCATCCGCCTACACGCGTGTGCACCTTCCCGCGGTGACCGCGCTGCCACTCGCCGTCGTCAGCGCAGGCAAGACGCCGGACGCCTCAGCCGTGCGCGACGCCGTCGCCACGGCCGTGCGCAGCCTCACCGGATTCGCCGCCGTCTCCATCGGCTTCACCGCCGACCTCGAGCAGTACGCCGACGCGGCCGCGGAAGGCGCGCTGCTGGGCGGGTATCGATTCGACGACTACCGCTCCGAGAAGAAGCCCTCCCGTGCGGAGTCCATCGTGCTGCATTCGGCAGAACTGGCCGATGGCGCGCTCGAGCACGCGCGCGCCGTCGCGGAGGCCGTGGCGCTGGTCAAGGACCTCGTCCACACGCCCGCCGAGTGGCAGAGCCCCGAGCAGCTCGCCCGATCCGCCGTCGATGCCGTCGCCGAACTGCCCATCGACGTGCAGGTGCTGGATGAGACGCAGCTCGAGGAGCAGGGCTACGGCGGCATCCTCGGCGTCGGCCGCGGATCGGACCGCCCGCCGCGGCTCGTGCGCCTCGACTACTCCCCCGCGGACCCCGCCCGCCACATCGCGCTGGTCGGCAAGGGCATCACCTTCGACACCGGCGGCCTGTCGCTGAAGCCCGCTGCGAGCATGGTCGGCATGAAGTTCGACATGGCCGGCGCCGCCAGCATCCTCGCCGCCATCCGCGCCATCGCCGCGCTGCAGCTGCCCGTGCGCGTCACGGCGTGGATGTGCATCGCAGACAACATGCCCTCGGGCCGCGCGACGCGCCCGGGAGACGTGCTGCGGATGCTGGACGGGCAGACCGTCGAGGTGCTGAACACCGACGCCGAAGGACGACTCGTGCTGGCCGACGGCCTGGTCGCCGCGAGCCGCGAGAACCCGGACGTCATCATCGACGTGGCCACGCTCACCGGGGCGATCATCGTCGCGCTCGGCATGCGGCACACCGGTGTGATGGGCTCGGACGACGCCGTCGCCGAGTACCTCGCAGCATCGGATGCCGTCGGCGAGCCGGCCTGGCAGCTTCCGCTGCCGGAGTTCATGGAGGAGACGCTCGAGTCGCAGATCGCCGACATGATCAACGCGAACATGGCCGACCGCTCGGGCGGTTCGATGTTCGCCGGGCTCTTCCTGCAGCGCTTCATCGGCCGCGTGTCGGATGCCGAGGACGCACCGCGCATCCCGTGGGTGCACCTGGACATCGCCGGATCCGGCGAGCACAAGGGCGCGGCGTACGGATTCACGGAGAAGGGCCCCACCGGCGCGACGGTCCGCTCTCTCATCGCCTTCGCGCAGGCATCGGTCAAGGAGGCCTGATGGCAACGCATGAGTACGACCTCGTCATCCTCGGCGGCGGCAGCGGCGGTTACGCCGCGGCTCTGCGCGCCAGCGAACTGGGCAAGAAGGTCGCGCTGATCGAGAAGGACAAGGTCGGCGGCACCTGCCTGCACCGCGGCTGCATCCCGACCAAGGCCCTGCTGCACGCGGCCGAGGTCGCCGATCACGTGCGCAGCGCGGCATCCGTCGGCGTCACGGCGTCGTTCGAGGCGATCGACCCCGAAGGCGTGCGCAGCTACCGCGAGGGCATCGTCGCGAAGAAGTTCAAGGGCCTCGAAGGTCTGATCAAGGCCCGCGGAATCACGGTC
The DNA here is from genome assembly GCF_050408615.1 of Microbacterium alcoholitolerans. Classification (NCBI taxonomy): domain Bacteria; kingdom Bacillati; phylum Actinomycetota; class Actinomycetes; order Micrococcales; family Microbacteriaceae; genus Microbacterium; species Microbacterium alcoholitolerans. The sequence goes on along the minus strand of NZ_JBNTKD010000001.1, from coordinate 344,490 downwards.
GTCGCAGGCGCCGGACGCCTCGAGGCGGACCGCTCGGTCAGCGTCGGGGACGACCGCTACGTCGGCGCCGACGTCGTGCTGGCGACCGGCTCGTACAGCCGCTCGCTGCCCGGACTCGAGATCGGCGGGCGCATCATCGCCAGCGAGCAGGCGCTAGCACTCGACGAGGTCCCCACCAGCGTTATCGTCCTGGGCGGCGGTGTGATCGGCGTGGAGTTCGCCAGCGTATGGCGCTCGTTCGGCGCCGAGGTCACGATCGTGGAGGCGCTGCCTCATCTGGTTCCCAACGAGGACATCGCACTCAGCAAGGGTCTTGAGCGCGCCTTCCGTCGTCGCGGCATCAAGTACTCGCTCGGCATCCGCTTCCAGAAGGCCGAGCAGGACGACTCGCAGGTCACCGTCACACTGGAGGACGGCAAGACGTTCACCGGCGACTACCTGCTGGTCGCCGTCGGCCGCGGACCGGTGACAGCCGACCTCGGCTTCGAAGAGGCCGGCATCGCCCTCGACCGCGGCTTCGTCACCGTCGACGACCAGCTGCGCACCGGCGTCCCCGGTGTGTGGGCCGTCGGCGACATCGTGCCCGGTCTGCAGCTGGCGCACCGCGGATTCCTGCAGGGCATCGCCGTCGCCGAGCGGATATCGGGCATGCAGGTTCCGACGCTTCCGGAATCGCAGATCCCCCGCGTCACATACTGCAGCCCCGAGGTCGCTTCGGTCGGACTCACCGAGGAGGCGGCCGTCGCCGCCCACGGCGCCGACTCCGTCGTCGCCTACGACTACAACCTCGCCGGCAACGGGAAGAGCGAGATCATCGGCACCGGCGGCACCGTCAAGGTCGTGCGACAGAAGGACGGGCCCGTCCTCGGCGTGCATCTGCTCGGCGACCGCGTCAGCGAGCTGGTCACCGAGGGACAGCTCGCTGTGGCCTGGGAGGCACACCCCGAGGACATCGCACCGCTGATCCACGCACACCCGACGCAGAGCGAGGCGCTCGGCGAGGCCTTCCTCGCCTTGGCCGGAAAACCGCTCCACGCGCTCTGAACCGCACACACCCGACGTTCAGGTCACTAAGCTTGAACAAGTCACAGATTTCCGAAGGAGACTCCGTCATGAGCACACCCGTGGTCCTTCCCGCACTTGGGGAGAGCGTCACCGAGGGTACTGTCACTCGATGGCTGAAGCAGGTGGGCGACACCGTACAGGCGGATGAGGGCCTGCTCGAGATCTCGACCGACAAGGTCGACACCGAGATCCCCTCGCCCGTCAGCGGCGTCATCGAGGAGATCCTCGTAGCCGAGGACGAGACCGTCGAGGTCGGCGCGATGCTGGCCCGCATCGGCGACGGCAGCGGCGCAGGATCGTCCGGCGATGCGCCGGCAGAAGCTGCTCCCGCAGCGGAGGAGGCCCCGGCGCAGGAGGCGCCCGCCCCGCAGGAGGCTCCGGCCGAGCAGAAGGCTCCGGCCGCAGAAGCGCCCGCAGCAGAAGCGCCCGCAGCAGAAGCGCCCGCGGCATCTTCCGACGCCACCGATGTCGTGCTCCCCGAACTGGGCGAGAGTGTCACCGAGGGCACTGTCACCCGCTGGCTGAAGCAGGTCGGCGACGACGTCGCAGTCGATGAGGCGCTGCTGGAGATCTCGACCGACAAGGTCGACACCGAGATCCCGTCGCCCGTCGCGGGCACGCTGCAGGAGATCGTCGCAGCCGAGGACGAGACCGTCGCCGTTGGCGCCGTGCTCGCCCGCATCGGCTCCGGTGCCGCTCCCGCTGCTGCACCGGCCGCTGCTGCTCCGGCCGCCGAAGAGGCTCCCGCCGAAGCTCCGGCTCCCGAGGCCAAGGCTCCCGAGGCCCCAGCCGCACCGGCACCGGCAGCAGAGCCGGCCGCCGCGTCTGCGCCGGCAAGCGCGGCCGAAGAGGCACCGACACCGGCAGCACCGGCGACCGCCGCTCCTGCCGCACCCGCCGACGGCGGCTCCGACTCGCTGTACGTGACGCCGCTCGTGCGCCGCCTCGCCAGCCAGCAGGGCGTCGACCTGGCATCCGTGAAGGGCACCGGGGTCGGTGGACGCATTCGCAAGGAGGACGTCCTCAAGGCCGCCGAGGCCCAGTCCCAGACGCCGGCTGCTCCGGCAGCCGCCGCGCCGGCTCCGCTGGAGGTCTCGCCGCTGCGTGGCACGACCCAGTCGATGTCGCGTCTGCGCAAGGTCGTCTCCGAGCGCGCTGTCGCCTCCATGCAGCAGACCGCTCAGCTGACCACCTTCGTCGAGGTCGATGTCACGAAGCTCGCCGGCTTCCGCACCGCGAAGAAGGACGAGTTCCAGCAGAAGACCGGCGACAAGCTGTCGTTCCTGCCGTTCTTCACCCTGGCCGCAGCCGAGGCGCTGCAGGCATTCCCGATCATCAACGCGACGGTGGACGGCGACAAGATCGTGTACCCCGCTACCGAGAACATCTCGATCGCGGTCGATACCGAGCGCGGCCTGCTCACGCCGGTGCTCCGTGATGCGGCGACGAAGAACCTCGCCCAGATCGCGCACGAGATCGCCGATCTCGCGGCGCGCACGCGTGACAACAAGCTGAAGCCCGACGAGCTGGCCGGCGGCACCTTCACGGTGACCAACACCGGCTCGCGCGGAGCGCTGTTCGACACCCCGCTGGTGTTCCTGCCGCAGTCGGCGATCCTCGGCACCGGTGTCGTGTTCAAGCGCCCCGGCGTGGTCACGGTCGATGGTGTGGACGCGATCGCGGTGCGCTCGTACGTGTACCTCGCCATCTCGTATGACCACCGCATCATCGACGGCGCAGACGCAGCGCGCTTCCTCGGCGCGATGAAGAGCCGCCTCGAGAGCGCGGACTTCGCAGCGAACCTCGGGATCTGACTCCGCTCAGCCCTCACCGGATGGCTGGTCGGCGACGTCATAGACGTCGCGGACCAGCCATTCGTCGTCCTGGCTGACGAGCACCAGCATCTGCTCGCCGTGATCACCGGATCTGCCGAGCCTGATCACCGCGATGTCGCCGTAGTCCTCGATCGGCGTCAGCTCGCGAGCCGCGTCCGCTCCGGTCAGACGCTGGATGACGGACTCGCCGGCGCCCTCGACGACCGCTCCCTCGCATCGGAGATCCTCTGCCAGTGCGCACGCTGCGATCTCGGTCAGCAGCGCGGTGACCGTCTGCGCAATGTCGTCGGCATCGTCCGGGACGGGCGCCGCGGCATCCGTCTCCTCGGATTCTTCCGACACCTCGGCATCCGGACTCGACGACTCGGCTGCGGGAGCGGCCGTGGCGGGAGCCTGCGTCGCCACGATCTCCTTCGACGTCACCGCTGCAGAGGAGTCCTCCTCCCCGCTCGGCCACATCAGGCCCGCGGTCAGCACCGCCGCAGCGGCGCAGCCGCCGACCAGCAGCATCCGGCCTCGCCCGCTCCTGCTTCCCGCGTCGACGTCACGCTCCCTTGGCGCACCGCCGGCCCGTCGCTGCAGACGCGGTCGATGCTCGCGCAGCCAGTCGCGCATCAGCGCCGAACGCTGTGCGAAACGCTGGATCACGCGATGCGTCATTGCGGTCCTCGCACTGCGCTGCTCGTTCACCCGGCGGGCGTCGACCGGCAGCAGCGCCCGATGCATCTCGATGGCGCTGACACGCTCGGGTGGGAAGACCTGCCGATCCAGCGCGCGCGGGGCTGCGAGCTCGGTGAGCTCGTGCTCCCAGCGATCCATGGAGCGAACCACCACCCGGGTGTCGAGCATGCCGGTGCCGATCTCGGTGAGCAGTCGGTCGAGTGCACGATCGGTGCATCCCGCACGCACGCTCGCGATGATCTCGGCGCCGGCTGCGCTGCACGCCACGCCCTCGCCGGGGACGAACAGCGGGCGGGAGTCGTCGGCGAGCCACCATCGGCCGCGCACCTCCGCGGTCGCGCCGGCCTCCGCCGCTTCGACCGTGCCGCGCAGCACGCTCCCGATCAGTGTGACGACCTCGCCGGGCAGCAGCGGTCGCTCCGCGGCCGCACGGCGGCCCAGAAACCTCTCGACGGTGTCGGCGCACCACGGCAGCAGCGCGTCGTGTCCGTCGTGACGGCGCACGACGTCACGAACGCCGGCCACATGCTCGGCCGCGGCGAAGGTCCACAGCTGATCGGCGACCGACGCTGTGTCGACGCGGATCCGCATCAGCTCGCCGTCCGTGACCAGAACGCCCGGGAAGGCGGATTCGTCCCCATCGAGCCGGCGGATGGATCGGTGCACTCCCGGCAGCAGCGTTGCGGTGTCATCCATGGCATCCATAAGACGTCATCTGCGAGGCAGACGCGCGGCGCATCCCGGCCGCTGTGGAGAACTGCGCTCGATCCGCGGCCTGTGCAGGGCGTACGACGTCGCGATCACTCGGTAGGCTGGTACCCATGGCAAAGCGTGCTCCCGAACCCGAGAAGCGTCAGGGTTTCTTCTCCCAGATCAAGTCCCTGTTCCGATTCACCAGGGACGTCTACGGCTGGCTCCCCTGGGCGCAGATCGCGATCCTCATCGGCGGCGCGCTCATCGGACTCATCCTCGGCTACCTCATCGGCGGCGGCTCGGTGCTCTCGCTCGTGCTCTGGGGCATCACCGGTCTGATGTTCGGCATCCTGAGCGCGATGTTCCTGATGACCCGCCTGTCGACCAAGGCGATGTACCAGAAGATCGACGGGATGCCCGGCGCGACGGGTCACGTGCTCAGCACCAGCCTCGGGCGCCGCTGGCAGGCATCCGACACCCCGGTCGGCATCAACCCGAAGACGCAGGAAGCCGTCTACCGCGTGATCGGCCGCGGGGGCATCGTCGTCGTGGGCGAGGGAACCCGCGGCCGTCTGACGCGCCTGATCAACGAGGAGCGCCAGAAGGCGCAGCGCGTCGCCCAGGGCGTGCCGGTCACCGTGCTCTACGTCGGTCACGGTGAGGATGACGTCGCCATCGCCGATCTCTCCAAGACCATCAAGAAGATCCCGAAGACCATCGACAAGGCCACCATGGCCGCGGTGATCCGACGCATCGAATCGGTCTCGCAGTCGCTGTCGTCGCTGCCGATCCCGAAGGGCATCGACCCGACCAGGGTCCGCTCGCAGCGTCCGCGCTGAGCCCACGCACGCAGACCTCGGAACGGCCCCTCTTCGGAGGGGCCGTTCTGCATCGGTCAGTCGCCGAGTGGCTCCTTGGGAAGGCGTCGCACTCGCGGACGCCGGCGCTTCTTCTCGGGGATCATGGAGCGCATCTCCTCGAGCTTGCCGAAGCAGAGCAGCCGATCCTCGGCCTCGAGCACGATGTGCTTGCGCGGATTCGGGATCACATTCACACCACGGTGCAGCGTCAGCACGGTGATGTCGCGGTCCCACAGGCCCAGGTCGCCGAGCTTCATGCCGACCTGCTCGGCGTTGGTGTGGATCAGCAGCTCGGCGACGCCGTACCCCGTCGAGACGCTCAGACGCTGACGCACGTCGATGTCGGGGAAGGCCACCTGGTTGGCGATGTAGTCGATGATCGCGCCGGCCACGTCCAGTTTCGTGGCGGCTTCGATCCCCTGCAGGCCTGGTGAGGAGTTGACCTCCATCACCAGCGGGCCGTCGTCGCTCTCCAGCATGTCGACACCGGCGACGCGCAGGCCCATGATCTGCGCGGAGCGCACGGCGGTCTGCTCGTACACCGGGTCGAGCGTGACCGGCTCGACGCGACCGCCGCGGTGCACGTTCGAGCGGAACTCGTCGCCGTCGGCGACGCGACGCATGGCGGCGACCACGCGGTCGCCGACGACGAGCGCACGGATGTCGCGCCCGCGGCTCTCCGCGATGAACTTCTGGATGAGCACGTTCTGCTTCGTGGAGTGCAGCGTCTCGATGATCGCCTCGGCGACCTTCACCTGCGGGGCGAGGATCACGCCGATCCCCTGGGTGCCCTCCAGCAGCTTGATGACGACCGGTGCGCCGCCGACCCGCTCGATGGCCGGACGCACATCAGCGCGGTTGCGCACGAAGGCGGTCGGCGGCATGGCGATGTTGTGCCGCGAGAGGATCTGGTTCGCGCGCAGCTTGTCACGCGCGCTGGAGATGCCGTTCGCGGTGTTCGGCGTGTAGACATCCATCTGCTCGAACTGACGGACCACAGCCGTGCCGAAGTAGGTGATGGAGTTGCCGATGCGCGGCAGGATCGCGTCGTAGTCGCTGAGCTGCTTGCCTCTGAAGAACAGATCCGGCGCGTCGGCTGTCAGATCGATCGCGAAGCGCAGGGTGTTGAGCACTTTGACATTGTGTCCGCGCTGCTGGGCGGCGGCCCGAAGGCGCTGCGTCGAGTACGACTGCGGTGCACGCGAGAGGACGGCGATCTTCACAGAGGTTTCCTGCCAGGATGTAGAGGTGATTCGGTCCTCTCATTCAAACACGGCAACCGGCTGGCGCGAGTGGGTCGGCCTGCCGGATCTGGGCATCCCGTGGATCAAGGCGAAGATCGACACCGGAGCGCGCACCTCGTCGCTGCACGCGTTCGATGTGACCGAGTTCGAGCGCGACGGTTCCGCCTGGGTGCGCTTCAGCGTGCACCCCTGGCAGGAGAGCCACGAGGACGCCGTCGTGCACGAGTGCCCGGTTCACGATCGCCGCGCCGTGCGCAGCTCGTCAGGGCACGCGGAGGACCGCCTGGTGGTCAAGCTGCAGATAAGGCTCGTCGACGCCGTGGTCGACGCGGAGGTCACTCTGACCAACCGCGACGAGATGGGCTTCCGGATGCTGATCGGCCGCGAGGCTCTGCGCCAGGGCTTCGTGGTGGATCCGTCGAAGTCGTTCCTCGGCGGGCGAGCACCGCGTGACGCGCGCCAGCGCAATCGCGGCAGGGTGTGAATCTCAGGCGCGGATGAGGACCGTGCCGGCAGCCTTGTCGTGCAGGCCGCGCTGATCGGCATCCCAGATCACCGCGGGGATGACGACGACCAGCAGCAGGGTGCGCACGATCGGACGCCACAGCCCCACCCATGCGCCGTCGAGTCGAACGACGCGCATCCCGAGGATGCGGTGCCCCGGGCTTCCGCCGGCGGTGGGGATGAACAGGATCTGCAGCACGGCGAAGACCATCATGGGTGCGAACTGTGTGATCCCCGCCTCGCCGGGAAGCGCGAACTGGTCGTATCCGAAGAAGCCGACGGCGATGATGGTCGCCGCGAGGTAGTCGATCACCAGAGCGCCGATTCGACGGCCCGCTCGTGCGATGCTGCGAGGCCCCGTCTCGGGCAGTCCAAGGCGTTCACCGGGGTACTCGTTCACTCCTTCAGCCTACCGACCGCTCGTAACATGCTCGAAACACGACAGACACGGCCGAGAAACGACGTCAGCATAATCTGCGTAAGGTTGCAAGGGACCGATACCCGATCAGGAGTCGCACATGTTCACAGAACCCGCAGAGGTCATCAGCTACATCGAGAAGAACGACGTCAAGTTCCTCGACATCCGTTTCACTGACCTTCCGGGGGTGCAGCAGCACTTCAACATTCCGGCGTCGACCGTCGACGACGACTTCTTCCGCGACGGGCAGCTCTTCGACGGCTCCTCGATCCGCGGCTTCGCCAGCATCCACGAATCGGACATGCAGCTCATCCCTGACGTGACGACCGCATACCTCGACCCGTTCCGCGAGGCGAAGACACTCGTGATGGTCTTCGACATCTACAACCCGCGCACCGGTGAGATCTACTCGAAGGATCCGCGTCAGGTCGCCAAGAAGGCCGAGCAGTACCTCGCCTCCACCGGCATCGCCGACACCGCCTACTTCGCACCCGAGGCGGAGTTCTACATCTTCGACGAGGTCCGCTACTCGGTCACCGCCGGTGAGAGCTTCTACAAGGTCGACTCCGAAGAGGCGGCCTGGAACACCGGCCGCGAGGAGGACGGCGGCAACCTCGGCAACAAGACGCCCTTCAAGGGCGGTTACTTCCCCGTCTCGCCGGTCGACAAGACCGCGGATCTTCGCGACGACATGACGCTGCGCCTGATCGATTCCGGCTTCCACCTGGAGCGCTCGCACCACGAGGTCGGCACCGCCGGGCAGCAGGAGATCAACTACCGCTTCGACACCATGGTGAGCGCGGCCGACGACATCCTGAAGTTCAAGTACATCGTCAAGAACACCGCCGAGGAGTGGGGCAAGACGGTCACGTTCATGCCGAAGCCCCTGTACGGCGACAACGGCTCGGGCATGCACACGCACCAGTCGCTGTGGCTCGACGGCAAGCCGCTGTTCTTCGACGAGGCCGGCTACGGTCAGCTCAGCGACCTCGCCCGCTGGTACATCGGCGGGCTGCTCAAGCACGCCGACGCTGTGCTCGCCTTCACGAACCCCACGCTGAACAGTTACCACCGCCTGGTGAAGCACTTCGAGGCGCCCGTCAACCTCGCCTACTCGGCCGGCAACCGCTCGGCGGCCATCCGCATCCCGCTGACCGGCTCGAATCCGAAGGCGAAGCGCATCGAGTTCCGCGTGCCGGACGCATCCAGCAACCCGTACCTGGCCTTCGCGGCCCAGTTGATGGCGGGCCTGGACGGCATCAAGAACCGCATCGAGCCGTTGGAGCCGATCGACAAGGACCTGTACGAGCTTCCGCCGGAGGAGGCCGCGAACATCCCGCAGGTGCCGAACTCGCTGCTGGACTCGCTCAACGCCCTGCGCGACGACCACGACTTCCTCCTCGAGGGCGGCGTGTTCACCAAGGAGCTCATCGACACCTGGATCGACTACAAGTACGACAACGAGATCCTGCCGATGGCCCAGCGCCCGCACCCGTACGAGTTCGAGCTCTACTACGGGGTCTGACCCGACGCCTGCGGCGCTGCGAGTGCCCTGCTCAGCAGAGGACGCGCAGCGCTGCAGGCTGGATGCGGATGTCCAGGCGGGTGACCTCGTCGGCCTCCTCGCCGTCGATCTGGAAGGCGACGGGAGCGCTGAGCGACACGCGCGCCTCAGCGGCGGAGAGATGCTGCGCAGCGTCCGTGCTGACCGTCTCGCTGGCGCCGAAGATGCGTCGGATGCCGTTGTCCCACACGACCGTGCGCAGCGTCTGCATCCACTGCGCGGCGTTCTCGGCGCTGACGAGCAGCAGGTCGAGACGACCGTCGTCGGGGACGGCATCGGGCAGCAGGGTGACGCCGCCCTGGATCGCGCCGCAGTTGCCGATCAGCAGGGTGTGCCCCGACAGCTGCTGCTCCTGTCCGCCATCGACGCTCAGCAACACGTCGACCGCCTCGGCTGCGCTGACAGCGCGCCCCATGGCCTCGACGTAGGCGAGCCAGCCCGCCTTGTCCTTCAGGTCGTCGTCCGTCTCGGCGAGCATCTGCGCGTCCAGGCCGAATCCGATCATGACCAGGAAACCTGTCTCGGTCTCGGCATCATCCGCGCGCACCCAGCCCATGTCGATCTCGCGGTGCGCGCCGGCGGCGATGACGTCGAGCGCCTTGGGGATGCTGCCAAGCGGGATGCCGAGATTGCGCGCCAGCAGGTTCCCGGTCCCCTGCGGGACGATGCCCAGCTCGGGCCCGCCGCCGACCGAGTCATCGGCCTCGGCGGCCGCCGCGATCACCTCGCCGACGGTGCGGACCGTCCCATCGCCGCCGACGGCGATGATCACATCGCACCCGGCCTCCAGCGCGTCGCGCGACATCTGCTGTCCGGGATCATCAGCGGTGGTCTCCCACCAGTGCACCTCGACCTCGTCGCCGAAGGACGCGTCGACGGCAGCCGTCAGCTCCTGCTCGCCGATCTTGGTCGGATTCCATACGATCCCGATGCGCTTCGACATGTGGCTCCCCCGCTCATCCGTAGAACTGCTTCTCGAACACCCGCCGGGATCGGCGAGTGACCCTCAGAAAGTCCTCTTCCAGCGTCGTCGCCGAGCGGTCGGGGTAGCCGAGCAGGCGCCCGACGCCGTCGAGCTCTCGGATGTCACTGGGCAGCACGTCACGGGTCTGCCCGGTCAGCAGCGTCATGGCAGTGCGCAGCCGGCTGGAGAGGATCCACGCATCGCGCAGCTTCGCCGCACCTGCCGCGGGCAGCAGATTCGCCTCCGCAGCGGCATCCAGGGCATCCAGGGTTGAGGTGGTGCGCAGCGCCGGGATGACATGGCCGTGCTGCAGCTGCAGCACCTGCACCATCCATTCGACGTCGCTGAGCGTGCCGGGTCCGAGCTTGAGGTGGCGGCGCGGGTCGGCGCCCTGCGGCAATCGCTCCCCCTCGACCCTGGCCTTGATCCGCTTGATCTCGCGGACGTCCTGCAGCGAGACCTGCGCGGGATACCGGATGCTGTCGGCGAGCTCGGTGAACTTCGCGATCAGCTTCGCACTGCCCGCCACCCCTCTGGCGCGCAGCAGCGCCTGCGCCTCCCACGACAGCGACCAGCGCCGGTAGTACTGCGTGTACGCCTCGATCGAGCGCACGATCGGACCGTTGCGTCCCTCCGGCCGCAGATCGGCGTCCAGGTCCAGCGGAACCCTGCTGTCGGTGAGGTGCTCGCGCAGCCCCGCGACGATCTTCGCGGCGTGCTGCTGCGCACGCTGCGGGTCGATGCCGTTGGCGTCGTAGACGAACAGCACGTCGGCATCCGATCCGAGCCCGAGCTCGGCACCGCCGAAGCGGCCCATGCCGATGATGCAGAAGTCGAAGTCGTCGTCCTCCGGCGGCACGATCTCCCGGCGCACGGCGCGCAGCGCCGCCTGGATCGTGGCTTCGCTGATCGCGGTGAGGGCCTGCGCCGATTCGTGGATGTCGACGCGGTCCAGCACCAGTCCGATGGCTGTGCGCAGCAGCTCGCGACGGCGCAGCGCCCGCACCGACTTCAGCGCGGCCTTGGTTGTCGCATGACGGGTCTGGATCGCCCGCGCCTCCTCATCGAGCGCCGTCCAGCCCCTCGGTCGCAGTGCGGCCGCGTTGTCGAGCCACGCGACGGATTCGGGGATCCACTCCATCAGCTCACCTGCGTAGCGCGAGCGCGAGAGCACCCTCGTCAGCCGCTCGGCCGCCCCGGATGAGTCGCGCAGCATCCGCAGGAACCAGTGCGTGTCGCCCAGGCGCTCGCTGATCCGCCGGAAGGCGACCAGCCCGTAATCGGGGTCGGTGCCGTCAGCGAACCACCGCAGCATCACCGGCATGAGGTGCTTCTGGATCGCGGCCTTGCGGCTGATGCCCGAGGTCAGTGCGGCGATGTGGCGCAGCGCGCCGGCCGGGTCGCGGAATCCGATCGCGGCGAGCCGGGAGCCGGCCTGCTGCGGCGACATCGCGCGCTCTTCAGCGGGGAGCGAGGCGACGGCCGCGAGCAGCGGGCGGTAGAACAGCCGGGTGTGCTGATCGCGCACTTCACGGCGCAGGTCCTCCCAGACCTTCTGCAGGCCGGACGCGCTGTCCGCGAGGCCGGTCGCGCGGGCCAGCCGCCGCATGCCGACGTCATCATCGGGCAGCAGGTGCGTGCGGGTGAGGTCACGCAGCTGCAGTCGGTGCTCGAGCAGTCGGAGCTTGCGGTACTCCTCGCCGAACTTCGCCGCCTCGGCGCGGCCGATGTACCCGCCGTCGACGAGCGCGTCCAGCGACTCCAGCGTGCCCTGGGTGCGCAGCGTCTCGTCCGTGAGGCCGTGCACGAGCTGCAGCAGCTGCACCGTGAACTCGATGTCGCGCAGCCCGCCCGGGCCGAGCTTGAGCTGGTACGGCATCTCCTCCGGCGGGATGTTGTCGGTGACGCGCTGACGCATGCTCTGCACGCTCTCGACGAAGTCCTCGTGCTCGGCGCTCGACCAGACCTTCGGCTGCACAGCCGAGATGTACTCCGCGCCGAGCCCGGCGTCTCCTGCGATGGCCCTCGCCTTCAGCAGTGCCTGGAACTCCCAGCTCTTCGCCCATCGGTCGTAATAGGCCAGATGCGAGACCAGCGAGCGCACGAGTGCGCCCTGCTTGCCCTCGGGGCGCAGCGCGGCATCCACCTCCCACAGCGGCGGCTCCTTGCCGTAGGCCGACAGGGTGCGCATGGTCTCCTGCGCCAGGCGCGTGGCGATGTCGACCGCGCGCGACTCGGGCAGAACCGTCTCGTCCGCCGTGCCGCCGACGAAGATGACATCCACGTCGCTGAGGTAGTTCAGCTCGTGGGCTCCGGCCTTGCCCATCCCGATGATCGCCAGTCGCGTCGCGGCGATGTCAGCCCGGGTCCCCGCCCTGCCGGTGTCAGCCACAGCGGTGCGCGCGACGGCGAGAGCGGCTTCGAGCGCAGCCCCGGCAGCGTCCGCGAGAGCCTCCGAGACGTCGCCGATGATCTGCAGCGGGTCGTCGGATGCCAGGTCCGCCGCAGCCATCTCGCTGAGGCACCGACGGTACTCCACGCGCAGCGCTGTCGTCGGATCCGTCGCTCGTGCGAACCCGTCCTGTGCGTCCACGGCAGCCAGCATCCGCCGGCTGAGCTCGTCGGCGTCCGGCAGGGTGCTGCGCAGCACAGCATCGCAGGTGAGGTGCTCGGGGTGCCGCTCGAAGAAGCCGGCGAGGCCCGTGGACACGCCGAACAGACGCCAGGCCGCGATTCTGGCCTCCGGGTCGGCGAGCACCTTCCGGGTGCGTTCCGCGTCTCGCCGCGCGACGGCCACCAGGCCGTGCACAGCGGCATCCGGGTCGGCGGCCGCCATTCCGTCGGCGAGCTCGAACCGGTCGAGGCCGGTCAGCTCCGACAGCTCGGTCAGCTCGGCGGAAGCCGCCGTGAGCTCGACGAAGCCGAGGCGTGCGAGTGCCGACAGCGAGACGGACGCATCAGGACGCGCCATGGCGGACTCAGAGCAGTCCGAGGCTGCTCTGGAGCTCGAACGGCGTGACCTGACCCCGGTATGCCTCCCACTCCTTGCGCTTGTTGAGCAGCACGTAATTGAACACCTGCTCGCCCAGCGTCTCGGCCACCAGCTCGGAGTCCTGCATCAGCTCGAGCGCGTGATCGAGACTGGCGGGCAGCTGCGCGTACCCGAGTGCGCGGCGCTCGGAGTCGCTGAGCGACCACACGTTGTCCTCCGCCTCGGGCGGCAGCTCGTACTCCTCCTCGATCCCCTTCAGCCCGGCGGCGAGCATCAGCGCGTAGGCGAGATACGGGTTCGCCGCCGAGTCCAGCCCGCGGTACTCGACGCGCGTCGACTGCTCCTTGTTCGGCTTGTACATCGGCACTCGCACGAGCGCGGAGCGGTTCGCATGCCCCCAAGTGACGAAACTGGGCGCCTCATCACCACCCCACAGACGCTTGTACGAGTTGACGAACTGGTTCGTGACTGCGGCGATCTCGTTGGCGTGCCGCAGCAGACCGGCGATGAAGCGCCTTCCGGTGAGGGAGAGCTGGTACTCGGCGCCTGCCTCGTAGAAGGCGTTCGCGTCGCCCTCGAACAGCGACACGTGCGTGTGCATGCCGCTGCCGGGATGATTGTTCAGCGGCTTCGGCATGAACGTCGCATACACGCCCTGCTCGATCGCGACCTCCTTCACCACGGTGCGGAAGGTCATGATGTTGTCGGCCGTGGTCAGCGCGTCGGCGTAGCGGAGGTCGATCTCGTTCTGACCCGGTCCGCCCTCGTGATGGCTGAACTCCACCGAGATGCCGAGATCCTCCAGCATCCGCACGGCGCTGCGGCGGAAGTCGTGCGCGGTGCCGCCCGGAACGTTGTCGAAATACCCGGCATTGTCCACCGGCACGGGTCCCTCAGGGCCGAACTGCGATGACTTCAGCAGATAGAACTCGATCTCCGGGTGCGTGTAGAACGTGAACCCGGCATCGGCCGCCTTCGCGAGAGCGCGACGCAGCACGTTGCGCGGGTCCGACACCGCAGGACGCCCATCCGGGGTCGCCAGGTCGCAGAACATGCGCGCGGTGGGATCGACGTCCCCCCGCCACGGCAGGATCTGGAACGTCGACGGATCCGGCTGCGCCAGCAGATCAGACTCGTAGCTGCGCGTCAGGCCTTCGATGGCGGAGCCGTCGAAGCCGATGCCCTCGGCGAACGCGCCTTCGACCTCGGCGGGTGCGATCGCCACCGACTTCAGTGTGCCGATCACGTCCGTGAACCACAGTCGAACGAACTTGACGCCGCGCTCCTCGATGGTGCGCAGCACGAAGTCACGCTGCTTGTCCACGCTCATGCCCCAGTCGCGGGACCGGACTTGTCCCACCCCTCTTCGGCTGCCTCTTCCTCGGCCCACGCCCTCGCGCGCTCCTGCAGGATCTGCGGTGCTCTGGCGGCCTCCTCGGCCGTGTCGAACGGTCCGACGCGATCAGCCGATGCCGACTGCATGCCGAACTCCACCTCACCCGTTCTGAGGTTGTACCAGTGCTTCTCGTCGCCGTCGGACATGTCAGCTCCTTCGTCGGGATCTCGTCACGATCCTAATCGCTGGCGAGGTGATCGCTAGGCTATTGGCCATGGCACAGGCAATCGGCGTAGACATCGGCGGCACCGGCATCAAGGCGGGAATCGTCAACCTCGAGACCGGCACGCTGGACTCGGACCGAGTGCGCGTTCCCACCCCCGACGGCGCTCACCCGGCGGACGTCGTCAACACGGTGCGCGAAGTGCTCACCACACTCGGAGTGGCCGAGTCGACGCTGCCGCTCGGCGTCGCGTTTCCCGCGATCGTGAAGCACGGCAGGACGCTGTCCGCCGCCAACATCTCGAAGGAGTGGGTCGACTTCGAAGCGGAGAAGTTCTTCGAGGACGGCCTGGGCCGCGACATCACCTTCGTCAACGATGCGGATGCCGCCGGCGTCGCCGAGGCGCGCCACGGCGCCGCCCGCGATGCCAGAGGTCTGACCATCATGACCACCCTCGGCACCGGCATCGGCTCGGCGTTCCTGTACAACGGCGTGCTCGTGCCGAACACCGAGCTCGGGCACCTCGACCGCAACGGCGAGTCCATCGAGCGCTGGACGGCGTACTCCGCGATGGAGCGGGAGAGCCTGTCGTGGGAGGACTGGTCGGCGCGCCTGCAGGAGTTCTACCGTCACGTGGAGTTCCTGTTCAGCCCTGACCTGTTCGTCGTCGGCGGCGGCGTCTCGAAGCACCCCGAGAAGTTCCTGCCGCTGCTCGATCTGCGCACGCCGATCGTCGCGGCTGTGCACCGCAACGCCTCCGGCATCATCGGCGCGGCAGCGCTCGCCGGCTGATCCCACGGCGGAGCGCCCACGGCAGAGCACGCACGGCAGCATTATCGAAAGGCCCGGTCCGGTGACCGGGCCTTTCAGCGTGCTGAGGCGAACGGGCCGGCCTGTACGCCGGGTTCTGTTCAGGAGTTCTTCGCTCCCTTGACGGCCATCTCTCTCGGCGCCACGTTGCCGTGGCGCTCCAGCAACCTACCCGAGGACTCGGCGGGCCGCGTCAACGTCCTCTGTCTGGTCTTGCTCCGGGCGAGGTTTACCTGGCGGGCCATGTCACCATGTCCCCCGGTGGTCTCTTACACCACCCTTTCACCCTTACCGTCTCCCCGAGGGGTGACGGCGGTCTTCTCTCTGTGGCACTGTCTCGCGGATCTCTCCGGGTGGGTGTTACCCACCGCCCTGCCCTGCGGAGCCCGGACGTTCCTCGGTGCGGTCTCCCGCCACGCGACCGTCCGGCCGACCCGCTCGCCCGCTCAGTCTACGCGCCCTTGCTCGCATCCTCGCTGATGTGCAGGTCAAGTGGGACGTCGATCGGGAAGCCGGGGAACAGTCGGTCGGTGGCGGCCTCGGCCGCCGCCCGCACGGCGCTTGCGACGTCGTCGGCCTGCTCCGCCTGGCAGTGCACGATCACCTCGTCGTGCAGGAACAGCGCGAGGTGCGCGCGGGTGCGGAACACCGGTCCGGAAGCGGATGCCGGCTCGGATGCCAGTGGCAGGGCCATCAGGCGATGACGGATCTCGGCGAGCCACAGCAGGGCCCATTCGGCGGCGGTGCCCTGCACGACGAAATTGCGCGTGAAGCGCCCGCGATCGCGCGCCCTGCTGCGGGCGCGCGATTCGGCGACGCCGCCGGCGTCGGGTCCGCTGGCCAGCGATTGCGCGAGGCGCCACTCCGCATCGGGCCGGGGTGAGGTGCGGCCGAGCAGCGTGCTGACCACGCCGCCGTCCTCGCCGACCTTCGCCGCGTCATCGACCAGTCGCATCGCCTGGGGGTAGACCGCGCGCAGTCGCGGGACGAGCCGGCCGCTCTCGCCCGTCGTCGCGCCGTACATCGCACCGAGCACGGCGTACTTCGCCTCCTCGCGCGAGGAGACAGCGCCTGAGCGCACCACGCCCTCGTACAGGTCGGCGCCGCGTGCGGCATCCGCCATCGCGGTGTCACGGGACATCGCCGCGAGCACGCGCGGCTCGAGCTGCGCGACGTCTGCGCCGACGAGAGTCCAGCCCGGTTCGGCCCGCACCGCGCGCCGCAGCTGACGCGGGATCTGCAGCGCTCCCCCACCCGATGATGCCCAGCGGCCGGTGACGACGCCGCCGGTGAGGTAGACCGGGCGGAAGCGGTCGTCGCGCACCCATTCGTCGAGCCACGACCAGCCGTTCGCGGTGAACAGGCGGGCGAGCCTCTTGTACTCCAGCAGCGGCCCCACGACAGGATGGTCGACCTCGGCGAGCAGCCAGCGCGAAGTGGATTCGACGAAGACGCCCGCTCGCTGCAGGGCGCGCAGCAGACGCGGAGGGCTGTCGGGATTCACGCTCGGATCACCGAGGTGCTCGGCGATCCGGGCGGCGAGCTCGGTCATGTGCGCCGGTCGCGCTCCGCGCATCGGGCGGGGTCCGAGCTGCTCCTGAAGGATGCCCTCGTGCGCGGATCGACTCCAGGGCAGTCCCGCGGCGGTCATCTCCTCAGCGATGAGCGCCCCGGTCGACTCCGCCGCGCACAGCAGGGCGAGCCTGGCATCCGGCGCACGCCCCAGTG
Organism: Microbacterium alcoholitolerans; assembly: GCF_050408615.1. NCBI lineage: Bacteria > Bacillati > Actinomycetota > Actinomycetes > Micrococcales > Microbacteriaceae > Microbacterium > Microbacterium alcoholitolerans. Next base: position 327,573 of record NZ_JBNTKD010000001.1, on the reverse strand, counting down.
CGGCGAGCTGCGCCTGCCACTGAGCCCTCACCTCGTCGAAGTCGCCGCCGTGCGACGCCGCCGTGTCGTCGATGTCGAAGAGTCCCGGCTGCGCCGCCGGCGCGTCGACCTGCTCGGTGCGGACCCACAGCGCCGATGGCTCCAAGGCCGGATCGAGCGAGGCGGTGTCGCGGAGGATCGCGTGGCACAGCATGAGATCGTGCGCGCGCCTCAGACGCACTCCCGCGGCGAGCAGCGGCGGATAGAAGGCGCGAAGCGTCCGCACCGTCCACCGCGGGGCGAGCGCCTCCTCCAGCGCGCGCACCCGGCGGACCAGGTCGTCGTCGCTCACCACTTCCGGGTCGACTGCCGCTGCTGGGTCGTCGTGCACTGCGATCAGCCAGCCGCCGACGCCCGTGCGGGCGACGAGGGCGTGCGGCGTCACAGACCCGATTCGTCCGTGCGCACGAGGATCGCGCCGCATTCCGGGCACGAGACGACGTCGTCCGAGGCCGCTCGGCGCACCTCGTTCAGGTCGGTGCCCGAGAGCATCATCCGGCACCCTTCGCACACGCCGCCGCGCAGCAGTCCGACCGCGATGCCGCGTGACGCGCGTCGCTCGTAGTCGGCGATCAGGTCGGGTGCGACCGATTCCGCCAGAGCCGCACGATCACGTGTGAGGTGCTCTCCCTCGGTTGTGGCGGCGGCGATGTCGGCCTTGGCCGCCGCGGTGAGCTGCGAGCCCTCGGCCTGGGTCTGGTCGATCAGCGCACGCTGCGCGTCGACGGCCGCCTGAGCCTCTTCGACATTGCCCATGATGTCGAGCTCGGTGTCCTCCAGCATGCTGATGCGCCGGGCGAGACTGGCGATCTCGTTCTCGAGCGCCTGCGCCTGCTTGGGGTCGGTGGCGGCGGCCAGCCGCTCGGCGTCGCGATCGCGGCGCTGCGTGGCGAGGGCGACGTCCGACTCCACTCGGGCGAGTTCGCTGCGTGCGTCATCGAGCACTCCCGTCAGGGCGGTCAGCTCGCCGACTTGCTGCTGACGGATGCCCGCGAGCTCATTGATGCGCTCTCCCTGGGACGGCTGCGTGCGAGCGCGCTCGGTCTGCTGGATGCGACGGTCAAGATCGGCGATGTCGAGCAGGGTGCGCTGGTTCTCGGGGCTGGCTTTCACGTCTCAAATCTATCCGTTGTTCCATATCGCGTCGACGTACAGCCAGACCCGATCCTCGCGGACGAATCGGCTGCGCTCGCGCAGGGAGGATCGCTGCCCGTCCAGCCGGTGGAACGCCTCGAACTCGACGACGCCGGTGGCATCGAAGGGCCCTCCGCCGTCGACATCGAGGATGTCCAGCCGCACCCAGCGCACATCATCGTCGAGATCGAGCTCGGCGGGACGTGTGGACGGATGCCAGGTGCGCAGCAGATGCCCGGCATCCCCCACGGCGAACGCGGTGAACCGCGACCGCATCAGTCGCAGCGCCGTCGGCGCGCGGCCGGACGCCAGAACGGGGTCGCAGCACGAGCCGAAGACGTCGCCGCTCGTGCAGGGGCAGCGCTGATCGGCGGCGATCGGTGAGGGGGCGGGCATTTCTCCATGTTGCCAGTCGTCCATCGCGCGAGCACCATCGCCGCGTAGGCTGTCCGGACGTCAAGATGAGGAGTCGACATGTCTGAGATGCCATCCTTCGCCGCGCACAACGGTTTCCGCCTCCCCGCCGTCGGACTCGGCACGTACCGGTTGAACGGCGACGCCGGAGCCGCCGCCGTCGCGGCCGGACTCGACCTCGGGTATCGCCTCGTCGACACCGCGTTCAACTACGAGAACGAGGGTGCGGTGGGCGCCGGCATCCGGGCATCCGCGATCGATCGCTCCGAGATCATCGTCGCGACGAAGCTGCCGGGCCGCCACCATGCGGCGGCGAAGGCGCGCGACAGCATCGAGGAGAGCAGACACCGCCTCGGCGTGGATGCCACGGATCTGCATCTGATCCACTGGCCGAATCCTTCCGTCGGCCAGTACGGCGAAGCCTGGCAGGCGCTTGTCGACGCCCAGCAGCGCGGGACGGTCCGCCACGTCGGCGTGTCGAACTTCCTGCCCGAGCATCTCGATCGGATCGAGTCGGCCAGCGGCGTGCGACCGGTCGCGAATCAGATCGAGGTGCACCCCTACTTCCCCCAGCAGGAGGCGCTCGACCTGCACGCCGAGCGCGGCATCCTCACCGTCGCCTGGAGCCCGCTGGGACGGGCGCGCGAGCTGCTGCAGGAGCCGGTGATCGTGGAGGTCGCCGCCGGGCACGGCATCACGCCGGCTCAGACGGTGATCGCCTGGCACGTCGCTCGCGGCACGGTGTCGATCCCGAAGGCATCCTCGATCGAGCACCAGCAGCTGAACCTCGACGCGGCCTCGGTCGTGCTCGCGTCGGACGAGGTCGAGGCGATCACCGGTCTCGGCCGCGCGGACGGCCGTCTCTTCGACGGCGACCCGGCGACGCACGAGGAGATGTGACCGGCATCAGGAATCGTCGGCGGCCGCAGCATCCAGCGTCAGGGCGTCCGCCGTGCGGATGAAGAGGATGATCCAGGTGAACACCAGCACGCCGGCGATGAGCTCGACCGCCGTGAGCGAGTAGTACCCCACGGCGAAGAGCACGGCGAGCAGGACGATCACTGCGACGAAGAGGTACCCCAGGAGCAGGAAGGTGCGGGAGAGTCCTGGCAGCCACCATCGCAGCGCGATCACCAGCACGCCGAACGCGACGGCCATTCCGGACGCGACGCCGGTGTGCAGCAGGAAGAAGCGGTCGACCGGGAACACCCCGACCAGGCCGAGGAAGATGCCGACGATCACCAGGCACGCACGCACCGCAGTGACCCCCTGCCGCCGAGCGGGGATCTTCGCCGTCGCATAGCGTGCGAGCGTCGTGACCAGGACCCCCGCGACGATCAGGGTCAGGTTGAACGCGCGCGCCGAGAGGTCATTGGTCATTCCGAGCGCGCTCAGGTTGTCCTTCCACCATGACGGATCGCTCGCCGTGAGCATGGATGCCAGGATGCCTACGACGAGGAAGGTCGCGAGCACGACCGCGAGCAGCTGCAGGTCGAGGCGGGTCGCGGATGCGTACACGACGTACGCGGTCAGGCCCGCGGCCGCACCGGAGAGGACGAGCACGGGGAACGGGAACACCACGGCGCCGATCAGGCCGGCCTCGAGGATGACGGCGGTCAGAGTCCATCCCAGCAGGGCGATCACCGCATGAGCGACGGCGAGGGCCACCACATCGATGACGTCGAGAAGTCCCAGCGGTTTCGAGCGCGTCGGATCTGCGACGACGATTCGACCGAGGATGAACACGACGAGGGCCGTGACGGCCGCGGCGATGGCCGCGTACTGGCCGATCGAGCCGGCGCCCGAGATGGGGGCCGATCTGAATCCGAACACGGGCAGCGCGACCAGCGCCGCGAGGACGAACGCGAAGATGGAGATCTGCAGCCCGATGGCCTCTCGCGCGCGTTCGCGCGTGCCCCCGTTCTCGATCGAGCGGGCTGCGCTGAGGAGGTCTGGCCGTGCGACGCTGGACGACATGCCCTCAGTCTGGCATGACGCTACTCTGACGGGATGACCGCCAAGCCAGGTGCAGAGCCGGAACGTCTCCACTCCCCTGCGCTGCGCGTGCTGCTCCCCCTTGCCGCGGCGACCGTGACGCTGATCGGCGTGCACCTCGCCCAGGACGTTCTTACTCCGCTCGCTCTCGCCCTGGTGATCGTGATCATCTGCGAGCCGGTGCGTCGACCGCTGGAGCGGCGCGGATGGCCGCTGTGGGCGGCATCGACGATCGTCATCGTCGTGGCCTACCTCATCCTCGTGGTGATGGGCGTGCTGCTCTGGATCGCCGGTGCGCAGTTCGTCGCGCTCATGGAGGATGTGTCAGGCGCCGGCATGCCTGCCGCGGTCGAGGACCTCATCGCCTGGCTGCAGTCGGCCGGCCTGGACAAGGGCGTGTCGGACGCGGCATCGGCCCTTCTCGATCCGGCCATGCTGCTGAGCGTCGCCGGCGCGGTGTGGAGCAGCGTCCTGGGGGTCGCCACGGCGCTGTTCTTCGTCTGCGCGTACGTGATCATGATGGCCGTCGATGCTGCCAGGTACCGTCAGGCGCCGCGCCTGTTCGGCGCGACCGAGGGCGGGGCCATGGGGCGGATCTCGCGTCTGAGCTCGGGCATCCGCCGCTACTACGTCGTGAACGCGGCCTTCGGTGCGGTCGTCGCGATCATCGACGGCCTCGCGCTGTGGTGGATGGGCGTGCCCGCACCGGTCGTGTGGGCGGTGCTCGCCTTCGTGACCAACTTCATCCCCAACATCGGGTTCGTGATCGGCCTGGTCCCCCCGGCCGTCCTCGCGTTCATCGTCGGCGGATGGCCGCTCATGCTCGGCGTCGTGGCCGTGTACTGTGTGGTGAACGTGACGCTGCAGGTGCTGATCCAGCCGAAGTTCGTCAGCGACGCGGTCGGTCTGAGCCTCACCCTGACGTTCTTCTCCGTCGTGTTCTGGACGTTCATCATCGGCCCGCTCGGCGCGATCCTGTCGATCCCGCTCACGCTGTTCGCCCGCATGGTGCTGTTCGAGGGCGACCCCGGCGCCCGCTGGGTGCGGTGGCTGTCCGGCGATCGGGATGCCGCGCCCGAGGCGCCGTCGGCCGACGTCTGACACTTCGCCGGAGGAAGGAGCTCAGAGGTGGGCCCTGCCGGGATCGAACCGGCGACACCCACGGTGTGTATGTCGCCGATCGGCGGAAACCCCTGATTTCACGCGTTACGTACGTTGCAGGGACCTACCGAGATTGCCGCGGTGTCATCCTGGAGGCATCCCATCTTCTCAATCCGGTCGAGGGTGAACAGGCGACCTATCGAGCCCGAAGACGCCCGGACCGCGACGACGGCCATATACCTATTTCGAGCGCTTCAAGCCCTCCCAACGGATCCAGCTCGCTTCCGGTTCAGCCTCTTGGCGCTCGCTCGACTGGGTGCCGACACCTACAACTCCATCAAGCACTTCAGCCGTCCACAGGTAACGGACGCCAGTCACATCGATCTCATCGTTGACATTTCTCAGTTGATGGCCAGGTTGGATTCGAACGGCTTCGCGTCGAAGTCTCAGACGCGGGTGAGCTGGTGCCCTGGCGTGGGAATGGCCACGACCCGCAACCGCCCGGGACTGACGGTGCCCTGCCCCTCGCGATCGAGGCAGCTCTATCCGATCCCGAGAGTAGTGCTCAGCGCGCCGAGATGACGCGGTAGAGGGTCGCCTGCGAGATTCCGGTCATGCTCGCGATCTCGGCGCGGCTGTACTCACCACTACGCTAAGTCCAATGGTGGACCTCACTGACCTTGCCCGTCCTTTGGCATCCGCGCTGCGGACAGCTGCGAAACCAATCCAGGCCGAAGCCTGGGATCATGCAGCGTTTCAACGCAGATTGCACGAAGCGCTCTCCGACGCGTTCAACGGGATGGAGGAGCCGATTCGCTTAGTTCGTTATCGCGCCCATCTCATATCCGCGACCGATGCCGTAGCGCTGACCGAACTCTCAGAGGGCCTTGATGCATGCGTGCGGAAGCTCGCCGGTCCTGAGTGGTGGAAGAGGGCCGTATTCTGGAAGATCTCGGACGGTGCGCCCTACGCCAAAGCGGTGAACGTCCCGCTACGCGAGGCAGCGAGTGTGGCGCGTAGCCTCCAGCCGAAGGTGGCGGGAAACAGCGGCTTGAACAAACTGGACAGGCAGTCTTACAAATCTGGAAGCGCGGAAGAGGGACAGTTCCGCACAACAGTTGACAGGATCAACGCCGAGGCAGAAAGTCTGGAGCGTCTTCTCGACGAAGCTCAAAGTGCCCGCACTGAAGCGGCCGCGTTCTTCGACGGGTGGCATCGTGGTCGTGGTTTGGTTTCGAAGAAATCGATGAAGGAAGTTACAGCGTCACCGCACTGAGCGAGATTCCGAGGCCACCGACGAACCTCGAGATGTCTCGCGATCGCGCGGTAAGCGCGAAAGGTGTTCAGGTATGACCGACGAACGCGAATCCATCGAAGCCGAGTTGCTCGCACGCTGATTGTTGTTACCAATCCGACCCGCGTGATGCCTCTACTTTCACAGTGGGCCCTGCCGGGATCGAACCGACGACATCCACGGTGTAAACGTGGCGCTCTACCAGCTGAGCTAAAGGCCCTCAGAACCCCATTCTAACGGGCCGGGATTGCGTCACCGGACCCTCGAACGGATATAGGGTGAAGACAGCGCGCGTTGTGCACAGCCGACAAGGCCGCCCCGCGGCGCATCCCGTTTCCTTGGCAAGACCTGCCAGCTTGACGAAAGGCTCCACGTGACCGTCCACGATCAGGATCCGTACTCCCAGGCCCCCCTGGACAGCGACCCGGAGGAGACCGGCGAGTGGCAGCAGTCGCTCGATGAGCTGGTGGATGCAAAGGGCCACGGCCGCGGCCGTGAGATCATGCTCAGCTTGCTCAAGCGCTCGAAGGATCTGCACCTCGGTGTGCCGATGGTTCCGACCACCGATTACATCAACACGATCGCTCCCGAGAACGAGCCATCCTTCCCGGGCGACGAGGAGGTCGAGCGCCGCTACCGCAGCTGGATCCGCTGGAACGCCGCGGTCACGGTGCACCGTGCACAGCGCCCCGGGATCGGCGTCGGCGGTCACATCTCGACCTACGCGTCCTCCGCGTCGCTGTACGAGGTCGGCTTCAACCACTTCTTCCGCGGCCTCGACAACCCCGGCGGCGGCGACCAGATCTTCATCCAGGGCCACGCCTCGCCCGGCATCTATGCCCGCTCGTTCCTCGAGGGTCGCCTCAGCGAAGAGCAGATGGACGGCTTCCGCCAGGAGAAGTCGCGCGCCCCGCACGCGCTGCCGTCTTACCCGCACCCGCGCCTGATGCCGGAGTACTGGCAGTTCCCGACCGTGTCGATGGGGCTCGGCCCGATCAACGCGATCTACCAGGCCATGTCGAACCGGTACCTCGAGAACCGCGGCATCAAGGACACCTCCGCCTCGCACGTGTGGGCCTTCCTCGGCGACGGCGAGATGGACGAGATCGAGAGCCGTGGCCAGCTTCAGGTCGCTGCCAACGAGGGTCTCGACAACCTGACGTTCGTCATCAACTGCAACCTGCAGCGCCTCGACGGCCCGGTCCGCGGCAACGGCAAGATCGTTCAGGAGCTCGAGTCGTTCTTCCGCGGCGCGGGCTGGAACGTCATCAAGGTCGTCTGGGGCCGCGAGTGGGACGACCTGCTCGCCCGCGACAGCGAGGGCGCGCTGCTGAACATCATGAACTCGACCCCGGACGGCGACTACCAGACGTACAAGGCCGAATCCGGCGCCTACGTGCGCGAGCACTTCTTCGGCAAGGACGAGCGCGCGGCCGCACTGGTCAAGGATCTCAGCGACGAAGAGATCTGGCAGCTGCGCCGCGGTGGTCACGACTACCGCAAGGTGTACGCCGCGTACAAGGCCGCCGTCGAGCACAAGGGCCAGCCCACCGTCATCCTCGCCAAGACCGTCAAGGGCTACGGCCTCGGTCCACACTTCGAGGGCCGCAACGCGACCCACCAGATGAAGAAGATGACGCTGGAGAACCTGAAGACCTTCCGCGACACCATGCACATCCCGATCACGGATGCGCAGCTCGAGGAGAACCCGTACCTGCCGCCGTACTACAACCCCGGTGCGCAGGACGAGACGGTCCAGTACATGCTCGAGCGTCGCAAGAGCCTCGGCGGCTTCCTGCCCGAGCGCCGGACGACCCACGTCCCGATCTCGCTTCCGGGCGATGCCGCGTACGCTCTGCCGAAGAAGGGCTCCGGCACCCAGGAGATCGCCACGACCATGGCGTTCGTCCGATTGCTGAAGGACCTGCTGCGCTCGAAGGACTTCGGTCACCGCATCGTGCCGATCATCCCGGACGAGGCCCGCACCTTCGGTCTCGACGCGTACTTCCCCACGGCGAAGATCTACAACCCGAACGGCCAGCACTACACGTCGGTCGACCGGGAGCTGCTGCTCGCCTACAAGGAGAGCCCGCAGGGCCAGATCGTGCACGTCGGCATCAACGAGGCGGGGGCCGTCGCGGCCTTCACCGCCGCCGGCACCTCCTACGCCACGCACGGCGAGCCGCTGATCCCGATCTACATCTTCTACTCGATGTTCGGCTTCCAGCGCACGGGCGACGCCCAGTGGGCCGCCGGCGACCAGATGGCTCGCGGGTTCATCATCGGCGCCACCGCCGGACGCACCACGCTCGCCGGTGAGGGCCTGCAGCATGCCGACGGACACTCGCTGCTGCTGGCATCCACGAACCCGGCGACGGTGTCCTACGACCCGGCGTACGGCTACGAGATCGCCCACATCGTCCGCTCGGGCCTGGAGCGCATGTACGGCGGCGAGCACGAGGACCCGAACGTCATGTACTACATGACCGTCTACAACGAGCCGCTCGTCCAGCCGGTCGAGCCGGAGGACGTCGATGTCGACGGCATCGTCCGCGGCATCCACCGCATCGCCACCGGCGAGGGCGACGGTCCGCGCACCCAGCTGCTCGCATCGGGTGTCGGCGTGCCGTGGGCTCTCGAGGCTCAGCAGCTGCTGAAGCAGGACTGGGGCGTCGCCGCCGATGTCTGGTCGGTCACCTCGTGGGGCGAGCTGCGCCGCGACGGCCTCGCCGTCGACGAGCACAACTTCCTGCACCCCGCCGAGGAGCCCCGCACGGCCTACCTGACGCAGAAGCTGCAGGAGGCCGAGGGCCCAGTGATCGCGGTCAGCGACTTCATGCACGCCGTGCAGGATCAGATCCGCCCGTGGGTTCCGCAGCGCTACTACACGCTCGGCGCCGACGACTTCGGATTCTCCGACACCCGGGCAGCGGCCCGTCGCTACTTCAAGATCGATGGACCGTCGATGGTCGTGCGCGCGCTGCAGGCGCTCGCCGACGAGGGCAAGGTCGATCGCGCGCTGGTCGGTCAGGCCATCGAGAAGTACCGCCTGTTCGACGTCAACGCGGGCTCCAGCGGAAACGCGGGCGGCGAGAGCTGAGCCTGTGACCGGTACCTCGAAGCCGGCCATGGACAAGGCCGCAACGCTCACCTGGCTGCGCCGCATCTCCGGTGACATCGCCACGGTGACGATCAAGCGGCTCGAGGACACCCTGCCCTGGTACGCCGACATGCCGCCGGCCCGACGCTCCGCCGTCGGGCTGGTGGCCCAGGCCGGCATCACCTCCTTCATCCAGTGGTACGAGGATCCGACCTCGACGCCCTGGATCGCCGCCGACATCTTCGCGGCGGCTCCCCGTGAGCTGCTGCGAAGCGTCAGCCTGCAGCAGACGCTGCAGCTGATCCGCGTCACAGTCGAGGTCACCGAGGAGCGCGTCGCCGGCCGCGGCGACGACCTGCGCGAGGCCATCCTGCTCTACTCGCGCGATGTCGCCTTCGCCTCGGCCGACGTGTACGCGCGCGCCGCCGAGGCTCGCGGACTCTGGGATGCCCGGCTCGAGGCGCTCGTGGTCGATTCCATCCTCACCGGGGAAGCCGATGAGGAGCTGCCCAGCCGGATCGCGGCTCTGGGCTGGCACGGTCACGGCGAGGTATGCGTGATCGTCGGCACCACACCTCCGCAGTTCGACGTCGACCTGGTGCGACGCACCGCCCGTCGCCTCTCCGTCGATGTGCTGATCGGCGTGCAGGGCTCCAGGCTCGTGCTCGTCATCGGCCGGGCCAGGGTGCCAGGCAAGGAGGTCGCCGAGGAGGAGCTGCCGTTCAGCGAGATCGCCAAGAATCTCGAGCCGTCCTTCGGCCCGGGATATGTCGTGCTCGGCCCGCCGGTCACCGCGCTGGTGGATGCCGGCCAGAGCGCCCGCGCCGCTCTCGCCGGCTTCGCGGTCGCCCGCGCCTGGCGCGGCGCGCCCCGTCCCGTCGAGGCGGACGATCTGCTGCCGGAGCGCGCGCTCGCCGGTGACACCCTGGCCAAGCAGACACTGATCGAGCGAATCCACCGTCCGCTCCAGGCGCACTCACCGGACCTGGTGACGACCCTGTGGAGCTACCTCGACAACGGCCGCTCGCTGGAGGCGACTGCACGCGAGCTGTTCGTGCATCCGAACACCGTGCGCTATCGCCTGAAGCGAGTGACCGAGGTGATCGGCTGGGATGCCACGGGTCCGCGTGAGGCGCTCATCCTGCAGACCGCGCTGATCCTGGGCTCCATCGGCACCGCCGAGCCCGCGCGTCGCCGTCAGCTGCCGCGTCGGCGCTGAACACTATGAGGCGCTGAAAGCCGGCCGGCAGCGCATCCGCGCTCTGGCTGTGCGCCACGCACAATCAGATTGCGGATTCTTGTGATGGTTCATCCACCGCATCTCCCGATTCGTTGGCAGACTGGACTGGTGATCGTCGCCGCCTGCCCTGGACAGGGCTCACAGACCCCCGGATTCCTCGCCCCCTGGCTCGAACTCGAGGGAGTTCCGGAGCTGCTCGAGGCGTACTCGGATGCCGCGGAGGTCGATCTCATCGCCCACGGCACGACGTCCGACGCCGACACGATCCGCGACACGCGCATCGCACAGCCGCTGATCGTCGCGGCTTCCATGATTGCGATGACGCAGCTCGTCCAGCGCGCGCAGCGCACCGCAGACGGCGTCGCCGGGCACTCCGTCGGCGAGCTCGCGGCGCTGAACAGCGCCGGTGTGATCAGCTCTGAGGACGCGATGCGGCTGGTCGGCATCCGCGGTCGGGCGATGGCGGATGCCGCCGCTCAGACTCCCACCGGGATGAGCGCCGTGCTCGGCGGTGAGGCGGATGCTGTCCTCGCGCTGCTCGAAGAGCTCGACCTCACTCCGGCCAACTACAACGTCGCCGGGCAGATCGTCGCCGCCGGAACGCTCGAGAACCTGGCCGGGCTCGCCGAGAGCGCGCCGCGCGGCGTGCGCGTGATGCCGCTGCAGGTGGCCGGCGCCTTCCACACTTCGTACATGGCGCCGGCAGTCGAGACGCTGCGCGCAGCGGTCGCCGAGGTCGAGTACGAGGAGCCTACACACACGCTGTGGTCGAACCGCGACGGAGCGGTCGTCACCGACGGCCAGGATGCCCTTGACCGCATCGTCACGCAGGTCTCGTCGCCGGTCCGGTGGGACCTGTGCATGGAGTCGTTCCTCGCCGCAGGTATCACCGGATTCATCGAGGTCGCCCCTGCGGGCGCCCTCGTCGGTCTGGCCAAGCGCGGCATGCGCGGCATCCCGGCCGTCGCCGTGAAGACGCCCGAAGACCTCGACGCAGCTGCGGAGCTGCTGAACGGAGCAGCCCAGTGACCACGCTCAAGCAGGCATCCGGCCCGGCGTACACCCGCATCTACTCGGTGGGCGCCGCACGGGGCGAGAACGCCGTCCCCAACGAGGATCTCATCGGCCCCATCGACTCGAGCGACGAGTGGATCCGTCAGCGCACCGGCATCGTCACCCGCGCCCGCGCACTGCCGGAGACCTCGGCGATCGAGCTGTCGACGGATGCCGCCGCGGAGGCCGTGCAGCGTTCGGGCATCGACCCGGCCGACATCGATCTGGTCATCGTAGCGACGATCAGCAACCCCAAGCAGACCCCCTCCGTGGCCGCCATCGTCGCAGACCGGATCGGCGCGAACCCCGCAGCCGCCTACGACATGAACGCCGCCTGCGCCGGATACGCGTACGCGATCGCCCAGGCAGACGCGCTCATCCGCGCCGGTGCCGCGCGCTACGCCGTCGTCATCGGCGCCGAGAAGCTGTCTGACGTCGTCGACCCGACTGATCGCAGCATCTCCTTCCTGCTCGGCGACGGCGCCGGCGCCGTCGTGATCGGCCCGAGCGAGACGCCCGGCATCTCCGCGACCGTGTGGGGCTCGGACGGCTCGAAGTCCGACCTCGTCGGCATGAACCACACGCTCACCGAGTTCCGCGACGGCGTCGCCCCGTGGCCGACGCTGCGCCAGGAGGGTCCGCGCGTGTTCCGCTGGGCCGTGTGGGACATGGCGAAGGTCGCCCGCGAAGCGCTCGAGACGGCCGGCATCGAGGCATCCGATCTGGCCGCCTTCATCCCTCACCAGGCGAACATGCGCATCGTGGAGGAGTTCGCCAAGCAGCTGAAGCTGCCCGAGACCACGGTCATCGCCCGCGACATCGAGACGACGGGGAACACCTCCGCCGCCTCGATCCCCCTCGCCACCCACCGCCTGCTCGAAGAGCACCCCGAACTCAGCGGTGGTCTGGCGCTGCAGATCGGCTTCGGCGCGGGGCTCGTCTTCGGCGCGCAGGTGGTGGTGCTCCCCTGATCGGGGGCGCACTTTCCCTAGACTGTTCAGCGGTTCCGAAACCAATCCGAGAAAGAGGAAACACCATGGCTCTTACCAACGACGAGGTCCTCGCCGGCCTTGCTGAGCTGGTCACCGATGAGACCGGCATCGACGCATCCGAGGTCGCGATGGAGAAGTCGTTCACCGACGACCTCGACATCGACTCGATCTCGATGATGACGATCGTCGTCAACGCCGAGGAGAAGTTCGGCGTCACCATCCCCGACGACGAGGTCAAGAACCTCAAGACCGTCGCCGACGCCGTCAACTTCATCGTCGCCGGCCAGGAGTGAACCCTGCGGATGCCACCCCCGCGAAGCGCGGGGCGTGGCATCCTCCTTCCCTGCCCCTCCCCTCCTCATGAAGGACCATCAATGACCAAGCGAATCGTCGTCACCGGTATCGGCGCCACGTCCGCTCTGGGCGGCACGGCCCCCGAGAACTGGGCGAACCTGCTCGCCGGAATGCCGGGCGCGCGCACACTGCCGCACGAGTGGGTCGACAAGTACGAGATCCCCGTGAAGTTCGCAGCCGAGGCCATTGTGCGTCCCGAGGAGGTGCTGCCGCGCCACGAGGCGAAGCGGCTCGACCCCTCCACGCAGTTCGCGCTCATCGCGGCGCGGGAGGCGTGGGAGGACGCCGGCGCTCCGGAAGTGGCGCCGGAGCGGCTCGGCATCGACTGGGCCACCGGCATCGGCGGCGTCTGGACGCTGCTGGATGCCTGGGACACGCTGCGCGAGAAGGGCCCGCGACGGGTCATGCCGCTGACTGTGCCGATGCTGATGCCGAACGCCGGCGCCGGAAACCTGTCGCTGCACTTCAAAGCCAAGGCGTTCGCGCGCACCGTCGTGAGCGCCTGCGCCTCGAGCACGGAGTCCATCGCCAACGCCTACGAGCACCTGCAGGACGGCCTTGCGGACGTGGTGATCGCCGGTGGTGCGGAATCCGCCATCCACCCCATCACTATGGCGTCCTTCGCTTCCGCGCAGGCGCTCTCGCGCCGCAACGACGACCCGGAGGGCGCATCACGGCCCGGTGCGATCGACCGCGACGGCTTCGTCATGGGCGAGGGCGGCGCCGCGCTCGTCCTCGAGACCGAGGAACACGCCAAGGCGCGCGGTGCCAAGATCTACGCATACCTGGCCGGCGGTGGCGTCACCGCCGATTCCTACCACATCACCGGCAACGACCCTGAGGGATCGGGCGCCGCCCGCGCGGTGGAGCTCGCCCTCGCGCAGGCCGGTGCGCGCGCCGACGAGGTCACGCACATCAACGCGCACGCGACCTCGACCCCGGTGGGAGACCCCAACGAGTACGAGGCGCTCAAGCGCGTGTTCGGCGACCGGATCGATGACATCCCCGTGTCAGCGACCAAGGCATCCACCGGGCACCTGCTCGGCGGCACCGGTGCGCTCGAAGCCGTCTTCACGGTTCTCGCGCTGCGCGACCGCATCGCTCCCCCGACCATCAACATGACCGAGCCGGACCCGGCCGTGCCGTTCAAGCTCTCCGGCGAGCCGCAGCCGCTCGGCGACGGCGACCTGCTTGCGATCAGCAACTCGTTCGGCTTCGGCGGGCACAACGCCGTCATCGCGTTCCGCAGCGCCTGAGCAAGTCGCTCACTGGACGGGCATCCGGGCCGGCGTCCGCGATGCCCGTCGACGCGTGAAGGCGCCGAGAAACCAGCCGATGAGCGGGCCGACTCCGAACGCGAACACGACGGTCCCGAGTCCGACTGGACCGCCGAGCAGGAATCCGCTGACGAGCACGCCGCCCTCGAGGGCGGTGCGCACGAGCCACACCGGCTTGCCGGTGCGTGCGACGAGTCCGGTCATCAGGCCGTCTCGCGGCCCTGGTCCGAACCCGGCCGAGATGTAGAGACCGCTAGCGAAGGCCAGCAGCACGAGTCCGGCGAGGAACAGCGGCACACCGACCCATGCGGAAGGAGCTGCGGGGACCACCGCGAGGGTGACTTCGGCGCTGGGTCCTACCAGCAGAGCGTTGAGCACGGTTCCGATGCCCACCCGCTGGCGCAGCGGAATCCAGAGCAGCAGCACGACACCGGCGACGAGGGAGGTGATCAGCCCGAAGCCGAGTCCGGTCGTCTGCACGAGTCCGACGGCGAGCACGTCCCACGGCGCCACGCCGATGCCGGCGCGCACCATCAGCGCCATCCCTGCGCCGAAGAGGAACAGTCCGAGCATCAACTGCGCGAGGCGCTCGAGGAAGTCCCTCGGACCCGTCGTGGAGATCGGAAGCAGGATCGATCGAAGTCGCATGCATTCATCGTGGCCGCGGCCCCCTCGGCGAATCGGAGGCCACTCCTCGAAAGTGGTCTGACGAATGCAGTCCACTGTGCGGCATGCTGGACACATGGCCTCGCGACTCGTCGAACAGCTCGGTGCGCAGAACATCGTCGGAGCGAGCGCGGCCGAGCTGTCCGATCACATCCGCGCCGTGATCCTCGACGGACGGATGACGGTCGGCGAGCGGCTGCCCAGCGAGCGCGCACTGGCGTTCGAGCTGCGGCGCTCCCGATCGACCGTCACGCGAGCGTACGATCTGCTCGAAGCCGACGGATACGTCAGTCGGCTGCATGGCGGCGGCACCCGCGTCGCGCTGCCCAACGCGCGCGTCCCTCCCACTGCTCCCGAGGACGACACCGCGATCGACCTGTCGATCGCGTCGATGGACTCCACCCCGGGTCTGTACGACGCGACAGTGCGCTCGCTGCCGCGCCTGGCCGCGCTGCGCGGGACCAGCGGCTACTCGCTGCAGGGTCTGCCGGAGCTGAGGGATGCTGTCGCACAGCGCTTCGCCCAGCGGGGCCTGCCGACCTCCGCCGACGAGATCATCATCACCTCCGGCGCCCTCAACGCTCTGAATCTGATCCTCACCGCCATCGGCCGGCGCGGCGAGCGAGCACTGGTGGAGCAGCCGACCTTTCCTCACGCGATGGAATCGCTTCACCTGCACGGCTACCGGGTCGTGCCCACCCCCGTCGACGTCGACGGCTGGGACGCCGCCCACCTCATGGAAGTGCTGCTGCGGGCGCGCCCGCAGCAGCACTTCCAGGAGGTGGGCGGCGTCCCAGCCGTCGACGTCGACGGCTGGGACGCCGCCCACCTCATGGAAGTGCTGCTGCGGGCGCGCCCGCATGTGGCATATCTGATCCCGGACTTCCACAACCCCACCGGTGCCACCCTGCCCGAAGAGGTCCGCGATCGGATCACCGCCACCGCCCGCAACGCGGGAACGCACCTGATCGTCGATGAGACCACCGCCGAGCTCGACATCGATCGCGGTCGGTCACCCGCGCCGCTCGGTGCCTTCGGTCCGCACGTGATCACGCTCGGATCGATGTCCAAGATCGCCTGGGGCGGGATGAGACTGGGTTGGATCAGAGCCGAGCGAAAGCTGATCAGCCGGCTGCTGGCTGTTCGCCCGTCATTCGAGCTGGGCACCGCTCTGCTCGAGCAGTGCATCGCGGTCGAGCTGCTCGCCGATATGCCTGCGCTGACCTCGCATGTGCGCGCTCGGCTCCTCGCCGGGCGGGATGCCGTCTCGGAAGGACTCGCCGGCATGGGTGGCCTGACGATGCCGGCCACGCCCGGCGGGCTCTCCGCCTGGGTGGACCTGGGCGCCCCGGTGTCGACCAGGCTCGCGCTGGCCGCACGCGAGCACGGCCTCATCGTTCCGCCCGGGCCCCGATTCACGACCGGCGGTGTGCTGGAGCGCCGTCTGCGCATTCCGATCACCCTCACCCCGGAGCGCACCGCGGAAGCCATGTCGAGGCTGCGGGCGGCATGGGAGAGCCTGCAAGCCGGCGCGTCGGTCCCCGACCGTGCGCTTCAGCAGACCGCGGTGATCTGAGCGGGCATGACGACGGCCCCTGCTTCCCCGCAGGGGCCGTCAGTCATCTGCGGAGGATTCGCTTTCTCGGTCTCCGGGAGAGGCTCACCGGCTTCCGTTACTCGCGCCTCCTCCGCAAGTCTCATCCGCCCCACCAGCGCAGCGGCTAACCCACTTTGTGGAGCCAGACGACGTGCGCGTCATCTCCGGCATGGCGGAACGGCTCGAGTTCCTCATCCCACGCAGAGCCGAGGGCCACGTCGAGTTCGCGCTGCAGTTCGGCCGCGCTGCCGGCCGCGATCTCCATCGCGTACCGGATGCGGTCCTCGCCGATGACGATGTTGCCGCTCGAGTCGGTCTGCGCATAATGGATGCCGAGATCAGGCGTGTGCAGCCAGCGCCCGCCCTCGGAGCCGGGCGTCGGATCTTCCGAGACCTCGAAGCGCAGATGCTCCCAGCCGCGGATCGCCGTGGCCAAGGCGGCGCCGGTGCCCGCGGGCCCGTCCCAGTAGAACTCCGCTCGGCGCGTGCCCTGCTGCACCGGCTGGTCGCTCCAGTCGAAGCTGACGGCACGACCGACAGCGCGCCCGACCGCCCATTCGAGGTGCGGGCAGAGCGCGCGAGGAGCAGAGTGGATGAACACCACTCCGCGTGCGTATCCCGTCGCCATGATCTCTCCGTTTCATCAGGTACGTCTTCCCCTACGACCTGATCCGAAGATGTGGCGAGCTATGCGGTTATACGGCGATTATCACCCAGATCCGGAGGAATCACAAGCATGTGATTCCCCCGGACCGCGGATCAGCTGTGCGGCGTCACGACCGCACGCCCGGAGAGCTTGCCGTCGTGCAGATCGTGGTACGCCTGGAGCGCGTCATCCATCGAGTACCGTGTCACGCTCGGGGTGATCTGGCCGTTGCGATACAGCGCCGCCACCTCGTGCAGCTCCTCGATGGTGCCCCAGTAGGTGTTCGTGAGCTCGGCCTCGTACGGGTTGGAGTAGAAGTCCCACTGCGTGGGCCCGCCGGCGACGCCGACGACGGTGATCCGCCCCTGGCGCCGCACCACGTCCTGCGCGGTCTTGATCGTCGCGCTGACGCCGACGAAATCGAACACCGCGTCGACGCCCTGCCCGCCGGTCAGCGCGCGGATTCGCTCCACCTGGTCATCCCCTCCGGGCACCGTCACGGCTCCTGCCTGCTCGGCCTCGGCCATCGCCTCGGGCTTCATGTCCGTCGCGATCACGGTCGCTCCGGTGAGGGTGCGCAGGATCTGCACGGCGAGCTGGCCGAGACCGCCGAGGCCGATGACCAGCGCGGTCTTGCCGCCCGCCCGCCAGCTTCGGAAGCGCGAGCTTGATCGCGTGGTACGGCGTGAGTCCTGCATCCGCCAGGGGTGCGGCGTCGACCGGATCCGCGTCCTCCAGCGGCACGAGGTTGCGCGCCGGCACCGTCATGTACTCCGCCATGCCGCCGTCGCGACCGAGTCCGGTGGCGAGGTACGGCTGCGTGGCGGCGTTGTGGCAGTAGGTGTCCTGGCCACGCGAGCAGGCGGGGCAGCGTCCGCAGCCGATCGGTCCGTAGACAAGGTACGCGTCGCCCTTCTCGAAGCCTGCAACACCCTCGCCGAGCTCTTCGATCCACCCGGCGTTCTCGTGTCCGAGGGTGTAAGAGGGTGCGAGCTGCTCACCCATGCTCTCGTCGAACTGCTCGAAGATCGCGACATCCGAGTGGCAGGCGCCCGCTCCGGCGATCTTCAGCAGCACCTCGCCCGGGCCCGGGGTGGGGCGATCGACCTCCTCGATCGTGGGGAAGGTCTTCCAGGCGGTGAATCGCACGGCTCTCATGAGGTCCTCCTCGGCGAGCAGCCTCGTCGCGCGTGCACCGCGCTCGGAAACGAGGCTGTACTCACTTCGATGGTAGTGATCGCGCGCGCGAGCAGGGCCGAGAAAAGACGACGGCCCCGATCCGAGGATCGGGGCCGTCGCAGAAACGGGCGAGTGGGACTCAGGCCTCGCTCATGGCGAGCTTCGCCTGCTGACCCTTGGCCGCGTAGTAGGCTGCGCGCGCGGCATCCTTGCGCGCCTGCTCGGCGTAGCCGGCCTCGAGAACGTCCTGAGCGACCTCGACCTGCTCGTGCTGGTCGGTGCCGTTGTACTTCTCGATGTAGGCGTCGAGCTCGGGGCCCGACTCCCACGACGTGATCAGGCAGTAGCGCGGCTCGGTGCCGTTGTGGGTCGTGGCATGCCACAGACGCTGGGTGTCGACGATCAGCTGCGCGCCGGCCGGCAGAGCGATGCGGTACTCGATGCTGGGGTCGGTGCGGTTCTCACGCAAGACGAAGTAGCTGTCCTTGTCGTCGGTCAGGTTGAAGAAGCCGCGGACGACCCACCCCGTCCCGTCCGGGTTCAGGCGGTTGTTGTCGTCCTGATGCAGGTTGTACAGGCACTCGCCATACGGAGTGGGCTGCAGCTCGATGACGCGGCAGCGGCCGACGTTGGCGCCCGGCTCCTTGGCGCGCGCGGTGAGCGTGGGCGCGATGGCGGTCTGCGAGTCGATCCAGACGCCGTCCTTGTCGGTGCGCGGCGGCTTGTGGTTCCAGAAGCCGTTGCACTCGATCTCGCCCTTGGCACTGGCCAGCGGCGAGAAGCGGGTGTCACCGGAGGACTTCCAGTCGACATACTCGATGTCGAGCCATTCCTTCGGGTCCATTTCCCCGCCGTAGCTGTCGAGAATGACGAAACCCTTGTCCTCGAGGGCTGCGGACTTGATGTATCCCATGATCCGAGTCATGTCCTTTCGTAGCGGGCCAGCACGTTTTAACAGGCCCTACTTAGGCAAGCCTACCTCCGGCCCCTGAACACTCCCCCGTGCCCCACCGGAGAAAATCGGGCCACGACTAGACTCGTCCCGGCGGCTCCCGTCTTCCCGCCACACGGAGGAATCACGCAGTCATGGCAATGGCGACCAACGTCGAAGCGACCGCAACCGGCACCATCGAATGGCTCGCCGCGGAAGAGACGAACATCGTCGTCCCGGTCTATCAGCGCCAGTACCGCTGGGACATCGGCGGCTGCGAGAAGCTGCTCTCGGATGTGCGTGCGGTGGCCGGCGAAGATGACGCGCACCGCCATTTCATCGGCTCGATCCTCTCCGGCCGGGATGCCGAGGACGGCGATCTGATCCTCATCGACGGCCAGCAGCGGATCACGACGGTGATGCTGCTGATCGCGGCGCTGCATCACGCGGTGCGCGACACCGATCCGGGGATGGCCGCCGAGCTCGAGCGCGTGCTGGTTCGCGCTGACGACCCGGCCCGCACCAAGCTGCGCCCGCACCACGCCTGGGCCGACCTGTACGAGTCCGTCGTGCTCGATCGTCGCGGAGACGTCGAGCGCGAATCGCGCTTCGACGACAACTACGCCTTCTTCCGCAGCCAGGTGCATGCCGACGAGGCGGGATCGATCTGGCGGGGTCTGCGGAAGCTCGAGCACGTGTCGATCACGCTCGGCGCGGATGCCAACGCCCAGCAGATCTTCGAGAGCCTGAACTCGACCGGTCAGCCGCTGCGCGATCACGAGCTGATCCACAACTACATCCTGATGGGCCTGTCGCACGCAGAGCAGCTCAGCGTCGAGGAGGATTTCTGGCTGCCGATCGAACGGCGCACCGGTGAGAGCATCGGCGCGTTCTGGCGGCACTACCTCGTCATGATGCTCGGACGCGAGATCGACGCCGCCGGTGAACACGGCGTGTACGCCGCCTTCCGCGGCTCCTTCCCGAGGTTGGACGTCGACAAGCTGCGGGCTGACGCGGCGATCTGGCGTGAGTACGCCGAGATCTACGGGGTCCTGCTGGATCCGGCCGGAGAGTCGGATGCTGGCATCCGACGCCATCTGGAGTACGCGAACGCCTTCGGGCGCGCGACGTACCCGCTGGTGATGAGCGCCTACGGAGACTACCGGCGAGGCCTCGTCGCTCGCGAAGAGCTGATCGAGGTGCTGGAATGGGTGCAGGCGCTGTTCCTGCGCCGCGCCGTGGTGGGTCTTCCGACCGAGCGCCTGATCGCGCGGCTGTGCCGCGCGCGTCAGGCCGGCCGAGACGAGCTGATGCGCGCGATCGCCCGGATCACCCCGTCGGATGAGCGCGTCAGCGCGGTGCTCAAGTACGGTGAGCTGCCGCACGCCGCGTACGTGCTCGGACGCATCGAGCAGGTCGATGACCCCGCCGCGTTCGATGTCGAGAACATCGTGCCCGCGGTGCCGACCACGGTGTGGAGCGGCGACGGCATCCGTCCGTGGAAGGAGTACAGCGAGGACGAGCAGAACAGCCACCGCGCACTGGCCCCGACCCTTGGCAATCTGACGCTTCTGGAGCCCTCCCTCACCGAGCGCGTGTTCGGCGCGTCCTTCCCCGTCAAGCGCGACGACGCCTACGCGCGCAGCGCAGTCTCGGCCACCCGCGAGCTCGCCGACGTCGAGGCATGGAACACCGCCGCGATCTCGGCGCGGACCATGCGGCTGACGCAGGAGTTCATCCGCATCTGGGCACGACCTGCGCTGCCGGAGATCGATGACGACGGTCTCACGCCCGTACTCGACGCGGTGCGCCGGCGCGGCTGGCCCGCCGGGTGGGATCGCGAGTTCGACTACGTCGAGTACCGCGGAGAGCACTGGGAGATCAAGGACGTCAAGGCGCTGTTCAATCGCATCTTCCGTCGGGCGTGGACCGACGACCGCCGTTCGGCGCTCGCGTACAGCGCCCGACACGGCGGCCCGATCTACGACGAGATGGCGTGGAAGGGGCACTGGGGTGCTCTCGATGAGTCGCATTTCCTCTACATGGGCTGGGACTCGAACTACATGATGACGGCCCTGCAGGGCGTGCTGGAGGAATCCGGCATCGCAGCCGAGGTGTTCGTGAAGTACTCGTACATAGGGAATGTGATGTGATGGCAGCCGGCACCCAAGTGCGACGCATGATGGATCTCGCCGTCGAAGAGCGCACGCTCACCGTGCCGCTGGTGTGGTCGGATCCCGCTGACACCCGCACGATCGACGTGTTCGCCGCGGTCGTGAGTCGCCGGGGCGGCGAGCACCTGCCGTACCTCGTCTATCTTCAGGGCGGCCCGGGCCATGAGGCACCGCGGGTGTTCCACGCGCCGGCGTCGCCCATGTGGCTGGACACGGCGCTCGAGCACTATCGCGTCGTGATGCTCGACCAGCGCGGAACGGGCCGCTCGACTCCGGTCGGCGACAGTCTGCTGGAGCTCGGCGCGGAAGCCGCGGCCGAGTATCTCACGCACCTGCGCGCCGATTCGATCGTGCGGGATGCCGAGGCGCTGCGCGCAGAGCTCGGCGTGACCCGGTGGAGCCTGCTCGGTCAATCATTCGGCGGCTTCACGACTCTTGCCTACCTCTCGACGGATTCATCCTCGCTGGAGCGGGTCTTCATCACCGGCGGTCTGAGCACGCTCGACCGCCACCCCGACGAGGTGTACGCGCTCTGCTACGACAAGATGCAGGACGCCTCCGAGCGCTACTACCGCCGATTCCCCGAGCACCGCGAGCGGATGCGCCGGCTTGTGGAGCTGGCAGCCGCCGGCGAGATCGTGCTGCCCGACGGCGAGGTCGTCTCGGTGTCGCGCCTGCGCTCGGTCGGCTCGACCCTGGGCGCGAACGACGGCTGGCAGACGCTGTGGTCGCTCCTCGAACTGGATCCCGCTTCCAACGCGTTCCGTCACGACCTCGCGGCGGCCATGCCGTACGGCGGCCGCAACCCGCTGTACTTCGTCTTCCACGAGTCCAGCTACTCCTCGGGCCAGGCCACCCGCTGGTCGGCCGAGCGCATGACTCCCGCGATCTTCGATGACGATCCGACGCTGTTCACCGGTGAGCACATCCGCAGCGAATGGACCGAGACAGTGCCCGCGTTCCGCCCATGGCGGGAGGTCGCGATGCGGCTCGCCGAGCACGAATGGCCGAAGATCTACGACCGCGACGCGATCGCCGTGTCCGGAATCACCGGGGCCGCCGCGGTGTACCTGAACGACGTCTACGTCCCGTTCGAGTTCTCGATGGAGACGGCGGAGCTGCTGCCGGGCGTTCGCACCTGGGTCACCAGCGAGCACGAGCACAACGGGCTGCGCTCCGGGCCCGTGCTGGAGCGGCTGATCGACCTCGCGCACGACCGCGCCGTGCGCTGAGCACCGTCGCTGAGCACTCAGGTGCTCGGCGCGTCCTCGTCGTCCTGAGCGGCCTCGATGGACTGCTCGGCGACATCCGCGGGATCGGCCTCGATTCCATCCGGTGGCGGCTCCGTCGCGGTCCGCTCCGGATCCCGAGGCTCCGGCACCAGCTCGCGCTCCTGATCCAGGCGATCCGCCTCGGGGACCTCGACGGGCTGCTCATCATGTGAACCGCTCATGTCTTCCTCCTCTTGCGTGTCGGTGTCGCCAGGGTGCCCGACGACAGCATCCGATGAAAGGGGCTTGCCAACGCGCTGCCGGCTCTGCCTACCATCCCGGCATGAGCAGCGATCCCGTCATCCGGCCGCGCATTCGGGTGGGCACGTCCGGCTGGCGCTATCCGTCCTGGCGCGGTGATTTCTACCCCGAAGGGCTCGTGCAGCGCGCCGAACTGGAATACATCGGCGCGCGCATGTCGACCGTCGAGCTCAACGGCTCGTTCTACTCGCTGCAGCGTCCCGCAAGCTACCTGCGCTGGCGCGAGAGCGTGCCGGACGACTTCATCTTCGCCGTCAAGGGATCGCGCTACATCACGCACATGCTCGGCCTGCGCGATGCGCGCACCGCACTGGCGAACTTCTTCGCGTCCGGCCTCCTCGCCCTCGGCCCGACGCTGGGTCCGATCCTCTGGCAGCTTCCTGAGCGCCATGAATTCGAGTCGGAGGTGCTCGACGAGTTCCTGGGTCTGCTTCCGCGATCCACCGGGGCCGCACTCGAACTCGCACGCGCTCACGACGAGCGCATGCACGGGCGCACCTGGCTCGAGACGGACGCCGACCGGCCGCTGCGTCACGCGATCGAGCCGCGTTCGCACAGCTTCGACGACCCGCGCCTGCGAACGCTGCTGCGGCGGCACGGCGTGGCTCTCACGGTCGCCGACACGGCCGGCCGCTGGCCGCGCTTCGAGCCGAACGACGCCGATCTGGTCTACGTGCGACTGCACGGCTCTGCGGAGCTCTACGCCAGCGGCTACTCCCCCGGCGAGCTGCGCACGTGGGCGGATCGGTGCCTGGCCTGGTCGAGCGCGGATGGCATCCGACGCGACGTGCACGTCTACTTCGACAACGACGCGAAGGGACACGCGCCGCACGATGCGCTCGCTCTGGCGCGGCTGGTCGGAGACGCTCCCTCAGCGTCGTGATCGGCGCAGGCGACGCGCCGCCCGCTCGTCGGCGGCGTCGTTCTCGGCGTTGCGCTCCAGCCGCTCCGTATCGCGCAGCTCCACCTGCAGATCGCGCTCCGCCGGGATGCCCTTGCGCAGCTCGCGCACCCGCTCGACCTCGGCGTCGAAGAGGGCGCCGATCAGCAGCGCCATGTTGCCGATCCACAGCCACAGCAGGAAGATCACGACGCCCGCGAAGGCGCCGTAGATCCGGTCGTAGTCGGCGAGGTTCCGGGTGTAGAAGCCGAGGCCGACGGACGCCAGCGCGAAGATCCCGATCGCGACGATCGCTCCGACGCTGATGAGCCGGAAATGCGGATGGGCGATGTTCGGTGCGAAATAGTAAAGAATCGCGACGACGAGGATCACGATGAACACCAGCAGGGGCCAGCGCCCGATGCGCCATACGAGCAGAATCGCCTCGCCGGCACCCGCGGCCCTGCCGATCGACTGCGCCAGGGGCCAGCTGACGACCGCCAGAGCGACCGCGACAGACACCAGCACGAAGACGACGAGCGTGACGAGCAGGTGGATCGGCTTCGCCTTCCACAGCACCCGGCCCTCGGGAACGTCGTAGATCCGGTTGATCGCGCGGCCCAGCGCGGTCACGTAGCGGGCGACCGACCACAGCGCGACGATGAGCACGGCCACGAGCACCCAGCCGACGCCCGCGGCGGATGAGACCTCCTCGATCGGGTCGCTGATCGCCCTGACGACGTCGGGAGGCAGGACGTCTTCGGCGACGTCGAGGACGGCCTTCACGGCATCCTTCTTCTCGCCGATCAGCCCGATCAGCGAGAACGCCGCGATGAGCGCGGGAAACAGCGCGAGGATGCCGTAGAAGGTCAGCCCCGCGGCGGCGTCCGCCGAGAACGTCCGGAAGAAGCCACGCGCGACCCTGCGCACGATGAGCATCACCGTTCTGCGCAGGGTCGCCACGCGCGCGTGGTCGCGGGTGTGCTCAGCAGGGCCCATGAAGTCAGTCTCGCGTACGCCGGGGCCCAGGACAATCGGTGGGGCGGGCGGGACTTGAACCCGCGATCGTTGGGTTATGAGCCCACTGCCTTGACCAGCTTGGCCACCGCCCCGAGAACTTCCATCGTAGCGGTGCACGCGCGCCCTACTGCGCGCTCGCCCGCGCGTGGGTGTCGGTGTGCTCGAGATAGATCCGCGCATTGCGCACAAGGCCGGCGCGCTCGTCATCGGTGAGCTGGCGACGCACCTTCGCCGGCACACCCGCGACGAGGGATCCGTCTGGGACCTCGGTGCCGCCGAGCACCACGGCGCCGCCGGCGATGAGGCATCCGCGTCCGATCACGGCGCCGCTGAGCACGACCGCGCCCATCCCCACCAGCGACCCGTCGCCGATCCTGCAGCCGTGCACGACCGCGTTGTGGCCGATCGAGACGTTCTCGCCGATCACCACCGGATGCCCGCTGTCGACGTGGACGGAGACGTTGTCCTGCACGTTGCTGCCCGCTCCGACCGTGATGGATGCGGAATCGGCGCGCAGCACGGCGTTGTACCAGACGCTCGCCCGAGTGCTGAGTGTCACGTCGCCGATGATGCGCGCCCCGTCGGCGACGAACGCGTCGCCGCCGATCGTTGGCGACCGGTCGGCAAGGGAGATGACGGATGCTGTCGCGGCGATGGTCATGTAGGTGAGACTACCCTCAGATCCGCGTCTTTCCGCGCCGGAGCGACCGCGGTAAGCGTTGCCTTCGCTTGCTTGCGGAATGACCGGCGGCGAGTAGCGTTGTATCTCACAAGGCAGCT
The DNA here is from genome assembly GCF_050408615.1 of Microbacterium alcoholitolerans. NCBI lineage: Bacteria > Bacillati > Actinomycetota > Actinomycetes > Micrococcales > Microbacteriaceae > Microbacterium > Microbacterium alcoholitolerans. Next base: position 302,175 of record NZ_JBNTKD010000001.1, on the reverse strand, counting down.
CGACCACTTCCGGAGGTACTTCATGAGCAAGTCGCAGACCGTTCCCACCACCGCGATCGACCCCACCGTGGCAGCAGCAGCGGCGCAGTTCCTCTCCCCCGTCGTGCACAGCATGCAGGCCCTGGTCGTCAACGGCAAGCAGGCGCACTGGCACGTGCGCGGCGCCAACTTCGTCGGCGTCCACGAGTTCCTCGACACGGTGGTGGCACACGCCATGGACTTCGCCGACACCGCCGCGGAGCGCATCGTCGCCCTCGGACTCCCGATCGACGCTCGTGTCGGCACCGTCGCTACGAAGTCCGCCACCACTCAGGTGCCCGCGGGTTTCGCATCCTCGGATGACCTGGTGCGCGCCGTCATCGCCGACATCGACGCCGCCCTCGTCGAGATCAAGGCCGCAGTCGACGGCCTCGACGAGGTCGACCTCACCAGCCAGGACGTCGCGATCGAGATCCAGCGCGGGCTCGAGAAGGACCGCTGGTTCCTCGTCTCGCACATCGCAGCCTGACCCGCACGCGCGAACGCCCGCCCCTCGGGGCGGGCGTTCCTGCGTTCTCAGCCCAGGTGCGTGACGCGCCCGCCGAGCAGCGTCGCCGCGACGGGCATCCGGATCAGCTGCTCTCGGTCCGCCGTGAGCGGGTCGGTGCCGCAGAGCACGAGGTCGGCGACGCCGCCGAGTTCGAGATCGGTGCCGCCGCGGTGGCTGCTGGCACGCAGCGCCGTCTCGATCGGGACCCGCTCCTCCGGATGCCACGACGCGCGCTCATCCCCGGTGCGGTGCACCGCCGCTGCGATCGTCAGCCAGGGATCCAGCGGCGCGACCGGCGCATCCGAGCCGAATCGGACCGGCACACCGGCATTGAGCAGTGAAGCTACCGGATGGCTGATGGCCTGCTGGTGCTGCCACAGCGATCCCACCAGATCGCGGTCGTCCACGGCATGCTCCGGCTGCACGCTGGCCACAGCGCCCAGCCTCGCGAAGCGCGCGAGATCGGCGTGCCGCACGAGCTGCGCATGCTCGATCGTGCCCTGCGCCTGCGTGTACGTGAACGCGTCGAGCGCGGATGCCACCGCACGGTCTCCGATGGCGTGCACAGCCACGTCGATGCCGGCACCCGTCGCGGTGGTGAGGAAGGCGCGCAGCTCATCCGGTTCGATCGTGAAGACGCCGAAGTTCGCAGGGTCGTCTCCGTACGCGTGCGAGCACGCCGCCGTGCGGGTGCCGAGCGATCCGTCGGTGATCAGCTTGAGCGAGCCGACATGCACCAACCCGTCGGTGCCCGGCAGCTGCTCACCCGAGCGCAGGCCCTCGGCCATCGCGCGCTGAAGGTCGGCCGCGTAGAACGCGAACTCGACGCGATGCGCATCGAAGCCGGATGCCGTGCGCCGCTGCCAGGCGGCGGCGTTCCAGGCCATGTCGAAGTCGACGATGCCGGTCACTCCCCTGGCAGCCGCGCGCTGTCCGGCACGCCGCACCGCGGCATCCGCCGTCACATCGTCCGCGGTGTTCAGCCGTCGCGAGATCTCGAAGGCGTCCTCTTCCCGCAGCATCCCGTCCGCCGTCGACGCGAAGCCCTCCCGACGGAAGGCCGCGGAGTTCAGCCAGACGCTGTGCACATCGGCGTTGATCAGGTACGCGGGCCGCTCTCCGGTGGCGTCGTCCAGAGCCCGCAGCGTCGGCTCGTCCGGCCACAGCGCATCGCGCATGCCGGCGCCGATCAGACGTCCGTCGGCGAGAGGTGCAGCATCCGCCATGAGCGCCGCCGCCTCGGTCGCTGTCCGCGCGGCGCCGAGCTGCACCCGGTCGGCGTTCAGCGCCCACTGCACGGTGTGCACGTGGTGATCCCAGAGACCGGGGATCGCTCGGCATCCCTCGCCGTCGAGCACGATGCCCTGTGGCCGCAGCGCACCGGTCGGCGCGATATCCCCGATGCGGCCCTGCTCGATCAGCAGATCGACGGGATCATCGCCGAACGGCACACCCGAGGGCCCTGTCAGCCTGACCGCGCGGATGAAGTCGACGCGCTGCCCCTGCTCTGCCCGATCGCGGGCAGCCTGGTTCTGCCCCGTCACGCCTTACGCTCCCTGCGCGCCTCATGGGCACGACGCATCTCTGCAGCCAGCGCGCCGTTCGCATACGCGCCGTCGCCCTCCAGCGCGACCAGGATCTCCTCCACCGTCTCGATCGGCTTGTTCTGGCTGAGCTTGCGCTTGGCGACGACCTTCGTCGGCGTGAGACGGAAGCCGACGGTTCCGGCTGCAAGACGGGCGACGAACGCCTCGTCGTTCGGCGGAGTCCACATGCCGCGCGGATTCGGCATCCGACTCTCGAACACGTTCACCATGCGCTCCAGCACCCGCAGGTTCTCGTCGGCGGAAAGGATCTCGGGGATGCCGGTCAGATGCACCGAGACGAAATTCCAGGTGGGCACTGAGGCGATGTCGCCGTACCAGCCGGGTGAGATATAGCCGTGCGGGCCTTGGAACGAGATCAGCAGCTCGCGCTCCCCCAGGCCGTGGATGAGGTCGTCAGGGCGGCCGACGTGGCCGACGACGGTGAGATCATCGCGTTCATCATCGAGCAGGACGACATAGTGCGAAGCGACCAGGCCGTCGTCCGCGTCGCTGACGAGCGTCGCCCACGGGTTGAGCTCGACCACGCGGCGGAGCTCGGTCGGGTCGGTCATCGCGAAACTGGGGTTCTGGCGCACCATCCCAGCCTATGACCGGCCCGACCTGCCCGGTGCCCTCCGGCTACTTCCCGACGACCCTGATCGCCTGCGTCTTCCAGTTCTCGTACGACGGGTCTCCGGACATGAACGCCTCGACCTCTTCGGTCGTCGCGGTCAGCTTGGGATCGTTGTCGAGGTACTTCTTCGTCTCCCGTGCGACGAGTCCGGACAGCACGAGCAGACCGATCAGGTTCGGCAGCGCCATCAGACCGTTCATGACGTCCGAGAAGGCCCACACGACGCCCAGCTGCACGGTGCAGCCGATGAAGACGACCAGTGAGAAGATCACGCGGAACGGCATCACCGCCCGACGGCCCAGGAGGCGCTCGATGCTGCGCTCGCCGTAGTACGACCAGCCCAGGATCGTCGAGCCGGCGAACAGCACGAGCCCGATCGTGACGATGTAGTGCCCCCACTCGCCCGGCAGTCCGTGCGAGAACGCCTCGCCGGTCATCAGCGCCGGGCTGATTTGCTCGCCGGTCTCGGGGTCGGTCATGTTCCAGACGCCGGTGGTGATGATGACAAGGCCCGTGCAGGTGACCACGATGATCGTGTCGATGAACGTCTGCGTCATCGACACCAGGCCCTGACGCACCGGGTGACTGGTCTTCGCCGCCGCGGCGGCGATGGCGGCCGAGCCCATGCCCGATTCGTTCGAGAAGATGCCGCGGGCCACACCGAACTGCACGGCGATGATGATCGCCGAACCGGCGAAGCCGCCCACCGCGCTCGTGCCGGTGAAGGCGTCGGTGAAGATCTGAGCGAAAGCGGCCGGTACACCGCCGATGTTGGCGATGAGGATGTAGATCGCACCGAGCACGTAGAAGATGATCATGACGGGGACGAGCCCGGCAGTGACGCGGCCGATCGACTTGATGCCGCCCACCAGCACGACGAGCGCGAACACGGTCAGCACGATCCCGGTGACCCAGGTCGGGACGTTGAAGCTGGACTCCATGTTCGACGCGATGGAGTTTCCCTGCGTCATGTTGCCGATGCCGAAGCAGGCGATGACTGCGGCGACGGCGAAGAAGATCGCCAGGAACTTGCCGAAGCGGTTCGGGATGCCGCGCTCGAGGTAGTACTGCGGCCCGCCGTTCTTCTCTCCTGCGGAGTCGGTGGTGCGAAAGCGCACCCCGAGGAACGCCTCGGAGTACTTCGACGCCATCCCGAGCAGTCCGGTCACCCACATCCAGAACAGCGCACCCGGGCCGCCGATGCCGATGGCGGTCGCGACGCCGACGATGTTCCCGGTGCCGACGGTCGCGGCAAGGGCGGTCGTCAGCGCCTGGAACTGCGAGATGTCTCCGTCTGAGCCCGGGTCCCGGCGGGTGAACAGCCCGAGGCGGAGTGCGGATCCGAGCCGGAGGAACTGCAGCCCGCCGAGGCGGATCGTCAGATACAGCCCGGTGCCGAGCAGCAGCGGAATGAGCAGGTACGGTCCCCAGATGATGCCACTGAGCCAGCCCAGAAAGCCCTCGATTGCCGACAGGTCCATGCGATCTCCTCACGCATCGTTGCGAACGGACTCCGCCATCCTATTCACAGCGAGCGGTCAGACTCGATGCGACGCGGGCTTCGGTGCGTGCGCCGGTCGTCCCGGCGTTCAGCGCTGGCAGTACGGACACCAGTACAGCTTGCGCGCGCCGATCTCCTCGAGAGCGATCTCGGTGCCGCACACCCGGCACGGCAGTCCAGCACGGTGGTACACCCAGTGCCGGTCATCGCGACTGGCCATGGCGGCCCGGTAGTCGTCGCCGGTGAGTCCGTCCATCGTCATCATCTGCCCGGTCTCGACGCCGATCGACAGCAGCCGCACCCAGTCGCGCCACAGCTCGCGCACGACCTCCTCTGGCACGTCGCGCCCCGGGGTGTGCGGTTCGAGACGCGCTCGGTACAGCATCTCCGCGCGGTACACGTTGCCGATGCCACTCACGACCGACTGATCCATGAGCAGCAGGGCGATCGGCGTGGGCTTGCGGCGCACGGTGCGCACGAAGCGCTCCTCACCCTCCGCCGGATCGCCGACCAGCGGGTCGGGGCCGAGCTTCGCGACCGTGGCGAGCATCTCGTCGGGAGTCTGCAGCACGCAAGCGGTGGGCCCGCGCAGATCGGCGCACGTGGCATCCGTCAGCAGCCGCAGTCGCACCTGCCCGACGACCGGCGGCGGCCACTCGTCGTCGGCGTCGCCGTCGTCGAGTCCCTTCGTCTGCTCGGACATGCGCACGTGCACGCGCGCCTTGCGCGGCGCGCCGATCGAGGTCAGCGAGTTCTCGCCCGCATCATCGAAGATCGGATCCTCGAGATCCGTGCCGCGCTGATTGGTCTGGCCCATTCGTCCGTTCGCGGACGAGATGGTGGCGTCGGCGAAGATCTCGCCGGCGAAGTCCCACGCCCCGTACAGTCCCAGATGCACGCGCAGCCAGACGGCGTCTTCGAACTCGAGGAACATCTGCTTGCCGACGGCGATCGCCTGCTGCATCTCGCGCCCGTCCAGCACGGCCGCGCCCTCGGCGAAGCGCCCCTGCGGACTCGAGGCCCGCACCGGCAGAGCGACGAAGTTGCGCGCGAATTGCCGGGCGATCCGGTGAACGGAGTGTCCCTCCGGCATGTCAGGCCCGCCCGTCGGCGGAGCCGACCTCTCCTTGACGCGGGTCGGGCAGCAGCGACCCGTCCTTCTCGAACGCGGCGATCTGACCGATGCGGCGCGCATGCCGCTCCTCGCCCGAGAACGGCGTCGCGATGAACCGGTCGATGAAGCTCGTCACCTCTTCGAAGGAGTGCTGGCGCGCGCCGATGGAGATCACGTTGGCGTCGTTGTGCTCGCGAGCGAGTTCTGCCGTCGAGAGATTCCACACCAGCGCGGCGCGGATGCCGGCGACCTTGTTCGCCGCGATCTGCTCGCCGTTGCCCGAGCCGCCGAACACCACGCCGAGCGCCTCGACGCCGTCGGACTGGTCGGCGACGACCGCCTGCGCCGCGCGGATGCAGAAGGCCGGGTAGTCATCCAGCGCGTCGTACTCGACAGGACCGTGGTCGATGACGTCGTGTCCGGCGGCGCGGAGGTGCTCCTGCAGTCGCGTCGAGAAGTCCAGGCCGGCGTGATCGGTGGCGATGTGGATGCGCATGGCATCCATCCTATTCAGGCCTGCGGCGCGCCGGCCCTGCCGTTCGCGCCTACGGCGCGAGCCCTGCGGCCGCCGGCTTGAACCCGGCCCGCACGTTCTCACAGCATCCGGGCCGACAGATGTCGAACGCGGGACCCAGCGCGGTGACGTGCGCGCGATCGGATGCCGGTCGCCCCTCCATCCGCTCCTGGATCAGGTCCACGATGCCGGCGACGAAGGCCGGCGACACGCCCGGAGTCGGCGTGCGGGCGAAGAGCAGCCCGGCCTCATCCGCGGCGTCCTTCGCCTCGGTGTCGAGGTCCCAGAGCACTTCCATGTGGTCGCTCATGAATCCGAGCGGCACGACGATGACGGCTCGGCGGCCGCGCGCGGGCAGCTCGCCGATGACATCGCACACGTCGGGTTCGAGCCACGGCTGGGTCGGCGGGCCGGAGCGGGACTGGTAGACGAGCTCCCACGCGACGCCGGCGGCCTCGGGACTGAGCTGCGCGACGCGGTCCATCACCCACGCGGCGACGGCCTCGTGCTGTGCGGCATAGGCACCGCCGACGCCCCATTCGATGTCTCGCGGACCGGAGCGCTTGGCGTCGTCGATCGGAATGCTGTGGGTCGAGAACAGCACCTGGATCGAGTCGGCGGCGACGCCCTCTTCCAGGCGCGCCCGCACGGCATCGTCGACGCCCTCCACGAACGCCTGCACGAAGCCCGGGTGATCGAAGAACGGGCGGATCTTGTCGATCGTGACCACGCCGTCGAACTCGGTGCCGTCGAGCACGCGTGAGAAGTCCTCGCGGTACTGCCGGCAGCTCGAGAACGAACTGTATGCGCTCGTCGCGAATGCCAGCAGAGTGGTGTCGTCGTTGCCAGCGGCCTCGGCGACGGCGTCTTCGAGATAGGGCGCCCAGTTGCGGTTGCCCCAGTAGACCGGCAGCTCGATCGAGCGCGCCGCGAGCTCCGCCTCCAGCGCGGCCTTGAGCGCGCGGTTCTGCGCATTGATCGGGCTGATGCCTCCGAAGGCCCGGTAGTGATGCGCGACCTCCTCGAGTCGCTCATCCGGGATGCCCCTGCCGCGGGTGACGTTGCGCAGGAACGGGATCACGTCGTCCTGGCCCTCCGGGCCGCCGAATCCGGCCAGCAGGATCGCGTCGTAGCCGACGCCCTCTTCGATGTGCATCGCGCCGCCGGCGGCAGCCGCAGATGCGTGGGGAACAGCATCCGAGTCAAGTTGGGTCACGGGCGCCATGATCGCATCCCCTCCTATGAGCCGGCATCGAGTCGTTCCCGGTTCGGCACGCCTGGCGTAGGCTGTCATGGTTGCCGTCGGCGCCAGCCGCGCCGATGCACGCCGACATCCCCTCCACCAATGGGAGAACATCAGCTGTGCCTGGAGAAAACCTCACTCGTACCGAAGCGCAGGAGCGCCGTGCCGTCATCGACACGCAGTCCTATGAGGTCTCACTCGACCTCACCAAGGGAGCGGAGGTGTTCGGCTCGCGCAGCGTCGTCCGATTCACCGCGACCCCCGGAGCGTTCACCTTCATCGACCTGATCGCGCGAGAAGTCCGTGAGATCACGCTCAACGGCGAGCAGATCGACCCTGACGAGGTCTTCGCGGACTCGCGCATCGCGCTCAGCGACCTGCAGGCCGAGAACGTGCTGATCGTCGACGCCGACTGCCTGTACACCAACACCGGCGAGGGACTGCACCGCTTCGTCGACCCGGTCGACGGCGAGGTCTACCTCTACTCGCAGTTCGAGGTTCCCGACTCCCGCCGCGTCTTCGCGGTGTTCGAGCAGCCCGATCTCAAGGCGACGTTCCAGTTCACGGTCACCGCGCCCGCCGCGTGGAAGGTCGTGTCGAACTCGCCGACGCCGGAGCCCATCGTGCACGACCCTTCGACGGGCTCAGGGACCCAGCAGGTCGCGACGTGGGGCTTCGAGCCGACGCCGCGCATCTCGTCGTACATCACCGCGCTGGTGGCCGGCCCGTACGAGGCGACGTTCTCCGAGCTCACGAGCTCGTCGGGCAAGGTCATCCCCCTCGGCGTCTACGGCCGCAAGAGCCTGTGGCAGCACCTCGACGCGGATTACATCTTCGAGAAGACCCGGCAGGGCTTCGCCTACTTCGAAGAGAAGTTCGGCGTCGCGTACCCGTTCGAGAAGTACGACCAGCTGTTCGTTCCGGAGTTCAACGCCGGCGCGATGGAGAACGCCGGTGCGGTCACCTTCACCGAGACGTACGTCTTCCGCAGCAAGGTGACGGACGCCGTCAGGGAGCGTCGCGTCGTGACGATCCTGCACGAGCTGGCGCACATGTGGTTCGGCGACCTCGTGACCATGAAGTGGTGGAACGACCTGTGGCTGAACGAGTCGTTCGCCGAGTGGGCGTCGACGATCGCGACCGCTGAGGCCACGGAGTGGACCGAGGCGTGGACGACGTTCAACGCGATGGAGAAGACCTGGGCGTACCGCCAGGATCAGCTCCCCTCGACGCACCCGATCGTCGCCGAGATCAACGATCTGCAGGACGTGCTGGTCAACTTCGACGGCATCACGTATGCCAAGGGCGGATCGGTGCTCAAGCAGCTCGCCGCGTGGGTCGGCATCGACGCGTTCTTCGCCGGAGTCTCGCAGTACTTCCAGAAGCACTCCTGGGGCAACACCGAGCTGAGCGATCTGCTGGTCGAGCTCGAGGCGACGAGTGGGCGCGAGCTGACGAGCTGGGCGAAGAAGTGGCTCGAGACCGCCGGGGTGAACACCCTCAGCCCGGTGATCGCCGAGGATGCCTCGGGAACGATCACACGCTTCGCGGTCACGCAGACGGCTCCCGCCGACTACCCCACGATCCGCCCGCACCGACTGGGCATCGGCTTCTACGACCTCGACGGCGGAGCCCTTGTGCGCACCCACTACGTCGAGGTGGACGTGGACGGCGACCGCACGGAGATCCCCGAGCTGCAGGGCCTGAAGCGGCCCGACATGGTGCTGCTGAACGACAAGGACCTCGCCTACGCGAAGATCCGCCTCGACGAGCGCTCGCTCGCAACGGCGATCGAGCACCTCGCCGACATCAGCGACCCGCTCGCGCGCTCGCTGGTCTGGGGTGCGGCGTGGGACCAGACTCGGGATGCCGAGAGCGCTGCGCGCGACTACATCGACCTCGTGCTCGGCAACATCGGCCGCGAGACCGAGTCGACCACTGTGCGCACCACTCTCGCCCAGCTCCAGCTGGCCGCCAACGTCTACGTCGACCCGTCGACGCGGTCGGCGGCGCGCGAGAAGATCGCCGACGGCCTGTGGGCTCTGGCACAGCAGGCCGAGGCCGGCAGCGACGGCCAGCTGCAGCTGGTGATGGCGTTCGCCAACTCGATCGCGACTGCCGAGCACGCCGGAATCGTCGGCCGGCTGCGCGCGGGCGAGGAGACGCTTTCCGGTCTCGAGATCGACGCTGACCTGTCGTGGCAGCTGCTGATCGGCCTGGCCGCCGCAGGCGCGACCGATGCGACCACCATCGACGCGGCGCTCGCTGCGGACAACACATCCAAGGGCGGTGAGCTCGCAGCTCAAGCGCGTGCCGCGCTGCCGACGGTCGATGCGAAGAAGACCGCCTGGGCATCGCTGATCGACAACAGCGACCTGCCCAACACGATCGTGCGATCCACGGCGCTCGGCTTCGTGCATCCGTCCGGCGTCGATGTGCTCGGCGAGTTCATCCAGCCGTACTTCGACATGCTGCTTCCGATCTGGGAGGGCCGCACGTACCAGATCGCGGATTACCTGATCGTCGGCCTCTACCCCCGCTCGCTCGCGAACATCGAGCTGCGCGACGCGACGCGCGCCTGGCTCTCGCAGCACCAGGACGCCGCTCCCGCCCTGCGCCGACTGGTCCACGAGAACCTCGCCGACGTCGAGCGCGCACTCGCCGCGCAGTCGCGCGACGCGGATGCCGACGCCGAGTCCTGAGCAGGACACCGCTCCTCGATGAGGCCTCTGCGCACCCAGTGTGCGCAGAGGCCTCATCAGTAGAATCGACGGGATGACTCCTCACCCGCTCGCCACCGACCCCGAGACGCCCGTCGATCCCGGTCTCTGGTCGAATCTCTGGTCGAGATCGCTCGATGTGCTCGGAGTGGTGGGCGGCAAGCTGCTGCAGGTCGCGATCATCATCGCGGTCTGCGTCGTGGTGTCGTTCCTGCTGCGCCTCGTCATCCGTCGCGTCGTCCAGCGCATCGTCAACAACGCCAAGAGCAGGGCCGACGTCGCCGACACAGTAGCGCTCGAGCGCTCTCCGCTGGCCGACATGCGCCTCGTGCAGCGCACCCGCACCCTCGGCACGATCCTGCAGAACATCGTCAACGTGACGCTCGTCATCGTCGCGCTGATTCTCATCGTCACCGCGATCGATCCCGGGATCCTCGGCTCGCTGACGCTCATCACCGCGGCCGTCGGCGCCGGCCTGGGCTTCGGTGCGCAGAACATCGTCAAGGACGTGCTGAACGGCATGTTCATCGTCGCCGAAGACCAGATCGGCATCGGCGACGTGGTCGATCTGGGGCTGGCATCCGGCGTCGTCGAGTACGTCAGCGTGCGCATCACGCAGGTGCGCGACGTCAACGGCACCCTCTGGTACGTCCGCAACGGCGAAGTCACCCGCATCGGCAACATGTCACAGGGGTGGGCGCGTGCCATCGTCGACCTCGGCGTCGCCCCCGACGCCGATCTCGAGCTCGTCGAGAAGACCATGCTCAGCACAGCGCAGGATCTCGCGAAGGATGCGAAGTGGCGCACCCGCATCATCCAGATGCCGGAGGTGTGGGGTCTCGAGTCGATCGACGGCGATGCGCTGGTCGTGCGAGTGGTGATGAAGACCCGCGCCAACGCCAGGGATGACGTCTCGCAGGAGCTGCGGCGCCGGCTGAGGGCCGCACTGCTCGAGAAGGACGTGCTGATCCCCCGCATGCAGGCCGTGACCGTCACCGGCATGGACGGCGGGCGGCGCGTGCGCGGCGCCAACCCGCCGATAACCCGGCCCAACGCGGTCACGGGCGTGCCCCCGGTCGCCGACCGGGGCGTCTGGCGGCGCAAGAAGTCGGGCGATGAGGAAGGCGATCAGAAGTGACGTTCTACGACGAGGTCGGCGGCCACGACACCTTCGAGCGGATCGTGCACGTGTTCTACCGCGAGGTCGCCCTCGACCCGGTGCTCAAGCCGATGTACCCCGAAGAGGACCTGGGCCCCGCGGCAGACCGCCTGACCATGTTCCTGGAGCAGTACTGGGGCGGCCCGACCACGTACGGCGAGAGGCGCGGGCATCCGCGACTGCGCATGCGTCATGTCGCCTTCCACGTCGATCCGGATGCCCGTGATCGGTGGCTTCGGCACATGCGGACGGCCCTGGACGAGGTGAAATTGTCGCCTCTGCACGAAGCGACGCTCTGGGACTACCTCGAGCGCGCCGCATATGCCATGGTGAACACGTTCGAGCCCTCCGGCATCGGCCGGGGTCCGGGCGGTCGCCCCACGCTCGAGCACCGAATCGCACCGGAGTCGACGGAGACCGAATGATGACCACCCCCAGTTCCCCCGCCACGGACGTGCTCGTGATCGGTTGGGGGCTGGCCGGGCTCGTCGCATCCGCAGAAGCGCTCGCAGCAGGTCGTCACGTGACGATCGTCGACCAGCAGCCTCGCACCGACCTCGGCGGGCAGGCGTGGTGGTCGTTCGGGGGGCTGTTCCTCATCGACTCCCCAGAGCAGCGTCGGATGGGCATCCGCGACTCGCTCGAGCTGGCGACGCAGGACTGGTTCGGAAACGCCGGCTTCGACCGGCCGGAGGACGAGTGGCCCCGGCGCTGGGCCGAGGCGTATCTGCAGTTCGCGTCGGGTGAGAAGCGCGAGTGGCTGCGTGAGCGCGGCGTCGGATTCTTCCCCGTGGTCGGCTGGGCCGAGCGCGGCGGCAGCGGAGCGATCGGGCCCGGCAACTCGGTGCCGCGCTTCCACATCGTCTGGGGCACGGGCCCCGGGATCGTCGCGCCCTTCGCCGCCGCCGTCGAGGCCGGCGAGGCGGAGGGGCGGGTCACCATCCTGCCGCGGCACCGGGTGAGCGAGCTGCTCGTCGAGGACGGCGCGGTCGTCGGCGCACGAGGAGAGGTGCTGACGGACAGCCCCGCGCCGAGGGGCGTCCCGTCACCTCACGAGCAGGTCGGCGAGTTCTTGATCCGAGCGGATGCCACGATCGTCGCCTCCGGCGGCATCGGCGGCAACCATGACCTCGTCCGCGCCGCCTGGCCGGAGCGCCTCGGCACTCCCCCGACCCACATGCTCACCGGCGTCCCGGCGTACGTGGACGGCTCCATGCAGGCGGTCTCTGCCTCGGCAGGGGCGAACCTGATCAATGAGGACCGGATGTGGCACTACGTCGAGGGGATCGAGAACTGGGATCCCGTCTGGCCGGACCACGGGATCCGAATCCTGCCCGGTCCGTCATCGCTCTGGCTGGATGCGACGGGGGCACGTCTGCCCGTGCCGTTGTATCCGGGCTTCGACACGCTGGGCACCCTGGCGCACTTGCGCAGGACAGGCCACGACCACTCGTGGTTCGTCACCTCGCTGAAGATCATCGAGAAGGAGTTCGCACTCTCCGGCAGCGAGCAGAACCCCGACCTGACCGGCAAGGACGTGCAGCTGCTGCTGCGCTCCCGCCTCGCGAAGGGACCCACCGGCCCCGTGCAGGCCTTCCTGGAAGAGGGCTCCGACTTCATCGTCGAGAACGATCTCGAGACCCTGCTGACGCAGATGCGCGCGATGCCCGGCGGCGAGCTGCTGGACGTGAACCGGGTGCGGCAGGAGGTGTTGGCGCGCGATCGCGAGATCGACAACGACTTCACCAAGGATGCCCAGATCGCCATGCTGCGCTCGATGCGCAGCTATCGCGGCGACAAGCTGATCCGCACCGCCGCGCCGCATCGGCTGCAGGATCCGTCGGCGGGACCAATGGTCGCCGTGAAGCTCCACGTGCTCACGCGCAAGTCGCTCGGCGGCATCCAGACCGACCTCGACGGACGCGCCCTCGACGCCGCCGGGTCGCCGATCCCGGGCCTGTACGCGGTCGGCGAGGCGAGTGGCTTCGGCGGCGGCGGCGTACACGGCTATCGCGCACTGGAGGGCACGTTCCTCGGCGGATGCCTGTTCTCCGGTCGCCAGGCAGGCCGCTCCGCGGCCCGCTGACCGTCGCCTGCGCTCACGCCGGTTCCCGGAGCTGCTATCGGGCCCCTGTGCCTGTCGAAGAGCCTGTTCCTGTCGAAGAGCCCGTGCCTGCCGAAGAGCCTGTGCCGCGCACAGCGGTCAGCCCGGTCACCGCGGGCCCGCGGCTGAGCACGTGTCCGCGCGCGAAGGCCAGCCGCGTCCAGCGACCGGACGCGGTGACGCGGACCTGTTCCGCACCGGCGATGAAGCCGAACGCGTGCGCCGCGAACGCGACCCCACGGGGCAGGCCGAGCAGCGATTCGTCCGGTTCCCCCCAGATCCGCGCGCGCAGAGAGCGGACGGCCTCCTCGCCCGCGCCCGCCGGGCTGCCGTGCGCGACCGCCGAGATGCCCCACTGCGCCCGCGCGGCGATGATCTGCGCCGACAGTTCGCCAATCAGCTCCCAGCCATCGCGCGGCGGTGACACGCCTGCCCACGCCGGCGCGCGACCGGTGTCCGGCAGAGTGAGCTCCGCGGGCTCGGTGCCGGGCGAGAGCTCGTCGACGACGATGTCGCACCGCAGCTGGGGATCGGCGTGCACGATCCGCATCGCCAGCACCGTGGGCGTGTGATCGAAGAGTCCCTGCGGAGCGAGTGCGGCGGCGGTCAGCACCAGCATGCCGCCGGCTCCCTGCAGGCGCACGCCGTCGGCGGACGCCGTCGCGGCGCGTCCTGCGAAAGTCAGCACGTCGCGGGCGGTCTGGGCATCGGAGAGAACGAGAGGTCTGGTCACTCCTTCTAAACTAGCCTCATGACCGTCGACGACAACGCCCGCCGATCCGTCGACATGCTCCTCTCGGTGCTGGATCTCAGTTCCACCGAGGCGCGCACCACGGAGGACATCTTCACAGGGGTGTCCCATCCGATGCCGACCGGTCGCATCTACGGTGGCCAGGTGCTCGCGCAGTCGCTGGTCGCCGCCGAGCGGACCCTTCCCGAGGAGCGCGTGGTGCACTCGATGCACGGCTACTTCCTCCGCCCGGGCGACGCGAGCAACGGACTGACGTTCTCGGTCGATCGCATCCACGACGGGCGATCCTTCTCCACCCGGCGCTGCCAGGCCTTCCAGGGCGGTGTGCCGATCTTCTCCATGATCGCCTCATTCCAGGACGAGGACCCCGGCATCGAGCACGCCGCGCCGTTCCCCGATGACGTCCCGGATCCCGAGGATGTCGCCTCCGACATGGAGTACATCGATGCCGTGCACCCGATGACGGGCCGCATGCTCGCCGACCGACCGGCAGACATCCGGCACATCGACGGACCGCTGATGCTCGAGGCCGGTGGCGAGCTCGTCGCTCATCAGGCGGTGTGGATGCGGCTTCGCGCGCCGCTGCCGGATGCTCCGGGTCTGCACAGGGCGGCGCTCGCCTACCTCAGCGACATGACTATCCAGGAGTCGATCCTGCGCCGTCACGGCATGAGCTGGTCGACACCGGGTCTGAAGGTCGCCAGTCTCGATCATGGGATGTGGTGGCATCGCTTCGGTCGCGCCGATGAGTGGATGCTCTACGTGCAGGAGTCCCCGAACGCCCGCGGCGGGCGCGGCCTGGCCACGGGTCGCGTCTACAGTCGCGACGGCGACCTGCTGGCGAGCGTCGCGCAGGAGATCATGATCCGGGTGCCGGACGCTGGCTGAACGCGGCTGCTGGGGGGGAGTCAGCGGTGCTGGTACTGGATCGGATCCCCCAGATAGGGCTCCCACGCCGCGCGCATCTCGGGTGCGATGCGCACCGGTCGGCCGGTGACGGCATCGACCAGAACGATCACGGCCGTCGAGCGCGCGTACAGCATCCGCTGCTCGCTGTCGGGGTGGTTGTACACCTCGTAGCAGACATGGATGCTGGAGCCGCCGAGCTTCCCGAACCACATCTCCACGTCCAGGGGACGTCGCTGATAGGGCACGGGGGCCGCGTACTCGATCTCCTGCCGGGCGATCAGCGTGAGCACGCCCTGGTCGATCCCGGAGGAGAGCACCGCCGTGGACGGTGCGCTCTCCCCCGGTGCAGGCATCCAGAAGGCGCGCACGCGCGCCTCTTCCAGAAGCTTCAGCATCGACGTGTTGTTCACGTGGTTGAACGCGTCGAGGTCGCCCCATCGCAGGTGGATGGGGATGTGCAGTCGCATGGGGTTCGCTTTCTCAGAACGAAAATCGACAGCGGGCCCCACGCCCCCGAGGCTCGGGGCAGCGCGAAGCGATGCCCGGAGTGGGGCGAGGGATCAGTCGCGCGTGAGCTTGCGGTGGGTGGTGCGGTGCGGACGTGCGGCCTCCGGGCCCATCCGCTCGATCTTGTTCGCCTCGTACGCTTCGAAGTTGCCCTCGAACCAGTGCCATTCGGCGGGGTTCTCGTCGGTGCCCTCATAGGCGAGGATGTGCGTGGCGATGCGGTCGAGGAACCACCGGTCGTGCGTGATGACCACGGCGCAGCCGGGGAACTCGAGCAGAGCGTTCTCGAGCGAGCTCAGGGTCTCGACGTCGAGGTCGTTCGTGGGCTCATCGAGCAGCAGGAGGTTGCCGCCCTCCTTGAGCGTCAGAGCGAGGTTGAGGCGGTTGCGCTCACCACCCGAGAGCACGCCGGCCTTCTTCTGCTGGTCCGGGCCCTTGAAGCCGAACTTCGACACGTAAGCGCGCGAGGGGATCTCGATCTTGCCGACGGTGATGAAGTCGAGTCCGTCTGAGACGACCTCCCACAGCGTCTTGTTCGGGTCGATGTTCGCGCGGGACTGGTCCACGTAGCTGATCTTGACCGTCTCGCCGATCTTGAGGTCGCCGCCGTCGAGGGGCTCGAGACCCACGATCGTCTTGAACAGCGTGGTCTTGCCGACGCCGTTCGGGCCGATGACGCCGACGATGCCGTTCGGCGGAAGGCTGAAGCTCAGCCCGTCGATGAGCACGCGGTCGCCGAAGCCCTTCTGCAGGTTCTTGGCCTCGATCACGACGTTGCCGAGACGCGGACCGGCAGGGATCTGGATCTCCTCGAAGTCCAACTTGCGAGTGCGCTCGGCCTCGGCGGCCATCTCCTCGTAGCGGGCCAGACGCGCCTTCGACTTGGTCTGGCGTCCCTTCGCGCTGGAGCGGACCCACTCGAGCTCATCCTTCAGGCGCTTGGCGAGCTTGGCGTCCTTCTTGCCCTGGATGTCGAGGCGCTCGGCCTTCTTTTCCAGATAGGTCGAGTAGTTGCCCTCGTAGCCGATCAGGCGTCCGCGGTCGACCTCGGCGATCCACTCCGCGACGTTGTCGAGGAAGTACCGGTCGTGCGTGATGGCGATGACGGCGCCCTTGTAGTCCTTCAGGTGCTGCTCGAGCCAGAGCACGCTTTCAGCGTCGAGATGGTTGGTGGGCTCGTCCAGCAGCAGCAGGTCGGGCTTCTGCAGCAGCAGCTTCGCCAGGGCGACGCGGCGCTTCTCACCACCGGAGAGCGGACCGATCTCGGCATCTGCCGGCGGGGTGCGCAGCGCGTCCATGGCCTGTTCGAGCTGCGAGTCGAGGTCCCAGCCGTCCGCCGCGTCGATCTCCTCCTGCAGCACGCCCATCTCGGCGAGCAGGGTGTCGAAGTCGGCATCCGGGTCGGCCATCAGCGCGGAAATCTCGTTGAAGCGATCGACCTTCGCCTTGATCGCGACGCCTTCCTGGATGTTCTCGAGCACGGTCTTGGTCTCGTCGAGCTCGGGCTCCTGCATGAGGATGCCGACCGAGAAACCCGGAGTGAGCTTCGCCTCGCCGTTGGAGGGCGTGTCGAGGCCGGCCATGATCTTGAGGATCGTCGACTTGCCGGCGCCGTTCGGGCCGACCATTCCGATCTTCGCGCCGGGGAGGAACGCCATGGTGACGTCGTCGAGGATGAGCTTGTCGCCCACCGCCTTGCGGGCTCGCACCATGGAATAGATGTACTCGGCCACGAAGCAGCACTCCTTTTGTCAGCGGGCACGCGGAACAGGCTCCCGAAGGAGCCGACAGTCAAGCCTACCCGCCTTCCGGTATGGTGACGCCCGTGCCCGGCGGGGGTGTCACCAGTCGATCGGACGGGTGGTCCCGATCAGGCAGCGACCTTCGGCCAGCTGGGGCATGACTGCCGTCGCGGGCTCACCCGTCGACGGACCGACCTGACCTATGAGGCACTCCTGCTCGCCCCAGGCGAGCGAGAACTGCACGCTCTCCGCCGAGTTGCCGACGGTGCTCACGTCCTCGGTGATCTGCATGCGCTCCCGATCGAATCCGGCGGCGGCCAGGGCGTCGATGTACGCCCGACCGGAGGCTCGCTGCTCGGAGGCCCACACCTGCGCGGTCACAGCAGTGAACAGCGGCAGGTTGTCCGCCGCGGTGCCGTCGGGAACGAGCTGCGGCTGCACTGACGAGGGGGTCGGCGCCGGGGTCTGCGCACCCGGGGCCGGTGCACTCGGCGTCCCCGCCGGCGCGGTGATGTCGCTGCAACCGGCCAGCAGCAGCACGCTCAGTGCCGCGGCAAGGGCCAGCGGGCGGGCGGAGCGGCGCCGGGAGACGGCGGCGGATGCGGGAGACCCTCGGAACACGCTCAGAAGTCTAGGCGAGTTCGCGAGGGCCGCCCGTCGGGGAGCACGCTGTCCGGCCGGAGTCCGCAGATTCAGGCGAAGGCTTCCTCCTGCTCCTGGGTGGTGCCCTCACTCGCAGTGGCACCGTCTGCGGTGTCCGTGATGGTCATGCCGCTCGCCGCCCATGCCTCCTCGAGCTGAGGCGGGACCGGGTCGTAGGTCTGCGGCTCATCGTGCGGCCCACTCTGCGACTCCGAAGCCTCGGTGCGCGTGCGCTCGGCGTTCGCGCCCGGCTTGGGACGCCGCACGAACGCACTCGTGCCCTTGTTGAGATCGTGTCCGATGGCGGATGCCACGATGTCGGCGCTGGTGCCCTTGCGTCCCTCGTTCTCCCATTCCTTGATCTTGAGCGACCCGGTCACGATCACGGGATCGCCTCTTCGCAGTGAAGCCTTGCCGTGCTCGGCGAGGTCGCGGAACGCCGATACGGCGTACCAGCTGGTGCCCTCGTCGACCCAGCTGCCCGAGTTCTTGTCGAAGTAGCCACTGGATGAGCCGACGCGGAAGTTCACGACGGGGTCGCCGCTTCGGGTCGTGTTGTACGTCGGATCGTTGCCGATGTTGCCGCTGATCGTCACGAGGTCGTTCGTCAATGCCATGTCCTGCTCCTGTGTCATCCGGGACGACGCCCGGCTGATGACAGCGTGCACCCGGGCATCCGACGTCCCGGGGGCGATTCCCACAGTCGGTGGAGAACTCGTGCAGATCGGAAACTGTGCAGGAAGGTCAGTGCACGAAGAGCAGCAGCGCGGCGACGGCGATGAACAGCAGGCCGAACACCGTGTTCAGCACGCGCTGGCCACGAGGATCGCGCGTGTACCGGCGGAACGGCTTGGCGGCCGCCGCGAAGAAGAACCACATCACGAGCACATCGACGATCATGACGGTGCCGATGAGGATCAGGTACTGCGGGAGCGGATCCTGATCGAGGCGGATGAACTGCGGGACGAAGGCGAGGAAGAAGACGATCGCCTTCGGATTCAGCAGGTTGACCCAGAACCCGCGCCGGAAGATCGACCATGCGTGCTCGCGCGGTCGAGTCCGTCCGGGATCGTCGATGCGCTCCGGCCGCGCGAGGATGAGGCGGATGCCCAGATAGACGAGGTAGACGACGCCGGCGTAGCGGATGATCTCGAACAGGATCGGTGATCGCGCGACGAGCAGTCCGACCCCGGCTGCGACGATCACGACGTGCACGATGAGAGCGGCCTGCTGCCCGAGCACTCCCCAGAAGGAGCGGCGCCAGCCTTGATTGAGTGCATTGCTCATCGTGTTGATCGCTCCCGCACCAGGGGTCAGGCTGATCACCACGCACGCCGCCAGCAGCGACAGCCATACGGTCCACGTCACCTGCACAGTGTAGGGATCGCGGGGCAACGGCGTGGAATCGGATGCAACGTCGGTGCCGCACCGTACCGTGAAGGCATGAGCACCGCGACGCCCCTTCCGACCTGGCTGACCCGTGTGGGCGTCTTCGATCTCGAGACGACCGGAGTCGACGTCACCGCCGACCGCATCGTCACCGCGCACGTCGGCGTGATCGACCGTCACGGACGCGAGATCGCCTCACGGGACTGGCTGGCGGATCCCGGCATCCCGATTCCCGATAGCGCAGCCGCGGTGCACGGCATCAGCACCGCGCACGCGCGCGAACACGGTCGCCCGGCGCGCGAGGTCGTCTCCGAGGTCACCGAAGCTCTGGCGATGCTCTTCGCTCAGGGCCTGCCGATCGTCGCGTACAACGCGTCATACGATTTCTCGCTGCTCGCGCACGAGGCCCGCCGGCATGGGCTGCCCGAGCTGCACGCGCCGCAGCCGGTCATCGACCCGCTTGTCATCGACAAGGCACACGACCGCTACCGTCGCGGAAAGCGCACTCTGTCGGTGGTCGCCGAGCACTACGCGGTCGTGCTGGATGCCGCTCATGAAGCTTCGGCGGACGCCGTGGCCGCCGGGCGAGTCGCCCTCGCACTCGCCCGGCAGTTCGAACTGCCGGAGACGGCGGCCGAGCTGCACACACAGCAGATCGGCTGGGCGCGCCATCAGGCGGCAAGTCTGACCGAGTACTTCATCAAGGTCGGTCGTCTCGACCCCGAGGAGACCCTCGACGGAAGCTGGCCACTGCGCAGCTGAGGGCGAGCTCTTCACCAGCAGAACTCCGCGCCGCGACGCCGACCGACGTCCCGCGGGCAAGACGAAGGCCCCGCCGAGGCGGGGCCTTCGTCTTGAGCGGCTTACTTGGAGGAGCCGCCGAAGCCCTTGAAGCGCTGGTTGAACTTCTCGACGCGACCGGCCGAGTCCATGATGCGCTGCTTGCCCGTGTAGAACGGGTGCGAAGCCGAGGAGATCTCGACGTCGATGACGGGGTACTCCACGCCGTCCAGCTCGATCGTCTTGTCGCTGGTGACCGTCGAACGGGTGAGGAAGGTCTCGCCCGAGCCGAGGTCGCGGAACACGACGGCCTGGTAGTCGGGGTGAATGTCAGTCTTCATGGGGATCCTTACATGGTGCCCTGGATTGTGCCAGGAACGAGGGAAGTCTGTGGTGCGAACGCACCGAGGATCGAGTTTAGCAGATCAGACCGCACGCGCCGCGTAGCGGCCGCCGTCCATGGTGAGCGCGATCGGCATGCCGAACGCCTCGGTCAGAGTCTCTGCCGTGAGAGTCTCGGCGATCGGACCCGACGCGACCACGGCACCGTCGCGCAGCAGCAGCACGTGCGTGAACCCGACCGGGATCTCCTCCACGTGGTGCGTGACCATGACCATGGCGGGCGTCGTCGGCTCGCCGGCATAGCCGCTGAGCAGCTGGAGCAGCTCTTCCCGAGAGCCGAGGTCGAGGCTGGCCGTCGGCTCATCGAGCAGCAGCAGCTCCGGATCGGTCATCACCGCGCGCGCGATCTGCACGCGCTTCTGCTCGCCATCGCTGAGCGTGCCGAACAGCCGCTCTGCGAGATGCTCCAGACGCCAGTCGGCGAGCACACGACGAGCGCGACGCTCGTCGATGCCCTCGTATGCCTCGTTCCAGCGACCCATCACCGAATATGCGGCGGTCATGACGGTGTTCAGGACGGTCTCGTCGCGCGGAATCCGGCGGGCCATCGCCGAGGAGGCGAAGCCGATGCGCGGGCGCAGCTCGAAGACATCCGTGCGCCCCAGCGTCTCATCGAGGATCGACACGCTGCCGGATGTGGGATGCATCAGCGTGTCGGCCAGCTGCAGCAGCGTCGTCTTGCCCGCGCCGTTCGGTCCGAGCACGACCCACCGCTGATCCTCCGAGACCTCCCAGGTCACGTGATCGACGATGTTGCGACCTTCACGGCGCACGACGACATCGGTGAATTCCAGAGCGCTCGACATGTCGGCCAGCCTATCGGCTCAGGAGGTCAGCTCTTCGTACAGCGCGCGCGTGGTGTCTGCGATCGCTCCCCAGCTGAACTGCGTCCGAGCGCGCTCGCGTCCGGCGGCTCCGTACTCGGCGGCGATCGACGGGTCCCCGGTGACCTCGGTGAGGGCGGCGGCGAGATCCGAGACGTAGCGCTCGGGATCGACGGGGGTTCCGGTGCCGTCCTGCAGCTGCTCGATGGGCACCAGACGTCCGGTCACGCCGTCGTCGACGACCTCCGGGATGCCGCCCGTCGCCGTGCCGACGACCGCGGCTCCGCACGCCATCGCCTCGAGGTTCACGATGCCCAGGGGCTCGTAGACGGAGGGGCAGACGAAGGTGGTCGCGGCGGCCAGGATGGCGGAGAGCTCATCGCGCGGCAGCATCCGCTCGATCCAGATCACGCCTTCCCGGCTCTGCTGGAGCAGCCGGACTCCGTCCTGCACCTCGGCCATGATCTCGGGGGTGTCCGGCGCACCGGCGCACAGCACCAGCTGCACCTCTGGCGGCAGCAGCTGCGCCGCGCGAAGCAGATACGGCAGGCCCTTCTGGCGGGTGATCCGGCCCACGAAGACGACGGACGGTCTCGACGGGTCCATGCCGATGCTCGCCAGGAAATCCGGGTTCTCCACCGGCCGCCAGCGCTCCACGTCGATGCCGTTGTGGATCACGCGCACTCGCGCGGGGTCGACCTGCGGATAGCTGCGCAAGATGTCCTGCCGCATGCCGGCGCTCACGGCGACGATCGCCGCGGCGTTCTCGTAGGCGAGCTTCTCGATTCCGCTCGAGACGGCGTACCCGCCGCCGAGCTGCTCAGCCTTCCACGGGCGAAGGGGCTCGAGGCTGTGGGCGGTCAGCACGTGCGGGATGCCGTGCAGCTGCGATGCGAGATGGCCTGCGAAGTTCGCGTACCAGGTGTGACTGTGCACGAGGTCGGCGCCGGCGACGTCTGCGACCATGGCGAGATCGGTGCCGAGCGTCTGCACGGCGGGATTGGCGGCGACGAGTTCGGCCGGAGTCCGGTACGCGTGGGTGCCCGGTTCTGCGCGCTCCGCGCCGAACGCGCGTACCTGAACGTCGATGCTGCGTCTCAGAGCCGACACCAGTTCGGCGACATGCACTCCGGCTCCTCCGTAGATCTCCGGCGGATACTCCTTGGTGACGATGTCGACGCGCATGACTGCACGGTAGTACAACCACCGGTTCGCGCTCTATGGTGGAGCCATGTCGGCACCCAAGAAGGTTTTCGGGATCATCCTCGCCGGCGGCGAGGGCAAGCGACTGATGCCCCTGACGGCGGATCGGGCGAAACCGGCGGTGCCGTTCGGCGGGCAGTACCGACTCATCGACTTCGCCATCTCGAACCTCATAAATTCAGGGCTGCGCCAGCTGGTCGTGCTGACGCAGTACAAGTCGCACAGCCTTGACCGGCACATCTCGCAGACCTGGCGCATGTCGTCGCTGCTGGACTCGTACGTGACGTCCGTTCCCGCGCAGCAGCGGCTCGGCAAGCGGTGGTTCTCCGGCTCTGCCGACGCCATCCTGCAGAGCCTGAATCTCATCAACGATGAGAAGCCCGACATCGTCGTCGTCATCGGTGCGGATCACGTCTACCGGATGGACTTCCAGCAGATGATCGCCGCTCACGTGGCATCCGGGGCATCGGCGACCGTCGCGGGCATCCGCCAGCCGATCGCGCTCGCCTCGCAGTTCGGCGTCATCGACGCCGACGAGCAGACCGGGCGCATCCGCGACTTCCTCGAGAAGCCCTCCGACCCGCAGGGGCTCGCCGACTCCCCAAACGAGGTGCTCGTCTCGATGGGCAACTACGTCTTCGACGCCGATGCCCTGATCGCCGCGGTCGAGGCCGACGGCGAATCTGCCACCTCGGGACACGACATGGGAGGCGACATCGTCCCCTACTTCGTCGAACGGGGTGAAGCCGGCTACTACGACATGAAGCAGAACGACGTGCCGGGATCGTCGCCGCGGGATCGCTCCTACTGGCGCGACGTGGGGACGATCGACTCGTACTTCGACGCGCACATGGATCTCATCTCGACGCTGCCGATCTTCAACCTCTACAACACCGCGTGGCCGATCCGCACGCAGAGTGTGAACATCCCGCCGGCGAAGTTCGTGCGGGATGCCGTCGGGCGCATCGGCAACGCGATCGACTCGGTCGTCGCCGCCGGCTCGGTGCTCTCGGGCACGCATCTGGAGCGCAGCGTCGTCGGCGTCGGCGGGGTCGCCTCGGGCGGATCGACGATCACCGATTCGGTGCTGCTGGACCAGGTGCAGATCGGCCAGGGCGCGCGGGTGCACCGGGCGGTGCTCGACAAGAACGTGATCCTGGATGAGGGCGCGACGGTGGGCGTGGACAGGGAGCGTGATCTGGAGCGCGGCTTCACCGTCACGGACTCCGGCATCACGGTGGTCGGCAAGGGCATTCGCGTCGAGCGCTGACCGGTACGCTCGACGGGTGACTGCCGCGCGCTTCCTCGTCGTCCTCGATGCCGATTCCACCCTCATCCGCAATGAGGTGATCGAGCTGCTCGCCGAAGAGGCGGGGCGCCGTGCGGAGGTGCAGGCGGCGACCGAGGCCGCGATGCGCGGCGAGGTGGACTTCGCCGCGAGCCTGCGTTCGCGGGTGCGTGCGCTCACGGGCGTGCCGACCGCGGCCTTCGCCCGCGTGCAGAGCCGCATCGAGCCGACCCCGGGCGTGCGTGAGTTGACGGATGCCGTGCATCGGCGCGGTGGCGTCGTGGGCGTCGTCTCGGGGGGCTTCCACGAGATCCTCGACGCGATCGCACCGGGACTCGGCGTGGACCGGTGGCGCGCGAACCGGCTCAGCGTCACCGAGGGCGCGCTGTCGGGAACGGTGGATGGAGAGATCGTGGATGCTGCCGCGAAGGCCGCTTCGCTGACCGAGTGGGCAGCAGAGCTCGGTGTCGCCCCGCACGCCACGATCGCCATCGGCGACGGCGCGAACGATCTGCAGATGATGGCGGCCGCCGGGCTCGGCATCGCGTTCAACGCGAAGCCCGCAGTGCGGGCGGCAGCCGCGGTCGTCATCGGGCCGCAGGACCTCTCCGAAGTCATCGCGCTGCTGCCCTGATGACGCGCGAGCCGGCTCGGGTCCGCTGACGAGCGACGGATCGGCCTGGTGGATGTCGGATGCCCTGATTATCGTCGGGACATGGACATCATCCTCATCCCCGGTCTCTGGCTCGATGCGTCCACGTGGGACGCGGTGCTTCCCCGCCTGCAGGCGGCGGGTCATCGAACGCACGCGCTGACCATGCCAGGCGTGGGAGAGCCAGCATCCGACATCGGGATGGCGGAGTGGATCGATCACGTCGTCGCGCAGGTGGATGCCGTCGACGGTCCCGTCGTGCTTGTCGGGCACTCAGGTGGAGGCAACGTCGCCTGGGGCGCCGCCGACGCGCGGCCGGACCGCATCGCGCGCGTGGTCTTCGTCGACACCGTGCCGCCGGCGCCCGGACACGGCATCAGCGATTTCACGGTGGTGGACGGCGTCGTGCCGTTCCCCGGGTGGGACTTCTTCCCGGAAGAGGATGTCTGGGACCTCGATGATGCGATGCGCGAGCGCACCGCACCGCTGACGAAGTCGGTGCCGGCCCGAGTGCCGAGCGAGCCGATCGCACTCGGCGACGATCGTCGCTTCGACGTGCCGGTCACACTGCTGATGGGTGGCTACGATCGCGCGGAGCTGGACGCCGAGATGGCCAAGTGGGGTGAGTACGGCGCTGAGTACTTCGCCATCAGGGATGTCACCGTGGCGCGCATCGGCAGCGCGCACTGGCCGCAGTTCACGGCACCGGACCGGCTGGCCGATCTGCTCGTCGCCGCTGTGGAGCCGTGAGCGCGCGGCTCAGTGCCCCATGCCGAGTCCGCCGTCGACCGGGATGACGGCGCCGGAGATGTAGGCGGCGTCGTCGCCGGCGAGCCAGACGATGGCCGCAGCCACCTCGTCGGGGGTCGCGAACCGCCCCGCAGGGATGCTGGCCTTGTACTGCTTCTGCGTCTCCTCGGGCAGCTCGGCCGTCATGTCGGTCTCGATGAAGCCGGGGGCGACGACGTTCGCGGTGATGCCGCGGCCGCCGAGCTCGCGCGTGAGCGAGCGGGCGAAGCCGACGAGGGCGCTCTTGGAGGCGGAGTAGTTCACCTGGCCGGCCGAGCCGTACAGGCCCACCACGCTGGAGATGAGGATGACGCGCCCGAAGCGGGCTCGCAGCATGCCCTTGGAGGCGCGCTTGACGACGCGGAAGGATCCGCCGAGATTCGTGGCGACGACGCTGTCGAAATCGTCCTCGCTCATGCGCATGAGAAGGGTGTCCTTGGTGATGCCGGCGTTGGCGACGACGACCTCCACGGGGCCGAGCTTCTGCTCCACCTCGGTGAAGGCCGCATCGATCGCCGCGGCATCCGTCACATCGGCTCGTACGGTGAGAGTGCCCTCGGGTCCCTCCCCGCTGCGGGCGGTCACCGCCACGCGGTACCCGTCGCGGACGAAGCGTTCGGCGATAGCGCGGCCGATGCCGCGGTTGCCGCCGGTGACGAGGACGACGCGATCAGCGCTCATGTTTCGGGCTCCTGACTCGGGGAACGGACGCAGGCCATCCTACCGACGGCGCCCCGCGGTGCGTCCGGCAGCGCGCATTTGACATGTCTTCATCGCGACTGGGAACCTTCAGGGAAGGACGCAGAGGGGACCAGCGTGAGCGACCACTACCATCCCGACTCGCACCGGCCGGGAGACGATGTCGTGCCGCCGCGGTACGCGCCGCCGCCGCTGGAGGCCTATGGCCAGCAGCCGACGCCCTACGGGCAGCAGCCATACGGGCAGCAGCCATACGGGCAGCAGCCATACGGGCAGCAGCCGCCCGCGCTTTACGGGCAGCACCAGGCCCCGTACTCGCACAGCTATCCCGTGCCGCAATACACCGTGCCGCAGTACACCGTGCCGCAGTACACCGTGTCGCGCCCCACGAGCGGACTCGCCGTCGCCGCGATGATCTGCGGCATCGTCGGCGTGTTGGTCAGCCCGTTCATCGTCGTGTTCTTCATCCCGGTGGTGCTGCCCATCGCTGCCGTCGTGCTCGGCCACATCGCCCGTTCGCAGCTCAAGAGCAGACCTGAGGTGGGTGGCGCGGGCATGGCGCTGACCGGCCTCATCCTCGGTTACATCCCGATCGTCATCAGCGTTCTGGGACTGATCCTGGTGATCTTCGGCTTCGCCCTGTTCGGTGGTCTGCTGATGACGCCGGGAATGATGAGCTGAGCCGCCGAAGGCGGCAGCCGTCACCGCCACCGCGGCGTAGGCTGGAAGCACCGTGAAGCGCTCCGCCCATGCCCCCGCAGTCACCTCCCTGCCGCAATCTCCGCAGGATGAGGCGACGCATCGTGTGCGCCGGTACGCGCTCACGATGGGCATCCGCACGGTGTGCTTCCTGGCCATCGCCCTCGTCCAGCCGTTCGGCTGGTGGACCTGGGTGTTCGCGGCGGGGGCCATCTTCCTGCCGTACATCGCCGTCGTCTACGCCAACGCCGGCTCTGACAGCACCGCATCGACCGTCGAGTCGCCGGAGCTTCAGCTCGAAGCTCCCGCACCGACGCGGGCCGCACCGCAGAGCGATCACGATGTGTTCACCATCCGCGAGCGCACTGCCGCTGAGCCGGTCGTTCAGCCCGAGGGCGATACTGCGACCGACGATGATGAGCCGAGGGACGATGCGCGATGACGGCGGAGTTCGAATGCGCGCGTGCCGAGTGCCGGGCCGCGGCGACGCATCACATCGTGTGGCGCAATCCGCGCATCCACGGCCCTGAACGGCGCAAGATCTGGCTGGCGTGCGATGACCACGTCCGTTTCCTCAGCGAGTATCTGAGGGCCAGGGACTTTCCGGTCGAGGTCAACGAAGGGCTGCCCGAGTGAAGCAACGTCTGCTGCGCTGGGGCGCCTATGTGCTCGTCGCGATCGCGTTCGCCATCGGATGCGTCTTCCTGTCCCAGTGGCAGTTCGATCGCAACGAGTCGCGCGCCACGCAGATCGCGCTGGTCGAGCGCAACTACGATGCGGAGCCGAGGCCGGTCAGTGACGTCATCGACGCAGACGGCGAGCTGAACCCCGACGACGAGTGGAGACCGGTCGAGCTGCGCGGTGAGTACCTGGCAGACGCCCAGCTTCTCGCGCGCAACCGCCCGCACGGCGGAACGAGCGCGTTCGAGGTGCTGGTTCCGTTCCGGGATGCGAGCGGGCTGGTGCTGCTCGTGGATCGAGGGTGGGTGCCGCCGGGCGAAGGTCCGCTGCCCGACTTCGTTCCCGCTCCCCCGGCCGGCGAGACGACGGTGATCGTCCGGCTGCGGCCGGGCGAGCGGCTGCCTGCATCCGGCCGCACGGCTCCGGAGGGACAGGTGCCGACCATCCACCTGCCGACGGTCGCGGAGCTGACCGACACGGGAATCGTGACGGGAGCCTACGGTCAGATGGTGTCCGAGGATCCTGCACCAGATGCGCGTCCGAGCGGCTTCAGCGCACCGACCGAGGATCCGGGTCCTCATCTGTCGTACGCGATCCAGTGGATCCTGTTCGCCATCATGGGGTTCGCCTTCCTCGGGTATGTCATCCGCATCGAGATCACGAAGGCACGCGAGGACGCCGGCGAGATCCCGAAGCAGGAGCCGCGCCGCCGTCGCGACCGGGACGCCGACGACGAGGACGCGCTGCTCGACTCGGTGCCGCGGTGAGCGCCCGCCGCTCTCTTGTGCATGCACTCGCAGACGCCGATCTCGGCCTGCGTCGCGGGGTGGTCGATCTGGCACCGGCGTCGGATGCCTGGGCGCGGGCATTCACGCATGTGCACGGAGTGCTCCGGGCGACAGCACCGGCGTCCGTCACGGCGATCGAGCACATCGGCTCCACGGCCGTGCCCGGCCTCGACGCCAAGCCGATCATGGACATCGGCATCGGGGTGCGACCGGGCACGCGCCTTGCATCCCTCGACGACTGGCTGACCGGTCTCGGCATGCTGCTGCGCGGGGATGCCACGGATGTCCGCCCCGACCGCATGTACGGTTACGAGCTGCAGCCGATGATCCGGCTCGTGAACGTCCATGTGCTGGAGCATGATTCCCAGGCGTGGCGCGACTACCTGAGGTTCCGCGATCACCTCCGCTCCCGCTCTGAGGACCGCGACGAGTACGGCATCCTCAAGCAGTCCCTCGCCGCCCAGCATCCCGATGACCGCCTCGCCTATATCGACGGGAAAGCCGACTTCATCATCGCTCGCCGAGGCGACGCGCGGTGAGTTCTGCGTCGCTCACTCGGCAGTGAGTTCTGCGTCGCTCACTCGGCAGTGAGCCGCGGGCTCGCCGGAGCGATGGCCTCGCGCTTCGTCTTCGCCCAGCTCTTCGCCCCCGTGAGCTGGCGCAGCAGCGAGCGGTACACGACGGGATAGATGAGCCACGAGTAGACGAGATACAGGTGCGCGAGCAGCACACCGACGAAGAACGCGCCGACCCCGCTCCTTCGCCGCGCGAGCAGCACCCCGATCACCCCGGGAAGGGCTGAGAACACGTAGGCGAGCACGACGATGAACACCGTGAGCGGTGGCCGCGAGACCCCTGTCGCGAGGAACACGATGCTCAGCACGACGGAGAGGCCCACCCATGCCTGCACCACGGGCGTGAGCAGATACCAGAGCTGATCCCACCGGGCCACGATGCCCACGCGCGGGTTGCGTATCGTCGGCCAGATGAGATCGAACACCTGCCACCCGCCCTGTGCCCACCGCGTGCGCTGACGGTACAGCGCCCGCAGCGAATGCAGGCCCTGCTGCTCGATGACCACGTTCGACGCCTGGGCGCCGCGCCAGCCGGCATGGATGAGACGGAGCCCGATGTCCTGGTCCTCCGTGAGCCGCCCCGCCCGCCAGGGTCCGACACGACCCTCGGAATCCTCGACGGCGATGTCGTCGAGCGCTGCGAGGCGATTGAACTGGCCGTTGCCGCCCATGTTCGCGGTCCCCCAGCCCGTGCGGCCCAGCTGGAACACCGTGCCGAAGACACCGAACTCGAGATCCTGAGCGACGGTGATCAGACCGTCCCGATTGTAGATGCGCACCTGCGACTGCACCCCGCCGGTGCGGTCATCGGCGAAGAACCGCGCCACTCGCCCGGCCATCGGATCGAGCCTGCCGTCGGCGTCGACGATCGTCACGATGACCCGCGCCGGATCCCAACCGCGATAGGGACCTTCGGCGAGCACAGTCCGATGGAGGTGGCGCCAGGCGTCGTTGAGCGCCTCGGACTTGCCCTGCCGAGCGTTCGGCGCGACCCGGGTGAGCACCGTGAGGTCGGGCGCCCGGATGCCGGCGAGCACCTCCCCGGTGCGATCATCCGATCCGTCGTCGATCACGAGGATGCGCTTGTGCGTCACCTGCACCTCGCTGAGCCGGCCCACCGAGTCAGCGATCACCGTCTCCTCGTTGAGCGCCGGCACCATGAACACCCACAGGTACTCGTGCTCGTGCGAGAGATCCTTGCCGCTACCCGTCGCGCGAGCCGCTCTGCGCACTTGAGATCCGGCTCGCACGGCGAGGATGAAGAGCGAGGCCGTCGAACCCGCGACCATCACGATCGCGACGATGAAGATCGGCACCGCCCAGGGTGGCAGCCCGTCGTAGATGTGCGCGACGAACTCGGTGACCTCTTCGAACCATCGGCCGATCGCCGCCCAGCTCATGTCAGGACCCGACATCAGTCGAATCGTCCGCCAGACCGAGCCTGCGGTGCACAGCCGTGCGCAGACCGTCGCCACTCAGCTCCTGCGGTGGCCGGCCGTCGCGCAGCACATGCTCGAGGGCCTGCACGATGCGCTCCGACGCCTTGCCGTCGCCGTACGGATTCGAGCGCGAGGCCCTGCGGGCATGCTCCGCGTCGTCCTCGATCAACACGGTCGCCTCGCGCACGATCCGCGCCGTGTCGGTGCCGACGAGCACAAGCGTGCCCGCCTGCACGCCTTCCCCGCGCTCGGTCGTGTCCCTCGCGACGAGCACCGGCGTGCCCAGCGAGGGGGCTTCTTCCTGCACGCCTCCGGAATCGGTGATGATGAGCCTTGCCGCACCCATGAGCCGGGCGAAGTCGGCGTACTCGCGAGGCTCGACGAGGAAGACGTTGTCGCGACCGCCGAGCGCATCCACCAGCGGCTGCCGTGCGACGGGGTTCGGATGCATCGGCACGACGAATCGAGCGTGCGAATGGCGCTCGGAGAGCGTGCGCACCGCAGCTGCGATCTGCACGAGCCCGTCGCCCCAGTTCTCACGACGGTGCGCCGTGACGAGCACGAGCGGGTGAGCCGCATCGATCTCGAGTGCTTCGAGACCGGCGCCGAATCCGCCCTGCTCACCGGCTGCCCACTGCAGCATGTCGATCGAGGTGTTGCCCGTCACGACCACCCGGTCGTAGTCGACGCCCTCGCGCACGAGGTTCATCTTGTTCTGGGTCGTCGGAGCCAGATGCAGCGCGGCGATTCGCGAGATGAGCTGCCGGTTGCCCTCTTCGGGGAACGGCGAGAGCAGGTTCGAGGTCCGCAGCCCGGCTTCGACGTGCACCACGGGGATCTGCAGGTTGAAGGACGCGAGTGCGGCGGCGGCCGCCGAGCTCGTGTCACCGTGCACGAGGCATGCGACGGCTCCGTCGACCCCGCGACGCCCGTCGGCGAGATACTCGGCCGGCACAGTCTCGCCCGCCCACACGCGGTCGACTCCGACCATCACGCGAGCGAACATCTCGTTGAGGGTCGGGCGCACGCCATCGACCGCTTCGGACGCGCGCAGATTCGCGTCGACCCGCATGCCGACGCTGCGAATGAGACCGTCCACCAGATCGGTGTGCTGGCCGGTGGAGATGACGACCGGCCTGAACGTCCCGGAGTCCTGCAGCGCCCGGATCACCGGGATCATCTTGATCGCCTCGGGCCTCGTTCCGATCACCACGAGCACTCGAGTCCGCTCACTGTACGGGATCACCCGTGTCTCCTCCCGCTGCATCGCCACGCCATCCGACGGTGCGCATTCTTCACGATAGCGATGAACCGATATACCGGCGGTGAGGACACCCGCGATTCAGCGGAGCATTGCTTGAGCAATGATGACGCGGAGCACCGCAGTCGTCATGCGAGCTCGATGAGGTCCTGGTACTCCTTGCTCCAGATGTCCTCGACGCCATCGGGCAGGATGAGCACGCGCTCGGGGTTCAGCGATGCCACGGCACCAGGGTCGTGCGAGACCAGGACGACCGCGCCCTCGTAGTGCGCCAGCGCGTCGAGGATCTCCTCGCGAGACGCGGGGTCGAGGTTGTTGGTCGGCTCGTCGAGCAGCAGCATGTTCGCCGATGACACGACGAGCGTCGCCAGCGACAGGCGGGTCTTCTCTCCGCCGGAGAGCACCCCCGCGGGCTTGAGCACGTCGTCGCCGGTGAACAAGAACGAGCCGAGCACCTTCCGCGCCTCGGTCTCGGTGATGTGCGGCGCCGCCGACACCATGTTCTCCAGGACCGACCGGTCGACGTCGAGGTTCTCGTGCTCCTGCGCGTAGTAGCCGACCTTCAGTCCGTGCCCCGGCTCCAGCTGGCCGGTGTCCGGCGCGTCGACGCCGGCGAGGATGCGAAGCAGGGTGGTCTTTCCGGCACCGTTCAGCCCCAGCACGACGACCTTCGAGCCGCGGTCGATCGCGAGGTCCACGTCGGTGAAGATCTCGAGCGAGCCGTACGACTTCGACAGACCGGACGCCATCAGCGGGGTCTTTCCGCACGGCGCCGGCTTCGGGAAGCGCAGCTTGGCGACCCGGTCGACCTGACGCACGTCATCCAGGCCGGAGAGCAGCTTCTCGGCACGCGCGACCATCTGGTGCGCCGCGGCCGCCTTCGACGCCTTCGCCCCGAAGCGCGCCGCTTGCATCTGCAGCTGCGTCGCCTTCTTCTCGGCGTTCGCTCGCTCCTTCTTGCGGCGCTCCTCGTCGGCCACCCGCTGGCGCAGGTAGTTCTTCCAGTTCATGTTGTAGATGTCGATGCTCTGGCGATTCGCGTCGAGGTAGAACACGCGGTTCACGGTCTCGCCGACGAGTTCGACGTCGTGGCTGATCACGATCAGCCCGCCCTTGTACCCCTTCAGGAACTCGCGCAGCCACACGACGCTGTCGGCGTCGAGATGGTTGGTGGGCTCATCGAGGATCATCGTCTCGGCATCCGAGAACAGGATGCGCGCGAGCTCGATGCGGCGACGCTGGCCGCCGGAGAGCGTGTTCAGCGGCTGGTCGAGGATGCGGTCGGGAAGCGACAGGTTGTGAGCGATGGACGCGGCCTCGGCCTCGGCCGCGTACCCGCCGAGCGCCTCGAATCGCTCGGTCGCGTTGGCGAACTTGCGCATGGCACGCTCGGCGATCTTCGGATCGTCGGATGCCATGTCGTGCGAGGCCTGCGAGATGGTCAGCTGGATCGAGCCGAGACCGCGGGCATCGAGGATGCGGGTGCGGGCGAGCATCTCCGGGTCGCCGGTGCGCGGATCCTGCGGCAGGTAGCCCAGCTCACCGGAGCGCGTGACCTTGCCGTCCGAGGCGAGCACGTCCCCCGCGAGCACCTTCGTCAGCGTCGTCTTCCCGGCGCCGTTGCGGCCGACGAGACCGATCTTGTCGCCGGCGGCGACGCGGAACGAGACGTCCGACATGAGGACGCGGGCTCCGACGCGGATCTCGAGTTCGTGCACGGCGAGCACAGCAAAGTCCGATCTACTGATTCCAAAGGGAGGGCGGCCGAATGGCCAGCCAATCAGTATACGCTGACCGCCCTGACCGCCCGCAGAACAGCACCACGGTATGACGCGGATACCTCCGCAGGGTGATGTGCCGGCGGATGCGGGGAACCTACCGTCGACAGCGTGGACGTGATCACTGCCCTCAACTCCTTCATCCTCGCCGCCGCGGCATCGCCCTGGCTGCTGCTGGTGATGTTCGCCGTGGCCGCGGTCGACGCCGTGTTCCCGCCTGTTCCCAGCGAGACCGTGCTGGTCGCGGGCGCCGCAGCGGCAGCTGCCTCGGGACATTGGCCGAGCGTGGTCGCCCTGTGCCTCGCCGCCGCGTTCGGGGCGATGATCGGCGACAACCTGGCCTACGCCCTCGGTCGCGCGATCGGCACGCGCCCCTCGCGCTGGATGCGCCGGCCGCGCATCGCGGCCGCGTTCGAACACGCCCAGCACGCGCTGGCGCACCGCGGCGCCACGCTCATCATCGGCGCGCGCTACATCCCCGTCGGACGCGTCGCCGTCAACATCTCGGCCGGGGCACTCGGCTACCCGTGGCGCCGCTTCGCGCCGATCAGCCTCGTCGCCGGTGCCACCTGGGCGGCGTACGGTGCAGCGATCGGCATCCTCGCGGGCAGCTGGCTCGCCAAGCAGCCCTTCCTGGCCGCAGTGCTCGGAGTCGCTGTCGCGGTCGTCGTCGGCGTCGTGGTCGACCGCTGCGCGGCGGTGCGCCGGCGTCGCATCGCGATCTCCGTTGAGGACGAGGCCGAGGATGCCCGGGAGCAGCCGGCTCGAGTGGGAGGATGACAGCTATGCGCAGCACAGCCGGCGAGACGACGAGGCGCGGGCCCTTCCGGCGCCTGCGAGATCGTGAGCTCGGCCAGCTCGTCGTGCTGTGCGTGGCCGCGGTGGTGCTGTATCCCATCCTCGTGCCGGTCCACGCGGCGATCTACGGCACCTACCTGCCTGCGGCGATGCTCCTCGGGGCAGCAGCGGTCACAGCGCCGCTCCTCAGTCGAAGACACCCGCGCACAGCCATCGTCCTCTTCCTCGCCGCCGTACTGCTGCTGCCGCTTCTGGCGACTCTCCCCGAGGCGACGACGATCGCGCCCTGGCCGTGGTCCGTGCCCATGATCATCGTCTTCGTCGTCTTCGTCGCCGCCATCACCCTGCAGCACGGGTGGCGCCACGGCCTGCTCGTACTGGCCGCGGGCACCGCGCTGTCACTGGTTCCCTCGGCAGCCGTTCCGAGCGCCGCGTCTTCCGGTGCGGTGATCGCTGATCTGATCGTCACCACCTCTGTGGCCGCCGCTGCCCTCCTCATCGCCATCCTCATCGCCGGGCGGTTCCGGATCGCCGATGAACTGACCCGGGAGCGCGCCCAATCCGCGCAGGAGCAGGCGCGCCGAGAGCTGGTGGAAGAGCGCACGCGCATCGCCAGGGAACTGCACGACGTGGTCGCGCACAGCATGTCGCTGATCCAGGTGCAGGCGTCGACGGCCCGCTACCGGATTCCGGCCCTCGCTGATGATGCGGCCGAGGAGTTCGAAGGGATCGCCGCTGCCGCGCGCGGCTCGCTCGGCGAGATGCGCCGCATCCTCGGGGTGCTGCGCACGGAGGATCATGCGGCCGAGCTGACGCCGCAGCGCGGGATCGATCAGATCCCGGCGCTGGTCGAGACCACGCGCCGGGCCGGTGCCGACGTCTCGATGTCCGGGCAGGTGGTCGGCGACGTCGATGCGGCCGCGCAGATCGCCCTGTACCGCATCACCCAGGAAGCCCTGAGCAACGCCGTCCGGCACGCGTCCGGCACGATGATCACCGTCACCCTCTCCGCCACGAGCGAGACCGTCTCGGTGCAGATCGTCAACAGCGCGACCGAGCGAGTCTCCGACTCGACCACGCCCGGGCACGGTCTGCGTGGGATGTCCGAGCGCGCCGCGCTTCTCGGAGGCGCGGTGCAGGCCGGCCCGGCGGACGACGGCGGATGGTCGGTGTCGGCGTGGCTGCCCAGGCTCCCGGCATCCGATGCCGCGCAGGAAGGACTCTCATGACGATCCGAGTGCTTGTCGCCGACGACCAGGGCATGGTGCGCGCCGGCTTCGCGGCGCTGCTCGACGCGCAGGACGGCATCTCGGTCGCCGGCCAGGCCGCGGACGGCGAAGAGGCGGTGCGGCTGTCCGCCCGACTCGATCCCGACGTGATCCTGATGGACGTGCGGATGCCCGCGCTCGACGGCATCGCCGCGACGAGGCGCATTCTCGGACCGTCCTATCCCTCGGCACACGTGCCCCGCATCCTGATGCTGACGACGTTCGACGTCGACGACTACGTGTACGACGCGCTCGAGGCCGGCGCCAGCGGATTCCTGCTGAAGGATGCCCTGCCGGACGATCTCGTGCACGCAGTGCGCGTGATCGCCTCGGGCGATGCTCTGCTCTCGCCGCGGGTGACGAGGCGCATGATCGAGCAGTTCTCCTCGCGGCGGCCGCGGCAGCGCCCCATCGATCCTGCGTTCTCCTCGCTCACGGAGCGCGAGAGCGAGGTGCTCGTGCAGATGGCGCAGGGACGGTCCAACGCCGAGATCGCTGGGACGCTGTTCATCGCCGAGCAGACGGTGAAGACCCATGTCGGGAAGGTGTTCGCGAAGCTCGGCCTCCGCGACCGTGTGCACGCCGTGATCTACGCCTACGAGAACGGACTCGTCGAGCCGTCCGCGTGACCGGCAGGTCTCCGGCGCCCTCATACTCCGGTACTGCCGCAGACAGCACCCCGGAGTGATGTCTGCGCAGGCATCCGCTCCATAGCCTCCGAGGACACCACGATCCCCGGAGGCTCAGATGTTCTCGTCCCCGTCCGCCTTGCCCGTCCGCTCGGGTCGCGATCACGCGATCGACCTCGTTCGCGCGCTCTGCGTGGTCGCCGTCGTCGTGCTTCACTCGCTGATGGTCGGCGTCACCCTCGACGCGGACGGACCGGTGTTCGCCAACGCGGGTGACTCCGGATGGTGGCTGGTGCCGGTCAGCTGGGTGCTGCAGGTGATGCCGCTGTTCTTCGTGATCGGCGGATTCTCGGCGTACACCGCGTATCGGCGGATGCAGGCACGAGGCCTGTCCGGCACCGCGTTCGCCACCGCACGCCTGGTCAGGCTGCTGCTTCCCGCGGCGGCGGTGATCGCCGCCGCGGGCGTCGGCCTTGCGGCGCTGACACTCGCCGGCGTTCCCACGGACCTCATCGAGACCGCCGGCTACCGGTTCGGGCAGCCGCTGTGGTTCCTCGCGGTGTTCCTGCTGTGCCAGGCGCTCGTCCCCGTGCTCGCGCGTGCGCACCGGGCCGCGCCGTTCATCACGATCTCCGCGCTCGCAGCCGCTGCTGTCATCGTCGACATCGCGCGGGCCGTCACCGGGGTGGATGCCGTCGGATTCCTCAACCTCGCATTCGTCTGGCTGACGATGCAGCAGCTCGGCTTCCTGCTCGCGGACGGTCGAGTGGATGCGCTCTCGCGTCAGACGCGCATCCGCATCGGGGCGACTGCTCTGGCGATCCTCGCGACGAGCTTCGCCACCGGAGTGCACTCCCCCGACCTCATCGAGAACATCAACCCGCCGACCACGGCACTGATCCTCGTGGGCATCGTGCACACCGCCGCGTTCACGCTGCTGCGCGAGCCGCTCTCCGCACTCGCATCAGGACGGCTGTCCAGATTCACCTCGTTCGTATCCGAGCGGGCGATGACCATCTACCTGTGGCACATGTCGGTGCTGCTCGTGCTCGCCGGGATGTCGGCGCTGCTGGCATCCGTCGACATCCTCGATCTGCCCGCCCCCGCATCGTCTTCGTGGTGGCTCAGTCGCCCCCTCTGGCTGGTGCTCGCCCTCGGGATCACGGCGCTGATCAGCATCCCGCTCTCGCGGATCGAGACGATCCGGGCGCCCAGGGTGGCCATCGGCAGCGCGCGCGTCACGGCAGCCACGCTGATCGGCGCCGCAGCGATCGGCATGCTGCTGGTGCGCGGGACGACGACGAGCACAGCGCTGATCGCACTGGCCACGCTGGTCACCGCCCTGGCCATGGTGATGCCGCGCGCAGCGCTGGTTCCGAGCGGGTCACCGCGTGAGGCCGCGTGCAGCCAGTGCATCCCCGACGTCGTCTGCGTGCCGGAGCGTCAGCACCAGCAGCGGCAGCGCGGCGCGCACCCCGAGCCGGACGCCGCGGGCGCGCTGCGCGTCGCGCACCTGCACCACGAAACCCGCCAGCACCGGGATCATCGCGATGGTGAGTGAGATCGCGAGGGCCGCGGACGCCGGGTCGATGCCGACGAAGCGCAGCGGCCGCAGCACGCGCTGCAGCACATCGAGCAGGTCGCCCATCCGGGTGGTCCGCGTGACGAGCTCGGCGAGCAGGATCAGGGCGATGACGCGCCCCGTGTTCTCGATCGCGGCCACACCGCTCACGAACAGCCACAGTGCGCCGCCGAGCACGACGATCAGCCAGCGCAGCCGCCACCATGACTGGCACAAGAGACGCCACCCCAGTCCGCACAGCGGGTAAAGGACGGATGCCACGGCCAGCACGACGAGCGTACCGATCACTCCGGGGCGCAGCAGCGAGATCAGCAGAGCGGCGACCGCCAGCCCCAGCAACTTCGCGCCGGCGGGCAGCCGGTGCAGGGGCCCGTCGCCGGGTCGGTAGAGGGAGATCATGCCGGTATCCGGCGATATCGCTCGATGACCTCGTCCGGCATGCCGACCGCCGCCACCGTGCCCTCGACGAACAGCACGGCCTGCTCGCAGCGTGCCGCGAGCTCGAGATCGTGGGTGACGATCACGACCGGCACCTCGAGCCCCAGCAGCAGATCGCTGATTCGCCGGGCGTTGTGCAGATCGAGCAGGGTGGTCGGCTCATCGGCGACGACGAGATCGGGCTCGGTTGCGAGCACAGCCGCGATGGCCAGCAGCTGCCGCTGCCCTCCGGAGAGATCGGATGCCGGCTGATCGCCGCGACCGGCGAGCCAGTACTGCGCCAGCAGAGCCTCGATCCGCGCCGGGCGCTCTTTCTTCGGCAAAGCGCCGAGCGAGAGCGCGAGGTCCTCGGCAGGCGTGGGCATGAGGATCTGCGCCTCGGGATTCGTGAAGACGAATCCGACGCGCGAGCGCAGTTCAGCGGCATCCGAGAGCGGGTCGAGACCGAGCACGCGCACGGTCCCCGCCGTGGGCAGCCGCAGGGCGTTCAGCAGTCGCGCGAACGTCGATTTGCCCGAACCGTTCGCGCCGATGACGGCGGTGCTGCGGGCAGTGAGTGAGACCGAGACGTCACGCAGGATCTGCGTGTCTGCGACCGCGTACCCGACACCGTCGAACTGGATGCCAGGCCCGGTCACGGTGCCGTGGGTGCGGCCGCGGATGCCGCGGGAGCAGCCGTCGGCGATACGGCGTCCGGGAACGCACGCGGGTACGCGCGGCGCAGCGCCACGGCCAGCACTGTGGCGAGCACAGCCTTGATGAGATCTCCCGGCAGGAAGGCGAGGCTCGACAGCGCGGTCAGATCCAGCGGAACACCGGTCACCCACGCCTGCACCGGGATGCCGAAGAGGTAGACGACGAGGATGCCGCCGACCACGGTGGCAAGTCCCGCCCGCCACCAGGTGAACCTTCCGCTGTGCGCGATCGCGCCGATGACCATCGCGCCGACCACCCAGCCGAGCAGGTATCCGGCGGTCGGGCCGACGAAGACTCCGAGTCCGCCTCGGCCTCCCGCGAGCACCGGCAGGCCGATCGCCGCGACGGCGAGCACGATGAGGATCGCGAACGGCGCCCGTCGTGCTCCGAGGACGAGGCCTGCGAGCATGACGCCGAGAGTCTGCCCGGTGATCGGCACGCCGCCGGGCAGCGGAACCAGCACGGTGCCGAGCACGATGATAAGGGCGGCGAACAGTGCGATGCGCGCGAGGTCGGCGCTGAGCGGGCGGCGGGTGGCGGCCATGAGGATCCTTTCGGGACGTGCTGACGGGTTCGGAGCCGATTCTTCCTGAACACCGTTCACCTGAACAGTGTTCACTATACTGGTGTCATGCCTCCGTCCCGACACGATCGCCACGGCGTCATCGACTGCGCCCTGCGGCTTCTCGACGAGGTGGGCCTGCCCGATCTGTCGATGCGCCGCATCGCCACCGAGCTCGACGTGCAGCCGAGCGCCCTCTACTGGCACTTCCCCAACAAGCAGTCGCTGCTGGCCGGCGTCGCCGATCGCATCCTCTCCGCCGTTCCCGATCCGGACCCGACTGCCGACCCGATTCGGGTCGCCCGCGCCGTCCTCGACGCGCTCCTGACCTACCGCGACGGCGCCGAGGTCGTGATGAGCGCATACGCACTGCGCCTCGGCGCGCCCCGCGCGCAGCGCGCGCTGGCCGCATCGCTGCGCTCGCACCCGCAATCCGAGCCGATGGCGGATGCCGCGTTCGAGTTCATCGTGGGACACGCCATGCTGCTGCAGCAGCGGATGCACGCGCAGAGCATCGGCGCTGTCGAGCCCGATGCCGATGACCCGACCGCCCATTCGGATGCCGTCTTCGACACGGGCATACGAGCGCTGGCCGGACTCAGCGCCGGCCGTTCCCCAGTCTGAGCCCCGGCAGCAGAGCGAGCAGCATCAGCGCCGCCGCCACGGCGTACACCGTGACGAATCCCGAGCCGAGCAGCGGCATCGCAATGAAGCCGAGACCGGCGATCGCCACGGCGAGTGCCGAGCCGGTGGCATCCGAGATCGACAGCGCCGATGAGTTGAACCCCTCGTTGCGCGGCGTCGAGTATGCCAGCGTGAGCACCGTCAGCCAGGGGTAGAGCAGCCCCATACCCGCACCGGCGAGACCCCACCCGATCACGATCGGCCACGGGGAGTGCCACACGAGGATCACCAGCAGGATGCTGAGCATCGCCAGCATGATGAGGGTGAAGGCGATGAGCATGATGCGGCGGCTTCCGAGCCGCTCGCCCCACCGCCCCTGCGCCGCGGATGCGCTCGACCAGCCGAGCGCCGCGAGGGTCAGGGCGAGTCCCGCGATCGACGGCGTGAACGCATAGTCGTCCATCAGGAGCTTCGGGATGAACGCCTCCGCGGCGAAGAACGCGCCCGCCACGAGCCCTCGGGTGAGCACCACGCTCGGCAGACCCGCGCGCGCCCGCAGCGTCCCCTTCGGGAGCAGCGGCAGGAGCGCGACACCGATCACGACGAGGCCCAGCAAAGCGAGCAGAGCACCGAAGTGCACGGGCAGCTCGGCGGCGAATCCGACGGCGACCGCACAGACCGCGACGGTCACCGCGAGCAGCATCCGCGTGGCGAATCGCGTCCCCGCATCCCCTGCCTCATCTCCATCGTCGGCAGCCGCGGTCCCATCGGCATCGGTGGACAGCGAGATGTCGCGCAAGCGCTGCATGACGAGCAGGAACGCCGCTGCGATCAGCACCGCCACCCCGAGGAAGGTCCACCTCCAGTGCAGGAACTCGGTCACGACACCGGCGAGATACGGGCCGATCATCGAAGGCACCACCCACGCCGCGGCGTAGGCGGCGAAGATGCGTCCGTGCAGACGCGGCGGATACACGCGTGCGACCACGACGTACAGCGCCACCGTCTGCCCGCCTGCGCCGAGCCCCTGCAGCAGCCGCCCGGCGATGAACGTGTACATGTCCAGTGCGAGACCAGAGACCAGCAGGCCGGCGGCGAACAGCGCCACCGAGGTGTACAGCGCCGCACGGGGACCGCTGCGATCGCTCCAGGTGCCGGCGGCCACCATGCCGATCACGCTGGTGGCGAGCGTGCCGGAGAAGGCGACGGCGTAGAGCGACTCGCCACGCAGATCGACGCTGACGACCGGCATGACCGTGGTCACAGCGAGAGCCTCGAGGGCGGCGAGGAAGATCAGGACGACGGAGCCGATCGTGATGCCGAGCCTGGTGCGATCCCAGATCGTCTCGGCGGCCGGAGCGCTCACCCCCGGTGCTCGTGGTCGGCGGCGCGCAGCGATGCGATGCGTGCGACGGCTTCGCGGATGATCTCGGGGCTGGTCCCGAAGTTCAGGCGCACGTGCCCCGCGCCCTCTTCGCCGAACGCGGGCCCGAAGTGCAGCGCGACCTTCGCCTCGCGCAGAATG
This sequence comes from Microbacterium alcoholitolerans, assembly GCF_050408615.1. Lineage (NCBI taxonomy): Bacteria > Bacillati > Actinomycetota > Actinomycetes > Micrococcales > Microbacteriaceae > Microbacterium > Microbacterium alcoholitolerans. The sequence continues at coordinate 261,151 of NZ_JBNTKD010000001.1, read as the reverse complement.
CGGCGCGAGGGATTCTCGCCCCAGCCGAGATCCGAGAGGTCGATCCACGCCAGATAGCCGGCATCGGGCATCCGATATCGCGCCTCCGGAAGGTGCTCGGCCAGCAGGTCCGCGAGCAGGCGCCGATTGGCGTCGAGGGTCAGCAGAAGGCCGTCCAGCCATGCATCGCTCTCCGGTGCGAACGCGGCGACGGCGGCGAGCAGTCCGAACTGTCCGGTGCGCCACTCCACCTCGATCGGCAGCGCGCGCAGCAGTCGCTTCGGCTCGGGCGATGCCGCGACCATCAGCGCGCACTTCAGTCCGGCGAGGTTGAACGCCTTGCTCGCGCTGACGACCGCGAACCCGGCCTGTGCGGCATCGTCGCCGGATGCCAGGAACGGGGTGAACTCGACCCCGGGTTGCACCAGTGGCGCGTGGATCTCGTCGGAGACGACCGCTACGCCGTACCTCACGGCCAGAGCCGCCAGGTCGCGCAGCGACTGCGCGGAATGCACCGTGCCGGTCGGGTTGTGCGGGTTGCAGAGCAGGACGGCGCGAGCGCCGGCGGCGAGGGACGCCTCGATGCCCTCGAGATCCAGTTCCCATCCGACGCCGGTATCACGCAGCGGAACCCGCTCCACGACGCCACCGGCCTCTTCGACCAGATCGAAGAACGGCGGATACACCGGCGGATTCACGATCACCCGCTCACCTGGCTGGATCACCCGGCGAAGGATCTCGACGACGCCCATGCTGACATCCGCGGTGCTGCGCATGCCCTCAGGATCGGGAGCCCAGCCGTACCGGCGCTCGGCGAACGCCGCGTAGGCGGCCGCAAGCGGAGTGCGGGATGCCACATACCCGGTGTCGCCACCGCGCACCGCGCGCTCAAGCGCGCGGGTGACGGCCGGTGCCAGAGGGAAGTCGGTCTCGGCGACGAAGAGCGGGAGCACCTCGTCGGGGTACTCCCGCCACTTCTCGCTGGTCCGCTCGCGCAACTCCGTCAAACTGAGCGCCGTGACAGGAACGGCCATCGTGTCCTCCGGACAGGTGTGTCAGATGGCGAAGCCGAGGGCGCGCATCATGTCACGCCCGTCATCGGTGATCCGCTCGGGGCCCCACGGCGGCATCCACACCCAGTTGATGCGGAACTGGTCCACCACCGAGTCCAGAGCCTGCGCGGTCTGCTCCTCGAGCACGTCCGTCAGCGGGCAGCCCGCGCTGGTCAGCGTCATGTGGATGACCAGCGCGTCGTTGTCGTCGTCCCAGGACAGGTCGTAGATCAGTCCGAGGTCGACAACGTTGATCCCGAGCTCGGGATCCATGACGTCCTTGAGAGCCTCGGTGACCTCGTCGAACTTCTCCGGGGTGAGGGTCGCGGTCATGCCCTCAGCCTACGCTTCGATCGGGGCGGCCGGGTCGATGAACCGGTCGTACCCCTCGTCCTCGAGGCGGTCGGCCAGCTCGGCGCCGCCTTCTTCGACGATCTTGCCCGCGACGATCACGTGCACGAAGTCCGGGCGGATGTACCGCAGGATGCGCGTGTAGTGCGTGATGAGCAGAACGCCGAGGTTGGTGGCCTCCTTGGCGCGGTTGACGCCCTCCGAGACGATCTTCAGCGCGTCGACGTCGAGACCGGAGTCGGTCTCGTCCAGGACGGCGAACTTCGGCTTGAGCACCTCGAGCTGCATGATCTCGTGGCGCTTCTTCTCACCACCGGAGAAGCCCTCGTTGACGTTGCGCTGCGCGAACTTCGGGTCCATGCGCAGGTTCGTCATGGCGCCCTTGACGTCCTTGGTCCACTGACGGATCGAGGGAGCCTCGCCGTCGATCGCCGTCTTCGCCGTGCGCAGGAAGTTCGTCACCGTGACACCGGGGATCTCCACCGGGTACTGCATGGCGAGGAACAGGCCGGCGCGGGCGCGCTCGTCGACGCTCATCTCCAGGACGTCCTCACCATCGAACGTGATGGTGCCCTGGGTGACGGTGTACTTCGGGTGACCGGCGATCGTGTAGGCCAGGGTCGACTTGCCCGAGCCGTTCGGGCCCATGATGGCGTGCGTCTCACCGGTGTTGATGGTGAGGTCGATCCCGTTGAGGATCGCCGTCTCGCCCTGATCGGTCTCGACCGTTACGTGCAGGTCGCGGATCTCGAGAACAGACATTCAGACTTCCTTAATGACAGTGGGGTCGATGAGCACGTCGTCGCCGTCGATCTGGACGACGTAGACCGGGACGGGCTCGTAAGCGGGGAGGTTGAGGGGCACGCCGGTCTCGAGCGAGAAAGCCGAGCCGTGTGCCCAGCATTCCAGCGTCTTTCCTTCGACGAAGCCCTCGGAGAGCGAGATGTCACCGTGCGTGCAGCGGTCGCCGATCGCGTGGATCTCGTCGTCGGCGTCCTTCACGATCGCCATGGCCACGCCGTCGAGCTCGACGCGCAGCGGGGTGTCCTGCTCGAGCTCGCTGACGCTGCACGCGCGCTGCGCGCTCACTCGTCCACTCCTGCGAGTTCGGCCTCGATGGCGACGAGGAGCTCGTCCTGCACGGACGGGACGCCGATGCGCTGCACGACCTCGGTGAGGAAGCCCAGCACCACAAGGCGGCGCGCCTCCTCCTCGCGGATGCCGCGAGCCTGCAGGTAGAACAGCTGCTCGTCGTCGAAGCGTCCGGTCGCGCTGGCGTGGCCCGCGCCGGCGATGTCGCCGGTCTCGATCTCGAGGTTCGGGATCGAGTCGGCGCGCGCGCCCTCGGTGAGCACCAGGTTGCGGTTCGCCTCGTACGAATCGGTGCCGACGGCATCGGGGCCGATGAGCACGTCGCCGATCCACACGCTGCGTGCGCTGGCGCCCTTGAGCGCGCCCTTGTAGAGCACGTCGCCGGTGGTGTGCGCACCCTTGTGGTGGAGGTAGACCTGGCTCTCGAGGTGCTGCCCGGCGTCGGCGAAGGACAGTCCGTACAGGTAGCCGTGCGAACCGGTGCCGGAGAGCTCGACGCTCGGATTCACGCGCACGATGCCGCCGCCGAAGCTGACGACGATGTGGGTGAGCTCGGCGTCGCGGTCGACACGCGCCTGGTGGGCGGACGCGTGGATCGCGTCATCCTCCCACTGCTGCACGGTGACGAGCTTGAGCTTGGCGCCGTCGCGGACGATGATCTCGAGGTTCTGCGCGTACTGCGCGGTGCCGGTGTGTCGCAGGATGACGGTCGACACGCTGTGCCGCCCGGCCTCGATCACGAGATGGGCGTCCGCACGGCCGCCCTGCCCGTCGATCTGCACGACGATCGGCTCGGCGACCTCCTCATCGTTCGGGATGCTCAGATGCATGGCATCCGACGTTCCCTGCCATGCCACGGCGGCGACGACGTCCTCCGGGACGAAGAACTCGCCGCGCGGAGTCGCGCCGTGCGCAAGCGCCGGTCGAAGGTACTGCTCGTGGCTGACGGTGTAGGTCACGCCGTCGTTCGCGGAGGCGATCTCGAACAGCGGCTTCAGCTGTGCGACCGGCGTGTGCTTCCAATTGACCTCGCGGCCGGTGGGAGCGCCGAACTCCTCAGGGTCGAACGACCTGGGCCGCTCGGAGCGGGTCTGCACCGGCACGAAGCCGGCGTCCGCGACCTGTGCGGCGGGGTCGATGTGCGCGTTCGTCTGCGGCGCCAGCTCGGGCGCCTGTGTGGGGGCCGTCATCAGCCGACACTGCCTTCCATGCCCATCTCGATGAGCTTGTTCAATTCCATCGCGTACTCCATCGGCAGCTCCCGTGCGATCGGCTCGATGAAGCCGCGCACGATCATCGCCATCGCCTCGGTCTCCTCGATGCCGCGCGACTGCAGGTAGAACAGCTGCTCCGCGCTGACCTTCGAGACCGTGGCCTCGTGTCCGAGCTGCACGTCGTCGACGCGGATGTCGATCGAGGGGTACGTGTCGGAGCGCGACTGGGTGTCGACCAGCAGGGCGTCGCAGACGACCGAGTTGGCGGAGTGATGCGCGGCCGGGTCGACGCGGACCTCGCCGCGATAGCCGGAGCGTCCGCCACCGCGGGCGATCGACTTCGAGACGATCGACGACTGCGTGTGCGGCGCCATGTGCACCATCTTCGCGCCGGCGTCCTGGTGCTGGCCGGGGCCTGCGAAGGCGACGGACAGCGTCTCGCCCTTCGCGTGCTCGCCCATCAGGTAGATCGACGGGTACTTCATCGTCACCTTGGAGCCGATGTTGCCGTCCACCCACTCCATCGTCGCGCCCTCATGCGCGACGGCACGCTTGGTGACGAGGTTGTAGACGTTGTTCGACCAGTTCTGGATCGTCGTGTAGCGCACGCGGGCGTTCTTCTTCACGATGATCTCGACGACGGCCGAGTGCAGCGAGTCGGACTTGTAGATCGGAGCCGTGCAACCTTCGATGTAGTGAACGTAGCTGCCCTCGTCGGCGATGATCAGGGTCCGCTCGAACTGACCCATGTTCTCGGTGTTGATGCGGAAGTACGCCTGCAGCGGGATCTCGACGTGGACGCCCTTGGGGACGTAGACGAACGAGCCGCCCGACCAGACGGCCGTGTTGAGCGCCGCGAACTTGTTGTCGCCGGTGGGGATCACCGTGCCGAAGTACTCCTCGAAGAACTCCGGGTGCTCGCGCAGCGCCGTGTCGGTGTCCATGAAGATGACACCCTGCTCCTCGAGATCCTCGCGGATCTGGTGGTACACGACCTCGGACTCGTACTGCGCGGCCACGCCGGCGACGAGACGCTGGCGCTCGGCCTCGGGGATGCCGAGACGCTCGTACGTGTTCTTGATGTCGTCGGGGAGGTCCTCCCACGACTGCGCCTGCTTCTCGGTGGAGCGGACGAAGTACTTGATGTTGTCGAAGTCGATCTCGCTGAGGTCTGCACCCCAGGTCGGCATCGGCTTGCGCTCGAACAGCGACAGACCCTTCAGACGGGTCTTCAGCATCCATTCGGGCTCGTTCTTGAGCGCGGAGATGTCGCGCACGACGGCATCCGACAACCCGCGCCGCGCGCTTGCGCCGGCGGCATCGGGGTCGTGCCAGCCGAACTCGTACACCCCCAGACTGTCCAGCTCCGGGCGGTCGATCAGGACATCCGACATGACACACTCTCCTCAACACGGGCCCAGACGGTGTCATCCGCCCCGGCATGCCTCAGCTCCGTCGAGTATGCGGAGATCGGATGCCGTTCATGGGCCCTCATCGTCGGCGCGGAACACGCGCCTAAACTGTCAGTGGTGGACGACGCACTGCGCGCGTCCATCACAACAATCCGATTCTACAGGTTCCGCCTGACGGACGGGCCGTGCTCGTCGCGCGCCGGGGCGGGCCGGAGGCTCCATGACTGACATCGTCGCACCCGAGACGACCCCCGCTCCGACCGGCTGGCGAGACCGCTTCTTCGCCTGGCTGCCCACAGAGGTCGACGCGCGCGTGCGGGCGTTCGCCTGGCTGTCGTTCATCTTCGAGGTCTTCATCATCGGCACCGGCGGTGCGGTGCGACTGACCGGTTCGGGTCTCGGATGCTCGGAGTGGCCATTGTGCACGCCCGAGTCCCTGGTGCCGACGCCCGAGCAGGGCATCCACGGCATCATCGAGTTCGGAAACCGCACGATCACGGGCGTGGTCGGCATCCTCGCCATCGTCGTGCTGCTGTTCACGCTGCACATCGTCGGCGGCCGGCGGGCGTTCACGACGACGCTGTGGTTCGCGCTCGGCGGCATCGGCACCGGCGGCGTCCTCTACGCCATCGCCGCGGTCGCGGGCCACGACGACCTGGCCTTCCCCGCGTTCGCCGCAGGCCTGCTGCTGGTGGCCGTCATCGCCGCCGTGCAGTCGGTCCGCACGATCACCGGCCGCCGTGACCTGCCCGTGCTGGCATGGGTCGTTCTCGTCGGCGTCATCGCCCAGGCGTTCGTCGGCGGAATCACGGTGCTCACCGGACTCAACCCGCTCATCGTCGGATTCCACTATGCGGCGTCGCTGGCACTGGTGTGCGTGACCACCGCCTACCTGGTGCGCATGGGCGAGGACGCCGGACCCCGTGAGAGCACGGCGCCGAAGTGGTTCATGATCCTGTCGCACGTCACCGGCCTGGCACTGGCCATGACCATCTTCGTCGGTGTGCTCACGACCGGCTCAGGACCGCACTCCGGTGACGCGAACGTGATCCGCACCGGCTTCGACGCCTCGGTGCTCGCGCATGTGCACTCCTGGCCCGGCTACATCCTCACCGGGCTGGTGCTCGTGCTGACTGTGGCGGCCTGGATCCTGCGACTGCCGGTGCGCAGCTGGCTGCTGGTGCTGGTCGTGGCGATCAGCGCGCAGGTGATCGTCGGCGTGTGGCAGGCCCGCGAGGGCCTGCCCGCCCTGCTGGTCGGCATCCACATGGTGCTGGCGGCTCTCGCCGCCGCGACCTACACGGTCGTGGTGCTGAAGCTCAAGCGGCCGGTCGGCTGACCCGATCGATCAGAACGGCAGCAGCGGATCGATCGCGACCGACACGAACAGCAGCGTGAGATACGTGATCGATGCGTGGAACACGCGCATCGGCCGCGGCTCTCCCCCGCGGACCGCGCGGTTGTACAGCCGGTGCGACTCGTAGATGAACCAGCCGCCGAAGACCAGCGCCGAGACCGTGTAGACCAGCCCCATGTGCGCGACCGGCACCAGCAGCAGCGAGCAGGCGACCGTCGCCCACGCGTAGAGGATGACCTGCAGACCGACCTGCGATGCAGAGCGGGTGACGCCGAGCATCGGCACTTCGACGTCGACGTAGTCGTCCTTGTACTTCATCGACAGCGGCCAGTAGTGCGGCGGCGTCCACAGGAACACGAGCACGAACAGCACGAACGGCGGCCACGCCAGCGACTCGGTGACGGCTGTCCAGCCGATCAGCACGGGGAAGCACCCGGCGATGCCGCCCCAGATGATGTTCTGCTCGGTGCGTCGCTTGAGGATCATCGTGTAGATCACGACGTAGAAGAAGATCGCGCCGGCGGAGAGCGCGGCGGTGAGCCAGTTCGTCGTCAGCAGCAGCCAGATGGTCGAGACGACGGCGAGCACCCAGGAGAAGACCAGCGCGCCGCGGGCGGACACCTCGCCGGTGACCAGCGGACGGTTCACCGTGCGCTTCATGTGCACGTCGATGTCTCGATCGAGGTACATGTTGAACGACGCCGCGGACGCCGCGCTCATCGCACCGCCGAGCACGGTCGCGAAGACGAGCCAGAGGTTGGGCAGTCCGCCGGCGGCGAGGAACATCACCGGCACGGTCGAGACGAGCAGCAGCTCCATCACGCGCGGCTTGGTGAGGGCGATGTAGCCGCGGATCTTCTGACCGAACGAGTACGTGGTCTCGGTGGTCTGCGATGTCGTCGAGATCGCGATCGCCTCCTTCTGAGCGGGCACAGGCAAACTCCTTCCAGTCTATGCCAACCGGCGTGTCGCACCGCCCCGCCGCGCATGTCCCTCGGGACGACTCGCGGCGCGCCGAACAGGGTCTCGGGCGCCGGTGCAACCGAGAGAAACACGCCCCGGAGCGTGCGAGCCCGCGGGTATGCTGAAAACCACTCGCGCGCCCCGCGCTGTGCACCCGCCCGCCACTATGAGGCGGACCGCGCTGGAAGACGGGCGCCTTCACCGACGTCAGATGGAGCATGACCGTGACAGAGTTTCAGTGGGATGAGATCGATCGTCGCGCGGTGGACACCGCCCGAGTCCTCGCGGCTGATGCCGTGGAGAAGGTGGGCAACGGTCATCCCGGCACGGCGATGAGTCTCGCCCCTGCGGCGTACCTGCTGTACCAGCGGGTGATGCGTCACGACCCGGCAGACGCCGACTGGCTCGGCCGGGATCGTTTCATCCTGTCGGCGGGCCACTCGTCGCTGACGCAGTACGTGCAGCTGTACCTGGGCGGGTTCGGACTCGAGCTGGACGATCTGAAGTCGCTGCGCACGTGGGGCTCGCTGACTCCGGGACACCCCGAGTACGGTCACACGAAGGGTGTGGAGATCACGACCGGTCCGCTGGGTCAGGGTCTGGCGTCGTCGGTCGGGTTCGCCTATGCGGCGCGCTACGAGCGGGGTCTGTTCGATCCGGATGCTGCGCCGGGCGAGAGCCCGTTCGACCACTTCGTGTACGTGATCGCCAGCGACGGCGATCTGCAGGAGGGCATCACCAGCGAGGCATCGTCGCTCGCCGGGCACCAGGAGCTGGGCAACCTCATCGCGATCTACGACTCGAACCAGATCTCGATCGAGGACGACACCGACGTCGCATTCACCGAGGACGTCGCGCAGCGATACGAGGCGTACGGGTGGCACGTGCAGACGGTCGACTGGAAGAAGACCGGCGAGTACGTCGAGGATGTCGCCGAGCTGAACGCGGCGATCGAAGCGGCAAAGGGCGAGCAGTCCAAGCCGTCGCTGATCATCCTCAAGACCATCATCGGCTGGCCGGCACCCGGCAAGCAGAACACCGGCAAGATCCACGGCTCGGCGCTCGGCGCCGACGAGCTCGCGGCGACCAAGAAGGTCCTCGGCTTCGATCCGGAGCAGAGCTTCGTCGTCGACGACGAGGTCATCTCGCGCACGCGCGGACTCGCACAGCGCGCCGCCGACGAGCGTGCGCAGTGGCAGACATCGTTCGACGAGTGGGCGGCGGCGAACCCGGAGCGGAAGGCACTGCTGGACCGCATCGAGGCTCACGAGCTTCCCGAGGGCATCGCCGATGCGCTCCCCTCGTTCGAGGCCGGCAAGGACGTGTCGACCCGCGCCGCGTCCGGTCAGGTCATCAACGCGCTCGCCGAGCAGCTCCCGGAGCTCTGGGGCGGCTCAGCGGACCTCGCCGAGTCGAACCTCACCACCATCAAGGGCGCGGCATCCTTCATCCCCACTGAGTGGTCCACCCACGAATGGACGGGTGAGCCGTACGGCCGGGTGCTGCACTTCGGCATCCGCGAGCACGCCATGGCCGCGATCGTGAACGGCATCGTGCTGCACGGCCCGACGCGCGCGTTCGGCGGGACGTTCCTCATCTTCAGCGACTACATGCGACCCGCGGTGCGTCTGGCCGCGCTGATGAACATCCCCAGCATCTTCGTCTGGACCCACGACTCGGTCGCACTCGGCGAGGACGGTCCGACGCACCAGCCGATCGAGCAGCTGGCATCGCTGCGCCTCATCCCCAACCTGACGGTCGTCCGGCCTGCTGACGCGAACGAGACCGCCGCCGCTTGGCTGGAGCTCCTGCGCCGTCATGAGGGCCCCGCGGGCATCGCGCTGACCCGTCAGAACATCGCGGTGTTCGATCGCGGCGACGGTGCGGCATTCGGTGACACGTTCGCCTCCGCCGACAACACCGCCAAGGGTGCCTACGTTCTCGCCGAGGCACCGGGCGGCACGCCCGATGTCATTCTGATCGCCACGGGCTCCGAGGTGCAGCTGGCCGTCACCGCACGCGAGAAGCTCGCCGCGGACGGCGTGAACGCCCGGGTCGTGTCCGCTCCGTCACTGGAGTGGTTCGCTGAGCAGGACGACGCGTACCGCGAGTCCGTCCTGCCCAAGGCCGTCACCGCACGCGTGTCGGTCGAAGCCGGCTCCGTCGTCGGCTGGCGCGGCATCGTGGGCGACCGCGGCCGCTCGGTCGGCATCGACCACTTCGGCGCGTCCGCTGATTACAAGACCCTGTTCGAGAAGTTCGGCATCACCGCCGAGGCCGTCGTCGAGGCGGCGCACGAGAGCATCAAGGAGAACAACGCATGAGCACCCCCACCGCAGCCCTCTCCGCTGCCGGCGTGAGCATCTGGCTGGATGATCTCTCCCGCACGCGCATCGATTCCGGCAACCTGCAGGAGCTGATCGACACGCGCAACGTCGTCGGCGTCACCACCAACCCGACGATCTTCGCCAACGCGATCACCGACGCCGACGACACCTCCTACGACGCGCAGGTGCACGAGCTCGCCGTCGCGGGCGCCTCCGCCGAAGAGGCCGTGTTCGCCGCGACCACTCAGGACGTCGCGGCCGCGCTGGACGTGTTCCGTCCCGTGTGGGAGGCGACGAACCACGTGGACGGACGCGTGTCGATCGAGGTCTCCCCCGACCTCGCCCACGACACCGACGGCACCGTCGCTCAGGCCAAGCAGCTCTGGGCCAAGGTCGACCGCCCGAACCTGCTCGTGAAGATCCCCGCCACCAAGGCAGGACTCCCCGCGATCACCGAGGCGATCGGCGCCGGCATCAGCGTCAACGTCACCCTCATCTTCAGCCTGCAGCGCTACGCCGAGGTCATCGACGCATACCTCACCGGGCTCGAGAAGGCCAAGGAGGCGGGGATCGACCTCTCCGGCATCCACTCGGTCGCATCGTTCTTCGTCTCGCGCGTCGACACCGAGACCGACAAGCGCCTCGCGGCCATCGGCACGGACGAGGCGACGGCGCTGAAGAGCAAGGCCGGACTCGCCAACGCGCGCCTCGCCTACGAGCTGTTCGAGAAGTCCTTCGCCGAGAGCCGCGCCGTGGCTCTGCTGGATGCCGGTGCGAACCTGCAGCGTCCGCTGTGGGCATCCACGGGCGTCAAGGACCCGAACCTCCCGGACACGCTGTACGTCACCGAGCTCGTGGCCCCCGGCGTCGTCAACACGATGCCCGAGAAGACGCTCGAGGCGACGTTCGACCACGCCGTCGTCAACGGCGACACCGTCACCTCCACCTACGAAGACGCCCATCAGGTGTTCGCAGACCTCAAGGCCGTCGGCATCGACTTCGACGATGTCACCCAGGTTCTGGAGGACGAGGGCGTCGAGAAGTTCATCGACTCCTGGCACGGTCTGCTCACCAAGGTCGCGCAAGGGCTGGACGCGGCGCGATGACCGTCGCGGTGCACGTGTCGCAGCCCGCCAAGGCGGCCGTCGACGAGCTCGTGCCCGGTCTGGTCGCAGGCCTCGTCGCGTCGCGCCTCACGGCGGGCGCCACCGATCTGTGGGGTGCGGATGCTGAGGCCGAGGCCTCCGTCCGCCTGGGCTGGGTGGAGGCGGTCTCCACCTCGCGCCCGCTGGTCGCCGAGATCGTCGCGCTTCGCGAGGAGCTCGCGGCGCAGGGCATCCACCGCGTCGTCCTGGCCGGGATGGGCGGCTCCTCGCTTGCCCCCGAGGTGATCGCGAACACCGCCGGCGCACCGCTGGCCGTGCTGGATTCCACCGCGCCCGCACAGGTGCTCGATGCCATCGACGACGACCTCAGCGGAACGGTGCTCGTGGTCTCGTCGAAGTCCGGCTCCACGATCGAGACCGATTCGCAGCGCCGTGCGTTCGAGACGGCCTTCAGCGACCTCGGCATCGATCCCGTCGGCCGCATCGTGGTCGTCACGGATCCGGGTTCGCCGCTGGATGTCTCGGCACGCGCGGCCGGCTATCGCGTCTTCAACGCCGACCCGAACGTCGGCGGTCGCTACTCGGCGCTGACCGCCTTCGGACTCGTGCCGTCAGGTCTCGCCGGCGTCGACATCGGCGAGCTGCTCGATGAGGCCGAGGCATCCATGCTGCAGTTCGCTGTGGACACCGCCGACAACCCGGCGCTGCGCCTCGCCGCCGCGATCACCGGCGTGCCTCCGCGGCGCGACAAGCTGGGCCTCATCAGCGACGGCACGCACATCGACGGACTGCCGGACTGGATCGAGCAGCTGATCGCCGAGTCGACGGGCAAGGCGGGCACCGGCATCCTTCCGGTCGTGATGCTGCCCGTCTCGCCCGAGGTGGAGTCGCGCCCCGACGATCTGCAGATCGTGCGCCTGGTCGACGACGCCGATGAGTTCCATCCCGCCGAGCTCCATCGCGGCGAGATCCTGGTCAGCGGCACGCTCGGCGCGCAGCTGCTGCTGTGGGAGTACGCGACGGCGATCGCCGGGCATCTGCTCGGGATCAACCCCTTCGACCAGCCCGATGTCGAATCGGCGAAGGACGCCGCGCGCGGACTGCTCGACGCACGTCCGGAGCCGACTGCTCCCGCATTCGTCCAGGGCGGCATCGAGGTCCGCGTCTCCGATCCCGCGCTGGCTGACTCGGGCACGATCGAGGGTGTCATGGATGCCCTGTGGGCGCGACTCGGGCCGGATGGCTACGTCGCGGTGCAGGCATACGTGAACCGCATCGAGATGTCGCAGCTGCAGGGTCTGCGCGAGATGATCGCCGCCGACTCCGGACGCCCGACCACCTTCGGGTGGGGTCCTCGGTTCCTGCACTCCACGGGCCAGTATCACAAGGGCGGGCCCGCACAGGGTGCGTTCCTGCAGATCCTCGAGCGCACGGACGTCGATCTCGAGATCCCCGGGCGCCCGTTCACGTTCGGACAGCTCATCGCCGCACAGGCCGCCGGCGACGCCACCGTGCTCGCCGACCACGGCCGCCCCGTCGTATCGTTGACCATCACGGATTCCGCGGACGACGTGCTGGCGCTGTTCGAAGCCGCCCAATAAGTCGCTCCCCCACCTGGAGAATTCCCTCACCGATGACTGCCCCCATCTCTCGCGGACACAACCCGCTCCGCGATCCCGATGATCGCCGGCTGAGTCGGATCGCCGGGCCCAGTGCCCTGGTGATCTTCGGCGTGACCGGCGACCTGTCGCGCAAGAAGCTCATGCCCGCGGTTTACGACCTGGCCAACCGGGGGCTGCTGCCGCCGGGCTTCGCCCTGGTCGGCTTCGCACGGCGCGACTGGGAGGACCAGGACTTCGCGCAGGTCGTGTACGACGCCGTGAAGCAGCATGCGCGCACCGAGTTCCGCGAGGAGACCTGGCAGCAGCTGCTGCAGGGCATCCGATTCGTTCAGGGGACGTTCGACGACGCGGATTCGTTCCGACGCCTTCGCGACACGGTCGAGAAGCTCGACATCGAGCGCGGCACGATGGGAAACCACGCCTACTACCTGTCGATCCCTCCGAAGGACTTCCCCACCGTCGCGCGCCAGCTGAAGGAATCCGGTCTGGTCGGCGAGCGAAGCGACGACGACACCTGCTGGCGTCGAGTGGTGATCGAGAAGCCGTTCGGCGATGACCTCGAGTCCGCGCGCGCGCTGAACGAGGCGCTCGAGGTGGCGTTCCCGGCCGATTCGATCTTCCGGATCGATCACTACCTCGGCAAGGAGACGGTGCAGAACATCCTGGCGCTGCGCTTCGCGAACGAGCTGTACGAGCCGATCTGGAACCGGAACCACATCGACCACGTGCAGATCACGATGGCCGAGGACATCGGCGTCGGGGGACGCGCCGGCTACTACGACGGCATCGGCGCGGCTCGCGACGTGATCCAGAACCACCTCCTGCAGCTGCTCGCGCTCACCGCGATGGAAGAGCCGATCAGCCTGTCCGCCGAGCATCTGCGCGCCGAGAAGGAGAAGGTCCTCGAGGCCGTGCAGCTGCCCGCCGACCTGTCGCACGCAGCGGCGCGCGGTCAATACGCCGGCGGCTGGCAGGGCGGCGAGAAGGTGAACGGCTTCCTCGAAGAGGAGGGCATGAACCCGCAGTCGACGACCGAGACCTATGCGGCTCTCAAGCTCGAGATCGCCACGAGGCGCTGGGCGGGTGTCCCGTTCTACCTGCGCACCGGAAAGCGGCTCGGACGCCGCGTCACCGAGATCGCCGTCGTCTTCAAGCGCGCACCGCAGCATCTGCTCGGACGCACGTCCGAGCTCGGTCAGAACGCGCTGGTGATCCGCGTGCAGCCGAACGAGGGCGTCACCATCCGCTTCGGCTCGAAGGTGCCCGGTGCCGGTACGCAGGTGCGCGACGTCACGATGGACTTCGGCTACGGCCACGCCTTCACCGAGGCGAGCCCCGAGGCGTACGAGCGGCTGATCCTGGATGTGCTGCTGGGCGACCCGCCGCTGTTCCCCCGGCACGAGGAGGTCGAGCTGTCCTGGAAGATCCTCGACCCGGTCGAGAAGTACTGGGCGAGCCTCGACGCCGCGCCGGAGCAGTACGCGCCCGGCTCGTGGGGGCCGGCATCCGCCGATGACCTTCTTGCCCGCGACGGCCGAGTCTGGAGACGCCCGTGATCATCGATCTTTCCGACACGACGGTCAGCCAGGTCGCCAAGCAGCTCGTCAAGGTACGCGAAGAGGGCGGCGCGGTCGCTCTCGGACGTGTGCTGACGCTCATCATCACCGCGCGCAACGGGGTCGCCGAATCGGCGATCGACGCCGCCAACGACGCCTCGCGCGAGCATCCGATGCGGGTCATCGTCCTCACCACCGGTGAGGGCGAGGCGCGTCTGGACGCGCAGATCCGCGTCGGCGGCGACGCAGGCGCCAGCGAGGTGGTCGTCCTGCGCGCATACGGCGATGCCGCGAGCAATGCCGAGAGCCTCGTCACCGGGCTGCTGCTTCCGGATGCCCCGGTCGTCGCCTGGTGGCCGGGTGAGGCGCCGACGGATGCCGCGACATCGCCGATCGGGCGCATGGCGCAGCGCCGGATCACCGATGCCGCGACGAGCACCGATGTGCGCGAACGGCTATCGCTGCTGGGGCGCACCCATGCTCCCGGCGACACCGACATCGCCTGGACCCGCCTGACGCACTGGCGCGAGCAGCTCGCGGCCGTGCTGGATCAGCCGCCGTTCGAAGAGGTCACCTCCGCCGAGGTGCGCGGGGCCGCAGCCTCGCCATCGACCGCGCTGCTCGCCGCCTGGCTTCAGATGGCGCTGGACGTTCCGGTGACCTGGTCGTACGAGGACCCGCACGAGTGGCAGGAGGGCATCAAGTCCGTGCGCCTGACCCGCGCCAGCGGCGACATCCTGCTGGAGCGTCCGTCGGCCACCGTCGCGATCCTGACGCAGCCGGGCCAGCCCGATCACGAACTGCATCTGCCGCGGCGCACGCTGCGCGAGTGCCTCGCCGAAGAGCTTCGCCGGCTGGACGCCGATCTGCTCTACGGTCGAGTCATCACCGAGGGCTGGAAGCGCCTCGGACCGCCCGAGCGAGGGGAATGAGCCGATGAAGGTGCAGGGAACGACGAAGTCTGTGGTGGTGGAGCCGACGCCGGGGGCGCTGGCGACCCGGGTGGCGGATCGCTTCCTGACTCGGCTCATCACGCGCACGCGCAACAACCGCGTCGCGCACGTGTGCCTGACGGGCGGTTCGATGGGCGGCGCAGTTCTCGAGGCCGCCGCCGGCGATGCGCGCATCGGCGAGATCGACTGGTCGCTGGTGCACTTCTGGTGGGGAGACGAGCGATTCGTCGAGCGCGACAGCTCCGACCGCAACTCGCTGCAGTCGCGCACCGCGCTGCTGGATCACATCCCTGTTCCCGCTGAGAACATCCACGAGGTCGCGGCTCCCTCCGACGGCCTGACGCTCGACGAGGCCGCTGCGGCGTACGCCGCTGATCTCGCCCGCTACGGCACCGACGGAGAGGACTGGCCGTCATTCGCGGTGTGCTTCCTCGGCGTCGGACCGGACGGTCACATCGCGTCGCTGTTCCCCGACCGCACGGAGGTGACGGTGACGGACGTCGCAGCACTCCCCGTGCGCAACTCGCCCAAGCCGCCGGCGGAGCGGGTCACCCTCACGAGACCGGTCCTGAACGCCTCCAAGCGCGTCTGGCTGGTGCTCACGGGTGCGGACAAGGCGTCGGCGCTCGGCCTGGCACTCGCGGGTGCCAGCTACGCCAGCGTCCCTGCCGCCGGGGCGAAGGGCCGCAGACGCACGATCTTCTTCGTCGACGAGGCGGCGGCGTCCGAGGTCTCCCCCGACCTCATCGATCGCGACTACTGAGCGGGCGGTGCCGGCGAGTCGCCCGGCCCCGGGCCGTCGCTTCCCCGCTTGATGCGCAGCTCCTGGCTGTCGCTGAGCACCTGCGGATGATAGCGTGCCAGGCCGTAGACGCCCCATACCGCGATCGCACCCGCGACGCCGAACATGATCAGGACCCACAGCGGCGCGGCGTCCGCCTCGCCGAGCACGAGTGCGCCGATGAGGACCGCGACGATCGGATCGATCACTGTGAGCCCGGCGATCACCAGATCAGGCGGCCCCGAGCTGTACGCGGTCTGCACGAAGTAGGCCCCGACGCCCGCCGCGGCGATCAGTGCGATCAGGCACACGACGGTCAGCCAGTCGAAGTTCTGCGCCTGGATCCGGCTGATGATCGCCTTGGCGAGTGTGGCGACGAATCCGTACAGGACACCCGCGCCCGTCACGTAGAACATGGCGCGCATGCGGTGACGCAGGATCAGCCAGCCGGCTCCGAAGACGATGATCACCAGCAGCAGGATCGTCAGGATCATGAACAGGTCCTGGTCGCTGATCGGCCGCTCGGTGGCGTGCAACGCGGCAAGGCTGACGAAGAGGAAGATGCCGCCGATGCACGCCGCGATCGCTATGAGCGACTGCCTGGTGGGCGTGTGTCCCGAGATGCGGGCGTTGAGCAGGGTCGTGATCACCAGCGCGACCGCACCCAGCGGCTGCACGACGATCAGCGGAGCGACCGCGATGGCGCTGAGCTGGCACACGATCGCAAGCCCGAGCATCAGGGTGCCGATGATCCAGGACGGGCGGGTCAGCAGCGCCTTCAGCTGCGCGCCGCTGAGACCGCTCGCGCCCTCGGCGCCGGTGATCCGCTCGACCTTCTCGACGCCGCGGTGCTGGTACTGCGCACCGAGCGACATGAACACGGCTCCGGCGAGAGCGAGCGGGATGCCCAGCAGAAGGCCCGGGTTCGCGAAGACGCCGACCAGCTGATCGCTGATGTCAGCGGCGAACTCCACCCCATGATGCACTGTCCCACCCTACCCGGCGAGCCGGTGCCAGTAGGGTTAAGGCGTGGCTGTTCTTCCGATTCGCATCATGGGCGATCCTGTTCTGCACTCCCCCGCGAGCGAGGTGGCCGAGGTGACGGATGAGATCCGAACCCTCGTCGCGGACATGTACGAGACCATGGATCTCGCCCCGGGCGTCGGCCTCGCAGCCCCTCAGGTCGGCGTGGCGCTGCGCCTGTTCGTGTACTCGTACGTCGACGACGAAGACAATCCCTGGCGCGGCGAGATCATCAACCCCGTGCTGTGGATGGCGCCGCTCGAGCCGGGCTCGCCCGACCCCGATGAGGAGTCCGAGGGCTGCCTCTCGTTCCCCGGCGAGCGATTCGCTCTTCGTCGCTCCGACCGTGTGCTGGTGACCGGATCGGACCTGACCGGTGCCGCGGTGCGCCTCGAGGTCGACGGGTGGCGCGCGCGCATCCTGCAGCACGAGTTCGACCATCTGGACGGCGTGCTGTACGTCGACCGGCTGTCCGACAGCGACTGGAAGACCGCGCAGAAGATCGCGCGCAAGCGCGGCTGGGTGCGCGGCGGACACAGCTGGATGCCGGGAGTCGACGACCTCGAGGGCTGATCCCGGCCGCGTGATTTGGCCACCCCTCGCCCGATCAGTAGGTTTCTGTGGGCGGCATCCGCCGCATCCACTCCCCTTCACGCCCTGGAGCGCACCTCATGAACTCTCGTCACATCCGCCGTGCAGCGGCAGCTGCCGGCTCGACGATCGCCGCAGTCATCCTGCTTTCGGGATGCGGCATCGCCGCCAACGTCTTCAGCGCAGGCGCCCAGCGCGACGAGAGCGGAAGCGTCACCGAAGATTCGAACATCGACATCTTCGATCTGAAGGTGGGCGACTGCAAGATCGCCGACGACGTCAACAGCGAAGAGCTCAGCGCCACCAACGTCGTGCCGTGCGCAGACCCTCACGATGAGGAGATCTTCCACGAGTTCGAGCTCCCCGACGGCGAGTACCCGGGTGAAGAGGCGATCTACACCGCGGCGCTCGAGGGCTGCGAGCCGGAGTTCGAGTCGTTCGTCGGCATCAGCGAGGAGGAATCGTCGCTGACCTACGCCTACTTCTCACCGACCCCGCAGGGATGGAGCGAGGTCGATGACCGCGTGATCCAGTGCGTGCTGTTCACCGAGGACGGCTCGCAGCTCGAGGGCTCGGCCGAAGGCACCAAGATCTGACCACGGAGGCAGAGATGACCACATCGATCCGCATCGGCATCGTCGGCTACGGCAACCTCGGCAGGGGTGTGGAGCGCTCGCTCGCGCTCAACCCCGACATGGAGCTCGTCGGCGTGTTCACGCGTCGCGACCCGGAATCCGTCACCGCAGTCGACGCCGGCACCCGCGTGCGAGGCATCGAAGCGCTGGACGGGGAGCGCGGCGACATCGATGTGCTGATCCTCTGCGGCGGTTCGAAGAGCGATCTGCCCGAGCAGACTCCTGCACTGGCGTCCGCGTTCAGCGTCGTCGACAGCTTCGACACGCACGCTCGCATCCCCGAGCACTTCGACGCCGTCGATGCGGCGGCGAAGGCGGCGGGCACGACCGCCGTGATCTCGACCGGCTGGGATCCGGGACTGTTCTCCCTGCAGCGGCTGTACGGCGAGGCGATCCTGCCGCAGGGCGAGACGTACACGTTCTGGGGTCGCGGGCTCAGCCAGGGGCATTCGGATGCCATCCGGCGCGTCCCCGGCGTCGCCGGCGGCGTGCAGTACACGATCCCGTCGGACGACGCCATCGCGCGCGTGCGCGCCGGTGAGCGGCCGGGTCTGAGCACGCGCGAGAAGCACACCCGCGAGTGCTTCGTCGTGCTCGAGGACGGCGCCGACGCGGATGCCGTGCGCGAGGCGATCGTGACGATGCCGGACTATTTCGAGCCCTACGACACCACGGTGGCGTTCATCACTGCGGAGGAGCTCGCGCGCGATCACGCAGGCGCCCCGCACGGCGGTTTCGTGATCCGCAGCGGCACGACCTCTCTGGGCAGCAGCCAGGCCAAGGGCAGCAGCCAGGCCAAGGGCAGCAGCCAGGCGAAAGGCACCAGCCAAAGCATCGAGTTCCGCCTGGCACTCGAGTCGAACCCGGAGTTCACCGCCAGCGTGCTGGTGGCGTACGCCCGGGCGGCGGCTCGGCTCGCAGCATCCGGCGATCACGGCGCGAAGACGCCGTTCGACATCGCGCCGGGGCTGCTGTCGCCGAAGTCGGCCTCGCAGCTGCGCGCAGAGCTGCTCTGAGCGCGGCCCGCGCAGCCCGCTGAGGGCCTGCCACCAGACGGAAGAAGCCCCGATCCGCTCGGATCGGGGCTTCTCGTCGGCTCCCCCGGTTGGACTCGAACCAACAACCTGCCGGTTAACAGCCGGCTGCTCTGCCAATTGAGCTACAGGGGAATGTGCGCGCTGAGCGAGCAACCCGTCCAGCTTAGCAAACTCCGAGCGCCCCTCAGAACTCGACGAACCGCCCGGGCGTGGCGTGCTCAACCACTGAGATCGGGTTCGGCATCCGGCGCCCAGATGAGATTGTCGCCCGCGCCGCGCGCGACGACGTGACCGGCGCGAAGGATGAGCGCCTCGGCCTTGAGTTCGCGGATGAACGCCGCATCGTTGGTCACCAGCAGGGCCGCCATCGCCCGCTCGGTGCGGCGACGCGTGATCGCGTCGAACACCACCGGTCGCACCTCGAGGTCGAGATTGGCGAGCGGTTCGTCGGCGATGAGCACGTGGGGCTCGAGCATCAGGGCACGGGCGATGGCGACGCGCTGACGCATGCCGGCGCTGAGCTCGTAGGGGAACTTCGTCGCCGCGCCCAGCGGCAGGTGGAGCTCATCGAGCAGGGCCGCGACGCGCATCGCCATCGCCCGGTTGTTGACCTTCTTCTGGCGAGACGTGATCGGCTCCGAGATCACTTCGCCGACGGTGAGCCGGGGCGGCAGCGATGCACCGGCCGCCTGTCCGACGTGACCGGTCAGCGCCGTCAGCATCCGCTTCTTGCGTCCCGGCTTTCGAATGTTCACACCGCACACCTGTGCGCGGCCGCCGGCGACCTTCAGCGAGGCGTCACCCATGCCTGCCAGCGCGGTGACCAGTGTCGACTTGCCGGATCCCGTCGATCCGCCGATGCACATCAACTCGCCGGGGTGCACTGTGAACGTGACGCCGTCGATCGCCCGGGTGACTCCTCCGTGGCCGATCCGATCGATCACCAGGTCATGACAGTCGATCGCGGCATCGTCGGCGGAGGGCATGTCTCCATCCTGCCCTGCTCGGGCGCCTCGACGCTCACGACTCGACGAATCGCAGCCGTTCCACGTCGACATCGCGCAGGCGCATGCGCAGCGCACGGCCTCCGTCCGAGTCCGCCGGAACGCGCTGCACGGCGCCCAGCAGCTCGTTCTTCTCCCGCTCGATGCTGCGCAGAATCAGACGACGGCAGAGGTCGGCGGCGGACGCCAGTGCGCCCGCCTCATCGCGCGCCGGGAACGGCATCATCAGCAGCTCGCCGGCCAGCGACCTGTACGGCTCGCGCACGGCATCCGCCGCAGCCGTCGCCCAGCCGACGCGCGTGCGGTCGGCGACGGATGCCACGGACTCGCGCACCGCTTCCAAGCCGGGGTGCCGGAACGGCTCCGCGAGCGCCCTCGCCATCACTGCCTGATCGATGCGGTGCCCGTACTGCAGCACTCCCATCAGTGCGTCGCGCTCCAGCGCGACCTCGGCCGTGCGCGGCAGATCCGCCAGACGCACGCGGGTGATCGTCTCAGGCTCCCCCACGGCCGGCGCGGGAGCGGATGCCTGCGGGCTCTGCGGCTCGCGTGCTCCGCGCATCTCGCGCTGCACCTGCTGGCGGACGGCGGTCGGATCCATGCCGAGGCGCCGGGCCAGCACCCGCTCATAACCGGGACGCAGCAGTTCATCGCGGATCGCGCCGACGATGGGCGCAGCGGCGCGCAGGGCACCGACCTGCCCCTCGACGGTGGCGAGGTCGTAGCCGGCGAGCTTGCGGTCGATCGCGAACTCGAACATGGGCAGCTTCGCGTCCATCAGGCCCCGCACCGCGGCATCCCCGCGCTGCAGGCGGAGGTCGCACGGGTCGAGTCCGTCGGGTGCGACCGCGACGAAAGTCTGCGCGGTGAACCGCGAGTCCTCCGAGAAGGCGCGCAGTGCCGCCTTCTGGCCGGCCTCGTCTCCGTCGAAGGTGAACACCACCTCGCCGGCCGCCGAGTCATCCCCCATCACGCGCCGCAGCACCTTGATGTGCTCGGCGCCGAACGCCGTGCCACACGTCGCGATCGCGGTCGTGACTCCCGCGAGGTGGCAGGCCATCACGTCCGTGTAGCCCTCGACGACCACCACACGCCGCGGGTCGCCGCGGGCGATGTCGCGCTTGGCCAGATCCAGCCCGTACAGCACCTGCGCCTTCTTGTAGATCGGCGTCTCGGGGGTGTTCAGGTACTTCGGGCCCTGATCGTCGTCGTAGAGCATGCGCGCGCCGAAGCCGATCGTCTGCCCGGTGACGTCACGGATCGGCCAGACGACGCGCCCGCGGAAGCGGTCGTACACCCCGCGCTGACCGGCCGAGACCAGCCCGGCGGCCGTGAGCTCGTCGCGGGTGAAGCCCTCGGCGATGAGGGCCTTGGTCATGTTCTCCCACCCGCGCGGCGCGTAGCCGACGCCGAAGTGGGCGGCGGCGCCCGCGTCGAAGCCGCGCTCGCCGAGGAAGCGCCGTGCGCTCTCGGCCTCGGGGCTGAGCAGCTGACGACGGAAGTACTCACCTGCGGCCGTGTTGGCCGCGTACAGGCGGCTGCGCCCGCTGGTCTCCGGAGCCGCCCCGCCGTCTTCGTAGTGCAGCGCGTAGCCGATGCGGCCGGCGAGACGCTCGACTGCCTCCGTGAAGCTGACGTGGTCCATCTCGCGCAGGAACGAATACACATCGCCGGATGCCCCGCAGCCGAAGCAGTGGTAGTAGCCCACCTGGGGCCTGACGTGGAAGCTGGGGCTCTTCTCGTCGTGAAACGGGCACAGCCCCTTCATCGATCCCACGCCGGCGGACTTCAGCGCGACCCGCTCGCCGACGATGTCGGCGATGTTGGTGCGCGATTTGACCTCCTCGACGTCGGCTTGAAGGATGCGTGGCATCAGACGGCCCCTTCAGCGACCGCCTGGGGCTCGGCGCGCCGACGCGCACCGGGACGCACATGCCGTGGCGTCCAGATGCCGACCTCGGCCGGATCGATCTCGCCGACCAGTCGGTTGTGCCAGTCGACGGCGGTCTGGTCGGTCAGGCTCGCGACCTGGTCGACGACGACGCGGGCGCGCTCGGCATCCGTCGTCGCGGCATGGAAGTCCGCCGAGAACGCCGGCTCGAGCACATCGGCGCCGGCCGACCAGAGCGCATCCGTCGACCACAGCGCGTCGGCGAGACGCTTGAGCACCCGACGCTGCTCCTTGTACACGCCGCGGCGGGCGTCGATCGTGACGATCGCCTGGCCCATGATGCCCTTCAGCACGGCGATCTCCGCTTCAACGACCCTGGGCACGACCACGTGTGCACTGTATCGGGCCAGGGAGTCCCCCGGGTAGGCCTCGCGGGTCGCGGCGACCGAGGCGCGCGCGAAGCGCCCGATCATGTCGCTGGTGATGTTCTTCAGCTTCGCCAGGTCGCGCCGCGAACGGTCGAAGGACTTCAGCCACATCTGCTGCCGAGTGAGCCGGTAGAGGGCGTCGGCGAGCTCCTCGCGCGTGAAGTCGTAGCCGACCCACTGCTGGATGCGCCCGACGAGCGGGTGATGCTCGACCGGATCCGAGAGCTGTGCGACGTCGACGTAGCCGTTGACGATCGCGTCCTCGAAGTCATGCACCGAATACGCGATGTCATCCGACAGGTCCATGATCTCGGCCTCGATGCACCGCAGGCGACCCGGGGCTCCCTCGCGCATCCACCGGAACACCTCCTCATCCTCGGGGTAGACGCCGAACTTCAGCCGTCCGCCGGGGTCGGGAACGGGGTTGTCGACGGTCCACGGGTACTTGCACGTGGCGTCCAGGCTCGCACGGGTGAGGTTCAGCCCCACCGAGTGCTCGTCATCGTCGAGCACCTTCGCCTCGAGCCTGGTCAGGATGCGCAGCGACTGTGCATTGCCCTCGAAGCCGCCGATGTGCTCGGCCCACTCGTTCAGCGCGCGCTCTCCGTTGTGTCCGAAGGGCGGATGCCCGAGATCGTGGCTGAGGCAGGCCGTGTCGACCACGTCGGCAGAGACTCCGAGTGCGCTCGCGAGCTCGCGCCCCACCTGCGCGACCTCGAGCGAGTGGGTGAGGCGGTTGCGGGCGAAGTCCGCCGTGCTGGCCGGGCTCAGCACCTGCGTCTTCGCCGCGAGGCGGCGCAGAGCCGCAGAGTGCAGCACGCGCGCGCGGTCGCGCGAGAAGCCGTCGCGCTCGGATCGATGGGTCTCGGCGAAGAAGCGCTCTGCGTCGTGCCCGCCATACCCAGGGATCTGCGTCCCCGGACGCGTCTCAGCCGCCATCGTTCTCGATCTCCGCCCCGCGCATCATGTCGCTGACGCCCTCTCCGATCTCTCGTGAGTCCAGCCATCCCTCCGGCAGTGCGGTGCGCTTCGGCGATCCAGCGCGGCCGCGCTGGCCCTCGGCGCCGATGCCCGGATAGGGAGCGTCGCCGAGGGTGCCGAGCAGGTCGTCGATCTCCTGCAGCGTGGATGCCTTTGTCAGCGCTGAGCGCAGCTCGCCGCCGACCGGATAGCCCTTGAAGTACCACGAGACGTGCTTGCGGACGTCCTTGCAGCCGCGGTCCTCGTCTTCGAAGAAGTCCACGAGAAGCTCTGCGTGCCGGCGGAATGCCGCTGCGACGAACTGCAGGGTGGCGTCGACGCGAGGTGCCGCGGGCGCGTCAGAGGGGCCGAGTGCGGTGGCGAGCTCACCGAACAGCCACGGGCGTCCGAGGCATCCGCGCCCGACGACGACGCCGTCCGCGCCCGTCTCAGCCAGCATCCGCACGGCGTCGTCGGCTGACCAGATGTCGCCGTTGCCGAGCACCGGGATGCTCGTGACCGCCTGCTTGAGCTTGCCGATGGCGTTCCAGTCCGCGTGGCCGGAGTAGTACTGCGAGGCCGTGCGGGCGTGCAGAGCGACGGCGGCCGCGCCGACGTCCTCCGCTGCGCGCCCCGCGTCGATGAAGGTGAGGTGGTCGTCGTTGATGCCCTTGCGCATCTTCACGGTCAGTGGCACATCTCCCGCGGCCTTCACAGCGCGATCGACGATGTCGGTGAACAGGCCGAGCTTCCACGGCAGCGCAGCACCGCCGCCCTTGCGCGTCACCTTCGGCACCGGGCATCCGAAGTTCAGGTCGATGTGGTCGGCGCGGTCCTCGGCGACGATGATGCGCACGGCCTCGGCGATGGTGGCCGGATCGACCCCGTACAGCTGAATCGAGCGCGGCGTCTCGGACTCGTGGTGCTGGATCAGCCGCATCGTGATGGCGTTGCGCTCCACGAGCGCGCGAGAGGTGATCATCTCGCTCACATACAGTCCTGCGCCGTACTCGCGGCACAGTCGGCGGAACGCGGTGTTGGTGATGCCCGCCATGGGGGCGAGGACGACGGGCACGTCGAGCTCGATCGGACCGATGCGCAGGGCGGGTGCCTGCTCGGTGGCCGGAGCCTGATCGGCGACAGGTGCGGAAGCAGTGACAGTCATATCCTGTCCATTCTCCCAGACTGGACCGGGCGCGGGCTGTACCGAATTAGGCTGTGGATATGACCGACCTGTCCGTACGCCAGATCCCGTTCACCGACGCCTCCGGAGCGGAGCAGACCATCGACGGGGCGGGTGCAGACGTCGCACTGGTGGTGAATGTGGCGTCGCGCTGCGGCCTCACACCGCAGTACGCCCAGCTCGAGCAGCTGCAGCGGGCGTACGGCGACCGTGGCTTCACGGTCCTCGGCTTCCCGTGCAATCAGTTCATGGGCCAGGAGCCAGGGTCGATCGAGCAGATCCAGGAGTTCTGCTCGACGACCTACGGCGTGACCTTCCCGATCAACGGCAAGACGAAGGTCAACGGCCGCAACGCCGCCGAGCTCTTCAAGGCGCTGAAGCAGACTCCGGATGCCGATGGCAAGGCGGGCCGGGTGGAGTGGAACTTCGAGAAGTTCCTGGTCTCCGCCGACGGCTCGGTGCAGCGCTTCCGTCCGAAGCAGCGGCCGGACTCGCCTGAGGTCGTCGCGGCGATCGAGAACGCACTGACCCGCTGATCGGGCCGGGTCACGCTTCGGCGGTGGCGTCCTCGCCGCGCTTGGACCACAGGTCGCGCAGCACGTTCTCGAACGCCTCCGGCGGCTGGGCTCCCGAGATGCCGTACTGTCCGTCGATGACGAAGAACGGCACGCCGTTGATCCCGTAGGCACGCGCCTGAGCCTGATCGGCGCGCACGTCGTCGAGGTACTGGTTCGACTCGAGCGCGGTGCGCGCCTCATCGGCATCCAGCCCCACCTCGACGGCAAGGGCGACGAGGTCATCGATCCGGCCGACGTGCTTGCCCTCGGTGAAGTACGCGGACATCAGCCGCTCCTCCATGTCGTGCTGGCGGCCCTTCGCCTTGGCGAAGTGCAGCAGCTCGTGCGCCTTGACGGTGTTCGTGTGCTGCAGCAGGTCGAAGCGGTACTCCAGCCCCGCCTTCTGGGCGACGCCGGTGACGTTCGCGAGCATCTGCTCGACCTGCTCACGGGGCATCCCCTTGTGTCCGGCGAGGAAGTCGACCTCGTCGCCGTCGAAGTCCACCGGGGTGTCGGGTGCGAGCTCGAACGAGTGGAAGGTGACCTCCACCTGCGGGGCGTCTTCGCCACCCGCCGTCGCGGCGATGCCCTTCTCGAGGTTTCGCTTGCCGATGTAGCACCACGGGCAGGCGATGTCGGACCAGATGTCAATGGAGATGGGTGCAGTCACACTCGGAGCCAACCATCGCGCGCCCGGATGTATTCCGTTGTTAGCATCGACGGATGCTAACCGCCCGGGATCCGCTGCCCTTCCCACCCCGGCGCATCCTCATCGCGGGCGTGTCCGGATCGGGCAAGACGACGCTCGCGCGGCGCATCGGAGCGCGCTTCGATCTGCCGCACCATGAACTGGACGCGCTCCACCACGGCGCGGACTGGACTCCGCGGCCGGAATTCCTGGACGACGTGCGCTCATTCGCCGCGACCGACCGCTGGGTCAGTGAGTGGCAGTACACGTCCAAGGGCGTCGACGACGTCCTGCCGCCCCGCGCCGAGGTGTGCGTGTGGCTGGACTACGACGACCGGCTCGTGCGCGCCCGGCTGTGGCGCAGGACGCTCGGGCGCAGCATCCTTCGGCGCGAACTCTGGAACGGCAACCGAGAGCCCACCCTGTGGCGGCTGGCGATCACGACCGCTCCCGAGGAGAACGTGCTGCGCTGGCAGGCGAAGACGCTGAACGTGTGGCGGGAGCGGATGCCGGAGTACGAGCAGCGCTTTTCACATCTGCGGATCGTGCGGCTGCGGCACCCGCGAGAACTCGGGCAGTGGCTTCAGGCGTCGGTGGCGGCGTCTGGGACGTCGACAGCACCGCCGAAGCGGCGATCGCGCGCCAGGTAGACCCCGATCGCACGCCACAGCTCGTCGCGCGAGAAGTCCGGCCACAGCGTGTCGAGGAAGACCATCTCGGCGTACGCCGACTGCCAGAGCAGGAAGTTCGAGGTGCGCTGCTCCCCCGAGCTGCGCAGGAACAGGTCGACGTCCGGCATGTCCGGCACGTAGAGGTGCCTGCGGATCTGCTTCTCGGTGATCGCGCTCGGCTTGAGACGGCCGGACTTGACGTCTTCCGCCATTGCTCGCATGGCGTCGACGAGTTCGACGCGGCCGCCGTAGTTCACGCACATGGTGAGGGTCAGCACGTCGTTGTCGCGGGTGAGCTGCTCGGCGAACTGCAGCTCTTTGATGACCGAGCCCCACAGGCGCGGCTTGCGGCCTGCCCAGCGCACGCGCACGCCCCACTCGTTGAGCTGATCGCGTCGACGATGCAGCACGTCACGGTTGTAGCCCATCAGGAAGCGCACCTCTTCAGGCGAGCGCGCCCAGTTCTCGGTGGAGAAGGCGTAGACGGAGAGGTGCTTGACTCCCGCCTGGATGGCACCGGCCACGACGTCGAGCAGCACCTCTTCGCCGGCCTTGTGGCCCTCGATCCGGTTCAGACCTCGGCGATTGGCCCAGCGCCCGTTGCCGTCCATGACGATCGCGATGTGGTTCGGCACGGCCGGGAACTCCGGGGGCATCCGGCCCGTCCAGTCCAGCGGGCGGAACGGCACGGCGTCCTTGTGCGTGTAGGGCTTCGGTGTCACGGGGCTCCTGCCGAGGATGCTGGGCCCCTGAGCCGGTCGAGGGGCACGTGCTCGAGCGAGCGGATGCCGCGCTCGAGATGGAACTGGGCGTACGCCGCGACGATCCCGGATGCCGCCGCCATGTCTGCCGGCGGCGCGGAGTCGATCGTCACCCAGTCGCCGCGCATGAGCGCGCGCAGCAGCGCGAGGGAAGACGGTGCGATGCGCGGGCTGCCGGCCGGTGCGCAGGCTTCGCAGACGAGACCGCCGAGCGGGGCGCCGAAGTGCGAATGCGGGCCCGGCGCGCCGCAGCGGGCGCAGTCCTCGAGCGCCGGCGCCCATCCGGAGAGGGCCATCACGCGCAGCAGATAGGAGTCCAGGATGTTGCGCGCGCTGTGCTCGCCGCGTGAGAGCGAGCGCAGCCCGCCGACGAGCAGCAGGTACTGCTCGGAGGTCGCCTCCGCCTCGTTGAGCCGGTCGGCCGTCTCCACCATGGCGCTGGCCGCGGTGAACCGCTCGTAGTCGACGGCGATGTCCGCACCATACGCGCCGAGCGACTCCGCCTGCTGCACGATGTCGAGCGAACGCCCCTTGTAGAGCTGCACATCGGCGATCATGAACGGCTCCAGTCGTGAGCCGAACTTTGACGAGGTGCGTCGCACGCCCTTCGCGACGGCGCGGATCTTGCCGTTGCGACGCGAGAGCATCGTGACGATGCGATCAGCCTCACCCAGCTTGTGGGTGCGCAGGATCACTGCTTCGTCTCGATAGGTGGGCATCTGTCGATTATCCCCCGCCCCGCCGACAACGCGGAAGAATGGAGGGCGTGAGCGAACCGACCTTCATCATCCCGCTGTGGGCCGATCTGCTGGGTGTGGGCCTCGGTGGCATCCAGGGCGCGATGTTCGCCTCCGGCTTCCAGGGGCAGCGCAGGCTCGACTGGCTGGGGGTGGCGATCATCGGCATCATGATCGGCATGGGCGGCGGTCTCATCCGCGACCTGATGATCGGCCAGCCGCCGGCGACGCTGCAGAACAACTGGTACCTGGTGACGGCGGCGGGCGCCGCGCTGTTCGGGATGCTGCTCGCGGGCGTCTTCAACAGGATCAACACGTTCATCGTCGTGCTCGACGCGGTCGTGATCGGCATGTTCGGCGCGTTCGGGGTGAGCAAGGCGATCGCTTTCGGCATCCCCGTCGTGCCCGCCGTCTTCATCGGGGTCTGCGCGGCCGTGGGCGGCGGTGTGCTGCGCGACATGCTGATGGGCCTGCCGGTGGCCATCATGCACGTCGGTTCGCTCTACGCGGTCGCCGCCGGCGCGGGATGCACCTTCATCGTGGTCGCGCACGCGTTCAGCATGAACATCACCGTCGCCGCGGTCTTCGGCATCGTCGTGACCGCGGTGATCCGGGTGCTGTCCGTGCTGTTCGACGTGTCACTGCCCGAGCAGCGTCGCCTGCACCGGCGAAAGGTCGCCGCGGAGACCGGAATGATCCCGATCATCAAGCCGTGACGACGGATTCCAGACCGGACAGAACCCGCGCGAGGCCGAACTCCCACGCCGCGTTCGCGTCGTAGGGCGCGCCCAGCTGCTCGCCTGCCGCAGCCCCGACGCGGCGGGCAAGCGGGTAGTCGTCGCCGACGAGGTCCGCGAGCGTGTCGGCCGCCTGTTCCCAGAAGGCGCCGAACTCCGCCGGGCCGGAGGCTGCGATCATCCGGCCCGCCGCCGCGCGGACGAAATCGAGTACGAAGGTGAGCGCTGCATCTCGATCCACGTCGCTCAATCCTGTCGCATTGAACGCGCGCAGCTCGCCGTCGTACTTGGCGATCGTGCCGGGTCCGAGTGCGGTCCGCTGATCATCGATCTCGAGGAGCCAGGGGTGCGCCTGCAGCAGTGCAAGGTTCGCCTCGGCGACCGCGCGCAATCCCATTCGCCAGTCGTCTTCATCGACGGGGATGCCGGCGACTTCGGCGTGCGCGCGATCCGCCATCAGCACGAGCAGGTCGTCGCGGCTGTTCACATGTGTGTAGACGGACATCGGCGTGATCTCCAACTCATGTGCGAGCGCGCGGATCGTGACCGCGTCAAGACCGTGGGCATCGGCGATGCTCATCGCCTCAGCCACGACCTGCGGCGTGGACCAGCGCGCCCTCGGACCTCGACGACCCGTTCGGGCGGTGCCCGCTCTCTCCCACCAGAGCAGTTCGATCAGATTCTTCGCCATCTCGGAATATCCATCCTCTCCATCAAGTTACCTTATACGCTGTACGCAGTTTACCGACGGGAGACACATGAACATCAACCAGACCGCGATCTCGCTGAACGTCGCCGACGTGCAGGCCTCGGCGGACTTCGCCAAGGCGCATTTCGGATACGAGGAGGCCATGGCCGCCGAGGGCTTCGTGTCGCTCCAGCATCCGAGCTCCGCCACGAACGTCATCTTCCTGGCGACGGGATTGGAGACCTTCCGCCCGCGGGAGATCGCCGGGCCTGCCGGGCAGGGGCTGCTGCTCGTCCTCGTCGTCGACGACATCGACGACGAGTACGCGCGCATCACCGCAGCGGGTGCGCGAGTCGTGACCGAGCCCGAGACCGAGCCGTGGGGCGAGCGCTATTGCCAGTTCGCCGACCCCAACGGGCTCATCTGGCAACTCGTGCAGTGGGTCAGCTGACGGATGCAGCGGGTCGACTGACGGATACCGACGATCGACTGACGCGCACTGGTCGGCTGACGCGCACACTGGTCGGCTGACGCGCACACTGGTCGGCTGACGCGCACACTGGTCGGCTGACGCGCACCGACGATCGGCTGACGCACACACTGGTCGGCTGACACCCACCGACGATCGACTGTACGCCGACGCGTTCAGAAGGGAGCCACCGTCACGTTCGCGGACGTGTCCGCGAACGTGACGGTGTTCTGCGGCGGTGGTCTGTCGACGTACGTGTGCCCGGTGGGGCTGGTCCATTCGAGCAGTCCGTCGTCGAGCTGGACGACGTGCCAGGGCGAGTGGTGTTTGAGCGTGTGATGTCGTCGGCACAGCGCGCCCAGGTTGCCTTCTTCGGTCGACCCGCCGAAGGCGGCGTCGAGAGTATGGTCGAGATCGCTTTCGCGCACCGGCATCCGGCAGGTGGGGAATCGGCAGCGTTGATCGCGCGCTCGCAACTGTCTGCGGAGCGTCGCGCCGGGGCGGTATCTGTCGGTGGCGAGCAGCGCGCCGGTGAACGGGTGTGTGAGCAGTCGATCCCACCCTGATGCGGCCCCGGCCAGTACGCGCGCCGTGGCCGGGTCGATCGGACCGTGCCCGTCCAGTTCCGCCGGCGGCGACTGTGCTCCGCCCGCACGCTCGCGGCCCATCAGCGTCAGCGCAGGGACAGTGACGCTGATGTGAGCGGTGACCGCAGCCAGCAGGCCGTCTTCGGTGTCGTGCCCGGCCGGTGCGCCGGTAAGCAGCAGGTCCATCGCGATGTCGAACCGCTTCTGCGCAACAGTGCGCGGATCACTCGGACCGCTCGCGCCGTCGACCTTGCTCCCAGTCTTCGCCATACCGGTGAGCCGGTCGAAAGCGCCGTGGATGAGCGCCGTCGGTCCGAACAGACGCATCTCGCCCATCGCGTCCGGGTGGTCCTGTACCCAGGCTCCGCGCTCCTCGCGCGCGTCCTGATGACGCTCTTCGATGGACCGGGGCTGATGCTGCTGGGCGATGCGCTCCGCGAGAGGACGCACGCGGTTCGGGGACTCATCCTGCGCGAGTTCAAGCACCCGCTCCGAGTACGCCGCCCTGGCATCCGCATCCTCGATGTGCTCGCCCGCGTCGATGATCACCCGAGCATGACCCGCGCTGATCTGCCCGGCGCCCTGCGCCTGCCACACCAGCGGGAACCGCTCCACCGCGAGTTCCGCGGCCAGCATCCGCCGCTGCACGGTCCGATCGCTCACGCGCAGCGCCGTCGCCAGCTCCGCCGAGACCGTTCTCAGCGAGATGTCCGCCTCATCGGCATCACCAGCGGCAATGAGCGCCCACCGCGCAGCCAGCGCGAGCACGCCGTCGCGCGCCGCCTGCAGGCTGCTGATTGAGCGCTCCAGATCGCCCGCCAGGTCGACCAGCTCTTCGAGCGTGGTCACCTGCTCCACCGTCACATCCTGCAGCGCCGCCATACCTCCAGTACACCAGCAGCCACCGACATTAGAACAAAGATCTGATCCGAATCCCGGGAGCCAATGTCACGGACACATAACGAAGAGTCATCAGTCTTACGGGCGTCCGTGCGCATGCCAACAGCCTGCGCACGCGGTGGGTCCCTATCGCGGCGCTGGCGGCGTGAATCGAAGCACGTTCGTCTCCCGTCGCACGAAGCCCACCGACTCGTACAATCGCAGTGCCGACTCGCGCGCGGGCCGCGACGTGAGGTCGAGGGTGCGAAGGCCACGTTGGATCGCGAGTTCCGTCATTCGCACCAGGAGAGCGCGCGCAATGCCCTTCCCTCGCATCGCCTCGTCCACGACTACGTCATCGACGTGACCACGGAGCCCAGACGGCAGAGGGAACGTTACGAGCGTCGCGGCTCCGACGATGCGCCCACCTGCTCGCACCACGAGCAACTCCGTCGCGTCATGCGTGATGATCGTCGCCAGACGTGCCCGATCGAACGCCGCCGTTCTCGACAGCTGGGACAGCAGGTGAGAGATGTCGCGCGCATCGTCATCAGTCACGGATGACAGCAATTCGACGGTCGCAGGAAGCTCACTCATTCCGACAACATAGCTCTCCCGCCGAGACGCTCCCGTATGAGTTTCTGTCGCCTGACACCGGATCGGGCGTCAGAAACTCATACGGGAGTCGACGTCAGACGGCCGCGAGCTCGGGTGCCGCCTCGCGGGAGCGGATCGAGCGGTTCACGCACGAGACGATCGCCTTCAGGCTGGCGGTCGATATGTCGCCGTCGATTCCAACGCCCCACAGGCGCTGGTCGTCGACCTGCAGCTCGACATAGGCCGCCGCCTGAGCGTCTCCTCCGCTGGACATCGTGTGCTCGACGTAGTCGTAGAGCGAGATATCGAAGCCGCGTGCGCGCAGCACCTCGATGAACGCGGCGATCGGCCCGTTGCCGGTTCCCGCGGTGGCGATCGACTCGTCGTCGTCTCGCAGCACGACATCGAGCGACACCTCGCCTGTCATGTCACTGCGCGTCTGCGTGCCGAGCAGCTCGAACCGGCCCCATTTCGCGGCGGCGTCATCGGCCGGCAGGTACTCATCGGTGAAGATCGACCAGATCTGCTCGCTGGTGACCTCGCCGCCCTCGGCATCCGTCTTCGCCTGAACCACACCCGAGAACTCGATCTGGAGCTTGCGGGGCAGGTCGAGCGCGTGGTCCGCCTTCAGCAGGTACGCCACGCCGCCCTTGCCGGACTGCGAGTTCACCCGGATGACGGCTTCGTAAGACCGGCCGAGGTCCTTCGGGTCGACAGGCAGGTACGGCACGCCCCACTCGACCTCGTCGACGGTGACGCCCTCCGCTTCGGCGCGCGCGGCCATCGCCTCGAAGCCCTTCTTGATGGCGTCCTGGTGCGAGCCGCTGAACGCGGTGAAGACCAGGTCGCCGGCCCACGGGCTGCGCTCCGGGACGGGCAGCTGGTTGCAGTACTCGACGGTGCGCTTGACCTGATCGATGTCGCTGAAATCGATCTGGGGGTCGATTCCCTGCGTGAACATGTTGATGCCCAGCGCGACGAGGTCGACGTTTCCGGTGCGCTCGCCGTTGCCGAACAGGCATCCCTCGATGCGGTCGGCGCCGGCCAGGTATCCCAGCTCGGCGGCGGCGACGGCGGTGCCGCGATCGTTGTGCGGGTGCAGCGACAGGATCACGTTCTCGCGGTGCGCCAGGTGGCGGTTCATCCACTCGATCGAGTCGGCGTACACGTTCGGCGTCGCCATCTCGACCGTGGCGGGCAGGTTGATGATGACCTTGCGGTCGGGGGTGGGCTCGAGGATCTCGAGCACCTCGTTGCACACCTCCACGGCGTACTCGAGCTCGGTGCCGGTGTAGCTCTCGGGCGAGTACTCGTAGTAGACCTCGGTGCCCGGCACGGTCCTCTCGTACTGGCGGCACAGGCGCGCGCCGTCGAGCGCGATCTGCTTGACGCCCTCGCGGTCGGAGCGGAAGACCACCTCGCGCTGCAGCACGCTCGTGGAGTTGTAGAAGTGCACGATGGCCTGCTTGGCGCCGACGATCGACTCGTACGTGCGGGCGATCAGGTGCTCGCGCGCCTGCGTCAGCACCTGGATGGTCACGTCATCGGGGATCAGGTCCTCTTCGATCAGCTGGCGCACGAAGTCGAAGTCGGTCTGGCTCGCGGAGGGGAACCCGACCTCGATCTCCTTGTAGCCCATGCTGACGAGCAGCTCGAACATGACGCGCTTGCGCTCCGGCGACATCGGGTCGATGAGCGCCTGGTTTCCGTCGCGGAGGTCGACGGCACACCAGCGGGGCGCCTGGGTGATGCGCTTGGAGGGCCAGGTGCGGTCAGGCAGCTCGACGGCGATCTGCTCGTGATACGGGCGGTACTTGTGCACCGGCATCGACGAGGGCTTCTGAGTGTTCTTCATGATCAGGCTTCTTCTTCGTCAGGAGATGTGTCAGGCCAACACGAGCGCCGCGACGAGGAAGGCCCGGAGTGTCAGGCCTCGTCGCGGCAGCTAAGAAGAAGCACGGCGCCGAAAGGCATGGCTCGATGCTAACAGCATCCGCGCGTGTGTCGCACGCCGTTTCACTTTCACGGGACGAGCGCGAGCTTCCCACCCGGATGCCCGCCGGCGAGCAGCCGCAGCGCCTGCGGCGCCTGATCCAGCGGGAACTCCCCCGCCATCGGCACGACGAGCCGGCTGGTCTCGGCCAGCTCGACGAGTCCGGCGCGCGCTTCGTCGCGGAAGCGGGTGCTGTCGGGCTGTGAGCCGACGATCCACCGGAATCCCTCCGTCTGCGCGCGCGACGCGGCGGCGATCGTGACGATCCGCGATCGGTCGGCGACGAGTTCCAGCGACACGTCGACGGCCTCGTCGGTGCCGACGGCATCCAACGCGGCATCGATCCGCGAGACGCCCTCGGATGCCAGTGCCGCGGCGATTTTGGCATCCAGGCCTTCCCCGTACTCGACCGGCGTGCCGCCGAAACGGCGCACCTCGTCGAAGCGGGCGCGGCTCGCCGTCCCGATGACGCGGATGCCGCGCAGCGCCGCCTGCTGCAGGACACTCACCCCAACCGCGCCAGAGGCACCGTGCAGCAGCACCGTCTCGCCCTCACTCGCGTCCGTCACCGCCAGCATCTGCGTGGCGGTGGTCCCGGCGAGGAGCAGATTCGCCGCCTCGGGGTGTGTGAGCGTCGAGGGCTTGCGCAGCACCTTCTGCCGGGGCACGGTGAGCTCGGTCGCGTAGCCGCCGCGCACCCGGAAAGCGATCACCTCGTCGCCGACCTCGAATCCGGATTCACGACCCACCGCAGCGACCACACCGGACACCTCGTACCCGATCGGAACCGGAAGCTCCGTCGAGGGGCGCGGCGCCGCCACGTGCTTGGCGTCGGCGGGGTTCACGCCGGCTGCGAGCACCCGGATCGTGACCTCATCGACGTCCGGCGCGGGCACCTCGTACTGCTCGAAGCTCCAGCCCTCGGGCGGACCCCACTGCCTCGCCACCCAGCGCCATGCCATGTCGTCCCCCTCGCGTCAGAAGCCCAGTCGCCCGAGCTGCTTGGGGTCGCGCTGCCATTCCTTCGCGACCTTGACGTGCAGTTTGAGGAAGACGCGGGTGCCGAGCAGCTCTTCGATGCCGGCGCGTGCTACTGCGCCGACGTCGCGCAGTCGCGCGCCCTTGCGGCCGATGATGATCGCCTTCTGGCTGTCGCGCTCCACGACGATCGATGCGTACACGTCAGTGAGGTCGCTGTCCTCCCGCGGCGCGACGTCATCGATGACGACGGCGATCGAGTGCGGCAGCTCGTCGCGCACGCCCTCCAGTGCGGCCTCGCGGATCATCTCAGCGATGCGGTCCTCATCCGACTCGTCGGTGACGACGCCGTCCTCGTAGAGCCGCGGGCCCTCCGGGAGCAGCTTCAGGATCTCGCCGGCGAGCACGTCGAGCTGCTCGCTCGTGAGCGCCGACAGCGGGATGACCGCGGCCCAGTCCTCGCGCAGCGAGTCCACCTCCATCAGCCGCTCGGTGATCTCGTCGCGGGACGCGGCGTCCGTCTTGGTGACGATCGCGACCTTCTTCGCCCGGGGATAGCCGTCCAGCGATGCGGCGATGCGGCGGTCGCCCGGGCCGACCTTCTCCGTCGCCGGCACGCAGAAGCCGATCACGTCGACATCGCCGAGCACCTGCTCGACGAGGTCGTTCAGTCGCTCGCCGAGGAGCGTGCGCGGCTTGTGGATGCCAGGGGTGTCGACGATCACGATCTGGCCGTCCGGCCGGTTCAGGATGCCCCGGATCGCCCGCCTGGTCGTCTGCGGCTTCTCGCTGGTGATGGCGATCTTCTCCCCCACCAAGGCGTTCGTCAGCGTCGACTTGCCGACGTTCGGTCTGCCGACGAACGTCACGAAGCCGCTGCGTGTCTGCTCGCGCTCTTCGGATTGCTCGCGCTCTTCGGATTGCTCGCGCTCTTCGGATTGCTCGCGCTCTTCAGACTGCTCAGTCATCCTGTTCTCCTCCATCGCGAACTTCGATCTCGTACGTGAACGGCGCACGCTCTACGAACACCGTGGCGATGCCGCGCCCGCGGCCGCGGGATGCTCCGCCGGTGAGCACGAGACCGTCAACGGTCGCCGTGGCTCCCGGCTGCGGCACCTGACCCAGCGCCTTGCCCAGCAGTCCGCCGATCGAATCGACGTCCTCGTCGTCGAGCTCCAGCCCGAACAGGTCGCCGACGTCCTCGAGCGGAAGGCGGGAGTTGACCTTGAAGCGCCCGTCGCCGAGGTCGACGAAGTCCGCCGGCCCGCGATCGTACTCGTCGGCGATCTCGCCGACCAGCTCCTCAATCAGATCCTCCAGCGTCACGAGGCCCGAGACCCCGCCGTGCTCGTCGATCACCATGCACACGTGCACGGCGTCGCGCTTCATCTGCTGCAGCAGGCTCTCCGCGCGCATCGACTCCGGCACGAAGACGGCGGGGCGCGCGATCGGGCGCACCGGGCGGCCCCGCCACGCGCTCTCATCGCGGTAGGCGAACTGCACGAGGTCCTTGAGATACAGCACGCCGACGACGTCATCGGCATCGTCGTCGACGACGGGCATCCGCGACACCCCGGTGCGCAGGAACAGTGCCATCGCCTCGGTCGTGGTCGCCGCGGCATCCACCGTCATCATCTCGGTGCGCGGCACCATCACCGCACGCACGAACTGATCGGTGAAGTCGAACACCGAGTGGATCAGGTCGCGGTCGTCCGCTTCGATCAGCGCATTCGACGCCGCCTCGTCGACCATGCTCAGCAGCTGCTCCTCCGAGGCGAACGAGCTGCGTCCGACATCCGGCGTGACGCGCTGGCCCGCGTTGACCAGAGCCTGCGCGAGCGGTCCGAGCAGCATGCGCATGCCGCGCACGGTCGGCGCCCATGCGCGCAGCATGCGCGCCGCGTGCAGGCGCCCGAAGGAGCGCGGGCTCGCCCCGACCAGCACGAAGGTGATGCCGGTCATCAGCACCGCGGCAGCGAGCATCGCCCACCAGATGCTGGGCAGCAGCGAATCCAGCGCCACGGTGACGAGCACCGCCGACGTGGTCTCCGCCAGCACGCGCATGAAGGCGACGGCGTTGACGTGCGGTGCGGGGTCCTCGGCGATGCGCTGCAGGGCAGAGGCATTGCGGCCCTCGGATGCCATGGCCTCGATGTCGGAGGTTGAGCTGACCGAGAACGCGGCGTCCACGGCCGCCATCAGACCGCCGAATGCCACCAGCAGCACGGCGGCCGCGAGCAGTATGGCAGGTGTCATCGCCGTCGTTCGGCCAGCGCGAACGCCTCGATCAGCGACCGCTGAAGCCCGAACATCTCACGCTCCTCTTCGGGCTCGGCGTGATCGAATCCCAGCAGGTGCAGGAGCCCGTGTGTGGTGAGCAGGATGAGCTCGTCCATCAGCGAGTGACCCGCGGTCTGCGCCTGGCCCTCTGCAACCTGCGGGCACAGCACGATGTCGCCGAGCAGCCCGGGCGGCGTCGGGTGCTCGGGGGTGCCGGGGCGCAGCTCATCCATAGGGAAGCTGAGCACGTCGGTCGGGCCGGGCTCGTCCATCCACTGCACGTGCAGGGACTCCATGGCGCCCTCGTCGACCAGGACGATCGCCACTTCGGCGTCCGGGCTGACGTTCAGCTGCGCGAGATTGAAGTCGGTGAGCCGCTGCAGCACCGTCTCGTCGACGTCGATGGCCGATTCGTTGTTGATCTCGATCATCACAGCACCCGTTTCATCAGGAGAGAGCTCGTTTCATCAGGAGAGGCCTCGCTTCGGCATCCGGTCTCTGGGGTTCTGGCGCGCACCGCCGCGGCGGTCGGCGCGATTCGCGAACTGGTGCGCCTGCTCGCGCTCGGTGCGCGCGGCAGTGCGCTGCTCGTCGTACTCCGTGTACGCATCGACGATGCGACCGACCAGCGAGTGGCGCACCACGTCGTCGCTGGTGAGACGGGAGAAGTGGATGTCGTCGATGTCGTCGAGCACCCTCGTGACGAGCCGCAGACCGGACGCACCGGTCGGCAGGTCGACCTGGGTGATGTCACCGGTGACGACCATCTTCGTGCCGAATCCGAGCCTGGTCAGGAACATCTTCATCTGCTCGGGCGAGGTGTTCTGCGCCTCGTCGAGCACCACGAACGAATCGTTCAGGGTGCGGCCGCGCATGTACGCCAGCGGGGCGACCTCGATCGTCCCTGTGGCCATCAGCCGTGGCACGACCTCCGGATCCATCATCTCGTTGAGGGCGTCGTACAGCGGACGCAGGTACGGGTCGATCTTGTCGGTCAGGGAACCCGGCAGGAAGCCGAGGCGCTCTCCCGCTTCGACCGCGGGACGAGTGAGGATGATGCGCTGCACCTCTTTGCGCTGCAGCGCCTGCACGGCCTTCGCCATCGCCAGGTAGGTCTTGCCCGTTCCGGCAGGGCCGATGCCGAACACGATGGTGTTCTGCTCGATCGCGTCGACGTACTCCTTCTGTCCAAGTGTCTTGGGACGGATCACCCGACCTCGGGTCGCCAGGATCGCCTCGCCGAGCACCTCGCTCGGGCGAGGCCCGTCGTCGCGGCGCATGATGCGGGCAGACTGCTCGACGTCGCTCGGTGCGAGGTCGTGGCCGGAGCGGGTCATCTCGATCAGCTCGTCGACGAGCTTCCTGGCGTCGGCGACGTCGGCGCGCGAACCGCCGAGCATGATCTCGTTGCCTCGGACCATGACCTGCACCCGCGGATGCTGCTTCTCGAGCATCCGCAGCAGACGATCCTGCGGCCCGAGCAGCTGCACCATCGCGACTCCGTCGACCGAGATGCGCTCGGTGTGCTCCGGCTGCGCCGGGAACTGCGGTGTCTGTTCGTCAGAATCCAACGAGCTTGCCCTTCTCGATGTCGCCGAGCAGATGCGCGTGCACATGGAAGACCGACTGTCCGGCGCTCGCGCCGTTGTTGAAGATGAGCCGGTACTCGCCGTTGGCATGCTCTTCGGCGAGCTGCTTGGCCATGGCGACCATCTCAGCGAGCAGCGCGGGTTCTCCCGCCGCGAGCTCGGTGACATCGCGGTACTGCTCGGTCACCGGGATGATGAGCACGTGCAGCGGCGCCTGCGGATCGATGTCGCGGATCGCGAAGACCCGGTCGGTGCGGGCGAGGAACTCACCGGGGATCTCCCCGTTCAGGATGCGCGTGAAGATCGAGGGCTCGGTCATGGGTACCAGCTTACTTACCGGGGACTACCAGCGGCCGAGGATGCCGGAGAGCACCGCGATCGCCGCCGGTCCCGCCGTGGAGGTGCGCAGCACCGTGTCACCGAGGCGGACGCGCTCGGCGCCGGCATCCGACAACCTCTGCAGCTCCTCGGGGCTGATGCCGCCCTCCGGTCCCACCACGAGCAGGATGTCGCGGTCGTCGGCCTGGATGCCCGAGAGCCGATTCGTCGCGGTGGGATCGAGCACCAGCATCCGCTGCGTGCTGGTGCGCGTCGCGAGCTGGGCGGTGGTGACCACCTCGGTGACCGACGGCACCCAGGCACGATGCGACTGCTTGGCCGCCTCTCGAACGATCGTCGCCCAGCGCTCTCGGCCCTTCTCGGCCTTCGGACCCTCCCAGCGCGAGATGCTTCGCGCGGCCTGCCACGGCACGATCTCGTCGACCCCGAGCTCGCAGGCGGCCTGCACGGCGAGCTCATCGCGATCGCCCTTGGCCAGCGCCTGCGCGAGCACGATTCGGGTCCGCGGCTGCTCCTGCATCACCCGCTCGGTGACGCGCACCGAGACCTGCGCCGCCGAGACGTCCTCGACGGTGCCCTCCAGCCAGACGCCGGAGCCGTCGCCGATCGTCACCGCCTCGCCCACCCGCACCCGCCGCACGACGGAGGCGTGCTTCGCCTCGGCGCCGGTGAGCGTCAGCAGCTCGCCCGCCTCGAGGTCGGAGCAGGTCGGGACAATGAAGTGCAGGGCCATGGCGATCCGATCGACGGGTGCGGAGGATGTGTCAGTGGTTGCGGAAGCGGTCGCGCAGCTTCGAGAACAGCCCCTGCTGGAACTGCGCCAGCTTCGGAGCCGGGGCCTTCGCCTTCTTCGCGAAGTCTTCGATCAGCCTGCGCTGCGCGGAGTCGAGCTTGGTCGGGGTGACGACCTGCACGCCGACCCGCAGATCGCCGCGCTGGCTGCCGCGCAGCGGGGTGATTCCGCGCCCGCCGATCGTGAGCACGTCACCGGACTGCACGCCGGGTCGCAGCTCGAGGTCGACCGTGCCGTCGAGTCCGTCGATGGTCGTGGTTGTGCCGAGGATGGCATCCGTCATCGAGACGTCCAGCGTCGCGAGCAGGTCGTCCCCCTCGCGGCTGAACACGGGATGGGGCGCCACCGAGATCTCGACGTACAGGTCGCCGTTCGGTCCGCCTGCGCGGCCGACCTCGCCGGAGCCCGGCAGCTGCAGACGCAGTCCGGTCTCGACGCCGGCCGGGATGTCGAGCGCCACGGTGCGGCGAGAGCGCACGCGCCCCTGGCCGGCGCAGGTGCCGCACGGGTACGGAATCGTGGTGCCGAAGCCCTCGCAGCTGCCACAGGGCTGCGTCGTGACGACGTTGCCGAGCAGGCTGCGGACCTGACGCTGCACGTGCCCGCTTCCGCCGCACACGTCGCAGGTGACCGGAGAGGTTCCGGGCTGGCAGCAGCTGCCCTCGCAGGTCTCGCAGAGCACGGCCGTGTCGACCTCGATATCGCGGTGCACGCCGAAGACGACGTCGCCGAGGTCGAGGTTGATGCGGACCAGGGCATCCTGTCCGCGCTCTCGGCGCGAGCGCGGGCGCGCTCCGCGACCGCCGCCGGCGGCGCCGAAGAACGTCTCGAAGATGTCGCCGAAGCCGCCGAAACCGCCACCGAAGCCGCCGCCTGCGTCTCCGCCCATGTCGTAGCGGCGACGGGAGTCCTCGTCGCTGAGCACGTCATAGGCGTGCGTGACGAGCTTGAATCGCTCGGAGGCGTCCTCACCGGGGTTCACATCCGGATGCAGCTGGCGCGCCAGCTTGCGGTAGGCCTTCTTGATCTCGTCCTGCGAGGCGTCCCGGGACACCCCGAGAATCTCATAATGGTCCGCCACGATCACCTTTCTGCGTGTGCGTGCGTGATTGCAATTGCGTCGGCCGGCCTCAGCGGGCGGCCTCGTCCTCTTCGAGCATCCGCGACAGGTAGCGGGCGACGGCCCGCGCAGCTGCGAGGTTGCTCGGGTAGTCCATGCGCG
Organism: Microbacterium alcoholitolerans; assembly: GCF_050408615.1. Lineage (NCBI taxonomy): Bacteria > Bacillati > Actinomycetota > Actinomycetes > Micrococcales > Microbacteriaceae > Microbacterium > Microbacterium alcoholitolerans. The sequence goes on along the minus strand of NZ_JBNTKD010000001.1, from coordinate 220,069 downwards.
TCGGGCCCATGACCCCGACCCGCGCTGTGCCGCCGGGCGCGGCGTAGTTGCTGGCGACGATGGAGGCCTCGCCGAGCCCGAACGGAGCGTTCTCGGTGCCGATGCTGGTGGCCAGCCCCTGCTCGTCGGTCACCATCTCGCTCATCAGCCGAAGCAGGGTCACCTGCTCCTCGATCGCCTCGAGCAGCGGATGGATGCTGCCGCGGAAGTCGTGTTCGCGACGGGCGAGTGTCGCAGCGCCCGCCATGACCAGGCGCTCCTGACGGAACTCGGCGAGCTCCTCGGCGATCACCCCGGCCAGCGCGCTGAGCGCAGGCTGCAGGCGGACCCCGGGCGGATCGGCCTCCGGCCCGCTCAGCGACTGCATCCGCTCCGAGGCGTCCCCCACCGCGCGCCCGACGATGAGCGACAGCAGCTGCGCACGGAGCACGGCGACGTCGGCCTCATCGAGGTCGATCGGAAGCGGCGCGATGCGCTGCGAGACACCGCCCGCGTCGGTGACCAGGATCACGAGCATCCGGTTGGGCGCGAGAGCGACGAGCTCGACGTGCGTGATGCTCGCACGGGCGAACGAGGGGTACTGGGCGAGCGCGACCTGTCCGGTGAGCTGGGTGAGCACCCGCACGGTCCGCGCCATCAGGTCGTCGAGATCGCTCGGTGCGCCCAGGAAGGACTCGATGGCGCTGCGCTGGCCGCTCGAGAGCGGGCGCAGCTGCGCGAGATGATTGACGAAGACGCGGTAGCCCTTGTCGGTCGGCACCCGGCCGGACGAGGTGTGCGGCGCGACGATGAGATCCTCGTCCTCGAGCAGCGCCATGTCGTTGCGGATGGTCGCGGCGGAGACGCCGAAGGCGTGCCGCTCGACGATCGACTTGCTGCCGACCGGCTCGCGGGTCGCGACGTAGTCCTGCACGATCGCGCGGAGCACCTCAAGCCCTCGCTCTGTGACCATCGTCCCTCCCGCTGGCACTCGTACCTGTCGAGTGCCAATCCTACCCGCTCGCCTTGACAGGGTGTCTCAGCAGAGCGGAGCGCCGATCAGTCCGTGAGCGCCGATCAGTCCGTGAGCGCGCGCACGACGGCATCCGCCAGCAGTCGCCCGCGCAGGGTGAGGCGCACGCGCTTGTCGCGCAGAGCGGATGCCGGGTCGACGAGCCCGTCCGAGATGAGCTCCGCGACGCGCGGGCGGTGGCTCTCGGCGATGTCGGCGATCGGCATGCCCTCGGCGACGCGTGTCTGCAGCAGCACCCGCTCGAGGGTGCGCGCCTCTTCGTCGGGCTGCTCGCGTCCGGCGGCGGGAGAATCGCCCGTGCTGAGGCGCTGCGCGTACGCCGCGGGGTGCTTGACGTTCCACCAGCGCAGGCCGGCGACGTGGCTGTGCGCGCCGGGGCCGAAGCCCCACCAGTCCGAGCCGCGCCAGTAGGCGAGGTTGTGCCGGGAGGCCTGCTCTGGCGAGCTGGCCCAGTTGCTGACCTCGTACCAGTCGAAGCCCGCGGCGGCGAGCCGCTCGTCGGCCAGCTCGTACATCTCGGCCTGAAGGTCGTCGTCTGGCGCCGGCACCTCGCCACGGCGGATCTGACGGGCGAGCTTCGTGCCGTCCTCGATGATGAGCGCGTAGGCCGAGATGTGATCCGGTTCCAGCTCGAGGGCCGCGTCGAGCGACTGCGCCCAGTCGGCGAGCGACTCCCCCGGCGCGCCGTAGATCAAGTCGACGCTGACATCGAGCCCCGCATCGCGCGCCGCGTGAACAGCCGTGCGGACGTTCTCCGGACGATGAGTTCGATCAAGCGCCGCGAGCACGTGCGGCACAGCGGACTGCATCCCGATCGACAGCCGGTTCACGCCGGCATCCACCAGCGTCCGCACGACCTCGTCGGTCACGGTGTCGGGGTTCGCCTCAACGGTCACCTCGGCGCCGTCGCGGATGCCGAAGGCAGCCACCGCGGCGTGGAGCATCCGCCCGAGCTCGCCTGCCGGCAGCAGTGTGGGAGTGCCGCCGCCGAAGAAGACCGTGTCGAGCGGACGCAGCGGCCCCTTCGCGGCGAGCACTTCGCGGGCGAGCTCGATCTCACGAATCAGCGTGTCGGCGTATTGATCCTGTCTGGCGCCGTGCAGCTCGGTCGCGGTGTACGTGTTGAAATCGCAGTACCCGCAGCGCACCCGGCAGAACGGCACGTGCAGGTACGCCGAGAACGGCACGGCCGGATCCACGCCGAGTTCGGAGGGAAGCCGGCCGTCGGCGGGCGCCGGATCACCCAGCGGGAGCGCTCCGGCCATCAGATCGCCGCCATCAGATGGGCGTCGCGTACAGCGGGGAGATCGCCCGCAGATAGCGGGCGAACAGCTCACGACGGCGACGGCGCACCATGCCGGGCAGACGGTAGGCCAACGACGCCGGCGCATCGAAGGCGCGCACGGTGAACCAGACCTCGTCGGTGTCCTCGCGCCACTGCACGTCGAACGACTCCTCGCCGCTGACGACGGATCCTCCCACGGTGCCGAGCACGAAGCCGACATGACGGCGCTCCTCGGTGACCGAGATGACCCGCAGCTCGCCGTCGGCGCGCATGCCCTTGACCCGCCCGCGAAGTCGCAGGGTCATGCCGGGTGCGGCGAAGGGGGTGCCCTCGGCGTCGAAGCGCTGTTCGGGCTCGCTGCGGTTCGGGGCGATCGGAGCGCCCTCCGCGTCGAAGCTGATGCCGGTGTACGCCGTGCCGGCCGCGGGGCGCACGTCCGAGAGCTCGAGACCGGCGGCACGCTGCGCCGTCCAGGACAGAAGCGCCTCGGCCGCCGTGCGGAACCGCTCCTCACCGCTGCCGATGCGCCAGGACTCCTCGGCGGGGATGCTGCGCTCCGGCGGATACTGCATCAGGTCCGGGGCATGGGTGGCCCCGACCGCTGCATAGTCGACCGTGCCTTCTCGGAATGTCCCGCGACGCATGATTTCCAGACTACCCAGGCGAACCTGGATGATCGCCTGCTCCCTACTTCTTTTCCTTGCCCTCGACATCACCCGACAGCGCGGCGATGAACGCCTCCTGCGGAACCTCGACGCGTCCGACCATCTTCATCCGCTTCTTGCCTTCCTTCTGCTTCTCAAGCAGCTTGCGCTTGCGGCTGATGTCACCGCCGTAGCACTTGGCGAGCACGTCCTTGCGGAGCGCGCGGATGGTCTCACGCGCGATGATGCGAGCGCCGATGGCGGCCTGGATCGGCACCTCGAAGTTCTGTCGAGGGATGAGCTTGCGCAGCCGCTCGGTCATCAGCGTGCCGTACGCGTACGCCTTCTCACGGTGCACGATGGCGCTGAACGCGTCGACCTTGTCGCCCTGCAGCAGCACGTCGACCTTCACCAGATCCGCGGTCTGCACGCCGGCCGGCTCGTAGTCCAGCGACGCGTATCCCTGCGTCTTCGACTTGAGGTGGTCGAAGAAGTCGAACACGATCTCGCCGAGCGGCATCATGTAGCGCAGCTCGACCCGCTCCTCGCTGAAGTACTCCATGCCCAGCAGCGATCCGCGGCGCGACTGGCACAGTTCCATGACCGCGCCGACGTAGTCCTTGGGCAGCAGGATCGCCGCCTTCACCATGGGTTCGGCAACGGATGCCACGCGACCGTCGGGGTACTCGCTCGGGTTCGTCACGGTGACCGTCTCGCCGGTGTCGGTGGTGACCTCGTAGATCACGCTCGGGGCCGTGGTGATGAGGTCCAGGCCGAATTCGCGTGAGAGCCGCTCGGTGATGATCTCGAGATGCAGCAGACCGAGGAAGCCACAGCGGAAGCCGAAGCCGAGTGCCACGGAGGTCTCCGGCTCGTACTGCAGCGAGGCATCCGAGAGCTTCAGCTTGTCGAGCGCCTCGCGAAGGTCGGCGTAGTCGCTGCCGTCGATCGGGTAGATGCCGGAGAACACCATCGGCTTGGGATCCGTGTAGCCCGGAAGGGCTTCGGACGCGGCGCCGCGGGCGGTCGTGATCGTATCGCCGACCTTCGACTGGCGCACATCCTTCACACCGGTGATCAGGTAGCCGACCTCGCCGACTCCCAGGCCCTTCGACGGAATGGGCTCCGGACTCGACACACCGATCTCGAGCAGGTCGTGCATGGCCTTCGTCGACATCATCTGAATCCGCTCACGCGGGCTGAGCCGACCGTCGACCATGCGCACGTACGTCACGACGCCGCGGTACGAGTCGTACACCGAGTCGAAGATCATTGCGCGGGCGGGAGCGTCGGGATCGCCCACAGGAGCGGGGATCTCCTCGACGATCCGATCGAGCAGGCCCTCCACGCCCAGGCCGGTCTTGCCCGACACGCGCAGCACGTCCTCGGGCTTGCCGCCGATGAGGTCGGCGAGCTCCTTGGCGAACTTGTCGGGGTCTGCCGCCGGCAGGTCGATCTTGTTCAGCACCGGGATGATGTGCAGGTCGTTCTCGAGTGCGAGATACAGGTTCGCGAGCGTCTGGGCCTCGATGCCCTGCGCGGCGTCGACCAGCAGGATGGCGCCCTCGCAGGCCGCGAGCGAGCGGGACACCTCGTAGGTGAAGTCGACGTGGCCAGGGGTGTCGATCATGTTGAGCGCGAAGGTCTCGTCGTCGATCGACCAGGGCATCCGCACCGCCTGGCTCTTGATCGTGATGCCGCGCTCGCGCTCGATGTCCATGCGGTCCAGGTACTGGGCCCGCATGTCACGATCGGACACCGATCCGGTGATCTGCAGCATCCGATCGGCAAGCGTCGACTTGCCGTGATCGATGTGGGCGATGATGCAGAAGTTACGGATCTGCGTGGCCGGTGTCGCGGCGGGAGACAGCGGAGTGAGAGCGCGGGGTGACATGTGGTCCTTGGTGCGTCCGAAAGGGTTCCGACAAGTCTACGTTCAGGGTGGCCTAATCCCCCATTCGCGTGGAGCGGTGATAGTCTCGCGAAGTTGCCTCGACAGTATTTCCCGACTGCGGGCGAACCACTCCGTCACAGCCACCGGCGCTGTCGGCGTGCGCTGTTCCGCGGATGATGATTGAATGTCTTCCCGACTCAGCGTTGCGTCGGAGATCCCGCGCGTGCTGTAGAAGAGAAAGAATCAACACCTTGATCAAGTATCTCGTGCGCCGGGCACTCGGCTGGCTGCTGATGATCGTGGTCGCGACCAATGTCACCTACTTCCTGGCCTGGTCCTTCCTCGATCCGCGCAGCAACTACGTCGCCCGAAAACCACCACTCTCCCCCGAGCAGATCGAAGGTCTGCTCGGGCCTCGAAACCTCAGCGAGTCCACTCCGCTGATCGAACGGTGGTGGAACTGGTTCTCGGGAATCATCTTCCGGTGGGACTGGGGTGTGAGCCCGACCGGCGGCTCGGTGAACGACGAGATCGCGTACCGCATGTGGGTCAGTGCCGAGCTCGTGCTCGGCGCCACGATCATCGCGACCGTCCTCGGAATCTGGGTCGGTGTTTACACGGCATCGCGCCAGTACAAGCTCGGCGACCGCATCTGGCAGGGTGTGTCGATCGTCACGATGAACATCAACATCATCGTGGCAGGCCTCGCCATCGTCATCCTGGCGATCAACTTCAACAACTGGGTCGGCACTCGCGTCTTCTACGTGACCGGTTCTTCGAGCCCTGGTGTCACCGGCTTCTTCCCGGTCCTGATCGACACTCTGCAGCACCTGATCCTCCCCACGATCGCGCTGGTCATCATCAGCTACGCAGGAACGCACTTCCTGCAGCGCTCGCTGCTGCTCGACAACATCAACGCCGACTACGTGCGCACTGCACGAGCCAAGGGCCTGACCAAGCAGCAGGCGATCCGCCGGCACGCACTGCGCACCTCGCTGATCCCGGTCGCGACGCAGGTGGCCTTCTCCATTCCCGCGATCTTCACCGGCGGCATCCTGACCGAGACGATCTTCGCGTGGCAGGGCATGGGCCGTTACTTCCTGACGACCATCAACACCAACGATGTGCACGGCGTCGTCGCCGTCGCGGCCTTCGGCGCCGTGCTGACCGCCATCGGCGCGATCCTCGCCGACATCGCCGTCGTGGTACTCGACCCGCGAGTGAGGGTGAGCTGATATGAGCACCGACACCATCGATCCGTCCGTGCAGCCCCCGGTCGGCCCCGACACCACCGCAGAGCGCATCCCCGCCAAGCAGCTGTCCAAGTGGACGCTGTACACGCGCCGGTTCATGCGCAACAAGCCGGCGGTGGGCGGCATCTTCATCTTCGTGATCCTGGCGGTGTGCTCGATCATCGTGCCGCTCATGTCGCCGTACTCCGCCACGGACATGGACTTCCTGAACCTCTCGACCGGCCCGTCTGCCGAGCACTGGTTCGGCACCAACGCCTCCGGCAATGACACCTTCACGCAGACCTTCATCGGTCTGCAGCGCTCGCTGATGATCGCCGTCATCGTCTCGGTCGGCGTCACGGTGATCTCCGCGATCGTCGGAACGGCGGCGGCGTACTTCGGTGGTCTCGTGGAACGCGTGACGCTGATCATCATCCACTTCTTCATGGTCGTCCCGACCTTCCTGATCCTCGCCCTGGTGTCGAACGACTCGGGTGGTGACTGGCGGGTCATCTCGCTCGCGCTGATCTTCGTCGGCTGGTTCTTCCCGGCGCGCGTGATCTGGACCATGGCGCTCTCGCTGCGCGAGCGCGAATACATCGACGCGGCCCGCTACATGGGCGTTCCCGGGATGAGGATCGTGATGCGTCACCTGCTGCCGAACATCGGCTCGCTGCTGGTGATCAACTTCACCCTCGGAGTCGTGGCGGCCGTGATGACCGAGACCGGCCTGTCGTTCATCGGCATGGGCGTGAAGATCCCGGACGTCTCGCTCGGCTCCCTGATCGGCGAGGGCGCGGCCAGCGTCACCAGCGCGCCGTGGCTGTTCTACTTCCCCGCCGCCGCTCTGACGCTCCTGACCGTCTCGATGGCCCTGGTCGCCGATGGTCTGCGCGATGCCCTCGATCCCACCTCATCGGCAGGAGGCCGCGCATGAGCACCTCAGCGAACACGAGCACCGACGCACGCACCGTCCTGTCCGTCCGCGATCTCAAGGTCAGCTTCGCCTCCGAAGCGGGCCGGGTGGATGCCGTCCGCGGCGTCTCCTTCGACCTCGAGGCAGGCAAGACGCTCGGCATCGTGGGCGAGTCCGGCTCGGGCAAGTCCGTCACGTCTCTCGCCATCATGGGCCTGCTCGACGAGAACGCGCGCATCACCGGGTCGATCCAGTTCGAGGGCCAGGAGCTGCTCGGCAAGAGCGACAAGCAGATGTCGGTGATCCGCGGCAACGGCATGGCCATGGTCTTCCAGGATCCGCTGACCTCGCTGACGCCCGTGTTCACGATCGGCGACCAGCTCATCGAAGCCCTCACCGCGCACCGCGGGCTGTCGAAGCAGGATGCGTGGAACCGCTCGCTCGAGCTGCTCACGCTGGTGGGCATCAGCGAGCCCGAGAAGCGCATGAAGTCCTTCCCGCACGAGTTCTCGGGCGGAATGCGCCAGCGCGTCGTGATCGCGATCGCGATGGCGAACAATCCGCGGCTGATCATCTGCGATGAGCCGACGACCGCGCTCGATGTGACCATCCAGGCGCAGATCCTCGATCTGATCGAGAAGGCGCAGCACGAGTCCGGCGCCGCCGTGATCATGATCACGCACGACATGGGAGTCGTCGCCCGCACCGCAGACGACGTCATGGTGATGTACGCCGGCAAGCCCGTCGAGCACGCCCCGGCGCACGAGCTGTTCCACCGCACCCGGATGCCGTACTCGATCGGCCTGCTCGGTGCGATCCCCCGGGTCGACAAGGCAGAGAAGGAGCCCCTGATCCCCATCAAGGGCAACCCGCCGCTGCTGATCGGCCTGCCGGACGCCTGCCCGTTCGCGCCGCGCTGCCCGATCGCGATCGCGGCGTGCACCGCACGCGAGCCCGATCTCGACCCGGTCGCCACCGGCAGCGGCGAGCCGCACCTCGCGGCCTGCATCCGCGCCGAGGAGATCGACGACGACGGCCGCATCGGCGGACTTCCCGTCTACCCGATCGAGAAGGCGCCGGAGAGCGAACTGACTCGCACGCCGCGCGAGGAGCGTCCCGTCACCCTCGAGGTGCGCAACATGGTCAAGACCTTCCCGCTGACCAAGGGCGCATTCTTCAAGCGCAAGGTCGGCGAGGTGCACGCCGTCAAGGGCATCAGCTTCGACGTCCGCGAGGGCGAGACCATGGCGATCGTCGGCGAGTCCGGATCGGGCAAGACCACGACGCTGCTGCAGATCATGGACTTCGAGAAGCAGCACGACGGTGACATCATCATCGCCGGCACCAGCGTCAACGGACTGAACGATCACAAGCTGGAGCGCACGCTCCGCCGCGACATCCAGATCGTCTTCCAGGACCCGATGGGCGCCCTCGATCCCCGCATGACGGTGACGGACGTCATCGCCGAGCCGATGCGCGCGATCGGGATGCCGAAGGCGCAGGTGCTCAGCCGCGTGCAGGAGCTGATGGATCTCGTCGGCCTGAACCCTGCGCACCGCGATCGCTTCCCCGGTGCGTTCTCGGGCGGTCAGCGTCAGCGCATCGGCATCGCACGTGCGCTGTCGACGAACCCCAAGATCGTCGTGCTCGACGAGCCGGTCTCGGCGCTCGACGTCTCGATCCAGGCGGGTGTCATCAATCTGCTCGACGAGCTGAAGGCGAAGCTCGGCCTGTCATACCTGTTCGTCGCGCACGACCTGTCGGTGATCCGTCACATCGCCGATCGCGTCGCCGTGATGTACCTCGGCGAGTTCGTGGAGCATGGTGACGTCGACGATGTCTTCGACAACCCCCAGCATCCGTACACTCAGGCTCTTCTGTCGGCGATCCCGGTGCCGGACCCGGACATCGAGCGCACCCGCCAGCGGGTCGTCTTCGACCCGGAGACCATGTCGACCAGGCCTGCCACCGTCTGACGGTCACCTTCGGGTAACGGTCGATCACCATCGCATAACGGTCGATCACCGTCCGATAACAGTTAGCCGTCATTCACTCGTGAGTGCCGCGGATGCGGTGAAACGAGAACTATCCTCCCCTTATGACACGCCGAAAGGCGAAAGGAGCACCATGAAGCAGCAGAAGCTGATGGGGGCACTCGCGATCAGCGGGGCCTTCGCACTCGTTCTCACCGGGTGTGCCACCGACTCCGGCAACACCGGTGACGGCGGCGACAATGGCGGCACGCCCACCGAGACCTCCGCGGCGGACTACAACCCCCAGCCGCGCGAGAACCTGAAGGAAGGCGGCACTGTCAACTTCCCGATCAACGAGATCCCGGAGCAGCTGAACGCGTTCCACGGCGACGGCAGCGCCGACACCGCACGCGTCGCCGCATGGTACATGCCCCAGATCCTCCTGCAGGAGCCGGACGGCACGCCGTACAAGCACGACGCATACCTCGACGCCTGGGACATCGACACGGTCGATGGCAACACGCAGATCACCTTCACCTTCACCGAAGAGGCCACCTGGAACGACGGCACCCCGATGGACTGGACCGCCATCGACGCCACGTGGAAGGCCAGCCGCTCGACTGAAGAGGGCTTCGTCCCGAACGCCACCGACGGCTACAAGGAGATCGAGAAGGTCGAGCAGGGCGACACGCCCAAGACCGCCATCGTGACCTTCAACGGCGAGTTCGCCTGGCCGCAGATGCCGTTCCTGACGGGCGTCATCCACCCGGCGCTGGCCGACCCGGACAAGTTCAACACCGCCATGATCGACAACCCGCACGCAGAGTGGGGCGCCGGTCCGTACACGATCGACGAGTTCGACGCCAACAAGGACTACGTCTCGTTCAAGCCGAACGAGAAGTGGTGGGGCGACAAGCCCATGCTCGACAAGGTCACCTTCACGGGCATGGACGCGCAGGCCTCGATCAACGCGTTCAAGAACGGCGAGGTCGACACCGTCGGCGTCGGCACCAAGGACCGTCTGGCGCAGGTCGCCGACATGGACGGCATCTCGATCTACCGCGCCCAGCAGACCGCGAACACCCTGCTCGAGGTCGACGCCGAGAAGCCGCAGTTCGCTGACGTCAAGGTGCGCGAGGCGTTCTTCAAGGCCATCGACATCGACCAGCAGAAGAAGATCGCCTGGAACGGTCTGGACTACGAGGAGGAGCCGGCCGGCTCGTTCACGCTGTTCGAGTTCCAGCCCGGCTACAGCAATTCGCTGGAGAAGGCCGGCTACGAGTTCGATGTCGAGGGTGCCAAGGCCCTCCTCGATGAGGCCGGATGGGCCGAGGGCGAGGACGGGATCCGCGAGAAGGACGGCGTGAAGCTCTCGGTCACGTACCCGATCCACAGCGACGACCCGACCCAGAAGGCGCTCGCGCAGTCGATCCAGGCCATGGAGAAGGCTGTCGGCATCGAGGTCAAGGTCGATGTGCGTCCGTCGAACAAGTTCGCCGAGGACTACAACACGAAGAACTGGGACATCTTCAGCCTGCGCTTCACCTCCTCCGACCCGTTCGGCGCGGCCTGGTTCTGCCAGCTCTACTGCCAGGACATGGGCCTGAACCTCTCGGGTGTGCAGACGCCTGAGATGGATCAGCGCATCAAGGATGAGGTCGAGTCGATCAAGGACCCCGAGAAGCAGACGGCTGCCGCCATGGAGCTCGAGGCCGAGATCTTCCAGGAGTGGGGCCTGATCCCGCTCTACAACGGCCCGTCGATGACCGCTGCCAAGGACGGTCTGGCGAACATGACGCCCGAGCCCTACGTGGGTCTCGACCTGTTCGGCGTCCAGCCGGTCGAGAACGTCGGCTGGGAGAAGTAAGCACTTCTGTCGCTGAGGCGGGGTCGGTGGTTCATCCACCGGCCCCGCCTTTCTATGCTGGAGTGATGACTGCACAGGTCGTCCTGGTCCATGGCATCCGCACCTCGGCGACGATGTGGCGCTCACAGCTCGCCTGGCTCGCTGAGCGCGACGTTCCCGCGCGAGCAGTCGATCTGCCCGGTCATGGCGCGCGCATCGACGAGACGTTCACCCTCGACGGCGCCTTCCGCACGATCGACGAGGCCGTGCAGGATGCCGCGACGCGCGGGCCGGTGCTGCTGGTCGGCCACTCCATGGGCGGACTGCTGAGCCTCGAGTACACCGGCGCGGAACAGGCGCCGCCGGTGGCCGGGCTCATCGCCGCGTCGTGCACGGCGCTCCCGCGTGGCGCCGCCCTGCGCACCTACCGCACGCTCGCCGGGGCGCTGGACCGGCTGCCCGATCGCGGACTGTGGCTCTCGGAGCGGATGCTGACGGCGACCATCCCGCTCGAGACTCGTGGTGACTTCGCTGCCGGCGGCTATGCGCTGGACGCGCAGGCTGTGGCCCTGAAGAGCCTGTCGTCACTGGATCTGATGAAGGCGGTCGCGCGCATCGAGACCCCGCTGTGGTTCGTGAACGGTCAGTTCGATCAGCTGCGCGCGCAGGAGGCACTGTTCACACGCCTGGCACCGCACTCCGAGCTGATCGTCGTGCCGCGGACCTCGCATCTGGTCACGGCGATGCGACCCCAGGTGTTCAATGCGGTGCTGCAGCTGGCTCTGGCTGTCGTGCACGACCGGTCATGACGCCTCCGGCGACCGAGAGGATCGCCGCCATCAGGAACACCAGCCAGAACCCGCCGACCACGGCGACGAGCAGCGCACCCAGCATCGGACCGATGAGCTGACCGAGTGCCGCCGTCACGTTGACGATGCCGAGGTCACGGCCGTGGTCCTGCTCGTCGGGAAGCAGGTCGGTCGCGAAGGCGAGTCCGGCCGTCGAGAATGCGCCGTAGCCGACGCCCATCAGCGCTGCGGCGACCATGGTCGTCTCGAACGTCGGCATCAGCACCACGACGATGCCGGACAGCGCCTGCACGAAGGCGGCGAGCACGGTGAGCCCGCGTCGCCGACCGGTGCGATCGGAGACGATGCCGACGAGCACCGACGCGATCACGACGAACACCGTATAGATGACGATCAGCAGCAGCAGGTTGTCCTGCGCCTGCGCGGTGGGTTGTCCGAGCCCATGCAGCAGGAAGAACAGGAACAGGGCTGTGCCGAGGGCGTTGCCGATGTTGGCGACCAAACGGCCGCCCAGCACCCACGCGAAGTCGCGATCGCGCAGTGACGCGAGTCGAGGTCGGCTCGAGGTGCGCTGCGGCGGGATCTCGCCCACGCCGGCGGGTGGATCCGGCAGCAGCAGGGCGGCCGAGGTTCCGAGGACGGCGAGGATCGCGGCGAGCAGCAGGTAGCCGGCGGGGACGCTGAGGCCGAGCAGCACGACGAGTCCCACGCCGAGCACGATGCCGACTGCCTGCGCCGAGCTGATCACCGACGAGGCGGCACCGCGCTGCGAGACCGGAAGCTGGTCGGCGATGAGGGCGGTGAAGGCGGCGGATGCCACGGCGATGCCGACCGATACCCCGACCCAGCACGCGCCGACCGCCCATGGACCCTCGGCGGAGCCGGTCAGCACCAGGCAGACCACGGCGAGCCAGACACCGCCCAGTGCCCACGGCCTGCGGCGTCCGCGGGCGCTCCTGGAGCGATCCGACAGCGCGCCGGCGGCTGGGGCGGCGAGCACGCCGGCCAGTCCCCCGACGCCGAGCACGAGACCCGATGAGACCACCCCGCGGATCCAGTCGTCTGCGGGTGTGTCGAGCTGCAGCGGCAGCAGCAGCTGCACCGGTGTCAATTGGACGGTCCAGATGGCGAGCCAGGCGAGGGTGAACACGATCATCCAGCGCGGGCTGACGCGATCCGTGATGGTGTGGGAGGTCATCGGGCTCCTATGACGTCGTCGTCGTTCGGGTACTGTCGATGCTGGCACAGGATCGCCCGTAGTGCTGGTAACATTGACTCTTGGCTTGCGTGTGGGTTCGTCCCTCACGACCGCTGTACGGCGCCCTCTCTCGTCTGCAGCATCCGATCACTCCATCCAGACAGAAAGCGTCCACACGTGGCAAACATCAAGTCGCAGATCAAGCGCAACAAGACCAACCTGAAGGCTCAGGAGCGCAACCGCGCCGTCAAGAGCGAGCTGAAGACCGTCGTCCGCAAGACCCGCGAGGCCGTCGTCGCCGGCGACAAGGAGGCCGCTGAGGCCGCCCTCAAGGTCGCGTCCGTCAAGCTCGACAAGGCCGTCAGCAAGGGCGTCGTGCACAAGAACCAGGCGAACAACCGCAAGTCGGCCATCGCCAAGCAGGTCGCCGCTCTCTGAGTCGCAGTTGTCAGGCCCGTCCCGTTCTCGGGGCGGGCCTTCTGCGTTTGCGGGCGTCGCGGGCCGTGCGCGGGTCAGCGGGACGGGGCGAAGGGCTCGCGGGTGGCGATGACGGTCACCATCCTCTCGAGGGCGAAGATCGGGTCGCGGGCGGCGCCCTTCACCTCCGCGTCGGCGCGGGCGGTCGCCTGGATCGCCATGCTGAGGGAGCGCTCGTTCCAGCCCGCGAGGTCGCGGCGGGCCCGATCGACCTGCCAGTCCTTCATCCCCAGTCGCTGCGCGAGCTGACGGCTCGGCTCCCGGTTGCCCGCGACGCGTGCCATGGTGCGCAGCTTCATGGCGAAGGCGGCGACCATCGGCACCGGGTCGGCTCCGGATGCCAGTGCGTGCCGCAGCGCCACGAGGGCCTCGCCGTAGCGCCCGGCGATCGCGGTGTCGGCGACGACGAAGGCCGAGACCTCGACGCGCCCGCCGTAGTACTTGGCGACGACGTCGTCGGTGATGTCCCCGGCCACATCGCCGATCAGCTGCTGACAGGCCGCGGCGAGCTCGGTGAGATCGTCGGCGAACGCCGAGACGAGCGAGCGCAGCGCCGACGGCTGGATGCGCTTGCGGGCGGCCTTGAACTCCCCCGCCGCGAAGTCGACGCGGTCACTGTCGCGCTTGACGGCGGCGCACGCGATCTCGATGCCGCCGCCGGTGCCGGCACGGATGCCGTCCAGCAGCTTCTTGCCGCGCATGCCGCTGCTGTGCCGCAGCACGACCGTCGCGCCCTCCTGAGGGTTCTCGATGTACTTCAGCGCCTCCTGCAGGAAGGCGTCGGAGCACTTCTCGACGCCGGAGACGCGCACCAGACGCGCCTCGCCGAACAGCGAGGGCGAGGTCACCGCGAACAGCGTGCCGGCTTCGTAGTCATCGGCCCGGATGTCGCTGACCTCGAGCCCGGGGTCCTCGGCTCGAAGGTACTCGCGCACGCCGGCGATGGCGCGCTCGGCGAGCACCTCCTCTGGACCCGAGACGAGCACGATCGGGGCAGGACGCGGCTCCCGCCAGGACACCTGTGCGATCTTCGCGCCCTTCACCGCGCTTGCGCGCGCACCGGAACCTCGTGCGGATGTACGGGCGGCAGGCATGGCATCCAGCCTACCGGCGGCCACCGACGGCGCCCGCTCACAGCCCGAGCAGCAGCGCGAACCGCGGCCCGATGGCCCACACGCATGCACGACGGTCATCCACCCGCACGATGACATCGGGCAGCGACACCCGCGCCCCCGCGCCGCCTCTGCTCGCCTGGCGAATCGAGGCGAGGTGGAACTCCGCCGCCGGATCCGGATCCGTGTACTGCGAATCCGACAGATCCAGCGGCTCGGCCTCGCCCATCTCGATCGAGAGCGGCAGCGAGACGGCCTCGTCGAGCTGGTCCTCGCGCGGCAGCTCGATGTATCGAGGCTCTTCGCACTGCAGCTCCTCGATCGCGGACGCATCGAACGACGCCACAGCGTCCGCCACCTGCGTCAGCTCCTCCTGCAGCGCGCCCGCCCGCAGCTCCGGAGTGTCGAGGGTCTGCACGGGCGTGCATCCGCTCAGCACCAGGGCGGTCACAGCGACGGCTGCCACGCACAGCATCTTCTCGGTCGTTGTCATCCTTCGTCCTCCTCGGTCCAGATGGCGATGCGGTCGTTCCGCTCGCCGAGCAGTATCAATCCGTGCCTGTCGGTGCGCAGCACCCGAGCGCCGTTCGTCTCGAGAAGCCGCAGGGTCTCGGCGGTCGGATGCCCGTAGTCGTTGTCCTCGCCGACGCCGATCAACGCGACCGGCGCCCGCACCTGCGCATACAGCGATGGCTCCTGATCATGGCTGCCGTGGTGCGAGACCTTGACGACGCCGTAGCCGCCGGCGATCCGGCCGCCGGCGAGCAGTCGACGCTGCGGCGCGGCCGAGAGGTCGCCGAGCATCAGCATCCGCGGCACTCCCCCGCCGCCGACCTCGAGCACGACGCTCGCGCCGTTGCCCTCCGGGAACGCGGCCGAATCCCGTTCGGGCCACAGCACGCGCCAGTCAGTCTCGCCCAGGGTCCCGTGCACGCCCACTGCGCCCTCGACGAGGCGCGCTCCCCCGGATGCCAGCTGCTGCAGCACCCGCTCGTCCTGTGCCTCGGCCGGCGGACCGTGCAGCACGGTGCCCACGCGCCCGAGCACGGCGGAGGCGCCGCCGACGTGATCGAGATCGAAGTGCGTCAGCACGAGCAGGTCGATGTGTCCGACGGCCGTGGTCGTGAGGCACTCCTGCAGCGCCGCCGGGTCGGGCCCGGTGTCGATCAATGCCGTCCGCTCCCCGGATCTGATGAGCACGGCATCGCCCTGCCCGACATCGCATGCGGCGATGGTCCACTCCCCTGGCGCCGTCATCGGCGCGAGCGGGCCGATGAGCAGCATCCGCCCGCCGGCGAGTCCGAGCGCGACGACCACGACGAGCTGCGATGCACATCGCAGGCGCCGCGAAGCGGGTTGCACCAGCACGATGGCGATCGCGGCGCTCAGCACGCCGACGACGAGGGCCGCGAGCGGTCCGGCGACGACGGGCATGGTCGCGCCGGGCAGCGCGGCGGTCACCGTCGCGGTCGTCTCGATCCAGGCGGCCGGCAGCCATGCCGCAGCCGCGAACAGGTCGGCGACCACGGGCAGCGGTGCCGAGAGGCACGCCAGCAGCCCGATCACCGTCGCGATGGGCGCTGCAGGAGCGGCGAGCAGGTTCGCGACGACACCGATGATGGACTGCTGATCCGAGAACAGCGCGACGATCGGCCCGCACACCACCTGGGCGGCCAGTGGCACCGAGAGCGCCAGGGCCAGCGGCGCAGGCATCCATCGGCCGAGGCCGCGCAGCAGCGGACGCGAGAGCACCAGCAAGGCCGCCGTAGCCGCCGCCGACAGCGCGAAGCCGGGAGTGGCCGCCAGCCATGGGTCGACGATCAGCAGCGCGCACACGGCGAGCGAGAGCATCGCCAGTCCCGCACTCGGGCGCCCGAGCAGCACCGTGAGCATCGCGAGCGCGGCCATCACGGATGCCCGGACGACGCTCGGCTCGGGTGTGACCAGCACCACGAAGGCGCCGAGCGCGAGCAGCGAGAGCACAACTCGCATTCCGCGACCCCCGCCGGCCAGCGACACCAGCCAGAACACCGCCGCGACCACGATCATGCAGTTGGCCCCGGACACGGCCGTCAGATGGCTGAGACCGGATGCCAGCATCGCCGCGTTGAGATCGGCGGACACCGCCCTGGTGTCTCCCACGGCGAGGCCGGGAAGCAGCCCGGCCCCGGGTTCGGGCAGCCGGGTGGCGCGGTCGATGAAGTCCGCGCGGGTCGTCGCGGCGACGGCGAAGACCCCCGATGCGGGGCGTGCGACCTCCGCGCGCTCTCCGAAGACGACGAGGGAGGCGCGCTCCCCGGCATCCGTCCTCTTCGCCTGGCCGGTGACGCGCACCTGCGCCCCGAGATCGGCGCCGTCTATCGGGTCGATGCCGACGCGGATCGGCGCGGAGACGCGCTGCTGCCGACCGGGTGGGCCGATGTCGACCGTCTGCGCATCGAACCAGAGCCGGCCGTCCGAGCCGATGGATGCCGACGAGGTGACCTCGGCGAGGGCTTCCACGACGTGCCCGTCGCTTGCGCCGACCAGGTCGCGCTGCGGCTGCGCCGCGGCGACGGTCGATCCCGCGGCCGCGCAGCACAGCAGCGTGAGCACGATGAGCCCGTGCCCGCCGCGGCGCCGCAGCGCCACGATCACCACCGCCACCGCGCCGAGCGCGATGCTGACCGGAGCCGCGAGTGCGGGGAGGAAGACGAGCAGCAGCGCGGCGCCCCACAGCGCCAGGGCCAGCAGACTCGTGCGAAGGTCGCTCATACGCGCACCTTCTCGCGAAGACCTGCGAGCAGCTTGTCGCCGATGCCCGGCACCGCCAGCAGGTCGTCGACCGAGCGGAACCGCCCGTTCTCGTCCCGCCACTCGAGAATGCGCTGCGCGAGGGCGGGTCCGATCCGCGGCAGCGTCTCCAGCGCGGCCTGATCCGCGGAGTTCAGATCGATCCTGCCGTCGACTGTGGTCCCCGTGCCGCCGGTGCCGCCGGCACCTGCGGCAGGCGGCTGCGCACCCGCCTCGGGAACGAGGATCTGCTCACCGTCGCTGAGCGGGCGCGCCAGATTGACCGCCTGCAGGTCTGCGGTCTCGAGCGTGCCGCCGGCCGCCGCCAGTGCGTCGACGAGACGGGCATCCGGTTCGAGGATGTACAGACCGGGGCTGGCCACCTCGCCCAGCACGTGCACGTAGAGCCCGTCGCCGCCGGAGACGTTCGCGTCGGCATCCGAACGCATCGCACCGTCAGACGACGACCCGCCCGCATCGAACGGGATGCTGTCGATCGGACCCGCCTGCCCGCGCAGGATCCCCCACCCCACGGCGGCCGACAGGACGACCAATCCCAGCGTCACCGCGACGCCGATGCCCATCCTCAGGCGAGGACGCGTCGGGGCTTCCTGCTCTGGGTCGGATGGTGGCACCCCGCCACGCTAGGCGCGCAGGCGCACGCGCACCACGGCCCCTTCGGCGAATGTGGATAACTCGCCGAAGGGGCCGCGATGTGAAGAAGCGGTTTCAGCCCTTGACGGCGAAGTTCACGATCTTCGGGGCGCGGACGATCACGCGGACGATCTCCTTGCCGTCCAGCGCACGCTGCACGCGCTCGTCGGCGCGGGCGAGCGCCTCGAGATCGGCCTCAGAGATCTTCGCCGGCACCTCGAGCGTGGCCCGGACCTTGCCGCCGACCTGCACGGCGCAGGTGATCGTGTCGTCCACCAGCAGCGCGGGATCGGCCGCGGCCCAGGTGACCAGGCCGACCGAGGGCTCGTGGCCCAGCATCTCCCACATCTCCTCCGCGGTGTGCGGGGCGATCAGGTCGAGCATCACGGCGACGGTCTCGGCCGCCTCGCGCACGGCAGGATCGGCTGCACCGTTGCCGGTGTCGATCGTCTTGCGGATCGCGTTGACGAGTTCCATCAGCCTGGCGACCAGCACGTTGAACTTCGTGTGCTCGACCAGCCCTGGTGCCTCGGCGAGCAGATGGTGCGTGATCCTGCGCAGCGCCGCGTCTCCGCCATCGAAGCCGATGCCGGCGGGGCTCTCGACGTCGGCGGCGACGCGCATGGCGCGTGAGAGGAACTTCTGCGCGCCGGTCATCGACACGTCCGCCCAGTCTTTGTCGTCCTCCACGGGGCCCGCGAACGCCATGCCCACACGCAGCGCGTCGGCGCCGTACGCCTTGAGCTCCTCCTCGAACAGCACCAGGTTGCCCTTCGACTTCGACATCTTGTTGCCGTTCAGGATCACCATGCCCTGGTTGATCAGGCTCGAGAACGGCTCGGTGAACTCCACCAGGCCCATGTCGAAGAGCACCTTCGTGATGAAGCGCGCGTACAGCAGGTGCAGGATCGCGTGCTCGACACCGCCGATGTACGAGTCGATCGGCGCCCAGCGCTTCGCCTCTGCCGGATCGAACGCGACGGTGTCGCTCTTCGGCGACAGGAAGCGCAGGTAGTACCACGAGCTGTCGACGAAGGTGTCCATCGTGTCCGGGTCGCGCAGCGCCGGCTCGCCGGTGCGCGTGTCGACGGTGCGCACCCACGATTCTGCGGCGCCGAGGGGCGAGGTTCCCTTGGGCGACAGATCAAGGCCCTCGACGCTGGGCAGCCGCACCGGCAGCTGCGACTCGTCGACGGGGACGACCTCGCCGTCCTCGGTGTGCAGCATCGGGATCGGCGTGCCCCAGAACCGCTGGCGCGAGATCAGCCAGTCGCGCAGGCGGTAGTTCTTCGCGGCGCGGCCGAGACCGTCCTTCTCGAGCTTGTCGATCTGCCGGGCGATGGCGTTGCGCTTGGAGAGTCCGTCCAGCTCGCCGGAGTTGATCATGCGGCCCTCGCCGGTGAGCGCGATGCCCGTCTTCGCCGGGTGCTGATCATCGAGCGTCTCGACCGGAACGCCGTCCTCATCCGTCTCGATCACCGGGATCGTGCCGGTGATCGGCGCGGTCACGTCGACGACGACCTTCACCGGCAGGTCGAAGGCGCGGGCGAAGTCGAGGTCGCGCTGATCGTGCGCGGGCACGGCCATCACAGCACCGTGACCGTAGTCGGCCAGGACGTAGTCGGCCGCCCAGATCGGCATCCGCTCGCCGTTGACCGGGTTGATCGCGTAGCGCTCCAGGAACACACCGGTCTTCGGGCGATCGGTGGACTGCCGGTCGATCTCGCTGGTGCGCTGCACCTGCTCGAGGTACTTCTGGAAGCGCGCACGCACCTCATCGGATGCGCCCTCGACGAGCTCGGCGGCGAGGTCGGCGTCGGGTGCGACGACGAAGAAGGTCGCGCCGTGCAGAGTGTCCGGCCTGGTCGAGAAGACGGTGACGGGTTCGTCGCGTCCCTCGATGCGGAAGTCGACGTCGGCGCCGACGGAGCGGCCGATCCAGTTGCGCTGCATCTGCAGCACCTTGTGCGGCCAGGTGCCCTCGAGCTGGTTCAGGTCATCGAGCAGCCGGTCGGCGTAGTCCGTGATGCGGAAGTACCACTGCGTCAGCTTCTTCTTGACGACCTCGGCGCCGCAGCGCTCGCAGCGCCCGTCGACGACCTGCTCGTTCGCCAGCACTGTCTGGTCGTTCGGGCACCAGTTGACCGGGCTCTTCTTGCGGTAGGCCAGCCCCCGCTCGTGCATCTTCAGGAACAGCCACTGGTTCCAGCGGTAGTACTCCGGGTCGGAGGTGTGCAGCACCCGCGACCAGTCGAACGAGACCCCGTACGACTTGAACGCGGCCTTCTGCTGGTCGATGTTCTGGTACGTCCACTCGCGCGGGTCGGCGCCGCGACGGATGGCGGCGTTCTCGGCCGGCAGACCGAACGAGTCCCACCCGATCGGGTTCAGCACGTTGTGTCCGCGGTGACGCCAGAAGCGCGCCACGACGTCGCTGTACAGGTAGTTCTCGGCGTGCCCCATGTGCAGATCGCCCGATGGGTACGGGAACATCGCCAGCACGTACTTGCGCGGGCGGTTGTCGTCGGCTCCGCCCGCAAGGAACGTCTCGTTCTCGGCCCAGTACTTCTGCCACTTGCGCTGGATGTCGTGTGCAGACATCGCCTCAGTGGGCTCGGCGTGTGATTCGGACGAATGCTCGGACAAGGAACGACCAATCTGACGGTGCGGGACAGCCCGGAGATCGGGCTCTTCCAGGTTATCGCGACTTGCCGCATTGCCCCGCCTCGCGGTCAGCTCGGATACTGTCTCGCGGTCAGCTCGCATGCCGCTCCGCGATCAGCGGATCAGCGCCGCCCATTCGTCCGGAAGGCGGGCTCCGAGCGCCGCCAGCGGCGCACGCGCCTTCGTCGACACCTCGGCGGCCTCAGCCGGCGCCTTCGACAGCCAGGTGATCCCGCCTCCCGCTCCCACCACGGCCTCGTCGTCGGAGACGACGATCGAGCGGATCACCATCGCGAGGTCCACTCGCCCGTCGAGCCCGACGTGCCCGAAGCACCCCGAGTACACCCCGCGCGCGCCCTGTTCGAGCCGATGCAGGATCGTCATCGCGGACAGCTTCGGCGCCCCCGTCATGCTCCCGGCCGGGAACGCGGCGTCGCACAGATCACCGAAGGTGATTCCATCGCGCAGGCGCGCGCTCACGGTGCTGACCAGCTGGTGCACAGCCGGGTACGTCTCGACCTGCCAGAGCCGCTCCACGCGCACGCTGCCCGGCACGCCGATGTGCGAGAGATCGTTGCGCATGAGGTCGACGATCATCACATTCTCGGCGCGCTCCTTGGCATCCGTCTGCAGTTCGGCGGCGAGGCGCGCGTCCTTTTCCGGCGTCGTCCCGCGCGGTCTGGTGCCCTTGATCGGACTGGTCGAGACGGAGCCGCTGCGGACTGTGATGAACTGCTCGGGACTCGCGCTGAGCAGATGCCGCTCGCCGATTCGGAGGTACCCGCCGTGGTGTGCGGGCGTCGCCATGCGCAGCCTGCGGTAGACGGCGAGCGGCTCGACGGGCCGCGCCACGGTGAACCGGGTCGTGAGGCACAGCTGGTACGCATCGCCGCGCTCGATCGCCGCGCGGCATTCCTCGACGAGAGCGATGTACTCCGCGACGCCGTGACGCGCACGAGCGGTGGTCGGGGCGATGGCATCCGGTTCCGTCGATCGGATGCCCGAGCCGAGCGCATCGCGCACGACGGCGCCCCACGCCTCGATCTCGTCCCGTCCTGCGAGTGCGACGATCCGTCCGTTCGCGTGATCCACGGCGACCGCGCGGGTGACCGCGATCCAGCTCGGTGCATGATCGGATGCCGCGATCGGCGCACCACAGGCGCCGGCTCCTGCTTCATAGGGAAGCCAGCCGACCCAGCCGCCATCGAACGGCACGTGCGGGTCGGCTGAAGCACCCGCGCCCTGCGCCGGGGCATCTGCGTCGCCCGCGAGCACCACGGCCCGCACGCGCGACGGATCCGTCTCGATCTCGCCGGCGCCGAGGATGCTCCATCCCGCCACGGCGTCCGCTCCGGCATCCAGCCAGAAGGCCGCCTGCTCACCTGCGAACAGCTGCAGGAATAGATCATCCGGCGCGATGTCGCCGTCCGAGGCGGCCTCGCGCACGGTCAGCGTCGTCAGCGGGAGCGGTGCAGGCACGTTCACAGCGTATGACCCTCGTGGACGCTTTACGCTCATGGGGTGGATGACTTCGTGCTCTGGGCCATCGAGATGGTGCAGTCCGTGGATCCGGTGCTGCGCACCGTGCTCGCTGGCGTCGCGGTCATGCTCGAGACGAGCGTCCTGATCGGGTTGATCGTGCCCGGAGACACCGTCGTGCTGGTGGCCTCGATCGGCGTGGCGTCATGGACGGAGGGCATCATCCTCGGCGTCGCGGTCGTGGTCGGCGCGCTGATCGGCGAATCGGTCGGCTTCTGGCTGGGGCGCTGGGTCGGGCCGCACATCCGCAGCTCCTGGCTGGGCAGGCGGATCGGAGAAGAGCACTGGGTCCGGGCTGAGCGCTATCTGCTGCGGCGCGGCGGTGTGGCCATCTTCCTGTCGCGCTTCCTGCCGGTGCTCCACTCGCTGGTGCCGCTGACGGTCGGCATGAGCGGCTACGCCTACCGTCGCTTCATCGCGTGGACGCTTCCCGCCTGTGTGCTCTGGACCTCCATCTACGTCGGCGTCGCCGCCACCGCCGCGGGCAACTACGAAGAGCTCGCTGACCGCGTGCACAACGCCGGTTACATCTTCGTGGGGATCATCGTGGCGCTGCTGGTGGCGATCGTCGTCGGCAAGAAGGTGCTCGCCCGCATCGAGGACCGGCACATGAGGCAGGATTCTGCTCGCGGAAGCGCCGCCGAGGACGCGAGCGATCCCGAAGCGTGACGCACCGGACGCGTTGGGCTCGGAGCCATCCGTGAAAGACTGGAGGCGATGTCTCCTGCCTCAGCGGCCAAGATCCACTGGTTCGCCCGCCTCGAACACCGCATCCATGTCGCACGCGAACGCCGTGCCCGCCGACGTGGTCGTTCGGCGACCGCGGTTCCGTTTCCAGGCTACGGAGGGACCGGCTGGGTGCGCGTCGTCGGCCGGGTGCTCATCGTCCCGCCGCAGCCGAAGCGTCCCCGCGATGAGAGCGCCGGTGTGCGCGGGTGGCGGTCGTTCGCGAGCATTCCCGTCAGCTTCGCGTCGGTGCGCGTCGACATCGGCGGCCGCTCCCACGATGTGGTGGCCGACCGCGGCGGCGTGATCGACACCGTCATCGAGGCCCAGCTCGCACCGGGCTGGCAGAGCTTCACCATGTCGGTGGAGGGTCAGGAGCCGGTCGAGGCCACCGTCTTCGTCGTCGCGGAGGACGTGCGCTTCGGCGTCATCAGCGACGTCGACGACACGGTCATGGTCACGGCGCTGCCGCGGCCGTTCATCGCCGCCTGGAACTCGTTCGTCGTCAACGAGCACGCCCGCACCCCTGTGCCGGGCATGGCCGTGCTGCTCGAGCAGCTGCGTCGCGACAACCCCGGCGCTCCGGTGATCTACCTCTCGACGGGGGCGTGGAACGTGGCCCCGACGCTGCGTCGATTCCTCGGTCGCCATCTCTTCCCGGACGGCGCCATGCTGCTCACCGACTGGGGTCCCACGCACGACCGCTGGTTCCGCAGCGGACGCGAGCACAAGGCGAGGAACCTGCGCAGGATCGCCGCCGAGTTCCCCGACGTGCGGTGGCTGCTCATCGGCGATGACGGCCAGCACGACGAGGCGATCTACTCCGAGTTCCAGCGGGAGCACCCCTCGTCGGTCGCCGGCGTCGCGATCCGCCGCCTGCTGCCGGCCGAGGCGGTGCTCGCCGGTGGTCGCGCCACGGCCGAGCACGAATCGAGCGATGTGCCGTGGGTGAGCGCCGAGGACGGCGCGGGCCTGCATGAGCGGCTCAGCGAAGTCGGCATCCTCAGCACACCGTCATGACCGCCCGTGCGCTCACCTCCACCGCGCGCCTGGAGCGCGAGGAATGGTCGGTGCGCGCAGCCGCGCACGCCGAGCGAGCGGATGCCCTCACCGCCGCCCATCGCGAGCGCGCGAAGCACGGCGAGAAGCACCCCGTGCACGACTTCCTGTTCACGTACTACTCGTACAAGCCCGCGCAGCTGCGGCGCTGGCACCCGGGCGCCGGGATCACTCTGAAGGATGCCCCGGAGCGTGCCGAGTGGCGCTGGTACTCCCCCGCAGCCGAACCCGGCGATGTCTTCCCGGACCCCGCGGCATTCCGCACGGAGAAGCCGCAGCTCGCCGACCTCATCGAGCGGATGCTGCGGCGAACCGCGTCCAGGCCCGCGCAGTTCGGCTGCTTCGGCCTGCACGAGTGGGCGATGGTCTACCGCACCGCGGAGCATCGGCATCCGATTCCGCTGCGACTCGGCACCGCGGGAACGGATGCCGTCGTCGAGACGAACGAACTGCGCTGCACGCACTTCGACGCGTTCCGCTTCTTCACCGACGACGCCGCGCCGCGCAATCGCCTGCCGCTGACGCGCGACTCCCAGCCTGACCTCGAGCAGCCCGGGTGCCTGCATGCCGGCATGGACGTGTACAAGTGGGCCGTCAAGCTAGGACCTCTGGCCCCCGGTGAGCTGCTGCTGGACGCATTCGAGCTGGCTCGCGACATCCGAATGCTCGACATGCAGGCCGCGCCGTACGACCTCTCGGCGTGGGATGTGCGCCCCGTCGCCATCGAGACGACCGAGGGCAAAGCGGAGTACGTGCGCCGCCAGCGCGCGTTCGCAGAACGCGGCAACGCTCTGCGTGCCGCGCTGCTGCAGGCCTGGCTCGGTGGGCCGGGCACCGTCCCACCTGCCAGCTAGGGTTGACGCGGAGGGATGGCGGAGTGAGTCGTGTGGAAGACGTGAGCGTGCGTGCGCGCACGCGCATGCGGGGCTTCAACGCTGCGGTCACCGTGTGCGGCCTCCTGCTGACGACCGCCATCGGCTGGTCGGCGCTGGCATCAGACGCCGTCGGGCAGATCTCCACCTCGGGCGGTGTCACCACGTCGGAGGATTTCTACGACCCGTGGGAGAACCCCGAAGCGACGGCCGCCACCTCAGACGGCGACACGTGGAGCGGCCGCGGTCAGCAGTACATCCCGCTGAGCGGCCTCACCCCGGGGCAGCCGCTCATGCTCACGCTGCTCGAGGACTCCGAGATCTCGGACGTCTTCCTCACCGAAGGCGCGGCCGGTGACAGTGAGGCCGCCGTGTCGTTCGACAGCTACAGCGATGTGGGGCACTATCTGATCCCGTCCGCATCGGAGACGACCCTGTGGCTGAGGGTGCGCACCGCGGACCCATGGTCGGTGCGCGTCAGGCCGGCCGGTCTCGAGGAGCGCTCCGGCACGGTCTCGGGCACCGCACCGCAGACCTTCGTGTACACCGGCCCCGCCACCACAGCGCGCGTGCGGGTGAGTGGACGCGTCGCCGTAGACATCATCACCGAGAACGGCATCGAGGACAGCTACCTGAGGTTCGAGGACGAGTCGAAGAGCATCGCCTGGGGCGACACCCGCGCCGCGGTCTTCACGATGGACTCCGCCGGTGATTCGAGCTGGTCGATCGAGTTCTTCGAGCCGGCACCCGAACCGACGGCGGATTCGACGCCCGACGCGACGCCGGCGCCGGACGCGACGCCGAATCCGACAACCGGTGAGGTCGCGGATGAGTGATCCGGCGCTGCGGCGCATCCGCGGGTTCTCGCGCGTCATGTGGACGATCGGTGCGGCCGCCATCATGGTGCTCGCCTTCTTCATCGTGCCGCGCATCATGCTGGAGGGCGACAGGATCATCGTCGTCGGCGGTGGCTCCGGCGGTGGTGGAGTCGCGGGCGAGCGCGTCTATCCGTACCTGGAGGACGATCCGGTGGCGCTCGAGCTCGTCGACGGCGTCGTCTCCGGAGGCCGCGATGGCGGCTGGATCCCGTTCGAGGCGGACGCAGAGCCGCTGATGATGCGCCGCCCGGCATCCCACGACGACGCCGACCACGTCGGCAACGACTACATCAACGTCTTCCACACCGCCGACGCGGCGTCCCTCGATGCGGACGGCGACTTCCCGGCCTCGCTGTCGGCACTGTGGGACAGCGACGACGTGGTGTACGCGACGCCTGCGCTCACGGACGGTCGGCTGTGGTTCTCTGCGATCGACGACGACTGGGAGGTGCTGGTGGAGCCGGTGGACGCGACCGCCGTCGTCGATGGAGCCGCGACGGGCTCCGACGACGCGCTGCTGTCGTATCGCGGCGACGCGCTCAGCGCCCGCTTCACGCACACCGGGTCCGGGTTCCTTCGGGTCACCGTCTACTCCCCCGAGTTCGAGTACCGGGGCACGCCGACGGTCAACGATGTGGACGACTTCACGACACGTGCATCCTGGCCGGTGCCCGGCACTGTGCTGTTCATGATCGAATCGAGCGGTGGCGAATGGTCTGTCGCCGTGGACGAATGAGAGAGATCGCATGACCTTCGCTGAGACGCTCGATGAAGCCTTCAAGGCCCGTCTGCCGCTGCTGTACCTGGAGACCGGCGAGGAGGTGCGCGCCATCGAAGCGGTGTCGCAGGCCGCCGCCGCACAGCGTCATCCCCGTCCGGTGTGGACCTGGACGAGCGCACTCGGTCTGATCGATCCGGCAGGCAAGAGCGTCGCGAACACCACCAATCCGGCGCGCGCGCTCTCGCACATCGCCGGCCTGCCGGATGCCGGCGTGTTCATCTTCTGCGACCTGCACGCCTACTTCGGCACCGAACACCGCCAGGGCGAGCCACTGGTCGTGCGCACAGCGCGCGAGACGGCGCTCGAGTTCCGGCACGGCGACGCCTCCCGCGTGCTCGTGCTGATCTCGCCGGTGCGCTCGATCCCGCCCGAGCTGAACGAGCTCACCCACCTGCTGGAGTTCCCCCTCCCGACGCCTGCCGAGGTGCGCGAGCTGCTCGACACGATGATCGAGCGCAACGCGCGGGGCGCGGGACGCATCCGCATCGACGCGGACGACGCCGTGCGCGAGCAGCTGGTGCACGCCGCGCTCGGACTGTCGATGGCCGAGGCCGAGAACGCGTTCGCGCGCGCCATGGTGAACGACGGCACCCTCGGCCAGGGGGACGTGCCGGTGATCCTCGACGAGAAGGCGCAGATCGTCCGCAAGTCCGGGCTGCTGGAGTTCATGGACTCCGACATCGACCTCGACGATGTCGGCGGCCTCAACAACATGAAGCGCTGGCTCTCGCGCCGCAACGGCTCGTGGATGGCCGGGGCGAAGCAATACGGACTTCCCGATCCGAAGGGCGTGCTGATCACCGGCGTCCCCGGCTGCGGAAAGTCCCTCACCGCCAAGGCGACCGCCGCATCGTGGGGCCTGCCGCTGCTGCGCCTGGACATCGGGCGGGTGTTCTCGGGACTCGTCGGCTCCAGCGAGCAGAACCTGCGCAACGCCATCGCCACGGCCGAGGCCGTCGCGCCGTGCATCCTGTGGGTCGACGAGATCGAGAAGGGCTTCTCGAACACCACCGGCGGCGGAGACTCGGGCACCTCGGCACGCGTATTCGGCACGTTCCTGACCTGGATGCAGGAGAAGCAGCGCGCCGTCTTCGTCGTCGCCACGGCGAACAACATCGATGCGCTCCCGCCGGAGTTCCTGCGCAAGGGGCGCTTCGACGAGATCTTCTTCGTCGATCTGCCCACCGCCGCCGAGCGCGAGGTGATCTGGCGCCTGCAGCTGAGCGCGCACGCCTCCGAGGCCAACGGCCTGTCTGCCCTGGCGGACGACGAGGCGGTCATCGACGAGCTCGTGCAGCGCAGCGAGAACCACTCCGGTGCGGAGATCGAGCAGGCTGTCGTCTCGGCGCTGTTCGAGGGATACAGCGCCGATCGGCCGGTCGACCGGGCGATGCTCGACCAGGTCGTAGACTCCACCATCCCGCTCGCCGTCACTCAGGCCGAAGAGGTGCGCCGCATCCGTGAGTGGGCGGCCGAGCGCGCCGTCCGCGCGACGGGCACCGAGGATCTGGATGCCGTCGAATCCGGCACCAGCGAGTCCACCGGGGCGCTGTCCGCGCGCCGCGGCGGCCGCACCGTGGACTACTGACCAGCGCCGTGGATCACTGACGAGAGGAGTCGCGATGACGAAGCAGCTGATCGTGAACCTGCGCCCCGACGGGTCGGTGGCCGCCGAGACGATCGGGATGACCGGTGATGAGTGCCTGAGCTACATCACCGCGCTCGAGGATCTTCTCGATGCGACCACGACGTCGTCCTCGTACACGCCGGAGCACGCCGGCGTGGCCGCCCAAGCGCAGGACACCGTGCTGGACGAGGACCGCGCGGGATGATCGTGCACGCCGAATCAGCGGGCGTCGCCGTGCAGACTCTGCTCGGCGCCGCCGAGCCGGCATACTCCGGCGAGCCGCTGCGCTGGGCACGATTCCTGCCAGCGACCGAAGCCGAGGGTCCCGGGCTCCGCGCCGCGGTGTGGGTGCAGGGATGCCGTGTGCACTGCCCCGACTGCTTCAATCCGCAGCTGTGGGCGCCCCGCGGCGGCGCGCTGGCCGACCCCGTAGAGATCGGCGCGCAGTGGCTGGCGGCCGCACGAGCCGCAGGCGCGACGGGGCTGACCCTGCTCGGCGGCGAGCCGTTCGAGCAGGCCGCGGCCCTGGCCCCGGTCGCGCAGGCATTCCGTGCAGCAGGCCTTTCGGTGATGGCCTTCAGCGGGCACTCCCTTCGCGACCTCACCCGCTGGGCGACCCGACGCGATGACATCGCCGCGCTGCTCGGGGCAACCGACCTCCTCTGCGACGGACCCTACCTGCGCGAGCACCCCGACACCCGTCGTCCGTGGATCGGATCCGCGAATCAGGGCATCCGAGCACTCTCGCCGCGCTACGCGGACGAGGTGCGGCGCATCGACGACAGCGGCCGGCCGGACACGCTCGAGGTGCGCATCGGCGCCGATGGGCTCGTGAGCGTCAACGGCTGGGCATCCGATGCTGCCCTCTCCGCACTTTTCCACGATCTCGGCGTGCGCGCCGACCGACCCCAGGAGCGTGTCGCGTGAGCGTCTCCCTGATCCTCGTCCCCGCAGCCCTCGCCGTCGCCGGGATCGTCGGCGGCATCGGCGTCGCCGGCGTGCAGTCGCAGACCGAGGCCGGTCAGACGGATGCCGCTCAGCGTCCCCGCGGAGGTGCGACCCCGCTGCAGGTGCAGACGCGCATGAGGGACGCGGATCTGCTGGCATCCGCACTGCGCGATCTCGGCGCCGCGAGCGTGCAGACGGTAGCTGGTGAGCTCACAGCAGTTGTCGGCGACCTGGCGCTGCGGATGACCCGTGACGAGGAGGGCATCTGGACGGCGCACGTCGCAGGCTCCGATGGACGAGACGCGGATGTCGCGGACGCGACGGCGCTGATCGAGCGGATGGATGCCGCGTATGCGCGCCGCGTGCAGCAGGAGGTCGCGGCGCGCATCCGCGCCCGCGCCGACGATGCCGGATTCGAGCTGCTCTCCGAGTCGCGCGAGCAGGACGACAGCGTCACGATGGTGCTCAGCGTGCGGGAGCAGCGCTGATGAGCACTGCACGCGCCGACCAGCCCACCGTCGGGTGGATGCTGCTGATGAGCACCTGGATGATCTCGGCCTTCATCCCCGGCTCGATCTTCGCCTGGCTGGGATTCCTCATCGTCGGCATCATCGGACGGATGATGCGCTGGACGGTCGTCGGCGTCGTGCTCGGTGCGCTGGCCATCGTGGTGGCCCTGCCGATCTGGGGTCAATGGCAGTCGCTGATCGCCGCGCTGCTGTACATCGCGGGGATGCTGATGGCGCTGATGGCCAACCCGGGGTGGCTGCGCGCGATGTGGGCCCGGCGCAGCGGCGATGCCGCGCGGCCCGCCATGACCTCGTCTCGATCGACGGCCGCAGCGACCGGCACCCGCGCCTCACGCCGCGCCAAGTCCAGGTCGAGGAGCCAGGCAGCCAAGTCGGAGGCACGCAAGGCCTCGCCGACCAGAACCGAGCCGGCCAGGGATCAGCGTGCCGGGCGGGCTCAGAGACCGGCGCCCGAGCCGACCGAGGCGGAGCAGCTCGCCCGGCGCGCCGGCGCGTCCAGCGCCGGGTTCTTCGCCTCGAGCGGGCAGCGCGACCAGCCCTCTTCCGCAGAGCCGATCGATGTGAACACGGCGGATGCCGACGCCCTCGCCGGCCTGCCGGGGATCACCGCGCGCAAGGCCCGCAAGCTCGTGAAGCAGCGCACCGAGCAGGGCGGTTTCGCCTCGCTGGACGCCTTCGCGACCGCCGCGGGCGTGCAGCCGCACGAGCTGGTGCGGCTTCGTGATGCGGCCACGTGCTCACGGCCGGCCCGCGGTCCGCGCAGGTTCGGGCGCCGCGTCGACTACTGAGCCGCCGGATGCCGGCTCACGCACCGGCGAGCTGCATCCGCAGCGCCATGACGTGCTCGGCGGCATCCTGAAGCCGCGCCGGCGACAGGCGCCCCTCGTCGACGGCGGCGACGATTCCGCTGACCGTCGCCGACGCCGTCTCGGGGGTGGATCCCGCCACCATCAACACCATGTCATTGCCGGCGATCAGCGCGTCCACCGCGTTCTTCACCGGGTCGCGGTACGCCGCGACACCTGACGAGGTCAGCATTCCGAGGTCGTCGGTGATCATCACGCCGTCGAAGCCGAGCTCGTCGCGCACGATGGCGTGCCACCTCGTCGACAGCGACGCCGGTGCCGCATCGACTGCGGTGAAGGCCAGGTGGCCGAACATGAGCAGCTCCGCGCCCGCGTCGATGCCGGCGACGAACGGCTTCGCGTCCGCGGCACGCCACGCGTCGAGTGTCATCGGAGTCGTCGGGATGCTGTGATGCGAATCGCCCGGCGCCGCGCCGTGACCCGGGAAGTGCTTCAGCGTCGACAGCACGACGCCGCTCTCGCCCTCGACCGCCGCGGCGACGCGCGCCGCGGCGGCATCCGGATCGGCGCCGAGAGCGCGGGAGGAGATGAACGATCCCGCATCGGCGGGGACGTCGGCGACGATTCCGAAGTTCACGTTCGCGCCGCCTTCGGCGACCAGCTTCGCCCGCTGGGCGAAGGCCTCACGCGTCTGCGCGGCGTCCGCCTGCTGCAGGGCGCGCCCTGCGGGCAGATCGTCCCAGGGCATCCGAGAGACCACGCCGCCCTCCTGATCGATGGCGATCAGCGGCGGCAGCGCGCGGTCGATCGTCAGCGCCGCGCTCAGCGCGCGAAGCTGCTGCGCGTCGCCCGCGACGTTCGCTCCCATCAGGATGAAGCCGCCGAGACCGGATGCCATGTACGCCCGCACCGCAGCCGGGTCGGTACTCGGGATGTGCCCCATCACGACGCTGGCCGCCCGCTCGGCTGTGCTCATCGCGGTGACGGCCGCCTCTACGGGATCCGTCGTGGTGGTGGGCGTGGGCGTGGCTGTGACGCGCGACGTCGCGGTCGAACCGGGGGCGGGAGTCGAGGTCGTTCCCGCGGGAGCGCACCCGAGCAGGACGGCGGCGGCCAGAAGCGCCGTCGCCGCGACTCGGGTGACGCGGTGACGCATGGGTCGAGGGTACCGGTCGCGGATGGATGCCCGTATCAGCGGGATAGTGCGATGTCGGATGCCGCTGCGAGGGCATCCGGGCCGTGCTGCGTCGCCAAGTATCGCCGCACGCCGTTCGCTGCCGTGCGGCCGGCGCGGTTGGCGCCGATCGTGCTGGCCGACGGTCCGTAGCCGACCAGCTGGATGCGCGGGTCGGCGACGGCAGTCGTGCCGCGGCCTCCTCGGTCGAGCTGGATGCCGCCGTGCGGACTGCGCAGCTTCAGCGGCGCGAGGTGCGTGATGGCGGGGCGGAATCCGGTCGCCCAGAGGATGACGTCGACGTTCTCGAAGCTGCCGTCGCCCCAGCGGACCCCGTCCGGTTCGATCGAGGAGAACATCGGCCGGCGTGCATCGTAGGCGCCGAGCCGCTCGGCCTCGCGCTCCTGCGGGCGCAGCATCAGCCCGGTGACGCTGACCACGCTCCGCGGCGGCAGTCCCTGCGCGACGCGCTGCTCGACGAGCGCGACCGCTGCCGCGCCCGCCTCGGGAGTGAACTCGTCGGTCCGCCAGATCGGCGGGTGACGGGTGACCCAGATGGTGTCGGTGAGCGGTGCGAGCGCGCCGAGGAACTGCACCGCTGAGGCGCCGCCGCCGACGATCAGCACTCGCTTTCCGCGGAAGTGCTCCGGGCCCGGGTAGTCGACGGTGTGCAGCTGTTCGCCGAGGAAGGTCTCCATGCCGGGATAGTGCGGCAGGAACGGCTTGCTCCAGGTTCCCGTGGCGTTCACGATCGTGCGGGCGCGCCACTGCCGATCGCCGTCGCGGGTATCGGCGTCGATGATGAGGATGCCGTCGTCGTCGGTCACGGTGCGCACACTCACCGGACGCATCACCGGGAGAGCGTGACGCCGCTCGTACTCGCTGAAGTAGGCCGGGATCACCTCGTTGGCACGTGCAGTCGAGTGCTGCGGAGGCTCGTCGGCGGGCAGCTCCGCGACGCGGTGCACGTCTTTCATCGTCAGCGCGTCCCAGCGGTGCTGCCAGGCTCCGCCGGGTCGCTCGTCGGCATCCAGCACGACGTGATCGATGCCGAGGCGCTGCAGGTGGTACGACGCTGAGAGGCCGGCCTGGCCGGCCCCGATCACGATGCTGGGAAGGATGTCCACATCTGCTGGAACGCGGAACACGCACAGGATGTTCCGTGGGCGAGGAGACGCGGTTCCGGGCGTTGATAGGATCGAGGCGAAAGCGACCCGCGGGACGACCCGGGGGCGACGTATTGCGCAGGGACGACCCCGCAGAACCGGTGCCTCATGCCCGCGTCCGCACTCCTTCGCGACACCTTCACCCCCGCGTCGATCTTCCGGCTCGCGCTCGGCTGGGGATCCTTCCTCGCGCTCGTCCTGCTGCGCCCGCTGCTGGCCGCACCGCTGGCGACCCCGGTCCTCTGGCTGGTGCTGGCCGCGATCGTCGTGGTCATCACGGTGAGCGCCTTCGGCGTCGTCACAGAGGCCGAGCACCTCGCCCGCCGACTCGGCGACCCCTACGGCACGCTCGTGCTGACACTGTCGATCGTGCTGATCGAGGTGATCCTCATATCCGCGGTGCTGCTGGGCCCAGGCGAGCATCCGACGATCGCGCGCGACTCCGTGATGGCGGTGTCGATGATCATCCTGAACCTCGTGATCGGCGTCGCGCTGATCGTCGGCGGTCTGCGACACGGTGCGCTGCGCGCCAACCGCACCGGCGTCTTCACGTACCTGGCCCTGCTGGTCGTGCTGCTTGCCACGGCGTTCGCGTTCCCTGCGCTTATCGGCGTCGACGGCGAGTACACGCCGGGGCAGGCGATTCCGATCGCGATCCTCACCTTGCTGCTGTACGCCTTCTTCCTGATCAGGCAGATGGGCGCGCAGCGGGAGGATTTCCAAGAGGTCTCCCCCGTCGCAGGCGGTGCCGCCGCAGCGCGTGTCGACATCCGCCTGGTGCTGGTGGAGCACCGTGGCGAGCTGATCGCACGCACCACTCTGCTGGTGGCGACGGTGACCCCGATCGTGCTGCTCTCGCACGACATGGCGGCGCTCCTCGACGATGCGCTCGACCGCGCGGGAGCCCCCGTGGCGCTCTCCGGCATCCTCATCGCGATGATCGTCTTCCTTCCCGAGACGATCACGACGATCCGCGCGGCGTACACCGGCGAGCTCCAGCGGGTCAGCAACCTCTGCCACGGCGCGCTGGTCTCGACGGTCGGGCTGACGATTCCTGCCGTGCTCGTGATCGGGATGCTGACCGGCCAGCCGATCGTCCTCGGGGAGAGCGCTGCGGCACTCACGCTGCTGGCGGTGACTCTGTTGCTGACCTTCGCGACGTTCGCGGGTCGCCGGGTGAGCGCACTGCACGGTGCCGCGCACCTGATGCTGTTCGCGATCTACGGGATCGTGGTGTTCGCCTGACCGGTCGGCGTACGCTGGGCACGGACTCGACGCGCGATGCGCGCGCTCGTCCAGAGAGGTCAGCGGTGGCGACTTTCGCGCTCATCCACGGCGGCGGTGACGTCGCATGGTCATGGCACCTCGTCGAGCGAGAGCTGCGCGCACTCGGCCACGACACCGTCGCGCCCGACCTGCCGGCGGATGATCCGAAGGCCACCCTCGACGACTACGCGGATGCCGTCGTCTCAGCACTCGGCGATCGTACGGAGCCGGTGGTCGTCGGTCACTCTTACGGCGGCTTCACCGCCCCGCTCGTCGCCGCGCGCACGCGGGCCAAGGCTCTCGTGATGCTCGCGGCGATGGTGCCTGCGCCCGGCGAGACCGCGGCGGAGTGGTGGGCGAACACCGGATACGGCGAGGCTGTGGGCGTGCAGTCCGAGCTCGACGGCGGCCTCACCGGCGCTCAAGACCCGTTCGTCGGGTTCTTCCACGATGTTCCGCGGCCTCTCGCTGAGGAGGCGCTTCGGAGGACCGCCGATCGCGGCGAGTCGGAGGCCGCGTACAGCCAGCCGTGGCCGCTTGCCGAGTGGCCGTCCGTGCCGACGACGTTCATCATCTGCACCGAGGATCGGTTCTTCCCGGCCCGGTTCCTGCGGCGGGTGGTCGCCGATCGGCTGGGCATCGTGCCTGACGAGATCGTCGGCAGCCATTGCGTCGCGCTGAGCAGACCTCGAGAGCTGGCGCTGATGCTGCATCGTCACGCGGAGTCAGCGGCCCAATAGGACCGCCTCCCGAAACCGCTCATCACCCTGCGACCCGGGTGCGAAGCATGCCGTCATGCAGCTCGAGCACGCGATCGGCGCGCTCGAGCACAGCCTGATCGTGGGTTGCGACGATCGCGGGCGTGCCGCGCTCGTGCACCAGACGCACGATGAGGTTCATGATCTGCGCTCCCGTCTCGCTGTCCAGTTGAGCGGTCGGCTCGTCTGCGAGCAGGATGCCCGGCGCCATCACCAGCGCACGCGCGATGCCCACCCGCTGCTGCTGCCCGCCCGACAGCTCGCCCGGTCGCTGACGGGCATGATCCTCCAATCCGACATCGCGCAGAGCCTCGGCGACCCGTCGGTCGCGCTCGGCCGGGTCGACGCGGCGGATGCGCAGCGGCACCTCGACGTTCTCGGCGGCGGAGAGCACGGAGATCAGCCCGGAGGTCTGAAAGATCGATGCGATGCGCGATCCCCGCAGCGCGGCGACGTCGGTCGCCGGATCGGCGAGGTCCGCTCCGTCCACGAGCACCCGGCCCGACGTGGGCCGATCCAGACCGCCGAGCATCGTGAGCAGCGTGGTCTTGCCGGCGCCGGAGCGGCCGGCGACGACGACCAGCTCGCCGGCCTCGATCGACAGCTCCGCCTCCCGGACTGCGGTGACGTCGCCCCCGGCACTGGGGAAGACCCGCGACAGCGCCTCTGCGCGCATCACCGCGCTCACGGCGTGTTCTCCGTCGAATCGGTCACATCGTCTCCTGTGTCATCCGCATTGGTGCGCCCCGTCGGTCCATCCAGTCGGTCTTTGTGTTCGCGGCCGGGTGCGACGCGCACGTGATCGGGTTCGAGGGTCAGCCGCACGCGTTCGCTCAGATCGAGCGCCGAGACGAAGTCCGCCGGAAGCTGCATGCGGCCCGCACGATCGAGCACGGCATACTCCTCGGCCGTGCGGATCGCCCGTCCGCCGTCATCTGTGGCAGTGCGTCGCAGCGTCTCTGTCGCCGTGCGCCCGTCCCGGATGCGCACCGTGCGCTCGACATGTTCGGTGACGCCGGCGTCATGCGTGACGATCAGCGTGGTCACGCCTCGCTCGCGGTTGACCGTCTCCATCGCGGCGAGCACTTCGGCACTGGTCTGCTCGTCCAGCTCGCCCGTCGGCTCGTCCGCGAGCAGAGCCCGAGGTCCGTTCGCCAGCGCGACCGCGATGGCCACGCGCTGACGCTGCCCGCCGGACATCTCCGACGGACGCTTGTCCGCAACGTCCGCGGCGCCCAGCAGCTCAAGCAGATCGGCGCCGGTTGCTGCGCGCTCGGAGCGCGGCACGACGCGCGCGACATCGTGGACCATCGCGATGTTCTCGCGCGCGGACAGGTACGGCAGCAGATTGCGTGCGGACTGCTGCCAGACGAATCCGACGCTGCGCCGGCGGTATTCGAGGCGCTCCGCGCCTTTCATGGCGACCAGGTCGTGTCCGGCGACGTGCGCAGAACCGGCGCTGGGACGATCGAGCCCGGCGAGGATGCCCAGCAGCGTGCTCTTGCCCGACCCGGACGCGCCCACCAGAGCGACGATCTCCCCGGCGGCCATCCGCAGATCCAGGCCCTGAAGCGCCTGCACCTCGACACCCTGCGCTGTGAAGATCCGCACGAGACCCTCGCAGACGATCGCGCCATCCGACATGTCAGCCATCCTCTCCCGCCGCTCACCCATCTCGATCGTCACCCGCACGGATCACGTCCGCCGACTCGAGGCGCGACGCCAAGGCGGACGCCATGGTCACCGCGACGGCGGCGACCACGGCGAATCCGATCACGACGACGACGGGCCACATCCCGCCCAGTTCTACCGTCGGCTGCATCGGTCCGCCGACGAAGCCGCGCAGATCGAGCTGCGGGATCATCAGCAAGGCCATCGCGACACCCGTCCCCCAGCCGAACGGCAGGGCGAGCGTCAGCGCCGGTGCGACCTCCCATGCCACCAGGCGCCTGGCGCCGCGCTGCGGATATCCCAGTGTGCGCAGAAGCGCGAGCACGCGCGCTCGCGCCGGCGCGCCGAGCACCAGCGTCGCGATGAGCGCCACTCCCAGCAGCATCACCACGATGGCGCTCGCCATCAGCAGCGCGCCCTGCACGACGCCGAAACCGGGATCCTCCGCATACACGGCAGCCACTCCCGACGGGGTCCGGAACGAGGCGTCGCCACCGATCGCCTCCACTGCTGCCGCTCCGATGTCGTCGGCGTCCGCGCCCGAATCGATGGCCAGGTAGAGCTGTTCGAGGCCGGAGCCGCGCTGCCCGAGAGCCTCGGCATTGGCGCGATCGACGATCACCCACTGCTCGGCGGCGCCGAAGGGGACCTGCGGCGCTGCGGAGCCCACCACGTGCACCGGCACGCCCGAGACCTCCATCTCCTGCGCGTCGGTCGCGTCGACGCCGAGTCGAGCGAGAAGCTTCTCGGATGCCACCACGGGAACGGCATCACCAGCGCTGTCCGTGAGCGCCGGGGGAAGCGGCAGCGCTGTGTCCGCGTCGTGCTGGATGGCGACGAAGTCGTTCCGATCGACGGAGTAGACATGCGTCCGCGTCGCCCGCCCACCGACCGTCGCCTCGACCGATGAGTCGCCGTGCAGCGCGGCCATCGCGATCACGCCGTCGATTGCGGCGACGCTCTCCGCAGCCGACTCGGTGATGTACGCGGCCTCGACGCGCACGTCAGCCCCGACGCTGGCCGTCGCCGAGCGAACGATGCCGCTGGACACCGTCGCGGCGAACGCGACGGAGAACACTGCGACGCCGAGTCCGACCACGACCGCCAGCACAGGTGCCGTCCGCACCACCGGGTCGCGTCGCGCCCGTGCCGGTCCCAGCAGCCCCGCGAGCGACGCTCGACGCGCACCGCGAGCCTCGGCGAACCGCAGCAGCGGGGGAAGCAGACGGAGCACGAGGATGCTGCCTGCGGCGCCCAGCAGGACGGGCAGCGCGAGCAGCAGCGGGTCAGCACCACCGGTGCCGCCGCGCACGAGAACGAGGAACGCCAGCACCCCGGTGACCGCCAGGATCAGAGCCTGCAGCCCCGCACGCCCGACCCCCGCACGCCCGACGCCCGCACGCCCGAAACCCGCGCGACCGCTGTTGCCCAGATCGCGACGTCCGCGACGCTCCGCGTCGGTCAGCGCTCCCCACGGCAGCGCCACCGCGGGCACCCCTCCCAGTGCGGCAGGGAACAGCAGCACCCACCATGCGACCCAGCCCGGCTGCACGGCGGCGACAGCCACCCCGATCGTCACCCCGATCGCTCCGAGCACGGCGCCCTCGCCGGCAAGCAGCGCGATCAGTCGAGGCATGGACGCGCCTCGCGCCCGCAGCACTCGCGCGGATGCTACGCGCCGGACGGCGATCAGCCTGCTGACCAGTGCGAGCACGACCAAAGCGACCGTGATCGGACCAACTGCCGCGACCGTGATCACGGCGGTCATCGCGTCAGCGCGTGCGGCTCCCGTGTCGATCGCGGTCGGCAGCGACGACGAGAACGACATGCCCCGGTCGTAGAAGCCACTGGCGTACATGGGGACGTCCACCGGATCGGCGGAGAGCAGCCGCAGCTGCGCCGCGGCTGCCTCTGCCGAGTCGGCATCCAGCGCGGTTGGGTGGAACGGCATCCATGAGCTGGTCTTGATTCCGTTGAAACGATCGACGAGCACCGCGGCCTGGTCGACGTGCATGAACGCGGCCGCGATGAGCGTGCGATCACCGCTCGCATCGACCTCGACGATGGGGTCGATCGAACCGCCGATGAACGCCCAATCGCCGGCATCGTCCCCGTTCGGCGTCACAATCCCGGTGAGCGTCAGGGTCGAGTCGTCCCATCGGCGCTCACTGCCGAGTGGCCAGGACAGCTGCTCGGCGACCGTGCTGGTGAGCACGATCTCGATGCCGTCGGCCGGATCGGTGATCTCGGGCATCCGACCTTCGACGACGTCGACACGACCGGCGAGGCCGGGGTCGGAGACGAGCGCGACACGGTTGCGCGGCACGGGCGTGGCGCGGGCGGGATCTGCGTCCATCGTGGCGAGCGGGTCCACGGTCATCGCGATCCGCGGGTTTCCCAGCAGACTTCTCAGCGGCTCAGGCTGCTCCTGCCGGTTCCGCTCCAGGACGGCCAGGGCACCACCCCAGACGCCGACGTCGGCGGCCGGAGCACCATCGGGTCGCGGCAGGCCGGGCACCAGCGCTGCAGGCCACGCGGCGAGCTCTGGCAGCGAGGCGATCGCACGCTGGACCGTGGCGGTGCGACCGTCGGCGAGAAGTGCAGGAGCCGCGGCGGCCAGGTAGGACAGCACCGCGATCACGACGACGAGGAAGAGGGACAGCAGCGGGGTCGTCGCTGCTCCCTTGATCATGAGCGAAGGTCTGCGGTTCATGAGCCCGCCCCGAGGACGATCGGCAGCACGGCCGCTGCCACGCCGATACCCACCGCAGCCCCGGCGAGCACCGCATAGCCTGCGAGCCCGGCGCTCTCTCCGATCCGCGATGCGCGCTGATGCGCCGCCCGAAGTCCAAGGGCACGGAGCACGAGCGGCTCGTCGCGGCGCGCCCTTGCCGTCGCCGAGAATGCGGCGAGGAAGCCGATCACGCCGAGTGCAGCGGCCATCAGGGCGCCGACGACCAGCAGTGTTGGAGCGATGGAGGTGACCGGCGCGGCGCTCACCTGCGCGGCGGTGAGGATGCGGACCGGATGCGTTGCTGCTGCGCGCAGCTGCGCCGCCGTCGCATCCGGTGTGCGAGTGCGGACCCAGAGCTCGTTGGCGGGCGTGTCGACGCCGGCATCCTGAAGCGCCGCGGGATCCGCGGCGACTCCCAGCGCGTCGCCCACTCCCGGCAGCGCGTCGACGACGCGGAGGACCTCGAACGAGACCGGCCGCGCGACGGAGCGAACGCGCGCTGTGAACACCGTGCCCTCAGCGGCATCGATACGCTCTGCGAAGGCGCGGGTGATCGCGGCGCCGACCGTCTCGGCAGATCCCAGCGGGATCGGCTCGGCGAAGCCGAGGGCATCCGGAGCGCCGGAGACGAGCCGGACCGCGTCCGAACCCACAGCGAGCGGCGTGCTCAGCACGTCATACGCACTCGCAACGCCCGTCCAAGTCTCGACAGCGACCGCTGTCGTGTCCAGTGGGTCGTCGGAGGCCACCCGGACGTCTCCACCGAGAGCTGCGGCGAGGGTGCGCTGCTCGGCGGTCTGGGCGGCGGAGGGCGCCGCGATCGCGAGCGCGGCGGCGGATGCTGCGAGGGCCAGGCAGAGGATCGCGACGGCGATGCCGCCCATCCTGCGCGCGATCTGCCGGAGGGACAGTATCCCGATGCCACGCGTCCCGCGCAGCAGCCGTTCCAGGAGGGCGGCGAGCGGACCCGCCGCGACCGGCGCGAGCGCACACCCCGCGATGAGCATCAGGGCCGGAGCCGCAGCGGCGAGTGGCTCGGGCGCACCATCCGCCTGTACGACCGTTCCGGTGCTGAACAGCTGCCAGGCGGACAGAGCCGCCAGAGCGACGGCGACTCCAGCGGGCAGCAGCAGCGAGGGAAGCGTGCGCGCGCCCGCATCACTGCGCCGCGCGTCTGCGCGCACGACATCGGCACGGCGGGCGATCATGACCGCGGAGAACGCGGCAGCGAAGACCACCGCGCCGGCACCCGCCGTCATGGCAGCAGAATCGATCCCGACCGTGACCGCGAGCACGAGCGTCGCCGCCAGCACACCCGCGAGGCTGAACACTGCCGCTTCGCCCGCCGCACCGGCTGCGAGCCGTCGCCCGGACGCACCTCTGGCCCGGAGGACCTCGATCTCTTCGCCGCGCGTCGTCGTGACGCTGGTGAGCACGATGCCGAGTACGAGCGCGCCGAGCAGTCCGATGATGAGCAGCGGCGCGACGAGCAGGCCGCGCGTCGCGGAGACGGCGGCCGCCTGTCGGTGCAGAGTGGTGTCGAGTTCGCCGAGAACGCGGGTGTTGTGCTGACGCTGCGGGTCGACGGCTTCTGGCAGGCCGCCGAGTCGATTCAGCGCGCGCTGCAGGACCGCGATGTCTGTCATGGTCTGCCCGACGGGCGCGATCTCCCAGGTGATCGTCGGAGTGCTGACCAGTTGGGCCAGCGCTCCGTGCGCGACGATCGCCGGACCGATGGCGCCGTCGCTCTCACCGGATGCGATCGCGGGGTCGCCGTACCACGCGGGGTCTGTCGGGTCATCGGCGATCCAGGTGCCCACGAGAGTGAGACGAGTGCCGTCACGCGAGAGCACGACAGCGTCGCCGATGGCGAGCTGCTTTCGCTGCGC
Source organism: Microbacterium alcoholitolerans (assembly GCF_050408615.1). Lineage (NCBI taxonomy): Bacteria > Bacillati > Actinomycetota > Actinomycetes > Micrococcales > Microbacteriaceae > Microbacterium > Microbacterium alcoholitolerans. The sequence goes on along the minus strand of NZ_JBNTKD010000001.1, from coordinate 179,157 downwards.
CGCAGCGTCGGTCAATGCGATCTCGCCCGCGGCCAGCGGCCATCGTCCGCCGGTGAGCGAGGCGATGCCTGGTACACGCTGATCGTCGAGAAGCCGGATGCTCGGCGCATCATCCTTCGCGGCCTGGCCTGCTCCCGACTGCAGTGCGGTCACCGTGGCGAGGCGCGTGACGGCGATCTCGCTTCCTCCGAAGGAGGTCGCGATCGCATCGCGGATCGAAGCGTCCTGAGCGCGCTGGCCGTCACCGGACGCCTCGCTGGCGACGACGCGAACGGTGCGCGCGCCCGGCTCGGCGCCGGTGAGGATGCGTGCTGCGCCCTCGGCGAGCATCCGCTCGGAGACGGCGTGGATTCCGCCGATGCCTGCGACGACCAGAGCCACGACGAGGGCGAGCAGCGACAGCCGGGCGAGGTGCACTCCGGCCCGTCTGGTCGCAAACGTCATCGTTCCCCATTCAGTGGACACACTGCAGAACATCTTCGTCCGACTGGGGCGCGCACGCAACGTCAGAAAAGCCCCCGGTTTCCCGGGGGCTTGTGCGTGGACCTGAGGGGACTCGAACCCCTGACCCCCTGCATGCCATGCAGGTGCGCTACCAGCTGCGCCACAGGCCCATCTGCGTCCGGCGGCTTCCGCCCCGGCAACCTGTTCAGCATACTACGGACCGCGCACGGCTCGCCAATCGCCCCGGGACGCCGGGAGTGTCGCCGACATGCCTAGCGTGCTGGGCATGCCACCGTCAACCCACTGATCGTGCGCGGACACCGGGACGTACATTCGCAGCATCCCAGCGAAAGGATCCGACGATGTCGAACCCCACCCCCAACTTCATTCCGGACGACCCCGACTTCGAGCCGGAGGACGACCTGGCCACTCGCGAGATCGACGGCGAGACCGAGCTCGATCCGGATGCTGATCCCGACCTCATCGACAGTGCAGACGCGGATCGGCTAGCCGCCGAAGGCGACGAGGACTGACCCTCAGCGGTCTTACTCCCCCGCGACGGGTGCGGTGCGCTCGATGGGGACGACCGGGCAGTCCTTCCACAACCGCTCGAGGCCGTAGTAGACGCGCTCCTCCGAGTGGAAGACGTGCACGATCAGGTCACCGAAGTCGAGCAGCACCCAGCGCGCCTCAGCACGGCCCTCTCGGCGAACGCGCTTGTGACCGGCTTCGATGAGCTTGTCCTCGATCTCGTCGGCGATCGCGGCAACGTTGCGCTCGCTGTTTCCGGTCACAAGCAGGAAGATGTCGACGAGCGGGAGGGGACCGGAGACGTTGAGCGCGAGGAGGTCCTCGCCGCCCTTCGAATCCGCCGCGTTCGCGGCGATCTGGAGCATTTCGACAGCAGATTCAGATGATTGCATTATCCAAAGACGTTCGTGGTGAAGGCGAAGATCAGGGCAGCGGCCAACGCGAGCGCGAGACCACCGGCGACGATCGCCAGAGTGAGCATGAGCTTGTTGCCCGAGTCGGGCGCCGGCGGGCGGATGACCTCACCTGCAGGTTTGGAGGTGGCGACCGCCGAACTGGCGGCGATCGGAGTCGGCGAGGATGCCGGCGCGAGCTCACCGTCGATGAGCACCGCGTCAGCGTCCTTTCCGTCCGCGAATCCGATCGCGTGACCCTGCGAGCCGATGCCGGCGGGCAGGGAGTAGCTGCCGGTGACGAGCATCTCGCCCGTGGAGGCGATCGGTCCTGACAGCGAACCGACGCCGGGAGACGGGGTGAAGATCAGGGCACTGCCGCCCCGGTGCGATCCGTGCGCGTCGCCCCCGAGAAGATCGTCGAACGCTGCGGGGATTTTCGGCTGCACGTTCGTCACGCCGATGCCGAACGCTGCGCCGACCATGGGGCGGTCGGCGTCAGCTTCCTGGGGGGCAGGTGCGTCAGCAGACGACGTCGGTTCGGTGGGCGTCGAACCGACGGATGCGGATTCGATGCGCGGATGCTCGGACTTCGAGGGCGGGCGTGTGAACGTCGGGATGCCGGACACGAGCTCAGAGCCCTCGTCGTCAGCCGGAGTCGCGGACGCGGGCTCGGACGGCACGGGCTCGGCGGCAGGGAGTGGTGCGGTGCGAAGCCTCTCCTGCTCGCGCATCTCGCGACGCGTCAGGGGCACCTCACCCGTGGGCACGGGTCCTACGCCGGAATCGGGTGCAGCCGTCTGCTCGGCCGGATCCTCTGCCGCGGGCTCTGCCGTCGCGAGGTCGGTCTCGGTTGCGAGGTCGGCCTCCGTCGAGGAGTCTGCCTCTGTCGAGGGCTCTGCCGGCGCCTGCGGGGCCACCTCGGACTCACTCGCGGCGTCAGCAGCGTCCTGCTCGGTGATGACCGGCGTCGAACCGGTCAGACGGATCTCACGCAGCTGCTTGCGCGTGAGCCGTGCGTGTCCGTCCTGGTCCGATGTGCTCATGTCCTGCTACTCCGATACAGATGATGCTTGGCGATGTACTGGACGACACCATCCGGCACGAGATACCAGACGGGCTGCCCTTCGGCGACTCGCTCACGGCACGCTGTCGACGAGATCGTCAGTGCCGGCACCTCCAGCTGACTCACATCATCAGTGGGCAGTCCATCGGTGCTGAGCACGTGTCCTGGTCGAGAGACCGCGACGAAGTGAGCGAGGTCCCACAGTTCATCATGGTCCCTCCAACTGAGAATCTGCGCCACGGCGTCGGCTCCGGTGATGAAGAACAGCTCGGCATCCGGGCGCTCGCGCTTCAGATCGCGCAGTGTGTCGATCGTGTAGGTCGGGCCGTCGCGGTCGACATCCACACGGCTCACGGTGAAATCCGGGTTCGATGCCGTGGCGATCACCGTCATCAGATAGCGGTGCTCGCTCGGCGATACGTCCTGCTTGTGCCAGGGCTCGCCGGTCGGCACGAACACGACCTCATCGAGATCGAACGAGTGCGCGACCTCGCTCGCCGCCACCAGGTGACCGTGGTGGATGGGGTCGAACGTGCCACCCATCACGCCGATGCGCGGTGCCCGAGCGGAGGAATCGTGCATGAAGTCCTAGTGGCCGTGGCCATCCTTGCCGTGCTTCTGGGCGTATGCCTCGGCCTTGGCCGAATGACGGTTGGCGACGTGACGGTACGACAGAGCGACAACACCCATCGCGGCGAACACGAGCGCTGCGAGCACGCCGAAGATGAAAGTTTCGGCGGCCACGTTCCCGTGGTGCTCCGTCTCGGCCGCAGCCATCGCAATCTGAGCGACGAGGTTCATCCTGACTCCGTTTCTGACCTGACAAGCGAACGCCTGTCCAGTCTAGTCCTCAGCCGCGGGTCTGACCGGACCCGCGCGCCAGCCATTTCGTGCTGGTCAGCTCTGTCAGCCCCATCGGACCGCGGCTGTGCAGCTTCTGAGTCGAGATGCCCACCTCCGCACCGAACCCGAACTCGGCGCCGTCAGTGAAGCGCGTAGACGCATTCGCCATCACCACCGCCGAGTCCACCTCGGCGAGGAAGCGCTCGGCGTTTCGGGAGTCGGTGGTCACGATCGACTCCGTGTGCCCGGTGCTGTAGCGGCGGATGTGCGCGAGTGCGTCGTCGAGCGTGTCGACCACCTTGATCGCGATGTCGAGGCTGAGGTACTCCGTCGCCCAATCCTCTTCGGTCGCCGGGATGACCTGAGTGACAAGACCCTGGACCATGTCGTCGCCATGGATGGCCACCCCTTCGCTCTGCAGGGCGCTGGCGACCACGGGGATCAGCTGCGGAGCGGCCTGGCGCAGCACGAGCACCGTCTCGACGGCGTTGCAGACGCTGGGACGCTGCACCTTGGCGTTCACGACGATGTCGCGCGCCCAGTCGATCGGCGCCGACTCGTCAAGCACGATGTGGACCACGCCGGCCCCGGTCTCGATGACCGGCACCGTGGACTCGGTGACGACGGTCTCGATCAGCGCCGCGCTGCCGCGGGGCACGAGCACGTCGACGAAGCCCCGGCCGTGCATCAGCGCTTTGGCACCTTCGCGTCCGAAGTCGTCCACGGTCTGGATCGCCTCGCGGTCGATGCCCACTGCCTGCAATGCGTCGCGCATGATCTCGACGAGCACCGTGTTGGACTCGCGTGCGGCGCTGCCGCCGCGCAGCACGACGGCGTTCCCGGCGCGCAGCGCGAGAGCGGCGATGTCGACGGTCACATTGGGCCGAGCCTCGTAGATCGCTCCGACCACGCCGAACGGCACGCGCACCTGCTCCAAGGCGACGCCGTTGGGCATCCGATGACCGCCGATGACCTGACCGATCGGGTCTGACAGGGAGGCGACGTCGCGCACTGCGGATGCCAGCGAGGCGACGCGGGCCTCGTCCAACCGCAGCCTGTCGATGAGCGCATCGCCGATCCCGGTCTCACGCCCCCGGTCGATGTCGAGCCGGTTGGCGGCGATGATGCGCGCGGACGAGTTCTCGATCGCCTGTGCGATCGATTCCAGGGCGTCCGCCTTCTCACTGCTGGTGAGCCTGGCGATCGACCGCGAGGCCTCCTTCGCGCGCGCCAGACGATCCTGGGCGGTGTCAACGGGGGCGTCGGATACCGGCACAGTGCTCATCCGGTCAGTGTATCCAGGCCGCAGAGGTCGTGAGGCCGTCGTGACGACCTGGCGGTCAGCCCTGGGCGGCGGGCTCGAACCAGGTGCCGATGTGGGCGCCGTCGAGCGCCTTGCCGACGAGGTCGGCGCTCGTGACGAGCACGCCGATGCCCGTGCCGGCAGCCATGCGCGCCGCGGAGACCTTGGTCGCCGCTCCCCCGGTGCCGACGCTGTTGACGACGGATGCCCCGAACTCGAGGCCCGCCAGATCCGCGTCCGCGGGGACGACGTCGATGGGCTGGGCATCCGGGTCGGTCGGCGGCTTGGTGTACAGCGATTCGACGTCGCTCAGCAGCACGAGCGCGTCCGCATGCACGAGCTGTGCGACGAGCGCCGCCAGGCGGTCGTTGTCGCCGAAGCGGATCTCCTGCGTGGCGACGGTGTCGTTCTCGTTCACGATCGGCAGGATGCGCAGCGCGAGCAGGCGGTCCATGGCGCGACGCGCGTTGCTGCGCGACGTCGGATTCTCTAGGTCACCCGTGGTCAGCAGCACCTGGCCGGCGACGATGCCGAACGGCCGAAGCGCCTCCTGGTAGCGGAACACGAGCACGTTCTGACCGACGGCCGCGGCGGCCTGCTGCGTCGCGAGGTCGTTGGGTCGCGCTTCGAGTGCCAGGTACGGGATGCCGGTGGCGATCGCACCCGACGAGACCAGGATGACCTCGGTGCCGCGCCGGTGCGCGGCGGAGAGCGCCTGCACGATCATCGGAATCCGCCACGACGATTCGCCGCTGATCGACGACGAGCCGACCTTGACCACGATGCGAGTGGCGGACGCGAGGTCCGCTCTGGTCTGGGTCGTCATTCCTCGCCCTCGCGGGAGGCTCGACGCTGGATCTCGAGCTCCTCGCGGGCGGCAGCCTTGGCATCCATTCGCTCGTGGTAGCGCTCACGACGCTCGCTGGTCGTGCGCCGGCTGCCACCGCCGATGCGGACGTCCGTGCCTCGCGGCGAGGTCATCAGCTCTGCGGTGGATGCGATCGAGGGCTCCCAGTCGAAGACGACGCTGTTGTCGCCGGTGCCGATGACGACGGTCGACCCGGGCGTGGCGCCCGCCTTGAACAGTGCGTCCTCGACGCCCAGGCGCTCGAGTCGGTCACCGAGGTAGCCGACGGCTTCCTCGTTCTGGAAGTCGGTCTGCTGCACCCAGCGCACGGGCTTCTCGCCGAGCACGCGGTAGATGTTGCCGTACGTGCCACCCTCGACCTTGATCGTGAACTCGGTCCTGGAGCCCTTCGGGCGGATGACGATCCGCTCCGCGGGAACCTCGACGGCGGCCTCGGCACGGTGGGTGTCGACGAGCTCACCGAGTGCGAAGCTGAGGGGACGCAGACCTTCGCGCGAGACGGTGGAGATCTCGAACACGCGGAAGCCGCGCGCCTCGATGTCGGCGCGCACCATCTCGGCCAACTCGCGCGCTTCGGGAACGTCGATCTTGTTCAGCGCGACCAGCTGCGGGCGCTCGAGCAGAGGCGTCTGGCCCTCAGGCACCTCGTAGGCGGCGAGCTCGGCGAGGATCACATCGAGATCGGAGAGCGGATCGCGCCCAGGCTCGAGGGTCGCGCAGTCCAGCACGTGCAGCAGCGCGCTGCAGCGCTCGACGTGGCGGAGGAACTCGAGTCCGAGCCCGCGGCCCTCACTGGCGCCCTCGATGAGACCGGGCACGTCCGCGACCGTGTACCGGCTGTCGCCGGCCTGGACGACGCCCAGGTTCGGGTGCAGCGTCGTGAACGGGTAGTCGGCGATCTTCGGCCGTGCCGCCGACATCGCGGCGATCAGACTCGACTTGCCGGCGGACGGGTAGCCGACCAGCGCCACGTCGGCGACGGTCTTCAGCTCGAGGACGATGGATCCCTCGTCGCCGGGCGTGCCCAGCAGCGCGAACCCCGGGGCCTTGCGCTTCGGCGAGGCGAGAGCCGCGTTGCCGAGTCCGCCGCGGCCGCCTGCGGCGATCACGTAGCGTTCACCCGGCGTGATCATGTCGTGCAGGACTTCGCCGTCGGTGGATTTCACGACGGTTCCGAGCGGCACGGGAAGGTCGAGTGTCTCGCCGGCGGCGCCGGCACGCAGGTCGCCCATGCCGAACCCGCCGTTGCCACCGGTGCGGTGCGGCGAGTGGTGGTACGACAGCAGCGTCGTGACCTGTGGGTCGGCGACAAGGACGATGTCCCCGCCGTCTCCGCCGTTGCCGCCGTCCGGACCCCCGAGGGGCTTGAACTTCTCACGGCGCACTGAGACGCAGCCGTTGCCGCCCTTGCCCGCGCGCAGATGCAGAGTGACGGTGTCTACGAAAGTGACCATGACTCTCCTCCTCGGGTCCTGTCGAACGTGGTTATACGCGGAAAGGGCGAGCCGAAGCCCGCCCCGTCCGTGAAGTCTGCTGTGCTTACTGCGCGGCAGCGACGATGTTGACGACCTTGCGGCCGCCCTTCGTGCCGAACTGCACTGCGCCCGACTCGAGCGCGAACAGCGTGTCGTCGCCTCCACGGCCGACACCCGCACCGGGGTGGAAGTGCGTGCCGCGCTGACGGACGAGGATCTCGCCGGCGTTGACGGTCTGACCGCCGAAGCGCTTCACGCCGAGTCGCTGTGCGTTGGAGTCACGACCGTTGCGGGTCGAGCTCGCGCCCTTCTTATGTGCCATGTCTGAGCCTCTTCCGTGCTTACTTGATGCCGGTGATCTTGACGCGCGTGAGCTCCTGACGGTGGCCCTGACGCTTCTTGTAACCGGTCTTGTTCTTGTACTTCTGGATGACGATCTTCGGGCCGCGGAGGTCGCCGAGGACCTCTGCCGTGACCTTGACCTTCGCCAGCTTGTCTGCGTCGGTGGTCACCGTGGCGCCGTCGACGAGAAGCACGGCGGGAAGCTCGATCTTCTCACCCTGGTCAGCCTGAACACGGTCGAGCTGAACGATCGTACCGACCTCGACCTTCTCCTGCCGGCCACCGGCGCGCACTACTGCGTAAACCACTTCATACCTGTTTCGTTGGGGAGCGGATCGCTCCGGGAATCTCACGGGAAGACTGTTGCTTGCGTACGTCGCCCGAGCGACGGGTGCGGACGCAAGACTTCTCCTGCAACCGTAGAACGCCGACAGGGGTCTCGCACCAAAGGACAACTTTACCGGATGCTGCCCGATGCCGCAAAGTGAGCCGGGAGGTGTGTCTCACGCCTAGGCTCGCCTCATGACCGTTCTCGTCGATGACGCCGTCTGGCCCGCCCACGGGCGTCTGTGGGCGCACCTCATCAGCGACGACAGCCTGGAGGAGCTGCACGCCTTCGCTGCCGCCCAGGGCATCTCCCGGCGCGCGTTCGACCGAGATCACTACGACGTCCCCGCGGACATCCTCCCGGCGCTCCTCGCCGCCGGTGCTGAGCACGTGGGCGGCAAGGAGCTCACCAGAAGGCTGATCAGATCAGGACTCCGAGTTCGCGCCCGAGACCGGCGCTGAGTCGGACGTCTGCGACGAGCTGCTCGCCTGCCCTGCGCCCGCGGCCTGCTCTGAGCCTGTGGAAGGTTCGGATGCCGTCGGCGTGAGCATGGCCGTCGTCACCCGACGACGGTTGCGGCCCTGACCGGGCGCCTTGGGCTCCGGAAGCGCGTCGAGCACGGAGTCGAGCAGCTGCTCGGCCTCACTCTTCGGTCCCTTGCGCTCGGCGCTGCGCTTCTTGCGCGACTTCTTCGGACGGTCGTGGGCCTGCGGCGCCTCGACCGGCTCAGCGGCGGCCTCCGGTGCCGGGGCATCCCCGACCGGTGCGATGGTGGACGCCGCGATCGCCGCGAGGGCGGACTTGGCCCCCTCGGTGATGCTGTGCGTGCCGCCGTTGGCCGTGGTGGGCTGCGACGAGTTCTGACCCGACTGCTGCTGCGACTGCGAGGACCCGCCGCGCGAGCGTCGGCCCTGGTTGCCGGACTGCCCGTTGCCGCGGTGCTTGACCACCGGGTCGTGGTGCACGATCACACCGCGTCCTGCGCAGACCTCGCACGCCTCGCTGAAGGTCTCGAGCAGACCGAGGCCCAGCTTCTTGCGTGTCATCTGCACGAGACCGAGCGAGGTGACCTCGGCGACCTGGTGCTTGGTGCGGTCGCGGCTCAGGCACTCCACCAGACGGCGCAGCACCAGATCGCGGTTCGACTCGAGCACCATGTCGATGAAGTCGACGACGATGATGCCGCCGATGTCGCGCAGACGCAGCTGACGGACGATCTCCTCGGCCGCCTCGAGGTTGTTCTTGGTGACCGTCTCCTCGAGGTTGCCGCCGGAGCCGACGAACTTGCCGGTGTTGACGTCGACGACCGTCATCGCCTCGGTGCGGTCGATCACGAGCGATCCGCCGGAGGGCAGCCAGACCTTGCGGTCCAGAGCCTTCTCGATCTGCTCGGTGATGCGGTACGCGTCGAAGGGGTCGACTTCGTCGGTGTACGTCTCGACGCGCTCGAGCAGATCGGGCGCAACGCTTTCGAGGTACGCGCGGATGGTGCTGTGCGCGTCGTCGCCCTGGATCGTCATCCGCGTGAAGTCCTCGTTGAAGACGTCGCGGACGATCTTCACGAGGAGGTCGGGCTCGGCGTGCAGCAGGGCGGGAGCCTGCTGGGACTCGACCTGCTTCTGGATGTGCTCCCACTGCGAGGTGAGTCGCTGCACGTCGCGCGTCAGCTGCTCCTCGGTGGCGCCCTCTGCCGCCGTGCGCACGATCACGCCGGACGACTCGGGCAGCACCTCCTTGAGAATGCGCTTGAGTCGAGCGCGCTCGTTGTCAGGCAGCTTGCGGGAGATGCCGTTCATGGATCCACCGGGCACGTACACCAGGTAGCGGCCTGGCAGGGAGATCTGGCTGGTGAGGCGTGCGCCCTTGTGACCGACCGGATCCTTGGTCACCTGCACGAGCACGCGGTCGCCCGGCTTGAGCGCCAATTCGATGCGACGTGGCTGATTGCCGGTGGCGACGCCGTCCCAGTCGACCTCGCCGGAGTACAGCACGGCGTTGCGGCCGCGACCGATGTCGACGAACGCCGCCTCCATGCTGGGCAGCACGTTCTGCACGCGCCCCAGGTAGACGTTGCCAATCAGAGAGGCATCCTGGTTGCGGGCGACGTAGTGCTCGACGAGCACCTTGTCCTCGAGCACTCCGATCTGCGTGCGGCCGTTCTTGGCGCGCACGACCATCATGCGATCGACCGACTCGCGTCGGGCGAGGAACTCCGCCTCGGTCACGACCGCGCGGCGGCGACCGGCGTCGCGGCCGTCCCGGCGACGCTGCTTCTTGGCCTCCAAGCGGGTCGAGCCCTTGATCGCCTTCGGCTCGGTGATGTACTCGACAGTGCGCTGGCGCTGACGAGGCTCGTCCTGGCCGTCGCCGTCGGAACCGCGTCGGCGCCGGCCTCCGCGACGCGAACCGGGGCCGCGGTCGTCATCATCGTCGTCGTCATCGCGCCGCGAGTGCGCCGGGAGCGGCACGATCTCGGGCGCGTAGAAGTGCAGCTGCGTGGATACCTTCGAGACGAACACCTCGGGAAGCAGACCGAGGCTCACTGCGGTGACCGGTTTCGGCTCTTCGGGCTCGACCGGGGCCTCGGGCTTAGCCGGGGTCTCAGGTTCGACCGGGGCTTCAGGCTCAGCCGGGGCCTCGGGCTCGACCGGGGCTTCAGGCTCGGCCGCGGCCTCCGCGGCCGCGTCCTCCTGCGGAGCGTCCGCAACCGCGGCATCCGGATCAGCCGGGGCTTCCTGCGTCTGGTCGACGGGCTCCGTGACCGGAGCGTCCTCGACTACCGGCGGCGCCGGCGTCGTGTCGAGGGTAGGGGTGGTCTTGTCATCGTTCTCATCGGCCATCTCTGGCTTACTCCCTGCGCGGGCACTGGTGCTCCGCGGAAACTCGAGCGGCGAAACTGCGGCCGCGAACTCAATCGGCTTGCGATCCGCACTGTGGCCGGACCGCTAGGGGCATTCGGCCCCGAAGTCTTGTCGATTCGATCACGATTGCTCATGACGTCGTCTTCAGTCATTATCGCACCTCGAGGGCCCGTCCGCGGCATCCGACCTCAGGCGCGCGGGTCGCACTGATACGCAACCCATAGACGCCACTGCCATAATCACGCCATGAACACGCAGCGCCCCCGGCACCTCGGCTACGGAATCTGGCTCGTCGTCGCGAGCGTTCTGGGGTGGTGGGCCGCCTTTCAGCTGACCCTGGAGAAGTTCTTCCTGCTGGAGAATCCCGGCGGCCAGACCAGCTGCTACGTCAGCGTGATGCTGCAGTGCGACAAGAACCTCGGCTCGTGGCAGGGCGAGGTCTTCGGCTTCTCGAATCCGATCATCGGGCTCACGGGCTGGATGGCGGTGCTCGTGATGGGCGTGGCGGTTCTGGGCGGCGTGCGGTTCCCGCGGTGGTTCTGGGGCTTGTTCGGGCTCGGCGTGACCGGCGCGTTCGTTTTCGTGTGCTGGCTGATCTTCCAGAGCATCTACAGCCTCTCGGTGCTGTGTCCCTGGTGCATGGCCACGTGGGCCGTGACCATCCCGACCTTCTTCGCCACCGTGGTGCATCTGCTCCGCAACGGAACCCTCACGAAGTCCGCCGCGGTCCGCCGGCGTGCCGATCGGACGATGGTGTGGGTGCCGCTGGCGACCATCGTCGCTTATGCGATCATCGTCGCAATGGCGCAGCTGGCCGGCCTCGACCTGCTCGGCGAGGTCATGGACATGCTGTTCTGAGCCCATCCCGTCAACAGGAAGGGGGGCGTCCCGCAGGACGCCCCCTTCTGTCACGGGTTCAGGTTTCGACTCGCTGACGCTCGCTCAACCTTGACACGAGCCCGCATCAACGCGGCTTCGCCGCATTGCTCCGGGCCGTGTCAAAACCAGATGCCGAGTTCGCGCGCGGCGGACTCGGGGCTGTCCGAGCCGTGCACGAGGTTCTGCTGCACCGCCAGACCCCAGTCTCGCCCGAGGTCGCCGCGGATCGTGCCGGGGGCGGCCGACGTCGGGTCGGTCGTGCCGGCCAGCGAGCGGAACCCCTCGATGACGCGGTTGCCGGCGAGGCGGATCGCCACGGACGGCCCCGACATCATGAACTCGAGCAGCGGCTCGTAGAACGGCTTGCCCTCGTGCTCGGCGTAGTGGGCGGCAAGACGGTCGCGGTCGGGCTCGACGAGGCGCAGGTCGACGAGGGCATACCCCTTCGCCTCGATGCGGGCGAGGATCTGTCCGGTCAGGCCGCGGGCGACGCCGTCGGGCTTGACGAGGACGAGGGTTTCTTCAGTGGCCATGTCATTCGCTCTCTGTGTGAGGTTCTGCCGGCGAGCCCGCCGGACCGTTTCGGTCGATGCGGGCCCCACCGATCGTCGCATACCCCCACATGGCTCCGAAAATCAGCGCGACGGCGATGATGGCGGGCACCAGGAACGCGGCCAGGGCGATCACGCCCTGAAGCGCCCATCCGGCGGCGAAGGCCCATGGCTTGGTGATGGAGCCGGCGACGACGATCAGTGCGAGCGCGACGACCGCGCCGCCGACGATGCCCCACCACGGCGGGATGCTCTCGGGAACCGCACGGAGTCCGTAGACCGTGAGACCGGCGAGAATGACGACGATCGCCTCCGAGCCGAGCACGATCGAGCCGAGCTTCTGTGCCAGGGTGCGCGCGGGTCGGGCCGTGCGGGCGCTCATGCGCGCCACCCCGACTTCCAGTCCTCGTCTTCGGAGAGCAGCAGCGCCTCACCGGCCAAGACGATCGATCCGGCGATCACGACCGCACGGCGATCCGACGATGCCGCCCATTCGCGTGCGGCATCCGCGGCCTCGGCGAGGGTCGGATGCACGGTGGCACGGCGCCCCTGCGCCTCGACGATGTCAGCGATGGCATCCGCCGACTCGGAGCGGTCGGAGTCGGGAGCCGTAGCGAACACCTCGGTCACGGCCGGCAGCAGCTGGTCGACGATTCCCGCGGCGTCCTTGTCGGCGAACACGCCGAGCACCAGACCCCATTCGTCGAAGTCGAAGCTGTCGTCCAGCGAGCGGGCGAGCGCTGCGGCCCCGTGCGGGTTGTGCGCGGCATCCACCACAACGGTCGGAGCGATGCCGACCAGCTGAAGGCGACCTGGCGATGTGGCGTTCTGCAGACCGTCGGCGAGGATGTCGCCGGCGATGCGCTGAGAGCCGCCGCCGATCAGCGACTCGACGGCGGCGACGGCGAGCGCCGCGTTGTGCCCCTGGTGGGCGCCGTACTGCGGCACGTACTCGTCGGCGTACTCGCCGGCGATGCCCTTGATCGTCAGCAGCTGACCGCCGACCGCGAGCTTCTGCGCCGCGAGGCCGAAGTCCTGGCCTTCGAACGCGATGCTCGCGCCCCTGTCTGCTGCGACCCGGCGCAGCACCTCGGCGACCTCGGCCTGCTGCTCGGACGACACGACGGCCGCGCCGTCCTTGATGATGCCGGCCTTGACCTCGGCGATCTCTGCGAGGGTCTCCCCCAGTCGGTCTGCGTGATCCATGTCGATCGGGGCGAACACCGCCACATCGCCGTCGGCGGTGTTGGTCGAATCCCAGGACCCGCCCATGCCGACCTCGAGCACCAGCACGTCGACTGGGGCATCCGACGCCGCGACGAACGCGAGCACGGTCAGGAGCTCGAAGAAGGTCAGCGGCGCATCGCCCGCAGCCTCCAGCTCGGCGTCGACAATGCCGACGAACGGCTCGATCTCATCCCAGGCGTCGGCGACAGCCGCATCCGCGATCGGCTCGCCGTCGATCATGATGCGCTCGGTGAAGCGCTTCAGGTGCGGGCTGGTGAACAGTCCCGTTCGCAGCCCGTGCGAGCGCAGCAGGCTCTCGATCATCCGGGCGGTGGAGGTCTTGCCGTTCGTGCCCGTGATGTGCACGACCCGATAGGTGCGCTGCGGGTCGTCGAGCAGCGTCAGGATGCGCGCGGTGCGCTCCTTGCGGGGCTGCACCCAGCGCTCCCCCGCCCGAGAGAGCAGCTTCTCGTAGACAGCGTCGGCGCGCTGGACGTCGTCACTCATCGTTCTCTCCGATCCGGCTGACGCCGACGGTGATGGCGCCGGTGTTCGCGTACGTCCCCGCAGCGACCACCGACTCGAACTCCGGCTCGCCGGTGATGTCACCCGACGCTGCATGCTCCGCGACTCCCGAGCGCACAGCGTAGGCGAGGGCGAGCGTCTCATCCGCGACGCCGGCGGCACCGAAGGCGGATGCGACGGCTGCCGCCTCGACGTCGTCGGCAAAGGTGAGCGCGAGTCGGATGCGATCGCTGACGTCGAAGCCGGCGTTCTTCCTGGTGTCCTGCACAGCGCGGATCACGTCTCGCGCGAGACCCTCGGCCTCGAGGTCAGGCGTTGTGGCGGTGTCGAGCAGCATGAATCCGCCGGATGGCACGAGCGCGAGCGCCTCGCCCTCGGGGCGACCGGAGGTCTCGAGCACGAGCTCGTACTCCTGCGGCTCCAGAGCGATGCCGTCGGCGGTGACCACGCCGTCCTGCTCGGTCCAGAATCCTTCCTTGGCGGCGCGGATGACCTTCTGCACCTCCTTGCCCAGGCGCGGTCCCGCGGCGCGGGCGTTCACGCTGAGCCGGTGGCTGATGCCGTACTCGGCAGCGGCCGTGTCGGTCAGCTGCACCAGTTCTACAGCCTTGACGTTGAGCTCCTCGCGCAGGATGCCCTCGAACTGGGCGAGATCCGCCGCGAGCGGCGACACCACGGTGAGGCGTGCCAACGGCAGGCGCACCCGCAGCTTCTCCTTCTTGCGCAGCGCGTTGCCCACGCTGCTGAGCTCGCGCACGGCATCCATGGCGCCGCGCACATCATCGGCGGACGGGAATGCGTCGGCATCCGGCCAGTCCGTCAGGTGCACGCTGCGCCCACCCGTCAGCCCCTGCCAGATGCGCTCGCTGATCAGCGGCACCAGCGGCGCCGCGACCCGCGTGAGGGTCTCGAGCACCGTGTAGAGCGTGTCGAACGCGTTAGTGCTTGTGCCCTCCCAGAACCGGTCACGGGAGCGCCGGATGTACCAGTTGGTGAGCACCTCGGCGAACTCGCGAAGACGAGCGGATGCCGTCGTCGAGTCCAGACCTTCGAGGTCTGCGCGCACCTCGCGGACGAGATCGCCGAGACGGGCCAGGATGTACCTGTCGAGCACGTCGGTGGAGTCCGTGCGCCACGTCGCCTCATAGCCGTCGGACGCATTGGCGTAGGTGGCGAAGAAGTACCAGGAGTTCCACAGCGGGAGCAGGAACTCGCGCACGCCGGCGCGGATCCCCTCCTCTGTCACGGCGAGGTTGCCGCCGCGCAGCACCGAGCTCGACATGAGGAACCAGCGCATGGCATCCGATCCGTCTCGGTCGAGCACCTCGCTGACGTCCGGGTAGTTGCGCAGCGACTTCGACATCTTGTAGCCGTCGGAGCCCAGCACGATGCCGTGGCAGCTGACGCCGGTGAACGCCGGGCGGTCGAACAGTGCCGTGGAGAGCACGTGCATGACGTAGAACCAGCCGCGGGTCTGCCCGATGTACTCGACGATGAAGTCCGCCGGCGAATGCGAGTCGAACCACTCCTGGTTCTCGAACGGGTAGTGCACCTGGGCGTAGGGCATGGAGCCCGAGTCGAACCAGACGTCGAAGACGTCCTCGATGCGGCGCATGGTGCTCTTGCCGGTCGGGTCGTCAGGGTTCGGCCGGGTCAGGTCATCGATGTACGGGCGGTGCAGGTCGACCTCGCCCTCGGGGTTGCGCGGCAGCGTGCCGAAGTCGCGCTCGAGCTCCTCGAGTGAGCCGTACGCGTCCACGCGCGGGTGCTCGGGGTCGTCGCTCTTCCAGATCGGGATCGGCGAGCCCCAGTAGCGGTTGCGACTGATCGACCAGTCGCGGGCGCCTTCGAGCCACTTGCCGAACTGTCCGTGCTTGACGTTCTCCGGTACCCAGGTGATCTGCTCGTTGTTCGCGAGCAGGTCGTCCTTGATGTCGGTGACCCGGATGAACCAGCTCGACACGGCCTTGTAGATCAGAGGGTTGCGGCAGCGCCAGCAATGGGGGTACGAGTGCTCATAGCTCTGCTCTCGCAGCATCCGACCGGCGGCGCGCAGCAGCCGCACCAGCGGCGTGTTCGCCTCCATCCACAGTTCGCCCGCGACATCGGTCACGGCCTGCAGGAACCGGCCGCCGTCGTCGAGGGAGATGATCGTCGGGATACCCGCGGCGTTCGTGACCCGCTGGTCGTCCTCACCATACGCTGGCGCCTGGTGCACGATGCCGGTGCCGTCCGAGGTCGTGACGTAGTCGTCGACGAGGATGCGCCAGGCGTTCTCGGTGCCCCACGTCTCGGCATCCGCGTAGTAGTCGAACAGGCGATCGTAGGTGACGTCCTCGAGCTCGGCACCGCGCAGGGTCTGCTCAACGGCGGCGAGCGCGTCGTCGGGCGACTCGTAGCCGAGGTCCTTGGCATAACCGCCCAGCAGCTCACGCGCGAGCAGATAGCGGTGCGCGGCGCTCTCGGCGACGTCGTCTCCCGCGACGATGTCGGCGGCACCGTTCGGGCCCGCCGGGACGACGACGTACTCGATCGCAGGTCCCACGACGAGCGCGAGGTTGGTCGGCAGCGTCCAGGGCGTGGTCGTCCAGGCGAGCGCGCGCACGGCCGTGAGGCCGAGCGATTCGGCCTTGGCGCCCGTGAGCGGGAAGGTGACGGTGACGGAGGGATCCTGACGCATCTGGTAGACGTCGTCGTCCATGCGCAGCTCGTGCGCGCTCAGCGGGGTCTCATCGCGCCAGCAGTACGGCAGCACGCGGTAGCCCTCATAGGCCAGACCCTTGTCGTACAGGGTCTTGAACGCCCACAGCACGCTCTCCATGTAGCCGAGATCGAGTGTCTTGTAGCCGCGATCGAAATCGACCCAGCGCGCCTGACGGGTGACGTAATCCTGCCATTCGCGCGTGTAGGTCAGCACCGAATCGCGCGCCTTCGTGTTGAAGACATCGATGCCCATAGCCTCGATCTCGCTCTTCTCGGTGATGCCGAGCTGCTTCATCGCCTCGAGCTCGGCAGGCAGTCCGTGCGTATCCCACCCGAACACGCGATCGACCTTCTTGCCGATCATGGTCTGGAAGCGCGGGAAGACGTCCTTGGCGTACCCGGTGAGCAGATGACCGTAGTGCGGCAGGCCGTTGGCGAAGGGCGGACCGTCGTAGAAGACCCACTCGTCGGCACCCTCACGCTGCGAGATCGACGCGCGGAAGGTGTCGTCGTTCTTCCAGAACTCGAGGATCTCCTGCTCGATCTCGGGGAAACGCGGACTCGGGGTGACGGCAGCCGGGCCGAAGGCGCTCTGGCTTCCTGAGGCGGCGGAGGTGCGCGGGTAGGTCATCGTCTCTCGCAGTGTTCGTTGGCGGATGCTGCTGCAGGGACGATCTGCTCGTGCGCGGACCGCGGTACCACCCTGCGTGCTCGGGCATGAAACCTGCCGGTCACGAGCCGAACCACTCTCACTGCGGCGATGACGGGCCTGCCCCGCTCGGTTCTAGTTCCTCTGACGCGCTCGCCCTGAGCTTGTCGAAGGGTTCTTCCGAGAGCTCCCCGGTGATGGCCGGATCACAGCTGGTCGCACCAGTCTACGCGCCTTCTTCGTGCTCTGCGGCGACCCTGCGGTAGCCGTACAGGTCTTCCTGTACGCCGTTGATCCAGACCTCGGGTTCCGTGATGTGAACGGTGCGACCATAGGCCTCGTCGATGACGGATGCTGCGAAGCCGGCATCCGTCAATCGCGCGGCGAGCGCGTCGAGGTCGCCGTGCGCGAGCAGGCTCAGGCCGATGCCCGCTTCTGCTCCTTCGCTGCGACCGGATGCCGTGTGGACGCCGACCGATCCTCCGCCGTCCGCGTGCATCTCGACCCATCCGCTTCGGTCCGCCACGATCTCGGCGCGGAGTCCGAGCGCTTCGAGTAACTCTCGTGCTTCCGCGATATCGTCCTGGAACCAGATCGGCTGCATCACGATGTCGCCTGCACTGCGGCGAGCGCCGGCGGAGACGGTGAGGGCGACTCCGGATGCAGCCCGCACGGTGAGCATGTCCCCCACGCCCGCCATCGCGCTGCGTATCACGTCGCGGCCGATCAGTGCGCGCTCGGCGGCATCCAGGTCGTCGACGAGCAGGTGCAGGTCGGTCGTGCCCTCGCGCTGCTCCGCGGTCTCGGCGTGGACGGCGAGCACTCCGCCGCCTTCGAACTCTGCCCACTCCGGCTCTGGCGGGAACGGTGCGAACAGCCCGAGCGCCTCGGCCAGCGCGTGCCAGCGCTGCGGATGCCCCGCGTAGACGATCTGCTGCACGGTCACATTCATGACGCCGCTCCGTCCAGATACTCCCGCAGGGCGCGCTCGACGAGCGATGAGAGGCTGGATTCCTCGTCGATTGCGCGGTGCTTCACAGCGCGCACCAGCTCCTGGGGCAGGTAGACGTTGAACTGCACCTTCGACTCGCTTGACGGCATGCTAGCAATCTACCATGCCTGCCTTGGCGCTGACAGAATCGTCTTCGTCAGAGGGCTGGGACCAGGACATCGGCCAGGCGCTCGAGAGCATCCGATCCGGTCAGCTCCCCTGGCATGAGAGGCACTTCGACCAGGCCGACGCCGCGCACTCGATCGCGCACGATCGACATCTGAGCATCTTCGTCGGCTCGCCGTGCGCGCAGCACATCGCCGTCGTCTGCGGGCGACCGGCGGTTCGCGATCAGAGCCGCCACGTCGACATGCATGGCGCGGAGGCTCTCGACGACCTCGAGCGTCTCTGCGACCGGCAGCGCCTCCGCGGTGAACACCACGACGAAGCCGGTCTGCTTCGGGTCGACGATCGCCTGCTGCAACGCGTCGAATCGATCCCGGCGCAGCTGCAGCGCGCGCTTCAGGTCCCCCTGCGCCGCTGCCTCCGGATCATCGCGTCCGGTCAGGCCGCGCATCGCGGCCGAGAAGCGCTCCGAGCGGTCGCGATTGCGCAGCAGCGTGTCGGTCCATCCGGCGAGCTGCCCGGGCAGCGCCAGCAGTCGCAGCGTATGACCAGACGGAGCCGTGTCGAAGATGACTGCGTCGTACTCGCCCCTACCCCGTTCGGCGAGCTCAGCGATCCGTTCCAGCACAGCCGATTCGTGACTGCCGGGGGCGTCGCGTGCACGATCCAGGTGCGCTCTCGCTGGGGCGTGCTGACGCTCTGGCAGCAGCCGCAGCATCGTCCGCTCCACGGCCGCCAGGTGACGCTCGATCGTCGCCTGCGGATCGATCTCCACGCCGTCGAGGTGCCCGTGCTCGAACTCGATGAGCCGTCGCGGCTCGTCACCGACCTCGCGACGCCACAGGTGACCGAGGTTGTGCGCCGGGTCGGTCGAGACCACGAGCACCTTCTCGCCGGCGCGCGCCCGCGAGAGAGCGATGGCGGATGCCAGTGACGTCTTGCCCACACCGCCCTTCCCCCCGACGAACAGCATCCGATGACGAAGGGCGTCTAGCAGCATGTCACGTGGTCCAGTGGGGAACGGGGCATGCCCATGCGGCGATGCCAGTCGTGGAAGTCGGTTGCGAGCAGCGGCATCAGCTCGGCACTGTAATACGCGGCAGGATCCGGCACGCCCAGCGCCTCGCCGAGCACGATCATGGCGAACAGGTCGTCCTCATCTCGCCGCTCCCGTGCGAGGGTCTGCCGGTAGGGGCCCGCGTAGTACTCCTCGAGCCCCTGCCGGATGGCGGTCCAGCGCCGTCGCAGACGCTGGACCGCCTCGGTGTCGAACATCGATCAGACCTCTTCGCGAACCGCCTGCAGTTCGGCGTCCTCGTTCTCGTGCTCCGGCGGAGCCGTCGCCGCCTTGCGCATCGCGATGACCGCCTCGACCGCCACCCACACGCTGGAGGCGATGATGATGACATCGAGCGCGAACAGCAGCCAATCCGGCTGTGCGGGGTTGGCGAATGCGGCGAGCTGCTCGATCGCCGCCCAGAACGAAAGCGCGAACACCAGCACCAGCGGGATCATCGCCGGGAGCGGGTTGCGACGCTTGCGGATCAGCATCACCGCGATGATCGACAGCGTCAGGGATGCCATCAACTGGTTGGTCGTGCCGAACAGCGGCCAGATGCGAAGACCACCGTCGCCGCCGAGCCCCTGCGAGAACGTCAGTCCGAGCCCGACGACCACGACGATGATCGTCGCCGGGAGCTTGGTGATGCGCAGCTTGACCGAGTCGCCGATCTCCTGCACGACGAACCGCAGCAGGCGCATGCCGGTGTCCATGGTGGTCGCTGCGAACAGCACCGCCATCGTGGCCAGCACCGTGGCGCTCAGCGACGCCGGCAGTCCGAGACCGGCCTCCATGATCGCGCCGCCGCCCTGCACGAATGCCGTCACACCGCCGGCGCCGAATGCGCTGTACACGCTCTCCCACTCGGCTACCGTGCGGAAGCCCGCGATGACGGCGAGGATCGTGCCGAGCGAGAGCAGGCCCTCACCGACGGCTCCGAAGTAGCCCACGAAGCGGGCGTCGGGCTCCTTGTCGAGCTGCTTCGAGCTGGTGCCGGACGACACCATGCCGTGGAAGCCCGAGATCGCGCCGCAGGCGATGGTCACGAACAGCAGCGGCACCATGCTCGGCGTGCCCTCGGGCACGGCCGTGTTGATCGCCGGCGCCACGATCTCGAGCCCGTCCGCCGAGAACAGCGTCGCGGTGAGCACCGACCCGAACAGCAGGATGAGACCCACGAACAGCTGGACGCCGTTGATGTAGTCGCGCGGCTGCAGCAGCACCCACACCGGCAGCAGCGAGGCGATCGCGCCGTAGATGAACAGGGCGAGGATCCAGAAGGTCGCAGGTCCCATACCCAGGAAGTCATCCGGCAGCACGACCGGAACCTGATCCCCGAGCACGATCAGTCCGTACAGCGCCGTGACGCCGACGATGGTCACCCACAGCAGCGGCCAGCGCAGCCGGTACACCGCGACGCCCACCAGCAGCGCCACGAGGATCGCACCCCACGTGGGGATCACCGCGCTCGGCGTGCTGATCAGCAGGTTCTTGATCACCACGGCGAAAGCCGCGATCACCATCAGCAGCAGCAGGAAGATGACCACCAGGAACAGGCTGGCACCGCGCTTGCCGATGTAGCGCTCCGAGAGCGCGCCGATCGAACGACCCTTGTTGCGGTTCGACGCCCAGAGCGCGCCGAGGTCGTGCATGCCCGCGAAGAACACGGTTCCGATCGTGACCCACAGGAAGGCGGGCACCCAGCCCCAGATCACGGCGATCGCGGGACCTACGATCGGAGCAGCGCCGGCCACCGACGTGAAGTGGTGTCCCCAAAGGATGAATTTGTTGGTGGGGACGTAGTCGACGCCGTCGTTCAGCTCGTGGGCGGGGGTCTTGAACGCGGGATCGAGTTTGAACACGCGCCTGGACAGATATCGGGAGTAGAAGATGTACCCGGCGGCGAAGATGGCCAGCCCAATGAGCATCAGAAGGACAGGGGACATGGGAGCTCTTCCTTTCCTGCGGCGACGTCATCGTCACCGCCGCCTCCACGCTAGCAAGTCTGAGAGATCGCTGATAGTTTCCACGTCGGCGGGTGGCGATATTCTCACCGCATGGCTCGCACCGCGGACTCGCTCATCGCCCCTCGCATCTCGCCGCCGGATCTGCCGGATGTCCTCGGCACGGCCGCCCCGACGCGCGCGGCCGACCTGCTGGCCGTCGAGCTCGCGCTGCACGGAGACGCCGATCTGGCGCACTCGTCGCTCGAGCAGTGCCGGATGAGCGCCGACGCCGACTCCGTCGACCTCACCGGTTCGACGCTGATGGATGTCGAGATGGACGCGCCACGCGTCGCGTCGATGACGATGCGGGATGCGACGATCCGCCGTCTTCGAATCATCGGCGGCCGGATCGGGACGCTCGATCTGAGCAGTGCGCGCATCGCCGAACTCGAACTCGCCGACGTCCGCATCGACTACCTCTCCTTCGGCGGAGCACGCGGCGAGGACGTCCTGGTGCGCGACTGCGCACTGCGCAGCCTCGACATGCCGCAGGCCGAGCTCACGCGCCTGCGCTTCGAGAACTGCCGCGCCGGCGAGGTCGACCCGCGCGGCATGCGCGCGACGCACGTCGACCTGCGCGGCCTGGATGCGGAGGCGTTCCTCGATGTGAACAGCCTTCGCGGCGTGACCATGTCGCCGTTCCAGGTGCAGCTGCTCGCTCCCGTGATGGCGGCCGGCCTCGGCATCCGACTGCTCGACTGAGCGGGCGATCGCCCGCGCCGGTAGACTGGGCCGACACACCACACTCAGGCACGCTCACACAGTGCCGCACACATCGCTCGAGGAGACCTTCATGTCCAGCATTCCTGACAAGCCCGCACTCGAAGGTCTCGAAGCGAAGTGGGGTGAGCGCTGGTCCGAACAGGGGACGTTCCTGTTCGATCGCACAGGCGCCGCGGCATCCGGACGCGACGGTGTCTACTCGATCGACACTCCTCCGCCGACGGCCTCCGGCAGCCTGCACATCGGCCATGTGTTCTCGTACACGCACACCGACGTCAAGGCGCGCTTCGAGCGCATGCGCGGAAAGAGCGTCTTCTACCCGATGGGCTGGGACGACAACGGCCTGCCCACCGAGCGCCGCGTGCAGAACTACTACGGCGTCCGCTGCGACCCCTCTCTCCCGTACGACCCGGAGTTCACTCCCCCGTTCGAGGGCGGCAGCAACAAGTCGTCCCGGGCTGCGGACCAGCTGCCGATCAGCCGCCGCAACTTCATCGAGCTGTGCGAGAAGCTCACCGTCGAGGACGAGAAGCAGTTCGAGGCGCTGTTTCGTCAGCTCGGGCTGAGCGTCGACTGGACGCAGACGTATCGCACGATCTCCGACGACACGATCCGTCAGAGCCAGCTCGCCTTCCTGCGCGGGCTGGAGCGCGGCGAGGCGTATCAGTCGCTCGCGCCGACGCTGTGGGACATCGACTTCCGCTCCGCGATCGCGCAGGCCGAGCTCGAGGATCGCGAGCAGCAGGCGGCGTACCACACCATCGAGTTCCCGTTCGCGGACGGCTCAGGCTCGATCGCGGTCGACACGACCCGTCCCGAGCTGCTCCCGGCGTGCATCGCGATCGTGACGCATCCCGACGGGCCGCACAAGCACCTGATCGGCACGAAGGTGCGCACGCCGTTCTTCGGCGCCGAGATCGAGATCCACGGTCACCACCTCGCGCAGCCTGACAAGGGCACCGGCGCCGCGATGGTCTGCACCTTCGGCGACGTGACCGACATCGTGTGGTGGCGCGAGCTGCGCACGACGGCCGGCGACTCCCTGCCGAACATGACGACCATCGGACTCGACGGCCGGTTCCTGCCCGACGCCCCCGAGATGGTGGCAGACGCGCACGCGCGCGACTGGTACGCGGAGAGCGTCGGCGGCAAGACCGTGTTCAGTGCGCGCAAGGCGATCGTCGAGAAGCTGCAGGAGACCGGCGACATGACGGCGGTCGGCAAGCCGTTCAACCACGCGGTGAAGTTCTTCGAGAAGGGCGACCGCCCGCTCGAGATCGTCTCGACGCGGCAATGGTACATCCGCAACGGCGCGCGTGATCAGGATCTGCGCGACGAGCTGCTGAAGAACGGACGCGACGTCGCCTGGCATCCCGAGTTCATGCGCGTGCGCTACGAGAACTGGGTGGGCGGGCTGACCGGCGATTGGCTGGTTTCGCGCCAGCGCTTCTTCGGCGTGCCGATCCCCGTCTGGTACGGGCTGGACGAGAACGGCGAGCGCGACTACGACCGCGTGATCACTCCTTCGCACGACGTTCTGCCGATCGACCCGACCAGCGACGTGCCGGCCGGCTACACGGCGGAGCAGCGCGGCGTGCCCGGCGGGTTCGAGGCCGAGCAGGACATCTTCGACACCTGGGCCACCTCGTCGCTCACGCCCCAGCTGGCCGGCGGATGGCAGCGCGACGAGGAGCTGTGGAACCTCGTCGCACCGTTCGACGTGCGCCCGCAGGGCCAGGACATCATCCGCACCTGGCTGTTCTCGACCATGCTGCGCTCGACCCTCGAGGACTCCCGCGCTCCGTGGCGCAACGCCGCGATCTCGGGCTTCATCGTGGATCCCGACCGCAAGAAGATGTCGAAGTCGAAGGGCAACGTCGTCACCCCCGCGGACATCCTCGACAAGCACGGCTCGGACGCGGTGCGCTACTGGTCGGCTTCCAGCCGCCTTGGCATGGATGCCGCCTTCGACCCGCAGAACCCGACGCAGGTGAAGATCGGCCGCCGCCTGGCGATCAAGATCCTCAACGCCGCGAAGTTCGTGCTGTCCTTCCCCGTTCCCGAGGGCGCGCACGTGACCCACGCGCTGGATGCCTCGATGCTCACCGCCCTCGACGCGGTTGTGCGCGAAGCGACCAAGGCGTTCGAGAACTACGACCAGGCGAAGGCGCTCGAGGTGACGGAGGCCTTCTTCTGGACGTTCTGCGACGACTACCTCGAACTCGTCAAGGAGCGCGCCTACGATCAGACCGACCTCGGGCAGGCATCCGCCGCGCTCGCACTGCGTCTCGCGCTTTCCACTCTGCTGCGCCTGCTCGCGCCGATCGTGTCGTTCGCGACCGAAGAGGCCTGGTCGTGGTTCGAGGAGGGCTCGATCCACACGGCATCGTGGCCGGTGCCCCTCGGCATCGAGGGCGACACCGCCGTGCTGGCCGCCGCCAGCGAGGCGCTGATCGGCATCCGCCGGGCGAAGACCGAGGCCAAGGCCTCGCAGAAGACGCCGGTGGCCCGCGCGACGATTGCCGCTCCGGCGCAGAAGGTCGAGGCGCTGCGCGCGGCAGCCGATGATCTGCGCGCAGTCGGCCGCATCGCCGAGCTCGATTTCGCGGATGCCGACGAGCTGAGCGTCACGGCGATCGAGCTCGTCCCGGTGGAGAGCTGATGCAGCTCGGCACGCGGTGGGCGAAAGGCGCGCGTCCGCCGGCATCCGTGCCGGCGGAGCTTCACGCCGCGATCTCCGAGGTTGAGGCGGATGAGTCCGTCAGCACATCGCAGGGCGGACACTGGACGCTCACCTGGCTCGAGGGCCGCCCTCTCGCAGAACTGGATCTCGGCTGGGAGGTGCTGATCACCGCATCCGGTGACGTCATCGCCCGCCCCTTCGAGGACTGACTCTCGCGCCACGCGGAACGTGCGATCAGCGCCGAGGCAGACCGAGCTGCGCCAGGGCGTGCTCGATCGCGCGAGGGTCGTGCTTGCGTGCTTGCTGCTCGCGGAGCATGTCGAGGGCGATCTCACGACGCTCGGCGCGCACGGCACTGCGGCGTGCGACGAACGCGGTGATCGCGTCGGCGATGCGCAGCAGCGAGCGCTCGATGATCGTCGGTGCGGCGATGTGCAGTGTGGCGGCGGTCATGAATCCTCCTCGGGGGTGTTGGCGGTCGTCGGGAGATCGAACAGGTCGAGGCGCAGTGTGACGCGACGGGTGCTCGCGGACTTCTGCCCGCGGTAGCGCTCGACCGCGGCATCGACGACGTCGAGCACTTCCTGCCTGAGTGCGGTCATCTGCTCGATGGTGATGTCGAAGTTCGTCGAGACGATGAGGCTCGCGTCGCGCCAGGGATCGGATGCGGCATCGTTCGGCCGGTTCAGATACTCGAGCAGCGTCTCATGCCTGCGTGCGAAGAACTCGGCGTTCACGATCTGCGAGGCGGCGCGCTCTGCGGCGGATGTCGCGTCGCTCGGTGCCGGCAGATTGACCCGACCCTTTGGACGCTCCCACCAGCGCTCTCGTCCCGTGCCCTTGCCGGGAACCTCGCGGATGAGATCGTGCGCGGCGAGCGCTCGCAGGTGATAGCTGGTGGAGCCAGAGGTCTCGCCGATCAGCGATGCGAGCGTGCTTGCCGTCTGAGCGCCTCGCTCACTGAGCAGGTCATAGATGCGCACCCGCAGCGGGTGCGCGAGTGCCTTCAGCGCGCCTGCGTCGAGGGTGCGTCCCGCTTCGTGGTTCGTCATGCATGCAAAGATACCCTTGCAAAGAAATCTTTGCAAGCAGTCCTTTGCAAAAAGATCTCTGCGGTTTCAGCTCACTGCGGCGCGGGCCGCGACGAAGGCCGCGACGCACCGCTCGACCTGCTCGGGCGTGTGTGCCGCCGACAGCTGCACGCGGATGCGCGCACGTCCGCGCGGCACGACGGGGAAGCTGAACGCGGTCACGTAGACGCCCTCCCGTTGCATCTCGTCGGCGATCCGCGCGGTCAGTGCTGCGTCGCCGAACATGACGGGCACGATGGGGTGCTCCCCCGGCAGCAGTTCGAATCCCTCTGCCGCCATCAGATCGCGGAACAGCGCGGCGTTCGCGCGCAGTCGTGCACGCAGCGCGCCGGACCCCTCGACCAGGTCGAGCGCCGTCAGCGTGCCGGCGACGATCGATGGTGCGAGAGTGTTCGAGAAGAGGTAGGGGCGCGAGCGCTGACGCAGCAGCGCGACGATGTCGCGGTGCGCGGCCACGTACCCGCCGGACGCCCCGCCGAGCGCCTTCCCGAATGTGCCGGTGTAGATGTCGACGCGCCCTTCCACGCCGCACAGCTCGGGCGTGCCCCGCCCGTTCTCCCCCACGAAGCCGACCGCGTGCGAGTCATCGACGAAGACGAGCGCGCCATAGCGCTCGGCGAGGTCGCAGATCTTCTGCAGGGGCGCGATGTACCCGTCCATGGAGAAGACGCCGTCGGTGACGATGACGCGAAATCGCGCGTCGGATGCCGACTTCAGCTGCTCCTCGAGATCGGACATGTCGCGATTGCGGTAGCGAAGGCGGCGGGCCTTCGACAGTCGGATGCCGTCGATGATGGATGCGTGGTTCAGCTCATCCGAGATGATGGCGTCCTCGGCCGAGAACAGCGTCTCGAACACCCCGCCGTTCGCGTCGAAGCAGGAGGAGTACAGGATGGCGTCTTCCGTGCCGAGGAAGGCGGCGAGGCGTCGCTCAAGTTCGAGGTGCTGGTCCTGCGTGCCGCAGATGAACCGGACGCTCGCGAGACCGTAGCCCCAGTCGTCGAGAGCACGCTTCGCGGCCGCCAGGATGCGCGGGTCGTCGGCGAGGCCCAGGTAGTTGTTCGCGCAGAAGTTCAGCACCCGGGTGCCGCCCGTGGTGATCTCGGCCTGCTGAGGACCGGCGATTCCGCGCTCGCGCTTGGTGAGCCCGGCCTTCTCGATCTCGGCGAGCTCGTCAGCGAGGTGGTCTTTGAATGTCGTGTACATCAGAGTTCCGTCCAGTCGAGGATGATCTTTCCCGTGCCTGCCGATTCCGCGGCCTCGAAGCCGCGCTCCCAGTCCCGGGCGGGGATGCAGTCGGCGATGACGCGGCCGATCGCGTCGCGCAGCGTCGCGCTGGTGTGCAGCATGGCCCCCATCGCGTTCCACGTCTCGAACATCTCGCGTCCGTAGATGCCCTTGATGGTGAGCATGTGGGTGACGAGCTTGCCCCAGTCGATGTCGAAACCGCTGCTGGGCAAGCCGAGCATGGCGATCTGCCCGCCGTGCTTCATGTTGTCGATCATCGCCGGCAGCGCCGTGGGCGCCCCGCTCATCTCGAAGCCGATGTCGAAGCCCTCGCGCATACCCAGGGACCTCTGCGCCTCGTGGATGTCGTGCTGCGAGACGTCGACGACCTCGTCGGCGCCCATGAGCCCCGCCATCTCGAGCCGCGGCGCGCTGACATCGGTGGCCACGATGTACCGAGCGCCCGCATGTCGTGCGACGGCGATCGACATGAGGCCGATGGGCCCGCAGCCGGTGACGAGCACGTCTTCGCCGACGACGCGATAGGTGAGCGCGGTGTGCACGGCGTTGCCGAGCGGGTCGAAGATCGCGCCGAGCTCGGGAGTGACGTCGTCATGGTGCACCCAGACGTTGGTCGCGGGCAGCGACAGGTACTCGGCGAACGCTCCATCGCGCTGCAGCCCGAGCCCGATCGTGCGGATGCACATCTGCCGACGCCCCGCGCGACAGTTGCGGCACGTGCCGCAGACGATGTGCCCCTCGCCTGAGACCCGATCGCCCACGGAGATGTCGTGCACGAGGGGGCCCACCTCGACGACCTCGCCGTAGAACTCGTGTCCGGGGATCAGCGGCGTCGAGATGGCGGAGGCAGCCCAATCGTCCCATCGACGGATGTGCAGGTCGGTGCCGCAGATGCCGGTGCGCATCACCCGGATGACCACCTCGCCGGTGCCGGCTGCCGGATCCGGCCGATCGACCAGTTCGAGACCGGCGCGCGGACCGTCTTTGAACAGCGCTTTCATACTTCGATCACACTCCACTCGATGATGAAGATCAATGCCTACATTCTGCAGCAACACTTCAGATCTGCTTCATGGTTGGATGAGAGAGTGAACCTCCAGCAGCTGCAGCTCCTGCGCGAACTCGCCGCCCTCGGCAGCGTCACCGCCGTCGCCGAGGCCCTGCGCATCTCACCCTCGGCCGTGTCGCAGCAGCTTGCCGCACTGCAGCGCGGGATCGCCACCCCGCTCACCCGCAAGCAGGGGCGCACGCTCGTGCTGACGCCCGCCGGCGAGGTGCTTGCCGAAGCAGGCGCCGATGCGCTCGACGCCATGGCGGCCGCCCGCAGCGCCGTGGACAGATTCGAGACCGCGCCCTCGGGCGTCGTCACAGTCAGCGGGTTTCTCAGCGCCGCGCAGGCGCTGTTCGGACCGCTGATCCGAGAACTCGGCACCGGTGACCACGTACCGACCGTCAGATTCACCGATGAGGACGTCGCGCAGAGCGAGTTCCCCGCTCTCACCGGACGTTACGACCTGGTCCTCGCGCACCGCATGGAGCACAGCGCCCGGTGGCCGCAGAACGGCATCCGCTCCGTGCCGCTCGCGACCGAGCCGCTCGACATCGCACTCGCGCCATCGCATCCGCTCGCGCCGCTCGCCGTGCTCACTCCTGAACAGGTCGTCGGCGAGCGCTGGGTCACGAGCCGCGCAGGCTACTCCCCCGACGACGTGCTGCGCACCATCGCCGCCGTGACGAACTCGCCGGTCGAGATCGTGCACCGGATCAACGACTACGGTGTCGCGGCGACGGTCATCGCCGCCGGCGGCGTGATCGGGATGCTGCCGCGGTACACCTCGGTCGTCGCCGACGCGACCGGCGTGGTGCGCCGCCCGCTGCTGGGTGTGAGCACGAACCGGATGATCGACGTGCTCACCAGGCCCGAGAACCTGCGCCGCCGCTCGGTGCGGCTCGTCGCAGAGGCTCTCGAGCGCGTCATGGCGACTCTGACCGGATGAAGCCGGCCCATAAACTCGGAGCATGACTGTGGACGCCAACCCGCTCTTGTCCCCCTCATCGCTCCCGTACGCGCTGCCCGACTTTGCGGCGATCCGCCCGGTGCACTACCTGCCCGCGTTCCGGCAGGCGTTCGACGATCACCTCGCCGAGATCCGCGCGATCACGATGGTGCGGTCGATGCCGACGTTCGAGAACACAATCGAGGCGCTCGAACGCAGCGGCGAGCTGCTCGACCGGATCGCTCACACGTTCTACACGGTCAGCTCGGCGGATGCGACACCCGAGATCCAGGCTGTGGAAGAAGAGCTCGCGCCGCTGATGTCCGCTCACCATGACGCGATCCAGCTCGACTCACAGCTGTACTGGCGGGTCTCGCAGGTGCACGAGCGCCTCGGCGATCGCCCCGACCTCACCGACGAGCAGCGCTACCTCGTGCGCCGGCACTTCCGTGAGATGACCCACGCAGGCGCTGCCCTCGACGCCGAGGACAAGCAGAGGCTGAAGGCGCTGAATCAGCGCCTGTCGACGCTGAGCACGACGTTCGAGAAGAACCTGCTCGGCGACACGAACGACCTCGCCGTCGTCTTCGGGGACGTGGCGGAGCTCAACGGCCTTGCCGCGGGTGAGGTGAGCGCCACCGCACGCGCCGCCGCCGAGCGAGGAATGGAGGGCAAGTACCTGGTCTCGCTGCCGTTGTTCAGCGGGCATCCGTACCTCGCATCTCTCACGGTGCGCGAGAGCCGGCAGCGCATCATGGCGGCGTCACTGTCCCGCGCTTCCCGCGGAGAGGAACACGACAACCGCGCCGTGCTCACCGAGATCGTGACCCTGCGCGCCGAGCGCGCGGCACTGCTCGGCTACGACTCGCATGCCGCGTACGTCACCGATGACGAGACGGCCGGCTCCCCCGAGGCAGTGGAGCGGATGCTGCGCGAGCTCGCCGCCCCGGCTGCTCGCAACGCGGAAAGTGAGCGCGCCGCGCTGCAGGAGATCATCGATGCCACCGAGCCGGAGCCGTTCAGCCTTGAGGCGCACGACTGGGCGTTCTACACCGAGAAGGTTCGACGCGCACGCTACGACATCGACGCTGCTGCCCTGCGCGCGTACTTCGAGGCGGAGCGCGTTCTGCGGGACGGTGTGTTCTTCGCGGCGACGCAGCTTTACGGCATCCGATTCACCGAGCGCACCGACCTGCCCTCGTACCACCCCGGCGCGCGCATCTTCGAGGTGCACGACGAGGACGGCGCACCCGTCGGACTGTACGTGCTCGATCTGTACACGCGCGACTCCAAACGCGGCGGCGCCTGGATGAACCCGATCGTCAGCCAATCCGCGCTGCGCGGCCAGCTTCCGGTGGTCGTCAACAATCTCAACGTCTCGCAGCCCGGTGACGGCGAGCCGACCCTCCTCACCCTCGACGAGGTGACGACGCTCTTCCACGAGTTCGGCCATGCGCTGCACGGGCTGTTCGCGCGGGTCGGCTACCCGCACTTCGCGGGCACCAACGTGTTCCGTGACTTCGTCGAGTTCCCCAGCCAGGTGAACGAGATGTGGATCCTCTGGGACGAGGTCCTTGAGAATTACGCGCGCCACCACGAGACGGACGAACCGCTGGATGGCGCGATCGTCGATCGACTGCGCTCGTCCGAGACATTCAACCAGGGGCATGCGACGAGCGAGTACCTGGCTGCGGCATGGCTGGATCAGGCCTGGCACAGGATCGGCGCTGAGACGGAGATCGCCGACGTCGCCGAGTTCGAGAGGGCGGCCCTGGCCGATCTCGGGCTGCTGAACCCCGTAATTCCCACCCGGTACTCGTCGGCCTACTTCGCACACGTGTTCTCGGGCGGCTACAGCGCCGGTTACTACTCGTACATCTGGAGCGAGGTGCTCGACGCCGACGCCGTCGAGTGGTTCCGCTCGAACGGCGGCCTCACCCGCAGGAACGGCGACCGCTTCCGACAGCGCCTGCTGGGCGTCGGCGGATCGAAGGATCCGCTGGACGCCTACCGAGACTTCCGCGGGCGGGATGCCGAGATCGCACCGCTGCTGAAGCGGCGCGGACTCGAATCCTGACTCGCGGGCAGCGATCCGCGCAGCGTTCGACGAACGCTGGGCGCTAGCCTCTTCGCAGGGTCAGGCGCTCTTGCGCTTGCGAGCCATGACGATCGTGGGGGCGGCGCCGTCTTCGACGGCGGCCTTGGTGACGACGACCTTGGAGACGTCCTCAGCCGAGGGGATCTCGAACATGATCGGCCCCAGCACGTCCTCGAGAATCGCTCGGAGGCCACGGGCGCCGGTCTTGCGTTCCACTGCGAGATCCGCGATAGAACGCAGGGCATCCTCGTCGAACTCCAGCTGGACGCCGTCCAGCTCGAACATGCGCTGATACTGCTTGACCAGTGCGTTGCGAGGTCCGGTGAGGATTTCGATCAGCGCTTCCTGATCGAGCGGTGAGACCGAGGTCACGACAGGCAGACGGCCGATGAACTCGGGGATCAGTCCGAACTTGTGGAGATCCTCGGGCAGCACCTCGCTGAACAGATCGAGGTCTTTGCCCTTGTCATGCAGCGGGGCGCCGAAGCCCACACCGTGCTTGCCGACGCGCGCCGAGATGATGTCCTCAAGGCCCGCGAACGCACCGGCCACGATGAAGAGCACATTGGTGGTGTCGATCTGCAGGAACTCCTGATGAGGGTGCTTTCTGCCGCCCTGCGGTGGCACGGAGGCGACCGTTCCCTCGAGGATCTTCAGCAGCGCCTGCTGAACGCCCTCACCGGAGACATCCCTGGTGATCGAGGGGTTCTCCGCCTTGCGCGCGATCTTGTCGATCTCATCGATGTAGATGATGCCGGTCTCGGCGCGCTTGGTGTCGTAGTCGGCGGCCTGCAGCAGCTTCAGCAGGATGTTCTCGACGTCTTCGCCGACGTAGCCGGCCTCAGTGAGCGCCGTGGCGTCGGCGACGGCGAACGGCACGTTGAGTCGCTTGGCGAGTGTCTGCGCGAGATAGGTCTTGCCGCATCCGGTGGGACCGAGCATGAGGATATTGCTCTTGGCGACCTCGACCTCTTCGGCCTTCTGCTCGGCCGGCTGGAGGGTGCCCCGGGCACGCACCCGCTTGTAGTGGTTGTAGACAGCAACTGCGAGGGCCTTCTTCGCCGGATCCTGCCCGACGACGTACTCCTCGAGGAATGCGAAGATCTCGCGAGGCTTGGGCAGCTCGAAGTCGACGACGGGACCGCCTCCGGCTTCGGCCATGCGCTCTTCGATGATCTCGTTGCACAGCTCGACGCATTCATCGCAGATGTACACGCCGGGACCAGCGATCAGCTGCTGGACCTGCTTCTGGCTCTTTCCGCAGAATGAGCATTTGAACAGATCAGCGCTTTCACCGATGCGTGCCATGCGCGTCCTCCTCGGGGGATCAAGAGATCGTCTTCCGAGCCTAACCTCCAGCGCCGACACCGGGCCGCATTGGCACGCAGACATGAGAAAGGTCCGGGCGCACGACGCGCGCCCGGACCCCTCCGCTGCAGATCACACCATCGACTTGGTGTGCCAGACGGTCTTCGTCTCGGTGAACGCCGCGATCCGATCGAGGCTCGGCTCGGAGGCGCCCGGACGCAGCACGCGCTTGAGCGTGTCGGCCGCGGCGATCTCCAGTTCGATCCAGTCGACCTGAGCCGCGCCGGTGAGATCGAGCGCGTTGACGTCCGCGTGGGATGCCAGCCACGGGCCCATCTCGGCAGGCGAGCCGGTCAGCACGTTCACCACTCCCCCGGGAACGTCGCTGGTGGCGAGAACCTCCGCGAGGGTGATCGCCGAGAGCGGGAAGCGCTCGCTGGCGATGACGACCACCGCGTTCCCGGTGACCAGCGCAGGTGCGATGACCGACACGAGCCCGAGCAGCGCGGAATCCTGCGGAGCGATGGTCGCGACGACGCCCGTGGGCTCGGGGACCGAGATGTTGAAGTACGGTCCGGACACCGGGTTGGCGTTTCCGGCGACCTGCGCATATTTGTCGCACCATCCGGCGTACCAGACCCACAGGTCGATGGCGGCATCCACCTGCGCACCCGCGGCGGCGGCGCTCACGCCCTCCTGCAGGGCGATCTCGTCGATGAACTGCGCGCGACGACCCTCGAGGATCTCCGCCACGCGGTACAGCACCTGCCCGCGGTTGTACGCGGTGGCACCGGACCAGCCCTTCACCGCCGCGCGCGCGGCGACGACGGCATCCCTGGCATCCTTGCGCGACGCCTTTGCTGCGTTCGCGATGAACGCGCCCTTCGCGGAGACGACCTCATAGGTGCGACCGGACTCGCTGCGAGGGAACGCCCCGCCGATGGCGAGCTTGTACGTCTTCGGAATGCTGAGCCGGTTGGAGTCAGTCTGTCGCTTGCTCATGCCGAAGCTCCCTTCAGGTATGCGGTGAGGCCGTGGCGTCCGCCCTCGCGGCCGTAGCCGGATTCCTTGTAGCCGCCGAACGGGCTGGCCGGGTCGAAGCGGTTGAATGTGTTCGCCCACACCACACCGGCACGCAGCCGGTCTGCAACCGCGAGGATGCGGGAGCCCTTGTCGCTCCAGATGCCGGCCGACAGCCCGTACGGGGTGTTGTTCGCCTTCGCGATGGCCTCGGCCGGGGTGCGGAAGGTCAGCACCGACAGCACAGGTCCGAACACCTCGTCGCGTGCGATGCGGTGCGATGCCTCGACGCCGGTGAAGATCGTCGGGGCGAACCAGAAGCCCTTCTCCGGGATGGCGCAGTCCGCAGTCCAGCGCTCGGCACCTTCGGCTTCGCCGATGTCGCTCAGCTCGCGGATGCGCTCGAGCTGAGCGGCGGAGTTGATGGCGCCGATGTCGGTGTTCTTGTCGAGCGGGTCGCCGAGGCGCAGCGTCGACAGCCGGTGCTTGAGCCGATCGATGACCTCGTCATGGATCGACTCCTGCACCAGCAGGCGGCTGCCTGCGCAGCACACATGTCCCTGGTTGAAGAAGATGCCGTTGACGATCCCCTCGACGGCCTGATCGATCGGCGCGTCGTCGAAGACGATGTTCGCGGCCTTGCCGCCCAGTTCGAGGGTGACCTTCTTATCGGTGCCGGCGATGGCCTTGGCGATGTTGCGCCCGACGCCTGTGGAGCCGGTGAAGGCGACCTTGTCGACGTCCGCGTGCCGCACGAGCGTGGCGCCCGTGGAACCGGCGCCGGTGACGATGTTGACGACGCCGGCGGGCAGATCGGCCTGCTGGACGATCTCGGCGAAGATCAGAGCAGTCAGCGGAGTGGTCTCGGCGGGCTTGAGCACCACGGTGTTGCCCGCAGCGAGAGCGGGCGCGATCTTCCATGCCAGCATCAGCAGCGGGAAGTTCCACGGGATGATCTGGCCGGCGACTCCCAGTGCCTTCGGGTTCGCGCCGAGTCCGGCGTAGTCGAGCTTGTCGGCCCACCCGGCGTAGTAGAAGAACCAGGATGCCACCAGCGGCACATCCACGTCGCGGCTCTCCTTGATCGGCTTGCCGTTGTCGAGGCTCTCGGCCACCGCGAGCTCGCGGGCCCGCTCCTGAACGAGGCGCGCGATGCGGAACAGGTACTTGCCGCGGTCGCGTCCGCTCATCTTCGACCACACCTTGTCGTGTGCGCGGCGAGCTGCGGCGACGGCGCGGTCGATGTCCTCGTCCGATGCCGAGGCGACCTCGGCGATGCGGCTCTCGTCGGCCGGGGAGATGGTGTGGAAGCTCGACCCCGTCCCGTCGACGAACTCGCCGTCGATGAACAGCCCGTAGCTGTCCTTGAGGTTGAGGATCGCCTTCGACTCGGGGGCCGGTGCGTATTCCAGGAATGACATGTTCTTTGTCCTTGGTCTGCTGAGCTTGTCGAAGTGTCAGTCGATGGTGACGTAGTCGGCGCCGGAGTAGTGCCCGGTGTTGAGCTTCTGTCGCTGCAGGAGCACGTCGTTGAGCAGGCTCGAGGCACCGAAGCGGAACAGGTGCGGCTGCAGCCACTCCTCGCCCGCCGTCTCGGCGACGGTCACGAGGTACTTGATGGCGTCCTTGGAGGATCGGATGCCACCGGCCGGCTTCACACCGATCTTCTCGCCCGTCGCGCGATGCCAGTCGCGCACCGTCTCGAGCATGAGCAGCGTGGTCGGCAGGGTCGCCGCGGGCGACACCTTGCCCGTCGAGGTCTTGATGAAGTCTCCGCCGGCGAGGATCGACAGCCACGACGCGCGCTTGATGTTGTCGTAGGTGTTCAGCTCGCCGGTCTCCATGATGACCTTCAGCGAGGCGTACGTGCCGTCCTCACGACGGCAGGCCTCCTTGACGCGGGCGATCTGGTCGAAGACGAGCCCGTAGCGTCCCTCGAGGAACGCGCCGCGGTCGATGACCATGTCGATCTCGTCGGC
Source organism: Microbacterium alcoholitolerans (assembly GCF_050408615.1). Taxonomy (NCBI): domain Bacteria; kingdom Bacillati; phylum Actinomycetota; class Actinomycetes; order Micrococcales; family Microbacteriaceae; genus Microbacterium; species Microbacterium alcoholitolerans. The sequence continues at coordinate 143,840 of NZ_JBNTKD010000001.1, read as the reverse complement.
ACCGGCCGCGACGGCATCGGCCGTGTCCGCGAGCTTGATCTCGAGCGACGAGCGCCCCGATGGGAATGCAGTCGCCACCGCGGCGACGGCGATGCGGCCGTCATCGGGATCGCCGTGCATGGCGCCGAGCGCCTCCACCGCGTGGCCGACCATGTCGCCGTACACGCAGACGGCGGCGACCAGCGGGGTGCTGGGGTCCGCGGCATCCGGAGTCTTCGCCTTCGCGACGAGCGAGCGGACCTTGCCCGCCGTGTCGGAGCCCTCGAGCGTGGTCAGGTCGATGAGCGAGATGATCTTGTCGAGCGCCCATGCCTTGGACGTCGTCTTGATCGAGCGGGTGCCGAGACCGGCCGCCCGCTGCTCCAGGCCGACGGCGTCGACGCCGGGCAGACCGTGCAGGAAGCGCCGCAGCGTCTGATCGTCGGGGTCACCGCCGAGCACGTCAACCGCCGTGCGGCGGACCATTTCCGTGGTCGTCACATCTCCTCCAAGAGTGCTTGTGCTGTGGATTCATCGGTCACCAGGACGCTGCACAGCCCGTTGCTGACGACTGTACGCGCGATGTCATGCTTGGGGGCACCCGCGGTGACGTAGATGGAGCGAGGCGCATCGCGCACCTGCTTCAGTGCGACGCCGACCGTGCGGGCGTCGAGTTGGGGGTCGACGATGTTGCCGTCGGCGTCGATGTAGCGGCCGAGCACGTCGCCGACGGCGCCGCGACCGGCGAGTTCGGCGATGTCGTCGGTGCTGAGGTAGCCGTTCTCGACATGAGCGGATGCCGGATCGCACGGGCCCGCCGTGAACAGAAAGGTGTTCGCGCTGGCCGCCTGATCGAGGATCGCCGCGATGGTGCGGTCGGACTCGATGGCCTGCTTCGTCTCGATGCGCTCGAGGATGGCGGGGCTCGGCAGCAGGACCGCCTGTCCGCTGCCACGCTGCGCCATGGTGACGGCAACTGAAGCGGCCCCGCCGGAGCGGCGGTTGAGGCTCACTCCCCCGTTGGCCTGCACGACGGTGACGCCGGTCGCCCACCCCTGGGGCAGCGCATCGGCGACGGCAGTGAGGGTGCGCCCCCAGCTGACCGCCAGCACGCGCGGGACGGGTCGCAGCGCCGTGAGCAGATCGGCGGCTGCGGCGGCGACCCGGTGCAGCAGGGCATCCGGCTCGTCGGCAGTCGGGACCACGACGGCATCCGTCAGTCCGAATCGCTCGATGAGTGCTCGCTCGACGCCGAGCCTGCGGGCTCGGGGATGCACGATCTCGATGCGGACGATGCCCCGCTCGCGAGCCTGCACCAGCAGCCTGCCGACCTTCCAGCGGGAGATGCCGAGCAGCGCGCCGATCTCGTCCTGTGTCCTGTTCTCGTCGTACGAGAGCTCAGCGACACGCACCATCAGCAGTTCGTCGTCCACGGCATCCTCCTCTCGGATTCAGCCTACGTCGCGACCGACGTGCGCGCATTACTCTGCTCACATGAGCAGCGCAGCGTGGTTGCAGTGCACATCTGCGGGCGGGTTCGGGGTTTCAGCATCCGCCGTCCGCGCGCTTCGCGCGGATTTGTGCGCTTCGCGCGGACGGATCCGCCCCTTCGATCCGCGCGAAGCGCGCATTCCCGCGGCAGGTGCCGGCGCGCACACGCACGAGGGGCGGCCCGGCAGATGCCGGACCGCCCCTCGGGACGCGACTGACTCAGCTGCTGCGCTTGCGCGAGCTGAGCACCTGGTCGACGATGCCGTACTCGAGCGCTTCCTGCGCCGAGAGGATCTTGTCGCGGTCGATGTCCTTGTTGATCTGCTCCACCGGCTTGCCGGTGTGCTTGGCCATGGTCTCCTCGAGCCAGGTGCGCATGCGCAGGATCTCGGCAGCCTGGATCTCGATGTCGGACGCCTGGCCGTGGCCGGCCTCGCCCATCGCCGGCTGGTGCATCAGCACGCGAGCGTTGGGCAGCGCGAGGCGCTTGCCGGGCGCGCCGGCGGCGAGCAGCACGGATGCCGCGGATGCCGCCTGGCCGAGCACGACGGTCTGGATGTGCGGCGCGACGTACTGCATGGTGTCGTAGATCGCCGTCATCGCCGTGAACGAGCCACCGGGCGAGTTGATGTACATCGTGATGTCACGCTCGGCGTCCTGACTCTCCAGGACGAGCAGCTGCGCCATGACGTCGTCGGCCGACGCGTCGTCGACCTGCACGCCGAGGAAGATCACGCGGTCCTCGAACAGCTTGTTGTAGGGGTCCTGGCGCTTGAAGCCGTAGGCGGTGCGCTCCTCGAACTGCGGGAGGACGTAACGGCTGGAGGGCATCTGCTCATTGGCCAGCAGAGAGCCGGCGGCACGGAAGGTGGGGGTGTGCATGTGTGTTCCTGCCTTACTTGTCCGCGCCGGTGCCGCCGCCGCCGTGCACGTCACTGGCGTGCTCGCGGATGTGGTCGACGAAACCGTACTCGAGGGCCTCATCAGCGGTGAACCAGCGGTCGCGGTCACCGTCCTCGTTGATCTGCTCGACACTCTTGCCCGTCTGACCGGCCGTGATCTCGGCGAGACGGCGCTTCATCGAGAGGATGAGCTGCGCCTGGGTCTGGATGTCGCTCGAGGTTCCGCCGAAGCCGCCGTGCGGCTGGTGCAGCAGCACGCGGGCGTTCGGGGTGATGTAGCGCTTGCCCTTGGTGCCGCTGGTCAGCAGGAGCTGACCCATCGACGCGGCCATGCCGATGCCGACGGTGACGATGTCATTCGGGACGAACTGCATGGTGTCGTAGATCGCCATGCCCGCGGTGATCGAGCCGCCGGGCGAGTTGATGTAGAGGTAGATGTCCTTCTCGGCGTCCTCGGCGGCGAGAAGGAGGATCTTCGCGCAGATCTCGTTCGCGTTCTCATCGCGCACCTCAGAGCCCAGCCAGATGATGCGATCCTTCAGCAGCCTGTCGAAGACGCTCGTCGCCATCAGAGGTTCAGCCATGTCAGCTCCTGTTTCCGTGTTTCGGTGATTCGAATCTACCGGCGGGCGGATGAGGCTTCGCCCGTGTTCGCCGTCGGCATATCAGCGTGGCGGGCGCAGCGGCGCCCGCAGACCGAAGAGGGGCGGATGCCAGCGGCATCCACCCCTCTGTCAGCGATGTGCGATCACTCGGCCTTGTCGGCGTCGTCCTTCTTCTTCGCCGGAGCCTTCTTCTTGGCCGGAGCCTTCTTGGCGGGCTTCTCCTCGGCGGCTGCCTCCTCGGCGGGCGCCTCGTCGGCGGGCGCCTCGTCGGCCGGAGTCTCGTCGGCGGCGGAAGCCTCGTCGGCGGCGTCGTCGTCCTCGGCGTCGCCGATGAACTCGGACAGATCAACGGCCTTGCCGTTGCTGTCGACGATGTTCACCTTGCCGAGCGTGGCGGCAAGAGCCTTGTTGCGGGCGACCTCACCGACGAGAGCCTGCAGCTGTCCTGCACCCTGCAGCGCCTCGACGAACTCCTGCGGCTGCATGCCGTACTGGGCTGCCGACTGGATGAGGTACTGGCTGAGCTCCTCCTGCGAGACCTGCACGTTCGCGTTCTCGGCGATCGTGTCGAGCAGCACCTGCGTGCGGAACTGCTTCTCGCTGGCCTCGGTGACCTCGGCGCGGTGCTCGTCGTCCTCGAGACGGTTCTCGGACTCGAGGTGGTTGTGCACCTCGTCCTCGATGAGCTTGGCCGGAACGGGGATCTCGATCTTCTCGAGAAGAGTGTCGATCAGCTGGTCGCGCGCGGCGGCGCCCTGCGTGAATACCCCCTGCTGGCCGACGCGCTCGGCGAGGCTGTCGCGCAGCTCGGCGATGGTGTCGAACTCGGATGCCATCTGTGCGAAATCGTCGTCCGCCTCCGGCAGCTCGCGCTCCTTGACGGACTTCAGGGTGACGGACACCTCGGCCTCTTCACCGGCGTGGTCGCCGCCGACCAGCGTCGATCGGAAGGTGGTCTCCTCGCCGGCGGTCAGCGACTCGAGTGCCTCGTCGATGCCCTCGAGCAGCTGGCCGGAGCCGATCTCGTACGAGACGCCGTCGGCGCGGTCGATCTCAGCGCCGTCGATGCTGGCGACGAGGTCGAGGTCGACGAAGTCGCCCTTCGATGCGGGACGGTCGACGGGGATCAAGGTGCCGAAGCGAGCACGCAGCTCGTCGAGCTCGCTGTCGAGAGCGGCGTCATCGACCTCGACGGCGTCGACGGTGACCGTGATGTCCTCGAGCTTCGGCAGCTCGATCTCGGGCCGCACGTCGACCTCGATGTCGACCAGCAGGTCGCCGGAGAAGTCCTTCTCGTTCGGCCACTGGGTGATCTCGGCGGCCGGGCGACCGACGACGCGCACGCTGTGCTCAGCGGCAGCCTCACGGAAGAAGCGGTCGAGCGCCTCGTTGACGGCGTGCTCGATGACTGCGGTGCGACCGACGCGCTGGTCGATGATCGGAGCCGGGACCTTGCCCTTGCGGAAGCCAGGGATCTGCACGTCCTGAGCGATGTGCTCGTACGCGTGGTCGATGCTGGGCTTGAGGTCCTCAGGGGAGACCGTGATGGTGAGCTTGACCCGGGTCGGGGAAAGCTTCTCGACGGTACTGTTGGCCATGCTGGTGTTTCTCCTTGTGGTTTCCGCACGAACGGCGCGGTCGTGAAGTCTGGATGCCGTGGTCGGGGCGACAGGATTTGAACCTGCGACCTCCCGCTCCCAAAGCGGGCGCTCTACCAAGCTGAGCTACGCCCCGGCTTGAACCCGCGCGCGGGAACGGCCTCCACGAGTCTAACGGACGAGAAGGCCCCGACTGTCCGCTATGCTTTACGAGGCGCTCCGCTCAACGGACGTCCGAGAGGGCGAGAGCCTCGCTTGCGGGGATGTAGCTTAATGGTAAAGCCTTAGTCTTCCAAACTAATGACGCGGGTTCGATTCCCGTCATCCCCTCCATCGAGAAGGCCCCCACCGTCTGGTGGGGGCCTTCTCTCCTTCCGGTCGAATCGAAGGCCACGCGAATACGATTCGACGTATTCTCCCTCGCCATGCGCCTCCGATATGCCAGTATCCCAGCACGCTGACGATGGTCGAGTGCGCCACCTGCGAACCATCGAGACGTGGGATGATCTCGCCATGGATCAGATCGCGCCGGAGCACGCGACCGCGTCGGAGACCGAACCACGGGTGGAGCCCACAGTCCTCGTCCGCCGACGTCGCCGCTGGCCGTGGATCGTCGGCGCGATCGTGCTCATCGGCCTCCTCTGCGGCGCCGCGCAGGTGTGGGCGAATCTGTCCTACGACGACGCGGCTGACGCGTTCGGCCAGGCGCGCACTTCCTCCGAGCCCGCCACGACGACACTGATCGCGACGCTGGATCACGCGGATGAGACAGCCGCGGCCGCGAAGTCCGTCGAGGCCGTGACGACGCCGGAGCTCTTCAGCGACGAGAACCGCACGGCGCTCGCGGCTGCGACGGACGATCTGACGGAGGCGCGTGCGGACGCGGACGGGATCGGAGTCACTCCCCCACCCGCAGCCGGAGACAAGCCGGTCGTGCCGTGGGAGCTGTTCCTGCAGGCATCCGATCTGCAGCAGCGGACGGCAGAGCTCCACGCCCGCACCGACGACCAGGAGGCTGCGGCACGATCGCTGAGCACGGCGATCGCCGACATCGATGCCCTGGGCGGTGACATCCTCCGCACTGCGCGCGAGGCTGTGCCGGCGATCGAGGCAGCGGCGGTCCACGCCCGGGTCGCTCCCATCCTCGCGCTGCGCAAGGCCGCGGACACGGTGAAGCGCACGGAGTCCGACTTCGACGGCGAGGCCGCGACGAGCCTCCTGGAACTCGACGAGGCGGTCGCGGCAGTTCGCGCATCGGCGAAGTCCGAGCTGGCAGCGAAAGCCGGGCCGCTCTACGATGCGCGCCTCAAAGCGGAGGACTATGCGCGATCCATCTCTGGCGGTGTGCTCCTCGAGTTCGACTGGACGGACCGGCTCCTCGGCCAGGGCGCCGGTCAGTCCGGAGCCGGCACGGCCACCTGGAACAGCGAGGACGGCGGAACCTCGCTGATCACGCTCACGGACTCGATCGCGAGCTACTGGCCCGCCGACTGGACCCGATCACTCGTCGCACACGAGGTGGGCCACTCCATCTCGGCCAAGTGCTACGAGATGTTCGACTGGGAGGACGAGCACGCCAACGAGCAGTGGGCGACGGCCTGGGCCATGAGCTGGGGGTACTCCGCATTCGACTCCGGTGCGGATCAGTACGGCGTGCCCTCCGCCGAGATGCAGAAGGCCGCGGCGTCCTGCCGCTGAATGCACGAGGGGCCCGGGACGTGTCGTTCCGGGCCCCTTCGCACGATCTCAGCTGCCGCCGCGCCGCTCGCGCAGCTGGGTGAGCGCATCCTCAAGAAGCTGCTCGGCCTCTTCATCGGTGCGACGCTCCTTCACATAGGCGAGGTGCGTCTTGTACGGCTCGGCTTTCGCGAGCGCCGGCGGATTGTTCTGATCGCGCCCCGCGGGCAGACCGCTCTGCGGGTGATCGATCGTCTCGGGGATCTCCTCGTCCGGGAGCCCCGCGGCGAAGTATCGAACGGTCTCGTTGCCGAGCCCGTCCCAGTACGACACGGCGATGCGGTCGGCGTGGTACCCGTGATCCTGCTCGCCCATCGGGCCCGATCCGACACGCGTGCCGCGGATCGCGTTTCCTCCGGTAGCCATCAGATCACCTGGAACTTCGTGATCAGGCCGAGGGCGACGATCGACACGAACCACACCAGCGCAAGCACGATCGTGAACCTGTTGAGGTTCCGCTCGGCGAGCCCGGAGGATCCGACGGCAGCGGACATGCCGCCGCCGAACATGTCGGAGAGGCCGCCACCGCGACCTTTGTGAAGAAGGATGAGGAGCGTCAGCAGCACGCTGGTGATACCCATCAGCACCTGCAGAACGAACTCGAGAACCAGCACTAAGAAGCCTTTCGCCGGGGCCGACAGGCCCACCTAGCGGTCAATTATAGGATGAGGCGCTCGCGGAGCCCGCCCAGGTCACACGCCGACGTGCTTCTCGAACCGGACGATTGCTGCGAACTCATCCACGACGAGGCTAGCACCGCCCACGAGAGCGCCATCGACGTCCGGCTCGCGCAGGAAGCTCGCGATGTTGCCGGACTTGACCGATCCGCCGTACAGCACGCGGGTGCGTGCGGCGGCATCCTCGTCGAGAACGCGACCGAGCACACCGCGCAGCGCGGCGCAGACATCCTGAGCCTGTGTCGGCGTCGCGGCCTGTCCGGAGCCGATGGCCCAGACCGGCTCGTAGGCGACGACGATGTCGGCGGACGCCGGCACGCCTTCGAGCGCCTTCTCGAGCTGACCGGCCGGTACGGCGCTGGCACCGAACTTCTCCAGGTCCTCCGCGGTCTCGCCGACGCAGATGACAGGCACCAGTCCGTGCTTGAGAGCGGCCTTCACCTTCGCATTCACGAGCTCATCGCTCTCGCTGTGGTATTCGCGGCGCTCCGAGTGGCCGATGATGACATACCCGACATTGAGCTTCGACAGGAACGCGCCTGACACCTCTCCGGTGTAAGCACCCGAGTCGTGCGCCGACAGGTCCTGCGCGCCGAGCGCGAACGGGATCTTGTCTGCGTCGATCAGCGTCTGAACGCTGCGGATGTCGGTGAACGGCGGGAACACGGCGACTTCGACCGTGTCGCCCTCGTGGCCGGCGTCCTTGAGAGTCCAGTGCAGCTTCTGCACCGTCGCGACCGCCTGCAGGTGGTCGAGGTTCATCTTCCAGTTTCCCGCGATCAGCGGGGTGCGCTTTCTGCTCTGCGCAGCAGGCGAATTCATTGAGCTTGCCATCCGAGTACCTCCAGACCTGGGAGCTTCTTGCCCTCGAGGAACTCGAGGCTTGCGCCTCCGCCCGTCGAGATGTGTCCGAACTGATCATCGTCGAAGCCGAGCTGACGCACGGCGGCCGCCGAGTCTCCGCCGCCGACCACGCCGAGACCGTCGACGTCGGTGAGCGCCTCGGCGACGGCCTTGGTGCCCGCCGCGAACGCGGGGAACTCGAACACGCCCATCGGGCCGTTCCAGAACACGGTCTTCGAGCCGCGGACCACCTCGGCGAACGCCGCCGCGGTCTCCGGCCCGATGTCGAGGCCGATGCCGGAGGCGCCGAAGGAGCTCTGCTCGATGGCATCCGCTGCGACGATCTCGTGTGCGGCGTCGGCGGCGAATCCCGACGCCACGACGACGTCGGTCGGCAGCACGAGGTCGACGCCACGCTCCTTCGCCTCGGCAATGTACCCGCGCACGGTGTCGAGCTGGTCCTTCTCCAGCAGGCTGGATGCCACGCCGTGGCCCTCCGCCGCGAGGAAGGTGAACAGCATCCCACCGCCGACGAGCAGCCGGTCCACGCGCGGCAGCAGGTGCGAGATCACGCCCAGCTTGTCGCTGACCTTCGATCCGCCGAGCACCACGGTGTACGGCCGCTCAGGGTTCTCGGTGAGGCGGTCGAGCACGTCGAGCTCGGTGGCGATGAGCAGTCCGGCCGCGGACGGCAGCAGCTCGGCCAGGTCGTAGACGCTGGCCTGCTTGCGATGCACCACTCCGAAGCCGTCGGACACCATGGCATCGCCGAGGGCCGCGAGCTCGGTGGCGAAGGCGCGGCGCACTTCGTCGTCCTTGGAGGTCTCCCCCGCGTTGAAGCGAAGGTTCTCGAGCACGACGACATCGCCGTCCGAGAGGGCCGCGACCGCCTGCTGAGCGGATGCGCCGACGGCGTCGGACGCGAACGCGACCGGCGCGTCGAGCAGCTCGGACAGCCGGTCGGCGACCGGCTCAAGGCTGTACTGCGGGTCGGGGGCGCCGTCCGGGCGGCCGAGGTGCGAGCACACGATGACTCGTGCGCCCGCGCCTACAAGCGCCTTGATGGTCGGAACCGAGGCCCGCACGCGACCGTCGTCGGTGATCTCGCCGTCCCGCAGCGGGACGTTCAGATCACACCGGACGATGACGCGCTTGCCGTCGAGCGGCCCCAGTGAATCGAGGGTGCGCAGGCTCATCGATCAGAGACGCTCGGCGACGTACTCGGTCAGGTCGACGAGGCGGTTGGAGTAGCCCCACTCGTTGTCATACCAGCTGGACACCTTGACCAGGTTGCCGCTGACGTTGGTCAGCTCGGCGTCGAAGATCGACGAGTGCGGGTTGAGCTGGATGTCGCTCGAGACGATCGGGTCCTCGGTGTACTCGAGGATGCCCTGCAGACGACCATCTGCGGCGGCCTCGCGGTACGCGGCGTTGATCTCGTCGACGGTGAGGTCCTCACGGTCGGAGATGATGGTGAGGTCGACGATCGAGCCGGTGGGGACGGGCACGCGGTACGACGAGCCGCTCAGCTTGCCGTTGAGCTCGGGCAGCACGAGGCCGATCGCCTTGGCGGCGCCGGTCGAGGCGGGGACGATGTTGATCGCTGCGGCGCGTGCGCGGCGCAGGTCGCTGTGCGGGCCGTCCTGCAGGTTCTGGTCGGCGGTGTAGGCGTGCGCGGTCATCATGAAGCCGCGCTGGATGCCGAACTTGTCGTTGAAGACCTTCGCCAGCGGGGCGAGGCAGTTCGTGGTGCACGACGCGTTCGAGATGATGTTCATGCTGGTCGCGTCGTAGGTGTCCTCGTTCACTCCCATGACGAAGGTGCCGTCGACGTCGGTGCCCGGTGCCGAGATGATGACCTTCTTGGCGCCGCCGGCGATGTGCTTGCCCGCGTCGGCCGCCTTCGTGAAGCGTCCGGTCGACTCGATGACGATGTCGACGCCGAGCTCGCCCCAGGGAAGAGCTGCGGGGTCGCGCTCTTCGAAGACCTTGATGGCCTTGCCGTCAACGGTGATGACGTCGCCTTCGTGCGAGACCTCGACGCCCAGCGGGCCGCCGACCGAGTCGTACTTCAGCAGGTGCGCGAGCGCCGCGTTGTCGGTGAGGTCGTTGACCGCGACGATCTCGAGGTCCGCGTTCTGTGCGAGAGCCGCACGAAGGAAGTTTCGTCCGATACGACCGAAGCCGTTGATACCGATCTTGACAGACACGAAAGTCTCCTGGTTCTTAATCGAGGAAATGCGGAAATATCGCAGATTACGCGGACAACGGCGTCCTGACGGGCATTTCGCCCATCAGGACGCCCATCTTTTACGACAGTACCAGCAGTCCGGAGGTCTTCTCACGCGCTGTTTCAAAGCGCTGCGCGACGTTCTGCCAGTTGGCGATGTTCCACGCGGCCTTGATGTAATCGGCCTTCACGTTGAGGTAGTCCAGGTAGAAGGCGTGCTCCCACATGTCCAGCTGGAACAGCGGCACGGTGCCCTGCGCCGTGTTGGAGTGTTGGTCGAACATCTGCTGGATGATCAGGCGGGCGCCGATCGGGTCCCAGCTGAGCACCGCCCAGCCCGAACCCTGAATGCCCGCCGCCGCAGCGGCGAAGTGGGCCTGGAACTTCTCGAACGAGCCGAAGAACTCGTCGATGGCGGCCTTCAGCTCGCCCTCGGGCTGTCCGCCGCCCTCGGGCGACAGATTGGTCCAGAAGATGGAGTGGTTGACATGTCCGCCGAGATTGAACGCCAGGTCCTTCTCGAGCTTGTTCACGTTGGCGAGGTTGCCGCTCTCACGGGCCTCTGCGAGCCCGTCGAGGGCGGCGTTCGCACCGGCGACATAGGCCGCATGGTGCTTATCGTGGTGCAGCTCCATGATCTTGCCGCTGATGTGCGGCTCGAGCGCTGCGAAGTCGTAAGGAAGGTCGGGGAGCGTATAGGTCGCCATGTCGAATTCATCCAATCCGCGCCGCGCCGCGGCGCTTTCCGGTCCCCTGCGATGCCGAAGTGCATCGCAGGGCAGACTTAACTCATCCTACTGACGGCAACGCCCTATGCGGAGGGATCCTTCCGCGGGGATCATTCGTCGAGGCCGGCGGGCACCGCCGCCTCGGTCCCGGGGATCCCCTCCTGCTGGGCGCGCTTGTCAGCCATCGCGAGCAGACGTCGGATGCGGCCGGCGACGGCATCCTTGGTCAGGGGAGGATCTGCGTGGTGTCCGAGTTCGTCGAGGCTCGCGTCGCGGTGGGCAAGGCGCAGGCTGCCCGCGGTGCGCAGGTGGTCGGGGACGTCGTCACCGAGGATCTCCAGTGCGCGCTCGACGCGCGCGCATGCAGCCACCGCAGCCTGTGCGGAACGACGCAGGTTCGCGTCGTCGAAGTTGACGAGGCGGTTCACGCCGGCACGCACTTCCCGGCGCTGACGCATCTCCTCCCAGGCGATCGCCGTGCGACGGGCGCCCATGTTCGTCAGGATCTTCTGGATCGCCTCGCCCTCGCGCACCACGACGCGCGGCAGGCCGCGCACCTCACGGGCCTTCGCCGTGACACCGAGTCGATGTGCGGCGCCGACGAGCGCCATCGCGGCCTCGCCGGACGGGCAGGCCACCTCGAGCATGGCCGAGCGTCCCGGCTCGCTGAGCGACCCGGCCGCCAGGAAGGCACCGCGCCAGATGCCGGCGAGCTCCTCGGGCGAGCCCGTGGTCAGACGGTTCGGCAGACCGCGCACCGGACGACGACGAGCGTCCAGCAGACCTGTCTGGCGGGCGAGCGTCTCGCCTGCGGAGATGACGCGCACGGCCCAGCGGGCACCGTCGCCTGCCCCGCCGGTCTGCGCGGAGCTCGACTTGACCTGCGCGATCTCAGGGCGCACCCCGTAGATCTCGGCGAGGTCGCGGCTGACGCGGCGTGCCAGCGTCTCAGCGTCCACCTCGGCCTCGACGGCCACACGACCGGCGATGGAGTGCAGCCCACCCGCGAAACGCAGGATGGTCGTCACCTCCGCCACGCGCACCGTCGGGGGTGCGTTGCGAACGCTGACGAGCTCAGCCTTGACGTCGGTGGTTAGTGCCACGGGACTCCTTAACGATCCGTGCGTCGGATCGCGACGCGAAGGACAAGCCTACAAGGCCGACGGCTCCCGCACCGCCCGCCTCCGAGTCTCATTCGCGTCCGAGATCGCGGTGTCGGACGTTCACTGCGACGCCCGGCACGTCTGCGAGGCGCCGAGCGAGTTCTTCGGAAAGTGCGACGGACCGGTGCTTTCCTCCGGTGCAGCCGATCGCGATCGTCGAGTGGCTCTTGTTCTCGCGCTGGTAGCCCTCCAGGACAGGCCTGAGGGTCTGCGCGTAGGCGTCGAGGAATTCGGTGGCTCCGGGGCGGGAGAGGACGTAATCGCGGACGTCATCGTCCTGCCCCGTGTGCGGGCGCAGCTCGGGCTGCCAGAACGGATTCGGCAGGAAGCGCATGTCGGCGACGTGATCGACGTCGGTGGGCAGGCCGTACTTGAAGCCGAAACTGAGGATGGTGAGGCGATGACGGGCCGCCCCCTCCTCGGAGAACATCTCGGACACCTGCATGGCGAGCTGGTGGATGTTCAGCGCCGACGTGTCGATGAGCAGGTCGGCAGCCTCGCGGATCGGCGCGAGGCGCCCGCGCTCGGTGCGGATGCCGTCGAGCAGCGTGCCGTCCCCCTGCAGCGGGTGCGGTCGACGGACCGACTCGAAGCGCCGGACGAGCACGTCGTCGGAGGCGTCCAGGTAGAGCACCTTCACGCCGCCGCGGGCGCGGAGCGCACGCGCCACCCCGGGAAAATCGTCGAACAGACCGCGACCGCGCACGTCCACGACGGCGGCGACCTTCGGCAGGTTTCCCGCGCCCATGTCGGTCAGCTCGAGCAGCGGTCGCAGGATCTGCGGCGGCAGGTTGTCCACGACGTACCAGCCGAGATCCTCGAGGGCGTTCGCGGCTGTCGTCCGTCCCGCCCCCGACATACCGGTGACGATCAGGAACTCGCCCTCTTGTGCGGCCGCCATTCTGGGACTCCCTTCCGCTGGCGTCCAGCCTATCGACTCGAGAGGGCCCGATCGTTCGTCAGGTGCGCGTGGATGTTCGCGGCGAGCGTCGGACCGATGCCGCTGACCTCACCGATCTGCTCGGGCGTGGCGGCGCGCAGCCGCGTGACGGAGCCGAAATGGGTCAGCAGCGCTTTGATGCGCGCCGCGCCGAGACCGGGGATCTCGCTGAGGATCGAATTGATGTCGCGGCGACGGCGGCGACGCTGATGCGTGATCGCGAAGCGGTGCGCCTCGTCGCGGAGCCGCTGCACCAGGTACAGCGCCTCGCTCGTGCGGGGCAGGATCACGGGGTAGTCGTCGTCCGGAACCCAGATCTCTTCGAGTCGCTTCGCGATGCCGCACAGCGCGATCTCGGTGCGCCCGCTGTCGCGCAGGGCCCGCGCCGCGGCCTGCACCTGCGGCTGCCCTCCGTCGACGATCAGCAGCTGCGGCCGGTAGGCGAACCGGGGCTTGCGCCGCGGAGCGCCATCCTCCTGCGCCTCGTCGTCCTCGCCGTCCGACTGCTCCGAGCCTCTCGAGGAGTCCACCCGCGCCAGGCGTCGCATCAGCACCTGATACATCGAGTCGGTGTCGTCAGTGGTCTCCGAGATGTTGAACGAGCGGTACTGATCCTTGCGCGGCAGGCCGTCCTCGAACACGACCATCGACGCGACGACGTTCGTGCCGCCCAGATGCGAGATGTCGAAGCACTCGATGCGCAGGGGCGCCTCGTCCATGCCGAGCGCCTCCTGCAGGTCGGTGAGCGCCTGTGTGCGCGCCACGTAGTCGCTCGTGCGCCGTGTCTTGTGCCGCAGCAGAGCCTGCTGCGCGTTCAGCGTCGCCGTGCGCATCAGCTCGGCTCGCTGCCCGCGCTGCGCGACCGCGATCTCCACCCGGCGGCCGCGTCTCTCGCGCAGCCACAGCTCCAGTTCGGCGGCGTCGTCGGGCAGCGTGGGCACCAGCACGCGGCGCGGGATGTCGGATGAGTCGCCGTACACCCGCTGCAGAACCTGATCGACCAGTTCGCCGCCGGTGATGTCGAGTTCCTTGTCGAGGGCGATCGATCGCACACCGCGCACGCGTCCGCCGCGGATCACGAAGTGGTGCACGGCGGCCGACAGCTCGTCCTCGGCGATGCCGAACAGGTCGGCGTCCTCTTCGGCGGGCAGCACCAGCGCGCTCTTGCCGAGCACTGCCTCGATCGCCGCGAGCTTGTCGCGGTGCTTGGCGGCGGCCTCGTAGTCCATGGCTGCGGATGCTGCGTGCATCCGCTTCGTCAGTTCACGGGTGAAGCGCTCGTCACCGCCGGCCATGAAGGCGACGAAGTCGTCGACGACGGCGCGGTGCTCCTCGATCGTGACGGTCATCGAGCACGGGCCACCGCACTTGCCGATCTGGCCGGGAAAGCAGGGCCGGCCGGTCTGCATCGCCCGTCGATAACTGGCATCACTGCACGTGCGGATCGGGAACGCCTTGACCATCAGATCGATGGTCTCGTGCACCGCCCACACCTTCGGATAGGGACCGAAGTACCGCGCGCCCGGGATCTTGCGGTTGCGGGTGACCATCACCCGCGGCGCCTCGTCCGCGAGCGTGATCGCCATGAACGGGTAGGACTTGTCGTCCTTGTAGCGCACGTTGAACGGCGGATCGTATTCCTTGATCCACATGTACTCGAGCTGCAGCGAGTCGACGTCGGTGGCGACGACCGTCCATTCCACGGATGCCGCGGTCGTGACCATCCGGCGGGTGCGCTCGTGCAGCGTGCGCAGCGGTGCGAAGTAGTTCGACAGCCGCTGGCGCAGGTTCTTCGCCTTGCCGACGTACAGCACACGCCCTTCGGCATCACGGAAGCGGTACACACCCGGGTCGGTGGGTATCTCACCCGCCCGCGGCTTGTAGGGCAGGACGTCGGCCATCAGCCCGCCTTGCGGATTGCCGCGTCACCGCGCCCGTCGAGGATCTCGGCGAGGAAGCGCCCCGTGTGGCTCTCCTGCACGCGGGCGATCTGCTCCGGCGTTCCCGTCGCGAGGATCTCACCGCCGCCGGATCCGCCCTCCGGACCGAGGTCGATCACCCAGTCAGCCGACTTGATGACGTCGAGGTTGTGCTCGATCACGATCACGGTGTTGCCCTTGTCGACCAGGCCGTTCAGCACTTCGAGGAGCTTGCGCACGTCTTCGAAGTGCAGTCCGGTGGTCGGCTCGTCGAGCACGTAGATGCTGCGGCCGTTGCTGCGCCGCTGCAGCTCAGTGGCGAGCTTGACGCGCTGCGCCTCGCCGCCGGAGAGCGTGGTCGCGGCCTGCCCGAGTCGGACGTAGCCGAGGCCCACGTCGACGAGGGTCTTCATGTACCGGTGGATCGCCTGGATCGGCTCGAAGAACTCGGCGGCCTCGGCGATCGGCATCTCGAGCACCTCGGCGATGTTCTTGCCCTTGTAGTGCACGGCCAGGGTGTCGCGGTTGTACCGCTTTCCGTGGCAGACCTCGCAGTCGACGTACACGTCGGGCAGGAAGTTCATCTCGATCTTGATCGTGCCGTCGCCGGAGCATGCGTCGCAGCGGCCGCCCTTGACGTTGAAGCTGAAGCGTCCGGGCAGATAGCCGCGCACCTTGGCCTCAGGCGTCTCGCTGAAAAGCGTGCGGATGCGGTCGAACACACCGGTGTAGGTCGCGGGGTTCGAGCGCGGCGTGCGCCCGATCGGCGCCTGGTCGACGTGCACCACCTTGTCGAGGTTGTCGAGACCCGTGACGCGGGTGTGCTTGCCCGGCACGGTGCGGGCACCGTTCAGTCGCCCGGCGAGCACCTGGTAGAGGATGTCGTTGACCAGCGACGACTTGCCCGAGCCGCTGACACCGGTGACGGCGGTCAGCACTCCCAGCGGAAAGTCCGCCGTGACGTTCTTGAGGTTGTTCGCCCTGGCGCCCACGACGCTCAGCATCCGCGTCTTGTCGATCTTGCGCCGCTTCTTCGGCGTCGCGATCTCGCGACGTCCGGCGAGGTAGTCGCCGGTCATCGAGGCGGTCTCATCGAGCAGCGCGGAATACGGCCCGGAATGCACCACTGCTCCCCCGCCGACACCCGCGCCGGGGCCGATGTCGACGACCCAGTCTGCCGCCTCGATCGTCTCTTCATCGTGCTCGACGACGATCAGCGTGTTGCCGAGATCGCGCAGCTTGAGCAGCGTCTCGATGAGGCGCCGGTTGTCGCGCTGGTGCAGGCCGATCGACGGCTCGTCCAGCACGTACAGCACGCCCGTCAGACCGGATCCGATCTGGGTGGCGAGCCGGATCCGCTGCGCCTCACCGCCGGAGAGCGAGCCCGCGGAGCGACCGAGGTTGAGGTATGAGAGGCCGACCTGAAGGAGGAAATCGAGTCGCAGCCGGATCTCACGCAGCACTTGAGCTGCGATCTTCGCCTCGCGGTCGGTCAGCTCGAGCGTGTGCATGAACGCACTCGCGTCGGCGAGACTCAGGCCGGAGACCTCGGCGATCGAGTGCCCGTGCACCTGCACGGCGAGCACCTCGGGCTTCAGTCGCGCTCCGTCGCAGACCGGGCATGGCACCTCTCGCAGGTACTCGCCCCACCGGCTGCGCTGCGTGTCCGACTCGGCCTGCAGGTACTGGCGCTCGATGTACGGCACCACGCCCTCGAAACCGGAGGTGTAGCGCATCTCGCGTCCGTAGCGGTTCTTCCACTTGACGCTGACCTTGTAGTTGTCGCCGCGCAGCACGGCCTCGCGCACATCCGAGTGCAGCTGGTTCCACGGGGTGTCCAGCGAGAAGTCCAGGTCGCGGGCGAGTCCCTCGAGCAGCCGCTCGTAGTACTGGAACAGCCCCTTGCCCTGCGTGGTCCAGGGCAGGATGACGCCCTCGCGGATCGAGAGATCCTCATCGCCGAGCATGAGATCGACGTCGACGGACATCCGGGTGCCGAGGCCGGCGCAGGCGGGACACGCGCCGAACGGCGCGTTGAACGAGAAGGTGCGCGGCTCGATCTCGGTGAGCGTGATCGGGTGTCCGTTCGGGCACGCCAGCTTCTCTGAGAACGACTGCCAGGCGTCGTCTCCCTCCGCGTCCACGAAGTTGACCTGCATGATGCCGCCGGCCAGACCGAGCGCCGTCTCGACCGAGTCGGTGACG
Source organism: Microbacterium alcoholitolerans (assembly GCF_050408615.1). Taxonomy (NCBI): domain Bacteria; kingdom Bacillati; phylum Actinomycetota; class Actinomycetes; order Micrococcales; family Microbacteriaceae; genus Microbacterium; species Microbacterium alcoholitolerans. The sequence continues at coordinate 126,823 of NZ_JBNTKD010000001.1, read as the reverse complement.
CGACCGAGGATGTCGCCGGATGCCACGAGCCGGTCTACGACCACTGCGATGTCGTGCTTGTAGCTCTTCTTCAGCTTCGGCGGCTCGGCGAGCTGGATGAGCTCGCCGTCGACGATGGCGCGGGAGTACCCCTTCGCGCCGAGCTCTTTGAAGAGGTCGACGAACTCGCCCTTCTTCTGGGTGACGACCGGGGCGACGATCTGGTAGCGCGTGCGCTCGGGCAGGTCGATGAGCTGATCGGCGATCTGCTGCACCGTCTGACGCTGGATGCGCTCACCGCACTCCGGACAGTGCGGAATGCCGATCCGCGCCCACAGCAGGCGCATGTAGTCGTGGATCTCGGTGATCGTGCCGACAGTCGATCGCGGGTTGCGGTTGGTCGACTTCTGATCGATCGAGACCGCGGGACTCAGCCCCTCGATGAAATCGACGTCGGGACGATCGACCTGGCCGAGGAACTGGCGCGCGTAGGCGCTCAGCGATTCGACGTAGCGGCGCTGGCCCTCGGCGAAGATCGTGTCGAACGCCAGGCTGGACTTGCCCGATCCGGAGAGGCCGGTGAAGACGACGAGTGAGTCGCGTGGGATGTCGATGTCGACGTTCTTGAGATTGTGCACGCGGGCACCGCGAACGCTGAGCGTGGCGGACGAGACGACGGGGACGATAGGCACCAGACAAGTCTAAGAGCGGCCACCGACACTGGCTCTCAGGTCCGCTCTCAGCGGACCTCGGCGGGGTCAGGGTCGCATTCAGCGGCGGATCGCTGAAGGGAATGCGCTCTGGCGGCGCAGCCGCAGCATCCGGACGCCGACGGCCGCGATCAGGAGGACGGCAGCAGCACCCTCGATGACCGCGAACGGCACCTGGCCCGCGCCGGCGAGGCCGGCGACGGCCAGCGCAGCGAGCTGTCCCGCGGTCTGGCAGAGGAGGAATCGGATGCCAGTGGGCCGAAGCGCGCGCAGTGCCACCCTGCCGCGCGGCGGCACGACCAGGAGCAGCGATGCGAGGACATGCAGCAGGTGGACGGCCGCGATGGCGACCGCTGCCCTCCAGGGCTCGGCCGGTTCGATCGCCAGCACGACGACGATCGCCCCCGCCGCCGCCCACAGACCGCCGAGGTGGGGCAGAGCGGCGCCGAAGAGGGCGGCGACCGCGATGACGATCAGCCATCCGGTCGGCGCGTCGAGCAGCACCCCGGCGCCGGTGGCGGTCAGCACGGCGAACGCGAGCAGCGCGAGGCCGGAGATGCTCGCACCGATCGAGAGCCGATCCTCGCGCGTCATCGGCCGTCGCCGATCACTCCGCGTGCACCGATCCTGCGCAGAGCGGTCAGCTCCGCGTCGGGGTCTTGCGTCCAGTGGACGATCTCGACGCCGGACTCCCTGAGTCCGTGCAGCATGTCCTGCCGCTCGGCGAGCAGCACCCGCAGCGCGAGGCGGCGCTCTTCGCTGAGGCGGTGCCGGTCCAGGGCCGGAAGGGTGTCGACGGCGACGACACGGTGTCCGCCCGCCCTCCATCGCACGGCGATCTCGGCGGCGGCCCCGTCGAAGAACGTGGACAGCACGTAGATGATCGAGCCGTGCGGCACCGGCGGTGTGCGCCGGAAGCGCGAGTCGTCGCCGGCGCGGCCGCTCGCGGCGATCTCGGCGACCACTCGGGCGAGGTGCCGGGTGCCGCCGCCGCTGCGCACCGAGCGGCCGCCCTGCGCCAGCGTGTGGAACGCGACGCGGTCGCCCTGCGCTGTCGTCGCCTCCGCGATCGAGCGAGCCGCGCTTCGGGCCTGATCGAGCGACGTGATGCCGCTGCGCTCGAGATCGGTCGCGCCCCAGGTCGCGACCACGGCGCCCAGGTCGTCGGCGGTATCCATCATGATGACGGCGGATGCGTCGCTGAGCGTGTTCGTCCGGCGGATCAGCAGCTCGCCAGGGCGCCTGGCCGCTCGCGCGGTGGCCTTCCAGTCCACCCGGCGCAGCTCGTCTCCCGGCGCGAACGGATGGATGTCACGGAAGTCGCCGCCCTGGCCTGGGCGGATGCCCTCGTGCGCCCCGTGCAGGCCGGTGAGCCGCGGTGCCAGCGGCATCCTCGGCAGCCTGCGGGCGACCGGTGGCACCGCTCTCTCCATCACGACCGGCCGATCAGGGGCTCCGAGTGCGCCTGCGTCGGCGTCGATCGCCCTCGCCGCCGCCTCGACGGTGCGGAGCGGTCCGGAATGCAGCGGTCGCGTGACGGCGTGCAGTCGAGCACGGCCGGGAACGAACACTCGTCGGCGGAAGCGCTCGGCCTGATTCACGGCGACTTCGACCATCTCGGCATCCGATCGCACCACGATGTCGTCGTGCAGCGCGCCGTCGGGCGCATCGGGCATCCGCTCGATCTCGACGCCAACGTGTGCGTCCGCACGACGCGCGACCAGCGCGGACGCGAGCCACAGCGCCACCGGCAGCGCGACGGCGATCACGTCGGGACGCGACAGCATCGTGCCGAGCACGAGGAGCCCGATCACGCAGACGAGCCCGAAGAACACCGAAGGGCTCGGCCGCCGGTGGACGGTGCGCGCTGGCGAGGACGACATGAGTCAGCTCCGAGCTGCGGCGACACTCGGCGGCACGGCGACCGTCGTCACGAGCGCGCGAATCAGATCGGCCGGGTCGACTCCCTGCGCCCATGCCTGCGGGGTGAGGGTCAGACGGTGGGCGAGCACCGGAACGGCGATGCGCTTGACGTCGTCGGGGCGCAGATAGTCCCTGCCGTCGAGTGCCGCGAGCGCTCGACCGACCAGCAGCAGCCCCTGCGAGCCGCGCGGAGACGCGCCGACAGCCACGTGCTGCGCGGTGCGGGTGGCGGCGGCGAGCGCGACACAGTACGCGGCGACGTCCGGGTCGACGTGGATCTCTTCGATCGCCTTCTGCAGGGCGATCAGCTCCCCCGCCGCGAGCACCGGCTCGACGCGAGTGGCCTCCTCCCGACGGCGCACGCGCCCGAGCAGGATCTCCGTCTCGCCCCGGCTGTCCGGGTAGCCGACCGACAGACGCACCATGAAGCGGTCGAGCTGAGCCTCGGGAAGCGCGTAGGTGCCCTCGTACTCGATCGGGTTCGCGGTCGCGATGACGTGGAACGGCGCCTCGAGCGGGAAGCTGTTGCCCTCCACCGTGACCTGGCGCTCGGCCATCGCCTCCAGCATCGCGGACTGCGTCTTGGGCGTGGTGCGATTGATCTCGTCGGCGAGCAGCAGGCCGGTGAAGATCGGACCGGGACGGAACACGAACTCGCCGCTGTCCGGGGCGTACACGTACGATCCCGTGACGTCCCCCGGCAGCATGTCGGGCGTGCACTGCAGGCGGCGGAACGACAGTCCGAGGGCGGATGCCAGGCTGCGCGCCGCGAGGGTCTTGCCGAGTCCCGGCACGTCCTCGAAGAGCACGTGACCGCCGGCGAGGATCGTCGCGAGGGCGATCTCCAGCGGGTCGTCCATGCCGACGACGACCGTGGCGACGGCCGCCCGGATGCGACGCCCGGTCTCGGCGATGTCCTCGAAGTTCATGGTGTCTGCTCCCTCTGGATCGCGTCCCTCTGGATTGCGTCGTGCGTGTCGGGCGGCACGAGGCGCTCAGCGGCGGCGAGTGCCTCGCGGATGTCCCGGATGCTGGTGACGCGACCGTTCAGGCGTGCCCAGACGCCTGACCCGAGTCGCTCTTCGACGGCCTCGGCCTGTGTCGCATCGTCGAGATCGATGCCGTGGCGTGCGAGCCTGCGCCGCAGTGTCGCACGCACGCGGCGCGTCACCGCCTCGCTGACCGAGTCGCCGTGCAGGTTGATCGCCCAGGCGAGTCGCGACACGTCCGAGCCGACGTACGACCTCTCCAGCGCGCGACCCGGCGCGTCGGCGCGCGCGTCGTCGGGCATCTGCAGGCTGAAGATCGGAGTTGCGGCTGCGACCAGCACACCCCACCCCCACGCGAACTCGGTCTGCACGCCGAGCACCGACAGCAGAAGTGCCGCGATCAGGCCCGCGCCTGCAGGCATCGCGAGCCTGCGGAGAACGCTCATCGCCAGCCCTCCTCGATGTCGGCGAGGGCGCGCGCCGCGTCCTCGCGCATGGCCTCGTCGGCGCGATGGCCACCGAATCGGACACTCTCGTACAGCCGCAGCAGTCGCCGCGCCGGGTCCTCGATGCCGGGACGGTGCAGCAGAATGCGGAGCGTGAACTCACCCGGCGTCTCGCTGCGGCCACGCCCGACGCCGGAGTCGACGGCGGTCTCCTCCAGCCCGATCCATGCCGCGATGATCGCGTCACCGGCATCCGACGGCAGATCGATCGTCGCACGGGCGGCGGCGATCCCGCGGCGCACGGTCGATGCGTCAGGGATGGACTCGGCAACCGTCTCGGCGTTCATCGCGACGTCCGTGGCGACGCCCGCGGTTCGCCGCAGCGGGCGGGAGCGCCAGTACACGAGCACGGCGCGGATCACCAGAACGAGCGCGGCCAGGGCTGCTGCGACGACGAGGACCACCATGACGATGCTGATGATCAGCAGCAGAGTGTCGTCAGCTTGCTGCCGCTGCGGGTCGCCGAGGCCGATCGGCGGCAGCGTCTGCTGCTCGGTCGGCTGTGGCAGAGGCTCCGGGGCCGCTTCGCCCGGTGCGAAGACGGGGTGGCCGGCCACCGCGGAGGCGAGCATGGCGATCACGAACAGGAGGATCACGCCCGAGGGGAGAGCCCATCGGCTCACCCGGGAGGGGATGACGGATGCCGGCGCAGCGCTCTCCTGGTCAGCATCCACCGGCATGCATACAGCCTAGGGGCGGGCAGCGCCCGCGAACGGCTTCAGCGCTTCACGCAGCGCGATCACCGACGAGATGTCGGCGCCGACCTCGGCCATCACCGCGCGCGGCACGTCGACCGCGCGCTCGCGCAGAGCACGGCCGGCGTCGGTCAGCCCGATCTCCAGCCGGCGCTCGTCGGCGGCGCTGCGGGTCCGCTGGACGAGCCCGTCCTTCTCGAGTCGTTTGACCAGCGGGGACGCACTCGCCGGTTCCAGCGAGAGTTCGGCGGCGAGGTCGTTGAGCGCACGCGGCTCCCGTTCCCAGAGCGCGAGCATGACGAGGTACTGGGGGTGTGTGAGACCGAGTGGTTCGAGGATCGGCCGGTACACCGCCACCACGTTGCGCGCGGCGGTCACCATCGCGAAGCAGAGCTGGTTCTCGAGCAGCAGCAGCTCGTCGTCGGTCGTCATGCCCCGATTATACGCATGCACAAATAGTTAGTACACTAAGGAATATGGCGAAGAACCCCGACCGCGTCCCCCTGCGCACCCGCATCCGCGAAGCCGGAGGACTCTACGCATGGTTCAACACGAATCTGATCCGTTTCGCAGGCCCCGCCTCGGTGGGTCCATACGAGAGCACCCTGCCGCCGAGCGCTGAGGAGCGCGCCGAGCGCGCCTGCCCACTGTGCGGCAAGCCGATGAACCAGCACGCCATCGACCGCACGGGCCCCAAGCCGCTGATGTACTGCCCCTGACATTCGTTCTGCACGCTCATGCGTGGCCGGCGCGTTCCATCGCGCGCAGCTCCTTCTTGAGGTCCTGCACCTCGTCGCGCAGGCGCGCAGCCAGCTCGAACTTCAGCTCGGATGCTGCAGCCAGCATCTGGTCGGAGAGGTCTGAGATCGTCTCCTCCAGCTGCTGTGCGCCTTCTGCGGCGATGCCGGTGCGGCGCAGGTTCGGCGTCGGCGACTTGCCCTTGCCGGTGCGATTGCGCGCGGCTCGCATGTCGGCGGTGTCCGCGGCCTCGCGCGCGAGCACCTCGGTGATGTCGGCGATCCGCTTGCGCAGCGGCTGAGGGTCGACGCCGTTGGCCTTGTTGTATGCGATCTGCTTCTCGCGGCGCCGATCCGTCTCCTCGATCGCCTTCGTCATCGAGTCGGTCATGTTGTCGGCGTACATGTGCACCTCGCCGGACACATTTCGCGCCGCGCGGCCGATCGTCTGGATCAGCGAAGTGCCCGATCGCAGGAACCCCTCCTTGTCGGCATCCAGGATCGCCACCAGCGACACCTCGGGAAGGTCGAGGCCCTCGCGCAGCAGGTTGATGCCGACGAGCACGTCGTACACGCCTGCGCGCAGCTCGGTGAGCAGCTCGACGCGTCGCAGCGTGTCCACGTCGGAGTGCAGGTACCGCACACGGACGCCGTGCTCGCCGAGGAAGTCGGTGAGCTCTTCTGCCATCTTCTTGGTGAGAGTCGTCACCAGGACGCGCTCATCGCGCTCGACGCGCAGACGGATCTCCTCGAGGAGGTCGTCGATCTGCCCCTTCGACGGCTTGACGATGATCTCCGGATCGACCAGGCCGGTCGGTCGGATGATCTGCTCGACGACGCCCTCCGCGATCCCCATCTCGTACTTGCCGGGCGTCGCCGAGAGGTAGACCGTCTGCCCGATCCGGTTCTTGAACTCGTCGAACCGCAGCGGCCTGTTGTCCATGGCGCTGGGCAGGCGGAAGCCGTGCTCGACGAGGGTCCGCTTGCGCGAGGCATCACCTTCGTACATCGCGCCGATCTGCGGCACGGTGACGTGCGACTCGTCGATGACCAGCAGGAAGTCATCGGGGAAGAAGTCCAGCAGGGTGTGCGGCGGCTCGCCCGCGGCACGTCCGTCCATGTGGCGGGAGTAGTTCTCGATGCCCGAGCAGAATCCGAGCTGCTGCAGCATCTCGAGGTCGAACGTCGTGCGCATGCGCAGTCGCTGGGCCTCGAGCAGCTTCCCCTGTCGCTCGAGCTCGGCCAGCCGCTCTTCGAGCTCGGCCTCGATCGTGCCGATGGCCCGCTGCACGACGTCGGTTCCGGCGACGTAGTGGGATGCCGGGAAGATCGGCACCGAGTCGAGCTTCTCGATCACCTCGCCGGTGAGCGGATGCAGCGAGTAGAGCGCCTCGATCTCGTCGCCGAAGAGCTCGATGCGGATGGCGTGCTCTTCGTACACCGGGATGATCTCGATCGTGTCGCCGCGCACCCGGAAGTTGCCTCGGGAGAAGTCGACGTCGTTGCGGTTGTACTGCATAGCGATGAACTGCCTGATCAGGGCGTCGCGGTCGTACCGCTCCCCCACCTGCAAGGCGACCATGGCACGCAGGTACTCTTCGGGCGCGCCGAGGCCGTAGATGCACGACACGGTCGAGACCACCACCACGTCGCGGCGGCTCAGCAGGGAGTTGGTCGTCGAGTGGCGGAGCCGCTCGACCTCGGCGTTGACCGAGGAGTCCTTCTCGATGAACGTGTCCGTCTGCGGCACGTACGCCTCAGGCTGGTAGTAGTCGTAGTACGACACGAAGTACTCGACAGCGTTGTTCGGCAGCAACTCGCGGAACTCGTTCGCGAGCTGCGCGGCGAGCGTCTTGTTGTGCGCCATCACGAGGGTGGGGCGCTGCACCTGTTCGACGAGCCACGCGGTGGTCGCCGACTTTCCCGTTCCCGTCGCACCGAGCAGGACGACATCGGTCTCGCCGGCGTTGATGCGCGCGGCGAGCTCGGCGATGGCCTGCGGCTGATCGCCGGCGGGCATGTACTCGCTGACGACCTCGAAGGGACGAACGCTGCGTGTGGGTTGCATCCGTCAAGCCTACGAGCCCCCACCGACGTTGTGCTGCCGGCAGCAGCTGACCCCGCGCGCGGCTCCACCAGCGATATGCGGGTCGGATCAGACTCTGCTGATCCGCGGCCAGACCTCGTCCACCTGCCGGAGGGTGTCCGCAAGGGGGCCGGAGGTGTCGATCACGACGTCCGCGACGGCCCGGCGCGCAGCGTCCGACACCTGCGATGCGACGCGCGCCCGCGCTTCGTCCGCGCTCATCCCGCGCAGCTCGATCAGACGCTGCTCGCGGATCTCGGCCGGTGAATCAGCGACGACGATGACGTCCCACCGGTCTCCGACGCGCGCCTCGACCAGCAGCGGCACGTCATACACGACCACGGCCTCGGCATCCGATGCGAAAGCCGCCGCGAAGCGGCGGGCCGACTCCTCGCGCACGGCAGGATGCACGATCTCATTGAGCCGCGCGAGGGCATCCGCGTCACCGAACACGCGCGCACCGAGAGCCCCGCGGTCCAGGGTGCCGTCGGCGAGGATCAGCTCATCTCCGAACTCTGCGGCGATCCGATCCAGCACCGGCATCCCGGGCCCCTGCACTTCGCGAACGATGGCGTCCGCGTCGACGATGACAGCGCCGTGCTCTGCCAAGCGCCGGGCGATGGTCGACTTGCCGGATGCGATGCCGCCGGTGAGCGCGATGAGAGGCATCCCCCAATCCTGCCACGAGCACTCGCGCGTCCCGGAGCGGCCGGGCGCCCGCACAGGCGGACCCCCGCAGACGCGGAACGGGCCGCCACCCGAAGGTGACGACCCGTTCCGTTCAGCGTGATGCTTACGCGTTGCCGCCCGAGAGCTTCTCGCGCAGAGCGGCGAGAGCCTCGTCGTCGGCGAGCGTGCCGGCGCCGGTGTCGGTCGTGAAGGACTGCGATGCGGCGAAGTCGTCGCCCGCAGCGGCCTCGGCCTCGGCGGCCTTGACGACGGCGGCCTTGTGCGCCTCCCAGCGAGCCTGGGCTGCAGCGTACTCCTGCTCCCATGCCTCGCGCTGAGCGTCGAAACCTTCCTTCCAGGCACCCGTCTCGGCGTCGAAGCCCTCGGGGTACTTGTACTCGCCGTTCTCGTCGTACTCGGCGAGCATGCCGTACAGCGCCGGGTCGAACTCGGTGCCGTTGGGGTCGACCGACTCGTTGGCCTGCTTGAGCGACAGCGAGATGCGACGACGCTCCAGGTCGATGTCGATGACCTTGACGAAGACCTCTTCGCCGACGGAGACGACCTGCTCAGCCAGCTCGACGTGCTTGCTGGAGAGCTCGGAGATGTGCACGAGGCCCTCGATGCCGTCTGCGACGCGGACGAACGCACCGAACGGGACGAGCTTGGTGACCTTGCCCGGTGCGATCTGGCCGATCGCGTGGGTGCGGGCGAAGACCTGCCACGGGTCCTCCTGCGTCGCCTTCAGCGACAGGGAGACGCGCTCGCGGTCCAGGTCCACCTCGAGGATCTCGACGGTGACCTCCTGGCCGACCTCGACGACCTCGGATGCGTGCTCGATGTGCTTCCAGGACAGCTCGGAGACGTGCACGAGGCCGTCCACGCCGCCCAGGTCGACGAACGCGCCGAAGTTGACGATCGACGAGACGACGCCCTTGCGGACCTGACCCTTGTGCAGGTTGTTCAGGAACGTGGTGCGCGACTCCGACTGCGTCTGCTCGAGCAGCGCACGGCGGCTGAGAACCACGTTGTTGCGGTTCTTGTCGAGCTCGAGGATCTTCGCCTCGATCTCCTGGCCGAGGTACGGGGTGAGGTCGCGGACGCGGCGCAGCTCGATGAGCGATGCGGGCAGGAAGCCGCGCAGGCCGATGTCGACGATGAGGCCGCCCTTGACGACCTCGATGACGGTGCCGGTGACGACGCCGTCGTTCTCCTTGATCTTCTCGACGTCTCCCCACGCGCGCTCGTACTGCGCACGCTTCTTGGAGAGGATCAGACGGCCTTCCTTGTCCTCCTTCTGGAGGACGAGGGCCTCGACCTGGTCGCCGACGGCGACGACCTCGTTGGGGTCGACGTCGTGCTTGATGGAGAGCTCACGGGAGGGGATGACGCCCTCGGTCTTGAAACCGACGTCGAGCAGAACCTCATCGCGGTCGATCTTGACGATCGTCCCCTCGATGATGTCGCCGTCGTTGAAAGACTTGATGGTCAGTTCGACCGCGGCCAGGAAGTCCTCGGCAGATCCGATGTCGTTGATCGCGACCTGCTTGGTGGCCGGGGCGGTCGTTGCGCTAGTCATGTAGTGGGTTGTCCTTGTGAATGGATAGTCAGGCCTCGGCGCTCGGCATGCCAGCATGGAGCTCGAAGCAGTTGGATGTGGGATTGCGAGTCACGAGGGCACGCGGGTGCCTGCCACGAGTGACACTTCAGATTATCAGAACCCGGGCGCGTCGCGCGCCCCCTGTTCTAGGCTGATCCCGTGACGGACCGACTGATGCTTCTCGACACCGCCTCGCTGTACTTCCGGGCATTCTTCGGCGTCCCTGACAAGGTGAAGGCCCCGGACGGCTCTTCGGTGAACGCGGTGCGCGGACTACTCGACATCGTCGCGAAGCTGATCACGCTGTATCAGCCGACTCAGGTGATCGCGTGCTGGGACGACGACTGGCGCCCTCAGTGGCGGGTCGACCTGATCCCGAGCTACAAGGCGCACCGGGTCGTCGAGGTCGTTCCCGCGGGTCCCGATGTCGAAGAGGTGCCAGATCCGCTGGAGCAGCAGATCCCGCTGATTCGCGAGGCGCTCGGTGCGATCGGCATCCCGATCATCGGCGTCGCCGAGCACGAGGCCGACGACGTGATCGGCACACTGGCCACCCGATCGACGATGCCGGTGGATATCGTCACCGGCGACCGAGACCTGTTCCAGCTGGTCGACGACGCTCGCGGCGTGCGCCTGATCTACACCGCCCGCGGCATGAGCAACCTCGAGATCGTCACGGATGCGTCCATCGTGAGCAGGTACGGAGTGCTCCCCTCGCAGTACGTCGACTTCGCGACGATGCGCGGGGACGTCTCGGACGGCCTGCCCGGGGTCAAGGGCGTCGGCGAGAAGAGCGCCGCGACACTACTGCAGGCGCACGGCGATCTCGATGCCATCCGCGCGGCCGCCGCGGACGGGCGGCTCACGGCTGCTGCATCGGCTCGCTTCGCCGCGGCATCCGATTATCTCGACGTCGCCCCGACCGTCGTGCGCGTCGCGACCGACCTCGACATCTCAGCCCCCGGGACCGTGCTGCGCGCGCGCGACGAGACGGAGTCGGATGCTGCGCACGACCTCGCGGAGAGGTGGAATCTCGGCACGTCGATGACACGCGCGCTCACCGCAGTCGCCTCGGCCGGCTGACGCTGACGGGTCAGCCGCCCGCCCAGGCACGCAGCCGGTCGATCCCCCACGTGGTCACGATGCGCTCCGCAGGCACCCCTGCTGTCTCGGCCCGCTCGGCGCCGTGATCCAGCAGCGAGAGCTGCCCGGGCGCATGAGCGTCGGAGTCGATGGCGAAGAGGCACCCCTCGTCCATCGCGATCGCGATCAGCTCATCGGGCGGATCCTGACGCTCGGGACGCGAGTTGATCTCGACGGCGACGCCGTGCTCGGCGCAGGCTGCGAACACCGCCCGTGCGTCGAACTCCGACGGGGGCCGCGTGCCGCGCTCGCCCTGCACGAGACGACCGGTGCAGTGGCCGAGCACGTCGACGTGGGGGTTGCGGACCGCAGCCAGCATCCGACGCGTCATGGGGCCGGCGTCCATGCGCAGCTTGGAATGGACGGATGCCACGACGATGTCGAGCTGCGCGAGCAGCTCCGGTGTCTGATCGAGCGCGCCGTCCTCGAGGATGTCGACCTCGATGCCGGCGAGCACGGTCAGCGGATCGTCCGACTGCCGGCGCACGAGCGGGATCTGCTCACGCAGCCGCTCCGCCGACAGCCCGCGTGCGACGCGCAGTCGCGGCGAGTGATCCGTGATCGCGAGGTACTCGTGACCGAGCGCACGGGCCGCTGCCGCCATCGTCTCGATCGGGGTCGTGCCGTCCGACCAGTCCGTGTGACTGTGCAGGTCGCCGCGCAGCCGCGCGCGCAGCGCAGACATGCGCTCGGGCTCCACGTCACCGCGCAGCTCGACGAGATACTCCGGCACTTCGCCCTGCTGGGCCTGTCGGATGACCTCGAACGTCGACGCGCCGATGCCCTTCTGCGCACGAAGGCGCGTCGGATCCTGCAGGATCTCCTCGGACAGCCCTTCCACCACGGCCGCCGCCTGACGGAATGCCTTCGCGCGATAGCGCGACGCCCGCTCCCGCTCCAGAAGCGAGGCGATCTCGAGCAGAGCTGCGGCGGCATCCATGACGACCTCCGGTCAGGCCGGGAGCGGCTCCTGCGTCGCGCGCACCCACGCATCGAGCTTGGTGGCCGCGCGGCCGTCGTCGACGGCTTCGGATGCCCGCGCGTACGCATCGCGGAGGCGGTCGACGATCGGCACCTGCGTGAGGGTCGAATCGTGCGAGAGCTCGAAGGCGACGATGCCTGCGGCCGCGTTCAGGAGCACGATGTCGCGCACGGCGCCCTTGTCGCCGGCGAGCGTCTGACGCAGGATGCGCGCATTGTGCTCTGGAGGACCGCCTAGCAGGTCGGACAGGTCCGCGATCGGGATGCCGAGGTCGCGAGGGTCGAGATCGTGCTCATGGATGTCGCCGCGCGCGACCTCCCAGATGCGGCTGTGGCCGGTGGTGGTCAGCTCATCGAGTCCGTCGTCGCCGCGGAACACCAGCGCGGTCGCTCCGCGCGTGCGGAAGACGCCGGCGATCAGCGGCACGCGGTCGAGCTGTGCGACGCCGACCGCGTTCGCCTCGGCACGCGCCGGGTTGCAGAGCGGGCCGAGCATGTTGAACACCGTCGGAACGGCCAGTTCCGACCGCGCGGCACCGGCATGCTTGAAACCCGGGTGGAAGGCCGCCGCCCACGCGAAGGTGATGCCGGTGCGATCGAGGACCGCCGCCACGCGCTCCGGATCGAGGGAGATGTCGAGGCCGAGCGCGGCGAGCACATCCGACGAACCGGAGGACGAGCTTGCCGCGCGATTGCCGTGCTTGACGACCGGAATGCCTGTCGCGCCGATGATGATCGCCGCGGTGGTGGAGACGTTGACGGTCCCGATGCGGTCACCTCCCGTGCCGACGATGTCCAGCACGTCCGAGGAGACCGGCAGCGGCACCGCTGCCTCGAGGATGGCATCGCGGAAGCCGACGACCTCGTCGATCGTCTCGCCTTTCGCCCGCAGCGCGACGAGGAAGCCGGCCAGCTGAGCGTCGGAGACCTTCCCGTTCATCACCTGGCGCATCGCCCACGTGGATTCCCAGACGCTGAGATCACGTCGCTCCAGCAGAGTGGCGAGCAGATCGGGCCAGGTGAGGGAGTCGGGCATGACAGCGATCCTAATGGCGCGAAGAAAGATGCTGTTTCGAGATGACGAGCCAGGCGGATGCCCTTTGCGCGCGGGAGCGGCGTGCCACCTGGGAGATTCACAGGCGATCCAGGCAGATTCGCAGGTGCTTCTTAGGTTCCCCTAAGTGCGGGAACAGCGAAACGGGTGCCGCCGGTGCGAGAATCGGCGCGCGGAATCGGCCATAATGGTCAGGTGACCACCTCAGCGACGTATGCCCCGGCGGCAAGAACCATCAAGCGCCCCAATCCGGTCGCTGTCGGCACCATCGTGTGGCTCGGCAGCGAGGTGATGTTCTTCGCGGGACTCTTCGCGATCTACTTCACCCTCCGCAGCACCTCCCCCGAGCTGTGGGCCGACCGCACCGAACTGCTGAACGTGACGTTCGCCGCAGTGAACACCGCGATCCTCGTCGCGTCGTCGTTCACCTGCCAGATGGGCGTCTTCGCAGCAGAGGACCTGCAGCCCTATCGCATCCCCAAGGGCCAGGTGAACCCGCTCGGTCGCCGCCGCCTGTTCGGCTGGGGCATGGTCGAGTGGTTCTGGCTCACGTTCATCCTCGGCGCGATCTTCGTCAGCGGTCAGGTCTGGGAGTACGCCCAGCTCGTCGCAGAGGGTCTGCCGATCTCCGCGGACTCCTACGCATCGGCGTTCTACATCACCACCGGCTTCCACGCACTGCACGTCACCGGCGGGCTCATCGCCTTCGTACTGGTCATCGGCCGCGCGTACGCCGTGAAGAACTTCGGCCACAAGGAGGCGACCTCCTCGATCGTCGTGTCTTACTACTGGCACTTCGTCGACGTCGTCTGGGTGGCTCTGTTCTTCGTCATCTACTTCCTGAAATAAGAGCGGAGCGATTTTTCGAAATGGCACGAGAGAAGAAGCACCGCTCGCGCGGTCGTCGCAGTCCCCTCGCCGCAGCCGCACTGATCGGTGCCGGTCTGCTGCTCACGGGCGGCGCGTACGCCGGCGCCTCGGCAGCGATGGCGTCGACCACCGACACGCAGTCCGCCGCGACGGCTGAGCTGACCGTCGAGGACGGCCAGAAGCTGTTCACCGCCAACTGCGCCACCTGTCATGGCTTGAACCTCGAGGGCTCCCCCGAGGGCCCCAGCCTCATCGGCGTCGGCGAGCTGTCGGTGGAGTTCCAGCTGGCCACCGGTCGCATGCCGCTGCAGATGCAGGGACCGCAGGCTCCGCAGAAGCCCGCGCAGTTCACCGAGGCGCAGATCCGAGCGATGGCCGCCTACGTGCAGTCGGTGGCGCCCGGCCCCGGCTACCCCGAGGACTGGGTGACCAGCGGCGAGACCAACCCTGACAACGCGCAGGACGAGGTCAGCCTCGCGCACGGCGCGGAGCTGTTCCGCATCAACTGCGCGATGTGCCACAACGTCGCCGCCGCCGGTGGCGCCCTGACCGAGGGCAAGTACGCTCCGGCGCTGACGTCGACGAGTGCTCTGCACATGTACGCCGCCATGGTCACCGGCCCGCAGAACATGCCGGTCTTCGGCGACATGAACCTGAGCACCGAGGACAAGCGCGACATCATCGCCGCCCTCGTCTGGCAGCAGGAGACGGTGCAGATCGGCGGCTTCACGCTCGGATCGCTGGGTCCCGTCTCAGAGGGCCTGTTCATCTGGATCTTCGGAATCGGCGCGCTGGTCGCCCTCACCGTGTGGATCACGGCGAAGTCCAACTGACGCACTTTCATCGAAGAGTTACGTACGAGGAGCACCATGGCACACGACGACGACACGCAGGCTCTTGAAAGGGCCTACCAGCCCTCACCGGGGCTGGGCGTCGCAGTCAGCGATCCTGCGGAGAATCCGGGTCTGCCACCGCATCGCGAGCGGATGACCGACAAGGACCCGCGCGTCGAGAAGACGGCGGAGCGCACCGTCTACACCCTCTTCTACCTGTCGCTGGCAGGAAGCATCTGGGCAGTGGCCGCGTACATGCTGTTCCCGATCGAGAGCGGCATGCCGATCGACATCCGGCAGAACAACATGTACATCGGCATCGGCATCGCGCTGGCGCTGCTGGCCATCGGCCTCGGAGCCATCCACTGGTCCAAGGCGCTGATGTCCGACAAGGAATACATCGAGCACCGCCACCCCACCCGTGGCCGTGACGCAACGCGTGAGGCATCTGTGCAGGCCTTCGCGGACGCCGACCAGGACTCGGGCTTCGGTCGCCGCAAGATGATCCGCAACTCGCTGATCGTCGCCGTCGTGGCATCCGTCGTTCCCGGCATCACGCTCTTCCGCGGTCTCGCACCGCACAACACCCCGGAGAACCCGATCGCCGGCGAGCCCGTCGCACTCCTGAGCCACACCATGTGGAAGGAGGGCATGCGCCTTGCCCGTGACCCCGAGGGCACGCCGATCCGCGCAGCCGACGTCACGCTCGGCTCGGCCTTCCACGTGATCCCCGAGCCGATCAAGGAGCTCGGTCACAGCGACGGTTACCTCGAGGAGAAGGCCAAGGCCATCGTGCTCCTGATGCGCCTGCGTCCCGAGCAGCTGATCGAGTCGGAAGAGCGCAAGACGTGGTCGTACGACGGCATCGTCGCCTACTCCAAGGTCTGCACGCACGTCGGCTGCCCCGTCGCACTCTACGAGCAGCAGACGCACCACCTGCTCTGCCCCTGCCACCAGTCGCAGTTCGACGTCACCGACCACGCGAAGGTCATCTTCGGCCCGGCAGCTCGTCCGCTGCCGCAGCTGCCCATCGCCGTCGACGATGAGGGCTACCTCATCGCGCAGAGCGACTTCACCGAACCCGTCGGCCCGAGCTTCTGGGAGCGTCATTGAGCACCGCAACTCTTAAAGAGGAAACCAAGCAGAAGCCACTCGGCGGACGCTTCATCGGAGCGACGGCGAACTACATCGACGAGCGCACCAGCCTGTCGGGCCTCGTCAAGGAGCTCGGCCGCAAGATCTTCCCCGACCACTGGTCGTTCATGCTGGGTGAGATCGCGCTGTGGAGTTTCGTGGCGGTGTTCCTGTCCGGAACGTTCCTCACGTTCTTCTTCCAGGCGTCGATGGTTCCCACGCACTACACCGGTGCCTACGCCCCGATGCGCGGCGTGGAGATGTCGGCCGCGTTCGAGTCGGCTCTGAACATCTCGTGGGATGTCCGCGGTGGTCTTCTGGTTCGCCAGATCCACCACTGGGCTGCGCTGGTGTTCATCGCCGGAATCGGCATCCACATGCTCCGCGTGTTCTTCACCGGCGCCTTCCGCAAGCCGCGCGAGCTCAACTGGGTGATCGGCTACGTGCTGTTCATCCTCGCTCTCGCCGAGGGCTTCACGGGATACTCCCTTCCGGACGACCTGCTCTCGGGCAACGGCCTGCGCATCATCGACGGCATGATCAAGGGCATCCCGCTGATCGGCACCTGGACCTCGTTCCTGCTCTTCGGCGGCGAGTTCCCCGGCACCGACATCGTCGGCCGCCTGTACACGCTGCACATCCTGCTGCTGCCGCTGATCCTGATCGGTCTGCTGGTCGTGCACCTGATGCTGATGGTGATCAACAAGCACACCCAGTTCGCGGGCCCCGGCCGCACGAACGACAACGTCGTCGGCTACCCGATGATGCCGGTGTACATGTCGAAGATGGGTGGATTCTTCTTCATCGTCTTCGGTGTGATCGTGCTGATCGCCTCGTTCTTCCAGATCCTGCCCTTCTGGGATTACGGCCCCTACGACCCGTCCCCGATCTCCGCAGGAACGCAGCCCGACTGGTACATCGGCTTCGCCGACGGCGCGCTGCGCCTGGCGCCGCCGCACCTGGACGTCGTGTTCCTCGACCGCACCTGGTCGTTCGGAATCCTCATCCCGGTGGCTGTCCTCGGACTGTTCATCGTCGTCGTCGCCCTGTACCCGTTCATCGAGGCGTGGATCACCGGCGACAAGCGCGAGCACCACATCGCGGACCGTCCCCGCAACGCCCCGACCCGCACCGCGATCGGCGCAGCCGGCGTCATCTTCTACGCCGTGCTGTGGGCCGCGGCATCGTCCGACCTCATCGCGACCCACTTCATGCTCACGATGGAAGGCGTCATCCACGCCCTCCAGGCGCTGCTGTTCGTCGGTCCCGTGCTCGGTTACTTCATCACCAAGCGCATCTGCATCGCGCTGCAGAAGAAGGACCGCGAGATTGTGCTGCACGGATACGAGTCCGGTCGCATCGTGCGTCTTCCCGGTGGCGAGTTCGTCGAGGTGCACCAGCCGGTCGATGTGTACGACCGCTGGAAGCTGATCGACTACGAGGTCTACGAGCCGCTCGTCGTGCGTCCGAACGCCAAGGGACGCATCCCGTGGCACCAGAACCTGCGCTCGTCGCTGTCGCGCTGGTTCTACGAGGACCGCCTGCTGCCGCTGACCCAGGCTCAGATCGAAGAGGCCGATGCGCACCAGCACCACACGCTGGCGCACAACGAGGAGATCGAGGCCCAGGAGATCGCCGGTGCGCACGAGCGTGCAGGTGTCACCTCGGACGAGCAGATCGCCCCGGCCGACCCGGCCATCGAAGAGACGCCGAACACCCCGAGCTCGGTGATCGCCCAGGAGCCGGTCAAGAAGCCGCGCAGGAAGAAGTCGGAGGACGGCGAGTAACACCGCCCCTCCCCCACGCAGAAGGTCCCGTCCATCTCGGACGGGACCTTCTGCGTTCCGCGCCGAGCGGGTTATCCACAGCCATCTCCGGCCTCCTTCCGCCTTCATTAGAGTCGTCGCGTGCTCTCCTCTTCTCGCCCTGGCGCTCATCGCCCGCTTGCTGCCGTCACTGTGCTGCTGGCCGCGCTCGCTGTGCTCAGCGCGTGCGCTGTCGCACCCCGGGACGATTGGCAGACGACTCACGAAGCCGTATGGACCGTGCAATCCGAGCTGCTCAGCGAACCGGTGATCGCCGGTGATGTGGTGCTCGCCTACGTCGCGGCCGGCTCGGGCACTGAAGCGATCGTCGCCTGGGACATCGAGAGCGGTACGCAGCTGTGGCGTCGCAACACGCTTCCCGGGCGCAACCCTCGGGGCGTCGCTCATCGTGTGGCCGCCCTCAAGGCGTCAGACGGCTGGCAGGTGTCGGTGCCTGGACATATCGCCCCTCGGTGTGCGGCAGCGACTCGGATCGCTTCTGCCTGGAAGGCATTCTGCGGCCCGAGACCGACAATGCAAACGATCGGGTGTACGAATACTCGACCGCCGCACCCGAGCTCGCAGAGCTGTCGGGCATGGACTCCGGATACATCGACGGTGGATTCTCGCTCACCCGACGCGTGTCGATCAGTGATGAGGGACAGCTGCGCTATGGGGAGCACGGGGAGATGATGTGGTCGCGTCCATACGAGGAGGTGCTCGGTGAGGGCAGCGGCACCGGCGGCGGATGGGCTTGGCACGATCGGTCGGCAGACGGAGCGCTCCTGCTCGGCATGGGTTTCCAGAGATCGAGGATCTCGATCTCTCCAGTCCGCAGGAGGTCGTCCGTGCTCTCAACCGCGGACGAACCGTGCGACTGGATCGCGAGACCGGCCGCACGATCTGGTCGGTCGTGCGCTGCGCTCGCCCTCTCGGCAATGTCGAGCTCGACTCGATCTGGGAGAACCAGATCTATCCGCTTGCTCCGGCGTATGAGCTGTGCGGTCCGGACGGCGAGGTCGTGCCTGGTGCGCTTCCCCAAAGCGCCACGCTCGCGATCGCCGGCTACGACACAGCCGAAACCGTCGCGATCAACACCGCAGACGCACTCACGCTGTTCGAAGCGCACGCGGGCGAATAGCGACACCAGACACATTCGGCTCGGGGCCACCGCACGCGAGAGTAGCCTGAACGCATGATCGATCGCCAGGACTTCTTCGCCGCAAAGCTCGCCTACGAAACGGATGCCAGCGACCTGTACGCCGCTCGACGGTCCGGCACCGAAGTCGTGGTCATCGATGTGCGCTCCGACGAGGCGTGGGCGCAGGGACGTGTTCCGGGCGCCGTGCACATGCGCTACAGCGAGATCGCAGAGCGCGCCCCTCAGGAGATCCCTGCGGACAGCGAGGTCGTGGTCTACTGCTGGAGCCCCGGATGCAACGCTGGCGCCAAGGGTGCCCTGGAGTTCGCGAAGCTCGGCTACTCGGTGCGTGAGCTGATCGGGGGCTTCGAGTACTGGGTGCGCGAAGGCTACCCGGTCGAAGACTATGACGGCGCGCACCGTCGACCCGTCGATCCGCTGACCGGTATCCCCCGCATCCGCAGTCGCGCCTGACGAACCCTTCTGTCTTTACGCAGAAAAGGACCCCTGCAGCGAGTGCTGCAGGGGTCCTCGAACTCTGTGTGATCAGCGGGCGAAGTGCCCGCGGTAGTACTCGTACACCCAGCCGACGATCGCCACGACGAACAGCGCGACACCGATCGGGAGCAGGAAGTGACCGACCGCCAGTCCCGTGAGGAAGACCATCGCCGAGCCGGCCAGAACGATGGGCCACCACGACCACGGGCTGAACTCGCCCAGCTCGGGATCACCGTCATCGATGTCGGCCGTGAGCACGTCCTCAGGCAGCTCGCCACCCTGCGCGCGGTAGGTCTTGCGCAGGTAGATGGCGATCATGGCGCCCATGAAGGCGACGAAAAGCAGTGCGACGGTGCCGACCCACTCGACGTACCCGTGGAACGGGTCTGTCAGGCTCCATCCCGTGTAGATCACCGCCACGACGGCGAAGAAGACGGTGATGATCCACCAGAGGACGATATTGCTGCGCATGGCTTACTTGGCCTCTCCTGCTGCGGCGTGGCTCGGTGCTGCCACCGGGTGCTCCGCGGCCTCGGGGTGGTTCAGATCGAATGCGGGCCGCTCGCTGCGGATGCGCGGGATCGACGTGAAGTTGTGACGCGGCGGCGGGCAGCTGGTCGCCCACTCGAGCGACGAGCCGTAGCCCCACGGGTCGTCGACGGTGACCTTCGGCGCCTTGCGCGCCGTGATCCAGACGTTCAGGAAGAACGGCAGCATCGAAGCACCGAGCAGGACGGCGCCGATGGTCGAGACCTGGTTGCCCCACTCCCAATTGTCATAGCTCGCGTAGTCCGCGTAGCGGCGCGGCATGCCGTCCACTCCCAGCCAGTGCTGGACGAGGAACGTCATGTGGAACCCGATGAACAGCATCCAGAAGTGGATGTAGCCGAGACGCTCGTTGAGCATCCGTCCGGTCCACTTCGGCCACCAGAAGTAGAAGCCGGCGAACATCGCGAACACGACCGTGCCGAACACCACGTAGTGGAAGTGGGCGACCACGAAGTACGTGTCACTGATGTGGAAGTCCAGCGGCGGCGCCGCGAGGATCACACCGGTCAGCCCACCGAAGACGAACGACACGAGGAATCCGAGCGAGAACACCATGGGCGTCTCGAACGTGATCGATCCGCGCCACATCGTGCCGATCCAGTTGAAGATCTTCACGCCGGTCGGCACTGCGATGAGCATCGTCATCAGTGCGAAGAACGGAAGCAGGACGCCACCGGTGACGTACATGTGGTGGGCCCACACCGACACCGACAGGGCCGCGATGGCGATCGTCGCGTAGACGAGGGTCTTGTAGCCGAAGATCGGCTTGCGGCTGAACACCGGGAAGATCTCCGACACGATGCCGAAGAACGGCAGCGCGATGATGTAGACCTCAGGGTGTCCGAAGAACCAGAACAGGTGCTGCCACAGCAGCACGCCTCCGTTGGCGACGTCGTAGACGTGCGCTCCGAGCACACGGTCGGCGGCGGCGGCCAGGATCGCGGCGGCGAGCACAGGGAACGCCATCAGGATGAGCAGGCTGGTGATCAGCGTGTTCCACGAGAAGATCGGCATGCGCCACATCGTCATGCCGGGCGCGCGCATCGTGATGACGGTGGTGATGAAGTTGACCGCACCGAGGATGGTTCCGAAACCGGACATGCCGAGTCCGAGCATCCACAGGTTGCCGCCGACACCCGGCGAGAACGAGGCGTTCGCGAGCGGCTGGTACGCGAACCATCCGAACGATGCCGCGCCCTGCGGGGTGAGGAATCCGGCCACGGCCATGATCGAGCCGAAGGTGAACAGCCAGAAGGCGAACGCGTTCAGTCGCGGGAAGGCGACGTCCGGTGCGCCGAGCTGCAGCGGCAGGATCGCGTTGGCGAATCCGGCGAACAGCGGCGTCGCGAACATCAGCAGCATGATCGTGCCGTGCATCGTGAACAGCTGGTTGTACTGCTCCTTCGTGGGCACGATCTGCATGCCCGGCGCGAAGAGCTCTGCGCGGATGATGAGGGCCATCACGCCGCCGAGCAGGAAGAACAGCACGGAGGCGATCAGATACATGTATCCGATCGTCTTGTGGTCGGTGGACGTGAGCCACTTCACCACGATGTTGCCCTTCTGCTCCACGCGGGTGGAGGAGAGCAGCGCAGCCTGACGCGGCGGGATCGTGTTGGGACGAGAGCCCTGCGTCGTGGTGGGTTCAGCAGTGGTGGTCATGGCTTACTCCTCTTCCTCGGCACCCGTGCTCGCGCCGGTGCCGGGGAGGTTGCTGAGTCGGTCGTAGGCGTCGTTGATGTCGCCCGTGTTGCCCTTCTCGCGGAGGGACTCGAGGTAGGCGTCGTACTCGTCCTGCTCGACGACCTTGACGTTGAAGAGCATCATCGAGTGGTACTCGCCGCAGAGCTCGGCGCACTTGCCGTCGTACTCGCCCACGCGGGTCGGCGTGAAGGACCAGGTGTTGTCCTTGCCGATGTACATGTCCTTCTTGTAAAGGAAGTCGATGATCCAGAACGAGTGGATGACGTCGCGCGACTGCAGGTGGATCGTGACGTCCTGGTCGACGGGCAGCACAAGCGTCGGGAGCTTCTCGCGGTCGATGTCGCCCTGCTCGTCGGGGTGAGCCTGGACGCCCATCGTCCAGACGGCGTCGGAGTTGTCCTCCTCTTCGCCGTCGTACTGGAAGTCCCACGCCCACTGCTTGGCGATCGCGGTGATCTCGACGTCGGGGTCGTCCCACTGGGTCTCGATGGACGTCTGGTCACGCGCCGTGAAGAAGAACATGCCGAGCACGAGGATCAGCGGGATCACCGTGTAGAGGATCTCGATCGGCATGTTGTAGCGAAGCTGGACCGGCAGTCCGGTCTGGCCCTTGCGCCGGCGGTACATGACGACCGCCCAGCCCATCAGACCCCACGTGATGAGGCCGACGACGAGAAGCACCAGCCACGACGTGACCCAGAGGCCGGCGACTCGCTCGGTCTGGTTCGTGGCGGCCGTGCCGTCTTCTACGAAGCCCGGAAGGAACCCATGAAGTTCGGTGGGAGTACATCCCGCCAGAACCACAGCTGCCGCGACTCCCAACGGGAGTGCGGCCCAACGAAGGCGGCGTTTCGAGGGCACGATGCACCTTTCAGATCTCGGACAGGAGCAAACTCAAGTCTAGGGCAACCTCACACCTGATTCATGCCAACCACGCAGGTTGGCCGGGCTCAGTGGAAGCTGTCTCCGCATGCGCAACTGCCCGCAGCCTGGGGATTGTCGATCGTGAAGCCCTGCTCCGAGATCGTGTCCTTGAAGTCGATCGACGCGCCGTCGAGGTAGGGGACGCTCATGTTGTCGATGATGACCTCGACACCGTCGAAGTCGACGGTCTCGTCGCCCTCGAGGAAGCGCTCGTCGAAGTAGAGCTGGTAGATCAGGCCGGAGCAGCCTCCGGGCTGGACGGCGACGCGCAGACGCAGGTCGTCGCGTCCCTCCTGCTCGAGCAGGCTCTTCACCTTCTGCGCGGCGGCGGCGGTCAGGGACACGCCGTGCGCGGCGGTCTTCTCCGGGGTCAGGGTGGTGTCGCTCATCTCAACTCCTTGCACGTGCAGCACGGACTGCTGCTCATGCTCGATCCTACCGCCGGTCGCGCGCGCGGGGGCAGATCCTGCGCGCGCGGCGATGGCCTCAGGATGCTGCGTCGCGACCGTTCATGCGGGCGAGCAGCAGCGCCTCGGTGCGCACGGCGTTGCGGAACGTCTCGAGGTGCAGCGACTCGTTCGGGCTGTGCGCGCGCGAGTGCGGATCCTCGACGCCGGTGACGAGGATCTGCGCGCCGGGGAACTCGCGGACGAGATCCGCGATGAACGGGATGGATCCGCCGACACCGAGATCGACGGGGTCAGCACCGTAGCCGTCCGCCATCGCGCCGCGGGTCATCTCCACGGCCCAGCCCGAGGTGTCGACGAGGAACCCGTCGCCGAGATCGACATCGGCGAAGGTCAGCTCGGAGCCGAATGGCGCGTGCGCTCGGAGGTGTGCCTCCAGCGCCGCATAGGCGTCGGCGGCGCTCTGCCCAGGCGCGACGCGTGCGCTGATGACGACGCTGACCTCGGGCAGCAGGGTGTTGGACGCCTGTGCGACGCTGGTCGCGTCGATGCCTGTGATGGTGATTGCGGGCTTGTTCCAGATCCGGCCGAGGATGTCGTCGCGCCCGATGGGCGACGTGCCTTCGAGCAGGCCGGTCTCCTCGCGCAGCGTCTGCTCGCTGTAGTCCGGCGTCTGTCCTTCGCGAGAGATCATGCCCTCCACCGCCACGGCGCCGTCCGAGTCCCACAGGGTGGCCAGGAGTGTGACGGTCGCCATCATGGCATCCGGAACGGCTCCGCCGAACATGCCGGAGTGCGAAGCGTGCTCCAGCGTGCGCACCGTGAGCGTGAAGCGGGCGTTGCCGCGCAGCGACACGGTGAGCCCCGGAGTACGGGAGTCGAGGTTGCCGGAGTCGGCGACGACGATGGCATCCGCGCGCAGCGCATCCGCGTTGTCGCGCAGGAACCGGGCGAACGAGCGGGAGCCGTACTCCTCCTCCCCCTCGATGAACAGCGCGACGCCGAGGTCGAAGTCGTCGCCGAGCACCTCCGCGACCGCGCGCAGCGCGGCGATGTGCGCCATCACGCCCGCCTTGTCATCGGCTGCGCCTCGCCCGTACATGCGTCCGTCGCGCACAGTCGGCTCGAACGGTGGCGTCGACCAGAGCTCGTCGTCGCCAGGAGGCTGCACGTCGTGGTGCGCATAGAGCAGGATCGTGGGCCGTCCGCCGCGTGCAGCGCGCGTGGCGAGCACGGCGGGCTGGCCGAATTCGTCGGTGTCGTCGACGTGCGCGCGCAGCACCCGCACCTCGTCGAAGACGCCGGTGTCGCGGGCGAGCTCGGCGATGGCATCCGCACTGCGCTCCAACTGCGTCTGGTCGAAGGCCGGCCACGCGATGCCGGGTATGCGGACCAGCCGGCCCAGATCGGACAGCGCCGCGGGGATGCCGAGGGCGACCGCCTCGACGACGGCGGATTCGGATGCGGACAGTGCCGACGATGCTGACGAGGTCATGCGAGTAATCTTAAGGGTGAACCCGAATCCGAACTGAGGTCGAACGTGTCCAACCACACCCCCGCAGCCAACGACGACGCCTCCCAGACGCCCGCCGTGGGCAAGGGACGCGCGACGCCGACTCGCGCCGAGCGCGAGGCCGCGAACCGCCGCCCGCTCGTCGCCAACACGAAGGAGGCCCGCGCCGCCGCGAAGGCCGATCTTCAGGCTCGTCGCGAGCGCGCCCGTGTGGGCATGGAGAATGGCGAGGACAAGTACCTTCCCGCCCGCGACAAGGGTCCCCAGCGCCGCTGGGTGCGGGACTACGTGGATGCCGGATGGCACATCTCGGAGTGGCTGATGGCCGCCATGCTGCTGGTCATCCTGCTCAACCTGGTGCCGATCCCCTCGGTGCAGCTGTGGGCCATGGTCGCCCTGTGGGGTTACATGCTCCTGACCATCGGCGACATGGTGCTGCTGAACTTCCGCGTCAAGCGCAAGATCGACGCCAAGTTCGGCGCGGAGCGCCGCGAGAAGGGTCTGGGCTGGTACGCGGCGATGCGCGCGCTGCAGATGCGCTTCATGCGTCTGCCCAAGCCGCAGATCAAGCGCGGCCAGTACCCCGAGTGAGGCTCTGCCGCGACAGACCGCGGTTGATCTGACGCGCCCACAGCGGGCCGCGGTAGAGGAACCCGGTGTAGCCCTGCACGAGGGTCGCACCGGCATCGAGACGCAGCTGCACGTCCTCAGCGTCTTCCACTCCCCCGACGGCGATCACGCAGAAGTCGGCCGGAACGGCCGATCGCACGACGGCGAGAACCTCCAGCGAGCGATCCTTCAACGGTGCGCCGGACAGACCACCTGCGCCCGCAGCATCGACGACGGCCGGGTCGGTGCGCAGGCCATCGCGGCTGATGGTGGTGTTGTGCGCGATGATGCCGGCCAGTCCCTCGTCCACGGCGAGGCGGGCGATCGCGGCGATCTCCTCATCCGGCAGGTCCGGGGCGATCTTCACCAGCAGGGGCGTCGCACCTGCTGCATCCTTCACCGCTCGCAGCAGCGGAGCGAGCGTCTCGACCGCCTGCAGGCCGCGAAGACCGGGGGTGTTCGGCGATGACACGTTCACCGCGAGGTAATCGGCGAGCGGAGCGAGCCTCGTCGCAGACGAGACGTAATCGCCGATCGCGTCCTCGACGGCGACCACACGGCTCTTGCCGATGTTGACGCCGATCACCGCGCGGGGCGCGCGACGTCGCAGCGCCTCGAGGCGTCGGGCCGCGGCATCCGCACCGTCGTTGTTGAAGCCCATCCGGTTGATGACGGCGCGATCGGGT
Organism: Microbacterium alcoholitolerans; assembly: GCF_050408615.1. Taxonomy (NCBI): domain Bacteria; kingdom Bacillati; phylum Actinomycetota; class Actinomycetes; order Micrococcales; family Microbacteriaceae; genus Microbacterium; species Microbacterium alcoholitolerans. Next base: position 101,078 of record NZ_JBNTKD010000001.1, on the reverse strand, counting down.
ACGAGGCGGAACAGCCGCGGCTTCGGATTGCCCTCCTGGGCGATCGCGGTGATCGTGCCGATCTCGACGTGACCGAATCCGAGTGCATCCAGACCACGCACGCCGACGGCGTTCTTGTCGAATCCGGCGGCGACGCCGAATGGCGAGGGGAACGTGAGTCCGAGCGCATGCACCTGCTGCTCCGGACGGGCCGCGGTCAGCGGACGCACCGCCCAGGAGAGCGGCCGGACGCCGAGGACGCGGATGACTGCCATGGCGGCGTGGTGCGCGAACTCGGGATCGAAGCGCGTCAGGACGTGGCGAAAGAGCAGTGAGTACATCACTGCCAGGCTACCGGTCGGCGCGTTCCGCTTCCGCCGCGGCGTGATCCGCCCGGAGGTCGCCGATGGCCTGCTCGAAGTCCTCGAGCGAGTCGAACTCCTGATAGACGCTCGCGAAACGCAGGTAGGCGACTTCGTCCAGTTCGCGCAGCGGTCCCAGGATCGCCAGCCCGATCTCGTTGGTGTCGAGCTGCGAGACGCCGGTCTGACGCACGGCCTCTTCCACCTTCTGCGCGAGCACGGCGAGATCGGCCTCAGTCACGGGCCGTCCCTGGCACGCCTTGCGGACGCCGGAGATGACCTTCTCGCGGCTGAACGACTCCAGCACGCCGGAGCGCTTGATCACCATGAGGCTCGCCGTCTCCGTCGTCGAGAAGCGTCCTCCGCATTCAGGGCACTGCCTGCGGCGACGGATCGACAGTCCGTCGTCGCTCGTGCGCGAATCGATGACGCGTGAGTCAGGGTGACGGCAGAAAGGGCAATGCATGATCCCTCAGCGTACCCGTTCGCCTCAGAGCGAGCCGGGAGTCGGCCGGAAGCGCGCTTCGACGGCGTCGCCGTGCGCCGGCAGCACCTCGGCGGCCGAGAGGGAGACCACCCCGGCGCGCACTCGCGCGAGTGCGTCGCGGTCGTACTCGATGACCTGCTGCGGGCGCAGGAACGTGTATGCGCCGAGTCCGGGCGCGTAGCGCGCCTGTCCTCCGGTGGGCAGCACGTGATTGCTGCCGGCCATGTAGTCGCCGAGGCTGACCGGCGTCTGATCTCCGACGAACACGGCACCAGCGCTCGTGAAGCGCTCCGCGGCCTCAGCCGCGTCTTCGAGATGCAGTTCCAGGTGCTCGGGCGCGTAGGCGTTGCTGAAGGCCTCGGCCATCGAACGGTCATCGACCAGCACGATCGCGGACTGCGGACCGGCGAGGGCCGTCGCGACGCGCTCGGCGTGCGTCGTGGACTCCGCACGGGCAGCGACCTCGGCAGCCACGCGCTCGGCGAGTTCAGGCGCATCGGTGACGAGCACGGCGGATGCCTGCTCGTCGTGCTCCGCCTGGCTGATCAGATCGGCGGCGATGAGCACCGGATCGGCCGCGGCGTCGGCGACGATGAGGATCTCGGTGGCGCCGGCCTCGGAGTCGGTGCCGACGACACCGGCGACGGCGCGCTTCGCCGAGGCGACGTAGTTGTTCCCGGGGCCGGTGACGACGTCCACCGGGTCGAGGCAGATCTCGGCGACGCCGTATGCGAGGGCGCCGATCGCTCCGGCGCCGCCGATGGCGTACACCTCGTCGATGTCCAGCAGCGCCGCGGCCGCCAGAATGGTCGGGTGCACCCGGCCGCCGTGCGCGGCCTGCGGCGGCGAGGCCAGCGCGATGGCGGTGACGCCGGCGACCTGGGCGGGGACGACGTTCATGACGACGCTGGATGCCAGGGGGGCCTTGCCGCCCGGGATGTAGACACCCGCGCGTGTGACCGGCTGCCAGCGCTGGGTGATGCGCGCACCGGGACCGATCTCGGTGGTCTGCCCCGCCGGCACCTGCGCCTCCGATCCACGGCGAACGCGCTCGATCGCCTCGACGAGGGCGGCGCGGACATCCGGATCAACGGATGCCGCGGCCTCGTCGATGTGCTCAACGGGCACGCGGATGGCGTGGTCGCTGACTCGGTCGAACTTCTCGGCCTGCTCGCGCAGTGCGGCCTCGCCCTGCGTGCGCACGGCATCGACGATGCGCGCGGCGGTCTCGAGCGCCTCGGCGCGTGCCTGAGTGGCCCGCGGCACTGCGGCCAGCATGTCAGCCGGTGCGGGGCTCTGCCCGCGGAGATCGATGGTGCGCACGCACTCAGCCCTTCGTGATGTCGGTGATGTCGTGGAGATAGCCGATGCGTCCGTCCTCATGGCGGACGACGTATGCGCCGCCGCGGTCCTCGATGACCAGCGTCCACGCGTGCGGTCCGATGCGGAACAGCGGCTGGCCGTGCTCGTCCAGCACGTCGCGCTCGGTCATCGCGAGAATCCAGAACGGCTGCGGAGCGATGTCATGCCGCGGCCGTGTCCGGTCGGGGTCGTCATCCGGGGCGTGAGGCTGCTCACCCACGACGGGGAGTCGAGTGGTGGCGTCGCTGTCGTCCGCGAAGATCTCCTCGAGCACGCCGACCGGATCGGTGTGGTGATCCTTCTCCGGTGCGGCGCCCGCGGCATCGGGCTCCGCCCCCGCCTGCACCTCGCCGGTCACAGCGGGAAGGTCCGACTCGACGATCGGCATCGCGCGAGCGTCGTCGGCAGAATCGACCGCCTCGGCCCTGGGCGCGCTCGCATCGGCACCCGCTTCGGCATCCGCAGCGCCTGCCGTTTCGGCATCCGCAGCGGGATCCGCGACGGCGCCGCGATCCGGGGCGGGTCGGGCGGGGCGCGGCCGCGCGATGACGGGTCGCACCGGATTCGCGTTGCGGTGCGCGAGCGTCTCCATGCGCCCCTCGAAGTCGTCGCGCAGACGAGGGATCAGCGGGGCCGCCACTGTCGCGGCGACGAGCACCAGCGTCGCCAGCAACGAGACGATCGTCACCCACGTGATCAGGAACATCCCCGTCTCGATGGTGGCTGCGGTCTGCGACCAGAGCACCTGCGCCCAGCTGACAGCAGCCACTGCGGCCGCGACGGAGGCGAACTGGTCGATGCCGAGCGAGCCCACCCGGCGGATGCCCTCCGGCGAGAATCTGCGGAGGACGACGAGGAAGGTGGCGGCCGTCGGCACGCCGACCGGGAGGATCCAGCCGATTCCGCTCGTCCAGATCGAGCCGCCCACGACGCCGACGGGGAAGAAGGACACGATGAACGCGACGAGCCATGCCCCCACGATCACGAGCTCGCGGAGTGTGAACCCGAGGATGCCGGTCTCGGGCTGAACCTGATCCTCGTAGAACACCGCATCGTCGGCTGCGTCGAACACCGATGGCGCGGATGCCGGGGCATCCGAGGTCTCGTTCGACGAAACACCGGCGGAGCCGAACGGCGACGGCTTCGCACCGGCGCTCCCGAGCCAGCCGAGTTCGCGATCGATGCGACCGGCATCCGGGACGTCGGTGTGCGGCTGCTCACCGGGGGTGGCGTTCGCGTTGTCGAAGCTCATCGAGCGGGTCCTTTCGTCGCTGTCATGTCGTCGTCACGGTCAGATCGCGCGAGTCACGATCCTACCGATCCGGCCCGAGTAATCCGTGGGACGCCTCTCCTCGTGCCGATCAGCCGAGGCAGGTGGGCCCCAGCAGCGATTTCAGATCACCGAACAGGTCCGCTGAGACCCTGACCGGCATCGGCACCTCGAAGACCTTCGCGGAGCCGCCGCGATGCACCCTCAGCAGCACCTCCGTCTCACCGGCGTGGCGCCGCAGCACCTCGGCGAGCTCGTTCATCACGCGCTCGGTGGCGCGCTGCTCCGCCACCAGAAGCGCCAGCGGCCCTGAGGCGTCGAAGGAGCCCACGTCGGGAGCGAACGTCGACTGCGCATGGAGGTTCAGCCCGTCATCGCGCCGAGAGACGCGCCCGCGCACAGCCAGGATGGCATCCTGCTGCAGCGTGTGCTGGAACTCGGTGTAGGTCTTGCCCATGAACATGACCGTCACCTCGCCGTTGAAGTCCTCGACGGTGATCATGCCGTAGGGGTTGCCGCTGGCCTTCGCCACACGATGCTGCACACTCGTCACGAGCCCGGCGACGGTGACCTGATCGCCGTCCTGAAGATCCTCGGAGGTCAGCAGATCGTTGATCGAGATCGAGGCGTGCTTCGCCAGCGGCACCTCGAGCCCGGCGAGGGGGTGGTCGGAGACGTACAGCCCCAGCATCTCTCGCTCGAAGGCGAGCTTGTCCTTCTTGATCCACTCCGGACGATCGGGAACCTTCGCCGGCGGCGCCTCCTCCGTCCCGTCGTAGAGGCTGTCGAAGTCGAATCCGATGGCGCCCTGTGCCTCGTTGCGCTTGCGATCCACCGACGCCTCGACGGCATCCTCATGGATCTCCATCAGCGCACGTCGCGTGTCACCCATCGAGTCGAAGGCGCCTGCCTTGATGAGCGACTCCACGGTGCGCTTGTTGGCCACGTGCAGCGGCACCTTGGTCAGGAAGTCGTGGAACGACGTGAACTTGTCGTCCTCGCGGGCGGCGATGATGCCGTCGACGACGTTGCTGCCGACGTTGCGCACCGCTCCGAGGCCGAAGCGGACGTCCTCGCCGACTGCGGCGAAGAAGTTGATCGACTCCGAGACATCCGGCGGCAGCACCCGGATGCCCATCCGGCGGCACTCGTTCAGGTACAGCGCCATCTTGTCCTTGGAGTCGCCGACGCTGGTGAGGAGGGCCGCCATGTACTCGGCCGGGTAGTGGGCCTTCAGGTAGGCCGTCCAGTACGAGACCATGCCATAGGCGGCGGAGTGCGCTTTGTTGAACGCGTAGTCCGAGAAGGGCAGCAGGATGTCCCACAGCGCCTTGACCGCGCCTTCACCGTAGCCGCGCTCCTTCATGCCTCCCGAGAAGCCCTCGTACTGCTTGTCGAGCTCGGACTTCTTCTTCTTGCCCATCGCGCGTCGCAGGATGTCGGCTTGGCCGAGACTGAAGCCGGCGACCTTCTGAGCGATCGCCATGACCTGCTCCTGGTAGATGATCAGTCCGTAAGACTCTTCCAGGATCTCGGCAAGCGGTTCTTCCAGTTCGGGGTGGATCGGCGTGATCGGCTGCTGGCCGTTCTTGCGCAGCGCGTAGTTGGTGTGCGAGTTCGCCCCCATCGGGCCCGGGCGGTACAGGGCGATCAGTGCCGAGATGTCGCCGAAGTTGTCTGGTTTCATCAGACGCATCAATGAGCGCAGCGGCGGGCTGTCGAGCTGGAAGACGCCGAGCGTGTCGCCGCGGGCGAGCAGGTCGTACACCCCCCGGTCGTCGAGTTCCAGGTGCTCGAGGTCGAGCTCCTGACCGCGGTTCGTCCGGATGTTGTCGAGCGCGTCCGAGATGATCGTGAGGTTTCGCAGCCCCAGGAAGTCCATCTTGATCAGGCCGAGCGACTCACAGGACGGGTAGTCGAACTGCGTGACGATCTGGCCGTCCTGCTCGCGCTTCATGATGGGGATGATGTCGAGCAGCGGCTCGGACGACATGATCACGCCCGCTGCGTGCACACCCCACTGCCGCTTCAGGCCTTCGAGTCCGAGTGCTCGGTCGAAGACCGTCTTCGCCTCCGGGTCCGTATCGATCAGCGCGCGGAACTCGCTGGCCTCCTTGTACCGCGGATGGGCGCTGTCGTACATGCCGCTGAGCGGCATGTCCTTGCCCATCACGGCCGGCGGCATGGCCTTGGTCAGCCGGTCTCCCATGCTGAACGGGAAGCCCAGGACGCGCCCGGCGTCCTTCAGCGCCTGCTTGGACTTGATCGTGCCGTAGGTGACGATCTGCGCGACGCGCTCGGAGCCGTACTTCTCGGTGACGTACTCGATCACCTCGCCACGGCGCCGGTCGTCGAAGTCGACGTCGAAGTCGGGCATCGAGACGCGATCGGGGTTGAGGAAGCGCTCGAAGATGAGTCCGTGCTCGAGCGGGTCGAGGTCGGTGATCTTCATGGCGTACGCCACCATCGACCCAGCGCCGGAACCGCGCCCCGGACCGACCCGGATGCCGTTGTCCTTGGCCCAGTTGATGAAGTCCGCGACGACCAGGAAGTACCCGGGGAAGCCCATCTGCAGGATGATCCCGGTCTCGTACTCGGCCTGCTTGCGCACCTTGTCGGGGATGCCGTTCGGGTAGCGGTAGTGCAGCCCTGCCTCGACCTCCTTGACCAGCCAGCTGTCCTCGGTCTCGCCCTCAGGCACCGGGAAGCGCGGCATGTAGTTGGCGGAGGTGTCGAACTCGACGTTGCAGCGCTCGGCGATAAGCAGCGTGTTGTCGCACGCCTCAGGGTGGTCGCGGAACAGCTGGCGCATCTCCTGCGCGGTCTTGATGTAGTAGCCGTCGCCGTCGAACTTGAATCGGTTCGGGTCGTCCATGGTCGAGCCGGACTGCACGCACAGCAGCGCCTCGTGGGCATCGGCCTCGTGCTGATGGGTGTAGTGCGAGTCGTTCGTGGCGACCAGCGGAATGTTCAGGTCCTTCGACAGCCGCAGCAGATCGCTGATGACCCGTCTCTCGATAGACAAGCCGTGATCCATGATCTCGGCGAAGTAGTTCTCCTTGCCGAAGATGTCCTGGAACTCGGCTGCGGCCGCGCGCGCCGCGTCGTACTGCCCCAGTCGCAGGCGGGTCTGGATCTCGCCCGACGGGCATCCGGTCGTGGCGATGAGCCCCTTGCCGTAGGTCTGCAGCAACTCGCGATCCATGCGCGGCTTGAAGTAATAGCCCTCGATGCTGGAGAGCGAGCTCAGCCGGAACAGGTTGTGCATGCCCGCGGTGGTCTCGCTCCACATCGTCGTGTGGGTGTAGGCGCCGGAGCCCGAGACGTCATCGCTCTTCTGGTCGGGTGATCCCCACGCGACGCGCGAGCGGTCGCTGCGGTGAGTTCCGGGCGTGACGTAGGCCTCGAGACCGATGATCGGCTTGACCCCGGCGGATCTGGCCGCGTTGTAGAACTCGAAGGCGGCGAAGGTGTTCCCGTGGTCGGTGACGGCGATCGCCGGCATCTCGTAGTCGGCGGCGGCCTTGGTCATCGACGCGAGCTTCGCGGCTCCGTCCAGCATCGAGTATTCGCTGTGGACATGCAGATGCACGAAGGAGTCGGATGCCATGTCCTCGAGTCTACGAGGCGGCCCCGACACCGGAGGCCGGTGCGGGGGCCGCTGAGGAATCGGGTGGCGTGGTCACGGCCTCCGGACTGAGGCCGGGATCTCATCGATGACCGTGACGAAGACGCGGCTGGACCAGAGATCGTCGTCCGGGCCGCCGCGACCGACGATGAGCCCCTGAGAGGTGTCGACGTCGACGGTCTGCATCCAGGTGCTCTCCCCGCCCTCCGGGAACGCGATCGTCGTGATGTCCCCATCGACGCGCTCGACGCGTGCACCATCGACTCTGGCCAACGCTTTGAACATCGCCGCACGAAGCTCCGCGGGCGCGAGGTTGAATTCGATCGGCTCCCCCAGTCGCGGCGGAGCGCAGGTCGATTGCGGCGCGTCCTGGTTGTCCTCGAGCCAAGTCACGAGCTCTGCCGGGTCTCTGGGCATCCGGTCGTAATAGCACTCAAGTGCGTTCCGATGAAACTGTGCGTCCGGATCGACGGCGTCCGGCTCGCGGTACAGCCCACCCTCATACACCTGGACGCCGAGACGGTCCGGCTCGAGGGCAACGCGGGTAGCTGCCTGCACGTCAGGTCCGGATGCAGCGAGCACCTTCTTCGACTCGGCATAGTCCTCGATCCAGTCGTCTGAACGATCAGCAGGAACATACAGCGACCGCGAGATCTGAAGAGTCAGTTCGGTCTCCTGTCGCGTGCTGTCCAGAACGCCGCCGTCGGGAGCGGTCGAATCAGGCTTCCAGCCGAGCTTCTGCGTCGACACCTCCTGGATCCTGATGTACTGCCCGGGCGCCGGATCGAGCACGGCCGCCTTGAGGGTTGTCTCGGCGGCAGACTCCAGCACCTGGGCTGCGGACGCACTCGGCGCCGTGGCCGGTGCCAGCACCGACCCCACGACGATCGCAGTCACCGCAGTGCCCGCGACGAGCCCGCCGATGCCGATGCCCGCCCATCTCGGCATCCGTCGACGGCGACCGGGCGGGGCGCTGCGCGCGATCTCGCCGCGCAGAGCGCCCCGCGCCGCCGCGACTGTCCGTTCCTCGACCACCGTCTGATCAGCGCCCAGCTCACGCACCTGTTCCATAAGCGACATCGCTCTCCTCCTTCGCCATCCAGGTCAGTCGGGCCGCGGAGTGCGATCCCGGGGGTGCGAGCTTTCGACGAACGCGGTTCAGGCGCGATCGCACCGTGCCGACGGGCACGTCCAGGGCGAGCGCGATCTGCTCGTAGGTCAGATCCGCCCAGGCGTACAGCAGCAGCGTGTCGCGATCCTTCGCCGACAGCGCGGCGATCCGCGGAGCCAGCGCGCGCAGCGCAGCATCCGCATCCATCCGGTCATCGGCGGCGCCGTGCCCGCCCTCGGCGACCGTGGCAGCCCCGGACGCCGCCTCGAACGAGCGCCACTGACGCGCCTCGTCGGCACGGTGCCGCTTCACGATCCGCGTCGCGATGCCGAGGAGCCACGGCAGCGCCGATCCGGTGCTGCGGTCGAACGACGTGCGCCGCCGGAACGCCACGAGAAACGTCTCGCTGAGGGCGTCGTCCACGGCGTCCGCGCCCACGCGGCGACGGATGTACCCGCCGACTGGCCGGACGTGCCGCTCGAAGATGCCCGAGAAGGCCTCGGGTTCGTCGATCGATCGTTCGATGATCTCGCTGCCTGTGCTCACACCCGGTATTGCCTCTGTGCGCGGATCCGGTTCACGCTTTCTTCCTACCAGCCGCCTTATACGCTGAACGGCATGGCAACTCCTGACTTCGTCCTCGCGCTTCGCGAGCGCATCGGCACCGATCCCCTCTCACTCGTCGGCACGACGGCGATCGTCTTCCGCGATGAGAAGGTCCTGCTCGGCAAGCGCGCCGACAACGGCGAGTGGCAGGCGATCGCAGGGATCGTCGAACCGGGCGAGGAGCCGGCGGATGCCGCGGTGCGCGAGTGCCTCGAAGAGGCCGGCATCGTCGTGCAGGTGGACCGGCTGGCCCTCGTGCAGCAGCTGCCGCGCGTGACCTACGCCAACGGGGATCAGGTCGATTACCTCGATTTGGTCTTCCGCTGCTCGTGGATCTCCGGTGACCCGCATCCGGCCGACGGCGAGCTCACCGAGGTCGGGTTCTACGATCTCGCAGCCATGGGCGACGTCGACCACGCGCACGTGCGCAAGATCGCGCTCGCGATGGCCGAGGACGACCCTGCGCATTTCCGCGGGGGTCGCGTGAAGCGCTGAGCGGGCGACTTCACGCGCTCTCGCGCAGATCCAGTCGCATGAGCACTCGGGGATGACCGTCGAGCACCGAACCGGTCTCGGCCGCCGCCTCGAAGCCGGCGCTCTCGAACAGCGCGCGGGTGCCGACGTACGCCATTGTCAGGTTGACCTTCTCACCGGCGTTGTCGACGGGATATCCCTCGATGGCCGGCGCGCCGGTGCGGCGCGCGTGCTCCACCGCGCCGTCGATCAGCGTGTGCATGATCCCCTGCATGCGATGCCCCGGTCGCACCCGGAAGCACCACAGCGACCAGACGTCGAGATCATCCACGTGCGGGATCAGCCGGTTGCGGGCGAAGCTCGTGTCGCGCCGCGGATGCACCGCCGCCCAGCCGACCGGCTCATCGTCGAGGTACGCGATGACGCCTGGCGCGGGCTCATGCGCGCACAGCTCGCGCACGCGGTCGGCGCGCGCCGGTCCGCGCAGCGCCAGGTTCTCCTTGCTACCGATCCGATAGCTCAGACAGAAGCACACGTTCGACGTCGGCTTCTTCGGACCCACCAGCACGGCGACGTCTTCGAACTCCGTCGCGGCCCGTACGTGCATGCTCATACGGGCAGTCTGACACCGGCATCCGACGTCCGGTGCGGAGCCTGCCTCAGCTGTGCGGATCGAGCACCTGGAGCGCGTGCTGGAAGTCGGCAGGATACGGCGACTCGAACTGCACCCACTCCCCCGTCGCGGGGTGCGCGAAGGCGAGACGGTGCGCGTGCAGCCACTGCCGCGTCAGACCGAGCCGAGCCGACATCGTCGGGTCGGCTCCGTACAGTGGATCGCCGACGCAGGGATGGCGGTGCGCGGCCATGTGCACGCGGATCTGGTGCGTGCGCCCGGTCTCGAGGTGGATCTCGAGCAGGGATGCACCCGGGAACGCCTCCAGTGTCTCGTAGTGCGTCACGGAGGGCTTGCCGTCGGGGACGACGGCGAATTTCCAGGAGTGGTTCGGATGCCGGCCGATGGGGGCGTCGATGGTCCCGGCGAGCGGATCCGGATGCCCTTGCACGACCGCATGGTAGATCTTCTCCACCGTGCGCTCCTTGAACGCGCGCTTGAGGGCGGTGTAGGCGCCCTCGGTCTTCGCGACGACCATCAGACCGCTCGTGCCGACATCGAGGCGATGCACGACGCCCTGGCGTTCCGCGGCACCGCTGGTGGCGATCCGGAACCCGGCGGCGGCGAGGGCGCCGACCACGGTGGGTCCCTCCCACCCGACCGAGGGGTGAGCTGCGACGCCGGTGGGCTTGTCGATCACCACGATGTCTTCATCGTCGTACACGATGCCGAGCTCCGGCACCGCGATCGGCACGATCCGCGGCTCTTCCCTGGGTGCCCAGCTGACATCGAGCCAGGCGCCGGCGCGCAGTCGATCGGACTTCCCCATCGTCGCGCCGTCGAGGGTCACGCCGCCCGCCTCGGCGACTTCGGCCGCGAAAGTTCGCGAGAAGCCGAGCATCTTGGCCAGCGCCGCATCGACGCGCGTGCCGTCGAGGCCGTCGGGGACGGGAAGACTGCGGGACTGCATGTTCAGCTCTCGGGCGTCGACGGCGATGCGGGCGCGGGAGCTTCCGCGCGCTCAGCCTCGGCAGTGCGCTCGGCCTCGGCAGCGCGCTCGGCCTCAGCACGCTCATGGTCGCGCTCGCGCGTGCCGTCGAAGCGCAGGCCGAGGACGACCAGCAGCGCGACCGTGATCATCCCGCAGACGATGAAGATGTCGGCGACGTTGAAGATCGCAGGCATCATCCACGGCATCGAGATCATGTCGACCACCTCGCCGACCGGGAATCCCGGTGCGCGCAGCAGCCGATCGGTCAGATTCCCGAGCACGCCGCCGAGGAGCAGCCCGAGGACCACCGCCCACAGGCGCGAGCGGAGTCCGAAGGCCTTCCAGACGATGACGCACGCCACCACCGCGAGGGCGATCGTGAAGATCCAGGTGTGGTCCTTGCCGAGCGAGAACGCGGCGCCGGGATTGCGCACGTAGATCAGCTCGAGGAACTCGCCGATGACCGGAACCCGCTCACCCTCGGTGAGGTTCTGGACGGTGAGGTGCTTCACAAACTGATCGGCGGCCAGCACGAGAATCGCGAGTATCGCGACTATCGCACCGGCCGCCGACCGACGAAGGGGACGACGTCCTGCCAAGAGTGACCTACAGGCCGATGGCGGAGACGGGCGTAGAGTCCGAGGCCGACTTCTGGTCGAGGTCGCGGAGCTGGCCCTCGATCATCGCCCGCAGCTTGCCGCGGTAGTCGCGCTCGAACTCGCGGAGCTCGGTGATGCGACCCTCGAGAGTGTTGCGCTCGCGCTCGAGACGTGCCGATTCCTCGCGCTGCTTGGCCTGAGCCTCGGTGCGGATGCGCGCGACCTCGGTCTCGGCCTCGGAGATCAGCTGACGGCGCTTGGCCTCGCCCTCGGCGATGTGCTCGTCGTGCAGGCGCTGGGCAAGTTCGATGATGCCCGCCGAGGTGCCCGTGGGCGAGCTGCTCGCTGCGGTGGCCTCTGCCGGCGCCGCTGCGGGAGCTGTTTCGCCTGTCGCGGCGACCGGAGCGTTCGCGCCGGATTCGAACGCCGCGAGCTTCGCCTTGAGGTCGTTGTTCTCCTCGATGGTCTTGCGCCACTCAACGACGATCTCGTCGAGGTAGTCGTCGACCTCTTCGGGGTCGAAGCCGTCCTTGAATCGGACGTGCTGGAACTCCTTGTGAACGACGTCATCAGGGGTCAGTGCCATGTGTGGCTCCTCTTTCGATGAGTTCGGCTGCCAGTCGTTGAGAGCCGGCCCGGTGGTTCTTCCGACGTGCATCCGAAGCGCGCGTCTGGGAGCCAAGCATAGCCCCCCAGGCTGAGCGACGCGACGCAGCGACGTCAGATTCGTCTCAGGTCAGGGCGCGCACGATCGCCATCAGGATGAGCACGGACAGCATGGTCAGCATGAAGCCGAAATCGAGCGAGATCGTGCCGAGACGCAGCGGGGGCACGAGTCTGCGGAAGAAGCGGATCGGCGGATCGGTGACCGTGTAGATCAGCTCAGCGGCGACCAGTCCCGCGCCCTTCGGGCGCCACTGCCTGTTGAACAGCGGAATGTATTCCAGCACCAGCCGTGCGATCAGGACGAGCACGTAGAGAGTCAGCACCAGCTCGACGATGCCGCCGACGATGCTGAGAGCGGTTCCCACGGATCAGGCGTGGTCGAACGCGGCGGACTCCGCCTGCGCGATCCCACCCTGCCCGGAGACGGCGATGTTCTCCGGCGAGAGCAGGAAGACCTTGCTCGTGACGCGTTCGATGCGGCCGTACAGCCCCAGCGACAGACCGCTCGCGAAGTCGATCAGCCGGCGTGCGTCGGCGTCGCTCATCTGCGAGAGGTTGATGATCACCGGAACGCCGTCGCGGAAGTTCTCGGCGATGATCTGCGCATCGCGGTACTGCTTGGGGTGCACGGTGAGAATCTCGTTCACCGCGCCGGCAGCAGGCTGACGCACCGCGGTCGGGCGACGCAACGGCGTGACGGGAGCCGGTGCCGGCTCCTCGCGCTCGCGCTCACGCTCGCGCGTGGCACGGACGGGAGTCTGCGCAGGCTCTTCCTCGTAGACCTCTTCCTCATCGGCGAGGCCGAGATACACCATGGTCTTCTTCAGCGGGTTACCCATCGTGTCCTCCGGTTCGAACGTGTCGGGCTGGTCTGGTCAAAGGTTAACCCCGGTCGGGGCGGGGCCCTGTGATTGCCGAGCCGATCCGCAGGTGTGTCGCGCCCGCGTCGATCGCCTCGACGAAGTCTCCGGTCATGCCGGCTGATATCCATGTTGCGTCCGGCGCCAGGCGAAGGACGCCGTCTGAGACCGCGCGCAGCCGAGCGAACGCGGCGGCGGGCTCCTCATCGAGTGGGGCGACCGCCATCACGCCGCGCAGACGCAGCGTGTCCAGGCCCAGCACGTGCTCAGCAAGTCGCTCTGCGTCGGCGGCGGACGTGCCGCCGCGCCCTTGGTCCTCGGTGAGGTTCACCTGCACGAGAACGTCGAGCACGTCGGGGTCATCCGCTGCCCGGTGCAAGGCGTCGGCCAGGCGCTCACGGTCGACGGAGTGGACGACGTCAGCATCGCGACGGATCGCCGCTGCCTTGTTCGTCTGAGCCTGACCGATGAAATGCCACCTCAGCTCGTCCAGGGCGGGTTCGCGACCTTCTCGAAGAAGCGCGCGCTTGGCGGTCAGCTCCTGCTGCCTGTTCTCGCCGACCTCGCGCACGCCGAGCGCGTGGAGTTCGCGCACGAGAGACGCCGGGTGGAACTTGGTGACCACGATCCGGGTGATCTCACCCGGATCGCGGCCTGCTGCGCGCGCGGCATCGGCGATCTGCTCATCGATCGCCGACAGCCGCGCCCCGAGGGTCACTTGAGGAACTCGGGAATGTCGATGTCGTCGTCAGAGAAGGCCGGCTCGAGGCTGGAGGCGATGGGAGCGGATGCCGTCGGCTTCACGGGCTCGGGCTTCACCTCTTCTTCGGACTCCTCCAGACGAACCTCGGGCAGAGGCGATGCCGCGGGGCGCTCGACGATCATCGGCTCGAGGCGGGCCGAGGGCTCTCCTCCGTCGAAGCCTGCCGCGATCACGGTCACGCGCACCTCGTCGCCGAGAGTGTCGTCGATGACGGTGCCGAAGATGATGTTGGCCTCGGGGTGCGCCGCCTCCTTGACGAGATCCGCTGCGTCATGGATCTCGAAGATGCCGAGGTTCGAGCCACCCTGGATCGAGAGCAGCACGCCGTGCGCACCCTCGATGGAGGCCTCGAGCAGGGGCGACTCGACGGCGAGCTCCGCAGCCTTGATGGCACGATCGGCGCCGCGAGCGGAGCCGATGCCCATGAGAGCGGAGCCGGCACCCTGCATGACGGATTTCACGTCCGCGAAGTCGAGGTTGATCAGTCCGGGGGTCGTGATCAGGTCGGTGATGCCCTGCACACCGGCGAGAAGCACCTGGTCTGCGGTCGCGAACGCCTCGATCATCGAGATGCCGCGATCGCTGATCTCGAGCAGACGGTCGTTCGGCACCACGATGAGGGTGTCGACCTCTTCCTTCAGCTTGGCGACGCCCGCCTCGGCCTGGCTCTGGCGCCGGCGACCCTCGAACGAGAACGGCTTGGTCACGACGCCGATGGTCAGAGCGCCGATGGACTTCGCGATGCGGGCCACGACGGGCGCGCCGCCGGTGCCGGTGCCGCCGCCCTCTCCGGCGGTGACGAAGACCATGTCCGCGCCGGTCAGCGCCTGCTCGATCTCCTCTGCGTGGTCTTCAGCGGCGCGACGGCCGACTTCGGGGTCGGCACCTGCGCCCAGACCCCTGGTCAGCTCGCGTCCGACATCGAGCTTGATGTCGGCGTCGCTCATCAGCAGCGCCTGCGCATCGGTGTTGACTGCGATGAACTCGACTCCGCGGAGCCCGAGATCGATCATCCGGTTGACGGCGTTGACGCCGCCACCGCCGACGCCGACGACCTTGATCACGGCGAGGTAGTTCTGGTTCTGGCTCATGGCCGGCCTCCGTTATTCGAGCCTGACGTGGGGTAAACCTTAAACCTCAACGAGAGGGTTAAACTATTTCCCGGTATTGCGTTCTCGACATCGACGGTATGCGCAAGCGGCGTCCGCGAGCGCAACGACACGGCGTGTCGCCGCGATCTCTCAGCGCACCACCGGAACGGTCGGAGAGGATACATCGAACGTGGTCGAACCAGGTGAAGTGGCGATGAGCCTGACGAGCACGGCCGCCTTGCGCACCGAGTCGCTCTCACTCCCCCAGACCACCGTCTTCCCGTCCGCGAGCTTCAGGGTGACGTCGTCGGCCGACGTCGCGCGCACCTCGGTCACGCCCGTGCGGAAATCGGCCGGCAGCGAGCGCATCACGAGGCCGGCGCTGCGGAACGCGGGAGAGTCGATGCCCCCCGCGATGTCCAGCAGCGGGCTGCCTTCCGGCGGCTGCGGCGTCGTCGACAGCACCACGCCCGCCGCGTCGACCAGCGAGTAGCCCGCATCCGAGCCGATGACGCCGATGGGAGTGCGCTCGACGATGCGCACCAGAAGCTCATGCGGCGGACGCGCTTCGAGAGCGTACGTCTCGATCATCGGGAACTCCGTGAGTGCGGATTTCACGCCGCTGGCATCCACCAGCGCGAGCGGCTTGCCGATCTGACTCTGCAGCGCCTGCTGCACGGCGGCGGTGTCGACGCGCGATGCGCCGGCCACGGTGATCTCCCTCACCGCGAACAGCGGGCTGTAGGCGGCGATCACGCTGCCGAGGATCAGCGCCGCGATTGCGCCGACCGATCCCCACAGGATGATGCGACGCCGTCGAGAACGCTGTGTGAAGCGACGGATCTCCGCCCGCAGCGCCTTGCGCCGGGCTCGGGCCGCTCGCCAGACCTCGCTGGTGCGCACTGCCGACGCGGGCAGGTCGGCATCGTCGATCGCCGCGGTGATCGAGTCCGCCTCCGGCGAACCCGCGGACGAATCCCACATGGACGGGACCGCGGCATCCGATGCGACCGCGGCGCCCGATCCGACCGCGTCCAGGGCATCGGACTCCGGCGCATCCGTCCCGGCTCGTCGGGCAACGCGCCGCTCCCGCGTGCTGCGGGCAGGTTCATCCGCCGCAGCCGGAAGCGGTGCCGGACGTCGCATCTCAGGCCTCGGGCGCGCGCCGCAGCGACTCGAGGACCTGCGGGATCATCTGGTAGACGTTGCCGCAGCCGAGCGTCACGACGTAATCGCCGTCCCGGGCGATCCGCGCGGTGTAGTCGGCGGCGTCCTGCCAGTCCGGCACGTAGTGCACGTTCGCCTGGTCGGCGAATGCTCCACTGACCAGCTCGCCCGTGACCCCCGGAACCGGATCCTCGCGGGCGCCGTACACGTCGAGCACGACGGTGTGGTCGGCGAGCTCCTCGAGCACCTCGGCGAACTCGCGGTACATCTGCTGGGTGCGCGAGTACGTGTGCGGCTGCTGGATCGCGATGACCCGGCCGCCCCCGGCGATGCCGCGCATCGCTTCGAGAGCGGCGCGCACCTCCGTGGGATGGTGCGAGTAGTCGTCATAGACGTGCACGCCGCGGGCCTCGCCATGCAGCTCCAGTCGGCGCACGGTGCCCGCGAACCCCTCGACAGCGCGCACGGACGCCGCGAAGTCGTGGCCGAGCGTGACCAGCACTGCGACGACGCCCGCCGCGTTGACCGCGTTGTGCGCTCCGGGAACGGCGAGCTGCATGCGCTCGGATCGCCCCTCGTGAACCAGGGTCGCCGCAGCGCCGCCGGAGGTCGAGATGTCGTCGATGCGCAGGTCGGCATCTGCCGCCTGACCGAACGTGATCACGTTCCGGTGGCTGAGCCCGGCGTGCACCCGCTGGGCGCCGGGGTCGTCGCTGGAGATGACCACGGCTTCGCGCGCCTCGTCGCCGAAGCGCACGAAGGCGTCGTAGAAGGCGTCCTCGGAGCTGAAGAAGTCCAGGTGGTCGGGATCGACGTTCGTGATCAGCGCTATCGACGTCTCATACAGCAGGAAGGTGCCGTCCGACTCATCCGCTTCGATGACGAAGAGCTCGTCGGCACCGGACGAGCTCGAGGTGCCGAGCTGCTCGATCACGCCGCCGTTGACGAAGTTGGGGTCGGCGCCCAGCGCCTGAAGCGCCGTCACCAGCATCCCGGTCGAGCTGGTCTTGCCGTGCGCACCGGCGACCGACACCAGACGACGCCCGCCGATCAGCCAGAACAGCGCCTGCGAGCGGTGGATCACGTGCAGGCCGCGTTCCTTCGCCGTGACGAACTCGGGGTTCTCCGGCCAGATGGCTCCGGTGTGGATCACGGTGTCGGCGTCGCCGAGGTGCGCGGCGTCGTGGCCGACGTGCACCGTCGCTCCCGCGGCCGCGAGGGCGCGCAGGTTGTCGCTGTCGGCGCGGTCGGAGCCGGATACGCGGATGCCCGCATCGAGGAACATCCTGGCGAGTCCGCTCATGCCCGAGCCGCCGATGCCGATGAAGTGGGCGGAGGTGATGGACTCGGGAATGGGAAGGGTGAGGTCGGGTCTGATCATTTGGGCTCCAGTTTAGGCGGTGGCATTTCGACTCGCCTGCGGCTCGCTCAACGACCGGAGGTGCCCAGCGCCCGATCGATGAGCGCGGCGACGTTCTCCGTGCCGGTCCGGGTCCCGACCTGCTGTGCGGCATCGGCCATCGCGGCGATGCGCCCGGCGTCGGCCAGCAGCGGGATGATGTTCGCGCGCACGGCGTCGCCGTCGAAGGTCTCGTCATCGAGCAGCAGCGCGGCACCCGCCGCGACCGCTGAGGCCGCGTTGAGTCGCTGCTCGCCGTTTCCGACCGAGTACGGCACGTACACGGCCGGGATGCCGAGGGCGCTGACCTCGCTGACCGTCGCCGACCCGGATCGCGAGACGATCAGGTCGGCCAGCGCGAAGGCGAGGTCCATCCGGTCGATGTAGCGGCGCTGCACGTATCCCGGAGCACCGGGGTCGGTGAGGTCGCTCCGGTCGCCGGTGGCGTGCAGCAGCTGCCATCCCGCGGCCAGGACGTCGCTCCAGGCGTCGCCGAACGCCCTGTTCAGCCGCAGAGCGCCGAGGGATCCGCCGAAGACGAGCAGCACGGGCTTGTCTGGGTCGAGCCCGAACGCCTCCGCAGCCTCGCCGCGCGAGGCTGCGCGGTCGAGTTCGACGATCTCGCGTCGCAGCGGCATCCCGACGACCTCACTCCGCTTGAGCGGGGTGCCCTCGAAGGCGACCCCCACTCCGGCCGCCCGACGCGCGCCGAGCACGTTGGCCAGACCAGGCTTCGCGTTCGCCTCGTGCACCACGAACGGCACCTTCTCGCGACGCGCGGCGACGTATGCGGGGGCTGCGGCATAGCCGCCGAAGCCGACCACGACGTCCACCGAGTTGTCGCGGATGTGCGCGCGCACCTGGTTCACCGCACGTCGGAACCGCACGGGAAAAGCAGCGGCGGCGCGATTCGGGCGACGCGGGAACGGCGCCTTGTCCACGATCAGCAGCTCGTAGCCGCGCTCAGGCACCAGACGCGCTTCCAGCCCCTCCTTCGTGCCCAGCACGAGGACCTCGGCGTGGTCGCGCTGACCGAGGAGATCGGCGACGGCGAGCAGGGGGTTGACGTGGCCGGCGGTGCCTCCGCCGGCGAGCAGGTACGTGGTCACTTCGCGACCCTACCCCCTGCGGGTGAAAGGTGTCGCGAGGCCGGCATGGTACGCGCGAAGGCCAGCAGCACGCCGCACGCCAGCAGCACCGACAGCAGCGCGGTGCCGCCCTGGGACATGAACGGCAAGGGAACGCCCATCACCGGGAACACCCGCAGCACGACGCCGATGTTGATCAGCGCCTGACCGATGACCCAGACGACGATGCCGCCGGTGGCGACTCGGATGAAGGGGTCGTCGGTCTTGCGGATGATGTGGAACGCGCCGACCGCGAAGAACGCGAACAGTGCCAGCACCAGCAGGCAGCCGATCAGCCCGAGCTCCTCGCCGACGATCGCGAAGATGTAGTCGTTCGCCGCGGCCGGCAGCCAGCCGTACTTCTCCTGTGAGTTGCCGAGCCCGACACCGAAGATGCCGCCGTTGGCCATGCCCCACACGCCGTGTGCGGCCTGGTAGCACTCATCGGTGATGTCGCAGGCATCGGGATTGAGGGCGGCGAGGATGCGCTTCATGCGGTTCTCGCTCGAGAGCGCGTACACCAGCACGCCGACGATGCCGGCGATCACCGGGAGGAGGAACAGTCGCAGCTTCACGCCCGAGAAGAACAGGCAGCCGAGCACGATCATGACGATCACCATTGCGGTGCCGAGGTCATGACCGCCGATCACCGTGCCGGTCACCAGGATCGAGACCGGCACCACCGGGATGAACACATGATGCCAGATACCCAGTCGAGCCTGCTTGCGTAGCAGCACGAACGCGATCCACAGGGCGAGGGCCAGCTTGAGGAACTCCGAGGGCTGCAACTGGAATCCGGCGATCCTGATCCAGTTGGTGTTGCCGTCCGACGACACCCTCAGGCCCGGCACGAAGATCAGCAGCTGCAGCGCGGTCGCCGCGATCAGCGCGGGCCAGGCGATCCTGCCGAGGAACCGCACTGGCAGTCTGCTCACCAGCAGCATCATCGGGATGCCGATGAGCGCGAACACACCCTGCTTCAGCGCATCGTCGTAGGGCACGTCCGGGTTGGCGCTCGTCGCCGAGAGGACCATCACCAGCCCGAACAGCGTCAGCAGGATCGCCGTCGAGGCGATCATCACGAACTCCGTCGACGGGGGCGTGAACAGGCGTCCGAGCGAGACCCGCGCGGCCAGACCCCGGCCTGTCGAGGCCGCGGTGTCAGCGCTGGGTGGGCGAGCCGTCTGCGTCATCCGCCCACTCCTTCGCCTAAGACCCGTCCCGCTCGATCCATGCGCGCACCGCCTGTGCGAAGCGCTCTCCCCGGTCCGCGTAGCTGGCGAACTGGTCGAAGGATGCCGCGGCGGGAGCCAGCAGCACCGTCCCCTCGCCATCGACGATTCCCGCCGCCAGTTCCACGACGCGATCCATGACATCTCCAGTGTCACCGGGGGTGACCTCGAAGACCGGCACGAGCGACGCGTGTCGTCGGAATGCCGTGAGAACCGGCTCGCGGTCCACGCCGATCACGATCGCCGCGCCGGCCGTGGTGCCGGCCCCCGCGACCAGCTCGGCGAGATCGACGCCCTTCAGGTCGCCGCCGACCACCCAGACGGCACCCGGGTGCGCGCGAAGCGACGACGCCGCGGCGTGCGGGTTGGTCGCCTTCGAGTCGTCGATCCAGCGGATGCCCGCGTACTCGGCGATCAGCTGGATGCGGTGTGCATCCAGCGTGAAGCCCTGCAGCGCCTCATGGATCGCCGCCGGCTCGACGCCGATCGATCGCGCCAGCGCCGATGCGGCGAGGATGTTCTGCACGATGTGCGGAGCCGACAGCCCGACCGAGCGCAGCTCGTCGACGGTCGTGAGCTCGAGCGCGCTGTTGCGCCGATCGTCGTGGAATGCCCGGTCGACGAGGATGCCGTCGACGGCGCCGAGATCGCTGGGGCCTGGCGTGCCCAGGTCGAAGCCGATCGCGCGGGCGCCTTCGATGACGTCCGCCTCCTCGACCATCTGCCGGGTGGCGACATCGGCCTTGTTGTACACGCACGCGACCTTCGTATTGCGGTACACGACGGCCTTCGCCGCACGGTAGGCGTCGGCGCTGCCATGCCAGACCAGGTGGTCGTCGGCGAGGTTCAGGCAGGTCGAGGCATACGGGACCAGCTGCCCTGCCGCCTCCGAGCGGCCGATGTACCAGAGCTGATGGCTGGAGAGCTCCACGACCAGCACATCGAATCCGCCGGGGTCACGGACGGCGTCGAGCACCGGCACGCCGATGTTGCCGCATGGCGCTGCGCGCAGGCCGCCGGCGGTGAGCAGCGTGGCGGTGAGCTGGGTGGTGGTCGTCTTGCCGTTCGTGCCGGTGATCAGCATCCACTCGGCGGGGGTGCCGTCCGCTCGCACGACCTTGTCGCGCACGCGCCAGGCCAGCTCGATGTCGCCCCACAGGGCGACATCGGCTTCCTGCGCCCATCGGATGACCGGATGCGAGGGCGCGAACCCCGGCGAGGCGATAATCACCTCGGGGGCGAACTTCGTCAGCGCCGTCGGGACCTCATCGAGCGGGCCGAGCTCGAGCCGTGCGCCGACGACGGGCACCAGGCGGGCGTACTCCTCCGAGGCGCTCTCCGAGAGCACGAGCACCTCGGCGCCCAGCTCGGTGAGCGTGTCGGCGGCCGAGAAGCCGGTGACCGACAGCCCGAGCACCGCTGCACGCAGTCCGGACCAGTCCGCGTGCCAGCTGGTCAGGGCATCCAGCCGTCCGCTCATACCTGGATCAGCCAGTCGACGTAGAAGAGCCCCACCGCCGACACCGCGAGCAGCCCCGCGATGATCCACAGGCGCACGACGATCGTGACCTCAGCCCATCCGCGCATCTCGAGATGGTGATGGAACGGGCTCATCAGGAACAGCCGCTTGCCGCGCGTGATCTTGAAGTAGGCGCGCTGCAGGATGACGGATCCCGACGACAGGACGAAGATGCCGGCGATCACCAGCAGCAGCAGCTCGGTGCGGGTCAGGATCGCCATCGCCGTGATCACGCCGCCGATGGCCATCGAGCCGACGTCGCCCATGAACACCTTCGCCTTGGGCGCGTTCCACCACAGGAATCCGATCAGACCGCCGGCGAAAGCCGCGGACACGGTGGCGAGGTTGAGCGGTTCGCGCACCTCGTAGCATCCGGCGAGAGCCATCGCCTCGCCGACACAGGACTGCTTGAACTGCCAGAACGCGATGAGGCTGTATGCGCCGACGACGAACACGCCGGCGCCGGCCGCAAGGCCGTCAAGACCATCCGTCAGGTTCACGCTGTTGGAGGTGGCGACGCCGATGACCGAGATCCAGATCAGGTAGAGGATCCAGCCCAGCACCGCGCCGAAGGCGAACAGGTTCAGCCAGGAGATGTCGCGGAACAGCGAGACGTATCCGCTCGCGGGATACTGACCGAGCCGGTTGGGGAAGTTCAGCGCGACGATCCCGAACGGGATGAGCACGAGCAGCTGGCCAACCACCTTGCGCCAGCCGGACAGGCCGAGGCTGCGCTGACTGCGCACCTTCATGTAGTCGTCGATGAAGCCGACGACACCGAAGCCGACCATCAGCCACAGCACCAGCACGGCGGAGAGCGCTGGCGTGGTGCCGCCGAAGTAGGTTCCCGCGAAGTAGCCGACGACGGTGCCGATGATGAAGATCACGCCGCCCATGGTGGGGGTGCCGCGTTTGGCCTCGTGGCTGGGGTTGGCGATGTCT
This sequence comes from Microbacterium alcoholitolerans, assembly GCF_050408615.1. Lineage (NCBI taxonomy): Bacteria > Bacillati > Actinomycetota > Actinomycetes > Micrococcales > Microbacteriaceae > Microbacterium > Microbacterium alcoholitolerans. Next base: position 78,830 of record NZ_JBNTKD010000001.1, on the reverse strand, counting down.
TCCGGGGTGCGGATGACCTGCCCCCAGCCGATCCTGCGGAACACCTTCAGGAAGACGGGGGTCAGGAAGAGCGAGAAGGCGAGCGATATCGCCGTCGCCATTAGCAAGGACCTCACGAGAACAATTCTCCCAGACGATCGCCGAGATGCCGGAGCCCTGCGGAATTGGACGACTTCACCAGCACGCGGTCTCCCTCGCGCAGCTCGGTCTTGAGGTATTCGAAGGCGGCGTCCTGATCCGGCAGGTGCACCGCTTCGCTGTCCCACGAGCCCTCGCCCACGGCGGCGAGGTACAGGCGCCGAGCCTCTGGGCCGACGACCACGATGCGCTGGATGTTCAGCCGCACGGCGAGCAGGCCGATCCGGTCGTGCTCCTCCCCCGCGGTCTCGCCGAGTTCGCTCATCGCGCCGAGGACGGCGACCGTGCGCTCACCCGGGCCGGTGATCTGCGCGAGGGTGCGCAGGGCTGCAGCCATGGAGTCCGGGCTGGCGTTGTAGGCGTCGTTGATGATGCGCACCCGGTCGTCGCCCATGGGCTGCATGCGCCAGCGCTCGGCGATCTCCACAGACTCGAGACGCTGGATGGCCGCCGGCGCCGACACGCCGAGCACGCCCGCTGCGGCGATCGCCGCCAGCGCGTTGCTGACGTGGTGGGCGCCGAGGACGCGCAGGTGCAGCGGCATGCGCTCACCACCGACGATGACGGTGCACTTCGTGCCGGATGCCGAGACATCGAGGTCCTCGGCGCGCACCGTGGCATCCGAGTTCTGTCCGAAGCCGGCGACGGACATTCCGCGCTCCTGAGCGATCTCGCGCATCGCCCAGACTCGCGGATCGTCGGTGTTGAGCACGGCGGTGCCGTCGGAGCGAGCGGCGGTGACCAGCTCGGACTTCGCGCGTGCCGTCGCCTCGATGCCGCCGAAGCCGCCCGCGTGGGCGAGCCCGACCATGAGTACAACGGAGACATCCGGATTCACCAGGCCGGCCAGGTGCGCGATGCTGCCGGCGCCGGCAGCGCCGAACTCGCTCACCAGGTACTGCGTGCTGTCGGTGACTCGGAGCATCGTGAGCGGTGCGCCGACCTCGTTGTTGTACGAGCGCACGGGCGCCACCGTCTCGCCCTCGTCCGACAGGATGCGGGCGAGGAAGTTCTTCGTGGTCGTCTTGCCGTTCGAGCCGGTGATTCCGACGATCTTCAGCCGGCCGCCGGCGCGCACGCGCGCCACGACCTCGCGAGCGAGATCCGCGAGCGCCGCGACGGCGTCGGCGACGACGATCTGGCTGATCTCCGCGTCGACGGTGTGCTCTACGATCGCGAGCACCGCGCCCGCCGCTGCCGCGGCACCCACGAAGCGGTGCCCGTCCGTGCTCTCCCCCGGTTTCGCGACGAAGATCGACCCCGCCGTCATCTCCCGCGAGTCGGTGTCGACGGTTCCGTCGATGACGGTGTCCGGGGAGTGCGCGCCCGAGGGGCGCAGCTCTCCCTGCAGGATCTCTGCGATCTCAGCAAGCGACAGGGCGATCATGTGGCATCTCCATGCGCGGCGAGTCGCCGGCTAGTCGAATTTGGGGAGCAGCGCGTCCATGGGCTGCGACGAGGGTACGACCCGGTAGGTCTTCAGCACCTGGGTCATCGCCTTCTGGAAGGCGTCGGCGGTGGCCGCGGAAGTCCTAATCTTAGTCGGCTCGTCGAGAGTGACCACCACGACGTACTGCGGATCCTCGATGGGCGCGATGCCCGCCATGTTCGTGAAGAAGATGCCGGACTTGTAGCCGCCCTTGCCGTTCGGCTTCTGGGCGGTGCCGGTCTTCATGCCGATCCGGTACCCCGGCACCTCGACGGCGTCGGCCAGGCCGCCCTGCACGGCCACGTTCTCCAGCATCCGACGCACCTCCGTCGCCGTCTTCTCGGTGACGACCTGCTCGCCCTTCGGCTTCGCCGCTTCGGTGACCGTGCCGTCGGCCGAGGTGCAGGACTCCACCAGCGAGAGGTCGAGCTTCTGCCCGTCGTTGGCGAGCGCCTGATACGCGCCGGCGATCTGCGCGGGGGTCACGGTGAAGGCCTGGCCGAAGGTGGTCGTGTAGAGCGTCTGGTTGTCCCATGTGGCGGGGTCGTGGATCACACCCGCCTGCTCGGCGGGGAACTGCACCGCGGTGTCCTGGCCCACACCGAACTTCTTCAGGTAGTCGTAGCGCACCTCGGGCGCGATCTTGGTGCCGAACTTCGACAGCGACACGTTGGACGAGTCGATGAGCGCACCGGCGAACGTGTACTGGTACACCGGGTGGGAGAATGGGTCGTTGACCTCCGCGCCGTTGGGGAAGTGCTCCCGCGACGGCGCCGTGACCGAGGTGAGCGGCGTGGCCGCCCCTTCGTTGAGCACGGCTGCCGCGGTGATGGGCTTGAACGTCGACCCGGGCTCGTAGGCGTCCGCGAAGATCTGCGACCGCCAGTACGTGGACTTCACGCCGTCGATGTCGTTGGGGTCCACCGTCGGATACTCGGCCATCGCGCGGATCTTGCCGGTGGCCACCTCGACGACCGTCACCGACCCCGCCTGCGCCCCCTGCTTCTTCGCCTCTTCGGCGATCATCTGCTGCAGGTACCAGTTCAGATCGCTGTTGATCGTCAGCTGCACCGTGCCGCCGTCGACCGCCGGAGTGCTGCGCTCGCTGCCCGGAATGGTGATCCCGCCCTGACCGCGAAGATAGGTGATCTCGCCGTTCTCGGCTGACAGGCACTGGTTCTGCATCTTCTCGATGCCGTACTGCGCCTCGCCCGCTCCGTTCAGGAAGCCGAGCGCACTGCCGGCGACCGCGCCGTTCGGATAGACGCGCACGGAGCGCGGAGTCATGTGGATGTACGCCAGCCCTTCGCGCTGCAGGTCGCGCAGCTCGAGATACTGCTCGGTCGAGAGTCCCTTGGCCAGCTCGACGTACTGCGAGTTCCTGTCCTCCGCCAGCTTGGCGGCCACGAGTTCGCGGACTTCGTCGCCGCTCTTGCCGACGATGGCGGCGATCCGCTCACTGGCGTCGGTCCACGGCAGGTCCGGCTTGCGCTTCGGGTCGGTCTGGTCCTCGAAGTCCTGAATCAGCTTCGGATCGAGGATCGAGTCGTACACCAGCACGCTCGAGGCGAGCACGGTGCCGTTGTCATCGACGATGTCGCCCCGGGAGCCGGCGATGGTCTCGGTGGTGCCAAGGTTGCCGTCGTTGACCCCCTCGGCGACGTGGTCGTCGGCATGCACGATCTGGATGTCGACGAGGCGGAAGACGAAGGCTGCCAGCACGGCGAGGATGACGGCGAGGGCCGCGACGGTGCGCCGCCTCGGCCCTCGTGTTGCGCGTGTCGTCATTTCTGCTTCTCCGTCCGGCTATCGAGTCGTGGGCGAGGGCAGTCCGTCGGAGACGGTCGGCGGGAGGGCGGGAGCGGTGCTTCCCTGCGCGTCATCGGCGGGTGTCGCGGTCTGCTCGGCGGTCTTCGCCGCAGGCGGGACCAGCAGGGCGTTGCCTACCGAGGTCGAGCCGTTCGGGTTGACCGTCGAGGCCCAGTCGGCCCCGTTGCCGGCGCCGAGCACCTTGCTGTCGCTCAGCCGCAGGTATGAGACGGAGCCTGCGACGACCAGCCCGAGCCTGTCGGCCTTGGTCGCCAGCGACTGCGGCGAGCTCAAGCCGACGACGTTCTCGTGCAGTGCCTGCTTCTCGAGGCCGAGGTCGCGCTGCTGCACGGTGAGGTCGGCGAGCACGAATGCGTCCTGGGTGGTCGCGAGCGAGATTCCCAGCTGCGCGGCGCCGATGACCAGTGCCCCGCCGACCGCGAGGGCGGCGTACGCGAGCTTGGGGCGACGTCGCGGAGCGGGCATCTCGAGCGGCCGCAGACGCCGTGCCGGTGCGGGTTCTGGCGAGGGGTGCGGCTGCACCCGTGCCGACTGCAGGCTCATGCCTTCTCCCTCAGCTTCTCAGCGGCACGCAGCCGCACCGGGATGGCGCGGGGATTGCGAGCCTTCTCTTCTTCGTCCGCCAGTTCGGCGCCCTTCGTGAGCAGCCGGAAGCGCGGCGCATGCTCCGGCAGCTCCACTGGCAGGCCGGCAGGCGCCGTGGAGGCGGATGCTGCGGCGAACGCCTGCTTGACCAGGCGGTCCTCCAGCGACTGGTACGACATCACGGCGATACGGCCGCCGACGTCGAGTGCATCCATCGCCGAGGGAATCGCATCGGCCAGCACGCTCAGCTCGGAGTTGACCTCGATGCGCAGCGCCTGGAACACGCGCTTCGCCGGGTGACCGGCGCGCTTGGCCGCCGCCGGCGTCGCTTCGATGAGCAGGTCGACCAGCTCACCGGAGCGCACCAGCGGCTGGCGGCTACGCGCCTCGACGATGAACCGGGCATAGCGTCCGGCGAGCTTCTCCTCGCCGTACCTCTCGAAGATGCGCCGCAGCTGACCCTCGCTGTACTCGGCGAGGATCGTCGCCGCCGTGCGGCCCTTGGACTGATCCATCCGCATGTCGAGCGGAGCATCCTTCGAGTAGGCGAAGCCACGGTCGGCCTCATCCAGCTGCAGCGACGAGACGCCGAGGTCGAACAGGATCGCCGAGGCGCCCTGGGCGTGCAGCCCGATCTCGTCGTAGACGGTGTGCACGAGGGTGACGCGGTCGCCGAACGGCGCCAGCCGCTCTCCCGCGATGCGCAGCGCGTCGGTGTCGCGGTCGAGGCCGATCAGGCGGATTCCGTCGAAGCGCTCGAGGAAGGCCTCGGAGTGCCCTCCCATGCCGAGCGTCGCGTCGACGAGCACGGCGCCGTCGTGCTGCAGCGCCGGAGCGAGCAGCTCGATGCAGCGCTCGAGGAGCACTGGGGTGTGGATGTCGCGGAGACTCATGATCTTCTTTCCCGTGCCCTCCGACTCTGATTCCTCTCCGCTCGACCCGGCACCGGGGAAGTGTGTCGGGGCTGAGCGGCGAGGCATCACAGCCGGAGGTCAGAACAGTCCGGGAATCACCTCCTGTTCCAGATCTGCGTAGGACTCTTCGTTGCTTTCCAGGTACGCGTTCCATGCGGACGCGTCCCAGATCTCGGCGTGCGCACCGACTCCGGTGACCACCAGCTCCTTCTCGAGACCCGCGTACTGACGCAGGTGGGCGGGAAGGGTGATGCGGTTCTGGCTGTCGGGCATCTCGGCGCTCGCGCCGGAGAGGAACATGCGCAGGAAGTCACGTGCCTGCTTGTTGCTGAGCGGCGCCTGTCGGATCCGCTCGTGCAGGGACTCGAACTCGGCGGTGCTGAACACGTACAGGCAGCGCTCCTGTCCGCGTGTGACGACGATGCCGCCGGCGAGATCCTCGCGGAACTTCGCGGGCAGGATGACCCGGCCCTTGTCGTCGAGCTTCGGCGTATGCGTCCCCAACAGCACCGGTGATCACCCCCCTCCGGGTCCGGCCAACCGAGGTAGGCACCACTTTACTCCACAACCCTCCACTTTCCTACGATCGCGCGCCACCTTTCCCAGGCACCTCACGGCTCGAGCAAGAAAAACCCCCGTGATCGTGCGGATTCACGGGGGTGGAGGACGGTGGAGGAAAAATGGATGCAGAAAGCAAAAAGCCCGGATGCATGGCATCCGGGCTCTGTCAGCGGGTCAGATCAGCGTTCTTCCTGTCGCCGATCCCAGCGATCGCTCATGCGATCCATGAATGAGGCGTCTCGAGGTTTCGTCCCCCGCGGGGACTGGGACGATGCGCCCGCGGAGTCGCGTCGGACGGGGGTGAAGGCGAGGATCACACCGCCGAGCATCGCAAGGAATGCGATCACGCCGATGATGATGCTGCCGACGGAGCCCAGGTTCGAGCCCAGCGCGACCGCGGCGATGAGACCGCCGACACCGACGAGCAGCAGAACGGCTCCGTAGACGAGGTTTCGGTAGCTGAGCGCGCGGTCGCCGGACGGCGCGGTGACGACGTCTGCGTCGTGCTGGAGGAGATGGCGTTCCATCTCATCGAGCATCCGCTGCTCTTGTTCGGAAAGAGGCATGTCCAACCCCCTCGGTTCGGTCGCTCCAGTCTACCCGCGCACGGGGCGGTCGGCTAGCCGGACGAGGACGCAATCCTGCATCTAGGCTGGGAATCGTGTCCCCTTCGCCCGCAGTCGATCCGGTGGCCGCACGCCTCGACCGCTTTCTCGACGACATCCGCATCCGCAGCGCAGAGTACGGCCCTGATGCCGTGCTCTTCCTCGACGCCGCCATCGCCACCCTCAGCGGTGGCAAGCGCCTCCGTGCGCGCTTCTGCCACACGGGCGCTCTGGCGGCATCCGGCGTGGACGACTTCCCCGACGCGGATGCACTCTGGGGCCTCGGCGCCGCGCTGGAGATCTTCCAGTCCGCGGCGCTCGTGCACGACGATCTGATCGACAACTCCGACACCCGCCGAGGCCGCCCGGCCTCGCACCGTGCACTCGAGGCCGCGCATCGCGCCGCCGGCTGGAGCGGTGACGCCGAGGCCTTCGGCCGCTCCGCGGCCGTGCTGCTGGGCGACCTGCTGGTGGCATGGAGCGATGATCTGCTCGAGGAGACCCTCGTCGGGCATCCGCGTGCCGCCGCGGTCCGGAGCGAATACGCGCGCATGCGACGCGACGTGACGGTCGGCCAGATGCTCGACATCGCCGAGGAGTCAGCGTGGAGCGTGAGCGCGCCGGAGGCCCTGCTGGAGCGGGCGCTGCGTGTGGCCGCGCTGAAATCCGCCCGGTACAGCGTCGAGGAGCCCATCGTGCTCGGCGCGATCCTCGCCGGCGCGGATGCCGGTCTCGTCGCAGCGCTGCGCGCATTCGGGCATCCGGTCGGCATGGCGTTCCAGCTGCGCGACGATGTGCTCGGCGTCTTCGGCGACCCGGCCGCCACCGGCAAGCCCGCCGGTGACGACCTGCGCGAGGGCAAGCGCACCGCGCTCATCGCGATCGCGCGCGAGAACCTCGGTATCGAGGAGAGGGCGTGGGTGGATGCCGGGATCGGCGACCCTCAGCTCTCGGACGACGACATCGCGCGGATGCAGGAGCTCATCCGCTCCAGCGGCGCGCTCGCCCGAGTCGAGGAGATGATCGCGGGCTACACCGCCGACGCTGCAGCGGCTCTCGCTGCGGCGGGCCTGAGCGCCGAGGCGACGCAGTCGCTGAGAGCTCTGGCTGAGGCTGCCATCGCGCGCTCGGCCTGAGCGCGGCGATTCAGCGAGGGCAGGCGCGACTCAGGCGAGGGCGCGTGCGACGCGGCGGACCTCGCTCTTGTGCCCGGCCAGCAGCGCTTCGATGGGCGAGCGGCCGAGGGACTCCTCTTCGGCGAGCAGCCAGTCGATGATCTCGTCGTCACTGAACGCGGCGTCCTGCAGCACCATCACGGTGCCGCGCAGCGAAGACAGCGGGCGCGCGTCGACGATGAACACCGCGGGAACCGCGAAGGCGCCGTTGCGACGGGATCCGACGAGATAGTGCTCGTCGAGCAGCCGGCGGACCCGGCCGGGCGTCTCGTCGAGGACTTCGACGAGCTCGGGGATCGTCAGCCAGACAGAGGTTTCAGGGGCGTTCTCAGACACCCCTCCACTATCTCACCCGCGATGCGCCCTCCCTGCCGATGCACGTGAACAACATCAGTCACATCCGTCACTCCAGTTGACATCGGTTTACAACCGTGTCAGCGTGTCTGGAGCGAATCAGGGGAGAACTGATCTATATGCGCACACACAGCAGCAGCAGTGCGGCGGTGCGAATCGGCGCACCGGCGGTGGTCATCGGAACGCTCGCGGCGGTGCTCACCGTCGCTCCTGCCGAGGCCGAGACGCCCGTGAAGGCGACCGCGAACACGGCCGACCTGCATCCGATCCTCGCGCCGGCCACGGCGAAGCCGGCATCGGCAGCGAAACCCGCAGCGGTCGCGCATCCGACAGCCGCACGCGCCACCACCTACACGATCAAGCCCGGCGACACCGTCGGCGCGATCGCGTCCAGGCACGGTCTGCGCACGGCCGACGTGCTGGCCTGGAACGGCTTGAGCTGGCGCTCGGTGATCTACCCCGGCCAGAAGCTGCGCCTGTCCGCACCGGCCGCGCAGCCTTCGAAGCCCGCGGCCGGATCCCCCGCGGCTGCGACGCATGTCGTCGTGCGCGGCGACACCGTGTACGGCATCGCCAAGCGGTACAAGACCTCGGTCGCCGCCATCATCGCCGCGAACGGTCTGAAGAGCTCGGCAGTCATCTACCCGGGCCAGAAGCTGAAGGTCAGCGGCACCGCGGCCGCTGCGAAGCCCAGCGCCTCCGCCGCCACGCCGGCCGCACCGAGCACGAAGCCCGCCGCGGCGCCGGGAACGCACAAGGTGGTCGCCGGCGACACGCTGTTCGGCATCGCGAAGAAGTACTCCACCACTGTCGCGGTGCTGCTGAACGCGAACGGTCTCGGAAGCGGGAGCATCATCTATCCCGGCCAGACGCTGCGGCTCACTCCCCCGGCGAACGCACAGCGCTTCGCATCGCTCGACGCAACGCAGAAGGCGCATGCCGTGCAGATCATCCGGGTGGGGCGCGAGCTCGGCGTCCCCGATCGCGGCATCGCCATCGCGCTGGCGACGGCGATGGTCGAGTCGTCCATGCGCAACCTGGACTACGGCGACCGCGACTCGCTGGGTCTGTTCCAGCAGCGCCCGAGCCAAGGGTGGGGCACCGCCGCGCAGATCGTCGACGCCGATCGCAGCATCCGGGTGTTCTACGGCGGCGCGAAGGACCCCAACGGCCGCACCACGCGCGGCCTGCTGGACATCTCCGGCTGGCAGGGCATGGCGTTCACCGACGCGGCTCAGACGGTGCAGATCTCGGCGTATCCCGACCGGTACGGTCAGTGGGAGCAGCAGGCGCACCGCTGGCTCGCGACCCTGTGATCGCCGGAACCACGACGACACGCCAGTCGTCACCGGATCGAAACGTCCCGACGGTGCGCCGTTGCCCTGGCTCACAGTCGGTTATTCATAGACTTCACCTGTGAGCACTCCACAGGCCGACCCCCTCATCGGGCGGCTTGTCGATGGCAGATACCGGGTGCGCGCCCGCATCGCTCGAGGCGGGATGGCGACGGTGTACGTCGCGACCGACATGCGCCTGGAGCGGCGCATCGCCCTCAAGGTGATGCACGCCCACCTCAGCGACGACTCGGCCTTCCAGAGCCGATTCATCCAGGAGGCGCGTGCGGCGGCGAGGCTCGCCGATCCGCATGTGGTCAACGTGTTCGACCAGGGCCAGGACGGCGAGCTCGCGTACCTGGTGATGGAGTACCTTCCCGGCATCACCCTTCGCGAGCTGATGCGCGAGCAGAAGCGCCTGACGATCGCGCAGACCGTCACGATCATGGACGCCATCCTCTCCGGGCTCGCCGCCGCGCACGGCGCCGGCATCGTGCATCGGGATGTGAAGCCCGAGAATGTGCTGCTCGCCGAGGACGGCCGCATCAAGATCGGCGACTTCGGCCTGGCACGCGCCACGACGGCGAACACCGCGACCGGCGCGCAGCTGCTGGGAACGATCGCGTACCTGGCCCCTGAACTGGTGACTCGCGGCACGGCGGACGCCCGCAGCGACATCTACGCGCTGGGCATCATGCTGTACGAGATGCTCGTCGGCGAGCAGCCGTACAAGGGCGAGCAGCCCATGCAGATCGCCTTCCAGCACGCCACCGAGCAGGTGCCGCGCCCGAGCGTCCGCAACCCCGGTGTGCCCGAGCAGCTCGACGAGCTGGTGCTGTGGGCCACCGAGAAGTCCCCGGACGAGCGTCCGCTGGATGCCAGGGCCATGCTCGACCGGCTGCGTGAGATCGAGCGCGAGCTCGGCGTGACGCCTGTCGTGACGGCGACCACCGCGGCCACCGAAGAGCACGATTCCGGCGCCGTCACCAAGATCCTGCCCGGGGCCGCGCTGACAGCGCAGCCGACGGAGAACGTGGCCGCCGGTGCGGACAACGCGACCAGGCTGCGCCGGCGGACGTCTCGCCGCCGCGCTCGCGGGACGCTGCTGCTTTCGCTCGTGCTGCTGCTGGCAGTGATCGCCGGAGGAGTCGGCTGGTGGTTCGGCTCCGGACCCGGGTCGCTGATCACGGTGCCCGCGGTCGCGGGCATGACCTACGAGGAGGCCGCCGCCGCCATCACCGCGGAAGGGCTCGTGCCGAAGGCCGGCGAACGGGCATCCGTCGATGTCGACAAGGGCGACGTGATCGAGTCCGCCCCCGGCGAGGGCGAGAAGGTCGAACAGGACAGCACCGTCACGCTGGTGGTGTCCACCGGTCCCGCACAGCACACGCTCCCCCATCTCGGCGGCAAGACCGAGCAGGAGGTGCGCGACCTTCTGGCCTCGAACGGCGTGAACGTCGAGAACGACACGCAGAGCTACTTCGCCGACCTCGACAGGGACCTCGTCCTCAACGTGCGGATCACCCCGCGAGGCAGCGACGAGAGCTACCCGTGCGGCACCGGCTGCGAGGTGTTCGAGGATGACACGGCGCTGATCCAGATGTCTCTCGGCCCGGTGCCCGTCGTCACCGGCAAACCGCTCGACGAGGCCACGAAGGCGCTGACGGATGTCGGCCTGCAGGTGGCGGACCACAAGCCCGAGGAGTGGAGCGACTCGGTCGCCAAGGGCAGCGTGATCAGCCAGACGGCCGAGCGCGAGGGCGGCGGCAGCTGGCGCCCCGGCGACACGGTCACGCTCACGGTGTCGAAGGGACCGCAGCTGTTCAAAGTCCCGGAGGTGGCCGGCCTCACGCGTGACGAGGCCGTGAGCACGCTCGAGGAAGCCGGTTTCACCGTTGATTTCGCACCGTTCTGGGGCGGAGTCCCGAACGGCCTGACGAAGGCGCAGGGCACCGACCCCGAGGCCGGCGCGATGCGGACCAAGGGCACCGAGATCTACATCGTCATCAACGTCGTCGGCTGACGTGCTCAGCGCCTGTGGCGTCCTCCGGAGTGAGAGGCTGGAGGCATGAGCATCGGCACCACGACCTCCTCCGGCCTGACAGAAGCCGAGGTCCTCCGCCTGCGTGCGGACTTCCCCATCCTGCAGACCACAGTGAACGGGCATCCGCTCGTCTATCTCGACTCGGGGGCGACCTCGCAGCGGCCGCTGGCCGTGCTGGATGCCGAGCGCGCGTTCGCCACCACGCTGAACGCCGCCGTGCATCGCGGCGCGCACACTCTGGCGGCCGACGCGACCGAGGCCTTCGAGGACGCGCGCGCAGCGCTGGCGGCCTTCATCGGCGCCGACGAGGACGAGGTCGTGTGGACCTCGAACGCCACGGAGGCGGTGAACCTCGTCGCGTACTCGCTCTCGAACGCCTCGACAGGACGCGGCGGCGTCGAGGCGGATCGGCTCCGGCTCGGCCCCGGCGACGAGATCGTCACCACCGAGATGGAGCACCACGCGAACCTCATCCCCTGGCAGGAGCTCGCCGCGCGAACCGGCGCCGCGCTGCGGATCGTGCCGCTGGACGATGACGGCGCACTCCGCCTGGACGAGGCGCAGCGGATCATCGGGCCCCGTACGCGTCTGGTGGCAGTCACCCACGTGTCGAACGTGCTCGGCGTCGTGAACCCGATCGAGGAGCTCGTGAAGGCGGCGCGCGACGTCGGCGCGCTGGTGCTGCTGGATGCCTGCCAGTCGGCGCCGCACCTCCCCCTCGACGTGCACGCGCTCGATGTCGACTTCGCCGTGATCTCCGGGCACAAGATGCTCGGTCCGACGGGCATCGGTGCGCTGTACGGGCGTCGCGAGCTGCTCGAGATCATGCCGCCGTTCCTCACCGGCGGGTCGATGATCACCACCGTCACCACGACGGAGGCCGAGTACCTGCCCCCGCCGCAGCGCTTCGAGGCGGGCACGCAGAAGGTGTCACAGGCCGTCGCCCTCGCCGCAGCCGTACGCTATCTGCAGGAGATCGGGATGCCGCGCATCGCCGCACACGAAGCGGAACTCGGCGCGAGGGCCGTGGAGGGACTCTCCGCGATCGAGGGCGTGCGCGTGCTCGGCGCGGGCATCGACCTGCCGCGGGTGGGCGTGGCGAGCTTCGACGTCGCCGGCATCCACGCGCACGACGTCGGGCAATTCCTCGACGACGCCGGCATCGCCGTGCGCGTCGGGCACCACTGCGCCCAGCCGCTGCATCGCCGTCTCGGGGTCTTCGCCTCGACGCGGATCAGCACCTACCTGTACACCACGAGCAGCGAGGTGGATGCCGCGATCGACGGCGTCGACGCTGCATCGACTTCTTCCGGAGAGCATGATGGCCTCGTCCGACCTGCAGGGGCTCTACCAGGAGCTCATCCTCGACCACTCCCGCACTCCGCACGGCTACGGCCTGCGCGGCGAGGTGGCGGCGCAGTCGCACCAGCTCAATCCCACCTGCGGCGACGAGATCACGCTGCAGGTGCACGCCGCCGACGACGGCACAATCGAAGCGATCGCCTGGGAGGGGCACGGGTGCGCTATCTCGCAGGCATCCGCCTCGCTGTTCGCCGAGCTCGTCGAAGGGCTCCCGGTCGCCGATGCCGAGCACCGGATCGCCGTGTTCCGCGAGGCGATGCGCTCACGAGGGAGGATCGAGCCCGACGCCGAGCTGCTCGGCGACGCGGCGGCTCTCGGCGGGGTGTCGAGGTACGTCGCCAGAGTGAAATGCGCGATGCTCGCCTGGGTCGCGGCGGAGGATGCCCTGCGCAAGCTCTAGCGCTTCTCCAGCTCTAGCGCTTCTCCAATTCCTCCGCCACCAGGAAGGCCAGTTCGAGGCTCTGCATGTGGTTGAGGCGCGGATCGCACAGGCTCTCGTACCGGGTCGCGAGACCGGCCTCATCGATCCGCTCAGATCCGCCGAGGCACTCGGTGACGTCGTCGCCGGTGAGTTCGACGTGGATGCCGCCGGGGAAGGTGCCGACGGCGCGGTGCGCCTCGAAGAAGCCGCGCACCTCGTCCACGACGTCGTCGAAGCGGCGCGTCTTGTAGCCGTTCGGCGTGGTGATTCCGTTGCCGTGCATGGGGTCGGTGACCCACAGCGGCGTCGCACCGGAGTCCTTCACCGCCTCCAGCAGCGGCGGCAGCGCATCACGGATCTTGCCCGCGCCCATGCGAGTGATGAACGTGAGGCGACCGGGCTCGCGGTTCGGGTCAAGCTTGTCGATGAGCGCGAGTGCGGTCTCGGGGGTGGTCGTGGGCCCGAGCTTCACGCCGATCGGGTTGCGGATGCGCGAGAAGTAGTCGACGTGCGCGCCGTCGGGTTCACGAGTGCGCTCCCCGATCCACAGGAAGTGCGCCGACGTGTTGTACGGGGTGTCGGTGCGCGAGTCGATGCGCGTCATCGGCCGCTCGTAGTCCATCAGCAGGCCCTCGTGGCCGGTGAAGAACTCCACCCGCTTGAGCTCTTCGAAGTCGGCGCCGGCCGCCTCCATGAACTTGATGGCGCGGTCGATGTCGGCCGCCATGCGCTCGTAGCGCTGGTTGGCCGGGTTCTGCGCGAAGCCCTTGTTCCAGGAGTGCACCTCGCGCAGGTCGGCGAATCCACCCTGCGTGAACGCGCGGATGAGGTTCAGCGTGGATGCTGCCATGTGGTAGCCCTGGAGCAGGCGCCCTGGGTCGGCCTGACGGGACTTCTCGGTGAAGTCGTAGCCGTTCACGATGTCGCCGCGGTACGCCGGCAGGGTGACGTCGCCGCGCGTCTCGGTGTCGCTGGAGCGCGGCTTGGCGAACTGACCCGCCATGCGACCCATCTTGACCACGGGCATCGAGGCGCCGTAGGTCAGCACGACCGCCATCTGCAGCACCGTCTTGATGCGGTTGCGGATCTGATCGGCCGTCGCCCCCGCGAAGGTCTCGGCGCAGTCACCGCCCTGCAGCAGGAAGGCCTTGCCGGATGCCGCTCGCGCCAGTCGCGTGCGCAGATTGTCGACCTCGCCGGCGAACACCAGCGGCGGCAGCGCGGCGATCTGCGTCGAGACATCGGCCACGTGCTCGGCGTCCGGCCACTGCGGCTGCTGCTTGATCGGAAGAGAGCGCCACACGTCGAGGTCAGAGTGCGAGGGAAGCATCGTCCCAGCTTAGTCGGGCGACCGCCGACTCGATGGCTTCGTGACGGGTCAGCGGCGGCGTCCGGACGGCGCGGGCAGCCGGTCCTTCACCGTCGAGGCGTACACGTCGTCGTACTGCTGAGCGCCGAGCCTCTGCAGCGCGATCATGATCTCATCCGTGACGGCGCGCAGGATGTACCGGTCGTTCTCCATGCCTGCGTAGCGCGAGAAATCCAGCGGCTCGCCGATGACAGCGCCGACGCGCATCACGTTCGGGATCCGCTTGCCGATCGGCATGGCGGTGTCGGTGTCGACCATGACCACGGGGATCACCGGGACTCTCGCCTCGAGCGCCATGCGCGCTATGCCGGTGCGACCCCGGTACAGGCGACCGTCCGGACTGCGGGTGCCCTCGGGGTAGATGCCCAGCAGGTCACCGCGGCCAAGGATCTGCAGGCCGGTGTTCAGCGACGCCTCGGAGGCCTTCCCGCCGGAGCGGTCGATCGGGATCTGACCGGTGCCCTTCATGAACACCTTGGTGAACCAGCCCTTGAGCCCGCGCCCGGTGAAGTAATCGCTCTTGGCCAGGAACGACATCGGGCGCTCGATCAGCAGCGGCAGGAAGATGGAGTCCGCGAAGGACAGATGATTGCTCGCCAGAATGGCCGCACCGCTGGTGGGGACATTGTCCTGCCCCACGATCCAGGGTCGGAAGATCGCCTTGACCAGCGGACCGATCGCGACATACTTCATCAGCCAGTAGAACATCGTCTCGCAGTCTAGCGCCGACGGGGCCGGAGCGACCCAGTTTCACCGTCGTCGCGACTCGATGCCATGCCATAGACTCGGAGGAAAACCCGCCCATCCGGTACCGAAGGAGCTGCCGTGGTTCAGTTCGAAGTCCCCGCGATCATCCCCGCCGACCCCGAGGGGAACGTCGCCGACCTGCTTGTGCAGCGTGTGCAGAAGACCCCCGATCTCGCCCTGTTCGGCGTGCCCGACGGCGACGGATGGCGAGACATCTCGGCGAAGGACTTCGAGACCGCGGTCATCGCCCTGGCCAAGGGCTTCGTCGCCGCCGGCATCCAGCCCGGCGAAAAGGTCGGCTTCGTCGCCCGCACGACCTACGAGTGGACCCTCATCGACTTCGCGCTGTTCTACGCCGGCGCCGTGATGGTTCCGATCTATGAGACCAGCTCCCCCGCGCAGATCCAGTGGATCATGGAGGACTCCGGGGCAACGGCGCTCATCGTCGAGTCCCCCGATCACTTCGCCCGCGTCGACGAGGTGCGCAGCGACCTTCCGCTGGTGCGCGAGATCTGGCAGCTGCACCTCGGCGCGATCGACACGCTGACTGCGCAGGGCGCGGACGTCGAGGACTCCGAGATCGAGCGCCGCCGCAGCATCGCCACAGGCGGAGACATCGCCACGCTGATCTACACCTCCGGTTCGACCGGCCGCCCGAAGGGCTGCGTCCTGACGCACAGCAACTTCGTCGAGCTCTCCCGCAACTCGGCCAAGGCGCTGGATGCCGTCGTGTCGATGCCCGGCGCGTCGACGCTTCTGTTCATCACGACCGCGCACGTGTTCGCGCGCTTCATCTCGATCCTCGCCGTGCACTCCGGCGTGCGCACGGGGCACCAGCCCGACACCAAGCAGCTGCTGCCCGCCCTCGGCTCCTTCAAGCCGACCTTCCTGCTCGCCGTTCCGCGAGTTTTCGAGAAGGTCTACAACTCCGCCGAGCAGAAGGCCGAGGCCGGCGGCAAGGGCAAGATCTTCCGGGCGGCGGCGGCAGCAGCGGTCGAGCACTCCAAGCTCCTCGAAGAGGGCAAGAAGGTGCCGTTCGGTCTGCGCATGAAGTTCGGCATGTTCGACAAGCTCGTCTACGGCAAGCTGCGCGCGGCGATGGGCGGCAAGGTCGTCTACGCCGTATCCGGTTCAGCGCCGCTCGGCCCGCGCCTCGGCCACTTCTTCCACAGCCTCGGCGTCGTGATCCTGGAAGGCTACGGCCTCACCGAGACCACAGCCCCGGCCACGGTGAACCTCGCGGACAAGTCCAAGATCGGAACTGTCGGCCCCGCGCTCCCCGGTGTGGGGGTGCGCCTGGCCGAGGACGGCGAGATCGAGGTCAAGGGCATCAACGTCTTCAAGGAGTACTGGAACAACCCGGAGGCCACCGCCGCCGCATTCGACGACGGCTGGTTCCGCACGGGCGACCTCGGCAGCTTCGACTCCGAGGGATTCCTGACGATCACGGGACGCAAGAAGGAGATCATCGTCACCGCCGGTGGCAAGAACGTCGCTCCCGCAGCGCTCGAGGATCCGATCCGCTCGAACCCGATCGTCGGCCAGGTGGTCGTCGTGGGCGATCAGAAGCCGTTCATCTCGGCGCTCATCACTCTCGACACCGAGATGCTGCCGACGTGGCTTGCCAACAACGGACTGCCCACCGACATGTCGCTGTCCGAGGCCAGCCGCAACGCCGCCGTGCGCGAAGAGGTGCAGCGGGCGATCGACCGGGCGAACAAGACCGTCTCGCGCGCCGAGTCGATCCGCAAGTTCACGATCCTGCCCACCGAGTGGACCGAGGCCAGCGGACACCTGACTCCGAAGATGTCGATCAAGCGCAACGTCATCCTGGAGGACTTCGCCGGCGACATCTCGGCGATCTACGACGAGCCGGTGCAGACGACGACCACGCCGCTGGGCTGATCCCCCTGCGCAAGAGAACGGCCCCGCTCAGCGGGGCCGTTCTTGTTCTCACCACATTTCGACTCGCATAGCGGATCCTGAGCGAGCGAAGCGAGACGAAGAGCGCTCAATGTTGATACGCGACCGCATCAAAACCAGTCGCTCTCGCGCACCTGCCGCATCGCCGTCTTACGGGTCTCGCCCTGCAGCCGGCTCAGGTACACGCGTCCGTCGAGGTGATCGGTCTCGTGCTGCAGCGCCTGAGCGAGCAGCCCCTCCCCCTCGAGGACGACGGGCCGGCCGTCGAGGTCGATGCCCTCGACACGCGCCCACGGATGCCGTGGCGTGTCGTGCCACAGCCCCGGCACCGAAAGGCACCCCTCGCCGATGGGCTCGGCCTCGCCGCGAACCTCGGTCAGCACCGGGTTGATGACGTAGCCGATGTCGCCGTCGATGTTGTAGCTGAAGGCGCGCAGCGCGAAACCGATCTGGTTCGCCGCGACACCGGCGCGTCCGGGCAGTTCGACCGTGTCGACGAGATCGGCGATGAGGGCGCGCACGCCGTCATCGATCTGCTCGATGGGCTCGCACACCGTGCGCAGCACCGGGTCGCCGTACAGGCGGATCTCGCGGACCGTCATCAGGCGGCCTGAGAGCGCAGACCCTCGACGAGGGTCGCGGCGATCTCGCGTGCGGCCTGTCGCGTCGCAGCCTGGAGACTGCTGAAGTCGATGGCGCCGCCACCGGCGATCTGCGGGTCGTACGGAATGCGCAGCACGTGCTTGGCTCGCGTGGAGAAGTGCGCCTCGAGCTCGCTCAGCCGCACCATCGGCGCGCCGGGTGTCGACTGGTTCAGCACCACGATCGCTTCGCGGGCGAGCTCGGCGTAGCCGTTCGTCTCGAGCCAGGTGAGCGTCTCGGATGCCAGTCGCGCCTCGTCGACGCTGAGGCCGGACACGATGACGATCTGATCGGCGAGATCCAGCGTCGCGCCCATCACGGAGTGCACGATTCCCGTTCCGGAATCGGTGAGCACCAGCGAGTAGTACTGCGCTGCGACCGTGGCGACGTCGCGGTAGTCGGCGTCGCCGAAGGCCTCGGACACGCGCGGATCAGCATCCGACGCCAGCACGTCCAGGCGCGTCTCGTCGCGCGCGACGAGCGCGGAGATGTCGTGGAATCCGCGGATGTCGTGCTGCGCCCGCACCATGTCGCGCACCGACTTGGTGTGGCCGCCCACGATGCGCTCGGCGAGCGTGCCGCGGTCCGGGTTCGCGTCGACGGCGATGACGCGGTCTTCACGCGCGTCGGCAAGAGCCATTCCGAGCAGAGCGGTGACCGTCGTCTTGCCGACGCCGCCCTTGCGCGAGAGCACCGGCACGAAGCGCGCCGTACCCGACATCGGAGCGGCGATGCGTGCGCTGAGCTCCTTGCGAGCGCGGGCCCTGCGGCTGTCCCCGACGTTGATGCGCCCGCCCGAGATGGAGTAGAGCAGATGGCTCCAGGTGCCCTCGGGCTCCGGCTTCGAGACCCGAGAGGGCTCGAGCAGACGGTCGGCCGTGAGCAGATCAGCGCTCTCACGCTGCGCGGCCCCCAGGTCGTCCAGTCGCTTCGAGGTGAGCGCGATCTCCGGCGCCGGGCGGGCCGGCTCGACCGAGGTGCGCGCGGGTTCTGCTGCGGGGCGTGCCGCCGGCACGCGGTCGTTCGTCGGCACGGTTGCTGCCTCCTGCGTGGGCTCGGCCGCGGGGGGCCGGGAGTCGGTCTGCTTCTTGGGCGTGGGTGACATCGCATCGCGCAGCTCGGCCTTGGCCGCGGCCACGACCGATTCCAGGTGCGACAGCGCGCTGGCATCCATCTCGGGCTGCGCGGCAGGTTCTGCCGCACGCGCCTCGGAGCCATCGGATCCGTCCTCGACGATGTCCTCGACCGGCTCGACGACCTCGACCGGCTCGACGTCCTCGACCGGCTCGTCGACGCTGCCAGCGTCGAGTTCGGCATCGCCCTCAAGCGGCGCGTCAGTCTCGATCTCCGCGTCGGTCTCGATCTCCGCGTCGGTCTCCACCTCGGCGTCAGCCTCGATCTCCGCGGCATCGTCGACCTGAACAGCGTCGACGTCCACCTCGCGTGCCCCGTCTTCAGGCTGCTGGGCGTGGGCATCCGCCGCGACGGGCTCGCGCTCGTCGGCATCCGACTCGATGACGATCTCGGCATCCGGCTCGGATGCTGCGGGCTCAGAAGCTTCGGCCTCGTCGACCGTGTCGACCTCGGCCGTTGCCGGCTCTTCCTCGGCCGGTGCCCGATCGGGCATCTGGTCCGCAGGCAGCTCGATGATGATCTCGGGCGACTGCTGCTCGATCCGGGCGACGGTATCGGCGTCGGCGACGGACGAGGTGTCGATGATGAGGTCTGAGACGACCTCGCCGTCCACGATCTCGGCGTCGACGAGTTCGTCGTCGTCATCGCCCTTCGGCATTGCGACGTTCACCTGCGCGGTGCCGCCGAGCAGGCTCAGTCCGGTGGTATCCGACGACGGCGAGTCGTCGAGCACTCCCAGCGAATCGTCCCCTTCGGGATCGACGTTGTTCTTCGGGGTCACGGTTCAACTCCAAGCTCGGGCGCAGACATGCGCCCGCCCAAGATTAGTGCTCCACCCTGACGACGACCAAAAGGTCGCCTGCGTCGACCTGCTGCGTCTCGCCGATCGCGAGCCGTTCCACGACGCCCCCGACGGACGTGGTGATGGCCGCTTCCATCTTCATCGCCTCGATCGATGCGACCGGATCTCCGGCGCGCACCGTGTCGCCGACCGCGACCTTCAGGGTCACCGCTCCCGAGAACGGGGCGGCGATCTGACCTGCCTTGGACGTGTCGGCCTTCTCCACCTGGTGGCTGTCGACAGCCACCGAGCGGTCGCGCACCGACACCGGACGAAGCTGACCGTTCAAGGTCGTCATCACCGTGCGCATGCCCTTCGGGTCGGCCTCGCCGATCGCCTCGAGGCCGACGTACAGCCGGACACCGCGCTCGATGTCGACGGCGTGCTCGGCACCGGGCACCAGTCCGTAGAGGTAGTCGCCGGTCTCCAGCGCCGACAGGTCGCCGTAGTCCTCGCGCCGCTGACGGAACGCCGCGGTCGGCGCGGGGAACAGCAGCTCGTTCAGCATGTCGCGACGCTCCTCGGACGAGCCGTCCAGCGCTGTGCGCTGCGCGGCGGTGATCGGCGTGATTCCGGCCTTGGCCGCGCGACCCGCGAGCACCTTGCTGCGGAACGGCTCCGGCCAGCCGCCGGGCAGATCGCCCAGCTCGCCGGACATGAAGCCGACGACCGAGTCCGGGATGTCGTACTTCTCAGGGTTGGCCTCGAAGTCGGCGGGATCCGCCTTGACCGCCGCGAGATGCAGCGCGAGGTCTCCCACGACCTTCGACGATGGCGTCACCTTCGGCACGCGACCGAGGATGCTGTCGGCGGCGGCGTACATGTCCTCGATGAGCTCGAAGTCATCGGCGAGCCCCAGCGCGATCGCCTGCTGGCGCAGGTTGGAGAGCTGGCCGCCGGGGATCTCGTGGTGGTACACGCGGCCGGTGGGGCCGGGCAGGCCCGACTCGAACGGACGATACAGGTGGCGCATCGCCTCCCAGTAGGGCTCGAGATCGGATGCCGCCTGCAGGTCGATCCCGGTGTCGCGCTCGGTGTGCGCGAGCGCCGCGATCAGCGCCGACAGCGACGGCTGACTGGTGGTGCCGGACATCGGCGCGGATGCCACATCGACGGCATCCGCCCCGGCGGCACTCGCCGCGAGCAGCGTCGCCAGCTGACCGCCCGCGGTGTCGTGCGTGTGCACGTGCACCGGCTGGTCGAAGCGCTCGCGCAGCGCGGTGACGAGCTTCACGGCGGCGGCCGGGCGCAGCAGGCCCGCCATGTCCTTGATGCCGATCACGTGCGCCCCGGCGTCCACGATCTGCTCGGCGAGGCGCAGGTAGTAGTCCAGCGTGTACAGATCCTCCGCCGGGCTCAGCAGATCGCCCGTGTAGCACAGCGCTCCCTCGGCGACGGCGGTGCCGGTGGCGAGGACGGCGTCGATCGCCGGGCGCATCTGCGAGACGTCGTTGAGGGCGTCGAAGATGCGGAAGATGTCGACGCCGGTCTCTGCAGCCTCTCGCACGAAGGCATCCGTCACCTCGGTCGGGTACGGCGTGTACCCGACGGTGTTGCGTCCGCGCAACAGCATCTGGATGTTGACGTTCGGCAGCGCTTCGCGCAGCGCCGCGAGCCGCTCCCACGGGTCCTCGCCGAGGAAGCGCAGCGCGACGTCGTATGTGGCGCCGCCCCAGGCCTCCACCGACAGCAGCTGGGGTGTCATCCGTGCGACGTACGGAGCGACCGCGACGAGATCGCGCGTGCGCACGCGCGTCGCCAGCAGCGACTGGTGCGCGTCTCGGAAGGTCGTCTCGGTGACGGCCAGTGGTCCCTGTGCGCGCAGGGCGGCCGCGAAGCCGGCGGGGCCGAGTTGCTGCAGCTGCTGGCGCGAGCCGTCCGGCGCAGGCTCCGACAGGTCGATCGGCGGCAGCTTGTGCGCGGGCGGGATCGTCAGCGGGCTGTCGCCGTGCGGCTTGTTGACGGTCACGTCGACGAGCCAGTTCAGGATCTTCGATCCGCGGTCCTTCGACACCCGTCCGCGCAGCAGCTCCGGGCGCTCGTCGATGAACGAGGTCGACAGGTCGCCCGCGGCGAACGCCGGGTCGTCGAGCACGGCCTGCAGGAACGGGATGTTCGTCGACACGCCGCGGATGCGGAACTCAGCCAGTGCCCGGCGCGCGCGAGAGACGGCGCTGTCGAACGAGCGCCCACGGCAGGTGAGCTTGGAGAGCATCGAGTCGAAGTAGGGGCTGATCTGCGCGCCCGCGGCGGTAGTGCCGCCATCGAGCCGGATGCCCGCGCCGCCCGGCGAGCGGTACGTGGTGATCTTGCCGGTGTCCGGACGGAAGCCCTGGGTCGGGTCCTCGGTGGTGATGCGGCACTGCAGCGTGGCGCCGCGCAACCGGATGTCGTCCTGCTCGAGGTGCAGCTCGGCCAGCGTCGCGCCATCCGCGATCTGCATCTGCGCACGGACGAGGTCGACGTCGGTGACCTCCTCCGTGACGGTGTGCTCGACCTGGATGCGCGGGTTCATCTCGATGAAGACGACCTCGCCGGTGCGGGGACCCGCGGTCTCGAGCAGGAACTCGACGGTGCCGGCGTTCTGGTAGCCGATCGACTCGGCGAACGCGATGGCGTGGCGGTGCAGATCGGCGCGGATGCCGTCGTCCAGGTTCGGCGCAGGCGCGATCTCGATCACCTTCTGGTGACGACGCTGCACCGAGCAGTCGCGCTCGAACAGGTGCACAGTGCTGCCGTGGGCGTCTGCAAGGATCTGCACCTCGATGTGACGCGGTCGCAGCACGGCCTGCTCGAGGAACATGCGGGCGTCGCCGAAGGCAGCTCCGGCTTCGCGCATCGCCTCGGCCAGAGCCGGGGCGAGCTCGTCCTTCGTCTCCACTCGACGCATGCCTCGCCCGCCGCCGCCGGCGACGGCCTTGGCGAACAGCGGGAAGCCGATGTCGTCGGCCTGTGCGACCAGCGCGTCGACATCATCGGATGCCTCGGTCGAGCGCAGCACGGGAACGCCGGCCTCGATGGCGTGCCGCTTGGCCTCGACCTTGTTGCCAGCCATCTCCAGCACCGATGCCGGCGGGCCGATGAACGTGATGCCCGCGGCCGCGGCCTTCTCCGCCAGCTCCGGGTTCTCGGAGAGGAATCCGTATCCGGGATAGATCGCGTCCGCTCCGGCGTCCAGCGCCGTCCTGATGATCTGGTCGACGTCGAGATACGCCTGCACGGGATGCCCGCGCGCGCCGATCTCGTAGGCCTCGTCGGCCTTCAGCCTGTGCAGCGAGCCCCTGTCCTCCCAAGGGAACACGGCGACTGTGCGCGCACCCACCTCGTATGCCGCGCGGAACGCTCGGATGGCGATCTCACCGCGGTTGGCCACCAGGATCTTCTGAAACATGCACACCTCTGCGGAGGTCAAAGCACGCAGTTATGTGCGCGCTGGGCGGGGGCTGAGTGTCCCCCCAGACTAGGGCACGGTAACGTGTAGCTCGTGCACGTACTCAGCGTCAGCTCCCTCAAAGGAGGCGTCGGAAAGACGACCGTGACCCTCGGTCTCGCTTCCGCGGCCTTCGCCCGCGGCATCCGGACCCTCGTCGTCGACCTCGACCCGCAGTCCGATGTCTCCACCGG
Source organism: Microbacterium alcoholitolerans (assembly GCF_050408615.1). Lineage (NCBI taxonomy): Bacteria > Bacillati > Actinomycetota > Actinomycetes > Micrococcales > Microbacteriaceae > Microbacterium > Microbacterium alcoholitolerans. The sequence goes on along the minus strand of NZ_JBNTKD010000001.1, from coordinate 55,798 downwards.
CATGGACATCCAGATCGCCGGCCGACTCAACATCGCCGACGTGCTCGGGAACCCGAAGGAGAAGGTGGTCCGCCAGGCGATCACCACCAGCGGCTGGGCGAAGGTGCACCCCGGAACCATCGACGTGCTCATCGGCAGCCCCTCGGCCATCAACTTCGACGGACCGCACCCGAGCGTGCGCGACGTGTGGAAGCTCGAGGAGGCGCTGGCGACCGTCGAAGGCGAGTACGACCTCGTGCTGATCGACTGCGCCCCGTCGCTGAACGCGCTCACGCGCACCGCCTGGGCCGCCAGCGACCGCGTCATGGTCGTCACCGAACCCGGTCTGTTCTCCGTCGCCGCCGCCGACCGCGCGCTGCGTGCGATCGAGGAGATCCGTCGCGGTCTCTCCCCCCGTCTTCAGCCCCTCGGCATCGTCGTGAACCGGGTGCGGCCGCAGTCGATCGAGCACCAGTTCCGCATCAAGGAGCTGCGCGACATGTTCGGCCCGCTGGTGCTGAGCCCCCAGCTGCCCGAGCGCACGTCGCTGCAGCAGGCTCAGGGCGCGGCGAAGCCGCTGCACATCTGGCCCGGCGACTCCGCGCAGGAGCTGGCATCCGACTTCGACCTGCTGCTGGACCGCATCATCCGCGCCGGTCGCGTCCCCGTTCCGGAGACCGGCGCTCAGGTCTGATCGCGCCGATCGCCAGCCGGTCGCGAGCACAGCGAAAAAGAGCCGCACCTTCGGGTGCGGCTCTCTTTGTCGAAGGATCAGGCGGTGCGCTTGGAACGTCGCGCAGCGAGCTCGTCGACGGGATCCGGCGCGGTCGGGTCGAACTCCACGAGCGTGGACTCCACCTCGCGCAGCACCTTGCCCACGGCGATGCCGAAGACGCCCTGCCCGCGGCTCACGAGGTCGATGACCTCGTCGTTCGAGGTACACAGGTAGACCGATGCGCCGTCGCTCATGAGCGTGGTGCCGGCCAGATCGCGGATGCCGGCAGCCCGCAGCTGCTCGACCGCCGTGCGGATCTGCTGCAGCGAGATGCCGGTGTCGAGGAGGCGCTTGACGAGCTTGAGCACGAGGATGTCACGGAAGCCGTAGAGCCGCTGCGATCCGGAGCCGCTCGCACCGCGCACCGTCGGCACGACCAGCTCGGTGCGCGCCCAGTAGTCGAGCTGTCGGTAGGTGATCCCGGCGGCGCGTGCGGCGACGGCGCCGCGGTAGCCGACCTCGTCATCCATAGCCGGGAGCCCGTCGGTGAAGAGGAGCTCGGTCACGAACCGCGGGTCACCCGCAAGCCCATTCGCATCCATCTCTGTCCCCTCCTGATCGACTACTTCAACGCTAGAGCAGACCCCGCGCCCCGGCAATCACATCCGACTCACCGCGAAGGTGTGTCGCAACCGGTTCGTTACGAAAGCACTCGCTCGATCGACTGCTTCACCAGCAGGCGCCGCACCTCGTCGATGCGCGTGGCCAGCTCTGGTGCGAGCTCGGCCGCGCGCTCGCGCGATGCGGCATCCGTGCGGCGCAGCAGGGTCGACAGCGCGGACTCGATCAGCGCCGCCTCTCGCTCTGCGTTCTGCCGCATGCTGCGCAGATGGCGCGGCTCGATGCCGTGCCGTGCGAGCGTGACGAGTCCCGACAGCAGCGACGAGACGTGCTCGGGATAGGCATCGGATGCGTTGATGAGACCAGCGCTGATCGCGTCGTTGAGCAGCTGCGGGGTGGCACCGGTGCGCAGCAGCAGCTCGTCACGGCGGTGGCGACGTGCCGGCGGCGAGATCGAGGGCGGAGCGACCACGCTCCATCCCTCCCCCTTCGCCTCAGCTTCGTCGAGCTGCTCGCGGATGACGCTGAGCGGCAGGTAGTGATCGCGCTGCAGAGTCAGCGCTGCGCGCAGCCGCTCCACATCCGACGATGAGAACTTGCGGTACCCGGACTCGGTGCGCGACGGCGTGACGATGCCCTGGACCTCGAGGAAGCGCAGCTTGCTCGAGGTGAGCTGGGGGAACTCCGGGGTGAGTCGGGCCAGGACCTGGCCGATGCTGAGAAGACCCGCCGGCGCAGAGCGCTCTCTGGCGGCGCCGGCCGCCGCCATCAGTTGTTCGCCGCGAGATCGGTCGGGGACGCGAAGAAGTTCATCCGGAACTTGCCGACGCGCAGTTCGTAGCCGTTGGCCAGCTCGGAGCGGTCGACGCGCTCACCGTTGACGTAGGTGCCGTTCAGCGAGCGCTGGTCGATGATCTCGAACACCGAGCCGGTGCGGGTGATCTCGGCGTGACGACGCGAGACCGTCACGTCGTCGAAGAAGATGTCTGCCTCGGGGTGCCGGCCTACCGTGGTGACGTCGGCATCGAGCAGGTAGCGCGCACCGGCCAGAGCTCCTGCGCGCACCAGCAGGATCGCGGAGCCCGCCGGCAGTGCGGCGATCGCGGCGGCCTCGACCTCGGTGAGATCGGCCCCGAAGGGCACGAAAGAGAGGTCCGACTCGTGGCCGAACGTCTGCGTCACATCGTGGCGCTGCTCGCCGCTGCGGTGAATCGCGCCTCCGGCGCCGTTCGTGTCGTCTGTCACGGTGCTCCCTCCTCCGGCACTCCAGCCTATCGGATGCGGTCGGTCGCACGGGAGGCCGATATCGATCTTCTCGGCATCCTGGCACCCGACGGGGAGACCCTGTGCGGCGCAGGCGATAGGCTGAATCCATGCCACATTACGATGTCGTCATCCTCGGTGCGGGCCCTGGCGGATACGTCGCCGCCGTCCGCAGCGCTCAGCTCGGACTGTCCACCGCGATCATCGAGGAGAAGTACTGGGGCGGTGTGTGTCTGAACGTCGGATGCATCCCCTCCAAGGCTCTCCTGAAGAACGCCGAGCTCGCGCACACGCTGAAGCACAAGGCCGACTTCTTCGGCATCTCCGGCGAGGTCACCATGGACTTCGGCCGCGCCTGGGACCGCTCGCGCGAGGTCGCGGACGGCCGCGTCAAGGGCATCCACTTCCTGATGAAGAAGAACAAGGTGACCGAGTACAACGGTCGCGGCACCTTCACCGGCCCGAAGGCCATCTCGGTCGCGAAGGCCGACGGCCAGGTCGAAGAGGTCACGTTCGACAACGTCATCATCGCCACCGGCTCGAAGGTGCGCCTGCTGCCGGGGGTGACCCTGAGCGAGAACGTCGTCACCTACGAGGAGCAGATCCTCTCGCGCGAGCTGCCCGAGTCGATCGTCATCGTCGGCGCCGGAGCGATCGGCATGGAGTTCGCCTACGTGCTGACGAACTACGGCGTGAAGGTCACCATCATCGAGTTCCTCGACCGCGCACTCCCCAACGAGGATGCGGACGTGTCGAAGGAGATCACCAAGCAGTACAAGAACTACGGCGTCGACATCCTCACCTCGACCAAGGTCGAGACGGTCGTCGACAACGGCTCCTCGGTCACGGTCACCTACACCGGCAAGGACGGCAACAAGGCGTCGATCGAGGCCGGCAAGGTGCTCATGTCGGTCGGCTTCGCCCCGAACGTCGAAGGCTTCGGTCTCGACAAGACCGGTGTGAAGCTCACCGAGCGCGGCGCGATCGAGATCGACGACCACATGAAGACCAACGTCGACGGCATCTACGCGATCGGCGACGTCACGATGAAGCTGCAGCTCGCGCACGTCGCCGAGGCGCAGGGCGTCGTGGCGGCCGAGACCATCGGTGGCGCCGAGACGCAGACGCTGGGCGATTACCGCATGATGCCGCGCGCGACCTTCTGCTCGCCGCAGGTGGCCTCGTTCGGTCTCACCGAGCAGCAGGCCAAGGACGAAGGGCACGACGTCAAGGTCGTCACCTTCCCGTTCATGGCCAACGGCAAGGCGCACGGATTGGGCGAGCCGGTCGGCTTCGTCAAGATGATCGCGGACACCGAGCACCTCGAGCTGCTCGGCGCGCACATGATCGGCCCGGATGTGTCCGAGCTTCTGCCCGAGCTGACTCTCGCGCAGAAGTGGGACCTCACGGCTCTGGAGCTGGCGCGCAACGTGCACACGCACCCGACGCTGTCGGAGGCACTGCAGGAGGGCTTCCACGGCCTCGCAGGGCACATGATCAACTTCTGACATACCTGAACGATGAAGGTCCGATGCGCGCGCAGCGCCTCGGACCTTCGTCGTCTCAGATCCCGCGCATGGTGATCAGGCCGGCGGCGGACCCGCGCAGCGGTGCGAGACCGAGAACCCGGATGACCGCGTTGCGCGCGTGCAGCGGCAGCCCGTGCGACGGGCGTCCCATCGACATGTAGAAGCGCGACCGTCGCTGTGCCGCTGACGCTGCACGCCGCGTGCGCCCCTCGATCCCCCTGAGGTCCGCACGGCCGCCGCGCAGCATCCGATCGATCGCCGACGCGACCCGCAGCGCATCCGACCACCCGAGATTCATGCCCTGCCCGCCGATCGGGCTGACCTCGTGGGCGGCATCGCCGAGCAGGATGACCCGTCCCTGGACCGTCCGCGCGGCCAGATGCTGCCGAGCCCGGAAGGCGACGGGTCGTTCGCCGTCCGGGATGTCCGGTGTGATCCCGGTGCGCGCGCGGATCGCATCCCGGAACATCTCAGCTGCAGGCGCGCTCCGATCGCGTTCCTCCCGGCCGTCCAGCGCCACCCAGCGCCGTCTTCCGCCCGGCAGCGGGAAGGACTCGACGAGCCCGCCAGGTGCGCAATGCAGCTGCGCCCGCGCGCCACCGGACGCGTCCGGAACATCGATCATCAGATACCGCGCCGTGCCGGCTCGCGCGCGCCATCCGATGCCCAGGGAATCGCGGATGCCGCTGCGCACCCCGTCCGCCGCCACGACGACCGACGCAGTGAGCTCGCGCTGCGCGCTCACCATGTCGGGACCTGACGCGTCGTCGACCGCGACCGTGAGGTGAACGCGGTCGTCGTCGGGTCGGATGCCGCGCACCGTGTGCCCGCGGCGGAGGGCATCCCCGCTGAGCTCCGCCAGCCGCCCCCTCAGCAGCGCATCCGTCCGATCCTGCGGCAGGATCAGCACCCGCCGCGCCGGCGGGAAGTCCAGCGAGGCGAGCGTCCGCCCGTCGCAGAGCACCTCTCCGCCGTCCAGCTGCAGGCCCTGCGCCCGTGCCCGCTCCCCCAGGCCGACGGCATCCAGCGTCTGCAGGCCGGGCGGGTGGATGCCGATCGCCCTGGATCGGTCATCGACGTCGAGCCGCCGTTCGCAGACGACGACGTCGATCCCCTCCTGCGCGAGCAGGCACGCCAGCAGCAGCCCGACCGGCCCCGCCCCGACGATGACGACGTCATGGTCGGACACGACGGCCCTCCCATCGCAGCTGCAGACGCGCCGGCATCCGCGTGCGCACGGTCCATCCCTCCGGTGCGAGCGCCGCCAGTTCGCTCGCCGTGTACGAACGTCGAATGCTGGTCAGCCCGTCCTCCCGGATGAACGAGCCGGACAGGAGGTTCCTCGAGAACGGCAGCGTACCCGCGGCGAACAGCCGATAGGCGGCGGCGCTGCGCGCGATGTCGTGGTGGGCGACGAGCCCCGTGGCCGGCACCAGGCTGCGCGAATCCGTCAGGAATCGGGGCAGCTCCGCCGAATCGAGGTGATGCAGCAGGTGGTTCGAGAGCACGATGTCGAAGACCTCGCCGGCCGTGACGAGATCCCCGAGAAGCGCGCAGCGGTAGGTCACATCGCCCTGCTCGTCATGATCGACCGCCCACCGGATCGCGCGCTCGTCGGCATCCAATGCGGTGATCTCACCCGCCACGCCGTCGCGTCGCATCCATCCGGCGAGGGCGCGCGGAAGGTCTCCCCCGCCTGCTCCCACGTCGAGGATGCGCAGCGGGCGCTTCATCGCGCGCGGGCGGATGTCCTGCCGATACGCCTGGTGCCATCGCGTCACCACGGCGTTGATCAGCTCGAACTGCTCGTACGTGCGCGCGAGCATTCCGGCATCCGCGTTCGAGTCGTCCATCAGCTCGCGCGCGTCGACGGCGCGCGCCGACAGATCGGGCGTCATCTCTCCCCGCCCGCGATGACCGTCATCAGGGCGCTCTCGGCGGTCAGACCGGGCCCGAACGCCATCGCCGCCACGCGCTCGCCCTCACGTGCGCCGGCCTGCTCCAGGATCCGGCGCATGACGAACAGCACTGTGGCGCTGGACATGTTCCCGTACTCGCGCAGGGTCTCTCGGGCGGGAATCAGCTGGTCGTCGCTGAGGTGCAGCCGCTCCTGGACCTTGTCGAGGATGCTCCGTCCGCCGGGATGGATCGCCCAGTGCGCGACCTGCGCACCGATCGTCCCGTCGTCGAACGCCGCAGCCATGCCCTCCGATTCCGTGAACAGCGGTCGCAGCGCCGTCTGGATGCTGTCGCCGATGATCTGCGGGACGGCGGTCGAGAGGATCATCTCGAAGCCCTCGTCCCCGATCGTCCAGGCCATGTCCTGCTCTCCCTCGGTGGCCAGCGCCGTGTGGAAGCCGTCGAGTGCCAGCGCGGGCGTCTCGGCGGGGCGCGGACGCGCGGTCACCAGGCCGGCCGCCGCGCCGTCGGCGAACAGCGAGGAGGCGACGATCATGTCCGGATCCTCCGAGGAGCGCAGGTGCAGCGTGCACAGTTCGACGCTGACGACGAGGACGACGGCTTCCGGGTCGGCTTCGCAGAACTGAGCCGCGGCGCGCAGCGCCGGCATCGAGGCGTAGCAGCCCATGAAGCCGAGGTGATAGCGCTGCACGCTGTCGGCGAGTTCGAGCGCTCGCACGATGGCGTAGTCGGGGCCCGGCGCGTGGAATCCGGTGCAGGAGACCGTGATCACGTGCGTGATGTCTGCGGCGTCGAGCTCGGGATCGGCATCGATCGCGCGCCGCGCCGCCTCGACGAACAGCTTCGTCGCCTCGCGGACGTAGAGCTCGTTGCGCGTCTTCGTGCCCGGCGAGAGAAGAAGCCCCGATGCGCTGTCGAAGAAGTTCGGCGAGTCGGATGCCGCATGGGTGAGCTCGCCGAGCACCGTGTAGCGGGTGTCGATGCCGGAGCCGTTGAAGGATGCGCTCACGATCCGCTTCGCGAGGCGTCCCAGATCAGGCTGTGCGGCGAAGACGTCTCGCACGTCGTCCTGGGTCAGCTCCGTGTCGGGGACGATCGTCTGCAGGGAGCGGAGGTGCGCGCGAGGGGTCATCGCCCCACTGAATCACGCCGACGCGCGGTGAGAAAGGGCTTGCGCGCTGCCGTCTTGTCCGGGTACGCCTCGCGCTGTCAGAAGCCGAGGGCGCGCGCGAGCTTCGAGCCGGACGACGGCGCTCGTCCACCGGATGCCAGAATCGCCCGCTCCACGGCGGCGAAGAACGCCTCGCGTGCGACCGCGTCCGAGGGGGCTGCCGGACCCAGCTCCACCTCCCACTCCCGCCACCCGCGGCGGGTACCGGTGCGCAGGTCGGTGGCGCGCACGCGGTCGTCGACGAACTCGGCGATCACACCTCCTTCGCCGCTCAGCAGATACGCGGTGCGGAGGTTCTCGATGCGCGCCAGCGGCATCAGGTCGGCGTCGGTCCACTGCGAGATGACGGCCGACACGGCATCCGGCATCCGTCCGTCCTCATCCAGCGGCCAGCCGAGCTCGAGGCGACCATCGCCCTGACGCGGGCCCTTGATGTGCCAGCCGGCGTCCGGCCCGCCGGTGCGGCGCCGCAGGGCGACGCCGTGGCGCGCCAGGGTGCTGTCGGCGGTGTCGAAGTACCTGGCATCCAGTTCGCGCACCTCGCCGGCGCTCACCGCGCTCACTCCGGGCACCTCATCCCAGATCGGCAGCGCCGTGTCGGCGTCGGCGTCGTACTTGCGCTCGACCTCGAAGGTGCGGTGCGGCTCAGTCGTCACTGGGGTTGATGTCGTCGCCGGCCTCGACGAACCAGAAGGCGACCTCGGTGGGACCGTCGCTGGCGCCCGTGTTGCTCGCCTCGCCCTCGCGTCGGTACGTCACCTGCGTCTCGCTGTAGGGGACGATCAGGGACTGCCTCTCGACGTCGTCGAGCGGAATGATCTGCCCGTCGAGCGGGCCGCCGTGAAGTCGCGCAAGTGCCATGTGCTCACCATAGTCCGGTGTAGCGGGTCAGGGCGATCGCGAGGGCCGCGCCGATGATCATCCAGGGGCCGAAGGCGATGCGGGTGCTCCTGTCCGCCCGGCGCAGCAGCATGAGCACGAGCGCGTAGAGCGCGCCGAGCAGGAAGGCCGCGGCCGCACCGAGCACGAGGGTCTGCCAGCCGTGCCAGGCGAGCACCAGGCCGATCACCGCGGCGAGCTTCACGTCTCCGCCGCCCATCCCCTGCTTCGAGGCCAGATGCATGACGGCGTAGAACGCGCCGAGCGCGAGAGCGCCGAGCAGCGATCTCAGCATCCGATCCGCCGCTCCGGTCGCGATGGCCTCGATGAGGACGAGGAGCACCAGCGCCCCCAGCGTCGGCAGCACGATGCGGTTGGGCAGCCGGTGGGTGCGGGCGTCGATGACGATCAGCCACACGCCGATCCCGAGCAGCGCGAGGTGGACGATCGCCACGGAGGCGGAGTGGAAGGACACCATCGCAGGTTAGGCGATCGGCGTCGCTTCGCGGGTCGGGCTGTGGATAACCATCGATGTCAGATGTGCGAACTAGTGTTCACAGTGGACTTGAACTATTCGAATATCTCTTCGAGGATGTATGTATGGCTGACGGAGCGTTCGCGACGCTCTCCCCCGCTGACCGGCGTGCGGGAGAGGTGCTTCGTCTGCGCCGCGAAATAGGACGCATGCAGCGGCGCCGCAGCGACGACGCCGTGCTGCCGGTGGATGCCGTGCTGCAGACCATCCTGCCGGAGCAGGGGCTGCACACCGGCACGGTCTACTCGGTGTCCCCCTCACCGAGCCTGATCTTCGCGCTGATGAGCGCCGTCTCCCGCCGCGGAAGCTGGTGTGCGGCGGTCGGCATGCCCACCCTCGGTCTCGAGGCCGCGGCGGCCTTCGGCATCGATCTGTCCCGGCTGATCCTGGTGCCGTCCCCCGGTGAGAGGTGGCTGGCGGTCGTGTCGGCTCTGGCCGAGGTGGTCCCGCTGATCGCGATGAGCCCGGGCACGGCGGTGCGCGATCAGGATGCCGCGCGGCTCGCGGCCCGGCTGCGCGATCGCGGATGCACGCTGCTGAGCACCTCGCAGTGGCCGCAGAGCGAGGGGATGATCAGCCTGCACGATCCGCACTGGGAGGGCATCGGCGAGGGCTGGGGCATGCTCTCGGATCGCACCGTGACGGTGACGGCGCAGACCCGCTCCTCACCGCGTCCGCAGAGTCTGCGCGTACGGCTGCCCGGCAGTCTGGGCGGCGTCGAGCGAGTCGCCGAGCTTCTCGAAGAGCTGCCCACCCATCCGAGCTGGGCGGTGGCCTGATGGACGCCCCGGCGCGGATGCACGTGCTGTGGTTCCCGGACTGGCCGCTGCGCGCGGTGCTGGGGTCGGCCCCGCCGCATCCGCCGACGGCTCTCGTGCACGGGAACACCGTGGTGGCCTGCACCGGATCCGCACGCGCCCTCGGCGTGCGCATCGGTCAACGACGACGGCTCGCCCAGGGCCGAGCGCCGTCGCTGCGGATGCTTCCGCATGATCCCGCTCAGGACGAGCGCGCCTTCCTCCCCGTGCTGCGGCTCATCGAGGCGCATGCCCCCGGTGTGCACCTGCTGCGCCCCGGACTCGCCGCTCTGCGCTCCCGCGGAATCTCGCGCTATCACGGCGGAGAGGCCGAGGCGGCGTCCGCGCTGCTCGCGCTGCTCGCCGAGGCGGGCTTCCCCGAGACGCGGATCGGCGTCGCCGACGGCGTGTTCACCGGCGAGCTGGCGGCGCGGACCGCACCGCCCGACGCGCCGCCCTGGTCGGTCGTGCCGTCCGGTGATTCACAGGCCTTCCTCGCTCCGCTGCCCGTGTCGGTGCTCGGCGACGAGGAGCTCGCCGACCTGCTGCGCCGGCTCGGCATCTCGACCCTCGGCGAGTTCGCCGAACTGGATGCGATCGCAGTGCGCGATCGGCTCGGCGAGCAGGGCGCCCGCCTGCTCGCGCTGGCGCGCGGCGCCGACTCCCGGCCGCTCTCGCCGCGACCGCCCGATCCCGAGCTGTCCCGCGAGGTCGAGTTCGACAGTCCGCTGGGCCAGTCGGATCAGATCGCGTTCGCCGTGCGGCAGATGGCGGATGCCGTGCTGCTCGCCCTCGCCGACGCCTCGGCCGTGTGCACCGAGGTGCGCATCGATCTCACCGACGATGACGGCGGTGTCTTCTCGCGCTCCTGGCTGCATCCGACCTGCTTCGATGCGAGTGACCTCGTCGACCGGGTGCGCTGGCAGGTCGAGACCCTCGTCGAGCGCAATCCCGCCTCGGCGGGGGCCGCCGGTCACGCAGCGGCGGATGCCGATGCCGCGCACTCCTTCCGCGGGATCATCGGGGTGCGGATCGCGCCGGTCGCGGTGGACGACGCCGCTCACCATCAGCCCGGTCTGTTCGGCTCAGGCAGCGATGAGCGGCTGCATCACGCCGTCTCGCGGGTGCAGACGCTGCTCGGGCATCGCGCCGTAGTCACCGCCGCGGTCGCCGGCGGGCGGATGCTGACCGACCGGCAGGTGCTGACGCCGTGGGGCGAGCGAGCCGTCGTCGAGCGCGACCCTTCGCAGCCCTGGCCGGGGAGCCTGCCGGGTCCGCTGCCCGCCGAGGTGTTCTCCGAGCTGCATCCGATCACGGTGACGGGGGCGGGCGGCCTTTCGGTCGATGTCGACGAGCGCGGAGAGCTCTCCTGCGCGCCCACCGTGATCGACGGCAGCGAGATCGTCGCCTGGGCCGGCCCCTGGCCCCTGCACGAGCATCGCTGGGACAGCGAGCGCGCCCGCTCCGGGCATCGCTTCCAGCTGGTGGACGCCCAGCATCGCGCCTGGCTGGCCTTCTGCACCGAGGGCAGCTGGTGGGCGGAGGGGAGGTACCGCTGATGGGCGGCTGGCACAACCCGAAGCTCTCCTGGGCGGAGCTCGAGCGCACGCTCAGCGCCCCGACGGATCCCAGCCTTCCGGCATCCGCCGAGCCCGACCCGAATCGCGTCGATCCGGGTCCGCTGAGCAGGCACCGCCCTCCCGTGGCATCCCCGCCGCGTGCGCGGCCCGAGAACGCCGTGCCGTACGCCGAGCTGCACGCGCACACCTCGTTCTCGTTCCTCGACGGCGCCTCCTCACCCGAGGAGATGCTGGCCGAGGCGGAGGCGCTCGGGCTCACAGCCCTGGCGATCACGGATCATGACGGGTTCTACGGAGCGGCGCGCTTCGCCGAGGCGGCCGAGCTCACCTCGGTGCAGACTGTGTTCGGCGCCGAGCTCTCGCTCGATCTGCCCGCACCACAATCGGGCGTGCCCGATCCGGTGGGCGATCATCTGCTCGTGCTGGCCCGCGGGGTCGAGGGCTATCACCGGCTCTCCGGCGCGATCACCCGCGCCCAGCTGCGCGGCGGCGAGAAGGGCAGGCCGCTGTACGACCTGGACGATCTGGCCTCCAGCGCCGACGGGCACTGGACGATCCTGACCGGCTGCCGGAAGGGCGGTGTGCGTCGCGGACTCGCACGGGGAGATGCCGAGACGCCGCTGCGCCGCCTGATCGACCTGTTCGGCCACGATCGGGTCAGCGTCGAGCTCATCGACCACGGCGACCCGCTCGACACCCGCCGCAACGACACGCTCGCCGAGCTCGCGCACCGGCTGGATCTGCCCGTGCTCGCCACGAACAACGTGCACTACGCCGCCCCCGAGCGGGCGGGTCTGGCCGAAGCCGTGGCGGCGGTGCGCGCCACGCGCAGCATGGACGAGCTCGACGGCTGGCTGCCGTCGCACGGCGGCGCGCATCTGCGCAGCGGAGCGGAGATGACCCGTCGCTTCCAGCGCTATCCCACAGCGCTGGAACACGGGCTGCAGCTCGCCGAGGAGTGCGCCTTCCCCCTGCGCCGGGCACGTCCGGCGCTGCCGCAGGTCCCGGTGCCGGAGGGGCGCACGACGATGAGTCACCTGCGTGCCCTGGTATGGGAGGCGGTGCCGCACCGCTACCCGAACCTCGACGACGAGGGGCGGGCGCGGATCGAGCGCGAGCTGAACGTCATCGAAGAGAAGGACTTCCCCGGCTACTTCCTCATCGTGCACGAGATCGTCGACGAGGCGAAGCGCCGTGGCATCCTCTGTCAGGGCCGTGGCTCGGCCGCGGCGAGCGCGGTCTGCTATCTGCTGGGCATCACCGCCGTCGACCCGATCCTGTACCGGCTCCCGTTCGAGCGGTTCCTCGCGACCACCCGCGAGGAGGAGCCGGACATCGATGTCGACTTCGACTCCGGTCGACGCGAGGAGATCATCCAGTGGGTGTACCAGCGGTACGGGCGCGAGCGAGCCGCCCAGGTGGCGAACGTCATCCAGTACCGGCCGAAGAACGCGGTGCGCGACATGGCGCGCGCTCTCGGGCACTCCCCCGGTCAGCAGGATGCCTGGTCGAAGCAGGTCGACGGGTGGGGCTCTGGCATCGAGGCATCCGTCGACACCGACATCCCCGCCGATGTGCTCAGCTATGCGGGTGAGCTGCTGAAGGCGCCCCGGCATCTGGGCATCCACTCCGGCGGCATGGTGCTCACCGCCCGCCCCGTCGGCGAGGTGGTGCCCGTCGAGAACGCCCGCATGGCGAATCGCACGGTGATCCAGTGGGACAAGGACGACGCGGCGTGGATGGGGCTGGTGAAGTTCGATCTGCTCGGGCTCGGGATGCTGTCAGCGCTGCAGTACAGCTTCGATCTGATCGCCGAGAGCACCGGCGAGAACTGGACGCTGCAGACGCTGCCCAAGGAGGAGCCGGCGGTGTACGACATGCTGTGCCGGGCGGATTCGATCGGGGTCTTCCAGGTGGAGTCCAGGGCGCAGATGGGCCTGCTGCCGCGACTGCAGCCACGGGAGTTCTACGAGCTGGCGATCCAGATCGCTCTCATCCGCCCCGGTCCGATCCAGGGCGGTGCCGTGCACCCCTTCGTCCGCCGCAAGCTCGGTCGCGACGAGGTCACCTACGCGCACCCTTCGCTGGAGCCGGTGCTGCGGCGCACCATGGGCATCCCGGTGTTCCAGGAGCAGCTGATCCAGATGGCGACGGTGCTCGGCGACTGCACGGCCGACGAGGCCGATCTGCTGCGCCGGGCGATGGGCTCCAAGCGGGGTCTGGAGAAGATCGAGCGCATCCAGAAGTCGCTGTACCGCGGCATGGCCGAGAAGGGTCTGGTCGGCGAGGCGGCCGACCGCATCTACGCGCAGATCCAGGCGTTCTCGCACTTCGGCTTCGCCGAGTCGCACTCGCTCTCGTTCGCCCTGCTCGTCTACGCCAGCTCGTGGGTGAAGCTGCACTATCCCGCGGCGTTTCTGGCGGGGCTGCTCCGAGCGCAGCCGATGGGGTTCTACTCGGCATCATCCCTGACCTCGGATGCCCGCAGGCACGGCGTGCGGGTGCTGCGTCCCGATCTGCACGCCTCCGCAGCGACGGATGGTCTGGAGCTCCTCGACGACGGTGGTGACGAGGGCCCTGCCGCGGGTCATGGCACCGGCCCCACCGGTCTCGACTCCTGCCTGCGCACCGATGAGACGCCGCATCCGCTCCCCTTCGACCGGAACGCGCCCGATGAGTCGGCGGCGCACCGCAGGGACGGCAGGTTCGCCGTCCGGCTCGGCCTGTCCGGCGTCCGGGGCATCGGCCTGGCGCTCGCGGAGCGCATCGTCACGGCACGGGAGCAGCACGGTCCCTTCCGCGATCTTCCCGACCTGGTGCGGCGGACGGATGCCACGGCGGCGCAGCTGGAATCGCTGGCCACCGCGGGCGCTTTCGACTGCCTGGGGATCAGCCGTCGTGAGGCGATCTGGACGGCCGGCGCGGCCGCCACCGATCGCGCCCGGTTCCTTCCGGGCACGACCATGGCCGTGCAGCCGCCGCTGTTCGCGGATCAGAGCAGTCATGAGCGCCTGGCCGCTGATCTGTGGGCCACCGGCATCTCGACCGATGACCACCCGATGGCGCACTTCCGCACGGTGCTGAGCGAGCGCGGAGTGCTGTCATCGGACCGGCTGCGCGCACACGAGGAGGGGCGGCGCATCGAGGTCGCCGGTCTCGTCACCCACCGGCAGCGTCCTGCGACGGCCGGGGGCATCACCTTCCTCAACCTCGAGGATGAGCACGGCCTGGTCAACGTGGTGTGCTCCGCCGGTGTGTGGAGCCGCTATCGCCGCGTCGCCCGCGACTCGCCCGCGCTCGTCGTCCGCGGCATTCTGGAGCGCTCGGCCGAAGGTGTCGTGAACGTGCTGGCCGATGCGTTCGAGGATCTGCGCACCGGCGTGATCCACCGCTCGCGGGACTTCCGCTGACGTCCGGTCAGCCCCCTCGTCTCCACCAGAGGTTCTGCAGCCACATCAAGCTATGAACTCGCCCTGGTCTCGCGGTGTAGCGTGGTTGCCGCGACGAGAGGACTGGCGTGACCACGAGAGCTGAGCTGCGACAGGAACACCAGCGGAAGCGGCCCCTGCTGCGCGGCATCCTCTCCGGCATCCTGATCCTGCTCTGGCTGGCCGGCGCCTCCTTCGGCGGGCCGCTGTTCGGCAAGGTCAGCGAGGTCTCCTCCAACGAGCGCACGGCGTATCTGCCCGACTCCGCGCCGGCCACCGAGGTGCAGAACGCGCTCGACGGCTTCCTCGGCTCCGACACGCTCCCCGCCGTCGTCGTCTTCGAATCAGATGCCGAGATCGATGACGCCCTGCAGCAGCAGCTCACCGAGGCGCTCGAGGATGCCACCGCCGCCGAGGGCGTGCAGGAGGACGTGTCTCCTGTCCTCGTCTCCGAAGACAGTCTGGCCGCGCAGGCGTTCGTTCCCATCGACGCGGACGCCGACATCAGTGACGTCTCGACCGCCCTCTCCGCCGACCTGAACGAGTCCATGCCGGACGGTGTCACGGTGCACATCACCGGACCTGCCGGCTTCACCGCGGATCTCGTCGCCGGATTCGCGGGCATCGACGGCATCCTGCTGCTCGTCGCGCTGCTCGCCGTGCTGGTGATCCTCGTGATCGTGTACCGGTCGCTGCTGCTTCCGGTCGTCGTGCTCAGCACGAGCCTGTTCGCGCTGTGCGTCGCGCTGCTGGTGGTGTGGTGGGCTGCGAAGTTCGACATCCTGCTGCTGAGCGGCCAGACGCAGGGCATCCTGTTCATCCTCGTGATCGGCGCGGCGACCGACTACTCGCTGCTGATGGTCGCGCGCTTCCGTGAGGAGCTGCGCAACGTCGACGACAAGTGGACGGCTCTGCGTCGCGCCTGGCTCGGCTCCTTCGAGCCGATCCTCGCCTCGGGCGGAACGGTGATCGCAGGACTCCTGTGCCTGCTGCTGAGTGACCTGAAGTCGAACAGCACCCTGGGGCCTGTGGCGTCGATCGGCATCGTGTTCGCCATGCTCGCCGCGCTCACTTTGCTGCCGGCCCTGCTCGGCCTGTTCGGGCGCGCCGCGTTCTGGCCCAAGCGGCCCGAGTTCGACCCCCAGCACGCGGCCGACGAGAACCCGCTCCACGACCCCGGCATCTGGCCGCGGCTGGCGCGCCTCATCCGCCGCCGCCCTCGGCTGATCTGGATCACCACCACGGTCGTGCTGGCGATCGCCGCACTCGGCGTGACGCAGCTCCAGGCGACCGGTGTCGCCCAATCCGATCTGGTGCTCGGCGCCTCGGAGGCGCGCGACGGACAGCAGGTGCTCGGCGAGCACTTCCCCGGCGGGTCGGGCAGCCCCGTGTATGTGCTGGTCGACGAGGCGCAGTTGGAGGACGCCGCCGACGTGCTGCTGTCGAACGATGGCATCGATGCGGTATCCGTGACGGCATCCGATTCGCCCTCCGGCACCGCTGTGATCACCGAGGACGGCGTGCAGCCGCTCGGCCCTCCCGGCACCCCGGCGCCCGAGCCCACCGTCGTCGACGGCCAGGTGCTGCTGCAGGCCACGCTTGCGGATGCTGCGGACTCCCCCGCCGCCGAGCAGACCGTCAACGATCTGCGTGCCGAACTCGACCCGATGGGCGCGCTCGTGGGCGGCGTCACGGCGACCTCGATCGACACGAACACCGCGTCGATCCACGATCGCAACCTGATCATCCCGGTGATCCTGGTGGTCATCCTGCTGATCCTGATGCTGCTGCTGCGGGCGATCCTCGCCCCGGTGCTGCTGATCCTCACCACCGTGCTGTCGTTCGGATCCGCACTCGGCGTCGCGGCGCTGCTCTTCAACGGCGTCTTCGACTTTCCCGGCGCCGATCCCGCCGTGCCGCTGTACGGCTTCGTGTTCCTGGTCGCGCTCGGCATCGACTACAACATCTTCCTGATGACGCGCGTGCGCGAGGAGTCCACGCGGCACGGCACCCGGGAGGGCATCCTGCGCGGGCTCTCGGTGACGGGCGGCGTCATCACCTCGGCCGGTCTCGTCCTCGCGGCGACGTTCGCCGCCCTGTCGGTGATCCCGATCCTGTTCCTCGTGCAGATCGCGTTCATCGTGGCATTCGGCGTCCTGCTCGACACGTTCGTGGTGCGCTCGCTGCTGGTGCCCGCGCTGAGCTACGACATCGGCCGGGCGATCTGGTGGCCGTCCAGGCTCTCGCGCGCCGAGCAGCCGCGTGCAGCATCCGATGCGAAGTCGGAGAACCCGTCGCCGGACGGGGCTGAGGCGCGTAACGTCGAAGTATGAGCATCAATGCCGCCGACCGCACCGCCGTCGCGCACTTCCTGCGGGTGTGCGGCTCCGGCGTCGTCGCGAGCGTCGCGGACGACGGCGCCCCGCAGGCCGCGTACGTCGGACTGACCGCGCTCGACGACGGCACCGTCGTCTTCGATGCCGCGATGGGCTCGCGCAAGGTCGGCAACATCGCCCACCGGCCGCGGGTCGCGATCGCCGTGACCGGCGCGGACATGACGGTGCAGCTCGAAGGCAGCGCGCGGATCACGCGGGATGAGGAGCGCCGGCGCCTCGGCGAGGAGTACTGCCGGCGCTTCCCAGGATCGCGCGCGCTGGATACCGGATTCGCCGTGCTCGCGGTGAGCGTCGACTGGGTGCGGGTGTATGACGCGGGGGTCCATCCTCCGCACGTGACGGAGGCGAGCTGGGCCGCGACCGAGTGACCCTCGCGCTCCCGTAGGGTGGATCGGTGACCGCTTCCCCCACCACCCTTCAGGCTCTGCGCAGGCCGCGACTGCTGACGACCGAGGTTCTCGCCGGCATCGTCACCACCCTGGCGCTGATCCCCGAGGTGATCTCGTTCTCGGTGATCGCCGGTGTCGACCCGAAGGTGAGCCTGATCGCCTCGGTGGTGCTCGCGATCTCGATGTCGGTCCTCGGCGGCCGGCCCGCGATGATCACCGCCGCGGCCGGCGCGGTGGCGCTGGTGGTCGCTCCTCTGGTGCGCGAGCACGGTGCCGAGTATCTGCTCCCCACCGTGATCCTCGCCGGCATCGTCCAGATCCTGTTCGGCGTCACAGGCCTCGCGCGTCTGATGCGGTTCATCCCGCGCTCGGTCATGATCGGGTTCGTCAATGCTCTCGGCATCCTGATCTTCGCCGCCCAGGTGCCGCACCTGCTCGGCGTGCCCTGGCTGGTCTACCCGCTGTTCGCCCTGACGCTGCTGATCGTGATCGGGCTGCCGCGGCTGACGAAGGCCGTGCCCGCGCCTCTCGTGGCGATCGTCGTCGTCACGGCGATCACGATGATCTTCCACGCCACCGTGCCGACCGTCGGCGACCAGGGCGCCGTCGCCGGCGGCCTTCCGGGCATCACTCCCCTGCTGGTGCCGCTGAATCTCGAGACGCTGGGCATCATCGGGCCGACGGCGCTGAGCGTCGCCTTCGTCGGGCTGATGGAGACGCTGCTCACCGCGAAACTCGTGGACGATCTCACCGACACCCGCTCGCACAAGGGCCGGGAGTCCTGGGCCCTGGGCGTGGCGAACATCCTCGCCGGTTTCTGGGGCGGCATCGCCGGCTGCGCCATGATCGGGCAGACCGTGGTCAACGTGAAGCTGGGTCGTGCGCGCACCCGCATCTCCACCTTCGTGGCCGGGCTGTTCCTGCTCACGCTCGTCACCGTTCTCAGCGACGTGATGGAGCAGATCCCGATGGTCGCGCTGGCAGCCGTGATGATGGTGGTCGCCGTGTCGACGGTGAACATGCACAGCATCCGTCCCTCCACGCTCCGGCGGATGCCGCTGTCGGAAACGGCCGTCATGGTCGTCACGGTCGCGGTCGTCGTCGCGACCGGCAACCTGGCGATCGGCGTCGGAATCGGGGTGATCCTGGCCATCGTGCTGTTCGCGCGGCGCGTCGCGCACGTGGTGAACGTGCGGCGCACGCAGGGACCGGACGGCGTCGTTTACCGGGTGCACGGTCCGCTGTTCTTCGGCAGCAGCAACGACCTGGTCGAGCAGTTCTCGTACGCCGATGATCCCGCCGACGTGACGGTCGACTTCTCGGCCGCGCAGATCTGGGATGCGTCGACGGTGGCGGCTCTCGACTCGGTGCAGACGAAGTACGCCGACCACGGCATCACTGTGCGCTTCGTCGGGCTGGATGACCGATCGTCGCGGTTCCACGGGCGCCTCAGCGGGACGCTGGGGTGACGGCGCGTCCTACGATGACGACATGAGCGCCGCGGAGAGCACGACGGAGCCCGAGATGCCAGGGATCAGAACCCTCGGCATCCTCGGCGCAGGACGCCTCGGCACCGTGCTCGCCCGCCTCGCGGCGGACGCCGGGCTGCGCGTGCTGGTGGCGTCTTCGCGGGAGCCGGCGCTGATCGCGCGCCCGATGGCCGCGATCGGCGCGGAGGCTGCGGCGTCGGCATCAGTGATCGATGCGTCGGATGCCATCGTGCTGGCGCTCCCGCTCGGGCGGCTCCAGGAGCTGCCGGCCGACGCCATGCGGGGGAAGCTCGTGATCGACGCCATGAACTACTGGTGGGGCGCCGACGGCGACCGCCCCGATCTGAATGACCCGCGCACCTCGACGAGTGAGATCGTGCAGCGGCACCTGGCGGGCTCGCACGTCGTGAAGGGCCTCGGGCACATGGGCTATCAGGACCTCGAGGACGAGGCGCGGCCGTCAGGTGCGCCGGAGCGCAAGGCGATCGCGATCGCCGGCGACGATCCCGGCGACCTGCGGACGGTGGCGCAGCTGGTCGACCTGCTGGGGTTCGATCCGGTGGTCGCGGGGCCGCTGGCATCCGGCATCATGCTCGAACCCGGCGCGGAGGCGTTCGGCGCCGACGTCGAAGCCGGCGAGCTGCGCGAGATGCTCGAGCGCTTCCCCAGCTCGCAGCGCGGCATCGTCGTGGCGAGGGCGCGCAGCTGACCTCTTGCCGCTTTCGCGACTCTGCAATAGTGTCCGGTCACAGGCCCTTTTCCGGGGCCGAACAGCCACGACGACGTGACGGAGATACCCATGACGACGGTGAAAGCGGCCATCAGCCAGACCACCTGGACCGGCGACAAGCAGTCGATGCTCGACAAGCACGAGCAGTTCGCGCGGGATGCTGCGGCGCAGGGCGCACAGGTGATGAGCTTCCAGGAGCTCTTCTACGGCCCGTACTTCGGCATCACACAGGATCAGAAGTACTACCGCTTCGCCGAGCAGGCCGACGGGCCGATCGTGCAGCGCTTCGCGTCGGTGGCGAAAGAGCTCGGCATGGTGATGGTGCTGCCGATCTACGAAGAGGCGCACACCGGGGTCTACTACAACACGTCGGTGCTGGTCGACGCCGACGGCAGTGTGCTCGGCATTTACCGGAAGAACCACCTGCCGCATCTCGAGAAGTTCTGGGAGAAGTTCTACTTCCGTCCCGGCAACCTCGGCTACCCCGTCTGGGACACGGCCGTCGGCCGCGTCGGCATGTACATCTGCTACGACCGGCACTTCCCCGAGGGCTGGCGCGAGCTCGGACTGAACGGCGCCGACATGGTGTTCAACCCGAACGCCACCAAGCCGGGGCTGAGCAACCGGCTCTGGGAGGTCGAGGGGCCCGCGGCGGCGGTCGCGAACGGCTACTTCGTGCTGCAGCCGAACCGCGTCGGACGTGAGGACAACGAGTACGGCGACGACGCGGTCACCTTCTACGGCACCAGCCAGGTGATCGATCCGCGCGGCAACTTCGTCGGCGAGCGCGGCAGCGACGCGAGCGAGGAGGTGCTGGTGCGCGAACTGGACATGGAGATGGTTCGGCAGATGCGCGACGACTGGCAGTTCTACCGAGACCGCCGACCGGACACCTACCGAGGGATCGTCGCGCCATGACCACCACACTGATCACAGGTGGCACCGTCGTCTCGGCCACCGGCCGCGGCGAGGCCGATGTGCTCATCGACGGCGAGCGCATCGTCGCGGTGCTGGAGCCGGGCTCGCAGCTGCTGGGCAGCGATCTGAAGTCGTCGGTCGACACCGTCATCGACGCATCCGGCAGGTTCGTCATCCCGGGTGGGATCGACGCGCACACGCACATGGAAATGCCGTTCGGCGGCACCGAGGCATCCGACACATTCGAGACCGGCACGCGCGCCGCGGCGTGGGGCGGCACCACGTCGATCATCGATTTCGTCGTGCAGCGGCAGGGCGAGCGGGTGCAGGACAGCCTCGCCGAGTGGCACGAGCGCGCCGGCGGCAACTGCGCTGTCGACTACGGCTTCCATCAGATCATCGGCGGCGTCGACGACGACTCGCTCGCGGCGATGCGGGGGCTGCTGGATGAGGGCGTGTCGAGTTTCAAGCTCTTCATGGCCTATCCGGGGGTGTTCTACTCGGACGACGCGCAGGTGCTGAAGGCCATGCAGGTGTCGGCTGACACCGGTCTGATGACGATGATGCATGCCGAGAACGGGCCCGCGATCGACGTGCTCGCCGAGCAGCTGGTCGCCCAGGGCAAGACCGATCCGTATTACCACGGCATCGCCCGCGCCTGGCAGATGGAGGAGGAGGCGACGCATCGGGCGATCATGCTCGCCGATGTCGCCGGTGCTCCGCTGTACGTGGTGCACGTCAGCGCGAAGCAGGCGGTGGCGCAGATCGCCACCGCACGCGACGGCGGGAAGAACGTGTTCGGGGAGACCTGCCCGCAGTACCTGTACCTGTCGCTGGAGGATCAGCTCGGCGCACGCAGCGACGAATGGGGCGAGTTCGAGGGGGCGAAGTGGGTGTGCTCCACTCCCCTGCGCTCGCGCGCAGAGGGTCACCAGGATCACATGTGGCAGGCACTGCGCACCAACGATCTGCAGATGGTCTCGACCGATCACTGTCCGTTCTGCATGAAGGATCAGAAGGAGCTCGGCCGCGGTGACTTCCGCGCCATCCCGAACGGGATGGGCTCGATCGAGCACCGCATGAACCTGATGTACCAGGGTGTGGTCGCGGGGCATCTGACGCTGGAGCGCTGGGTCGAGCTGACCAGCACGACGCCTGCGCGCATGTTCGGTCTGTATGGACGCAAGGGCGTGATCCAGCCGGGGGCGGATGCCGACATCGTCGTCTACGACCCGAACGGGCACACCTCGATCGGCATCGACAAAACCCACCACATGAACATGGACTACTCGGCGTGGGAGGGGTTCGAGGTCGACGGGCACGTCGACACCGTGATCTCGCGCGGCCGGGTCATCGTCGACGGCGGCGAGTACCGCGGACGGCCCGGCGACGGCCGGTTCGTCAAGCGCGGCCTGTCGCAGTACCTGGTGTAGGGCCATGGACTTCGGTGTGGTCCTGCAGACCAATCCGCCTGCCGCTCGCGTCGTGCAACTGGCCCAGCTCGCCGAGGCGCACGGCTTCGGTCACGTGTGGACCTTCGACTCCCATCTGCTGTGGGAGGAGCCCTACGTCATCCACTCCGCGATCCTCGCGAACACGCACCGCGTGAGCGTCGGGCCGTTCGTTACGAATCCCGCCACCCGGGACTGGACGGTGACAGCATCCGTCTTCGCAACACTCAACGAGATGTACGGCAACCGCACCGTATGCGGGATCGGCCGGGGCGATTCGGCGGTGCGCGTCACCGGCGGCAGGCCGACCACGCTGCGCGAGCTGCGCGACGCGATCCACGTGATCCGCGAACTCGGCAATTCGCGCGCCGTGGAGTACAACGGCACGACGCTGCAGTTCCCATGGAGTCACGGGTCATCGCTGGAGGTGTGGGTGGCCGCCTACGGTCCGCTCGCGCTGAAGCTCGCGGGTGAGGTCGGCGACGGGTTCATCCTGCAGCTGGCCGATGTCGACATCGCGGCGTGGATGATCAGGACCGTGCGGGATGCCGCGGAAGCGGCCGGCCGCGATCCGGACTCTCTGTCGTTCTGCGTCGCAGCTCCGATGTACATCGGCGACGACACGACGCACATGCGCGAGCAGTGCCGCTGGTTCGGCGGAATGGTCGGCAATCACGTCGCCGACATCGTCGCGAAGTACGGTCAGGGCGCGGATTCGCCGGGCGGCGGCGTCGTGCCCGAGGCGCTGACCTCGTACATCGCGGGCCGGACCGGCTACGACTACAACACCCACGGGAAGGCCGACAACGATCACGTCGACTTCGTGCCCGATGAGATCGTCGACCGCTTCTGCGTGCTCGGGTCGGCCGAGGAGCACATCGCCAAGCTCACGCAGTTGAAGGACCTGGGAGTGACGCAGTTCGCGGGCTACCTGCAGCACGATTCGAAGGAGGAGACCCTGCGGGTGTACGGCGAGACGGTGATCCCCGCGCTGCGCGAGCATGTCACGGCGAAGCGCTAGATCATACTCGCGGCAGCGCGCTGCGTCACGGCCCTACCGTGTGAGGAGCGGCTCGGGTTTACTCGCGCCATGACTACTGACAAGCATCACGACGCATCCGCAGACATGGACGAGGTCTCCGACGGGTCGAAGCAGAATCCCCCGCCGGCCCAGGAGGCGGCGCCGGACGGCCAGTTCGACGATCAGCGCATGCCCACCACCGACGGCGAACCCGCCGACGACAACTCCGCCGCCAGCGCCGGCGCCGAATCCCCGGAAGAGGGCGACGCCGCGATGGAGGCCGCGGAAGAGGCGACCGAGTAGAGCACGGAGCCTGGGTCAGGCTGTTGGGTCAGGCTGCCTGGGTCAGGCGCTCTCGGTCTCGCGCTTGGGCAGCACCCAGTCCGGGCGGACGAAGTGGCAGGTGTAGCCGTTCGGGTAGTTGATCAGGTAGTCCTGATGCTCGGGCTCGGCCTCCCAGAACGGACCCGACGGCTCGATCGTGGTGACGACCTTTCCGGGCCACAGCCCTGAGGCATCCACATCGGCGATCGTGTCGCGCGCCACCTGCTCCTGCTCGATGCTGAGCGGGAAGATCGCGGAGCGGTAACTGGTCCCGATGTCGTTGCCCTGCCGGTTCATGGTCGAGGGGTCGTGTACCTGGAAGAAGAACGCCAGAATGTCGCGGAACGTGGTCTTCGCCGGATCGAACACGATCTCGATCGCCTCGGCGTGGCCCGGGTGGTTGCGGTAGGTGGCGTGGTCGTTCTCACCACCGGTGTAGCCCACGCGGGTGGAGAGCACGCCGGTCTGCTTGCGGACCAGGTCTTCCAGCCCCCAGAAGCATCCGCCGGCCAGGACGGCCGTCTCCGTGCCGGGGCTGCGCGTGACAGCGCCGGTGTCGTCGATTCCACTGGTCATGTTGTCTCCTCCTCGGACCGCTCGGGCGGCATGTCCATTCTCTCGCTGTTCGGGCCCGGCGGCTCCCGCTGTTCGACGTCGCCCGCTTTCCGATCGTCAGCGGAGGTCGCGACGGAGAGGAACGATCACCGCCACGAGGCCTGCGACGCCGGCATAGGCGAGCAGGATGACTGCACCCATCGCGGGCGAGGCGAGCGAAGCGGAGCCGAGAGAGGTCTGCTCGGCCATCGCGTCTGTGAGGAACGAGAAGCTCGTCAGTGACGCCGTCGCCCCGCCGGGGAGGAACGGGTACACGGCGTTCACGCCGGGGATCATCATGAGCACGAACTCGAGCAGGTAGAAGTATCCGAGCACGATGGCGATCGCGATGAGCTGGCTGCGGGCGAGCGCTCCGATGCTCACCCCGAGCACCATGTACACGGCGGCCGCGAGTGCCAGCTGGATCAGCGGCAGCACGATCTCGCCGATCGGGACCGGGATCGATACTCCGCGCGCCGCGGCTCCCGCGAAGAGTGCCGCGCCGGATGCCACCGAGCAGACGATCCCGTACGTCAGGCCGAGAAGCGTGTAGACGACGAGCTTCGCGCCGAGCACCCGCCCGCGTCTCGGCACGGCGAGGAACGTCGTGCCGATGGTCCGGTGCCGGTACTCCGAGGTCACGGCGATGGTGCCGATGAGCGCGGGGACGAACAGCATCACAGTGGGGAGTCCGAGGACGATCGCGACACCGTCCGCAGTGTCGAGACCCGGCATCGGCGGGGTCGCGTTCTCGGGCCCGATGAAGGCGAGCGCGTCCGTCAGCAGGGCGCCGCAGGCCGCCGCGAGGAGGACCGTCCAGAGGACGAGACGAAGAGATGAGAGCTTGATGAGTTCGCCGCGGATCACGTTCACTGCGACACCCCTTCCTGTGTGGCGCGGACCTGCGTGGCTTCCTGCGTGGCGTCTTCGTGTGTGGCGCGGAGGAACACGTCTTCGAGCGAGTCCCCGCTGGAGCGGATCTCGGCGAGCGTCCCGGTTCGCGTCACTCGCCCGCGGTCGATGAGCACCACGTCGTCGGCGGTCTGCTCCACTTCACCGAGAACGTGGCTGGACACCAGGACCGTGCGGCCCGAGGCGGCGAAGTGGCGCAGGAACGTCCTCAGCCAGACGATTCCCGCGGGGTCCAGTCCGTTGGAGGGCTCGTCGAGCACGAGGATCTCCGGGTCGCCGAGCAGCGCGGTCGCGAGCGCGAGGCGCTGGCGCATCCCGGTCGAGAACGCGCCGATGCGCCGATCGGCGAAGGCGGTGGCTCCGGTCTGCTCGAGCACCGCGTCGACGCGCGCCGGGGAGAGCCCGGACAGCGCGCTGTACGTGCGGAGGTGCTGCCTGGCAGTCATCCTCGGGTGGGCGCCGGCGATGTCGACCACCGCGCCGATGAGTCGGGCGGGGTGCGGGTGATCCCGGTACGGCTTGCCGTGTACGAGCGCTGTTCCTGCGGACGGGCGCATCAGGCCCAGCAGGATGCGCAGTGTGGTGGTCTTCCCGGCGCCGTTCGGCCCGAGGAACCCCGTCACACGGCCGGCGGCCGCACCGAATGTCGCGTCCGTCACGGCGGCGAAGGCGCCGAATCGCTTGCCGAGGCCGTGGATCTCGATCGCTGTGTGGCTCATCGTGCGACGCCTCCCTGTATCGCGTGTGCGATGCGCTCTGCGTCGACGGAGCTGAGCAGGATCTCATCGAACCCGGTCTCGTTCCGATTCGTGCGGAGCCGCAGCAGTGGCATCCCCCGCCTCATCGACACCAATCGCCGCATCCCGGAGGGTTGCGTGAAGGTGCCGAGTTTGCGATACCCGGACACGACGAGTCCGGAGCGCATGCCGAGGATCTCCGAGGTCCAGCCGGGCTCGACCCGAGCCGACAGGATCGCGCGTGCCGGTACGTGAAAGGAGCTCCGGCCGACCATCGCGGCTTCCCAACCCGGGAAATGGATGTCGACTCCTTCCGGCCCGTAGTTCGTCTGTGTCATCGCGCTCACCTCTGCTTCAGTGCTGATCTGCTTCAATAGTTGATATCTCGATGAGAACATTATCAGAGTGATAATGGTTAGGTGAAGAGCCCATGACTGAAGAGCGTCCGATCGCGGATATCGTGCTCCACCCCGTGCGCATGAAGATCATTCAGCAACTCGGGGGGCGCAGCATGACGACGACCGAGCTGCGCGAAGCGCTGCCCGAGGTGAAGCAGGCCACTCTATACCGGCATGTTGCGGCGCTGCTCGAGGCCGACATCCTCGCCGTCGTCGAGGAGCGGCAGGTGCGCGGTGCCGTCGAGCGCACGCTCGCGCTGGGTGAGCGGATGGCGCACGTGGGTCAAGGCGAGCTGCAGGCGATGGATGCTGTGCAGCTGCGCTCGGCATTCGCGATGTTCGTCAGCGGCCTCTCGAACGACTTCGAGGAGCTGCTCGAAGACGACCGCACGGAGATGCGCGGACTCCTCGGGTTCTCGCGTGCGCCGCTCTATCTCGACGCTCAAGACCTTGAGCAGCTGCAGTCGGAGTTCATGCAGGTGCTCACCCCTTACCTGCAGCCACGCAGGGACGGACAGCACCGCATCAGCCTCGCCACTGTTCTCATCCCCGAAATCGATGGAAGGAATCCATGAACGACATGCAGCAGGTGATGGCAGGAGGGAACATGAACGCCGTCGTGCGGGACGGTGACACAGTCCGGCGCATAGGCGGCGAGTGGACGCCGACCGTGCATCGCTACCTGCGCTACCTCCGTCGCGGCGGAGTCGACTGGGGTCCGGAGCCACTCGGCTTCGACGGCACGCATGAAACGCTGAGCTTCATCGACGGCATCGTCCCCGCTTATCCCCTGCCGAGCTGGGTCTGGACGGACGCCGTGCTCGAGCAGGGAGCGCGGATGCTGCGCCGGCTCCACGACGCATCGATCGGGTTCCCGCTCGACGAGGCAACTTGGCAGTCTACGACCAAGGCGCCGATCGAGGTGATCTGCCACAACGACTTCTCGCCGCACAATCTCGCCTTCCGCGACGGCGCGATCATCGGCGCGATCGACTTCGACATGTGCTCCCCGGGCCCGCGCATCTGGGATATCGCGTACTACGCCACGCGCATGGTGCCGCTCACCGGCGAGCCACCGCGCGGCGCCCCGTCGGGAGCCGACGTGCCACGACGGATCCAGCTGCTGCTGGATGCCTACGGGCCGGATGCAGGCAGCATCCCGCTCACTGTCGAGGCCGTGATGCAGGTGGCGATCCGCCGGCTCTACGGACTCGCCGAGTTCTCGCGCGAGAAGGCCGTCGAACTGAACAAACCCGAGCTGCGCCTCGAAGCCGACGAGTACGAGCGCGATGCCGAATTCCTCTCGAGAAAGTGACCACCACCATGCACGCATCTGGAACATTCACTGTGGCGGCATTCGCCCCCGTCGACCCGCCCCTGGACACCGGAGTGGAGACTGCTGTCTCCGTGGCGGTCGTGAGGATGGAGAAGCATTTCACGGGAGAGGTGGCGGGACGTTCGACCACGGTGTTCACGTATGCACTGGACCACGGCACCGAGATCGGCGGCTACGTCGCGATGGAGTCCTTCGACGGAGTGCTCGGCGGGCGGTCGGGCACGTTCAATTTCTCACATTCGGCGACGACGGTCGGTGAGGACCGGAGCGATGAATCGTTCACGATCATCCCGTCCAGCGGCGCCGGGGAGCTGGCCGGGATCTCGGGCAGCGGCGGCATCGCCGTCGATGCGGACGGCACCCATCGCATCTGGTTCGACTACCGTCTGCCTGAGTGAGCGGATCCGTCGGCGGGCAGCTGCATGAATACCCGTGGACGGCGCGCGATCCGAGGCGGATCATTGTCTACATGTCCTCCTTCTATTCCACTCAGACCTTCAGCAGTTTCAGCGTCGACGACATCGACGCTGCACGCGCCTTCTACGGCGAGACGCTCGGAATGGTGGTCTCGACCAACCCGATGGGGTTCCTCGACATTCACTTGCCCCAGGGCGGCTCGATCTTCGTCTACTCCAAACCGGATCACACGCCGGCGAGCTTCACGATCCTGAACTTCAGCGTTCCCGATGTCGAAGCCGCGGTCGACGATCTCAATGCCCGCGGCATCGTCACCAAGATCTACACCGACCCTGACCTCGACACCGACGAGCGGGGCATCGCACATGCCGGCCCCGACGGCGGGCCGAGCATCGCCTGGTTCAAGGATCCGGCCGGCAATGTGCTGGCTGTCATGGAGGCTATGGAGTGAGCAGGGGCGGGGCGCCCGCATGGCCGCCGGCGGGGTTTTGCCAGACGTACTAGGCCACAGGACTGTCCACCCGCTGGCTATACGAGCGCACAGCGATCAGCACGAAGAACGTGACGAGCAGTCCGATGCCGATCGGCAGCGCGCCTCCCGAGAACACGGAGAACAGCACAAACTGGTGGAGAGCGATCCACTCGATCCACATCCCGCTCACGAGCTGGAGTCCCAGGGTCAGAAGCGCTCGTGCGAGGATCACCCAGGCAACGCTGATGAGCAGAGGCAGCGCCCTGAGCGCGAGCCTGGCATTCTCGTTGCTGCTGCGCCCGAGCCTCCATCCTGCAGGAAGCGCCACAGCCAGCGCGACCAGTAAGCAGAACACTCCGATGGCGACTGCGATCCCCTCTTCACCGATGTTGTCGGCGCGTGGGGCGGAGCTCTCGAAGCCCGAGAAGCTCCCCATCATGAACAACGCAGCCAGTGCGGTCGCCGCGCCGACTCCGGTCCACGTGATAGCCCGGTCGAGGCGGGTGGGCTCGTCCGTCTGCGCGACGCTGTCCATCATGAGCCCACAGTAGCCAGACCCGAGCACGATTGGCACTGCCTCGCCAGAAGGCCGCCAAGGCCTACTACGGCAGAGCTTCCCAAACGGAGCGGACCTTAACGGCCGCCCACTCGGAGGTCATCGCGGAGGTCGAGGAGCGCCGGCGCAAGGCGCTGCACGCCGGGATCCGGAAGGCCGCTTAGTCCGCGACGGTCGTGCGCCATGTGGACTGAACGTGGACTGGCCCGGTTTCAGCCCTTCCCCAAGGAACGACAAGAGCCGCGGATGTCCACCTAGTTCCGCGCTTCCACGTGGTTTCTGGTCGGGCTGCATCCCCACAGCGCCCTTCACGCACCGCTCGCTATCGAGATCGGCTCGCCCTCCAGCGCACGCGGCGCGCGGAGCCTCTCGGCGCTGCGTGGCCCCGCTTGACGAGCGCGACTAAACGCAGGGCTGACAGGATTTGAAGACCGGAAAACGACCGGATCCTCCAAGGGGTCGCAGGTTCACCGCCGATCGACTCGAGAACTCGCGGATTCCCTTGTGTTTACAGGGAACCGGGCGGTTCGCTTAGTACGAGTGTAGCCGGTTGGTGGCGGGTCGTGGCGGGTAATTTCGGTGGGTTTCTGATGAGTCGAGCCTCGGACTCGCGCCAAGAACAATTGACGGGCTCGAGCGGGATCCGGATCGAGTAGCGGATCACTAGTCGGTGGCCGGCGCGCACGATCTCAAGCTGCGTGGACTCGTTCGGGTTCAGGAGGTTGACAGACGCCTCAGCGCGTTTGGAAGCCTCGACCCGACGAAGCGTCGGTGGCCGGGCTCATAGGGAGCCGCTATCGCGCAAAGCATCGAGCGGTGCATACGTGCACTAGACGCCACGCACGACTCGTTCTGTCCGTGCAATGACAGCCCAGGGCTCACGACGCGATTCCGCGCACGCTCAGCCACCGTCATTAGGGCGGGGCGGCCAGCTGCATCTTTTGTCCAGAAGGTTGCTTCGCGCCGTTTGACGAGCGTGCCGCTACGGCGCGGCATCAGCCACCAGGTGAGTGAGCGAATCATCCCGCGAGTAGAGCGCTGCCGAGCGAATGTCCTCCGACACGATCTCGTCGAGCGACGTACAAACGGGCCAGGCTGACCCTCTCCTCCCGAACGGAATATGAGGTATGGATAGATAGTCCTCTTCACTCCTAGCCGAATGGCTCCATCGTGTCGCTTGCATCCGCTCCGTTCCATGAAGGTTGCGCCGTTTGTGGTAGTCACTACGCCGTCGACCTGCCTGATGACCTCGTTGAAGCGGCCCGTCGCAGAGAGCTTGTGGTGTTCGCGGGCGCTGGCATCAGCACTGAGAAGCCAGGACTCTTCCCGGAAACGTTCTACGAAGAAATCGAGGCTAGGTTGCGGGAGACCGCATCAGGTGATCCGTTTCCCGCAGTGATGCAGGACTTCGAGGATCAGTTCGGGCGCGGCGAGTTGATCCGCACCCTGCTCGAGCGGCTCGATTACGTTTCGACGTTTCAGTCGCTACAGAATCACACCACCGCGTTTCATCAAGAGATCGCAACCATTTCGCAACTAGATGCCATATTCACGACGAACTGGGATGACTTCTTCGAGCGGTTCTCCGGCGCGCGGCCGTTCGTCCTGGATGAGGACTTCGCCTTCTTTGACGTCCCCGGGCGGCGTGTGATGAAGCTCCACGGCTCGATCTCGAACCTATCGAGCATCGTCGCCACGTCCGACGACTATCGGAGGCGCGAGGCGGATCTTGCACAGTCAGTGATGGGAGCGAAGCTGCGTGACTACCTGTCCACGCGGACCATCGTGTTCGTTGGATACTCCCTCTCGGACTCCGACTTTCAGAATATCTACCACAACGTGATCGAACGGATGGGGCGGCTCCGGCGGCGTGCCTACCTCGTCACACCAGTCGATCCGGCAGTTTCGCCGACCATCGAGTTGACCCACCTCAAGACCGATGGCGGCCACTTCGCTCACCTCCTAAAAAAGGATCTCGAAGCGACGGGCCAACATGTCCCAGATGTGCGGCTCGCGCGAGCGGAATGGCTACATCGAGTGATCCTCGACGCTCACACCGCATCGGAGGTACTCCTAACCCAGAAAGGCACCCTTGGTGCCTTCACACAGTCGTATCAAGACGGGATGCTTGCCGCGTTGGGGAGAATGCGCCTCCTAAAGCATCGGGGGGTCTACTCAGATCCGCGGGCCGTAGAGGAGGTCGTTCACTCGTACGGGCACCACTTCGTCACCGCCGTCGAGCGGCGGCGCTATTTTGACGCCAGCTATGTCGAGGGGTACATGATCGCGACTCGCTGCCTGCTACTCGACGACGATGACCTAAAGCGAGTGCCAATCGTTGCGACGTTCAGGGACTCAGCATATCGATCAAGGCGCCCCGACCCCCACAGAGTCCTGGAGTCACCATGGTGGATGTCGATCGAAGATGCGAGCCTGCACCAGTACCTCGAAGCGGCGCACGACTCATCGGGCCCACCAACCCAGTGGCTGATTGATCGATCTACTGACGCCGCGTCACGGGCGAAGCGTTCGCCCGGGCTGGCGTCAGAGCACTCTGAGATCATGGCAACGCTGAGGCCGGGCCAGGTGCCGCAGCACTCGGAATTCCTCGACGGCGTGCTGTAAAACGTACTACCCACTCGGATGTAGGCGGTGCGGTGGCTCTGGCACGCGCGTCGTCCGAGTCAGCTGGCGCGAGATCACGCAGGTGAGCGCAGGCAAAGCTCAACGCCTGGCTTCGCGCTCGTGCCCTCACACATGTTGACCCTATCGGGACCGTCATTCGTCCAGGTAACCGGTGCGCGGCTCCCTTCCCGAGGGCCGAGATCTTCCTCAGGAGCGAGGTGAGCGGCTCCGGTTCACTGCCGTCTCGTCAACTGTCACCATCCCAAGCTCCTCGAGGCCCATCAAGTACTCGGTCCCGCGCTCGCTCAGCTCAGATGCGACCGCGGTCTGCGCCTCGGCGAGGCGCGAATCGATGTCCTCCATCTGCGACTCGCACATCCTTACCATCTGCAACGCACGCGCACGAGAGAGCCGCGCGAGACTCGCGTGCTGCGTCCCCACTCCCTCGACGCAAAGTTCCCCGTCAGTCTCACCGCTGATTATCGCGAGCACCACCGCCTGCTCGAACGCGTTCACCGAATGCGCGATGTACTTGTTTCGCATCGCGATCAGATAGTCGTGGGCTAAGCGGTCGTCAGCGTCGTAGAGTGCGGCTGAAGCTCTCGCTGAGTGTCGCAAACCCGTGGTGCTGAATGCGCGACCGTACATGGCTACCGCTGCTATCCACAGCGCCTGGTGGGGCGAGCCCGGCTCGACTTCGCTCCTGGGAAGCCCCGCGAACGTCGAGATGAACTGGTGCGCCATCTCAAAGTCTCTTCGAAGGCTCGCGAGGTCGGCAAGTATCAGGGCCGGAGGACCTCCACTGGTCACTTTGACGACGCGTTGACCCGGCTGTAGGCCCATCACCCGGCGAACCCGGTCCCGGCCCGCCTCTGCTTCTTCGCTCACGGTCAGTACCGTACGCGAGCGTCATTGCGCACGCTAATCGACCGGCCCACGGGCGGCATACTCGATCGGAAGGCGCTCACAGACTCCGATGCCGCGCACCCTCAGTAAGATCCGCGGCATGCCAGAATCTGTTAGCAACCTCGAGCCGCTCATACCTCCGCACGAACCCGCGTCGGAGGCGCTCATCACGGTTGCAGGGATCGCTCTCGACGCAATTCCTATTGTCGGACCGATGGGCGCCCGTGCCCTTGACCACGCACTCGCCACGCGCGACCGAGAGCGTCGCTCGGAGTTTGATCACGCGGTGATCACTGAACTGCGGCGGCAAGCGGATTCGTCGCTCACTGTCGGTGACGTCATTGCCTCCGACGACTTTCTCGCCGCCCTGGCCCGCGGGCAGCGAGTTGCTGCCGAGACAACAAGCGCACTCAAGCGGAACCGCCTCGTCGCGGCAGTGGCAAACACAATCACCGCCCAAACACTGTCTGCTCACGAGCGCAGCAGCTTCTGGCAATACGTCGAGCGTTACGAAGATCTGCACATCTGGCTCTTGAGTTTCTTCTCTAGTCCGATCGAGTGGCTCGACGCTCACGGACTGAGCGCAGCCCATGAACGCATCGTGGGTGGCGCTATCGCGGAGCCGCTTTCTGCCGCTCTCGGTTTCGATCCTCGATTGGCTCCTGCTGTGCGCGATGCCATCGAAGAACTACAGCGGGACATGATGCTCGGAGTTTTCGACCTCAACACCGTCCGAAGCGAACGCGGGCAGTTCAACTCGCAGACCACCGACCGCGGACGCCGCTTTCTGGCGTTCCTCCTCGAGAACGAACCTCATTCACTGGACGCGCCGGAGCGACCTCGCGGCACGCCCTGTTGGTCCATGCCCGCGCGGACCGCCTCGCGGGCGGCAAGCTGGGCGGGCGCTTAGCCGGGAGCACCTGACCGAGCGCGGCAGGTGTTGAAGGATACGATCGTCATCGTGACTGTGCCCAAAGACTCGCCCATCTGGTTCGGCATTGGCTGCTACTCGTTCGAAGCTCCCGGCGAGGACCTGTTGCTGATGCAGAACCGCAAGGGCTCCTACAACGTGTATCGGTGGGCTGAAGACGTTGAAGCAGCGCTAAAGATGCTCCCTAGTCTCGATAACATCACGCTCGAAGGGTTCCGCTACGTCCGAGGCGACCACAAACCGACGTGGTGCGACAACTTCGCCCTGATGATGCGCGAGGACTCGACTGATGGGGGACGGCATGAGGGTGGAGACCTGAAGCCTCACCCGTCGTCGGGACGTATCCGCTTCACGGTCACCATCCCGCAGCACGTCCAACAGTCAGTGCTGCCCCTCGCAGAGTCGTACAAGGGCACCGTGTTCGAGGTCGATATCTGGTACGGCGATGGCATGCCGGTGGCGTTCGTGCGAAGCGTCGAGCGCACCGATGACCCGGCTATCGGCGTTGCCATCGTCCGTGAATTCCTGCGCTCCGAGTTCGAGCAGCGCGTGAACGCCAACAGCCCCATCCGGTTCGTCTTCATGGGGCCGAGCCCGATGTGGACGCAGTGCGCGGTCGGCCCGCCCAAAGAGGGCGCAGAACAGCCGTTGGAAGTCACCCGCCACGATGCTGTGAGGTACGAGTTCGCCGCGTTCACACTCCAGAAGACTGTCGAGATTGCGACCACAGCAGACGCTTACGAGGCTGTGAAGCGCACGCTTGAGGAGCCAGTGGGGCGATACTACGACTTGGTGTCGCAGACCACTCTGCTGCGCAGCCATCGACGCTTCATCGAGTTCGCGTTGGAAGATCTCGTGGAGGCGCATCGCTCGCGCAGCTTCCGCGCCTGGTCGAAGCGACTGTTTCGAGGCGGCACTGACGTGAACGACCTCATGCTGGAAGTCCTCGCCGCTGATGTCGAGCGGCAGCGTGTAGAGGCGTTCGCTGCGGACAGATGGGCGGGCAGCGAGGACGCAGCGAGCGCCTTCGGTGATCTTTGGGAGCGGGAGGGCTCCAATCAGAACTACACGGATCACGTGAAGTCAGTGGCCGAGATGCTTGGCGCTCGTCAGTCCCGGTCGATTGAACTTATGACCGTGCTCGGAGCCTCGCTACTTGGTGGCGTAGCGGGCGCGGCGCTCACCGCGCTCGTGCAGGCAGCTCAAGGCTGATGCGTACTGCTGTGCAGCTCCCAAGACAGGATTGAGACTGGCTGTGCAGCTAGCAGCGTGGGACGTTGTGACAGCAGCGGCTCCAAGCCCCAGGGGTTGCCGGTAGGGCTGTGTTCGGTGTCCATACCGAACAGGTGCGTCCTGCTCCCACCCACGAACCGGGAGCAACCGGCACGGTCGCTCCCCTACCGGAGCGCGGCGGCCCCAGCGGGCCGTGAGCGCGTCAAAGTGATGGGTTTCCGATGGCCGGATCACATCTCACCAACTAGAAAGTCCCGGAAACCTTGAGTTTCCGGGACCTCTCGGTCGGGCTGCGTCCCCACAGCGCCCTCCACGCGCCGCCCGTCACCGAGATCGGCTCGCCCTCCAGCGAAGCGCGGCGCGCGGAGCCTCTCGGCGCTGCGTGGCCCCGCTTTACGAACGCGAGTAAACGCCAAAGGGCCGATCCTGGCGGATCGACCCTTTGGCGTTTACGTCGGGCTGACAGGATTTGAACCTGCGACCCCTTGACCCCCAGTCAAGTGCGCTACCAAGCTGCGCCACAGCCCGTGGACGACCACGCTTTCGCGCGGGCAACTCCACTATCCTAGCCGACCCGAACAGCGCTCGCGAACCAGCTCGCTCGGGCGTGGCGCGCCCGAATCCGCCCGCACACCGTTGCCGATGTCGGTGCCTCGGCGTAGCCTTGCGGCCCATGGCGACGATCACGACGGAACCGGCCACCATCACCCGGTGGGACGACGTGCAGCACTCCCTCTCCGGCGGCGGCGACGGGCGCAGCTGCCAGTGCATCTGGCCCATCGTGCGCAACAAGGACTGGCAGGCGACGAACTTCGACGAGAGAAGCAACATGCTCCACGACGAGATCGCCACCGGTCCCCCACCCGGACTCATCGCCTACATCGACGGCGAAGCCGCCGGATGGATCCGCGTCGGACCCCGCACCGACCAGCTGCGCATCGTGCACACGCGATCCATCACCGCCGCGACCACCGAGCCACTCGACGACGACTCCGTGTGGGCAGTCACCTGCTTCGTTGTCCGCCGAGAGCACCGCGGCAAGGGACTGAACGCGAAGCTGCTGCAGTCCGCGATCCAGTACGCTCGCGATTCCGGCGCCCGGATGCTCGAGGCGTATCCGGTCGACACCACGCGCGGCATGCACCGTGTGAACGACCTGTTCCACGGAGCGGTCTCGACCTTCCTGACCGCGGGCTTCGAGCGGGGCCCTGCGATCTCCGGCGGTCGCGTCCTCGTGACGCGCCCGCTCAGCGACTGATCCCCCGCCGCCTGCGCGCTACGGTGACGCTATGAGCACCGTGCATCCGATCATCGAAGACCCGCAGCTCGGCCCACTGACGCGCGCCGAGACGACGCTCGACGACGGCGACACGGTCACCCACGACTGGTACGCGGGCAGCTTGGGCGTCGGCGATCACGAAGTCGAACTGATGATCGACGGCTCCGACCCCGCCACCATCGAGCGGCTCCTCCCCCGCGCACGCGCGGTCATCGCCGAGCTCGACAGCATCCGACGTCGAGCGACGAATGCCATCATCACCCACTTCAGCGACGGCGAACCCACCGCCGGTGACCTCGACGAGGGCGCCGCAGACCTGCAGCTCGACGCGATCGAGACGACCACCGACGAGACGGTCCTGCACTTCACCGATTCATGCGGCGAGCACTTCCCCGACGGCTACTGGCCGGCAGTCCACATCGACACCGAGGGCGGCGTGGCCGAGGTCACCGTCGAGTCCTGAATACGATGGAGGGATGCAGCGCAGCATCCGCCCTCTCGATCTTGCCGTCTGGGCACCTTATGTCATCCTCTCGATCATCCACGTCGTCGCCCTCGCGATGCAGAGCCCCGTTGCGGCGCCCACCAAACTGATGCTGATGCCGCTCCTCGCCGTGCCGGTGCTCGCCGCCGCGCCGCGACTCCGCCCGCGCATCACCATCGCCCTGCTGCTGGTGGCACTGCTGTTCTCGTGGCTCGGCGACGGGGCGGGCACGTTCTTCCCGGGTGGACCCGAGCTCCCCCTGATGATGCTCTTCTTCGGCCTCGCGCACATCGCCTACATCGTGCTGTTCCTGCGTTTCACGCCGGTGCGCCGGATGCCCTGGTGGACGCTCATCTACGTCGTGTGGTGGTTCGGGATGCTGGTCTTCCTCGGCCCGCACACCGGCGGCCTGTTCTTCGCCGTCGCCGCCTACGGGCTGGTGCTCGCCGGCACCGCCGCGACGTCGGCGCGCGGCAACATCGTGATCACACTCGGCGGCGCATTCTTCCTCGCGAGCGACTCGATCCTCGCGTTCCGGCTGTTCCTCGACGGGATGCCCGCCTGGACCAGCCCGGCGGTCATGCTCACCTACACACTGGGCCAGGGCCTGATCATCGCGGGTGCGATCCAGGCGCTGCGAAGGAAAGAGAAGAGATGACGGATGCCACGGCGCCGGGCTCCGTGAAGCCGGTGCGCATCGACAGCTGGCTGTGGGCCGTCCGGATCTACAAGACGAGGTCCGCCGCGACGACCGCATGCCGTGCGGGGCATGTACGGGTGAACGGCGAGCGGACCAAGGCCGCGCAGACGGTCAAGCCGGGAGATGAAGTCCGAGTGCGGATCTCCGGTTTCGACCGGATCCTCGTTGTGCAGAAGACGCTCGCGAAGCGTGTCGGCGCACCCGTCGCGGTCACGGCATACGCGGACCGCACGCCACCTCGCGAACCCACGGCGATGCTCGCGGTGCGCGACCGTGGGGCTGGTCGTCCGACGAAGCGCGAGCGCCGAGACATCGATCGCCTGCGCGGACGGGACTGACCCAGACGCCGACGTCAGCGCAACCTCTCTGAGCGCGCACGCGCCGAAATCAGCGATGCCGTTTCGGGACGGTCAGTCGCTCACTTCTCGCAGCAGGTCCAGCAGCCAGCCCGCCGACTCGGTGCGCGCTCCAGCCTCGTCGGCGCGACTGCGCAGTTCACGATCGCTCGTGACGACGACGGGCGCCTGCCCCTCCGCGACCAGGCGCTTCGCCTCGTCGACGATCGCGTCATCGCCATGCCCTTCGGCGCGGACGATGGTCACCTCGCTGCGGTCTGAAGCATCGCCTCGGGCATCCGACATCGAGCGCGCCGCACCCTCGACGACCACCGTCACCCGCGGGAACCAGCGATCCGCGTCCAGACCGAAGTCCGACCCCGCGACACCTCCGCGCGCCCACGTCGAGAGTCGATCTCGCAGCCGCTCGGCCGCGCCCGCGCGATCCTTCCACCAGCCGTCCGGCACCGAGCCGACGACGTTGGCGGCGTCTACGACGACCGCCGGACGCACCGCGAACAGCGCCTGCAGCTCGGGCCACGCCGCGGCGAGTCCGGGATGCAGCGGACGCTGCGCGACCTCATCGATCGGCACCCACTCCAGTGCGACGCTCTCGG
Source organism: Microbacterium alcoholitolerans (assembly GCF_050408615.1). Taxonomy (NCBI): domain Bacteria; kingdom Bacillati; phylum Actinomycetota; class Actinomycetes; order Micrococcales; family Microbacteriaceae; genus Microbacterium; species Microbacterium alcoholitolerans. The sequence continues at coordinate 18,130 of NZ_JBNTKD010000001.1, read as the reverse complement.
GGTCGCTGATCACCGGCTCGAACGGCACGATGACATCCGCCACGACCGTCGTGTACGACCAGATCTTCAGATCCAGCACGCGGGCGAACCTCGCCCGCACCGAATCGTCCGGAACCCCGGCCTCCTCCTGCGCTTCGCGCAGCGCGCCATCCAGCGACGACTCGCCTTCATGCAGCGCGCCACCTGGCAGCCCCCAGGTGCCGCCGAAGTGGCTCCACGAGACACGATGCTGCAGCAGCACGCCACGCTCCGGATCCACGGCGAGCAGCCCGGCCGCACCGTAGCGGCCCCAGTACTTCTCACCCGAATCGGCGACGACCCACGCGTCACCGCTGTCACGCGGACCGAGCGGACGACGCGGCTCACCAGGAGCGGGAGGGACGATACTCACCCCTCCACCCTTTCACGTCCCGCGTCGACGGCGCACGAAAAGCGCACCGAAAAGCGAACCGGCGGCTCACCGAGAAAAACGCGAGAAGACGCGTCGACGGCAGAACTGTCAGCGCACTCCGGCATCCGCTCCCGCGCGCAGACGCGACGCCGCGAGCTCCTCGGCGGCCTGCAGCGGAGTCACACCGCGAGCACTCGCGTCGTCGAGGATGCCGCCCACGGTGTCGCCGATCCCTGCGACGCGCGCCATGATCTCATCGCTCGTGCCGATCTGCTTGGCCTCGAGATCGAGGTAGATCACACCGCCCGCGTTCACCACGAAGTCCGGCGCGTACAGGATTCCGCGATCCGCGAGGCGCTGCGCGCCCGAGTGCTCCGCCAGCGGGTTGTTCGCCGGCCCGCAGACGGCCTTCACATCGAGCGCGTCGATGACGTCATCGGTCAGGATGCCGCCGATCCCGGCGGGCACGAACACATCGCCCGTGATCAGGTGCTCGCCGCCCGGCTCCACCCAGGTCGCGCCGATCGAATCTGCGAACTCGCGGCGCGATGGATTGATGTCGGTCACCGTCAGCCGCGCGCCATCCTCAGCCAGCCGCGACGCCAGGCGCCCTCCGACCTGGCCCAGGCCCGAGATGACGATGTGCCGATCCCTGGCATCCGACGATCCAGCCACCCGCTCCAGCACCGCGCGCAGCGAGGCGTACACGCCGACGCTCGTGGGTCCGGCCGGCTCGCCCGAGCCGCCGACGGTCGACGGCAGACCCACCACGTGCGCGGTGCGCTCGCTGACCGTCAGCATGTCGTCGGTCGTCGAGCCGACGTCCTCCGCCGTGCGATACAGCCCGCCCATCAACTCCACCGCGTCCCCGAGATCGAGGAAAGCGGCGCGGCGCTGCTCGGCGTCCAGCGCCGTACCCGGAGGCAGGCAGATCACCGACTTGCCGCCACCGGCATCCAGCCCCGCCGCCGCGTTCTTCAGCGTCATCGCGGCCGACAGACGCAGCGCGTCACCGAGTGCGTCGCTCCAGTGCGGGTACGTCCACAGCCGTGCGCCGCCGAGCGCGGAGCCCAGCACGGACGAATGCAGCGCCACGGCGATGAACAGTCCGCTGCGCGGCCCCGTCATCACCTCCACGCGCTCGTGGCTGAAATCGGGCAGGGGCAGGGTGTGCGTCATCGCGTCCTCGAATCAAGCGGGCCTTTTGGGCAATGTGCGGTGGACGCCGCGGGTTGCGGCATCCACCTCCATTGTGCCCGAGGACTCGAGGTTCGAGGGCTAGCGCTTGCGCCGCTCCCGCACGCGCATGTTGATGACGATCGGGGTGCCCTGGAAGTCGTACAGCTCGCGCAGGCGACGCTGCACGAACCGGCGGTAGCCGGGGTCGAGGAATCCGGTCGTGAACAGCACGAACGTCGGCGGACGCGTCGAAGCCTGCGTGCCGAACAGGATGCGCGGCTGCTTGCCACCGCGCAGCGGGTGCGGGTGCGCGGCGACGAGTTCGGTGATGAACGCGTTGAACTTGCCGGTGGGGATGCGGCGATCCCAGTTCTCCAGCGCGAGCTCCAGCGCCGGCACCAGCTTGTCGAGGTGACGACCGGTCTTCGCCGAGATGTTGACGCGCGGAGCCCACGCGACGTGAGCCAGATCCTGCTCGATCTCGCGCTCCAGGTATCGGCGACGGTCGGCGTTCTCCATGTCGTCGTCGGACAGACGATCCCACTTGTTGAACGCGAGCACGAGCGCGCGGCCCGACTCGAGCACCATGTCGATGATGTTCAGGTCCTGGACGCTGATCGGCTGGCTGACATCGAGGACGACGACGGCGACCTCGGCCTTCTCCAGCGCCGCCGAGGTGCGCAGCGACGCGTAGAAGTCGGCGCCCTGCTGCAGGTGCACGCGACGGCGGATGCCGGCGGTGTCGACCAGCCGCCACATCTTGCCGCCCATCTCGACGATCTCGTCGACCGGGTCGCGCGTGGTGCCGGCGAGGTCGTTGACGACGACGCGCTCCTCCCCCGCCGCCTTGTTCAGCAGCGAGGACTTGCCCACGTTCGGCCGACCGAGGATGGCCACGCGACGGGGCCCGCCGATCTCGGCCTTGGCGACCGCCGAGACCTCGGGCAGTTTCGCCATGACCAGGTCCAGCAGGTCGGCGACGCCGCGCCCGTGGATCGCCGACACCGGGTGCGGCTCACCGAGGCCAAGGTTCCACAGGGCCGCGGCCTCGGGCTCCTGACGGGCGTCGTCGATCTTGTTCGCGACGAGGAACACCGGCTTCCCGCTCTTGCGCAGCAGCTTCACGACGTACTCGTCGGTCGAGGTCGCCCCCACCTTCGCGTCGACGACGAACAGCACGAGGTCCGACAGATCGATCGCGATCTCGGCCTGCGCTGCGACGGAGCGGTCGATGCCCTTGGCATCCGGCTCCCATCCGCCCGTGTCTACCAGCGAGAATCGGCGATCCATCCACTCGGCCTTGTACGTGACGCGGTCGCGCGTGACACCCGGGGTGTCCTCCACGACCGCCTCGCGGCGACCCAGGATGCGATTCACCAGCGCGGACTTGCCGACGTTCGGCCGTCCGACGATCGCGACGACCGGCAGCGCCGGCGAGTACTCGATCGCATCCACGCCGAACTCGAGACCGGCCAGCAGCTCGGCGTCGTCCTCTTCGAGCTCGTAATCGGTCAGCGTGGCGCGCATCACACCGGCGCGGTGCTCGGCGTCCTGCTCGTCGATCTCGGCCAGCTTCTCGGCGAGATGGTCGGGGGCGCCTTCGTATTCTTCTTCGTCAGCCATGTTCACGCTCCTCTGTCAGCATCGCGCGACCGGTCGATCACCGCGAGTACGGCGTCGATGGTCTGCGCGAAGTCAAGTTCTGTCGAATCGACGACGTCGACGCCGGGCGCGGCGTTGAGGAAGTCGACGACGCTGCTGTCGGACGCGTCGCGCTTGTGCAGCGCCTCCGCGACGGCAGCGGCGTTCTCGCCGGCCAGTTCACCCGCGCGGCGCGCGGCGCGCACCTCGGGAGCTGCGGTCAGCAGGATGCGCACCGGGGCATCCGGTGCGACGACGGTGGTGATGTCACGACCCTCGACGACGACCGCCGGGTAGTCGGACTCGGCGACGATGCTGCGGAACAGCTCGTTCACCTGGATGCGCACCTCCGGAACGCGGGCGACGCCGCTCACCGCGGCAGAGACGCGCGGCTCGCGGATCGCCGCGGTCACATCGTTCTCGCCGACGCGCACCAGCCGATCGTCGGGGTCGAGTCCCTGCGTGAACGGGAAGTCGGATGCCGCAGCGCGGACGGCATCGGCGTCGTCCGTATCCGCCCCTCGATCGAGCACGTGCCAGGCCAGCGCGCGGTACGCCGCCCCCGTGTCGAGGTAGCCGTAGCCGCGCCGGCGGGCGATCTCCTTCGAGACGCTGGACTTGCCGGAGCCTGCCGGTCCGTCGATCGCGACGACCTTCTGCGCATCAGTCATTGGTGTTCCCCGCTATCCGCCAGCCGCGCTCTTCCAGCCCCTCGACCGCCCCGCGCAGCGCCGCGGGCGCCACGCTGATCTCGGCGAGACCGAACTGGGCGCCCGGAGAATGCTCCAGGCGCAGGTCCTCCACGTTGACGCCCAGCTCCCCGAGCTCGCCGAACAGGCGGCCCAGCTGGCCGGGGGTGTCGTCGACCATGACGACCAGCGTCTCGAATCGCTTGTTCTGCCCGTGCTTCCCGGGCAGTCGCTCGACTCCCTCGTTGCCCTGGCGGATGGCATCCGCCACCGTCCGACGCGAGCCGGGCGCATCGGGCGCCCGCATGGCATCCGAGACGGCCTTGAGGTCCGCGGCGAGTGCGTCGAGCACCTCGACGACGGGCTCGGCGTTCGCGCCGAGGATCTGCACCCACAGCTCGGGAGCAGACGCAGCGATGCGCGTGGTGTCGCGCACGCCCTGCCCGGCGAGGCGCAGCGCGCCCTCGTCGGCCTCGGCGAGGCGCGCGGCGAGCAGGCTCGCGACCACCTGCGGCACGTGCGAGGTCAGCGCGACCGCGCGGTCGTGCTCCTCGGGCGTCATCTCCAGTGGCATCGCACCGACCTCGAGCGCGAGCGCCTCGACGAGCGCAAGATCGGATGCCCGGGTCTCGCCATCGCGGCAGACCACCCAGGGTCGGCCGATGAACAGGTCGGCGCGGGCCGAGATCGCCCCGCCGCGCTCGCGCCCGGCCAGCGGGTGCGAGCCGATGTAGCGGGTCAGGTCGACGCCGCGCGCACGCAGCTCGTCGAACGGCTGCAGCTTCACACTCGCGACGTCGGTGACGACGGCATCCGGATATGCATCCAGCTCCGCCTGGATGACGTCGGCGACGACATCCGGCGGGACGGCGACGACGACCAGCGACGGCTGATCGCCCTCGCGGGCGGGGCGACCGGCGCCGTAGTCTATGGCGAGCCGCAGCTGTGACGGCGAGGCGTCGGCGAGCACGACGTCGAGACCCTTGGCGCGCAGGGCGTGTCCGATGCTCGAGCCGAGCAGGCCGGCACCGACGACGCGAACGGTCCCCTGGAGTCGCGCAGCGACCTGCGTCGCGCGCACGCCGATGGAATCGCTCACTCGTTCTCCTGGGAATCCCGGCGCGACAGGGTCAGCAGCGCACCTCGTTCGATTTTAGTCAGCTCGCGGGTCTTCCCGACCGGGAGCGTTCCCAGGTGCAGCGGGCCGAACTGGCGACGCACGAGCTCCTCGACCGGATGCCCCACCGCCGCCATCATCCGGCGCACGATCCGGTTGCGGCCGGAGTGCAGCGTCAACTCGACCAGGCTCGAGCCCCGGGACGCGTCCAGCAGCCGCGCCTTGTCGGCCTTGATGGGCCCGTCCTCGAGCTCGATGCCCTTGATGAGCGTCGAGATCGTCTGCGCCGTGACGAGACCCTCGACCTTCGCGATGTACACCTTGGTCACCCCGAACGAGGGGTGCGCGAGCACGTGCGCGAGGTCGCCGTCGTTGGTGAGGATCAGCAGGCCGCTGGTCTCGGCGTCCAGCCGTCCGACGTTGTACAGTCGCTCGTCCCAGTCCTCGGTGAAGCGGCGCAGGTCCGGTCGGCCGCTCTCGTCCTTCATCGTGCTGACCACGCCGGTCGGCTTGTTGAGCATGACGTAGCGCTTCGACACGTCGAGCTGCACGGCGGTGCCGTCGACGTCGATGAGGTCGTTCTCGGGGTCGATGCGGGTGCCGAGTTCGGTGATCGTGCGGCCGTTGACGCGGATGCGCCCCTCGACGATGTACTGCTCGATCACGCGACGCGAGGCGACGCCGGCGCCCGAGAGCACCTTCTGCAGCCGGATGCCCTCGGGGGCAGCTCCCTGGTTCATTCCGTCGCTCATCGCAGTGCTCCTTCGTCAAATCCGTCGGCGCCGTCGTCGAGGAGGGGTGAGATCGGCGGAAGCTCGTCGATCGAGTTGATGCCGAGATGCTCGAGCAGCGCGTCGGTGGTGCCGTAGTTGATGGCGCCGGTCTCGGAGTCGGCGAACAGCTCGGTGATCAGCCCGCGTGCGAGCAGAGTGCGCACCACCGAGTCGACGTTCACGGCGCGGATGGATGCCACCTGACCGCGGGTGACCGGCTGCTTGTACGCGATCACGGCGAGCGTCTCCAGCGCCGCCTGCGACAGCCGTGCGGGCGCCTGCCCGCCGATGAACTCGGCGACGAGGTCGTCCTGATCCTCGCGCACGTAGAGCCGCCAGCCGCCGCCGACCTCCCGCAGCTCGAAGCCGCGCCGCGGTCCGGCGCCGCGCCCGTCGTAGTCCTCCACGAGCGATTCCAGCGTCTGCCGCACCGCGGGTACGGGCGCGTGCACCGCCGCGGCCAGGGCGACGAGTGCGATCGGCTCGTCGATGATCAGCAGGATCGCCTCGACCCGCTCGGCCAGCGGCGCCTCGAGCACAGGCCCGTCATCCACGGCCTCGTCATGCACGGCCTCGTCATCCATCGTGACTCCTTCAGCAGTCGTACTCGGCTCAGCGGTCATAGTCGGCTCCAAGCGTCGCGAGCTGCTCATCCGACCAGCTCTCGGCGGACCACCGCAGCGTCAGCTCGCCGAGCGGCTCGAGCTGCTCGAACGACAGCGCGGCGTGGCGGTACAGCTCGAGCACCGAGATGAAGCGCGCCACGACGATGCCGGGCTCGCTGATCCCCGAGACCAGCTCGCGGAACGTCAGCGACTCGGTGCTGCGCAGCAGTGTGACGACGACGGCCGCCTGTTCGCGGATGCTGACCAGCGGCGCGTGCAGGTGGTCGAGGCCGACGCTCGGGATCTCCTTGGGCGCGAAAGCGAGCAGCGCCAGGGCGGCGAAGTCCTCTGCGCTCAGCGACCAGACCAGCTCGGGAGTCTTTCGGCGGTGCTTCTCATCGAGCGGCACCGCGCGGACGTGACGCCGGTCCTCGCGCTGCAGGCAGCGAGAGAACCACGTCGAGACCTCCTTGAACGCGCGGTACTGCAGCAGCCGGGCGAACAGCAGATCCCGGGCCTCGAGCAGGGCGACCGCTTCGGCATCCACCAGCTCGCCCTGCGGGAGCAGCCCCGCCACCTTCATATCCAGCAGGGTCGCGGCCACGACGAGGAACTCGGATGCCTGATCGAGCTCCTCATCGCCGTCGAGATCCTTCAGGTAGGCGATGAACTCGTTGGTGACCTTGCTCAGCGACACCTCGGTGATGTCGAGCTCGTGCTTCGAGATGAGGTTCAGCAGCAGATCGAAGGGGCCGTCGAAGTTCGACAGCGAGATGCGGAACCCGCTCTCAGCGGTTCCTTCCGCGGGCTCGACCTCAGGCGACGGCGCCACGGGCGACCAGCTCCCGCGCCAGTCGCAGGTAGGCCTGGGCTGCGGCGTGCTCGGGCGCGAACTCGGTGATGGGCACACCCGACACCGACGCGTCGGGGAACTTCACGGTGCGCCCGATGACGGTCTCGAGCACGTCGTCGCCGAAGGCCTCGACGACGCGCTCCAGCACCTCACGAGAGTGCAGCGTGCGGGGGTCGTACATCGTCGCCAGCAGGCCGTCGAGCGTGATCGACGGGTTCAACCGGTCGCGCACCTTGTCGATGGTCTCGATCAGCAGTGCGACACCGCGCAGCGCGAAGAACTCGCATTCCAGCGGGATGACCACGCCGTGTGCGGCCGTCAGCGCGTTGACGGTGAGCAGCCCCAGCGACGGCTGGCAGTCGATGAGGATGACGTCGTACTCGCCGGCGACCTGGCGCAGCACGCGCGCCAGGATCGTCTCGCGGGCGACTTCGTTGACCAGATGCACCTCGGCGGCCGACAGATCTATGTTGGCCGGCAACACGTCGAGGTTCTCGACCGCGGATGCCACGATCACCTCGTGCGCGTCGCGTTTGGTGTCCAGCAGCAGGTCGTACACGGTGGGAACGTCATGGGTGGGGATGCCGAGGCCGGCCGACAGCGCGCCCTGCGGGTCGAAGTCGACGGCGAGCACCCTGCGTCCGTACTCCGCGAGCGAGGCGGCCAGGTTGATCGCGGTGGTCGTCTTGCCGACGCCGCCCTTCTGGTTGCACAGCGCGATGATCCGCGCGGGGCCGTGCGATTCCAGGGTGGCCGGAGTGGGGAATCCCCGGTAGGGACGACCGGTCGGTCCGATGGGTGTGTCGTCACCCTTGGCCGTCTTCGACCTGGACTTCGTCGCCTTCTCCGTCACCGTTTCCGCCTTCCGTGCTTGGTCGATTGTATCGGCAGGGCGGGTGTGCACCATCTCGGCACGCGGCGCGGGTGCGCCACCGCCGGCGGCGGGCCTCAGCGGGCCCGCGGGTGGGATGTGGCGTAGATGTCGCGCAGGGTGTCGACAGACACATGGGTGTAGATCTGCGTGGTGGCGACGGATGCATGCCCGAGCAGCTCCTGCACGACGCGCACGTCGGCGCCGCCCTGCAGCAGGTGGGTCGCGAACGAGTGCCGCAGCGTGTGCGGCGAGACGTCGGCGGTGATCTGCGCCCGTTCCGCGGCCGACGTGATCACCAGCCACGCGCTCTGCCGCGACAGCGGGGCGCCGCGGGCCCCGAGGAATGCGCGGGCGCTCGCCCTGCCCTTCGCCGCCAGCGCGGGCCGCACGCGCGTCAGGTAGGCGTCGACCGCCGCCCGCGCGTACGAGCCGATCGGCACGATGCGCTCCTTGTCGCCCTTGCCGCGCAGGCGCAGCACATCGCCGTGAGCGAGGTCGTCGACATCGAGCGCGACCGCCTCCGAGACGCGCGCGCCGGTGGCGTACAGCAGCTCCAGCAGGGCACGATCCCGGATTCCCAGCGGCTCGTCCGCCGACGGTGCCGCGAGCAGCCGCTCGACCTGGTCGATCGTCAGAGCCTTCGGCAGCCGCTGCGGCGTCTTCGGGGGCCGAAGGCGAGCGGACGGGTCGTCCTGCTCGACGCCCTCTCGCGCGAGGAAGCGATGCCACCCCCGCACGGATGACTGCAGCCGGGCGAGGCTCGTCGCCGCCGGAGCGGGCGCCGCGCTCGAGCGCTCCGCAATGAACTCCGAGACGATCGCGGCGCTGATCCCACCCGTCTCGGTGATCCCTCGGGCGGCGAGCCATTCGACGTATCCCGAGAGGTCGCGGCGGTACGCGGCGATCGTGTGCTCGGACAGGCCTCGCTCGATCGTGACGTGGCGGAGGTACGTGTCCAGCGCCCGATCGATCAGCACGTCAGCCTCTCGCGCGCAGTCGCCGCTCTGCGGCGAGCACGCCGATCGAGAGGATGCCGTTGTGCATGCGGCCCTCGAGCACGGCATCCGCCGCCTCTGCCAGCGGCACCCACTCGACGCGGATGTCCGCCTCTTCGGCCTCGCGGGCGTGAGCGGCCTCCGCAACCGAGATGCCGGTGGCGAGGTACACGTGGATCATCTCGTCGTTTCCGCCGGGGGTGGTCCACGACGAGACGAGGTGCTCCCAGTGGTCGGCGATGATGTCGGCCTCTTCGGCGAGCTCGCGCTGCGCCGCGAGCAGCGGGTCCTCCCCCGGCACATCGAGCAGCCCGGCGGGCAGTTCCCAATCGCGGTGGCGGATCGGATGCCGGTACTGCTGGATCAGCAGCACGCGCTCCTGCTCGTCGATCGCGACGACCGCGACAGCGCCGGTGTGCGCCACGTACTCGCGGATGATCTCGCCGTCACCGTACGCCACCCGGTCGGAGCGCACGTCCCACACCCAGCCGTTGTAGACGACGTCGCTGCTGAGCACCTCCGGCTCGAACGGCTCGTCCCCTAGTGGCTCGTCGGCGGGATCCAAAGACTTGTCTCCGCCGGAAGGGGCCCCGTGCCCGGAGGCTCCGGGCGACGCGTCAGCGGCGGCTGGAGTGGGCATGGGGATCAGTCATCTTCGCTGAACAGCTCGCTGGCGCGGTGGCGCTCGATGGCGGCGCCGACCAGGCCGCGGAACAGCGGGTGCGGTGTGGTCGGACGCGAGCGCAGCTCGGGGTGCGCCTGCGTGGCGATGTAGAACGGGTGCACGTCGCGCGACAGCTCCACGTACTCGACCAGGTCGAGGTCGGGATTCACACCCGAGAACACCAGGCCCGCGTCGGCGAGCTGCTCGCGGTAGGCGTTGTTGACCTCGTAGCGGTGGCGGTGACGCTCGGATGCCGTCTCGGACTCGTACAGCTCGCGCGCGAGCGAGCCCTCGGCCAGCGCGGCCTCGTACAGGCCGAGTCGCATGGTGCCGCCCAGGTCGCCGCCGTCGAGGATCTCGACCTGCTCCGCCATCGTGGCGATGACCGGCTCAGCGGTGTCAGGGTCGAACTCGGTGGACGAGGCGCCGTCGATGCCGGCGACGTGGCGCGCGTACTCGACGACCATCATCTGCAGGCCGAGGCACAGGCCGAGTGCCGGGATGCCCTGCTCGCGCGCGAACTTCAGCGCGCCGACCTTGCCCTCGATGCCGCGGATGCCGAAGCCGCCGGGCACGCAGATGGCGTCGAGGTCGCCGAGCTCCTTCGCCGCGCCCTCAGGCGTCTCGCACGAGTCGGACGTCACCCAGCGGACGTTGACCTTGGTCTCCTGGGCGAAGCCGCCGGCCTTGAGCGCCTCGGTCACCGACAGGTATGCGTCCGGCAGGTCGATGTACTTGCCCACCAGGCCGATGGTGACCTCGAGCTTGGGGTTGTGCACCGCGTGCAGCACCCGGTTCCAGCGCGACCAGTCGACCTCGCCGGCCTTCTGGTCGAGGCCGAGGCGGCGGATGATGTACGCGTCGAGTCCCTGCTCGTTCAGCGTCGAGGGGATGTCGTAGATGCTGGGCAGGTCGACCGTGTTGATGACGCCCTCGTTGTCGACGTCGCACATCAGCGCGATCTTGTTGCGGTTGCTCGCGCTGACCGGACGGTCGCTGCGCAACACGAGCGCGTCGGGCTGGATGCCGACCTGTCGAAGGGCGGCGACCGAGTGCTGGGTGGGCTTGGTCTTCTGCTCGCCGGAGGCGCCCATGAACGGCACGAGCGAGACGTGCACGAAGAACACGCTGTCGCGGCCGAGCTCGTGCCGCAGCTGGCGCGCCGACTCGAGGAAGGGCTGCGACTCGATGTCGCCGACGGTTCCGCCGACCTCGGTGATGATCACGTCGGGGCGGGGCTCTTCGGTGGCCTGCAGTCGCATGCGGCGCTTGATCTCATCGGTGATGTGCGGGATGACCTGCACGGTGGCGCCGAGGTAGTCTCCGCGGCGCTCACGGGCGATCACCTGCGAGTAGATCTGGCCGGTGGTGACGTTAGCCGACTGCGTCAGGTTGATGTCGAGGAAGCGCTCGTAGTGGCCGATGTCGAGATCGGTCTCCGCACCGTCGTCCGTGACGAAGACCTCGCCGTGCTCGAACGGGTTCATGGTGCCCGGATCGACGTTCAGGTACGGGTCCAGCTTCTGCATCACGACGCGCAGACCGCGGGCGGTGAGCAGGTTGCCGAGGCTTGCCGCCGTGAGGCCCTTGCCCAAAGAGGAAACGACACCGCCTGTCACGAAGATGTGCTTCGTCGTGGACTGGGTGCCGTTCGCGTGCCCCGCGCTGGAAGAGTTCATCACGGGCTTCGATCCTAACAGGTCGCGCTCGAGCCGAGGCTCAGGAGCTCGCGGGCGTGGGTGAGTGCGGCGTCGGAATCCGCGAGTCCGGAGAGCAGTCGCGCCATCTCGGCCTCGCGCTGCTCGCCCTCGAGTCTGGTGACGCTCGAAGCGGTGACGGCGCCGTCGCTGGCCTTCACGACGGAGAGATGGTTCGTGGCGAATGCCGCCACCTGGGCGAGATGCGTGACGGCGATGACCTGGGAGGTGCGCGCCAGCTGCGCAAGCCGGCGGCCGACCTCGATCGCCGCTGCGCCGCCGATGCCGGCATCCACCTCGTCGAAGACGAACGTCGGGACCGGATCCGTTCCGGCGATGACGACCTCGATCGCGAGCATCACGCGCGACAGCTCGCCGCCGGATGCGCCCCGTGAGACCGAGCGCGGCTCGGCGCCGGGATGCGCGGCGAGCAGGATGGCGACCTCGTCGCGTCCGTGCGCGGACTCCGCACCCGTCGACACCTGCACCTCCAGCCGAGCATCCGGCATGGCCAAGGCGTGCAGCTCTTCGGTGACGGCGTCGGAGAGTCGGGTTGCTGCCTCGGTGCGTGCCTCGGTGAGCGTGGCGGCGGCGTCATCCAGCGCTGTGCGGGCCTGCTCGGCCTCGGCTCTCAGCCGCTCGATGCGGTCGCCGTCGTCGTCGAGCTCGGCCAGACGCAGCGATCCAGTGCGCCACACCTCGAGGGCCTCTTCCAGCGAGCCGTGCTGCCGGATCAGTCCGCCGATCGCCGCGCGGCGCTCCTCGACGGCGGCCAGTTCGTGCGGGCCTGACTCGTCGAGGTCGGCCAGGTAGCCGGACAGCTGCAGGGCGAGATCGGCGGCGCGGTAGCCGAGGTCGGTGATGCTCTCGGATATCTCGGTCAGCTGCGCGTCGGCGACCCGCTCCAGCGCGCGGCGCGCCTCGGCGAGAAGCGCCGCGACATCCTGCTCGCCCTCTTCGCTCGAGAGCGCGGAGCGGGCGACGGATGCCGCCAGCCGCAGCTCCTCGGCGTTCGCCAGCCGCTCGGCCCGCTCGTTCAGCGCGACGTCCTCACCGGCTTCCGGCTCGAGCTGCTCGATCTCAGTGAGCTGCTCCCGCAGCTGCGCGGCCTCGGCCGCACGGCGGTCGCGGTTCTCGGTGAGCTCGGTGATCTCGGCATCCAGCTCACGCCAGGTGCGGAATCGCTCGGCGTAGCGGGCGACGGCGTCGGCGATGGGCTGCCCGCCGAAGCGGTCGAGGGCGTCGCGCTGCGCGGCAGCGGAGCGCAGCCGCAGCTGCTCCGACTGCCCGTGCACGACGACGAGCTCCTGCGCGAGCGACGACAGGACGGCGGCGGGCGCCGGGCGCCCGCCGACGCTCGCGCGGCTGCGTCCTTCTGCGCTGAGGGTGCGCGAGACATACAGCTCGGCGGCGTCGCCGGCCGGCTCGAGCTCGCCTCCGGCATCCGTCACGATGTCGGCGACCGTGCCCTGCTCCGGCACGAGCCAGACTCCGGCGACGGATGCCTGCGCCGCGCCCGCACGGATCGCCGAGGTGTCGGCGCGTGCGCCGAGCAGCAGCCCGAGTCCCGTGACGACCATGGTCTTCCCGGCTCCGGTCTCGCCGGTGACGGCGGTGAATCCCGGGCCGAGCGGCAGCACGGCGTCGTCGATGACGCCGAGTCCGCGGATGCGCATCTCGTCGATCACGATGCCCCTCGCCATCCGGCCACCGGCAGCTGGAATTTGCGCACCAGGCGGTTCGTGAAGGCCGTCGGATGCAGTCGCGCCAGCCGCACCGGCTGCGCGGAGCGGCGCACCACGACGCGCGCACCAGGAGGCAGCTCGTGGGAGCGGCGTCCGTCGCACCAGAGGATGCCCGTGCCGTCGGTGCGGTCGAGCATCTCGATCGCGACGGATGCCTCGGGCCCGACGACGAGCGGCTTGGCGAACAGCGCGTGCGCCGACAGGGGCACGACTGCGATCGCCTCGACGGTCGGCCAGATGACCGGACCTCCGGCCGAGAAGTTGTAGGCGGTGGATCCGGTGGGCGTGGAGACCACCATGCCGTCGCAGCCGAAGCTCGACAGCGGCCGTCCATCGATCTCGATGACCACTTCGATCATGCGCTCGCGACTGGCCTTCTCTACGGTGGCCTCGTTGAGCGCCCAGGTCTCGTAGACGACTGAGCCTGCGGCATCCTTCACCCGGACCGACAGCGCGAGCCGCTCCTCGACCTCGTAATCGCGCGCGATGACGCGGTGCACTGCGGCATCCATGTCATCGCGCTCGATCTCGGCAAGGAAGCCGACGTGCCCCATGTTGATGCCCAGCACTGGAGCGTCCGAGTCGCGCACGAGCTCTGCTGCGCGCAGGATGGTGCCGTCGCCGCCGAGCACGATGGCGAGCTCGATCTCCTCGAGGGCGACGTCGGCGCCGAGCAGCGCGATGTCCGCGAAGCGCGGGTCGGCTGCGGCGAACTCGTCGCGATCGGGGGCCGGCAGCACCGCGGTCGCACCGGCGTCGCGCACGGCCTCGACGACGCGAAGCGCCGCGGCGACGGTGTCCTCTCGTCGAGCGTGAGCAACGACCAGGATGCGGCGCTCGTTCATCGTCCTCCTGCCACGTGCGCGATCTGCTCCGACCATTCTGACGGATCGGTGCCCCGGCCGGGCGCGAGATGCGCCAGGTACTCGGCATTGCCGTGCGTGCCGAGCAGAGGCGAGGGCAGGATGCCGAGGGTGCCGAGGCCGGAGTCGTGCGCGCTCCACAGCATCCGCTCGATCGCGTCGATGCGCGAGGTCGGATTGGTGACGAGCCCGCCCCGGACGGCGGTGCGCCCGACCTCGAACTGCGGCTTCACCAGCAGCAGGATGTCGGCGTGCGGAGCCGCCGTCTCGGCCACGGCGGGCAGCACCAGCGCGAGCGAGATGAATGAGAGATCGCCGACGATCAGGTCGGGCCTGGTGGCCTCGCCCGTGGCATCCGCCAGTGCGTGAGCCGTCATGTGGCGGACGTTGAACCCCTCCACCGACGTGACCGCGGGATCGGCGGCGAGCTGAGGGGCGAGCTGGTCGTGCCCGACGTCGACCGCGAGCACGCGGCGGGCGCCGCGCTCGAGAAGAACCTGGGTGAAGCCGCCGGTCGACGCGCCCATGTCGAGCGCGAGTCGCCCTTCGACCGGGACGCCGAAGCCGTCGAGCGCGGCGATGAGCTTGTGCGCGCCTCGGCTGACGTAGTGATCGCCACCGTCGACGGCGATCCGGGTCTCATCGGTGACGGACGTGGACGCCTTCACCACCGGACGGCCGTCGACGCTCACGAGACCGCCCGCGATGAGCGTCGCCGCGTGGGTGCGCGAGCGGGCCAGGCCCCGGGCTGCGAGGGCGGCGTCGAGGCGGGTCATCGAGGGCCCGGCGCGGGAGTGTCGGTGGATGATGCGCGCGGTGCATCCGTGCGCGGAGCGCTCTCGAGTCGCTTCATCAGCTCGTCGTGCAGCGAGCCGTAGGCATCGGCGCGGGCTGCGAGCGGCTGTCCTTCGATGAGGCGCAGTCGACTCCAGAGCGCGTCAGTCGGCTCGTCTCGCGTATGCTCCATCCGACCACTGTATCCCGAGGCGGTCCGCGTGGCGGGGCGACGCTCAGGGCCTGTGGAAAGGGTCCGCGTAGAGACGCTCCGGCACGCGGAAGGCGTAGATCGCGAGCCCGGTGGCCCAGATCGCGGCCGCGCCGGCGCGCAGCAGATCGATCTGCGCGGAGCCTGCGGAGAGGATCTGCACGTCAGCCTCCACCACGCGCACAGCGGCGCCGTTGACGGTGAACACCCCGTCTTTCTCAACCGTCTGCGGGTAGGGCTCATGGAGCTGCCGCAGGTCGGCGAGGATGTAGTCCGGACGCGAGCCCTTGGGGGCCGCGAGCACGTGCTTGGGCCGGTCGATGCCCGTGAGCACCAGCGCGGAGTCGATGCCGGCTCGCACGGAACCGGAGATGTCGGTGTCGAGCCGGTCGCCGAGGAACAGCGGGCGCCGAGCGCCGAAGCGGTCGACGGCTTCCTCGAAGATCGGCGTCTCCGGCTTTCCGGCGACGGTGGACAGGCGTCCGATAGCGGTGTGCACCGCCGAGACGAGCGTGCCGTTGCCGGGGGCGACGCCCCGGTCGCGCGGGATCGTCCAGTCGGTGTTCGTCGAGATCCACGGGATGCCGCCCTCGTCCTCGGGGACCTTCAGGGCGAAGGCGGCCTCCGCGAGGTCGGTCCAGGCGACGTCGGGCGCGAAGCCCTGCACGACGGCGGCCGGGGAGTCGTCCGCACTGCGGGTGACGACGTAGCCCGCCTTCTCCGTCTCGTCGACGAGGCCCTCTCCCCCGACGATCAGGATCGTCGCGGGCGCGGGCACCATCGTGGCGAGCAGACGCATCGCCGCCTGTGGGCTGGTCACCACGTCCCGCGGCGCGACGGTGAGCCCCAACTCGGTGAGGTGCGCCGCGACGGCCGCATCGGTGCGTGAGGCGTTGTTCGTGATGTAACCGAGCCGCATCTGCTCCGCGGCGCGGTTGAGGCTCTCGACCGCGTGCGGGAGAGCACCCGGGCCGGCGTAGACGACGCCATCGAGATCGGCGAGCAGTGCGTCACGGTCAGTCAGCGGTGTGGATGCCGGCTTCGAGCGGCGGAACAGAGCCATCAGTGATCGGGATCCTCTTCAGGGTCGGCGGATTCGGCGGCGTCGGACTCGAGCTCGGCGCCGGAGTCGGTCTCGGCGCCAGTGTCGGAGGTGGTGTCGGCGTCAGCTGGCTGATCGTCGGCTTCGACGTCCTCGTCTTCGACGTTCTCGTCTTCGAAGTCCTCGACGAGGCCGTCCTCGACGAAGATCTCGTCGTATTCGCCGTCGAGTCCGAGGGCGGATGCTGCCACCTCGGCGCGCTGCGTCCAGAAGGCTGCTTCCTCGGTGCGCCCGAGGTCGTCGAGCACGGCGGCGCGGGCCGAGAACAGCGCGGGGCTCCAGTCGAACGCGCGGTCGGGATCGAGCTCGGGGATCTCGAGCTCGCCGAGAGCGAGTTCAGTCTCACCGCGATCGAGGCGTGCGCCGGACATCGCGATCGCAAGCGCGACCCGCACGGCGGGGGTGAGAGCCGCACGGTCGACGCCGCGGCCCTCTTCGAGCGCGCGGTCGGGGCGTCCGACGCCGCGCTCGCTGTCGACGATGAGGGCGATCTGGTCGTCGCTGCCGGAGATGCGGCGGTACGTGCGCAGCTCGCGCAGCGCGAGCGCGAAGTCGCCGACGCCGTAGGCGGTGATCGCGAGGGTCTCGCGGACGACGGCGACGCGGCCGGCGCGACGGGATGCCGCAAGTGCGTGCTCATGCGCGCGGGCAGGGTCGTCGTCGACGAGCTGAGCGACCATGGCGAGGTGACGCGCCACCTGTTCGGCGTTCTCCTTGCTGAGGGTCTTCAGCTCGTTGCGAGCGGCCGGGTGGAGATCCTTCGCCGTGATCTCGTCGGGCAGTGGCGGCTCCGGGACGCGCTCGCGCACGGGCGCGTACTCGTTGACCGGACGGTCGGCGCCGCCACGCGGGCGATCGCGGTACGAATCGCGCGGGGAGTCAGAACGGCGGTCGCCGCGGTCCCGGTCTCGGTCACCGCGATACGGACGGTCACCCTGAGACCGGTCGCCGTAGGGACGCCGCTCACGTCCCCTGTTGTTCCGGTCACCGTACGGACGACGCTCGCCCTGCTGCCGGTCACCATACGTGCGACGCTCACCGCTCTGGTTGCTCCGGTCACCGTACGGACGACGCTCGCCACTCTGGTTACTCCGGTCACCATATGAGCGACGCTCACCGCCCTGGTTCCGGTCGCCATATGAGCGACGCTCGCCACCCTGGTTCCGGTCACCATACGGACGACGCTCGCCACCCTGGTTCCGGTCACCATACGGACGACGCTCACCAGCCTGGTTCCGGTCACCATACGGACGACGCTCACCAGCCTGGTTCCGGTCACCATACGGACGACGCTCGCCACCCTGGTTCCGGTCGCCATATGGGCGACGCTTGCCACCCTGGTTCCGGTCACCATACGGACGACACTCACCAGACTGGTTGTTCCGGTCACCATATGAGCGACGCTCGCCGCTCTGGTTGTTCCGGTCACTATATGACCGGCGCTCACCGGACTGGTTCCGGTCACCATACGGACGACGCCCACCAGACTGGTTGTTCCGGTCACCATAAGAGCGACGCTCGCCACCCTGATTGCGGTCACCGTACGGACGACGCTCACCGGACTGGTTCCGGTCACCATACGGACGACGCTCACCAGACTGGTTCCGGTCACCGTACGGACGGCGCTCACCGTCGCGGCCGGTTCCCTTGTTGTCGCGGCGCGGAGCGCGCGACGAGGAGTCCGAGTACCGCGGCTTGCGGTCGGAGCCCGAACGTCGGTCGTGCGCGCCGTCGCCATCATTTCGGCGGTCTCGCTGCTCTTCTGACATTCTGACTCCCTGTATTGCTGTTAACGCAAAATGGCCACCCAACCTTGGGTGGCCATTTTACTAAGAGAAGTCCGGCGGTGTCCTACTCTCCCACAGGGTCCCCCCTGCAGTACCATCGGCGCTGTGAGGCTTAGCTTCCGGGTTCGGAATGTGACCGGGCGTTTCCCTCACGCTATGGCCGCCGTAAC